>OZ243924.1:0-2740000 GCA_965213725.1 Dehalococcoidia bacterium
ACATAAAGACCGCAACGGTCTGAATCAGGACGTACAGGGCATCGAACCCCATAAGATTCGGGGTTAGGATCCGGTTGTGGGTGACGGTGTGGAACAGCACCGACGCATAGGCGACGGATAACCCCACCAGCGCCATCCCGCCCACTTTGCGGCCCCGCAGTTCCAGCGCGAAATCGAGGGATCCCTTCAGGTCATAGCTCATGAAAAGAGCGACAATCCCGGCGGTCAACGCCCCCAGCGCCGACAGAATCAGGACCGGGCGGCGGAGTTCCAGCCCCCGGGCCCGGCCGGCCGACGCGGATGCCGCCCTCTCCTTAACCGCCACTGGAACGGCTCCGCAGCAAGAACAGCAGGAAAATCACCCCTCCCCCCACGCCGACAATGGTTCCTACCGGCACTTCATAGGGATAGCGGATAGTGCGGCTCAGGATGTCGCACGCCAACACCAGAGAGGCGCCGCCAATGGCCGTGGCCGGCAGCACCCGGCGCAGATTGTCGCCCATGACCATGGTCACCAGATTGGGAACCACCAGCCCCAGAAAGGGTATCTCCCCGACTACCACCACCACCACGGCGGTGACCGAGGCTGCCAGAGCCATCCCGCCGTACAGCACAAGTTCGTAATTCACGCCCAGATTCACCGCCACGTCCCGGCCCATTCCCGCTAGGGTGAAACGGTTGGCGAACAGATAGGCGACGACGGTCAGAGCGCCCACCAGATAAAGCAGTTCATAGCGGCCGCGCAAAATTCCTGAGAAATCGCCGTTAGTCCAAGCGCTCAGGGATTGCAGCAGGTCAAAGCGCAGGGCGAGAAAGGTGGCGGCAGCCTGAATTACGCCGCCCAGCATAATGCCGATGAGCGGCACGATGATGATGTCGGCATAGCGGAGCCGCTGCAACAGGGCTAGGAACAGCGCCGTTCCCGCCAGAGCGAAAGCCACCGCGATGCTCATTTTGGCGAAAACCGGGGCCCCGGCGAACCAGACGCTGGCTACTAGCAGCCCCAGCGCAGCGGCGTCCACCGTGCCGGCGGTAGTGGGGGCCACGAACCGGTTTCGCGTCAGGCTTTGCATGATGAGCCCCGCCACGCCCATGGCGGAGCCGGACAGCAGTATCGCCGCCAGACGCGGCACCCGGCTCTCCACAAAGGGGAGCATCCGCGACGGATCCCCCCGCAGCACGTCGGCGACGCCGATGTCGCTGACCCCGACGAAAAGAGAACCGGCGGACACTGCCGCCAGAACGGCCAAGGCCAGCCCCAGCCAGAGGAATTCACGACTGCGGCCGGCCCGGCCCGGCCGCAGTTTCTCCGGGCTGGAAATCATCGGGGCTAGGGAAGGCCCGAGGCAATGTCTTCGACGATCTGGAAATACCCCGGCAGCGACGCAGTGATGATATACCAAGCGAAGTCGTCCACATACACCACGCGCCCGTTCTGCCAAGCCGGGGTCTGGGCCACCAGTTCGTTGTCCAGCACCTCCCGGGCCGCTTCGCCTTCCCCGCCGATGGCCGCGGCCCGGTCAATGACGAACAGAACGTCCGGCGCCATCTCCAGGATGTACTCAAAGGATACTACGTCACCGTGGGTGGCCTCGCGCTCCAGTCCCGGATCAGCCGGGGCGTAACCGAACAGGTCATGAACGAAACCGAACCGGGAACCGGGCCCGTAGGCCGAAACCTCAGCGCCGGTAGTCAGCAAGATCAGCGCCTTGCCGGCGTCGGCGGTTTGCGCGGATACCTGGGCTATGGCCTGCTCCAGCTCGGCCAGCCGCTCCTCAACCTGATCCTCGACGCCAAAGATTTTGCCCATCGAGCGGTGCTGTTCCTGGAAATTGTCCATATACTCGGCCCCCCACTCCACGGTGAGATCCACCGTCGGCGCAATCTCCGACATATCCGGGTATCTGGCCGATGAGCGGCTGGCAACGATTATCAAGTCCGGCTCCAGGGCGTTAATCGCCTCGTAATCCGGCTCCCAGACTGTGCCGATGGGGTCATAGTCCGGGTTGTTCACCACCGCGTCGTATTCGTCCGGCACGGGGATTCCCAATCCGGCAAGCGCGTCAACTTCCACGCCCAAGTCATTGAGCGACGCCAACACCGCCAGATCGGCGACAACCACCGTTTCAGGATTCACCGGCACCGTGTCAGTGCCTGAGTAGTGGGTGATGGCGACTTCCGGCGGAGGCGCGGGGGTCGGAGTGGCGGTAGGCTCCGGGGTGGCCGTAGGCTCCGGGGTGGGCGTGGGTGGTGTGGTCGGCGTGGGAATGGCGGTCGCCGTGGGGGACGTCGCCGTGGGCTGCGCCCCGCTCTCATCCTCTGCGGAAGGCCCGCACGCCACCACCGCCAGCAACGCGGCTATCACCGCCAGTGCCCCGATTGCTCGCCAGATCCCTGCCGTTAGCATAGCATTACCCCTAAATCTATGAGTGTGCCTTCTGTGTATCATAATAAGTCTAGACACTTAAAATAATATCCGTCAAGATGTACTATTAAGTAATACATACTGTATAAATTTGCATTGAGGTCAGCTATGGACTACTCTGCTCAAGAAACACCCCAGCATCTGCCTCCCCGTTATCCTGTGGTAATACAGAAGATTGAACGGCTCACCCCGCGGGTGGCGAACCTGCTGCTGCACGGGCCGAAACTGACCGGCTTTATGCCGGCCGGCCCCGGGGCCCACGTCAAGCTGATTCTGCCTCCGCCCGGCGAGACGGAGGTGCCGCAGCCCTTGGGGTACTCCGGGAGACGCCCCGTGTTCGCCGAAGGGGTAACGCCGCCTTTCCTCCGCACCTATACACCCCTGCGGTTCAACGCCGAGCGCCTGGAACTGGAGGTGGAGATGCTGGAGCACGGCGACAGCCCGGCGTCCCAGTGGCTGCGCCGGGCCCGGTCGGGCCAGCGCATCATAGTGGCCGGCCCCCGCGGCGGCTGGGAACCGCCCCAGGACGGCGACCGCTACCTGGTGATGGCCGACGACACCGGCATTCCTGCGGCGGTTCAGGTATTGCAGGCATTGCCTCCCCACCGGCGCAGCGAGGCCATTTTTGAGGTGGAAGACGCGGCCGAGCGCCGCCCGTTGCCCGGCGTGGCCGACGGGCTGCCGCAATGGCTGTACCGGAACCCGCCCCGGCGGCCCCCCGGAACGGCGCTGGAAGATGCCGTCCGGTCGCTGGACTTCCCGGCCGGCCGGACATACGTCTGGATGGCCCTAGAGTCGGGCGCGATGCGCCGCATCCGCAGCCATCTCATAAACGAGGCGGGCCTGCCCCCGAAGCTGATGGTCACCCGGGGCTATTGGAAGTTGGGCGTGGCCGACCACCCCGATGGCGATTACGGCGCGGAAGAGCAGCCGCGCGCGTTGACCGAAGGCGGCCCGAACTGTTAACTTAGGCCCAATTAAGCCTCCTCCTGACAGGTGCGCCAATGGAATCGTTAGCTGACAAGGAAAGGCTGCCCCGGGAAATCATCGCCATGCGGGTGGCTAAGGAACTGCCCGACGGGGCCTACGTGAACTTGGGTATCGGCATCCCGACGCTGGTGTCCAGCTTCGTGCCGGAGGGCCGGACGGTGTTCTACCACAGCGAGAGCGGCATCCTGAACTGCGGCCCCTTGGCCGAGGAGGGCGCGGAGGACATTGACCTGATTAACGCCGGAGGCCAGTTCTTGGAATCGGTGCCGGGGATGTCTTTCTTCGACTCGGCCCAAGCCTTCGCCATGATTCGCGGCGGCCATGTAGACGTGACCGTGCTGGGTTCGCATCAGGTATCGGTCAAGGGCGACTTGGCTAACTGGATGCTGCCCCAGCGCGGCGTAGGCAACGTGGGCGGCGCCATGGACCTGGCCGCCGGAGCCAGCGGCGTCATCGTGGCCATGGAACACACTGACCGGCAGAACAACCCCAAAATCGTAGAAGAATGCACCTTCCCGGTAACCGGCCAAGGCTGCGTCTACCTGATAGTGACCGACCTGGCCGTAATCGAGCGCACTGCCGACGGCCTGCTCCTGAAAGAAGTGGCCCCCGGCTGGAGCCCCGAAGAAGTGCAGCAGCTAACCGGCGCCAAATTGACGGTGGCCGAGGACGTCAAGGAGTTTGAGCTGTAGTCGGCACGCTTTCATCGCCCGTCCGTTCTGAGTCCATGACTCCTTGTCAGCCGCGGGAAGCGCGTTTTGGAGCGAGCGCAATGGCGGACAAGACAGACTAGGAGGACAACAAAGGTCTCTATGAAACCTCCCACAAATGCCGACGGCGAGGTGGGGCTTCTCTCCGGGGGCAACCCCCAGATTCCGAAAGGAGACGGTGACGCTCCTGTGCAGACCTATATCGCGGCCATGCCGGGTTGGAAGAGCGAAGCCGGGCGCCGCATCGACAGTCTCATCGTGCGCACCGTGCCTGACGTGCGCAAGGCCGTGAGGTGGAACTCCCCCTTCTATGGCATCGAGGGCCAAGGGTGGTTCCTGAGTTTTCACGTCTTCACCCGCTACATCAAAGTCACTTTCTTCCAAGGAGCGTCATTGCAACCTGTTCCGCCCGGTTCGGGCAAGGACAAAGACTCGCGCTGGATCGACATCTATGAGGACAAATTGGAAGAGGAACGGCTGGGGGCGTGGATCCGGCAGGCGGCCGCTCTGCCAGGATGGCGCGGATTCTGACCTATCGTGAAGCCCGATTTATTGCCGGTCGAGCGGCTGCGCCCAGGGTTGCTCTATCTTTCCCTAGTTTGCGGGCGCGCAATTTTGCGCCGTGACGCTCAGCGCAGAATGCCCGGCCAAGCGGGAGCGGATTGAGCGGAAACAGCCACGCCGAGCTTCCAGCCACTGAACCGGCCCCCAACGAAAGGTTCACAATTCAGCCCGGTCAAGCCCTGCGTTGACACTCAAATTCCCTTCCTGATAGCATTGCCCCATCCTGTTCGGGGAGGGTCTTTGTGGCTGGAATTGCGGCCTTTGGGGCCTATGTCCCCCGCTATCGTCTGGGAGCCGACACCGACGGCTGGAACTCGCAGGCGGAGCGGGCGGTAGCCAACTTCGACGAAGACAGCGTCAGCATGGCGGCGGCGGCGGGCCTCGACTGCCTTGCCGGGCGCGACCGCCAGCAGGTGGACGGGCTGCTCTTCGCCACAACCACGCCCCCCTACGCCGAGAAAGGCTGCGCCTCAATCATTGCCACGGCCCTCGACCTGCGCCGCGACATCTTCACCGCAGACATAACCGACGTGCTGCGCGCCGGAACCACCGCGCTGAAGCAGGCTCTGGACTCCGTGGCCGCAGGCTCCGCCGGCCAGGTGCTGGTCATCGCCAGCGATAACCGGCAGGGCGCGCCCAGGGGCGAGGCCGAACGCAATTCCGGCGACGGCGCCGCCGCCTTCATCGTTTCCCGCGATGGCGTCATAGCCGAATATGAAGGCTCATACACCATCTCCGAAAATATGATGGACGTATGGCGCAGCGCGGGCGACCCCTTCGTGCGGTCTTGGGAAGACCGCTTCGCCATCGAGGAAGGGTTGGAGCGCATCCTGGGCGACGCCATCGCCGGATATATGGAACGGCAGGGCATATCGGCGCGCGACGTAGGCAAGCTGGCCCTCTATGCCCCGGACGGACGCCGCCATGCCCAGTTGGCGCGGCAGTTGGGCTTCGCCCCGGAGCAGGCGCAGGATGCCATGTTCGGACGCCTCGGCAACACCGGCGCGGCCTTTGTTCCCATGCTGCTGGCCTCGGCCCTGGAGGACGCCGCGCCGGGGCAGCTTATCGTCGCCGCGTCATACGGCGACGGCAGCGACGTTATCGGTTTCCGCGCCACGGCGTTGGCCGGGAACGGGCGGGCCAGCAGCGGCGTCAGCGGCTATCTCAACTCCGGCCGGACGCTGGACAGCTACGAAACCTATGCCCGGTGGCGCGACGTGTGGCTCACCGACGCCGCCTCGCGCCGCCCGCAAGCGCAGTCGCCGTCGGTGTCGGCGCTGTGGCGGGAGGGCGACCGCAACATCCGGTTCTACGGCGCGGCCTGCAATCAGTGCGGCTTCGTTCAGTATCCCCCGCAGCGGGTCTGCGTAAAATGCCAAACCCGGGACGATTCCACCCCCCTGAGATTGAGTGATCGGCCCGGCAGGGTGTTCACCTATTCCATGGACTACCTGGCCGGAACCACCGACACGCCGCTGGTCATTGCGGTGGTGGACTTCGACGGCGGGGGCCGCGCCCTGTGCATGGTAACCGACCGCGAACTGGATGAAATTCAAGTCGGTCTGCCGGTGGAAATGAGCTTCCGCAAGCTCCGCGTGGTCAACGGCATTCACAACTACTACTGGAAGGCAGTCCCCCGCAGGGTTGTGGCGAGTTAAGCCACTCAAGCTGAGTGAACATATGATCGCTACTTCAGAGACGAAAAGGATAACCAACTGGGCTCCAATTGAGGGAATCTGGGAACAACAGGCGGATTACATTTCATTTGTGGGCAGAGAAGATTCCTCTGTGCCTGAAAGCATATCGATTCCACAAGGCATCGCGTCAAGCGGCGTCAGATTCGCTAATGGAAAGGTGAAAGCTGTTATTACCCTTCCGGAGGATCCCAGCGGGAGTTCCGCGCAAATCACGCTGGGCTTTAGCTCCCCTGAATCCAGAGGCATTTTCGTTGGGCTAAGCGGCGCTGGTTCAGCCTATCGTTTATCAGAGCGTGTACCCGGCCTTGGCTTCCGTATCCTAAGCCAGGCGGGAGTGTCGGCCAACCTTCGAGGCAACCATCCTTATGGCGTTGAGGTGGGATTGGAAGGGCAGCGACTTACACTCAATGTTGACGGAATCAAAGTGCTGGATCACATTCTAGCCGCTCCGTTGAACCGAGAGCAGTTGGGCTTATATGCCCATGGCGGCAGGCCCATAAGATTTTCCGCCGTTGAAGTGTCAACCCAGGCTTATTTTGCGTTCGTCGTGATGCAGTTCACTGAGCAGTTCAACAAACTCTACGATGAGGTGATCAGGCCCGTATGCGAGGGCTTGGAAGTCAATGCTCACCGCGCTTCGGACATTTACCGGCCCGGTGCTATATTACAGGATATTCTTCAAGGTCTGGATGAGTCTTACGTCGTCATAGCCGATGTGACGCCTGCTAACCCCAATGTATTTTATGAACTCGGCTATTCCCACGCCTTGAAGAAACCCGTAATTCTCTTGGCTGAACGCGGAACTAACCTTCCCTTCGATATTAGCGGATACCGTGTCATTTTCTATGACAATACCATTGGCGGGAAAAGCGCCGTGGAAGGCGACCTGCGGCGGCACCTGAGCAATATACTCGGCGAATAAAGCCAACTCGGAGAGGTTGACTATGAGCGGAATCAAAGACCGGGTTGCCATCATCGGCATGGGCTGCACCAAGTTTGGCGAGCGGTGGGACGCCAGTTCCGCGGACCTGATGGTGGAAGCGGCCTATGAGGCATACGAAGACGCCGGCATAGAGGGCAAAGACATTCAGGCGGCCTGGCTGGGCACCGTGTCTTCCTTTCGCACCGGGCAGCCGCTGGCCGACGCGCTGAAGCTGGACTATATTCCCATCTCCCGCGTGGAGAACGCCTGCGCCACCGCTACCGACGCCTTCCGCAACGCTTGCTACGCCGTGGCCGCCGGGGTGTACGACATCGTGCTGGCCTTGGGCGTCGAGAAGCTGAAGGACTCCGGCTTTTCCGGCTTGGCGGTGCCGGAAGCCCCCGGCTCCGACGTCAACCCGCCGGTTCCGCCGCCCTCGCAGTTCGCGTTGGCCGCAACCCGCTACTTCCACGAGTACGGCATTCCCTTCGAGGAAGGCAAGCAGACCTTGGCTCAAATCGCTTCCAAGAATCACCATAACGGCACCATGAGCCCCAAGGCCCACTTCCAGCGGGAAGTCAGCGCCGAACAGGTCGCCAACGCGCCGATGGTGGCTTGGCCCCTGGGGCTTTTCGACTGCTGCGGGGTCAGCGACGGCGCCGCTGCCGCCATCATCACCACGCCGGAAATAGCCAGAACCTTCCGCGATGACTACATACTGGTCAAAGGGCTGGGGCTGTCCGTGGGCGCCTTCGGCATCATGCGCAACGACTGGGACTTCACCCACTTCCCCGAGTCGGTGCGGGCCAGCCAGTCGGCCTATCAGGAAGCGGGCATCAGCGACCCGCGCCGGGAAATTGACTTGGCGATGGTGCATGACTGCTTCACCATCACCGAGCTGATTATCTACGAAGATCTGGGGTTCAGCCCCCGCGGCCGGGCCAGCGCCGACGTGGAGGCTGGCACTTTCACCCTGGAGGGCGACCTCCCGGTGAACACCGATGGCGGCTTGAAGTGCTTCGGCCACCCCATCGGCGCCAGCGGCATCCGTATGATTTACGAGGTCTACAAGCAGCTCCAGGGCAAGGCCGGAGCGCGTCAGCTCCAGAAAGCCGACTTGGGCCTGACCCACAACCTGGGCGGACGCCCCGGCTCTTTCACCTGCTCCGTTGCCCTCTTCGGAACCCGCGACTAGACCCCGCCGCAGACCCGTGGGGTTCAATTTTTTGATACAGGCCGCGCCTCTGAGAAAGCGCGGCCTGATTGTGGGACTCGTCAATTTCACATAATATAAAAAATCTCTCAAAAAATGTCTGCGAAATCGTTGTTTCATTTGGGCCTGGGCTGATATAACCGAGGTTACATAACCCGTAACGGGGTGCGCCGTGGTTGTATCCGAGTCTCCACATATTGCAGTCGGCCGGCCAAACGGGGCGGGCTTGTCCTCAAGGCGCCGGGCCGTGAACATTGCCGGGCGCGGGAGCGGCATCTCTTTCATCATAGACGAAGACGCTCCGATGGACGTAGTGGCTTGGGAGCTGGCTAAACAGTTGTCCGGGAGGCGAGCGCTGTTTTCAGAGGGCGGGGTAAGCGTCAACACCGGGAGGCGCAGCCTCGCCGCCGAGGAAAAGGCGGTCATCCGCAGGGTCTTCGAGGAAAATTCAGGGCTGAAAATCTCGCGCTTCGTGTCGGCCACTGGGGACTACATCCTTGAGCCTGAGGAATGCCCGCCTGAGGAATATCAGAAGGAAGCGGCGCAGCAATACCCCTGGCGATTTGCAGCCAGACGGTCATCGGCCAGGATGGATGCGCTCAACCGCACCCTCACGGATCTCGCTCGCGGCAGCGAGCGCAACCGCACCCAAGCGATGCTAATTCGAAGCACTTTCCGTTCCGGGGAGTCCCTTCATCACTATGGAGACGTGGTCGTGCTTGGGGACGTTAACCCAGGCTCGGAGATTAGGGCTGACGGCGACATAGTGGTTATGGGCGCGCTTAAGGGGCTGCCTCACGCCGGGGCGTCGGGCGACAACAAGGCCGCGATCATCGCCTTGGAAATCGCGTCTCCCCGCATTCGCATCGGCAACTGTGAGGCGGCCATTCCGGCAACCGGGAAAAACCGCAGAGGCAGGAAGCGCGGCAAAGACGCCGAAACCGGGCAGACAACCATTGCCTACACGCGGCGGGGAATAATCTGCATAGCGCCATTCGCCGGGCGTTTCGCCAGATACACAAAAGGGGTACCTTATGACGGGTAGAACTATCGTCATCACCTCCGGCAAAGGCGGCGTCGGGAAGACCACTACCACCGCCAACATCGGCGCCGCCCTGGCCATGCGAGGCCACCGCGTGGTGGTCATAGACACGGACATTGGCCTGCGCAATCTCGACGTAATCATGGGCCTGGAAAACCGCATTGTCTACGACTTGGTGAACGTCATCGAGGGCAAATGCCGGATACGCCAAGCGATGATTCAGGACAAGCACGGGCTGGAGTTGTACCTGATTCCCGCAGCGCAGACCCGGGACAAGGACAGCATACAGCCCGCCCAACTCCGGGAACTGTGCGCCGGGCTGGAGCGCGAGTACGACTACATCCTGATTGACTGCCCGGCAGGCATAGAACAGGGATTCAAGAATGCGACCGCCGCCGCTCAGGAAGCAATAATCGTCACCACCCCGGAAGTTGCAGCCATCCGCGACGCCGACCGGGTTATCGGCCTGCTGGAAGCGTCAGAGATGCACCGGCCGCGGCTCGTCATCAACCGCATCTCTGCTGATATGGTCCGCCGGGGAGATATGATGAATCAAAGGGATGTGGAATCGCTGCTGGCGATCGAGGTCATCGGCCTCGTCCCGGCGGATGAACGCACCATATCCGCGGCCAATCGCGGGGTGCCGGTGGTGCACGATTCCCGATCCACCGCAGGCCCGGCCTTCCAACGCATCGCAGCGCGGATAGACGGTGAAGAAGTTCCGATGGTTGAAATTTCGCCCCGTCCCGGAATGTTCAACAAGCTGCGGGACATCATGGGTATCAAAGGGAGGGCTTACTCCCATGCGTGAACTGTTGCGTCGGCTGTTCGGGCTTTCCGGCAGGAATACCCAGAGTTCCAGCGAGATTGCCCGGCAGCGGCTGGGGTTGGTTCTCATCCAGGATCGCATCGAGCTGGCGCCGGACATGATGCAGCAGATGAAACGGGAAATTCTGGAAGTGGTTTCCCGCTATATGGTGGTGGAAGACGACTTCATAGAGTTCGAGGTGCGCCGCCTGGAGGAACTGGTCATGCTGGTGTCCAACATAGAAGTGAAGGATGTGAACGTCCTGATGTCGGCGTCGGCACGGTGACAGACCCGGAGCCGGCGCGCGCCCGCAGCTTTATGCCTGGGAGTTAGGCGGTTGGCGATGGAATCCCTGTCTCGGGGAGAGGGTTGGCTCCCGTCCCCGTTTTCGTGGGGCGGGAGGTGAAAGCCCCCGCTCCGTAATTCCCAGCGCTCCCCGGTCTCAATTGCCACCCCGCAACCGGCATTCTATAATCGGGCGGTCATCCCGAAACGTCAGGAGGCCCGAGATGCCCGGCAACAAGCTGAACATCGGCAACGTCGAGCTTACTTCCCTTTCCGACGGGCTGTTGGAGTTTGATCTCTGCAACTTCTTCCCCGCCATCCCCGGCGAGGACTGGCACGGGCACGAAAGCCACCTCAGCCCCAGCGGCGGCGTGCGCTTCAACCTCGCCTGCTTCGTCATCCGTTCCGAGGGCCGCACTATCGCGGTGGACACCGGGCTAGGCCCCAAACCGACCCCGGAAACCCCTTGGGGCGAGCTGCTCAACGACTTCGCCGCCCACGGCCTGCGCCCCGAGGACGTGGATATGGTGGTGATGACCCATGCCCACCGGGACCACATTGGCTGGAACGTCACCTCCCAGGACGGGGAGTACGTCCCCACTTTCCCCAACGCCCGCTACTACGTCAGCGCCAAGGACTGGGAAGCCTGCCACGACCCGGAGCTGATTGAGGCCCGCTTTCCCAACGCCCCCGATTGCGTCTGGCCCTTGGAGGCCCTGGGCGTGCTGGAGCTTATGGACGGCGAGCATCAACTCACTGGCGAGCTGACCATGCTGCCCACGCCGGGCCATACGCCCGGCCACATGAGCATAATGATCTCTTCCCAGGGCGAGCGGGGGCTGGTGCTCGGCGACGTGCTTCACAACACGGTGCAGATAGAAAACACCGATTGGGTCTCCCGCGCCGACATAGACCCGGAGCAGACCCGCATCACCCGCCGCGACATAATGAACCGCCTGGAGCAGGAAGGCATCCCGGTGGCCGCCGTCCACCTCGCCGCCCCCGGCTTCGGCCGCATCGTCCGCGCCGAGGGCCGCCGCTACTGGCAGGCGCTGTAAAGGCGCGCCTCTACCCTAATTCGGCGACGGCTTCCACTTCCACCAGAAAGTCCGGGTCCGCCAGGCCGGCCACCACTACGGTGGTGCTGGTCGGGCGGCCCTGCTCCGGCAGAATCGTCATCCGGGCCTCGCGGATTTTGGCTAGGTTCTCCGCGCCCACCACATAGGTGGTGGTCTTCACGATGTCTTGCAAGGTGCCTCCGGCGGCCTTTATTGCGGCCTCCAGATTGGCCCACACCTGCCGGATTTGAGCGGCAGGGTCGCCCGGATGCGCCGCTTTGCCATCCAGCCCGCGCGGCACTTGGCCGGATATGTAGACGGTGCCGCCAACCTTGACCACGTGGTTGTACAAACCGGCCGGCGGCGGGGCCAGCTCGGTCGGGTTGATGTATTCTCGTTCCATTTCAGCGCTCCTCTATTTTGGAATAAACATTGAAAACCATCCGCCCCTGCGCCCGGTAATCCCCCTCAGCCCCGTCTTCCCGCTAAACCCGAAGAGAATTTTGTCCCCTTTTCCCCTGACTAGCCCTTGACGGGATTCACTTGCAAGGGCATTATCCCGGTTATGATATCAGGGGGCAAGGTGATGCTGACATTGACAGGCGGAACCCTCATTGACGGCGCAGGCGGCGCACCGGTGGCCGATTCCGCCGTCCTAGTCGGTGGCGACGGGCGCATCGTAGCCGCCGGGCCGCGGGCGGCAGTGACCGCGCCGGAAGGAACTCAGGAAATTGACGCCACCGGCCATACGATAATCCCCGGTCTTATTGACTGCCACGACCATCTGGCATCCTTCACCTATGACCTGCTGAGCCGCTGGGGGATGACCGAGCCGCGCAGCACGCGGACGGTGCGCATCGCCCGGGTGATGGAGGATACCCTGCAATCGGGCTACACCACCGTCCGCGATTGCGGCTGGCTGGACGCCGGGTTCAAGGCGGCAGTGGAGCAGGGGCTGGTGGCCGGGCCGCGTCTGCTGGTGGCCGCCGGCCCGCTGGGCCCAACCCACAGCGTGCAGGACCGGCCTACAATGTCCGGTCACAGGCGCTACTCTATGCCCGACCCCAACATACCCTACGGCGTGGCGGACGGGGCCGGCGAGATTCGCGCCGCAGTGCGGGAGAATGCCCGTGTGGGCGCAGACCTGATAAAGGTCTTTCAGACCGGGTTCGGGCGGGCCACTCACCTGGGAACCGACGCAGCCTACGGCCTCGACGAACTGCGGGCGCTGGTCAGCGAGTCCCACGCCCAAGGCCGCCGCGTGGCCTGCCATGCCGTCGGCGGGCCGGGCCTGCGCACGGCGGTCGAAGCCGGCGTGGATTCCATCGAACACGGCTGTTATCTCGACACCGACCCCGATCTGCTGCGGATGATGGCCGACAAGGACATTACTCTGGTGCCAACCCTGACCGTGTTCGCCTTCCATTCCGCCGAAGGCAATCCGGTGGCCCAGATAGAAGCGCGGGCCTTCCGGCAGCATCATATCGAAACGGTGCAGCAGGCCATGCGGCTGGGCGTGCGGGTGGTGGCCGGAACCGATGCCGGGGGCTGGGTTCACGGCAACAACGCCCAAGAACTGGAGATGCTGGCCGACGCCGGAATGACGCCGATGCAGGCCCTAGCCGCCGGAACCCGTACCGCCGCCGCCTGCTGCGGGCTGGAGCGGGATTTGGGGACGCTGGAGCCGGGCAAGCTGGCCGACCTGATAGTGGTGGACGGCAACCCGCTGGAGGACATAACACTGCTTCAGGAACGGGAGCGCATCCGGCTGGTGATGAAGGAAGGCCGTGTGTTCCGCGATCTGCTGGGTGAATAAAGGACACTGCGTAGCTGCTCCCTGATTCAGACGCTATCCCTCCCACCGGAAGCGGCTGTACAGCCCATGCTTGCCCTGCTCTTCCCACGAAAGAGTTTCGTCGCGGATGCTCTGGTTAGAGCGGGCGAGGGTGTGGATGGGGCCATGAATCACGTTGCGAAGGTTGCTGATGGTCGCCAGCCCCTCGCGGTCGGCGCCCCGTATGGCTTGCACCTCCAGCAGCACTTGGCCGGAGGCGCGGAGGGTGCGGGCCGTGGCGTCTATGGTGATTTCCAGCGGCGCTTTCCGCACTGCCGTCAACTGCCCGCCGCGGTAGAACTGGCCCAGAATCTCCCAAGGGCCGCCGGCCGCCCCGCCAAAGATGGCCTGGAGCGCGGCGGACTGTTCATCGGTGGCTGTCTCGTCAATATACAACACTGAAGTCCAGTCCCCGTCGGCCATAGTCGGCCCTGGCGAATGGACGAAAATCACCGCTCCCAGCCCGGCCAGCTCCGCCTCTCCGAAACGCCCCTGCCGGAATGCCACGCCCCAGATAGCATCGCAGTAGCCGTTGGTCGGTGGCTGGCGAAAGGTGATATGGCAGGGGCATAACAGGTT
This sequence comes from Dehalococcoidia bacterium, assembly GCA_965213725.1. Classification (GTDB taxonomy): domain Bacteria; phylum Chloroflexota; class Dehalococcoidia; order Lucifugimonadales; family UBA3495; genus VXOI01. The sequence goes on from OZ243924.1 coordinate 14,128, forward strand.
GCAGTTGCAACCCTCGAACAATTCCCCCTCGGCCCACCATGATTGCTTCACAGGCAAGTTACCTCCGGCTGTTTCCCCGGTTTCTCCCACGCGCGTAGGGGCGAGTTGGAAACCCGCCCCATAACGTCAAGCCAGGGAGTCTTGCGCGCCCCGCTAGAACATCGTGCTGTCGCTGACGCTCTCGCCAGAGACGATGGCCTTCAGCCGGTCGCGGAAATCAAACAACCTTTCGTCGTCCTCGGTCCGCTGGAGGTCTCCCTTGTGCCCCTTGATGTATTCGATGAGGTCTTCCAGCGCGGCGTTTTCGCGGGTGCCGTTGGGAATCTTGAAGAATTCGGCGTTGAAGGTGGGCAGTTCACCGGGGCCGAAGTAGCCGGTGGCGTACTTGCCGGTGCTTTCCTCGTGCAGGGTGTAGCCTTCCAGATCGTGGGTGCCTTTGCCCAGCACCTGCCCGGTCTGGGCGTAATGCTGCATGACCGCTTTGGCCCCGTACTTGTTGATGGGGCAGACTTTCATGCAGATGGCGCAGCCCTCGTAGCGCGACATAACCGGGCGGCAGCGCTTGTAGACGAGCTTGTTCTTTTCCACGCCGCGCCACCATATCTTTTCGCGCATCAGGGCGCGGCCAGGGCAGCGGTTGACGCAGACCTGGCAGACTTGGCAAAAGGCATGGAAACCGTAGTCCACCGGCTCATCGTAGGCGACCGGCGCGTCGGTGGTGATGATCTGGAGACGGCAGCGGGCGCCGGCGTGGGGAGTGAGCAACTGCCCGTTGGCCCCCAACTGGCCCAGCCCGGCGGCGACGAACATGGGGATGGTGGCGGCGCTGTGGTTGCTGGGGCCGTGCAACTGCGCCCCGTAGCCCAGCGAGCGGATGAAATCCACCATCTCCAAACCCATCGGAGCCTGAATCTCGTAGGTGCCGTAGTGTCCATGCTCGGCGGCCATGCTGGGGGCCGTCTGCGTTTCGGCGTAGTCCTGCTCTAGAGCCAGGCAGACGGCGTTGCCGAACTTAACGTGATCCTTGCGGTCCTGGTAGATGTAGCGAGGGTCGTGGGCGGTGAACCCCACTTCCAGATAGCCCATCTCCCGCGCCTTGTTGCGGATCAGGTCGGTAACGTCCTCGCCCGTGGGCATGCCAGTGGGCGGCAGGTCGCCGGTTCGGTTCATCAGCGGGTAGAACTGCTCCATCACCGCTTGATGCTCATGGTGGTACTTCTGCATCGCCGTGGTGCCAACGGTGGGCGCCCACTCGGTATCCGCGGCGTGTTCCACCTGCTGGCGCTGGAGGGGATACTCCCGGCTGTAGAAATCCACGTCCTTGCGCACCATGGGGATGCCGGGAACGGTTTCCAGCTCTTCGGGGACGGGAATCTCCACCGGGTCGTCGCCGTGGCGTCGGCCTGGGCGCACTACCACGTGGCCTATTTTCAACATAATGAGACTCCTCCTATCTCATACGGGAAAGGCTGGGGTGATTCTGAATGATAGCCCCGGCATTGTCAATTCGCGCCCTTGGCTTTGTCCTTCAGGCAGACGCCGATTGCCCGTTACCCCCGGCTTAATCTAAGATATAATTCAGATTCCCTGCGGCCTGCCAGAGGGCCTTGACGACAAAAGCCGGAGCGGTACAGAGATGCCGGGCAGCGGACTATCCGACGAAAAGAGTCTCCAGTTCAATGCGGTGTATGAGGTGATGAGCCAGGCGTACCGCGAGGAAGTGGTGAGCCGTGCGCTCAGTTTTCGCGGCAATTTATCCAGTGAGGCAAGCAGCGCCCTCAATTCCGCTATCCAGAAGAGCCGAATTAGGGTAAACGGCTATCGGGCCCCCCATCAGGCGCCCCATACTCTGTTGCGGGGGCCGATTTCACAGATCCTGGACTTGCACCCGGAGTTGGCCGGAGCGGTATTGCGGGCTTGGGCCGAGTCTCAATCGGCGCTGCGCGACAAGATTGCCGACCATCTGAAAAACGCCGGATTGGCGGCAGAGTACCCGGACTTCCAATCAGGAAAGTTCCGTCAGCGCTGGCCCATAGACGACTGGCGCTCTCAAAGAGACAAGTTCATCCAAGAGAATGTTGCAGACGAGATCAGCGAAGACGATGCGGCGCTTATGCTGTGCTTCGTAACCGGGCGAGTGCCGGTAGCGGCGGGAGAAAGCGAGCCTGACAAAATGGCCGGCTCCGTGGGCGAATGCCTTGACCAATTTCTGGATATCCTGAAAGCCCTGCCTCCAACCGCCCCCGACTGGAGGGATGTGATACCCAACTTTATCGAATCGGTATCCCTGCTGGTCAAGGAAAAAGAAGCGGAACTAGAGTGGGCCGAGGATTTCGACGCGGTTCTCCGGTCGCTCCGGGATGAGTTTGCCGAATTGCTGTCCTTCTTTGAGCAGGATACCCAAGGATGGGCGGCGGAAAAGGTATCCCGCGAGGCCGATACTGCGGCGGCCCTGCGCTCAGCCGAAAAGCTGCTGTCGCTGCTGACCGAGTACCGGCCCATTCACGACCGCGCCCCCAGCATCAGCGAGGAGCGGGAGCGAATCCGCCAGCGGGACGAGTTGCAGCCCCTGATTCTGGAAACCGCGCAGGAATTAGAGCGGCTGATGACCGAGCCCCCGGACGGCCCCGGCCCCAACCGGCCTGCGCCACCGAAACCGGATGTTCCGGCGGGCAGCGCGGCGCCTGCGCCGGTCGAGCCGCCCCCGGTTCCTGAGCCGTCCCCGTCCGAATCGCCCCAGGAAGCTCGCACCGCCGCCGGGCCGTCCCAGGCGGAAACGCACGCGGCGGCAGAGCTGCCCGGCGTCTCCACCACCGAATACGCTGCATTGCAGTCGGAGAATCAGGGCCTGCGTGATAACGTAACCGCTCTTCAGTCGGAAAACGACGGCCTGCGCGATGAAGTGGAAATCCTGAAGACGGAACTCTATGACAGCCAGGAAATGGAAGAGTCTTGGCGTCTGGCCTATCTATCGGAAAGGGAGGGCCTCCCGGAAGGCGAGACGGACGCCGGGTTAAAGGTCGAAAGCGTCAACGCCGCCGTGGACCTTGCCCGGCAACGGTTCAGGAGAGAGCTGACCTTCGCCCCCAACTCCGAATCCAACATCGCCTCCAACCCCTTCATGCGGCCGGAAAAGGTGTGGGAAGCCCTGCAATGGCTGGCAACCACCTACTACAAGTCCAAGATGGGGCAGTTGCGGGTCACCAACTTTGACCAGTCCATCAAGGAAGCCTGCGGCTGGTGGTACAAGGGCGACCAGGGAGAAACCACTCTGTCGCGCTACCGGAAATCCTACACCGCCAACGCTTTCGGCAAGACCTACCGGCTGGCGGAACACATTGGCAAAGGCACCAATTTCGATGCCCGCTACACCATCCGCATTGCCTTCAACTGGGATGATGACCTGCGGCAGGTCATCATCGGTTACATAGGCCGCCACCAGCAGACGGACGCGAGCTAGAAGGGGCCGGGGCCGACCGCCTGCCGGCCCCGGAATCCTGCCTCTGAAAGATTTCGCGCAGCGTCCTTCCAGTGACCGCGCTCGTGTCTGAATACATAGGGTTCCCTCTCCATGGGGAGAGGGAACCCTTGTCCGTTTGGCCCGGGCCAGTGATTCGGCCCCTAGTGGCCCAGGGTCTCAGTGCGGCGGGAGGTGTTGAATATCCCCGTGGGCGTGGTGACATCGGTTATCTCGGCAACTTTGTCCAGAGTTGCCGCATCGTAAACCCTTACGGCGTTGCCCTTCCAGTCGCTGATGTAGACGTACTCGCCGTCTACGGTGAACTCTGGATGCAGGGTCATCACGCCTTCCTCGATGACGTCCACTACCTCAAAGGGCTTTCCCTTCATAAAGACGGTGGTGGTGTTGGGCGGGCTGCCGAACAGGGCGTCGGCCCAGACATAGGGGCTGTGTTCGCTGGAGCGGATGAACAGGCCCGGGCCGGCGGTCGGAACCGTGCCGATGATTTCGTTGCTGCCCAAGTCCCAGATGGTGACCTTGCCCTCGCCGGCGTGGACTGTGGCGCCGTAGGTGGTGCCGTCGGCTTCCCACGCCGCGCCGGAGCCGGGATGGGGCGCTGCGCCCGTGGAGATTTTCTCCACTATCCGCCAATTCTCAACGTCAATGACCGTCATCCAGTTGTCGGTCTGCGAGGCGAGGTAGAATCGCTTGTTGTCCGGGCTGAGAAAGCCGTCGTGAAGGATACGCCCGGCGTCCTCCACCTTGTCTATGGGGAAATCGTCTTGGGAATAGTCAATTCGCCAGACCTGCCCGGCCTCTTTCAGTCCGATGATGAAGTAGGGGCCTGCCAGATCCGGGGACACGTCGCTGGTTATCGCCACCCGGGACTGGACGAACTCGCCGTCCGGATCCACGCCTTCGGTGGTGATGACCTTCAGCGGGGCCAGGGTGGCGGCATCGAGAATTACCGCCGAGTTGGGGATGTAATTCCCGGCGATGATGTACTTGCCATCATCGGAAATCGCCAGCCCGCGGGAATCGTGCCCCACCCGCACCTGCCGGACGGCCTGAAGGGTGTAGAGGTCAATCTTGAACACCCAACCGTCGCGTCCCACGTTGTAGGCCCAGCGCTCGCTGGCGGGGTCGAAAGCGTAACCGTGGGCGCGGTAACTGGCGGCGATATGGCCCAGCAGATTGTGCGTGTCGCCGTCAATGACCGCGATGCTCCGCTTCTCCCTTTCGGTCACCAGCATCAGGTTGTCCATATTGCCGTCGTGCCGGGGGGCGTCGGGCAGTGTGGCTTCGTCCCGCAGCACCATCAGCGAGTTGGCGATCTGTTCGACGCCCCATTCCACTGCGGCAGCCTCGGCCTCGCTGCGCATATAACCCACCAGCCCCCAGATTTCCTCGTCGCTGAGGCCCAGATTGCCCCAGCCGGGCATAACTGTGCCGGGACTCCCGTTCTTGATAACGTCGAAGTAGAAATCATCGTTGGCGGTGAGGCGGCCGGGAATCAAGGCCGGGCCGGTGCCGCCCTCGCGGCTGGCCCCGTGGCATCCGCCGCAGCTATCGGCGAAATACTGGGGGATGGAACGGCCCTGGAAATAAACCGGCGCCACGGCGCCGCCCTCGGAGACGATGATTGTTCCGTGAATGTTGTTGTGGATTTCGCAGTGGTAGCGGTAAATGCCTGAACGGGCCGGCTGCCAGGAAAAGGTTTCCCCCGGATTTACCTGGCGGTTGAACCAGCCGTCATCGCTGGTCACTGTGTGGGCGACCTGGTCATCGTTGGTCCACCTAATTTCGGCCCCAACGGTGACGAACAGGGTGCGCCGGTTCAGCTCCAGCTCCCGGATGGACGGCTCGGCGTGACTTACCGGAACGACCATACCGCTGGTGCCGGACTCGGGCGTCGCCGCGCCTCCCGGCGGGGTTGGGGTAGTGGTGGGCAGCGGCGCGAGGGTGGGCCGGGGCGCCCGGGTGGGCGTCGGTTCCGAGCCGGAGCAGGCCCCCATCACCAGCAACAGCGTGACCGCCGCCGCCAGTATGGACAAGACCAAGAACCTGGGGAACGATAGCAGTTGCTGCATCCTTAATCACCTCAACTCATGCGATTTCCTTCGGACAGTCTAGGCGCGAAAATTCACCTCCACAGCAAATTGGAGACAGAGAATCCTAGCGGATCTATAGGGGCCGCTGCGGAAATCGAATCAGCTTAGACAGCCGCCGGTCTACCCGAAACGGGCCAGCCAGCGGAAGAATGTCAGGGGCCGCGAAGCAAGAAAGGCGACAAAGAGCCGGGCCTCCCGGGACAGGATGCCAGCGGGGATATGGTGGGCCTAGGCGTGCTGTACTGCGAACTTTTCGATGGGAGGGGACGCTTTAGCTGCGAAGGAACCATACCATACTGAAGCAGTAAGCTGGGGCAATACTGAGCTCCAGGGCGTCCGGGTACAGCTACGGTTCGGAAGAACGTTTTGACATTGTAACAATTCCTGAGTTACCTTAGCCGTAACCCTAGCAAAACATTGTTTCACTCGTGGCGATCTGATGATAATCAATAACCAAGCCGTAGTCAATGGCGGTCTGCAAGGAACTTATCGTGTATAATGTAGACTGGATGCAGCATCCGACGTCCCCCAAAAGGGACTTCAGCATCTTGGCGGTGGATGGAGGCGGCACAAGAGGGATATACGCCGCGCAAATCCTTGCCAAGGTCGAAGAGGCTCTGGGCCAGCCGGTCAGAGACTGCTTTGACTTGCTAGCCGGAACAAGCAAAAGGAACGGATAGTACAAGTACTGGATGGCTGGGGGTATCGGTGTATCACTCTCAGCGTTATGGATAAACGGCCGGGGTGGACACGCTGGGGCAAGGTCAGGTGGGAGGGCAAAGACCGTATGATGGCGGTAGCGACCTCGAGTAACTATGAAAGGATAGTCACGGCCCACTTGGACGACTACGCAACCAAGTCATGGCAGGAAGGCAACCTTGCCCATTTCGAGAAACGTTGCCGGGACGGAATATACAAGAATTTCGAGGAGCGAAAATGAGCTTGCGAGTAGGGTACTCCGCTGTGGATGACTGCATCTACATATCCACAGGTCAAGGGTCGTCCGATAGTGTTACCCTTGTTTCATACTCTGGCACCATCATGGATATCCATCCTGACAGCGATTACAAGCCCAGCACCCTGGAGTTGCTGTATATCAGTAGCCACTTGCCGCTGGAAACAAACGACGGCTACTGCCCCGACACCGATACCCTGGTCATTGGCGAGGGTAAAGATGTTGCGACCCTGGTTGAAGAAAACGATGACTTGGTGGCTTACTGGGCCCGGGATCCGAGTTATCCAGACGACCCGGATGAGTTTGAGCTTGTGGCTGCTGGCCTTCGCAACGCGTCGAAACATCTGGCCCCTGTGATTGCGAATCAGCAGAAGCAAGCCTACATATGAGAAGGAAAAGCAGGCTTCCGGCAAACTCCGGGTAATCCGGTAGCACTCCGTCCAGCCGGGAACCGGCCAGCCCTCGCTCAACCGGCGGGGGCTGGCTTTTTGAGCCGGTTGCCCTCAGTGCAGCACACAACGGTATGATTCTATCCACTACCCCGCAAAACGCAACAGAACCGGCCCGGCCCGATTGATTTCCATAGTCCGCGACTGCGGCTACTCCGCCTCCCCCTGGCCCTCCACCTGCCGCAGGCGGTAGCTCTGGCGCAGCACCGCGAAGGCGAAGGGGGTTACGAGCAGCAAGCCGGTCAGAGCAAACATCGTTCTGGCCCAAGCCGCCCCGGTAGCGCCGTATTCCGGGGCCAGCAACAGCATGGCGGGGAGGAAGACCGCCAACGCTGCTGTCCCCGTTACCAGGGGCGGCCAGACGCGCCCCGCCGCTGCCGGAAGCATCCTGAACGCGGCGGCCACCGGGAGCGCGCCCAGAATTAGAATCAGCAGCAACGGGGCCGCGCCGGAGAACTCGCCGCCCAGAAGGAGCCGGATTATGGGTTCGCGAAAGACGGCCAGCAGCCCGAATCCCACGATGAATAACGTCATTGACCAAACGGTAAAGCGGAAGGCGGAGCGGCGCAGTTCCGCCCCCTGCCCTGAGTACCATTGCCGGCTGTATTCGGGCTGGGCCGTGTTGGGTACCAATCCGATGGCGCGTCTTGCTATCTCCACAATTCCCCGCGCCGCCCGGTACAGCCCCACGTCGGCGGCTGCGGTGAAATGCGCCAGCAGGATGGTGTCCATATTATTGACCAGCGCGTCTATGCTTGCCCCCCAGAAGGTTGCGGCCTGGAACCGCGCCACGTCCGGGGGGACTTTGAGGGATGCCGAGCGCAGGAAGCCCGCCAGTCCCGCCAAGGGTGCGGCAGCCGCCGCCGCGGCGAACATCCCCAAGCCGTTCACCGCAGCCGAGGCAACGTAGGCCAGGACAACCTCGGTCAGCCCGCCCCCGGTCAGCCACACCACCGCCAGCAGTCCGGCTCCGGTCCCTCGGCTGGCGACAGTGACCGCCAAGTAGGACTGCATCCGGTCGGCCAACCGCAACGCCGTCCGCGACTCGCCGTGTACAGAAGTCAAGAGGCCGCAGAGGCCGTAGAGGAGCATTGCGTTCTTGTGGGCCGGGTCAATCTCCAGCATACCGGCGGCGGTGAAGGCGAGGAAGGCGATGACGGCGTAGGCAAGGAGCGCCAACCCCAGGGAAGCGGCCAGGGCGAAACGGAATACCCGCGCCGCCTCCCCGTAACGGCCCTCAGCCACGGCCCGGGTTACGAAGGTGGTAACGACGCCGCCGCCCGGCATGACCGCGAATCCGTAGATGAGTCCGGCAATGGCAGCGATGACGGCCAGGACGCCCAATCCCTCCAGTCCGAGAATCCGGGTGGTCAGGGCCACCGTTGCCAGCCCGGTCAGCACCTCGACCGCTAGCGAGGCGCCCATCCAGAAGCTCTGCCGGGCCACGCGCCGTTCCGAAGCCGAAAGCACCCGCGCAATCAGGGATTGCATCCACTTCCCAGAGGCCATACACGCCAATACCCGACCCGGACATGATTCAAGTCAGGGATACTTATTTCAGCGCAGCAGTCTGCCCAGAGACATCTTGAGGCGGCGCCTGGCCGAGTAACCGGGAGAAGTCTTGACCAAGTCGCCGACTCCCAGCGCCGGGATGGCGAGTTGCGAAACAGGCTGCGCTCCCGGAGATGCGTAACGGAATCGGAAATCGCAGGTGGTGCTTCCTGGCCTCGGATTCGCAGCTCGACGCGCTGGAACGGATACGCGCGGTTCAAGCGCCAGTTGGTCTTGATTGCGACCAATGACATGAACAGGTCTTCGACCTCCCAGAACGGCCAGGGTTTATATTTTGCGAGTCCAGCCGCCAGTGGCGCATACTCGAAAAACAGGTTTGACAGGCGTTTCGGCAGCGACGCAGCGCAGACTATGGCGTAGGCAGCCTCACCGAATTGCATATTGGCAGTGTAACGCAATTTCCCGTCGGGGTTGCCCCCGTAGAGGCTGTGGATGAGGCCCGGGGCCTGGGCAAACTCTTCGCACAGCGCGGACAGGCTCGATTCGGGAATAACGATGTCGCCGTCCAGGGACAGGATGATGCCCTTACGGGCATCGTCATACGCCAGAAACCGCCGCGCCATGCCGTATTCCCGGTTGACGTTGCCGTAGTCGTGCCGGTGCACCAGGTGGCAATGACCGCTCTTGTAATCGAAAACCGTATCCTCTCTGCCATGAGAAATGATAATCTCGTCGATGCGGGAGCATTTTTCCAGTATCGGAAGAATGATGTTCTGCAAGTTGTACGGTCTTTGCCAGTTGAGGATAAGCGCAGAAATCATGCTCTCACGCTCCACACTTTCCTCAGCCGCCCCGGTCCGGCGAGTAGCCGCCCAGCTCCAGGTCGGCGGCATACCGTGTACTCAGCAACGCCCGGTTCCGTTCCGTCAGGTGAGCGCGCATGGCGCGCCTCGCGGTTTCCAGCGCCTCCGGCTGCTCCACCTGCCATCCGGACATCGTGTTCAGCATCGGCGGTTCCGGCGGCGGCATACCTACCTTCATGGCAACCCGCTTCATGTCCTGGTCAACGTTCTCCAAGCGGCCGATGAAATCGGGCAGGCGTCCATCGTCGCGGCGTATCTGGAGATGCTGGGATAGAAAATGCCTATCGGCGCACATATCCGATCCGAATGGAGTGTTCAGCCACCGGCAGTAAGCGTCGAAACCGCTGGCCTCCGCCAGCCCATAGCACGAGTCGAAGAATGTCTGCCGTTTCTCCTTTTTGTGCTGGCGCTGCGCTCCCTGATAGCTCTCGGGGGATAAATGAATTTCCGAATATAACGAGAGGGCCCGGTCGAAAGGATGCCTGATGAAGGCGAAGCTAAAGTAGTCAGACACTTCGGGATACAGCGCATAGACCTCGGAGACGCTTTTGTTTTTAATGATTTCGGCGTCGGGGTCCCCGCTGCACAGTGCGGCTATGATACTCCGAGACGCCACCTTGGGGTTGCATACCCAGAGATAGCGGTACTTACGGGAGATGATCTTTTCCGCTCGGGTGTCGGGCGTCCGCGCCAGTGTCCGCGCCATGTGCCGGGCAGTCTCGAATTGCCCGCGCCACAACGCACCCGCTATATCGCCGGCGATGCCGGAGTGCTGAAGCAGTATCGAAGCGAGGGCGGCGCTTTGTTTCAGACGGCGTTTTGATGTGTCGATCATTCCAAGCCTGATCCTTGTGGGCACGAGCCGAATCCGGGTACCGGTTACAGGCTGGCGCGGCGCCTCGGCGCCGGTTCCGCCGGCAGTGTCTTGGATAGTTCGTCGGCTATCCAAAAGATAGGGGCGCCGTATTCCTTCGCTGAAGGTTATTTCGGGCTGCCAGCCGATGAAGTTGGGCAGGCGTCCGTCAGCGAGGCGCAGTTGGAGGCGCTGCTCTCCCGTATAGGTCTCGGGAGACAGGAATACGTCCGAGTAGAAGGAGAGGGCCCGGTCGAAGGGGTGCCGGACGAAGGCGAAACTATAATAGCTCCGCGCTTCCGGGCGCAAACGTCGGCGGCGCTCTTGTTGACAAATCTCTCGGCACTGGGTTCGGCGCCGCGCAGCAGCGTCAGGATGCTCTCCGGCGCCACCTTGATGTTGCGTATCCAGAGACAACGGTATTCGGGAGAGACGGCGACGCCAGTTTCCGGCGGCTCTGTAACCGTGTAGGCCATCCGCCGCGCCGCTCCGAACCGGCCCCGCAACAACCCGGCCCCGATGTCGCCGGCCACGCCGGGATGCCGCAGCGCCACCGCGCCGAGGGCGGCAGCTTGTTTCAGACGGCGGTTTATCACAGCGCGGCGTCATCCCCCGGAACCGTCGCCAGCAGGTAGTCGAGGAAGGTTCCGGGCGCGGCTTCCGCCAAGTCAAGCCGCCAGTTCAGCTTGTACACCGGCGTCAGGCACTCGTCGATTTCCCGCTTCCTGTCGGCGCAAAGGGGTTTGACCAGTCCGGCAAGCCCGCCCAGCTCGATAAGCCCGGTCGCCCTCACCTTCGGCGTCCGGTCCCAGATTTGCCGGAAGCGCTCGTGCCTTTTGTAGCATTTTCTGAAGATGAAATAAAGCCAGTAGTAGGGAGAGATCTTGAGAACTTTTCTGAACAGCGGCGATACAGTCAACCCAGGGAATGTACGCAGGAACATCCCAAGACAGCACAACGGATAATCAACGGCGCGGCGCAGTCGCCGATTCTTTGAGCTATAGGCGGCTTCCATCAGCCTCCAGATGAAGGTCCGGTTTGCTTGCGACAGCCACAATTGCGGCGGGGAGTCATTCCAGTAAGCATACGCTTCGCGCCTCCAGGTATTCACCAGCGGATTGCCCGGCGCGGCGGCCATAAACCACCCGATCGCCCCCCCCCCCCGCTCGAAGGAGAAGAACCCGCTGTCCAGGTGGTCGTAGAGCCAATCGTCCAGCGGGCGGCGGCAGAAGGTGGTGGCGTCGGCCCAGACGCCGCCATGCTCATTCAACAGGCCAAGGCGAACGATGTCAGACAGGGCCTGTAGGTGTAGGGTGATGTCCCTGTCCGGCACAGCAGAGAAGCCGCTCAGATCAATCCAGGAGGGCAGGGTTTCCGCGTCCAGAGCGCGGATGGTCCAGCCGGGGTTGTGGTACTGCCAGGAGCGCAGACAGCGCTTCACCAGTTCCGGCGCGTTTTCCCAGCCTTGGTGCCAGAGCATCCAAATCGTTCTGGGAAAATCGTTGGCGGTATGCGATACCGGCGAGTCCTCAGTACCCATGCCCACGCGCTCCTGAATGTCCGGCCTGCTCCAGGTCCAGAACCGGATGCGGCAGTTCCAGATCATCAATTCCGGCCAGAGCCGGGTTCCAGCCGGGGATTACCCTGTGGGCCTGCCCGAGGAAATAGTCGTCCGACATTTCCCAAGTATGGCGTTGGCCGTGCCGCACCAGCATGAAACCTGCCCCATGGGTGCGGTAGAGCCGCCCGCCGGCCCGGACGACGTCCTTCCACAGTGCCTCGTCCACGTGTCGCGGCGCCGGCCGCCAGCCGCCCGCGCGGGCTAGGTCATTCCGTGAAATCAGCATCGTGCCCCCGTCCAGGCTCCCCGTGGTGTAGCGTTCGTTGCCTCCGTGGTGCTGGTAAACGGTCTGGTCAGACTCGGCCAGATATACGAACTCGTGAAATTTGCCCACTAGGTTCGCGCCCGAATACTCCCGCGCCAGCACCAGATCCCACAGATGGCCGGCGCCGTACACGTCGTCGTCGTCCATCTTGGTCAGCAGCATCCCGCTCGATGCCTCCGTGGCCGCGTTGAGCACGGCGCCCAGCGGCTCGCTGGCGGGCATTGGCAGCACCTTCACCGGATGCGGCAGTTCGGCAACGCGCCCCTCGGCATCCCCGAAGCCCTCGCCGTGCAGCGCCAGCACCAACTCCAGATCAGGATAGGTTTGTCTGGCTACCGAATCAAGGCTCCACCGCAAAAATCCGGGGCGTTTCGTAGCCAGCAACACCGACACCGAGGGCAGACCCCCCGGCCCAAGCCGCCGGGCGCGCGCCCAAGACGAATGCTCCCGCAAAGCGGCGCGGCGCATCCTGATGCTGAGCAGTTCGCGGGCGTGAGCGTCAATGCCTATCATGTCGGAGGTCATCAGCCGGTGAAGCTCATCGCCCAGCAGGTGCCGCAGGCGTTCATCGCCGTCAACCAGATGGACCACCACCCCGGCGGCGGCCAGGCGGGCCAGTTTGTCGGCCCGCGCAACGGCGTCGGGGTGGAAAGCGGCCACGTCCTCCAAGCGGTGAACTTGGCGAAGCCGACGGAGGTTGCTCCGGGGAATGACCCGGTGCGCCTGAACCCCGGACGGCAGCTTCTCGACCGGCCCCAGCGCCGCCGTCTCGCCGCTGGCGTCGCGCCGCCACCCGACCGGGTTGTAAGCCCGCAGGTCAAAGGACGGCGTCAATTCGCCCGCCGTTTTCATCGCCCGCCGCGGTTTGGCCCGTATCCAGCGGCTCAGCATCGAGTTTCGGAGCTGCCACCAAGCCACCCTCTCCCAGGAGGGCGACCGCCGCCAACCCTCGACCGCCAATCGCTTCAGGAAGAACCATGCCCATACTCGGCCATGACTCTCCCGCATTCTGTTGCGCAAGTTGAGCAAGCGGGCCCACACCGGAGTCGCTCCAATCATCTGTTGAGCCACATCTTGCCCCAGCGTCGGAGATGCCACGAAGCCATCCGTTGCTTGATGGCCGTCCTCCACCAAACCCGGCCGGCCAGCCACTTCAGCAGTGACCACGCCTCTGCGGGGCTGCGGGTGTCCCGTACCAGGTCGAGCAGGATGTCCCATTTTGCAGGATAGCCCGCCGGCTCCCCAAAGCCGGCCACCGGCTTGGCGGGTTTGAGCTTTAGCCTAGCGGCGGGTATGGTCTTGGCGTCGCCAAAGTCGGCGGCGCTGCCCCCGGCGCGGCGCGCCCGGTGGAGCGCCCATGCCCGGGTGATGGACACCGCGCTGCCATCATGGAGAGTTGAGGTCGCGCTGACCGCGTCTCCCAGCCGGGCCCGCAGACGATGCACCAAGCCCCTAGCGAACACGACGCCGGCGGGAAGCGTTACGTGGAAGGGCGACGAGGGAAACTCGTCAAGGGCTGACGGTGAGGGAGCCAATCGCACCCTCGGGTCCGGCCCGAACATCTCCCGGAGATACTGCAATCGCGGCCCCTCGTCCCGCGCGGGCGTTTCGACTCTGACCACCAAGTCATGCACCCGGTCTGCCAGGAGGTCCACGACGGCCCGGGCCACCGCGTCGAGCGGCCCTCCCCCGCCTATCGTCACCACGTACTGCGGCACCTCGAAGCTACGGCCGGGGCTGTTGCCGCGAAAGGCGGGGTGGGCGATCAGATGAGCTAATTTCCCGCACTGGAGCCGGGCGGCCTGCTCCTTGGCGCCCCGGTCTTCGTTCCGGCGGCCTTGGTGCCAGGCCAGGGCGTCTTGGGCTGGCACCAGCAACCCGCCGCGGGTATAGGCGCGGTAGCTGAACTCAGTGTCTTCCCCGCCCCATCGGCTAAACGATTCGTCGTGGCCGCCCACCGACCAGTAGAAATCCCTGCTTACTCCGAAATTTCCGCCGAGTATCCTCCTGAACAGGTCATCAGCCCTCGAAAGCAGACCATTCTTTATGGATATGTTACCATCAGCCCAGGGCGGGTCGGCCGGACAGGCCGAAAACAGCTCTGCCAACGACCCGGCCCGGCGCCGTATCGTCTCCGCGTCGATGCCGTCCACCGACACGGAGGCGCGCAACCCCAGGGTCAGGGCGTCGGAGACGGCGTGGTGCCACCGGGCATGGGCCGCCATCCAACTCGTCTCGACCAGCATGTCGCTGTCGAGAAACAGCAGGATGCCGTAGGCCGCCGCCCGGGCGCCGGTGTTTCGCGCCCGGGCCAGCCCGAATCCGCGGCGCTCTTGGCGCACCACCCTGACGTCCAGCGGCGTCGAGCGGGGACGGGACAGCGGGGGCTCCGACCCGTCGTCCACGATTACCACCTCGAACATATCTCGCGGGTAGGTCTGGCCTTCCAGCGCCGCCAGCGTTCGCTCCAGCGTCTCGGCGGGCGTCTGGTAGTAGGGGATGATCACGCTGACCGGCAGGGTGGGCGTGAACGTATCCAGCGGTTCCACCGCCGCCTGCCGCCAGTCGTTGTAGCGGACGGATGCTGGTTTGGGAGTCATCCAAGCCTCCTACCGCCTGATGGCCGCGCGCCACCGCAGCGCGACGTACAAGCCCTTCAGGAATGACCAAGCGCCCGCCGGGGTGCGGATGTCCCGCATCCAGCAAAGCAGGGTATCCCGTTGGAAGCGATAGTCCACCGGCCCGGCGCTCCTGGGCTTCAGCGCCTTGGCGGGTATCGTCCGCGCCTCGCCGAAGTCGGCGGGGCAGCCCCCGGTACGGCGGGCCCGATGCAGTACCCACGATAGGGCGATTGACACTGTGCTGCCGTCAGGGAGAGTCGAGGTTGCGATGGCCGCGTCCCCCAGCCTAACTCGCAGCCGGTGCACCAAGTCCTTGGCGAACACGGCGGCGGGAAGCGTGACTTGGAACGGCGACGCCGGAAATTCGTCGAGGGCGGAACGGGAAGGAGCGATGTGCACCCGTGAGTCCGCGCCGAACTCGTCCCGGAGCCGTTCCATCAGCTCGGCATCGCTACTCGCATACGTTTCGACCCTCACCACCAAGTCATGCTCCTGATCGGCCAAGATGTTGACGGCAGTGCTGATGACTTGGTCGTCCGGGCTATGCCCCGCATCTATCGTCACCACGTACTGCGGCACCTTGAAGACGCGGCCGGGCTGTTTGCTGCGGAACCCGGGGTGGGCAATCAGCTGCGCCGCCTTCCTGCGCTGGAGCCGGAGACTCCGCTCCTTGGCTTCTCGGCCTTCCCTCCAACGGTCCTGGTGCCAGGCGAAGGTATCCCGTACCGGCACGAGCAATCCGCCGCAGGTATAAGCGCGGTAGCCGAACTCGATGTCCTCCATCCCCCACCGCGTGAACGATTCGTCGAACCCGCCGGTCAACTCGTAAAACATCCTGCTGACTCCCAGGTTTCCGCTTTCCACTATACGGAATAAGTCGTCAGAACGTGAAGTCAGGTTGTTGGTTCTGGTCAGGTGGCTTGCAGTCCAGGGCGGGTCCACCGGCCTGCCTGAAAACAGCTCTCGCAACGGCCCGGGCCGGCACCGGATTGTCTCCGCGTCAATGCCATCCACAGTGACATAGTTGTGCCATCCCAAGGTCAGGGCATCGGAGACGGCGTGATGCCAGCGGGCGTGCTCCGCCACCCAGCACGCTTCAGCCAGCATATCGCTGTCGAGAAAGAGCATAATGTCGTGAGCCGCCGCCCGTGCCCCGGCGTTGCGCGCCCTGGCAGCCCCGAACCCGCAGCGCTCTTGGCGCACCACCTTGACGTCCAGCGAGGTGGTGCGGGGCTGCTCCAGCGGCGGCTCCGACCCGTCGTCAACGATTATTACCTCGAACAGCTCCCGCGGGTAGGTCTGCCCTTCCAAGGCCGCCAGTGTCCTCGCCAGCGTTTCGGCGGGCGTTTGGTAGTACGGGATAATGACGCTGACCGGCATGGTGGGCGTGAATGTATCCAGCGGCTCCACCGCGACCTGGCGCCAGTCGTTGTACCGGACGGATGCGGGTTTGGGGCGCGTCTCCCCCAGTTTCATACGGGCTTCCCCGGTTTCAAGGGTTTGTTGCGTGAAAACCACTTCGGTTTCTGCTAGTTTAACCCTTTGGCCTTCATGTTCAATGAGCTTTCATTGCGGGACCAAGCCCCTCCACTGATTCCCTTCCGTTTTGGGATGGTGGCTACTTACGTAACGCCGGGCATACCGTATCCCGGTCATTGAGGGGGTAAGGGCAGACTTTGAGACGGGTTCTGCCGTTTTTGACCTTTCTTCTGGTTTCCAGCGCCCGTAATCGAAATACTGCCGCGCCAATGCCCACAGGCTGCCGCGGGGCCGGTAGTTAGCCACCAGCCCGGGGTCGAACCACGCCGTTTCCCCCCTCTGCCGCAGCCGCCAGTTGAGCTCATAGTCCTGGTTTCGTATCAAGGCGGGGTCGAATCCTCCCACCGCGTCCAGCGCCTCCCGCCGAAAAGAGCCCAAGTATACGGTATCGGCGGGCCCCTCGCCCCCCCCCCCAACCTGTGGCGGGCATCGCCGCCGCCCAGGAACGTGGTGGTCGCCATGCCCACCGGAACAGGCCGGTTCCTACGGGATGCTGCCGGCCCCCGGCGTTGGCCGCTCCCGTCCTCTCCAGCGTGCGGACGGCCCGGCTCACGTAGCCCAGGGGCAGCGTGGCGTGGGCATCGCAGCGAACAATTATATCCCCTGTAGCCACTCGCAGCGCGCAGTTGAGGCCGGCGCCTTCTTCTCCTTCCCCCCGCGTAGGTTCCCAGAGGGCCATAGATGTTGTGGAAGCGGACGATGCGCACGTCCAGGCCGCATTCCTCGCGGTTGTAGGCGGTCAACTGCCCGGCAAACGGCTTCTCCCACCCATACCCCTTCTCCGGGTCGGCGGGGCCGGTCATATCTGCTCCGGCTCCTGATTTACCTCATACGAAGCTGCTATCCTCTGGACGCTGAACGCTAGGCCGATGATGAAGAAGTGGATCCAGCCCCCTAGAAACGGCCCACTTGTGTGGAAGAGGTTGCCGAAGGAATAGGCAGCCAATGCTCCAACGACGCCGATAATAAGAAAATTGAGAGCCGTGTTCTGCAAGGGTACGATAAGCCGTAAGGATTGCATCAGAGACCTCAGCACCAGCACATAGAACAGGATAAGCAAAATCAGCCCGGGAAACCCGAAAAGCACCATCATATGCAGGAATTGGTTATGCGGCGGGAGACTCAAGACCTCCTCCACCGACCTGGCATCCAGATTCCCGGTTACGTGGGATTCGTCTGGATGATATATGCCGGTCCCCAGCGGATAGTCCAAAGAATACCGCAACGCCGTTGTTGCCATGTATATACGGACTCTGGAGGTCCAGTCGGTATAGCTGAATATGCGGTCGGTATTCGATCCTATATCTTCGTTGGACCATTCAATGGATTCAGCATTCAAAGGAGTGAAGTTGCGCCACGGACGCCATTCAGTTTCTTTGTGGTGGCGAAGGCGAAACTGGTAGGAGATGATATTTGGGGAGTCAGCGGATTTCAGCCAAGTGAGTGCTATGCTGCCGTTCTCCTCCGTCGTGGTGGTAACTTCCGTCTCAGGCCCGAAGGCATGGTCTTTCCGGGCGCGGAGCTGCACTCTATACACTTCCTGGGGCATAATACCGCGAATCGTGTAGCCGAGGTACGGCCCATCGCTTCTGTCTCGGGGGGGGGGGGGGGGGGTGCCGACGCCGAGCTTGCTGATGCCGGGAATGGCAGCACCGTCGCGATCAAAGAGAGCGCCGACCTTGCCGACACCGTCGCCGATAGCGTCGCCAGCAGTATACCCGGGATTGAAAAACGCGAGCAGCCAGAGGGCCATCAGCGGGACGATGAATAACAGCCGCCGCCGGTAGCGCGGCACGGTGAGGGACGGCAAGATAACGATGATGGCACTGAGCCCCAAGCCGAGGAATAAGGCTCGGGATGAATTTAAAACGAAAGCCGACATCAGCGTCATCAGTATGACGAACAGCGCGGCGTCATAGATCCTCCGGGCTGCCTTGCCGCGCCCGAAGGGGCTGCACAGCAAGGCGGCAAAGGCAAAGGGAATGGCAACCGCCAACTGGTGTGCAAAGGTACCTACAGACGGGACGAATCCGGTTATTCTGCCATCATAAAGAATACGATATATGTCTTTATCCTGCACAGTGGCAATTTGTAGCCAGACGCTGAGGAAAGGATCGCCGATGAAAGCCACGGCCATCCCCCACAGCGCAGACACCAGCGTTGCCGCGATGATAGCCAGCGCCATCAGCTTGGCCCGGTGGATACTGTCCACGCACAGGTACACCGCAAACAGGACGCCGATACCCAATAGGGTCTGCCCCATTAGAACCGTATTGAAGGTATCCGTGAACCGATAGACGGCCAGCATCCATAGCGCAAGCAGCAGCGACACGGCGATAACCGGAATTGCCGGGCGGAAGTCCTTGACCAGAGCGGAAATGTCAGCGGAGCGTTCCCGAGAACGGACAACGCGCCACACAGCATAGGACGATGCCAGTGAGACCGCCACAGCAGCGATGATTATGTTCGGCCCGCCCAGTGGCATTGGAGTACTGGAGAACCAGAGATGGGCGAAAATGGCCGCCAGCAGCAGGACGAAGATCAGCCCGGTTATTGAGTTATGTCGGGGGGGGGGGGGGGGGGGGGGCAGTCATACTCTGCCAGCCACACTCTCAAACA
This sequence comes from Dehalococcoidia bacterium, assembly GCA_965213725.1. Lineage (GTDB taxonomy): Bacteria > Chloroflexota > Dehalococcoidia > Lucifugimonadales > UBA3495 > VXOI01. The sequence goes on from OZ243924.1 coordinate 32,996, forward strand.
ACTCCGCATCCGCAGCCCGCTGCTTCGAGAACTCACCGACGCGGCCCCGGCAAGGTGCGCCAATGCTACCGCCAGCAGACCGCCCCGTCAACCACGCCGCCGCCAGCAATGGTAACCGCTAGGCCCAACGGCACGCGGTCGGACAACCGCAGGGGCAGCCAAGGTTTCTGTTTGCGTAGCCAGGAAAATGCCCACCACGCCATATTGGAACGACGGCGCGCCTTGCGTCATAATGGACGCACCCGATGGCGATGGCTTGTTGCTTTCGACAAGCATCATAGTCTGCGTTGCGCCGGGTTTGGATCCTGTCCCGAAATGAGGAATATGGCAGCAAGGGAAACACCCGGAGACGGGGAACGGGTTCTGGTTACGGGGTGCGCGGGCATGATCGGGGCCAAGGTGGCCGAGATGCTCTTGGCGCAGGGAACGGCGGTGGCCGGGTTGGACGACCTCAATCACGCCTATGATATTCGCCTCAAACAATGGCGTCTGGAGCGGCTGACGGGCAGCCCCGGCTTCGATTTTCATTGCGCCGACATCTCCGATACGGTTCAAACGGAGGAGATTTTCGCCCGCTACGCCGCCACCGGGGAAGGACACGAAAGCGGCGCCTCGCCCTTCTCGGCGGTTATCAACCTTGCGGCCCGCGCCGGAGTGCGCCAGTCGGTGCTGGAGCCTGCCGCGTATTTCCAGGCGAATTTGACTGGCACCCTGAACCTGCTCCGGGCTTGCGCTGCTCATGGCGTGCCCAAGTTCGTGCTGGCGTCAACTTCCAGCGTGTACGGCGACGCCGCCGGTCAGGCGACGCCGCTGCTGTCCGAAGACATGGAGACATCCCGACCCTTGTCCCCCTATGCAGCGTCCAAGAAGGCCGCCGAAGTTCTGGCCTACGCCTGCCATCACCTTCACGGCCTGGATGTGTCGGTGCTTCGCTATTTCACCGTTTACGGTCCGGCGGGCAGGCCCGATATGAGTCCTTTCCGGTTTGTGCAAAAGATTGCCGAGGGGCGGCCCATAACAGTTTACGGTGACGGCTCCCAGTCGCGGGATTTCACCTTCGTGGACGACGTGGCCCAAGCAACCATACTGGCGCTAAAGCCGCTGGGATATGAAGTAATCAACATCGGGGCGGCCACGCCCATAGTGCTGCGGGACGCGATAGCGGTCATAGAATCGGCTGCCGGACGCAAGGCGGTGATAGATTACCGCCCCAGGCACCCTTCCGACGTTGCCAGCACGTGGGCCGACGTGAGCAAGGCCCGGCGCCTGCTGGGCTGGACGCCATCCACTTCATTTGAGGAAGGAGTGGCCCGCCTGATGCGCTGGTACAAGGAGAACCGGGATTGGGCTATGGAGATTGACAGCGACGATCCATAATAGCCAGGCAGTCACCGATTGGCGCAATCCCCTGACCGCCAGCGAAAGACGCCGTTCTGAGCCAAAGCCTTGGAATATAGAACGGCGCACTCCGGGACTGCGATGCCCTCATCGTCCTTACGCGAGGCCGCCTCCCGCATATCCCTAGCAAGTTCAATCAGCTCCTCGATGACTTGGGCAACCTCAATGGCCTGATTCTGGCAGCAACGCAGGGCCTGCGGCAGCAATGTGATCCATCTGGACGCGCGGTAAATGGGCATGACTCGACGGGGGTAGGGACTATGTGAAATCAACGAGGCCGGCCGAGTAGTCCGGCGAGGTCTGAACGGATTGGCTGTCGGTCGCCTCAGCCACTAGCTGGGCATCAATGGACGACACTCCTTTCTCAGCCGCCCGTGTAAAGGTACTGGCAGCGTTAGATAGTAACTCCCGCGGCAGTTGCCCTTTTTGCATCAGAGCAGACAAGCCATCGTTAGTGAGTGGCTTGATGGATCCGTCCTCACTGTGGTCGAGACGGTAATAATCCAAGTGAGCGGTGAGGATTGCGGTAGCCTGAGTCTGCGTCGGCAGGGGCAGTTCCACCGAAGTTGGGGCGTCAGGATTCAGGCGGGCAAAGGACGACAGGCCGGCTTCATCCCAGGCCGCCGATAGCCGCCGTATGACCGAATCGTGGGTAGTTAACACGCAAGAGAAGAAGCCGTAGGCTGAATTGGCGTAGCCGGGCCGGACGGTACAAATGCCCAATTCTTTGGCAAACTCGAGCTGGTGTCGTCGCGCCATTTTATCAGCCAAGTTTTCGATGTCGTCGACGAACAAGTATCCACCTGCGAAGCCGGCGGCCCGTAGGTAGCGTACAATGTCGTTGAAGAAAAGGTTGCACGCGTAATCCAACCCTTTCGTATCCCGCGGAATGTAGTATGGGCGGAAGTTGCCATCCCGTCGGAGGCTCCTCAAAAAGTCGTCGAAACCGCCCCTGGCCAGCGCTCGGGCTGCCGACCGAGTCACACCTTCGCTCAACAGCAGTCTTTCTATGTTACCGTCGATGACGTCCGGCTTTACCCCCTTGCTTTCCAGAATGGCGTCGTCCAAGAGGTTCTCCCAGCAGGTATTACCATCGACATTGATAATGGCTTCTACCTCATCGTCGGTCATTGCATCCCGCCGCAGCGATGCCCGCGACGCGATTAGCACACCATTTTCGCAAACGTCGACCAGTGCAGCCCACGCCAGTTGCTCCATCCAACGCCTATCCACCTGGTCGGGAAACGCTACGTAAACGACCACGGCGGAAAACCGGCCATCGAATTCTTTGTACCCCCAGTCGGGATTGATGCGACGCTGAAAATAGCGCAACATGGCCGTCTTGCCCATGCCGCGCCCTTGGTGGGCTTGCCCTTTGGCCCATAGCGAAGCTAATTTGACCCGATTGCCAAAATCCGAGGGGCGGATCAGCAAACGCTCGAATTTTTCAATCTCCGCTTGTACCGACGAAGTAGCGAATATTTCGCCATTGCGACGCGGGTCAATGCTGTTGGGGTCTATCACCGGCACTGTAGCAAAGGGCAAATCTCGGAGCCCCAGTTTCTCGTATGGCGATGTAGATGGCTGGGATATCCGCCGGGGAAGTTGCAGCATCACTGTCTCCTTATTAGGTTGTGGAGTTGGTTGGTTTGACGGCGGACCAGCGGCTTGCGATTGGCCGTAATCCCGTCGTAGTGGAATCCAACTGACAGCGGCGACGGCCTGCGGTCCAGAAGGCGGTTAAGTCCTTCATCAAACGCGGCCTCAGGAATGAGCAGGTCTTCGCAAACCGTGTCGCGTAGGTCGGGGATGTCGTGGTATCCGGCCACGGGGGTCAGCGTCAGCATAGCTTTGTCGATGGCGTTGAGCAGGATGTTCTGATTGCCGCTCTCGGCCATATCCGGCTCGCAGAAAAATATCCGGTAGATTTTACCACAGGATAATTGGACTTCCAGGGGAGTGTACCAGGCATACTGCCCTGTTTTGGTCATGCACGGGGAATAGGTCTTGTAAAACTCGCAACCCTTGAAGGTGGCGCGGCGGAGGTTCAAGAGCCGTAAGGTCGCCAAACGAGCGCACATGCCTCGGAAATTGGCGACACCCATTCGTTGATCAGGCAAGAACTGCTTGATGACCTTGTCATGCAACGCATCGCGAATCTTGCTAGGGCTTTGTTCCCCGTGTTCGGCGCGGATTTCGGCGGCAACTGAGAAAGCATCGCTCTTAAAGGTAGGAGCCAGCAGAGTTTCAAGGTAGCCCGCCTGTCCAACGTGTTCTGCCTTGACTTCTATCGGACGCCATACAGGGCCAGCAACGATGTGGTTCTGCACCACGGCGCGGAGGTTGTCATAGGTTTGCAGGTGGATCCGAGCCATGAGGCGCCGCAAGTCTACGGTGTTTTGTTCCGCCATTAGATCCAATACGTGCCGCCCTGATTCTGTCAGAGCATATCTGCCCCCGGCTGATTTTCCCTTCGATTTCACGAAGCCGAATTGCTCCAACTCCGTGCATATTTTTCTTGCGGTTTCCTGGTACGTCGTGCCGGGCGCCGCTAGCATCAAACTCTGATTTCTGTCGCTAACGAACTTAAGAACGTTGTTAGCGACAGTTTTTATCTGTTCGGTACGCATGGAAGTAGATGGCACCCCATCCAACACGCGCAACCCAATGTAGTGGTAAGTGACGTCGGTGACGTTATAGCTGTTGATGTTCATTTTAGCCGGCTCCTGCGCGTTGGGCGTGTTGAAAGGCCGTGTGTATTGCTATGCAATCACCGTTAGCCTGTCGCAGTTCCCGTGCCAAATCATCCACATCAATCGCTTCGACCGCTCGAAACAGCAATCTATTATCAGAAAGAAGGTCGCACCGGTAGTCTAGCCAAGTTTCTCGCAAAGCGAACGCCAAGCGATTGAGATTGGCGCAAAAATCTTCAAAACGGTCTAATGTCTGTGTATCAACTTGCAATCCTCGATCCAACTCCATTTGCACACACATTGCGTTATGGATTAGCACTGGGAGCGGCCGTATATCGGATGCTACTGGATGTATGCCCAATCCCAAGCAAGCAGACAACCCTCTTTGGTCGAAGGTAGTCCGTGACACAAAGGCTAAACAGATGTCGCCATAGGCCAAATCGGGATTGGCGAGCAAATAGTCGAGGATTTTGGCGTGAAAGACAATAATGTCATTTTTACCTGGCCCTATGCCCAAGTTCTTCAACTCTGCTACGGCGGTTGTCCTAGCGGTTTTGGCTACAATATCCACCTCGTGAAGTGTCCCTGATAACGTTCCAAGTCTGGTGCCCAGCCACCTTTCACGCGGGGGAGCAATTGACCATCCGGCCAACTGCCGGAGGCAACTATCACGGAACCGCTCCTCAAAGCCTTCGTCCGGCAACGATTCACGCATAGCGTGAGGCCACTCTTCGCTAACAAACCGAAAGCAACGCTTGAGGAATTCCCGAGTTGGTTCCGGCGACTGGTTTTCAAGTCGGATTGGCACAGGATACCTCCCTCCAGCCGCTATTGAAATCCGATATGATGACATTTTACCACACGGTCCCCCAGGTGTCACGACGGCCAAGGCAGGGGTATTCTCGGTATTGTTATCAACAGTTATTATTGCATCAGGCCCAGCCGCAGGCAGACTAGGGCCACCGAACCCGCCAGCATCCCTCCGTCTTTGCTGTACCCTTTCGTCTGCCGCATCAGCCGGTTCAGCTTCCCCCGCAGCCGGGAATGCAAACCCTCGTTCCAGTTCACCGGCCCACCCTTGCCGGCCCGGTGCCGGCCCGTCGGCAGCCAAGACTGATACACCACATAGGCGTCACTACAGTACGTCTCCGCCTCCGGCAGCCGTTCGTACAGCCGCAAAAAGGCGGCCTCGCCACGGCCGCCGAGCTCGAAATCCCCTCGCCGACGCCCGTCAGACCCCAGCGTCACCCTTCCCTGCCGGGCGGCGAATGTCCGCGCCTCCCGCTGTTTCTCCCCATGCCGGCCGCCCACGTAACTCCACATCTCATCGAAGGCCGTTATCCGGTCCGCGGCCTGGCGCCCCCCTTCCCGCCGTTGCCAGAGCAGCAGGGTCAGGGCCCAGCAGACTTTTTTTCAATCCAGCCGTACACCGTCAGCAGGGGAACGCCCAGGGTGCGGCCCACGGCCCGGATGCTGGCTCCCTCGCAGTACATGGCGATGGCCTGCTCTCTGACCTCCTGGGAGTGGAAGCGGCGGCCGGCCTCCGGGGTGAAATGGTGGACGCAATCGCCGCAGCGGCAGCGCTGCTGGCCCAGGGCGGAGCGGCCATACTTGCGCACCCAGTTGGAGCCGCAATGGGGGCAGCGGACGTGGTGGCGGTATATGCGGGCAGCGGCCATGACAAGCCTCCTTGCCGGGTTGATGCCACCCCGATTCTGGCATAAACAACTGTTGCTAACAATACCTAGGCAGGGGTATTCTTGGTCAGGGCCTTTTACTGATGCTTGGATGAATCACTAAACATAACCTACTTCCCGGACACAGGCGCGCAACACCTCGGGCTTGGTCAGCAGACGGTTCACCGCAGCTTGAAACTCATCCTGCAAGTGCTCCAAGCCGGCGCAGACCAGGTTCCTCAATTCCATCCGCTTCAGGTAGCGCCAGACCCCCTCGTCAGGGTTCAACTCCGGGGCGTACCCGGGCAACTGCTCCGGTTGGATGCGCCCCGCCACTCCCTGGGCCAGCCAATCCTTGACCGCCCGACTGCGATGGATGGGCGCCCCGTCCCAGATTACCAGCACCTTGCCCGGTATCTCCTCAAGCAACTGCTCCGGGAACCGGATGACGTCCGGCCCCTTGTTAAGAGGGTGTGTGACAATGGTCTTATAGTCATATAAAGGGCTGGACAGGGCAGTACCCGGCGTACTTGCGAAAGCAAGGAGACACCCTCACCCTAAACCTCACCCGGAGGAGAGGGGATTTGTCACACACCCTCTAAGCCTACGGCCCCGTCCACTACGCCGTTGCGGACGATGGGAACCCCGCCCTAGCTGGGGATGCTATGTCCGCCCTCTGCGGCCAGAATGCCGGAGACTATGGGGGAGCTGGCCTGCTCTTGTAGTTCGCCGCTGGTGCGCCCGAAGGCTACGCTGGCGACGGCCTTGCCCTGCGAGCCGTAGACCCCGGCCCAAATTGCTCTGTCCATTCGGTTGAAGGCTATCAGACGTCCGCCAGCGTCGCAGACGGCGACTTTGATCTTGATGCCCATTTCGTTAGCAGCAGCTATCGCGCCCTCCACTATGCTGTTCGCCTCGGCCAATGTCAGAACCATAACAGACCTCCCTTCTTTGAGTTTACAGTCGGCAGTGTTCTCTCCTACGCGCTCAAACCACACCAAAAAGTTGCTCGTATTCTAAATGTGTGTTGGCATTGCCAGGGATTTCCGTCATTCCTGTTTTCGCCGGAATGACGTAGGGTTCAAGGGCTGAATCAGATATACCAACACACGTTGAGAATACCAAGTTGCTATACGGAAACGATTGCAAAACTACTTGCGCCAATGAAGCGCTGCTCCACTGACACCCACCGCTTGCCAACACCTGTAACGCCGCCCTAACATCACTCTCAGCCACACCAAGGCTGCCCGGGCACGGCCTTCGATCAGGGTGTCCAGCAGGTCCAATAGGGAGGCGTGATCGCCGTCATGGCCCGTTCCGGCATCACTCAGGACGGTGTATTTCATGTGTCAACAAGTGCAACTGCTGGCACACATGCGCCACAATTGCATTGACACTGAGCCGGGACAAATTCGTTTCCCATATCACCGTCCTCAAGCCCAGAATCCGCCTGATTCAGCTACGAAACCGGCCTAGATTCCCCAATGCAATGCGTTTGATATTCCCTTGCAGGGCTGCCGCTGTAAATCCTGCCCCAGGGCGATTGTATTTTCGGATTTCCATATGTCATCCCTGCGGCTCCGTCCAGCGCAGCGACTACCCCAAGCAGGCCAGGATGACGCCGCTTCCTGCGCCCCGGACAACCACCAGCACCGCCCGAACCGCCGTTCCCGTGTTGCCACGGCAATCCCTAGGTGATAGTAATAGAATTAATGTTTGCTTAATATCTCAGCCCTTGAAAACCAACCGGCCTGTGCCGGCGCCGGATCACCGGTTACCGGCACGGCCCAGAGGAGGAAGCATTATGAAACCGAATCCCATTTCCTGGTTGTTCCAGGGCAAGCCCAAAGGTCCTGCCCGGCTGATGGCGATCACGCCGCCCCGCCGGGAGGAGCGGAGTCTTCGGGGGGTGGAGAACCTGCTCAACGTCAGCTCCATCCCCGAACCCTTCTCCCTGGAGATCGCTGGCGACGCCGAGGGGAGTCACTCTCCTGGCCCGCTGCCGGGAGGGTTCCTGCGTGGAGCAGCAGTTGGGCGCCCATTACCCCCAGGCCCAGGTCTGCGAAGTTTCCCCCGAGGAGGCCCCCCTGCACCTTGGGGATGGCGAGCAGGCCTGGGCCATGAACCTGCGTCTCCAGGGGCCGGAGTATCTGCTCCTGTGCACCTTCAGGGATGACGTCCTGCTGGAGCAGAGTTCCGACCCCCTGATCTCCATCATCGGCTCCCTCTCTGGCTTGGAACCGGGTGAGTGCCTGGTGGCCCGGACCAAGCTCTCGTCCCTGAGGCATCAATGGTCCAGCCAGCACCAGGAGAAGGCCGATCACCGGGCTCGTACCGAGCCGACTCCCTCCGCCCACACCGACGAAATGCGCCGCCAAACCAGGAGCGAGGTGCACATGGCCATCGTGGTGACGGCCGTCCTTGTGGGAGTCATGGGTTACCTGTGGGTGCAGAAACGGGGAGACCTGGAAGGCGGTTCTGTTGGGAGTGGGCACGGCGGCAGCTCTGGCCGTGGTGGGCTGGGCCTGTGGCGCATCAATAAAGCCCGCCAAGGCGGCAGGTACCGGGACCCGCTGCAGATCAAGTAGAAGGTCTCCCGCCTAACCTACGAGGCCCAGGTGGAGGTAATCGCCATCCTACCCGGCGACGGTGACGAGGATCGGGCCAAGCAATTGCTGCGCAACGTGGCGGCGGCCTACGACAACCTGGCCGGAGCCAGCTTCAAGGCCACCAGGGTCAAGCCCGTCCTTCCGGATACGGAGCCGTGGCCCTGGTCCCTGGGGATTCTCCAGGCCCGGAACGTCCTGTGATCGCGGGGGCTGGTGGTCCTGTGGCACCCCCAGGTGGCGACGACCTGCCCATGGTGGGGCGCGCCGGGGCCAGGGCGCTGTTCCCGTCTCCCAGGAGCGTGACCCAGGGCGCCCTGGTGGGGGACACGGTGGGCGGCAGTCCCTGGTATTACAGCCGCAGTTTCATGTGATAGGGTGGTATGACAACTGACGAGAGGGGCGGGGGCGGTGATGGGCCACACCATACTGGAACGAGAGGAAGTACGGGCTTGGGAGACTGGTCTCCGGGCGCTGCATGAGCGGATCGCGGGGTGGTTCGGTCGCCGTGAGCCTCGTCAGCGGGCGCTAGCCCATCTGAAGGGTCTGCTGGGTTCCGTGGAGCGCAAGAACGGATGGCAACTGGCCGAGTATAGTGGCGATGCCACGCCCGACGGAGTGCAGCGGTTGCCGGCGACGTACCGCTGGGATGCCGATGCAGTTCGGGACGACCTCCGGGAGTACGTGGTAGAGCATCTGGGGGATCCGGAAGCAGCGCCGGTGGTGGACGAGACGGGGTTTTTGAAGCAGGGGCGGAAGTCGGTGGGGGTGCAGCGTCAGTACAGCGGGACGGCGGGGAAGGTGGAGAACTGCCGGATTGGGGTGTTTCTGGCCTACGGCAGCAAAGGTGGCCGGACCTTTCTGGATCGGGAGTTGTACCTGCCCCAGGTTTGGGCGGGGGATGGGGAGCGGCGTGGGGAAGCTGGCGTGCCGGAAGAGGTGGCCTTTCGCACCAAGGGCCAGCTGGCCTAAACCATGATTGCCCGAGCCATGGCGGCCGATGTGCCCTTTGGCTGGGTGGCTGGAGATCGGTGTACGGCAACGGCCGCCGATTGCGGCGGTGGCTGGAGGAGCAGGGCACGGCCCATGTGCTGGCAGTGAAGAGCAATGAGCCACTGCGGGTTGAAACGGAGGGCGGCACGGCGCAGGTGGCGGCGCGGCAGTTGGCCCAGCAGATACCGGAGGAAGACCGGCAGCGACTGAGCGCTGGCGAGGGCAGCAAGGGGCCGCGTCTCTACGATTGGGGACGGGTATCAATCCGGCCTGGGTCTGAGCCGGACCAAAACCATTGGCTGCTGGTGCGCCGCAGCATTGCCGGCCCCGATGACCTGGCCTACTACGCCTGCTTCAGTCCGGCGGACGCTGCCTTGGCGGAACTGGTGCGGGTGGCAGGCCACCGCTGGATCATTGAAGATGCCTTCAAAGAAGCCAAACGGGAGGCGGGCCTGGACGACTGCGAAGTGCGGCGCTGGACCGGATGGTACCGCCATATCACCCTGGCGCTGCTGGTTCACGCCTTGCTGCTGGTTCACGCCTTGCTGCTGGTTCACGCCTTCCTGGGGGTGTGCCGGATGCACGCCAATGTCCAAGATGCCAAGGGGGCGGAATTGACTACCGGGCTAAGCCCGTTGGCCGTTCCCGAAGTCAGACGGCTGTTACGCCGGTTGCTCCCACAGCATCGGCAGCGCGCTGACTTTACCATTGGCTGGTCGAGGTGGAGACGAAGGCATCAGGCCCGAGCCCGGCGGTCCCATCACCAACGACTATTGCACAACCTCGCCACCAATGTGCGGCTGTAATACTAGGCGGCGCGGGCCGGACGGATATGTTACATCATATCGGGCGCGGCGCGGGCCGCCATTCCCGGCGGGTATGGTTTATCATAGCCGGTATGAAAGACCGTTAGCGTAGACAATCCGGCGGGAGGCCACATGGAGCCTTCAGAAATTGACGGCAATGGCAAGCTGGTAGGCGCGTCAGTAAGGCGAAAAGAGGACTTCCGGCTGATTCAGGGCGAGGGGCAGTATGCCGCAGACATTCAGCCTCGGGATGTCGCTGAGATGATGGTGCTCCGCAGTCCCCATGCTCATGCCCGGATCCGCCATATCAACGTCGGCGCGGCGCAGGCGCTGCCGGGAGTGCTGGCGGTAATCACCGACGGGAGTTCAACTCCGTATGCGACGCCCAGCTTCCGGTTGCCGGAGTGCGCGAGCACATGAAAGTCGTAAGCCGGTGGCCCATGGCGGCGGATACTGCTAGGTACGAAGGCGAGCCGGTGGCGTCGGACGCCTACATCGCCCGGGATGCGCCGGAGCTCATCGAGGTTGACTACGAACCTCTGCCCGCCGTGGTGGACCCGGAGCGGGCGATGGATGACGGCGCGCCCATAATCCATGAGGACTTGGGGACCAACCTCTGCGTAACCAGCTCGCGGAGCGTCGGCGATCCGGACGCGGCCCTTTGCCGAAGCCGACGGAGTGCTGTCGTTGCGGCTGGTGGAGCCGCGCCTTGTCCCCAACGCATGGAGCCGCGAGCGGTTACGGCCAGCTATGAAAGGGGCGTCGGGGAGCTGACCCTCTGGCTGTCCACCCAGGCTCCGCACATGGAGCAGCGCGCGGTAGCCGGAGTCCCGGGTATGGCGGAGAACCGGATACGAGTGCTGTCCCGCGATGTCGGGGGCGGCTTCGGAGCGAAGATAGACACCTATCCAGAAACGATTATCGCCGCCGCGCTGGCGATGCGACTAAACCGTCCGGTGCGTTGGGTGGAGGAACGACAGGAGGAATTTGCTTCCACCATCCACGGGCGCGGGGAGGTCCAGTAAGTCGAAGCCGCCTACCGCAATGACGGAAAGCTGCTGGCCCTGCGGACACAATACTACACCGACCTGGGTGCTTACTCCTTCGGCAGCACCCACGGCGTGGCCGAGACACTCACCCCGTCGGGGGCTGCCGGGGCCTACACCGTGGAGAACCTGGAGTGGACGGTGTTTGGGGTATGTAAGAACAAGATGACCGTCGGCCCCTATCGTGGCTACGGCCAGCACGCCACCGCCTACGCCGCCGAAGTGGTTATGGACGGGATCGCGCAGGCGTTGGGCCTCGACCCGGCCGAGGTGCGGCGGCGCAACCTGATACCCGCCACCGCCTTCCCCTATCGCACGCCTACGGGTCGGCTGCACGACAGCGGCGACTATCATCGCGGGCTGGAGATGGCCCTTGATCTGGCGAACTATGCCGGACTCCGGGAGGAGCAGGCCCGACTGCGAGAGCGAGGCGAGCTATTGGGCATCAGCATCGCTACCACTGTGGATGCCCCCGGCTTCGGGCCGCCCGGCTCCCTCAGCGTCCGGCCTGGGTACGAAACGTCCACGGTGCAGGTGGATACCTCCGGGCGCGTCACCGTCTATACCGGCTCGTCGCCTCACGGGCAGGCCCACGAAACAACCTTCGCACAAATCGCCGCCGATGAGCTGGCACTACCCCTGGAAGACGTTAGCGTGATTTATGGCGACACTGCCCTGATAGCCCAAGGCACCGCCACCCGGGCCAGCCGCTCGCTAGTGGTGGGCGGCTCCGCTGTCGTGACCGCCAACCGCCAAGTGAAGGACAAGGCGCTGAAAATGGCCGCCGCCCTGCTCCGCACCGAGCCGCAATACGTCGAACTGCGAAGGGAAGGCTTCTTCGCCGAGGACATCCCCCGCTATGTAACCTGGCGCGACGTGGCCGCGATGTCCGCCGGACCCCAGCCGATGCCCGAGGGGACGGAGCGCTGGCTGGAAGCCAGCGTATACTGGGAACCGGACAGCTACACCTTTCCTTACACCACCAATGTGGCAGTGGTGCGGGTGGACCCGGATAACGGGGTGGTGCAGTTGCTCGACTTCTATTCAGTCAACGACTTCGGGGTGCTGGTGAATCCGATGGTGGTGCACGGCCAGGTGCACGTAGGGCTGGCCCAAGGCATCGGCGCGGCTCTCATGGAAGAAGCGGTATGGGACGACAGCGGCCCGCTGCTTACCGGCAGCTTTATGGACTACGCAATGCCGCTGGCGAAGCATCTGCCCGACTTCACCGTGCAGTTCATCGAAACTCCCAGCCCCTTCAACCCCTTGGGAGTCAATGGCATGGGCGAGACCCCGACCATAGCCGCTGTTCCTGCCATCGTCAACGCAGTCGCCGACGCGCTGTCCCACCTGGCCGCGGCGCAACTGGACATCCCGCTAAAGCCGGAGCGCGTCTGGCGGGCGATGAATGGGATAGAATAGTTGTCAGCAGGCGAATCGGAGTGCAAACTGGGGAAACAGATGGTGAAAACCTATACCTTCCGCGTCGTAGTTGAGCCGGATGAAACAGGTGGTTGGGCTACTGCCCGGCCCTGGAAAAATACGCGGCAACGACTTGGGGCTACACAAAAGAGGAAGCGCGGCGTCACATCTACGAAGTAGTGGAGATGGTGGTCCAGGAATTGATGGAAGATGAAGAGCCGATACCGGACGACCTCGCAGACGACCTCGCATCGGATGACCCGATTTCATCCGATTCCAAAGTGGCAATCACCATATAGTTATGGAAATACTGGGGCAGCCTGCGCAGCCTGACCGCCCGAGAGATTATCAACGCGCTCTACCGAGACGGATTTGTTCTCAGAAACAGTTCAGGGGGACATAGGCGTTTTCGTCATTCTGACGGAAGAAGAGTGACCGTCACTTTCCACAGATCCGGGCAAACTTTTCGGCTCAATATCTTTCAACGAATGCTCCGCAATCAAGCACACTGGAATCGGGAAGACCTGAGCAGGCCGCGACTCATCTGATAATCCCGCCGGGTAATCGTAACCGGGCGCGCGCTACTCCATCTGCCTTAGCTTGGGGTCGAGGCGGTCGCGCAGCCAGTCGCCGAACAGGTTTAGCGACATCACGGTAATGAGGATGGCGATGCCCGGCATTGTCGCCACCCACCAAGCATCCACCAAGCGGTCGCGGCCGTCGGCGACCATCGAACCCCAGGCAGGGTCCGGCGGCGGCACGCCCGCCCCGAGGAAGCTGAGCGTTGCTTCTACCAATATCACGATGCCCACCTGGAGCGTAGCCACCACTATGAGCGTGTTGATGGTGCCTGGGAACAGGTGAGTGAACAGGATGCGAGGAGTGGACGCGCCCGCTACCTGCGCCAGGGCGACGTAGTCCAGATTTTTCAGTTGCAGCACCTCGCCGCGCACCATCCGGGCGAAACGGGGCCAAATCCACAAAGCCAGCACCGCGATAATCATCTCAAAGGACTGGCCTACTGCCACTACCAACACCAAGGCCACTAGGATTAGCGGCAACGACAGGATGATGTCCACCAGCCGCATCAGCAGTTCGTCGGCATAACCGCCGTACCAACCGGAAACCAGTCCTATCAGAACTCCAATCCCGCCCCCCACGCCGAGGGTGACCGCAGCCACAATCAGGGAAATGCGGGCACCATAGATGATGCGGCTGAGGAGGTCGCGGCCCAACTGATCAGTACCTAGAATGTACTTAAAGCTGCCCCCTTCCCGGGTTACCACTTCCACATAATCGCCAACGGCGGCAGCCGGGTCTATCTCTTGGGCGTCCTCAAGGGAGATTTGATAGAGGAGCTCACCGCTTTCGGGAACTTCCACCACCAGTTTTTCGGCGGTGCGTGGCGCCCCCCAGGCCGGGGGAAGATTGCGCGCCCGCAGCGAGCCGTCGGTCGGGTCGTGGGGCGAAATCCAGTTGGCGAATATGCCCACCACTACTACCAGCCCCAGCAGCAGCATCGGGATCACAGGATAACGGTTAAGCACCCGCAACCCGCGCAGCACACGGTTTGCCGGAGCTTGTTGCAAAACCGCTATCGCCAAAGCATTTCCCCTCGTCTCTGTCCGTTATTACGGCCGCTCTTGCGGGAAGGAAGACAATTCTCGTGCGTCGCTTATGCGTATCTAATACGTGGGTCAATATAAGCGTATGCGATGTCCACTAGGAAAGCCGCGGCCACGTACATCACCGTGAAAATTATTACCACGCCCTGAAGCACCGGGTAGTCGGAGACCAGGGTTGACTGGATTGCCAGCAATCCCAGTCCGGGCCAGGCGAAGACCAGTTCGGTGGTGATGGAGCCAGCTACCAGGTTGCCCAGAGTCACTCCGGCAAACGTAAGGGGCGGGATGAGGGCATTCCGCAAGGCGTGTTTCCAGATAAGGCTGGGAGTGGACACGCCCTTGGCCCGGGCCAGTTTGACGTATTCGGAATCCAGGACGTCCAGCATGGCAGAGCGCACCAGCCTCATATTGGCCGCCACGAAGAACCAGCCGAGGGTTATCGCGGGCAGGAAGATGCTGTTCCAGTCCTGTTTTCCCGACGGCGGAACCCAGTTCAGCCAGACAGCGAAGAAGAAGATCAGCATTATGCCCAACCAGAAAGTGGGAGCAGACTGCCCAATCAAGGCCACTAGCTTGCCTATCTGGTCGAATATGCTGCCCCGGCGCACCGCCGAAAGCACACCCAACGGCACGCCAAACAGCACGGAAAACACGAAGGCCGCACCGCCCAGCTCCAGCGTAGCCAATATGCGCTCGCCGATGACGTCACCGGCGGGTTTGCGCTCCTTCACCGAGTCGCCGAAGTCGCCGCGCGCCAAGTCTTTCAGAAAGAGCCAGTACTGCTCGAAATAGGACTTGTCCAGCCCCAGCTCCTGACCGATGCGTTCGTACTGTTCCTGGGTGGCGAAATCGCCCAGCATCATGGTGCGAGGGTCACCGGATATTCGCGCCATTATGAAAATGATGATGGAGACGGCGAACAGCGTAAAGAGGGTTATGATGAGCCTGCGGACGAGAAACCGTTGCATATTTGGGAATAGCCTCTGTTAATCGTTACGGCAGACGATGAGTGCGGTAACGCTGGTAACTTAACGGATTGTTGTGCCGGTTCGCCAATTCTAGCCCTCGCTATTGGCCTTGTCAACCGCGTTTGCGAGGTTGCGCCGCCTTATGGCGGAAGGCTGGCGGTTTGACAGAGCATAAACCGGTCAGTAGTATCGGGATGCGTCCCTATTTGGCGATTTGCCCAGCGGAGAACGTATGAAGTACGACTATATCGTTTTGGGAGCCGGTTCGGCCGGCTCCATTATGGCGTCCAGGCTTTCCGAGGATCCCGGCGTGTCCGTCCTGCTGATTGAAGCCGGTCCCGACTACCCGGACTTCGAGCTGATTCCTGATGAGGTCAAGTACGGCTTCGCCACGGCGACGGACGTCATCACCAAAGACCACAATTGGGAGTTCGTCGGCAAGGCCACCGACGTTGCGCCGCCCATGCGCGTCCCCCGGGGCAAGGTCACCGGCGGCTCCAGCGCCATCAACGGCCAGATGTTCCTGCGCGGAGTTCCCGAGGACTATGACGCTTGGGCGGAAATGGGCAACGATGAATGGAACTTCCAAAACGTGCTGCCCTACCTCCGCATGATCGAGAGCGACACGGAGTTTGGCGGAGACGACTTCCACAATTCCGATGGCCCGATCATCGCCCGGCGCTTCGCCAGGGCAGACCTGATGCCGGAGCAGCGGGCATTCTACGATGCGGCGCTGGCCGCGGGGTTTCCCGACAGCCCGGACCAGAATCACCCGGAAGCCTCGGGCGTTGGCCCTTCGCCCCTGAACAACCCCAACGGCATACGCTGGAGCACGGCCCTGGGCTACCTGAACCCGGCCCGCCACCGGCTGAACCTGACCATCCGGGCCAACGCGCTGGCGCGGCGCATCCTGTTCGAGGGCAAGCGTGCCACCGGCGTCGAAGTTGAAAGCGGCGGCGAGCGGTTCGTGGCCGAGGGCGAGGAGATTATCCTGAGCGCCGGCCCGGTCTGCTCGCCCCATATACTGATGCTGTCGGGCGTGGGCCCGGCGGAACAGCTACAGGCCCAGGGCCTGCCGATAATCCACGACCTGCCCGGCGTGGGCCAGAACCTGCGCGACCATCCCTTCGTGCCGGTCACTTTCAGGACGAAGCCCGGCCACGTGTTCAACGAACACGACCCGCGCTTGCAGATGATGATGAGCTGGACTGCGGAAGGCTCGCCCCTGCGCAACGATATGATTTTCGTGGTGCTGTCCTATGCCACCGAGGAATGGACCCGGGATACCAGCGCCGAGGACGTTGATCCCATCGGCTTCCGCATCGCTTCGGGCCTGTACCTGGCAGTGGGAGCCGGGGAACTGCGCCTGCAATCCCCCGACCCCGACCGGCAGCCCGCGCTAGACTACAACTACTTTGCGGAGGAATTCGACCTGCAACGTATGAGGGAGGGCGTCCGGCTGATTGTGCGCCTGTCGGAACACGAGGCTCTGGCAGAGCAAATCCAGGAGCGAATCAGCCCCACGGACGGCGAACTAGCCAGCGACGAGGCCCTGGACGCCTTCATCCGGCGCAACTGCACCACGGGGCATCACATCTCCGGCACCTGCAAGATGGGCCCGGCATCCGACCCCATGGCGGTGGTGGACCAGCGCGGCCGGGTGCATGGACTGGCGGGCCTGCGAGTGGTGGACGCTTCAGTCATGCCCGACTGCATCCGCGCCAACACCAATGTCACCACGATGATGATCGGGGAGAAAATAGCCAACTACGTTCGCAGCGGGGGATAGTCCGCTTTCCCGCCGAAGGGCAGATGGGCGGGTTTCTAATCCGTTCCTGCCCTTCGGCATTCCTGCCCTTTGGAATGTAAACGCGATTGTTCAGACCGGGGGCGGATAACGCCCGTTGAACTCGATGGCTTCGTCCTCCGGGTTGACTTTTATCCCCAGAGCCTGCATGGCAACGGCGCCCAGCAGCGGTTCGACGACGTCCATCGCCGCTACCAGAGTCCCGCCTTCCCGGTCGCCAATCCGCAAATAGGCAAGCCCCACCGGGGCGTTTACGCGAGTCCCGTCAGCCAGCGCCAGAGTATTCGGCACGGGAAATGACAGCCCCAGCTCGGCGGCCAAATCCGGGGCAACAACGGTATAAAGCGATCCGGTATCCGCCATAAACTCTACGGCGGCTGTCCGTTCCTTGTCCGGGCCGATTTCTCCCTTAATTCTTGCCAGTCCCATCTTGCGCCCCTTTTATGACCGGCTTATCGTGCTTTACCCGCCCAACCGTATGAAGTCAGCGATGCGCTCGCCGATCATCATGGTAGTGCAGTTGGTGTTGGCGCGCACGCAGTTGGGCATTACCGAGGCGTCGGCCACGCGGAGACCCTCGAGGCCGTGAACCCGGCCCTGCTGATCCACTACGGACATGGGGTCGGACGGCGGCCCCATCTTGCAGGTGCTGGTCAGATGCAGACCGCTGACTACGTTCCGCAGGATGAAGGCGTTGAGGGCTTCGTCTGACTCCAATTCCTGGTCGGTGGGTTGAAGGCGAGCTTCGATGATGCCCGCGAATGCCGGGTGGTTGCCCAACTCGGCGGCAATTCGGACAACTTCACGGCAGCGATGGAGGTCGAAGTCGCTCTCGAAGAATTTGAAATCTATCAGCGGAGATGCGTTGGGGTCTGGCGAGGTAATCTTCAGTTCTCCCATGCCCTCCTCGAGATTGATGAAGGTGTACATCCCCAACCCGGTAACCGGGCGACCCTCGGACATAGGGTAGAAGTCCGGGTTGATCATGGAGCTCATCAGAATCTGCAAGTCGTTCCGGTATGGAGATCCAATGGATGTCCAGCGGGCCACCACCTGCATACGCGGCGCGCGAGGGTCCAGCTCGTGCTCCTGCTTTGTGCTGAACGGAACGAACACGATGGGATGGTCTCGCAGGCTCTGCCCCACGCCCGGCAACTCGTGGACCTGAGCAATGCCTGCCGCGGCCAATTGATCCGCCGGGCCCACGCCCGACAGCAGCAGGATGTGCGGTGAACCGATGGAGCCAGAGCTGAGAACGATCTCATCGGCCTCCACTATGAAAGTCTCTTCGCCGGACCCCACCTGTACCCCGGTGGCCCGCTTGCCGTCGAAGAGGATTCGGTGAACGTTGCAATTGGCCTTGATGGTCAGGTTCAACCGGTGTCTGGCCAGGCTGAGATAGCCCAGCGCGGTGCTCAAACGGATGCCGTTAGGATTGTTCAGCGGTACCGGGCCGACCCCGGTGGCGTCGGGGTGGTTCATGTCGGGCACATCGGCCAGGCCCACAGCGCGGCAGGCAGCGTAGAAGGCCGACTGGTCGGGGCGCCAGTCGGCCCGGCTGAAACGCCGGCAAACGATGGGCCCGTCGGAATTGTGGAAGTCGCTGCCGCCGAACTCGGTGTCGGTTTCCAGCTTCCGAAAGTAGTGGAGCAGGTTCTGGTAGCTCCATTCGTCGTTCCCTTCGGCAGCCCAGGAATCAAAGTCTTCGGGTACTCCGCGCAGAAACACTTGCCCGTTGACGGCACTGCTGCCTCCGGTGACCTTGCCTCTGGCAATCTGCAACGGGCCGCTGGTATCGGTGCCGCGGCCGTGGAAATCCCAGTTGTGGTGATGCGTCACTACGTCGACGCCGGAGGCGAAGCCGAACTTGATTTCTTCCGGCAGACGCTCGAATTCCGGGTAGTCCGGCCCGGCCTCCAACAGCAACACCGAGCGATGAGGGTCTTCGCTGAGCCGGGTAGCCACCACGCCACCCCCGGAACCGGCTCCGATAACAATGGTGTCGTATTTCATATTGCCTCCGACTGGTTTCATGGTGTGTTTCGGTGACTATACGGCATACCGGGGCGCAGTTGCATGGTGACAGTAAGGGGCGCACGGCTGTGCGCCCCCGGAAATACGCCGCTGCGTCACAGTCTACTGCTGGCGGTGACGGGTGAATTCGTAGGAGCCGAGAGAGCGGGTGTCGCCCTGTTGCAGGTCTTCCCGCCATGACTCGACCCGGGGGCCTAGAGGCCAGAGGACGTTGACGCTGTAAAAGCCGCTGTCTAGGGCGTTTTCGTAGATGAAACGGCCCATTTGGTTCATTATCTCCCAATGGCCCGCATCGTCGCCAATGCCAAACATCCGGTCCAGCATCTCGTCCATTATGGGATGGTCGAAACCGGCAGACCAGCCGGACTCGCTGGAGTAGATGACGCTGTAGATGGTGGCCGGGTCTATGCGCCCGCCAGTGCCGTGGCAGCTTAGGCCAACGTATTCCCTCGCCTGGATGCGAGGGCCGATGCTGAGGTACGGCACCCGGTTGATGTTGGTGCGGATGCCCAGCTCTTCCCAATAGTCGGCCACTGCCTCGCAGGACTCGGCTTCGGCGGCCACTCCGCGGATGCTGGCGGTCACTTCAATGTCGAATCCGTCGGGGTAACCCGCTTCTTCGAGAAGCTGCTTGGCCCGTTCCGGGTTGAACTCCCATTCCCGCAGGTCTGGGGCCAGTTCCTTCTGGCGGTTCTCCCAAGCCCACAACGATTGGGGCGCGCCCTCGCCGCCCAACAGGGTGTCCACGATTTCCTGCCGGTCAATGGAAATTAGCAGGGCCTCGCGCACCTTTCTGGCCTGCTCCCACTCCGGCGAATTCACGTCGGGGTTGGGCGAGACCCAGGGGCAGGCGTCGTCGGCCAAGCAGTTGAAGGCGCCGGGGCGTCTTTCGGCGAAGTCCGGCTCGCCCATGCCCACATAGTGATTGGGATGCAGCCCAATGTGGGCCGTGGAACCGTTAGGCACCGACATATAGCGAATGCCGGGAATCTGGTCCAGGCGCGGCTTGGAGTCGAAGGCCATCAGGAAGCTGTCCAGCTTGCCGGACTCGAAGTTGGCGACGCGGGTGGCCTCTTCGGGAATGTCCCACAGCACCAACTCGGCGAACTCCGGCGTCTTGCGGTAGTGGTCTTCGATAGCGCTGAACTTCCAGAACTCCCGGGTGCTGGACTCGACGAACTCCCATGGGCCGGTGCCGATGCCCTGGAGGGTGGCGGCATCCTGCCCCTCGGCTTCGTAGTTCTTCTTGCTAACCGACTGGATGACTTCCGGCAGCACCAAAGCATAGAGGAAGTCGAACTGCGGCGTAACAGTGTCCACCGTGAGGGTGTGCTCGTCCACCACGGCCGGGCCGCCGCCCTCGGCAGCGAACAGCCGTTGCAGCGTGCCGAGCCAGGACGTGATGCCGTCGTCGGCAGTGTACTCGTTCATCGTAAAGACCACATCCTCGGCGGTGAACGGCCCCCAGTCCTTGTGAAACTCCACGTCGTCGCGCAACCGGATGGTCCAGACGGAGCCGCTTTCGTCCACAGTCCACTCAGTAGCCAACTGCGGCACCATCTCGCGGTTGATGTTGAGCTTAATCAGCGACTCGCCGGAGGCGCTGCCGACAAAGACCAGCACGGCGCTCTCGGTGAGGCGAGGGGCGTTGCCGAAAGCGAACAGCTCCTTGAAGGCGATGTTCAGCGTTCCTTCCGGGCTGCTCGTAGCTGGGCTGGACGCCGCCATAGGCGCCGGAGCTTGGGTGGCCGCCGGGACAGGCGTTGACGGCGCCGCCGGGGCCGATGTCGCCGCGGGCGCTGATGTTGGAGCCGGAACCACAGTAGCCGGAACCGGGGTTGAGGTGGCCGACCCGCCACAGGCCATCAACGCCAGCATCGCCGCCACGCATAACGCCAGAATCACGAGCGGGATTCGCCATGAAGCAGGTTTCATAGTCTTCGAGCCTCCAAGCCGGAATACCTTGAACTGCGGCAATGCTATTCCTGACGATATGGCTTGTCAAATGCTAACTGTCATATGGCGAGGATGCAGGAAGTGTTGGCGAATTACGGTTTTGTTTTGGTAGGCATGAATATATTTCCGCTTCAGCGGGAATTATGACCGGGGAGGCAGTCCCTCACCTTAATCCTCTCCCAGAGGGAGAGGGAGTTTCTTGCGTTCCTACAGCGGGCCGAAGGCGGGCGGGGGAATACGGCGGCGGGAGGCGGCTTCGTAGGTGGAGGCGATGCGCAGCAGCGCGTCCTCCCGGTCCGGGTCAGCGCAGAACACCGGAGAAGGGGAGGCCGGGTTCCGCGAGGGTAGTTGGCGTGTCCGATGAGGCCGGGATCTAGCGCGTCGCGTCGTCGCTTAGCCGGACAACCGGGTCGTAGGCGGTTTGTACGTAGCCCGCCGGAACCAGCACCTCGGTAAGCCCGGCGTTGGGGCCGTTGAAGGATTCCATGCGAATGTTCTATGCCGTTCCCGGCTGGTGAGCTCCACCGATGACGGCGGGCGGATAGGGGGTGTGCAGGCGCACCAGGAAGTCAAGGCGGTTTTCGTACAGCACCATCATATCCACCCGGCGCAGCAGTTCCCGCAGCATGATGCGCTCCGGCACTCCCTGCCGCCCGTCTGATGGGTTGCGTGGATCGGATACCTCCTCCCAATTCTTGAACGCCGCCCGCTGGTCGTCTCCCCAGAACTTGGAGCGGGCTTTCAGGGCGGGCAAATCGGTCAGCGACTCGCTGAAGCCCGATGCCTGCCAGTCGGCGGAGCGGCGGCTGAGATCTGGCGTATGTGGAACCGGAAAGACATCGCCAGTTCCTGTTGCTGTACAGTGGGCAGGTCCAGGTTGGAGGGCGGCTGGATGCGTCCCTCGGCCAGCTCCACCATGTAGTCAATGGGCGGTATATCGCCGGAGCCGAAGACCTTGCCTGGCGCAAACTCAGTGGGGCGATGGCCACGGCGAACTCGGTGAATAGAGGCTGGCCGCCCCCGTCGAGGCGGAAGAGGATGTCGGGCATAAACACCGGCGTCAGCACGGCGAGGGCACGGCGGAAGTCGGTCTGCATCTGCTCCACTCCGGGCTCGGGCGTCCACAGCGGGTCGGAGGATTCTACCAGCGTTGCGCCCAGCTTTCCGGCCAGTACATCGTTTATCTCGCGGACGGCGACAGCAACTATCGGCTGCTCGGACTTGGAATCCGGCGGATAGACCATAGACTCGCGGATGACGCCGAGCCAGACGCCACGCAGCGAGCCGGTCTCCCCGCAGGCTCGCGCGTGGGGGCGTAGGGCACATCCGACACCGAAGCGCGCGGCACCGTGGTAAAGGGGTTGCGAGGGTCGTAATAGCCGTTTTCTGGGTCTTTCAGCGCGTCTAGAATCCGGGCGCAGTCGGCCAGCCGCCGGGCGTGGATTCCAGTGCGGTCGCAGTAGATGTCGGCCCCGATGTCCCCGCCCTAGAAGCCAATCATCGCCTTGTGAGGCAGGATGAGGGCCACTGCGTTGTGGTTGGACGGCCCCCGGGTGGAGGCGCGGGTTTCCTCGCCCAAGCTGGCCATTACCAGGTTGGCGCTGACCGCCACCGCCGAGCCGGAACTGGAGCCGAGGGATGCAGCGCGGGTGGTGTCGTAGACGTTGGACGGGTTGCCAGCCCAGGTGCTGCGCTGGTAGCCCAGCACCGACGGCAACACCTTGTCCGGCGTATGCCGCCCACCCGGGTCGCCGGCTCGTCCATTGTACTCCGTGTTGACGGCTTTGGCGAAGATGATGGCCCCTTTGTTCCGCAACTGTTCCACCAGGATGTGGTCGTGGGCCGGAAAGTCAATGTCATAGGCGGCGTCGCCCCCGCCGGTAGAGCGCATATCTTTGGTGTCGAAAGGGTCCTTGAAACTGAACACCACGCCATACATTGGCATAGTCTCCAGATCAGGGCTGCGGCCATAGGCGGCGTCCAGTTCGGCGGCGGGCTCCAGGGCGTCGGGGAGATGGCGGAAATGCTCGCAGACCGGGGGCGCGCCGGGCGGCAGCGGTCCCAGCCCCGGATGCCGGTCGAACTCGCCGCGGCAAGTGAATGAACGCTCGCCCCGGATGTTCAGCGTGGCTGATGCGTTGAGCTGCCCTGCGTTGGGTATGCCTGCTATCATTCCGAACTGCCTTGACACCCCCGGGTCCGACGCCGTGGCATCCATCCGCCCGAACTCCAGCGACGGCCCTTGGTAGTGGTCAAAATCAGGCAATACATCCGACGCCTTGACAGTTTCGGTGGGGAATTGAATCGGGACCTGGGCGCGCACTGCGCCCGCGGCCGGGGCCACCGGCGCGCCATCCTCTGTCACCAGCATACTTGCCACGCCGTTATAGGCGCGGGCGCGGGCGATGTACTCCCCCACCACGGCGGCGCAGGTGGTTTCCCCGGCCCGAATGACATCGTGCAACCCGCCGATGGTGGCTTTCCACCAGTTGAAAGGCTGCGGACGGTTCCCGGTTTTCGACAGTCATGGCGCGCTCCGGCCCTGCCCTGCGTTTTGTCCCTAATAATAGCCGTGGCTGCTCCGCAGTGTATTGCTATACCGGACATCGTACAACCCGATTAGTCATCACTCCGATTTATGACGACGGCCCAACCGGATTCTCGGTGTGGTCTGCGTTGAACTGGCCCATGATAGCCTCGCTGGTTGTCACGCTGGCCGCCACCGAATGCGCCTGTGCGCGGCAAGGGGATGCAGCAACGGAAAGCCCCGGCGTGAAAGTCTGGCTGCAAACCAATATACGCTTCTACGCTTCCTTGATGCTGACCTTAGCCTTCTTGAACAACTGGCTGGCCGACCTGATAAGGGAATCGGGCGATGGCCTGGGCTGGCTCTTTATTGACGGCGCATTCGCCGCCGTGATGCTGTCCATCGGCCTGCAACTGTGGCGGGCGCCGCCGACGGTTGTTCGGCGTCCGCTATTGGTCAGTGCGGTACAGGTACCGGGTGTCCCATAGCGCGTACAGCGTGGGGGTGGCGTTGCCGAACACGTTGCGAACCGCGCCCAGCCGCTCGCTCAGGATAGTGTAGATGACCGGGACGTTTTCGGCGGCAATTTTCTGGGCCCGGTGGTAGTAACCGATGCGCTTTTCCCGGTCCAACTCCTGGCTGACCTTGCCATACAGCTCATCTATATCAGATTCCCATTCCGTGGCCGGCTCCGGCTGGTTGGGATACCACAGGTGAAAGTCCTCCTCGCTGTGCCAGAACACTATGCCCGAATGCGGGTCGGAAGCGCCGGTGAAACCGACAATGAAAGCCTCCCACTCGTAGGTGTTGACCAAGCGGTCAACCAAGTCTCCGAACTCCACCAGTTCGTAGTTGGCCCGGACTCCGATACTGTCCAGTCTTGCCGCAATGGCTGCGCCCACGCGCACGCTGTTGTCAGTATTGGTAATTAGCCGAAACTCGATGGGGTTGCCGTCGCCATCCTCCCGGATGCCGTCCCCACTCGGTGTCTATCCAGCTCATTTCATCGAGAATGGCGTTGGCCTTAGCTGGGCTGTATTCGTAGCGCACAACGCCGGGGTTGTGAAAGTCGCCGGCGGACGGGCTGATGGGTGACCACTGCGGGTAGGCCAGGCCATCGTAGATATCTTCGATGATTGATGCCTTGTCCACGCTGTGGGCCACGGCCCGGCGGAACTCGACGTTCTGGGACCATGCCAATTTCTCTGTGGAAATCAGGGGTGAGCCAGTGTCCGGGTTCACGACAAGGTTCTGGTTGAAAGTCAGGAAGGTCGTGCCGAAAGCCGGACCTCGCCGGTGAACGGTGTAATTGCCTTCTTCCTCTCTCTGTTTGAGAGCGGCAAACTCCTCCCCAAGGACGCTGTGATAGTCGGTCACTCATGACTCGAACAAGGACAGCTCGGCGGCAAAGTCGGGAACTATGTGGTAGATTATTTCGTCCAAGTAGGGAAGGCTGTTTCCCCCGGCGTCTTTCAGCCAGTAGTTGGGGTTGCGTTGCAGTGTCAGACGCTCCTCGGGAACGTATTCGGCGATGGTGAAGGGGCCAGTGCCGATGACTCGGCGGGATCGGCGTTGATGTCCCATACCGACTCGAAATCGCCGCTCTCCAAGACCGGCTCCAGAACGTGCTTGGGATAGATTGGCGTTCCCATGGAGCGCAGGAAGGTGGCGAAGGGTACGGATAGGACGCATTGAACAGTGTAATCGTCCAGCGCTCTTACGGTCATAATTTTCTCCTGCCATTCGCCTTCGGCGTTCTGGAAGTGGAATATGAAGGGGCCGCGGTCGGTGGTGGGGATGTCCTCGTTGTAGAGAATCTGGTTGAAAGTGAAATCAACGTCATGGGCAGTGAAAGGCGTTCCGTCGTGCCATTGCACGTCTTGGCGCAGATGGAAACTCCAAGTCAGCCCGTCTTCGGAATGCTCCCAAGTTTCCGCGAGGGAAGGCTCAACTTCATCGGTGAGCCATGACGTTTCGGGCAGCCCCTCGAAGAGATAGCCCAAGTATTCGGATGAGCCGGCATCGTTGGCCAAGACTAGGTTGAAAGTCAGTGGTTCGGAAACGGTAGCATAGGTAACGCGGCCTCCATAGCTGCCAACGGTATACTGGCAGTCGGCGGCATTCCTGCGCAACTGCCTGACGATTTCTTCCTGGGACATGAGCTTCACGCCAGGAGTGGCCGTTGGGCGCGGAACGAAGGTAGCAGTCGGCGGGGGAAGCGCAGTTTCGCCGCTCCCACAGGCCACGGCGGACAGCAAAATGGCAGACAGAGCCAAGGCGAAAATCCAAGTTGTAGAAAGTGGAAGGTTGCTCATTGTAAATAAATCCCAATGGGCGTACAGATTGGCGACTCCGGTAAATTTACCGTAATCGTTCTCTCGCAAGAATAAATTCTCAACGGGCATAGAGCATTTCCTTCCCTTAGAACCCCTAACAAAAAGAGGTCAAGAGTCTGAAGCAGATGATTGAACACCCGATGGATAGAAAGGCTTCATGGATGTCGGCCCGGCGCTCATAGCGCACTCTCAGCCGGCGGAACCGGCGCAGCCAGGCCAGGGTGCGCTCCACCACCCAGCGGTGTGTGCCCAACCCGCTGCCATGCCCGGCCCCCCGCCGCGCCAGCGCCGGCTTGATGTGGCGCGCCCGCAATGCCTGACGCTGCTCCCGAGAGTCATAAGCGCGGCCGGCGTACAGCCGCTGCGGACGCCCCCGTTTGCCCCGTACCGGCGGCACGCCATCCACCAAGGGCAGCAACTGTGTAACGTCATGGCGGTTAGCTCCGGTCAGGATTGCCGACAGCGGGGTTCCGTTGGCGTCAGTGAGCACGTGATGTTTACTCCCCGGCTTGCCCCGGCCGGTGGGATTGGGGCCGGTTTTTCCCCCCGCCGCCCACCGCCCGCAAGGGCGCGCTGTCCCCACAAGCCCGGGACCAGTCCAAACCTTCCGCCTCTTGCAGCCGGGACAACAGGGTTTCATGGAGGCGCTGCCAGACTCCGGCCGCCTGCCATTCCCGTAGCCGACGCCAGCAGGTCATCCCCGACCCGCAGCCCATTTCCTGGGGCAACAACTCCCAGGGAATGCCGCTCCTCAGTACGAACAGAATGCCGGTCAGCGCCCTGCGGCCGTCGATCCGCCGGCGTCCGGGGTAGCGGAACCGCCGGGGTTTGGGGGCGGGCAGCAAGGGCTGCACCACCGCCCACAGCTCATCACTTACCATCGGCTCTGCCATCCGTCTCGCCTCGTCGTCTGATGGTGGATACTACGCCCGCCGACGCGGCCATAGCCCAACCCGAAGATAGCCACCCTGAATTCGCCCGTCAACTCTTTTTGTTAGGAACTCTAAGTCTCCGCCGTTGAACACTGCCCTTTCGCGCGATTGCAGCAGCGTGAGCGTTAGGGGGTGGCGAGCATGGCCGATTCGGAAATCATCGTCATCGGCGGGGGTATAGCCGGAACCTCCGCCGCCTATCATCTGGCGGAACACGGGCGCAGCGTTGCCTTGCTGGAGCGGGGCGACATCGCCTCCGAAGCCTCCGGGGTCAACGCTGGCGGCATCGGGGCGCTGGGCTGGGGGAATAGGCCCAACCTGGAATCCTGCCTGACCATGGGCAGCCTCCAGATTTTCCAGAGCCTGCAACTCGAACTTGGCTACGATATTGAGTTTCGCGCCTCCGGCGCCCTCCAGTCTATCCAAACCGCAGAAGAGTACGAATACGCCCGCGACCAGGTGCTCTCCCTGAAATCCCGGGGCTATACCGTAGAACTGCTTACGGTGAACGAGGCCCGGAGCATCGAGCCGGAATTAAACCCGGAACTGCGGGGCGCGATGCACTTCCCGCTGCGGGCCCAGGCCGACCCCCGGAAAGCGACCCGCGCCTTCGCCGCCGCCGCCGCGCATCGCGGCGCCCAGGTTCTCACTGGGCGTGAGGTGAGGGAAATCTCCCGCATCGCAGACGGAACCTACCGGGTGGACTGCTCCGGGGAAAGGCACACCGCCAAGCAACTGGTCTTGGCGGCGGGGGCTTGGTGCGGGCCGGCGGGAGAGCTGCTGGGGCTTCGCATACCCATTGTTCCGGTCAGGGGCCAGATGTGGGCGACGGAACCGGCGCCTCCGCGGGTGTTTCATTCGATCTCGGCGGCCGAATCGCCCCTGCGCTGGAAAAACAGCCCCGGCAACGACGCCGACACCCCGCCGGAACTTACCCATATCGGAAATCGCCGGGTGACCAGGCACCTGTACGGACGGCAGACCAGGGACGGCGAGCTGATATTTGGCGGCGACCGCCGGCTTGCCGGATATGACCGGACGGTAGACGCCGCCGGAATCGAGGTTAACTTCGGTCATACGGCCGAGATACTCCCCTTTCTTGGCGGACTCTCCATAAGCCGCTCTTGGGCGGGCCTGATGCCCTTTTCTCTGGACGGCAGACCAATCATCGGAAAGATACCTCAGTTGGAAAACCTGTTTATCGTCAGCGGCCTGGCCTCATCCGGTTTCGGGCGCGGGCCCATGGCCGGGAAGCTGATTGCCGATTACGCCCACACCGGCCATCGCCCTTATGTACTGTCGGAGTCCGACCCGGCGCGGTGCGTGACCGTTCTTGACTGACCCCGGATAATCTAGTTGCCGGATAATCTAGTTGAAAGAGAAAGTCTTCCATTCGCAGCGAGCGCCCGGGAGGTAGCTATGCCCTTGGCCCTGACCAATGCCACGCTGATTGATTGCGTTGATCCCAACCCCGTCGCCGAGGCAAGCGTCGTCATAGAGGACGGACGCATCGCCGAAATCACCAACGGCAGCCGTTCGCCCGGCGGCCGGGGAGCGCAGGTCATTGACCTAGGCGGCGCTTACCTGCTTCCCGGACTGTGGGACGTCCACATCCACCCGGACTACGCCACCGATCCCCACATCACCGTGGCCCAGCAGACGGCCCGGTTCGGACAGAACCTGATGCGCGGCATGTCCGAGGCCGGCGTGGTGGGAGTCCGCTGCGGGGGAGCCGGGCACTTCATGGACGTGGCCTGGCGCAACACCTTCGCCTCGGGCGAATTGGACGGGCCGCGAGTCTTTGCCTGCGGAAACTTCCTCACCACCACCGGCGGGCACTTCCTGACCTCCGGCCACGCCCGCGAGTGCGACGGCCCCTATGGCTTCGTCAACGCGGTGCGCGAACAAATCAGGAACGGCGTTGACCATATCAAGCTGAATCTGTCGGGCGGCGTCATGGGCCCCTTCTGGGATCGCCATACCCATTCGTTCCTGCTGGACGAGGAATTGGCGGCCACCTTTGTCTTGTGCCGACAGCGGGACTACAAGGTGATGGCCCACGCCACCAACCCGGAGGCGGTCAGGGCCGCCCTCACGATGGGCGCCCACAGCATTGAACACGGGTACATTATGGACGAGGAGTGTATGCTGCTCTTCGCGGAACAGGATGCCTGGTACGTCCCAACCCTCGGCATCACCCATCTGACCCCCGCCAGGCCGACACCGAGCGGGAGAAGCGCTGGGTAAAGCAGCAGAATCTGGCGCCGGACTTGGTGGCGCGGGCCGAAGCCGCGGTGGACACGCATAGAAACTGGTTTCAGCAGGCCCTCCGCTCCGGCGTCAAAATGGCCTTGGGGTCGGACGTTTACCCCTTGAAAGACTCGGCCCTGCTGGAGATGGGGCTGTGGGTCAAGGACGGGGCGACCACCTGGCAAACGCTGCTGGCCGCCACCAAGAACGGAGCCGACATCTGCGGCCGGGGTTCCGACCTCGGCACGGTGGAAGTCGGGAAAATCGCCGACCTGATGGTCGTGAGCGGCAACCCGCTGGAAGACATAGAGAACCTGTCCCAGCTTCTGCTGGTGCTGAAAGAAGGCCGCATCGTGGCCGATCACCGCTGACCTGCATCACCCTTCCGCCCCCGAGTTTCGCCCGGATGGCAAGCAACACGAGGTGTCTGAATGGCCCATCGCTTTACCCGGTCTTCGGCCGGTGACGGAACGCCGGAACCCTCGCCTGCGCCCGGCCCCGGCGCCGCGCCCGCCCCGCCTGTGGCTCCACAGAGGCCGCACAGTTTCACGCGCCACGGCGTGACCATCGAGGATCCATGGCACTGGCTGCGCGACCCCGGCTATCCCACGGTGGACGACGCTGAAGTGCTGGCGTATCTCACCGCCGAAAACGATTACTTCCAAGCGGCGATGTCGCCCCACAAGGAGCTGACCGACGCCATCTTCGAGGAGATCAAGGCCAGGCAGCAGCCGGATTTGTCCAGCGTGCCGTGGCAGCGCGGCCATTGGTATTACCAGTGGAGTTACCGGGAAGGAAGCCAGTATCGCGTGTGGCAGCGATGGCCGGCCGACCGCCCCAACGCGCGGGAGGGGCCGCCGGCCGACGCGCAGACCATTCTGGATGAGCCGGCGCTGGCGGAAGGTTCCGAGTACTTCCGCCTCGGCTCGGCGTCGGTGAGCAATGACGGCTCCCTGCTGGCCTACAGCGCCGATACGGACGGCTCCGAGCGGTTCAGGCTGGTTGTTGATGCGATTGTCTGAATCAGGATAGGAGTTACGCAGTTGAGGCCATTTCCAGCTATCCCTTCCGCACTGATGACACTAGCCCCTTGCCGACCCCGATAACACCTCTCTACCATAAACTCAGGGCAATCCCCGTCATACCGCCGCCCGGCGGCTCTGAGCCGTCCGGGGCGGCCATTCCAGTCCTGTCAAATCACCGGAAATGACCGGAAAATCTGAAAAACCAGATTAGACCCCCGCCACGGCGTTCCGGGACATCCCGCGCCGCAGGGACGCCCTCGGCCATAGACGAACCGGGTAATAGTTACGCAGTGGGGCGCAATTTCCAACCGACCCCTTGGGTTGGAAGGTCAGAGCCTGCCCTTGCAAGGGCCGGGGATGAGGGAAATCTCCAACCGCGTAACTCCTATCAGGATAGGAGTTACGCAGTTGGGGGATAGATGCTTCATCTGGTCTGACGGGTCCGGTATGATTCATCGGAGCAGAGGGCTGAAGAAGGGGTGAGCGGGAATGAACCCGGCCAAGAGTGAACCGCTGGATTGCATCAACTTTCTGGTGGCGGCCCAGAAGAGCTTTACTTGCAGCGAAGCGGCCCGGTGCCAGCCGGAGACGCCGGAAGCTCCGGCCCACGGCTCTTTCACCCGGCGGCTGCGGAGACAACCTCCCGATGCTGGGGCGCTGTGGCAGGAAACCCAGGGGCCGGTTCAGCGGGGGGCCGGTTCAGCGGGGGGCCGGAGTCCTGATTCTGAACGGCACCACCTTGGACAAGCCCCACGCCGGAAAGATGGAACTGGCGGCCCGCCACCGGAGCGGCCGGCATCGCCGGGTGGTGTCCGGCATCAATCTGCTCACCCTGCTCCGGTCTGACGGCGGCGCCCTGATACCCTGCGATTTCCGCATCTGCGACAAACCTTTGAGCGGAAAAAACAAGAACGATTATTTCCGGGAACTGCTGCAAGCGGCCCACGAGCGGGGATTCCAACCAGTTATGTCCTCTTCGATAGCTGGTACAGCAGCCTGGAAAACCTGAAGCAGGCCCGCTCTTACGGGTGGCTCCGGCTGACCCAGTTCCGTTGCAACCGGCGGGTGAACCCCAAGGGAGGGGGCAACGTCCGGGTGGACACGGTGGGAATTCCCCCGGAGGGCCGGGGAGTTCACCTGCGGGGCTACGGATGGGTCAAGGTGTTTCGGACCGTCTCCCCAAACGGCGGCGCGGAATACTGGGCAACCAACGCCTGGGATATGACCCGGCAACAGCATCAGGCCCTGAAGATCAGGCCTGGGGCATCGAGACTTATCACCGGGGACTGAAGCAGTGTTGCGGAGTGGAGAAATGCCAGGCGCGAAAGGCCGAAGCCCAGCGGGGCCATATCGGCCTGGCCATCCGGGACCTTTTGCGCTTGGAAGTCCACCGCCTGGGCTGCGGCATCAGTTGGTACGAGGCCGTGGCAAGGGCCGTCCGCCCTGCCATCCGGCAATATCCGGCTCAACCCCAGTACTCCCTTAACCCAACTGCGTAACTCCTATCCTAAATTGATCCGGTACTAGGCATGGCGACCGCCGCCCTCGACCGGCTGCTACCGCACGGGCTGGACACGGTTACAATAATGCAAACTCTCCGTCCCTGGCACTTCCTGTAGGGGGCCTTTCCCGACGTGAACCAACTTGGCAACGGCGCCGGTGTCGGCGCCAACCCCGTGGCTGACCGGCGGGCGTGAAGCGTTACGCGGCGTGTGCCGTCCGACTTCGCTTAAGGCGCCGACCGGACGCCACCAGACTGACTGGACAGAATGGTGCCTTGTCCAAAACTCCATTCCCAGGACTTCCCACAGGGGGCCTTCAACCAAACGTGATTGCCAGGGCACCAACCCTGTCAGACCCAAAAAGACGAAGATGGGGGCATTTTGTTGCAGAACCCAGCCCCCGGCCAGTCCCGCGACCCCAGGGAGACCGGCCTCGGCATCTCCGGCGCCGGGCCCGCTGACGTGCTTGACGCATCAGGTCTGACATGTGATGACCTGTGAAAATTCCGCGCCCCGGAACCTCAATGCGTTCCCGGTGCCACCCGCCCGTCCGCTGGACCCGCCGTGGGTGTGGCTCCAACCCCCGCCGCTGGGGAATCGTTCCCGAACCACCTGCTCCTAGCTCGCAACAACGCCGCCGGGTCAAGCGGCCGGACTGCCCCACGCCTGGGTCAACCACCCCGCCGTCCGCATCCCCGTTCGCCACCCGGTCCCGCCAACGGCCTCGCCCGGCCCTTGCCGACCCTGCTGCCAACTGCCCTATCCCAAACCGGGCGCTGTCCAACGGGGCTGGAAGCTGCTCTGAGACCCAAGTGCTCGCTGAATATGTCCTGTAGGGGCTGATTTCCCTCGTTTTCAGCTTTGCATGGACAGAATTGGACACCTGCGTACCGACTCCCAATTCCTGTACACGGGTAGGACACCACCGCCACTGCCGGAAATCCCGCGCCCCATAGGGGGGACGAGTGCGTCCCCCCCAACGCCCTGAACCGCATCCCTCTCAGCCTGGACGGGCCTCCCCAACCATATCCCGGCCCCCACGGACGAGCCATCCGGCCCGCCATCCTTCATGTTCCAAATGCCCCATTTCATAGCTGGCCGTGCCCCATGACCCTCGAAATCCCCATGTTCCAATATGACATCGAAGCGGTCCCGCTCTCCCTGAAACCCTATAGGGTGGTTCATGGATGAACCACCTTTCAAGGGGTTGGTGCCGGTTCAGCCGCCGGTCAGACTGAGTAGTAAAGGCCGGTTCCAGCGGGCAATTGACGCCGGCAACCGGGGGAGGGATAAGATGCAAAACAACCACGTCAAGGACCGTAGGATAGTATCCGGCAGGCAGGCAGGGAACTCCACGGCCATATCGCAGGTCCACACAAGGCGGCATCGGGGCCCGCACCACGGCACTGTCAATGATGAGATGCTCCGCGTCCGGATACCACGTCCGCACAACCGGCCGAAGCGCTTGAAAACGGAGTTCCAGTTGCCGCAAGCTGCGGGCAACAGCCGCCATTGGGCGCCGGAGCGGGTGATCCGGAGGACGGCGGTGACGAAACGCCGGCAATGGGCTTCGCGCCCGGCATAGAGGTCGGAGCGGCCGCGCAGGAAAGTAAGGATCTTGTCCCATTGGTACGGTGTCAATTCCAATTCTGCCATATTGCCGCTATACCAAAATGTCAACACGCCCTAGCATAGTCATCAAGCAACCCGATTTTTAAACCACCACGCCTGTTCACCTGGTCAATTACATCGGTTGCTGTACCCAGGTTGGCCACGTTGCCATTGAGCATAATTCAGGTTGCCCGTTCGTTTTCCTGCATTGTCTGGTGCAGCAGAATTAGAGACTACAGAACAGGCGATTTACCGGATGCGTTGGTGCCGGACAACAGTGTCAGGGATCCGAGCGGGAGGCGAAGCAGTTCGAAGCACTTAAAAGTTTCGAGGTCGATCCGGTTAATCACCCAAATACCTCCCTGAACATATCGCCTGCCAATTCGAACCGTCGCTTCACCCTGTTTGCCTGGTTGGTTCCCAATGTGATCGCATCATTGAAGTCTTTGTCCTCAAGCAAGCGGTAGAATGCTGACAGCAAAGCAGTTTCTTTGGCTACGACTCTATCCTCTTTGTATTCGGCAAGCCCAGTGCACATTACATCCCACAGAGAGGCGTTGATGAAACCACGACGGCCCTCCTGTCCGGCAGTATGCTTTCGGAATGCATACCGGCCGAACAAGTTATTATTATTTGTCAGTCCAAGCCTCAACTGCGCAGAGAGACTTTTAATCTCCTCCGGTTTGAGGGTGTTCATCCGCTTGAGGGTTTGCGAAAGAAACAGGTCCATATCGCCGCGATAATCGTCCAGCGAATAAAGTCGAAATCCGCAAAAGCGATTGATGAATTCGCGGTCCCGCATCTGCGCTCTGTTCAGGCTTTTGCCCGTCGCAGCCAAAAAAATCGGTTGCTCAGCTTCCACCTTCAGAAATCGCGTGGCAGGCCCCATGTGCAGGCAGTTGCGCATCTGCTGACGGGACAAAGGTAATCCGCTGTTCACACGGTCAAAAATGTCTAGGCGCGCCTGTTCCGGCGCTTTTGCATCTATGACGTAAAGGGTCAAGTTGCAATCCTCAATCCGATTTTGGAGTTGGGGCAATAGATCGACGAAGTACCTTCCGTCCAAGTCGGGCCGGTTAGGCAGACGTAGGCGCAAACCCCCGTCCACGAAATTCTTGAAGGTAGACAGTCGTTGCAGGCCGTCAACTACGATCATACGACCATCCTCATTTTCTGCGATGTAGAATACGGGGAGAGGTATCCGCATCAACACGGACTCGATGAGCTTGCTCTGCTTGTCAACAGGCCAAATGAAATCCCGCTGAAAATCTGGGTCCATGATGAACTGCCCCTGTCTGATTCTACGCAATACGTCGTAGATAGTGCGGCTCTCATTGCGAATCAGCATAGTATCCAACGGATACTCGCCCAGCGCACTGTCATCAGGGTTCTCTATACCTTCGATTTCTTCCTCTGACTCGGAAACAGGCAGTTGGTCCGTCATTACACCCCCAATGTGCGCCGGTTGATACGTACCGAATTATCTGGATTTCCCCTTCGGGACGTGCTTCAGGCTCCGTGAGTAATTCCTGCCAATTAACGGCACTGTCATGCGAGTTGATCGATTCTTAGTGCCAGAGTGAATTGTTCCTACCGCGTGTACTGTATCAGGATAGGAAGTTAACCCTATTGTGGCTGAATTACCCAGGTTCGATCCCATCTGGTGCCTTCACTTTACTTGAAACATAGCATGAATTCGCCGCCGACGTGCATATCACGTTGTGGGGTTGGAGCCTTCGCCCTCCCATTTGGCAATCACTTCCTGGATGCGCATTGCCGCTAGGTGCGAAGGATTTGTCCGGCCACTAACCCATCGTTGTATCGTGCCCCATGAAACCCCTCTTTCTTGGGGCAGCGCCTCGTAGCTTCCGTAATGCTTGACCAGGCTTTTGACCTGCTCCCGGAGTTCTTCAGGCACGAGTTTCTCCCAGCTCGACCATATTGAGCAAATGGTATTACACAATGTGGGGAGAAGCAAGGAAAAACCTGTATATGGTCTCGTGCTGCCCCATAACCCTTGAGGAGCCATGGTAAAGTATTGTTCCGCAGTAGGCGGGCCAATCACGACGAGATGCCAGACTGTCTTCCCAGAAAACTTGGGTATCCTTCGACTGCCACCGCTTGCCGTTCCCTCGTTTCCTTGCCGCCTGAGATGTCGCCGTTACACGAGTCACGGCGGGGCGACCACCTGGGTTGGTGCATGAAGACGCTACGGCGGGTTCTTGCCTTGGGCGTGTGGTGGAGATAGCTGCCGCAGTTCTATTGCATCTGAGCAAGCGACTTGGAGGATCATCTCCTCAGCTCCAGATGGTCAAGGGAGCCTTCTTAGCCTTTGGCACAGTCTGCAGTCCGATACCCGAAGTTGGCGGGCGACAGGACCAACGGGACGGAGGCGGGCGTCGAGGTGCTCATGCGCAACGGTCGCCTGTCTGCCGACGAGGGAGGCCATGCTGAAGCCGCGTTGCGGGCGATGGATAATCTTTGTGACTGCTCCGACAGGAGAAATAGAAAGCTCTTCCGACCGGCAATGAGCCAGGGTTATTCCGCCTCTTCACGCTGCATCAGCATCACGTGGTCCAGCATGACGTGGCCCCAGCCGCCGAGCTCGCCATCGAAAAGCTCCAGTTGCAGACGCTTTCCGGCAACGGCGTCCATCGGGTGGCTGACCGGCGTGAAACGCTCGCTATCCTGCCCGCGCCAGGCCACTACTTCCTCGCCATCGGCCAGCAGGCGCACCCCGACACTCTCGCCAGCACCCCCGGCAATCAGGAAAGCGAGAATCTGATCGGCCCTTGCGGTGAACTCCTGCGAGAGCGCCCGTCCGGTGCTCCTATCTCCCTTGCCCGGATGGTAGCTGGTCAGAAAACCCGGGCCGACGTTGCCGGAAATGGGCTGCTGGCCTCGATAAACCGGGTGCTGGCCGTGGTTGGTGACTGCCTCGCCCTCCACCAGCCAGCCGTCAAAGCCGTCCTCGAAACTCCCGACAAACCGCTCTCCAACGTAGCCCTGCCCGCCGTCGCGGAAGCGATTGTCGACGATGTTGGCCGAAAAGGCTTTCCCCACCCTCAAGTCGTGCCCGGCGAAATTTGCGGCGACCCACTGCTGGTCGTCAGAGTCAAAGGGCATCCACAGGCCGGGGCCGACCTCCACGGCATACATCCCGCGGTCAAGGGCTTGGGCGGCGCTGGAAGCCGCCGGGTATACCGTAAAGTTGACGCCACGCTGCTCCAGGTAGCCGGGCGGCGGCTGGCGGTCGTGGGCGATTACTCGCCGGTGGTTGGGGAGCGTAACCGGGTTGCGCGCCACCGTCTTGTCGGTCAGACCGAAGATGTCGATGACTTTGAGGTCGGGAAGGTAATAAAACCGGATACCAAGTCCGCCGCCGGCCATCAGCGCGTCATCAGGAATCACCCCTCGATTCATATTCTCGTAAGCCCTCCAGCCTCGCAATTGGCTGTTGGCAAACTCTCGGTGTTCCGTGAATGGCGAAGCGACGGACTGGACGGCGGTCAGGCGGCGTAGGTCGTTGGAGATGGCGGTCAGCATCGGCATCCCAGGCGCGGCCAGCAGCCAACCGGCGTTTTCATCATTGAGTTCTATATGAATTCTCAAGATGCGCTCGTCAATCTTGGCTCCCTCGAACAGCAAGGCCGCCTGTATCGCGCTGGCGTAGAAGATGACGGGGACGAACAGGATTACCGCCCAAGCCTGCGTTCCCGGTAGTAAAACGGGGGGGGGGATAAATTGGCGCAGCCAAGCCGCGAGCCGGGTTGCAAGATGCACGACGCCATCCGCCGCAGGCAGAGCCAGCAAGGGCCAGTAGAAGTCCAGCGGCCGGTACTCGAAATGGTCGCCGCCAATCCGCATCACGTAGGCCATATGAACGCCCACCAGCAGCAGAACCAGCGCAAAAGTCCCGTCGCGCCACTCCCGCCACCGCTGCCGCAGCGCAATCCACGCCAGCGGTATCAGCAGGTACAACCCGGTCTCCAGCGCCGCGGCCCACAGGTAGCGGAAACCCGACTCGTACCAGGGGCGGACGTGCTTGGCGTAGTAGGTGTTGGGCAGCCACTCGCCATAGTAGGCGTAGCGGAACAGGAAATGCGCCCCCACCAGCACAACAAAAGGCCCAATCAGGTACGCCAGCTCCCGCCAGTCCAGCCGTAGCCGCCCGGCGTCGGCCCATCGTTGGGCCGCGAACCATCCGAAGCAGAGGACGGCAATCAACGGCCCCTCCGGGCGAGTCAGGGCCGCCGCCGCAAGGCTCAGCGACGCCGCCAGCAGCCCCCAACGGCTGTTGCGGTAGAGGCTGAGGCAGACAACGGCTAGGACAATGAAGAAGGTGAACTGCCGCGTTTCCAGACCGCCGCCCGAGGTCCACACGGCAAAGGTCGCGCTGCTGCACACCAGCCCCAACGCCATCCAGCCCACCAGTCCCCGGTGGGTCAGCGAGGGCAAGCGAAAAACCCACCAGACCATCGCGCCGATGGTTCCGGCGGTGAAGGCTACCGAGAGCCACTGCGCCGCATCCTCCGGGGCCACGCCCAGCACACGCCAGATTGCGGCCAGTTCCAGCACCCACAGGAAGTTGGAGTAGCCCTCGACCCGCTCGCCGGGGTTGAACACCGGCCCATGCCCTTCCAGCAGATTGCGGGCGTAGCGGAAGCTGATGAAGGCGTCGTCGGTCAGGAACCAGGAGACCGCGGCCAGCCAGCCCAGCAGCCCCAGCCAGGGCAGGCAGGCCACGACGACCCCCAAGCCCGATTGGGCCTTTCCGGCTATATCCGCCATCCGCATACGGGAACTGCTACTCATCAAGGCGGATTTCCCCCTCCCAAGGGCGATGAAAGCCGCCATCCGTCCGTATGTACTGGCCGGTTCGGATGGCGGTGATGCCATATTCCGGCAACGGGACTTGCGCCAGGCACATCCCGCCGAATGTCGCGCCATAACGGTCAAATCCGAAGTCCAAGTTGTCGAAACCGTGCTGCTGGCGATGCTCGGGCAAATCGTCCGCGTCCACCGGCTCCAAGTGCAGGAAGAATTTGGCGTCAACGTCATCCGGCCCGCACTGTTCCTTGACGTAGACGAGGCGGTTTTCGATGAGATACACGTCGAATTCGGAGCGGATGGACGGCTGGATGCCGCCGACCAGGCTTGCGGCGTACTCCCGCGGCACCATAGCTTCCGCCCGTATCGGCGGGAGCGCATCGTGGGGCAGCACCAAGGCCGACGCGCACAGTCCCGGTTGTGTTTGCGTCCAGCCACGGGGGGCCGGCTCTTTCCGTGTCCCGCCCCAATCCCACACTACCAGTTCGTCCTCCCCGCAATCCCGGCTGAAAGCCTGCGCCACCCGCCCGTCGGCAATTACCCCGACGCCACCCGCTCGGTGGCCGAAGTGCGGCTCCATTTTCTCCCAGAACCGGGCGGCGGCATCGGCATCCTCCGGCGGCCCGGCAGCCCAGACCTTGAACCGCCTTTCGTCGCCGGAGTGTTCAAAAGTCAGCGCGCCGACAAAAAGCTCATTCCCAAGAGTATTGTTGGTTCTCTTGACGTTAGCCAAGTGGGTTATTCCGAACTCCCGTTGCAGATAGGCATTATCAATTTTGACTTGGGGGTCATACCTGTCATCGAAATAATCGTAAGAATTGACCAGTCCGTCCAGATTAACCACCGGAAAGCGGGAAAAGTATCCGATGACTCCCGCATCCCACGAACCGGCTACGCTGCCCTCGGGCAGCGCCCGGTTCATAACCTGCACTCCGGCGTAGGATGTTACTTCCCACTCGTGGTGGTTCGACCGGCTCCGCCCGTCAACGAACCGGAAGGGCGAGTTGAAATCCGTATTTACAATCAGGAACACCGCCCCGGCGGCCACGACGCCCGCGCTGGCGATGTTGGCTGTTTGGGGCCATCTTGGCCCAACAAGACGCCGAATGAAATAAATGGCGACATAGCACCTGACGGGAACAATCAACGCCATCATCAGGTAGGCCGGTATGAAGTACCAGCTATGGCTTCCCCAATGAGGGTGCACGAAAAGAACGGTTTGCCCAAACTTGGCGAGATGCCCGGCCGCCAAACCGAACACACATATCAGAAAGGCCAGCAGCAGCCAGTCCTCCCGGTTCTTGGCGGGGTGGGCGAACGACCAGACCAGCAGCAGATAGGCGCATACCTCCAGCGCAACCAGCGGCTCAAAGTCAAACACGGGGATTTGCAGCACGTCCTGAAAGTTCTGGACCAAGCTGTACCCGCCCTCCCGCTCGAAGCGTTGCTCCGACCAGACCAGCTTGCTCGCGCCGCTCACCGGGGTGATGCCGCCGAATGCCAGCCCGTTATAGGCGAGGTAAACCAGGATGCCTGCGCCTACGCCAATTATTGGAACATATATTCGGGGGGGGTAAATCGTAATCGTTTCCAGGGCGCGCCCGCCGGCCGCTCCTGCCGCGACCATTCGACGGCCAGCAGCGCAGCGGCGGCGGCCAGCGAGATGGCGGCGTACTCCAGCCGCGCCCAGGGCAGGGCAAAGGCGACGGCGGCCAGCGGCCAGCGCCACCGCGCCGGGTTCCGGGCATACAGCATCAGGGTCAGAAAGAGCAGCCCCAGCATGAACAGCGCCGCCGCCGCTTCCATTCCCGAGAACAGGGTGTCCTGATGGTAGAGTGTTGGCAGCAGCGCAAACAGCAGAAGCCAAGGCAGGCGCGCCAGCCACGCCGCCGCCGCGACCAGCGCAGCCGACCCGGCGACGAGCATGATCTCGAAAGCCTTGATGCCGAAAAGCGCCGCTTCCTTGTCGAACACCCAGTAGAAAGGGGTGATGAGGATTAGCCAGAGGGGATGATAGCCGTTGGTCTGAGTGATGCCGCCGTCGAAGGTGGAAAACTGGCCGTTGGCAAGGTTGTAGGCTATCTGGAAGTAGTAGAAGGCGTCATCGTTGTTCACGTCGCGGAGGAGGTTGATGAGGTCGAACCGGGCGAGCATGTAACAGGCCAACCCGGCGCCGTAGGCCAGTATGCCGCCAATGAATAGGGCAAACAGGACATTATGCAGCCGGGAGGACGGAATTACTCTCCCCCGGCTCATGTTCTGGCAGCGTGCGGTCAGAGCGCGCCGGAGGTTATTCGGGGTGAAGCCGCCCAACCCGTTCCCGTTACTGTTCAAGACCAAGCTCCTCTATTGTCAGAATAACAAGTGGAATGCATTATTTAAAGACCTTATAAAGTGCAGAGATAAGAATGAGCGACTCCCTCAGAATTGCCGCGGTGGTGGCTACCTATGACCGGCCCGGCTGCCTAGCCAACCGGTCGCTGGCCTCGATTGCCGCGCAGTCCCGCCCGCCGGACCTGCTGGTCGTCGTCGATGATTCGGACGCCAAGCTGCGGAGAACCAACGAAGAGATTACCGCCGACTTCGCCGTCCGGGGCAACCGGGCCGTATATCTGGAGAACTACCGGACGCCCGGGGCTTCCGGCGCTTGGAACACCGCCCTGGCGTATCTGCAACGGACGGTGCCGGACTGCTTCGTGGCAATCCTTGACGATGACGACGCTTGGGAGCGGACTTACTTGCAGCGATGCGAAGAGGCCGTGTTGGACCGACGGTTGGATATGGTCGCCGCGGGTCTCTCGTGGCGCGAATCACCCGATGATCCGGGGTCGCCCCTGGATGCGCCGAGCCATCTGGACGCCTGGGACTTCCTGATCGGCAACCCTCATATCCAAGGATCCAACCTGTTTGTCCGATTGCGAACGCTGCTGGAAGCCGGCGCATTCGACGAATCGCTGCCCAGCGCCACCGACCGCGACCTCTGCATTCGTTTGGCCGACCTCGGGGACGTGCGCTTCGGGCCTTTGCCGGAGTGCTTGGTGCGCCACTACGCCGAAGGGGAGCGTCCGCGGCTGTCAAATCGCGGTTCCGAGACCAAGCTCCTCGGCCTGCAACGGTTCTACCGGAAATACCGTTCCCGAATGTCGGAAGCGCAGCGCGACAGTTTTCTCGACCGGGCCTGCCGCCTGTTCGGGTATTCTCCCGATACGGATACGGAAGTTCCCGTCCGTCTTCCGTCGGGACGCAGCGTCCCGGTGGAGGCTCCCGGCCAGGAACCGCTTGATCTGATCGTTGGCGTCATCACCTCTCCCGACGTTGAGATTGTGGGCGGTCTGCTCGACGACCTGACCGATGAGTCCGCCCGCCATGAAGACGTAAGGCTTCAAGTCCTGCTTCTGGAAAACGGCGGCGAGGGCGGCGCAGCCGGGGAGCGGCTCGCGGAAAGAGCGGCCCGGAGCCGGGCGCAGGGTCTGGACGCTACGGTCATCGGCCGGGAGCGGCAGGCGGACGACCTCCGGGCCGGGGCCTTTGGCGACGAATATGCCGGCCTGCCGGAAAGGACATCCATAGCCCTTGCCCGCACCATGCTCCAGCGCTATCTATACCTGGCCGCCAGGGAGCGGCCGGGGAGCGTCGTCTGGATACTGGACGACGACAGCCGCTTAGACAGCCTAACGGTACGGGAGGATGGCACGGTTGGCCGGACTAGGCCGGACATCGTGGGGGCAGTCAGGCGCTTGAAGAAGATCGGGGCCGGAGTGGTCATCGGGGAAGTGACCGGCGAACCTCCCATTCCCTTCAGCAGCGCGGTGCGGGTCCAGTTGGTAGACCTCCACCACAATCTCGAAGCCCTCGCCGGCTTGGGGCCTGATGACCCGTTTCCCGACCGAGGACTGGAAAACGCCCA
The DNA here is from genome assembly GCA_965213725.1 of Dehalococcoidia bacterium. Classification (GTDB taxonomy): domain Bacteria; phylum Chloroflexota; class Dehalococcoidia; order Lucifugimonadales; family UBA3495; genus VXOI01. The sequence continues at coordinate 74,946 of OZ243924.1, forward strand.
AGCACGCGAGGGCCGCCGCGATTTTTACTACGACCTGTCCAGAAAAGAGACCGGCCACCTGGAAACGCCCTTCTGGTATCAGCCTTCGACCGGCGGGCAGACCGCCCGGCAAGTGTTCGCCGAGATGGCCGGGCGAGTGCCCGGCATATTGCGGGGCATCCAAGTGTTCCGGCCCCTCGTCCATTCGCTGGCGAACGACCCGCTGCTGGCCCTTGTTCCGTCAGCCAACCGCGGCCCCAACACCTTCGTGTTCGACATCGAGGCGCTGCGTGATTTCCCGAATGCCGCGCCCTCCATCGGCGGATCGGATACCCGGCGCAGCGACATGGTATGGAGCCTGCTCAACCGATTCGCCGGAGGGCGGAAGGTGGTATCGGCGCCGGTCCCCATACGGCAGGACCGCAGCCACGTGGCCGGGGGAGAACTCGACTTCAATACGCTGGTCCAAGACATTCACGGCTATGCCGTCTGCTCGGCCCTCCACGACCTGTTCCTCCAACGGAGCCAGAGAAGGCGGTTGGCCGGCAAGGACGGATACGGCCCGGAACTGCTGGAGTTCAACCAGCCGGATCTTGACCAAGCAGAGAGGCTGTTCCAAAAGTACCTGACCGAGCGGGTCAACGCCTTTGAACTCAGCTACCGGAGAATCATGGGGCTGCTCAAGCCTCTGACCAAGTTCACCGAACCGGATGCACGGCCAAGCGGAAGCGTGGTTTGGTGGCTGGCCGACGCCAATAGCGCGGGAGCGGCACAATCCCTCCACGCCTTCATATCCAAGCTGAAGGACACCTACACCGGCGAGGGCCTCGATGAATTCCGCCGCTTGGTTCAGAACTACAACCTCCGGCAGGTGAGAGAGTTCTATGCCGGGCTGGGCGCGGCGGTCGGGAAATATCGGGCCCGGCTCAGCCGGCCGTCGGATCTGCTCACCCGCGCCAGGGCCATCGTAGAGCGGGAATTTCCGGTTAAAGAACTGAGAGTGTTGGGGGCCGGCGCGGAAGGAGCCGTCTTCACCGACGGCCAACTGGTCTACAAGTGCATCCCGGAGTTCACCGGCGGCGTGTCCCAAAGGCGGCTGCTCGAATCGCTGGCCGGACGGCTCGACGGCTACAAGACGCTCTGCTCCCTGCGGGAAGTCCGCACCGCCGGGGACGGTCTCATCATCGTGTACCCCTTCGAGGACAGTCAGCCCTACCGGGGCGGACATCTCGACGAAATTCTGACCTTCCTGCGGGAGTGCCGCGAGGCGGGCATCGTCTCCCGCAACGTCCACCCGGACAACTTCATCGTCACTCCCGGCGGGTTGAAGTTCATCGACTACGGACGGGACATCAGGCCGTTCGGCTACGCCGAGTTCGTTCATATGTGCCGCCGCGCCTTTCTAGCTTGGCGTTTCCACTTCCGCAGCGACCTTAAGCCGCTGATGAGAAGGGCGTTGACCGAGCACGACCTGCCCGAATTCAACGGCTTCGACCACTTCCTGGCTGCCCTCGACCCCCGGCCCATGTCCCGGGTGCTTGATACCGCGTTGCTGGAGATGGTGAAGGAGACTGGAGCGCGGACAGTCTTGGACTACGGGTGCGGCCGGGGCGGTTTGGCGCGTCGGCTCGCCGCGGCAGGGATGGAAGTCACCGGGTACGACCCCAACCCAGAAGCAGCAGCCCGCTGGAACCCGGCGGAGGGCAAGGTAGAGTTCTTGGACGCATCGGGTTGGCACTGTCTCCTGCAACGGGAACATGCCTTCGAATCCGTACTATGCAGCCGAGTACTCTGCACCCTGGAAAACCCCGGGGAGTTGCGCCGCGTATTGCAAGACCTGCGGCGTCTAACGTCGCCCGAGGGAACCGTTCTGGTCGCGATCTGCAACCCCTTTAGCTACTGCCTCGAACGCACGGAAGGCCACGAGCGCCGCCTGCCCCCCAGTGCGGAATATGACAATGTGTTCACCTACCGGGAGCGTGACCCAACATCGGAACACTGGCTGAACGAAGTCCACCGCCCGCTTGAGGTCTATCGCCGTGAATTCCTGACCGCCGGGCTGCTCGTAGAGCGAATAGTCGAGCTGTCCGGTTCGGACACGCTGAACCTGAGGCCCGCGTCAGATTATATGGTCTTTAGACTCAAGCCGGCGCCTCAACCCGCCGGTGTTTCTCTTATGATTAAGACGTGCTTCATGGAGTGGAAGACCATCGAGGGGCAGGTGCGCCACCTGGTCCGCCAGTTGGAAGGCCCGCGGGCCTTTGATGAAAAGGTCATGGTCGTGGACTCTCGGGTTGGCCCGTTCACCCGCCAATACGAGACGGCGAACCCTGATGCCCACCGGAAGGCGATGGCCCGCCTGCTGGCTGACGGCGTGGTGGACCGGGTGGTCTATGCTCCTCAAGACCAACCTACGATAGGCGCCGTCCTCCAACGGTGGTTCGGCGTCGTTGCCACAAACTCCCACACGGCAAGCGGGCAACCCGTCTTTGCCACCCTTTGGGGGTTGGAGCAGTGCGAGTCGGACTATATCCTGCAACTCGACAGCGACCTGCTAATAGGTCGCCAAGACCGTCGGTATGACTACATTGGAGATATGCTCCAGGTATTCGAGGCTGATGACAAAGCCCTGTTTGCGCCGCTCTCCATCGTCAAGGCCGACGCCGTCCCCTACACCTTCGAGAGCAGCCGGGGCGACTGGAGGGTCGAGGTGCGCGGCTGCCTGCTGGCGAAAGACCGGGTAGAAGGTGTTCTCCCCATTCCGAATGAAGCCGCCCCCAACGAGGCCGGCAAACTGACCCTCCGACAGACCTGGCACCGGGCCTTCGACAGTTTCATAGCCGGCAGCGGCCATCACTCCTACCGGGGCGGCGACCCCAGGGCTTTCTTCATTCACGTCCCCAATGACTGGAAGAAGGACACCGGCACGCTGTTCAGCGTCATCGACCGGGTTGAGCAGGGTTTCGTCCCCGCGCTCCAGGCCGGCTTCGTTGACCTTCAAGGATCTTGGAGCGACTGGGCCGGGCCGAAGCGGGCAGAGCCGTACATATTCCTGATTTCCGGCCGGAACATCGACTCGGGGCAATTCAAGCGATGCTTCGACTCGGTACTCTCCCAGACCGAATCAGGGTGGGGCGCCATCGTCATCGACGACGCCTCGGCCAACGGGTTCGGCGACTACGCCCGGATGTTTCTCGCTCCGTACTGCGACCGGGTGACGCTCATCAGGAACCGGGAGCGCCGGGGACTGATGGGGAACATGTGGGAGGCCATTATGCGGTTCTGCGCCGACCCCCAAAGCGTGATAGTGACCCTCGACCCCGATGACCTGCTGGCCGGCCCGCGAGTGCTGGAACGGGTCAGGGAGGAATACGAGAAGGGGGCGGACGTGACGGTCGGCTCCATGCTCCGGCTGGACAAAGAGGCCCTCTACCCGGCGGAACTGACCGACCCGCGGGGCAGCCGGGGCGGCAACGTGTGGCAGCACCTGCGCACCTTCAGGAAGCGCCTGTTCGACGCCATCCGCGTCGAGGACTTGAAACTGGATGGGGAGTGGATCGATTGCGCCAACGACTGGGCCTATATGCTGCCCATCGTCGAGATGTCCAGCCGGCCCGTCCATATCGCGGAACCCCTGTACGTCTACGACCCATCGCCCAGGGAACGAGAGAGCTACCTGAAAGAGCGGGATGCCAACATCTCCCGGATAGTCGCCCGGCCCCGTTATACCCCACTGCGCCCGAAGGAACCGGACTCCGGCAGTCGCCGGCTGGGCCGGTGAACCATATTCACGATGCTATCCGGCGCCGTAAGTATGCCAAGCCACGCTGCCCCGGAATTCACCGGCCAGCCCGCCCCAAGGGGGACGAAAAAAGCGGCGCCCGTGAATATCTCCCCTCCGGGGTTAAAGGCAGCTGGGGCGTTCCAACCGCGATAGCAACTGCAACAGGAACTGGCAGAAGCCACCGGCATCCCACGGCAGAAACTACGCCAGCACTTGCTGGCCCTATCTTGGACTAGCCGATCAGAGGGTTCTGTTGCATTTTGCGGGGTATCGTTTTAGCTACTTCTCTTCCCCTTCGTTATTTCCCAGTGTGAGTCCATGCAACCGCAACCATCGTACTACGATCTCCCTTCAGGGCGAGGGTTTACGACCGGACGGAATTTGATTCCTCGATTTTCGAGGAAGGTTGCTGGCCCGCCTTCTCCCCAATCTTGGTAGCCATATCAATGGCGCGGTTGATGCGCCAAAGCCGTCAGGCAGGCGTTCAAGTAATTCCATTGGTTGAAAGTCTATTGTTCTGGCGGGATGGCGGTGATGCTTTGGATAGCGTTCACCCCTCCGATGTTCAGTTTGCCCGATGCGTTTGTTGTCATTCTCCTTTCCTTTATTTATTCTCTCTAATACCCCGCAAAATGCAACAGAACCCGGCCATGGCTTCGTGCATCTTCCCCTGCAATTGCAATTCCATGGAACGCTGGTAGTGGGCATAGGCCTGGGGATTGCTGACGTCCCAGTCTGTTGGCAACCGGCCTTCGGTCTTCCGGATCAGGGCGTCTACCTCAGACCGGTGGACGCTATAATTTACGGCAAGCACCCGGCGAGTCCAGTTCGATGGTGCCGCCGCTATGTCTTCCCGCCATTCGCTGTCCGGCTCGTCGGGAACTATGGCGTTAAGCAGGGTCTCCGAGAACTCCGAGTGAGCTCCGAGGGTCGCAAGACTGCCCAAGACACCTGAACGGGCTGCGGCATCGATCCTGTCGTCGATGATGCCGCATAGCAACGATGCGTACCGGCGAAGGCATCTGACGATCTCGTCCACAGCCTCGGCGCCGATGAACTCGCCCAAGACTCCAGTAACGTCGCTGGTCCAGTAGAGTCTGCGAAGTTCTCCCAACAGGCGGTTGCCTTCGTCTGGGTTGGCACTAGAGGTCAGGGAACCGGCAATGGCGGCAAGGTTGTTGTCGGAAGGTCGGGCACCGTCGTACAGCCAAGCCTCTACGGCGTTCTCACTCACGCCCGATCGCTCGGCGAGTGCGTAAATGGAGACTCCCGCCTCGCGGCGTTTCCTGTTCAGATACTCGCCCCGTCGGCTTACACCGGTCCATTCGAGAAATTCCAGAGCATCCGGCGTTGCCCCAGAGAGGTGGATGTGAGCGGCGGCTCTAATAGCTAGGTCAATGGCGGCGAGCCTGAGGTACACCTGCCAGACCGGAGCCAGATGGTCAGAGTAGACCCGCATCAACCTTGGCTGTAGGAAGGCCCGGAACCTATCCCAGTTGGTGGCGTGCCAGTCGACCACGGCAGCCAGCCGATTGGAATCGGACCAGTTGTCTTCACTGCTGGAGGTGGAGACGAATACTGAAGCGACCAGGGTCTCGGAGATGGCGCTGATGACCTCGGCCCGGCTCGACTCCTTCACCCGGTTTTCCAGGCGTCCCGAAAAATAGCGCTGCGCAGTTTTCGATTGAAGGCCGGGGTGGTTGATGCCGAGGCTCCTTACCAGCACCCCAAGTATCCGCCCGCTGGGTGGCAATTCCGGTGTGACCTCGCCTTTGACTCCTCGGATTGCAGAGGCGGCCTTTCTTCTATGGGTAGTCTCCTTCTTTCGACGCTTCTTGCTACCAGGCATACAAACCGCTCCTAGACAGGAATTTGTCAGCGTCCACCGATACCTCCCGCAACGCCTCCTCGACCCCAACCTCGAGGATGGGCTGACTGTAGGTGTGAACACCGGCAACGTTGTCGAAAAACCTTCCGGCAGGGTCCACCATCACATAGCTGCCGGTCATCAGGTCGTTATTCTCCGGCACTACCGTGACTCCATGGGCCTCGACTCGCCGGTTTATAAGGACGTAGCGGTCGAATTCTTCCGCCGTAATCAGGTGCTGGTCAACGGTAGCGTCGTTCTGACCGCTGACGGACAGTACCTGCAGGAGCTTCCACCGTTGGGGCCGGGCCTTGATGATGAAGTCCGTCAGGTCCTCATCCAAGGTGGCCTGAGTAACAACCGTGTTGATTTTCACCCGGACATTGTGCTGTTTGAGGATGCCAATGATGCGCAGTTACTCACACTGTCGCATTGGGCCGGAACGTGTGACCCGTCCCGTTCGCAGGAGCGTGTCGGGATTCACGGAGTCCACGCTCAGCGCGATCCAGTCCAGGCTCCCGCTGACGCTGCTCATCCATTCCTCGGAGATACGGCTTCCGTTGGTGACCACTGAGGTAGTCAGCCCAAGGTCCTTGGCCCGCCTAATCAAGTCGGGAAGCCAAGGGCAGAGCGTGGGTTCCCCACCAGCGAAGTTAATCTTGCGAAACCCGGCCCCTGCCAGGGCGTCGACCACGGACATGGAATCTTCACAACTGAGGTGGCCCTTGGGGAGGAAGTCAAATGAGATGTCCTGGAAGGTTGCGAAACAGAAGTTGCATCTCATGTTGCAAGGTTTCCACAAGTGGTAATTCACTGAAGGCACTTCTCTTGAGATGGGCATGATGCTCCTCAAATCAGTTGGGTTCCCAAGGTTGACACATCCATGCTAATTGGCCCTTGCGCCAGCAGAAACCCAAGTTAGAGCCTATCCTAATAACTGATGAAAACTCGCGGCCCCGTTCCAGGAAGCTAAGCGAGGGTTGTGGCTAAACTGGTGCAATGACCAAAGCGAAAGATCCCAAGCCGCCGCGTCCGCTGCGGACTGGCCTAACCAACAAGACCAATCCCACCACCGGCGGCTTCCAGATATCCGACGAACTCTGGGAAGTCTTGGAACCCCTGATACCGGAGCATGTGAACACCCATCGGTTCGGCGGCGGCCGGCCCCGGGTTCCCGACCGCACCTGCGCCAATGGCATCTTCCACGTGCTGCGCACCGGCTGCCAGTGGAAAGCCCTAGACGCCACTGGAATCTGCTCCGGGTCCACTGCTCACCTGCGCTTTCAGGAATGGGTTGCCGCTGGGGTGTTTTTGGAGTTGCGGCGGGCGGGACTGGAACGTTATGATGAACTGAATGGTCTGGATTGGAGTTGGTTGAGCATGGACGAGGCCATAACCAAATCGCCCCTGGGCGGGGGGAAAAACCGGCGCCAACCCCACCGACCGAGGTAAGCAGGGTGTCAAGCGGAGCCTGCTGACCGAAGCCCAAGGCGTTCCGGCGGGTCTGGCAGTGGACGGGGCCAACCGCCACGACATGAAACTGGTGCGGGCCACCGTGGACAGTATGCCGGTATCCCCGCCGGCGTCCGGCCCAGAACATCCCCAGGGACTGTGCCTGGACAAGGGATACGACTTCGCCGAGGTGCGCCGCACCGTGGCCGAGTTCGGTTTTACCGCCCACATCCGCAGTCGTGGCGAAGAGGCCAAGGCCATCGGGCAGGAGGCTGGTTTCAAAGCCCGGCGTTGGGTAGTGGAACGTACGGACAGTTGGCTGAACCGGTTCCGGCGCATCCTGGTGCGCTAGGACAAGTCCCCCGACAACTACATCGCCTTTCTTCACTTCGCTTGCGCCCTCATCGCTCTCAGAGCCGCCAAGTTATTAGGATAGGCTCTTAGTTCCAGCCATTCCAGCAGCCGGGGAATGGCCGTGACCTCGTTGGATTTCTCCCTTGCTTTCACCTGCCCCAAGGTCAGGGTGTTGGTTGAGGCCCCAGCGCTGACCGGGCGGAGGGCCTGTTTACCCGCCCGGTTGTCGCGGGAGCGGCGCACCGTCTTGCCGTCGGTGGCCGCCGCCTCTCCGGGCAGCCGGGCGGCCGTCGCCCGGCTCCATTCCATGAAACACTCTTGGAAGCGGTCTGGGTTCAGACGGGAGAACACATCTCCGAAGGCGCCGTGGGAGGGTATTCCGTGGGGCAGGCCGAGGAAGGTGCGAAACCAGTCCTCCTTGCTTTTGCCGAACATCTCCACGTGGACCCATGAGTCAGTGCCGTCGTCTGCGGCGCAGATGGCTATCGTGATGATGTCCAGCAACCGGTGCCGCTTGCACCGGTCAATCCGGGGATGCTCCAACGCCCCAAACCACTCCATGATCCAGCCGCCCTTCCCTGCTCCATCACTCCTTTCATTCTCCCTCACAACCCCGCTCTTTCACCCTGCCAAGTCTATCATCTATAACGCGATTGCCCTGCCGGTATTCTCAACATAAGGCGTAATAGAGGCAAGCCGGTTGCAGGAGGCAAGATGATGGCCCGTCCCCAAGCTCAACGTCACGGCCTCCGTTGCCCGGACTGTGGCTCCAACCGGAGGTCCAAGCATGGCTTCAATCAAGGGATGCAGCGCTACCGTTGCGGGGACTGCGGCCGGCGTTATCAGCCCGGAGCGGCACGTGGCGGGCAAGGGCGGGGCGGTGAACTGGAACGAGGGCTGCATTCGGTGTGGCGGGGCAGGCTGAACCGGCTGATGCGGCGGACGAAGGGGTACACCAAGAGCGTGGCGATGCTGGCGTACTCCCTGGCCCTAGTCTGCTGGCGCGGGCACTGCAAAGTCAATCTCACCTTATGGTGAGAATACCGACCGCGGAAACACAACTTGGCACCCGGGGCGCGGCCAATGCCAGCACATGCAGAGAATACCTCCAATCAGGAAACCGGAAAACCGTTCTTCCCAAGCGCAACGGTGCAATATGGCATATAATCGAGCCATGCTCCAAGCATTCTTGACCTAACGGAGGCGGGAAAGATGACGCAAGAAAGGCGCCTGATATACGTGGGAATGCACGACGGGGTGTGCGCCGTCAGCAGCGAGGATGGCGGGAAGAACTGGCGGCAGGGGCCGGTGACGCCGCTGCCTCACGCTGCGGCCCGGCTGACAGTCAGCCCGTTAAACCCGGAGCGCGCCTGGCTGGCGGCCTATGAGGCGGGCGTATACCGCACCGATGACCGGGGGCAGTCTTGGACGCATCTTGGCTCGTATCCCACTCCCTACGCTCACAGCGTGCTGGCTCACCCCTCGGAAGTTGATTCAATATACGCAGGAAGCGAACCGGCCGCGCTCTTCCGTTCTGACGATGGCGGCGCAAGCTGGAACGAATGCGCCGGATTCCGGGCCGTGCCGGAATCCAGCGAGTGGGGTTTTCACGCGCCGACCCGCGACTCCCACGTAAGGGATTTGCGGGCATCGCCCGCCGATGCCAACATCCTGTTCGCAGGCATCGAGGTGGGTGGCGTAGTTTGCTCCCAAGACGGCGGCCATAGCTGGCGGCAGTTGCCGGGCCTCGACGCCGACATCCACTGCCTATCCCTATGTTTCCCCTCCGCCCTGGCGGCCCGCCCGCAGCGGGTCTACGCCGCCACCGCCAGCGCCCCCTACCGCAGCGACGGCGACGGCGGCCAGTGGGAAAAAATAAACGACGGCCTGGAGCGCCGCTACACCCTGCACATCGCCGCTGCGCCGGACGACGCCGACCTGGTGCTGGTCACCGTGTCCGAGAACGCCCGCCGCAAGTCCCCCCAGTTCTACCGCTCCACCGACGGCGGCCAGACTTGGCGGCTGATCGAAGGGCTGGGCCGCGGGGAAGAAGCCGAGGATATGGTGGTAGCCTTCGAGTGGGACGCCAAGTCGCCCCAGCGGGTCTATGCCGGGACGGACGGGGGCGAGTTGTACGTTAGCGGCGACCGGGGCGAGACGTGGGAGCAGTTGCCGGTGGCGCTGCCGTCGGTCGCGGTGGGGGCGCTGGCGGTGGGGTAATCTACCGAGATAGCGTTGGCATAGCGGCCGTATGCCTGAACTTGCCTCAGCCAAAGTTACGGCAGACCGCTACCGCCCCCGGAACACCGGCGCCCGCTTCTCCAGGAACGCCCGCCGCGCTTCCTCTGCGTCGTCGGAGCCGTTGAGGATGCCGCCTGCGTTGGAGGTCAGCGCCATGGTGTTCTCCAGGCTGGTGTCTATGGCGGTGCGCATTATGCGCTTGCTGATCCACTGCACCATGGGCGGGGTGCGCATTATGCGGTCGCAGAGGTCGCGGGTGGTCTGCTCCAGCTCCTCGGAGGGCGCCAGGTAGTTGAGCAAGCCCCATTCATAGGCGCGTTGGGCGTCCAGGTGGCCGGTGTAGGCGAACTCCAGGGCGCGACCCAAGCCGGCCATCTTGGGCAGATAGTAGCTGCCGCCGTTTTCGATGATTTGCCCCAACTGCTGGTAGCCGATGAACCGGGTGTTCTCGCAGCCGACGCGGATGTCGCAGTGCAGCGCCATATCCATCCCGGAACCCACCGCCGGGCCGTTGACCATGGCAATGGTGGGCTTGCGTATCAGCGAGATGTCGCGGTGGAGGTGGGTGAAGCCGTGGAAAAAGTGCTGCCGGGCGGCGTCCGGGCCTGACTCGGCGCCCCGGTTGCCCGTGAAGTTATCGCCGGTGACCGACGGGTCGGTGTCGCGGCGCATATCGGCCCCGGAGCAGAAGCCGCGGCCCACGCCGGTCAGCACGATAACGCGCACGTTGGGGTCATCGTCTCCAGCCCGCATATACTCGCCCACTTTGGCGACGGTGCCGTTCTCTTGGGAGTTGCCGATGAGGGCGTTCATCCGCTCGGGGCGGTTGAACTTAATCCAGAGAATGCCCGAATCCTCCGGTTCATAGAGGAGATAGTCCACCAGCTTAGGCCCGGCGCCGCCGGTTCCGCCCATCTCCAAGGGACTCTCGTTAGCCACGCTTTCAACCCTCCTAACGTTTCTCGGGCGGTCATTCTGGGCGAAGGGAAGAATCCCGGCTGCGGGAACGAAACCCTTCGCTCGCTCGGAATGACCTGGCTTTCCTATGGCTTGAAACCGATCAAGTGCATCCCGGAGTCAATCATAATGGTCTCCCCGGTGACGTGTTCGGCGGCTGAGAGCAGCCACACCACCGTGTCGGCCACGCTCTCGGCTGTGGGCGCCTCCCGGAGGGGAACCTGCGCCTCGAAACTCCGGAACAGCCGCTGCGCTCCCTCCTCGCCCAGCCCGCCGCTCCACCAGCGAGTGGGGATGGGGCCGGGGCAAACGGCGTTGACCCGTATTTCCGGGGCCAAGGAGCGGGCCAGCGCTATGGTCATGGCGTTGAGAGCGGCTTTGGAAGCGGCGTAGGCAATGGAGCTGCCCCCGCCGGTGATGGCCGAGATGGACGACACGTTGACAATGGCTCCCTTTCCCTGCGCTTTCAGGTGAGGGACGACGGCGCGTATCATCTGATAAGCGCCCACTACATTGACTTGGTATATGTTCAGAAAGTCCTCGCCGGAGAGGGACTCCAAATCGGCGGCGCTGGCGAATACCGAGGAGCCGGCATTGTTCACCAGCCCGTCAATGCGGCCCCACCGCTCCAGCGCCGAGGACGCCATCTTGCGGCAGTCGGCGTCCTCGGCAACATTGCCTTGACACAAAAGGGCGTCGCCGCCTAGGTCGCGGCAGGCTTGGGCCGTTTCCTCGGCCTCGGCCTCGCTTCTGGTGTAGTTGACCAACACGCGGGCGCCCTTGGACGCGGCGATGCGGGCGGTGGCTGCGCCAAGACCTACGGACGAGCCGGTAACGATTATCACTGATCCTTCAATTCCCACCGGAGCCTCCAAAGATAGAGTAATATCACATAATGCGAGGGTGACAGCGGCAGTATAGCAAACTTCCCTCTCTCTGAGGGCGGGAGTTAAAGGGAGGGCGAAATGTCAATAACCATCGGCATGGGTGATTACCGCTATGAGTATCAGCCGGGATGGGCCAGGCTGCCCGGCGGCATGGCCCTGCAAAGGCCCAGCGGAGTGGCGGTGGATTCGCTGGACCGGGTGTACGTGTTTCAGCGGCAAGGGCCGCCGGTGCTGGTGTTCGACCGCAACGGGCATTTCCTGGAGCCTTGGGAGCGGCGCGACGGTGTTCCCGCCGACGCCCACCACATCCACGTGGGGCCGGACGACAGCGTTTATCTGACCGACCGCGACGCCCATCAGGTGTTGCAGTATGACACTGCCGGGCGGCTGCTCCGGGCGCTGGGGACGCGGCACCGGGCAACGATGCAGGCCCCCTTCAACCACCCGGCGGACGTGTGCGTCGCGCCATCGGGCGAGCTGTACGTGGCCGACGGATACGGCAACTCCAGCGTGCATAAGTTCAGCGCGGACGGCGAGCATATAAGCAGCTTCGGGAGCCCGGGGCGCGGGCCGGGGCAGTTCGTTGTGCCGCATAGCATTCGCATATCCCGCGACGGCCGGCTCTACGTGGCCGACCGGGAGAACCACCGTGTGCAGGTCTTTACGGCAGAGGGGGAATTCCTAGCAGAGTGGCCCGGCTTCAAGTGCCCCATGGGGGTGCACATAGACGCCGATCAGGTTGTGTATGTCACCGATCAGATTCCGCGCATCAGCCTTTACACTCTTGACGGCGAACTTCTGTCCCGAGGACGAACCTTCGAGGGAGCGCACCAAGTCTATACCGATTCGCAGGGCAGCATCTACGGCGTGGACACAGCTAACCAGCGGGTACAGAAATTCGTGAAAGTGTAATGGCGGGCGAAGAGAAGGGGCAGGTGGCGCGCTTGGCGAGATTCGAACTCACGGCCTCTGCCTCCGCAGGGCAGCGCTCTATCCTCTGAGCTACAAGCGCGCGGTGCTGGTTGGTGCCGAGGGAGGGATTTGAACCCACACATCCGTAAGGACACTGCGCCCTGAACGCAGCGCGTCTGCCGTTCCGCCACCTCGGCACATTGGAGGCCGGGCTGCGGCCCGGTTCTCCCGGATCCCGTAAAGCTGGTGGGCGATGGAGGACTTGAACCTCCGGCCTCCTCGGTGTGAACGAGGCGCTCTGACCAACTGAGCTAACCGCCCGCGTAGTTGGGATTGCCTCCATTATACGTAGAGACCGGCGCCAATGCAAGCCCCCGGCCGCGCCCCGGATGCCAGATTGTGTTTTCGCGGTTGCAAGCCTTTACAGCGCGGGAACGGTTTGATATATTCTGCTTGTCGAGCCTCGTTGGGCCAGGGGTTCGGCCCTCGTTGTGGTGGGGCGTTCGTCTAGCGGCCCAGGACACCGCCCTCTCAAGGCGGAGATCAGGGGTTCGAATCCCCTACGCCCTACCAGTTTTCAGCCGCAAGCTCCTTCTCGCTCAGGCGCTTTGCTTTTTGCAGCGTCTCCACAAGCTGCTCCATTGACAGCCGCCCGGTGTTGGTGTTGCGTGGGCTTGGATGGTAGCAGGCGACGACGGCGGGCAGCCCAAGCCCGAAGCGGTAGATTTCCCCGTGCCTGAACTTCCCCCTGAGACGCTGCTCCCGGCCCTGACCGTCTAGTATGGCTGACAGCGCTCGCAGCGCAGACTGAAAGGCGATTTGCCCCAGCGTCAGCACCACCCGCAGGTTGGGCAGCAGTCCCATTTCCCGCACCAGCCAGGGCAGACAGGTTCTTTGCTCCTCCGGCGTGGGGCGGTCTTGGGGCGGAACGCAGCGCACCGCGGCGCAGACGTAAACTCCCCGGTATTCCAGTCCATCGTGGCGGTGGTCTGAAATTGGCTGGTTGGCCAGGCCGGCTTGGTGCATCGCCTTGACGAGAAAGGCGGCTGATGCATCGCCCGTGAACACCCGGCCGGTTCGATTGCCGCCGTGCGCCGCCGGAGCCAGGCCCAGCGCCAGCAGCGGGGCCAGCGGGTCGCCGAAGCCGGGGATCGGCTTGGCCCAGTAATCCCAATCCGTGTAGGAAGCCCGCTTGGTCTCGCCAATGCGCTCCCGGTGTTCCACCAGCCTCGAGCAGAGACGGCAAGCGATTATTTCGCCGGTAAGCTCTGACAGCCTTGCTTCCGCCGTCTGCCGCTGCTTGCGCGTTTCGCTTATTCCCGGTTCGGTTGTCATAGCCCACCCTCAGTTTCGGGAGTTGCCTCAAGCATAATGTATAATACCCGCCAACGGAGGGCGGGCGTGGCAGCCCGGCTCCACAGCGGAACCTGCGGAGGTTGGAAAATGATTGATCAGGAAAGGCTGGTCAACTCCTTCTGCGAGTTGGTGAAAATAGACAGCCCATCGGACGAGGAAGAGGAAGTTGCCCGGTATCTTACCGGAAGACTGGAGCGGCTTGGCTTCACCGTCGAGCGCGACGCCCACGGCAATGTCATCGCCTCGGAAGAAGGGGCCGACCCGCTGATGCTGTCGGCCCACATGGACACCGTGGAGCCGGGCCGGGGCATCAAGCCGGAGATTCGGGGCGACCGAATCGTGTCCGATGGCACCACCATCCTCGGCGGCGACTGCAAGGCTGGGGTAGCCGCCATTCTTGAAGGTCTGGACAGCATCGCCCAAGACGGCGGCCCCAGGCGCCCGGTACAGGTGGTGTTGACCCGCGGCGAGGAAATCGGGCTGGTGGGCGCAGCCAACTTGGACTACTCGATGATTCGTTGCCGCGACGCCGTGGTGTTCGACGGCAACGGCCCGGTCAACACCATCACCGGGGCAAGCCCCACCTATATCAAGTTCGACGTGAACATCACCGGGCGCGGCGCGCACGCCGGCGTCGAACCGGAAAAGGGCCTCTCGGCCATTCGCATAGCCTCTGAGATCATCAACGAACTTCCCAACGGCAGGCTGGACGAAGAGACCACCTTCAACGTGGGCCTGATCACCGGCGGAACGGTGCGCAACGCCGTGCCGGTGGAGGCCAGCTTCGGGGGGGAATTCCGCAGCCACAACACCGAGACCATTGACCTGTTGCGGATGCAGGTGGCCCAAACCCTTCGCAAGGCGCGGGAGAAGTACCGGGAGGCCACCATCAATGAAGAGCTGGAAATGATGTTCCAAATGTACCTCCTTGACCCCAACGAAGCCATCGTCCGGTTGGTGACCAACCAACTCCGCCATATGGCGCTGCAACCCAACATACACCCCTCGGGCGGCGGGACCGACGCCAACGCAATGCGGCTCAATGGCATCGAGTGCGTGGTGGTGGGTATGGCCACTAACGAAATGCACACGGTCAACGAGCACGTCATCATACCCGACATAATGGCGACCGCCCAATTCTGCCGGAACATACTGACCATCAACCAGCGGGCGCGAGCGTAGGCGATAGAAGCACCCTTGCCCTTTAGCCATTCCGCGGAGGGAGAGGGAATTACTGAGAGGCGAAGATGAACGGCGCAGAACTGAAGCAGACACTCAAGGAAGGCGGGCGCGTCTTCGGAACGATGATCACCATCGGCCGCAGTCCGCGCTGGGTGCCGGTGCTGTCGGGCGTGGGGCTGGACTACGCGGTGATAGATACCGAGCATAACCCTAGGAGCCGGGCCGAGTTGGGCGACTACCTGGCAATGTTCAACACCGGCGGCGTGGTTCCCATAGTCCGCATCCCCATTCCTGATTCCCACTACGTGACGATGGCGATGGACGCCGGGGCCCAAGGCGTTCTGGCTCCCTACTGCGAGACGGTGGCGCAGGTTCAGGAGGTGGTGGCCGCCGCCAAGTGGCGTCCCCTGAAGGGAGAGGCCGTTGACCGGGTGGTGCAGTCGGGCGAACACGTCAGCGACGCCACCCGCGCCTACCTGGAAGAGCGCAACCGCAACAGCATCGCCATCATCGGCATCGAGAGCGTGGCGGCGGTGGAAAACTTGGAAGCCATCCTGGACGTTCCGGGCATAGACGGCATCTTTGTCGGCCCCAACGACATGAGCATTTCCCTGGGCATTCCCGACGATTACGACAGGCCGCAGTACAAGGACACGGTGAAGCAGGTCATTGACGCCTCGGAAGCCAGGGGCATTGCGACTCTGGTGCATCACCAGACGCCGGAGCTCTCGGCCTACTGGATTGAGCAGGGAGCCAGGTTCGTGCTGCACGGCACAGACCGGCGCGCCATAACCGAGGGGTTCCGCACGGAATTCAGCAAGCTGCGGGCGGCGGCGGACTGAATAGTTCACCCTCTCCGGGAGAGGGTGAGGGCGCACCCCGTTCCCAGCGCTCCCGCAGCGATTCGACGTAAACGCGGTCGTAGTCGCCGTAGTGGGCGTTGTCCGGGGTCTCGCCCAGAAGTTCCGCCCAGAGATATTCCACGTCCTGCCACTGGATGGGGTATGGCGGCTGGTCGAAAAAGGCGGCCACCGCGTCGAAGGGGGTTTCTCCCTGGGGACGGGTGACGTAGCCCATCATCTGGAAGTTGTCGTAGGTGTTGCCGAAATCCGACACGAACCGGCCCTTCATCGCGGCCAGTATCACGTAGGTAGGCATGGTTCGACCGTCCTTCGGCAAGCTCAGGACACCAAAGAGAAGCAGGAAGCCCCCGCCTTCTGGGCGAGGGGCTTTTTACTTCTTGAGGATGTGGACGGTGGTGACGTCGCCGGCGCCGGAGCATTGGGCGACGCCGATCCGGGCCCGGGCGACTTGGCGAGGGCCTGCTTCTTGGCGCAATTGGGTCACCGTTTCGTGAATCATGCGGATGCCCGACGCGCCGAAAGGGTGCCCCATCGCCAGCAGGCCGCCGTCGGTGTTGGTGGGTATGTCGCCGGTCAACGCCGTGCGGCCCTCGACCGTCGCCTGCCATGCTTCTCCGAAAGGCACGAGATGCAGCGACTCGATCTGCTGCAACTCTCCGATGGAAGCGGCGTCGTGGACCTGGCAGAGGTCTACGTCTTCCGGGCCTATGCCGCTCATCTCGTAGGCTTGCCGGGCCGCAGGCTCGGTGCGGTAGGGACTGAAGGCGGAATGGTCGGCGCCCCGGCCGTTGTATTCGCCGGAGGTGAGCACCGCAGCGGCAACGGACACCGCGCGGCTCTCGTCTATGCCGTATTGGGTCAAAGATTCGCGGGCGCAAAGCACCGCGGCGGCCGCGCCCTCACTGGTGGGGCAGCATTGGTATAGCGTCAGCGGGTCGGCAATCATCCGGGATTGCAGCACTTCTTCCAGCGAGTAGACGTCCTTGCGGTGGGCGTAGGGGTTCAGGGAGGCGTTCCGGCGCGCCTTTACCGGCACCTGGGCCAGCGCCGTTGCCGGAGAGCCGGTCTCCTCCATGTAACGGCGGGCGCGCAGGGCATACCCGGCCATCATGTGGTCGCCGCCGATGTAGCGCTCCGGCGCATCCTCGGCGGTTACGGTAACCGGGCCGCGCGGCACCTTCTCCGCGCCGAAGGCCAACGCCAAGTCATATATGCCTGTGGTGATGCCCCAGTACGCCTGCCAGAAGGCGGTGGAGCCGCTGGAGCAGGCGTTTTCCACGTTGACGATGGGGACGCCGGTCAGCCCTAGCCTGGACAGCGCGGTTTCCCCCAGCGACATACCGTGATAGTAGACGTGCCCGAAGTAAGCGATGGGAATGTCCTTCCACCGCACCCCGGCGTCCTTCAAGGATTCGACCACCGCTTCCAAGGCCAGGTCGGTAAGTTCCTTGTTGGGAAACCGTCCAAAGGGGTGCAGTCCTACCCCTGCCACCACTACTTCACGCCCCGGACGAAGCTGTGCCACGTTCTTGACCTCCCAACGGTCACAAATTAACCGGGAATCAAACTCAGGGCTTCAGGCAGTTGCAGGCCGCCACTTGTACACCAACTTGTCTTCGCCGCCGCTCTGGGCTGGCACGGCCTGAATAGCCAGATCCACCGCCATTCCGATTGCCAGATCGGAGTGCCGGCAGTCTATGACTTCCGCCAGAACCTGCGGGCCGGCGGGAAGCTCCACCTGCCCGAGTATGTAGGGGACTTCGCCCGGCCATCCGGCCGGCGGGATACGCACGATGGTATAGCTGTACAGAGTCCCGGAGCTTCCCAGGTCAACCGGCTCCAGATCGAATGAGGTGCATGACTGGCAGAAGGTGGCCGGGCCAAACACCGTCACCGCGCATTCACGGCAACGAAACCCGATGAGCGTGCCTTCAGTTCCCGCTTCGTTGGTGATTCTAAGCCGTTTTGGGTCTACTGATTCAAGAATGAGCATAGCATGAGTCAGGTTAATGGGGGCTTCTTGACGTGTCAACCAAACCCGGCGAATTGGTATTCTAGGCGTGTGTTGGCAATGCTGACTGGCCGCGCCGTCCCGTCTCCCGGTCATTCCCGCATTCTCAGGAATCCATACTCCTTTCAATTCCTATCATTTCCGTCCCTTTGGCTGGGCCGGGGTGGATTGGCGCGGCGGAAGGAGCCGGGAATTACCGGGAACCTCGACGGCTCGTGCTATACTCGAATGCGGCTGGCTGATCCCAATCCCGACAATGGACTGAACCCTAGTGACCGTCGCCGAAACCGGGAACCCGCCCAATGTGCCGAGGCAAGACATCGAACTGGCTGCCCGCTTGCTGCGGGAAGGCGGCGTTGTTGCCATTCCTACCGATACCCTTTATGGTCTGGCCGCCGACGCCTTTAACCCAGAAGCCATTGAGCGCGTATTCGTCATCAAGGAACGGCCCGACGGTATGGCTCTGCCCGTGCTGCTGGCGGATTGGGAGCAGTTGCCCGCCGTAACGCGGGAGCTGCCGGACTCCGCCCGCGCCTTGGCCGAAGCGTACTGGCCCGGCCCCTTGACACTGGTGCTTTTGCGGGCCGGGGCATTGCCGCCGCGCCTGACCGCCGGAGGGGATACCGTGGCGGCGCGGGTGCCGGGGCATCCGGCGCCCCGGGAGCTGGCCCGGCGGTTGGGGCGGCCCATCACCGGCACCAGTGCCAACATCAGCGGCGCGCCGGACCCGCAGACGCTGGACGAACTGCGCCGACAGGTAGGCGGGCGGGTGGACTGTGTGGTCAACGCCGGGCCTCCTCCGGCCGGCGCGGCGTCCACCATCGTTGACCTGACCGGGGAAGCCCCCCGGCTGATCCGGGAAGGCGCGATTCCCTTCGCGGAGATTGCGGCGCTGCTGGACACCGATTAAATTTAGGATGCTATGATTTCCAGATATAACGATTACCGGCAGGGCGTCGAGGGAGAACTGCGCGATATTTTCAGGGGCCGCGAAGGTTTCCTGTATAACCTGTTGCGTTACCATCTCGGCTGGATTGACCAGCAGGGCCGGGCGCAGGACGGCGAGACTCCGTTGCATCTCCAGGGCGCGGTAGTCCTAGCGGCTTGCGAAGCGCTGGGCGCGGACTTCCGGGCCGGGCTTCCTGCCGCCGCCGGTATTGAGCTGGTTCACCACTTTACCCTAGTCCACGGCGAGGTGCAGGCTGGCCGCGCTGAAGACCCCGGCAGACCTAGCATCTGGTGGGTCTGGGGGCCGGCCCAAGCCATCAACGCCGGGGACGGACTGCACGCGCTGGGGCGCACGGCGATGATGCGGTTGGCGAGGAATGGCGCGCCCCCTGAGCGCGTGTTCCGGGCCGTGTGGTCGCTGGATACCGCTTGCCTGCGGCTGTGCGAAGGGCAGTATATGGATCTGGAATTCCAAGACCAGTTGATGGTGACCAACGCCGCCTACCTGGAGATGGTCAACCGCAAGTCCGGCGCCCTGACGGGCTGCGCCGCCGAATCGGGCGCACTGGTCGCCGGAGCATCGGATGCCCAGTGCGACGCCCTGCAACGGATGGGCGTCAGCCTGGGGACTGCCTGGCAGATTGCCCGGGATGTCGCGCAGCTTTGGGGCGAGCATGGGGACGGGGTCACTCCCGGCAACATCATCAGCAAGAAGAAGAGCCTGCCCCTGATTCATGCCCTGGAGCATGGGAGCATCGCGGCGCGACGGGAGTTGGGAGCAATTTATATGAAGCGCGTGCTGGAGCCGGAAGACGCCAACCGTCTGGTGGCGATTCTTGACGAGACGGGTTCCCGTCCCGCGGCTGAAGACCAAGCGCGGCAGTTGCTTGACGAGGGCCTGAGCGCCGCTTCCAGCGCCGGACTCGCTTCGGACGGAATGGCGCTGCTCCGCGAAATAGGCGATTGGGCGCGGCAAGGAAAATAGCGATACGGGAGGCGCAGGTGGTTAAGCGCAGTCTGTCACAACTGGACGTTAGCGGCAGCCGGGTGCTGGTGCGAGTGGATTTCAATGTGCCGATAGAGCAGGGGATTGAGGCCATCGCGGGATACGACCAACGTCTGCGGGCCACTTTGCCCACCATCCGGCATCTCGTTGACCAAGGCGGCCGCACTATTCTCTGCTCCCACTTGGGGCGGCCTAGGGGGAAGGTTGACGACGCGCTGCGCCTTGCGCCGGTGGGCGAACGGCTGGCCTTCCTGCTGGGACGCCCGGTAACGTCCCTGCCTCTGAGCGAGTCCGGGAAGATAACCGGCCCGGAGGTGGACGGCATCATCGCCGGGCAGCATTCCGGCGATGTCGCGCTGCTGGAAAACCTGCGCTTTGATCCCGGGGAGGAAGCCAATGACCCGGCCTTTGCCCAATCCTTGGCGGCACTGGCTGACTACTTCGTGATGGACGCCTTCGCCGTTGCCCACCGCGCCCACGCCTCCACCGTCGGCGTCGCCCGATACCTGCCCTCGGCTATGGGCTTGCTGGTGGAAAAAGAAGTGAACTCTATGGGCCGCGCCTTGGAGTCGCCGGAGAAGCCGCTGGCCGCCCTGCTGGGGGGCGCCAAGGTGAGCGACAAGATACTGTTGCTGGAGAATATGCTGGATAAGCTGGACCACCTGTTCATCGGCGGCGGAATGTGCGTGACTTTCCTTAAGGCCCAGGGACACGGCGTCGGAGCGTCGCCAGTGGAGGAAGACCGGCTGGAATTTGCCCGTGCGATGCTGGACGCCGCCGCCCGGCGCGGCATCCAGGTGCATCTGCCGGGTGAAGTGGTGGTCGCCAGCGAATTCGCCGCCGACCCTAGCGAAGTCCGGGTGACTGCTGCGGACAGGGTGCCGGATGGCGGTTTCATTATGGACATCGCTCCCTCCGCCGCCCGGCAATTCGCCCGCGAGTTGGGGCAGTGCCGCACGGTCATCTGGAACGGCCCCATGGGCGTGTTCGAGATGCCCCGGTTCAGCGAAGGCACCCGTATGGTGGCCTCTGGGATTGCCGAAGCGCCGGACATAACCAGCGTGGTCGGCGGCGGCTCCACCGCCGAGGCTGTGGAAGCCCTGGGACTGGTGGACAGCATGACCCACGTTTCCACTGGCGGCGGGGCCTCGCTGGAATTCCTGAGCGGCGTCGAACTGCCCGGCATCGCCGCCCTGCCGGACGCGGCGTGAAGACCGGCGGAAAACCGGATTGAGGAAGGAGAACCAATGATTGACCTGGAAGAGCTGCGCGATTGTTACATCAACACACCCTCGAAAATCGTGTTGCTGGTGGTGGACGGGCTGGGCGGGCTGGCCCATCCTGACACCGGACTTTCGGAACTGGAAACGGCCCGCCTGCCCCATCTCGACGCCATGGCCCAGGAGAGCGCCTGTGGGCTTACCATGCCGGTATTGCCGGGGGTGGCGCCGGGCAGCGGCCCGGGACATCTGGCCTTGTTCGGCTACGACCCGCTGAAGCATATGATTGGCCGGGGCGCGCTGGAGGCCCTGGGCATAGACGTGGAGCTTCAGCCCGGCGACGTGGCGGCGCGCGGCAACTTCTGCACCGTGGACTCCCATGAGCTGCTGTCCGACCGCCGCGCCGGACGCATTCCCACCGAGTTGAGCGCCCCGCTCTGCCAGCGGCTCGACCGCATCGAAGTGGACGGCGTCCAGGTGGACGTGTTCCCGGTGCAGGACTACCGATTCGTGCTGCGGCTGCGGGGCGAAGGGTTGTCGGAAGCGGTAACCGAGACCGACCCGCAACAAACCGGCGTTCCCGCCCTGCCGGTGCGCCCGCTGAACGAGGGGGCGCAGCGGACGTCGGATATAGTCAACGAGTTCGTGGCAAAGGCAGCGCAACTGCTGTCGGAGGAAGACCGGGCCAATATGCTGCTGCTGCGCGGTTTCGCTCAGATGCCCAGCCTGCCGCCCATGGGCGAGGTCTACCGGATGAACCCCGCCGCCATCGCCGCCTACCCTATGTATCGCGGGCTGGCCACAGTGGCGGGGATGAAAGTCATTCCCACGGGCCGGCGCTTCGCCGACGAAGTGGATACCATGCGGCGGAACTTCGAGGCCCACGATTTCTTTTTCATCCACTACAAGCCCGCCGACGCCGCCGGAGAGGATGGCGATTTCGAGGCCAAAGTGCAATGTCTGGAAGAGCTGGACCCCCTGATCCCGGCCATCCGCGAGCTGGCGCCCGACGTGTTTATGGTGGCAGGCGACCACGCCACCCCGGCCATCACCGCCGGGCATAGCTGGCATCCGGTGCCTTTCATGCTCAACTCGCGGTTGACCCGCGGCGAGGGAATCCCGGCCTTCAACGAGCGGGCCTGCCGTCAGGGATCCATCGGCAGCATACCGGCCACCAACGTAATGCTGCTGGGGATGTCCCACGCCGGAAAGATGGCGAAATACGGCCCATAGCGCCCGCGGCTTCCTGAGCGCCCGCGCCTCCAATGAGCGAAGAGCGTCATCCATAAATCCCGATAGGGAGGGCCTGTTATGCCCCGCTCCATAGTTGCCGGCAACTGGAAGATGAACACCACCTTGGAATCGGCGGTCGAACTGGCGGCGGGGGTCGCCGCCGGAGCGGGCAGCGTGGGCGACGTGGAGCTGATTTTGTGTCCGCCCTTTGTATCGCTGGCGGCGGTTCGGGACGCGGTGGATGGTTTCCGCATCGGCCTCGGAGCGCAAAATATGCACCACGAGGCGTCGGGCGCGTTCACCGGCGAGGTGTCGGCGGAGATGCTGACGGGGCTTTGCCAGTACGTCATCCTCGGGCATTCGGAGCGGCGGCAGCTATTCGGGGAGACCGACGAGTCCGTCAACCTGAAGGTGCGGGCGGCGCTGTTGGCCGGATTGCGGCCCATCGTGTGCGTCGGCGAGACGCTGGAACAGCGGGAGGCGGGGAACGCCGCCGACGTGGTGGAGGGGCAGGCGCTGGCCGGGCTGGCCGACGTAACTGACATAACGGACGTGGTGGTGGCATACGAGCCGGTGTGGGCCATCGGCACCGGGCGGGCGGCCACCCCGGAAATAGCCGAGGAAATCATGGGCGGCGCCATCTTGGACGCGCTTCGAGACCTGTTCGGAGACGCCGCCGAAAGCGTGCCCTTGCTCTACGGCGGCAGCGTGAACCCGGCCAACACCGCCGCCTTCGCCGCCCAGCCCAGCATCCACGGCGCGCTGGTGGGCGGCGCCAGCCTGCAAGCCGGCCAATTCCTGCAAGTAGCCGCCGCCTTCGCCGGGGCCAAGGGGTAGAGGCCCGCAATAAGGCGATGGCTGCTTCGCGCTGGAGTCGAATATATACGCGATGCGGAGCGGCTGGCATAGTTAAGGACGGTGGATGTGGCGCTGGACTCGTTCTGCGGTCGCGGCGTCCGCAAGGGCAGCAGGGGAAGCTGGGAGAGGAAGGTTAGACCCTTCGGAAAGCCGTGAAATTCACTGCTGCGTCATATCTTTTGGCTATGGCTATCGCCCGGTACAGGGCTACGTCCATAGTGATTAGCGGGGTTTCGGAAGTGGCGACTTCAAAGAGGGCCGCGTCGGTCAACCCATACTGCTCGAAGGCGCTGCTGCCTGATGCCGTCGCGCTGGGAACCACGATTTCCTCACTCCTTAAAATTATGGCCCTTAGCCTTCGGAGGAAGCGAGAACGTTGCGGTTCTCCGTGCTGTCCGAGCAGATTGGAAGTCTCCGTAAGCGAGTTTTGCGTCACCAACACCCGTCTGCCCCGTCTGAGAAAGTCCAACAGAATGTCGTAATCGCTGGGCATATATTGCCCCAGACGGGTATGCCTAGGGATTAGCTGGCGGTCCTCGTCACCCACTGCCAGCAGAATTAGAAGGCTTGTATCTATGAAATACCCGGTCACGCGCCTGATCATCCTGATGGCACTAAGAAAGCGTCAACCATAAACCGGTCTCTTAGCCATTCAACGCATCCGCTTGAGTCATTGATACCGACGGTCTTGTAGGAGCGCCGCAACAGAATTTCACCGAATTTGTAATCGAATTCGCTAGGATCAGTGCCGTCATCTTGCGCCCGGAAGAAGCCGAAGGTTATCTTCCACGTGTTCGACTCATAGTCAAAGTCAACCTCCTCTAAGCCAACATTCCTAATAAGCTCGTCATCAAAGAGATTGGCAAAGTATTCTTTCGCAACCTTCACGGCTTCTTTCACGTCCATTCGGGCCATTACGGGACCTCCAGTTCTCTTTCGGGGCGAATCTTATTATAGCACTCCATAAAATTTCAGAGCACAGCGAAAAATCGGGACCAGCAAAGGCCCAGCCCCTGATCTGCATCGTCGGCCCCACGGCGGTGGGCAAGACGGCGCTGGCGGTCGCTTTGGCCCGGAGGTTCGGCGGCGAGGTGGTCAACGCCGACAGCCGCCAGGTCTATCGGGGCATGAGCATAGGCTCAGCCAAACCCACCGCCGCGGAGCGCAGGCAGGCCCCCCATCATCTGGTGGACATTCTGGAGCCGTCCGAAAGTTTCGGCTTGGGCCTGTTCCTTATATATGCGGCCGGAGCGTTGCGCGACATCCGCGGGCGGGGGCGGCTGCCCCTCGTCTGCGGCGGCACCGGGCAGTACGTCTGGGGGCTGGTCAACGGGGAGAGCCTGCCCGCCGTTCCGCCCAACCCGGAGCTGCGGGCCGAACTGGAGGCGGAAGCGGCCCGGCTGGGGGCGGATGCGTTGCACCGGCGGCTGGCGGAAGTAGACCCGGCCCGCGCCGCCGCTCTGGACGCCCGCAACGTGCGGCGCGTCATCCGGGCCCTGGAAATCCACCAGGCAACCGGGCGGCGTCCCTCCGAGTTGCGGCCCGCCGCGCAACCGGCCCGCGCCATGGTTCTGGGGCTGACTATGCCGCGGGACGCCCTGTATCGGCGCATAGACCAGCGGGTTGACCGGATGATGCGGGACGGATTCCTGCGGGAAGTCGAGGAATTGAAGGCGGCGGGATTTCCCATGGGGCAAGGCCCGCTGGACAGCCCAGGTTACCGGGAGTTGGGGCAGTATTTGGACGGCGCATTGCCGCTGGAAGAAGCGGTGCGGCAAACCAAGCTCAAGACTCACCGGCTGGCGCGGCGCCAATACACCTGGTTCAAGCTCTCAGACCCGCGCATCCACTGGCTCTGCGCCGCTGGCCCCGCCTTGCCGGAACGGGCGTCGGAAGCAGTGACCCGGTTCCTGAACCGCCATCCCCCTGTGATACAATAATCCGCAATCTGGCGCAGCAAAGGAGTCGGGGCTGTGAGATTCACCAAAATGGAAGGGGCGGGCAATGATTACATATACGTAGACGCCCGGTCCCAGGAACAGGACTGGCCCGAACTTGCGCGGCGGATGAGCGACCGGCATTTCGGCATCGGCGGCGACGGCCTGATTCTCATCGCCGACTCGGACGTGGCCGACCTGAAGATGGTGATGTTCAACGCCGACGGCTCCCAGGGGGAGATGTGCGGCAACGGCATCCGCTGTTTCGCCAAGTACGCCATCGAGCGCGGCATTGCCGCTCCGTCCGGCGGCAGGCTGACCGTCGAGACCCTGGCGGGCATCCGCGCCGTTACCCCCGCCTACGACGGCTCGCGCATCACCGGGGCGCGGGTGGCCATGGGCGCGCCGATCCTAGAACCCGCCGAGGTTCCGGTGGCGTTGGAGGGAGAACCGCCGCCCCCGGTGCTGGGCTATCCATTTATGATAGACGGCTATGACCTGCCCCTGAGCTTCGTTTCCATGGGCAACCCCCATGCCGTTACCTTCATAGGCCAGCCGGTGGCCGGTTTCCCCCTGCACACCATCGGGCCAAAGGCGGAGCATCACCCCATGTTTCCGCGCCGGGTCAACTTCGAGATAGTTAACGTAGACGCCCCCGGCAGGCTGACGGCCCGGGTCTGGGAGCGGGGCAGCGGCGAGACGCTGGCCTGCGGCACCGGCGCCTGCGCCATCGCCGTAGCCGCCCGGCTGTCCGGCCACTGCGGCGACGAAGTAGACATAACGCTCCCCGGCGGCGCGCTCCACATATCTTGGGACGGCGCCGGCGAGGTAATGATGGAAGGCCCGGCCACCGAAGTATTTACCGGAGAGTGGGGCATCCGATGACCACGACAGGCGCGAAAAGGCTGACCTTCAAGGATTGGCGGGCGTTGCCGGAAACGAAGCGGAAATGCGAAGTCGTGGATGGAGCCCTGATAATGCCGCCCGGCCCGATGGGAGAGCATCCGTGGATTGCTGATGAAATTCTTTTGGCGCTTAAGCCCTTTGTGGTAGCTGAAAGACTGGGCATTGCTATATCAGCGCCCTATGACGTCCTGATACGGCGCGAACCGCTCCGGGTTCGTCAGCCGGATGTCTTGGTAGTGAACGCGGAACTGACGGGCATCGCCCGCGCCGCCGGCTTGGTGGGCCAGCCCTATCTGGAATTGCCTCCGCTCTTGGTGGTGGAGGTTATCCCGCCCAGCAACACCCGCCGCGATATTGAGGAGCGGCTGGCCGACTACCGGAGCATCGGAGTGCCGGAGGCTTGGCTGGCCGGCTTTCCAGCCCGGACGGTGGAAGTGCTGCGCCTGACCGCCGAAGCCGCCGTCACCGTCGCCACGTTCGGCCTGGGTGATACACTGCGCTCCGAAGTTCTGCCGGGCTTTGAGTTGCCAATAGCCGACATTTTCGGGCCGCTGCTGAGATAGGGGCGATCTGAATTATGAAACTGTACCAATTGCCCATAGTTCTCAAGGCGGAGCGTCATCCCGTGTTTCCGCGCCGGGTCAACTTCGAGATAGTTAACGTAGACGCCCCCGGCAGGCTGACGGCCCGGGTCTGGGAGCGGGGCAGCGGCGAGACGCTGGCCTGCGGCACCGGCGCCTGCGCCATCGCCGTAGCCGCCCGGCTGTCCGGCCACTGCGGCGACGAAGTAGACATAACGCTCCCCGGCGGCGCGCTTCACATATCTTGGGACGGCGCCGGCGAGGTAATGATGGAAGGCCCGGCCACCCAAGTCTTCACCGGAGAGTGGGGCCTCTGATGACCACGACAGGCGCGAAAAGGCTGACTTTCAAGGAATGGCGGGCCTTGCCGGAAACGAAGCGGAAATGCGAAGTCGTGGATGGAGCCCTGATAATGCCGCCTGGCCCAATGGGAGAACATATTTGGGCGTCTCGCGTAATTTTCGGGGCGCTTGATCCCTTTGTAACCAAACACGGATTGGGAATCGTTTTCCATGCACCCTACGACATCCTGATACGGCGAGACCCCCTTCGAGTCCGTCAGCCGGATTTATTCATCGTAAACGCAGAACTGACGGGCATCGCCCGCCCCGCCGACTTGGTGGGCCGGCCCTATCTGGAACTGCCGCCGCTCTTGGTGGTGGAGGTCATCTCGCCCAGCAACACCCGCCGCGATATTGAGGAGCGGCTGGCCGATTACCGGAGCATCGGAGTGCCGGAGGCTTGGCTGGCCGGCTTTCCAACCCGGACGGTGGAAGTGCTGCGCCTGACCGCCGAAGCCGCCGTCACCGTCGCCGCGTTCGGCCTGGGTGATACACTGCGCTCCCAAGTTCTGCCGGGCTTTGAGTTGCCAATAGCCGACATTTTCGGGCCGCTAACGCAATCGGGAAACTAGAAACAACAGAGGCTGCCAAGATGAAATTCTCCGACCGCCTGGGCAAGCTGGCTCCCTATCCCTTCGTGGAGATTTCCCGCATCATCGCGGCCAAGCGGGCCGCCGGGTCGGATGTCGTGACCTTCGGCATCGGCGACCCCGACATTCCCACGCCCCAGCCCATCATTGACCGCCTGCTCACGGCGTCGCAGCATCCGCCGAACCACCGCTACCCGGAGACCGACGGGCTGCCGGAGATGCGCCGCGCCATCGCCCAGTGGTACGACAACCGTTTCGGAGTGAAGTTGGATCCCGACACTGAGGTGTTGCCGCTGATTGGGGCCAAGGAAGGCATCGGCCACGCCGCCTTCTGCTTCCTGGATCCCGGCGATATTGCGCTGGTGCCGGATCCGGCCTATCCGGTCTACGGCGTCGGCACGATGTTCGCCGGGGCGGAAAGTTACATAATGCCGCTCTATGAGCGCAACGGGTGGCTGCCGGAACTGGACGCCATCCCGGCCGACGTGGCCCGCGCCGCCAAGGTGATGTGGCTCAACTACCCCAACAATCCGACCAGCGCCGTTGCCACCGGGGAAGACTTTGCCTCGGCCATGACCTTCTGCCGCGAGAACGACATCGCTCTGCTGCACGACGCCGCCTACAGCGAAGTTGGCTACGACGGCTACCGGGCCATCAGCTATATGCAGATGGATGGGGCCAAGGACCTCGGCATCGAGTTTCACTCGCTGTCCAAGACCTACAACATGACCGGATGGCGCATCGGCATGGCGGTGGGCAATGCGGACATGATCAAGGCGCTGTTCCAAATCAAGGCAAACCTGGACTCCGGCGTTCCCCAAGCAGTGCAAGAGATGGCCATGGCCGCCCTGACCGGGCCGCAGGACTGCGTTGACGACAACGTGGAAATTTACCAGCGCCGCCGCGACCGGGTGGTGCAGGCGTGCCGCAGCGCCGGTATGGAAGTCGAGGTGCCGCGGGCCAGCCTGTACATCTGGGCCAAGGTGCCTGCGGGCTTCACCTCCGCCGAGTTTGCCCAGCGTCTGCTGGAAGACTTGGATGTGGTGGTCACCCCCGGCTCCAGCTACGGCCAATATGGAGAGGGCTATATCCGCTTGTCACTGACCACCCCGGACGAACAGGTGGAAAAAGGCTGTCAGCGCATCGAAGGGTGGACGATTCCGGCCCCCCAAGGAGGTTAGCGCTATCGCCAAGTCCAGATTGCAACGGGGCCAAGCCGGTGGACATAAACGAGCAGCCAAGTCGGCCCGCCTCGTTGACGTGTCCCCGGAGCGGGAGCGCGCCATCCTGGTGGCGGTCGAACTGAAGGGCCGCGACCAGCTTTGGACGCTGGAAGACACCCTGGGCGAATTGCGCCACCTTACCGAATCGGCCGGCGCCGAGGTGGTGGGCATCGTCCGTCAACGCGCCGACCGCCTAACCCCCACCTATATCGGCAAAGGCAAGCTGGACGAAGTTCGTGAAATGGCGCGGGAGCAGTCCGCCGATGTGGTGGTGTTCGACGACGAACTGACTCCAACCCAGCAGCGGAACCTCGAGGCTGCCCTTTCTCCAACGTCCGCTCCCATGTACGGGGAAAGAGGCGAAGTGAAAGTCGTTGACCGCACCGCCCTGATCCTCGATGTGTTTGGCCGGCACGCATCCACCTACGAGGGCAAGCTACAGGTGGAGCTGGCCCAGCACGAATACCTGCTGCCCCGCTTGGCCGGTCAATGGTCGCACCTGGAACGGCTCGGCGGCGGCATCGGGACCCGCGGCCCCGGCGAGACGCAGATCGAGACAGACCGCCGCTTGGTGCGCCGACGGTTGCAGAAGATACGATCGGAACTGGACGGCGTGCGGCGGCGGCGCACCCTGCATATGGACCGGCGAAAGAAATCGGCGATTCCCATGGCGACGCTGGTGGGTTACACCAACGCCGGCAAGAGCACGCTGTTCAATGCGCTGGCGCGTTCCGGCTCCGAACCCGACGAAAGCGTCTCCCTTGCCGCCGATCAACTCTTTTCCACCCTGGACCCGGTGACCCGCCGCATCCGCCTGCCCTCCGGCGCCCCCCTGCTGCTGAGCGACACCGTGGGATTCATCCAAAAACTCTCCCCCAATGTCATTGCCGCATTTCGCGCCACCCTCGACGAGCTGGACCGGGCCGACGTGCTGCTGCACGTGATAGACGTTTCTCACCCCAAGGCCCCGGAGCAGACCGAGGTGGTGGAACAGACGCTGGAGGAGCTGGGGCTGGGAGACAGGCCGCGCCTCCTTGTCATAAACAAGATGGACCTCCTGACCGAAAGCGAGACCGCCTTCATGGACGGAAGAAACGCGGAGGGCATAGCGTCCGGCGTTCCATGGGACAAGGAGGCAGGGCCGGGGGTTCTGGTCTCGGCGGAAAAGGGCTGGAACCTCGGCGATCTGCTGCGCGAGGTCGAGAATCAGCTTGTCAACCTCGATGGCCCGCTGCTGATGACCGGAGAGTACGCCAGCGGCTGGCGCTAGTCCCGGAGTCAACGGCCTCCGCTTTTGCCCCTGATTGTCATAATCTGCCGGAAAATTTTCCCGACGGGTTGATTCGCACAAGATACGTTATGTTGCCTAATGGGCTGTTTTAAGGGCTGTTAACATAATAGCAGCCCTATTTTTTTGCCCAGGGGAGGGAGTGGAAATGGACATCGGGAAGTTCCCGCCGGAACTGCTGGAACGGCTGCTGGCATCGGCTGAGTCCGAAGACCCGCGGGTAGTGCTGGGGCCGCGGGTTGGCGAGGACGCAACGGCCCTGGACTTCGGCGACCGGCTACTGGTCGCCAAGAGCGATCCGGTGACCTTCGCCACCGACCGGGCCGGCTGGTACACGGTACAAGTCTGCGCCAACGACGTCGCCTGCACCGGCGCAACGCCCCGCTGGTTCCTGGCGACGCTGCTGGCCCCGGAGTGGTTCACTCCCGAGGACGCAACACGGCTGTTCGCGGACGTTGTAGAAAGCTGCCGCGCCTTGAACGTAACTCTGATCGGCGGCCACAGCGAGATAACTCAGGGCATCCAGCGCCCCATCGTCATGGGAACAATGCTGGGTGAAGTGGAGCGCGACCAGCTCATCGCCACCGGCGGCGCCCAGGAGGGCGACAGCATCGTCATCACCAAGGGGCTGGCAATCGAGGGCACCGCTCTGCTGGCAAGGGACTGCGCCGGGGAATTGCGGCAGGCAGGAGTCGAGAAAAGTGTAATTGACAAAAGTGCAAGGATGCTCGACACCCTTGGCATAAGTGTACTCAGCGATGCACAAATCAGTACACAAATGCCGGTACATTCATTGCATGACATCACCGAGGGCGGGCTGGTTACGGCACTGCACGAAGTCGCGTCGGCGTCCGGTCTGGGGGTGGCTGTGGAAGAGGGTAGTGTACCAATACTCACGGAAACAGCCGAAGTATGTACTGCCCTCGGACTGCATCCCCTGGGCCTACTGGCCTCCGGCGCAATGCTGGTAACGTTACATTCTCAACATACACCTGGGCTGTTACACGCCCTGGAGCGCTCAGGTATCAACGCCTGGGAGATTGGTCAGATGCTGCCTGCGGAGGAGGGCCGTGTACTGTTTACTCGCGGCGGAGATGAAGTACCTCTGCCCGTTTTCCAGCGCGACGAACTGGCGCGGTACTTCTCGGAAAGGTAAAAGGGGCGCCCGGCCGGGCGCCCCTTCAAGAGGGTAACAGCGATTGCGGTTTCCTCAATTTCCCTGGGGAATGCAACGGAGCGTAATTCGGCGTGTACTAAAATTACACACGCCAACCCAGGGATTACTCAGTTCCCTTACCCTGACTGGTACACTTTTAACGCCTCGGCCAGCCGGTCGGCGGTGATGTTGGCGCCGCTAATGGTAACCGACACCTTCTTGCCCCTCAGCCTATCCATGTGCCTGACCGCGCCGGCCAGCGCCGTGGCCCCCGCCGGTTCCGCCAGGGTGTGCGCTTTCTCCACCAGTAGCCCGATCGCGCGGCGTATATCGTCGTCGCCCACCAGCAGGAAGTCATCCAGCAGGTCCGCCATAATGCGCTGGGGCAGTTCGTAGCCGGACTGGGTGGCTATTCCCTCCGCGAAGGTGTCCATCGGGGCTTGGACAATCTCTCCCCGCTTCCAAGACAGGTAGGCGGCGGGGGCGGCGTCCGACTGAACCGCATAGACCTGAATGGAGGGGTCTATGGCCTTGGCGACGATACAGGCTCCGGAAATACCGGAACCGCCGCCAAGGGGGAGCATCATTACGTCAACGTCAGGCAGATCTTCGATAATTTCCAGGGCCGCCGTTCCGACGCCGGCGATGAGCAACGGCTCATTGACCGCATGGACGTAGCGATAGCCCTCTTCGCGGGCCAGCCGCTCGCAGTGCTCCCGGGCATCGTCAAAGCTCTCGCCGTGAAATATAAGCTCCGCCCCCAGGGACTGCATGGCGGCCACCTTGACCGGGTTCGCGTTCTGTGGCAAGCCAATCAGCACCCGCACCCCGAATTCTCGTCCGGCGCTGGCTAGCGACTGCCCATGATTGCCGGTGGAAGACGTTATCAGCCCCCGGCGTTTCTCTTCTTCGCTCAGGTTGGAAAGCAGGTTTATCCCGCCCCGCGACTTGAAAGCGCCCAGCGGGAGGTGTTCCTCGTGTTTGAGGTACACTTCGGCTTCAAGGAATTCACTGAGTCCGAGAGAGTAATGTAACGGGGTACGCTGAAAATACGGGGAAATTGTCTGCCGGGCTCGGTACACATCGCGTATCGTCGGGGGCTGCATGGCTGGCCTCACGCTTCAATAGAATGAGTATCAAGCCTATGAAACATTTGGCGGGGTGTCAACTGAACGGGATGACTGGACAGGCGGCAAACCGGACGGGTCAGAGCCCAGCCCTGATGCGCCCCTAGATAAAGGGCCGTCAGGAAATTGCTATCGTTCAGAGATAAGTCAGGACAGTAACTAAACGATTCTTAAACACGTTTAGGAAAATGCTTGTTAAATGCTTGACACAAGAATATACCCGTGTTACCCTGTCGCCACTCAAAAGACAGGTTCCGGTCTGGGCAGGCCAACAGAGGAGAGAAGCTTTGGCGCGAAAAACGAAGCTAATGCAGCGGGTAGAAAAGGAACATCAGCGCCCCTTGGAACGGTTGCTCCCGGAAAAGGTCAACGAGCTGGGCTTGTCGGCCACAGCCGAGGAGTTGGGGGTCAGTAAAGCAACCTTGGGTTACTGGCTGCTCAAACTAGGTATAAATGTAAGGCGCGTTGCCTTGTCCCCCGACGAAATCCTAGAAGTCAAGCGAATCAGCTAACCCCTGCCGACTGGCCTCCTGTCTTGCCATCAGAAAAGCCGCCCACGATGACGTGGGCGGCTTCCTTCGTGACCGGGGTGAAGAACCCGCGAGGGGTTAACCCTCGAAAATGTCCTCCGGCAGGAAAGCGGAGACTGTTACATTGGGCAAATCCACGGCGTTGCTTATCTTGAGGTCCACCGCCACGCTGCAAATGACGTAAGCCTGCTCGCGGCTCCAGCCCCTTTCCTGCAACAGTTCAATCATGTTGATCAGGGCGTTGCGGGCGGCCAGGGTCAGGTCTTCGCCTTCTTGGGCGCCGTCGTCGCGGATGGGCATTCCCATGGTGGCGATGAAGTTCCGGGGCGCGGCCCACTCCGGCGGAAGGAAGTAGCCGGGATGGGCATAGCGAGGCCAACGGATGTTATGTCGAGCCGCTTCCCCTTTGCGCAAATGGAACCGCACCACGGCGGTAGCCCCCATCTCAACGGCAGTGATGCAGCATTCCGAGTCCCCTTGGGCGAAGTGGCCGTCGCCGCAGGAGTAGAGGGCGCCCGGGACGTTCACCGGAATCAGCAGCCGGGAGCCTTTGGTCAATTGCTTGGCGTCCACGTTGCCGCAGTTCTCCCGGGGCGGCAGCGTTCGCAGGCCCTCGGCGGCAATGGCGCCCCCGGCGGGGACGGCGTCTTGCGGGTCGGGCAGG
Organism: Dehalococcoidia bacterium; assembly: GCA_965213725.1. Classification (GTDB taxonomy): domain Bacteria; phylum Chloroflexota; class Dehalococcoidia; order Lucifugimonadales; family UBA3495; genus VXOI01. The sequence goes on from OZ243924.1 coordinate 108,399, forward strand.
GCGGCTCTCCCGCCCCGCCGCACCAGGTCAGCCTCGCGGCGGCTCCACTCCTCCATCTGCTCGCGGGACGGCGCGATGCCGGCGGTGCCCATGAATGAGCCGTTGGGGATGCGGACGCCAGGCAATTGCTCCGAAGTGGCCCAGCCGTCGGCGATCCGCCAATGGACCGCATAGGGCTCTTGGAACAGGTCGCGCAGGAAGCCTGCGCCGGGCCGGTTGCGCGTCCAGCCGTAGGGCTGGGGGATTATGTCAACATACTCTATCTCCAGCAGATCGCCCGGCTCTGCGCCGGCCACGTAGACGGGCCCGGTCAGCGGATGGGCCACATTGGCATCGAATCGGTCGAAGTCTTCGACAGTGACCGACGGGTGCATCTGGCCGTCAGAGGCGTCACGGGTTTCGAGAACAATCTCTTCGCCAGGCTCGGCCTCGAGGATGGGCGGTATGTCGGGATGCCAGCGGTTGTGGCCCTTTCCGGGCTCTTCCTTCAGCCGCTTGGTGCGGTCTATTTCGATGCTTTTCACGGGTGCTCTTCCTTAATTAGCATTAACCACGGAGAACGCAGAGGCCGCGGAGAATATCCTTATCCCCCCTCTGTGGCCTCTGCGTTCTCCGTGGCGATTTCTGCTATAGCGTCCAGTTCTCGGGGGTTTCGGGGGTGGGCAACGGGCGAATAGTGACCTCGACGAGGGCGGCCTGTCCGTTTTCGGTGGCGGCGATGGCGCGGCGGAAGGCGTCGGGCAGCTCGGCGGGGTTTTCCACGCGCTCCGAGTAGGCGCCAAGGCCCTGGGCCACCAGCGAGAAGTTGCCGCCCAACTCGGCCATGGGCGGCGGGGCGGCGTTGTCGCGGGACATTGCCATCAGCCCGCCGCCGGTGCCGCCGTTGTTCAGCACCACCGTCAGCGTCGGCAGCCCCATACGAACGGCCGTTTCCAGCTCCATGCCCACCATCCCGAAGGAGGCGTCGCCCAGCACGTTGAACACCAGATGGTCGGGGCGCCCCAGCTTGACGCCGATGGCGGCGGCCATAGACCAGCCCATAGCCGCCATGCCGCCCATGCCGATGTAGTTGCGCGGCCTTGTGGCGGGCCAGAAGGGCGAGAGGTAGCCCCGGCTGCCGCCCGCATCATGCAGGGCGATGGTGCGGTCCGGGTCTGCCACTTTCAGAAGCTCCTGAACTACCCGGTAGCCGTTGGTGGGAACGGAATCGTCGGTGAAGGTGGGTTCCCATTCCGCCAGCCACTTGGCCCGGGCTTCGCCTATTTCGGCCACGATTTCCTCCCGGTGAGCCGCCGAGGGCGGGCCGCCCGGCCCCATCCGGTCGCGCACGGCGTCAATGAGGCTGCGCAGGGCCAGCTTGGCATCGGCTAGGATGGGAACGTCGGCTTGGTATATCTTGTTGAGGTCGCCGGGGTCGGCGTTTATGTGAATCAGACTGACTCCGGGCGGGATGGGCCGTCCGTCGGTGGCGTTGGGCAGCCGGAAGGAGTTGCCGACGGCCAGCACAGCGTCGGCCTTGCGGTTCATGACCAGCGCCACGCCGGAGGCATACTTGCTGCGGGGATACACGCCGCCGCCCAAGGAAAGGGGGTGGTTTTCCGGGAATGCGCCCTTGCCCACCAGCGTGCTGGCAACGGGCATCGCCAGCAGTTCAGCCAACTCCAGCGCCTCGTCCCAAGCCTCGGCGGCCAGCACGCCGCCGCCCACGTTCATTATAGGAAGGCGGGCGTTGAGCAGTATGTCGGCAGCCCGCTCGATGTCGCCGGCGTCCGGGGCGGCGCGGCGCCCTGGGCCAACGGGTTCGTAGTTCAGAATTTCGTCGGCCGCTTCCGACAGCAGCACGTCCTGGGGCATTTCCAGCACCACCGGCCCCGGCGAGCCGGAGCGCAGGTTGGTGAAGGCGCGGCGCATGACGGCCGGTATGTCCTCAATGCGCGACATCGTGCCCTTCCACTTGACGAAGCTGTCGAAGATGCTGGATGGCACTTCCTGCTGAATCTCCCGCCCCATGCTGCCCAAGGGGTGCTGCCCCATCAGAAGCAGCACCGGGATGTTATCGGCGTAGGCTCCGGCGATGCCGGTGAGGGTGTTGGTGGCCCCCGGCCCGGTGCCGGTGAGAGCCACGCCCACCTGCCCGGTGGCGCGGGCGTAGCCGTCGGCGATTTCCACGCCCATACGCTCGTGGCGGGCGGAAAACACCTGAATCGTCGGCGACGCCCGAAGCGCCGGCCACAGCGGGGCCTCGCCGCCGCCGGCGAAACCTGAGATGTATCGGACTCCTTCTTTTTCCAGGGCATGGATTACTGCGTCGCCGCCTCGCATACTTGCTCTCCCGCCGTGGCGATTATGTCTAGCGCAATTGGGGGATGATACGCCCGCGCCGGTTGGTGGTCAAGGACGGAGCGCAGCACTGCCGCTCCGGGAACCGCTTTCCTTGACCATAATAGGGGGCATAGATATTATCCTTAACGAGAAACTCCGCAGGAAGCCGTAATTATGCGACCGGCCCGGAGCGCCTTATCGAGTTCTACGTCGAGATTGAGAATAGCACGGAGCTAATGGCGGAATTAGCCACCACGGCAAAGGCGCCGGAGTAGAGGGCGGGCATTACCCCTTGCGACGGAGGGGAAACCCAATAGACATCAGGAGGCAGTATGCCGACAGCCAGCGAGATGATTGTCCAGACCCTGGAGGAGGCCGGCGTCGAGTATGTGTTCGGCATCCCCGGCGGCGGCACCGGACAGATTTTCCAACTGCTCCACGGGCGGGAGGATCGCATCAGGACCATCCTAGTGCGGCACGAGCAGGCCGCCGCCATTATGGCCGACGCCTACGGGCGGGCCACCGGCAAGCCGGCAGTGGTTATGGGGCAGGGGCTGTTCATCGGCTCCAACGCCTCTTTCGGCATTATGGAGGCCATGCTCAGCAGTTCGCCCATGCTGGTGCTTACCGACACCTCCGACGGCGGCTCGGCCCAGCGCCCGGCCAACCAGTCGGGGGCCGGGGAGTACGGCAGCATAGACCTGCCCAACATCTTCAAGTCCATGAGCAAGTATACCGCGCTGGCCGCCAGTCCCAAGGAGGCGGTGCTGGCGACCCAGATGGCGATCAAGCACGCGGTCAGCGGGCGGCCCGGCCCTTCGTCGGTGGTGATGCGCTCGGCGGCCATCGGCGGGGAGGTGGACCTGGAGTCACCGCCCTTCATCCACAATGCCGCCGGGTTCCTCAACACCGCCAAGCCGGAGAGCGCCCCCTCGGACGTGCAGCGGGTGGTGGACATACTGTCGCAGTCGCGCCGTCCGGTGCTGGTGGCGGGCAACGGGGTACACGTGGCCGGGGCCCACGCCCAGTTGCAGGAACTGGCCGAGATGTGGGGTATGCCAGTCGCCACCTCATATAAAGGAAAGAGCGCCATCGCCGAAACGCATCCGCTGTCGGTGGGCATGGTCGGCACCTACGGCCAAGCCGTCGCCAACCGGGTGGTGGGCGAGGCCGATACCGTTATCGTAGTGGGCGCGTTGCTGCGCTCCCAGGAAACCGTCCGTGAGCGGCCCGACATTTTTGACCCCCGCCGCCAGCGGGTGGTGCAAATCGACATTGACGAGCGAAACGCGGGGTGGAGCTTCCCGGTGGAGATTGGACTGGTGGGCGACGCCGCCAGTATCCTCAGCCAACTGGTGGCGGCATCTGTGGCGGCGTCCTCCGTGGTGGCATCCAAGGGAGAGGCCCAAGCCAGCGCGGCCCAGCGCAGCGAGTGGACGGCTTCCGTGTCCGCCCGCAAAGACGCGATGGCCTTCTATGATGACCCGGAGATGCACCGGGACAGTTCGCCGGTCACCCCGCAGCGGCTGGTCTCGCTGCTCAACGCCAACTCCGCCCCGTCCACCGTCTTTGCGCTGGACGCGGGCAACAACCGCACTTGGATGGCACACCTGTATCAGGCCCGCGAGGCGGCCACTTTCTTCTGCCCCGGCGGCACGGCGGGAATGGGCTGGGCGCTGCCCGCAGCGGTGGGCCTGAAGCTGGTTTACCCCGACCGCCCGGTGACCGCGGTCACCGGCGACGGCGGCTATATGATGACCGTGAACGCCCTTTCGACGGCCATGCAGTATGACCTGCCCATCACCTGCGTGGTGTTCAACGACAACGCCTTGGGCATGGTGCTGGACCACCAGCCGCGCGGACAGGAAATCGCTTCGGAGTTCTACCCCACGGACAACGCCGCCATAGCCCGCGGCTTCGGCGCCTTCGGCGTCCACGTGGAGGACTCCCGCGACCTGCCGGACGCCCTCCGGGAAGCTCAGGCGTCGGGCCTGCCGGCCGTGGTGGACGTTGCCATAGACCGCGACCCCAGCCCGGACGACTGGCGCGCCGACGCCCGCCGCGCTGGCGAGACTTAGGCGGTGGAGGCATCTATGACCACAACGCAGACCAAGTTGCTGACTTACCAGGAATATCTGAAAGAGCCGGAAACGAAGTTGCGCTTCGACATCGTAGACGGAAAGGTGATTATGTCAGCCGCCCCTAGCACTTATCACCAGAGAACCTTAAGGAGCACTTTCAGGCCCCTTGACCGGTTCGTCGTCGAGCGCGGGCTGGGCGAGATTTTGTTCGCGCCTATCGACATCGTCATTCAGCGCGACCCGCTGCGCACCCGTCAACCGGACTTGCTGTTTATCAGCAATGAAAGAGCCGGCATCATCCAGGATGACCGGATTCACGGCGGCCCCGACCTGGTGGTGGAGATTCTGTCACCCAGCAACAGCCGCCGCGAAATCGAAGGCAAGCTGGCCGACTATGCCGACATCAATGTCCGCGAGTGCTGGCTGATCGCACCCGAAGGGCAAACTATCGAGGTATTGCAGCTTGAAAGCGGTGAGTGGAAGCGCCTTTCAATCCGCGGCATCGGTGAAAATGTGGAGACCGTGGTGTTGCAGGGGCTGGAACTGAATGTGTCTGAAATTTTTCAGGGCGCCTAATCCTGGGACCAGCCTGCAAACAATCCAGATGAGGAGAATCAAGCCATGGCAGGTTTGCTGGAAGGGAAAATATCGCTGGTCACCGGCGCAGCGTCAGGCATCGGCCGGGCCGCGTCACTGGTTATGTCGCGGGAGGGCGCGACCGTCGTGGTTTCCGACGTCAATGCCGACGGCGCCGAAGAAACCCTGAGCGCCATCAAGGAGACGGGCGGCGACGGCATGTTCGTCCATGCCGACGTTTCCCGCCCCGAAGACGTGGCAGCCTTGATCGGCCAAGCGGTTGCGGCTTATGGAAGGCTGGACTGCGCCTACAACAATGCCGGGATTGAGGGGTTTATGGCCGGGCGCCTCCACGAATACCCTGAAGACCAGTGGGACAGGCTCATAGACGTAAACGTCAAAGGCGTATGGCTGTGCCTCAAGCATGAGATACCGCAGATGATGCAGCAGGGCGGCGGGACCATAGTCAACACCGCGTCGGCAGCGGGATTGGTCGGGTCGCGCCGCTTGTCCGCCTATGTCGCCAGCAAGCACGCCGTAGTGGGGCTGACCAAGGCGGCCGCCTTGGAATACGCCAGGGATGGTATCCGGGTCAACGCCGTCTGCCCCGGCATCATAGACACGCCGATGGTGCGCCGCCTCATCGGGGGCCGCGAGGCCGATTACGAGGCCGCCATCCCCATCCGGCAGCCCATAGGCCGCTTGGGGACGCCGGAGGAAATCGCCGAGTCGGTGGCCTGGCTCTGCTCCCCGGCCGCATCGCTGGTCACCGGGCTGGCCATGGCGGTGGACGGCGGCTTTACGGCACAGTAGCTGGGGGCCGGCCTCTTGATACCCTCGTTGGACGGGGTATGCAGGCGGTGATAGTATAGGGGCCGGGCCACAACGCGGGGCATCGGCCCTTCCTTAATTATAGTGCGCCCCTCCCTCCCAGACCGACCGTCCTGCGCCCGGAGGATTGTATGGCCGACACGCTGGAAATCCTGGACCTGGCCGAAAGCGGACAGGTTCAGCTATCCATCATCACCGAGTCGGGCAGCCGTGAGAGCGCCCCTCCCGTCTCCTTTCCTTTCCCCTTGACTGACGAGGAACTTCTCGAACTCGCTTGGCTGTTCGCCAACTATGCTTTGGAGCCTTTCGGAGAATCGCGCTCCCGGGCCGCGGCCGCCGAAGCGGGTCTGAGAGACTTGGGACGGCTGATGATGGAGACCTTATTCCGCTCCAGCGGGGAGGCGAGGGAGATACTGGCCCGCATCAGTTCGGCGGAAAATCGCTCATTCCGCTTGTCCATCGTTTCAGCTCGCCCGGAAATTCTGTTCCTTCCCTGGGAACTCATCAACGCTCCCGATGCCGGTTACCTGGTTTCCCGCATGGAGGACATTACCCGGCAACCGGCTGAAACCGGAGAATTGCCGGTATTTTCCGGCCCTGTCCTCGACGAAACCCGGTTCAATGTCCTGATGGTGTGTCCGCCCGCAGCGGAGGGCATCGCCACCGAAGCGCTGGGGGCAATGGAATCGCTGGACGCGGAAGTGTCTCTCGACTGCCTGCGGGTCTCATCTGTGGAAGAGTTGGAAGCCCACCTCTCAGAGCGGGCCGGTCATTACCACCTGCTCCATTTGGACGGAGCAGGAATTGGCGACGAAGGGACTGCTTTGCGCGGGATAGGCCCCCTTGAGCGCATATCACGGGCTGTTGCGTCCGCAGGAATCCCGGCCGTTTTGATGACCTGCTCCGCCGTTGACTATTCTTACCATGCCGCTGCCTGGCTGTCGCAGGGCGGGGTGCCGGAGGTGGCGCTGCTGCCCTTTCCTCTGGGCGGTTCGGGACGCAAGCTGTTTGCCGACGCCTTCTATGCCGGGATAGCCCGCGGCGCCGGAGCCGCCGCCGCCGTATCCGCCGCCCGCCGCGCCCTGATGGAGCATCCGCACCGCCCGTCTGCCGCCGGGCCGGTAGTATCGTGGGACTGGATCACCCCGGTGGTTCACCAATCGGCCCAATATACGCCGGTGGCGGTCAAGGCCGAGGAGCCGGAGCCGGTCATCCCCGGAATGCTGCCCGCCACGCCGGAATCGCCGCCGCCACAGCTCCCCCGGGGTGGCCCCTACGGGCTGATTGGCCGCCGCCGCGAGATTCTGGAGCTCCAAAACGCCCTTGACGCCAATCCGGTCGTGATGCTCAGCGGGCCAGCCGGGGTTGGCAAGTCGGAAGTGGCCTTGGGCCTGGCGACTTGGCTGGAAAAGAGCGGGAGCAGGCCCGGCGGCGTCTTTCATACCACCTTCGACGTGGGCGCGGGGCTGGGCAAGGCGCTGCACGAAACCGGCACGGCATTGGCCGGGCTGGAGTTCGGCGATCTGTCCGCCGCCGCCCGCCGCCGCTGGCTGCTGGATTACCTGCGGGAACACCAAACGTTGCTGGTGTGGGACAGCGTGGAGAACCTAGCCGGGTTTCCTGCCGCCGGAACCGGGCTGCTGGAAGACGGTGAACTGGCGGAACTCGATGAGTTCCTGGCCGAACTGTCCGCCGAGGGCGGGCAGTCCCGCGTCCTGCTGGTCAGCCGCCGGGAGGTGGAACCTTGGCTGTCCACGCCCCACGGCAGCTACGCGCTGTCCGGCCTTACGGGGCAGGACCGGGTTGAGTTAGCCACCCGCCTTATAGAGGAAAGCGGCGTTGACGCGGCGCGTCTGGGGCCGGAGTTCATCGAACTGCTGGACCTGCTGGAAGGTCATCCGCTGGCAATTGAGGTGGCGGTTCCGTTGCTGAAAGAAGTTCCCGCATCGGTGCTGCTGGCCGAACTGCGCCGGGAAATCGAGAGTTACCGGCCCGGCCCCGGCGAAGAGGGCCGTCCGGTTTACCTGACCGCCCTGCTGGATCACGCCTTTACCCGGATGCCGCGCCGCAGCCGGACGCATCTGCCCTTCCTGTCGCTGTTCCGCAGCCGGGTGATGATGGACATCCTGACCCACATCACTCAAGAAAACGTCTACCGCTCGGTTATGGGCGAGCAAATGGGCTGGGGCGCTTGCCGCACTCTGTTGCGCTCGGCCCGCTCCGGCGGCTTTCTGGAACCCATCACTCCCAGCGTCTACCAGATTCACCCGGCAATGTCCTGGTTCTATGGCCGCGCTCTCTACCGGCAACTGCCCCCGGCCCGCGTGGCCCAACTGGAATCCGAGTTTGTCCGGGTCTACGCCGACACTGCCGACTACTTTATGGAAACCCTTTATGAAAACCAGGATTCCGGCACCACCGCGATTCTGGCAGAGGAAGGCAACCTGACCCAAGCGCTGGCCCTGTCGCTGGAAACCCGCCAGTGGGACAACGCCCAACTGCTGACCCAGCCGCTGGCCCAAGTATACCGGATGCAGAAGCGCTACCCGGAACTGCGCCGCCTGCGCCGTCAACTGCTGGAAGCGGCCGGCGCCACCGCCGCCGAAGCCGAGGCCAACGGCGCCACCGAACTGTGGCTCTACCTGCTGGGAACCGAGGCGTCGGAGTGTATCGAAACCAATGAGCTGGAGCGCGCCGACACCCTGAACCGCCAACTGCTGGATTACTTCGCTTCCCAGCCCGGCGCCGGCGCCGATCCCCGCGCCGCCGCCGTATACCACCAGATGGGGGAAGTCGCGCTGAAACGCTGGCAACTGGACCAGTCCGAAGAATGGTATGTCAAGTCCCTTGCAATTATCGAAAACGGCGAAGACCGCGCCCCGGTGGCCGATGACTACTATGGCATGGGGCTGGTGCGCCAGTACCAGCGCCGTTATACCGAGGCCCGCGATTGGTTCTCCCAAGCGCTGGATATCCACCAAAGGCTGGAAGACGTCGAGGAGATGGTGAAGGACTACCGTTCCCTCGGCCTCTGCGCCCAATTCCGTTTCGAGTACCAGGAGGCGGAAAGCTGGTATCACCGCGCCCGCGAGATTCTGGAAGAAGCGAGGGACGAAGAAACCTCGGTGCTGGTCTATCACGCCCTCGGCACCGTGGCCCACGCCCAATACCAGTTCGACGATGCCGAAAACTGGTACAAGCAATCCCTGACCCTCAGCGACCGGATGGGCAACGAAGCGCAGATGGCGGTGGAATTCCATTACCTCGGCCTGCTGGAGCAGGGCCGTCAGATGTTCCCGGAAGACGCCGAACACTGGTACACCCTGGCCTTGGAGAAATACGAGAAGCTGGGCGACTGGCGCAGCGCCGGCGATGAATGCCGTCAACTGGGCGTGCTGTTTCACGAGCAGCAGAAGCTGGACGAAGCGGAAAGCTGGTATCACCGCGCCCGCGAGATATTTGAGGAAATCCAGGACATCAGCCGTACCGCCCGCACCTACGGCCAGCTAGGAATGGCCGCCGAAGACCGCGCCGACCTCGAGTCCGCCCTGTCCTGGGCTGCCCGCACCTATCATCTGGCCTCCGGCCACAACCTGCCGGTCATAGCCCAGGCCCGGGCGCACCTAGCCCGCCTGCGCAACAAGCACGGCGCAGACCGGTTCGCCGACTGGTGGCGCAACTTCACCGGGGAAGAGCCGCCGGCGGATCTGGACGCAGAGGAGGGAGCGATTTTGTAGTTGGCGCATGGAAGAACTGAACGAAGACGAGCGGCGGCGGGAGTTTGCGGAGCTGCCCAAAATTCTCATCCACGGGGAGAGCGCACTGGAACGCCATCCTGAGATTCGCCCGGAATGGATTATGATGGTCATATATAGCCCGTATGACCGATGGCAAGAAATAACGGATGGAGAAATCAGAACAATCCTTGCCGGGCGCGTACCGGAATTCAATCACTGGATTGCGGTTGTATTCGTGGGGAACGAAATCACCGGCTCATTCCTCACCGCTTACCCAAACAAACAATTGATAAGAAAATACGGAGGAAGACCATGGACGAACACAGAGTAAGCCATTGGGAGATACCGGAGCCGCTACCGGAAGTTGAAGTGTTATACACTCCCGAAATCAAATTCTTAACTATCAAAACTGGCCCCAACGCATGGAGCCGAAATTACGAAAGTGAATCCATTGCTAACTACATGGTAGCCCACTATGACAAAGACAACAGACTGGTTGCCCTTGACCTGGAGGGTGCAGAGAAGGCCCTGGAACCGTTTATTGACGCCGCGCTGCGCTCGGATGATAAAAAGACGGGGATACTGAGCAAGAGAAGCGCTTTTTATCTGAACCCAGGAAACAACTGGGGCGGCCCTCTGAAAGATGTGGCGGTGTTCTATAACCTCGAAACCGGAGCGCTGAGAATCCAAGCCGACGGCCCGGTGAGCATTCATCGAAGCGAAGCAGCAGCCCGCGGGCTGCTGGCTCACTACGGCGCCGACGGCAGCCTAGTGGCGATTGACCTGGAAGGCGCCGAACTGCTGCTCAAACCGCTCTTGGACGCCGTGCGGAACCGGGAGAAAGAAAGGGCGGCATAGGCCAGGCAACCATGGGAAGCCGATCCGCTTACCCTTTGATTTGTATGAACAATATGACCTGTTGCTCCCCTATCTGCTGCCCTTGCCCCAAGAAGTCAAGCAAAGACATCAGGAGGTAAACCCATGAGCGTTGGAGTCTCGACACCGTTGCCGGCATATACTGTTGACCCGGCCTTTATGGCCCGCAAAGCCGAAGAGTTGGGTTTTGAGTCCATCTGGTACGCCGAGCATCCCGCCGTGCCAGTGGAGAGCAACAGCCCCTTCCCGGCCACCGGCGGGGAAATCCCGTGGACCTATTCCCACTTTACCGACCCCTACATCGCCCTGGCTCGCGCCTCGGGAGCCACCTCCCGCATCAAGCTGGGCACCGGCATCACCCTGGTTCCCGAGCGCAACCCGTTGCTGCTGGCCAAGGAAATCGCCAGCCTTGACCGCTTCAGCGGCGGCCGCTTCCTCTTCGGCATCGGCACCGGCTGGCTGCGGGAGGAAACCGAGATTTTTGGCGGCGACTTCGAGCATCGCTGGACGCAAACCCGCGAGGCCCTGGAAGTGATGAAGGAACTCTGGACCAAAGATGAAGCCGAGTACCACGGCAAGTATTACAACTTCCCGCCGGTGAAGTCCTACCCCAAGCCGGCCCAGCAGCCCCACCCGCCCATCATCATCGGCGGAATGGCCCGCAACGTGCTGCGCCGCATCGTGTCCCACGCCGACGGCTGGCTGCCCAACCGCGTCACTCCCGCCGAGGTGGAGGACAGCCGCCGCCGCCTGGATGCCATGGCCGCCGAGGTGGGCCGCGACCCCAAGTCCATCACCATCAGCGTCTACGGCCAGCCCGCCGACGGCCCTGCCGTCCAGTCCTATCTCGACGCTGGGGCCGACCGGGTGGTGGTGCGTCCCGACCACGTCGCCAATGAATACGAAATGGGCAAGCAACTGGAGCGCATGGCCGAAGCCGTCCTGCGTTAATAAGAGGGAATTGCGGCAGACGCCTAACGGAGGGAGCCGATGGACCGCACAACCGAGATGCTGAGCGCCTACGCCTGCGGCCTGACTTATGAGGAACTGGGGCCTGAGGTGGTGGAGCAGGTGAAACGCACTTTGGCAGACACTATGGGCTGCGCCATCGGCGGCTACGATTCGGAGCCGGCGGAGATTGCCCGCAGCCTGGCCGAGGGCGTTGGCGGCGGCTCTATGCCGTCGCGGGTGCTGGGAACGGCGCATAGCGCCACGCCCGATCTGGCCGCCTTCGCCAACGGCGTGGCGGTGCGCTATCTGGACTGCAACGATTCCTATTTCTCTCCGGGCGGCGGCCACCCCAGCGATATGATTCCAGCCGTGCTGGCGGTGGCAGACCCGCTACAAAGCGACGGGCCGATGGCAATCGTCGCGGTCACATTGGCCTACGAAGTCTTTTGCCGCTTGTCCGACGAAGTGGTGGCCGGGGATTTGGGCTGGGATCAAGGTATTTTCAGCGTCATCGGCGCGGTCTGCGGCGTGGCGCGGGTGATGGGACTGAGCCGGGAGCAGACCGGCAACGCCATCTCTCTGGCGGTTTCGCCCCACCTGCCCTTGGGGGTTACCCGCACCGGCGAGCTTTCGATGTGGAAGGGCTGCGCCGCGGCCAGCGCCTCCCGCTCGGCGGTGTTCGCCGCGCTGCTGGCGGCCAAGGGAATGACCGGCCCAAGCGAACCTTTCGAGGGCCGGCGCGGCCTCTGGGAGCAGGCGGCGGGACGCCCGGTGGTCATCCCCGCCTTCCCGCTGGGCGGCGCCCGCAGCGGCGATGACCCCTTTCGCATCACCCAAACCATCTTCAAGTCCTATCCATCGCAGATTCATACCCAGGCCCCCATCGGTTTAGCCCTGCAACTGCGGGAAAAAGTCCCGGCGGACAGCATCCGCTCCATTCACATAGACACCTACAAAGTAGCGGCCAGCACCGCCTCCAGCGAGCCGGAGAAGTGGGATCCGAAGACGCGGGAAACCGCAGACCACAGCATTCCCTGGTTGGTGGCGTCGGCCCTGCGCTACGGGCCGGTGACCCCGGCCAGCTTCGCTGAGGAACAAATCTCCAGCCCGGCCTTGCGTGACGTTATGTCACGCATGACGCTGACCGAAGAGCCGGACTTCACCGCCCGATACCCCGGCGAATATAATTGCCGTATCACGCTCACGGGGCAGGATGGCAGCACTCATACGGCCCACACCCCTTGGCCCCGAGGACACCGGCGCAATCCGATGAGCGACTCTGAGGTGGAGGCCAAGTTCCGCCGCTTCGCCGGAACCCGGCTCACCGGCAGCCAGTGCGACCAGGCTCTGGAAGCTATGTGGTCGCTGGAGCGACTGCCCAATCTGGAGCGGGTGTTCGACAGCTTGACCATCCGGCATTGAGAAACTATCTCTCCTGCGGCGGAAATTATATGAGCGAATCCGAAAGCGGCATAGGCGTCTTCCGTGAGGAGTTCGCCCGCATGATCACGCGCCCCGAAGAAGACTTGGATCTGGGCCGGGCCGCGTTGCTGGTGGCCGGGGAGGAATACCCGGCGTTGGACGTGGTCCAACATCTGCGCCGACTGGACGGCTTCGCCGATGCCGTTCGCCAGCGCGCCCCGGGCGGGCTGCAACCGGAGGAATTGGGCCGGCTGCTTGCCCACTACCTTTTTGAAGAGCAGGGATTTCGGGGCAACTCCGCCGACTACTACAACCCGGACAACAGCTATTTCAACCGGGTGCTGGACACTCATACCGGCATACCCATCACCCTGTCGTTGCTCTTCCTGGAGGTAGCCCGCCGGCTTGGACTGCGTTGCCGAGGGGTTGGGATGCCTGGTCACTTCTTAGTGGGATTGGAAGGATCGGGATTATATTTCGACCCCTTCAACGGCGGAGCAGCCCTCACCGCCGAAGACTGCCGCCGACTGGCGCAGCACCTGTTCGGGCCGCGCTTGGCCTGGCGTGACGAATACCTCGCCCCTTGCACCAAGTACGAGTTTCTCTTCCGTCTGTTGAACAACCTCAAGGTGGTTTACGAGCGCACCGGCGTTTCAGACAAGGCCGCCGGCGTGATCCAACGCATGATTATGGTAAATCCGGAGGCGACGGCACTGCACAAAGACTTGGCGGAGATGCAATATCAACTGCAACAATACCGGGCCGCTATCCGCAGTCTTGAGTCTTACCTGCGGGAAACCCCGGACGCCCCGGACGCCGCGCAGGTCAAATCCTGGATTGAATTCATCCGCGCTACTCTGAACCGCATCAACTGACGCCGCCGCGGAAATCCGCCTAAACGCGACAGACGTATACTGTGATGGACGAAGAACTGGCGGCTCAAGACCCGCGACCGGGCCGGACTCCAGACGAACCGGACGACCACCAGCTATTGGAGCGCATCGCCGCCAAAGACAAGGATGCTCTGAATACGCTCTACAACCGCTACATGACGCCGGTGTATTCTCTGTCTCTCCGTATGCTGAAACAGCCGCCCTTGGCGGAAGAAGTGACCCAAGACGTTTTTCTGAACATCTGGTTGAAGGCCAGTAGCTTTAACGCCAGCCGGGGCAACCCCCGTTCTTGGATAATGAGCGTCACCCACCACCGGGTGGTGGACGTCATCCGCGCCCGCCGCCGAACATACACCGTTTCCGACCCCGAAGGTTATGAAACCCTGGAGCGGCTGCCCTCAGCCGAGCCTTCGGTGGAATCCCAGGTGGCGCAGAGTCTGGACCGGGAGCGCATCATTCGCGCGCTGGCCGCGTTGCCCGACAATCAGCGCGAGGTTATCGAGTTAGCCTACTTCGAGGGATACTCCCAGTCGGAAATGGCTGAAAAGCTCTCCCAGCCCCTCGGCACCATCAAGACCAGGGTTCGCTTGGCGATGCAAAAGCTGCGGACGTCCTTGCAGGAAGATGATTACGAATAACTCGACACATCCCTACGATCTGCTGGAAGCGTTCGCGCTGGACGCCTTGGAAGCGGAAGAAGAGATGACTGTCCTCGAACACGTCGAGGGCTGTCTGGAGTGTGCCGCGATAGTTGACGGCTGCTTGCGGGCGGTCACCGCGCTGGCGTATACCGTCCCGGCCCACCGGCCGCCGGAACGGGTGCGGGCCGGCCTGCTGGCTTCCATTGAACTATCAGAGCCGGCGCCGCAAAGGGTATCGGTATCCCAGCGCCGTCCATCGCGGGGTTGGGCCGGGGTATATTCGGCGTTGAGCAGCCGGTGGGGACGGCTATTGATGCCTGTCACTACTCTTGCCGCCGTGGTGCTGTTCGCCTTTGCAATTTCCTTCAACGTCCAGATGTCGGGCGAAATAGACAACGTGAAGGCGGAAAACGTCCGGCTACGGGAAGAGATGGCGCGGAATCAGGCCGCCGCAACCGCAAGGCTGGCTCAAGCATCGGATACCGTTACCCAAATGCAGGGCAGCCTTCGGCTTTTGCAAAATACGCTGGCTCAGTCCGGCAACCGGTCTCTGGTGATGAACCCGGCGCAGTCCAACAGCCAGTCAAAGGGCGTGCTGGTGTTATCGGGCGACGGAACGGCCTGCGTGATTATGGCGTCCGGCCTGGAGCCGCTAGAGGGCGATTCGGCCTATCACGTATGGCTGATGCAAGACGCAGAAAGAACCTTGGCCGGCCACTTGGACGTGGATGAGCATGGCTGGGGAACTATTGAACTAAATACCGGCGGCTCCCTGTCCCAATTCGACTCGGTGCAGTTAACGCGCAGCCCGCCGGCCCTCGCCGCTATGGGCCTAGCGGGCGATGTTGTGCTCGAAACCGCCCTCCCTTAGCGGGCGCTCCTGTCAAGCCGGAGCGCAAAATGCTGCGCCTCAATTGCGGCATCCCCGCGACTGCTCCGGGCCCTAACCCGGATTCTGAGGATATAATCATGGCCCTTCCCTACACCGTCCTCGTGCTCTATGACGCCAAAGGCCAAAGCATCGAGAGCATGGCGCAGGCCGTTGCCGGAGGCGTGGCAAAGTCCGGCTTGGCAGAACCGTCGGTTATGACCATCGAGGAAGCGTCGCGGGAGGCCCTCCTGTCCGCCGACGGGCTGATTCTCGGCTCACCCAACTGGAGCGGCGTTACCGGCTCCCTCAAGCAATGGCTGGACGGCCAAGGCGATTTATGGGAAGAACTGGCCCTCGCCGGACGCCCCGGGGCAGCCTTCACCACGGGCACGGGCAGGCATTCCGGCCTGGAGACCACGCTGAGGCAGTTGATTCACTGGATGCTGGCCTGCGGGATGCTGATTGTCGGCTTGCCTTGGTCGGAAAGGATGCGAACCTCCGGCTCCTACTACGGCGCCACTGCCGTCGGCGCCGTTACTGAGGCTGACCTGGTCCAGGCAAGAGAGCTGGGGGCGCGGCTGGCTGGTTTTACTGCCCGTCTGTCACAATCCGGCGGGCTATCTCCGTAAGAGAAGAGGGATCCCCCTCAGTCGCGCAATCGCAGGTGCCTGAAAAGCCGGGGATGGACTTCCCGCACAAGGCGCAGTGCCTCGAGCATCGGCTCCCGGATTGACTCATGCGCCGATGCCGAAGTTCGCAGCTTGAACAGGTGATAGCATTCCCGCAGGTTCATTTTAGAGAGCAGGCGCCGGTTGTGGGCGTGGGTGACGACGTACTGGGCCACCGCGGGCGAAACCTCTTGGCGCATTTTGTGGTAAGCAGCCTCCGCTGCGCCGACAGCTTCGGCAAATGGTTCTTCCAGTCCGGCCTCAACAATCACCGAGGGGATGCGGAATCCGTGCGTTGCGGTCAGCATTTGCGGCAGGTAGGTCTGCATCCTGTGCCGCCGGAACTCCCGGAATGCGCCATAGTCCAGCACAAACTCGAAGGTATAGTCCACCACCTCCAGTTCGCGCGGCGGGGAGTCGTGGGGGCCAAGGCCGGACATTGCAGCGTCTATAATCCGCTGGCGTTGCTCCCCGGTCATATTCTGTGCCCGCCGCCAAGCCGCCGGATAGTCTGTGCCTGACTCCCGGTACAGCAACGCCGCCGCCAGCTTCTCCTCGGCCTGCGAATCCCACAGGGCCAACCGCACCTCGACGGACGGCTGCGGCTGTTCCGAAACTCTGGCAAGAAAACCGGCCAAAATTCTTTGGACTTCCGGGCGTCGTTTCAGGTAGGGCGCTTCGTCCGCGTACTTGATCAGGGTTGGCGTGACTTCGCGGCCCTGTTCCCGCACTGCTTGGCCTAGCTGCCGTTCTTCCTCCAGTTCTGCGGACATCAATTTGGATATGCCGCGCTCCAGGGTGCGGGCGTTGGCGGTAACCCCCACGCTGGTCAGCGTGGCCGCCGGCAGCACCGAGCGGCAGCCGTCGGTGGCGATGCGCCGGAGACGAAGGCGGTAGGCGGAATCGCTCTCCCGGCCTCGCTGACGGCGGACACGGCGCAGGTGTTCCATGCAGCCGTCAATCAACCTCTGATACGCGGCAAAGAGATGCTGGCAGGTTGCCTGGTACTCCCGCCGCAGGGCCGGATGGCCGTTCAATTCGGCGGGGGTATGGAAGTAACTTTCCGGCATTACCTGGTAGCGCGACGACTTTTCGGTATAGGAGGCAAGCCGGTTGTCCTCCAGCCCGTCGCAGGCAAGGCGGGAGATGTTTTCGACAGCCAAGTGGACTACGGCGTGTTCTGCCACGGAGTTATGGCCGTAGCCCAGCACCCAGCGCTCGTGAAAGTCGGCGGCCTTCTCCTCGCTGACCTGCCTGGCAATCTCATCGAAGGGTTCGGAGCTACGCGAAATCATCGCAAAGGCGACGGCAATCTGCTCCTCAGTCAGCAGGCGGGCATCAAGGGAATACACGCGGCGGGGATAAAGCTGCCGCGCTCCCGCTTCCGGGATACTTATAAGCTCCGTCATACACCACCCCACCGTCGCCCCCATGGATATGAAAAATGTTACAGGATTACGGCGCAGAAAACTTAGGGTGTCAATCACCAATTTAGAGAGGATTAGGGCGGGTTCCAAGCCCGCCCCTTGAAGCGCCGCAGGCAACGGCCAGCCTACACCAGCGCCCCGAAGCCGTCGGGAATGGCAACCTCCACAAGGTGGGTCTTGCCGGAGGTGATGGCGGCGTCGAGGGCCGGGCCGAGTTCGGCCACGGAGGAGACGCGGGTGCCGCCAAAGCCGTAGGACTCGAACAGCTTTACGAAGTCGGGGTTCACTAGGTCTGTGGCGAACAGGCGGTCGCCGTACCGGTCCTGCTGATACTTCTTCAGCACGCCCCAAGCATTGTCGTTGAACATCAGGATGACCGGGTGGATGTCGTACTGAGCGGCGGTGGCTAGTTCCTGGAAGTTATACTGGAAACCGCCGTCGCCGGTGATGCACACCACCGGGCTGTCCGGCTGTCCCACCTTCGCGCCCAAGCCCGCCGGGAAGGCGAATCCCAGCCCGGCCCAGCCGTGGGGGTGCATATACTTGCGTGGTCCGTAGACCGGCAGGCAGCGGGCAGCGCGGCTGGCTGGCACCGTCGGGTCCAGCGAGAATACCGTTTCCCGGGGCGCTGCTTCGCGGATGGCCTCGAAGACGCGAAGCTCGTTGCCCCAAGTCTCCTGGAGGGTGCGGTGAATGTCTTTCCTCACCGACGTCACCTCGTCCAGGTAGGACTGCCCCTTGGATACGTCCCTATCGCCGATGGCGTCCAGCCACCGCCGGGCCACTGCCTGAGAGTTGGCGACGATTGGCACGGCGGCATCGTAGTTCTTGCCGATGGCGTTGCCGTCCAGCAACACGTGAACCACCGTTTCCGGCAGCTTCAATTGTACGCCAGTGGTGGAGCGGTGAGGCATTATGGAGCCGAGGATGACTACTGCGTCGCAGGTGGACAGCCATTCCTGAACCGGGTTCTCGCCCCAAATGCGGCGCCCTAGCGCCTGGCCTAGGGATAAAGGGTGATCCTCGGGGAACGCGCCTTTCGCGCCATCCGTTGTGACCACCGGCGCGCCCAGCGCTTCGGCCAAGCGGACGATCTCCTCGCTGCCGCCCAGCATCTGGACTTCTTCGCCGACTACAATCACCGGCCGCTCGGCTCTGAGCAGGATCTGCAAAGCCTGCTCCACCAGAGCCGGGTCGCCCTGGGGGATTCCGGGGTCGCGGGGGCCGATTATCTCCACGTCGGCCCGGTTGCCCAAAAGATCAGTGGGCAGTTCCAGCTCAATGGGGCGGGGGCGGCGGTTCCCGAACCGCTGGAACGCTTCCAGCAGGTGGTCGGGGATAGCCTCTACCTCGCCAATCATAGCGTTCCAATCGGTTACGGCCTCAAACATCCGCAATTGGTCTTTGGTCTCGTGGGTGGTATTGCGGCCCTGGCCGATGAACTCGGTCTCGACATTGGTGGTCACTTGGAGCAGGGGCGAGCCGGAGAAGTAGGCTTCGCCCATGGCCCCCACCGAGTCGGCGGCGCCGGGCCCGGTGCTGGTGATGAGCACGCCGGGCTTGCCGGTGGCGCGGGCGTAGCCGTCGGCCATAAAGCCGCAGCCCAGCTCCAGCCGCCCGCCGATGAACCGCAAACTGTCCTGCCGCTCGAACAGAGCGTCAAACAAGTCCAGGTTATGTATGCTGATGATGCCGAATACCGTATCCACGCCCTGCGCCCTCAGGGACTCGGCAACGGCCTGGCCGCCAGTTAGGTTTGGCACGGTTAGCTCCTTTCGTTCAGTCCTTACTATCCCGGAAGTATTCGAGCAAGAAATTTAACACTTGGCGTTTTGTTCTTCTGATGCGGATTGCACAATCGCGACGACATTGAGCCAACCGGTTTCGTCATCCCAATAGTTTCGCTTCATTACTTGATGCCTTCCACATAAAGGCTGCCACCTGGAAATATCTTCGGGATCAGCATCGGAATTCAGCGAGTGCGGTAGCTTATGATCCGGGGTCAGCCGCACAGTTCCGCCACCAATCGGGTCAATGTCGCCTTGACGCAGCCCGCAGGGTACGCCGCTTTCATCCCAAGCGCATCTGTAATTCGCTGACCTTAAGACTTCCTCCCATATATGCGCTACCGACCTGACCCTGCCGGATGCCTTGTTACGCCTCTCGGCGTTGGGCATAAGGTATTCGCTGACTTTAAGGTCTCCCCGGTTTCTCCAAGACAGTGTTGTATAGCCGCGGTCAGTGCGTAGCTCTGACAAGCGCTGATGCCAATTTTCCGGCTGCCGCCCGGTTAAAGGATCAATCGCTACTTGGATAATCTGATCCCTTGTGGCAATTTTACCGATATTGTCCAAGAAAAACGCCTCAATTCGCGCCCGCACAGACCGTTGATTGTAGGGGCCTCTAACAACGGCGTCGCGATTGCTCATCCGGCGCTCCAGGTCAACAAGTTCGAGTTCATATTCTGTTGACAACGCAGGACACGCTGCCTGGTTACGTCAACCCACTGCTCTGACTCGTCGCAAAGTATTGCGCGCCGGTTCAATTGCAAGCAGGCTTCCCCAGTAGTGCCTGACCCGCACATAGGGTCCAGCACCAGGTCGCCCTCTTTTGTTGTCATTAGAAGCAACGGCTTGATAATTGATAGCGGCTTTTGCGCCGGGTGGCCGGTTTGCTCATCTTTGCCCACGAATCCAACGTTCAGTGGCGACTCCAGTACCGTGGGAGGCCCCGGCACGAAACGCATCTTGCCGGAATTCCACCGTTCCAGTTGATCGCCGTTGAGGAAATGCTCAGGATATATCTTCGCTCCATCAGCAGAAATATGCAGACAGGTATTTTGCGCCGAGCGCCAACCACGGATGACGGAAGGGCAATTCTTGTAATACCAAGTCAACCAAGCAGTCAGCTTGAAGCCCGGTGGAATTCTGGCTACCTGATGAGCCACGATTTCCGGAAATCCCCAAACGAAAATATGTTGCGACACTTGGGCAGTGGCGGCAATTACGCCCGACAGCCAGTCGTTGTAGTCATCCCGAAATCCGCCAACGCCTTTGTTGTACCAAGGGTCAAGGATGGTGGTAGTCACGCCTTCGGGAGCGCCCGAAAGCGTTTCCAGCACGTCCGCCGGCGGAAGCGTTACTACCGATGTTGTCATTGCATTCCCTACAACAGCAGGCTCACGGGCTTTTCCAGAAGCCGCTTGATTTCCATCAGGAATTGGGCGGCTTCCGCTCCGTCGGCGACGCGGTGGTCTACGGAGAGGGTGGCCTTCATTACCTCGGCGATGGCGAGCTGGCCGTTGCGGGCGACGGGCTGCTCCTTCACCGCGCCGACGGCCAAGATGGCGGCGTGGGGCGGGAAGATGATGGCGGTGAAGCTGTCTACGTCGAACATCCCCAGGTTGCTGACGCTGTAGGTTGTGCCAGTGTATTCCTCCGCCTGCAATCTGCCGTTATTGGCCCGGTCTATTAGATCGCGGCTGGCGGCAGCAATCTGGGCCAGGGTCTTGTTCTCGCATTCCGGTATCCCAGGGACGATAAGGCCGGACTCCAGAGCGATGGCGATGCCCACGTTGACCGACGGGTTCATCTGCAAGTAGTCGCCGCGGAAGAATGAGTTGAACTTGGGGTGCCGGGCTATGGCGAGGGCCGACGCCTTTACTATGAGGTCGTTGACGCTTACGCGGCTGGAAGCAGGAAGCTCGTCGTTTATGTCACGCCGCAGGGCCATGGCCGCGGTCATGTCTATGTCGGCGGCGACGTAGAAGTGCGGCGCCTCTCGCTTGCTGCCGGAGGTGACGCTGGCGATGGCCTGGCGCATTCGGGAAAGTTCGGCTCGTTCCGCGCCCTCCGGCGGGGCGATGGCAGGCGGCGCGGCGGCCGGGGCCGGTTCAGGGGCAGGCGGCGCCACGGCAAGGGCGGCAGCGGCGGCGTTTACGTCGGCCTCAACAATGCGCCCGCCGGGGCCGCTGCCGGTTACCGTCGCCAAGTCCACCCCCAGTTCGCGGGCCAGACGGCGGGCCAGCGGGGAGGCGGGAACCCGGCCGGCTTCGGCGGCAGTCCTGGCAGCCTCGGCGGCAGCGATAACGTCGGCCTCGACGATACGCCCGCCGGGGCCGCTGCCGGTTACCGTCGCCAGATCTACCCCGCGCTCCCGGGCCAGACGGCGGGCGATGGGCGAGGCTCGGACTTCTCCCGATGATCCTGCCGACGTTTCAGCAGCGGGTGCGGGTGCAGAAGCGGCTTCGGGTTCGGCGGCGGAAGCCGGGGCAGCAGAGGCCGCGGATCCGGCCAGGGCGTCGGGCAGAGCTTCGTCCGCATCGCCAATTACGGCGATGAGCTGGCCTACCGGCACAGCCTCTCCTTCCCCCGCGACTATGCGGCGCAGTACCCCGCCGGTGGTAGGCTTGAATTCTACCACGGCCTTGTCGGTTTCAATTTCAGCGATGACTTCGTTAGCGGCAATCTCGTCGCCTTCCTGTTTTATCCAGCGCACGACGGTGCCTTCCCGCATATCGTAGCCCAACTGCGGCATCACTATGGATGTAGCCAACGCTGCCTCCTGTCCTGCCCATCAACCGGATTGGGATTGTGGTTCCGGGTTCGCGTAGATATTAAAGCAAGGGGCAATTATGGGCAACCGTGAGTTACGCGCCGCCCTATACCCGGCGTTCACTAACTAACGGCAAAGGGAGCGCCGCAATTGACGCTCCCCTGTTGATGCCCGGTTCCTTCGAGGGCTGCTACATCATTCGCTGAATGATGCGCTGGGTCTGCTCTTCACTCAGCCCCAGCGGACGGTGGGCCAGCGGGCCTTCCTTGGCCAGAACCGGCTCGGCTTCCACCAACGAGACCGATTCCTTCTGGAAGAACAGGCCGGTGTAGATCGTTTCGCCCCACATCATCGCCTTCTCGCAGGCTGTCTTCCAGTCTGAAGGGTCGTGTTCTTCGTCTTCCAATTTCACCACACGGTCTTTGAAGAAATCGTGGGTGTTGTCGCGGTTGAAGGTGACGCAGGGGCTGAATACGTCAATGAGGGCGAATCCCTTGTGATTCACGCCGCCCTTGATCAGCTCGGTCAGGTGCCGGATGTCACCGCTGTAGCCGCGGGCTACGTAGGTCGCGCCGTTCATCATTGAGCTGGTAATGGGGTTGACCGGGGATTCCACGCTGCCGAAGGGAGTGCTCTTGGTGCTCATGCCATAGCTGCTGGTGGGGGAAACCTGCCCGGTGGTAAGTCCGTAGATCTGGTTGTTCATCACCACGTAGGTCAGATCTATGTTGCGGCGCGCGGAGTGGGCGAAGTGGTTGCCGCCGATGCCGTAGCCGTCGCCGTCGCCCCCGGTTACGAACACCGTCAGGTCGTGGTTCGCCAGCTTGGCGCCGGTCGCCACTGCTAGGGCGCGCCCGTGCAGGGTGTGCATCCCGTAGGAATTGAAATAGCCGGGCAGGTTGGAGGAACATCCGATGCCGCTGACGGTCAATATCTCGTGGGGCTGCAACCCCAACTCGGCGCAGGCGCGCTGAAGGGAGTTGAGCACGCCGAAATCACCACACCCTGGGCACCAGTCGGGATTGACCTGCCCTCTGAAGTCCCTGGCAGTCAGTTGAATCTCGGGCCTGCCGTTAGCCACGCCTGCGGTTACCATTGCATCACCTCTTTCGCCAAGACTTGCGGACTTCTCCGCCGGTTCCGGGTATGGACATAGCGCGGGCCGGAGACGGCCCCGGCCTTAGACTACCACTTCCTGATGGGGTACGTACCGGCTGACTTTTTCCGCCACCTGCTCCACGACGCCGTCTGCGATATGGTGGGGCATGAACGGCTCGCCGTCATACTTTCGGATGTGCCCGTGGGCGGCAAAGCCGGTCTCGCTGCGCAGGAAGCGGGCGAACTGGCCTGAGTAACTGTTTTCCACAATGATTACGCGCTTCGCATTGCTCAGAATGCTGTTCACGTGGTCGGCGTGGAACGGGATGATCCATTTTATCGCCAGTTGATTGGCGACTATGCCCCGATTCGCCAGCAGCTCAATCGCTTCCTTGATGGTTCCATGAGTGGATCCCCAGCCGACAAGAGTAACCTCTGCGTCTTCCGGGCCGTCCAGTTGCGGAGGAGCCACCAAGGATTGCGCGTCCTGCATCTTCCGCCCCCGCTTTTCCACCATCATGCGGCGTTTGTGAGGGTTGGTGAACTCGTCGCTGATGAGGGTCGAGTCCTCATCATGTTCGTCGGTGGCGACGACGTGAACGTGCCCCTCCAGGCCCGGGATGGCGCGGGGAGAAATGCCGCTCTCGGTGTTGGCGTAGCGCTTGTAGCCATTGGGGGGGGACGGCTCGGTGATGAGCTGGCCCCGGTCTATAACCGGGTGCATATCAATCGCGTCCGGGTCCACGCTGTACCGGCCCTCGGAAATCAGCAGGTCGGAAATGACGATGCCCGGGCATTGAAACCTGTCGGTCAGGTTGAACAGTTCCGGCATGGTGTTGAAGGCGTCCAGGGCGTTGCGTGGAGCAACGACCAGCCGTTCATAGTCGCCTTGGCTGGCTCCCAGCACCTGCCACAAATCGCCCTGCTCAGTCTTGGTGGGAACGCCGGTGGATGGCCCCGCCCGCTGCACGTCAATGTATACCACCGGGATCTCCATCATTCCTGCGGCGCCCACGGCCTCGGTCATAAGGGCGAAACCGCCGCCGGAGGTGGCGCACATGGAACGGACGCCGGTGTGCGCCGCGCCGATTACCATGTTGGAGACGCCGATTTCGTCCTCCACCTGGCGAACCATGATGCCCAGATTGCGGGCATTGGAGGCCATCCAGTGCAGGATGCCGGAAGCCGGGCTCATCGGGTAGGCGGCGTAGAACTTTACGCCTGCCGCGGCCCCGCCCATGGCGATGGCCTCGTTGCCCGACCAGACCGCCAGCGGTTTGCCGCCTTGGGGCAGGGCTTGGGCGAAGGGGGCGAAGTTGGCTTGGGCGTAGTCGAATCCGGCCCGGGCCACCTCAACGTTCTGGTCAACGACCTGCTGGCCCTGACGGGCGAAGCGCAGTTCCAGACTGTCCTGGAGGACCTGGAAGTCGATTCCCAGCAGCGAAACCACCGACCCCATCATAACCGTGTTCTGGATCAGGCGGTTGCGGCTTTGCGTCAGTTCGCCGACGGGAATGGCGCACAGATCGCCGCCGCTGGACTCGCCGGGCGTCACCGAGTCGCTGTTGAACAGCACGCGCCCGCCGTGTCCGATGTGGCGCTGGTGGCGGTCCATGGTGTCCTGGTTCAGGCACAGCAACAGGTCCAGCTTGTCGCCGTGGCTGAAGATTTCCCGATCGCTGATGCGCAGGGTGAGGAAGATATGGCCGCCGCGGATGATGGACTGGTATGCGTTGTATGTGCTGAGATGCAGCCCGCGCCGCACGATTATGCGGGCGAAAATGTCGCCGGGAGTGGCAATGCCCTGGCCTGCCTCTCCCCCGATGCCCATTGCGAAATCATACATGCCCGAAGCCATCTATACGCTCCTCCAATCCGAGCCGCAACTACTCATTCGCGGTGGCGGAACTTTCCGTTTATGCGTTTGCGCCCGGGACGGCCTAAGTATATCGCCGCTGTATTCCTTAGACAAACCATTTGTCAGATAACGCCAAAATTGACGATGATATTTACGAAATTCTTAATCTATCCCCTATTACTGCCTTCGGCCTTCTGTCGCTACATGTGTACGGCGCGGCCCTGGGCTGACAGGGCAGCCTCCTTCAGCATCTCCGAGAGGGACGGATGCGGATGTACCGTCCACCCCAGCTCCAGGGTAGTGCCTTCCAGCATCTTGGTCATCGAAAGCTCCCCCAGCAATTCGGTCACTTCCGGGCCGATCATGTGGCCGCCCAGCAGTTCGCCATATCGAGAATCCACCACCAGCTTGACCATGCCTTCGGTTTCGCCCATGGCCAAGGCTTTGCCGTTTGCCAGAGCGTTGAAAATTCCGACGCTCACGTCGTAGCCCTGCTCCCGGGCCTGCGCTTCGGTCAAGCCGAAGCTGGCTATCTGCGGGTTGCAGTAGGTGGTGCGCGGCATATTCACGTAGTCCATCGGCTGGGGTTCCATCCCCATAATATGCTCCACCGCAGTGACCGCTTGGGCCGACGCCACATGGGCCAGCGGCATCTTGCCGGTGACGTCGCCAATGGCGTACACGCCGGGAACCGTGGTAGCCAGGAATTCGTCAACGGCGATGCCGGCACGGTCGGCGGCAACGCCCGCCGCTTCCAGCCCCAATTCTTCCACGTTGGGCTGGACTCCCACGGCCACAAGAACCATACCGGCCTCGATGGACTGGGCTGCTCCGTCCTTTTCCACCGACACAGTTACGCCTCCGGGACCGGTCTGGACGCCGGTGACTGCCGCTCCGGTGAGGATATTCATGCCAAGGGCCTTGAAAGACCGCTCCAGTTGGGCGCTGATGTCCTCGTCTTCGTTGGGCACCAGCCTAGGCAGCAGTTCAACGATGGTTACGTCAACTCCGTACATCGCGTAGATATAGGCGAACTCAACGCCGATGGCCCCGCCGCCGACTATAACCATGGCTGACGGCAGGTCGGTCAAGACAATGGATTCGCGGCTGGAGATGATGCGGCTGCCATCCACCGGGAGGGCGGGAATGGCGCGCGGGCGGGAGCCGGTGGCTATGATGATATTCTTCGCCTCAATGACGTCTCCCTGCGGCTCCACCGCCACCCGATGGGGGCCGGCGAGGCGGCCCGTGCCTTCGATATGATCCACGCTGTTCTTTCGCAACAGGAAACGGACGCCGCGGGTGTTGCGGTCCACCACCCGGCGGCTGCGGGCCATCGCCACGGCATAGTCGGCGTGGAATTCCTCGAATTTCAGGCCGAATTCCTCGGAGCGCCGGACATAGGAAACAATCTCGGCGTTCTTGAGCAGGGCCTTTGTAGGGATGCAGCCCCAATTGAGGCAGGTGCCGCCAAGGGCTTCCCTTTCGACGATGGCGGCCTTCAGCCCAAGCTGTCCCGCCCGTATGGCGGCGACATACCCCCCAGGGCCTGAACCGATTACAACCAAGTCATAGCTAGATTCCATCCGCATCCTCAGAAAGCGCGTCTCGCGCCGCCGGTGGCCTGAACTGCCAACTCACAGGCGGATTATAGCCGGGCCTCAGCAGGTGGCACAATACGAACAAGCTACAATATGGTTTCAACCTTGCTAAAATCGGAGGCCCCTTGACTCGCCCACGCCATCCCGTCATCAGGCCGGTTACGATGGCCGCCGCAATCCTTCTGGCGGCGATCTTGGCCGCGTGCGGCGACGCAGGGTCTGCGCCGACGGCTTACGCTCCCCGGCAAACCGCGGCCCTTCCTGCGGCATCCCCCTCTCCGGCCGCAGAGCCGTCCGCCCCACCCTCCCCTTTGCCTGCTATCCCGCCATCCGACGCGCCTTCCGTTCCGCTATCCCCAACAGCCGCTGACTCCCGGTCGAGCGTTGCGCCAGCAGACCAACAGCCAGCACTGCTCCCGCCGCCAACTCCGCACCTATACAACTCGGCTTGGGCCAGGGAACGTATTGACGCTGTGATCGCCCTCTACCACCCGTCTCCGGCCGGCGCGGCCCTGCTCCGCAGCTTGGACTTGCGGCAGATGCGGGACGAGCCGGGATTCTTCGGCAGCTACGGGTTCGATGGTTGGGCCGGAGTCGGCGAAGCCAAGCCCATCGGGGTTATGCACGAGTTGATGCACTCCTATTGGGGCGGCTTTCCGGTAATCGGGCGGCCCGAGCTTGGCTGGCGGCGGCAAGAAGGGCAAGACATCGCTCCGGCGATGGCCGGGTATCACCAGGACATACTGGCCTTTATGTCTCAGCCCCCGGATGATTATGAGATGCTGCGGCAGCGGCTCCGCAACCTGCCGGAGGTTTCCGCCGAAAACCCCGGCCCGCTGTTCCACCACCTGGAGGCCGATCTGCCCTATACCACCGGCGGCGACCTGGGGCTGGTTCCGCCCATTCTGCGCAAGTATTGGGGCCTTTTCCTGTCCGATGGCCCGTTCCACACCTGGGAGCAGGCGGTGGGCTGGTTTCAGTCCTTGTCCCATGAAGAGCGGAGCATCGCGGGCAAATACTTGGGATTTGAGCACCTGGACTTGCGCCAGTACCCGGCCCTGCCCGCCTACCCGCCGCCGGACGGCGCGCTCTCCGGCGCCGCCCAAACGCTGGCAAGGGAAGAGCGCCAGCGTCTCACCGACCTAGCGGAGCATTTTGACCTGCTGATTGGCGATGCGCAGCTTGACGAGGATTTCCGGTTCTGGAGAGGTTATCTTCAAGACAAGATGGCCCTTTACCGGCGGCATCCCGAACATCTGGAATCGTTGGCGCTGCCCCGGGCGCGGGAGCTGTCCGACGCCCTGAAATTTCTGTCCACTCTGTACGGCAGCCCAACCAGCCGGGCCTTGATGCTGGCCGACCGGATTTCCGTCCAGCCGTTCTTGGTGAACCTGCTGCCCGCCGTGGACAACCCCACCCTGCTGAGGTTGTTCGCCAACAGCCCCAACCTGCCGGAAGGGGCGACGCTCCAGGCGACGGCCAGTTTCGTGGAGCGGCTGGAGCGTTTCGCCGCCGTGGTAGACCGCGTTCTGGCCGGGGGACGGGAATCACCGGAAAGAGGCCGGCGAGAGCTGGAGAGTTTTCTGGCCGTGACCGGGTTGGAGCAAGAGCAGGACTTAAAGCTGTTCTTCAACCTGTTTCACGATGCCAGCCCGGATTTGGCCCGGCGGATAATGTCAGCGGCGGACAAGGCAACGGTGCGGGCCTTGATGCCCCTAGTTCCGGTGCAGTTGCGCACGATACTCCCGCCGGAGGAATTACTGGATAAGCTGGACATCACCGCCGACGCCGCAGAAGCTGACCTAAGCCACGGCATCGCCCTGCTCATCGCAGAGCCGTCGGGCAATTACCGCATAGACGAGCCTTTTCTGGAGCGTCTCTACATGGTAATGGCGGAGCGGGCGCGGATATCACCCGGCCAAGTCGCTAGGGTAATGGCCGCAACCCCCTTCCCTTTGGAAGGCATGATTCTGCGCCAGCCCGCCGCTGCCGCCGCCGCGCTGTCCGCCGCCCCCGGCCTAGCGGCCAGGGGCGACTCGGTGAATGCTCCCCCGGCCCGCATAATCTACCGGCTGATAATGGCCGACCCGTCCCTGGCCGCCGGACTGTTAATCGCCCTGGAGCAGCGCGGGGAAAGCCGGTCCGTTACCGAATCGCTGGCCTACTTCGCTTATGACAAAACCAGGGAGGCCCGGTTTCCGCAGCTTTCCATATCCCTGAGCCATGATGGAGCTTTCCTCAACTCGCTTCTGGAGCGGCAAGGGGAGGAATGGCTGCAACGTCGGCTGGCCGGCGCAGTGGCCTTATACCGGGAGCGGGCCGCCGCCGAGGAGGTGGCGCCGGACTTTCTGCGCCACTACCGCGAGACGCTGCAAGCCGCGGCCAACACCCTCGGGCCGGACGCCGGGGGCCGCCTAGCGGAGGTGATCCAATCCGCCTTTGACTAGCGAGATTGTGTATTCTAAACGTGTTTCGGCAGTGCCAACGCACGCCGAGAACGCCCGCGATTGTTAGACGGCGGCGTTTCTGTTACCATAGGGCCAGCTTGAGGAAGCTGGCCTGCGAGGAGTGATATGCGTCTTGGGCCTTTGGGTCTATGGGAACTTCTGGCAATTCTCGTTGTCATTCTGCTGATATTCGGCGCAAGGCGTCTGCCCGAGATTGGCTCGTCTATGGGCAAGGGCATCCGAACCTTCAAGAGCGCCTTGATGGGCGAGGACGACAAGAGCGCGCAAGACCCGCCGGTAGCCAAGAGCAAGGATGAAAGCAGCCCCTATTAGCGGAACCGCCGCGGGAAGACAATGGAAGAACCGGGTTAACATCCGGTTCTTTTCTTTTTCGGGCAATCGTCCGGGCTAATGTTGCGCGATGACGGTTTCCGCCTTGCGGCGGCGGCGGCCGGCGAGTTTCGCCAGCAGCACCCCAATCTCATACAACACCAGCAGCGGGCCGGCCACCAGCGTCTGGTTCACTGGATCGAAGGTGGGCGTGATGATGGCTCCCAGCAGAAATGCCAGCACCACCCAGACCCGGCGGAACCGGGAAAGCTGTTGCGCCGATACGATGCCCAACTGAGCCAGCATATACATTACCAGTGGAGTCTCGAAGGCCACGCCCATCCAGAACAGCAGCCGCACCATCAGGTTGACGAAGTTGCTGATGCGTATTAACGGCTCGGCCACGTCGCTGAATCCCAGCAGGAAACGCAGCGCCGGGGGTATCAGCACGAAGTAGCAGAAGGCTATTCCGCAGCCGAAAGCCAGCAACGCCATGGGCAGAAAGAGGAACAGATAACGCCGTTCCCGGCCAGTGAGTCCGGGGGCCACGAACATTATGACCTGGTAAAGAATCACCGGCAGCGCCAGCACGAACCCGGCCACAAAGGACACCTTTACCGCGGTGGTCAGCAACTCGGTGATTTCGATGAATACCAGTTTAATACCGTCGCGGCCCTCCAAATCGTAAGCAGGACGCGACAAAAGCTCAATAATTTGCTCGTAGAAAACAAAGGATACGGCGCTGCCCGCGATGACGGCGATGACGCAGACCAGCACCCGCCGCCGCAGCTCTCCCAGATGCTCCATGAAGCTGAGTTCGCGGGCCATCAGCCCCGTCCGTTCCTTTCGCTGCTTGGCGGCGTGTCGTTATCCGGCCGGTCTGCCCCCGGAGGCGCGGCCTCATCAGCCTGCGGGTCCTGGTCGGGCAGGTCGGGGCGGGAAGGCACGCCCGGCGGCGGTTGCTGTGCGTGGGAACGCTGGCGCTCCTCGGTCGAAATGGCGTCGGTTACTTCGCCGAAGGTGCGGCGCAAGTCGCCCAGCACTTTGCCCGTCCGCTTTGCCATATCTATGGATCGGCCCGGCCCCAGCACCAGAAAGGCCACCAGCAGCACCACAGCCAACTCCATCAAGCCCATACCCATTATGTTCATAGGGTACGTCCCCGCCCTGAGCCTCCCCCGGATGGGGAGGAAACTGTTGCTGAATAATTGGGGCAGCCGGGGCCGCAGGCGGCGGCTTCGGGCAGACGCCATCCCGCCGGAGGCGTCCAGCCCAGTTCGTCCAGCATTTGCAGCAGCCGACAGGTGGGCAGCCCGACGATGTTGTGATAGCAGCCCTCCCATCCTGACGCCGGGCGCAGTTGGGTGTCCTGCACGGCATAGGCCCCTGCTTTATCCCGGGGCGTGCCGGCGGCGATACTGGCCTCTATTTCGGCGTCGGAGAAGTCCCGCAGCGTTATCTGCGAGGTCATGCTGCCGGTCAGTTGGCGTCCGGTTGTTGCATCAACGACGGTGATTCCGGTGCAGACGTGATGGGTGGTCCCCCGCAGCCGGCGCAGCATGGCGAGAGCCTCGCCGTCGTTCTCCGGCTTGCCCAAGGACTCCCCCCAGTGAACCACGGTGCTGTCCGCCCCGACGACAAACCCGGCCTGCCTCGAGGCCGCGACCTTTAGCGCCTTGTCTCGAGAAAGCCGCTCCACCATATCCTGCGGCCGTTCGCCGGGAAGGGGATCTTCGGGTACGCCGGCCGGGCTTATATCAAACTCCAGGCCCATTTCACTCATCAATTCCCGGCGGCGGGGCGAAGCGGAGGCCAGTATCAGCCTGTCGGCCCCGGCGCTTCCGGCCCAGCGCAGCAGTGCCACGCACTCGACGTGATGCGTCTGGGGAAACATATCTATGGGAACGACACGCTCAAGGGAGTATCCGCCCCGGCACAGAACTTTGAGGTCGCGGGCCAAAGTCTCCGCGTCGCAGGAAACATAGGCCACCCTGGGCGGCGCCAGCGCAATCAGGCTGGTCAGGGCCTGGGGCTGGCAGCCGGAACGGGGCGGATCCAGCACCACGGCGTCCGGGACAGCGGGCAAGTCGCCCAGCGCGTTCTCGGTGCGGCCCAGCACAAACTCCACTCCGGGGATTCCGGCGGCGTTCTCCTTGGCGTCGGCCACGGCGGCCGACGACTCTTCGACAGCAATGACCTTGGCAACGTAAGGCGCCAGCAGCACGGCGAAGGTTCCCACGCCGGTATAGGCGTCCAGAAGCACGTCGTCCGGCCCCAGTCCCAGCCCGTCGCGCACCACTTCCGCCGCCCACGCCGCCTGTTCCACGTTGACTTGGAAGAAAGAGGGTGACGAGACAAAGAAGCGGCTGTCGCCAACGGTTTCCAGGTAGCGTTTCTGCCCGGTGGCGACGTTCACCTCCGGGTGCAACAACTGCGGCTGCACCAAGTATTCGTCCGGGCTTCCGGATCTGCCTGCCCCGGCGCGGATGGAAAGCTGAGTCGTTTCCTGGCACCGGTCTTGCAGTTGCTCCAATATGGCATTGACGCTGGGCCGCATCAGCATACAGTGGTCAATTCGCACGAACCGGCGAGTTTCCCGGTTGACGAATCCCAAGCTCCCGCTTCGGTTGACGGTGAAGCGGGCGTGGTTCCGGTAGCCGTACCGGCTGGCCGACGGCAGGGTGTCCGCCACCGGGGCCTCCGCCGCATCAGCGAACAGACCTCCGACCCGTACCAGAGCGTCGGCCACCTTCTGACGCTTGGCTGCCAGTTGCGCGTCATAGTCCAGGTGCTGCCACTGGCACCCGGTGCACTCTCCGAAGTATTGACACGGCGGCGGAACCCGGTCAGGGGCAGGATCCAGGACTTCTTTGACCATGGCTGAGGCGTACTTCCGGTGAACGCGAACTACTTCCGCCTTCACCCGCTCCCCCGGTATGCCGCCGAAAACGAATACCGGCGCGCCATCATGCCACGCCATGGCTTCGCCCAAGCGTCCCCAGGACTCTGGAGTCAACTCCAGATGGTCGCCGGGGCGAAGCCCGGCCTGTTGTGCATGTTGTTCTGGCGAATTCATATATTCCCAACACTATACAGGGAAGAACCCGATGATTCCAACCGGCGATGGCTGGCAAAGCCTTTCCTTACACTTCTGCCGGGCCGGTCGAAGGGCGGATTTCTGACAATGCCCGGTTGACCCGCCGCCGCTGCGGAATTACACTGGACTGGATACTCGAAATCGTTCGCTGCGCGCGAGTTCCGGTCGCCATCGGCCCGATATTGTACCGGTGCAGGGCGCTATATTACGGCAGCGGAAGCTAGTTCCGGAGGACGGTATGGCAGAACCCATTGAGGTTACCGAACAAAACTGGGAAACCGTTGTGCTTAAATCCGATCTCCCCGTCTTGGTGGACTTTTGGGCCGAGTGGTGCGGCCCGTGCAAGATGATTGCCCCCTCGGTGCATGACATGGCGGTGGAGTACGACGAAAAGCTGACCGTCGGCAAACTCGACGTGGACAACAGCCCCAACGTCGCCATGCAGTACAACGTCCGCAGCATTCCGGCGCTGATCTTCTTCAAGGACGGCCAGCCCGTTGACCAGATTATCGGCGCAGTGCCAAAGGGCGCCCTCAAGAAGAAGATAGACTCTGTCCTCGGCAGCTAATTGCCCGACCTCAAAGCAACCGGAGGCGCCGATCCCGCCAACGAAGACGGGACGGCGTCTCCCCGCGCCAAGCCCGCCGCCCCCGCCGCCGGGGGCAGAAGCGGCGGCACAGCCCGGGAGTGGATGGGGCCCGGTGGCCCTTGCGGTCTTCAAAACCGTTATGCCTCGTTAGGAGCGGGGCAGGTGGGTTCGACTCCCTCGCACTCCCGCCGCATTTCCCCGCCCGCGGTCAGCTTCCGCCCAAGCGCAACTCCCGGCCCAACAGGGCCGTTATAAGCGCGCTGGCCATGGTTACGCCCAAGCACAGGTAGCCTATTCCCCAATAACCGGCGCCGGCCAGCAGCCCCCCGGCGATAGCGGCCCCCAGTGCGCCCCCGGACTGGTTGCTCAGGCCCATAAGACTGGCCCCTGATGCCTTGGATTCTCCTGAATACTCGGTGCTGGCCGAGACCAGGGCGGGCATTGTCACGCTCAGCAAAGCCGCTCCAACTGTCGCCACCGCCACCAACACCCAGAGTTCCAGCTCGAAAGTGAAGCACAGAAAGGCGCAGATCCCCCCAACGGCTGAAGTGGCGGCTATGAGCGCGGCGCGGTATCTCTTCGTCGCCACGAATCCGGCAAAGTAGCTTCCGGCCACCTGCCCTATGGCGACTACTGCCAGCAGCAATCCCGCAAATCTCACGCTCAACCCATGGGTTTGGATCAAGTAGGCCGCGAAGAAGCTGACCAGCGTCCACATAGCTATGCGTTGCGTCAGAGCAACCGCTATGGCTACCCGGAAAAAACGCAGGGATACCAGCGACGAATACCGGCTGAAAAATGCCCAGTTGCGAACTCGGTGGCCGCCGCTTGGAAACCACAGCCAGTTCGCCAGAAGTCCCAGCGCCAGCAGCAGGCCCGCAAGCAGGAACGCAAACCGCCAGTCTCTCCAGTCAGCCAGCACAGCGACCACCGGGACGCTGATTACCAGAGGAAGCATGCCAATGGCCAGCGTGGCGCTAATCGCCTGCGCCCGCCGGGCCGGGGAAATGACATCGGACAAGGCCCCCACCGCGTTGGGCGGGAGGGTTCCTCCCCCCAAACCGGTCAACACCCGGAGAGCCAGGAATACCTCAATGTTGGGCGCAAAGGCCGACGCAAGGACGGACACGACGAGGAGCAGCATACCGGCAATAACCACCGGACGGCGCCCGAAGGAATCAGACAAAGGGCCAACCAGGACTAATGAGACGGCCCAAGCGGCAAAGGTCGCGGTAGCCAACTGACCCGCGACCGCCACCGAGATTTCCAAATCGGTTGAAATTTCCACCAGCAGAGGCGGAACCATGAAAACCGCGCTCTGAGCGCCAAAGATGGCGAATGAAAGCACGGCAAAGAACCATGCCTTGTTGACCTGCCTCTCATTGGCCTGGGCCGTTTGGGCTTCGATGCCGGTCACTCCTCTTTCAGCTATTCGCCTTTCAGCTATTCGCCAAGGGCGGGCGGCGCAATTCGCGGCGAGTCAGCCGCCGCCGTGGCGCAACCGGCGGCCAAACACGCCGGCAATCAGCGAGCTTGCCACTGTTGTGCCGAGGCACAGGAAGCCGATAGCTTCGTAGCCGATGTTAGCTAGGAGTGCGCCCGCGAGCGCGCCTCCCAGCATTCCGCCGGACTGGTTGCTCAAGCCCATGAGGCCGACGCCCGTAGCTTTGGACTCTCCCGAGTATTCGGTGCTGGCGGCTACCAGAAGCGGGAATGGAATGCTCAACAAGCCGGTTCCAACGGCTGCCACCGCCACAGCCGTCCATAGATTGAGATCAACCGTGAAGAATAAAAATCCGCAGCCGCCTCCCATAACAGAAACGGCAGCTATGATTAGAGCGCGGGAGCTTCGGGAGGCCGCAAAACCTCCTCCATAGCTTCCTATCACTTGGCCCATTGCCGCTATCGCCAAGGGCAGGGCCACAAACCCTACGCTCACTTCATAGGTATGTATCAGGAAGGCGGCGAAAAAACTGACGATGGCCCAGTAGGCTATTCGGTGCGACAAATTCACCGTCAGGGCCACGCGAAAATACTGCATGGATAGCAGCGACCAATACCTGGAGAAAATAACCAGATCGCGAACCCGTTCTCCGCTGTCCCTGGGAAACCAAACCCAGTTCGCAAGAAACCCCGCGCCTGCCAGAAGGCCGCCCACCAAAAAAGTAAACCTCCAACCGGTCCAATCCGCCAATAAAGCAACCAGGGGAACGCATACAGCCGAACTCAGAAGGCTGACGGCCAGCAGGGCTCCAACCGCTTGAGCGCGTCTTTCCGGGGATATTACATCGGAAATCACCCCCACAGCATTCGGCGGGAGGGTGCCCGCTCCCAAGCCGGTCAACACCCTGAGCGCCAAGAACACTTCGATGTTGGGAGCGAAAGCCGACGCAGTCACGGAACCGAAGAGCAAGAGCAGCCCGGCAAGGGCAACCGGGCGGCGTCCGAAGGAATCTGACAATGGGCCTACCGACACGACGGAAAAGCCCCACGCCGCGAAAGTGGCGGTAGCCAATTGACCGGCGACTGCTACGGATACTTCCAGGCCGGACGAGATATCAACCAGTAGAGGCGGGAGCATGAAAGAGGCGTTTTGAGCGGCAAAAACGGCCAAGGAAAGCACGGCAAAGAACCATGCTTTGTTTACCTGCCGCCCTTCCGGCCGGGGGGCCAATGCGGTAATTTTCCTACTCCTTTTCCAGCATTTCCCGCACTAATGCCGTGACTTCCTCGCGGGTGATGGAACCTGTCCAAGTCTGAAACAATTGGCCGTCTGCGGTGATAAAGGCGGTGGTGGGCATTGCCCGGATTTGGTAGCTCCGAACCACAAGGGCGTCATCGGTGTATCCGGCCGGGTAGGTGATGCCCAGCGAATCCAGCAGCTTGCTGGCATCCTTTGGCGAACCCAAGCCCGTGAACCGGCCCACGTCTATGCCCAGAAGCTGTACCCGATCCCCGTACTCCTCATAAAATGCCTGCAATTCCGGCATCTCCGACCAGCAGGGAGTACAGAACCGGGCCCAGAAATTCAGTACCAGCGGCCGTCCCTCCAATTCGGAAAGGGACATCTCAGGCGCGCCCAGAGCGTCCTCCCCCTGAAACAGGGCAAAGCGGAAATCGGGGGCGCTGTCATCAACCCCAGGGCGGGCATAGGCCGGTGACGGACTCGGGGCGGCCTGCCGGGTGGACGTTGGAGCGGGTGTAGCCCTGGGGGTGGAGACAGGCGCAGAGGCTGGAAGCAGTTCGGCGGCGCATTCCCGGCACACCCCGCCACTAGAAGCAGGCAAGCAGCGAGAGCCGCTCCGGTGGTGGCGAATTTGATCTTCATTCAGCTTTCGGTATGCGAGGCGTTACTGCGATGCGGCTGAAACCCATTATATTACAGCGATAAATTCCCAGGCGCCGCTTTTCAGACGCCATTCTTATGTTCCTGACAATAACCTTTGGGAACCGGCCGCGGCACATCAAGCATATTCTAACCGCATTGGCATTAGAATAGCAGAAATTGAATTGGGAGGCTTGGAATGCGCTTGGAAAATAAAGTAGCCCTGATCAGCGGCGGGGCCAGAGGAATGGGAGCAGTCGAGGCCCGCCTGTTCGCTGCCGAAGGGGCCAGGGTGGTCATCGGCGACGTGCTGGAGGAGGAAGGCAGGCAAACCGAGGCGGCGGTGAACGAGGCCGGCGGCCAATGCGTGTTCGTGCGGCTCGACGTTACCAGTGAGGCAGACTGGGCCGGGGCGGTAGCCGCCGCCGTGTCCCGCTTCGGCAAGCTGGACATCCTGGTCAACAACGCCGGGGTCTCCAGCACCGGCGGCATCGAGGAGCTGACGGCCGGGGACTGGGATCGCACTATGGACATTAACGCCAAGGGGGTGTTTCTGGGAACCAAAGCCGCCATCCCTGAGATGCGCAAGGCGGGAGGCGGAAGCATCATCAACATCTCGTCGGGAGCGGGCATTGCGCCGGCCCCAGGAACCTCCGGGGCCTATGCCGCCAGCAAGGGGGCGGTGCGCATCTTCAGCAAGTCTACTGCGGTTCAGTACGCCGGAGAAAACATTCGCTGCAACTCGGTGCACCCCGGGCCAATCGAGACGCCGATGCTGCGCTCCGCCCGCGGCTCCGGGGCGCAGCTTGACGACACCATAGAGCGCGTGCCTCTGGGCCGTATCGGGAGGCCGGAGGAAATCGCCTACGGGGTTCTCTACCTCGCCTCCGATGAGTCGTCCTTCGTAACCGGCTCGGAGCTGGTGATAGATGGCGGCAGGACAGCCCAGTAATGCCGACGGCCCCTTCTCTTGATCCAGAAGGGGCCGCGGTTGCCTCGGATAATGGCCGGGCGTGGCTACTTGCTGCTGGTAATGGAGCCGTCCGCTTCGATGGTGATGCCGACGACCGGGGCTATGGCCCGGTTGAACACCCCGACGAAGGGAGAGGATGGGCCGCCGACGCGCTCCACCCAGTTGGGCACAACCGAGTTTGACACCGCGTTGTCGCTGTGGGCTCGCATTTCCGGGCCGAACTCCACGTAGGTCATTCCGGCGTCAATGTTTTTCTGGAGGCCCAGTTCGTTTTGGATGGAGCCCACACGCAGGGCTTCAAGCTCCAGCTTGGCCGCTTCTTCCTTCATAATTTCCTGTAGGTCGGTGGGAATGGACGCCCAGACATCGGCGTTAATGACGTTGTGGCTGGAAGGCCACGAAGTAAGGGGGCCGTTGATGTAGCCGGTAACTTCGTACCAGCGCTGGCCGTAGCCCGCGTCGCCGCCAGTCACACCAGCCTCTAGGATGCCCCGCTCGAGCGCGGTGTAAACCTCGGTAAAGGCCAGAAACTGGGCGGCGCCTCCCATCCCGTTAATCCAGTCGGATATGGAAGTGCCAAAGGCGCGGGTCTTCATCTCTTGAACATCTTCCGGCAGGTTAAGCGGTTTCTTG
The DNA here is from genome assembly GCA_965213725.1 of Dehalococcoidia bacterium. Taxonomy (GTDB): domain Bacteria; phylum Chloroflexota; class Dehalococcoidia; order Lucifugimonadales; family UBA3495; genus VXOI01. Next base: position 146,200 of record OZ243924.1, read on the forward strand.
GTGAACAGGAAAATGTCGTCTCCATTGTGCCAGTTGACGTTGATGGGATACCCGCCGGTCTCGTCAATCAGCAATTGCTCAATGTCGGCCAACATCTCCACGGTAGCCTCATACTGCTGCGACCGCTGGGTATATAGCCCGAAGAGGTACTGAATCTCCAGCTCGGGCAACTCGCCGGCCACGTATGGGCCGATGATATTGACCATATCCAGGGTGCCGTCGCCCACCAGCCCCAGGGAGTCGGGACCGGCGATACCCAGCTCCGGGAAGGATGTGGCCTCGAGGATGAGCATCCCGTTGGTGCGCTCCTCCAAGTTGGGCGCCCAGAAAGTATCCATAATTTTGCAGAAGACCAAGGCGCGGTTGACGCAGGCGTTCTGAATCACTATCGGCTCATCAAGCTGGCTGGTCATCTCCGTGGGGTTGGTGAACCTGGCTCTTTCGATGACGCTCCGGTAATAGTCCGACTCATAGACGAAGAGGTGCTTTTCCAGGGCGTCCAGCGGGACGTTGCCTTCGGAGTCGCCTTCTTCCATGGTGGGCGCCGGGCCTACCAGATCGTTCAGGTCGCCGACGAAGAATGCGCCGGGGCCGTTGGCCCGCTCGGCGGCGATAGCCAGCAGCTCCGGGCTGTAATCGCCTTCCATCTGTTCCGGTGCTTCAGTAGCTTCCGGGGCCGGGGTGGCGGTGGGCGCTTCAGTAGGCTGGGCTGCTGTGGGGACTGCCGTCGGCTCCGGGGCGGGAGTGTTGGTTGGCGGCACCGCCGTGGCCGCGCCGCCGCATGCGATTACCAGCATCGCCACGATTCCCAATAATGCCATTGACAGATATATTCTCATTCCGACGCTCCTAGCAATGAATACTACTTCAGTTGCTGCAACATATTCGCAGCCTCAACTGTGTTTGACCGCAGCTAAAGCGGGATTACGGGATTATAGGAATGGGAGTCATTCATGTCAACGGCGTTATGTCACTGAGAAAATTGCGAAGCTCGGGAATCGCTTGAACCGCGGCTGAGAGTGGCCGAAGGAGCGGCGTTTTCCGTTTCGGAACTTTGCCGCTTTAGCGGAGCCGACCGGGCGGCCAAGGGCGCTTGGGAACGTCCGCCGGGCTGCTGCACGACAACCTTCGCCGCTGGCAGCGAATCCCCAGCCGCGGTTGATTCACGAACGGCAATGCTCTATTAGCGGCGGTTTCCGGGGGATATGACCCGCGCCGCCAACGGCAGCCCAACCTGATGATCGCGGCGCAGCATGGCAATGTTCACCTAGCCCTTCCCTACCAACCCCTCGGCGGCGGCACTGCTGGGCGTAATGGCCCTGGCGGTTGTCGCCATCGCCGCCATCATGCTCGCGGCCGGGCTGGCAAACTCCAAGCCCGAACGGTTCAGGCCCAGAATGTCACTGCGGACCGGGCGGCGCTGGCCGCATTGCACGCCGCCTCAGTCACCCGGCAGGCGCGCCCCGGGTTTCGCAATTTTCTTCGTCACCGGACGCAATTTATGTACGGAATATAGGCAAGGCGGCCGGGAAGCGGCCAAAGCCCGGCGGCCCTCGGACGGGCCACTCCTGAGCTTCTACGGCCAGTTCCAATCGAAGGCGGCGTAGTGGCCGTTCTTGCCGGTGTTGTCCCACGTCATACCTTGGTCGGTGTACTCCCCGCGCACCCCACGGGCAAGGTACAGGTCACGGTTGACCCCGTGCCCGGTGTTGGAGAGAAGCATAGCGTCGTCGCGGCCAGGAATCTGAATCGGCTCCACACAGAAGTCCATCACGCCCGGCACGGTGACCGAGTGAACCTTGCCCTCAACCCGGAAGTCCATGGGAACGAAGTGGACGCCCCTGAAGTCGGTGGTCATCGCCCGCCATCGTTCCGCCGGGCCGCCCATACCGCCCGAAAGGATTTGTTCCAGCGCGGCCCGTTGCGGTTCGTCCGCGCGCTCGTCAATATACAGCGCAGAAGTCCAGCCCCCTGCCGCCATGGGCCCCGGCGTGTAGTTGGCCGCGACGAAGTTCAGCCCCGCCAGCGATACCCCATCCAGGTCTCCCTCTTCTATATGGAAGGCCAGCGCCACGTCGCAATGGCCCTCGGTTGGCTCTACGCCGGTTCCCCGGACGATGCAGGGGCAGAGAATTTCGCAATTGCAGCTCTCGAAGTATTCGCCCTTGAGCCGCCATCGGCTGCCCGTGGTAGTCATAGCGCGCCTCCTATCCATAGTTTGTTGACCAATATGTAACCTACGGAAGAATCTGATGTGACCTTGCGTCCACTGCAATATACAATGTCCGGCATAAAGCTGCCAGATAACCCCGGATGCCCAAGGATGCGCATTACAATACGCAGGTATCACAAGAGGCAGCGTTGGCAGGAGTGCATAGAATGAGACTGGAAGGAAAGGTTGCCCTGATCAGCGGCGGGGCCAGGGGCATGGGCGCCACGGAAGCGCGAATGTTCGCGCAGGAAGGCGCGAAGGTGGTCATCGGCGACGTGCTGGAAGAAGAAGGGCGGCAGACCGAAGCGGCCATTAACGAGAGCGGCGGCGAGTGCCTGTTCCTGCGCCTCGACGTCACCGACGAATCGGCCTGGGAGCAGGCCGTCAGCACGGCGGTTGAGCGGTTCGGCAAGCTGGACATACTGGTCAACAACGCGGGCATCGCCCGCATCAACAACGTGGAAGGCACCAGCGCCGACGAATGGGACCTGGTGATGGACATCAATGCCAAGGGCGTTTTTCTTGGCACCAAGGCGGCAATTCCCGCCATGCGGGAGGCCGGCGGCGGCTCCGTCATCAATATCTCGTCCATCGCCGGACTGGTGGGCGGGCGCACGTCGGCCTACACCGCCAGCAAGGGGGCGGTGCGGCTGCTCACCAAATCCACGGCCATTCAGTACGCCCGAGACGGAATCCGCTGCAATTCGGTGCATCCCGGCGTCATCGAATCGCCAATGACCCGGCCGATCATGCTGGACACGGAAGCCGGGCGCCAAGAGTCGGCGGCCCGCCACCCCATGGGGCGCATCGGCCAGCCTGAGGACATCGCCTATGGCGTCTTGTTCCTAGCGTCCGACGAGGCATCGTTTATGACCGGGAGCGAGCTGGTCATAGACGGCGGGCTGACGGCTCAATAGGTCAGGACTCTCTCATCAGGCCCCTCTCCGGGAGAAGAAGCGATTAAATGTGGAAACGGCCCATTTTTGCAGTCAGATACGGTAGCCTATCCGAAATACTGCCAGAGGAGTAAGCGCCATGACTACGGCCAGCCCCATTGATCCCAACCGCCTGTTGCTTACCGGCGAGAATCCCTACATCCGCCTCAGCGCCACCGACGACGGCCCGGTCACCAGCGACGCCAGTTTCTGGCGCATCCTGTTCTCGCCGGGCGGGCCGGGCCACGTGCTTTTCCTGCAAAGCGAGCTCACCGGCAACGAGCCTCGCATCTATACCGACAACATCCAAATGACCCGCTGGCTTCAGGGAGAAATCCAAGGAAGAATCAACGCCACCTTTGGCGACCAAGAGATTCCTGCCACGGAAGCCGGCTTCAGGAGTTCGGGCGACCTGCGTTCCTTCTGGACGGAATGGGTTGTTGCCCACGGCGAAGACATCGCTCTCACTTGGTACGACCTAGGCGAGCCATTCATGAGCCACAGCTTCCCCGGCGCCAACCCGGAGCGGCCCCACGGCGTATCTACGGTGCTGATCCCGGCCAATGGCGCGAGAATCACGCGCAACGGCCAACAGGCGTCGGGCCGGTCCTTCCCGAGGCCGCGCGACGCCAGACTCCACAGCACCTGCGCCCTAGCGTTCTCCGAGTCATGGACACTGCCTTATTAGATGTCCTTGAGCAGCCCTGACGGTTCGTCCTGAGCTTGCTGAAGGGCGGCCCCCGGAAAATCCCGAAGCTGGGCAGCAGCCGGGTACGGCGGCAAAAGGCGAAACCCGTTCGTCCTTTAACGTGCTGAGGGCGAACGGGTTTCGGAAGGGATTGGCGCCGCCCCGCAAAACTGTCAGCCCAACAGCTTCCTGGAGAGGTTTTCATACATATCGTCCACCATGGCGTCCAGAGCGTAATCCGGGCGCCAGCCCCATTCCTGCCGGGCCGCAGTATCATCCAGGGAATTGGGCCAAGAGTCGGCAATATATTGGCGCAGCGGGTCTACGTCGTAGTCCATGGCGAATTCCGGGACGCGCCGCCTGATGGCGGCGGCCAATTCCTCCGGCTCGAAGCTCATGGAGTTGACGTTATAATCGGCGTGATGCTTAAGGCCGTCAACGTCTGCCTCGGCCACCTGGATAAGGGCCTTGATTGCGTCGGGAACGTACATCATTGGGAGATAAGTGCCTGGACGCAAGTAGCAGGTGTAGCTCCCCTGGCGGATGGCGCCATAGAAGGCGTCTACGGCGTAGTCGGTGGTGCCGCCGCCCGGCTCCACCTTCCAACTGACCACGCCGGGCAGGCGGACGCCCCGGACATCCAGCCCAACCCGCTCAAAGAAGTAATTGCCCATCAGCTCTCCGAAGACTTTGGAGATCCCGTAGAGCGAGGCCGGGCGTTGCAACGTCTCGTTGGGGGTATTGTCGTGGGGGGTGTCCACCCCGAAGGCCGCGATGGAACTGGGAATTACTACCCGCTCCAGGCTGGCGGCGCAGGCCGCCTCCAGCACGTTCAGCAAGCCGGTTATGTTCACCCGGTGGGCCAACGGGCGGTTGGACTCAGCGGCGACAGACAGCAGCGAGCCGAGGTGGTATAGCGAATCTATGCCATAATCCCGTATGGCTCGCTCTATCGGATCCTGTTCCGTAACATCGAGCTGCGTTGACGGGCCGGAGTCCGCAACTTCCTCCGTGAGCGGGCTGCGGCGCCAAGCGGCCACGACGTTGCCGTTGCCGTACCGCTGGCGGAGAGCGGGAATCAGTTCGGAGCCAAGCTGTCCGGCGGCGCCGGTGACCAGTATTCGCTTCATTGGACTAGAATAACTGCACCGACACAGGAGGGGCAAGGATGTCCGCTCAAGAAAACATCAGGGAAGCATGGGTATCCATTCCCAACGAAGAGGAACACCGGGCGAGTTTGCCGCCCGGGGCGCCCGCGGGAAACTATGACTTCGGGTATCTGCCGGCCATGGGCCGGCTGCAAGCTAGGCACAAAGCCATCGGGCCGCTGTTCGGAGCCTTGTACCGCCAAGTGATGTTCGGCCCCGGCGAGCTGAACCGGCAGGAAAGGGAGATGGTGGCCGCGGTGGCCGCGGCGGCGCAGGACTGCCGCTATTGAACGGTATCCCACGCAGAGTTTCTGCGTTCGGAAGACGGCGACCCGGCCATCGTGGAAGCGGTGACGCACCGGCGGTGGCGGGAGCTGTCCACCCTCACGCCGCGGCAGTACGCCCTGTGCGCCGTGGCCGATAAGCTGAGCGCCACCCCGACGCGGATGGTGGAGGCGGACTGGCAACCGCTGAGGGACCTGGGCTTCGACGACTTGGCCCTGCTGGAAGTGGGCCACATCGTAGGCATCTTCAACTATCTGACCCGGCTGGCCGACGGATTCGGGCTGCAACTGGACCAGCGCACCGTCGAAGCCTCGGAAACCGGCGTAGCCCTGCGGCGTCCTGCCGAGCAGGCGGCGGGAGCGTAGGCTAAAAATCCCTGTCCTTCGAGGCCGGAAATCAGGATTCACAAAATTCCTCTCCCTTGTGGGGAGAAGGTGAGGGTGATCATGATACATCTGACGGAAGAAATGATGCGGCTGATTAACCATGCCCGCGACGATGGGTTTCCTTGCATCGTGTCCACTGCGTCGCCCGACGGCGTCCCCAACGCGGGCTACATCGGCACGGTGTTGGCGGTGGACGGTTCCACCTTCGTGTACCGCGACCGGACTAGGCGCGACCCGCTGGAGCACATCGAGGACAACCCCAAGGTAATCGTGCTGTTCCGCAACGCCGCCGCGGATGCGGGTTGGAAGTTCCGGTACACCGCCAGCGTCGTGCGACAGGGCGAGGTCTACGGCGATATGACCAACCGCTTGGCCGAATCGGGGCTCATCACCGACCCCGAAATGCAGGGAGCAGCCATAGTCATTCTGAGCATCGATCAGGTGCTGACCCTGTTCGGCGAGGTCTTGCAGGAGCGGGAGCCGGGTATGCGCTGGTGATGCCTGCGGTCATTCGGCTATCTTCACCCGGTCGAACTGATCCGGGTTCAGATTGAAGGTGCGCCCCAGACGCTGCCACCGGATCACCAGCCAGTGCAGCCCGGCCCCGGTGCGGCGGACAGTGGTTATCTCGCCGATGTCGCCTACCTGTATCGTGTGGCCGGCGCCCTCTACGGGAGCGCCCATGTTGACCCGCACGGCAATCTCGGCCACTGCCTCCACCCTGGTTCCGGCCTCAAACGCTTCGCAGCTCATTTCGCCCTCATCCTGCCCTCTCCCTTTGGGAGGGGGTACTGTATTCTTTGAGCGTCGCTCCCAACGGCTTTCCGGCTGAAACGCCGTAGCTCCCATCTCAGGCGAGGTTGGGGGCAACCTCTTCCATTATCAGGCGCAGGCTGCTGGCCTGATTCTCCAGGGGGATCAGGTTTCCGAAGTCGATCTCAAACATCACCTGATCCAGCCCCAGATCTTCTCCCAGAAGGTTCAGCTTCTCGGAAACCGACTCCGGCGTGCCGTAGGCCACCTTTTCCCGCACCCAGTCATCGTAGGTCATATTGCGAACCCTTTCGGCCTGTGCGCCCCAGTCGCCCAAGGTTCCGGCGTGGCCTGCGTAGCTGGCTACCCGGTCGGAGAGGCGCCCCATGGAGAAGAGGGCGCTTTCCATCGGCTCGTCGTGGGCCTTTTGCGCATCGTGGGACAGGTAGACGGGTATTCGCAGGCCCACCTTGCCCTCACCCTCGTGCCCGGCGGACTTCCACGCTTCCCGGTATTCCCGTATGGAAGGCTTAAGCTCAGAAAGAGTGAACACACGGGATGGGTTTATCAGTATGTTGAGGCCCATGCGCCCGAGGATGGGAAAGCTCTCGGCGGAGGTAACGCCCACCTTTATGGGCGGGTGGGGCTGCTGGAAAGGCTTGGGGTTGACCGACAGTTCGGGGATGTTGAAATGCTCTCCCTCAAAGGAAAAGCTCTCGGTGGTCCACGCCTTTACGATGATTTCGATACATTCCTCAAAGCGCCCGCGGCTTTCGGAGAAAGGCACGCCAAATCCTTCGTGGACGTTGGGGAAAGTTCCGCGGCCGATGCCGAACTCGACGCGCCCGTCGCTAATCTGGTCGAGGGTGGCAATCTCCTCGGCGACGCGCACCGGATTGGCGAGGGGCAGCAACAGCACCGCCGTTCCGACGCGGATACGCTGGGTTCGGGCGGCGATGGCGGTCAAAATGGTTACCGGGCTGGCTAGCACCCGGCCGGGGTTGAAGTGGTATTCGGCCATCCAGACCGAAGGCACGCCCAATTCTTCGGCCAGATCCACCAGCGCAAAGGAATCCTTGAACGCCTTATTCTCCGTGGAACCTTCCTTCACCGGGAATTCCAAGAACAGTCCGAGTTCCATTGCAACCTCCGCGGCCATACCCGGCCTGCCTCATCCAGACAGAGCCGACAATTAGTGGGCTTGTTGGTGGGCTTGATTGTACAGGGTAAGCAGAGAGCGTCAAGTTGCGCGGGCTTGATGTATTCTATAAGACGTGTCGGCCTTGCTTGGCACAGCGAATAATCCCATAGTCACTGCTGCGGCTGTATCACCACCTTCAGCGATTCGGAAGCCCCGGCGGTGAGGCGGAAACCCAGCCCTGTTTCGGACAAGGGCAGGCGGTGGGAAATCATATCGCCCACCTGAACGCGGCCCGAGGCAATCAGTTCCAAGGCAATGGAAAGATCGCCCGGCGCCGCGGCGTAGGTGGTGGTGAGGGTGGCGTCGTTGCGGAAAAAGACGTCGTTGACCGCCACTGGCACCTCGACGCCCGGCTCGGTGGGAGCGTAGAACAGCACCGTGCCGCCGCGCTCGACCGATTCCAGAGCCTGCATCAGGGCCGGCCGGGCCCCGGTAGCCACGATGACCAAGTCGGCCAGCCTTCCGCCGTTCAGCTCGCGGAGCCGCTCCGGCGTATATTCGTCGGCCCGCAGGGTCGCATCCGCCCCCAGACGCCGGGCCGCCGCTAGGCGGAAGTCCGACAGGTCGGTGGACACGATGCGCCCGGCCCCTAGGGCGCGGGCCAAGTTGATGTGCAGCAGCCCGGCCAGCCCGCTGCCCAGCACCAGCGCCGACTGCCCCGCCTCTATGCCGGCCCGCCGCTGCCCGCGATACACGCAGGCCAGCGGCTCGGCCATCGAGGCTTCGTCGAAAGACACGCCGTCCGGGATGGGGAACGCCCCGCGGTCAACGTTAATGGCGGGCAGACGGACATACTCGCAGAACCCGCCGGGGTCGTAGTTAGTGGCGCGCAGCGTGTCGCAAACCGTGTGGCGTCCGCTGATGCAGTAGCGGCAGACGTTGCAGGGAACGTGATGTGTGACCACCAAGCGGTCGCCCTCGCGGAACCGCGATACGCCGGCCCCCGCTTGGGCCACCGCCCCGGCGACTTCGTGGCCCAGCACCGCCGGAGCCCGTTGGATGCGATACCACTCCATCACGTCACTGCCGCAGATGGCGCTGGCCTCTATCCTAAGCAGCAGTTCCCCCGGCCCAACCTCCGGCTGCGGCATCTCCTCAATGCGGATATCGCTGTTGTTGTAGTACATCGCCACGCGCATAACGGCCCGCCTCAACTTGTCTGAATCAGGATTCTCCCGCCGGTGAATCCTTAGTGTCCTGAAAACCCTGATTCAGGCAATTATGCCAAGGGTGGAAAAATCTGTTCTTTGTCCGTTCCAAGCCAGAGTGGCCGCTAATCCGAAACGCCCACCAGTCCGGCGGCCCCGGAGCGGGCCGACTCGAAAACATCCTGAGCCTCCGCTGCCGTGCCATTGCCGTGGACAATGCAGCGCAGGGCGCGAATCATCGGCACGGGGTGGGGGCTTTGCCAGATGTTGCGGCCTAGGTTGATGCCGATGGCGCCGTTCTGCATCCCGTCGTGGACGAATTCCAGCACTTCCAGCTCTGTGTCGGCCCTAGGGCCGCCGGCCATCACCACCGGCACCGGGCAGCCCTCTACCACCCGGTCGAAACCGTCGGCGCACCAGTACGTCTTGACCACCTTAGCCCCCATCTCGGCGCAGATGCGGCAGGCCATCGCCAAGTAGCGCGAGTCGCGCTGGTCCAGCTCCCGGCCAACGGCAGTGACGGCCATCACCGGGATGCCATAGCGCTCTCCCTCGTCCACCAGCTTGCCCAGATTGAGAATGGACTGCTTCTGATAGTCTGAGCCGATGAACACCGAGAGGCCAACGGCGGCCGCGTTGAGCCGCACGGCGTCCTCCATGGAGGTTGTCAGCCCCTCGTCGGCCAGGTCGCCGGCGGTCATGCTGGTGCCGCCCGACACCCGCAGAATCAGGGGCTTGCTTTCGCCGGGGGCCACGGCGGCCCGCACCACGCCCCGGGTGGCGAACAGGGCATCGGCGTAGGGCATCAGGGGTTCGATGGTCTCGCCGGGCCGCTCCAGATTGCGCGTCGGCCCCTGAAAATATCCGTGGTCAATGGGCAGGAACATACACCGCCCATTGGGCTGAATCAGTTGTGCCATGCGGTTAGCCATTCCCCAGTCCATTACGCTGCCTCCTGCGCCGCCGGGCGCGCGTTGAGTTCTAGGTTGTTGCGCGCCATTATCGCCGGTATGGACGGGGCGGGCAAGGATAAGGGCAAGGGAGGGCTATTCTTCGGATTCCGGGCCAGTGTAGCCGCACATACCCATGCGCGGAGAGTTGACTACTGGCAGCAACATATTTTCGCCCCGTTCTTGCATGGCGATGTGGGGGCCGACGCATTCACCGCAAAACAACCCCTCTCCCTTCCAAGCGCACCCGGCGCATATCTGGGCAGCGGCAGCTCCGCACCCGACGCAGGTCAGCGCAGGCGGGTCGTTGCGGGCCAGCAGCCGAATTGCCCCTGCGTCTACGTTAACGTCGCCTTCCCAGACGACTCGCAGGGACAGTTCCGTCGTATCTCCGAAATCGTATTCGTGAGTAAACTGCATACCAAGAGAGAGAATGCGGCCCAATTTGTCCCTGGAGCGAGAGGAGCGTTTTCTGCCGCCAAAGTAAAAGGCGCTCAAGTGCCCGCAGCATTCGAGCCAAGTTTCTCTAAGGTAGCGGTCTAGAGCGGCGAGCGGGGCGTCCGCTGCCACATCCAGATGCAGCCAGTATTCGGGCAAATCCCGGCCCTCTATGGCTAAGTGGAAGCCCCGCGATCGCCCGCCCATCGCGGACTTTTCCCGACAGGATTGTAGGTGCCGGGAAATACCGGACTTGCTGAACGATTTACCGCATAAGACGCAATTTCCCTTGGAGGTCTGCCTGACCATCGCATCACCTCGCCGTCGGGGAGTGGAGTCATTATCGCCGGTATGGACGGGGCGGGCAAGGCGATAGGGATATCAAGTGTTGGGACACCTTTGGAGCTTGCGCCCAAACCATCAAGCGCTAACATTGCTGCGATGCCGGAGTGGAATGGGTCAAATTGACTAGCGACTTAGCCGCTGCGTGTTCCGGCTTACAGAGGCCGGCATTGGCGCAACAGGTCGGCAGTACCGGCTCGTGCCTTAGCACTTATCCCTCGCAACGAAAGTTCCGGCTGTAACCCGGCCCGTTCCGCGCTATAATCCCCCCAAATAATCCACTCCGGCAAACAATCCACCCCGGCGGGAGCAAGCATTATGGCGGAGATTCTGGGCCTCGGCGTGACCCATTCCCCTTCTCTCATCACCCCGGACGAACTGAAAAACTACTCCCTTACCCGCGCCCTGCGCAACCACCGCATTCCGGCGGAGCGCAAGAACCCCGAAACCTGGCCCGCCGCTATGCGCCAAGAGTGGGGCGATGACGAAGGCTATGCCTCGGCGCTGTATCAACGCGAGAAGCTGGTGGATGGGTTCCGCAAGGTGCGCGCCGAACTGGACGCCTTCAACCCCGACGCGGTGCTGGTCTGGGGCGATGACCAGTACGAGAACTTCCGGGAGGACATCATCCCGGCCTTCTGCGTCATGGCCTACGACGAATATGAATGCCGCCCCTTCACCACCAAAGAGGGCGCGGCCCGGCCCAACGTCTGGGGCGAACCCGCCGACCAAACCTTCCGCTACCAAGGCCACCCGGCGGCCCGCTATCTGGCCGGGGCGCTCATCGGCGACGGGTTCGACGTGGCCTACGCCTACCAGCCTTTGCACGAGCCGGGGCTGGGCCATGCCTTTCTCAACACGCTGCTGTACTTGGATTACGACCGCCAGGGCTTCGGCTACCCGGTCATTCCCTTCGCCGTCAACTGCTACGGCAGCCGCATCATCCGCAACCGGGGCGGCGCCGCCCCGCAGACGGTCAGCGGCCCCGACGGGGTTGTGCGGGAAGCGCCCGCCGACCCGTCCGGCCCGTCGCCCCGGCGGTGCATGGAGCTGGGCGCCGCCGCCGCCCGCGCCCTGCGGGAAAGCCCTTGGCGCGTGGCCCTCATCGCATCGTCAAGCTGGTCCCACGCCTTTCTGACGGAAAAGAACTGGTGGCTGTACTGCGACGTTGACTCCGACCGTCAACGCTTCGAGGAGTTTCAGGCCGGCGACTACGAAGCCTGGCGCGGCCTGACCACCGCCCAAGTCGAGGACGCCGGGCAGCAGGAGATGCTGAACTGGATGTGCTTGGCCGGGGCATTAGCAGAACTGCAAAGGCCGCCGCAAATCGTGGAGTTCCTGCAAACCTACGTCCACAACTCCAGCAAGTGCCTGGCGGTGGCGAAGCCGTAGGCCGGGGCCAAGAGCGCCGATGAGCGCCCCGGCAAATTAGCGGATTCAGGAACAGTAATCCGGCAGGATTGCCCGCACCGACTGGTCTATGCTGGCCAGGATGGGCTGCATTGCCCGGTCGTTCAGCACGTCATTGCGGGCCGCGTTACCCTTGGCGGCCCGCAACTCCGCGACCAGCGCCGCTACCCGCCGGTGGGCCTTCTTCGACTGCGCCGACAGGTTGGCGTGGTGTTCGTTGTCGGCGTCGAACTTGGGGATGGGCAGGTTTCGCACCGGCCCGGTATGAAAATCCCTGTCGGACAGCCGCCCGGCATTGCTGAAAAAATCCGCTAGGCATACTGCATTGAAAATAGCGGCTAAGTAATGGAGTTCTTGAGTTTCAGAGCTGGAATACCAATATAAAGTGCCGTCGGCTATAAGGCTTGCGTCAATAACCGACGATTCGAGCCAAGCCCCTGATTTCCGATATACAACTTTACATGACCCGGAATCACTGGCAAGCTGCGACGACAAATTTCCTTGGTAATCTATCCGGTCAAGCAAAGTATTCGGCGGACGGGGCCCGCTCAATTTGCGCCAATCGCGGTCGGCGCTATCCCAATACAGCCGAAAAGCCGATGCTTCGTCTCCCTGCGGCAAGCCGGTTTCCAAATTGCGGCCGTCCTGAGCAAAAGGCGCGATGATATGGGATTGGCCTGTCGTGCCAAAAGGCAACAAAAGGCGGGAAAACACTGCCGGGCGGACAAACCGCTCCTCAACGCGGCCCTCCCGTTCCTGTCCTTTCCAGTCGCCCTTGCCGCCATTGGTCTTAAAGTAGACTTTGCCCAAAGCGCGGGATTTAGCTTGCTCAAAAACCACCAGCGGCTGCGGGAATAGAGTCGCACCGTTGCGGAACGCCCCCGCATAGGTTTCGCTGGGCGCCGTCGCCCGCTCTTGCCGCAAGGTGTAAGTCAGCTTGGGGCGAACCTCGTCCCACGACATTTGGGGATGGACCGGCTCGACGTTGGATACCGACAGGACGCCGGACAGAGGCGCGGCCTTGGCCCGGCGGCGGCCGGTATTCATCCTGGTTCCAAAAATCACCGACGAATTGGCTTGCGGAAAGGGCGGGGCGTTGACGCCCATAAAATCCCAGGCGTCCTTGCCGAGGTCGGCCAGCACGGGCGAGCGGCCCCGGTTCTCCGGCAGGCTCCATTCCCCTTGGCGGAACGGCGCCCACTGGCGGGCGCGCAGGGCGGCGTAGGGCAGGACAAAGCCGAACCTGCCGCCGGGTTGCAGGTAGAAGTCCGCACAGGTGGCGACAAAGGTAGCCGCCAAGTCATTCTGCGTCGCCAGATTGGCCCCGGCCCAGATGCTGCGGTCTTGCGCCTGTTGCCGAAAGGCGTTCTGCCTCTCGGCGCTCATAGCGTTGTAGACCACCCAGGGCGGGTTGCCCACCAGCCGTGACACCGGGTTCTGGGACAGCCGCACCGGCTGCATCAGGTTGGCAATGTACCACTGCCATACGTGGTCGCGGCCTTCCTCGATGTACTGGCGGATGCGGCGGTACAACGCGACCAACGCTTCCCGCTCGGCGCCGGTGTTGAGATTGAGGACTGCGCCTAGGTCTCCCTCGATGCCGGGGTATTCGTCACGGCGGGCGTAGTCGAATAATTGGCTCAGCCGGGATGCGAAGTCGGGGGCGAATACGAAGGTTCTGGGGAGTTGCAGCGGGGCGCCGGGATCGTCCGAGGGTATGGTTACTAGGTCGCCCAGTTGAAAGGCGGCTCGGCTGGCCTGGGTTTCCCACTGGAGACTATCGCCGAGGTATACCTCGACATCATTTTCGGATTTGGCGTCTTACGCCAAATCCGAAAATGATAAAATTTTGGTGGTTTTCGCCAGCTCGACCGCTACCGGGTGTAAATCAATCCCGGCGACCAGAGAATTTACGACCTCGACCTGGGCCTGCGGGCTGCTTGCCAGTTCCGGGTGCTTTCGGGCATCCTCCAGCAGCAGTTGGGTGGCGTGATACAAGAAAGTGCCGGAGCCGCAGGACGGGTCCATCACCGCCGGGCCTTGCCTGTGTCCGGCCACGGCCAGATTGATGACTTCCCGCCGCCATTCCGCATCCATCACCTCCTCGCACACGGCGCGGGCCAGCCAGTCCGGGGTGTAGTACTCGCCGAAATCGTGCCGGATGTCACGGGGAATAACGGCGTGATACAGGTCCTTCAGTGTGTCCCGTCCGCCCGACGGCCAGTCATAACAGTTCACTTCCGCGATTATGTCATCCAGCAGCTTTTCCCCGTCATCCCCGGCGGCGTCCAGCAGCCAGGCGGCGAAGCCTTGAGCCAGCGCATTGTGAAGCCGGCCGCGGTATTCGGGCCGGGCATCAGCAGGCAGAATAGTCTCGGCAATGGCGCGGGCCGTTACCACCAGCATGGTATGGCGGGCGAAGAGGTCGCGCTCGACGGCGGAGTTTTCTTCTCCCGGCGGCGTGATATAGGCGCCCCGCAGCACATCCCGCCACAAGGCACGCTTGACCCGGTAGGCCGGAGAACCGGCGCGATCAACCTCGGCGGCCAAGTCAATGAAGGGCCGCGCCAGCTTTTCCGCCCAATCCTTATCATCAGTGGGCGGCGCCGGCTTGACGGTTCGGTTGACGAAATCGTACAGGAAAGACAGCAGAGGGTCGTCTTCCGCCGGAGTGTCGAGACGCAGACGGCGCACCAGCGTCAGCCGCTCGCCCTCCGGCGCATTGCGGTGGTAATCGTAGAAAGACCACTCCCGGCCGTCGGTAACACCGGCGCGCCAGCCAATGCCCTCCCGGGTGAACATATTTGGCTGGGCGGTGAGGGCGTTCAGGTAGCGAACCGCCTGTTGCTCCGGCGTTTCTCCTGTTGCCCCGGCGTTTCTAAGGGCGCCGCCGGGCTTTGGCCGGGCGGCGTCCAGCTTGCCTTGCCGCTTGGTCTCAAAAACCACATTCCGGCAATAGACGTCAACGGGGCCGTCGCCGGACGGCTTTTCCAGACAAAGCTCGGAGGCTGTCAGCCGGGGGAACAAATGGTGCAGGATAGACTGCAACTCGCTCTGCAAGTTGGCCTCGGCCTGTTGCGCCGGCATTTCCCGCAGCCGGGCAACGCTTTCGCGGGCCTGACTCCAACGGGGCTCCCCGGTAACGTCGGATGCTTGCATTCCTTACTGCCTGATTATAGGCTGCGCGGATACTAACGCAGAACCGGCGGGGGGCGCAACGCGCATCGAAACCCGCCGCGCCGTCGTGTATACTGGGGGCCAAGAGCAACCGCCAACCGGAGCGTGCCCTTATGGCGACAAAGATCAACGGAAACATCGGCAGCATCGTCAACTTGGCCGAGGGTCACATCAGCCGCGAGATTTTCGTCAACGAGGACATCTACGCCCAAGAGCAGGAGCAGGTCTTCTCGAAAGCCTGGCTCTTCGTCGGCCACGAATCGCAGGTTCCCAAGCCCGGCGATTACTTTGTTTCCGGCATGGGCGAGGAATCCGTCATCCTCTGCCGCGACCGGGAGGGCGAGATCCACGTCTTCCTCAATTCCTGCACCCACCGGGGCATGAAGGTCTGCCGGTATGACGAGGGCAACACGCCGGTCTTCAGCTGCCCCTACCACGGCTGGAGCTTCGCCACCGACGGCAAGCTGGTGGGCGTTCCCTACTTCAAGGATGCCTATAAGGGCCAGTTGGACAAGTCGCAGTGGGGCCTCATCGAAGTGCCGCAGATGTACAACTACAAGGGCGGCATCTGGGCGTCGTGGGACCAGCATGGCCCGTCGTTCCTAGAATACTTGGGCGAGTTCACGGGCTACCTCGACCTGCTCATGGACGGGCGGGACGGCAGCGAGAGCGGTTCGGAAATTTTGGGCGGCGTCCAGAAGTGGACCATGCCCAATAACTGGAAGTTCGCCGCCGAGAACTTCGCCGGGGACGGCTACCACAACATCAGCCACCGCTCGGTTGACATGGTAGGCATCGGCCCCAGCGGGCTGGGCCGCCGCGACGACGCGGAGTACCAAGCGGGCCGCCGGATCAACGTGTCTTTCCCGCAGCGCGGCCACGCCGCAGTGGTTGAGCTGTTCCCCTCTGACACGCCCCAAATCTCCACGTATCAGAACACGGCGGACGTGGGCGACTATTTCCGGCGGATGGAGGCGGAACGCCGCCGCCGGCTCGACGGCAAGACCAACCTGCTGGGAGTGGTGGGAACGGTATTTCCCAATATGTCATACCTGGCCCGGCAACCGCGCTCCATCGCTGTCTGGCACCCCCGCGGCCCCAATTTGACGGAAGCCTGGCGCTGGTTCTTGGTGGACAAGGATACGCCGGAAGAGGTCAAGGACGTGCTGCGGCATTATTACATCCGATACTCCGGGCCCGGCGGAATGACCGAACAGGACGACATGGAGAACTGGAACTATGCCCACAAGGCCAGCCGGGGAGCTATCGCCCGCCGCAAGCCCTACAACTACCAGATGGGTATCGGTCACCTGGCGAACGACGTAGATCTGCCGGGCGTACTCACCGAAGGCATCTGTGAGGAGAACGCCCGCGGCTTCTACGCCGGCTGGGCGTCAATGATGGACGCCAAATAAGAATTCCCTCCCGCATCATTCCTTCCCGCGCCGGGGGAGGGTTGGGATGGCGGAGAATTCCCCAATAAAAACCAACATGAGGCAGGAGTAAGGATCATGGCCAATGTTACCCAATTGGGCTATATCGGTATCAGCGCCAGCAACATCGAGGAGTGGGAACACTTCGGCACCGAGGTGCTCGGACTGCAATCCAACGGTGTTGACTCGGACGGCGTCCTTACCATGCGGATGGACGAATACACCCACCGCTTCATCGTCAGCCCCACGGGCAAGGACGACGTGGAATTCGTCGGGTTCCAGGTCACTGACCAAGCGTCCTTGGCGGAAATGGCGGAACAGTTGCGCCAGGCTGGCATCGAAGTATCCGCAGGCACTCCCGAGGAAGCCAGGGAGCGCAAGGTCGAGGGGCTGATCAAGTTTGAGGATCCCGATGGCACGCCCACGGAGGTCTACTACGGCCCGCCGGTCAGCTTCGACAACCCCTTCAACTCCCCGCGCCCCATCACCGGCTTCGTTACCGGCGAGCAGGGTCTGGGCCACGTGGTTTACCACGTCGAGGACCTGGACAAGGCCGTGGCTTTCTACCGGGACGTGCTGGGCATGAAGATCAGCGACTACATCCGCAATCTTGTTTTCTTCCACTGCAACCCTCGCCATCACACCCTGGCTATCATCGAAGCCAAGGGCCGCAACACCAAGAAGCTCAATCACTTCATGCTCCAAACCCAAGGAATGAACGATGTCGGCTCCACCTACGACCTGGTGCTAGACTCCGACATCAACGTTACCCGAGGACTTGGCCGCCACACCAACGACCACATGACGTCGTTCTATATGAAGACCCCCTCGGGCTTCGACGTGGAGTACGGCTGGGGCGCCCGCACGGTGGACGACGCCACCTGGCAGGTAGTGCGCCACGAAAAGGGCAGCATCTGGGGCCACCGCCCGGTTACGCAGCCAGCCGCGGCCAGCTAGGACAGCAGGAAGTCGAGCAATCCCTATGACCACTTTACCGCCGCTGCCTGAGCCTGGGTTCCAAAGCCCCGGCGACCGCCGCGCCATAGGCCGGCGGTTCATCGTGCAGGCCCGTAGCTATTTGGAACAGGGCGATCGCCTCCAGGCCGGAGAGAAGGCATGGGGGGCGATTGCTCACAACTTGAAAGCCATTGGAGAACGGCGGGGTTGGCGTCACGGCAGTCATCAACAAGTAGAGAACATAGGTCGTCAGATTGTTGTCGAGTTCGACAATGCCGAACTTGGGAACGCCATCGCTGAGACGTTTCAGAACGGCCACCGGAATTTCTACGAAAATTACCGCACTATCGAAGAAATGAGGATTACGATTGAAGCGGCCGAGGAAGCCCTGCCTATGCTAGAGGCACTTCAGCAAGTCAATCCCCATCCATTCACCATTTCCTCCAGCACCCAACTCCGCCGGTTGATGGCGCTGACGGGCAACAATAATTTGCAGATAGGCGATACGTCTCCGGTGGGATTTTCCCTGAAACATACGCCGGAAGGCAAAGACTACTCCAGCGACGACGCTACCGCTGCGGAGTGATAGATGAACGTCGGATACATCGGCACCGGGACTATGGGCAACCCTATGGCCCGCTGCCTGCTGGACGCCGGACACGAAGTGACGGTGTATGACGTGCGCCGCGAGGCCGCCGCCAACCTGTGCGAACTGGGGGCCCATTGGGCCGACAGCCCGCGGGAGGTGGCAGAGGCTGCCAGCGTCGTCTTTACCTCGCTGCCCGGCCCGGTGGAAGCGGAGCGGGTGGCGACCGACCCCGACTCCGGCATCTTGGCCGGGCTGCTCTCGGGCGGCGCTTGGATTGACACCACCACCAACGCCCCGTCGCTCATCCGGCGGCTGGCCGAGGTATGCGGTCAGCGGGGCGTCGAGATGCTGGACTCGCCGGTCAGCGGACGCCCGCCGGCGATGACCATGATGGTGGGCGGCGACCCGGCGGTGTTCGAGAAGCACCGCCCGCTGCTGGAGTGTATGGGCCGCGACGTGTTCTACGTCGGCGAAACGGCCTCGGGCTGCATCGCCAAGCTGGTGACGCAATATCTGGGCTACTGCGCCTTCATCGCCGGGCTGGAGGGAATGCTCATTGGCGCCAAGGCGGGCATTGACCTTGAGATACTGGCGAAAATCATCCCGGTCAGCGCCGGCTCCAGCAGCGTGCTGAACCGCGCGGCCGACGCCATCCTGGATCGCAGCTTCGCCTCCAACGGCACACTGGACATCGTGGCAAAAGATATCCACCTAGCTTGTGAACTGGCCCGCGAGTCGCAAGCTCCCGCGGCCATCGGAGCCATCGCCGACGATATGTTCCAGCGGGCGCAGACGCAGGGGCTGGGGCAGGACGGCTTCCCGTCGGTGGCCCGCATCTTGGAGCAACTGGCCGGGGCCGAGCTGCGCCCCAAGGGTTAGACCCCAAAGGAACTCAGAGCTGGAAACAGAGGGGATTGGATATGCAGAACGGCCACGCCAACGGCAACCGTTCCATGGGCGGCCTGGTAGACCTGGCCGCCGGGACGGTCAGCCGCGAGATTTTTGTCAGCGAAGACATCTACGCTCAGGAACAGGAGCTTCTCTTCGCTCGCGCCTGGCTCTTCGTCGGCCATGTGTCGCAGATTCCCAAGCCGGGCGACTACTTTGTTTCCTGCATGGGAGAGGAATCGGTGATTCTTTGCCGCGACCGGGAGGGCGAGATTCACGTCTTCCTGAACTCCTGCACCCACCGAGGGATGAAGGTCTGCCGGTACGACGAGGGCAACACCCCGGTCTTTAGCTGCCCCTACCACGGCTGGAGCTTCGCCACCGACGGCAAGCTGGTGGGCGTTCCCTACTTCAAGGATGCCTACAAGGGCCAGTTGGACAAGTCCCAATGGGGGCTCATTGAAGTCCCCCGGCTCTGCGTCTATAAGGGCGCCGTCTGGGCCAACTGGGACAAGGACGCGCCGTCTTTCGAGGAATACCTGGGCGGCTACAAAACCTATCTCGATTTCCTGCTAGACACTTGGGACGGAGCCGGCGGGGAGACTGAGGTTTTCGGCGGGATCGAGAAATGGGTGATTCCCTGCAACTGGAAGTTCCCCTCGGAGAACTTCGTCGGCGACCGCTATCACAACATCAGCCACCGCTCCGTTGACTTGGTGGGCGTCGGCCCCAGCGGCAGCGGGCGGCGCGACACCCAAGAGCGGGTCGGGGCCACCGCGCTGGATTTTTCCTTCCCGGAGCGCGGTCACGGCACCATCAGCTTCCTGCGGCCCAACGACGCGCCCATTCCCGCCTACCAGCACTCAAAGGTTGTGTCCGATTACTTCGCCCACTGCGAGAACGAACGGCGCAAGAACTACGGCCAGTGGTCGCGGTTCATTCCCGGGCCCGGAACGCTGTTCCCCAACTTCTCCTACCTGCCGCGCCAGCCCCGCACCATCGCCGTCTGGCACCCGCGCAGCCCCCAAAGCCACGAGGCTTGGCGCTGGTTCCTAGTGGACAAGAATGCCCCCGCCGAGGTCAAGGAGTTCCTGCGAAAGTATTACATCAGCTACTCCGGCCCGGCCGGACTCACCGAGCAGGACGACATGGAGAACTGGAACTACGCCCATAACGCCAGCCGGGGAGCCATCGCCCGCCGTTATCCATACAACTATCAGATGGGACTAGGCCACGAAGCCCCTCCCTTCGACGCCGATGGCTTGGAACTGCCGGGACAGATTCGCAACGTCACCATCGCCAAGGCCGCCGAGCAGAACCAGCGCGGCTTCTACTCCCGCTGGGCCGAATTCCTCACCGCATCAAGCTGGGACGAGCTGGCAACTTGGCGCAACGGGCACGCTAATGGCGTCAAGGCCCAGAACGCCGCCGCCGCTCGGGAGGGGAGCGTAGCATGACCGCCACCGGCGCCGGCGTCGCCCAAATGCTGCTGAAAAACGAGGTTGAGGAGTTCCTGTATCACGAGGCGGAGCTGCTGGACGACCGCCGCTTTGCCGAATGGCTGAACCTCCTCAGCGATGACATCCGTTACTGGATGCCAATGCGCCGCAACGTGAAGTTCGGCGAGCTGGACCGGGAGTTCACCCGCGAGGGATACGACATCAACTGGTTCGACGAAGGCAAGGCCACTCTGGAAAGGCGCGTCAACCAGATTCTCACCGGCGTCCACTGGGCCGAGGAACCCTTGTCCCGCATCTGCCACATGGTCTCCAACGTCCAACTGCTGGAAGCTGCGCCGTCGGCTGAGGATGCAACCGAAGTATCCCTCAAGTGCCGCTTCCTCATCTACCGCAATCGGGTGGAAACGGAGACCGACTTCCTCATCGGAAAGCGGGAGGACGTGCTGCGGAGGGCGGAAGATGGCTGGAAGATCGTCCAGCGAAAGGTGATCCTCGATCAGAACGTGCTGCTGGCTAAGAATCTGACCTTCTTTTTCTGATTCACCCCAGAGCGGCTGTCTGAATCAGGATGATAAGGATTGACCGGATAAATCAGCGTCCCTGCTGTAAATCCTTAAATCCCGCAATTCGGATTCGGACAAGTTAAGGGAGACGGGCAAATGGCGGAAGTGATCAACCTCATCACCATCGCGGAAGGCGCCACAATCTCCACCATCAGCGGCGCCACTGCCGAGGTGGTAAGCAATCCCAAAGACGGCGTATGGGTGTTCGCCAAGTATCTGACCTCGCCCGAAGACCCGGACTTGGTGGGGGCGGAGGATATGATTTTCGCCCAAGACATCGCAGAGGTGCTGACCGAAGGGTAATGGGCGCTATGAACCAGCCTACTCACGAAGAATTGCGGGAAGCCTTTCAAGCCGGCTTCGACTCCATAGACGAAGGCGAGGGATTCTACCCCGGGTTCCACGCCTTCCTGCAATACCACGGATACAGTCTGCGCGAGGACATCCCCTGCACCTGCATTGACCGCGGCGCCCACGGCCACCAGCCCGAATGCCGCTGGGTGCGAGCCTAGCAATAGCGCCGGATTAGGAGTGTCTGCCATGACCGAACGGCTGGATGGCGGCGACGCCATTCTGGAGGCCCTGAGAAACCTGAACGTAGACTATATCATTTCGTCGCCCGGTTCCGAGTGGCCCTCGGTGTGGGAGGCGCTGGCGCGGCAGAAGCTGGAGGAGCGGCCCGGCCCGACCTACGTCAACTGCTGGCACGAGACCCTAGCCGTAGCCATGGCCTCCGGCTACACCCGCATGACCGGGCGGATGCAGGCAGTGCTGTTGCACGCAGGCGTGGGAGTGTTGCAAGGTTCCATGGGAATCCACGGGGCCTATCAGAGCGAAGTGCCGATGCTGGTCTGCTCCGGCGAGTCCGCCACCTACGGAGAGGCGCCGGAGTTCGACCCCGGCCCCCAGTGGCTCCGCAACCTCAGCATCGTTGGCGGCCCCAACCGGCTGGTGGAGCCGTTCACCAAGTGGAGCAGCCGCGTCACCAGCCCGCAGACGCTATACGAAACCGTGGCCCGCGCCGGGGAGCTGGCCCAACGCACGCCCAAGGGCCCGGCCTTCCTGAACGTCCCCATCGAGACGATGCTGGAAGAATGGACGCCGTCTTCCCGGCTGAAAGCCCGCCCTGCCGCCCCGGTCAGCCATCCCGATCCGGCTGCCGTTGCGCGTGTGGCCGAAATGGTCTGCCGCGCCGCCAATCCGGTGATTGTGGCCGACTCCGCCGGGCGCACCCCCGCCGGGTTCCGCGCTCTGGTGTCGCTGGCCGAGTCGCGGGCGATTCCGGTGTTCGAGGGCGAGGGGCCGTCCTACAACAACTTCCCCAAAAGCCATCCGCTGCATCACGGTTACGATCTGCGGCGGGAGATGGAGCGTTTCGACCTGTTCCTGGTCATCGGAAACCGCGCTCCGTGGTATCCGCCCAGCGCCGGGCCGACGGCCCCGGTAGTGGTCATAGACGAATACCCGGTGAAAGAATACATGGTCCACCAGGACTTGCAGGCCGACTGCTACCTGGAGGGAGCCTTGCCCATAACCCTCGCCGCCCTGGACGCGGCGGTACGGGAACGCGCCGACGGCCCGCCTCCGGCTATGCCCGCCGGCCCCAACCCGGTGTGGGAGCGTTATCGCGCCCTCGACGGCGACGCCGGCTCGGCATCGCCCATCGCTCCGGGATTCCTCTGCAACACCCTTAGCGATGTCCTGCCAGCCAACACCATCTTCGTGGACGAGACGATTCTCCACCGCGCCCAGATTCTACGCCGTGTCGCCGGGGACAATCCGCTGTCGTACCTGCGGCCTGCGGGCGGCTTGGGGCAAGGGCTGGGCATCGCGCTGGGCGCCAAGCTGGCGGCGCCGGAGCGTCCGGTGGCGGCGCTGATTGGCGACGGCTCGTTCCTCTACAACCCTATCACTCAGAGCTTGGGCGTGGCTCGGGAAAGCAATCTGCCCATCCTGATTGTAGTGTTCAACAACGCCAGCTACGCGGCGATGAAGAGCCTGCACCTGTCTTTCTACCCGGAGGGAACCGCGGCGCGGACGGGCATTTTCCACGGCGTGGACATTCCGGGGCCGGACTACTCCGAACTGGCCCGGCCTTTCGGCGGCCACGGCGAGCGGATTGAGGATCCCAAACGGCTGCGGGGCGCCTTGCAGGAAGCGCAGGCCGCCGTCGCCAGCGGCCGGGTCGCCATAGTGGACGTGGCGCTGTCGGGTTAGCCGAAGCGGCCGGCGCTGAAGGCGGCAAGAGACGCGCCGTTTCCATCCAGCAGATATTGGGTTATCAGTTCGGCAGTGCCGGGACTCAGCATAATGCCCACGGCGTCGTGGCCGGTGGCGATGGTCAGCCCATCCACGCCCGGCACCGGGCCGAGGATGGGCCGCCCGTCGGGGGTGGCCGGGCGAATCCCGGCCCGGCCAGCGACATAAGCGGCCCCGGCCAGGGACGGAAAGGATTGGACGGCGGCGGACACCAAAGCGGCGATGCCCTCGGCAGTCACTCTTTCGTCGAAGCGTCCTTCCTCCCGGGTCGAGGCCACCAGCACATTGCCGTCCAGCCGGGGCGCCACGTATCCGGCAAAATTGTGCGTTGCCGACCGGGGCAGGAAACCGGGCAGACGCAGCAGTATGCGTTGCCCCTTGACGCCCCGCACAGGCAGGGCCAGCGGCCCGCCGGGGGCGGTCCAGCGCGCGCCCAACCCGCTCCAGGGGCCGGCGGCCAGAACCACCTGCCCCGCGGCAATACCGCCGATGGTGGTTTCGACGCCGGTTATCCGGTCTCCGTCATAGCGCAGGCTGGTGACTTCCACGCCCGGATACAGCGCCGCGCCCAGCCGTCCTGCGGCGTGGGCCAGCGCATCCGCCAGCCGTTGGCCGCGAACGCAGCCCTCCTGCGGCGAAAACACGGCGGCCCGCGCTTCTGGGTTGGCCTGCGGTTCGCGGCGCAAGAGCTCGTCCCTTTCCAGCCAGTCCACTCCCAAGCCGAGTTGCGACTGCCAGCGGAAGGCTTGGGCCAGTTCATCGGCGTCGGCGTCGGAAAAGGCCATACGCAGCACCCCGGTCTGCTGGAACTCCGGGTTGACGCCCGCCTCGGCCAGTTCTGCCGTCCATGAGGGAAAGAGCTCCAGGCTGCGCATCCCCAACCGGAACATCGGCGCGTCATCCGGGTCAATATGCCACAGCGGGGCGACAATCCCCGCCGTGGCCCCGGACGCTCCCCCGCCGAAGGCGCCCCGCTCAACCAGGGCGCAGGAAGCGCCGCTCTCGGCCAGCCGCCAAGCAATGGCGCAGCCTATAACTCCGCCGCCAATGACGGCTACGTCCACAGAATCGGCCATGAGCATCCTCCGGCAGGAATTGGGGCAGCAGAAATTGGGCCGAGTCTAATTTTGGCTTGCCCGAACTGTCAACCACCGAACTGTCAACCAAAGGTGATGCGCCGGGTATTCTCAACGTGTGCTGGCATTGCCCGCTCCGTCATTCCCGCCTTCTCGGGAATGATCGGGAGACGGGATCGCGTGCCAATCAGCATTACCATCACCTGTTGAGAATGCCATACGCCGTTAATCATTGCCAGCGCGGTTGCCGTCTGTTAGGCTTGCCGCGAAAGGCGGTGGCGGATTGACCAAACCTGCATCAGTTAAAGCCGACCTATTCGTAACGTGCATCATAGACCAGCTCTTCCCCGAAGTTGGCGTCAGTGTGGTGCGCGTGCTTCGGCGTTCGGGAGTGACCGTTGGATTCCCCGAAGGGCAAACCTGCTGCGGTCAGGCGGTGTACAACTCCGGCTTCACCCGCGAAGCTCGGGAGATGGCGGTCAGGACGCTGGATGAATTTCAGAACAGCGACTTCGTTGTGGTGCCTTCCGGTTCCTGCTCAGCGATGATGCGCGTTTTTTACCTTGACCTGTTTGAGGATGACCCGGCCATGCTGACCAAAGCCGAGTCGCTGTCCCGGCGGGTATACGAGTTTTCCGAGTTTCTGGTCAACGTGCTGGGCGTCGAAGACCTGGAAGTTGTAGGCTCCGGCGCGGCGGTGTTCCACCCCGGCTGCCATCTCCTGCGGGAGATGGAGGTGAAGGACGCGCCGCAGTCTCTGTTGCGGGCGATGCCGGGGCTGGATCTGAAAGAAATGCGGAACGCCGAGACTTGTTGCGGCTTCGGCGGCAGCTTCTCGGTCAAACTGCCCCACATTTCCGAGGGGATGTTGCGCGACAAGGTGTCCGCCGTGCGGGACTCCGGGGCGGACACCCTGATTTCCTGCGATATGAGCTGCCTGATGCACATCGGCGGAGCGCTCAGGCGCGAGGCTCCAGGCATAGAAATCCGCCACATAGCCCAAGCCCTGGACCGGGAATGGACGGCCCGGCAACAGGCTCAAAACCAACGGTAAGGTGAAATGCCGGAAGTAAAGACAGGGCAATTCCCCGCCGCGTCAGCCATGGCCATGCTGGACCCGCAACTTCGCCGCGCCCTTGACCGGGTGGGCGTAGGGTTCGACGTAGCCCGCCGCAACGCCATCGAGGAGGTCACCCCCGAGGCGTGGGAAGAGTGGCGTGAAGAAGCCCGCAACATCAAGATACACACCCTCGACCATCTCGACTACTACTTGGAGCTGCTCCACGACAACGTCACCGCCGCGGGAGGGCAGGTTCACTTCGCCGCCGACGCCGCCGAGGCCAACTCCATCGTCGGCCATCTGGTCCAGACCAGGGGCGTCAAGGTAGCCACCAAGAGCAAGAGCATGGTGTCGGAAGAGCTGGAGCTCAACCCGGTTCTGGAGTCCTTGGGGGTTGAGGTCTACGAAACCGACTTGGGGGAGTACATTATCCAACTGGCCGGCGAGACGCCGTCCCACCTAGTTGCCCCGGCCCTTCACAAGTCGAAAGAAGACGTAGCCGAGCTGTTCACTGAAAAACTTGGCGTTCCATACGACGAGGATATCGAGGTCATGGCGGCGGCGGCGCGGGTGGCTCTGCGCGATAAGTTCATGGAGGCCGACCTGGGCATCAGCGGGGCCAACTTCGTAGTGGCGGAAACGGGAACTCTGGTCATTGTCACCAATGAGGGCAATGGGCGGCTCTGCACCTCCGCGCCGAGAATGCACATCGGAATCACCGGAATGGAGAAGGTTATTCCGTCCATGCAGGACTTGGCTATCTTTCTGCGGCTGCTGCCCCGTTCCGCCACCGGACAGCGCATCTCCAGCTACGTCAGCATGGTGACCGGCCCCCGCCGAGAGGACGACGAAGACGGCCCGGAAGAGTTTCACCTGATATTGGTAGACAACGGACGCTCCAGGATGCTGCGCGACCCCAAGCTGCGGGAGGCGCTGTACTGCATTCGCTGCGGGGCCTGCCTGAACATCTGCCCGGTCTACCAGCGGGTGGGCGGTCACGCCTACGGCTGGGTATACCCCGGCCCCATCGGAGCCGTGGTGTCGCCCATGCTGACCGGCCTAAAGGAAGCGAAGGCGCTGCCCCAAGCCTCAAGCCTCTGCGGGGCCTGCCGCGAAGCCTGTCCGGTGAAGATAAACATCCCCAGAATGCTGCTGGAACTGCGGCATCGCACTGCGGAAAGCGAAGACCCCGGGGAGCGGGCTTCATCCCCCTCAGAGCGGTTCTTGGCTTGGGCCTATGGAAAGCTGATGGGCAGCCCGGAGCGTATGGGCGCGGCGGCCAGCATCGGACGCATGGCCCAGAAGATATTGCCCGGTATGCCGAAGCGCGACGGCTGGATTCGGCGCGCGCCGCTGCCCCTGCTGTCCCGGTGGACGTCGGCGCGGGACCTGCCGCCGTTGCCTGCCAAGTCCTTCCGGGAAATCTGGCGTGATGAACTCAGCCAAGACGGGGCGAACGAGGGGGACGGTGGGCGCGGCTAACTCCGGGAAAATGCCGGGGACTTCCAAGACCAGTTTCCTGCAAACAGTGCGGGAGGCGCTGGGTCGGCCTTCCGGCAGCTCAGGCCGGCCGGTTCCCCCGGCCCAAGCGTATCACCGGCTGGAGGAAACGCTGCCGAATCTGGAAGAGCAGGCCGCTGAATTGGAAGCCCGGCTGTGCGAAAATCGCCCCCAACTGCTGGCCCGCTTCACCGATATGGCCGGGCGCGGCGGCTGGAATGTGCATCGCGTTTCGGGAGTGGAGGCAGCCATCGGCCGCGTTGACTCAATCGTCACCGAGGCGGCGGCGGCCCGAGTCGTCCGGTCGGGGCAGCCGGTATTCGGCTACGTGCCGATCGACACCGTGTTGGAGCGGCAGGGCATAGAAGTCACTCCCATGGCCCACGGAGAGAATGCGGCCCGTGGGGAACTTAGGGAAACGGTTCGCCGCGCCGACGTTGGGCTGACCGGGACCGACTATGCCTTGGCTGAAACCGGCTCGCTGGTGATTCTTCCGCGCCGCGGTCTCTCCCGGCTGGTGTCGCTGGTGCCTCCCGTGCATATCGCCTTGGTGCGCCCCGAGGAAGTATTGGAAAGCCTGCACGATCTGTTCCTGCTGAGGCGTTTGGAGTATTACCGGCGAGGCGGCGAAATGGGGAGCTATCTGAACTTCATCACCGGCCCCAGCCGTACCGCAGACATTGAAATGACCATCGTGCAGGGGGTGCACGGGCCTAAGTCCGTCCACTTGGTACTTATTGAGTAGCTGGGCGCGCCTCGCCCTAACCCTCTCCAGGATGGAGCGGGAATTTTGAGCAATATCGTTGGCAGGGGATGCAGGAATGCCGATGCGCGTGGGCTTTGCCCAATTCCGCAAACAGATGCTGGAGCGGGAACTGGAAAACATTCAGGAAATCTTGCCCAACCTTGGGGTGGAAAAGGTTATTCTGACCGGCGAAGTCGCCGCCGGTGAATTTACTCCCGAAAGCCGGATAGAGTTAATCGTGGTGCACGACACAGACCGGCCTTTCGGCAGACGGGCCGACTTTTTTTCTTACCACTTGGGCAGTTCCGTGGAAATTGACACTCAGGTATACACCCCGGAAGAGTTCGAGACCTTAAAGGAAACGCTGCCTGCGCTTCGGCGGGCCTGCGCCGAGGGAAGGGAGATCTTCAATGCCTGATTACTTGTCGGAAGGCGCCCGCTGGCTGCGCCAAGCAGAAAGAGACCTGGAAGACGCCCGATTCCTGCGCAACAACGGACGGCACAACCTCGCCTGCTTCCAAGGCCAGCAGGCTGCCGAAAAAGCGGTCAAGGCATACCTGTACCACAAGCGGGTGGAAGATGTCTGGGGGCATTCGCTCTTGGATTTGTGCGAGGACGCCAAGCTCTTCGACATGATGTTCGATACGGTCAAGAGTGAAGCCCGCCAACTGGACAAGTACCACTACATCACGCGATACCCGGAGTTCCTGCCTAGCGGCGCCTCCTTCGAAGCCTTCGACGAAGTTGACGCCGATCGTTCCATATTCCTGTCAGATCTCGTCTTGGAGTTCGTTAAGGAGCGGATGGCCTGACGGAGCTTCCGGTGGGCTATTCAGCTTCCCGCCGACGAAGTTCTTCCCGGAGCCGTTGCACCTCGGCTTCGGCGATTGCGGCGCGGCCTTCGGCCTCGACGCGGGCGGCGGCCTCGGTGCGATTGCGGGCGTTGGATTCACTCAGTTCTGGCAGGTATTCCTGGGCCATCTGGTCGTAGAAACGCAGCCGCCCCTCATACCAGCACAAATCCAAGCCCAATACCGGACTGCGACCCCAAACCACCCCGTCCGCGTTGGTGTTCACTTCAATCGGCTGATACTCGCCATCCACCAGCAGGTCGCCAGCCAGCGCCGCGCCGTGGAAATCGCCGCCGGTGCGGTCAAACCGCCAGTATTCAGTTACTCCGAAACTGGCGTAAATTCCCCGCTTAACCTCTACATCGCGCTCGCCGGTGCTGGACGACGCCACTTCCAGCGCCAGTTCCGGCGGTTTGCCCACTTCGCTAATGACGTATCCGTTGCGAAATTCGATGGCCTCGGGCTCCACGCCAAAGGCCACCACGCAGTCGGGGACCAGGCGAGCGTAACCCTGGCGGTACTCAAAACATAGATAACCTTCGCCGCTGACCAGCACATCGGACCGGCCGCGGAAAGAATCAGCCAGTATCGAAACCGCTCGGATTATGTCGGGCAGTTGCTGCATAGCGTCGGGTTCCTTGGGCGGGTTGGGCAGCGGCTTGATGCGGGCGAATTTGTCCGATGCTTTGACCCGGAATGTTGGTTGAGTTGTCATCACTGCCCTCGGGATGGGAGAGTATAGGCTATTCCAACACCGTGAATGCCGCGCGCCGCTTCACCCGGCCATGCCCCTTCCGGCGGCCATGCCCCTTCCGGCCATGATGAGGCGCATAGTTCGCTCGGCGGCGCTCTCCAGCAGTTCGCCGCTGCGCGACAGCGATTGCTCGAAGCTCATGGGGCGGTCGGCGATGCAGACGACCGCTGCCAGGGCGTGGCCGTACAGTTCTTCGTAGCCCGGCCCTAGGCTGCCCGCCAGCAGTATCGTCGGGACGCCGTGGGCCTGGGCGTGACGGGCCACTCCGGCCGGAGCCTTGTTGAATATGGTGGAACGGTCGGCGCGCCCTTCCCCGGTTATTACCAGGTCGGCACCCTGGAGCAGGGCGTCGAAGTTCAGCACCTCGCATACCATGTCTATACCGGATTGCAGCGTCGCCCCGGCGAAAGCCATCAGACCTGCGCCCAGCCCGCCCGCCGCTCCTGCTCCGGGCTGCCCCGAAACGTCGCGCCCCACGTCGCGGGCCACCACGCCGGCGTAGTTGGTCAGCGCGGCGTCCAGTTCCCGAACCATTTCCGGGGTTGCCCCCTTCTGCGGGCCAAACACGGCGGAGGCACCGTCCGGGCCGCACAGCGGATTGGTGACATCAGTGGCGGCTATAATGGTAGCGTCCGCTAGGCCGGGATGCAGGCCGGAAAGCTCAATGCGGTCGAGGCGGGCCAACGCGCCGCCGCCCGGAAGGAGCGGACGCCCCTCGGAGTCAAGAAATCTCGCTCCCAAGGCAGAGGCAAACCCGGCCCCGGCGTCATTGGTTGCACTGCCGCCCAGACCGACGATGATACGAGTGTAACCGGACTCCAGGGCTTCCTTCACTATCTCGCCAGTCCCGGCCGTGGTGGTAACTCTCGGGTTGCGGCGCCGCTGCGGCACCAAGGCCAAGCCGGAGGCCAAGGCCATCTCTACGACCGCCGTGTTGCCGTCGCCCATCACTCCCCAGCGGGCCTCCAGCGGCTGTCCCAGCGGGCCGGTTACGGTGCTGGTGAAGACCTCGCCGCCGGTGGCGTCTACCAGAGCATTAAGAGTGCCGTCTCCCCCGTCGGCCACCGGCGCAAGCACCGTCTCCGCGTCGGGGACGGCGGCGGCAACCCCGCGTGCGATGGCTTGGGCCGCTTCCAGGCCCGAAATTCCTGCCTTGAACCCTTGCGGAGCAATCACTATCTTCATAATCGCCGATTATACACCGCAAACCGTCAAGCCGCAGGCAATTGAAATGGTACAGCAGGCGCGTCTACGTGTTAAAATCGCCGACAATGCCGGGGCCGTTGAGTTGTGCCAGTCGGCACAGTTCTCCAAGTCCACGTTCAATTAAGAGGTTCCTTCCATGCCTTCAGCCGGGGCCGCCGCGCCTTCCAAGGAAGAACTGAAACGCAAGGCAGCCGACGCCATCGAGTCCAGAGCCGATGATCTGATCAGCCTGTCCAAAGCGATTCTGGCGAACCCGGAGCCAGGCTTCCGGGAGACCAAGACCGCGCGGCTGGTGGCTGGCAAGTTCGCCGAAATGGGGATGCAGGCCCGGGTTGGTCTGGCCCTCACCGGCGTGCGCGCCGACCTAGTGGGCGCCAGCCCCGGTCCGACACTGGCGGTCATCGGCGAACTGGACTCGCTCATCGTCAACGAGCATCCCCACGCCAACGGGGAGACCGGCGCAGCCCACGCCTGCGGCCATCACTGCCAAATGGGCATGATCCTAGGCGCGGCCCTGGGCTTGGGGCAGCCCGGCGTTCGGGAGCACCTCAGCGGACGGCTGGCGTTCATGGCGGTTCCCGCCGAGGAATACATTGAGATAGAGTACCGCGACTCTCTGCGGAGGCAGGGCAAGCTGGAGTTCCTAGGCGGCAAGCCGGAACTGGTGCGGCTGGGCGAGTTCGATGATATAGACCTCGCCATGATGTGTCATACTACCTCCAACCCCGACGAGAAACTGCTGTGCATCAGCGAGGCCAACAACGGCACACTGGCGAAGAAGATACAGTTCATCGGACGCGGGGCCCACGCCGGCGGCGCGCCTCACTTGGGCATCAACGCGCTCAACGCCGCCTCCCTGGCTCTGAGCGCCATTCACTACAACCGCGAGACCTTCCGGGATGAGGACAGCATTCGGGTGCATCCGATCATCACCAAGGGCGGCGAAGCCGTAAGCGCGGTGCCCGCCGACGTGCGTATGGAGACCTTTGTCCGGGGCCGCACTCTTGACGCCATTATGGACGCCAACGCCAAGGTGGACCGCGCGCTCAAAGCGGGAGCGATGGCCGTGGGCGGGGAGGTGGTGATCCAGACTATCCCAGGGTACCTGCCCCTGCGTCAGAACCGCGCCTTCAACGACGTATTCAAGGCCAACGCCACTCAACTGGTTGGCGGGGAAAACGTTGGATACGCAGCGCGCCGGGGCGGCTCCACGGATATGGGCGACATCAGCCATCTGATGCCCGCGATCCATCCCTATGTGGGTGGCGCCACCGGAATCGGCCACGGCGCCGACTACGTGGTGCAGGACTACTCTCTGGCTGTCATCACGGCAGCCAAAGCCCTGGCCGCCACAGCCATTGACCTGCTGGCCGACGGCGCGAAAGTGGGCGGCGGCATAGTATCCGGCCACCGGCCGGAGCTGA
The DNA here is from genome assembly GCA_965213725.1 of Dehalococcoidia bacterium. Taxonomy (GTDB): domain Bacteria; phylum Chloroflexota; class Dehalococcoidia; order Lucifugimonadales; family UBA3495; genus VXOI01. Next base: position 178,038 of record OZ243924.1, read on the forward strand.
CCCGGGCGGAATATCTGAAGTTCATGAGGAGCCTCGCCAAGGAAGAAACCTTCAAGGGCGCTTAATTATGTTGACTGTTCAAGAGCTGAAACGGCGCGCCTGTGAGACCATCGAAAAACGGAAGAAGGAAATCATAGGCGTAGCTCAACAGGTTCTTTCCCATCCCGAGGCCGGGTTCAGGGAGTACCGCACCGCCGGCTTGGTCTCGCAAAAGTTCAACGAGCTGCGGATTCCCCACGAAAGCGGGCTGGCCCTTACGGGACTCAAGGGCCGCATCCCCGGCGGCGCCGGCGCCGGGCCAAGCGTGGCCCTCATCGGCGAACTCGACTCGCTGGTGGTCACCGGGCATCCCCACGCCGACCCGGAGACCGGAGCGGCTCATGCCTGCGGCCACCACTGCCAGATCGGCATGATGCTGGGCGCCACCATGGGTCTGCTGCATCCGGAGGTGCTGGAACAGCTCAGCGGGGAAATAATCCCCTTTGCCGTGCCGGCTGAGGAGTTCATCGAGGTCGAGCAGCGCTTGGAACTCCGTGCGCAGAAAAAGCTGGAGTTCCTGGGCGGCAAGCAGGAGCTGATTCGTTTGGGCCGGTTCGATGATGTGGACATCGCCATGATGTGCCACACCGCCAGCGATATGGGCGAGCGCAGATTCGCCATCGGCGGCACCAGCAACGGTCACGTGGTCAAGTACGTGCGCTACACGGGCGTCGGGGCCCACGCAGGAAGCTCGCCTCACCGGGGCGTCAACGCCCTTAACGCCGCTTCCTTCGCGTTGCAGGCCATCAACGCCAACCGGGAAACCCACCGGGCCGAGGATACCGTGCGCATCCACGGCATCATCACCAAGGGCGGTGAAGCCGTCAACGCCGTGCCTGCCGACGTCAAGCTGGAATGGCGCGTTCGCTCCTCCACCCCGCAGGTGGTGGTCCAGAATTCAGAGGTGGTTGACCGTTGTTTCAAGTCTGGCGCCCTGGCCGTGGGCGCGCAAGTGGAAATCACCACCATACCCGGCTATCTGCCGATGCGGAACGACACCCGTTTGCAGGACCTCTTCCGCAGCAACGCCATCGAGGTGATCGGCGAGAAAGCGACGATGGTGATGCCCGCCGGGCGCAACCGGGGCGGCTCCACCGACATGGGCGACCTGTCGCACCTGATTCCCGCGATTCATCCCTACACCGGAGGCGCCACCGGGCCGGGTCACAGCAAGAGCTACGTCATCACCGACTACGAAACGGCAGTCATCAATCCGGCAAAAATCATGGCCATGGTGGCAATAGACCTGCTGGCAGATGGCGCAAAGCAGGCCAAAGAGGTCAAATCGGCCCACAAGGCTGCAATGTCCCGCTCAGCCTACTTGAAGTTCCAGCGTGACCGGGCCCAAACCCTGCGATTCAACGGGGCGCTGTAAGTTCTTTCTCCCAGACGGAGCGGGTCAGGGGTGCAGGCATTTCTTTCTCCTTATCCCGCTCCTAGGCTCCCATCGCCCAAATAGCCGTCCCCGCAATCATTGGGATGGTCAGGTTGTCGTCAGGCGGGATCCCGGCCAGTTCCACTAAGGCGGCGATGCAGGCTCCGGCCCACAGCGCCCAGTGATACTCGATGGCGCCCGCAGCTATCAGGACGCCGACGACAGCGGCCCCCACTGCCGCGAAGGCCGCCGCGCCGCCGGGCGACTTGCCCAGCAGGCGCGGCCCGGGCATTCGCCGCCCCACTATGGCCGCCGCCGGGTCTCCCAGCGACACGAAGAACATCACCGGAACCCCCACGTCCTTTCCGTAGAGCCAGAACACCAGCAGCGCGGCTATGAGCATATACGTCGCGCCGGTAACGTGCGCCTCCTCGTCGCTCTTGAGCAGCGGGGCCATCCAGCGCAGGTAGACGCGGTTGAGCGGGCCTATGCCGAAGCGGGCGAACTCCAGTGCCACCCCTCCCGCGGCCAGCACGGCCAGGGCGGCAAGAAAGCCGTTTTCCGGCGCGAATATGCCGGCGATGGGTATGGAAGAGCCGGCGAAGACGTGAAACAGGCGCCGCCAGATCTTCGGCTGGGCGGTTGGCCCGGCGCGACGCTCGCCGCCAAAAACCACCAGCCCGGCGAATCGTTGCAACAAGGGCTGAACCTCGCGGAAAGTTGCGCCGCCCCCGGCTAGTGCCGGGCAAGCCTCTTGACGGGCGCGGGAAGCCGCTAGAAGCGGATGGTGATGGAGTCGCCGGCCCTCCAGCGCATATCGCGGAACTCGGTGCCCACAGGGGCCTCGAAAACTATGTAACCATCCAGCCCATGGCCTCTCTGCAACTCAAAAGACCCTTGCAGGAACTGCACCGACCTAGCGGCTACGCCGGACTCTTGGCCGGGGGAGGCCACCTGAATTTCCGCCGGCCACTCGGAGAATTCCGGCCCGCCGCAGACGTAAGGATAGTTTCCAGGCTGACCAAATGTGTGGTAGACGGAACCTCCGGGGACAAGCTCGGCCCTTCCTTCCGGCCCAACGGCAATTGACTCATCCTCGAAAGCCACGTACTGCCCGGCCTCGGCCTCGCTCTGCCACCGAACGGCGGTTCCTGGGTCAATCAGGGCTCGGGTGCCGTCGAAGCATTGGCCGAGATCTACCCGCACCAGGGCCTCCGATTCGCCGCGAAAGTCCTGCCATACCCTCTCTGTCGAGAGGGGCCGGTAGCTCGTGTTGGCGAAGTCCCGCAGCTCGGCGGCGGAGCGGTCAACATTGACGATGGCGCTGACCGCGGTATGATTCTCCACCTTCAGCCGCGCCAGCACCAGCTCCGCGCCGGGAGCAGAGGGGGACAGACTCCAGCGGCGAATCACCTGATTGGGGTCAATGGTGGAATAGCGAAGCTCCGGCACGCGCTCCAGGCTGACCACGCTGACGTGCAGCGTCCTGCCCTTGAAATACTGGCCGAAGGAGGAAGGTTCAGAGGAACAGCCCGGCAATGCGGTCAGCGCAAGAACCAGCATCGCAATTACGGCCAGCGCCCCCGGGGGCTTGACTAAGCAACGCCCAAGGCTCTTGGGCCGCTCGACTTGCGCCTGTGGGAAGGCCCGGTTGCCGCGCTTTTCCCTGCTTGCGAAAATCAAGGCCGGACAGTGGTCAGGCTGGGCAGCTTGCGCAGACGCTCAACGAGGCCGGGCAGCACTTCCAGCAGATAATCCACTTCTTCTGAGGTGTTGTCCTTGCCCAGGGTAAGGCGCAGACTTCCCCGCGCCACCTCCGCCGACTGCCCCAAGGCCAGCAGGACGTGGGAGGGTTCCAAGGAGCCGGAACTGCACGCGCTCCCGCTGGAGGCGGCGATGCCGGCCAGGTCCAGCCCCAGCAGAATCGGCTCGCCTTCAATGCCTGAAAAGGAGAAATTCGCATTGTTGGGTAGCCGTTGGGTGGGATGGCCGTTGAGCTTGCTTCCCGGCACACGCTCCAGCACCTGCTCAACGATGCGGTCGCGCAGGGCGGCGCACCGGCGGCTGTTCTCTTCGCGTTGGGCATTGGCGGTTTCCAGCGCCACGGACAGGCCGACGATGCCGGGAATGTTTTCCGTGCCGGAGCGCCGTTCCCGTTCTTGCCCGCCGCCCAGTATGAAGGGCAGGAAGGGCGTCCCGCGGCGAACGAAAAGCACGCCCGTCCCCTTGGGGCCATGGAACTTGTGGCCGGAGAGACTGAGCAGGTCCACCCCCAGCTTTCGCACGTCAAGGTCAAGGTATCCGGCGGCCTGCACCGCGTCGGTATGCAGCGCGATGGTGCGGGAAAGCTCAGCGGCCCGCTGTTTCACCGCCGCCGAGATTTCCGAAATCGGGTTGATCGCGCCGATCTCATTGTTGGCATACATCACGGACACCAGCGTCGTCCGCTCGGTAATCGCCCGGTACACCGTTTCCGGCTGTACTATGCCATCGGCGTCCACTGGCAAATAGGTAGCTTCATAGCCCTGCGATTCCAGGTGCTGACAGGTGTGCAGAACGGCGTGATGCTCCACGCCCGAAGTGACAATGTGGTTGCCGGTCTCCTGCAAGGCGGTGGCAACCCCCGCTATGGCGGCGTTGTCGGATTCGGTGCCGCCGCTGGTGAACACCACCTCGCGGGGACGGCAGTTGAGCGCTCGCGCCACCCTCTCCCGGGCTTCGTCCAGAGCGTAGCGGGCCTCCTGTCCCACGGTGTGGATGCTGGAAGGGTTGCCAAACAGTTCGGTGAAATACGGGGTCATCGCCCGCAACACTTCCGACGCCAGCGGAGTGGTGCCCGCGTGATCCATGTAGACGATGCCGCCGGTAGCCCGGTTCTGCGCCATTATTGCTATGCCATCAGCTAAATTTGGAATTGTGTCCCTATTTTAGCACAGCGGGGAACAAAAGAATCCTCTCGGCCAGGGCATCCGGCTGACTGGGCCTATGCTTCCCTGGGGTAGCTTCTGGTTGCCACCAACAGCAGAAATATACCGACAAAGGCCATCCAGACGCCGTCCACCCAACCAAACTTCAGTCCGTATGCGATACCGCCGCCAATCATCAGCAGCCCCACTCCCTGACCGCAACGGGCCGCGACTTGTGTCGCTCTAACCAGGCTGCCGGAGCCCGCCCACAACACGGATCGCAGCACTCGCCCGCCGTCGAGAGGAAAGCCGGGAACCATGTTAAACAGGCCAACGCTCAAATTGCCCCAAGCCAGCAGGAAGACCACCATCTCCACCGGGGAGCTGTTCCGCGCCGCCCACGGCCAACTGTCGGGACTCAACCAAAACTGTACGGCGCTTGCCGCCACTGCCAGCGCGATACTGGTCATTGGCCCCACCACCGAAATCAGGAACTCCTCCGAGGGCCGCTCCGGTTCGCGGGCCAAATGCGAAACGCCGCCGAATATGAACAGCGTAATCCCCAGCACCCGTATCCCGCGGCTGAGGGCCACCAGGCTGTGGGAGAGCTCGTGGGCCAGCACCGAGATAAAGAACAGCACCACGGTAACCACAGCCACCGCCCACTGTTGGGCCACCGGCCAGCGCAGCGAGGAGGCGTCGAAACGGTTGACCAGCAGATAGGTCAGCAGCAGGAAAACGATGACCCAAGTGACGTTGATTTCGACCGGAATGCCGAAGATCCGGCCCAAGCGAAGGGATTTTCCCATACGCCATCGCGCTTCCTCGGACAGATTTACCTCTTAGGATAACAGACCGGGAGCGGAATCAGCAGAGGGTCGAGTAGACGGCCAGCTTGGCGACCAGCCGGGCGGCAGTGTAGGAGCAGGCGACCGGGCCTTCAGCGGGCGCCAGTTCGCACACGTCGAAGCCGACTATGCGCCGCGACTCGCCCACCCGCCGCAGCAGAGACACCACCTGCGTCCAACCTAGACCGCCGGGCTCAGGGGTTCCCACCGCCGGCATCAGCGACGGGTCGAACACGTCCAGGTCAACACTGACGTACACGTTATCGCCCAGCGCAGCCAGAATGCCGTCGGCGGGCAGCGGAGCGCCGTCCGGCGGACATTGCCAAACGGCGATGCCATTGTCGCGGATGAAATCGCGCTCTTCCAAGCACAGACTGCGGACACCGGCCAACACTACGGGGCAGCAGTCGAACACCCGCCGCGCGCCGGATGCGTGGCCCCAGGGAGTGCCCTGGTACTCGTCACGAAGGTCGGCATGGGCGTCTAGGTACAAAACGCTCAGAGAAGGGCAGGCTTCCAGGTGGGCCTGGACGCTGCCTGCGGTCAGGGAGTGTTCGCCGCCCAGCACGCCAACCGTGCGGCCGGGGGCGATGCAGGAAGCCACCGCCTCGCGCACCCGCTGCGCCATGAGGCCAGGGCCGCCCATGTGCGGCTCCAGGGCGGGCGTGGTGTGAATGCCCAGCGCGGCCACGTCAAGGTCCAGCTCCGGGTCATAGTCCTCCATCTGGCCGGAGGCGGCTATGATGGCTGCCGGGCCGTCGCGTGCGCCGCCCCGGTACGACGTGGTGCTGTCGTAGGGCACGGGGATGAGAACCACCCGGGCGGTTTCCAGCGCCGACTGCTCCGGGGTCAGAGCGAGAAAGCCGGGGTATACCCACGGAACCCCAGCCCGCTCCGTCTCCCCCGGCTCCGTCTCCCCCGAGGGAGCGGAACGGGGCAAGGGCGAAATCCTGCCTCCTTCCACGTCCCTTTCAGACACGGCCGGTTCCGGGCCGGTCCCCGGTCAGGGCGGCCCGCTGTGCCTGAGACTCCGCCAATCCTTGACCTTCGTCCAGCCATTCCAGCCCCCGGTTCAGCAGCCATGTCTGGGTGTCATCGAGGTCAAACAGCTTCTTGGCGTCTTCCAAGGCGCGGTCGTGGTCGAAGGGCCGGCAAGAGAAGATGTCTATGTTGACGTAGCTCTTGCGGGGGAAGGTGTGGATGCTGATATGGCTCTCGGCGATGATGACGAAGCCGGAAACGCCGGAATCCTCCGGCTTCGGAGCTTCGTACACCAAGACGCGGGGTTCGGTGATGCGGGTCATCTCCAGGGATTCCGGGTAATCGGTCAAGAATTGACGGACCAGTTCTTCGTCCCACATCTTGCTCGTATTTCCACCGAATCCGTCAATTACCAAGTGCATTTCACCTCCAGACACCGCCTTTCATAAGACAACGGCAATTCGTGATAGTTGGCAAAACCAGTTGTATACAATATCATTTGTCGCGTTCGAGTACAAATAGCGGCCGCCCGGGGCGCTCCCGCCCCGACCATCCCCCGGTGGGAAGGGAAACGGCCCGGCAGGTATGACCATGCAGCCATCAATGATTCAAGCCAGCGAAGTAACCCATTACTATGGGCCATACCCGGCCATCCAAGACGTGAGCTTCGACGTAAGGAAGGGCGAGGTTCTGGGTTTCCTGGGGCCCAACGGCGCGGGCAAGACCACCACCATGCGGATTTTGACCGGATTCCTGCCGCCCTCCCGCGGCTCGGTGAGTCTCGACGGGTTCGATGTTGTGGAAAAGTCGCTGGAAGTGCGAAGGAGGGTGGGCTACCTGCCGGAAACGGTGCCCCTCTACACGGATATGACAGTGACCAACTACCTGAAATACATGGGAACGCTGCGGGGAATGCCCTCCTCCCGCATCCGCGCCCGGCTGGGGCAAGTGATAGACGTCTGTCGGCTGGGGGATTACCGCAAGACCCAGATCGGCAAACTCTCCAAGGGGTTCCGGCAGAGGGTCGGCATCGCCCAAGCCATTATCCACGAGCCGGAGGTGCTGGTGCTGGATGAGCCTACCATAGGCATTGACCCCATCCAGGTGGTAGAGACCCGCAACCTGATCCAGGAACTGGGCCGCGCCCAGACCGTGGTGTTGAGCAGCCATATCCTGCCCGAAGTCAGCATGATCTGCGAGCGAGTGCTCATCATCCACGAGGGGCGCATTGTCGCCGAAGACACTCCGCAGAACCTGGCCGACGCCCTGCAAGGCGTTGAGCGCCTGGAAGTGGAGGTCGCCGGCCCATCTGCCGAGGTGCTGCCCGCGTTGCAGAAAATAGACGGCGTTATGTCCGTCAGCCATCGCAACATCCAAGGCAGGCACACCTATGTCATCCAGGCGCGGCCGGGGCGCGACTTGCGGGACGACATCTCCCGGGCCGTAATCAGCAACGGGTGGAGTCTGCGGGGAATGCAGATGATGGGCATGAGTCTTGAGGAAATTTTCCTGCGGTTGACCACGCAAGAGGACTTGTAATCATGCGAACTGTCCGGGCAGTGGCCTGGAAGGAAATCCAGATTTTTTTCCTGAGTCCCACGGCATACATCGTCGGCCTGATTTTTCTGGCCTTGACCGGGTTCTTCTTTTCCCGCGACTTGGGCGATCCGTTCCCGGAGGCCACCCTCAGCCCGTTTTTTCAAGGCGCTGTGGTGATTTTCATTCTCTTGGCCCCGGCGTTGACCATGCGGCTGATAGCTGAGGAGGCCAAGCTGGGAACCATCGAACTGCTGCTGACCTCGCCGGTGCGGGACTGGGAGGTAATCCTCGGCAAGTACATTGCCAGCTTGGTCTTTTTCCTGGCCTTGGTGTTCATGTCGGGCTTCTACGTAATCCTGCTGTTCGTCTACGCCAGCCCGGACCCCGGGCCGATATACGCCGGATATCTGGGGCTGGTGCTGTACGGAGCCGCGGCGCTGGCAGTGGGGCTGCTGACCTCCACGCTGACCAACAATCAGATAGTGGCCGCAGTGGTGGCGATGGGCATACTCCTTGCCCTCTTCTTCGCCGACCTGGCCTTCGGCGCCGTAGGCGGCCTTCCCGGCGAAATCATCGGCCAATTGGGCATGAAGACCCACTTCGACGACTTCGACCGGGGCGTTATTGACACCAAGCATGTCGTCTACTATCTCAGCGTCATCGCCTTCTTCCTCTTCCTGTCGGTGCGCGCGCTGGAATCAAGGCGGTGGCGTTAGTATGAGCAGCCGCCCTTCAACAGGCTCAGGAGATGAAGGCCCCCGCGACTGGCGCAGGCGCCGCCGCAGGCCCTCCCCCCAAGAACGGCCGGCGCGGCCCGAACCCGCGCCGGCCCAGGAACCCGAAGATTCATCGGCAGTCTCCGGCGGGGAAACGGAGGAACGGGCTTCCCGCACCCTGATCAGCTTCCTTGACCCCGTCTTGGACGCCGTGGGCATTTTCGGCGCGCCGCTTCTGGTTGCCGGCATCATCGGACTGGTAACCGGCATCGTCATAGTCGCCTTCGTAAGCTCGATGCGGCTGTACGGCTACATCGACATCGCCATCGGAGCCTCCCTCATCGCGCTGGTGGGGGCAGTGTTCATCAGCACGGTAATCGCCGCGTTTCTGAGCCGCACCGGACGGTATGGCATCAACACACTGATACTGCTGGCGGCGTTCACCGGCATTGTCATCGTAATCAACGTAGTCTCTTTCGAGAACAAGCAGCGGGTGGACGTGACCGCCACCAACCAGTTCAGCCTTTCGGAGCGCACCAAAGACCTGTTGGGCCGCCTGGGAGACGACATCCGGGCCACCGCCTTTTACAAGGCGCTGGAGGATACTCCCGACGCCAACGTAGCGGCGCGGCGCAACCGGGTGGTGGACACTCTGGAGGAATTCCAGGCCCGTTCCGGCAAGTTCACCTACCGGGTCGTGGATCCGGACCTGGAGCCCGGCGTCGTGGCGGCCTACTTCGGAGCCCGGCCCACCGGCTTCGTCAGCGAGACCGTGGTCATCGAGAATCTGAACACCGGCGCCTTCGACTCGCTCCAGCCCACCGACGTAGCCTTTGGTCAGTTGGAGCAGGACCTGGTCACCAGTCTGTACGTTGCTACCGGGCTGGAACAGAAGACGGTCTACTTCCTGGCCGGACACGGGGAGCGCAACATAGACGGCGGCGGCGGAGACGGCTATGCCCTGTTGCGCCAGACCCTGGAGCAGGAAAACTATCAGGCCAGGGGTCTGGTCTGGCCCCGAAACGACACCGGGATTGAGGTGCCGGAAGACGCCGCGCTGCTGGTGGTCGCCGGGCCGACTTCCGACCTGCCGGACGCCCACGCCCGGGCCCTTGACCTCTACCTTCTGGGCCGGGACAACGAGGGCAACAGGCGCCGTGAGAGCGGCAGAATGATCTTCCTAGCCGAGCCGGATACCCCGGATTCGTGGCGCAATTTCATGGTTCAGTGGGGGATAATCCTCCTGCCCGGATACATACGCGACATTGATTCCTCGGTGCCGGAATTGCCCCAGACCCTGGCCTTGGATATGGACTTCAACAACATCGTGAACTTCAATTTGCTTGTCTTGGGCAACAATGAAGCGGCGATGCAAAGCGCCTTCGAGGCCGCCTTTGAGATCATAGCCCCGGAAGGACAGCAATTGCAGGAAGTTTTCATGCCGGACGCCGCGGCCCTCAGCCCCCTTCCCGTTACCGACGGGGCGCGCCTCCCGCTGGCTTTGTCGGTCACCTCGCCCAACAGCTACGTCATCGGCGACCCGGACCGCATAGACCCGGTCACCGAGGGGGAGAACGCCGACGTGCGAGGGCCATTCATTCCGGCAATGCTGATGCGCTCCGCCGGGAAGGTCGGGATGCCTCTGCCCGAAGAAGGCCCGGTGGATAGCGACATATCGCTGATCATGGCCCTGGGCGACGCCGATTTCGTTGCCAACAGCAACATCGGGCGGGGCAGCGGCCTGGATATGTTTCTGAATTCCGCCAACTACCTGCTGGGCGACTACTCGCTGGTGTCCATACGGCCAAAGGCTTTACCCTGGCGTGAATTTATCCTCGACCGCAACGAATACGACTTCGTGCGCTTTTCGTCGTGGCTGTTCCTGCCGGGCCTGATGGCATTGGCCGCCGGACTGGTCTGGTGGCTGCGGCGTTAGGGCCGGTTGAACTATGAATGTTCGCCTAACCATCTTGATGGTCGTAGTGGTGGCTATTGCCGGGGGAGCCTGGGCCATCATCGAGTTCACCGATGTTGTGTCCCGGGGCGAGGTCAGAGAGGAAGAGCCATGGCTCTATTCCATTGAGGAAGGGGACATCACTTATATTCAAGTAACCCACGGCGGGCAGTCGGTGGAGTACGCCCGCGATGCAGGCAGCTACCAGTGGATGATTCTGGGCGACCCGGCCTACCCGGTCTTTCAGCAGCGCTGGGGCGGCACGCCGTTGTTGCTCAGCGGGCCGCGGGTCAACCGGGGGCTTAAGGAAACCATCAGCAACCCGGCGGACTACGGCCTGGGGCCGCCGGACTCCATCGTGCGGGTGGCCGACTGGGCGGGCAACACCTACGAGTTTCATATGGGCAGCCCCACGCCCGACGGCGCCAACCAGTACACCCGGCTGGTGGGCGACGATGCGCTCTACACCGTCCCTGCGGTGTGGGCCGAGGTGGTCAACCGCCTCGCATTGGATCCACCCTACGGCAGGCTGTTCGACCTAGAATTGGAATTCATCCGGGTGGTGGAGGTCACCGCAGGAGAGTCAACGGCGGTCTACTTCCTGGAAGGCGGCCAGTGGCTGGTAAGCGAAGGCCCGCCGCCCGTGGACCCGCAAACGGCGGCCCCGGTGTCCGATGAGTGGGCGGAGTGGCTGACCAAGCTCGCCGCTCCGCGGGTTGACGCGATCGTAGAGCAGCAGGTCAGCGATCGGGACACCGAAAAGCTGGCGGAGTACGGATTTGACGACCCGGCGGTGCGCGTGGTCATAGCCCGGAGCGGCCAGGCCGCCGTCGAGTTCCGTTTGACCGAGGGCCCCCCGGGCAGTGACCGCTACCTCGCCCGGTCGTTGGACCAAACTGACGAAAGGCTATACTCGGTGAAGAAATCGCGGCTGGAAGGCATTGAAGACCTAGCCGCCAACCCCCTCGTCCTTCCCGGCTGGCAACCGCCCCCGCCAACCGCCGGGCCGGAGACGCCCGCGCCAAGCAACTGAACCGGGGGCAGGAACGGCGGCGCAGGGGCGCACAGCCGCGCGGCCTGCGTCTGCGGATACGGCAATGACATTGAACCCGGCAGCATAGGGGCGCACGGCTGTGCGCCCCTACAAGTTCCCAGTCATAATTTTCCAGACCGGACATCTACGGAGGGCGCTATGAAAGCCGAGATTATGGGCATTGGCACCGAATTGCTGATGGGTGAACTCAACGACACCAACGCCGGCTGGATTGCCACCCGCCTGCCGCCCTTGGGCATCACTTTGCAATGGGTAACGCTGGTGGGCGACGACCTAGTCCAGCTTACCCATGCGTTCCAGAAGGGCTTCGAGCGCTCCGACATCATTTTCACCACCGGCGGGCTGGGGCCGACGCAGGATGACCTGACCCGCGAGGCCGTGGCGGCGGCCTTCGGCGAGACGCCTGCGGTGCAGGAAGATCAGGCGGCCCGGTTGCGGGAATACTTCCGCAACCGCGGCCAGGATATGCCCTCCCATAACATCAAGCAGGCGTGGCTGATTCCGTCGGCGCAGTTCATTCCCAACTACAATGGCACGGCCCCCGGCTGGTGGGCCGAGCGCGACGGCAAAATCATCATCTCCATGCCCGGCCCGCCGGTGGAGATGCAGGCCATCTTCCGCCATCAGGTGGAGCCGCGCCTGCGGGAGCTGGTCACCGCCGAGGTCACCGTCACCCGCAACGTCAAGACTATGGGGCTGGGCGAAGCCGCCGTGGACGAAATAATGTCGGAGTATTTCGGCCAGGAAAACCCCTACCTCGGCATCTACTCCAAGGCCGACGGCATCCACCTGCGGGTGATAGCCCGCGCCGCCGACGAAGCCGCCGCCCGCCGTATGATTGCGCCGACGGAGCAGGCGATAAAGGAGCGGCTGGGCCAATACGTCTGGGGCTACGATGACGAAACGCCGGAGCAGGCGGTGGCGGCCGCCCTCCAGTCGCGGGGCAAGACGCTGGCGGTGATGGAGTTCTGCACCGGCGGTTTCCTGACCAACGCCATCACCGAAGCCCCGGACGCCGACCGCCACTTCCGCGGCGGCGTAGTGGCCTACGGCGCTGAATCGCTGGCGGCGTCCGGCGTCCCGCCCGCGCTGCTGGACAACCACGGCGCCGCCAGCCAGGAAGCGGCCAACGCCATGGCCTCGGCGGCCCTGCTCCAACTGAACGCCGACTACGGCATAGGAGTAACCGGCGCCCCCGGCCCCGCCGAACTGGACGGCCGCCCCATGGGCCTAGCCTATGTCGCCATAGCCAGGGCCACGGCAGCGGGGCCGCAGGTCATCAAGGAACTGGAGCTTCGCGTGCCGCCCCGCCGGATCACGATAAAGCGGCGGATTTCCAACCAGGCCCTGATCGAGCTGCGGCGGCTGGTGGACGCGGGGGAGTAGGTGGCGAGAGAGACCTGCCCATCCTTTGGGAGAGATGAGAATGAGAGCTATCGCGCCGGTTCTCCTGGCTATCGCTACGCTCGCGGCCATCGCCTGCGCCTTCAGGGAGGCGAAACAAACGCCGGACATTGATGCTACAGTGGAGGCGCGGGTTCGCGGCACTCAGGAAGCAGAAGCCGCCATAGAGGCCACGGTGCAGGTGCGGGTCGCCGCAACGCTGACCGCTCCATATCCCGCCGCCACACCGTATCCAACGGCTACACCACACCCTACTTCTACGCCCTACCCTACTCTGACACCCGAACAAGAAGAACGATTCATTTCCTTGTTATACATGTGTTTCCAGTCCCCGGGTTTTGCAGAACTAGTGGCGGAAGAAGTAGGTCTCCCGAAGGAGCTGATAGCTCCATTGTACGAAGATTGGGAATTGTTTCGCGCAATGATGCTATTAGCGCTTCAAGAAGATCCTTCGTTCGCGGCAGATTTCCCTGAGATGGAGGCTATGGTCTCTGTGATATGCGCTGACGAGGGAGCGGTTGACGGTCAAATACAGGACTTGCAGGCCACAATAGGATTAAGGGGGTATGCCGACCAACACGCAGGCGGGCCGGGCGCAATCTACATCGGTGACGGCGACCTCTCGGCCCTGGCAGGCCCGTCCGTCTATCCCGATTTTATGTACACCTACGGCACCGACTTGGGCGACGACTACAGCTATGTTCCTATGTACGCTATCGAGCAACACCAGTGGATTTTCGAGTCCGACTACTATCGGTCTCTGCTGGCAAGGGCTAGGTTGACCAACCCGACGCAACTGGTATCCAGCGGACGAAGAATTGAACTACATCATGCCTGTATCAACAGGCAACTGCTCTGGTGCAAGCACCTCCAAGCCTACTTCGTTCCCAACGTCCAAGAGCGAACTGAAGGACAGGTAAGGATCAACATCACCTCATTCCCGGAACTCGGTCTGGCCGGAACGGATACCGCCAGCCTGCTGGCCGACGGCACCCTGAGCATGACCGAGATTTACGGCGGCTACGTCGGCGGCGAGTTCCCCACCCTAGCCGTGCAGTACATCTGGGGACTGTGGCCCGACCATGAGACCCATTACAGGGTGCTGACCAATATCGCGCCCGACTTGGACAAGGTGTATGAGGACGAGCTGGGCGCCCAGGTGCTGATGCGCAACTGGATCGCCGGCGATGACCAGTTCTTCTTCAGCAACAAGCGGCTGGAAAACCCGGAGGACTTTGTCGGACTCAAGACCCGCAGCCACTCGGCCGAGTTGTCCGACTGGATTAACACATGGGCGCGGCCGCGCAGTTTATGGCCTTCACCGAGGTGTACACCGCCCTGGAGCGCGGCATCCTGGACGCTGGCGTGACCGGCGCCAACCCGGGCCTCGGCCAGCGCTGGTACGAAGTGACCACCTACATGAACGGGCGGCTCTTCAGCTTCAATTCCACCACCAACGTGGTCAATGGCGACGTTTGGGCCGAGATTCCCGCCGACATCCAGCAAATCCTGCTGGAGGAAGGCGCCAAGCAGGAGCTGGAAGCCCTGCGTTTGGCTGTAATTCAGAACCTCACCGGCCTACAGCGCAACATTGACACCGGTCTGGAATTTGTGGAATTCAGCCCCGAAATCCGGCGGATGAGCTTCCGGGCCGGTGCCGAAAGCGTGCTGCCCAACTGGCTGGAGCGCTTGGACTACCCCAGATACGGACAGGAAACTGTGGATGTTTTCAACAACAAAATCGGCCCTTTCGTTGGCCTGGAAGTCCAGTTGGATCCCGGTTCGGAACGGGGGTTCAAGGTGGTGGACGTTCCCATCACCCAAGGCCCCCACGCCGGCAAGACCATGGAGCAAGCGCTGAGCGAATAGCGGGCGCGCCGCCGACCCATCCCGTATAATGCCCATACCTCACCCACACCCCCGAGAGGGACGATATGACCGCCAGACCAATGGGCGCGGCGAAGGCGGCGGCCGGCCGGCTACCGCCTCTGCCCGACCCGCCGAAGAACGATATGCAGCAAATCAATCACTTTCACCGGCCGGGCCTGATGACCATCCTCGCAATGCACTTCGGGGCCATGCTTCCGGGAGCCACCACCCTGGTTTCCGGCCAAGGCTACCTGTGCCGTCGCCGTTCCGACCTGCCGTCCTGTCCCTACCCCGACTTGGTCATCGCTTTTGACGTTGACGCGGAAACCATAGACGGCGCCAACGGCTACGTCATCGAGGAAGTGGGCAAGCCGCCGGATTTGGTGCTGGAAGTGGCCTCCCACTCCACCGGGCGACGGGACTACATCGGAAAGCGGGAAATTTACGCCGGCCTGGGAGTTCCCGAATACTGGCGTTTCGACCACACGGGAGGGCGGCACCACAACGCCCCCTTGGCCGGCGACCTGCTGGTGAACGGCGCCTACCGGCCCATAGCAACGGCCACCGCCCCCGACGGCGTGATCTGGGGCCGCAGCGAGGCGCTGAGTCTGTCGCTATGCTGGGAGGAAGGACGCCTGCGCTTTTGGTACCCGGCGCAGCAACGCTATCTGCCCGAACCGCCGGAACTGGCCGGCGCCCTGGCCGAAAGCCAAGCCCGCGTCAATACCGCCGAAGCCCAAGCCGCCGGCGAGCGGCAGGCTCGCGAGGCCGCCGAAGCCCGCATCCGGGCATTGGAGGAAGAATTGCGCCGACGTCAAAACCGCTGAACGCCGACGAGACAAGTTCCCTTTACGGTGGGGCAGCGCCGGAGGGTCAACAATCTGCCCCCTCAGTTCACCGTCAGCCCATCCCCCAACCGCGTCAGCGTTTCGCAGCCGCTGGAGGTGGTGATTACGGTGTCGCCCAGGGACATTGCCAGCTTGTTGTCCCAGTCCAGCAGAATCATGTGCATGAAGATGACCATGTTCGGCTCCACCGTCACCGGGTTGTCGCGGTAGATCATCGGCCAATCCATCCAAGTGGGCGGGTAGAGGGCGCCCAGGCTGTAGCCGCAGGCGTTGAGCTTGTGTTCGCCGAAACCGGCGCGATCCAGGGCGTTGGCGTGGGCGTTGAAGACGTCGCCGAAGGTAGCGCCGGGGCGGCAGGCGTCCTTGCAGGCTTGCAGGGCCTCGGCGCAGGCGTCGTGCATCGCCAAGTGGCGCGGGCCGGGGCTGCCCATTAGGATGGTTCGCATCAGGCAGGAATGATAGTGGCGGTAGACGCCGCCGAACTCCAGTTGCAGTTGATCGTTGCCTCCCAGGGTGCGGTAGCCGGTGAAGTTCCTGACCATCAGCGCATTTTCGCCGGAGCCGATGATGAAACGCGACGCCGGGTAGTCGCCCCCGCCTTGAAACACCGCCGACTGCATGGTGGTCAGCACATCCTGCTCCGGCGTTCCGGGGGTGGCCGTCCGTTGCGCCGCGGCCAAGGCGTCGTCGGCCAGAGAGGCGGCCCGGCGCACGTACTCCAGCTCAGCGGCGCTCTTGACTAGGCGCAGGCCGCTGACCAGCTCCGAAGCGTCCTCCCATTGGCAGCGGCCTTCCATGGCGGCGCGGACGTATTCCCACCGCTTGCCGGTCAGGCACCAAGCCTCCAGCTCCACCCCTACCCGCTGGCCCCGGCAGCCCTGCTCTTCCAGAATCCGCCACAGGTCTTGCCCCGGATTGCTGACGGCGCTATCCACCCAGACGCGAATGTCCTCAATCACCGAGGTCAACCGGGCCTGGCGCAGGTCCGCCGACCGGGTGAGCAGGATAAGCCGCCCGTCCGCGCCCAGGTAAAGACACTGGAACTGGGAATATCCCGTGGTGTCGTACCCGGTCAGGTAGTACATACTTTCCTGCCGGAATATCAGCAGCCCGGCCAGCCCGGCGGCCTGCAACCGGGCGACCACTCTATCGCGGCGGGACGCCAATTCCTGTTCAGTGAAATGCAATGCCATTTCGCGCCCTCCCAATCGTCCGGCTACCGGACGGGTATGCTATGCCAGTATAATCGGCAATAGAGCAACCGCAATAAAATCCTTGTCCGATGGCTTGGAGGCGTTATATGGCTACCGTCAATTCAGTGCTGGGGCCAATAGATTCCGCTGACCTGGGATTTACCTTGCCCCACGAACACCTGATAGATTCCTCCGCTGGCATCCGCCAGACCTACGGCGAGCTGGAGTTTCGAGACCGGGCCTCGGACATGGCCATGGAAGACTTCACCAAGGCCAAAGCCGGCGGCGTGGATACCCTGGTCGAGGTATCCCCCTTGGACTTGGGCCGGGACGTGGAACTGATGCGGGAAGTGTCCCGGGAGACCGGCGTCAACTTCATCTGCTGCACCGGCTGCTGGCTGGACATTCCCCGCAGCTTCTGGAACCGCGACAAGGAATTTATCGCCGATCTGTGGGTTCGGGAAATTGAAGAAGGCATCGAGGGCACCGGCATCAAGGCGGGCATCATCAAGGTAGCCACCGAAGACCCTATCACCGAACAGCAGGAGCTGATGCTGCGCGCCGCGGCCCGCACCCACCTGCGCACCGGCGTTCCCATCACCACCCACACGCCCCCGCAGTCCCGCGTCGGGGAACGACAGGTGCGCATTCTGACCGAGGAAGGAGTCGAGCCGCAGAGCATCTACGTCGGCCACATCAACCAGACCCTCGACCCGGACTACCACCGCGAGCTGGCCCGCTTGGGCGTCTGGTTGGGCTGGGACATCAACAATCCCTTTGGCCGTTCCCACCTGCCGCCTTGGGAGCAGAGGGCCGAGTACCTGAAAGCCCTGCTGGACGAGGGCTTGGCGTCCAGCATGATGCTGTCCCACGACTGGAACGTGGTGCTGTCCCGCATCGGAACGCCGGGCTTTCCGGGCCGGGAGGACAACCCCGACGGCTACCTGTGGCTGAGCCGGGCGTACATTCCCAAGCTGATGGAGTTGGGGGTGACCGAGGCGACGGTGGAGCGGATGATGGTAGACAACCCGCGGCGGCACTTCGAGGGGGTGAAGCCGGGGGATTAGCCCTCTGATACAATAACCGGCTAGGAGAGAACCCTTGCAAAAAGCAACGAGCATCCGCACCGTCACGGCCTCGGAGTTCCAAGCGAAATGCCTCGAGCTCATGGATGAAGTAGACGAGACCGGCGCCGAGCTGGTCATCACAAAGAACGGCCGCCCCGTCTCGCGCCTGATCCCTTACCGGGAGATGCCGCAAGCGCCATTTGGCCGGGATCGGGACATCATCCAGATACACGGCGACATCATCGAGCCGCTGGACGCGGAGTGGGAAGCCGAAACAAACCCTGAGCGGATTCTCAACCCGTGACCCTACTGGACACCCACGTCCTGATCTACCTCCTGTTCAGCCCTGCCAGGCTCGGCAGCCAGACCCGCCATGTAATCGGAACCGAGTGGCCGCTGCGAAACGTGGCAGTATCGGCAATCACCTTTTGGGAAGTCGCCATGCTGCACGACAAAGGCAGGCTTACTTTGTTGCGGGACATTGAAAGCTGGCGAACAAGTCTGCTTGATGACGGCCTGATTGAAATCCCGGTAGACGGCGCAATCGGGATTAGGGCCAATACTCTAACCGACTTTCACGCCGACCCCGCTGACCGCATCATCGTCGCCACCGCGATGCAAGGCCGCCAACTGCTGACGGAAGACCGTCGCATCCTAGCCTGGCCCGGCCCGCTCAACCGCCTGCGGGCCACGGCGTAGGCCAATTACGGAAGAATCGCCGATAGCTGAGCCGCGCTTTCATCCCCAAGCTGATGGGAACTAGGGGCCACCTAAGCCACAGTGGATCGGATGATGGAGGCCAACCCCTGCCGCCACTTCGAGGACGTGAATCCAGGGGACAAAAGAACAGGACAGTCATGTAAGGTCTGCGATGGCTTGTTCCTAGCAGTCGAACAATGCACCATCAGTGGTATGTATCAGGTGATACGCGAGGTAATAGAGGCTTTAAGTTAGGCATAAGCCTTCTATCCGGGGGGCCCGCCCGAAAACAACGGGGCGGGCCTTTCTATACGTTTCCCGGATACCCCGCCCCTACCGCCGGGCGAACCGCCGCGCCGTCAGCTCGCGGTAGAGCATCGGCAGGCGCTCCGGCAAGGCCCAGATGTCGCCCAAGACCTCGTAGCCCATATCGCCGCACATGCTCTTGAGGTAGTCATGCCCGGCCTTGTCCACCGTCAGGCAGAAGGGCGTGATGGACTTTTGGCGGGCCTCCACCAGCGCCATGTGGGTGTCGTGGACGGCGTACTCCTTCTCCACGCCCTCGCGGCTGTAGCCCCGGTCCTGGGGCCGCCCGTCGCTGACCAAGAACATTATCTTGGTATGAGCGTCCTGGTTTTCCAGCTTGGTGATGGCGTGGCGGATGGCGGCGCCCATGCGGGTGGCGTGCAGCGGCGTGATCTTGTCTATCCGCCGCTTGACCTTGTCCCCAAAGTTTTCGCCGATGTCCTTGATCACGTAGAACTCGACGTTCTCGCGGCCATAGCCGGAGAAGCCATAGATGCCGTAGGTGTCGCCGATGGACTCCAGGGCCTGAACCAGCAGCGCGGTGCTTTCCTTTTCCAGGTCAATGATGCGCTTGTAGTTCCGGCGCACCAAGCCCTCGCGGCGGCGGCGCAGCCAGACCATATACTCCACCGGGTCGTCCGGGGCGTCGCGGTCGTCCACCATCTGTCGGCCCTCGTCAATGGCCTCGGCGGTGGAGGCGCTCATATCCAACAGGAACACCACGGCCACGTCGCGGCGGTTGCGGTTGCGGTGCCAGTAAATCTTGTCGTCCGGCGGAATGTTCATCTTAAGGTCTACCCAGGCCTCAAGGGTTGCGTTGAGGTCCAGGTCTTCGCCGTCGATGAGCCGGTAGGTCTTGCGCATACTCTCCGGCATAATCAGCTCGAACTGACGGCGGATATGGTTGGAGAGCGACTGATAGTTCTTCAGCGCGTCTTGGTAGAAGTTTATGTCGCCCTCTTCGACGGTCTTTTCCTTGACGATGCACCAGCGCGGCTTGTAATCGTTGGCGCGGAAGTCCCATTCGTCATACAGGAACGTCTGAGGTTCGCGGGTCTCCAGCTCGCCGCCTTGGTCGTCGTCGTTGAGCAACGGGCCGTAGCCCTGGCCCGGCTGGGAGTTGGGCGGAGGGGCGCCGGCCTCCTTCATAATGTTCTGGGCAAAGGTGGTCATAGCGTCGCTGATGTCGCCCTGCTCGGCGTCCAGCTCCAGCTCGTCGCTGTCCTGGAGAAGCTGTTCCAGCATCTCCTGGGTCATTGGCTGGGCCTCACCCTGCTCGCCGCTGTCGGCCTGGAGGCGGGTGAGGAGCTGCACCATCTCGGGCTTGAAGTCGCCGCGGTAGTCCACCGGCTCCGGCGACTCATAGGACTCATCGCCTTCCTGACTCTCGCTTCGCTGCTCCATATCGGCTTGCAGGCGGTCTACGAGGTCCTGGAATTCCTCTTCGCTGAACTCGCCGGGTTCTTCCAGGTCCTGCTCATCCCACTGGTCTTCTTCCTCCTGCTGGTTGGGCAGGCGGGAGATGATTTCGTAGGCCCGCAGGGTGGCCTCGGCAGTATCTTCCACGTTGGCCTGAGCGGTGCGAAGCTGGTGCAGGATGCGGGAGAGCATCACGGCAACCTCTTCATACTCCTCGGGAACGGGCAGGCCGCTGAATTGTTCCAGGCTCATGTGAATGAGCAATTCCACCATCGCCTGCTGCAAGGGCATCTGCTCGATTTGCGGGCGGCGCTCCAGTGTTTCCGTCTGCACTCGGGAAGCGGCGCGGCTGATGCCGGGATACTCCACCTTTATGCGATAGTCGAGGCGGCAGTCCTCCAGCACCGTGAACAGGTCGAAGGCCAGCTTGCCGTTCTCGAACATCGCTAGGAAGCGGCCGATGTCGGTGTAAGCGCGCATTGAACCCGGGTTTTCCGCCATCATGCCTTCCGGCGCCGAGGACGAGCCGTCCGGCCTCATCTCCACGAAAGAGACTTCGACATCCGACTCCCCTCCGGCCATTTCCCGGGCCAGTTCAATCATCGCCTGCCGCGCGGCCTGTTCCTCAGCCCGCTTGGCCTTGAGTTCCTCCTCCATGGCATGGCGGCGGTCTTCAAACTGAGTGGCCGGCCGGTCGAACTGGAACTCGAAGCTGCCGAATTCCAAGTGGCTGACCTGGTGGGTGGAGACCACCTTGAACCACGAAAAATTGTCCTGCTTGCTGGTGTAATGGTCCACCACCGGGGGCAGGAATACTTTGGAGCCGTCGGTGGACGCCGTGTCCTCGTCCACCCAGCCGATGTTGCGGCGCACCAGCTCCTGGGTGTTCATTATCTCAATGCCGGCTCCGGAAAGGGCGCGGCAGTAGAGCCGCAGGATGCCCTTGACCCGGTCCAGCTCCAGGCTGGAAGACAGGGTTTCCAGCATGGACTCCGAAGTATTGGACTCGATCTTGAAGAACGCGATGCCGCTCTCAGGGTTTTCCTGCAACAGCCGCATTCCGTGCTGGTACCAAGTATCAAGCTGGCTGACGGTGATGCGAGTAAGCACGCTGTCAAGGCTGCGCAGGAAAGGAGGGACGGCCTCCGGGGTC
Organism: Dehalococcoidia bacterium; assembly: GCA_965213725.1. Taxonomy (GTDB): domain Bacteria; phylum Chloroflexota; class Dehalococcoidia; order Lucifugimonadales; family UBA3495; genus VXOI01. The sequence continues at coordinate 199,408 of OZ243924.1, forward strand.
ACGGCGACTAACTGATCGCAGAGATCCAGGATGTAGCCCTGGCTGCCCTGGGGCACCCGTCCCAGCGCCTGGGTGCCGTCGGCCAGGAAGCGGGAGGTGTCGCGCAGGCCCACCTTGGCCAGGCGCTCGCCCAGTTTCAGGAAGCGCCCGGTCTGGGCTTCGTCCACGTGCTGGAGGGCGCGGGGCACCAGTTCCAGGCAGGTCTTGACCTCCCGCCAACTGGTGTCAATCAGGGCGCGGGTCATCGCCAGGAACGGTTCACGCTCCCGGCCCATACCCGGCAGCACGTCCTTGCCTAGGGTCAGGCATTCACTGGCAACGTCGTAAGACTTATAGGACAGCGCCTCGATCAAAGACGCGAACACCTCAACGTCCCAGAAGGGGAGGCTGCGCACCAGTTCCGGCGACACGTCGAAGAACTTGGCCGCCAGGGTGCTGGACTTCCAGGTTCCCTTGTACAGGCTGCGTCCCAGCCCGGCCCAGCGAGGGATGTACTGGGGCCGCAAGTTGGGCACGATGGCTACGCTGGACTTGAAGAACGCCACAGCCAGGGTCGGCGAGTCCTGCGCTAGGTAGGTGCCGCAGCGGGCCCACTGCATGAAAGACGGGAAGGACAGGAAACGGCACACATGGGGGCTGACCTTGTAGTACTCGATGGCCGCTTCCCAAGAGCGAATGGTCTGGGAGCCGATGGAAACTCCCTCTTTGGCCCAGAGGCCGACCTCATCAGGCCCGAAGGCTCCGCCGACGGAACCTGCCGCCTCTTGATAGGCTTCCAGCACCGCTGGGGGGAGTTTGGCGAGTTCCTGTTCTATTTCCGGTGTGGGAGCGCTACTCGTCAATTTTGACCCTCGCTTTCCAGCCCGTCCTCCAATAGTTGCAGGAATTGCTGGAGGATTCTCGCGGTTGCGCCAAAAACCAAGTGTTTGCCGTGGGCGTAAGAATAAACGGTGGCGGGAGCGCCCTCCTGCCAGTGGGTTTCGACCCTTGCACTGGCAGGGTCTCGCAACGCGGCGACCGGGAATTCCACGATTTCTGCGATTTCGTCGGCGCTGGGGCGAAACTCATACGGGTGGCCGATGACCCCGGCAAACACCCGGACCCGAAAACGCGACCGGGTAGCCACTTCGTCCATCTCGCCCAAGACGTTTATGTCATCCCGCCGGATGCCCATCTCTTCTTCGGTTTCCCGGAGGGCGGTATCCAGAGCATCACAGTCTACCGGGTCGGTTGCGCCTCCCGGGAAGGAAATCTCCCCCTTATGGTGCTCAACGTCCTGGGAGCGCTTGTTGAGCAGGACGCAGTAGCCGCCGTCCTTGGGGTAGAGCAGCACCATGACGGCCGCGGGCGTCAGGTCATCCCCGGCCACCCTGTGGGTCGGCCGGTTAGCCAGCGCCCGCTTAATCAATTCCGGCGGCGTCAGGACTGCCTACGCTCCCGCTCCAAGATGCGCTGCTCCGAGATACCTACTCGAAGATGGAAGAGGCCACTTCTTCGAGGCTCCGCTGCAACTCCGGTTCGTCGGTCAGCGTCCAGACGATGGCGACCTGGCAGGCGCGGCGGGCGGGAATGCCCTCGGACATCAGCCGGCCGGCGTAGATGAGCAGCCGCGTGCTGGCGCCTTCCTGCAAACCGTGGTCTTCCAGATTGCGAATCTTCTCGCCCAGCTTCGCCAGCGCGTCGGCCTGTTCTGCGGTGCAGCCGGCTTCCTGCTCGATGATCTCCCGTTCGATTTCCCGGGGCGGGTAGTAGAACTCGATGGAGATGAAACGCTGCCGCGTGCTGTGCTTCAAGTCCTTCAGCGCGCTCTGGTATCCGGGGTTGTACGAGATGCAGAGCAGGAACCGGTCATCGGCCTCGATGATGGAGCCGGTTTTCTCCACCGGAAGGATGCGGCGGTGGTCGGTGAGGGGGTGAATCAGCACCGTGGTGTCCTTGCGGGCCTCCACCACCTCGTCGAGGTACAGAATGGCTCCGGCCTTGACCGCGCGGGTCATAGGGCCGTCGATCCAGCGAGTGCCCTCAGCGTCCAGCAGGTAGCGGCCCACCAGGTCGCTGGCGGTCAGGTCTTCATGGCAGGCGATGGTGACCAAGGGAACGCGCACCTCGCCTTCCCGCACTTCCTGCGCCGCGCCGGAACCCTTCTCCTGTTCCCGAATGACGGTCAGCGGCCGGCCCAGCTTCCAAGCCATATACTCGACGAACCGTGTCTTGCCACAGCCCGTCGGGCCTTTGAGCAGCACCGGGATGTGCTGTTGGTAAGCCGCGGCGAACAGCTCCATTTCGTCGCCCACAGGGCGGTAGTACGGTTCGGCCCTGACCAGAAACTCCTCAATCGCGTACTCGCTGTAATGTTGTTGTTCTTGCTCTACGGCTTCTACCATTATTTCTGCTCAATCCTTTCTTTGACTCTGGACTTCCACAACTCGTCAATGGCCTGTCGCATCTCAGCGACCTCTCCCGAGTTGTCAATAACAATATCAGCCCGGTCCAGACGTTCCGCGCGGCTCATCTGCGAAGCGAGGCGCCTGCGGGCCTCCTCTTCGCTCATTCCGTTCCGCTGAGCGAGGCGATGGATCACGGCCTCTTCGGAAGCGTCGGTGACCCATACCTCCTGGACCAGGGAATCCCAACCGGCCTCGTAGAGAAGCGCGGCCTCCACCACCACCACTTCCACCCCCTCGGCTTGCAGTCCGTCAATTCTTTCCTGGACCATACGCGCCATCAGCGGGTGCATAATGCCGTTGAGCCGGGCCAGTTGCGCCGGGTCGGAGAAAACGATGGCTCCCAAGCTGCGCCGGTCGATTTCCCCGCTGGGCTGAAGGATGCCTTCCCCAAAGGCCCCCACCACCTCGCACCACGCTTCCGCATTCGGCTGGTAGGCTTCGTGGCCCACCACGTCAGCGTCAATGAGCGCGGCCCCCAAAGAAACCATATGGCGGGCGGCCTCGCTTTTGCCGGTCCCGATACCGCCTGTCAGCCCGATAACTAACATACGCCCCCGGAATTACCCTCCCTGCCGACAGAGAAGAGGCTGAACCCCCGTCGGAAAAAGAGCGCAACGAGCGTCATTCTATCAACCGCCCCTAATATGGTCAACTTGAAGGCAGCAATGGCATTGGATCGCGCTTTATAATCCTCAATTCTCGCACGATCAGTCGCGGACGTCTATCGGCCCCCACCGGGATACCCAAGTTTCCTGGAGTTCCCGGAACATTCGATCGTATTCTTCCGTGTGGATGGGGGAGGTGGTCATTATCACGGCGTCTTCCCGGTTGTCCGAGTAATAGCCCTTGCGGATGCCCACCGACTTGAAGCTGTATTTTTCATATAGCCGCTGGGCAATGAAGTTGGATACCCGGGCCTCAAGGGTCATCACCTGGGAGCCGTAGGCCACTGCTTCCCGAAGAGAACCGATGAGCAGCAACTCTCCGATGCCGTTGCCCCGCAGGGTCTCGCGCACGGCGATTTCCACGATGTGCGCTTCGTCACCCTGATACCAGACGCTTACGTAACCGGCTATGCCGAAGTTGTCCTTTTCATTTGCCGTAGAGCCGTCTCCGCCAAATCCCAACCGCCCGGCCAGCCGGGACAGCCAAGAGCGCGGGGCTTCAACGGCCTCGTCCGCGGTCTCGCCCAGGGAGAAAGGTTCGGAGCCGTCGGGCTCAATGCAGGCTACGAGGTAGCAGGCCCGCCTGTTGTTCAGATCGCGCCTGAAAGGCGAACTCACCCACATGGACGAGAACGCCTCTCGCTCAATCTCAACGACCTCGGTAATGTCCTCTTTCCGTAGACGGCGCAGATACACTGGGACTTGCTGCGGCAAACCGGGCTTTCCCGTACACGTCGGCGCGCCGCCCGATGCGGGCGGTTCGCCAGGATTGTGTGAATTGTAGCACATAGAGACACGGGCCGCCCCCAAGCTGGCGCTGCGACCGCACTTGGTCTTTCCAAAGCCATTCCGCCATTCTTCCGCAGACGTGAACCCAGAAAGTCTTTGCTGCACCGAAGACCGGACTCAGGCGAAAGCCGGAATGACGGATGGCTGCCAAAATCCGGTAACAACGGATTTGGAAAGGCCCGTGCGACCATAGGAGAGCCTGACACAAAACGGATAATTGCGGTAAGATATCCCTATGGTTATACAACAGTGGTGGATGTTGCAATACTTGGCGGCAGGCGCGTATGTCGCCATTATGGTCGCCGTTCTGGGAGTGCCGCAGTTGCTGTCCAGCTTTATAGACATACGGGAACGCCGGAGAGAACGGCAGGAGGCGGAAGCCAACGCAGAGCGCCGCCATCAGGAGGAGCAGCGCCGCAGCGAAGAACGCTACCTCGAGGAGCAGCACCGCCGCCAAGAGGAGCAGCGCCGTAGCGAGGAACGCCACCTCGAAGAGCAGCGCATCCGTCAGGAGGAGCAGCGCCGTAGCGAGGAACGCCACCTCGAAGAGCAGCGCATCCGTCAGGAGGAGCAACGCCGCGGCGAAGAACGCTACCTCGAGGAGCAGCGCCGCAGCGAGGAACGTCATTTGGAAATGATGACCTTGCTGGCCGGACTTCTAGGCAACGGCGGAAATCGTAGCCAAGACGATATGATTCGCGCCCAGCAGCAACTAATAGACCATCTCCAGACCGATAACGACCGGCTGCGCCGGGAGCGCGGCAACGACCATAACGGGCAGGAAGCGTTCGATGGAACGGAGGACTGCTAATATCCTCTGTTCAGAACAACGCCGCCTGCCCCTCGTCGCCATTCGGCTCGGCCCAGACCCGCACCGCGCCGTACTGTCCGTCAAAGCCCGGCTCGGTTACGACCTTCCCGGTTCGCGCCCTCAGGATGGCCTCGGCCACCCTCTCTCCCGCCACTTGGCATAAATCCCCGAAGTTCGCCCAAGCCAGCACCGCCAGTTCGTTGCCAAGCTCAGCGCAAAGCCTCTGGCAGATCTTTGCCACGGCCTTGCTGCGTCGGCCCACGCCCAGAGTCTCCGCCAGCAGTTCCTCCAACGGAACCAGCCGCAGGAAAGGCGGGCGTTCATCCGGCGGGCGGACGAATCCGTCCGCGTCAGGCCCCGCCTCGTGGCCCCCTCCTGGCGCAGGCCCGGCAGACAGCGAACGCACCCGGTGCAGCACCCCCAGGGTCAGCGGGCGCCCACAGACCGGACAGCGATCGTTGCCCTGCGCTAAGGTTTCCTGCGGGGACTGCCTCAACCCGCAGTTGCGGTGTCCGTTGAAGTGATACTTGCCCTCTTCGGGGTAAAATTCCACGGTATAAGCGACTGCGTTCTGCTCCACGGCCTCTTTCAGCCCGCCATAAGTGGGCCTGCCTCTGAACACGGATACTTCCCGGCCCAAATTGGGCAGAGAATGGGCGTCAGAGAAAGAGAGGATGGCCCGGCCCGCCATGTCAGGGACTTCCCAGTTCATGGCAGGGTCGCTGGAAAGTCCGGTTTCCACTGCGCGAATCTGCGGCGCCAACTCTCCGAAGCATTCCTCCAGACTGTCGAAGCCTGATACCGAACCCAGAAGTCCGTACCAAGGAGTCCAGATATGGGCGGGTATCACCATAGCCCCGGGGTCCAGGTTCAGCGCCAGAGACGCGAGTTCCGCCGCCGAGATGCCCACCGACGAACGCCCGTCCCCCTCCAGCTTGACGCCACGCTCTGCCAGCTTCGCGTTGAACCGTTTCACGCTGTCCAGCGACGGCAGGAACAGGAGAAGGTGCAGCCGCCGGGCCTTGCCGCCCTGCCGGTAGACGCAGCTAATCTCGGTGCCCAAGACGAAGTTGACGCCGTCATACTGCCAGGTTCCGGCGTCCGCCTCAGTGAGGCCGGCTTCCAGTTCGGACAGCCAAGCAAGATGCGTGAAGTCGCCGGTAGCCAGCAGGCCGATGCCCTTGATTTTTGCGGCGGCGGCCAGATTTGCCAGCGTGAGGTTCTTGCTGCACGCATAGGCGTAGCGGGAATGAATGTGAAGGTCGGCGACGAATTCCGGTTCGATGCTCATATCCCAAGTCTAGCACACGGCGGGCAACGCCGCTCAAACAGCGTTTCCTGGGGCGCCTCAACAGATGATGGCAATGCTGACTGGCCGCGCCGTCCCATCTCCCGGTCATTCCAGCCTTTGCGGGAATGCCGGAGCGGGGGCAGCACACCTTACACCTTTAGAATCCCTGCTCCTATGGCCTGTTTACAAACTATTGGGAGGTTACCCCCAATTGAGCGATTAGAACGCTTGCACTAGGCTTCAAGTTAGCATAACCTCCAGCTTGGAGGGTGGCTTATGCTACGAAAATTGTTATCAAATTGCCAGTGGGAACGCATCGCCCCGCTTCTGCCCAAAGAGCGTGGACGTAACGGACGCCCCTACTCCCAAGACCATCGCACTACCATCGAGGGCATACTCTGGATTGCCCGTACCGGAGCGCCTTGGCGCGACCTTCCCCCGCAGTTCGGCAAGTGGATTACCGTCTGCCAACGTTTCAACCGCTGGGGCAAGAGCGGCGTCTTCGACGCCGTTTTTTCTTCCATATCCGGCCAGCTTGACCTGGGAGTGGTCATGGTGGATGGCACCTTCGTCAAGGTTCATCAGCACGCCGCAGGCGCCCCAAAAGAGGACGCCCGCCCGGCGAGTCCCGAGCAACACAAGCAATCGGACGGAGCCGAGGCGGGCTTACCACCAAAATTATCGCATCAACCGGCCGGGCCGGGAGATTCGTCAAGATCAAGCTAAAACCTGGCAACGCCGCTGAGATCTCTGAGCTACCAACTCTCCTCAGCGACGCCGCCGACGCTGAAACCAGCGAACTGTTGGCCGACAAAGCCTATGACAGCGATGCCGTCCGTTTGTTGCTGGCTTCGATGGGGATTACAGCCACCGTCCCTCCAGAGTCAAACCGCCGCCATCCGGCCGGTTACGGCGCGCAGTCCTGCAAGGCCCGCCACCTGGTGGAGAACGCCTTTGGGGACGCCAAGCAATTCCGAGGCATTGCCACCCGGTACGCCAAGCTGGGGAAGATGTACGAGGGGATGTGGAGCCTTGTGGCCTGGTTCACCAGCACAAGAGGCGCACGGCGGGGGCCGTCGAAGTACCGGCGGCAGGCTGAGGTGGACGGACAAGATGGGGCGCAGTTGCAGATGGAGGCGCTGGCGTGATGAGGTTTGTAAACAGGCCCTAGGGAGTGGAATCCCTTTGGTGGTAAGCAAGGGCTGTGAAGGCGAGCGTCTGGTGGATGAGTTCAACGTGGGCCGGACATTTCAGCCAATGGACGACGGGGAGCTGGCTACGGTGCTGGTTGATCTGGCAGGCGGCACCGGGGAAGTGCGATGTATGCGGCAGCGCTGCCGGAACCTTGCGGAGCAGTTTGACCGGAACGCCATCATCTTGCAGGCGGAGCAGGTCCTGAAAGCCTTGGCCGAGGGCCGGCCCTTGCCGCAAGTCAATCGGTAGTCATTATGCTTGGTCCGGCGTTGCGCAGATGGTATGGCCGGGCTGGCCCTTTACGAATGCACCGGGGAGCGCCGCTGCTTGGACGCGGGCCGACGGGCGAACTCCTTTGTCCGCCGCACGGTTCGCACCGCCGGCGGCAGAACATAGCCGAGCTTTGGGATTCCGCAGAGGGAGTCCAAGGCGTCCAGCACGGCCTCCGTGTCCTTGGTGAGCGCGGAAAGGGAGATGGTCAGGACATCAACGTTGGCCCGGAAAATTTCGGCTAGGTGTTCTGCGGTCAGCCGGTCGCCTACAGTTGCTTCCTCCAGACGCGCGGCCAGACGCACGGCGCCGAAGAGCGCTGTGCTTTCGCCGCGGCTTTTCCTGAATTGCATCATGGAAACGGCCCGCTCCCGATGGTTTCTGAGCAGCACCAGCAGCAATACTCTGAAACCTTCGGCTCGCAGAGCCTCAATGCTGCGGGACAGTTCGGAATCCGAGCAGGCGCCGTTGGCAATGTCGCACAGAATTTGCCGCCGCTCGACATCAAGCTGCCGCCACGCCTTTTTTAACGCCTTGGGCGAGCGGTAATAGGAGCGCTCCTTGATTTCAGGAAAGACGAAGCAAGGACACCCATCAGTTTGAGGCGCTGCCGCGGCGCTGGGTGGTGGACAGAACGTTGGCCTGGCTGGGGCGTTGCCGGTGCTTGAGCAAGGACTGCGAAGCCCGGCCTGAAACAACCGAGTTCTGGGTGTACCTAGCGATGACCCATCTCATGCTGCGGCGATTGGCGCCCCCTTGGACGACTTTAGAAACACCCTCTAAGAGGTGAAAGTAGACACAGGACTTTTGTTTTCATACGGGCTTCGGGCCGGATTGTTGATCGGTGCAGGCCAATCCTGCGCCGCTCCACATCCATCGCATCCTGGCGTCGGCGCGGATGGTCACCAGTCAGCAGGCACTGAGTTTAGCGCAGACGGCGACCGGGTGACGGGAGGGGAAGCTAAGAAAATGGGGGAGTCCTCTGATAAGGACTCCCCCATCGCGGTTCAGGTCGCGGGGCCCTTGGCCGGATTACCGGGCCAGCCTCCGGCGCTCCCAGTAGCGGAAACCCCCATAGGCCGCAACAGCCAAGGCCGCCGTACCTAGGGCTATACCGAACTTCACTTTGGCAGACATCGCACTCACCTCCCTGTGAAATCACCCCCGTCCGGCGGACTGCTCTCTAGTTCCGCCGATCGTTCCCGATGAAGAATTGAACTCTGCATATCATTTATATCAATAAATTTTATGCTTGTCAAGTATGTGAAACAATCGGTATTGTTAGCAACAGTTGCTATTGCATCAGGCCCAGCCGCAGGCAGACCAAGGCCACCGAACCCGCCAGCATCGCCGCGCTCTTGCTGTACCCTTTCGTCTGCCGTATCAGCCGGTTCAGCTTCCCCCGCAGCCGGGAATGCAGACCCTCGTTCCAGTTCACCGGCCCGCCCCTGCCGACCCGGTGCCGGGCCGGCGGCAGCCAGGACTGATACACCACATAGGCATCACTACAGTATATCTCCGCCTCCGGCAGCCGCCCGTACAGCCGCAAAAATGTAGCCTCGCCACGGCCGCCGAGCTCGAAATCCACCTGCCGACGCCCGTCAGCCCCCAGGCTCACCGCCGTCCAGAGCCACGCCTCCCGCCGTTTCTCCCCATGCCGGCCGCCCACGTAACTCCACATCTCATCGAAGGCCGTTATCCGGTCCGCGGCCTGGCGCCCCCTTTCCTGCTGTTGCCAGAGCAGCAGGGTCAGGGCCCAGCAGACTTTTTTTTAATCCAGCCATACACCGTCAGCAGGGGAACGTCCAGGGTGCGGCCCACGGCCCGGATGCTGGCTCCCTCGCAGTACATGGCGATGGCCTGCTCTCTGACCTCCTGGGAGTGGAAGCGGCGGCCGGCCTCCGGGGTGAAATGGTGGACGCAATCGCCGCAGCGGTAGCGCTGCTTGCCCAGGGCAGAGCGGCCATACTGGCGCACCCAGTTGGAGCCGCAATGGGGGCAGCGGACGTGGTGGCGGTATATGCGGGCAGCGGCCATGACAAGCCTCCTTGCCGGGTTGATGCCACCCCGATTCTGGCATAAACAACTGTTGCTAACAATACCAAACAATCACGATATTGTGTATGACGTATATTGATGGCAAATTGTCCCAGGCGGCCCTGGCATAGACGGGTTAGCGGAACCAGGCAACGGACTGCCCATCCCGGTATGCTCAACGTATGCTGGCCGCTGCGCCGGCGCCCCGCTCGTCATTTACGCCGCGCTTGACCGTGGGGCGGAGCGGTTTTATGCTTTATGGCGTAAGATTCTGCAATATCCCGCGTTCTGCCCATCTTATTTGCAAGGAGGATAGGAGAGGAATGCCAGCCAAGAGTATTATCAGCGACCAGGCCGCCCAGCAGGCCCTGCTTAAAGGCATCTCGATGGTGTCCAACGCCGTCGGCCGCACCCTTGGGCCCAAGGGCCGCAACGTGGCCGTGGAAAAGAAGTGGGGCGCCCCGGTCATCACCAACGACGGCGTAACCATTGCGAAAGAGGTGGAGTTGCCCGAATCCTTTGAGAACATGGGCGCTCAACTCATCAAGGAAGCCGCCAGCAAGACCAACGACGTGGCCGGCGACGGCACTACCACCGCCACTGTGCTGGCCCACACCATCGTGCGCGAGGGTATGAAGAACGTGGCCGCCGGGAGCGACCCCATGGCCATCAAGCGCGGGCTGGACAAGTGCGTTGATGCTTTGGTCAAGGAACTGGCCGGCATCTCCACCCCAGTCCAGGGCCGCGACCAGATGTCTCAGGTCGCCGCCATTTCCGCCAACGACGCAGAAATCGGCGAAATGCTGGCCGGCGTTCTGGATCAGGTCGGCGCCGAAGGCGTGGTCACCATCGAGGAAGGCAAGGGCATCGAGTCGGAGACCGAGTACGTCGAGGGCATGAACTTCGACCGCGGCTACATCAGCCCCTACTTCGTCACCAACCCGGAGCGAATGGAAGCGGTCATCGAGAACCCCCACATTCTGGTGACCGACAAGAAAATCTCCTCGGCCGCCGAACTGGTGCCGGTGCTGGAGAGCGCGCTTCAGGTGACGCGCAACCTGGTGATCATCGCCGAAGACGTGGAGAGCGAGGCGCTGGCGGTGCTGGTGGTCAACAAGCTGCGCGGAACCGTCAACTGCCTAGCGGTCAAGGCCCCCGGATTCGGCGACCGCCGCAAGGCGATGCTGGAAGATATCGCCATTCTCACGGGCGCCCAAGTGGTGTCGGAAGAGCGGGGCCGCCGCCTGGACCAGGCTTCCATCGCCGACCTCGGCCAGGCCCGGCGTGTCGAGACCACCAAAGACCGCACCACCATCGTTGGCGGCGCCGGTGATGCGGACATGATCAAGGGCCGCACCGAGCAGATTCGGGTGCTAATCGAGGAAACGACTTCTGAATACGACAAGGAAAAACTCCAGGAACGGCTTGCCAAGCTGTCGGGCGGCGTGGCGGTGGTAAAGGTGGGCGCTCCCACGGAGCCGGAACTGAAGAACCGCAAGGCCCGCGTGGAAGACGCCCTGTCGGCCACCCGCGCGGCGGTGGAGGAGGGCATCGTCCCCGGCGGGGGCGTGGCCTACATTCGCGCCATGTCCGCACTGGAAGGCGTCAGTCTCACCGGGGACGAAGAGGTGGGCCGCGTCATCCTCAGAGGAGCCTTGGAAGAGCCGGTGCGCATCATCGCCCGGAACTCCGGCGGGGAACCGGCGGTTGTGGTGGACCAGGTGCGCCGCAGCAGCGACCGCAATTTCGGCTACGACGCAGCCCGCGGCGAATTTGGCGACCTAGTGGAGAGAGGCATCATTGACCCCACCAAAGTGTCACGCTCGGCCCTGGAGAACGCCTCCAGCGTGGCTGGCATGATCCTCACCACCTACTCGCTGATCACCCCGGAGGAAGAGGAAGAACACGACCACCACGGCCACCACCACTAGAAATCTTCGCCGCCTGGCCTCATACAACCGGCGGCAAGAAGGAAGACTAAAAAATCGCTGAGGTGATTTTTATGCTTGCTTCTATGATGGTTTCCGTTTGGACCTGCGGCAAGTGCGGCTATGAAAACGGCCCCATGCGGGACGTGTTCTGCGGCAAATGCAGTCAGCGCCGCCCCGGCTGGTAAGACGGACAAGCCCAGCGGCGCGCCAGCGGCAGCAAAGGGAACGGGCCGGCATTGTTCCGGCCCGTTGTCATATCTTCCTTTGCCGGCAAGTCCGGGCATTCACGCATGGCGCAGCAGGGCTTCGGCCACGGCCTCCGGCTTCTGCCACGCCGCCAGGTGGCAAGCGTCTATCTCCAGGGTTTCCTCGCTATTCAGGCGCTCGGCAGTGCGGCGCTGCGTTTCCGGTGAAACCAGCCTGTCCTCCGTCAGAACGATGCAGGTCAAAGGCGCTGGCAAGTCGGAAGATGCCTCGGGAGAAAGCCGGGACTTGAGCAAACGGACGGGAAGCGGCCCAAAGAAGCCAAGAACCTGTACGATTTCCATGGCCCCCATGCTGTTGCACAAAAAGCGGCTGATGACCGTCCGGGAAAACCGCAACTCTTGCCGCGACAGCGCGCTGGCCAAGGAGAATAGCCGGAACCATGAACGAACTCCAGTGGCGCAGCCGCTGATCAGCGGGCGGTGTCCCTGCGGGACTGCCGCTCCGACCAGCGCCAAGCGCTTCGGGGGCGTAGGAAGCTGTTTGGCAGCCTCCAGCACGATTCCTCCCGAGATCCCGTAGCCCACCAGCACCACGTCCTTCAACTGCTCCTGCTGCACGGCGTGGATGATGACATTCACGCACTCTTCCAAGCGGACAGCGGCGGTATCGCCTTGCGCGTCCGGCCCGTGCCCCGGCAGGTCAACCGGGTGGACGCGGTTGGCGCGGCGCGGCTTGTGCAGTGTCGGGGGGTGCTCCTCCGGGGCCGTCATCAACCCCCAGACCTTGCCCCAGACCCAGGAACCCTGTCCCGGCCCATGCACCAGCAGATAGTCGGTCATTGCCTGCTTTGCTCCGAAATTCTTATTTCATACTTTGGGGGCAGCTACCCGCTCAGCCCTCGCAGCGCCGCGAGCAGCTCGCCGTCCTCGCCGGGGCCGACGGTGCGGGGGTCGAACAGCACCCGCTCGTCCTCCACCCGCGCCACCACCGGCGGACGGCCCTGCCGCAAACTGCGCATCACGCCCTCCGCGCCGCCCGGCAGGGCCGATGTATCCAGCGCAAGCGCCCACGTCGGCAGCGTCTCGCCGGGCAGGCTGCCGCCCCCCACGGCGGAGCGGGACTCCACAACAGTGAATTGGGCCGGGCTGCCCGCCCCCGGGAGTTGCGACTTCCAGCCATGGGCGCGTTCCCGCAGGGACTCCGGCGTGGCGGAAATCGCGCGCCAGACAGGAATCTCCCGTTCCGCCTCGCCGCGCAGATAGTGAACCAGGGTGGCGGTGAGGCTAGCCAGGCTCAGCTTGTCTATCCTCACTGCGCGGGCCAGCGGGTGCCGGGCCAGACGGCCCACCAGCTCGCTGCGCCCCACAACAATCCCCGCCTGCGGCCCGCCCAGCAGCTTGTCGCCGGAAAAGAACACCAGCCCCATTCCGGCGCGGACGCTTTCCTGGGGCATCGGTTCATGGGCCAGACCATACTTCTCCGTGGGCAGCAGGCTTCCGCTGCCTACGTCGTGCAGCACGGCAACGCCGAGCCGCTTCCCCAATCCGGCCAGTTCTTTCGCCCCCACCTCAGCGGTGAACCCCTCGACGCGAAAGTTGCTCGCGTGAACCTTCAGGTAGGCGGCGGCCGCGGCGGTGGTGGCGTCCTCGTAGTCGCGCAGGTACGTCCGGTTGGTAGTGCCGACGTCCACCAGTATGGCCCCGCTCTGGCGCAGCACGTCGGGAACGCGGAAGCCGCCGCCAATCTCCACCGCCTCGGCCCGGGACACTATAACCTCGCGCCCGGCAGCCAAGGCCGAAAGCCCCAGCAGAACCGCCGAGGCATTATTGTTTACCGCCAAGGCCGCTTCCGCTCCGGTAATCCGCCGCAGCAGCGCCTCCAGCCGGGCCTGCCGGGAGCCGCGGCGGCCTGAATCCAAGTCAAACTCCAGGTTGGAGTATCCGGCGGCGGCTTCCTCGGCGGCCTGCATCGCCGCACGGCTGAGGGGCGCGCGGCCCAAGTTGGTGTGGATGACGACGCCGGTGGCATTGATGATCCGTCGAGGCTCTGCCCGTCCGGCCTCCTCCGCCCGGCGGCAGACCAGCGCGGCGATCTCCGCCACGCCGCCGCCCTCTCCGCCCTGCCGGATGCGCTGACGGGCGGCCTGCAACTCCTCCCGGGTCAGCTCGACGACCCACTCGCGGCTGTAAGCCGCCGCGGCCGCCGCCACCTCGGGCACAGCCAGAACCCGGTCAACGCTGGGGATGTTTCGGAACTGCATCTATGCTACAATCAACTCGTAATGTGGATTTGCTGGATTAGATTCTAGCATAATTTCTTCGCTTACACCGCCAATGGATATGGAGGAATAAGATGTCTCCCGATCAACAGCAGGATCTGCTTCCCGGCGCCCTCGTTGAATGGAGCGGCAGGAAGATGGCCTACGGGATTGTCAGCAGCAATAACGGGCAGCGGATACAAGTTGATTGGGATGCCACCGGCATTCCTCCTCAATTCACGGCGGAAAACCCTCCCATATCACGGGTTAAGTTGATGGGGACGGTACACACGATACAGCGGAGGTCAACAGGCCAATATGTCGCTGTGGTGAAGCCAGTAGCAGGGGCCCCAACGCCCACATGGCAATGCCAAGTCTTTTCCAATACCGGAGGAATTCCCAGCGCGGTCAATATACCTGAGGCAGATTTGCGCCCATTGCCTCTCACTGATCCTTTGGAGCGTTTCCGCGCCGGCGATATCGGCCCCACCCGGCGGTATTTGCTCCGCCAAGTCGCCCAGCAATACCGGCATCAGAACCTTCACGACGATTTGGTTTCTCTGGGACAGTCGCAGGTGGACATCAAGCCTCATCAGGTGTCGGTGGTTCACAAGGTAATCTCCAATTACCCGCACCGTTTTCTGCTGTGCGACGAAGTAGGGCTGGGAAAGACTATCGAGGCAGGAATGGCTCTGAAAGAACTGCGCGCTCGAGCGGGGGTCCAGCGAGTGTTGGCCATCGTACCGCCCAACCTAATTCGCCAATGGCAATTCGAGATGCGAACCAAATTCAACGAGCCTTTCTCAGTGTTGAATACCGCCACAGTAAACAGTCTACGAGAAAACGGATACCACGGCAATCCTTTCGCTCATCCTGATTACTCCAGCGTGTTGTGCTCTTCGAGGTGGATAATCAATCAAAGGTGGCGGGAGCTTTGCGCCGAGGCATCTTGGGATCTAATAATTCTGGATGAAGCCCATCACGCCCGACCCTCCACAGAATTGTATAAATTCATGCAACAACTCGTATCGAAAGAGCATATCCGGCGTATAGGTATGCTGTTTCTCACAGCGACACCAATGCAGTTGCATCCTGCCGAGCTTTATGCTCTGGTGGAGCTTCTTGACCCTACCCTTTTCCCTTCGGAAGAAGACTTCGAACGTTACAGGCAAGAGACCCCCGGCCTTTCCCGGCTAGTGGAAAATCTTACTCGCCACGGGTTTCCAATTCCTGGAGAGAACGAAGAGCAGATAGTCCATCAGATTGCCGAGTGGCTGGAAACCGAGCAGAAAGAAATATATCGCCGTCTCTCAGCGGGCCAATCAGAACGGCAGGAAATCATTGAAAATCTGATGGACAAGCATCGCTTGAGCGAGGTGCTGATCAGAAACCGGAAAGCTCTCGTGGGTGGATTTATGCCTCGCACCGCCTATCGCTGGGAGGTGGATTTGTCTCCGGAGGAGCGCACCGCGCTTCAGGCTGTGGAAGATTACGTTCGATTCGGGTATCAGTTTGCCGCAGATACCAACGCCAACGCCATTGGGTTCTTGATGGTAATCTTCCAGAAGCTGGCGGCCTCCAGCATAGCCGCCATCCGGGAATCGCTGCTTCGGCGTCGCACGAAAGTTCAGGCTATGGCGTCTGACGATCAATCCCCTTCCGAAGACGACCTGGAAGATATGCTGGGCAATGACGAAACCGCCAGCGATGTTGTGGAAGAGAGCCGCGTCGTGGCGACAATGGCCCAACGGGAGTTGCAACTTCTGGACAACGCCATCGCTGCTATCAACGACGTTGGGGAAACGGACTCCAAAGCTCATGTGTTCATTGAACGCTTGAAAGACCTGTTCAGAGATAACCCCGACGAGAAAGTCATCGTGTTCACCCAATTCCGTGAAACTCAAAACCACCTTGAACGACTATTCACTAATCAAGATTGGACTGTCAATCTTTTCCATGGACAAATGAACCCCATGGCAAAAGACCAGGCCATTGAACGGTTCAAAAGGGAATCAGGGCCACAGGTGTTGATAAGCACTGAAGCCGGTGGCGAGGGGCGAAATTTGCAGTTTTGTCATTTGCTGGTCAATTATGACCTGCCCTGGAATCCGATGAAAGTCGAGCAACGCATAGGCCGGGTAGACCGTATCGGACAGACTCAACCTATCATGATCTTCAATCTCTGGGTGAAGGATACGGTTGAGGAACGTGTTCTGAACATCCTGGAATATCGTATCAAGATGTTCACAGAAACCATTGGCGGACTCGATCCTATCTTGGGAGACGCTGATGATATCGAGAGTGATATACAGAAAATAATGCAAACTTCCGAAGAAAATCTGGCCGTTGCATTGGAAGATTTTGAACGGCAGAATGAATCAAAAATCCATGCTTCAGAAGAAGCGCAGGGGCGTCTGGATGATTTCATTATGGACACCAAGTCTTTCCGAAAGGAAATTGCCGAACGTATTTCAGGTCAAGCTTCCCCTGTGGATAATGACGATTTCGAGCAGTTCATCCGACAGTTGCTGATTGATGTAGGAACCCGCATCAGCCAATCCAACGACACTTACAACTTGACTTTCGATGGCGATTTTTTGGAAGATCATCAGCGCCAGCTTTTTGTGGGCGGGCCGAGAATGAAAGCCGTGTTCCGCCCAGATCGTCGTCCTGATTCTGAAGATGTCGAGTTCATGGTCTTCGGCCATAAAGTGGTTGATACCATCGTTGAGGAGGTGATTGGCGAGAATTACGAGGGGAATACCGGAACGCGTCGAATAGTTGAGGGGGACGGCCTTACGCCTGTCTCCGGTTGGCTATTCCAGTATCAGTTCACCACTCCAGGCATCCGCGACACTGAACACCTGGAGGCGGTATTCGTGAGCGATGCCGAAGAAGAAGCACAGAAATTGGGCGTAAACTTGTGCAGCGAGCCTGCCGATTCGACAAAGAAGAAGTAGTCGAGATAAATCAAATACCGGACAATCTTGCCCAAATTGAGCCACTGGCCAGCGGCTTTGTCAACGAACGGCTACAGGCAATCCAAAGAGAAGCAGAGCACCAAGCCCATGAGCGCAGTAGCCGAGAGATCTCCCGGCTAAAGGAATTTTACGACTACAAGGAACGCGCCGCTGGCGACAAAGTGGCGGCTACCCAGGCCATTATCAATCGCATACGGGAGAGCGGCTGTCAAAGCCAGCAACAGATTTTGCCTGCTCTGGAAGCCAATTTGCGGCGCGATGAGGGGGTCGTGACTAGCTTGGCTGAAGAACGCCGACGGCGGATTGAAGAAGTTGAGCAACATCGTCACCCGCAGGTTAGCTGGGCACTCAAGTCCCTAGGACGCATTGAGATCGTGGACTCCAAACAACTATAACTTCGCACCCTCATCTTGCATCCAAGAGTAACCCAATGGAGCGTTGCGGGGCCAGCGCCCGGAGTACGGCTGGCAAGCCGCGCCCTGCCGTTGGCAATAAAACGCCGGGTGTTATAAAATTGCGGCGCTATGAAAGCCAAGATTGCCGCCATCGCCGTCATCGGGCTGCTCACCCTGTCGGTCATCGCCGTCGGGTTCTCCGCTTTGGGTGAAACTCGGGACGGCGTTGCCTCAAATGCACAGGCAGCAGAAAGGACTCAGGCCGCAGACGAAAATGCCGCGGTGTCCGCGTTCAGGTTCGTTTGTCCTTTCCATTGATACCGATACCTATTGATACCGATACCCTTGGATATTGACGTTTCGGGGCGCGGCTGTCCGAAATCGTTTCAGCAGCGCATATTGTCCGTTGCCGCTGAGTCTCCAAGCAGGTCCGGGAGGAAAGAGCTTCCATGGTTGCAGAACATACAGGGATTGCAGAACGTGCCGGGCTGCCCCCGGAGCTGGAGGCCCTGAAGCTGACCATACGCCAAATTGTCAAGGATGAATGCCTGCCGCTGGAGGCGGAGTACCTGGCTAACCCGACGCTGGACGGAGTGGAAGACGAGGGCGCGCCCCGGGGCATTGCCGAAGCGTTGCAAGGCATTCTGGGAACTTTGGGCAAGGAGAAGTGGGAACGCCTGAACCGCATCTCCAAAGACACCGGCATCTACACCTCCTTCGTTCCCGAGGAGTACGGCGGCGGCGGCATGGGCGCCTTGGGCCACGTGGTGCTGGATGAAGAGGTGCACAAGAGCATCGTCCAACTGCCCACTTCGCCGGTGCCGATGATGATGATTGGCAACTGCACGCCGGAGCAGGAACAGGAATATCTGCTGCCGTCCATCCGGGGCGAACTGCATTACGCCTTCGGCCAGACCGAACCCGACGCCGGTTCCGACCCCGGCGGCATGATGCAGACCCGCGCCGTGCCGGATGGCGACGACTGGGTGCTGAACGGAACCAAGACCTTTATCTCCGGGGCCGCCAGCGCCGACTACATCCTGGTGCAGGCCGTAACCGACCCGGAGAAGCGGCAGCGGGGCGGCATCACCATGTTCATCGTGGACAACCCCAGCCCCGGCCTGTCTTTCGAGCCTATCCGCATCTGGATAAACCCCGCCAAGTCGCAACAGCATACGGTGAACCTGAACAACGTGCGGGTGCCCCAAACCAAGGTGCTGGGCGAAGTGGGGCGCGGTTTCACCCTAGGGCAGAAGTGGCTGGTGCATCACGACCGGCTGCTGCGCGGCTCCATGGCCCTGGGCATTCTCAGCCGCGCCTTGGACATGGCTATCGAGTGGGCCAAGCAGCGGGTCACCTACGGGCGGCCCATCGCCGACCGGCAGGCCATCCAGTGGATGCTGACCGACGTATACATAGACATCATGACGCTGCGGGCGGCCACCCGGGAGGCGGCGGCCCGCGCCGACGCCGGGGACGACGTCCGCGTGGAAGCGTCCATGATCAAGTATTGCGCCGGAGAGTGGGGCTGCCGCAGCATAGACAAGATCATGCAGGTGTTCGGCGGCACCGGCGAGACGCTGGACCTGCCCATCGCCCACTGGTATCACCTCCTGCGTCATGCCCGCATCGGCGGCGGCACTTCGGAAATCCACAAGTTCGTAATGGCCCGCGCCTTGCTGGACGGGCGGGTCAACTTCCAGGGATAAGGGTTTGCATCCGGGGAACCGGAAACCCGAGCGGGCGCACCGGCTCCAATCTAAACAACCGGAGGATGTGGATATGGCGCAAGCGCTTTCGAGGAAAAGCCGGTTGCTGCTCGTTACGGGGGCGGCGTTGGCGTTGCTGCTGGCCGCCGTCTTTGGGCGCCCCGCACTTGCCGACGGCGATACCGGCGGGGCCAATACCGGCATCTGGGTCACCGGCCAGGGTTCCATCAGCAGCCCTCCTGACCTGAGCATCGTGAACCTGGGGGTCGAGGTGCTGGCCGACACCGCTGTCGAGGCCAGGGCAGAGGCTGCCGAAGGCATAGACGCCGCTATTGAAGCATTGAAGGAAAGCGGAGTTGCGGAAGCGGACATGCAGACTCGATATTACAGAATCGGCCCGCGCTACAACTACATCGAAGTCACCCAATGCGTTGACGAAGCGGGCGATGCGGTAGTGGCCGGGAGCGGCGGAGAAGTTCCGGCCGGCGCCCAATGCACCAGATCCCACCAGCAGGTGCTGGTCGGCTACCAAGTGAATAACCGGCTCACCGTCAAGGTCCGCGACCTAGACTCCACCGGGGAAATTATAGATCGAGTAATCGAAGCCGCCGGCGACATCGTGCGCATTGACGGCATCAACTTCTCCATAGAAGACTCCCAGGCGCTGGAGGACGAGGCCAGGGCGGCAGCGGTTGCGGACCTGAGGGCCAAGGCGGCGCGACTGGCGGAACTGGCCGGGGTGGAGCTAGGTCCGCTGGTCTATCTCTCTGAGGCCGGCGGCCCAACGCCCCTCCCCAGGTTCGAGGCGGGTTTCGACAGTTTTGCCTATGCCGCCTCCACATCGGTATTGACCGCAATCCAGCCGGGCGAGATGGAAGCCGTGGTCACCGTGGTTGGCGTGTTTGAGATTGCCGAGCCGGGGGGTTAAACTGCGGCATGGTCTTGAGCGATCGGACAATCAAAGAAGAGCTGGCAAGCGGCCGCATTGTTATATCGCCCCTCGACCCGGCCGACATCCAGCCGGCCAGCGTTGACCTTCGCCTGGACCGCAAGCTGCTGGTCTTCACCAACTCCCGGCGGCCCCACATAGACGTCAAGATGGGGCTGGAAGACCTGACCGAAATCGTTGAAATTGACGATGCCGCTCCTTTCATCCTGCATCCCGGCGAGTTCGTGCTGGGCAGCACCCTGGAACATATAGAGCTGCCCGACGACTTGGTAGCGCGTCTGGAAGGCAAGAGCAGCCTGGGCCGGATAGGGCTTGTGATTCACTCCACCGCGGGTTTTGTGGATCCCGGCTGGAAGGGCCACCTGACCCTGGAACTGAGCAACTTGGCCCGGCTGCCCATCACCCTGTATTACGGAATGAAAATCGGCCAGATTTCCTACCTGCGCCTGACCACCCCCGCCGACCGGCTCTATGGCACCGAGGGACTGGGCAGCAAGTACCAAGGGCAGCGGGAACCGACGGCCAGCCGCTTCTCCCAAGAGTTTTCACGCCAAGGCCGGGGCGCCGGATGACCTTTATGAGCCAGGCCATTGACCTGGCGCGGCAAGCGCTGGGCGCCACCAGCCCCAACCCCGCCGTTGGTGCGGTACTGGCGAAGGACGGCGCAATTTTGGGCCGGGGGGCGACCCAGCCGCCAGGGCAGGCCCACGCCGAAGTGTCCGCCCTGCGGGAAGCCCGCGAAGAGGCCAGGGGAGCCTCCCTCTACGTTACGCTGGAGCCTTGCTGCCATTGGGGCCGCACCCCTCCCTGCACCCGCGCCGTTATCGAAGCCGGCGTCGCCGAGGTGGTGGTCGCCTTTGAGGATCCAAACCCCATAGTTGCCGGCAATGGCCTGGCCGAGCTGCGCAACGCGGGAATCACGGTCTCCGTGCTGCCCGATGCCTCGCCGGAACGCGAGCAGGCCCGCGAGCTGTATGAGGGGTTCGCCAAGCACATCAATACCGGGCTGCCTTTCGCCACCGCCAAGTTCGCCATGAGCCTGGACGGCAAAATCGCCACCCGCACCGGCGATTCCAAGTGGGTCACCGGCCCCGTCGCCCGCGCCCTAGTGCAGCAAATGCGCCGCGAGACCGACGCCGTGATGGTCGGAGCCAACACTGTCTTGGCCGATGACCCTCAGCTAACGGCCCGCAGCGAGGACAACCGGCCCTTGCCGCGCCAGCCTGTGCGGGTGACGCTGGACAGCCACTGCCGTATGCCCGTGGAGTCGCAGTTGTTGCGGCAGCCGGGACTGACCCTGGTATACACCACCCCAAGAGCGCCGGCCGCCAACGTGCGGGGACTGGAAGAAGCGGGAGCGGAGGTCGTGCCGGTGAGCGCCACCGCCGCCGGGCTGGTGTGCCCCGGGGAAGTCCTTGCTGACTTGGGGAAGAGAGGAGTCGTCAACCTGCTGGCGGAAGGCGGGGGCAAGACGCTGGGCTCTCTTTTCGACGGCGGGCTGGTAGACAAAGTGCAAGCCTTCGTCGCGCCGGTCATCATCGGCGGCCTCGAGGCCGCCTCGCCGGTGGAGGGCGCGGGCGCGGCGATGATGGCCCGCGCCATGCGCTTGGAGCGAACCTCCTTCCGTCAGATTGGGGCGGACTGGCTGATTACCGGCTATCCGCGAGCTGGCGATTCACAGGCCCAAGACTAAGGATGCGCCTACAAGAGTCTCAACAGATTGGAGCAGGGAGCAATGTTCACCGGAATCGTCGAAGAAGTCGGCTCGGTGGTCAACATCAGCAGCAACGGCATGACCGTCCGGGCCGAAAAAGTGATGTCAGACCTGAAGTTGGGAGACAGCATCGCCGTCAATGGCGCGTGTCTGACCGCAGTATCCCTGTCGGACTCCGAGTTCTCGGTGGATCTGTCGCCGGAGACGATGCGCCGCACTTCCTTGGGCGACCTGACGGCAGGGGGGGCGGTGAACCTGGAACGGGCCCTCTCAGCCACCGACCGGATGGGCGGCCATATCGTGCAAGGCCATGTGGACGTGACCGGCCGGATCACATCCGCAGAGGAAGAAGGCGACTCCATAATTTTCCGCGTCAGCGCTCCTTCCAAACTGATGCCGTATATCGTCGAGAAGGGTTTCATCGCGGTTGACGGCATAAGTTTGACCGTGGTAAAAGTAGGAACTGCATCCTTCACGCTGGCTGTGATACCATATACGCTACGCAATACTAATCTTGAAACATTATCCGTGGGCGCTAGGGTAAACTTGGAGGCCGACATTCTGGCGAAATACGTGGAAAACCTGCTCCGGCGCTGAACGCGGGGCATGGCATCCGAGCGCGCACAAAGGATTGAGTTATGCCCCTGTGCAGTCTGGAAGAGGCCCTGGAAGACCTAAAGGCCGGCAATCTGCTCATCGTCGTGGACGACGAGAGCCGGGAGAATGAGGGCGACCTCGTGATGGCCGCCGAAAAGGTGACCCCGGAAGCCATCAACTTCATCGTGAAGTACGGCAAGGGCCTCCTCTGTATGCCGACCATTGGCGAGCGGCTTGACGAACTCCAGATGCCGCTGATGATTAGCCAGAACGCGGGCCGCAAAGACCAGACTGCCTTCACCGTGTCGGTGGACTACAACATCAACACCACCACCGGCATCTCCGCCTATGACCGCGCCGCCACGGTCAAGGCCATGATTGACCCGGAAGCGCGGCCCGAGGACTTCACCCGCCCCGGCCATATGTTCCCGTTGCGTTACCACCCCGGCGGCGTGCTGTCCCGGCCAGGCCATACCGAAGCCATCGTTGACCTTTGCAATCTGGCCGGCCTGTATCCCGCCGGAATCGTCTGTGAAATGATGGACGAAGACGGCTCCATGTCCCGCCTGCCTCAACTGGAGCGCTTCGCCGACGTTCACGGGCTGAAAATCATCAGCATCGCCCAGATCATCGCCCACCGCCGCCACCATGAGCGGCTCATTGAGCGAGTGGCGGAAACCCGGCTACCCACCCGCTACGGCAAGTTCAAGGCCATCGGCTACCGCAGCTACTTCGACCAAGGCGAACACATCGCCCTCACCACCGGCGAATGGCAGCCCGGCGACCCGGTGCTGGTACGAATCCACAGCGAGTGTCTGACCGGCGACGTGTTCGGGAGCCTGCGTTGCGACTGCGGCGAGCAGTTGGATCTGGCCCTGAAAGCCCTCTCCAATGAGGGTGTTGGCGTCCTGCTCTATATGCGGCAGGAAGGACGGGGCATTGGCCTGCACAACAAAATCAAGGCTTATTCATTACAGGATGGCGGGCTGGACACCATAGAAGCCAACAAAACGCTGGGCTTCGACCCTGACATGCGCCATTATGAAGCCGGCGCCCAAATCCTGCTGGACTTGGGCGTCTCCAAGCTCCGCCTACTGACCAACAACCCAAGCAAGGTGGTAGGGCTGTCGGGCTTCGGACTGGAGATTCATGACCGGGTGCCGCTGGAAGTGCCGGCGAATGACGAAAACCGCCAATATCTGATTACCAAGAAGCTGCGAATGGGGCATTTGCTGGGGAACTGCTAGTTCGCCGCCGGATCATCCGCCGATTCCGGGCTTGACACCGAGCTATCCGCAGGGGCGGGTTTCAGCCCCGCTCCTGCGCCCCTCCTGCCCCAACTCTCTCCCGTCGAGAGAGGGAACTTCTTGGGCCGCGCTTACTCTCCGCTCCCCAGCTTGTGCATCAGGTACGCCTCGATGAACGGGTCTATCGCCCCCTCCAGCACCCCGCCGGGATCGGCGCTCTGCAAATTCGTGCGGTGGTCTTTTACCGACTTGTAGGGGTGGAGGACGTAGCTGCGGATTTGGTGTCCCCACTCGGGGTTGACGCGCTCGCCGCGGAGGCGGGCCAGTTCCTCGGCCCGTTGTTCGTCCTGCTGTTTCAGCAGCCTAGCCCGCAGTATCCGCATGGCGTATTCGCGGTTCTGGTGCTGGGAGCGTTCCGTCTGGCAGGACACCACAATGCCGGTGGGCAAGTGGGTCAGCCGGACGGCGGAGGCCACTTTCTGAACGTTCTGCCCGCCGGGGCCGCTGGAGCGAAAAGTGTCCATCTTCACGTCTTCCGGGCGGATGGCAACGTCCGACTCGCTCTCCACTGCCGGCAGTATCTCCACGTTGGCGAAGGAAGTATGCCGGAGGTTGTTAGGGTCGTAGGGCGACAGGCGCACCAGCCGGTGGACGCCCTGCTCGGCGCTGAGGTAGCCGAAGGCGTGGGTTCCGCCCACTTCCAGCGTGCCGCTGCGCAGTCCGGCTTCGTCGCCATAGGAAAGGTCCATCACTTCCAGCGGACGCTTCCCTGCTTCGGCCCAGCCGGCGTACATCTGCAACAGCATTTGCGCCCAATCCTGCGAATCGGTGCCGCCGGCCCCGGAGTGGATGGTTACTATGGCCGGGCGCTCATCGTAGGGGCCGGAAAGGGTAAGGCGCACTTCCTCGCGGGCCAGTTCGCGGCCCAAGCCGGCAGCGCCGTCCTCCAGCTCTTCCTGGATGGAGGAATCGTCTTCTTCGATAGCAAACGCAGTGAGTTCCAGGAGATCCCGGCAGCGCAATTCCAAGTTACGCCAGAGGGTCACAGCATCCCGCAACCGGCCCATCTGCTGCATCTTGCGCTGGGCCTGCTGATGGTCGCTCCAGAAATCCGGCTCGGCGGATTCCCGTTCCAGTTCCGCGATGGCTGCTTCTTTGGCCGGGAGGTCAAAGACGCTCCACCACGGACGCTATCTTTTCCGAAAAGTTAACCAGCGTTTGCCGCAACTGCTCCATAGAGTGGATCTGCCTCCTGATGGCGAATTATATTGTCTGAACTAGGATTTCCCGGATTTCAGACTTTCCGAATGGATATTTACCCTGTTAATCCCGTCATACGGCAAATTCTGACTCGGACAACCCCAGCCGCGCCGCCAGCCAGGCGACGCGAGCTACGGCGTGGATGTGCCCGCCGCCCTCCGCAGCGCCGTCATACAGCCGCAGGTCGCAGCTTGGCAGCGCCCCGGCCAGTTCCTCAGCGAAGGCCGCCGGGCAGGTTCCCCGGTCGAAGCGGCCTCCGCTGAGCAGCGCCTGCCCGGTTATGCGGGCGGCATCGGTCAGCGGGGCCAGCAGCCCCAGCGTCCGCTCTACGCTGGCCCGGCGGTCCGGGTGGGCGCGCAAGTAGTCGCCGATTTCGCCCAGCGGATAGCCCAAGCCGGATTCCAGAGCCGACGGGTGCCCCAGCGGCAGGGGCGTGTCAGCGGCGACGGCCCCGATGCGGGAACGCCGCGAAGCCGCGGCCAAGGCCAGGCTGGCGCCCAGCCCCGCGCCCCAAAGGGCCACCGGGCCGATTTCCGCGATACCTTGTTCCAGCAAAGCGTCCAGCGCCCGAAGTGCGTCGGTGTATACGCCCAGCATCACCCACGATTCGCCGTCGCCGATGCCGTCGGTGAGCAGGCCGGGGTAACTGGCGCGGTATGAGCCGTCGCTGTTGCGCTGGCCCCGATGCGTAGCGTTCATCACCACGGCCCGGCGGCGAAGCGATGTATAGATTATGTCATGGACGCTGGCGTAATCGGGCATCCGCAGCAACGCCGGGTATGGCCCGCCGTTCCCTTTGGGAACCGAGAGCCACGCGAACAGACGGTGGCCGCCCGTGGTGTTGTAGTGCAGGCGGTAGACATCCCATTCGGGTTGGGAATAGAAGGCGTCGCGGCTGGCCGATAGATCCAAAGGCGTTTCGGCCAGTTGCGCTTCGGTTCTTTCCCAAAAACCGGCGGGCGTCATGGCGTGACCGCCTGCGGCTGCGCCGCGGCGATGCGCCGCTCCAGCCAAGCGGTTTCCTGCCCAGGGTAATCGTGGGCGTTTCCGTGGCCGGAGTCAGGGAAAAGCCACAACTCCCGCTCGCCGCCCAGCCGGTCATAGGCGGCATAGCTGGTTTCCGGCGGACAAACCTCGTCCTCCAGGGCGATGCCTACTGCCATCGGCGCCTTGATGCGCGGCGCGAAGTTCACGGCGTCGAAGTAACGCAGCGTTTCCAGCATCTGTGATTCCCGCTCCGGGTAAGCGCGGCGGTAGCAGGAAAGCTCGTCGTAAGGATAAGAGCGCAGCATCCGCATGGACTCCGGGAAACAGCACAGGAAGGGATAACCGGAGACGCCGCCCTTGATTTCAGAGCGCAGTCCGGCGGTTATCAGGGTAAGGCCCCCGCCCTGGCTGCTGCCGCTGGCGTAGATGCGCTCAGGGTCAATTTCCGGCCGGGACAGCAGAAAGTCAACGCCCCGCGAGCAGTCGGAAATCACGCCCTTGTAGGCATAGGTGTCCCGGCTCTCTACGCCGTGAGTCAGCAGGCCGGGGTAGCCGGGGTTGAATTCCGCGCTGCTGGGCAGCTTTCCCCGCACCGCCACCGACAGCACGGCGACGCCCTTGCGCCCCCAATCCCGCCGCAGCGCCGGCTCGGACTTGTAGCCGGGCAGCGCCAGTATCGCCGGAAACGGCCCGTCGCCAGCGGCGGGGACGCTGTACCAGCCGAAAATCTCCAGCCCGTCCAAGCTGTGGTAGGTGGCCTGATAAACGTTGACCTCGGCGTTGCTGCGCAGCGGGTCCGGCGTGACCGTCGGCCCCAGCGGCAGCTCCGCCAGCCCGGCCAGCGTCCCGCTCCAGAATTCGTCGAAATCCTCCGGGCATGTGACCGATGTCACAAAGGCTTCCAAGTCCGCTTTGGTAGCCATACTCGCGCTCCTAGGGGCTTATGGCGTCATTGCCCGCGCCTATTATAACGGCCCCGGCGGACAATGGGGAATCTCACAGTTCTGAGACGGGTTCCTGCTCGGGGCGCCCTCTCCCCAACGGAGGGTATTCGGGGTTTGGCAATCTTCTCTGGGCAGGGAGCTTCTTTGGGAAAGCCGATGGGCTATAATACTCTGAGGACGGCATCTTATCGCGGCAGGAATTGAACCATGCTGGACCATGGCGCTCTGGACCACGGCAACATCAGCGACGCCCAAGCCCATCGCCACCGGCTGCGTCACTCGGCAGCCCACGTGATGGCCGACGCGGTGCTGAAACTATTTCCCGAAGCCAAGATGGGCATCGGGCCGCCCACCCAAGACGGGTTTTATTACGACTTCGAGGTCTCCCGCCCCTTCACCCCGGAAGACCTGGAGCAAATCGAATCGCTGATGCGGCAGGCCGTCGCCGGTTCCTTTCCCTTTGAGCGGGAGGAACTGAGCCGCAGCGAGGCGCAGGAACTGTTTGCCCAGCAACCCTACAAGCTGGAGCTCATCGAGGGGCTGGACGAGTCGGCGGTCATATCCATTTACAGGCACAACGGGTTCATAGACCTCTGCCAAGGCCCCCACGTCGGCAGCACTGCCGAGATTCCGGCCTTGCGGCTGCTCAGCGTCGCCGGGGCCTACTGGCGCGGCGACGAAAACCGCATCATGCTCCAGCGCATCTACGGCACGGCCTTCGAGTCGGAAGAGGAACTGGCCGAGCATCTGGCCCGGCTGGAAGAGGCGGAACGCCGCGACCACCGCGCGCTGGGGCGGCAGTTGGGCCTCTACACCATCCACGACGAAATCGGCCCCGGCCTGGTGGTATGGCATCCCAAGGGGGGCCGCGTCCGCTCCCTCATCGAAGACTACTGGAAGGACATCCACTACCGGCGCGGCTACGACGTGGTGTATTCGCCCCACATCGGACGGGCCGCGCTGTGGCAGACCAGCGGCCACCTGGACTTCTACCGCGAGAGTATGTATTCGGCGGTGGAGGTGGACGAGCAGGAATACTTCCTGAAGCCGATGAACTGCCCCTTCCATATCACCATCTACCGCTCGGCCCTGCGCAGCTACCGCGAACTGCCCCTGCGCTTCGCCGAGCTGGGCACGGTCTACCGCTACGAGCGCAGCGGCGTGCTGCACGGCCTGATGCGGGTGCGCGGTTTCACCCAAGACGACGCCCACATCTTCTGCCGCCCGGAGCAGGTGGAAGACGAAGTGGGCGGCGTGCTGGAGCTGACTTTTGAGCTGCTGGACGCCTTCGGATTCTCCGATTACAGCGTCGCCCTGTCCACCCGCCCGGAAAAGTACGTGGGCGACCTGGCGATGTGGGAACACGCCACCAACTCGCTGCAAGGGGCGCTGGAGGCCCGGGGGCTGCCCTTCACCGTGGACGAGGGCGGCGGCGCCTTTTACGGCCCCAAAATCGACATCAACATCACCGACGCATTGGGCCGCGCCTGGCAATGCACCACGGTGCAGTTCGACTTCAACCTGCCGGAGCGCTTCGACCTGACCTATCAGGACGCCGAGGGGGGCCGCAGCCGCCCCTATATGGTTCACCGGGCCATTCTCGGCTCCATGGAGCGTTTCCTCGGCGTGCTGATTGAGCATTACGGCGGCGCCTTCCCGGTCTGGCTGGCCCCGGTGCAGGCGGTGGTCATCCCCATCGCCGACCGTCATGGGGAGTATGCCCAGACCGTGCTGGCAACGCTGGAGCAGGCCGGGTTCCGTGCCGAGGTTGATAGCCGCAATGAGCGGATGAACCAGAAAATCCGCACCGCCCAACTGCAAAAGATTCCCTATATGCTGGTGGTGGGCGACCGGGAGGCGGAAGCCGGCGCCGTGGCCGTCCGCAGCCGCGACGGCGGCGACCTAGGCGCCATGCCGCTGAGGGAGTTCGCGGCGCTGCTGGCCGGGGAAGCGAAAGCGCGGGTTTCGGGCTGAAGCGGCCCGAAACCCGCATATGCTCCAACGGGATGGAGCGGCTGGGATTTTTATAACCCCGTCCCAAATTGACAACCGAGAAAAATAAAACATGAAAACTTATATTTTCCTAGCAGAAATCGAACAGGACGAAGATGGGCGTTGGGGAACGGAAATCCCTACGCTGCCGGGTTGCAACGCTTGGGGTTACACCAGGGAAGAAGCCCTGGAAGCATCGCAGGACGTTGCCCAGGCTTTCGTAGAGATAATGCTGGAAAATAACGAACCAATACCTGCGGATGAAGCTGCGCAGGTTCAGTCCCAGCCAAAAGGCGCATCAATATCCATTACCACCGCAGCAGCGATACCCTCGATAGAAAAACATTAGCCTCCGTGATGCGCGGAACTCAATGGACGGAAGACGATCTGCATAGGCTGGGCCTTATATAACATTCACCTGTGCAGACTCGTGAGCAATCAAAGCGAAAGCGCGGGTTTCGGGCTGAGACGGTCCGAAACTCGCATATGCTCCAACTAACTCAACCGGGAGTATGAGGATGCAAGTAAAAAAAACTTACGCATTCACGGTGGACTTTGAGCAGGAAGAAGATGGACTCTGGAGCGTGGACATCCCGGCGTTGGGCGTGTGTGCTGCAACAGGCTACACCAGAGAAGAGGCATTGGAGTCATTGCAAGACTTGGCACAGGCTTACTTCGATATACTTCTGGAGGACAACAGCCCATTGCCGGAAGGCATTGATTCCTATGCGGCTCCTCACAGTGCAGAGAGCGCATCGGGTGATTCAGTAGTCATCGTCAGTATATGACCCCCTCAAGAGGATTGGTTCATTTACTGCGGAACATTCCTGTTAGGGAAATACTGCGCGCTCTGGAACATGACGGTTTCACGCTCCGCCGGAGCACCCGAACCGGGGGATATGTGTACAGCCGCCCGGACGGGAGAACCGTTCCCATTCATTACCATACTGGCAGGACTGCCCTATCCAGAAAAACGTTAGCGTCCGTAATCCGAGCCGCCCGGTGGACCGAAGATGACATCCGGCGGTTGGAGCTTTTGTAACAGCTCGCCCGCCCGGTAAATATAATTGCCAGATCCCGGCCTTTGCCGGAGATGATGAGGCCCGTAATGCCCAACCGCCTGATTCACGAGACCAGCCCCTACCTGCTCCAGCACGCCCATAACCCCGTGGATTGGTATCCGTGGGGCGCTGAGGCCCTGGGACGGGCGCGGGACGAAGACAAGCCCATCCTGCTCAGCATCGGTTATTCCGCCTGCCACTGGTGCCACGTGATGGAGCGGGAGTCCTTCGAGAACGAGGCCACCGCCGAGATAATGAACCGGCACTTCGTCAACATCAAGGTTGACCGCGAAGAGCGGCCCGACCTGGACGCCGTGTATATGGAAGCGGTGCAGATGCTCACCGGCAGCGGCGGCTGGCCCATGACCGTCTTCCTGACCCCGGACGGCAAACCCTTCTATGGCGGCACTTATTTTCCGCCCGTTGACCGCCACAATATGCCAGGATTCCCCCGGCTGCTGGAAACCGTCGCCAACGCCTACCGGAGCAGCAACCCGGAAATCCGGCGGGTGACCGGGCAGTTGACGGAGCAGATGGGACGCACCGCCAATATGCCCCGCGGCTCGGGCGCCCTTGATGAAAGCGTCCTGCACCATGCCTACAACCAACTGGCAACCAACTTCGACTACCAGAACGGCGGCGTCGGCTCGGCCCCCAAGTTTCCTCAAGCCATGACGCTGGAAATCCTGCTGCGCTACTACGCCCACGGACACAACGACCGCGCCCTCACGATGCTGGAGCTGACCCTGGAAAAGATGGCCCGCGGCGGCATCTATGACCAGATCGGCGGCGGGTTTCATCGCTACTCCACCGATGCCTTCTGGCTGGTACCGCACTTCGAGAAGATGCTCTACGACAACGCTCTGCTGGCCCGGCTCTATCTCCACGCCTGGCTGGCTACCGGACGCGGCCTCTACCGCCGCATCGCCGAGGAAACGCTGGACTATATTCTGCGGGAGATGACCGGCGAGCACGGCGGCTTTTTCTCGGCCACCGACGCCGACAGCGAGGGCGAGGAAGGCAAGTTCTTCGTCTGGACGCCGGAGGAAATCGAGACTGTCCTAGGCGGCGAGGACGCCGCTCTGTTCTGCAACTTCTTCGGAGTGTCGCAACGCGGCAACTTCGAGGGCAAGAACATACTGAACATTCCGGTCAAGGCCGCCGACTTCGCCCAACGGCAGGGCGTCACCCTGGAGCGGTTGACCGAGGTCATAAGGCGCGGCAAAGAAGCGCTGCGAGCGGCGCGGGAAGAGCGCGAACATCCCCTGCTGGATGACAAGGCGCTGGCGTCTTGGAACGGGCTGATGCTCCGGGTCTTCGCCGAGGCCGGGGCGGCCCTGGAGCGTCAGGATTACATCGCCGCAGCGAAAAAGAACGCCAACTTCCTGCTCAACGATATGCGCCCCGAAGGCCGGCTGCTGCGCTCCTACCGGCAGGGCCAAGCCAGATTGCCCGGATTCCTGGAAGATTACTCTTTCGTGGCCGACGGTCTGCTGTCGCTGTATGAGGCGACTTTCGAGCGCCGCTGGCTGGACGCGGCAACGGAACTGGCCGACGGTATGATTTCGCTGTTCTGGGACGAAACGGCCGGTGCTTTCTACGACACCGGGCGTGACCATGAGGAACTGGTGGTGCGGCCCCGGGACGTGTTCGACAACGCCCAGCCCTGTGGCGGCTCCGTGGCTTCGGACTTGTTGCTGCGGATGTCGGTAATCACCGGCAACGAAGACTATGCCGCCAAAGCCGTTGCTCCGCTGCGGACGCTGGCGGAATTGATGGGCCGCGCCCCGGCCGGCACGGGCCGCTGGCTGGCGGCTTTAGACTTCTATCTCTCCACGCCCAAGGAGGTGGCCGTCATCGGCCCGCTGGATGACCCGGCCACGTTGGCGCTGCTGCGGGAAGTGAACGGGCGCTATCTAGCCAACCGGGTGCTGGCCGGGGCGGACGGGGAAGCCGCCGCCGCTGCCTCCCGCCTGCTGCTACTGGAAGGGAAAGGCATGACGGACGGCAAGCCCACTGCCTACGTTTGCGAGAACTACGCCTGCCAACTCCCGGTTACCGACGCCGAATCGCTGGCGGCGCAACTGACAGTATGACCGGAAACACCACCCCGAGCTGCCCGCCCGGGCCCATCACTATGAGTTGCGGCGCTGTGCCCGGCTAATCCGCTGCCCCTTTCACGGGCTGGCGAGGCAGCAAACCGGCCGCCGCCACCGTTTCCCGGTTCACCGTGTCGGGGAGCCGGTAGCGGTGCCACAGCGCGACTCCCAACAGCGCCAAGACTCCTGCCAGCACCGGGGCCAGCCGGATGCCCAGGGGGTCTTCCGTCGTATCTCCCAGCAGAAGCACCAGGCTCAGCAATGCCGGGGGCAGCGCGAACGTCACTTTCTCGAAGAAGTTCTGCGTTGCGTAGAACATCGCCTCCCGGCGTTCCCCGGTCAGCATCGCGTCATAGTCGGCGATGTCGGCGGTCAACCCCTTGGGCAGCATGAAAACCGCCGACATCGGGATCCCGGCTATAAAAGTCAGAATCAGCCCCTGCGTCAGAAGGCTTCCGCCGGAAAACAGGCCCACCAGAGCGAGCAAAGGAAATGCGGCGCCGCTGGCAATCAGGCATCCGCCATACACGCGGCGCTTGCTGAACCCTAAGCGGTTGAGCAGAACCCAGAAAACGATGCCGCTGATTACCGCACCGGCAATCACCACGGTGGAAATCATACTGGCTACCGTGCCCTCTTCTTCGGCCTCCAACAACTCGGAGGCGAAGAAGGGCATCCAGCCCAGCAGAACGCCAACGCCGGTTGTGAACATCACGAAGGTGGGCAGGTAGTAGACGAACTGGGGGTTGCGCAGCGTTTGGCGCAGCCCGTTCCAGAAATCAACCTTGGCCGGAGTGGTATGCCGCGGGGCGTACTTCCATACCGCCGCCAGTGAAAGGTAGCGAAAGACAATCCCTATTATCGCCAGGATAATCCCCACGACCTGGAAGCCGTAGGCGTCCACTAAGGCCCCGCTGCCGGCCAATCCCAGTCCCGCCCCGAACACGGCGAACAGAAATATCAGGCCCACCAGATTCATCCGATCCGAAGCTCCGTGGGTCACTTCCGGCACCAGCGCCTCCAGCGCGCCGCTGGACATCGTGGCGGCAGTGAAGAACAACTCCAGCACAATCACGAAATAGAGCGCGTTCCACAAACTGGCGTCCTCGGCGGGAAGGAACCAGACCATAGCCGCGAACAGGGCATAGAAAGGCGTGCTGAAGAGGATGAAGGGGATTCGTCTTCCCCATCTGCTTAGCGTCCGGTCGCTCCACCAGCCAATCATCGGGTCTGTAAAGGCGTCTATGAAGCGCCCGGCAAAAATCAGGAACCCGGCGAACACCCTCGCGTCCACCTCCAACCCCAACAACAAAACATCGGGCACCCTGGCAATGCCTTCACCCAAGGGAGGAACCAGGAAAAATAGCGCCCACGTTTGCCGGAAGTACTGAATCGCCTGTAGCCCCACATGGTCCGAGGCGAACAGCATCTTGTTCAGCAATGGCATCCGGGCCGCCGTGGCCCGTCCCGCTTCAGTCAATGAAACCGGCCTCCATAGAGCTTATCGCGGGTACATCCCGCATCATGGCTCAGTCTTCTGTGAAAGAGACGCTACGGCATCCCGAATAATTTGGGTGGCGGCATCGTGCTTCATACCCGCCGGAATTCGTATTGGCTGACCGAACCTGACCTCGATATAACCCCGGTGAGGGCGGCTGCCATCCTTAGCCACCACGCTGTCGGTGCCTTTGAGATACACCGGCACCACAGGAACGCCCAACTCGGCAGCCAGCAGGCCGATGCCGGGCTTGAACCGCCCCAGCGTGCCATCGTCGGAGCGCACCCCCTCGGGAAAGAACAGCAGAGACCACCGGGCGCGGACGAGCCGGCCACAATAAGCCATGCCACCCCGGACGGAGCCGGTCTGCGAAATATGAAACCCGTTGCTTATCAAGGCGGCGAAGAAGCTCTGCACCCTGCCCCGTCCCCGCATCACTTCCCCGGATGCTGCGGTTGCCACGCGAAGCCGCCAGCGCCAAGGAAGAGCCAGCAGCACCGCCGGGTTGTCAGCCACGCTCAGGTGATTGGCCGCGAATATCACCGGCCCGTCAACGGAGCGCAGGACTTCGCGGCCGTATGTCCTCCGCCGCGAGAAAATAGCCATCAGCGGATACAGAAAGGCCATTATCAACACAGCCCGCGCAACCACCGCCGGCGGCGCAAACTGCCAGCCCAGTCCGGCGCCGGCGCGTCGCGCCTCCTTGCCCGGTTCCGCCCGGCGGGCGGCTCCGGCTTCGTCCTCGGCCATAGCCCTCGTTACGCCCGCAGATTTTCCGGCGCGGTTCCGCATCAGTCTATACCGTATTGGGGGTTGCTTCAATTCGCCGCCGCCGGGCGGGGCTACCGCCTAGGGCGGATGGGTTGTATAATTTTACCGATTTTATGGCCCGGCCAGTGGCTGAACATCCCTTGTCAACTGGCGGCGGCCAGAGAAACTTGCTTCCTGAGGAGAGGAAAATGCCAGAAGCGGCCAAGATCATTTACACCAAGATTGATGAGGCTCCGGCCTTGGCCACGCACTCGTTGCTGCCGATTCTCCAGGCCTTTACCAAGGGGGCCGGCATCGAACTGGATACTTGGGACATCTCGTTGACTGGCCGCATTATCGCCAATTTCCCCGACAATCTGACAGATGAGCAGAGAATCCCTGACTATCTGACAATGTTGGGCGAACTATCAGAGGATCCTTCCGCGAACATCATCAAGCTGCCCAATATCAGCGCCTCTATCCCCCAGTTGAAAGGGGCAATCAGGGAGTTGCAGGACAAAGGGTATAACATTCCCGACTACCCGGACGATCCGGCAACAGATGAAGAACGGGAGGCCCGGGCCCGCTTTTCCCGGGTGGTCGGCAGCGCGGTGAACCCGGTGCTGCGGCAAGGAAACTCCGACCGCCGGTCGTCCAACTCGGTGAAGGAGCATGGCAAACGCAATCCCCACCGGATGATGCAGGACTGGCCGGAAGTCTCCAAGACCCGCGTGGGCCACATGAAAAGCGGGGATTTCTACGGCAGCGAGAAGGCGCTAACCGTGGCGGCGCCGGGGTCGGCAACCATCGAGTTTGTGGCCGGCGACGGCAGCGTGACCGCGCTCAAGGCCGGAATCCCCTTGTTAGCCAACGAAATCATAGATTGCGCCGCCATGAATGTGCGCGAGTTGCGCGATTTCTACGCCGCAGAAATGGCAAACGCCAAAGATGATGGCGTGCTGCTCTCGCTGCACCTGAAGACAACCATGATGCGGGTGTCCGACCCAATCATATTCGGTCATTGCGTATCGGTTTACTACGAGAACGTGTTTGCCAAGCACGCGAGCGCACTGGAAGAGGTTGGGGTTGACCCCGACAATGGCGTTGCGGAGCTCCTGACAAAGATTCAGGCCCTTCCCGAGGACAAGCGGGCGGAAATCCAAGCGGAAATCCAGGCGGTATACAGCGCGCGCCCCGAACTGTCCATGGTGAACTCCGGCCGGGGAATCACCAATTTCCACGTGCCGAGCGACACGATCATTGACGCCAGTATGCCGGTGATTATCCGCGATGGCGGCCGCACCTGGGGGCCGGACAACGAGCTGCACGACACCATCGCAATGATTCCCGACCGCTCTTACTCCACTCTATATCAGGCGGTTATTGAAGACTGCCAAGAGAACGGAGCGTTTGATCCTGCCACCATCGGCAGCGTCGCCAACGTCGGGCTGATGGCCCAAGCCGCCGAAGAGTATGGGTCTCACGACAAGACCTTCACCGCTCCCGGCAACGGGACGATTCGGGTCGTGGACGCCTCGGGAGCCGCCCTAATGGAACAGAGCGTTGAGGAAGGCGACATCTTTCGGATGTGCCAGACCAAAGACGCAGCGATTGAAGACTGGGTCAAGCTGGGGGTCAACCGGGCGAGAATCACCGGCTCGCCAGCCATCTTCTGGCTGGACAGCAACCGCGCTCACGATTCCGAGCTAATCAAGAAGGTGAACCAATATCTCCCGGCCCATGACACGGCCGGGCTGGACATTCGGGTAATGGCCCCCATGGACGCGATAAAGTTCACCATGGCGCGGAGCAGGGCCGGTCAGGACACTATTTCCGTGACCGGCAACGTGTTGCGTGATTACCTGACCGATCTCTTCCCCATCTTGGAATTGGGCACCAGCGCCAAGATGCTTTCGGTCGTCCCT
This sequence comes from Dehalococcoidia bacterium, assembly GCA_965213725.1. Lineage (GTDB taxonomy): Bacteria > Chloroflexota > Dehalococcoidia > Lucifugimonadales > UBA3495 > VXOI01. Next base: position 235,415 of record OZ243924.1, read on the forward strand.
CTGCTAAAGGGCGGCGGCATGTTTGAGACCGGCGCCGGCGGGTCGGCCCCCAGGCACGTGCAGCAGTTCATGGAGGAGGGCCACCTGCGTTGGGATTCCCTGGGTGAATTCTGCGCCCTCGTCGCGTCCTTCGAGCATTGCGCCCAAGTGTTCAAGAACGACAGGGCCCAAATCATAGCGGATACCCTGGATCAAGCAATCGGGGAGCATTTGGAGCAACGCCGGGCGCCTTCGCGCCGCGTGAACGAACTGGACACCCGGGGCAGTCACTTCTACCTAGCCCTGTACTGGGCGGAAGCGCTGGCAAAGCAGACTCGGGATGCCGAGTTGCAAGCCCGATTTATCCCGGTGGCTCAACAGTTGGCCGCCAACGAGGAAAAAATCGTTCAGGAGCTGAACGACGCGCAGGGACAGCCGGTGGACATCGGCGGCTACTACATCCCCAATGACGAAATGGCCGCCAAAGCCATGCGCCCCAGCGCCACTCTGAACGCGATTGTGGACGCGCTTTAGCAAAATAGCACCTAGGGTAGGGGCAGGGCAGTGGGGGTTCGCCCCCACGCCGGCCGGCCTATGGCGCAGGAAACCGGCAACAGGTCATTCAGAGGGGAGTCGCCGGGATTCCCCTCTGCCAATCCCCGGCAGCACCGAATGCGGGCTGCCCCATATCGGAGGAAGAACCAGCCAATGCGAAGCAAAGTAACCGTGGTCGGCGCGGGCAACGTCGGCGCAACCACCGCACAGCGCATACACCAACTGGGCTACGCCGACGTAGTGATAGTAGATATAGTAGAAGACCTGCCGCAGGGCAAGTCTCTGGATATGCTGGAATCCGGGCCGGTATTGGGCACCGACGCCCGCATCACCGGCAGCAACGGCTACGAAGAGTCCGCCGGTTCCGACGTCGTGGTCATCACCGCTGGCATCGCCCGCCGCCCTGGCATGAGCCGCGACGATCTGCTGCTCACCAATATGCGCATCACCACCTCGGTCACCGAGCAGGTGGTCAAACATTCCCCCAACTGCATCATCATCCCGGTCACCAATCCGCTGGACGCCATGGTGCAGAATATCTACGAGGCCAGCGGCTTCCCCCGCCAGCGCGTCTTCGGCATGGCCGGCGTTCTCGACACGGCCCGTTTCCGCACCTTCATCGCCCAAGAAATGGACGTGTCGGTGGAGGACGTCCAAGCCTACGTGCTGGGCGGCCACGGCGACGACATGGTTCCCCTGGTGAGGTACACCACCGTCGGGGGCATCCCCATCAGCGAGCTGATGGCGGAAGAGAAGGTGGAGCAACTGGTGCGGCGCACCCGGCAGGGCGGCGGCGAAATCGTTCAACTGCTCAAGGAAGGCAGCGCCTACTACGCCCCCTCGGCGGCGATTACCCAGATGGTGGAGGCGGTGCTGCTGGACAAGAAGCGCATCCTGCCCGCCTGCGCCTACTTGCAGGGCGAATACGGCATTGACGGGCTGTGCGTCGGCGTGCCGGTCAAGCTGGGCGCGGGCGGCATGGAACAAGTCATCGAGATTCGTCTGACGCCGGAAGAGCAGGCGGCCCTGCAAAGCTCCGCGGCCAGCGTGAAGGAACTGGTCGAGGTGATGAACCGGGCCAAGTCCGGGGGGTAGACGCTCCGTCAATACCGGCTTGGGGTCGTCGCGGGAGGCAAAGCCAAGGAAAATCTGCTCGGTTGCGGTTGTCAACCGAGCAGATTTCGTTATGTCGGGAGTATAATTGACGCACACTTTTTCTCTGGTCACCTTTTTCTCTGGTCACAAGGAATTTCCAAACCATCAAAAGACTGCCTTCTGGAGGCCGCCATGCCCAACCGAACTCCTGACGAACAACGCCTGCTGGAAAAAGCGGGCCGCTACCTGCCGGGCGGCAACACCGGCAACCTCCACTTCAACCCGGAACAGGACTTCCTTATCGCCCGCGGCAAGGGTTCCCGAGTATGGGACGTCAGCGGCAACGAGTATGTGGACTGGCTGATGGGCAGCGGGCCGATGCTGTTGGGCCACGCCCACCCCTACGTGGTGGAGGCGGTTATCAAGACGGTGGAGCAGGGCAGCACCTTCTTCGCCAACAACGACAAGGCCGTTATGCTGGCCGAAATGCTGGCGGAGGCCATCCCCTGCGCCGACAAGGTCCGTTTCACCACCAGCGGCACCGACGCTTGCTTCCAAGCCATGCGCATCGCCAGGGCCTTCACCGGGAGAGAAAAGGTGCTGAAGTTCGAGGGCGGCTACCACGGCAGCAGCGATTATTCCATGATGAGCGTGACTCCCAGCGCCTCGCTGGAATTCCCCCAATCCGAGGCCAGCACCGGCGGCATCCCCAAGGCCATCGCAGACCTGATGCTCATCGCCCCGTTCAACGACCTGTCTACCACCGAAGCCATCATCCAGTCCCACCACGAAGAGCTGGCGGCAGTCATTGTGGAGCCGATCCAGCGCATCATCGCCCCGCGCCCCGGTTTCCTGCAAGGGCTGCGCGACATCACCGCCCGCTACGGCATTCCCTTGATTTTCGACGAGGTGGTAACCAGCTTCCGCCTAGCTTACGGAGGGGCGCAGGAATTCTACGGCGTTACGCCCGACCTCTGCTCCGTGGGCAAGATAATGGGCGGCGGGTATCCGCTGGCCGCCATCCTAGGGCGGGCCGACATTATGTCGGTCTATGACCGGGGCGAGGTGGACAGCGACACCTTCGTCAGCCAGGTAGGCACGCTGAGCGGCAACCCGGTGGCCTGCGCCGCCGGACTGGCCACGCTGGAGACGCTGCGTGACGACCCCGACGCCTACCGCCGCGTTCACGGCGCGGGAGCGGCGCTCCGCAACGCCATGAAGGAATTGTGCGAAGAGCATGGCATTCCGGCGCAAAGCTGTGGCGAAGACGCGATCTTCGACTTCTGCTTCACCGAACAGCCGGTGTCCAGCTACCGCGACATACTGATGGGCGACGGCGCCATGATGGCCCGCCTCAACGCCGGCCTGCTGGAGCGCGGCATCCTTAAAGGCGGGCAGAAGTACTATCCATCCGCCGTTCACAACGAGGAAGACATCGAACGCACCATCGAAGCATATCGTGAAGTGGTGCCGACCCTGCGGGGGTAACTCGATGCGCACGCTGAAAAAGCTGTTCACCGCCGAGGATCTGGAACGCCTAGCCTCCGGCGAGCGGCGGATGGAACTGGTCAAGGGGAAAGTGTACGAGATGGCGCCTGCCGGAGGGCGGCACGGTTACGCCGCCATGAACACCGGGGTAATTCTGGGCGGCCATGTCCGCTCGCATGGGCTTGGGCGGGTATTCGCCGCAGAAACAGGCTTCATTCTACGGCGCGATCCAGACACTGTGCGCGCTCCTGACGTCGCCTTTGTAGCCCAAAGCCGCCTGCGGGTAGACGAAATACCCGACAGCTTCATCGAACTGGCCCCCGACCTAGTGGCTGAAGTGGTTTCGCCTAGCGACACACGGCGCGAAGTGCGGGAAAAGGTGGAGGACTGGCTGCGCGCCGGAGTCCGGCTTGTTTGGGTCATCCACCCCTTAAGCCGCACTGCCGTTGTGTACCGCTCCCTGGATGACATTACCCATCTGACCGAAAACGACTTTCTGGACGGCGAGGACGTGGCGCCGGGATTCGCCTGTCGCGTGGCGGAGCTGTTTGACTAACCCCAGGGCTCGTTAATCAGCACCAGCTCGGCGAACACCGCGTGCTCGCAGCCGAAGGCTTGGCCGGATTCGACGGCGTGGGCGGTGAGGAAGTCGAAAGTATTGGCGGCGTCAGGGCCCAGGTGATCCAGGTAGACTTGGTGCTGACGCAGGGACTCCAGGCCCATTTCCCAGTAGCCGGTTACGTCTATGCCGTGGGTGGCGGCGGACGGGCCGAAGGCCGCAACGAACCGGACGTTGTTCCACGGCTCCAGCCCTTCGTCCAGCAGCTCGGTGAAGATCCAACGGTTGCCGGCGTCCCGCGCGGCGTCAAACACCGCTATCGCCACGTTCCGGTGGTCAGCCATATTCAGGTGGCCGGTGGGGAATTGCAATCGGTGGCTCAGGGTCAGAATCACGTCCGGCCGGTAGCGCCGGATGACGCGGCTGAGGTCGCGGCGCAACGGCAAGCCGTATTCGATGACGCCGTCCGGGTGGCCCAGGAACTCCACGACGTCCACGCCCACCGCCCCGGCGGCGTTGATTTCCTCTTGGGAGCGCAACGGCCCCGTTTCCGACGGGTGCATCCCGTCAATCCCCGCTTCCCCCTGCGACACCATCACGTAGACGATTCTCTTTCCCTGCGCCGTCCACTTGGCTACGGCGCTGGCGGCCCCGTACTCCAGGTCGTCCGGGTGGGCCACGATGGCCAGCGCGGTCTGCCAGTCTTCGGGAAGGGTCTGGGTTGGAGGTTGGGGCTGTTGCATGATGACTCCGATGCAAACGCGCCCCTTTGCCGCTTTGAGCGAACGGGGGGCGCCTGCGCCGTGGCGCAAGCCTTTCCGCTTCGCTCAGAATGGCAAAGGGGGCTGTTGTCCGATGAGGCTAGTGCGCAGCGGCAACCGGGGTTAGCCGGGTCGTCAGGGGGCGGGTATTAACGATATGGCGGCGCAACCCCAGTTCCTGATGACTAATGCCCATGGCCAGCCCGATAGCTTGGGGCATATGCAGGATGGGCAGGCCGATTTCGCGTCCGGCTTGGGCTGCGGCCTTGGGCTGGAAGCTGTCCAAGTTCAGGTGGCACAGCGGGCAGGGAGTGATCATGGCATCGGCGCCCAGATCTTTGGCTTCGCTGGTGTGCTTGCCCACCATCGCCAGCGAATTGCGTTCGTTGATGGTCAGGATGGGGAAGCCGCAGCACCGGGTCTTGCCGGAGAAATCCACCACCGTCGCGCCCAGAATCTCTATCAGGCGCTCCAGCGAATTCTGCCGCTCCGGGTTGTCGGCGAACTCCAGGGCGTCGGTGGGACGCACCAGGTAGCATCCATAGAAGGGAGCCAGCCGAACGCCGTGCAGCGGGCGAGTAATGAGCTCCTCCAGCTTGTCCAGCCCGTAGTCCTCGATGAGGATCCAAAGCAGATGCTTGGGGTCGGCGTTCCCCTTGTATTCCAAACCCTCTTCGGCCAAGTATTCATTGACTTTGGCGCGGTAATCAGGGTCTCGCAGGCGGAAATTGGCCTGGCTCATCACGCCTTGGCAGGTGCTGCAAATGGTCATTATGGGCAGATCCCAATACTCGGCCATGGCGAAGGTGCGGGCGTTCAGCGTGTCGCCCAGCAGTTGGTTTTTCTCTTGCAGAACGCCGGCGCCGGTGCAGGAGGCGCCCTGCATTTCCCATAAGTCAATGCCCAAGCGCTTGCAGATCAGCACGGCTGCCGGATACAGCTCGGGGCAGCCGCCCCGCGAAACGCAGCCAGGAAAGAAAGCGTACCTCAACTCTGGTCTCCCTTCAGATTAGTCTCCACAGCCGGGATGGCTGCCCTAGCGTTCCGTCTCATCTACTTGCTCGAAGATGCGGCGGACGTGTTCGATGCCCTCGATCTTCTTGTGCATAATGGGCGGCATCTTGCCTTTCCTGAGCGCCTGGAGCGCCACCGGAGCGTATCCCAGCAGGCCGGACACGTTGGTCATCCCCAAGGACTTGGGGACGAGGCGCAACTCGTCCAGCGTGCCCGTATGCTCCACGGACTCCGAGAAAGCCTCAGTATGGCGCGCTCCGTTGGTGTTGTGAAGGCCCGCGGCGATGGCTTGGTCGCGCATTGCCATGATGCGCTCCATGGGGGCTACTCCCTTGGGGCAGGCTTGGACGCACTCCAAGCAACGGGTGCAGTCCCATATCCCGGAAGGAGCGTTCAACTGCTCCAATCGTTCCTTGGAAACGCCCTCGTCGTCGCCGTCCCGGGGGTCAGCGGTAAAACGGTAAGCCTTGGCCAAGGCCGCCGGGCCGAGGAACGACGGGTCAACTTCCATCACGGTGCAGTCGGACACGCAGGCGCCGCACATGATGCAGGCGGTGACGCCGGACAGGTGAAGCATGGACTCGTTGGAAACAACGTATTCCTGCTCCGGTTCCGGGCCCTGGGGCTGGAGGTAGGGTTCGACCTCCATAATCTTGTCCCAGAAGAGGTCGAAGTTGACCACCAAGTCCTTGATGACCGGCATATTGCCCGCAGGCTCGACCTCGATTATGTCGCCTTCCATGAGCGAACCGGCGGCCTGGGTCTTGCAGGCAAGACCGGCATGGCCGTTGATGCGCATGGCGCACGAGCCGCAAATGGAACTGCGGCACGAGCAGCGGAGACTCAGCGTGCCGTCCAAGTCCTCCCTGATTTTGATCAGGGCATCAAGGACGGTGGCATTGTCTTCGATCTCCAGGGGGTAGTCCTGCCAGAAAGGCGCGGCATTCTCCGCTTCCGGATCCTGGCGCCGCACCCTGATGGTGACGTTCATCGGCTAATATCCTTTCTCTCAGTGTCTATATCCCCGCCGCCTTATTCCCCAGCCCTCTCCCGGCCCTCTCAATGACTAAGAGGGCATTATTGAGGCCCTTTCCTAGTATTTCCGTTCCTCCGGTTCCCACCGGGTGATGCTGACCGGCGAGTAGGAAATTTCGGGGCCGGTTTCGCCCTTGGTCACTACCAGATGCTTCATCCAGTTTTCGTCGTCCCGGTCGGGATAGTCGGTGCGGGCCTGGGCGCCGCGGCTGTCTTTGCGGTCAATGGCGCTGACCACGATGGGCGGGGCGCAGTCGAGCATAAAGCCCAATTCCAGCGCGAACACCAAGTCGGTGTTGAATACCTTGCCTTTGTTTTCCACCGGCACCGTCTTGAGCCGCTCCTGAAGCCGTTCCAAGTCGTCCAGCGATTCCTCCATGCCCTCCTGGTTACGGAAAACGGCGAGATTGCGGTTCATGGACTCGCCCATGCCCAAGCGGACGCTGGCGATGCGGTCTCCGTTGGTGGGACGTTCCAGCAGCTCCTGGATGCGCTTTTCTTCATTCCTGACGGCCTGCTCCACGTTGAACTCCACGTAGTCCACGCTGCGGGCGGCTTCGGCGGCGTGGTTGCCGGAGCGCTCGCCGAATACTATGGTATCCAGCAGGGAATTGGCCCCCAAGCGGTTGCCCCCGTGGACGCTGACGCAGGCGCATTCCCCGGCCGCATATACTCCGGGGAGATTGGTCAGCCCGTCCACGTCGGTCTTGATGCCGCCCATCATATAGTGCATACCGGGGCGTATGGGGATAGGCTCCCGTATCATGTCGGCCCCGGCCAGGTCGATGCCGATCTCCCGAATCTGGCTCAGCTTTTCCATTATGAGGGACTCCCCCAAGTGGCGGCAGTCCAGCAACACACAGCCATTGATGCCGTTGCCCGCGTTGATTTCCGTCTGCTCGGCGCGCGAAACCACGTCGCGGGAAGCCAACTCCATCATGTTGGGCGCATATTTTTCCATAAAGCGTTCGCCGTTTTTGTCCAGCAGATAAGCGCCCTCGCCGCGGGCGGCTTCGGAAATCAGCACGCCGCTGCCGGCCAAGGTGGTGGGATGGTACTGAACCATCTCCATGTCCATCAACTGGGCGCCGGCGTTGTAGGCCAAGGCCATCCCGTCGCCGGTGACAATGAGTGCGTTGGTGCTGGGCTCGAACACTCGGCCCAAGCCGCCGGTGGCGAATATGACCGTCTTGGCGCGAATGGCATAGACCTGCCCGGTGCGAATCTCCAAAGCCAAGACGCCGCAGACCTGCCTGTCCTCGATGATGAGGGAGGTTACAAACCATTCCTCGTAGCGCCGGACGCCGGACTTGATGAGCTGCTCGAACATCACGTGGAGCAGCGCTTGGCCGGTGAAGTCGCCGACGAAGAAGGTGCGGGCGCGGCGCTGGCCGCCGAAGGCGCGGGTTCCGAGGTAGCCCTCGTCATCCCGGTTGAAGGTGACGCCGAAATGCTCCATGTCGATAAGGGCGCGGCCTGCGGAACGGCACATCACCTCGATGGCGTCTTGGTCTCCGAGGAAGTCGCTGCCCTTTACCGTGTCATAGGCATGGTCTTCCCAATCGTCGCCGCGGTCGGTGAGGGCCGCGTTGATGCCGCCCTGGGCCGCGTTGGAGTGGCTGCGGACGGGGTGGACTTTGCTGATAATCGCCGTGTTGGCGCCGTTGGCGCGGGCCGCGATGGCCGCCCGCATACCGGCAAGACCGGCGCCGATTACCAGGACATCATGCTCCAGCATATTGCCCTATTTCCTCCCGATTGTTCCTAGCCCGGAACGCCTCCGCCGCCTGACCGGCCGACGCAATCCAAGCCGCGCAATACTATACCACAAAAAGGGAGTGAATCACCCCCGGCTATTATGCCGCCTGCTCATGCAGATACCCCTCCGCCAGCAATGGCTGGGCCAGCAGCAGGGCGGCGATGGTCTTGGCGTCGTGAATTTCGCCGGTCTGAATCATCGTCACGGCGTCGGCGAAAGGCACTCGCACCACCTCGATGTTTTCGTCATCGTCGGCGGACAGCTTGGAGGGCGTCAGGCCGGTAGCCAGGTAGGCGTGCATCCGCTCGGTGGCCCAGCCAGGGGCGACCCAGAAACTGGCGAGGTGGCGCAGACGGGCGGCGGTGTAGCCCACTTCCTCCTGCAATTCCCGCAGTACGGTATCCTCGGATACTTCGCCTGCTTCCACGCCGCCCGCCGGGGCCTCCAGCAACGACGACTCCGTAGGCTTGCGGTACTGGCGCACCAGCAGAACGTTGCCGTCGCCATCTACGGGAATCATGCAAACGGCGTCGGAATGCTCCGCCACTTCGCGGATGGTGCGCCGCCCGCTGGGAAGTTCCACCGTGTCCACCCGCACGCTAAAGATGCGCCCGTCGAAGGGGCGGGAGCTTTCGATGGTGTTCTCGAACTGGACGGGCCGGGATTCAGTATCGGTATCGGTATCAGACAAAATGGGTATCTCCTACTGGCCTCGAATGCTGAATCCAAGGCGGCGGGTAAGGGTGCCGAAGAAATAGGACGGAGGGTTAGCCCGCAGGAACGTCGCCTTGTAGGGACTTTGCGACAGGTCCACCCGGTCGCCGGGCTGGAGATCGTAGTCTTTGTAGCCGTCCACACTGAGGACGGCGGGCTGGTAGCCTTCCAGTTGCAGCGACACTTCGGCCCCGGAGCGCAGCACCAGCGCGGCGGTAAGCCCCATGTGGGCCGCCACGGTTTTCAGAACCAGTGCGTCCGACTCCGGGTCCAGAATAGGCCCGCCCACCGCCAAGTTGTAGCCGGTGCTGCCGGTTGCGGTGGACAGTATCAATCCGTCAGCCCGGAAGGTGGAGACCTGGGCGCCGTCTATGGTTCCCGCAATGGAAACGACGCGCGAGGCCGCGCCGCGGGCGACAACGAAGTCGTTGAGGGCATGATATGGCCCCTGCTTGATGGTGGAGCCGCCCCGGGTAACGGTGGCCTGGAGCATATTGCGTTCATCAATGCGGCGCCCGCCCTTGAGGTAGCTGGGCAGCTTGGGCAGGGCCTCATCAACCGTGAGTTCGGTCATAAACCCAAGACGCCCCATGTTAATGCCTACAATGGGGATACCGGCGGGAGCAGAGAATTGCACCGCCCGCAGAATGGTGCCGTCGCCGCCCACAGTAATCACCAGATCGGTTCCCTCGGCCCGCGCAGCCAGCGATTCCAGGTTCTCGGCAGGCGAGTACCAGCTACCCTCCGGCAGATCCAACTCGTGCAGGATAGCCATGCTGAGGTCGAGGGCCTCCGATATGCGGTTGTTGTAAATGATGCCGACGTTGTTCATCCGTTCCTTTGGCGGGTTGGTCTTCCTTCATAATTTCCGAGACGGCCTTGGTATCGGCAATAATCATTGCCCGGATTTCGGCGGCTCCTGCGCTGCCCCGCGTGGCGGCAATTAAAGCTCCACGCCGCCGAAAGGTTGTGAATGGCCGTTCCTAAGCCTTTCTCGGAGGCTCTATTCGGCACATCCGGCACTGTCTCCAAAATCACCCTTGCCGCTTCGCTCAGCCGGCCCCGCCTCCGCGCAGGCCCCCGAACAATCCTCTTATCATCCGCAAGAGCGGGCTTACCCCGGAGGCGACTGATCCGGCGGCCTCTCCCTGTGGGGCGATGCGTCCCACCATCTCGGCTATTCTGGCCGCAGTGCGGGCCACCGCAGCGATGTTATCGGAAGCCTGGTGAATGGTGTGGAAAGCGCCGGACAATTCCTCCGTTCCGTTCTTGGCGTTCTCGGTAAGTTCCACCAAATTGCGGGAGGTTTGAGCCAGGTTGCCGGCGATTTCCCCAGAAACCCCGGCGATGTCCCCTGCTATGCGGTGCAGGTTTTCGGCAGTCTTGGCGGCATTGTCAGCAGTTTCCCGCAGAGGCCGGTACAGTTTGACTATCAGCACGAAAAGGGTCAGACACAGGGCGGCAAACGCCCCGGCGGCCAGTATCACGAAAATGTCTCGAATGATTGAGATTGTATCCGGGCTCATATTGTCAGGTGCCCCTTACGCCGCCTGGCTGAGTTCGGTTTTCCTGCGGATCACCACTTTGGCGCCGCGGCCTTAAAAGACGCTTTGTCTCCGGCGGCAGCGCCGGAATTCGGGCGATGACGGCTATCATACAGTTTCGGCTGATGCAGTTCCGGCTGATGATAACACGCCTGCCCCCGTCCTTCGACAAACTTGGGATGAACGCCGGTATGAAAAGGCTACATTCCCTGACAGGGCTACACTCCCAGCCCTCGCACGGCTGCGCCGGCCGCCTCCATCACGAACCCGGGGGCCACGCCCATGAAGACCAGCAAGGCCGCCGCAATTCCCATCGCCGCCCATGGCGCCGGGTTGCGTGCGGGCCGGGCATCGGGCGCTGCCGGGGGTTGTTGCAGGAACATCAGGCGGATGACTCGCACATAGTAATAGGCAGACACCGCGCTGTTCACCACTCCCACAATGGCAAGCCAGGCCAAGCCGCTATCCACGGCGGCGGTGAACACGTAGAGCTTGGCGATGAATATGCCGGTAGGCGGGACGCCGATTAGGGCAATCAAGGCCAGGGCCAGCGTGATGGCGAGGGCCGGCGACCGGGTGACCAGCCCGGCGTAGTCATTGATGCGGTCGCTGCCCACCCGCTCGCCAATGGCGGCAATGGCGAAGAAGGCGGTCAGGTTGGCAGCGGTATAGGCCCCCAGGTAAAACAGCACGCTGTCCGGGCCGATGGCGGCGAACACGGGCGTATCTTCTATGACGTTGGGCAGCCCGCTCTGCGCGGCCTGCACACCGGCCGCCACTCCCACCAGCAGATAGCCGGCGTGGGCGATGGTGCTGTATCCAAACAGCCGCCGGATGTTGCTCTGCGCGATGGCAACAACGTTGCCGATGGTCATCGAGGCGGCAGCGAGAGCCGCGAGCAGCACGGCCCAGTCCAGCGACACGTCGAAGAAGCCAGTGAACATCACCCGCAGCAGCACGGCGAAACCGGCGGCTTTGCTGGCAACGGACAGGAAGGCAACCACCGGAGTGGGCGCGCCCTCATATACGTCGGGCACCCACATCTGGAAAGGAGCGGCGGAAATCTTGAAGCCAAATCCGGCCACCAGCAGCACCAAGCCCACCAGCAGGGCGTAGTTTCCGAAGGCAGCGCCACCTCCGGCCCGCTCGACGGCCGCGGAGATGTCCGCAAGCTGCGTGCTCCCGGTGAAGCCGAACACCAAGGCCATGCCGTAGAGCAACAGGGCCGAGCTGATCGCGCCAATGATGAGGAACTTGATCCCGGCCTCACTGGAGCGTCCGGTCATCAGGAAGGCGCCCAAGGCCGCCAGCGGCAGGGTGGTCAACTCCAGGGCCACGTAGATGGTTATCAGTTCCGTCGCCGCCGCCAGCAGCATCATGCCGGTGGCAGAGAACAGGAGCAAGCCAAAATACTCCCCCTGGAACCTGGGCAGCAGACGCACATAGTCCGTCGAAGCCAGCACCACCAGAGCTACTGCCCCGGTCACCAGGAAGTTGAAGAACAGCGCGAACCGGTCAACGGACAAGCTGCCCAGAAGTATGCTGGCCTCTGCGCCGCCCTCGCCATTCCGCACAAGATTGGCGGACAGCCCCAAATCGTAGAACTGCGCCAGGCTTAGGATGAATGGCCCGGCCAGCAGCAGGAACGCTAGGTAGGGCAGCAGTCCGTGCATTCTGCGCGGAAGCAGCAGGTCGAAAATGATGACAAGAGCCGCCGCCCCGGCCATGGCCAGGTACGGCGAAACTACGTATAGGTCGTGGGCGTTCATTCTCGACTAGCCGCCGTTTATGGCCTTTATCATAGGTTCCAGGGCCGAGTCGAACACGTCGGTCAACAGGGCGGGATAGACCCCAATGCCGATGATGCAGACAACCATCAGCGCCAGCGGGACGGCCTCCACCAAAGAAGCGTCGGTCAAATCGGCGAACCGCTCGCGGCGCGCTCCAAAGAAGGCCCGCTCCATCATCCACAGGATGTATCCGGCCGCCAGCACGATGCCCAGCACCGCCAGTACCGTGGGCCAGTCATAGGCCCGGAAGGCGCCCAAGAACACCAGCAGCTCGGACACGAAGCCGCTCAGCCCCGGCAGGCCCAGCGAGGCCAGCCCGGCAATCAGCATTGCAGCGGCAACCAGGGGCATCCGTCCCGCCAGCCCTCCGAGGTCGGGAATGTAGCGGGTGTGGGCCTTTTCATAGACGAGACCCACCGCTAGGAACAGCAGCCCCGTGATGGTGCCGTGGGTGAAAAGTTGCATCGCCGCGCCGCTCAGGCCCGTGACGGTGAGACTCCCGCTGGCTACTCCCACCGAGCCGATGCCCAGCATCACCAGCCCCATGTGGCTGACGCTGGAGTAGGCGATGAGGCGCTTGAGGTCGGTCTGGCGCATGGTAACGACTGCGCCGTAGAGGACGCTGACCACTCCCAAGGTCACCAGCACCCAGGCGAACTGCTCAGCTTGGCCGGGGAACAGACCGACGTTGACGCGCAACAAGCCGTAGCCGCCCATCTTCAGCAGCACCCCGGCCAGCATCACGCTGGCGGCGGTGGGCGCGTCGGTGTGCGCGTCGGGCAGCCAGGTGTGGAGGGGCCAGGTGGGCAGCTTTACCGCGAAGGCGACGAAGAACAGCCAGAAAAGCCACGCCAGCGGTATCAGCGTCGCGGCGGCAGTCAACATTGCGCCGGGCCCAGACAGTTCGATCAGGTTGAAGGTGCCGATGCCGGGCGTGAGGAACACCGCGACGATGGCTACCAGCATGAAGGCGCTGCCCAGGATGGTAAAGATGAGGAACTTCATTGCCGAGTATTCCTTTCGCCCGCTTCCCCAGATGGAGATGAGCATATACATCGGCACCAGCTCCAATTCCCAGAACAGGAAGAACAGCAACAGGTCGAGCGAAGTGAACACCCCCATGACCGCCGACTGGAGCAGCAGCAGCCAGAAAAAGTATTCCTTCACTCGCAGCGTGACGTGCCACGAGGACAGCACGGCGCAAAGGCCCAGCAGTCCGGTCAGCGCCACCAGCGGGGCGGACAGCCCGTCCACCGCCAGCAGGTATGACGCCTTGAGTCCGATGTCCGGTATCCAGGCAAACTGGTCAACGAACTGGAATCGCGCGGCGTCCTCAGCCCGGTTGAAGAATGCGAAGACCAAGAGGGCCAGCACCAGTTCGGCCACCGACACAGCCACCGCCGCCCCGCGAATCAGGCGGTGGCCGCGCAAGAGCAGCAACAGAACCGCCCCCGCCGCAGGCAGGAACACCGTTGCCGTCAAAAGTCCATTGAACTCGGTTGCCATATCGGCGATGTCGTTCCTTGTTCCCGCTTCAGGCCAGCAGGAAGCCCAGAATAATTAGCAGCGACCCCAGCGCCACGGCGGTGGCGTAGGCTTGCGTCTGCCCGGTCTGGAGCCGCCCGACCGCTGAACCGATGTTGCGGAAGAACCAGCCAACCAGGTCCACGAAACCGTCAACTATGCGCCGGTCCAGCCAATTGGTAAACCCGGCAAAGAAGCGGTAGAAGCTGCGCCTGACTATAAGCCCTTCGTATAGTGCGTCCACATAGTATTTTTGCGAGAGCAGTTCATGAATCGGCCCCAGCAATCTCAGCGGCTCCCGCGTCTGGTCTCGCCGCAGTCCATACACCGCCAGACCCAGCAGCGACCCGCCTGCGGCAGCGGCAGTGGAAATGCCTGCGATGGCCCAGTCGAACTTGGGCAACTCGGCGTGTCCTTCCCCCCCGGTAGCAACGTGAAGGCCGTCGGCCACGAAGCCGGTCACCCAGTGTACCGGCACAGTCAGGAAGGCGATCCATTGCGGGTTGATCACGTAGCCGACAGCGACAGCTCCCAGTCCCAGAACCGCCATCGGCGCCACCATGACCAGCGGAGACTCCGCCAAGTGAACGCCGCCGTGTCCCTGGCGGGTGGCTTTGTCCTCTTCGCCTTGGCCGCGGCCGTCAGTATGGCCCGGGGCCTGGGCTTCTTCGCCTTGTCTTTCACGATGCAGGTCGGCATCTTCTTGGGCAATACCGCCGCGGAACTCGCCGTAGAAGGTGAGCATCACCATCCGCACGGTGTAGAAAGCGGTGAGAATTACCCCTAGGAGCAGCCCTACGAAGGAAATGACGTTGATCCAGTCCGCAAAATGGCTGTTCCCGTCAAAGGCGGCCAGCAGGATTTCATCCTTGCTCCAGAACCCGGCCAAGGGGATGATGCCGATGAGGCTGAGGGCGGCTATAACCACCAGCAGGTAGGTGGCGGGCATATAGCGCCACAACCCCCCCATGTACCGCATATCGAACGTGCCGCTGGCATGATTCACGCTTCCCGCGCCCAGGAACAGCAGGGCCTTGAATACCGCGTGCGTGACTAGGTGGAAGATGGCCGGGGCGTATGCCCCCAATCCCAGCGCGGCCATCATATAGCCAAGCTGGCTGACCGTGGAATAGGCCATCACCCGCTTTATGTCGTTCATCACCAGGCCCATGGTGGCGGCCATGAGGGCGGTGAAGACGCCGATCAGGGTCACCACGGCCATGGCGGTGTCCGACTGTTGGAACACGGGGAAAAAGCGCGCCACCAGAAACACTCCGGCCGCAACCATCGTGGCGGCGTGAATCAGCGCGCTCACCGGCGTCGGGCCTTCCATGGCGTCGGGCAGCCAAGCGTGGAGCGGAAACTGGCCCGACTTGCCCACGGCTCCCGCAAAGATGCCCAGCGCCATCCAGGTCAGCGACGCCCCGGCCAGTATCGCGCCGCCGGCGGCCAGCGGTTGCGCCGCTTGCCAGATGTCGGGGATATGGAAGGCGTTCAGCCCGGCGGCAGCGAAGTCGTCGGCCTTGAAGAACAGATACAGGATGGCAATCAGGAATCCCGCGTCCCCGATCCTTGTGATGATGAACGCCTTCTTGGCCGCCGCCGCCGCCGAGGGCCGCTCGTGCCAGAAGCCTATGAGCAGGTAGGACGATACACCCACCAGTTCCCAGAAAGCGTATAGCTGGATAATGTTGCTGGAAAGGGTCAGCCCCAGCATCGAGGCGGTGAACAGGGACATATAGGCGAAGTACCGGGCGAATCCCGGATCGCCCTGCATATATCCCACGGAATAAATCTGAATCAGCAGGCTGATGGAAGTCACCACCACCAGCATCACCGCAGTGAGCGGATCCACCAGCAGTCCCATCTCGATGGCAGCGCCGCCGAAGGACAGCCATTCCCAAGTATTGAAGACGGCGGTATTCCCGAGGATCACTGACCGCAGGGTCAGCGCCGCCAGCACCGTGGCCGCGGCGAGCGAGCCGATGGTACTGACGGCGGCCAGCAGAGGCCACCGATTTAGAAACGGCCGGATGACCAGGGCAATCAGAACGAAAGATCCCAGGGGAAGCAGGAATATGGCCCAGACGGCGGCTTCGGTGACCATCTACAGTTTCCTCAGTATCTCCTCGGCCACGTGTTCCCGCCCCTTGGGGACATAGACGTTGAAGGGTATGCGCTCGCTCCAGTCGAGGATGTCGCCTTCCGGCAGGATACGGGCCGGCAGACCCTCGCCCTCGAGGACCTCCTTCCACATTTCCGCCAGCATCAGGTTGGATGCCTTTCTGAATTCGACCCACATATTCCGGCCCTAGTTTCTCATCGCCGACGCTTCGGTGAGGTCCACCGACTCGTTCGTGCGATACATGGCGAACACGATGCCGAGGCCGAGGGCGATCTCCGCCGCCGCAACGGTTATGACGAACACGGCGAACACCTGCCCGGTGAGCGCAGCGCTTATGTCATCCTGCAAGCTGGCCGGGGCCAGGTACTTCGCCATCGCCACCAGCGTGACGTTTACTGCGTTGAACATCAGCTCGATGGACATCAGCACGGCCAGCACGTTGCGGCGGGCCAGCGAACCGTACAGCCCGATGCAAAACAGCACCGCCGCGACGATCATGAAGGCTTCAAAGGACATGGCGCGCCCCCACCCTAACCCTCTCCCGAGGGAGGGAATACGGGCGGACTAGACTCGCCGGACGCAACGCCGCCCGCCGGGGCTTGGGGCCGCACCAAGGCCAGCGCGCCGATCAAGGCGGCCAGCAACAGCACCGACACGGCCTCAAAGGGCAGCACGTACTTCCCTATCAGCAGGTCGGCCAAACCTGCGCTCTGCGCCGCTTCTTGCTCGGCGGCTCCGGTCAACCCGGCCCGCTCCAGGCTTTCGGCGGAAATGTTGGCAACGGCGCCGGTCTGCACCAAGTCAACGCTTTCCCTTCCTTCGTCGGGAAGGAAATTCCACTGCGTATCCACGGCCACGGCCACCAGCGCCGCCAGCAGCAACGCCGCGAGTACCGCAGCGGGAATCTGAAGGCGGTTGGGCGGGTTGCCGCGCTGCACGTCGCGGGTCAGCATCACGGCAAAGATAATCAGAACCGATATTGCTCCGGCGTAAATCAGCACCTGCACCACTGCCAGAAATTCGGCGCTGAGCAAAACGAAGTAGCCGCCCACGGCCACAAACACCGCCACCAGCAACAGAGCGGCCCGAAACAGGTCGCGTATCAGCACAACTCCCAGCGCCGACCCGACGGCCACCAGCGTAAGCAGCCAAAACACGACTTCCTGGAACAGCATCCGGGGACGCCCCTGCCCTAACCTTCCCTCTGGGAAGGAGGGAGTATTCGCCCATTTTCCGCGCCGCCGTCCTCCGGGGCCGGCAGTCCGGCGACACGCATTCCGGCCTTCTCGCGCTGGTGCCACTGCCACGACTCGCGGCCCACCTGCTGCCAATGCAACGGTCTGCCCGCGCGGGGATCATATTCCTGGGATTCAAGCTGGGGCCGGAAGAAGGTGCTGGGGTGTTTGTCGGCTTGGCGCAGCTCGTCAATGGTGATGACCATATCCTGGCGGGAATACCGCCCCTGCTCGAAGCCGCTGCCCATGAACAGCGCGTCGTAGGGGCAGGCTTCCACGCACAGACCGCAGAACATACAGCGGTTGATGGAGATGTCGAAAACCTCCAGCCGGTACTTGTCGCCTTGGGGAACGGCGGTTTCGCTGGGGCTGGTGACAATCTTAATGATACCCAGCGGGCAATACTTGGCGCAGGAAGCGCAGCCGGTGCACCGCTCCTCGTACCAGACGAACTCCTCGCCCCGGAAGCGGGGGTGCTGTTTCAGCCGCTCTTCCGGGTACTGCACCGTGAAGGGCTTCTTGGTCAGGTTCTTCAGGGTGACCATCAATCCTTTCACCATAGCGATCCCGTACATATCAGTCCGCCTCCACCACGGTTATGCCAGGGGGAAGATTGGGCGCGCCGCCCCGGACGGGAGTAACGGGCCGAACCTTTTCCCGCATCAGGTTGCCGAAGATGAATATGCAGGCCACCATCACGGCCAGGTTGATTCCGGTCATAATCCCCAGGTCGCCGCGGGTCAGCATACCGGCGTCGTCGCGCAGGAAGTAGACCTCCAGCGCAGTGGCTAACAGGTTTATCAGGCTGGCGGGCAACAGGAACTTCCAGGCAAGGGCCAAGAGCTGGTCAATCCGCAGGCGCGGGAAGGTGGCCCGCACCCAGATGAACACCGTGGCGACCGCCATCACCTTGAGCAGGAACCACAGCCAGCCCAGCCATTGGTCAAGGGGGCCTTCCCAGCCGCTGAGGAACAGGGTGGTGATGACTGCCGACGCAACCATCACCCCGCCGAACTCGGCGGCCTGTATCATGGCGAATTTTATTCCGCTGTACTCGGTGTGGTATCCGGCGATTAGCTCGGACTCCGCCTCGGCCATATCGAAGGGCGTGCGGTTCAACTCCGCTGCGGTGCCGGCCACGAACACGAAGAAAGCCAGCGGCTGCACGATTATAAAGGGCAGCGCCTGAGCCGAAACCACATCGGCCAGCGACATCGAACCGGCCAGCATCACCACGCCCAGCAGCGACACCACGACCGGCACTTCGTAGCTTATCAGCACAGCCACGCCCCGCACCGCGCCAAACAGAGCGAAGCGGTTGTTGGAAGACCAGCCCGCCATGAAGATCGCAATGGACGTAATCGAGGTAATGGCGAGAATATACAGCACGCCGACGTTCAGGTTGGCGAGGGCCGTGTCCTTGGCGAAAGGCACCACCGCCATGACCAGCATCACGGGCGCCACCATGGCGATGGGGACGGCTAGGAACACCCAGCGGTCGGCGGTTCCCGGCGTCAGGTCTTCCTTGAACAGCAGCTTTACCAGGTCGGCTATGGGCTGGAACAGGCCGAAAGGCCCCCAGCGGTTGGGGCCCAGCCGGTTCTGAAACTTGCCAATGAGCCGCCGCTCCAGCCAGGAAAAGGCTGCGGCCCCCAGCAGCACCGCGTTGACCAACAGGAAAATTATGACGAACCCGGCTATGAGCCAAGACAGCCAGCAGGGCAACGCCTGTCCCGCGAAGTTATAAACCTCGCGGAACATCAAGGTGTCGTACAGGATGTTGTCCGGCCCAAGAACGCAGTTCAACGATCCACTTCGCCCATGTTTATGTCAACGCTGCCCAGGGTAACAATCATATCGGCCAGCTTCCAGCCCACCAGCAGATGCTCGGTGACGGTGAGGTTGAGCAGGGAGGGCGAGCGTATCTTGCAGCGGTAGGGGCTGATGCCGCCATCGCTTACTAAGTAGAAGGCCAGCTCGCCCTTGGATGCCTCCACGCGGCCATACGCCTCGACGCCCGGCTCCGGGCGCAGCACCAGCGGCACCTCCGCTCGCACCGGCCCGGGCTCAATCTGGGCGATGCACTGGCGGATAATCCGCACGCTCTGTTGTATTTCCTGTATCCGCACCCAGAAGCGATCGTAATTGTCGCCCGCGCCGCCGGTGGGAACGTCGAACTCCATCAGGTCGTAGGCGTCGTAGGGTTCCGCCTTGCGCCAGTCCCAGGCCAGCCCGCTGGCTCGCAGCACCGGCCCGCTGACCGAGCAGTTGATCGCCACGTCCAGCGGCAACGGACTAACGCCCCGCGTGCGCACCATGACGATTTCGTTTTCCAGCAGGAGCTGCCCCAGTTCTTTGTACTCCTCCTCAAAGTCCCGGAGGAACTGGGCCAGCGCAGGCCAGAATTCGGGCGGCGCGTCGAAGAACACGCCTCCGGGACGCATATAGCTGACGGTAATGCGCGCCCCGCATAACATCTCAAAGAGGTCCAGGATGCGCTCGCGGGAGCGGAAGCAATACATCAACGGCGTGCCGAGAGCGCCCAGATCCTGGATGATGAATCCGATGCCCATGAGGTGCGCCGCGATGCGTTGCAGCTCGGCGGCCAGCGTCCGCAGGTACTTGCCGCGCATCGGCACTTCGGCCCCCAGCAGCTTCTCCACCGCCAAGCAGTAGGCTTGGTTGTTGATCATCGAGGAGACGTAGTCCAGACGGTCGGTCAGGGTGACCACCTGAGTGTAGTTGCGCTCCTCGGCCAGCTTTTCCGTGCCGCGATGCAGGTAGCCGAATATCGGCTCGACTTGTAGTATTTCCTCGCCGTCGAAGGTGACGCGCAGGCGGAACACCCCGTGGGTGCTGGGATGCTGCGGCCCGATGTTGACCGTCATCGGCTCGGTGCGGATGGCCGTCATCCCAGGAAGTCCTTACGCAGCGGGTGCCCCTCGAAGCCCTCCCACAGCATGATGCGTTTCATATTTGGATGACCCTCGAACCGGATGCCCATCAGGTCCCAGATTTCCCGCTCCTGAAAGTCCGCCCCGCGCCAAAGGTGATAGACCGACGGGGCCGTCAGGTTCTCCCGGCCCGCAAGCCGCGCCCGCATAACGGCCTTGTGCCCCAGCCGGAAAGACGTCAGGTGATAAACCAGCTCGAAGTGCCCCACGAAGTCAATGGCGGAAATGGAGTTGAGATACCGGAGGTCCAGCTCATCGTCCTGCTGCAAGAAGGCCGCCACGTCAGCGATGCAAGGCGTCTTGACCCACAGGGCGGGGAAACGCCCCCGTTCCGACTCTCCCCCGGAGGGAGCGGAAACAACCGAATCCGGCACGGCGCCGGAAACGCGCTGCGCCAAGGCCGGGCCGTCGAGTTGGAGCAGGGCCATCGCTACTGCACCTCGGCCTGTACCGGCGCCGCAGAATCACGGCGCCCCAGCAGAGAGCGCAGGGAGCCGGAAGGCATATTACGGTAGCGCTTGATTTTCTCGTGCAGTTCCATAATGCCGTAGAGCAGTGCGTCCGGACGCGGCGGGCAGCCCGGCACGTAGACGTCCACGGGTATGATGTGGTCAACACCGGGAACCACGCTGTAAGAGCCGTAGTAGGGGCCGCCGCTGGTGGCGCAGACGCCCATGGAAATCACCCACTTGGGTTCCGCCATCTGGTCATAGATGCGGCGGATGGGCGGCGCCATCTTCCACGTGACCGTACCGGCTATGATGAGCAGGTCGGCCTGGCGGGGCGAGGCGCGAAAAGCCTCCATCCCGAAACGGGCTATGTCGAACCGGCCCATGCTGCTGGCTATCATCTCGAAGGCGCAGCAGGCAAGCCCGAAGGTGACCGGCCAGGCCGATGACTTCCGCCCCCAATTGACCAAGGCGTCAATGGAAGTGACCATCAGGTTGCCCTTCAGGTCGTCGGGAACTTCGATGACCGGTTCGGACAGCGGCTCAGGCGAAGCGTCCTTCAACTCCTGAACGGCGCGGCCTTCGCTTCGGTCCAACTCCCACGTTCGGGCCTGTAATGGTTCTCCGTTCTGCAATGGTTGTATCATAATATGCCAAGTCTGGCGCATCCCCCTGAACTTCCCGCCGGGCCTGCCCTCAGCCTATCCCCATTCCAAATCGCGCTTGCGCCAAGCATAGGCCCAGCCCACAAGCAGAATCCCCACGAATACCGCCATCTCGATGAGCGCGAAAAGCTCCAGCCGGAGGAACTTGGTGGCCCAGGGATACAGGAAAATTACCTCCACGTCGAAGATGACGAAGAGGATGGCAAACATATAATAGCGGAAGTTGAACCGGGTCCACCTGCCGCCGATGGCCTCCATGCCGCATTCATAGGTCTCGGCCTTGACCTGGCTGGGCGCGCGCGGACGCAGCCCGATGCGCGACATACTCCACGACATGACCAGCATACTGACCGGCACGGCCACGGCCACAACGCAGAAAATGGCTATCAGCCCATACTGCCTGAAGTAATCGTCCAAAAACATCGCAGGAATTATATCAGAAAGTCGGCGGCTATCCGCACTGAATTTCAGGGCAGCGCCAGGAAATCAAAATGGCCTCCGTCCTTCTTGAGAGAGGCCGAAAGCGCCGCAAATGCGCCGGAAAGGAATATGCCATCTGTTCCATAGTGGTAAGATAGACGCCGGAAATCCGTTTGAGCAAGAGGGCAGGTTTGACGGAAGCGAATCAGGGCACAGGAAAAGGGCCTCTGGCCGGCCTGCGGGCGCTGGATCTGTCCATGATAGTGGCCGGGGGAACCGCCAGCAGCCTGATGGCCGACTTCGGCGCTGAGGTGGTGAAGGTGGAGCGGCCGGGTGTGGGCGACCCCCTGCGAAACTGGGGGCCGTTCGCCAGCGGCGTCTCCCTGTGGTGGAAGGTGCATTCTAGGAACAAGAAATCCATCACCCTCAACCTTGGTGACGCGGAAGGTCAGGGCATCCTCAAAAATCTGGCAGCCCGCGCCGACGTGCTGATCGAAGGGTTCCGGCCCGGAGTCATGGAACGCTGGGGGCTTGGCCCGGACGAGCTGCTGCAAGTGAACCCCGGCCTGGTAATGCTGCGCTATTCCGGTTTCGGGCAGACCGGGCCCTACAAGGACCGACCGGGCTTCGGCACCATCGCCGAGTGCATGAGCGGTTACGTGGGCATGACCGGGTTCCAGGACACCCCGCCGGTGCTGCCTCCGGTGCCGCTGGCCGACGAGGTGGCCGGCGTCTTCGGAGCAATGGCCGGAATGATGGCCCTATACCACCGCGACGCCGGGGGCGGCGGCAAGGGGCAGGTGGTGGACGTGTCGCTGTTCGAGCCGTTGTTCCGCCTGTGCATTCCCCACATCACCATGTTCGACCTGCTGGGCATCAACCGCGAGCGGGTGGGCAATGACTTCCCGGACGCCGCTCCGCGCAGCCTGTACCGCACCGGCCCGTCGGCTGATGGGGAGCCGCGCTGGCTGGGACTGTCAGCCACTTCGCAGAGCACCTTCGAGAGCCTGGCCCGCGCCATGGGCCTGCCGGAACTGATTGACCGGCCCGCCTTTGCCGACAATGCCGCGCGCATCGAAAACCGCAAGGAACTGAACGGCGAGCTGGACGCCTGGCTCTCGAAACGCTCGCTGGACGAAACGCTGGGGCAGCTGATCCCCGCAGGCGGCGTGGTTGGCCCGGTCTACAACGCGGCGCAAATCGTCCAGGATCCTCACTACCAGGCCCGCGAGGACATCATCGAAATTGATGACCCGGAGTTGGGCCATACCAGGATGCTGGGCATTATCCCCAAGTTCAGCGAAACTCCCGGAGCGGTGGAACACGCCGGCCCCGCCGTAGGGCAGCACAACGCCGCCATCTACGGCGCCTGGCTGGGGCTGGACGAAGCGGAACTCTCCGGGCTGGCAGAACGGGGGGTTATATGAGCGGCAGCCCCCGCCTTCTGGTAGCCACCGGCAACGCGGGCAAGCTCCGGGAATACGCCGGGCTGTTGCGCGACGCGCCCTTTACGCTGGTGTCGCTCAGCGACCTGGGAATCACCCGCGAGGTGGAAGAGACCGGCGATACCTTTGCCGAAAACGCTTGGCTCAAGGCGTCTGAGTATGCTGCCCTCAGCGGTATGCTGACCTTGGCCGACGATTCAGGGCTGGAGGTGGACGCTCTGGGCGGCGAACCCGGCGTCCGCTCGGCCCGCTACGGCGGCGAAGCCTGCTCTTCCGACGCCGACCGCGTGTCCCGGTTGCTTCGTAACCTGGATGGCGTGCCGTGGCGCCGGCGAACGGCCCGCTTTCGCTGCGTCATCAACATCGCCGGCGCGCCGGCCTGGCCGGGCCAGTCTGCCAGTCTGCTGGCCTTGGTGGTTGGCTCGGTGGCCGGAATGATACAATACGAGCCGGAAGGCGATGACGGCTTCGGCTACGACCCCGTTTTTCATCTGCCGTCCTTCGGCAAGACCGTATCCCAGCTTTCGCTGGAGGACAAAAACCGCATCAGCCATCGGGGTTGTGCCGCCGGCCGCGCCATGAACGCCTTGATCCGTATTTCCGGCGAATCTGCGTAACCGCACTCACTCTGAATTCAGGCGCTTATGCCCTTGAACGTAGCAGACACAATGGGCAGGTCAATGCGAGACCTGCGTATATCGGTAACTGATCGCTGCAACTTCCGTTGCCCTTACTGTATGCCCGCCGAAATTTTTGGCGAAGCCTACCAGTTTCTGCCCCGCGAGGAAATCCTGACCTTCGAGGAAATCGCTCGCCTGACCAGGCTGTTCGCCGAGTTCGGCGTTACCAAGGCTCGCATCACCGGCGGAGAGCCGTTGCTGCGCACCGACCTGCCGGAACTGATTTCCCAAATAGCCGCCATAGAAGGCATCTCCGACGTGACCCTCACCACCAACGCCTACCTTCTGGCCCAGCAGGCCCTGGGCCTCAAGGACGCAGGACTCCACCGGATAACCGTCAGCCTGGACAGCATTGACGACGAGGTCTTCAAGCAAATGAACGGCCGGGGCTTCGGCGCCCGCCGGGTTCTCCACGCCATTCAGCGGGCCGCCGACGTTGGCCTGACGCCCATCAAGATAAACGCCGTGGTGCAGCGGGGCGTCAACGACCACACCATCGTTGACCTGGCCCGCCACTTCAAGGGCACCGGCCACATCGTCCGGTTTATCGAATACATGGACGTAGGCAACCGCAACGGCTGGAAGCTGGACGAAGTGGTGTCCGCCGACGAAATCATCGCCCGCATAGACGCCGAAATGCCGCTGGAGCCTGCCCCCGGCAACTACTCGGGCGAGGTGGCCGAAAGATACCTGTACCGCGACGGCAGCGGCGAAATTGGCGTAATCGCCTCGGTGACCCGCCCCTTCTGCGGGGCCTGCACCCGCCTGCGCCTTTCCACCGACGGACAGATTTTCACCTGCCTGTTCGCCGTCCGCGGCATCAGCCTCCGCGACCCGATGCGCGCCGGGGCGACCGACGCCGAACTGCGTCGGCTAATCGCCAACATCTGGACCAGCCGCGCCGACCGTTACTCGGAAGAACGCGCCGCCGCCACGCCGGATATGCCCCGTCCGGCCAAGGTTGAGATGTACCAGATTGGAGGATAAGGTATGGCGCGAAACGCCGCATCAGAGGCAAAGCGCGTAACCATCCATACCGATGGCTCCTGCCTCGGCAACCCCGGGCCCGGCGGATTCGGCGTGGTGCTGGAGCATAACGGACGGGAAAAGGAACTGTCCGGCGGCTTCCGGCGCACAACCAACAACCGCATGGAAATACTGGCGGTCATCATTGGCCTCGAAGCGCTGATGGAGCCTTGCTCCGTAACGGTATTCAGCGATTCCCGCTACGTCGTGGACGGCATCGAAAAGGGCTGGGCCAGAAAGTGGCGGGCCAACGGCTGGATGCGGAACAAGCGCGAGCGCGCCATCAATCCGGATCTCTGGGAAAGATTGCTGGCAGCCCTCGAAAAGCACGACGTTGACCTCCGCTGGGTGCGGGGACACGCCGGGAACCCGGGCAACGTCCGCGCCGACAAGCTGGCGCTGGCGGCGGCCAATGCGGCCAATTTGTCCAAGGACGAAGGATTTGAGAATCCGCCGAAGGTTTTGATATGACTGCCTCATCAGACCGGCATTCGCTGACTCACCTCGACGAAGAGGGCCGCGCCCGTATGGTGGATGTGGGCGCCAAAGACGTCACCAGCCGCGAGGCCGTGGCCCGCGGCTACGTGTCCATCCAGCCGGAAACGGCGCGGCTGATTCGGCAAGGGTTGATGAAGAAGGGCGACGTGCTCACCATCGCCCAGATAGCCGGCATCATGGGCGCCAAGAAGACCGCCGAACTGATTCCCCTCTGCCATCCCTTGCCGCTGGACAAGGTGGACGTTGACTTGGAGTTGGACGAAACCCGCAGCCGCATCAACATCACCGCAACGGCCAACACCACCGCCCGCACCGGCGTCGAGATGGAGGCCCTGACCGCCGTATCGGTGGCCTCCCTCACCCTATACGATATGTGCAAGGCGGTAGACCGGGGCATAACCATCGAAGGCATACGCTTGATGCGCAAGAGCGGGGGGCGCAGCGGAGACATTGACTTAGAGCCTATTGAAAATTAGGAAAAGCAAGGAGAGTCCAGACTGCCGGGCTTGGCGGCCCTAGAAACCGCCCTGCTTGCCGTAGACCCGGCGGAACAGCGTCTCGTCCCAACGATAAGATGGAAGGCGTGAAGGTTCTAAAACAGACGGAGCATCCACAACCTCATCTCAATCCCCGCCGTTCGAGTTCTCGCCCCATCAGCCGCAGGGCGGCGGCGGCGAAGTGAATGTAGTCCTCCGGGGAAAGTTCCAGCGGTCTGTACTTCTCCACTTGGTCAACGTCAGCCGGGCCGGCCGGGCCGGGGATGACCCCCAGTTCCAGCTCGCAGATTTCGCCATCGGGCAGCGCGACCACGCATCCCCATTGGGCCGCGGAGTCCGGCGGCGGCTCCAGTTCGACGGCCTGCACCGAAATCATGCCCAGAAAGGCCGGAAAGGGGCGCAGTTGAACGGCCAGTTCCGCCACCGCCTCGCCCAGTTGCGCGGCAATCTGTTCCAGCAGTTCCCTGGGGACGCGGCTTGTAGCAGACATCGCAGGCTATTTTAGACCTGGCCCTCGCCCGCGGGCAATTGACAGCAGGAACGGTTCGCAGGTAACATTGACGTACCGGGTTCGTCCTGGCGGCTGGCCGGATGGCCCTCGGGTGGCAACGTAGCTCAGCGGCAGAGCGGGCGCTTCATAAGCGCTAGGTCACTGGTTCGAGCCCAGTCGTTGCCACCATTTTCTTTGCTCCCAATTATCCCCTAAATCTCCGGCAGTTTGTAAGCCCGCGCCGCCGTGTTGTGGAACAGGTCTGCCTGCTCCGTTGCTGAGAAGTCGCGGGTCAGCCGCTTGAACGCATTCCAGCAGACTACGTAGGAACAAGACTGCTTGTCCACCGGGAAATTGCTCTCGAACATACACCGGTCAGCCCCGAACTTCTCGATGCAGTACAGGTAATACGGAGCTGCCGCGGCGGCGATTTCCCGCGAGCCGGGCGGGAAGGGCCGCCGGTGCCAGTCGAAGCCGCTGATGGGGTTGCCCAAGCCGCCCACCTTGACCACCACGTTGGGGCATTCGGCCACCGCGTCTATGCCGGTGCGCCACTCCGGCATCAGCTCTTCCCGCCGTCCTGCATAGGGGCCGATGCCCAGCGGACGCCCCACGTGGTTGAGGATAACGGTCAAGTCCGGGAGGGCGCGGGCCATATCCGCCACCTCGGTCAACTGCGGGTGGTAGACGATGCAGTCGAAGGACAATCCCATCCGCTCCAGGCGCGCCAGGCCCTTGCGGAACTCGCCGTTTGCCAGCATACCCGCGGAATTGGCTCTGGCCGTGGTTATCTCGGGACTGGCGTCCCACGCGGCGGTGCAGCGTATTCCCTTGAACCGTCCCTTCCCGGCCTCTGCCAATGCCTCCAGCACCGGCTCCACTGCATCCCCCAGCATCAGGTCCGCGCTGCCAACTATGCCGGCCGCCACCGCCGTTTCCCCGCCGGCCGCAGCATTGGCCGCGGCGATGCCTTCCACGAACTCCACTTCGCCCACCGGCCGCAGCTCCGTCGGCCCGCCGGTGCGGTACATCGAGCGGCACTCGACGAACACCGTTTGGTTCACCCGGTGCCCGGCCCTAGTGTCCGCCAGCAGGTTCTCAAGCAGGTAGACGTCGTCGGGCCGCTCCCAAAAATGATGGTGCGGGTCCAGGATGGGCATATCAGGATCGAGAGGCTCTTCCTCGGTCAGGGCCAGCCACGATTCCAGCCGCGTCGTCATTGCTGTCTCCTCCGCCTATTCTCTGCCGTCTGAATCAGGATTATAGAATTGGCAGGATAACACATTCCGCTAATCCCGCTAATCCTGAAAATTCTGATTCAGACAGGGTATAATCGCCCTGCCGCGCCGTGCGGCATACCCAATCACACCGGAAGGAGGCGATATGTCCGCTCCCACCATGGCGCAAGTTCAGGCCGCAATGTCGGCTATGGTCAACAAGGCGATGGAAACTCCCAACGAGCCGGTGGCAATGGCCGTCTGCGACAGCGCCGGCAACCTGCTCGCTTACCTGACGATGGACAACCTGCGGATATTCAGCCGCCGCCACGCCATCCGAAAGGCTTACACCTCGGCCATGATGGGGCTGAACTCCGGCGAAAACGCCCAGCGCCTGCACAGCCAGGGACGCAGCATCGCCGAGCAGGGCGATCCCATGATGACCCACGGCCAGGGTGGTCTGGTGATAATGAAGGACGGGGTGATCCTCGGGGGCATCGGCGTTGGCGGCTACCCCAGCGGCCAGTCCGATGAAGACCTGTCCCGCGTCGGTCTCGAGGCAATGGGCCTGTAAGCCAGCGTCTGAATCAGGATTATGGCGCCATAATCGAAAGATCCGGCGAATCCCGTAAATCCTGATTCTGACAGCCTAGGCGCCCCCATACTATGACTTAGGAACAAGCCTATGCGTATCGGCGTATTTGTCGGCGCATCCGCCGCCGACCTTATGACCTTGGACGGCCTGCTGGCCCGCATCAAGCAGGCCGAAGCTGACGGGTTCGACAGCTTCTGGATTCCTCACATCTCGGCGCGCGGCTATGATGCGCTGACCACCCTAGCCCTCGCCGGAATGCAGACCGGCCGCATCGAGCTAGGCGTGGGCGTAGTGCCGACCTACCCGCGCCATCCGGCGGCGCTGGCCCAGCAGGCCCTGACCACCGCCACGGCGTCGGGCGGGCGGTTCCTGCTGGGCATCGGCCCGTCGCACCGCCCCGGCATGGAGGAGGGTTTCGGCATACCCTATGACCGCCCGGCCCTTCACACCCAGGAATACCTGTCGGTTATGCGTCCTCTGCTGGAGCAGGGCGCAGTCCGGTTTCAAGGCGAGTTTTTCAACGTCAACCTCGAGTTGGCGGCCCTGGAGCGCCCGGCCTGCCCCATACTGGTCTCTGCCCTGGCCCCCCGAATGCTCAACCTAGCCGGCCGGCTGGCCGACGGCACGGTGACCTGGATGGCCGGCCCCCGCACCATTGAGACCCACATCACCCCGCGCATTCGCCAGGCCGCAGACAACACCGGGCGCGCCGCACCCCGCGTCTGCGTCGGGCTGCCCACGGCGGTCACTGATGACGAAAGGGCCGCACGACAGAAGGCCGCCGAGTCTTACCAGCGATACGGCGAATTGGTCAACTACCGCCGGGTGCTGGACATCGAGGGCGTGGAAAGCCCGGCGGAAGTGGCGGTCATCGGCAACGAGGCGTCGCTGCAACGGCAGTTGGAAGCCTTCGCCGAGAGCGGCGCCACCGACTTCGTAGCCAACATCTTCGACGTTCCCGGCGAACCTGAGTCCGCCCAGCGCGCCTACGACGCCCTGAAATCGCTGGTCGGCAAAATCTAGGTTCCCGATTATTCCCGCCCCCTCAGGAAGAGGGCCGGGGTGAGGGCGTCCCTTAAGCAAACGCAAGGAGGAAAACGATGGCCCCGCGCATCAAGCACATCGCGTTGCACACCGAAGACCCGGCCGCCACTGCCGAGTGGTACAAGACCGTCTTCGGCCTCGACGAACTGCGCCGCACTCCCAACGACACTGGCGCCGACGGCGTTTGGCTGACCGACGGCTACATCTACTTCGCCATCCTGAGGATGGGTTCGGAAGACGCCCCCAACCTGGGCGAAGGCCCTTCCACCGTCAAGGGCGTCCACCACATTGGCTTCTACGTGGACGACCTGGAGGAAGCCGTCGCCGCCGTGGAGGACCACGGCGCCACCGAATGCCCCGGCAGCAGCCGCGCCAACCGCAAGTACAAGGGCCCCGACGGCCTGATGATTGACCTCCGCGCCCGGGGGTGGGACGAGCAGATACGCGCCCGCAGCACGCTGTACCAACTGGTGGAAGCGCCGCCCCGGGAAGTGGCGGCGCCGGCGGACTAGCCGCTCTGGACGGCGCTTCATTTCGTCTGGATCAGGGTTTGCCGGTGAATCCGGGTTTGCCGGATTTAAGGGTGTACTCGGGATTATCCAAATCTTGGGAATACTTTATCCTGCTTCAGACGAGTAACGGGAGGCGCGAATCAGCGCCCCCAGGCCAATAGCTCCCGCAGCGCGGCGTCCACGAAGGCGGCGTCGGGCGGGTTGAAGCCGGGGCCGCCGGCCAGGTGGCCCCAGATGGACTCGATGGGGCGCAGTTCGGCGTTGGGCATCATCGCCACTTCGATTTCGTTGTCCTCGGGGGGGAAGTATAGGTCGGTGCGGCCCGGCATCACCATGGCGCGGGCGGCAATGGCGCCTAGGGCTTGGGCGAAGTCGCCGTTGTAGCGCGGGTTGGCGCTGATATCGGCCCGTTGCCAGGTGTCAATCATCGCCAGCAGATCATTGGCGTCGGCCCCTAGGCGGCGGCCCTCCCAGAAAGCCACCAGATAGTCCTCCAGCGACGAATAGCCGATGCCCAGGTAGACCTCCTCGCGGTAGAAGGCTTGCGACACCGCCCACCCGGCATAAACGCGCCCCATAGCCCGCAGCCCCTTGTAGGGCGGCTTCTCGTACCAGCCGCCCGCCCAAGCGTCATCGGCGGTCAGGGCGGCCTTCACCCCCTCTAGGAACACGAAGTTGTGGCGGGAGGTTCGGGCCGAGCCGCAGATGGGCGCGATGCGCTCCACCAAGGCCGGGTACAGCGCGCCCCACTGATACGCCTGCTGCGCCCCCATGGACCAGCCCGCCACCAGCGCGATGCCCTCGACGCCCAGCGCCTCCGTAACCAGCCGGTGCTGCGCCGCAACGTTGTCGTACAGGCTGACCGGCGGAAACCGCGCCCGGTCGTAGGGCATCGGCGTGTTGCTGGGCGAGGACGACAGCCCATTGCCCATCATATTGGGAACGATGATGAAGTATCGTTCCGGATCCAGGGCCTGACCCGGCCCGATGATAGCCTCGTTCTGGTAATGCTGCCCCCCGAAAAAGGTGGGAAATACGATGACGTTATCGCGGGCAGCGTTCAGCCGCCCGTAGGTCTTGTAGGCCAGCCTGGCCCCCCGCAGGGTCGCGCCGGACCGGAGCGCAAGGTTGCCCAAGTCGAAAATCTCGTAATCAGCCATCCTGAAACTCGCTCGCAAGAAATCTGGGATTGTGATTCAACCATCGGGACGGATTCGCTTTAGCCGTTCTTCCGCGCAACAATGAACATATAGTCCCCGGAAAGATCCCTGTACTCATCTATTATCCCCAAAATTCGCCCCGACTCCATGTCCAGAGCGAGTCGTGCGCAACCCTCCTGCACTTCCCCAGAGCTTGCCAAGCTGGCGAAAGGCGAAATGATGCAGGGCAAGAACGCAGATGGCGCCCGCAAAGCGCGGCACACGAAGGGGAGTTTTCAGCCTTGTCCAAGTCCCAATGCACCGCCAGCGTCTTTTGACGCGCCTGCCCAATCATACGGAGCGCCAAGTCCACCCCGGCCCAGCTCCCTCCCTGGGCCGCCAAGGCGCCGGAGTAGTTGCCCGTGCCGCAGGCAACGTCCGGATACGTTCTTCCCTCTTCCAGCGAGAGATGCCGGGCGATTTGCTCCGCTATGTAGGGCTGGGCTATGTAGGGCTGGGCGCGCCGGGTGGCGTCATAGCCGTAGCCGATTAGCTCATACATGGAGCCGCGCGTTCCTGGTTCAGCATACTGCCTAGCCTGTTGGAGTGACCCTTGCTATCATACCAGACGTTTGACTGAGGCTGAGGACGGCCTTAGACTGCCAACAACCTTGGGCGTCCGGGATCCGGCCCGAAACGCCGCAGCGCAGGAGGTTAAGTCATGGCATACGAGCCGGTAAACATTTTCGAGTACGAAGCCATCGCCCGCGAGAAGCTGGACAAGGGACACTACGATTTCATCGCGGGGGCGGCCACCGACGAAATCACGCTGCGGCGCACCCGCGCCGTGCTGGACTCCATCATGCTGCGCCCCAGGATGCTGACCGACATCAGCGAGCGGGACACCGGCACCACGGTGCTGGGGCAGCGCATCAGCCTGCCGGTGATGCTGGACCCGGCGGGCAACCACGAGGCGGCCCATCCCGACGCCGAGCTGGCCACCGCCCGCGCCGCCGGAGCCGCCGGAACCCTGATGGTGGTCAGCTCCCACGCCGCCCGCACCCTGGAGGACGTCGCCTCCGTCGCCACCGGGCCGCTTTGGTTCCAGCAATACCTGTTCAAAGACCGCGGACTTACCCTGGAAATGGCCGGACGGGCCGAGGAAGCGGGCTACTCCGCCCTCTGCATCACCGTGGACGCCAAAATCAAGCCCAAGCGCGAGCGCAACATCCGCAACGACTACGTGGGCGCGCCCTCGCCCAACTATTCCCAGATAGACCTCAGCGAGCATTCTTGGCGCTTCGCCGCCGACGCTCCCGCCGGTGTGATGGACATCCGCGATCCCGCCGCCACCTGGGAAGACGTGGACTGGCTGGCCTCCGCCCAACGGCTGCCGGTGGTCATCAAGGGCATTATGATTGGCGAGGACGGACGCCACGCCGCCGACGCCGGGGCCAAGGCGGTCATCGTGTCCAACCACGGCACGCGCTACCTGGACACTACCTTCACCACCATCGAGGCCCTGCCGGAAATCGTCGAAGCGGCGGACGGGCGCATCGAGGTCTACATGGACGGCGGCATCCGCCGGGGAACCGACATCGTGAAGGCCCTGGCCCTAGGCGCCCGCGCCGTGCTGATTGGCCGCCCGCTGTTCTGGGGCCTGGCGGTGGACGGCGAGAACGGCGTCCGGGCCGTCCTGGAAATGCTGCGCGACGAACTGGACGCCACCATGGGAATGTGCGGCCGCCCCACCGTGGACGACATAGACCGCGACATCATCGGCGCCGTCTCCCCCCTGCTGGGGATGCTCCCGCAGTCATGGGACACGGTCAGGTACTGAGGCGTATCGTGGGCGGGAACAGCAGGGAGGATATTTGCGCGTTGCCATGACAGAACCGTCCTCGTAAGATAGCGAGGACGGTATAAATACGCTCTGCTTTTCGCAAGGAACCACATATGTCCAATAACGTCAAGACGGAATTCCTCAGGGGTCTCGAGTCCTACGGATTGTTGCGCAAATTAGGCTCCGGCCAATCCCTATTTGAGATAGGCGATGGTGTCGCACGAGTATACTTACGGTACTCGAAAGTGCATCCTAGAGGGCGGATGTTTTACGGATTACGAGCAGAAGACTTGCGTCAATTGGAAGGCCATCCCTCGGTGCTTTGTTTCCTTTGGGACTACCAAGATCAACCCTTGATCATTCCTTACGGAGATTATGAACAAGTGTTCAAGTCCGTTTCTCCTGCTAATGACGGCCAATACAAAGTGATGGTGTTTCGGCAAGAGTCGGGCGATGAACTTTACATTGCTCAAGCGGGACGGTTCAGTGTTGAAGGTAACCTGGGGTGGGAAGAGTTAAAAGATCTGATTGATTCTTCAGCAATTTCAAGACTGCCCGACCTATCGCACAGTCAAATGCAGACCCTTCTAGGGGCGATTGGCGATTCCAAGAAATTCGATATTTGGATCCCGCTCAATGACCGATCGAGGTTGGATTGGTCAATGGTGCGCAATTTTGAGTGCCGGGCCTTGCTTCCTCCCGGTTTTGACTCTATAAAAAACGTCCTGCAACAGATTGACGTCATCTGGATTCAACGAGGGTCTAATGAAATCGTGGCTCTATTCGAAATAGAGCACTCTACTCCTATGTACGGAGCGTTGCTCAGATTCAATGACATTCACTTGGTTTCGCCAAATTTCAGTCCACGATTAAGTATAGTTTCCAAAGACGCCCGCCGGTCTTTGTTCGTGCGCCATTTAGATCGCCCTACTTTTCGGGCCAGCGGGTTGAACAAACTTTGCACATTCCTTGAATATGCGAACGTATACTCGTGGCACTCGCGCATTCGCGCTTCATCGTCGGCGTCTTAGCCATCATCGTCAATCACATTCTGCGCCTGATAGAAATGGTGGCGCGAGACAACTGAGGAATAGTTGGCCGTAAGGTGTACAATAGGCGCCATCTCACCCAACACAAACATAGCAGGAGGCCCTCTATGACCACTCTCGGCTCCGGTCGCTACACCTACTCCCTCCAGGAAAACTGGGCCAAGCTCCCCGAAGGCGAGTCCTTCGCCATGGTCAGCGCCATCGCCACCGACTCCCAGGACCGTGTCTACGCCTTTCAGCGCAAGGAGCCGCCGGTGCTGATTTTCGACCGCGACGGCAACCTGCTGGATTCCTGGGGCAACGGCTCCTTTGTCTTTGCCCACGGATTCTATATCGAGGACGACGTGGTCTACGTCACCGACCGCGACACTTCGGTCTGCATTATGTACACCTTGGACGGCAAGCCGATCCAGATGCTGGGCCGCCACGGGCGCCACTCGGACACCGGCTGCGAGAACCCCGGCGACCTGGTGCCCCGCGCCGCCGGGCCTTTCAACTACCCCGCCGAGCTGGTGCCCTCGCACTCGGGTGAGCTGTACGTAGCCGACGGCTACCGCAACTCGCGGGTGCATCGCTTCACCGGCGAGGGCGAGCTGATCCAGTCCTGGGGCGAGCCGGGCAAGTCGGAACCCAACCATTTCCATCTGCCCCACAGCCTGATTATTGACGGCGACCGGATTATCGTCTGCGACCGGGAGAATCACCGCATCCAGCTATTTACCCTCAACGGCGAGTTCATCCAGTTCTGGAACGACATCCAGCGCCCCATGGACATTTCACGGGACTCCGAGGGCAACTTCCTGGTCAGCGAAGGCCAGGTTGACGGCAGTTCCGCCCGCATCAGCGTCCTCGACCCTTCGGGCGGCGTGCTGGCCCGCTTCGACTGCCGCGGCTCCGGCCACGGAAGCTGGATCGACTCCCGGGGCGACATTTACCTGGCCGGCGTCCCCGACGCCATTGACAAGTACGTGCGCGAGGGCTAATCCGCTTCCGAAACAGAGCCGGCAGGGAGATACCGATGGCAACGGACAAGGCGAAAGGGGACTTGGAACAGGTCATGGCAACAATGCCGGAAAGCGACTGGCGCAACGTTCGCATCCTGGAGCATTACCAGGAATCGCACATCGCCTACTCCTTGGTGGGAGTGAAAATCGCCGACGGCAAGACCTACTATTACCAAGCCGAGACCGGCCGGTTCATTATGCTGAACCTCTAGGGGCGCGAGCCCCGGCCCGTAACGGGGAAGGCCCCGGCCGACTGCCGGGGCCTTTCCTTATCATCAGTCCGCCGCCGCCGCGCCGGGCTGGGCTTGCTGGCCTCCGGCCGGGGCCGCCGGGGGCTTGTAGGGGCGATGGAAGGCGGCGATGATGGCCCCGGCGGTCATTATCCCCACTACCGCCAGCGCGGAGACTTGGAAGCCCTCCAGGTGCAGCGCCTGGGACTCGGCGGGCAGCATCAGCCCGATGGTTGCCGGCACAATCAGCGCCACTATGAACGAGGATATGGTCGCCCCGGTGGCATGGCCCATGTCGCGGGTGGTCTCCAGCATCCCGGAGGCGAAGCCGCGATGCTCCGTCGGCAGCGTGCTCATCACCGTGGCGTTGTTCACCGTGTTGAAGATGTTGGTTCCCACGGAAATGGGGAACAGCAGGAAGGGCAGCGCCCAGAACGGCACCGTCCCCGCGAACAGCGCCAGCAGCACGAACCCCGACGCGATGGACAACATACAGCCCGTCCGCAGCAGCCGAGGGTTGAACTTGTCGTGGACGAACCCGGCGACGGCCGGCAGCCATATCCCAAAGGACTGGTGGGGCAGCAGCACCGCCGTAACGAAAATCGGCGACTTGCCCAGACCCTCCTCGATCATTATCGGCACCAGGATCATGGTCGCCATCATGGACAGGTGGAACATCACGTTGGATATTATCGCCAGCGTGAAGTACTTCTGGCGGAAGTGCTGGAATTCCACGAAGGGGTGGGCCACCCGGCGCTCCACGAATATGAACACCACCAACAGCGCGATGGTCAGCCCGTGCATCGGCAGGTGATACGAGAGGGCGTCGAAGGAGGTGTAGGACTCTTCCCCGCCATGCAGATGGCTGCCGGAAAGGATGAACACCGCAGAGACGGCCACCAGCAGAATCGCCCCGAGGTAGTCGATGGGGTTGCTCTTATCAACAATTGACTCATCGTTGCGGCGAACCACGGGGAGGCAGGACTTGATTACGATCAGGCCAATGGGCAGCATGGTCAGGAACACCAGCCGCCAGCCTGCGAAGCTGTCCCAATTGGCGAACTGGAGCAGTATCCCGAAGAACCCGACCCCGATGAACGTCCCGATACGGGAGCCGGTGATGGGGAAGGCATAGGCCCGCCCGCGCTCTTCCGGGGGGAAGGCGAAGGCCAGCATGGCGTTGCCGTTGCCGTGTATCAGCCCCGCGCCGAACCCTTGCAGACCCCGCAGCACGATAACCTGAGTGAGATCCTGAGCCGCGACTATCCCCACCGCGCCGACGGTGATTATGATGGTGCCTATGAAGAACACCTTGGGGTGGCCGAAGCGGTCGCCCAGCCGCGCTCCGAGGAATACGGTGCTTCCCAGCACCAGCAGGTTGGCAATGACAATCCAAGCGGCATCGTCCACGGTATAACCGAAGTCGCGGGCGATGCTGGGCAGGGCCAGCGTCACCGGCAGGCTGGAGAGCTGTACCAGCAACTGCCCGCCGGTCATAGCCATCAGCACCTGGCGGCGCTCCACGGAATGCACAACAGTTTTGTAGTTTGCAATGAAGCCGGGCATGGAACTCCCTTCGAGCCGGGGGCCTAGTCGGGCTACTGTATCACTTGAGCCAATATCGCGCCACTTTTTGCATCAATCATTCATTCTCATCCGCACTGCGCTATAATGGCGATAACACTACATCACAAGGAGCGCGGCGATGGTCAACACTCCGGTTCGCCTGACCGAACTTTCCCATTGCGCCGGTTGAGCGGCCAAGCTGAGCCAGCAGGACCTGGTTCAGGTCCTAAGCAAACTGCCCGTGGCTGACCACGCCGATCTGCTGGTGGGGTCGGCCACCGGCGACGACGCCGCCGTCTACCGGCTGGACGACAGTACGGCCCTGGTGGTAACGGTAGATTTTTTCACGCCCATCACCGACGACCCCTATGAATTCGGCTCGGTGGCTGCGGCCAACTCCCTCAGCGATGTCTACGCTATGGGCGGGCGGCCCCTGGTGGCCCTCAATGTGGTCGGCTTTCCCGCCGCCCTGGCCGCCGAGATGCTGGGCGACGTGCTTCGCGGCGGCTATGACAAGGCCGCCGAAGCCAACTGCCTCATCGTGGGCGGACACACGGTGGACGATAACGAGCCGAAGTACGGCCTCTCGGTAGTAGGGCTGGTGGAACCGGGGAAGCAGGTGTCCAACGCCGGGGCGCAGCCCGGCGATGTCTTGGTCTTGACCAAGCCCATCGGCACCGGCATCATCACCACCGGCGGCAAGGCCGGCGTCGCTCCCCCCGGTTCAGTGGCGACCGCCGTGGCGGTCATGGCGACCCTCAACCGCGCCGCCTCGGAGGCGATGACCGAGGTGGGGGTCAACGCCTGCACCGATGTAACCGGGTTCGGGCTGATGGGCCACCTGACCGCCATGCTCCGCGCCAGCGGCGCCAGCGGTCAGGTAAGCGCGGGCCAAGTTCCGGTGTTGCCCGGCGTAAAGGAACTGATGACCCAGGGCGTAGCCCCCGGCGGCACCCATCGCAATCAGGCCGGAGTCGAGAACTGCGTGGATTGGGACGGCGAGCTGACCGATGACGACCGCCTGTTGCTTTGCGACGCCCAGACCTCCGGCGGGCTGCTGATTTCCGTTCCCGAGGCGCGTCTGTCGCCGTTGCTGTCGGCGCTGGAGTCCCGCGGCGTCGCCACCCGCGCCGTGGTAGGCAACGTCAGCGACGGAGCCGCCGGAACGGTCAGGGTAACGCCATAAGGCCCCGCTCCCGCTGGGAGAGAGCTGGGCGAGGATGTTCCTGCTATGAAATTCCGAATACCAGGGAGGTGGCGCGTGAAGCGTCCTGACCAGATAAAGACCGCCCCCGATCAGGGTTATGGCGAAAGAGTGCCGCCAGGCCAGTTCGTGACGACCAAATTCCCGGTGCTCACCTACGGGCCGGAGCCAAAGGTGGACATCAACGCTTGGGCCCTTCGCGTGTTCGGCCTGGTGGATAAGGAAATAACCCTTGATTGGCGGCAATTCGCCGCCCTGCCCTGGCAGACGTTGGATGCCGACTTTCACTGCGTAACCCAGTGGAGCGCGCTGGACCAGACCTGGGAGGGCGTAGCTCTGTCCGGCCTACTGGAGCTGGCGGGAGTGAAGCCCGAGGCCAAGTTCGTCATGGCCCATTGCTTTGGGGGGTACACCACCAACGTTCCCTTGGAAATCGCCCGGGACGAGGGTTTCCTCGCCCACAAGCAGGGCGGCCAGCCCATCGGCAAGAGCCACGGCTGGCCTCTGCGCCTGATTGTCCCCAGCCTCTACGGGTGGAAGAGCGCCAAGTGGGTAAACGCCATCGAGCTAATGGCCGAGGACTCTCCGGGATTCTGGGAGCAGCGCGGCTACCACAACAACGGCGACCCCTGGAAGGAAGAGCGCTTCTGGCCGGAATTGTCTCGCTAGCCACCGAGGCCCGCACAAATAAAGAGCCGGGGCCGCCGATCGGCGGCCCCGGCTCTTTAACAAACTGAGTGACTCGCCCAAGCTAGGCCGCCTTGGCCAGCGGCTTCTCCTTGGCATACCAGGCTGGCGTCGCCGCCGGGGTCTTGACCGCGGCCGGCTTGGTGTCAATGTCGCGCATGAAGCCGCACTGGAGGCAGCTCACGAAGCTCCCGTAGCCGTCCTGGCCCATGGTCAAGTCGCCGTGGCACTTGGGGCAAGCGTTGAAGTAGATCATTGAACACCTCCTCTCCCTGGGTGGGCGGCCCGTTGCGTCCAGCGCGGCGGGCTGCCCTCAGCCATCGCCCCCTGCTGGTGTGGGGCGCGCATCGTTTGTATGCCGTATGCGCTATTGCGGATACGTTGGCGCGCCCGATTTGGATTCTTAATTTAACCTGCAACACATCCCTTGACACGGTTCATATCAAACACTATCATACAAATCAGCACAGGTCAACACGTTTTCGGGAGAATCACAGTATGGCTCAACAGCGGCGCGTCCCGACTAGGCGTCAGACGGAATCGCCACCAATTCCAGAACAGGAAGTGCCGTCTCGTCCCGAGGACACGTCCATATCTGCGGCAGGCCAACCGGGCCCCGCAGCCCGCGAGCCGGTAGTGTCCGGCGGCGAGGATGACGCCGTATTGCAGATGGAAGGCGTCTACATTATCAGCGTGGCCGCGCGGATACTGGATATGCACCCGCAGACCCTGCGCAAGTACGAGCGGCTGGGGCTGATCCGGCCCGGCAGGACCTTGGGGATGCTACGGCTGTACTCGAGGGAGGACATCCGAAAACTGCGCCTCATCCGTCACCTTTCCGACGAGATGGGGCTGAACCTGGCTGGCGTCGAGTTCGTCTTGGCCGCCGTACAGAACCTGCTCACCATGGAGCAACGGCTGGCGGCCCGTCTCGGCCCGGAGGCCGGGGAGCGGGTGAAGGAGGAGCTGAACCTGCTCTTCCAAAGCCTGAATCTCCCCGTTGACCAATAGCACCGCATCCGGCGCAACCCGGAAACTTACACCCGGAAACTTACACAGGGAATAACTTAATGTCTACAGAACAAAACCGGGAACCCGCGGAAGAAACCGGCGGCGCAGCCAAAGACGGTGAAGAACCGGACTGCGCGGCGGATTTCGGGCAGCTCACACCGGAGTTGAAAGCGGCGGCATTGACCGAACGGCTGGAAGCGGCGGAAGCGGAAGCCGAGAAGTTCCGCAACGAGGCGCAGTACCGGGAGGCCGAATTGCAGACGGAGCGGCGCCGCGCCGCCGAGCAAAGGGCCGCCGCCGCGAAGTACCGCGACGAGGCCCTGCTCCTCGACCTGCTTCCGGCCATCGAAGGGCTGGAACTGGCCCTGAACACAGATGTCAGCGACCAGTGGGGCGACGGCGTGAAGCTGGCGATTCGGGAGATGAAGCGTCGGCTGGAAATGCGGGGCCTCAGCTTGATAGACTCCGCAGCGGGTCAGCCCTTCGACCCCAATGAGCATGAGGCCCTGGCTTACCAGGAAACTAACGCGCAGCCCCCGGAGCATATAGTGCAACTGGTGCGGCCCGGTTACAGGCTGCATGACCGCCTGTTGCGTCCGGCCCAGGTAATCGTGGCCCGGGAGCCGCAGTCCTGACAGCGCGGCCCCGGCAAGGGGAAACCGGCGGAAACCGGAACGCGTAAAGACTAAGAGAAGACAAAAGGAGAAAGAGATGCCTAAAGTCTTGGGCATAGACTTGGGAACCACCAACTCGGTTGCCGCAGTAATAGAGGCCGGAGAGCCGGGCGTTGTGGAAAATGCCGAAGGCGCCCGGCTTACCCCGTCGGTGGTGGCGCTGAACACCCGCACCGGCGAGCGGTATGTTGGACAGGTCGCCAAGCGGCAGGCGGTCACCAACCCGGAGAACACGCTGTTCTCCGTTAAGCGGCTGATGGGCCGCCGCTTCGACGACGCGGAGGTGCAGGGCGCCAGCGCCAAACTGCCCTATCAGGTGGTGCGGGCCGCCAACGGCGACGCCCACGTCAAGATGGGCGAGGATACCTATGCCCCGCCGCAGATTTCGTCCTTCGTGCTGGCGAAAATCAAGCAGGACGCCGAAGCCAAACTCGGCGAACGCATCAGCCAAGCGGTAATCACCGTCCCGGCCTACTTCAATGACTCGCAAAGGCAGGCCACCAAGGACGCCGGCACCATCGCCGGCCTGGAAGTGCTGCGCATCATCAACGAGCCCACGGCCTCGTCTCTGGCCTACGGATTGGACAAGACCCGCGCCGACGCCAACATTGCGGTGTTCGACCTGGGCGGCGGCACCTTTGACATTACCATCCTCCAGATGGGCGACGGGGTGTTCGAGGTCAAGTCCACCAACGGCGACACCTTCCTAGGCGGAGACGACTTCGATCAGGCCATCCTGGATTGGCTGATTACCGAATTCCGCCGCGAGACGGGCATAGACCTGTCCAGCGACCGCATGGCCCTGCAACGCCTGCGCGACGCCGCCGAGCGGGCAAAGGTGGAGCTTTCCAGTGTGGTCGAGACGGAAATCAACCTGCCCTTCATCACCGCTGACGCCAGCGGCCCGCAGCATCTCGTCAAGTCGCTCACCCGGGGCCGCTTCGAGCAACTGGTGACCCAACTCATCGAGCGAACCGCCGGCCCCTGTCAGCGCGCGCTGGCTGATTCCGGCCTGTCCGCCAGCCGGATTGATGAGGTCATTATGGTGGGCGGAATGTCCCGGATGCCGGCGGTGCAGGAAAAAGTCAAAGAGATTTTCGGCCAAGAACCCAACCGCAACGTCAACCCCGACGAGGCGGTGGCCTTGGGCGCGGCCATCCAAGCCGGCGTGCTGGCCGGCGAGGTCGGCGACATCGTGCTGCTGGACGTCACTCCCCTGACCCTGGGGCTGGAGACCCTGGGCGGCGTGATGACTACCCTCATCCCGCGCAACACCACCATCCCCACCAAGAAGAACGAAACTTTCACCACCGCAGCCGACAGCCAGTCCTCGGTGGACATCCACGTGCTTCAGGGCGAGCGGAGCATGGCCGGCGACAACAAGTCCATCGGACGCTTCATGCTCGACGGCATCATTCCGGCGCCCCGGGGGATTCCGCAAATCGAAGTCACCTTTGATATAGACGCCAACGGCATTCTAAGCGTGTCGGCCCAGGACAAAGGCACCGGCAAAGAGCAGCGCATCGTCATCCAGTCGGGTTCCGGTATGGACAAGACCGACATTGAGCGCATGGTGGAGGATGCCCGGCAGTACGAAGCCGACGACCAGCGCCGCCGCGCCGAGGTGGAAACTCGCAATCAGGCCGACTCCATGGTCTATCAAGCGGAGAAGCTGCTCAACGACAATGCCGACAAGGTTCCCCAAGACCTGCGGGCCGAGGTGCAGAGCAAGATAGACGCGCTGCGGGCAGCCTCGGCCTCGGGCAGCGTTCCCGAGATGCAGACGGCCATCAACGACCTCAACGCGGCGTTGCAGCGGCTCGGCGAGGTGGTCTACAGCCAGAGCGCAGCCCCCGGGCCGGGCGCAGGCGGCCCCAGCGCCGGCGACGCCGGCCCCTCCGGTGACGCCGGCACCGTCGAAGGCGAGTTCCGCGAAGTCTAGGCAGCGGGCAGTCCGTCCCTCCTGCTCTCCCCCAAAGCGGACGGACTGCCTCAGAATCTACTGACCATTGCTCCGGTATAACCGGGAGCGAACCGGCGGGGCATCTGATGGCGACAGAGCAATTCAAGCGATGCCCAAATGGTCAAGCTCTGGTATAATACGGCCCTGACCCCGGCCACAGGAACGCAGACGGCATCCGGTATAGCCTGCGGTTGAAACGGATGGAGAACAAAT
This sequence comes from Dehalococcoidia bacterium, assembly GCA_965213725.1. Lineage (GTDB taxonomy): Bacteria > Chloroflexota > Dehalococcoidia > Lucifugimonadales > UBA3495 > VXOI01. Next base: position 277,667 of record OZ243924.1, read on the forward strand.
GAACGCGCAACCAGAACAACGAGCAGACCAGGAACTTATCGGCCACGACGGCCCGGGGAACGAATTCTCGCCGGTCATCAGTCAGTGGCGGGTTGAGGGAATTGGCCGCGACCTGACCCCTCTCCAGTACCACTACCTGAGTCTGTTGCAGCGGCTGATTGCCCTGAAGGACAGCTATCAAAAAGACCCCGATGCCGAAGAATGGCTGACCGCCGCCATCAGCAAGGCCATTTTCTCCACCTTGCGCGATAGCATCGAAGCCAACGTCGGCGACGAGGCTAAAGACCTGCTCAACCCCCAGCAGCGCGTGGGCTAAGCCCCGAGGGCCTGATTTTCGTTTCCCGCTCACGCCCTCGCCCGCATCCAGCCACCCAAAGGAACCGCAGGCCGGATCTTGCCCGGCCTGCGCGTCAACCTACCCCCCCGTCCAGTGGGGCATGTATGGCCGCTTTTCCATTAGCAAGTCATCAGCATTAGCCCGCAGACGCTCTAGCTGCTAAGTCCGTGCGTGGGGAATATATGCTCCCGGACCGCGGCGACCGTTTCCCCGGCGTGTCGGCGTATGTCCGGCCGCAGGTTGGCGGGAATCTCCGGGGCAGCGCTGTCTCTCAAGCGCCCGATGCCATGCTCCAAGGCGAAACCTCGGGGCAGCCTATCCGGCCATTCCACTCCCAGCATAACGCCGTAGGCCAAGGTCCAGGCCCGGGCCACTGCCGTCAGGTCATAGCCGCCCCCGCCCAAGGCCAGCCAGGGCCGCCCTAGCGCCGCGAACTCCCGCACCACCGCCACAAAACCTGCCGTAGTCAGTTGCAAATGAGTCAGCGGGTCGGAGTGATAGCTGTCTATCCCCATCTGCGCCACCAGCACGTCCGGGGCGAAGGCCCGCACCAAAGGAGGAACCACCTGCCGGAAGGCGTCCAGGTAAACGTCATCGCCGGTGTAGGGAAACAGCGGCAGATTGACCGAGTAACCTCTACCCGGCCCTTCGCCCAATTCGCCAACGAACCCCGTGCCCGGGAACAGGTATCTCCCCGATTCATGCACCGAGATGGTCAGAACTCGGTCGTCGCCGAAAAAGGCTTCCTGCACCCCGTCGCCGTGATGGGCGTCCACGTCCACGTAGGCCACCCGCATCCCCCGCCGCAGGAAGTAGTGGATCGCCAGCGCCGGGTCGTTGAAGACGCAGAACCCGGAAGCGTGTCCTGCGGCGGCGTGGTGCAGCCCCCCGGAGATGTTGAAGGCGCAGTCCACTGCGCCGCCGGCCACCAGCTCGGCGGCCAACAGCGTCGCGCCCGAACTCAGAGCCGCCGCCTCATACATACCGGGATAGTGCGGATTGTCTCCTTGTCGGCTGAAATTGAACCGGTGCGCCTCGTGCGCGCCCTCCCCGGCGCTCAGCCGTTGCACCGCCGCAACGTAATCGGGCGTATGAAGCCACAAGAGCTCGTCTTCCGTTGCCAAGCGCGGGGTAACCGCCAGGGCTTCCTCGTGGTCGAAAGCGCCATAGCCCTGCAACAGTTCATGGGTATAGCGCAGCCGCACCGGTCTCATGGGGTGGTCGCTGCGCAGTTCGTGGCGTGACATCCGGTCGTCGTAAACAAAGGCGGCCTGTGGCATGGCCTCTCTCCTGACGGGCGCATCCGGCGCGCCGGTCTCCAAAAACCTGACAAATCCAACCCTCAAGGGAACCAGGATATTATAAGACCCGGATACGCCCGACCTGCGCGAAATTCCGCAAAATTTGTATCGCAAAAAAGGGCGGAATCCGGGGCAAGCGGGTATATTAGATGGCGCAATGGCAAGCGCCGTTGCGTCATATTATCTGCCCCCAAGGGCAGCCAGCGCTCCGGGGCGCCGGATGTCGGCCCAGATTGCTCCAAAGGCCCGGATCGGCCGGGGCATCAACTTAAGAAAGCACGGGGTTTGCGTACCGAGCGGCAACTCGCCGCGCTAAACCGGATACTAGACGGCCCAGCCGGTTCCTTCGGCGGCGTTCCCGCCGGGGCCAGGCCGCCGCATTGAGACCGGGGGCAGACTTTAACAGTCCTTTGGCGGCTCTCATTTTGATTCCGTTTTCTCGCCATCGGGTTGAATCGTGCGTCTTCACCGGAGTTTTCATCCTTAGTATGAGGGGTGTTTGTGATGCCAATCGAATTCGATGAGTCCATGCAACATAGGTTGAAGCAGGCCGAGATGGCGGAGCGGGAGTTGGAAAGGCTCACGCCCCTCGCCTCCGAAGCCGATGCCCTGCGCCAAAGGCAGGCAAAGGCCGCCAAGTTCGCCGACAGCCTGCGCCGGCGCGAGCAGTCCATCCATGAAGCCAAGCAATTGGTGGAAGCGGCAGGCATTCGCCAAGTGGAAATTCCTGACCTCCTGAACGAGGCGGCACAGGCCATCAGTCTGCTCTTCTCGGCCATGAAGGATGTCAGCAACAAGCGCCGCCGGGCCGCAGAGGCGTTGGCCATCGTAGACCGGGTGGACTATGACGTAGAACTGGCCGAGGTCGGAGAGGAAGAACTAGCCATGAACCGCGACCCTCGCGGCTTGGCCTACGCCCTAGCCTCGCGCCACGGAGACGTCAGGGTACAGCAACTGCTGGCGGACATGGATCCAGGGTTCCATCTGCTTCGCAACTGCAACATGAATGACTCTCTGCACCGCGACGTAGCCGAGTTCGTGGCCGGGCACGTGGCCGCCAAACAGCCTCCGGCAGCGAAGGCTCCTTTCCTGGGCAGCGCCGCCGCCATACAGCAGGAAGCCGAACCCGTTCCGGTTCCCGCAGAAGCCCGTTAGCCGCCCACGGGCGGCCTGCACCACCATAGGGGCGCCGCCAGCGCCCCTATATCATTCCCCAACCAAGCCCGGCGCGCCGCCCTGCGACCGGGGCAACTGCGCAATGCGGGGCCGGCCCATCCGTTGACCCATCGAACGGGCCGGTATAGACTTTTGCCAACACCCAACCGCGGGAGGACAGAGTGGCCGCGCTGGAACAGTACGCAGACCGGTACAACAACATCAAATTCGAGCGCCGGAACGGCATCCTCCAGATGACCTTCCACACCAACGGCGGGCCATTGCAGTGGGGCGCCGGCCCTCACGAGGAGTTCCCCCGCGCCTTTGCCGACGCGGGCAGCGACCGGGAGAACCGGGTCATCATCGTTACCGGAACCGGCGACGCCTTTTCCGGCCCCCAAGGGACGGCGGCCGGCGCGCCCAAGCGAACGCCCCAAGAATGGGACAGAACCTACTGGGAAGGCAAGAAGCTGCTCTCCAACCTTCTGGACATCGAAGTTCCGATGATTGCTGCGGTAAACGGCCCGGCATTGCGTCATTCGGAAATTCCCTTGCTCTGCGACATCGTGCTGGCCGCCGAAACCGCCGCCTTCCAGGACTCCGGCCACTTTATGAGCAACCTGGTGCCGGGCGACGGGGTGCACGTGGTCTACCCCATGCTTCTCGGCGCCAACCGGGGGCGCTATTTCCTTCTTACCGGCCAGTCCATCGGGGCCGAGGAAGCTCTGCGGCTTGGACTGGTCAGCGAGGTGCTGCCTCCCGAGGCGCTGTTGCCCAGGGCCTGGGAACTGGGGGAACAGTTGGCGCAGAAATCAGACCTGGTGTTGCGCTACACCCGCGTCGCCACCACTCAATACATCAAGCGCATCATGCAGGACTTGCTGGGATACGGGCTGGCCCTGGAGGGGCTGGGATCCGCCGATTCCCTGCTCAGTCAGCAGCAATAGCAGTGTCTTTGACCAACGCCTGAGCCATCCGGCCCTTGAAAATCGCAAATCATTCTGGCATTATGTTGCTATGCGAGTAGGCGCTTTTGAAATAAACGAACCCGTCCCCGAACTGAAGGATCCGCACGTCTTCGCCATGATTCGCCCTTGGGTGGATGTGGGCAGCGTGGGTACGCTCACCCTGAACCGCTTGGAGCGCTTCATGGGGTCGAAGGAACTGGGGAAGCTGCACCGCCCCGGAACGTTCTTCGACTTTACGCGCTACCGCCCCAATATGCGTTTCGTTGACGGCGTGCGGCAGGTCAAGATACCAAACAGCACCATCCGCTACGCCACCACCGAAAACGGGCCGGACTACCTGTTCTTTCACCTACTGGAGCCGCATTCCAATGGCGAGGACTACACCGACTCCATACTCGAGGTGGTGCGCTACTTCGGCGTGAAGCGTTATTGCCGCGTCGGCGCAATGTACGACGCCGTTCCGCACACCCGCCCCCTGCTGGTCACCGGCTCCTTGGGTTCGGTGGAGCAGAAACGCACAGTGCCTAACTTCAAGTTGCAGCAGAGCACCTATCAGGGGCCGACCACCATAATGAACCTGCTCTCCGAGGGCATTGAGCGGGACCAGATCGAGACCATCAATTTCATGGTGCATCTGCCGCAGTACGTCCAACTGGAGGAGGACTACGCCGGCACTTCCCGCATGATTGAAGTGCTGTCCTCGGTGTACGAGAACATCCCGCCCGACTTGGCCCCGGTGCGCCGCGGGCAGCGCCAGTACCGGGAACTCAACTCCACCGTTGACCGCAACTCAGAGCTTAAAACGCTGATTCAGCAGATGGAGCAGTATTACGATTCCCAGTTAACCGCCGAGAGTTCTTCTGCGTCTTCCGGGGCGGGCAGTTCCTCTCCGGCGCTGTCACCCGAAATAGAGGCATTCCTCAGCGAACTTGGCGATCGGCTTGAGGGCGACTCCGAACGCGACGACTAACCTCCGGCGAATGCGCCCGGCAGTGTTGGCGCTATATCGGCCACGGCGAAGGGCGCGTGGCCGATTTTAATTGGGGCCGGGTTAGGCCGGCTGCTCAAGATGCCCCGCGGTGAGCTTGCCGAACCAATAGCCGACGGCTCCCGACAAGCCCGCGGTCAGCGGTGAAATCAGATTCCCGCAGGAGGCCCGATTGCGATTAAGCGACTTCATATCCGGCTGCTTGGAACAGCACTACAACGCCATGCTTCGCTCCGTGGACGGGTTGTCCGAGGAAGAAATGCGCTGGATGCCAACCCCGGAATGTTCGTCCATAGGCTTTATGGTGTGGCATTACGGACGGACGCTGGACCGCTGGATTCACTCCCGGTTGCAGAATGCCCCCCAGCTATGGGAGCAAGGCTGGGCGGCCCGGCTGGGACAGAAGGTCACCGACCCCAACGACACGGGCTACGGCTACGGCCCCGAGCGGCTGGCCGCCTTCCGGCCGCCGGACAGCGCGGTTCTTCTGGGATACGTCGCGGCAACGCTGGAAGCCGCCCAGCTCTACCTGGCCTCCCGCAGCGACGCCGACTTCGAGACCACGGTCGTTTTCAACCCCCGGGGCGGGACAATGACGCTGGCGAATATGTGCCAGCAATTGCTCTGGGAGTTCAACCAGCACGGCGGTCAGATAGCCTACCTGCGCGGGATGCAGCGGGGACTGGAAGATTCATCGTACAGCGGCGGCCTGCTGGAAAGTCTGGCGGCAGAGGAGGCGCGCAATGCCTGAGCTGAAGCCGCATAGCCCCGGCCTGTGGGAGATAAGGCGCCGACTATAGTTCTTGGTGCGGGCCATTTGGCCGTAGCCGAAGCGAATACCTGCCCATGTTCCCAATGGGGAACTCGATTGCCTGAAAGGAAACGCTGCCGGGAGTCTCCCTTCGATTGCGCCCATCGCGGCCCGATGGTAGATTGGAAGCGAAATTCCGGTCATCCTGAACCCGATTTTGGATAGCGAAAATGATCACTGCAAACAACGGCGGCAAGAAAGGCGTGATCCTCTCCGGGATGCGGCCCACCGGGTTGCTGCACCTGGGCAACTACATCGGCGCTCTGCAAAACTGGGTGGCCTTGCAGGACGAATACGACTGCATCTACTGCGCCGTGGACATCCACGCCCTGACAACCGTGGAGTCCCGCGCCGACGTCGCATCCATTCAGTCCAACATAGAGGACATGATCCTAGACTGGCTCGCCGCCGGCATAGACCCGGAACGCAGCATCGTATTCGTGCAGTCCCAGGTGCCGGAAGTCATGACCCTGCATACGCTGCTCAGCATGGTCACCCCGCTGGGCTGGCTGACCCGGGTGCCCACCTTCAAGGAAAAAGTGCGGCAGATGGACGAGACCGAGGAGACGGTCAATTACGGACTGGTGGGCTATCCCGTCCTGCAAACTGCGGATATCATCCTCTACAAGGCCGACACAGTTCCCGTTGGGCGCGACCAGATACCCCATATCGAGCTGTCCCGGGAGATTGCCCGGAGGTTCAACAACTTCTTTGGCGACACTTTCCCGGAGCCGCAGGTCAAGCTCACGGAATCTCCGCTGCTGCTCGGGCTGGACGGTCAAGCCAAGATGTCCAAGTCCCTTGACAACCACTTGGACTTGGCGGCCACCCCGGAGGAAACGGCCAAGCGGGTGATGACCGCCTTCACCGACCCGCAGCGCACCACCCGCAGCATCCCGGGCCGCCCCGAGGTCTGCAACGTATACTCGATGCACAAGCTGTTTGGCCCGTCTGCCTCTTTGCCTACGATATACGACGAATGCGTGACCGCCGCCCGCGGCTGCGTGGACTGCAAGCGCCAACTGGCGGGCAGTATAAACGGCTTCCTGGAGCCGTTGCGGGAACGCCGGCGGGAACTCGAGGCCCGCCCCGGCTACGTCCGCGAGATTCTGGACGAAGGCGGCAAGCGCGCCCGCGCCATCGCCGTCCGCACCATCGAGGAAGTCTACGAAAAGATGGGCCTCGCCCGACAATAGGGCGACACAGGAGTATCGGCGATTTAGCGAAGGGACGTAGGGAATATGCGGAAACTCGTTGTAATTGTTCTCATCGGTCTGATCTCAGCGGCAATTATCGCCTGCGGCGGCGATTCGGCCGAACCTGCCAGCGCCACACCCCCAGCAACAGCCACCCAGGCTCCCACGGCGGCGCCAGACACGCCTGCGCCGCCGACGGCAACCACGGCGCCAACGAATACGCCTGCACCCACACCCGCGCCAACGACCACGCCGGTGCCGACGGCCACGGCCACACCCGCGCCGACCAATACGCCCGCGCCGACCAATACGCCTGTGCCTACACCCACGCCTGTGCCTACACCCGAGCCGACCGTTACACCGGAGCCAACGGCCACGGCCACACCCGCGCCCATGCCGACCAATACCCCGGCTCCCACACCCGCGCCGACAGCTACACCGGAGCCAACAGCCACGGCCACACCCACGCCCATGCCGACCAATACCCCGGCTCCCACACCCGCGCCGACGGCCACGCCCGCCCCTGCCGTCGAGCCGACGGCCACGCCGGAACCCGCTCCGGCGCCGACGGCTACCCCGGCACCCGCAGCTATGGCGACGGGGCTTATTGCCGCCGACCTCGCTCCTTTGGGCGACAACCTGCTGTGGGTGGCGCACTACGACAACGCTACGCAGCAGGTGCTGGTTTACGACCCCAGCGGCTCTTTTAAGCCGGACGGGCTGGCGCTCCCGCCGGGGGTGTCTGTCGAGAACCCGGACTCGCCGCCCGTTCTGGCCCGATTGATTTCAAGGCGGATTTACTGGGTCGCAGTGAACCAAGAACAAACCGCCGTATTGGGCGGAACCACCCGCAATCTGGCCGCAGGCGTGAATACACTGGTATGGTAGGCCGGGTATGGTAGGCCGGGTATGGTAGGCCGGGTATGGTAGGCCGGGTATGGTAGGCCGGGTATGGTAGGCCGGGTATGGTAGGCCGGGTATGGTAGGCCGGGTATGGTAGGCCGGGTATGGTAGGCCGGGTATGGTAGGCCGGGTATGGTAGGCCGGGTATGGTAGGCCGGGTATGGTAGGCCGGGTATGGTAGGCCGGGTATGGTAGGCCGGGTATGGTAGGCCGGGTATGGTAGGCCGGGTATGGTAGGCCGGGTATGGTAGGCCGGGTATGGTAGGCCGGGTATGGTAGGCCGGGTATGGTAGGCCGGGTATGGTAGGCCGGGTATGGTAGGCCGGGTATGGTAGGCCGGGTATGGTAGGCCGGGTATGGTAGGCCGGGTATGGTAGGCCGGGTATGGTAGGCCGGGTATGGTAGGCCGGGTATGGTAGGCCGGGTATGGTAGGCCGGGTATGGTAGGCCGGGTATGGTAGGCCGGGTATGGTAGGCCGGGTATGGTAGGCCGGGTATGGTAGGCCGGGTATGGTAGGCCGGGTATGGTAGGCCGGGTATGGTAGGCCGGGTATGGTAGGCCGGGTATGGTAGGCCGGGCCTTGCTGGCCCGGCGAGTTCCGGCGGCCGGCCGCGTATAATAGCAGCGGCTTCAACCTCAATTCAGGTATAAGAACGATATGGCAGAAACCTCAAATGACGCCCTCCCGCAGACCACCGGCGGGCGCAACGCATTGGACGTTGCGCTGGAAGCGACCCGCACCGCAGGGGAGATTATTCGCGGCGGATGGGACTCCGACAAGCAGATAACCTTCAAGGGCCGGGCTGACATCGTTACCGACATCGACATAGCCGCCGAGAAGGCGGTTCTGGAAATCCTGACCGGCGCGTTTCCCGACTTCGGCATTCTGGCCGAAGAATCGCAGCCAGTGGCCGGGGCCTCGCCCTATCGTTGGGTGGTGGACCCGCTGGACGGCACCCGCAACTATGCCCACAGCATCCCCCACTTCTGCACCATCGTCGCTCTGGCCCAGGGCGACGACATCGTTGCGGGCGTCGTGTACGACCCGGTGCGCGAGGAGACGTTTACCGCGGCTAAGGGGCAGGGCGCATTCCTGAACGGCAGCCCCATCTCAGTCACTGAGACCACCGAGCTGTCGCGGTCGCTGCTGAGTTTCGACCTAGGCTACGCGGATGAGAAAGCGGCGCTGGCTATTGATATGCTGCGCTCCCTTTGGCCCGGAATGTACAGCGTCCGCCTCATGGGATCGGCCGGCCTGGGAGTGGCCTATGCCGCCTCGGGGCGGGTTGACCTGTTCTTTCACCACTCCCTGTCGCCATGGGACATCGCGGCGGGCCTGATCCTAGCCAAGGAGGCCGGAGGGCGTATTGTAGACCGCCAAGGCAACGACGCCGGGCTGTTCAGCCCCAGCGTCATTTGCTCCGGCCCGGCCCTCATAGACGGCTTCTTGGCCGCTACCGACGGCCTGCCTTGGCGCACTGCATCCTGATGCGGAAGGCGTGCCGCCGGCACGGAGGCTTCGTTGAGCTACGAATATGACCTGATAATCATCGGCGGAGGCGTCGGCGGGTCGGCCTTAGCCTCCGGCATGGCCGCGGCGGGCGCGCGGACACTGGTGCTGGAAGCCGAGGAGTCCTTCCGCGACCGGGTGCGCGGCGAGGCGGTCATGCCCTGGGGCGTAGCGGAAGCGCGGCTGATGGGGCTGGAGTCAGTCCTGGAGCGTGCCGGGGCCAATCCCCTGCCCTTCTGGGACTCTTACCAAGGGGCCGAACGCTCCGGCCGCCGGGACCTGACCCGCACCACACGGGTCAAAGAGCCGGTAATGGCCTGCTACCACCCCATACTGCAAACCGCCCTGATGCAGCGCGCCGGGGAGTCCGGCGCAGAGGTCTGGCGCGGAGTGCGCGTGACCGGACTGACCATAGGCGAATCATCCGGCCCCGCCGTATCGGTAGAGCGAAAGGGCGCGGCGATGCGGCTCTCGGCCCGAATGGTGGCAGGAGCGGACGGGCGCGGCTCGCCAACGCGCGACTGGGCGGGCTTTCCGGTGCTGCAAGACCCCGAACGAAACCTGGTATCCGGCGTTCTGATGGACGGCGTGGCCTTGCCCGACGACGCAACGCACGCTTGGCTGGACACGCAGCAGGGGCGCTTCATCCTCAACTTCCCGCAAGGCGAGGGCCGGGCGAGGGTCTACCTGTGCTATGCCGCCGGGAGCGCCAGACGATACGGCGGCCCGCACGACATTCCGGCAGTGCTGGATCAGTGCATCGCCTCGGGAGTGCCGTCCGAGGTTTATGCAAATGCCAAGCCCGCCGGGCCTCTCGCTACCTTCGAGGGCCGCACTTCGTGGGTGGAATCAGCCTACCGTCAAGGCGTGGCCCTAGTGGGCGACGCCGCCGCCAACACGGATCCAACCTGGGGCCAGGGCCTGTCAATGGCCCTTCGTGACGCCCGTATATTGACGGAAAAATTGCTGGCTTACGACGATTGGGGCAATGCCGGCGCGGCCTACGCCAAAGCGCGTCAGCAGCACTTCGGTGTGGTTCATGCCATGGAGAACTGGCAGACCCAACTGCTGATGGACACCGGCCCGGAAGCAGACGCAATACGCGCCCGGGCCATGCGAAGCTGGCGGGAAGACCGCACCCGCAACCCCGACACTTTCCTCAGTGGCCCCGGCGAGTCTCTGAGCGAGACCGACCGTCGGCGCTTCTTCGGCGAGGACTAACCAGCAGCGGCGGCCTTCTTTACCGTCGGCTGCCGCTGCCCTGGTTGGAAAGGATGACACCCTCGGCCAACAGCCCGTCCACCTCGCCTTGGGAGAAACCGTGTTCCATCAGGATCTCGGCGGAGTGCTCCCCCAGGGAGGGAGCGCGCCGACGAATGCTGCCCGGGGTGGCGGACAGCTTCACCGGCACGCCTATGTTATGTATGGTGCCGAGTTCGGGGTCTTGGGTATCCACCAGCATTTCCCGGGCCAGCACCTGCGGGTCTTGGTAGACCTGCTCCATGTTGTAAATCGGCCCGGCCACCACGCCCGCGCTATCCAGCAGCTCCAGCCAATGGGCAGTGTCCTGCGTGGCGAAGGTCTCTTCCAGAAGCGCCGCCAACTCCTCTTCTCGCGCCTTCCGGTCCCACGGAGCGCGAAACCGCTCGTCAACCGTCAGATCCTCGCGGCCAATGGCGTGGCAGAGCTGCTCCCAGGTCGGCTGTGTCGCGGCCCCTAGGTTCAGATAGCCGTCCTTGGTGCGGAGGGCCTGGTACGGCGCAGACACCCGATGCGCCGAACCCAGAGGGCCGGGTATATCCCCTTCGGCGAAGTACACCGAAGACTCCCAGACCGTGTAGGCCACCCCTGCCTCCATCAAGGAGGTGTCCACCATCTGCCCTTGCCCGGTTTTCAGGGCATGGATGTAAGCCGCCATGATGCCATTGGCAGCGAACAGACCGGCAGTGAGGTCGGTGATAGGCACGCCGACTTTGGCCGGGGGCGAGTTGGGATGCCCGGTGATGCTCATAAGGCCGCTGACCCCTTGCGCCACCAGATCGAAGCCACCGCGGTTGCGGGCCGGCCCGGTGCTGCCGAAACCGGAAATGGCGCAATACACGAGACTGGGCTTGATGGCCGCCAATTGTTCGTAGCCCAAGCCCAGCCGCTCCATAACGCCGGGCCGGAAGTTCTCGACCACCACGTCGGCATCCTCGACCAGCCGCCGGAAGACATCGCGTCCGGCATCGCTTCGCAGGTCGAGAGCGAGGCTGCGCTTGTTGCGGTTCACGGCCAGAAAGCCCGCCGACCAGTCCTTGATAAACGGCGGCCCCATGCGGCGATTATCGTCGCCCCCGTTGGGCTTCTCCACCTTGATGACGTCGGCCCCCATATCCGCCAGCGTCATGGTGCACATCGGGCCTGCCAGAATTTGAGTAAGGTCAAGGGTTATCATGCCGGACAGCGGGCCGGCGGCGGAAGGCGAGGTCATCGTTTCATCTCTTGGCGGGAATTGTGCCGGAAACGCAACCACAGGGCAGATATGCAGATTCCCGGCGCCGCCCCAAGTATAACCGAAGCGCGGCCTCCATAGGGCATAGCTCAACGAGGGGTGTCCTCAACATACCCGGATTCCCGAACATGCCCGGATTCAAGCCTTCGCGGGAATGACCGTGGGGGCCGGCGGCGCAGCGGCAATACCGGCGCGCGTCAAGGAATACCCGGCAGGCAATGCTATGAACAAAACCCCGCGCAATCCGCTACCACAGAGGGGTGTTGACTGCTATATTTGTAGCGGACGGACGTTGAACGGGCGATGGATGCTGTCGGCCCGACCGTGAGCTTGCCGAAGGGCTGACGTTACTGGAAAGGCGGATATGCTGGACAGCCCGGTGGAAATACTGCAACTGGTCGCTTCAGGGGTAATCGGCTACTTGCTGGGCGCGTTGCCCTTCGCCCAATGGGTCAGCCGGTACATCAAGGGAGTGGACATTTTCAGCACCGGCACCACTTTGGCAGGCACGGCCAACGTGTTCTGGAACGTGGGGCGGCGCAGCGCTCTTTTGGTATTCGCCGGCGACGTTGGCAAGGGATCCGCCGCCGTGGCCGTGGCCTGGTTGCTGGGCATCGAAGCGCCCCTGACGCTAGTGGCCGCAGTGGCCGCCGTCGTGGGCCACTGGGCCTCGGTGTTTTCGTCCTTCCGGGGCGGCGACGCCATGACGCCCCTCATAGGAGTCAGTGTTGCGCTTTTGCCGGTGCTGGCCGCGCTGGCGGCGGTGACGGGCTTGGCTACCGTCCTGTTGCTGCGACATCACCGTCTGAGGTCTTCTTGGGGCATCTGCACCGGTTTCCTTTTGATGCTCGGACTTGCCTTGGCCTTTGACATCGAACCCAACGTGACGCCCGGCATCGAAATTGAGCTGGCCCTAGGATTGACGTCACTTGCGGCGCTGGTGCTGTTGCGAAGCAGGATCGTCCGCCACCGCCTCAACTCCGCAGGATTTCATGGCATGCCAGACGAATTAGGGTTGTCCGAAGACTTGGGCGCCGACCCGGAATTGCAGCAGGAGATGTCCACCGGAGGCTAACCGGCAGAACCCCGGGGCGCATCCCCTCCCCGCGATTCCCGCATCTCCCTAAGCCGCAGCGCCCAGCCAAGATGCTCGTCTTGGGCGGCGTCGCTGCCCAACTCCGGGGCCAGCGACAGTACGCTATCCAAGTGCCGCAGGCAGGCTTCCACGTCGCCTGCCTGAGAGTAGATGCGCGCCGCGTTGTAGTGCGCCGACGCTAGGCGAGGGTTGGCCGACAGCGCGGAATTATAGGCGTCCAACGCCGCGCTGATTTCGCCTTGGGCTTCCAGCACTGCGCCCCGGTTGCTGTGCGCCTCGGCGAAATCTTGCCTCACTTCCAAAGCCCGCTCGTAGTCGGCGATTGCCGCGTCATAATCTCCCAGCGCGTCATAGGCCAGCCCGCGATTGTTGTAGGCTTCGGCGTCTTCCGGGTCGAGCCGGAGAACCTCCGTATAGTCATCCAGCGCCTCTTGAAGACGGCCTAGGTAGTAGCTGGTGCGGGCGCGGTTGAAGCGGGGGCGAGGGTCGTCAGTATTGATGCCGACGGCCCGGCTGTAACTGGCGATGGCCTCTTCGTGCAGGCCAATCTCATCAAGGGACGCGCCCCGGTTGAGGTGGGCGTTGCCGATGTCGGGGCGGATAGCGATTACCCGGTCGAATTGGGCCACGGCCTCTTGGTGTCTCCCGGCCCCGGCCAGCACGATGCCCCGGTTGTACATCGGCTGAACATAGCCGGGAGCCAGGTCAATGGCGCGCTCATAATCAGCCAGCGACTGCTCAACGTCGCCCAGATCGTCATAGGCGTTGCCGCGCTGGTAGTAGGCTTCCGCAAGCTGGGGAGAGCGAACGAGCGTCTCCGTGAATTCACGGACTGCCCGCTCCGGCTGCCGCAGACGCAGACAGGTCAGCCCCAGATTGAAGCGGGCGTCAACATTGGCCGGGCACCGCTCCAGCGCCGACCGGTAAGCCGCCGAGGCGTCATCATGGCGGCCCAGAGCATAGCAGGCGTTAGCATAGATCAGCGTCGCGCTGGCAACGTCCGCATCGGCAAGGGAATCAACGGCGGCTTCCAGCAGACGCCGGGGTTCGCCGCTCAGCCGGGAGCCGCGAGGGCCGGGCGTAATACGGCCAACCCCAACGGAGTATTGCTCCAGCAGGGAGACCAAAGCCTCAATAGCGGGCCGATTGTCCGAATTATCCACCGGCTTATCCATGGGTACGATCCGTTCGGGTGAATTGCAGCTTCTAGCATAACACTCCCGCCGACCTGCTGCGCGGTTATCGAAAGCAGGAATTGCCAATGCAATCGGCGGGACAATGGCTGAGGGGAACTTCCCGCCGGTTTTCACGCCGGCGCGACTGTTTTGCCTTGACGTTTTGGGGGCTGCTCGCTATGATTCAGACAAGGAGCGAAATCCAAAGCAACCCCAGATGATGGGGGATTGCTCCATTTCAGGCACAACAGGCGGAAAAGGAAAGGCGATATGACCCTAGTTATCATCGTTGTCCTTGCCGTCCTGGCGGCCTTGGGTTTAGGGATTGCAGCTTGGCTCGGAATTCGTCAGCGCAGCCAGTCGTCACGCTTGGCGCTGGCCGGCCAAACCGCCGAGGGTCTGACAACCCGGGCGCAGGAGGATAGCAAGAGTATCCTCCTAGCAGCACAGGAAGAGGCGCAAAAGCTACGGAATGAGGCTGAGTCGGAAATAAAGGAACAACGCCGGGAGCTCACCCGCCTGGAGGATAGGCACCACCAGCGGGAGGAGCAACTGGAGCGCAAGACAGAGGCGCAAGACAAGCGCCAGGCCGAACTTGCTGAAAGGGAAGCCGAAATAGATCTGTCTCGCAGGGAGGTCGAAGAACAGAAAACCGAACAGGCCAAAGCTCTGGAGCGAATCGCCGGTCTTACCGTCGAGGAAGCCCGCGAAGCGATCGTCAAGCGCGGCGAAGAAGACGCGAAGCACGATTTGGCCCGGCGGTACTACGAACTCGAACGGGACTACAAGGAGCGGGCGGACGAAAATGCCCGCAAGATCATTGCCGTAGCCATCAACCGGCTTGCCTCTGACGTTGTTTCGGAAAGCACCACTTCAGTGGTATCCCTGCCTAATGATGAGATGAAAGGCCGTCTCATTGGCCGCGAAGGACGCAACATTCGCACCCTGGAATCGCTGACCGGGGTGGATGTCATCATTGACGACACCCCCGAAGCAGTGACCGTCTCCTGCTTCGACCCGGTGCGGCGGGAAGTCGCCCGGCTGGCGCTGGAAAAGCTGGTCTCCGACGGACGCATACAGCCCGCCCGCATCGAAGACATGGTGAACCGCGCCCACAACGAAATCGATCAGACCATAATGAAGGCTGGCGAACAAGCCACCTTCGAGGTGGGCGTAAGCGGCCTCGACCGGGAACTGGTCAGGTTGCTGGGCCAGCTCAAGTATCGCTACAGCTATGGTGAGAACGTCCTGCAACATTCCGTGGAGGTCGGACTGCTGGCCGGAATGCTGGCCGCCGAGTCGGGCGCCAACGTTCAGGTCGCAAAGGTCGGCGGGTTGTTGCACGACATTGGCAAGGCACTGACCCACGAGGTGTCGGGGCCTCACGCCGAGATCGGAGCCGAAATTGCCAAGCGCCACGGCATAAACCACAGTTCATACCGCGGCATTCTGGAGCACCACTGGGACGAACACGAGACCGTGGAGTCTTTCTTGGTGGCCGCCGCCGACGCCATCAGCGCCGCCCGGCCCGGCGCTCGCAAGGAGTCGCTGGAACTCTACGTGAAGCGCCTGAAGGAGCTGGAAGAAGTGGCTGCCAGTTTCAATGGCGTGGAGCGCACCTTCGCCATTCAGGCCGGCCGCGAAGTGCGGGTAATGGTCAAGCCGGAGGATATGGACGATATCAAGGCCGCTTCGCTGGCCCGCGACATCGCCCGCAAGGTCGAAGAAGATCTGGTTTTCCCCGGACAGATCAAGGTCACGGTTATCCGGGAGACCCGCAGCGTGGAGTACGCGCGCTAGAATCCCCGCAGTTCCATTGCGTGGGCCCAGTTGCCGCTCCGCCCGGCAGCAAGGGCCAACACGGCAAAGCAAGACAAAGGGACTCAGGAGCGGGAATCCCCCGGCTGCCGGGTCCCTTTTTAGTGAACCCGTCTCAGGCACTCTGCGACAAGACAATAGGAAAGGAGTCCCTTGCGGATACTGATGATAGGCGACGTGATCGGCAGGCCCGGACGGGATGCCGTGCGCCGTATTCTGCCCGGTTTGCGGCAGGAGAAGGGAATAGATCTCGTTATTGCCAATGGCGAAAACACCGCCGGAGGCTTCGGACTCACCGCCGAAACCGCGTCCGAACTGCTGGACTCTGAGGTAGACGTGATTACCTCCGGCAACCATATCTGGGACAAAAAGGAATTCATACCTTACCTGGATGACGTTCAGGGCGAGGGGATGCCCGTGCTGCGGCCCGCCAACTACCCTAACGCCCCCGGAATCGGCGTAATCCGGCATAAGGGCGCGGCTGTGATTAACCTCATGGGCCGGGTCTTCATGGCCCAACTGGACTGTCCTTTCCGCACTGCCGACCGCCTGCTGGAAGAGTTGCGGACCGGGGAAGAAACATCGGTGATTATCGTTGACTTCCACGCCGAGGCCACTTCCGAGAAGCAGGCGATGGGCTGGTATCTGGATGGGCGGGTCAGCGGCGTATTTGGCACTCATACCCATGTCGGCACGGTGGACGCCCGCATCCTGCCCCAAGGCACGGCCTACCTCACGGACGTTGGGATGACCGGCCCGGTGGACTCGGTGATCGGCAGTGACACCAACGCGGTTCTGCACCGGTTCCTGACTTCAATGCCGACCAACCTGCCGGTAGCCAAAGGTCCCTGCGTGTTGAACTCCGTGCTGGTGGAAGTAGACGAGAAAACCGGACGCTCCGTTTCAGTGGAGCGCATTGACAGGACAATCCGCAGATGAGCGCATTTGTAGACCTACACCTCCATACTCTGGCTTCCGACGGGCGCCTTTCCCCTACGGAGTTGGTAAGGCTGGCGGCGCGCCAGGGTCTTAAGACCGTTGCCGTCACCGACCACGACACCACCGGCGGCTTGGCTGAAGCCTTCGAGGCCGCCAAGGGCCTTCCCGGTCTGCGCATAATCCCCGGAATAGAGCTGAGCGCGGACATCCCAGGCAGCGAGGTGCACGTTCTCGGCTATTTCATCAATCCTGATGATACGGAGTTGCAGGCCGAGTTGCTTCGCTTCCGCGCGGGCCGCGTGGACCGCGCCAAGACGATGGTGGAGAAGCTGGCCCAACTGGGCGTCCGCGTGGAATGGGAGCGGGTGCAGAGCTTTGCCGGCGACGGCGCGGTGGGCCGCCCCCACATCGCTATGGCTATGGTCGAAGCAGGATACTGCCAGGAGCCCAAAGACGCCTTTCCCGAATACCTGGGCCGCAACGGGCTGGCTTATGTTGAGCGCGTCAAGCTCACCCCGGCGGAGGCTGTCGGCATGATACGAAGGGCCGGCGGGGCGGCCGTCTTGGCCCATCCTGCGTATATGAACGATATGGAGGCTGGCATCGCCAACCTGTCCGGCATCGGACTCGCTGGCATGGAAGTTCACTACGCCAAGTACCACGACGACACCATCCGGCAGTTGGCCCGGCTCGCTCGTCAATATGATCTCATTCCCTGCGGCGGCAGCGACTACCACGGAATGGGAAACAGCGACGAATGTCTTCCCGGGGAAAACGGCCCGCCCCTCGATTCCGTCGAGAAACTGGAAGCCGCCGCAGAAGCGGCCCGGTAGAATCCGCTCCACACCGGCCTTTCTAACTCAGGCGGAGGCAATTTGGAATCTGTTGATACCGCAGCGGAAATATGCTAGTGGAGATTCTCGGCCTATACATCGCTGCCTTCTTGGTGGGGGCCATTCCTACGGGCTACATCATTGGCCGGCTGGTCAAGGGAATCGACATTCGCAGGTATGGCAGCGGTAACGTTGGCGCCAACAACATAAATCAGCACGTCGGCAAGAAGTGGATGGTCGTCCAAGCGATTTCAGACTTGCTGGTTAAGGGCGCAGGCTCCATTTGGTTCTCGGTCTACGTGGCAGGGGTTGAGTGGAATTCGTTGCTGGTCATCGGCCCTCCGCTGCTGGCGATAGCGGGCAATAACTGGTCGCCTTTCCTGAAATTTCAAGGAGGCCGGGGGCTGGGAGTGGCCGTCGGCACTCTATTCGCCTTTTCGCCATCCATTTTCGCCGCCTTGATAATTGTTTATTTCGGCGGCTGCCTGCTCCACCGCGCCGGGGCCGCGGTATGGGCGCTGCTGGCCCTTCTCCTGCTGCCGGTTCTCTCGTTTGCCGTTCCCGACGGGCTAAAAATGGCGGAAGGGCTTACAATGGTATGGTACTCCTTGGGGGTTCTGGGGCTGGCGCTGCTGAAGCGGTTGCTGGCTAATTGGTCTCCGTTTCCCGGTGACCTGCCCCGCAGGAAGGTATTTTTCAATCGCTTGGTGCAGGACCGGGACATAGACGACCGGGCGCAGTGGGTGGAACGCATACCCGGCGCAACGGGCTGACCGGACGCCAACAGGAGCAGGTTATGTCCACGGAACCGCGACAGGCGGGAC
Organism: Dehalococcoidia bacterium; assembly: GCA_965213725.1. Taxonomy (GTDB): domain Bacteria; phylum Chloroflexota; class Dehalococcoidia; order Lucifugimonadales; family UBA3495; genus VXOI01. The sequence goes on from OZ243924.1 coordinate 296,016, forward strand.
AGGAGGCCAACCCGAGTTACTGCTACTGGCATCCTGAAACGGAAACCCGCCTGTATTGCAGTCAATGCGGGAAGAGTATCTGTACCTTGTGCTTGGTGCAGGTGCCAGTGGGCATTCGCTGCCGTGAGTGTGGACGCCCGGAAAGGTTGCCCACTTACGACGTGCAACCCACCTATTATTTTCGCGCCGCCGGCGTCGCTTTCGCCGTTGCTCTGGTCAGCGGACTGCTTTGGCTGATGCTCAACAATGCGCTGGGCGGAGTGCCTCTTATCTCTTCCATGCTCGGTCTCGCCGTGGCTTATGCCATTGGCGAACTGGTCAGCCGGGCCGTCAATCGCAAGCGGGGAGTTGGGCTGGCCTGGATCGCCGGCGGCGCCATGGTTCTTGCTTACTTTGTCTCCGGCGGAATCCTCCAATTATTGAGCACCAACTTCATCAACGTTCTGTTTAGCTTGCTGTTTCTGGCTATAGCGGTCTACACCTCCGCGTCCAGAGTGCGCTGACCGGGGGCGTGATTCGCCGGGGCCTGTTACAAGCTAGGGGCGGGTTTCATTCCCGCCCTTCCTGATCTGCGTCACCTGTATCGGAAATGTCCAGTTCCTCACGCAACTGCCGGAGGATTCGGCGAATGATGCCGTACTCAAAACCGCGCCGTTCTAGGAATGCGCCGACCCTGCGGTCGAATGCCGCCCGGCCGCTTTCTTTTTGCCGGGCGGCATACCTGAATGCTGCGCGATAGGCGGCATCGGAGGAGTCGTAGTCTCCTAGGGCGTCGGCGATAACTTCCTCGGCTACCCCCTTGCTTCGTAATTCCTGCTCTATCATGCGCTGGCTGCGGGGCTTGTGACGCTCGCGGCTGCTGCGCCACTGCCGAGCATATTCAGCATCGTTGAGCAGCCCCTCGGATTGCAGGCGGGTCACCGTCTGCTCCGCTGCCGGAGCGCCAAAGCGGGGTTCCAGCCGCTCCCGCATCTCCGCGACCGTTCGGGGCCGGACGGCCAACAGGCGCAGGGCTGCGTTGCGGGCCAACGCCGCTTCTGACTGGAAGACCTTTTCCGGGATGGACACGACGCTACTCGGTGGCTGCCGGTTCGGAGCCGTTGGCGGATGTCAGGGCGTTGATGTCGAGTTCGTCGTCCGCCTCCAATTCCGGCGTGGCATCCGGGGAGCCGGAGTCGTTATTGGCCCGGATGCGGTTTTCCACCGATGCGGCGATTTCTGGGTGCTGTTTCAGGAAATCCTTGGCGTTTTCGCGGCCCTGACCCAGACGGGTTTCGCCGTAGGAATAGAACGCGCCCGACTTTTTGATGATGCCGCGGGCCGTGCCGATTTCCAGCAGATCGCCCGTCATGCTGATTCCTTGATTGAACATAATGTCGAACTCGGCGACCCGGAAGGGGGCGGCCACCTTGTTTTTCACGATGCGGGCCCTTACCCGGTTTCCGGTGACCTCGGAACCCTGCTTGATGGACTCGACACGGCGCAGATCTATCCGCACCGAACTGTAGAATTTGAGCGCCCGCCCGCCGGGGGTGACCTCCGGGCTGCCGTAGGTTACGCCCACTTTTTCCCGGAGCTGGTTGATGAAAACCACCGCGGTCTTGGACTTGTGTATGGTGCCGGTGAGCTTGCGGAGGGCTTGCGACATCAGACGGGCCTGGAGACCAACATGGGTGTCGCCCATGTCGCCCTCGATTTCCGCCTGCGGCACCAGCGCGGCCACGCTGTCTACGACCACCGCATCCACTGCCCCGCTGCGCACCAGTTGCTCAGTGATGTCCAGCGCCTGCTCCGCGCTGTCGGGCTGGGCGATGAGCAGTTCGTTCAGGTCCAGCCCGCAGTTGGCGGCATAGGCCGGGTCGAGGGCATGTTCCACGTCTATGTAGGCGGCAACACCGCCGGCCTTCTGTGTTTCAGACATCAGGTGAATAGCCAACGTGGACTTGCCCGCCGACTCCGCGCCAAAGATTTCGGTCACCCGGCCGCGGGGGATGCCCCCGGTGCCCAAGGCCAGGTCAACGGCCAGCGAACCTGTCGAAATGGCCTCGGTGGCCAAGGTGTTGCTGAGTTCGCCCAGCCGCATCACTGCGCCCTTGCCGTGGTCCTTTTCGATGCTGCCGAGGGCAATTTCCAGAGCCGCCCGTTTGTCGTTAGTTTCCGTCTTTTCCTTCCTCATCGCCCAGCGCGCTCCTCTCTTTGGATTGCAGCAATACTAGCATAAGCCCAAATGTTCTAACAACAGGCGGCTGTCAGTGACCGGAAATTCCTGTTTCGGGCCTCCGCCGGGAGGAATCGGGGACGCAATGGCGGTTGGGGCTACTGGAGAGCCAACTGGCTCGCGCCTAGAACTCTCAAGTGCCGCCCTTGAATCCGATGGTGACCTTGCCGTTCTCCACGATTACCGGAGTCACGCGCTCCCCCTTGGTCAGGGCCAGCAGCTCAGGAATCCGGTCCTCCTGCTTGGACAAGTCCACTTCTTCGTAGGCCACCTTGCGCTTGCGGTAGTCCATCTTGGCCGCAGACGAAAAAGCGCAGTCGGGGTGGGTATACAGAATGACTTCGCTGGCTTGAGTCAATTTACCCCCGCCGGAACCGCGCATCGGGCAGTCCGGCATATCATCATTTAATGGGGATTGTACGCGCCGCCGCCGGTTTGTTCAACGCGGCTCGCCAAAGGCAATCACGAGAAGATTGCCAAACCGCCTACGGCTCCGGTCATTCTGAGGGGAGCGAAGAATCTCACTCGCGCAAGCGAGAACTTGGGCGAAGCGAAAGGCGGCCAGACGGGGTTTTGCAATCCCGGAGGTCACAACCGCTATTGAGCGCCCGCCGACTCTCAGATACAATATGCCCATACGCGCTTTCTAATTCTGCCAGCCCGCTGAGTGATTGCTGATGGCCGACCAAGACTACTACGACGTTTTGGGCGTCGCCCGGAATGCCGGCGAGGAAGACATACGCCGGGCCTTTCGCCGCAAGGCGATGGAGTACCATCCCGACCGCAACAAGAACGCCGACGCCGAGGAAAAATTCAAGGAAATCAACGAAGCCTATCAGGTGCTTTCCGACGCCGGCAAGCGGGCGCAGTATGACCGCTTCGGCAAGGCGGGCGTGGGTTCCGGAGCGCAGGCCGGGGGGAATCCCTTCGACGGTTTCGATGTGTTCGGCGGCTTCGGCGACATCTTCGATTCCTTCTTCGGCGACGCCTCGGCCCGGGGCGGGCGGCAACCCCGGCGCGGCGGCGACATCCATCAGCAGGTCACCCTCAGCTTCGAGGAGTCGGTTTTCGGCGCCGAGAGGGAAGTGGAAATCAGCCGTCTGGAGAGTTGCCAGCGCTGCTCCGGCGCAGGCAACGAGCCCGGCACATCGGTAGACGCCTGCGGAACCTGCCAAGGCAGAGGGCAGGTGCGCCGCTCCCAGCGCAGCGTCTTCGGCCAGTTCACTCAAGTTGTCGGTTGCCCCGCTTGCCGCGGGCGCGGCAGCACTATCAGTTCCCCTTGCAGCAAATGCAAAGGGGCCGGGCGGGAACGGCGCAATCGTAAGATAGAAGTGAAAATCCCCGCCGGCGTCGAGAGCGGAATGCAAGTCCGCCTCAGCGGCGATGGCGACACCGGCAGCGACGGCGGGGGCTCCGGCAACCTGTACGTGGCCGTCGATGTTCAAGAGCACAGCTTCTTCCAGCGCGACGGCACTTCGATCATCTACACCCTCCCGCTGAATGTGGCCGAAGCCGCTCTCGGCGCGGACAAAGTGATTCCCACCATTGACGGTTTTGAGGAAGAATTCAAGGTGCCCCAAGGCACTCAGCCGGGCACGGTGTTCAACATTCGCGGCAAGGGAGTTCCGCACTTGAACTCCAATCGCCGCGGCAATATGCACATCTTGGCCGACGTGCGGGTGCCAGGTTCCTTGAGCGGCCGCCAGCGGGAACTGCTGGAAGAACTGGCCCACTCTTTCAATGGCGAGAAGCAGTCCCCCAAACGTTCCTCCGGCGGCAGGAAGCGCTCCAAGAAAAAAGCGGAAGACGCTCCCCCCAACGAGACCGCCTCAGAAGATTCGCCGGAAAAGGGCCTGTTTGACCGGATCAAGGAAGCCTTCTAAATGTCTTGGCAGGAGCTCAGCATCTCCGTCCCTCACGAGTACGTGGAGCCGGTCTCATATCTGTTCAGCCGGTACGGAAAGGGACTCAGCACCGAACCGCAGGGGGCCGGGCGAGTGATGCTGAGAACTTATCTGGAATCCGGCTCCGGGCAACGGCTGGCCCGTATTGACATTGGCATCCGTCTGATCAGCTCTATTGAACCCTTGGGCGAACTGGTTATCCGCGATCTGGACGACGGCGAAGACTGGCAGAATAGCTGGAAGAAACATTACGACGCACTGCCCGTGGGCAGCCGCCTTATCATCAAGCCCTCATGGGTAGACTTGGAAGAAGAAGCGGCCGGAAACCGGGTGATCATCGAGCTTGACCCTGGAATAGCCTTCGGAACCGGCTACCATCCCTCCACCTACACTTGTCTCGAAGCACTGGAGGAACTGGCGCTGCCCGGCATGAAGGTTCTTGACTTGGGAACCGGATCAGGCATCCTGACCATCACTGCGCTGAAGCTGGGGGCGGCATCGGTGGTGGCCTTGGACATTGACGGGCAGGCGGTGAGGGCGGCCAGGCAGAATTTCCGGCGGCTGTGGCTTCAAGACCGCATAACACTGGTCAAGGGCTCGGTGCCTCACCCAACGGTCCCGGCGGCTGCCTTCGACTTGGCCGTAGCCAACATCTCGGCCAGGGGCGTAGCCGACCGCGCTCCCTTTATCCTCCCGGCGCTGCGGCCCGGCGGTATGCTGATCGCCTCGGGCCTGCTGGCCGCTCAGAGGCCCGAAGTGGATGACAAGGCCATCGGCCTGGGATTCATCCCGGAACTGGAATGGCCCAGGGAGGAATGGCTGACCCTAGGATACCGCGCCCCGGGATGCCAGGCCCCGGACAGCGGGCAAACCCCCTCTGCCTCCGGGAGAGGGTCAGAGTGAGGGCCTCTCCCGCTCAGGTTGCAATTACCCAGACTGCGGCGTAACATCCAGTGGATTTCGGCATTGCCTTTCGTAGCGATATCTGTCCCGGCCGGAGGGCTTCAGTTGGTGGAAAAGGTTAGCCTTGAGCGCTACCGGATAACCGGACGCCTCGGGTCGGGTGCCGATTACGACGTGCGCGCCGCCGTTGACCTCGAAACCGGGGCTGAGGTGGTCCTGAAGCGCCCGGTCCCCCAAGCCGTCAGCCGCAATCAGCACGGCGCCATCGAGGCCCGCACCGAGAGACTGCTCCGGGCCTACGATCAGGCTGGCGACGCCGGAGGGCTGCTGGCCCCGCTGCTGGGCTATACCGATACCGCCGTCCATGACGCCTGCTTTGGCGACGAACTGGGCGCGCCGTACACCGTGTTCGCGCAGGGACGCGCCCCGGGGATTCCGCTGCTGGGCGATATGATGTCGCGCATTACCGGCGTTCCCATCGGGGCCGGGCAGAACCTGTTCGCCATGTTCCCTCTGGTGCAGGCGGCGGGAGGCCCGCGCTTTCCGGTTCACAACCAGTTGCTGGATCTGGAGCAGGCATATCTGGGGGCCGGGTACATCCTGCTGGACTTGCGGCCCCAGAATGTGTTTTTCCAGCCCCGGGCCGGGCGAATCCAGGTCATAGATTCCGGCGCACTGGCGGGGGTTGACGACCCGGCGCCCAGGGGCCGCCCGCCGCTGGACGTCAACGACGCTTGCCTTGAACTGCTCAAGTTCTACACCACGGCCGAGGAACCTCCCCTGGACGCCGCCGGATACCGCGATGCCCGGGGGGTACGGCCCATCGTAAACATCCGGCAGGAACTGGATGAAATGCGGCGGGGGCTTTCCCGCGCCGGGGGAGATTTGGCCGCCTGCGGCGGAGTGATCCTAGATAAAATCGGCCGCCGCGCATACACTGACTACCGGCAGTTCGGCGCCGATTTGAGCGCTTGGCTGGAAGCCGCCGCCGAGCGCAACCGGGCCTCCCCGGATTTCGAGCCCGCCCGCCTGGCCTGGCGGGAAGCGCTGGAATGGCTGCGGGGCGACTACTGGACCCGCTTCCGGTTCGACGCCGAAGCGGAGCTTATGGCCTATTCCGCATAGGCTGGCTCCCTCTCCCTGCGGGGGGCTGGGCGCCGGCCTGTGGCCCAAAGACTTTTGAGAGGAGTGGAGCGAGGACGGTTCCTATGGTTGCCAGCACGTTTTCAACGCTGCAAGACAATTCAGCCCATGGCGAAGACAATCTGCTGACCCGCGGCCTGGGCAACGGCGATTTCCTGGACGTGGTGATGGACGGCGTTACCGGACACGGCGGAGCGGAAGCCAGCAGGGAACTGGCCGAGGCGCTGGCGGAGAGCAAGGCCGACAGCATAGACCAAATAGCCGCAACCATACAAGACGTGAACGAAGAGTTTTTCGGCGTGGGCGCCGGCCGCTTCCTGCTGACCACCGTGTCGGTGGCTCTCTACAGGGGCGGGCGGCTGTACGTGGCCGCCGCGGGCGACAGCCCCATCATCCTGGTCACGCCCGATTCCCATGACCGTCTTTGCGGCAGACTCGGCGGTTTTCTGCACGTGGGCGTGGCCCGGGCGGTTGGCGCCGCGGCGTCTCTGGGCGAGATGGTACGCCGCGACATCAGCATCGAGCCGGGCGCCCGCATAGTCCTGGCTACCGACGGAGTCACCGACAATATGGACGCCACTGAGTTGGCCGGGATAGTGCGCAACTCGGCAACGCCGGAGGAAGCCACCGGGCGCATTGAGGAAATTATCGCCGGACGCTTGGTCGAAGGCCGGGTTCCCGAGAAGCTGGGCGTCCGCTTCCGGTATGACGACCGCACCGCCATCGTGCGGTTCTTTGAGTGAATAAGGCTCTCCCAAGGTCTTTTTCTCCCGCTCCCTTGGTGGAGCGGGAGCTGCTAAAAGGCCCGGAGACGTCTCCGGGCGTAGTTGAGGGCCGGGGGGCCAGTTGATACAATCTACCGCAACATTGGGGCCGGTTTGCTCTGCTCTCTGTGCCGATAGGCAGGCGTCCGGCGATTCTCTGCCGTTCGGCCTTAATACAGCAGCCGGGGCCGGGCGGGAATACTCTCCGGCGCAAAGGAGCCGCTAAGTGGGCAAAGTCAAGGTAGCCATTATCGGCGTGGGCAACTGCGCCTCGTCCCTGGTCCAGGGGCTTTACAAGTACGTGGAAACCCCGGACAACGATACAGTCTCAGGCGTGATGCACAACCGGATCGGCGATTACCGCATTGAGGACATCGAAGTAGTCGCCGCTTTCGACATCGACGAAAACAAGGTCGGCAAGGATCTGTCCGAAGCCGTCTTCACCCAGCCCAACAACACCATCAAGTTCGCCGACGTCCCCCATACCGGCGTCAAGGTCGAACGGGGAATGACCCACGACGGCATTGGCCGTTATGTTTCCCATCTGGTCAAGAAGTCAAATCACTCCACCTCGGACATCACCGGAATCCTGCGCGACCGGGAAGTGGACGTCGTCATCAACTACCTGCCGGTGGGCAGCGAGCAGGCCACCAAGTGGTACGTGGAGCAGATACTCAACGCCCGCTGCGCCATGGTCAACTGCATTCCGGTATTCCTAGCCCGCGAAGAGTACTGGCGCAACCGCTTTGAGGAACGGGGCGTGCCCATCATCGGGGACGACATCAAGTCCCAGTTGGGGGCCACCATCACGCACCGGGTGCTGACGCGCCTTTTTGAAGACCGGGGCGTGAAGCTGGAGAACACCTACCAGTTGAACTTCGGGGGAAACACTGACTTCCTGAATATGCTGGAACGGGAGCGCCTCACCTCCAAAAAGATTTCCAAGACCACTTCCGTCACTTCGCAGTTGGACAACGAAATAGACCCGGACAGTATCCACGTAGGCCCCAGCGACCACGTGCCGTGGCTGAAGGACCGGAAATGGTGCTACATCCGAATGGAGGGCCAGATATTCGGCGGCGCGCCCATCACCCTGGAAGCCAAGCTGGAAGTGTGGGATAGCCCCAACTCCGCCGGGGTCGTGGTGGACGCCGTCCGCTGCGCCAAGCTGGCCCTGGACCGGGGCATCGCCGGAGCCATTGAAGGCCCCAGCGCCTACTTCATGAAGTCGCCCCCGGTGCAGCACACCGACGACACGGCCAGGGATATGACCGACGCATTCATAGCCGGAGAGGAGGAATTCAACGGCTGAAAAACGGCGTTTGCAGGAGGGATGCCGTTGAAGATTGCGATGGTGTCGCCCTACGACTTCACTTGGCCTGGCGGCGTAACTATCCATGTGTCGCAGTTGGCCCGCGAGTTGGGGCGGTCAGGCCACGAAGTGCAGGTGCTTGCCCCCCATTCGCCCTCGCGCGAGTGCCAGGATCGGGACTTGCTGGTGCCTTTGGGCCGCTCCGTTCCTCTGCCCAGCGGCGGATCCATTGCCCGCGTCTCACTGTCGTGGTGGCTGGCCCGCAGAATCCGGGCGTTGCTGGTGCGCGAGCAGTATGACGTAATTCACCTGCACGAGCCTATGGCCCCCATCTTGCCTCTTACGGTGCTGGAATACTCCAACACGGTCAACGTGGGCACTTTTCACGCCTGCCACAACCGCCAGCACCTCTACAAGATGAGCCGCCCGGTCATCAAGCGCTGGCGCAGCCGGCTCCACGGGAGCATCGCAGTCTCCCCGGCGGCGATGCGTTACGTTAGCCGCACCTTCCCCGGCAACTACGAAATCATTCCCAACGGCATAGACGTTGACCACTTTTCCCGGCAGGCCGCGCCTTGGCCGCAGTACCAAGACGGCAAGATAAACCTCATCTTCGTGGGGAGGCTGGAAAAGCGGAAGGGGCTGCGTTACTTGCTGGAAGCCTATGGCCGCCTCAAATGGGATATGCCCGGCCTGCGGCTGCTGGTGGTGGGGCCGGGCAACCCCGACAAAGACTCCTACCATGTCCTTAGCTCTCAGAATTTGCAGGATGTGGAGTTCGTGGGCCGGGTGTCTTACGAAGACCTGCCCCGCTATTACGCCTCGGCCGACATATTCTGTTCACCGGCAACCGGGGCGGAGAGCTTCGGCATCGTCCTGCTGGAGGCAATGGCCGCAGGCAAACCGGTAGTGGCCTCCGATATCGAGGGCTACCGCGGGGTGATGCAGCACGGCCGCCAAGGGCTGCTTTTCCAGAACAAGGATGTCGCATCGCTGTCCGCCCAACTGGAAACGCTGATCCGAGACCCGGAGCGGCGGCGCGCCATGGGCGAGGAAGGCCGGGCAATCGCGCAGCGATACCGCTGGCAGGTGGTGGCCCGCCAAGTCGAGCAATACTACGAATCCTGCATACAGGTGGCCCATGGTCTTGCCAGGCAGAGAACAGCTTAGGGGCGCCGTCCGCAGCTATTTCGAGGAGCCGGGGGCGCGGTTGTTCCACGCTTTGGGGCTGAACCCCAACGCCATTACCCTGCTGGGCTTCGCGGTATGCGTTGTTTCAGCCTACCTCGTGGCTTCGGGGTGGTTGATATGGGGCGGCGCCGTTTTCCTAGCCGGGAGCCTTCTCGACCTGATGGACGGGGCGCTGGCCCGGCTCACCGGGCAGGGGACTCCTTTCGGCGCGCTGCTGGACTCGGTGTTCGACCGGCTGGGCGAAGCCGCGCTGTTCGTTGGCCTAGGAGTGTACGCCCTGCGCGGAGACCACAGCGACGATTACCAAGCCCTTTTCATCACGGCCCTGCTGTTGGCCCTCATCTTCTCCCAAGGCGTCAGCTACCTCCGGGCGCGGGGCGAGGGTCTGGGGGTGTTCACCCGCGCCGGCCTAATGACCCGAACGGAGCGGGTGGCCCTGCTGGGCGTTGGCCTGCTGCTGGGCTGGGTTCCCTGGCTGCTTCCGGGCGTTCTGGCGCTGATCGCCGCCGTGTCCTGCTTCACCCTCTTCCAACGAATGTTCACCATCCGCAGTATGCTGGACAAAGGCGGCTAGGCCGCTCCCTTATCATTCACGAAACCGGCGGACGCGAAACCGGCGGGGTTGGCCGTCAGGGTAGCTAAGCGTCGCCCGCGCGTGTAAACTGGCCGTATCATCCCCTCGCCGCCGAGGAGTTGGCGCCATGACAACTGCCCGTCATTTGCAGCGGGACGGGGAGTCCCTCATACCCGCGCCGGAGAAGGCCCGGCTGAAGCGGGACTTCCGCAAGCACCTGAAGGGTGATGTCGGCCTGCGTCTCTACACTCAGCGCCCGTCGCCCATCGCCATTCCCGGCCGCGGCTGCCGCTATTGTCCGCAGACTCAACAACTTCTGGAAGAGTTGTCCGGCCTGTCGCCGAAGCTGAAGCTGGAAACGGTGGACTTTTACGCCGAGCCGGAACGAGCGGAAAAAGAAGGGATCTCCCGGATTCCCGCCATAGTGCTGGGGCCGGAATCCGGCGGGCGGGCGCGGTTCTACGGCCTGCCGCTGGGTTACGAGTTGCCGGTGTTCATTGACAGCCTCAAGGCGGTGTCGCGGGGCGCCACCCGGCTGCCGGTGAACGCCCGCAAGCAGTTGCGCCGCGTCAACCGGCCGGTTCACTTGCAGGTCTTCGTAACCCCAGGGAGCGAGGTATCAGCCGGGATGGCCCTTTTGGCCCACGCCATGGCGGTGGAGAGCAGGCAAATCATCGCCGACGTTATCGAGGCGGAGGAGTTCCCGGAACTGGCCCGCCGCTACGGTGTCCGGCAAGTCCCCCTGACCATCATCAACGAGTTCGCCACGGTGGCCGGCATGGTGAGTCAGGAGGAGTTGCTGGAAAGGGTCTTGCAGGCTGGCGTTCAGCAGTTGCAGGAATCCTGAACCGGACAGCATTCTCTGCCGCGCCGCCAGCTATCCAAACCATAACAGGAGTTCTGATTGTGCCCAATGAGATTAGGGGCGACATGAACGGGCATGGCCTCAGAGTCGGTATCGCTGTCGCCAAATTCAACGAAATTATCACCAAGCAGCTATTGGAAGGCGCGCTGGAGACCCTGAGCCGTTGCGGGGTGCGCGACTCCGATATCACCGTGGCCTGGGTTCCCGGTTCCTTCGAGCTGCCCGTGGTGGCGCGCGCCTTCGCCAAAAGCGGGAGGTGCGACGCCGTTATCTGCTTGGGCGCAGTCATACGCGGGGAAACCACGCACTACGATATGGTAGCCGGGCAGGCGCAGGGAGGCACGGGTTCCGTTGGCGTGGAGACCGGCGTGCCCACCATCTTCGGAGTGCTCACCACCGAAAACATGGAGCAGGCCCTGAACCGCGCCGGCGGCAAGTCTGGAAATATGGGAGCCAACGCCGCCCTCGCCGCCGTGGAAACGGCGGCGGTGATTGCGGCGGTGAACACGGCTTAAACACTTCCCTTTTCCTATGGGAAAGGGCCGTAATGAGGGCAACATATGACGCAAATCGGCGTTACCATTCCCAACAACTGGGGCGTGGCCGACCCGCAGCAGGTCCTGGCATTGGGGCCGGAGGCGGAGCGGATGGGCTACGACTCCATCTGGGTGATGGACCACCTGTTCAACACCGGCTACATCCGCGAGCGGCTGGAAGACCGCCCCTACTATCACCCCATGGCGATGCTTTCCTATATGTCGGCCACCACCAGCCGGGTGACGCTGGCGACATCGGTGCTGGTGCTTCCTTATCACAACCCGGTGGAACTGGCGAAATATGCCGCCACGCTGGACCAGATGTCCGGTGGGCGGGTGACGCTGGGCGTGGGCGTGGGCGCGATGACCGAGGAGTTCGAGGCTCTGGGCATCCCCATGGAGCGGCGCGGTTCGCTGACCAACGAGTGCATCAACCTGATGCGGGAGCTTTGGGCCAATGCCAAGCCGGAATTCCACAGCCGCAACTGGAGTTTTTCGGATCTGTACTTCTCGCCCAAGCCGCTGCAACCCAGCATTCCCCTATGGGTCGGAGGCTCATCGCCCGGAGCGTTGCGGCGGACGGCCCGCTTGGGCGACGGCTGGCATCCGACGGGACTTTCGCCCGAAGACTTCGCCATAGGACACGCCGAAATATCCGCGCTGGCCGAGGCGGCCGGGCGCGACCCGGCGGACATTGCTATGTCGGCTCGCATCGAGGTGGAGGTGGGCGGCGGCCCGTCCAGCCAGCGCGCCGCCAGCCGCGCCCGGCTTCCCGGCGACGATATGGGCGCCCTTCGCGCGGGTATGGAGGCTTACGGCGAAGCCGGCGTGGAGCATTTTGTTCTGGCCCTCAACTCTGGCGACATCACCGCCCTCCGCCGCCTGATGGCTGAGATTGCCGAACAGGTGATACCCGATTTTCGTCCATAATTCCCTCCGCCGCAGGGTCAGGGCGCGAGGGCGTTGTTATGCGTCACTTCTCCGGCGGGTTCTCCCGCAGAAACTCTTCCAGTTCCCGGTGGCCGGATTCCAGCCGCTCCTGCCGCGCCGGATCTTGCGCGGCAGCGCCATAGTGAGCGTCCTGAAACTCGTCCACTATGCGAGCCACCGGGGCGGCCGGCAAAACGCCGGAAAGCCCCCGCTGATGCTCTCGGGGCGTTTCCCACGCCTCCTTCGGGCGTCCGGCGCGAGCGGCGAAATCCAGCAGGGCGTGGTAATAGTCCCGGGGCGAGCGGGGGCGGCGGGCGGAACGGCTCCGGCCCGGCCTTCCCGGTAACAGGCCGCTTAACGCCTCCCCCAGATCTTCGCCCATTCGCGCCAGACTGAACAGAGACTCGCGGGTTTCGATGACCTCGCTGTTGCGTCCCTGCCGTCGGCGGGCGCGGAATAGAGCGAAGACGATCCAGGAAAGGGCGGCGCCTCCCAACGCGGCGGCCGACCACTTCATCACCGTGAACAGGGCGCTGCCCCCAGGCTCCCTTTCCGTTTCCCGCAGGCTCTCGTGGAATTCGTCAAGGCGGCGCTGAGCCTCGATAAGCCCATCCAAGTTCCCGCCGCCCATGAGGCCGGAAAACCAGTTGCCCAGGCTGACCAAAGCTCCGGCCAGCAGTCCCACGAGCATCAGCGCCGGCTCCAGCATCCAGTAGCCCGCGGCGCCAATCCCGTTGGCAACCGCGCGGGTTACGTCGTCCAGCCCGCCCAAGCCGAGGCCGCTGATCAGCAGGCCGAGGAGCAGCACAACGCCAACGCTGGCGGCTATGGGCCACAGCCATTGCGTCGGCATCTCCCGTTCCTCTCCGCTTTCCGACGAGAACCTAGCCAGCGCCATGCCCGCAAGCCCGACGGCGAAGAAGCCGACCACCAGAAAGCCGTTGACGATGCCTCCGGGAGTGACCGCGTCAATCACCGACGCCGCCAGCATCACCACCAGCCCAAGCTGAAAGGAAGAGCGCACGACGTCCAGAGTTACTTCCTCCCGGGACATTGAAATCCCGCGCCACCAGATCACCAGCAGGAATAGCATTGAGCCGACGAAAAGCCCCACACCGCTCATCCCCTCCGAGACCAGAAGGGAGAAGGGCAGAAGCGCCTTTCCGCCGTTCCAGGCTGTGAGCAGCAGCAGCGAAGGCGCGCCCAGCGCCAGCCCGGCCAGCCCGCGCAACAGGGGCGTTATCCGCCAGCTCAGTATCCAGGACGAGAGGGCATAACCCCAGACCAGCGCGGCCAGCGTCAGCCAGAAGGGCATCTGCAACTGCTCGAACTTCGCCAAGTTAGCAAAGACCGCCATGACCAGATAGAGGGCGCAGCCCTCAAGGAAGAGGGCCACCGCCGTAATCGCCCTATTTCTCCAGGAGAGCGCCATCCAGAGCCTCACTGATGCCGAATTCCAGGTCGTCGCTGTAGTCCAGGTCCGATTCCGGGAGGGAGTCCAGCAGGCGGCTCATGCTCGTCACCGGAACCTCGCCAATGCGTTCCGGCGAGTCGCCGTCGCCCGCATACAGCACCAGCACCCGAAAGCCGTTTGCTTCGATGGCGGCCAATTGGCCCGGCAGCGAGGGGGTGATTGCCCCGGTTACCAACAGCACGGTCGCCCCTTGCGGCAACCGGCTGCGCTCGGCCCGGAAGACGTCGGGCAACATCGAAACCACGTATGGAGCAGCCATGGCCAAGGCTTCCAGCGTCAGGGCAAGCTGGGCGGCGGACGCGCCGGGCGGTACGCTCAGCCATTTGCCGGAATACGATGCCACTGCGTTGGAAATCAGGCCGTAGCTATAGCCGAGCCGGTCGGCCAATGAGGCGGCGGAGGCGGCCGCGGTTACCGCCCGCTCGAACAGCCGCCGGTTGGTGCCTTGCCAGACGAAATCGCTGGTGGAACCGTTGAGCGCCACCATAATATCCAGCGAGACCGACGGCTCGAACACCCGGGTCTGCAACCGTCCCGCCCGTGCCGTAGCCTTCCAGTCTATGTACTTCAGCGGGTCATCGGAGCGGTAGTCCCGCTGTCCCTTCACCCGGGTGGTGTCGTGATACAACGGCATCCGGCCCCGAATCAGGCCCAGAGGGGCCTGCGGCGGGGTGAACAATTCCTCTATGTCTACGACACGCGGATAGACCAGTATATTGTCCACGCTGGTATGCCGTGATTCGGTAGAGGTGAAGCCGAATATGTCTCCGCTGCGCATTCGCACCGGGCCGATGCGATGATAGCCGCGCCGGGTGCAGCGCATGGAGAATTTCCAGGTTGCCCGCTGGTATGGCATCAGCGAGGTGGTTATGCTGTGGTGGCGGTTGGTTTCCAGGGTCGCGCCGCGCACCACCGCTCCGGCCAGCTCCAGCCCTTCGGGAAAGGGATCTTGGGACTCAACCCAGATGAGGGGCAGGAGTTTGTCGTTGTTCAGCGCCACGGTGTAGTCAATGGTGTCGCCGATGAAAGCGCGGCGCCGGCTTAGCTCCCGGCCATAGCTAACCTTGCGGAAGCCGTATCGCTCCCAAATCCGGGCCGCCAGCCAGACCAGCGCGACCAGCGAGCCGACGACCAGCAGCAGGCCGCTGCTGACCAGCAGTCCAACGAGTACCAGAAGACCGCTGACCAGCGGCCACAGTTCATGGCGCATAACCCATACGAAATCAGGGCGCCCGCCTGCTAGACCGGGACTTCCACTTGGGACAGCAGTTCCAGCACCACGTCTCCCGCCGTGCGGCCCCGCAGACGCGCCTGCGAAGTGAGGATAGTGCGATGGGAAAGGGCGTAGGGAGCAATGACCTTTACGTCGTCGGGCGTTACGTAGCTGCGGCCCCGGATGGCCGCGAAGGCTTGCGAACAGCGGTACAGCCCGAGAGTGGCCCGCGGGCTGGCCCCCAACTCTACGTCTTCGTGGCGCCGGGTGGCCTGAACCAGCCGGACAACGTAGTTGCTCAACACCGGGTCAACATATACGTCCTTGACCCGTTGCTGGCTTTCTACAATGTCATTGCCCCCGGCCACGGGCTGCATGGCGTCTATGGGGTTGGCGGAGTTGAAGCGGGCCAGCATCTGCTCCTCATCATGCTCATCCGGGTAGCCCAGCCGCAGACGCAGCATGAAACGGTCCAATTGCGCCTCGGGCAAAGGGAAGGTTCCTTCCAGCTCGATGGGATTCTGGGTGGCTACCAGCACGAAGGGGGCAGGCAGCGGCATAGTGCGGTCATCCACCGTCACCTGTCCCTCGGCCATTGCCTCCAGCAAGGCCGACTGAGTGCGGGGCGTGGCCCGGTTGATTTCGTCGGCCAGCACCACTTGGGCCAGAATGGGGCCGGGCCGGAACTCAAACTCGCCCAGCTTCTGGTTGTAATAATGGACTCCGGTAATATCCGAAGGCATCAGGTCGGGGGTGCATTGGATGCGCCGGAAGCTGCAACGCAACGACTCGGCCAGACTGCGGGCCAGGGTGGTCTTGCCAATGCCAGGCACGTCTTCAATGAGGATATGCCCCCCGCTCAGCAGGGCGGTCAGGACAAGCTCGATGACCGGCTCCTTCCCGACCAGCACTTGCCCAATGTTGGACTTGACCGCGGCGGCCATCGCCGCCACGCCGGAAGCGCTCTCTTTGGAAGCAACGGATGGGGCAGCAGTTTTACTCTGGGTCATCAGCACCACGTCCCGGCGGCAACTAGGACGCCGCGCCTTCCCCGGCGATAAACTCCTCCGCTCCCCGGAGATCCTTGAAGGAGTCTATGCTGGTCCAGAATGAGCGGGTCCGGAAAGCGGCGATACGCCCGGCCTGCGCCAGACGCGGGAAGGTCTCCACCTCATGGTCGCCCAGGTCGGGAAACTCAGGAAATACCTCGCGGTCAAAGACATACACGCCGCCGTTAATCCAGTGGGGCAGCTCGACTTTCTCCCGGAACCCCACCACGCCGCCTGCATCATCCATATCCACCAGACCGTAGGGACTGACCATCGGAACGGCCAGCAGGGTCGCCGCCGGCCCGTTGCGCCGGGCCGGGCTTTCCCGGTGGAACTCGATGATTTCCGAAAGCGGCTGCCGGGTTATGATGTCGCCGTTGGCGACCACCAGCGGGCCATCGCCTGCCGGGGCCAGAGGATAGCCCTGCTTGATGGCTCCGCCTCGACCCAAGGGCGAATCCTCAACGCTGTATTCGACGCTGACGCCAAAGCCGGAACCGTCGCCGAAGTGGTCGCGGATGGCCTCCCAGCGGTAGCCGGCCAAGAAGACCACGCCCTCCACGCCGCCCTCTTTCAGCCACTCGACTTGACGTTCCAGTATGGGCTTGCCGCAAACGGGGGCCATCGGCTTGGGCAGCGTGTCAGTCAAAGGCCGCAGCCGCTCTCCCTTCCCGCCGGCCAGAATCAACGCATACATAAACCCCTCCACCAGACCGGAGTGGCGTTGCAATGCCCTAATATACCTGCGGCGCAATGCGAGGGTCAAACACCCGTCAGCGGCCAAGGTGTATAATTATCCCGCACACCAGCCAATAGAGGAGCGGGCGCTTAGGAAAAGCAGGCAGGAGCTGGCCGGAGGATGGATGGCATAACCGCAAGCGGTCCGCCAAAGTCCGCTTCACCCACAATACAACAGGAGCGAACCTATGGACTATGAAATTCTTCACAAGCCATCCTACGCCCTGGCGCGGGTAAGGCTGAACCAACGGGAGCAGCTTCAGGCCGAGGCCGGTGCCATGGTCAGTATGTCGGACAGCGTAAAGATAGAGACTAGCACTCGAGGCGGCATATTCGGCGGCCTGCGACGGTCGGTGCTGGGCGGCGAGAGCTTCTTCGTCAACACCTTCACCGCCGAGCAGCCGGGCGAGGTGACCATTGCCCCAGCGTTGCCGGGGGACATTGAAGCACTGGAGTTGCGGGGCGAGACGGTAATGGTGCAGTCGGGTTCTTTCCTAGCCGCGACTATGAACATCGAGGTGGACTCGCAGTGGGGCGGGGCGCGATCCTTCTTCTCCCGCGAAGGTCTGTTCCTCCTGCGTTGCTCCGGGCGCGGGCTGCTGTTCGTTTCGTCCTATGGCGCAATCCACCGCATTGACCTAGCCCAGGGCGAGCGCTACAACGTGGACAACGGCCACATGGTCGCCTTTGACGAGTCGGTCAGGTATGAAGTGGGCCGCTCCGGCGGGTGGAAGACCACGCTGCTGGGCGGTGAGGGTCTGGTCTGCAAACTGGAAGGCCCCGGCCGCTTCTTCATGCAAACCCGCAGCGAAGACGCCTTCATAGGCTGGCTGGCGCCGAAGGTGGGCAACAAGTAGGCGCCGAACCTGGGCGGGCGGCATTGAACCGCCCGTTTCTACTGCGGCGGGTAGTTCTCTCTCCACCAGCGGGCGATGTCCAAGCGGCGGGCAAACCAGACGCCCTCCTTTTGGGAGGCGTACTTCAGGAACTGATCCAGCCCGGCGGCCCGGCCCGGTTTGCCGATAATGCGGCAGTGGAGCCCCACCGACATCATCTTGGGGTGGGTGGCCCCCTCTTCGTACAGCGTGTCGAAAGAAGCCTTGGCTACCTGGAAGAAATGCTCGGGGGTGAGCAGGTCTCCCCGCCAATACTTGTAGTCATTCACCTCCAGAGAATACGGAACCACCAGCCACGGCTTGCCATCCACCTGAGCGTAGTAGGGAAGGTCGTCGTTGTAGGAATTACAGTCATACTCGAAGCCGCCTTCCTCCACCACCAGATCGCGCGTGTTGACGCTGGGGCCGTAGCGGGTGTACCAGCCCAGGGGCCGCTGGCCGCAAATACGGGTGATGGACTCCACCGCTTTTCGGATGGCCTCCCGCTCAGCGTCGCGGTCCATCTTGTAATACTCTTCCCAGCGGTGGCCGTGGCCCATCACTTCGTGTCCCCGGCGAATGGCCTCCGGCCCCACCTCCGGGTTGCGCTCCAAGGCCAGAGCGCAGGCGTAGAAGGTGCCCTTGACGTTATTGCGGGCCAGGATATCCATGATGCGCCATACACCCACCCGGCTGCCGTACTCGAAGAAAGACTCGTTAGCCAGATCCCGCTCGCCGTGGGGTATGGGAGAGGGCGACTCCCCGGAAGTTTCGCCGCCTGGGTCGCCGTCCAGTATCGAGTATTCGGAGCCTTCCTCGTAGTTCACCACCACCGAGACGGCAATCCTGGCTCCGCCGGGCCACCGAACTGAGGGCGGATTGGCGCCATATCCCACAAAGTCGCGTTCCTGCATCGCGCTTCTCCCTTTCGGTATAATTTTCCATCAATATCAAGGGCAATTGGGGCAATATCAAAGGCGATTGGGGCGGCAAAGAGGGGGCGCTCCGGCGCCAACCGGGGGACGGCATCGTTCGGTGGGCCGGGCTTCCGGCTCCGGCGCATACAAGCATTGGCTGCCCCGCCTGGGCTCGAACCAGGGATTCCAGCTCCAAAGGCTGGCGTGCTACCGCTACACCACGGGGCATCGGGAGTTCCTGTATTCCATTGTGATTGCCTGCGCAGCAACCGTCAAGGGGCGGACTGGAAACGGCCTTCGGAGAGGGAATACTTGGGCGCTGGTGGTATAATTACGGCAGACTCATCATCGGTCGGGGAGGATTGCGTGCGCATTGCCCTGTTGCACATCGCGCCGGTCACCGGGGACATCGAGCATAACCGTCGGCTGGTAGAGCGAGGCGTGACGGTCGCCGCAGAAGCGGGGGCGCAGTGGGCGATTACGCCGGAACTGTGCATCCCAGGCTATCTGTTCCTCAAGACCCTCGGCACCGGCTGGATTCAACCCCAGCCCGACCAGTGGATGACGGATTTCTGCGGCATCGCGCGGCAATGCCGCATCACCGTGTTCCTGTCGCACCCGGAACTGGACCCGGCCGCCGGGCGAATGTACAACACCGTCTTCGTAATCAATTCCGGCGGACAGATAACCGGAAGGCACCGCAAGATTAAGGCCCTAGGCGGGGCCGAGGCTTGGTCAACCGCCGGCTGGAAAATCAGCCCCTTCGATTGCGACGGGATACAGGCCGGGGTGCTCATCTGCGCCGACGCCTACAAGAACGATGTGGCCGAGGTGCTGGTGAGCAAGGGAGCCCAGGTGCTGGTGTCCCCCGTCTCGTGGGGGCCGGGAGGCTGCGGCCCGGACGGGGAATGGGAGGCCCGCTCCGCCCAGACCGGCCTGCCCATCATAGTCTGCAACCGCACGGGAAGCGAGCCGGAGGAATTGGACTACTACCAAGCCGAGAGCGTGGTAGCCCAACATGGCCGCCGGTTGCTGGAGGCCAGTTCAGACCGCTCGGTGGTGCTAACCTTCGACTGGGATATGGACACGATGACGCTATTATCTGACGATTTCCAGCGCATTTATCTGTAACGCCAAGGGCAAGACGCCCCAACCCTCGCCAGAGGATGGGGGCTATTTATAGTCATCCAGAAAGCGCCGCAGTATCAGCACTGCGGCGGCTTCGTCCACGGCTCCCCGGTGGCGTGATGGCTCCATCCCGGCATCCCGCAGCAGTCCCTCCGCCTCTATGCTGGTGAACGACTCATCAACAACGTATATGGGCCGGGATGTTCCTTTCCGCAAGGCGCGTATGAAACCGCGAACCTGCTTCGTTTGCGGACTCTCATCGCCGCCGGGAAGATATGGAACGCCGACCACGATGGCATCGGCCTGCCGTTGCCGGGCCGCCTCCAGCACCGCCTGAACGTCAAGGGCCAGCCGCCTGCGCCGCAGAAACCCGGCCGGCAAAGCCGTGCCCAACCCGGCAACACCGGAGGCCAAGCCAATGCGCCGTTCCCCAACATCGAGAGCCAGCAGTTTCATCGGAATTCAGCCGCAACGGATTCCCGCCTGCGCCGGGATAGCAGGATGACGCAGGAATACCGGCGATGGATCGGGAGGGCCCTGCTGTTCGGCATTATTCAGGACAACGCCGCCTGCACCAAGCCGGGAACGGCGGCTAGGGCGTCGTTCAGCTTGCCGGGCTGGCGGCCGCCGGCTTGGGCCATCTCCGGCCGCCCGCCGCCGCCGCCGCCCATCAGCTTGGCGGCATCTCGGGCGATGTTCCCGGCGTTCAGGCCCCGCTCCACCAGGTCCGGCGTCACCATCGTGACCAGTATGGGGCTGCCCTCGGACAGGGCGCCCAAAGTTACTACGCAACTGGACAGCTTATCCCGGAGAAAGTCGCTCATCTCGCGCATAGCGTCGGCGTTGTTCGCCGAGGTGCGCCCGGATACTACCCGCACGCCGTTCACGTCGGCCACCTGCTGCAACAGCGACTCGGCTTCGGCCCGCAGCAGGGCGCGCTCCACTCCCGACAGCCGACGGCGCAAGTCGCCGGTTTCCTGCATATAGCTGTCGAGGCGGGACTCCAGGCCGGACACCGGGGTTTGCAGGCGTTGCGCCAAGGCATCCAGCAAGGCCGACTGCTCCACGAACAGGGCTTCGGCGGCGCGTCCGGTAAGGGCTTCGATGCGCCGCATTCCGCCGCCGATGCCCGATTCGCCCAGCACCAGCAGGGTTCCCACCTGCCCGGTGGCAGCGACGTGAGTGCCGCCGCAAACCTCCATGCTGAACGGGCCATCCGCCGGGTCACCGGCCATAGTGACCACCCGCACCACGTCGCCGTAGCGGTCGCCGAAGAAGGCCAGCGCCCCCTGCCGCACGGCGTCGGCGTAGCTGGTCTCTTGGGCCGACACCAGCAGGTTGGCCCGCACCTTTTCGTTGGCGAGGGACTGCACCGCCAGCAGTTCGTCGCTGCTGAGCCGTCCGACGTGGCTGAAGTCGAAGCGCAGCCGCTCCGGGGCCACCAGCGAACCGGCTTGGCGCACGTGCGGCCCCAGGGTCGCCCGCAGCGCGGCGTGCAGGATGTGGGTGCCGCTGTGGTTGCGCGACGAATCCAGCCGCCGCGCCGCATCCACGGCGCAGGCCACCGGGTCGCCCACGGCAATGCGGCCTTCTTCCACCACGCCCTTCTGCACGATGATCCCGGCCACCGGCGATTGGGTGTCCTCCACCCGGAACGTTCCGTTAGGGCCGCGGATGCGGCCGCGGTCGCCCAACTGCCCGCCGCCCTCGGCATAGAAGGGCGTGCGGCTGATGACCGCCTCGGCCTGCTGTCCCTGAACCGCGTGGCCTGCCGGGGCGCCGTCCACCAGCAGGGCGGCCACCACCGATTCCTGCTCGGTATGGATATGGCCGGTGAACTCGGTGTGGCCCGCGCCCAAGTTTTCATAGGCGGTCAGCATCTCCATGCTGCCCTCGAACCGCTGACCGGCGCGCGACTGCTCCCGCTGAGCATTCATGGCTCTCTCGAAATCGTCCCAATTCAGACCATTGAGTCCATGCTCCTTGGCAATTTCCTCAGTAAGCTCGGGAGGGACGCCATAAGTATCCCAAAGCAAGAAAGCATCATCACCCCATATCTGATTAGCCAGTTCAGTCGCTTCTTCTGCTGTCGCAGCAGCATTCATTACCGATATGCGCCGCGTCCACGATTCAACAAATGCAGGAATGGAAGGCGCCAAACTTGGCACTTCATCAGAAAGGGGAGCATCCGATTTTTGCCGGGCATTCTCCACAAGCTGTTTTTGTATGGGGATGATATGCTCTTCCAAAAGCGGCAGACCCGTTTCGATGGCTCTACCGAACCGTTCCTCCTCCAGATTCACCACCCGCAGGATGAAATCGCGGTTCTGCGAAAGCTCTCCGTACACCGCCTGAAACCTGGGTATCACCACCTCCTCCACCTCGCCGAGGAAGGGGCCGGTCAGTCCTAGGCGGCGGCCGTAGCGGATGGCGCGGCGGATGACGCGGCGCAGCACGTAGCCCCGGCCCTCGTTGCTGGGAACCACGCCGTCGCCAATGAGGAAGGCGGCGGCGCGGGCGTGTTCCGCCACCACGCGCATGGCGAAGTCGGTATCGGCGTCGGCCCCGTACTCGCGCCCGGTAAGCGCCGACACCCTGGCGATGATGGGGGTGAAAAGGTCGGTTTCGTAGATGTTGTTCTTGCCCTGCAATATCACCGCGGCCCGCTCCAGGCCCATGCCGGTATCCACGCTGGGGGCGGGCAGGGGGGTGCGGTTGCGCTCCGGATCCTGGTAATACTGCATGAATACCAGGTTCCACAACTCCACGAAACGCTCGCAGTCGCAATTGGGGTGGCAGCCGTCCACTTCGCTTGGCGGCGCGCCGTCGCGCTCCTGCCGCAGTTGGGCCGTGAGAACGTCAACGCCCGCCATCCGCCCGCCGTGGCAGCCCTTCTCAACGCCGCCGTCGTAGTGGATTTCGGAGCAGGGGCCGGTGGGGCCTTCGGTTCCCGCCGGGCCCCACCAGTTGTCCTTGTCGCCATAGCGGTAGATGCGCTCGGCGGGAACGCCAACCTGGTCGCGCCAGATGGCGAACGCCTCTTCGTCGTCCAAGTGAATGGTTACGTAAAGCCGGTCAGGGGATAGCCCGAATAGCTGCGTGACCAGTTCCCAAGCGAACCCGACGGCCCCTTCCTTGAAGTAGTCGCCGATGCTGAAATTGCCCAGCATCTCGAAGAAGGTCAGGTGTTTGTGGTCGCCCACCTCGTCAATGTCGGTGGTGCGGAAGCTCTTCTGGCTGCTGGTGAGGCGGCGCGAGGGCGGCGTCTGCTCCCCCATGAAGAAGGGCTTGAAAGGCACCATCCCGGCGCTGGTGAACAGCAGGGTAGGGTCTCCCGCAGGAATCAGCGAGGCTGAGGGCATAGGCTGATGCCCCTTGCTCTCGAAGAATTTAATGAAGGAATCCCGAATCTGGTCGCCGTTCATCAGCCTCAACCCTAGCTTAAAATTGCGGCAATTGTATATGGGGGGAAAGAACAGGTCAACGAATTTCGCTCCGCTCTGACCCTGCGCCACAGGCGGGCTGGCCGGAGGCGCAGGCAACGTCTAAGGGAACGGCCGCCAACAGGATGATACCCGCCGGTATAAGGCTAAATCTATGCAAAGGAGTTCTATGTTTCGTAAGTCGCCAGCCATACAATGCCGCCAACCTGAACCGCGGGCGGCTTGAAAATTGCAGCCGGAAGTGCGTACAATTTAAGGTGGCTGGCTGGCGGCAACCAGTATTGCCGCCGCCGCCGGACGGACAGGCTCACCGGCCAGAGTAAGGAGGTGCGATGAATTCCAGCATCATCGGCAAGATTGACAAGGCGAGGAAATACGCCGAGGAAAAAGAGCGGGTTAGCATCAACAGCTTTTCGGCGACCTTCCAGGGCAACCACAACAGCTACGACGTAACTTTCAACGCCGGGGACTGGGGCTGTGAGTGCCACTTCTTCGCCACCCGAGCCGTGTGCAGCCACACCATGGCGCTGCAAAGGATGCTGGACGACGTGCTGGCCTCTAACGCCGGGCAACCGGAAGCGGCGGAGACGCAGTAAACCGCGCCGAATTTCCTTGGATTCCCGCGCCGGGCCGCGAATATCGTCGCGGCCCTTTTACTTTCCAGGCCGGGATGCCTGACTACCGGGCGTTGGCAGCGCAAGGCGGGCCGCCGGAATTATCGCGCCTCGCGGAAATGCCGGGCCTTTCCAAAGCCGTTGTTATCCGATTTCGGGGGATGTCGGAATGACTTCGGAAGGCTCCGGATTCAGACAAAGACCGGATGCTCTTTGCCCTGCTATTATGTTACCTTCGCTGATACCCCGACGGGGATGAGAAACGCTATAGGCGTATCCGGGAACTCGACACGAAAGGGGGCAGTATGAAAGTTGTAGCAGTGTTATATCCGGGCGGGACGGCGGCAGCGGAAACGCCGGAACTGCTGGGGTGCGCCGAGAACGCCCTGGGCCTGCGGGAATGGCTGGAAGGGGCGGGCCACGAGCTGGTGGCGCTGACTGACGCCGACGCCGGGCTGGACAGCCACTTGCCCACCGCAGATGTGATCATCGCCACTCCCTTCTGGCCGGCCTACATCGGCCGGGAGCGCATTGAGGCGGCTCCCAGCCTCAAGCTGCTGCTCACCGCCGGGGTGGGATCCGACCACTTCGATCTGGCCGCCGCCGCCGAGCGCAACATCACCGTGGCGGAAATCACCGGCAGCAACGTGGTCAGCGTGGCCGAACACGTGGTGATGCAGATTCTGACGCTGGTGCGCAACTATATGCCCGCCTATCAGGAAGTGCTGGAAGGCGGTTGGGACATCGGCAAGGTGGCGGCCCGATCCCATGACCTGGAAGATAAGCGGGTGGGCATCGTGGGCTTCGGGCGCATCGGCCAGCGGGTAGCGGCGCGGCTCAAACCCTTTGACGTGCAGACGCGCTATTTCGACTACCGCCGCCTGCCCCTGACGGAGGAGACCGTGCTGGGGGCGCGGTTTCAGGGCCTGCGGGCGCTGGTGGCAGAGAGCGACGTAGTCAGCATCAATATCCCGCTGACGCCGACAACCCAAGGGATGTTCGACCGCGAACTGCTGTACAGCATGAAGCCGGGGGCCTATCTGGTGAACACCGCACGGGGCCGCATCGTGGATACCGACGCGCTGGTGGAAGTGATGGAAGCGGGGCATCTGGCGGGCTACGCCGGCGACGTATGGTATCCCCAGCCCGCGCCCGCCAACCACCCGTGGCGGCGGATGCCCAACCACGCCATGACTCCCCACGTGTCGGGAACCACCCTGGAGGCCCAGCGGCGCTACGCCGACGGCATTCGCGGGTGCCTGACCGCTTTCTTTGCCGGCGACCCCATAGACCGCGACTACATCATCGTTGACGGCGGCCGGGTTTCCAGCCCCAGCTACAGCCCGGCTTATCAGTAACCGGGGATGATGGAAGAGCAGTGGGCAACGAGAAGCCTCTCATTCCTCGCTGCTGACTTTCTCCCCTACCCCGGGAGGGCCTGGGCCAGTTGGGTCAGGACGGAGCGGGGGCTGTTAACGGACAGCACCAGAATGTCGGCGTCTCGGTTGCGGGCCTCGGTAGCGACATAGCGCCGGTCGGTCTCGGTCACGCCGCCGCCGATGAGCAGCGCGTCATAGGGTGACGAGCCAATCATGTCAATAGCCACCCCGTCGTTGGTAGTGCTGGCTACAATGTAGCCGGCGCCCTCCAAAATCCGGGTAAGCCGGTCAATGCCCGCATTCTCCCGCCCCAGGATGACTATGCGTTTGTTGCCGCTCATCTGCCTGTTACGCCCTCGCTTGATAATCTCCCGGTAGCAGGGACGGCGGTAGGAGGGACGGCATTTTGGCACTCTACCTGATGGCCGGTCAGCCCATCCGGCCGTCTCCCTCATATCTCCCGGCCGCGCGTTGGGAAACAAGTGTAAACGCAAGGGTGGGCGTTAACCAGCCGCTGCGGTCATCAATTCGCGCCAGGGTATTTTCAACCCGTGCTGGCAACGCGCTATTTCCGCTATTAACCGTCATTCCCGTCCCGCTGCCAACCGAGAATGCCCGCGCCATTGCGCCGGGAACCGCCAGAACCTATATTAAGGCCCATTGGCGAGCCAATGCGACATATTGGAAAAGGTATTACTGATGCACGGGTATCCTGCTGACGAGTGGACTCGATACGGGGGCCTGCGAATGCACGTCCGCAACTGGGGCGGGAAGGGCCGGCCCGTGGTGTTGCTGCACGGGTTAGCCTCCACCTGCCGCATCTGGGACTTCGTTGCTCCCCTATTAGCGCGTGATTTCGCCGTAATCGCCGTTGACCAGAGGGGGCATGGCGACAGCGGCAAGCCGGAGCACGGCTACGATTTCGCCAGCGTGGGCCGGGATGTGGCGGCCTTGCTGGAAGGCCGGGGCATAGAGCGTCCGGTGCTGGCGGGCCACTCTTGGGGGGCCGACGTCGCGCTGGAGCTGGCGGCGGCTAGGCCGGAGTTGCTGCAAGGCATAGTGTTCGTGGACGGCGGCACCATTGACGCCTCGGCCCGATACGATACGCTGGACGATGCCCTAGCGCAGATGGCGCCGCCCGATTTCAGCGGAGTGACCGTAGCCCAGTTCCTCGAGCGCGTCCGGTCAGGCGGCCAGTGGGCCACGCTCATCTGGCAGCACGGCGCGGCGGCCGAGCAGATTATCCTCGCCAACTTCGAGACGCTGGAAGACGGAACGCTGCGGGCCAAGCTCTCGCGGGACAACCACCTGCGAATCATACGGGCGCTATGGGAACACCACCCCCGCGAGCTTTACCCGCAGGTGAATTGCCCGGTGCTGATGCTGCCAGCCCGTCAACAGGCCAACCCCGATGCCTACGAGCGCACTCTGGCCCGTTCCGAATCCATCGCGGCGGCAGAGAGACTGCTTCCCAACAGCAAGACGGTCTGGCTGGAGCACAGCATCCACGACGTGCCGGTACAACGCCCGGAACTGGTGGCGGGAACTATTCGGGAGCATATACTAGCGGGATTCTTCGATTAGCCCGCAACCCCTTCTCCCTCTGAAAAAGGGTTAGGACGGACACCCTGACAAGGAGCGCTATGGCATCAGTGGATTACTCGGCGCTGGACCACATCGGCATTTCGATGAACGCCTTCTACCCTCGGAAGAACTGGGCCGCCGCGCCGCCGGGGGCCAGCGACCACGCCGTAGCCGTGGCGGACGGAATCTCCCTTTCCGGCCGCTTCTTTTCCGCAGCCGTTACAGCTCCGAATATCCTGTTCTTCTACGGCAACGGCGAGACGGCCAGCGACTACAACGGCATAGCCCCCCTGTACACCCGGATCGGCGTCAACTTCTTCGTGGCCGACTACCGGGGCTATGGCCGCAGCGGAGGCTGGCCGTCCTTCACCACGATGCTGGCCGACTCAGTGAAAGCGCTGGACTACGTGGAGGGGATGCTCCGGTCCCAAGATTACACCGGGGGCATATTCGTCATGGGCCGCTCCATGGGCCGACATTCCGCCTTCGAGCTGGCCGCCAATCACGGCGGGCGTCTGGGCGGCGTCATCATCGAAAGCGGACGGCCCATCCTCGGCAACTTCGTCTATGGCCTGCCCCCGCAGGAGGCTGAGGCGCTGGAAACCGCCTACCAGGAAAAAGTGGCCTCCATCGCCATTCCGTCCCTGGTGATTCACGGGGAAGAGGACACCCTCGCCCCGGTGCAGCAGGCCATCCAGATGCACCGGCTCTTCCAGTCGGAAAACAAGCGCCTGCTCACCATACCCGGCGCAGGCCACAACGACCTGCTGTATTATGGAAGGGAAGAATACTTTTCCGCCATCAAAGAGTTCACGGGCGCGTAGGGGGAACCAGGATGCCAAGAGTAGTGCGGGCCGGGCTCATCCAGGCCGGGATCGGGCGGGACGCGCCGGAGGATATAGCGGCCCTCAGACGGTTCATGCTCGACAAGCACGTCGCGCTCATCGAAGCTGCGGCCGGGATGAACGTTGAAGTCCTGTGCCTTCAGGAACTCTTCTACGGCCCCTATTTCCCCGCCGAGCAGCATGACCGCTGGCGGCAGTTGGCCGAGCCTGTTCCCGGCGGCCCGACGGTAAGGCTGATGCAGGAGTTGGCGCAGAAGTTCCGTATGGTCATGATCGTTCCCGTGTACGAAGAGGAGATGGCCGGCGTGTACTACAACACTGCCGCCGTGCTGGACTCCGATGGGGCCTACCTCGGCAAATACCGCAAGACCCACTTGCCCCATCTTGCGCCCGGCTTCTGGGAGAAGTTCTACTTCCGGCCCGGCAACTTGGGCTATCCGGTGTTCGGCACGGCCCGGGGCAAGGTGGGCGTTTATATCTGCTACGACCGCCACTTCCCCGAGGGCGCCCGGGCCCTTGGCCTGGCCGGCGCCGAGATGGTGTTCAACCCCTCGGCAACCGTCGCCGGGCTGTCGGAACACCTCTGGCGGCTGGAGCAGCCAGCCCACGCCGTAGCCAATGGCTACTTCGTCGGCGCCATCAACCGGGTGGGCGTGGAGCAGCCGTGGGAAATCGGCGAGTTCTACGGCAACAGCTATTTTTGCAACCCCAGGGGACAGATCATCGCCCAAGCTTCCCGTGACCGCGATGAGGTAATCGCAGCCAACCTGGACCTGGACGAGATCGCCGAAGTCCGCGCCACGTGGCAGTTCTACCGAGACCGCCGCCCGGACGCCTATGGGGAGTTGACCGCGCCATGAAGCCTCCCGCGGAGTTGGGACCGGAATGCTCGGAGTTATCCCTGCTCCCCGTCAACGTCAAGGTAAAAGGGAGTCAACGGATTCATCATCGCCAAAGTTCACGTTAGCCCTGGCAGCGCTGACCGTCGCCATCCTGATAGCGGGCGGTTACCTTTGCATCAGGGATTCTCGGAAAACCGGGTACTGGGCTGCTTGGCGTCCGATCGTCATATTCGGCGGGTTCGCGCTGGCGTACCTTGTCCTGGTTATCACGGCTACGATGTCCGGCTCTACCCTAGCATGGGATTCAGGCCAGATACCTGACCCCTTTGTACGTTCCGCTGCTGATAGCGGCAGCATTTGCGCTGGAACGGCTCCTTGGCTATGAACGGGAAAGAAAGTTGCTGGGAAGCGCCGGAAATCTGCCCCTAATCAGATCATTGGCGCAAGGACGCGGGCAAAACACCAGCTTGCTGGCGGTTATCCTGGTCATAGCGGCTTCGTTGTGGCTGGCGGGTCAGGTCGCTTCACAGGTCGTCGAAATAAGCCGAGCTAACTCCGAAGGAAGCGGCTACGGCGGAAAACTCTGGGCCGAGTCCGAGACGCTGCGGTATACCCGGGAGAATCCTTCTCCGGCCAAGTGTGGTCCAACAATCCGGTCGTCTGGAGCCGGTAGCTGAATTGAGCGGCGGGCTTATATTCCGGGTGAACCGGAATTATGCCGCCTCCTCAAATCCATACCGATTGACCTATGCGGCCATCGCTTCCGGCGATTTCGGAGAACCGGAAGCTCAATCCGTCTTTGATTTATATCTCAAAGGCGATACTTTGACTTACTTTAAGAGTCCCTGCGGCCCTTCGGACACGGATGCGAAGTTCTTTCTACACCTGATTCCCGCCAATAGAGATGAGCTGCCCGACGGGCGAAAGCAGCACGGATTTGACAATATCCACTTTGACTTCGACCGGCGCGGAGCGATGTTCAACGGGAAATGCCTGACGAGCATTCCGCTCCCAAGCTACGATATAATCAGAATCCGCACCGGTCAGGTCATCTATGGCGCCGGGCAGATCTGGAAGGCGGAGTTTACATTCCCGCCGGAATGATGAATGCCGTTGCCGCGGCGGCGGCGAACTCCGCCCGCCCCTGCGAGCGCTCAAGAGCGGCTGCAACACCCGCCGGAAAAACAACGCAGTCAACCGGCTATGCCGGAAACCATGGCATCGGCGCGCGGCTGACGGCAGCCGCCGGAACCAATGGTTCCCCGTAATAGTTGAGTAACCGGATACGTGCTACAATCGGCGCAGTTCCCCAACTCGGGTATTCAGCCCCGTTCTGGTAAATGATGGTTTCGCATAGCAATAGGGCGCGGCTCCACGAGGTTGACGAGACCCCGGATGCCATTGAAGAATGCTACCGGCAGGGCTGGACCGACGGCCTGCCGGTGGTGCCGCCAACGCTGGAGCGGGTGGAGGCGATGCTGAAAGCCGTCTCGCTCCCGCCGGAACAGGTTTTGGGCCAAGTGCCGGTTCGGCGAAGGGCGTTAACCGCCGAGCGGGCCGCGGCCAACGCCGTTATGGCGGGCTGCCTTCCCGAGCACTTTCCGGTGGTGCTGGCTACGATGGACGCCATGTTCCGGCATGACCCCAACTGCATTCACGAAGCGTCGGCGGCGACCAATTCGCCGGGTATCCTGATACTGGTCAACGGGCCTATCCGCCACGAAATCGGCCTCAACTGCGCCGGCAACCTGTTCAGCCCCGGAAATCGCGCCAACGCCACCATCGGGCGGGCCATCCGGCTCATCCTCATCAACGTGTTCGAGCAGCGCCCCAACATCCTCGACCGGGGCTGTATGGGGTCGCTGACCAAGTTTGGCGTCTGCATCGGAGAGGACGAGGAACGCAGCCCGTGGGAGCCGTTCCACGTTTCCCGGGGCTTCGACGCCGGCCAGTCCACCGTGACGGTGGCGACGGTGCAGGACCCGGAGATGCTGGGCAACCGCTACGGCGTCACCGCCGAGAGCCTGATGGACGCTACCGCAGATGCAATGTCCAGCCACGGATTGGGAATTTACCTGAATGACGCCCCCTGGTTCTGGGTGGTGGGCCACTGGCACGCTGAAATGTTGGGACGCCAAGGCTGGAGCCGTCATCAAATCCAAGAATACGTTTACGAGAAAGCGTGGCGCAGCCGCGCGCAGATGAAGCGGCTGGGCGCGGTCAACGGCCCCATTGTTGACGGCGATGAGGATACCCGCGTCCCCGCCGCGCCCTCGCCGGAGGGCATTCTGGTGCTGAAAGCCGGGGGCGACAGCGGCATATACAGCGAGCTGCTGATGAACTATCATGGCCTGCCCGCTATCACCATTCCCATCCGCGATTCATGGGAAAACTTCAGGGCGCCCGAATCCGATGAGGAAGGGACGCCCCGCCCTATCCCGGGAGGGGAATAACCCTACCAGCCAAGGGAGGCGCAAGTGACTACGGCAACGCAGCACAAGATTCAACTGGTGGATCCCACCGGAGCCAACCCAGGGCCCAATCCGCTGACCCTAGCGGAACGGCCCGCCGACATCCGGGGCAAGCGGCTGGCCTTGCTGGACAACTCCAAGGCCAACTCGGACGTAATCCTCCGCGCCATCAGCGACATACTCAACGATGAGTTCGAGTTCGCCCAAGTCTTTTATGTCAAGAAGCACAGCGCCTCGCTGCCGCCCAAGCCGGAGGTGATGGCGGAACTGCACCGCCACGCCGACCTGATTGTCACCGGCATTGGCGATTGAGGGGGCTGCTCGTCGGGCAGTTTGCACGACGGAATCACCCTGGAGCGGCGGGGCTTCCCCACCGCCACCATCATCACCGACGTATTCGTCACCACGGCCCAAGCCTATACCAAACTGATGGGAGTGCCCGGCTTCCCCTACATCGTCTGCCCGCATCCCATCACCAACGTCGGGGCCATCGGGCTGGAGCGGCGGGCCAAACTGCTGGCCCCGCAGGTGGCGAAGCTGCTGCAACAAGGCGCGCCGGATTAACCGGCGTCCTTGTCCCGGCCCCAAGGCTGACGGCCCCAAGGCTGACAAAGGTATCAAATCTGGGTTGTGGAGCGCGTATGACGTCTGAGCGAGGAACCCGGTTGAGCAACAAGGTCGCCATTGTCACCGGAGCCGGGGCCACCGGCAGCGGCGAATTCGTGGGCATCGGGCAGGCCATCTCCATCCTGTTCGCCCGGCAGGGGGCCAGTGTTCTGCTGGTGGACCGGGAGGAGCGCAACGCCGAGACCACCCTGGCGATGATTCGGGAAGAAGGCGGGGAGGCTTCCATTTTCGCCGGCGACGTCACCAGCAACGATGACTGCCGGGCCATGGGCGATGCCGCCAAGTCCCGTTACGGCAACGTTAACGTGTTGATAAACAACGTCGGCATCAGCGGCCCAGGCTCGGTCACCGACGTGGCCGAAGACTTCTGGGACACGGTGATGGACGTGAACCTGAAGAGCGTAATGCTCACCAGCAAGCACGCCATCCCGCAGATGATTGAGGCCGGCGGCGGCTCCATCGTCAACCTGTCGTCCATCGTGGGCCTGCGGGCCGGCAGCGGGCGGCCCAGCCACCCTTACGCCGCCTCCAAGGGCGGCATCATCGGCCTGAGCAACTCCATGGCAGTGCATTACGGGCGGGACAACGTGCGGGTCAACTGCATTGCCCCCGGCCACGTCCACAGCCCCATGGTGGCCCGCCACACCTCGCCGGAAATGCTGGACTTGCGCCGCCGCGCCGGGCCGCTGGGCATCGAAGGCACGCCTTGGGACGTGGCCTACGCCGCCCTGTTCCTGGCCTCCGACGAATCGCGCTGGGTCTCAGGCGTAACGCTGCCGGTGGACGCCGGACTGCTGGCGGCCACGCCGCTGGCGATGTTCCCCCACCTGCGCGACCCGGAATAGGGGGATATTCGACGCAAGGGCGCAATGACGCAAAGCCGCAGAGAGGATGCTATGCCCGAAACATCCGAAAGAGCCGACATACCCGAAATTTCCCAAGACCCGGAAACGCCCCCGGCGCCCAAGCCGTACCGCAAGCCCTATCCCCATATGTTGCACCTGATGGTGCAGGAATTGTGGGATCGGGTGCAGGCGCTGGAGGATGCCAACGAAATCCGCAACCTGAAGGCCGAGTATGCCGCGGCCTGCGACGACAACTACGACCCCCATCGCATAGCCGCGCTGTTCGTCGAGGACGCCGTATGGGAGAGCGAAGGGCTGGGCCGCTTCGAGGGGCGGGAGGCCATCCGCGAATTCTTTCGGGGCATATCCAGCCACTTCGTATTCGCCCTTCACTACGGCCTGAACCCGCACATCGAAGTCACCGGCGACACCGCCCGCGCCCGCTGGTATCTGTTCATGCCCTGCACCATCGGCGACACCGGCCAAGCGATGTGGCGCGCCGGTATTGACGATGAGGAATATGTCCGCGTCAACGGCAAGTGGATGTTCGCCAGCAAGAAGTCGGCCCCTATTTTCAACACCACCTACGAGGAGGGCTGGGCCAAGCAACGGTTCGTCTAGGAAGCGCCTTGGGGCGGCTGAGTTGCCGCTCTTCCGCTCAGCAGCGTACCGGGGCGGTCGGGTAGGCCATTCCCGCTATCACCCCCAGCCCGGTCAGCGCCGACAGCGCAATCAGGCCGGTCTGTATCGAGCCGGTTAGTTGGGTCACCACGCCGACCAGCATCGGGCCGACGGCGAATCCGACGCCCATAAAGGTCAGGATGAGTCCGGTCAATACCGCCACCTCGCGGGGCAGCACGCCGGGGAACTCGAAGGGCAGCACCTGTATCGCCGGGGTGGCTACCCATACCAAGCCCAGCCCGGTGATAAAGACCATCAGCAGAGCCGGGGCTTCCGAGAGGGTTATGGCGACACCGAACAGCGTGTTGAGCAGGGCCGGAACGGCCAGCAGCGTCTTGCGGCTGCGCAGCTTCGTCAGCAGCCACCCGCCGAGGAATCCCGACGGTATCAGCCCATAGTACAGGAAGCCCAGCAGCGGCCCGCCCAGGGTCAGGGCTACGTCGCGCTCCTCCACCCATAGCGTCGGCAGGAACGTGACCATCCCGGTCCAGGAGGAAGACAGGAACAGCATCACCACCGCAATCAGCCACCCTTGCGGAAACCGCCGCAACGCCAGCCAAGGCGACTGTTCTTCCTCTTCGTTGGCCGGAGGCGATGGCGGGGCGCGCTTCTCTCGCGCCACCAGCAGCCAGGCTACAATCTGCGCTGTGAAGAAGCCCCCCAGAACGGCGTAGGCTATGCGCCAGCTTCCCAACTCCTCGATCACCCACGGGCTGAGACTGACGGCCAGCGCCAGAATCACGCTGTGCTGCGACAGTCCCACCGACTGCACCAGCGCGTACTGGCGCGGCGCGCACCACTGACGCAGCAACAGGGCGCGGGCCGGGGTGTTCACCGTATGGAACAGGATGAAACAAAACCGCCCCACCAAGAGCAGCCAGAATCCGGGGGCCAATGCCTGCACGAAGAGGAACGGCGCGCCCAGCAGCAACGACACCAGCGCCAGCGGCACGGGCCGGAACCTGGAGAACCACGCCCCGAAAGGCAGTGACAATCCTGCGGCGGTGATCCACCATACCCCTTGCAGCAACCCGGCCTGTAACGGCGTAATCCCCAAGTCTTCCCGGATAAAGGGCAGGAACAACCCGAAGGTGTAGGAAACCAGGATGACGCTGCTCTGCTGGGCGCGAAACAGCAGCAGCACCGCCCAGCCCCTCGGCGGCGTCCGTTCCACCTCAGCGTTCATCACGAATTAGCAAACGCCACGAATTATCAAACGCCGAGTGCGCCGGGAATGTCGAGTCTTCATATATTTTCCCGGCGAGCTTGACGCGCCAGGCGCTTAATCCGTCCTACTCTTGCCGTCCTACTCTTGTAGGAAGGATTTGATGATGGCGTAGCTTTCGTCGGGCATTTCCTCCGGGATATAGTGGCCGCAGGGCAGGGATTGGCCGCGGACGTTGCCGGCATACTCGCGCCAGACAGCCAGCACGTCTTGAGTCCGTCCCACGTAGCCGGTGGCGCTCCAGAGGGCGAACATTGGGCAGGCGACCTTGTTGTCAAAGTCCGCGTCGTCGTGGGCCAGGTCAATGCTGGCCCCGGCGCGGTAGTCCTCGCAGGTGGCGTGGATGGTGCCTGGGTCGCTGAAGCAGCGGGCGTACTCGTCCACCACCTCCGGCGGGAAGGCCCCTTCGGCCTCCGGGTTGCGCCGGAAGGAACGGCGCACGAAGTAGTCCGGGTCCGCTCCGATGACCCGCTCCGGGAAGTCATAGGGCTGAATCAGGAAAAACCAATGGTAGGTGTTGGTCGCCATTTCCTTGTTGACTATCTGGAACATTTTATGCGTCGGTATGATGTCCAGCACCATCAGCTTCTCAACGCGCTGCTGGTGGTCCTTGGTCAGGCGGTGGGACACCCGCGCCCCCCGGTCGTGGCCCACCAGCCGGAAGGAATCGAAGCCCAGGCTCTGCATCACGTCCACCTGATCCTGGGCCATGGCCCGCTTGGAGTAGTTGTAATGCTCGGCGTCGCCCGGAACCTTGCTGCTGTCGCCGTAGCCTCGCAGGTCGGGGACGACTACGGTGAAGTCCTCGGCCAGCCTGGGCGCGATCTTGTGCCACATCAGGTGCGATTGCGGATAGCCGTGGAGCAGCAGGAGCGGCGGCCCATCGCCGCCCTTCACCAGGTTGATGGCCGCGCCGCCGCTGGTGTCTATTTGCAGCCGCTCAAATCCTTCGTAAAACGCCATTGTTCTCTCCTTGCCTGCGATTGCCGGACGCGGCGGTTTGCCCGCCCCGCATCTGCGATATACTATCACCAAATATCCTCTGAATCAGGATTTTCGGGATTGAAGGATTGGCGGTATAACACCGGATAATTCTGAACCTCCTCTAACCCGGCAAGCCCTGATTCGGATAACCGCCCCGCAGGAGGGTGCTATGAGCAGCAACGGCAAAACACTGGTGATCCGCAACGGAACGCTCATTGACGGCACCGGCAAGCCGGCGTCGCAGAACGATGCGGTGGTCATTGAAGGCAACCGCTTCTCCAGCGTTGGCGCGCTGCCGCCAAGCCTGAACCTGGAGGACACCGGCAAGTTTGAGGTAATAGACGCCAGAGGCAAATGGATAATGCCCGGATTGATTGACGGCCACTGCCACCTGTCCTTCGGCTTCCCGGCGGTGTCGTCCACCAAGTACCCCAGTGGCCGGGGCACCATCAGCCCCGGATTCAGCGCCCTTCGAGCCGCCCGCAACGCTCAGACGGTGCTGCGCTCCGGCGTTACCAGCATCTCGATACCCGGCGGCACCTGGTTCATTGAGGTGGGCCTGCGCGACGCCATCAATGCCGGGCTGGTCGAGGGGCCGCGCATCTTCACCGCCGGGCGCTTCATCGTCACCTACGGCAGCATCGGCGACTACGAGCCGTCGTGGGTCGGCACGCCGGAACACACTCTCGGCGTCCTAGCCAATGATGTCAACGACATGATCACCGAAGTGCGCCGCCAGACCAAGCACGGCGTGGACTTCATCAAGCTGGCCGACAGCACTTGGGGCGACAACCAGACTATCTCCAAGGAAGAGATTGCCGCCGTGGTCGAAGAAGCTCATCGCCGCAACGCCCGTGTCGCCATCCACTCCCGGGGCGCCGGCTCCACCAAGGCGTCGGCTGAGGCCGGCGTAGACTGGATTATGCACGCCGACCTGGCCACCGAGGGCGAGCTGTACGCCGTCGCCGAATCCGGGGTGCGCATAATGCCGACCATGACCTTCCTGTTCGAGGCGCTGGCCGTGGGCCAGGAGCGTGGCCGCAGCGACGAGGAGCTGGACATCATCCGCCGCAACGCCGAAAGCTCGATGCAGGTATTGGAGACGGCCAGAAACTTCGGCGTCAAAGTTCTCTGCGGCACGGACAGCGGCAACTCGCCGGTTATGCCCTACGGCACTCTCCACGCCAACGAGGCCGAGGTGATGGTCAAGTACGGCGGCTACACGCCCATGGAAGCCATCGTGGCCAACACCCGCGAGAACGCCTACGCCGTCGGACTGGAGGGCGAGCTAGGCGTCATCGAGCCCGGCAAGCTGGCCGACCTGCTCATCCTAGACGCCGATCCGCTGGCCGACATCCGCGTCCTGCAAGGCGGCAAGCACCTAGCGGCCGTCATCAAGGACGGCCGCCCGGTAAACCTGAACGGCGCCGCGGAAGAGGATGAAGCCCTGTTGACGTTGCGGTAAGAAAATACCCCACGGGGGCTACCGGCTCAGGTAGGCAAAGCTGGCTTCCAGATGGTTGAAAACATCCGGGTGAGGCGGGATTTCCATTATGGCAGCGCCCGAGTAACCCTTGGCGTTGAGGATGTCCCGCAGCTCGCGGCAATCGAGGTCGCCGTCATCCACTGCGGGGATGGCCTCGCCGCCCCGCATCTGCTTGAAATGGACGATTTTAAGCAGATCCAGCGGCAATGCTTCGAGGTCCCGCAGAGGATTGGAGTCCGGGAAACGGCGCAGTTGGTTGGTGGGATCCGGGCAAAGGCCAATGTATTGCCGGTATTCGGCGGGCATCCGCTCGCGGACGGCCTCGACCAGCATCGCCATACTGCCGATGGGCTGCCCGGAGTTCTCCATAGACAGTATGACCCCCTGACGCGCTGCCTCCGTAGCCAGTCCCGCGAGCCCCCAAGCCGGCTCGGGAATGTCCCTCGGTGATTCCCACGGGGCGTCGAAGCCCGAGGGGTCAACGATGCGCAGTTGCGGAGAATCGCCGCCTACCAGCCTGGCCCCGGCAATCGCCGCTTGCCAAGCCTCGCCCCGCGGGTCGGTCTCGCGCGTGAGGCAGGGCCAAGCCATGGCTAGGTCGAAGGTCAGGCAGGGGTAGGCTTTCACCACCGCCGCCAGCCCCTCCGGCGACGGGCGCCAGCCGTCGCCTTCGCCCGACTCGCAGGCGCCCAAGCAGGTCTGCCGCAGTTCGATGTGACGCGCTCCCTTCGCCTCGGCCTGTCCAACCAGCGCCGGCAGTTCCTCCGATTCCAGTTGCAAACGCCACGAGTTGGTGATTGCGCCGAATATCATTTTCTTTCTCCTCGTTACGCCTTACGCCATCTTCGCTTCACCGTAACACGAGGCGGCCTTTTTGTGAACCGCCGGGATTGCCCCGGCGTTCTCAGCACGCGCTGAACGCGCTGATTATGCGTGATTCCGCAGCCGCAATCCGTCATCCCTTCGTAAGCGGGAATCCCGACGTTGCTGCTTACAGCGAATTCCGTCGGCGCGGCCACCACCTGTTGAGCATGCCGGTTCCCCGCACCGCCAAGGAAATATGGACAGTTGGACGGCCCCGCGATAATATCAATAGGCTAATTGAGACTTAATTTTGGCTGGAATCATTGTGGAGGCCGTTATGCCTGTCCTGAGCGGAGACGAAGGGAGCGACAACGAGCGGGAAGTCTTGGCCGTTCTGCCGGTCTGCGGGGCGGAGAACCCTGATGCGGCTTGGTTGCAGCTCGCCATCGGCGGGCTGGCGGCCCGGCCCCGGGTGCTGGACGTTGACGCGCTGTCCAAGCTATCCCGCGGCGAGATGGTTGACGACTTTCGCTGTGTCAGCGGATGGGTGGCGCCGGACCAGCGGTGGGAAGGCGTTCCCGTGTCTGACCTGCTGGACGACGCAGGCCCGTTGCCGGAAGCGCAGTATGTGGGCTTCACGTCGGGCGGCTACACCGTGGGCATGACCATTGCCGAGGCGCGGGAGTCCGGCGTCATCGTGGCGCTCCGGCACAACGGCGCCCCCCTGACCACCGAACACGGCGGGCCTTGTCGGCTGGCAGTGTCGGGCCGGGCCGGGCGATGGAGCGTCAAGTGGCTGGAGCGTATCGAGCTGCTGGCCGAGCCTCCCGAAGATACCGGCCACCATCAGCACTAAGCCTTTCCCGTCTCTCGCATCTCTCGCACAAACACCGGACGCAGACAAAATTTTGACCGAGGAACTTCAATGCGGACAATTGACATCCACGCCCACATCACACCGGAAGGGTTCATTCAAGCCTTTCGCAAGGGAGAAAACTGGCACGGCATCACCGCGGGCGTCGTGCCTAATATGCGCTACAACCCCCGCACCACCTGGTCGCCCGAAGAGCGCATCGCGGACATGAATTCCCTGGGCGTGGACGTTCAGGTTCTCTCAACCAATGCTTTTTTCTACCAGTACGACAAAGACGCCTCCACCGTCGCCCTAATGGACCAGGAGTGCAACGACTACGTGGCCCAACTGGTGAAAGACCGCCCCGACCGCTTCGCCGGCTTCGCCACCCTGCCGATGCAGGATGTTGCCGCCTCCGTGGCCGAGCTGGAACGCAGCATGAGCATGGGGCTGAAAGGGGCGATGATTGGCGACCAAGTGAACGGCAAGACTTTCGACGAGCCGGAGTTTATGCCGCTCTGGAAGGCGGCGGAAGCCTCCGGCGCGGTTATGCTGATTCACCAGGGCGGCGACACCATCGTCAGCCCGCGCAGCGGCCGCTATCACCTGCCCAACACCATCGGCAACCTGGCCGACCGCGCCGTCACCTTCGCCTCCTTCGTTTTCGGAGGCGTGATGGATGCCTGCCCCGACCTGCGCGTCTGCCTGTGCCACGGGGGCGGTTACACCTGCTACGGCATCGGGCGCATGGACCGGGGCTGGCAGGTGCGCCGGGAGGCGCGGACGCACATCACCCAGCCCCCCAGCAAGTACTTGGACAAGTTCTATTATGACTGCCTGACCCACAGCGAGGAGGCCCTGCGCTACCTCATAGACAGCGTGGGCATAGACCGGGTGGTCTTCGGCACCGACTGGCCCTTCGATATGGCAACGGACTGGCCGGTTTCCTGGATTCTCAGCCTGGAAAGCCTGACCCTCGAAGAGAAAGAAGCCATACTTCACGGAAACTTGGAGCGGCTGCTGGGCATCTAGGCCGGAGTAAAAGACAAAGGGCCACAGCCAGCCATGGCCGTTGAACAATGGACGGCAGCCCCTGACAGCAATGCTGTCAACCGGGCTGCCGCTTTATGCGCCATGGAAATTTCGGGGTGAAATTCCGGCGCGGCGGCCCGCCCCGGTTGAACGCCCCGCGCCGTTGCCGTATCCTAGCGGTGCTATTCGCGTTTCAATCCCATTCTTTCGTTGCAGGTGCGGGTATGAAGTATGATGTGATTGTTGTGGGGGCCGGGTCGGCCGGATGCGCTCTCGCGGCGCGGCTGTCGGAAGATCCCGAACGGTCGGTGTTGCTGCTGGAAGCCGGGCCCGACTATCCCGACATTGAAACCTATCCCGAATCCCTCAAGAACGGCTACCAGTCCGAGTTGGCTTCATTGCACGGCTCAGAGCACAACTGGTCCTTCGTCGGCAAGCCCACCCCTGACCGCCCCAATGATATGTACGCGCCCAGAGGCAAGGTGGTGGGCGGCACCAGCGCCATCAACGGCCAAGTGTTCCTGCGCGGGCTGCCGGAGGACTACGATTCGTGGGCCGCTGCGGGAAACGACGAGTGGGAATACATCAAGCTGCTCCCCACTTTCCGCCGCATGGAAAACGACCTGGACATCCGGGACGACTTCCACGGCAACGACGGCCCCATGCGGGTGCGCCGGCACAAGGAAAAGGCGTGGGAGCCGCTGATGCACGCCTTCCACGCGGCCTGCGTGGCCGAGGGATTCGCGGCCGGGCAGGATATGAACAACCCTGATTCCTCCGGGGTGGCCCCGTTGCCGATGAACAACGTGGACGGCGTCAGGTTGAGCACCGCCTTGTCGTATATCAACCCGATCCGGCACCGGCTCAACCTGACCATCCGCCCCAACGCTCTGACCACCCGCGTACTGTTCAATGGCAAGAAAGCCGTCGGCGTTGAGGTGGAGAGCGGCGGCGAAACTTTCGTTGTGGAAGGCGAGTTGATTGTCCTGTCCTCCGGGTCCATCGCCTCTCCGCACATACTCATGCACTCCGGGGTGGGGCCGCGGGCCCACCTCGAGAGCGTGGGCATTCCGGTCGTTCACGACCTGCCCGGAGTCGGCCAGAACTACCGCGACCATCCGCAGGTGGGAATCGCCTTCAGCGCCCAGGATGGCTTCCCGTTGAACTTCGAGGCGTCGCGGACTCAGTTGGGCCTGCGTTACACCGCGACCGGCTCCGGCTTGCGCAACGACATGGTGCTTTTCCCAACCACTTTCTCCACCCCGATGGGAGACCTTACCGGGCCCGGGGAAGACTTCCGTATGTCGGTCATCCTGAACCTTGCCCAAGGTCATGGGCAGGTTACGCTGACTTCATCCAATCCCCACGATCAGCCCCTGCTGGAGTACCGCTTCCTGGAAAACGACAGCGACCTCGATCGGCTGCGGGACGGCGTCCGGCTGGTGGTGCGGCTGACCGAAAGCGACGCCTACCGGGCCATTATGAAAGAACGGCTGGATCCCACTGACGAGGATCTGGCTTCCGACGAAGCGCTGGACGCCTGGCTCCACAAGATGGTTCGCACCTCTCAGCACCTGGTCGGAACTTGCAAGATGGGCCCGGCGTCGGACCCCATGGCAGTGGTGAACCAGTATGGCCGGGTTCACGGCGTGGATGGGCTGAGGGTGTGCGATGCCTCCGTCATGCCCGACACCCCCCGGGCAAACACCAACGTCAGCACCATAATGATTGCCGAAAAAATTTCCGACTTCATCAAGGAGGGCAAGTAGAATGAAGTATGATGCCATCGTAATCGGGGCCGGTTCCGGCGGCTGCGTGGTCGCCTCGCGGCTGGCCGAGGACTCCGGCCGCTCGGTGCTGCTGCTGGAGGCCGGGCCGGACTACCCGGACTACCAGTATTACCCCGAAGACCTGAAGTACGGCTACAAGCCCGACGCCTCGGCCCAAGGCGCGCCCCACAACTGGACTTGGTGGGCGCAGGGTTCCGCCGAGCAGTCAGAGATGATCCCGGCGCCTAGGGGCAAGGTAGTCGGCGGCACCAGCGCCATCAACGGCCAGGTGCTGCTGCGCGGCGTGCCGGAGGATTATGACGGCTGGGCCGCCGAGGGCAACGACGAATGGAAGTACATTGATTGCCTCCCTTTCCTCCGCAAGCTGGAGACGGACATGGACATCACCGACGACTTCCACGGCAACGAAGGCCCCATCCCGGTGCGCCGCTTCAAGAAGGAAGACTGGCTGCCCTTCCAGCAGGCTTTCGTCCAAGCGTCCCTTCAGGCGGGCTACCCCGAGGACTATGACATGAACGCCCCCGATTCGGGCGGCGTCGGCCCCATTCCAATGAACAACCCCGAAGGCGTGCGCATGAGCACCGCCCTCACCTTCCTCAGCGCAGTGCGCCACAAGCTGAACCTGACCGTCCGGGCCAACGTGGTTGTCCGCCGCATCCTGTTCGAGGGCAAAAAGGCCGTCGGCGTTGAGGTGGAGAGCGGCGGCGAGGTCTATCAGGTCGAAGCCGACCAGATTGTTCTCAGCGCCGGAGCCATGGCCTCGCCGCAAATCCTGATGCTCTCGGGCGTCGGCCCGGCGGATCACCTGAGCGAGATGGGCATTCCGGTGGTGCACGAACTGCCCGGCGTCGGGCAGAACCTTCGCGACCACCCCATCGTGGCGGTCATCTGCGAGGTGCGCGATGACCACGAGCAGGATCCCCTCGCCCCGCGAACCCAGACCGGCCTGCGCTACACCGCCTCCGGCTCGCCCGACCGCAACGATATGCAGATTACGGCGTCGTCCTTCTCCACCCCCATCGGCGGCGCCGATCCCTTTGAGCCGGGCGGAGTGCGCATCCAGTGCATCCTGGAACTGGCCGACGGCGCGGGCGAGGTGCGGCTCGCGGCCAACGACCCCCAGGTACAGCCGTCGTTGAACTACCGCTACCTGGAAGAGCGGCGCGACGTGGAGCGGCTGCGGGAGGCGGTGCGAATCAGCATAAAGCTGCTGGAGCACGAATCCTTTTCCTCCATTGTGGACAAGGTGATTCAGCCCTCGGAAGAAGACCTCGCTTCCGACGAAGCACTGGACGCTTGGATGCGCCGCACGGTGTTCAACACCACCCACGCCTCCGGCACCTGCAAGATGGGGCCGGCCAGCGACCCCATGGCGGTGGTTGACCAGCGCCTGAGCATCCACGGGCTGGAGGGCATCAAGGTGGCCGATGCCTCGGTGATGCCCAACGTCATCCGCGCCAACACCAACTGCACCACCATCATGATCGGCGAGCGCTGCGCCGAATGGATCCGGAACGGCTGACCCCTCTTCGCAAAAGCCGTTTCGCTGGGCCGCAGTGATAGTATCCTGCGGCCCCGCGTCATTGTCAGGCCAAACCCGCAAGGATTGTGGCCCGCGAGTCTTCCCGCAAGTCTTATGGTATGTTGTGAGCATGAACAGCCAAGGGAGACACAAAGGAATCCTGGTTGTAGACCGGCAGTCCCCGCAATTGAAAGATGCCCTCTGGCGGCTGGTGGAAGAAGCGAAACGGGAAGGCGGTATGCTCGCCCCGGTTACCGTAGTCGGGCCATCGCAGTACGCCAACCTGAGCTTGCGGCAGGAACTGGGACGCCGGGGATTCGTCAATGTCCGTTTCATCCTGTTTCCCATGCTGGCGGAATTTCTGGGCGGGGCCGCAATGGCCGGAGCCGGGCGCAGACCTCTCACCCCGGTTCTCGAAACCGTGGCGGTGCAGACCATATTGAGGCAGGCCGGGGAACCCTTGTCCCAAGTTCGGGAACACCGCTCCACCCAGTCCGGCGTGCGCGAATCTTTCAGGCAGTTGCGCCAAGTATCCGGCGCAGTGTTGTCGGAACTGGAAAAGACGGGGGGAGTCCGCCGGGAGGTTGTCTGCCTGTATCGCAAATTCCGTCAACTCACCGGAGACGGCTGGTACGACGGCGAGGACTTGGCGGAGGCCGCAGCGGCCGATGTAAACGCCGGCGCTGCCCCGGCCCTGCGAGAGTTGGGCCTGATGGCGTTCTACCTGCCCCGCGACCTTTCTCCGGGTCAGGTGCATCTGATCAGCGCCCTCGCGCGCCGAGGCCCTTGCGCCGTACTGCTCGGCCTTACGGGAGACAGTGAGGCCGACGCCCCGGCGGATCAATTGGCCGGCACGCTCCAGCCCCTGCTGGGAGAACCCCAAAGGGCGGGCGGCGACAGATCGGAAACGCCGCTGCTTCCCGGCCAAGCCGGTCTTCACGTCGCGCCGGACGCCCACGAGGAAATCCGGCGGGTGATTCGCTCCATAATGGCGAACGCTGAATCAGGAATTCCGTTACACCGGATGGCAGTGCTATACCGGGCTGACCCTCCGTATAGCTCGCTGGTGCGCGATGAGCTGGAGCTGGCCGGCATTCCCATGGCCGGGCCGGGCCGGAAACCGCTGGGCGGCACCGCCGCCGGACGGACGCTGGCCGGGATGCTGCGGCTGTCCTCCGCTCTGGGCACTGAGGACGCCCTGCGGCGCGACGACCTTATGGCCTGGCTCACGGGGAGTCCCATCCGGCGGCCCCGGAACATCAGGCGCGAGGACTTCAGCCCGGCCCGATGGGACGCCATCAGCAGGAAAGCGGGAGTAGTCCGGGGACTCGGCCAGTGGCGCAAGGAATTGACCGTCTACGCCAGCCACAAGGAAAGCGAGGCCGAGGGGGCCTACGAGGAGGTTTCGGAGGCCCGCGTCGAGGGTATGCGCGCGGACGCTCAGGCGGCCGGCGCAGCGCTCCTTTTCGTCGAAGAGCTGGCGAAAGACCTTCGTCCGCCCCGAAGGGCCGGGTGGAGAGAGTTCTGCCGCTGGGCCGAAGGACTCCTGCGCAAGTACCTGCGCCGCACCCTATCCGAGGATGAGTTGACGGCCAGGGACCATATCGAACGGATGCTGCGGGAACTGTCGGCGGCCGACAGCCTCAGCTCGGAGGCCACTCTGACGGCTTTCCGGCAAGTGGTTGAAGATTATTTTCAGAGGCCGGAGGGACATATAGGCACTACCGGAGAAGGCGTGTTTGTCGCCCCCTCCGCCGCCGCAGCAGGAATGAGCTTCGATGCTGTGTGGATGGCGGGAATGATGGAAGGCTCCGTGCCGCCGCCGCCAAAGGAGGACCCTCTGCTCCCGGAAGATGACTGGCAAAAGGCGGGCGGGCCGCCCGTTTTGGACCAGCGGAGATCCCAGGAGCGCTACGACTACCTGTCCGCCTTGGCCGCTGCGCCTTGCCGGGCGCTCTCCTTTCCGGTTTCCGACCCTCAACTGAGGCGCCGGGCCTTCCCTTCTCCGTGGCTCCTGGAGCAGGCGTCAGCTCTGGAAGGCGAGGCGGTGACCTCAGACAGCCTCACCAGGCTGGGTCGTCCGTGGCTCACCGTCGCCGTCTCGCTGGA
Source organism: Dehalococcoidia bacterium (assembly GCA_965213725.1). GTDB lineage: Bacteria > Chloroflexota > Dehalococcoidia > Lucifugimonadales > UBA3495 > VXOI01. The sequence goes on from OZ243924.1 coordinate 340,886, forward strand.
AGACTCCCTGTCGAGGGTCGAAGTTCCGGCGGATCGCCACGAATATGACTTGCAACGGCTGCTGCAATGGAAGCGTGAGCCTTCGGAGGGCGTCAGCATCCAGCACCCGCTGGTAAAAGAAGGCCCGTTGGCGCGGGCGGCGCAAATGGGCCGCGGCCGGGCCAGCCGCTCCCTTACGGAGTTCGATGGCAACCTGTCATCGGTGGCCGAAGAGGCGCGGTTTGCCCTGAACCTGAGCCGTTACCCTCTATCTTCCACCAGTTTGGAAACCTGGGCCGTGTGCCCCTTCCGCTATTTCCTTGGGCGCGTGCTCTATCTGAGCGCCCTGGACGACCCGGAGGAGGAAACCACCATCAGCCGAATGAACCGGGGCAGCCTGATACATGAGATTTTCGAGAGGTTCTTCAAGGAAGCCGAGCAGGGCGGCAGCCTGCCCGTGGACGGTCGGGCCTGGAGTGAAGAAAGCACCCGGCGACTCCGGCATATCGCGCATGACGTGTTCCGGGATTACGAAGGGCGGGACTTGACCGGCAAACAACTGCTGTGGCAAGCGGAAAAGCAGAAAATCCTAGCCCACCTGGATTTATTTCTGCAAAAAGACGCGGAACTTCGAGGGGAGTACGGTTCGGTTCGCACCACCGTAGAGACCAAGTTCGGCGATGGGGGGGAATGGCAGGAAGCCGTTGACGAAGCCACGCAAACCAGGTTCCGGGGGGCCATTGACCGGGTTGACCTTAACGCAAGCGGCGCTCCGGCGCTCATCATAGACTACAAGGTCGGCAAGCCGGATTCGTACAAAGCGCTGGAAAACGATCCGATAGACCACGGGAAACGCCTCCAGTTGAGCATCTACTCCCTAGCGGCAAAGCGGCATTTCCCCAATGCCGGGAGTTTGTCGGCCATCTATTGGTTCTTGAATGCCGAAGAGCAAGATTCCCAAAAGAAGTTCCAGCGCGTTCCAGACGAGCCTTTCGACATCAACAACCCTGAAACACTGAAAAGGTTCCGCGAAGGCGTATCCGCGATTACCGAAGGAATTCGCGGCGGCGTGTTTCCCGCCAACCCCGGCCCGCCGGGGTGGAGCAACAACTGTACCTACTGCGACTTCGACACACTGTGCCAGTCGCGCCGGACACGGCTTTGGGAAGAGAAGAAAAGGGATGAACTGGTATCGGGCTACCTGTCGCTCACCGGCGAAGCGCCGAAGCCGTCCGGTGAGGCCAGCGCGGAGTCCGGCGAAGAAGGGGAATGGCAGTGACCAGTCAATTCATTCCCGGCGACATTGCCGCCCGCCAGAAAATCAGCGAACGGTTGGACGAAACCCTGTTCGTCGAGGCCAGCGCCGGCACCGGCAAGACGACCAGCCTGGTGCAGCGGGTAGTGAACCTCGTGGCGTCGGGGCGGGCGACCATAGGGAGCATTGCCGCCATTACCTTCACGGAAGCCGCCGCCGCCGAGCTGCGCGACCGCGCCCGCCAAGAGTTGGAAAAGGCCGCCAGCGACCAGTCCCGCAGCGAAGCGGAACGCTCCCGCTGCCGCCAGGCCGCCGATGGTCTGGGCCAAGCCTACTTCCAGACCCTCCACTCCTTCGCCTCGGCCCTGCTCCACCAGCGCCCGCTGGAAGCCCGGCTGCCGCCCGGATTCGAGACCACCGACGCCATAGCCGCCGAACTCCGGTTCGATGCCGCTTGGAACGACTGGCTGGGCCGGCAACTGGAGGGGGATACTGCCATTGCCCCGAACCTGACCATGACGTTGGCCTTGGGAATGACAGTCAAAAATCTCCGTGACGTGGCAAACGCATTCCACTTGAACTACGACGGACTGCAAGACGCGGAGTTCAGCGACACGCTCCCGGATTGCGAACCGGCAACCGGGCCGCATCAGCAGGCGGTGGCGGCGCTGATCAACGGGCTGGAAACCCTGCTGGATTTCTGCGAGAAACCGGGGGCCGAAGACAGGCTGTACCACTACATAAACGAAAAGTTGGAAGAATGCCTTCACCTTGCGGAAGAAGACTTGGGAGTGCTGGGAGTTTGCCGCCGCATCACCGAGATTCTGCCCCTCAAGCCCGGCAACATAGGAAGCAGATCAAACTGGAGCATTCCGCCCAAGGAAGTTCGAGACCAATTGCAGCAAATCGAGGCCGCAGCGCGCTCAGCGGCTCTGCCGCCCATCCTTCGGGAGTTGCAGAAATTCGTTCTGGACTATGCCGTAACCCGGCGCGAGGCCGAGGGCCGGGCCGAGTTTCAGGATCTGCTGGTCTGGGCCCACGAGCTGCTGCGCGACAACATCGAAGTGCGCGACTATTTTCGTAGCCGTTTCACCCACCTGCTGATTGATGAGTCACAGGACACCGACCCGATACAGGCCGAGATAGCGATGTTCCTAGCCGAGGATGTGGCTCCCGGCGTCGAACCCGGCGACCGGCCCAAGGATTGGGGCAAGATTATCCCGGAGAAAGGCAAGCTGTTCGTAGTTGGCGATCCCAAGCAGTCCATCTACCGTTTCCGCCGCGCCGACGTGAACCAGATGTACGAACTGCGAAACCGGATGCGCGGGGAAACGGTGGAGTTGACCCAAAACTTCCGCTCCCAGGAACCGGTCACCGCCTGGGTGAACTACCTCTTTGAGAAGTGGTTGGGCGAAGGCGACGCGGACAGCGAGGGCCGCATCCAAGCCGCCTACCCCGAGGGCGGTATGGATGCCCGGTGGAAGGCGAGCACGCCCCACCAATACAAGCCCCGGGTCTGGGCGCTGGCCGACGAAGCGACCGGCGACAGCATGGACTCCGTCCGCGAAATCGAATCAGCAGACATTGCGCGGCTGATACACCACATCACCCGCAGCCCCTGGCAGGTGCTGGATCAAGGGGCGGACAACAGCACGGGCGAAACATACCGCCCCGCCACCTACGCCGACATTTGTATCCTGATGCCGCGGCGCACCGGGCTGCGTCAACTGGAACTGGCCCTGGAGGACGCCAACGTTCCCTATCGTCTGGAAAGCGCGTCGCTGATTTTCGAGACTCAGGAAATTCTCGATTTGATGAACTGCTTCAAGGCCATTGACAACCCTTCCGATCAGGTGGCGACGGTGGCCGCCCTGCGCTCTCCCGCCTTCGGTTGCAGCGACGTCGAACTGTTCCTCCATCACGAAAACGGAGGGAGCTTCAACTACCGGGCCCGTCGGAAACAGCCTCGGCCGGGGCCGGTGGCCGATGCTCTGGATGTGCTGGATGACTACCACCGCAGGCGAGTTGAGGATTCCCCCGGCGCCCTCATAGACCGGTTCATCCGCGAGCGTCTGCTTATGGAGGCGGCGGTATCCCACCCCCGAATGCGGGAGCAGTGGCGGCGTTACCGCTTCATGGTGGAGCAGGCCCGGCTATTCAGCGAGGCTGTCGAGTCCGGCAGAAACTCCCTGCGGAGCTTCCTCGAATGGTTGCAGAATCAAATGGAGCAGGACGCGCGGGTAACGGAAATGCCGGTCCCGGAAGAAGACGAAGAAGCAGTGCGGGTAATGACTGTTCACGGCGCCAAGGGGCTGGAATTTCCGGTAGTGGTACTGACGGGCATCAATTCCCCTCCCCGGCACACTGTTGGCCCGGCGCTCTTCGACCGGAACAACAGGCGCGTAGAGGTCGGCGTCGGCCCCCAGCAGAACCGCATCGCCACGCCGGGTTACGCAGAAATGTCGGAGCGGGAGCGGTTGATGCAGCAAGCGGAGCAGGTTCGCCTGATGTACGTGGCAAGCACCCGCGCCCGCGACCATCTCGTGCTCAGCCTGCGCCGTACCGCCAAGGGGGGCGGAAGCAGTGCCGCCGCGAAGATTTCGGAATATCTGAAAGGCAGCGCCGGGCTGTGGGAAGCCGCGCCCGCCGGACAGCCGGAAACGCCGCCCGCGGAAGACCGCCCGGCCATGGCCGCCCCTCTCGACCATTCTCTGGAGGGCCGCCGACAGTGGGTGGAGCAGCGGAAGAAACTGCTGAAAGAGATGGGCCGCCCGTCATTCGTTGCCGCTACAGCCCTGGATCGCAAAGATGCCGACAGAAATCAGGATTCGGAATACGACGCCAAGCCGGAACGGGATCCTGCGGAACCATGGCGCAGAGGACGCGCCGGCACCTTGATCGGCCGCGCCCTCCACGGCGTGCTGCAATCGGCAGACCTGGAAACGGGGAGCGATATTGATGTCTGGGCAAAGGCTCAGGCCATTGTTGAGGAGATTCCCGACAGCGAGAAGGATATAGCGCAATTGGCGCGCCGGGCGATAGGAAGTCCTGCGGTGCGCCGGGCCGTGGGCAGCGGCCGCTACTGGCGGGAGGTTCCGGTCGCCATGCCCGCAGGCGGAGGCTCCATACAGGGCTTCATAGACCTGCTGTTTGAGGAAGACGGGGAACTGACGGTAGTGGACTACAAGACTGACGACGTGCGCGAAGGAGCCGAGACCGCCTTGGAGCGCTACCGGATGCAGGGCGCGGCCTATGCCCTAGCCTTGGAACGAGCCACCGGCAAGACGGTCAAGGAAGTGATCTTCCTCTTCCCTCGGCCCGAACCCGTCATAGAAGCGACGCTCACCAACTTGGCCTCGCTCAGAGACGAAGCTGAAGCCTTAGCACTGGAGCGGCTGGGCCGCGGGTAAAACTACGGCCCAAGCTGACTCAGAAAGGCGGCAAGATGTTGCAGCGCGGGGGAGTTCCAGTTCCAAACGCCGGCGTCGGCCGCTTCTCCCAAGCGGCGCCCCGGTTCCTCAGCGACGGCCAGATAGGTATGCAATTTTGCCTTGCTGAGAGCGCCAGCGGAAATGCCGCCCGGATTTCTGCAAGCCACGTAGGTATCTACACACTGCAAGGCCGATGCGTCGCCAATAGAGCGAAGGCACAAGTCCTCCAAATTACCGCACGATTTCCCGTCAGGCAGTATCGCTAAGGAAATGTACGGCTGACCTGTTGCTGAGACCTGAAAGGGCGCGGGCGGAACCGGAAGGCCAGCGCCGCCGAGGGCGCTTCGCAAACTCTGATACGCTGCTTGAGCGTCGCTGTCAGCATCACGAACCAGCGCCAGTCGCCGCAAGTTGGGATACCCTCTGGCCGTGACCAGCGTGTTTTTCAGGAATAGCGCAAAGTTGTTCACGCCATTAACCGACGCAATCTGAACTTGGCACAGGTTTAGCTGTCGAAGGAAGGCGTTAAAAAACCTGGCATCATCCGCTCCTTCCACCAATAGGAGGGCCTCGCCTTCTACATCCCTGAATTGATACCGGCCTAGGCTGACCATCAGCGAAGCTCTGCTCCGTAAGACAGCGTGAAGTCAAGGGCCTCGAATGAGTAAGTAGTGGCAACGATTCCGCTATCCCTGCGGTCTAGACGGTGGATGTGCAAGTCCTGCTGCTCTGCGGCGGCAAAGGCATCGCGGGCCGCTGCCATACACTCGTAGCTATGGGTAGTGGCGAACACCTGGACGTTGAAGCGTTGCGAAAGGCGGTTAAGGTTTTCCCAAACCCCTTTAAGCGCACTGTGATGCAAGCCGTTTTCCACTTCGTCAATGAATATCATACCATTTCTGGCCCCATGGAATGACAACGCCATTGACAACAGCCTCCCTACGCCGTCGCCCAAAAATCCCATGGGCACCGGGCGGCCCAAGCCAACATCCGCGTAAATCATCGGGGCCGGCGGTGCAGCGATGGTGGTCAGCCGCTGAATTCTCGGATCTACTGTCTTCAGGCAGTTGACAATACTGTCGGCAAATCCTTCCAGCTCTATATCTCCAAATCTGGCGACTTCCTCTTCTGACCTGTTGCGGTGGCGAGCGCTCAAAAAGACTCCTGCGGGACGCACAGGCATATTTGCTCGATTCATTGCCATGCCTTCGCTCGATATCGCCAACTGAACAAATGGCATTGAATTGAGCATCGGGCCATCAGATTTAGTCCACCATCCCGTCGAAGCAAAGTGCTGGCCGTCTTCATCAGTGTAGTCCAACGATATTTCGGTGTCGGAGACGGCCGATACATTCGCTTCCCGAAGCAATCCGGGGATCGGCAGTTCTTCTTCGGACGCCTGCGGCACAAATACTTTGGTGTTTCTAGGCTGCAACTTGATTTTCAGAGAGCGCTGGGAGTTGTTCCAATCCCCCTTTGCCTCCAACGCAATGGTTCGCTGCGGATCGAAATCGCGGAACAGGTCATGGAGCAGCCGGCGCGGGTCCGGCCCGGCGATGCCGCGAAAGCTGTTTAACCGCAGGCCCAGATCCGGCGAGTTAGGCCCGGAGTGAAGCCACAGCGCCTCCAGCAGGGCAGTCTTGCCAGTGTTGTTTTCACCGCAAATCAGGTTGACCCGGGCCAGTGGCTCGACGGTAAGATGCTCAAAGCAGCGGAAATTTTGGATAGCGAATGAGGTGTACATGCCAAACGCCTGCCTCTAGCTTACTTTGACCGGCCTATTTCCTCGTGGCCCGGCCCTTGAGGGCCATCAGAGATAAGCCAATGCTCAAAACGCCCACTGCCGCCACGGCGATTATACCATCACGAATGGCCTGGGCATCCCAACCCCCGTAGATCAGCGAGCGCAGGGCCGCCAGTACGTAGGTCACCGGGTTGTAGTCCGCAGCGGCGGAGAGCCAACCGGTCATGGCCTCCTGCGGCACGAACAGCGAGGTCATAAACAGGAAGGGAAAGAACAACAAGAAGCTGGTGTTTACCGCCGCCGCGTTGCCCGTCTTGAAGGCGATAGCGTAGGGAAAGCCGGAGAATACCAGCCCCCAGATGCCCGCCAGCAACATGAACGCCAGTATTCCCAATATGCCGGTCTCAAACCCCACTCCGGCGATGAACCCCATGATGATGACCGGAAGGGTTAACGCCACGACCAAGAAGAAGTCGGCCACCATCAGGCCCAACAGCAACGCCAGCCGGTTGACCGGCGTCATCACCAGCCGGTCGAAATAACCGCTCTGGATGTCGGCCACCACGGTGGTGGCGCGGGAGATGCCGGTTACGGCGAACAGCACCGCCACCGGCAGTTGGAAGGCGCGGTAGTCCAACCCCGGGATGCTCTCGGCGAAATCCTCCAGCGCCCCGACCGTCATTATGAACATGAAGACTGGTATCACCAGGGCGGGTATCGTTGTTTCCGGGTCTCTGGCTACCGACCTTAGCGCCCGCTCGGAAACTGAAATGAGGTCCGGGATAAAGCCTGCCTTCCGGCCCTGTATGGTCTGCCGGTGCCGGGCGGTGGACGTAGCCATTCGTTTCTCCTGGTAATTGCAGTTTAACGGAGCCTTTTGCCGGGCTGAGGCATTACCCGGCGGGCAGTTGGCCCGTCGCGCCGTCGGAAGCAACCTGGGACGAGCCATCACTTTGGAAGCGGGATCCGGTGACTTGCAGGAATACGTCGTCAAGGGTCGGGGTTCGCAGTGTGAGCTCCTGCACCGTCAGCCCGGATTCGTTCAGCCGCAGGGCCACTACGCTGATTACAGACGCGCCGTTTTCCACGCTGACGGCTATTTCGCTGCCATGGGCCTCCAGGGACATGACCGCCGGTATCCCGGCCAATGCCTCCACGGCAACGCTGGCGTCACCCTCCAAGCGGGCCACGATAAGGTCGGAACCACGGGCCCGCTTCAATTCGTTGGGCGATCCTTCAGCGGCCAGTCTTCCTTGGTCAATGATTCCGACGCGCTCGGCCAGGGCGTCGGCTTCCTCCAGATATTGAGTGGTCAGGAATATGGTCACGCCCAAGTTGGCGTTTATGCTACGCACCTCTTCCCAAATGCGCGCGCGGCTGATGGGGTCGAGGCCGGTGGTCGGCTCGTCCAGAAACAGCACGTCGGGAGAGTGGATCAGCGCGGCGGCCAAGTCGAGGCGGCGTTTCATTCCGCCGGAATAGGTGCCGATCAATCTATCCATAGCCTCGCCGATGTCCACCAGGCCGGAGAGTTCTTCAATGCGGCGGGCGGATTCCCGTCGGCCCAGTCCGTACAGTTGCCCTTGGAGCCGCAGCAGTTCCCGCCCGGTCTGCTTGTTGTCCAGCGCGGCCTCCTGGAGGGCCACGCCGATGCGGCTGCGAACCTGATCGGCCTCGCGCATAACGTCGTATCCCGCCACCCTGATGCGCCCGCCGGTGGGGGCCAGCAGGGTTACCAGCATTCGGATGACGGTGGTTTTCCCAGCGCCGTTGGGGCCCAGGAACCCGTAAATTTCGCCTTGCCGCACGGTCAGGTCAACGCCGTCCACGGCTCGCACCGCTCCGAACCGGCGCACCAGCCCCTCGGTTTCGATGGCGTTGGAATCGTAAGCAACAGCGTTCATTGAAGCATCCTGACCTGGAAAATACTGCTCAAAATGCCTTTGGCAGTACGGATTTCGTACTATTCAATAAATGATAGCATAGCCCCAACAGTAAATTCGCCCGGCGAAAGTCAGGAATTTGCCAGTTGCGGGCGGGCAGTCAAGGCGGGCGGAGATGAGACGAAGGCTTTACGAAATTCTGGAGACCGGGCAAAGGGGCGACTGGGTGAGCCAGGTCGTGGATACGGCGTTGATGCTGCTGATTATCGGCAACGTGGCGGCCCTGGTTATCAGCACCGATGAGCGAGTCCACGCCGCCGCGCCCGGTTTCTTCACTTATTTCGAGGGAGTGTCCTTCAGCATATTCGCCGTTGAGTATCTGTTGCGGCTCTGGGCTTGCACTGCCGAACCCCGGTTTGCCCATCCGGTCGCTGGGCGGCTGCGCTATATGCTCCGGCCGCTGATGGTGGCCGATGCGGTAGCGGTACTGTCGTATTTCATCATTCTGCTGCTGCCGGCCGCGGGGCTGGATTTGGGGGCCTTCCGGGCGCTGCGTCTGGTGAGCCGAATGGCGCGGCTGGCCCGTTACTCACCGGGGCTGCAAGCCTTGGCTTTAGCCATTTCGGGGCGAAAAAACGAACTGCTGGCGGTGGTGTCCGTGCTGGGCGCTCTGCTGGTGCTGGCTTCGTCGCTGATGTATTTCGCCGAAGAGGCAGCGCAGCCGGACAAGTTTTCCAGCATTCCCGCGGCGATGTGGTGGAGCATCATTACGGTCACCACCGTCGGCTATGGCGACGTTGCGCCCATCACGCCTCTAGGCCGTCTGCTGGCCGGTATAATCGCGCTGCTGGGCATCGGGATTTTCGCCCTGCCGGCCGGTATTCTAGGCTCCGGCTTTATGGAGCAAGTCAACCAGCGGCGCCATCTCCCCGCCATCAGAACGTGCCCGCACTGCGGGCGGGAAATTGAGGGCGACTCGCCGCCAGGTTAGTGGCATTCACGCGAGAGAGAGGGATAGAATCGGGACGCTTTCTGAAATGGACGCGACAGGAGCGCGCCTTTGGAACGTTGGATTGCTGTGCTGGGGCTGGCGGTCATCATTGGGCTGGCTTGGCTGATTGGCGACCGCAACCGGAGAATCAACTTTCGGATTGTGGCGGGCGGGCTGCTGCTTCAGTTTGCTCTGGCGGCTTTCATCCTGAAAACATCGGTAGGCGTCGGCATATTTCAGGCCGTGGGCGATTTTTTCGCCGCCATTCTGTCCTTTACCGACGCTGGCACCGAGTTCGTTTTCGGAGGGGAGTTTTCCCACCATTTTGTCGCCTTCCGGGTGTTGCCGACCATAATTTTCACGTCTTCGCTTACCGCGATTCTCTATCACGTGGGTATCATACCTCGGATTGTCGGCGCTTTTGCTTGGGTTATGCGGCGCACTCTGGCAACGTCCGGCTCCGAAACTCTGGCGGCCTCGGCCAACGTGTTTATGGGACAGACGGAAGCGCCGTTGGTGGTGCGGCCCTACGTGAGCAGCATGACCCGTTCCGAACTGATGGCGCTGATGACCGGCGGGTTCGCCACCATCGCGGGCAGCGTCTTCGCGGCTTACGTTGCCATGGGCATAGACGCCGGACATCTGGTATCGGCGTCGGTAATATCGGCCCCGGCGGCATTGGCGATTGCCAAGCTGATGGTCCCCGAAACGGAACTTTCGGTTACCATGGGCCGGGTGGAAATGCCGGTGGAGAAAGTCCACGGCAACGTGATCGACGCGGCGGCCGAGGGGGCTCTGGACGGGCTGCGGCTGATGCTGAATGTGGCGGCGCTGCTCATCGCCGTCTTGGCGCTGGTGGCGATGGTGGACGCGGCGCTGGGCCTGGTCGGCGGCTGGTTCGGGCAATCGCGGGAATGGTCGCTGTCGGCGGCCTTCGGCTACGTTTTCGCCCCCTTTGCTTGGCTGATGGGCATACCGTGGAGCGAATCCCTGCGGGCCGGGGAGCTGCTGGGCATGAAAGTGGCCCTCAATGAATTCATCGCCTACGCCACGCTCTCCGAGTGGTCTCAGCCGGATTCCGGCATAATGTTGAGCGAGCGAACCAAGACGATTCTGACCTACGCCTTATGCGGATTCGCCAATTTCAGCAGCATCGGCATACAGATAGGCGGCATCGGCGGCATCGCCCCGGAACGGCGGCTGGATCTGGCGAAGCTGGGTTTTCCGGCGATGCTGGGCGGCACTTTCGCAATGATGATGACCGCCTGCGTAGCCAGCCTGCTGGTCTGATTAAGGCGCGGGTAGCTTTTAATGAAGCCTGTTTATCATTAGACTGGCTCAGGAGACTGGCTCAGGGCGAACGGGTTTCGTTCCCCCTTTCCGAAACCGCCGGGCCGCAGCGTGAGCAGGCCGTTATAATCTGGGCATGATACAGCTATTCCGGCTTTCCTTGTGGGTGATGCGGCGGCGGTTGCGCGGCTCTTGGGGGCTGTCATCCGTGACCGCCCTGGGCATCCTGACCGCCGTGGTGCTGCTGAGCGCCGCCGCCCTCTACTCGATAGTTCTGGCGGAGGCCGGGGTGCGTCACGCCATGTTCAGCGCGCCGTCAGGTTCACTGCACGTACAGGTCTTGACCCACAACCGTCCCCTGGGCCCGGAAGATTACGGCGAACTCCGCGACATTGCCGAGAAGACGGCGCAGCGGAGAATCGGCTTTATGACGGTGGGCCAAGAGCGTTTCGGCCGCACCCAGGTTGGGATGGCCGTCTCCACCAACCCCGAACCCCGCATCCCCCCCTTGGCCGCCCCTTCGGGCAGGCCCTTCTTTATGACCGGATTCACGGAGCATTCCCGGATCCTTGAAGGAAGCTGGCCCCGCACCGGCGGCACCAGCGCGGGAGGCGGAGCTGCCGGGCCTAGCGGGGTTCAGCTGGAGGCCGTCGTGGGGCGGCGCGTCGCCAGGGATATGGGCTACAAGGTAGGCACAAAGCTCTTCATCACGCCCTTCAGAACCTCGCCGGAAGAGCGCATCATCCTCAACATTGTAGGAATCGCCGACCCTATTGACCCCAGGGGAGAGTACTGGATGGGAGCGCCCAACCAGTTCAGCGTCCAGACCGTCGGGGAGATGCTGGTCGTGCCGGCCTACGTCACCGAGGACGACTTTCTGCAAGTCATGGGACGCCGTTTTCCCACGGCGGTGGGGGATTTCGGTTTCAACCTTTTTGTTGACCCTGCGGTAATCACTGCCGGGACGGTGGACGCCACTCAGGAAGCCTTGGCCGGTTTGGAAACCGACCTCAACAAAACCTACCCGCGAACTTTCGTTTTCAGCAGGCTGACCCTGACTCTGGAAGAGTTCGAGAAAGACTTGACGCTGGCCCGGGTGCCGGTCTATGTGTTCATTTCCTTGGTCTTTGTCATAGTCCTGTATTTTCTGGCGTTGATTACCGGAATACTGGGCCGCACCCAAGCCGACGAACTTGGCCTGATGCGCAGCCGGGGCGCCAGCGTCATCCAGGTATGCGGAGCATTGCTCTTGGTCGAGGGCTTTATTGCGCTGGCGGCGGTAGCCATTGGCCCGCTGCTGGCATGGCTGATTGTCCGGTTCCTTCTTCTGCCCACCTTCGGCGAACTGGATGGCGGGCCCATCCAAGTAGTTCTGTCTGGCGACATATACTGGATTGGGGCAATCGGCGCAGTCCTGTCTGTATTCGTATTGACCATCTCGGTAGCCGGGCGGGCGCGGACAGGGATGGCCGATGCGCAAGCCGGCCGCTCTCGTCCCCCCGCGGTCTCTTTCTTTCATCGCTACTACCTGGACCTGCTGGCCGTCTTGGTCGCCGGACTGGTCTGGTGGCAGTTCCAGCAGCGGGACGGCTTTGCGTCCCGCGCCTTGGCGTCGCGCGGCCTTGAAGTGGATCCGGCGCTGATTCTCGCCCCGGTGCTGGCGCTGCTGACGGCGGCGCTGCTCCTGATGCGGGTTCTGCCCTTGCTGGTTCGCTCGCTGGTATGGCTGTTCCCCCCTCTCGGCTCCAATGCCGTGGCCGGGCCGGGGTGGTCTTCCGTCACGCTGGCCCGCTTGGCCCGCGACCCGGTGTTGCCTTCCTCGCTGGCGGTACTGTTGATGTTGGCCGCGGCCCTGGGCGTGTTCGGCGCCACCTTTCAATCCAGTCTGTCGAGAAGTCAAAGCGACCAGACCCTCTACCGGATTGGCGGCGACGCCGTGGTTTCCGGCGCAGGGGTCACCCCGGCCCTCGCCGAACGCTTGACATCCGTGCCGGGAGTGCAAGCGGCAACGCCCGTTCTGCGGGATTCGGTCAGTTTAGTCCAAGGGCACACAACCATACCCGCTTTGCTGATTGCCGCCGATCCTCAAGCAATGGCCCAGTCGGCCTGGTTTAGAGAGGACTTCGCCAGCGTCACGCTACCGGAGTTGGCTTCATACATCCGCCCGTCCCACGACGGTCACGGCCCGCGCTCCGGCACAAATAACGACGCGGTTGGCGTCCCCCTTCCGTCCGGCGCAGACGGAATTGGCGTATGGCTGGAAACAGGAGACCTGACTGAGCGGGAACTGCAATCCGACATCAACGTATGGGCGCGGCTGGCCGATGCCGATGGGCGATACCGAAACGTGTCTCTCGGCGGGTTCGGCGGCCCGGCGGACGACACCGGTGCAGGATGGCGGTTTATGGAGGGCGAACTGCCCCGGCGGGCAGCGGCGGGCGATAGTCAGTTGTTTCTGACAGCGGTTTTTTTCAGCACCAGTTCCTTCGTAAGCGTGGATGCGGCCCGCATCAGCATAGACGGCTTCACCGCCTTCGGCCCGTCGCTCCCGCAGGAAGGGGTCGTGCTGGAAGAGTTCGATACCCTCGGCCATTGGAACCCCCTGGTCACCACCGGGATCATCCCGGACAACCTGGCAGCCGGCGCCCCTCGTCCCCGCCAGGACCAGGCCAACCCATCCCCGGAGCCTGCCGAGGGGGCGGCCAGCCTCACTTTTTCTTGGGAAGAGCCTTTCCAGGGAGAGCATCGGGGCATTCACATCCCGCCGGTCTCCCTTCCCCTTCCGGCCATCGGCGGCGCCGGACTGCGCCAAGGGCAAATCCTGCGCATAGGACACGGGCGGGCTTCCATCCCGGTAGAGGTGGCAGGAGTGAGCGATTTGTTCCCCACGGTGACCAGCTTCCGCCGCCCATTTCTGCTTATGGACATCAACGCCTACCTTGCCTACTTGCGTTTTCTCCCTCCGGGCAGCGCCCAGACTTCTCCACAGGAAATTTGGCTCTCCCTGGACCCGGCATACGACCGCAAGAGCGTGACCGCCGAGGTTGCGGAGCAACTGCCCCCTCTCGTTTCTGTAACCGACCGGCAGGAGGCGGCAACCGCCGCTTCCACCAATCCTCTGGCCGGAGGAGGGTGGAATGGACTCACCGGCCTGAGCATGACCGGGATAGGGCTGGTTGTCTTGACTGCCCTGCTGCTCCACAGCGGCGCCCCGTATCTTTACAACTACGGGCGGGCCGGGGGCGTGGATACTGCCGTCGCTAGGGCCCTCGGTATGTCCAAACCCCAGCTTTTCCTGTCACTGGGGGCCGAAAAGTGGCTGATGGGAGGCACGGCCATCATTATCGGGGCAGCAATCGGTTACTGGCCCGGATTGGCGCTCGTGAGGCTTCTCGACCCAACTTCACAAGGCGCCGGGCCGGTGCCGCCCCTGATTCCCGAGGTACACGGCGTGCTGCTGTTCTCGATCCTGATTGGCTTGACGGCTGCCCTGACTGCCTCGGCAGTCTTTGCAGCGTTCCTAGCCCACCGCGCCAGACCCGTAGACGTGCTGCGGGGAGGGAGCTAGGGAAATGGCTTCGCTCCTGAGATTCGCCTACGTGATGGCCGCCGGACGCTTTCACCCCTTCAAGAGCGGGAGCGGCTGGAGGCTGGAGGCGGTGCTGTTCGGCAGCATCCTCTTGGCCGTCGCCCTGATGTCCAGCGGTGTCATCTTCTCCAACCTGCTCGCCAACGCCGCGCTGCGCGGAGAGCTGGTGCAAGCGGCGCCGGAAGACGTTAACTTCCGGGTGCGCTCCTTCAGCAGCCGCGACGACCCCCAGGATGTCCAAGGCCGCCGCCAAGCGTTCAAGGAGCGGGAAGTCTTCGTGGAGCAACGGCTCATCGAGCCTTTTGTCCCATATCTCAAGGAGCATTCCCGCTATCTGGAAACCGCCACCTTTTTCTTTCAGGGGCGCCCCAACCTGGAATTGGACAAAGACACTAGGCCCAGGGGGTCTATCGCCTATCTCAGCAACATTTCCGGCCGGATTAGAGTGGTGGAGGGGCATTGGCCGGAAGGAGCCGCCATTCCGGGCCGCCCGCTGGACGTGGCAGTGGACCGGCTGGGAGCGGAACTGCTTCAACTGGGAGTAGGCGACGTTATGGAAGTCTTCCCGGCAACATCATTCTCCGAATGGCCCCCGTCCGAAGTGCGCATCGCCGCCATATTCGAGCGGGTGGACCCCTCGGATGAATTCTGGCACGGCCTCTCCTCTGCCGTCAGCAGGCAGGATGACCGATGGACGCTGATACCTCTTTTCGCCGACGAGGACGCTCTGATTGAGAGAGTCCTGGGAACGTATCCTTCGCTGTACACCGATACGACCTGGCATTTCTTCCCTGACCGGCGGAAGATGCGCGCCAGCGAAATCGAAGACGTGCAGGCAATACTCGCCAACATCCAGGGTTCGCTCTCCAGCGGACTCAAGAACTCCAGCTATTCGATACGGCTGGACAATCTGCTTCGCAGCTTTGAAGAGCAGCTCCTGCTGGCTCGTTTGCCGTTGTATCTCGTGCTGTTCTTGGTGACTGGCATCCTGGTCTACTACCTGGCTCTGGTGGCGGGTCTCATCGTCCGGTCCAGGTCAGGCGAAATCGCCATGCTCAAGAGCCGGGGAGCCATGGGCTGGCAGCTCGGCGTTCTCGGCTTTGGCGAAGGGCTGCTATTGGCCGTCCCTGCTGTGATTGCAGGCCCCTTCCTCGCGTTGGGAGTGGTCAAGCTGCTGGGCGTGATATTCTTTGAGCTGAGCGGATCCTCCGAGGCGTTGGCCGGAGTGCCGGCGGGCGTTTCCGCCGAAGCCTTCCTGCTGGGTCTGGCCGGGGGCGGGCTGGCGGTGGCGGTCTTTACCGTGGCTACCCTGGCTGCGGCCCGCCGCGGCAGCATCGAAGCGCGACAGGCCGGAGCGCGTCCTCCCACCGCCAGCCTGCTCCACCGCTACTACTTGGACTTGGTCCTGCTCGCCTTGATTGGACTGCTATGGTGGCAGCTCCAGAGCCGGGGCACGTTCCTTTTGCAGTCCCTGGGCAGCCGCGAGTTGACCATTGACTACAGCCTGTTGCTGGGGCCGGCCCTGGGGCTGACCGCTGCCGGGCTGATTGTGCTGCGTCTGTTTCCCTGGGCCGCAGCGGTACTGGCCCGCGCCGCCGGGCCAGTGGGGCCCACCTGGCTGGTGCACGTTCTGCGGCATCTGGCCCGCGACCCCTTGACGCCTGCAATGCTTATTGTCTTGGTGATGCTCTCCACCGCCTTGGGCGTAGTGGGCAGCGCCTTCTCTTCCACCCTGGAGCGCGGCCAGCAGGAACGGGCCTTGTATGAAGCCGGCGCGGAGCTGCGCATCCAGCACGGCGGCTGGAATCAGGACGAGGAGCCGGCCCGCCATCTTAAGACCGTGGAGTCCCTAGAGGGACTGGGGGCGGCGGCCGAGGCATTCCGCTCCCCGGGCTACCTCACGACCACCGGCTTCAGCACCTCCGGCACGCTCTTGGCCGTTGACGCCGACAGCATCGCCGACGTCGCGTGGTTCCGCAAAGACTTTGCCGACGGCCGCTCCCTCGATGACCTGTCGCTAACGCTGAGGCGCGGCATCTCAGGCACGCTTCCGCCGCTGGCGGAAGACGGGCTTCTCCTGCCGCCAGGCGCAACGGCCCTAGCGGTCTGGGCCAGACCGGGCGGTTCCGCCCGGGGCGTTGACCTCTGGGCTAGGTTCAGGGACTCGGAGGGGCGCGTCGCAGACGCCCGGTTGGGCGCCCTGCAAGACACGCAGTGGTCGCGCTTCGTCTTCGACCTGGCTACTCCGGTGTCGAACAATGAAGGCATAGCAGGAAGGAGGCAAAGCACCGCCTTGAAGCCTCCCTTGAATCTGATTTCTATCTCGGCCCGCAGCCGCCTCCATGAAGGCGCAGGAGGGGCGGTATTCCTCGGAAGGGTGGAGGCGGAAACTCCGGGCGGGATAAGAACAATACACGACTTCAGTGCCACGAATGGCTGGCATGTCATTGAGGACTTTCGCAAGCCCGGTCTGTATTCCCTGGATCTCAGTCAGTCCGCCGCTGGCGGGGAGTTCGACGTAACCAGCCGGTTCAGTTGGGCCTCCGGGGGCGTTGGCCTTAACGGCATCAGGGCCGGAGGAGCGGACGAACCGCTCCCGGCGCTGGTCAGCTCGCAGTTCCTGGAAGTCACGGACGCCGAAGTTGGCGATACCATCATCCTGGGTATGTCCACCTATGCCCTGCTGCTGGAAGTGGCCGCCGAGGTGGAATTTTTCCCGACACTGAATCCGGACGACCGGCCCTTTGCCGTGGTGGACCTATCCCGGTTTACCCAGGCGGCCATCCGGTACAGCCCGCGCCCGCCCCGGGGGGCCAATGAACTGTGGCTGGCCGGCCCTGACCCTCTCCCGGAAGGGCCGGGAATTGGCGCGGCCGATGCTGAAGCGGCGTCGGCGGAGTTGCGTGAGCAGGGCGTAAGCGTCAGGAAAGTCCTGCACGCCCCGACCATGGTGGCCTTGCGGGTTGAGCAGCCGCTGGTCAACGCCGGGTGGGGCGCTCTGCTCGTCCTGCTGTTCTTGGCGGTAGCCTTGGCCAGCGCCTCGGGCCTGCTGCTGTTCTCTCACCTGGACGCCCGGGAAAGGCAGACGGAGTTTGCCTTACTCCGCACTCTGGGAATTTCCCGGGGACAGATGCAGCGCATCCTCTGGCTCAACCTGTTCCTTATAGCCGCCTGCGGCGTGGGGTTGGGAACCCTGCTCGGCTGGCTCATCGGCGCCAGCGTACTCCCCCTCATGGAGGTCGTCGAGGAAGGCGCCCGCGCCACTCCTTCGCTGGCGCTGACTACCGACTGGCGCCGCTTGCTGGTATCCTACGTTGTCTTGGCCGCAGTAACCGGCCTTTGCGGCCTCTGGCTGACCTGGCTGACCGCAAAGCTGCAACTGCAACAGGTACTCCGCATGGGAGAATAACGACTTCCCTCCCCCTTCGGGTGAGGATCAGGGTGAAAGCCGAAACATGGACTCGCAAATCCAGTATCGCAACGCCCCGGCCGCATCCCTCCCGCTCCCCCAAGGAGAGGGCCGGGGTGAAGGCGCCCCCGGGCCGTTCATCCTTTGCCGTGACTTGTTCAAGATCTACAAACGGGCCGATCTGGAGGTTGTGGCGTTGCGAGGGCTGGACCTGACGATCCAACAGGGCGAACTCGTCGCCATCGTCGGGGCCAGCGGCAGCGGCAAGAGCACTCTGCTCAACATCCTGGCCGGCCTGGACCGGCCATCGGCGGGGCAGGTCCAGGTGGGCCAGCGCGACCTGCTGGACATATCGGAGCAGGGGCTGGTGGAATACCGCCGGAAGGACGTTGGTTTCGTCTGGCAGGCCACTGCCCGCAACCTGCTGCCCTATCTGAGCATAGCCGACAACATTGAGCTTCCCATGGCCTTGGCCGGACAGCCCGGAGGCCGCCGCAGAGGCTGGGCCGTGACATTGCTGGAAGCCCTGGGCGTCGGAGACAAGGCGGATCGGATGCCCCACCAGCTTTCCGGCGGCGAGCAGCAACGCGCCGCCATCGGCGTCGCCCTCGCCAATCAGCCGCCCTTGCTGCTGGCCGACGAGCCTACCGGCGAGCTGGACACCGCCAACGCCGTGCTGGTGTTCGAGATGCTGCGAACCCTGAACCGCAACTTCGGCGTTACCGTCATCATTGTCACCCACTATCCGGCGGTCTCTCAGTACGTAGACCGGGTGGTGCATATACGCGATGGGCGCATCAGCTCGGAAACTGTCTCGGCCGCTTCGTACCGGCCTGACGGCACGCGCACCGAGGACGAGTTTCTGGTGGTGGACGAGGCCGGACGCCTGCAACTGCCCGAGGAATACGCCCACCGCTTCCGCCGCCGGGGACTGGCCCGCATTGGCTTGGAAGACGGACGCATTACCCTCTTGCCGCCCGACGGCCATGACCATAACGGATCCCTTCCTCCCCAGGAAGAGGGTTAGGGCGGAGGCGTCCCTGGTGAAGGACGGAATTATCTCCATCTCCGCTTCATCCCTGACCCGCGCCTTCGAGAGCGGCGGCTCGATGGTCTGGGCGGTGAACGGCGTAGACCTAGACGTAAGAGCGGGCGAAATGCTGGCGGTAACCGGGCGCTCCGGATCCGGCAAGACCACCCTGCTCAACCTGCTTTCGGGGCTGGACCGTCCCACCGGCGGCGTGGTCGCCTTCCGGGGCGAAGACCTGTCGCAGCTGCCCGAGAGGGAACTGGTGGAGCTTCGCCGCTGGAAAATCGGGTTTGTCTTCCAGTCATTCGGGCTGATGCCGTTGCTGTCGGCCCAAGAAAACGTGGAACTGCCCCTTCACATCAACGGCGTTTCTTGGCGGGAGCGGCGGAGGCGGGCCCAGCAGGTACTGGACTCGGTGGGACTAGGCAGCCGGGCCCGGCACAGGCCCTATGAACTGTCCGGCGGAGAACAGCAGCGGGTATCCATCGCCCGCGCGCTGGTGACGCAGCCCGAGGTGGTCTTCGCCGACGAGCCTACCGGGGAGCTTGACACCACTACCGCGCGCGCCATCACTGCCATCCTGCGGGAAATCTCCGCCAACGGCACCACTGTAATCACCGCCACTCACGATATGTCGCTGGCAGAGGCCGGAGACCGGCGCCTGGAAATGATGGACGGCTCCCTGATATCCTGCGATTAGGGGTATGGATGTGGGTTTCGACGAACCCAGTCGTTGCCAGACGGCCGCCGAGTCCGAAAACCTCAGCCTCGGCGGTCAGTCCGCGCTCAATGGCTGCGATACGCCCAGTCTGGATGCCAATATCAACCGGAGCCGCGTCCGCTCCGTCCGTGATTTCGTCATCCCGTTAACGGTGGCTTATCAGGCCCTCGTCCATCATCGCCTTGATTGCGCCGTCGAAGGCTTCCAGCGAGAGGTCTATGTCGGACTCCGTGTGCACGCCGGACAGAACCCCGCTGGTGCGGGACATCAGGTCCACGCCGCGCACTTGCAGGGCTTGGCGGAAGCTGGTCTGAATCTCGGAGGATATGCCCTTGAGCACGTGAGCATCCAGCCCTTCGATGGAACGCGCTCCGAAATAGATGTGGAAAGTGGAAGACTCGCCATAAACAGAGGCCGCCACTTCGTAGCGGTCAACGACTTCCTGTAGTCCCGTGCGCAGCCGCGCGGCCATGGCGTCGGCCTGGGCCTGCATCTCCCCGGTAGCCACGATGCGCAGGGCGGCGTTGCCGGTGGCGGCGCAGTAGGGGTTGGCGTTGAAGGTGCCGCCGTGGTAGACCCGCTGGAAGCGGTCGTGATGCGCGTCTCCCCTTTGCTCCATCACCGACATTACGTCATCCCGGCCGGCCACTGCGCCGCCCGGCAGTCCGCCGGTGAGAATCTTGGCCATGGTGCAAAGGTCGGGGCGGATGTTCAGTGCCTCTTGCAGTCCGCCGGGGCTCCAGCGGAACCCGGTGATAACCTCGTCGAGAATCATCACCACGCCGTATTTCTCCGTCAGTTCCCGGACGCCCTCCACGAAGCCGGGCTGGCGGGGAACCGTTCCGTAGGACGCTCCCGAGCCTTCCGTTATGACCCCGGCTATGTCGTTGTCCGTGGACAGCGCGCGCTCCAGGGCGTCCAGGTCGGGCGGCAACACCACCACGGAGTCCACCGTACCCTTGGGAATCCCGGTGGATGAAGGCACGTCGAAAGGAGCCAGGTTGCCGGGCATAACGTAGTCATGCCATCCGTGGTAATGGGACTGCCAGCGAACGATCTTGTCCTTGCCGGTGTAGGCCCGGGCCACACGCATCGCCAAGGAAGTGGCCTCGGCGCCCGACCCCACGAACCGCACCTTGTCGGCGCAGGGCATCAGGTTGCAGACCCGTTCGCCCCACTCCAGCACCGTCTCCACCGGGGAGCCGTAGTGCGACCCCGCCGGGGCAGCCCGCACCAGGGCCTCCACCACCTCCGGGTGGGAGTGGCCCAGCAGCAGCGAAGCGGAGCCCAGCCCGTAGTCTATGTACTCGTTGCCGTCCACGTCCCACTTGCGCGGGCCTTGACCCCGCTCTATGGTGATGGGAAACGGGTCGGCCACGTAACCGTCGTGACCGGCGCCGCCGGACGGAAAATGCTGCTGGAAACGGGGAAACAGGGCCGCCGACTTGGGGTTTCTGCGAATATATGCCTCGCGGATTGTCTCGGCCATCGTATTCCTCCTGCCCTTGGGCGTCTGGTATATGACCTGAGCGCATTCTACCGCATCGGCGTCCCCTTCGGGGGCAATTGCCAGGTGCATTACAATACGGGACGGGCCAGAAATCAGATCCCGTCCGGCAGCTCAGCTACCAGACTCGAAAGAGGTCTGTCTGCTGAGGTTGACGTTTCAAGAGTCAATGAGTATACCTGTTGGTGCCTTCACGCCTGTGAAGGCCGCTAATGCTCAGGAGGAAAATCAAGATGGCGGAACTTAGCCCGGCCCGAGTTCTGGAGGAACTGAAGAACAACGGCGTAACCCATGTGGTCTGGCTGCCGGACAGCGAG
The DNA here is from genome assembly GCA_965213725.1 of Dehalococcoidia bacterium. Classification (GTDB taxonomy): domain Bacteria; phylum Chloroflexota; class Dehalococcoidia; order Lucifugimonadales; family UBA3495; genus VXOI01. The sequence goes on from OZ243924.1 coordinate 362,032, forward strand.
ACCAATTTTCTCTACGTGTTGATGCGAGACGAACCGACCCTCGACCTCGTGCCCGTCAGCCGCGAGGGTCACGCCTTCTCCACCGCCGCCGGGCTGGCCGCCGGAGGCAAGAAACCGGTCATTCTGATCCAGAACACCGGCATGATGGAGTCGGGAGACTCCCTTCGCGGCTGGGGCTTAGGCATGAACACCCCGGTCGTAATGATGGTGGGCTATCGCGGCTGGACCCGCCACGGCGTCATCAACGACACCGCCGCCTTCTACACCGAGAGGTTCCTGCACGCCTTCAACATCAACTACTACCTCGTGGAATCGGATGAGGACGCCGACCGCATATCGGTGGCTTTCGCCGAAGCCTCCCGGGAAAGGCGGCCGGTAGCCGTGCTGGTCGGCGACGAATACCACGGATTCAACGTGAGCCGGTAAAGGCACTTGAGCTGAGGAAGTGATTGGCAATGATGAAGACGGCAGAAATGCTGGAGGTTTTCAACCAAGTTCGCGGAGACGCCATTGTGATACCGGGCCGGGGCGGGCGTCATTGGGTCAATATGAGCCAACAGCCCGACCGCGACCTTCCCTTGGGCGACCCGGCCATGGGCGGACACGCATCCTTCGCCCTGGGCCTTGCGCTGGCCCTGCCCGAGGAACGGGTGGTCCTGTTTGACTCCGAGGGCGACGTCCTGATGGGAATGGGCGCGCTGCCCACCATCGCCGAGAAGGCCCCCAAGAACCTGTATCACTTCATGCTGGATAACGGTGTCTACGCCACCACCGGCGGCCAGCCCGTGCCCAACGCCGAGGTGATGGCTTACGACATCGTGGCCCAAGGCTGCGGCTATCCGGCCGCTTACTCCATAGACAACCTGGAGGACTTCAGCAGTCAGCTTGAAGAAATCCTCAGCCAGCCCGGCCCGGTTTTCGTGGCGCTGAAAATCGACCCCGAAATCATCAACGAGCCCATCAATGCCCGCCCGCAGTGGCAGCGCAAGACCCGCAACCAAGCGGTGGCCGACATGAAGGCCGAACTGGGAATCCCGCAGCAATAGCGAGGGCGTCTCGCCCGGCAACGCAAATGGCGATGCCGGGCCCTCTGTTCTGCGGCCTATGCGGGCGGGGCTGCCTGCGGATGTTGACCAGGACGCTCTGGAAGTTGCTCTGCGGCCTATGCGGGCGGGCTACTTGGGCAGGCTGCAAACGTCCAGCGCGGTGAGGGCCAACACCTTGGCGACCTGCTCCATGTCGCTGATGCGGCTGTACTCGTCGGGAATGTCCGCGGATTCCGAGCCTCCGCCCGGCCCATACAGCAGGCACGGCACGCCCGCCGCCCACAGGTGGCAGGTGTCGTCCCCGGTGTATGAGCCGGGCAGCACGGTTCCCACGCCGTCCGGTTCCCGCCCGGTCACCGTGCGGTACTGCCGCAGCACTGAATCCAAGATGTACTCGTCCTTGGGCAAGTCGAAAGGCTCCATCACCACGGTGAACACCCGGTGCTTCGGGTGCGGCGGCATCTCAATCTCATACTGGAAGTCCGGGTCTTCCGCCTTGATCCCGTCGAGGACGCGTTCGATGTCCGCTTTGACCGAAGCCGAGGTCATACCGGGCAGGAAGCGCACGTCCACCAGCACGGTGCAGAAGTCGGAAACGAAATTAGGCCCCCGCAGGTCGTAGTCCCGCCCCCGCCCGCCGATGATCGCGCCGACGTTTATTCGCGGCAGGCCGGGCAGATCCTCGCGGGGGGTGTAGGTGAACTCCACCCCGTCAATGGCGGGAACGGCCTGGCACATCTTGGCGATAGCGTCAACGCCCTCCTCCTTGCGGCTGATGTGCCGGGAGTTGCCCAGCACATGCACCGCCAGCTCCAAAACGCCGGCGTGAACCGTAAGGATGTTGTTGGCCCCAAAGGGTTCGGGGACAACCGCCATATCGGTCAGCGGCCCGTTTCGGCAGAGGTAGGTGGTGCCAACGCCGCCCTGCAACTCCCCGACCACGCAGGCCAGCACCAGGTCGCCATCCAAGGCAACGCCCGACTTTCGGACGGCTTCGGCTGCCGTAATCAAGGAGGACACGCCGCTCTTCATGTTGCGGATGCCCGCGCCAAAGATGAGATCGCCCTCTATGCTGGGCGTCCACGGGTCCCGTTTCCAGCCCATGGCCAAGGGGTCAATATCTATGTGGCCGTTCAGCATCAGGGATTTTCCGCCGCCGCTGCCCCTGAGCGTAGCAATGGTCTGAAACCGCCCCGGCTCCACTTCCTGCAACTGCACTTCGTAGCCGCGCTGGCCCAGGTACTCGCCCAAGAAACGAGCTACGTCGCTCTCCTCGGTCTTGAAGCTGGGTATTCTGATAAGCTCTTGGGCTAGGCGCAGCAGTTCCCCGGTGTCAATGCTGTCCAGAATCCTTTGAGTTGCGTCTCCGTCCACGTTTCACCTCAGAGCGCCCTGTCTGCTAGTTGCCGAGTCCTGCCTGCCAGTAGCGCCTGCCAGCGCGGCGGACGACCTTCCCGAATCCCGGCGCAGGAAAGTGGCAGGAAATGACCGGCGTACCCCGGGCTTCCGCGTCGGCCAGCATCTGCCTGCGGGTCTCGGTGGCTACCGGCCAGTCGAAATCGAAGTGGCAGTTCCAGCCGTCCTCGGTTACCTGCGCCGGGTGCACCAGCACGTCGCCCTGAATCAGCGCTTCCTGCCCCTCTGAGGCCACCAGGATACTCATATGGCCGGGCGTGTGGCCCGGAGTGTGCAGCGCCCGCACTTCCCCGGTCAGGTTGGCGTCCTCAGTCAGAGTGTCGAGCAGGCCCATACCGGCAATGGATTCCAGGCACCTGTCCATGAAAGGAAACGTCGAAGCCGCCTGCACGTCCGCCCGGCGAAAGTGGGCCAAGTCTGCCTGATGCGCCATGTACCGGGCGTTGGGAAAGGCCGGCGCGAGCTTGCCATCCCGCTCCACCACGTTCCAGCCCACGTGGTCGGAATGAAGGTGCGAGAGAAAGACCGTATTGACCTCCCCGGGGTTGATGCCCTTGGCGGCCAGGTCGTCCATAAGCTCGCCCCGCCGCCCTCCGATGGCCTCAATAGGGCCTTCACCATACCCGGTATCCACCAAGATGGTCTGACCCTCGGAACGCACTAGGTAGCACCCGATTTCAATGAGCATATGGTCCTGCTCGAAGGCGTCCGGGTAAAGCTCCTTGTAGGGCGCCCAAACCTCGGGCGACGTGGCGGGAAAAAGCTGCGTGAGGGGCATGGGGAAGGGCAGGTTCATATCCGAGAGGGCGACTATCTCCACAGCGCCCACCCTCAAGACGAAATCAGACATAACCGCTCCCGATACCAACCAATGAAGGCTATGACCATTGACGAAATTGCGGGAACCTGTTTGTTTTTGCCTAAGCCTCCGCCGCGCGCAGGGCCGCCGCGTCTAGGCCGTAGTCGTCCGGCTCTCGGCCCTGCATGGCGGCCAACACCCTCTCCGGGCTTAGGGGCAGAGTGCGTATGCGAACTCCAACGGCGTCGTAGATGGCGTTGGCGATGGCCGCGGGCGGGCCGAACCCCGGCGGTTCGGCCACGGCGCGGAGCCCGAAAGGCCCATCCTCGCTGGGCACCTCCACCAGCACATTCTCGATTTCCGGCATATCTATGGCTAGGGGCATCAGGTAGGCTGCCAGCGATGCGTTGCGAACCTGACCGGTGTCGGAGTCTATCTGTATTTCTTCGCTCAGCGCCCGTCCTATGCCCTGCACCGCGCCGCCTTCGAGCTGCCCCGCCACGCCCATCGGGTTCACTGCAAGCCCCACGTCCTGGGCCTGCACGAACCGGGTCACCTTCACCTGCCCGGTCTCGCGGTCAACTACGACCTCAGCGCCTTGGGCGTTGAACACCGGATTGTAGGGCATACTGGACAGTGACGCCGCGCCAATTATGGGGCCGCCCCGTGAAGACAAGCTCATCCTCGCCAATTGACCCAGCCCGATGGACTGCTGCGGGTTGTCCATTACGTAGACCGCGCCGCCCTCGCATCCCAGGGCATCGGCCTGCACCCCCAATCTGTCGGCGGCCAGCCCCAGCAGCTTGTCCCGCGCGTCCTCGGCGGCCATCTGCACTGCTTTGCCTTGGCTGTACACGATGCGGCTGCCCCCGCTGGGGCCGGTAAACGGAGCCAGGTCGGTGTCCCGCTTGGCGACGATCACCTGCTCCATTTCCAAGCCCAGCACCTCGGCGGCGATTTGCGCCAGCGAGGTATCGCTGCCCGAGATGTCCACCGAGCCGGTCAGCAGGCCCACCGTGCTATCCTCGTTGACGCTGATGGCGGCGGTGGAGGGGCCGCTGCCGCTGCGCCACTCGCCGACGGCAAGGCCCACGCCGCGCGCCAGCCTTCCATCCGTTCCGCCGGATTCCGCCCCGGCCCGTGGCAGGCCCATCTTCTCTTCCAGCGCCGCCATGACCTCGGCGAGGCCGTGGCGGGGAATTCGCGCCCCGCTGACGCTTATATCCCCTTCCCTCAGCGCGTTCTTCTTTCGGAACTCCAAGGGGGCAATGCCCAGCTTGTGGGCGATGACGTCCATGTGCGACTCTACGGCGAAGGTCATGTCGGCCACGCCGGAGGCTCGGTAGGAACCGACGTACACCTTGTTGGTGTACACGCCATACGAACGCAGCCGGAAGTTGGGGATGTCGTAGGCGCCCAATCCATGTCCGACGCCCGAGTTAGGCCCCGCCCCTAGGTACGCCCCCACGTCGAACACGCTGCGGGCCTCCCGCGCAGTGATGCGTCCGTCGCCGGTCACTGCGGTCTTGAGGTAGATGTTGGTTTCCAAGCGCGGGCCGTTGAGGGTGAAGGTTTCCTCGCGGGTGTTGACCAGCTTGACCGGACGGTGCGTCTTCATTGCCAGCAGCGCGGGGAAGGCTTCCAGCGCCAGCCGCAGCTTGGCCCCAAACCCTCCGCCCAGCTCCATGGCGATGATCTTGATGTTGCCGATGGGCATATCCAGCACCGAGGCCAGTTGCTGCCGCACCTGATACGGCCCCTGCGTCGAGGCCCAGACCGTGAGCCTTCCGTTGGCTTCCAGGTTGGCGACACAGGCCATTGGCTCCAGGAACCCCTGATTGATGGGCTGTGTGTGGTAAGTCTCTTCGATGACGTGATCCGCCGCTGCGAAAGCCTTATCCACGTCACCCCGGTCGGCGTCCAGCATGGTGCAGTTGTTGCCGCCCAGAGCGAAACCGTACCCCTCGAAGTCCTCCAGGTCATCGTGAACAATAGCCGTGTCCCTCGTCAGGGCCGCCACTGGATCAACTACTCGCTCCAGGTCTTCGTATTCCACGCGGATCAGAGACAGCGCTTCCACTGCCGTTATTTCGTCGTCGGCGGCCACCGCGGCCACCGGCTCGCCGACGTAAAACACCTCGTCCCGGGCCATTACCCGACGGTCCCGGAGCGCGCCGGAGCCGAAGAAGACATCAGGAAAGTCCTTGCCGGTGATAACGCCCCGCACGCCGGGCAATGCCTCGACCTCACTGGTGTCAATGCTGACGATACGGGCGTGGCTGTGGGCGCTGGTCAGCACCTTGCACATCAGCATCTCGGGCAGATAGACATCGCCGGCGTAGGTGGCGTGGCCGGTCACCTTGTCCAGCGCGTCTACGCGAACGTGGTTCTTGCCCAGAACATTGAACTCCGCCATCTCAACTACTCCGTCTCCCTCGAACTTTCCACGGCGGCCATCACCGCCTCGATGACCTTGGAATATCCGGTGCAGCGGCACAGGTTGCCGCCCAGTCCGAATTTTACTTCTTCCTCAGTGGGGTCGGGATTGTTGTTCAGCAGGCCCACCGTAGCCATGATCAGGCCCGGCGTGCAGTAGCCGCATTGAAGTCCGCCGTTTTCGGCGAAGCTGCGCTGCACCGGGTGAAGCTCGCCGCCGGAGGCCAGCCCTTCCACGGTGGTGACCTCGGTGTCGTGGGCGCTGTGGGCCAGCACCAAGCACGAAGTGACCGGCTGCCCGTTCAGCAGGACGGTGCAGGCCCCGCAGTCGCCCTCGTCACACCCCTTCTTGGTGCCCGTCAGGCGCAACTCATCCCGCAGCATATCCAGCAGCGAGCAGTAAGGCTCCACCAGTATGGCGCGCTCCACCCCGTTGACGGTGATCCGGACAACTCTTTTCATTTCGCCGTCCTGTTGAGAATGCTTGATTGTGGCTGGCCCATCGGTTATGTCCCTTGCAATTCAGAAGGCCGACTGAATGGCAAACCGCCGGTGGTCTTCGTATGACAGCGGGCTGTCCGTGGCCGCGGAGGCCGCCCGTTCCAGCGTCCGGCGAGTCAGCACCCCGACCATCTCCCGGCGGTAGCCGGCCGTCCCGCGCACGTCGTCTATCGGAGCAGCCTGCGCCATCGCCAGTTCCGCCGCCGCCTGCAATAGCTCCGCGTCCGGCTGCTTGCCCCGCAGCAATTCCTCGGCGGCATCGGCCCGCAAAGGCGTCGGAGCGACGGCGCCGAGGGCGATGCGGGCGCCGGTGCACCGGCCCGACCGGCCGTCCACAGTCACCGCAGACGCAACCCCCACGGTGGCAATGTCCATAGCTCCGCGCGGGCTGTGCTTTATGTACAGCGAGCCTGTGCCGGGCGGGGGAGGCGGCAAGGTGACTTCGGTCAGCACCTCGTCATGGCTCAACACCGTCTGCCCCGGCCCGGTAAAGAGCTGGGCCAGCGCAACCTGGCGATGTCCCTCCGGCCCCGAAAGGCGGCACTCGGCGCCGTAGGCCAGCAGCGCGGGCAGCGTATCGCCCGAGGGCGATGCGTTGCAGATATTGCCGCCGACCGTAGCCAGGTTCCGCACCTGCACTCCCGCAAAGGAAGCGGCGGCCGCCGCCAGCGCCGGGTAATGTTGGCGAACTTCCGGGTGCTGCTCCAGGGTCTGTATCGTAACCAGCGCTCCCAGCCGCAGCCCGTTACGGCTGCTGTAGGCCACCCGGCTCAGTCCGGGAACTCGCTGAATGTTCACCACGTAGTCGGGATGCCAGAACCCGGCGCGCCACCGTACCAGAAAATCGGTGCTGCCCGCCACGATCCGGGCCTGCTCGCCATACCGTTGCAGCATCCCCACGGCCTGCCGCAGCGTATGGGCATCAAGGTACTCGAAACGCCTCATGCCAACCTCGCCCTCCGTATTAACCGCGAGTGTAGTTAGGGCGGGCAACCAATGTCAACGCGATTTACGAAGAAAGGGGCCTGACGCCGGCGGCGCCTCAAAATGGCGGCGCAGCCGGATTTTCGACAGCGCGGCCGCCCGGGATTCTCTGAAATTCCTTCACCTAATACTGCCCGATGAACTCCAGCACCAAGCCGTTCCAGACTTCGGGGCGTTCCCAGAATCCCGCATGGCCCGCCTCGGGCAGGGGTGCGAAACGGGACGTTGGGATATGCGCCGCCAACATCCGCATCAGCGCCGGCGGCGACAGCAGATCGGCTTCCCCGGAGAGGACGAGAGTCGGAACCTTCATAGTCTGCAATCGCGCGTAGGTGATTGGCTCACGTAGCGGCTGCGCCGGTACGTCCCCGCCGGGTCTGCTGGCCGCTTCAATCTCCAGCCAGCGTTTCGTGCCTTCCGGGTTCAGGCCGCGATACGAAGGCCCTACTTCCCGCAACTCCACGGGCAGATTCTGGATCTCAGGAGGACGGAGACGGCGCTGCACCTCCAGATAGGGCCGGTCCTGCACGCCTCCGATTGTATTGGCAGCCACCAGACTGCGCACTCGCTCCGGGTGGCTCAGGGCATAGGCCAAAGCGGGGATGCCGCCCGCCGCCGTGCCGACCAGATGCACCCGCTCCAATGACAAACTTTCCAGCAGCGCGTGCAGGTCGCCGTCGGCGAAGCCAGGCTGGCCTCCGGGCGCGGTGGCCGTGGAACGCCCCCAAGTGCGGCGGTCGTAGCTGATGCAGCGGTACCCGGCGGACATAAAGGCCGGCGTTTGATGAATCCAGCTTGCGCTGGTGCCGGAAGCGGCGTGCAGGAATACAACCGGCGCCCCCAGGCCGCCGGTGTCCTCATACCACAATTCAGCGCCGGGAAGGGACAGGTACGGCATAGGCAATACACTCCTTACCCGATTCCCGGATACGGCGAAAGATGCTTGTCGTTATGGGCTGGTCTATAACTAATGGCTGCTTGAGTTAGCCAGCGCCTAGACCGGGTAATGCCCAAGGCGCTTCGCCTTCTCCATCACGATGGAACCCGCACGATGGAACCCGGCCGCCTGCGGTTGGACTCATCTTCTTACCGATACCAACCGATGCCCCGGTGGAACCCTCTCAAATAAGCTATCTGGCCGCCGTGGGCAACGCTTTCCAGCACCAGTTGGCCCAGGGCGGTGCCAAGGGTATGCTCCTGTCGCAACGCCGTGGGAGGGAACACCACCCGTTTCTCCAGATCTTCGGAGGTCAGATACGGCACGTATTCCCTGGTAATCGCCTTCGCGGCCTCGAAGTAGCCTATCTGCACTTCCTTCGCCGGGGGCTTCCAGGTAGCCAGGTCGGCCCCCCGGCCCAACCCTTCCACGTTGTCCTTCAGGCCGAATTTCTCGCACCAGCCGTCGGCAAACCACAATTCCGGTTTGGACTGAAGCCGGTGCATGATGAACATATCCGTTACCCGGCTAATGTGACCAAAGATCCAGGAAATGGAATTGCTGTGGGCGTTTGGCTGCCGGGCCATCGTTTCGTAGTCCAAGTCGGAGATTGCGGATTCCACCATCTCCCAATTCCGTTCCAATGAATACATGATTGAATCCGTAGCTGCCACTTTCCTCTCCTTGAAATAGCGGTCAAAGTCACCGGCGGCCAAGGGCGGCGGCCGTTCTGCCGGGAAATCGTGGTGGCATTAGCATACCAAAGCCGTCCAGTCCGCTCGGCTAGTTCGGAGACGGACAGGCCCTTGCTTGCAGGCGCTTGGGTCAGCGGATTTTCGCGGCGCGGGGGTGAGTGGCCGCTGCCATTTCCTGGGGCGTCATACCGGCAAACCGCTGCGGACGGTAAGGCCCCAGCACCGCGTCTGCCAGCGCCCCGCCGCAGATTTCCTGGGCAGCCAACTGGCTCAACGCCGGAGCCAGGGTAACGCCGCTGTGGGTGAGGGCCACGTACAGATTGGGCGCCTCGGACGCAAACCCTATAACCGGGTATCCGTCCAAGGGCATGGGACGCCAGCCCACAGGCACCGGAACCGCCTGCGCGCCGTCAAGTCCCGGCAGATAGCGGCAGGCGCGGGACAGCAGATCGTCGGCGTGGGCCTGGGTATCGTCCTCGGCGAGGCTCTCCTGGTCGCCTTCGCCGATCATCAGGCGGCCATCGGCGCACTGCCGGAGATGAATCTCCCGGCGGCCATCACCCAAGGGCGGCGCGTACACTACCGGCACGTTACGGAGCAGGGGCGGCAACGGGTTCGTGCGTATCACCACGCCGGGACTCTCCGCCTGCGGCACATTGACGTCGGCCAATGCTGCCAAGCGGGTGGTATCCGTGCCTGCGGCGATTACCACTGCATCCACATCCCAGAATCCCGAGGCGGTTGTCAAGCTGTAAATCCGGCCATCATCCTGCCGCTCAAATCCCTGAACTTCCGTATCGGCGTGAATCGCGCAACCCATCTCCCGAAGGCGGAGCAAACAGGCATCAACCACCATCTGCGGCTCCACCTGCCCCTCGTTGGGGCTGTACTCGGCGGCGGCCACCGGGCCAACATCCAACGCCGGTTCCAAGCGCCTCAGCTCGGTGGCGTCTATTAGACGGGATGGATAACCCCAGGACTGGAGCTGCCGAACCCGGGCCGCCAACCCTTCGGCGGCGGCCGGGTCGGATTCCCAAGAAACCTTGCCGCCCCAGCGGAGGCCGATGCTGTCCGCGTCTCCGTGATCGCCGATTTCGGCAGCGAAGCGGGCCCACATTTCCAGGGAACGGCGGTTCAGGTTGTGATACCCGATGGGTTCCTTGGCTCCGGCATTGATCCAAGCGAAGCTGTGACTCGACGCGCCTTGACCGGGCTGGCCCTTGTCAATCAGGGCAACGCGGACGCCGCGCTGAGCCAGACGCCAAGCGATGGCGGCTCCCATGATGCCGGCGCCAATGACGGCCACGTTCAGAGGCTTTTGGGAAAGAGCCATCGGTTGCATCTCCTTCAACCGCACAGGCTGGGTTAGTGCGAGAGTCCGCAGGGATTTCGCCACAGATAACAAGAACGGCCCGGCTGGATTGTGAAATGTGGCGCAGGTGCCGGGAATACGCATCAGCCAATGGCAAGGGGACGTCCCGGGGCCGGAGGAAAGCTGTCGGGGGGGGGGGGGGCTGTGGAGCGTTTGCGAACCGCGCGAATGCCGGTCTGCCCTCGGAATTGGCGCCACTATAGGGGGGATTCAGACTGAACGCCTTTGTGGTAACTGTTGGCTCCCCGAGCAGGATTCGAACCTGCGACCTAGCGGTTAACAGCCGCCCGCTCTACCGCTGAGCTATCGGGGAACGCCGTCAGCCTCACCCTGTGGCTGACTACACCAGCCCATTGTATCACCACCGCGCAATCTAGTGAATACCCCACCATGGAAATTCCGGGTTTTCGATGCTCCATCCGAGTCAGGGCTTATCCCATCCGGTGAATCCTTTGACCTTGAAAATCCCGATTCAGGCAATTTCGTCAGAAATCGAAAGCCCCCGGAAACCTCTTTGACGCGGATCTGACAGAGACCTATGACAATAGTTGACTGTACTGCTATAAAGTATTATTATGTATGCAAGTCAAATTTCCTCGGCAGGGAACCGGCTTCAAAGACAAGAGTCATCGGCTGAGAGGCAGTGCCATGAGCAATTACTACGATGTGCTGGGCGTTGCCAAGAACGCCACCGAGAAGGAAATTCGCCAAGCCTACCGGCGGCTGGCCCGGCAGTACCACCCCGACGTAAACAAGAACGATGCCACAGCGGAGGATAAGTTCAAGGAAATCAACGAGGCTTACGGAGTTCTCTCAGACGAGGATTCCCGGAAGAAGTATGACCGCTACGGCGACAACTGGCGCCACGCCGAAGAGTACGGACAGGGCGGGGGGCATGGCCCGGCCCCCGGTGGCTTCCGGTGGACCTCCAACAACGCTGACCTGGAGGACGTTTTCGCCAGCTTTGGCGGACGGGGCGGAACTCGCTTCCAAGATTTCGGCGGCGGCAATAGCTTCCGCTTCGAGGACTTATTCAGCGGCGGCCGCGGCCCGGCCCGCCGCCCGCCGCCCGAGTATCCGGTGGAAGTTACGCTGGAAGAGGCTTTCCACGGCGCAACCCGCACTCTGCGGCTCAACGACGGGCGCACGCTGGAGGTGAAAATACCCCCCGGCGTTGACCAGGGTTCCCGGGTACATATAGCCTCCGGCGGCAGTGAGGGCGGCGACTTCTACCTAGTGGTATCAGTGCTTGACCACGGCTCGTTCCAGAGGGAAGGGCGCGACCTGTATACCGAGGTTGACCTGGAAATTGACGACGCTGTTCTGGGCGCGGAAATTCCGGCCCCCACCCTCACCGGAAAGGTGGCCCTGACCGTGCCGCCCAACACCCCGGCAGGCCGCCGCTTTCGCCTCTCAGGACTGGGGATGCCCGCGCTGTCGGGAAAGGGGAATCGCGGCGACCTGTACGTCACGGTCAAGCTGAGCCTCCCCGCCGGCCTTTCGGAAGACGAAGTGGAGCTGTTCCGCAGATTGCGGGAAATGCGGATTGAGCGTTCCGCAGTCAACGGCGCAGCCACGTCAGAATAGCGCCGAAAGGCAAGAAACCTGCAACTAGCGCCGGGGACAGGCTCCGCGCGAACCGAGGGGGAATTAGAAATGGCAGCAGAGGATCGCCTCAACGACGAACCCTTCTTCGTTATCAGCGTCGCGGCCCGCATCGTCGGCGTTCACGCCCAGACGCTGCGCCACTATGAACGGGCCGGGTTGATCTGGCCCTCCCGCACCATGGGGCGGCAAAGGCTGTATTCCATGGCCGACATCGAGCGAATTCGTCGGCTGCGGGCGCTCATTGAGGATCTGGGGGTCAACTTGGCCGGCGCAGAGGTGGCGCTGAAACTGATGACCCGCATTGAGGAACTGGAAAACGAAGTTGCCGAACTCACCAGCACGGTGGCCTCCCTCCGGCAACAGAAGAAAAGGCAGAATGATGGCCGGAACCGCCCCGGCGGAACCGGCTAAGCGAGGTGGACTATGGCAGCGCAAAATGACCAATTTACCAATCAAGCCCGTCAGGTGCTGCAAAATTCGCAGGAACTGGTGCGCCGCTACCGCCATAGCCAATGGGACGTGGAGCATATATTGACGGCCCTGCTGGAGCTGGAAGACGGCGTGCCCGCCCGTATCCTGTCCGAACTGGGCGCTTCTGCCGGAGACATCCGGGCAGCCCTGAACCAGGCTCTGGAATCCGCCCCCAAGCTGGCCTATGAAGCCAACCAGATTTACGGTACGCCCCGGGCGCAGCGTTTGATGCAGAACGCCCGGGCCGAAGCCGCACGCCTCAACGATGACTTCATCGGCGCGGAGCATCTGTTCGTCGCCGCCGTCATGGAGCAGCAGGGCGTCTCCGCCGAAATTCTGAAGGCCCACGGCATTGACCGCGAGCGGGTGTATCAGGCATTGATCCAGGTAAGGGGCAGTCACCGGGTGGACGATCCCGATGCCGAAAGCCGCTATCGCTCCCTGGAGCGCTTCAGCATAGACCTCACTCAGATGGCGAGAGACGGAAGGCTCGACCCCGTAGTGGGCCGCGACGCCGAAATTCGCCAAGTGATGCAGACCCTCACCCGCCGCCGCAAGAACAATCCGGTAATCATCGGCGACGCCGGAGTGGGCAAGACCGCCGTCGTTGAGGGGCTGGCCCAGCGAATTGCCTCCGGGGACGTGCCAGGCTCCTTGAAGGACCGCCGGGTGATGGCCTTGGATTTATCGGCAATGGTTGCCGGCTCCAAGTTCCGCGGCGAATTCGAGGAACGGCTGAAATCGGTCATAGATGAGGTCAAGGAAGCCGGGCGGGAGGTCATTCTCTTCTTGGACGAACTGCATACGATGGTCGGCGCAGGCGGCAGCGAGGGCGGCATGGACGCCAGCAATATGCTGAAACCCGCCTTGGCCCGCGGCGATATGCAGTGCGTCGGCGCCACCACTTCCGACGAGTACCGCAAGTACATTGAGCGCGATTCCGCTCTGGAGCGGCGCTTTCAGGCCATCTACCTGGAGGAGCCCTCGGTTGAGGCCACGGTGGAAATTCTGAGAACGCTGCGGCCGCGCTACGAGGGCCACCACAAGGTGACTATCACCGACCAAGCCTTGGAAGCAGCGGCCCGTCTCAGCGACCGCTACATCACCGGACGGCAACTGCCGGACAAGGCGGTTGACTTCATAGACGAGGCCGCCAGCAAGCTGCGGATTAACGCGGAAATCCTGCCCGCGCCGCTGAAGGAACTGGAAGAGCGCATCCGCTACCTGAATGACCGGGAAGCGGCGGCGGCCGAGCGTTCCGACTACGAACAAGCGGCGGAACTCCGCACTGAGCGGCTCCGCCTGCAACAGCAATACGACACCGAGCGCCAAGCGCAGCCCCGGGACGGAAAACACGACCGGGTGGTGGACGAGCTGGACATCGCTCATCTGGTGTCCGACTGGACCGGCATTCCCGCGGGCCGCCTGCTGGAGGGCGAAGGCGAGCGTCTGGTTCACATGGAAACCGACCTGCACCGGCGCGTCATCGGCCAGCATGAGGCCGTGGAAGCCGTGTCCGAAGCCATACGCCGCTCCCGCTCCGGCCTCAGCGACCCCCGCCGGCCCATCGGCAGCTTCATTTTCCTGGGCCCCACCGGGGTGGGCAAGACCGAGCTGGCCCGGGTGCTGGCCGAGTTCCTCTTCGACGACGAAGCCAACATGGTCCGCATAGATATGTCGGAATACATGGAACGGCACACTACCGCGCGACTGGTTGGCGCGCCTCCGGGTTATGTCGGCTACGATGAAGGGGGGCAACTCACGGAAGCGGTTCGCCGACGGCCCTACCGCGTGCTGCTGTTCGACGAAATCGAAAAAGCCCACCCGGACGTATTCAACATACTGCTCCAGATTATGGAAGACGGGCGCCTGACCGACGGACAAGGGCGCACCGTTGATTTCCGCAACACCATCGTTATAATGACCAGCAACCTGGGCACCGAGGGGATGCGGCGTCAGCCCTTCGGGTTCCGCCCTGACAGCCGCGACGGGCGGGACGAGATGCGGGCGCTGCGGGAATCGGTGGATGCGGCGCTCAAACGCACCTTCCGCCCGGAGTTCCTGAACCGGATCGATGAGACCATCGTTTTCCACCCCTTGGGCCAGGACGACATTGTGCAGATTGTGGAGCTTATGGTCCGCGATGTGCAAACGCGTCTGGAGGAACGGCAAATTACCTTCGCGCTGACCCAGCAAGCCGGCCTCTGGCTCGCCCGGGAAGGCTTCGACCCGGTTTACGGCGCCAGGCCCCTGCGCCGGGCAATACAGCGGCATCTGGAGAACCCTCTGGCCCGGTCGGTGCTTTCCGGCGAGTTGTCGCCAGGCGACCACGTATTGGTTGACGCAGGTCAGGACGGGGTCACCTTGACCAAGCAGGAATCCTATACTCAGGGCGGCGCTGAACCGCTGGAGGCAGCGCTGGTGTAAACTGGATGTTGGCGCCCCGGCGCCAATGATGCATAGGACACGCGGGACACGCGCAGTTGGTTGTCGAATCCCTTCCCTCTGAGGGGTTTGGGGCTGAGGGGTTTAGGGCCTGCCCGGCGAAAGCGGGAGCGAAACATCCAACTGCGCAACTCCTAAATTCAATTGCCAAAATCAGGGTTTTCGCTGAATGAGTACGGCCTTAACGCAGCGGGCGCAAGTCAAGGACATCTGCGTTCACCGGGTAAACGTTCGCTACGCCGTTGCCGGGGAAGGGCCTGCTGTGCTGCTGGTGCATGGCTTGGCCTCTTCCATGGTTACCTGGTATTGCAACATGGACGCCTTGGCCGATGCCGGATTCAGGGCCATTGCCGTGGATCTGCCCGGCAACGGCGACTCCGGCTTGGCCGACCATCTCGGATACGAGCCAAAGACCGCTGCGCGTTTTCTGGCCGATTTCACCGCCGCGCTGGGCATAGAACGCTTCTCAGTGGTGGGAAATTCCGCGGGTGGCCTCATTGCCGGTATGACGGCTCTCGAATACCCGGAAAGGGTGGAGAGAGTTGCCTTGGTGGCCTCGGCGGGGCTGGGGCGCCGCGTCTCTTGGCCGTTGCGCCTGATCTCCATTCCCGTGCTCGGGGAACTGATCTACAAACCCCGCATGATCAGCAAAGCGGCCATGACCAAGCGCATCTTCTTCCGTCGGCCCGCCATCCTAGACGAAATACTGCCCGAGATGCTTCGGGTGCGTTGCCTGCCTCACGCGCCCCAGGTGATGCTTCGCTCGGTGCGTTCCGGCATTAACCTGCTTGGACTGCGCCGGGAGCACCATATTGTTGACCGCCTTCGCAGTCTGCCGGTCCCGCTCCTAGCGGTCTGGGGCGAAGAAGACCTAGTAATCCCTCCCGTCAAGGCGGAAGAAGTCCGGCGCGCCCTGCCTCGCAGCATGGTCCACGTACTCCCCGAGTGCGGCCACTGGCCTCACATGGAAAAGCCGGAAGAGTTCAACCGCATTCTCACTGAATTCCTTTCCCAGCCATCTCCTCCCGACGCAGTTCCACGGCTGTCAGCGAGCGACGGCCCGGCGAGCGGCCCCGCAGAGGGCGCAGATTCAAGGGCCTGACGGCATCTCGCAACCATCAGACACCCCGCCCGGCGCTGCCGGAGAAAACGGTCGCCCAGCCGATGGGGCTGCGGCCGCCGGTGGAGCCGTTGCCTCCATTCCAAGCGATGGCCCTCGGATCCTCCCCTTCAATTCCATTATGGAATGGCTCACCTCCACTTGGCGGGGCCGTTTCCTGATTCTCCTCGGCGTCGGGGCAATCTCCGCCATCGCCTTCTTTACCCAGGACCGCATCGGCGTTGGCGGGCTGAGCTACGGAGCCGTTGCCGGGGCGGTGCTCCTCGCCAGCGGCGGGCTGGTCGTGCCGGTTCCGGCCTTGGCTATTACCTGCACTACCGCCACCTTCCTGAACCCTGCCGCGGTCGCCATCATCGCCGGCCTGGCGGGAACCATCGGAGAGCTGACCGGCTATTTCTTGGGCTACAGCGGCAGCGGCGTATTCGAGCGCCGCCGCTTTTATCACCGGGTGGAGCACTGGATGCAGCGGCGCGGCTGGCTGCTGCTGTTCGTCATCTCGGCGGTGCCCAATCCTTTGTTCGACGTGGCCGGCATCGCGGCTGGCGCCCTGCGCTATCCGCTGTGGCGCTACCTGCTGGCCGTGGGGCTGGGCAAGCAGGTCAAATTCTTCACCGTCGCCTACGCCTGCCACTACAGCCTGCAAGGGCTGAAAGGCGCCTTCGGTTTGTAGCTGCCTTCTTGCAGGCGGCCGGATAGTGGCGGCCGGGCGGCTCAAGCTGTATTCTTGTAGCGGTTAGATATCAGGATTCCGGCCCGGGCAGCCCCATGGAGGTCCCTGCATTGATACGCGGACTTGACGGCAAGTTTCCGAAAATCCACCCCTCAGTGTTCATCAGCGAAGCCGCCTACATCGTCGGCGACGTCACCATCGGCGAGGGTTCCAGCGTTTGGCCCGGCGCGGTCATACGCGCCGATTACGGCGATATCCTCGTCGGCAAAAACTGTTCGCTGCAAGACAATTGCACCCTGCACACCGACGACCACTTGGAACTGGGCGACAACGTGCTGCTCACCCATGGGGCGGTCATTCACGGCGGCAAGGTGGGCAGCAACGTGCTGGTGGGCGTCAACGCGGTGCTGCTGGAGGACGCCGACGTGGGCGATTACGTCTTCATAGGCGCCGGAGCCATCGTGCGCGGCCACGTGCCGGCCCGCTCGCTGGTCATCGGCGTGCCGGGCCAGATTCGCCCCCTCAGCCCGGCGCAGGAGGCGCGGCTGCAAAATCCCACGGCCAACTACGTCCGCAACGCCCAGCGGTTCATCGCCAACGGCCTCGGCCTGCAAATCCCGGCCAATCACCAATTAGGGCTGGAAATTCCCAAGACCGGGGATGGAGAGGGACCGTAATGACCGCCGAGCCGGAAAACCTCCCCCTTCCGCTGGAAGGGCTGCGAGTGCTGGATGTCACCCACATCGTGGCCGGCCCCTTCTGCTCCATGATTCTGGCCGACATGGGCGCAGAGGTAATCAAGATTGAGCGTCCCGGCGCGGGCGAACGCGGACGCAGCAACGGCCCGTTCATCGAAGGGCCGGACGGGCAGCGGGTAAGCTCCCGCTACCTGGGCCTCAACCGCAACAAGAAAAGCGTAACCCTTGACCTCCGCGACCCGCGCTGCAAGCAAGCCTTCGAGCGCCTGGCCGCCGAGTCCGACGTGCTGCTGGACAACTGGGGGCCGGGCGCGCTGCGGCGCTTGGGCTTGGGCTACGAGCGGCTGCGGGAAATCAACCCGCGCATCATCTACGCCAGTCTCACCGGCTACGGCGACCCCGACGGCCCGGCGCCCGGGCCCTATTCCCATTGGCCCGCCAACAACCCCTGCGTCCAGGGCATGGGCGGCTGGATGACCGTCACCGGCGGGCCGCCGGGGGAATACGGCGACCCGGGGCCGCAGATGGTGGGCGACAACATCGGCGACTCGGTTCCCGGCGTCTGGACGGCGCTGGGCATTATGCTGGCGCTGGAAAGCCGCCGCCGCACCGGGCAGGGCCAGTATCTAGACATGGCGATGTATGATTGCATGGCGGCCCACATGACCAGCACTATGCCTTTCTACCAAGCCACCGGGCGGGTAGCGGGCCGGGAGCGGGGCAATATGCTCAGCGCTCAGCTTGTCCTGCGGGCCCAAGACGGCTACGTAGTCCTAGCCGGGGCCGGCGGCGCGGAGAAGTGGAAGGCCCTCTGGCGGCTCATAGGCCGTGAAGACCTGACCGAAGACCCGCGCTATCTGGGCGAGGGCATCAGCGGCGAGTTCTACATGAACCACTTCGTCCCGGCCATCGAGGAATGGACCAAGGAGCGCCCCAAAGCCGAAGTAACCCAACGCCTGATAGAAATCGGCTACTCCATGGGCATGGTGCAGGACCAGGCCGACCTGGACGCCTGCCCCCACCTGGAAGCCCGCGGGATGTTCATCAACGGCGGCAACGATCTGGGCGGCATATTCCGCACGGTCAACACCCCCATCCACTTGGCCGGTTCCCCAGGAACCCCCAACCGCCAACCCCCGCTGCTGGGCCAGCACAACGCCGAGGTGCTGTGCGGCATAGGCGGCCTGACGGCAGCGGAACTGGCCGAGCTGGCCGGGAAGGGGCTGGTTTAGGGCTGATTTGGGTGGCGGCCGCAGCGTTCCAGATCGGCAAGCTGCGCCCCTTTCGCGCAAATTGTGGCGTGAGATGGCTTGACTTGCAATCGCACACAACAGTTTAATAAATAGCAACTAAACTTAGTCCGGTTGAAGCAGGATGATTGCCTAATGACTCAGAATTTTGAAGAACTACGGGAAAAGGCCGATGGCGTTCTCTCTGATTTGAAACTCAACCCGCCAGATCGGCCGGTATTTGTTGAGTTTTCCGGGACGCCCAAAAGCGGCAAGAGCACTTGCATAGACATCGTATCCCATTTCTTCCGCCGAGTCGGTTTCAACGTACTAGCCCCAACTGAGGGAGCATCCAAACGCACTCCTTATTATTTGAGGAACGACCTGGTTGCCTTCAATACCTGGTCGGCTGCTTACGCCCTTACCCACATACTTGAGGGCCTGCACCATTCCGACAGGTATCATTTGGCTATCTTGGATCGTGGGCTTTTTGATGCGTTGGCGTGGTTTCAGCTTCTAGAGAACAATAAACAGATTTGCGTCGAAGAGCGGAAAACGATTCAAAATTTCATAGCACTGGAAAAATGGCGAGCAGTAATTGATGCAGTGTTTCTGTTTACTGCCGACTCGACAACTTCTATGGAACGGGAAAATGCTGACAAACTCATAGAAGAGCCGGGCCGGGCAATGAATCCTGAATTCTTGGACAGCCTGAATAAGGCTTATTCAATGGTCCGCAATACCTACGGGGAAAAATTCAAAATCACTGACATCAACACCAGCAAATGCAAAGACACAACCGCCCGATCAACTGCGGCGCAGGTCGCTGACAGGATCCTCGACCTGTTCCCAAGTCAGTCTTAAGTGGTGACCTCAATGCAGGAAATCATGGTGCTACCGAGAGAGCATTTTCGTGGGTTTGACGGCTTTGTGCCATGGACTGAGGCAGAGAAGCTGCTTGATTCAGCGGATGATTGGGTTGGCTGGATGCTGCGAGCAGAAGCGGAATGCTCCGAGCAGTGGATACAACCAATACCCTGCGCCATTTTTCGTGACAGCAACGGCCACTATTGCATTTTTCGCCAAACTCGTCACCAACGCACCGATTTGAGTCTCCGGTTTAGCTTCATAATCGGAGGTCACATAGACCGCAGTTGCGATAGCAAATCTGTCAGAGGCGTTTACGAAGAGACGGCCAGGCGGGAGGTCGCGGAAGAAGTCGGAGTTGAACTGGACTGTCTGTTGAAGCAAGTTGGGATAGTCATTGATTCCTCTTCAATGAATGCCTCCAGACATATCGGGATTGTTTACGAAGCAACCGTAGATCGAGCAATCAAATCTACGGCTACTGAAGAATTTTCCGTTGGTTCCAAATACAACGGCAAATTTTTCAGCATAGAATCCCTTTGCCAGTTTCGTTCAAAATTTGATCCCTGGTCTTCCATACTGTTTTCTCAGTATTTGGGAGGCGGGTTCTCTATGGATATTGGACGACAGCCAACCCTATTCTTGCCTACGGAGTAACAACCGTGGTCTTTCGCGCGCCCCGCGGCACTGCCGACCATCTGCCTGATGAGCAGAAATACTGGCGCTACATCGAATCCAAAGCGGTGGCGATCGCCAACCGCTTCGGCTATGGGCGCATTGACACCCCGGCCTTTGAGGACTCCAACCTGTTTGTCCGCTCCGTGGGCGAGGGGACGGACATTGTGGAAAAGGAGATGTATACCTTCGAGGACCGGGGCGGCGACAGCGTCACCCTGCGCCCCGAAGGCACTGCGCCGGTCTGCCGCGCCTACTTGGAGCATGGGATGCACAACCTGCCCCAGCCAGTGCGGATGTATTATTTCTGCCCCGTCTTCCGCTACGAGCGCCCCCAGGCCGGCCGCTTCCGCCAGCATCACCAGTTCGGCGTCGAAGCACTGGGCGACGCCGACCCCTCGGTGGACGCCGAGGTTATCGAGGTGGCCTGGGAGCTGATGGGCAGCCTGGGCCTGCGCGACATCAATCTGCTGGTCAACAGCATCGGCGACGGGGAATGCCGCCCGGCCTACGTAGAACGGCTGCGCGATTACTATTCCGGCCACTACCAGCGGCTTTGCCCCGACTGCCGCGACCGGCTGGAGCGCAACCCGCTGCGGCTGCTGGACTGCAAGGTGGAAGCCTGCCACGCCCTGGGCGACGAGGCGCCGCGCTCCGCCGATTACCTCTGCGATGGCTGCCGCGAGCATTGGGACAAACTGGCCGGCTATCTGGACGTTATGAACCTGCCCCACACCCTAGACCACCGGCTGGTGCGCGGGCTGGATTACTACACCCGCACGGTGTTCGAGATTCAGCCGCTGGACGCCGGGGGGCAGTCCACCATCTGCGGCGGCGGACGCTACGACGGGCTGATTGCCCAATTGGGCGGGCGGCCCACTCCCGGCATCGGCTTCGCCACTGGCATTGAGCGGCTTACTCTGAACCTCAAGCGGGGCGAAGTCCCAGTTCCCGACGAACCGTCGCCCCGCTACCTGGTCGCCAACGTGGGCGAAAACGCGCGAACCGCAGCCCTGGAGCTGGCGGTGCGCCTGCGCCGCGCCGGGGCCGGCGCCATCCTGAGCAGTGGCTCCCGCGGGCTGCGCGGCCAGATGCGCCAAGCCAACGCCCTGGGCATCCCCTACGCCCTGATTCTGGGCGACGACGAAATTCTCAGAGGCGAAGTCGTGGTGCGGGATATGACTGCCTCCACCCAGCAATCGCGCCCGCTGGCCGAGTTCCTATCCGAACTCTCCGGTAAATAATCTGATAGAGCCTATCTCAAAGCACCGGCTGCCTGAAAGGCGGAAACCAGTAACCGCTGGGCCAATGCAGAGGAAACGCCCGTATTGGTGGATGGTGGAGCGGAAAAGCCGGGTGTTCCGGGCGGGAAACGTTGCCCCGTCCGCAGAGGTTGTGAGCGCGCCTTGTCCCGGCTATCGAGGCGTCGCGCAGTGCTGGCGGGCCAATACAATAAGACGTCCGGCTATACCGGCTTGACCCATTGGCCTGCGCCAGCTCTGGCCGCGGCAACTGGAGTTTTGGGATAGTTTCCAAGGGTTGCCAGAGGCCCTAGTGTGATATAATGCTGCTCGTATCCCTAGTCCATTGCCCCAGCCGAAGTGGCGAAATGGTAGACGCGCCGGTCTCAAAAACCGGTGGGGGAAGCCCCGTGTCAGTTCGACTCTGACCTTCGGCACCATCACCCAAACGTTATGGCAAACGCTATGAGCTGAGCCTCTCTGTCATCCCTTTCGTGGGCGTAGGGACAAGGAGTCTATGACCGATGGAGCAATCCACCTTCAACCCTTTGACGCCGCAGGAGCGGTACATCATCGAGCTCAAGGGAACGGAGGCGCCCTTCACCGGCGAGTACGATGATTTCTACGAGGAAGGGGTCTACGTCTGCCGCCGCTGCAACGCGGAACTGTACTCCTCTGCGGACAAGTTTGACGCCCGCTGCGGCTGGCCAGCCTTCGACGGCGAGATACCCGGCACAGTGCGCCGGCTGCCTGACCCGGACGGATACCGCACCGAAATCGAGTGCGCCAACTGCAACGGGCACCTAGGCCACGTTTTCCTCGGCGAGCGTCTCACGCGCAAGAACACCCGCCACTGCGTCAACTCGCTCTCAATGCGTTTCATACCGGCAAAGAAGTAACCGGCGATACAACGAAGAACAAACCTTCACCGCTGGCACCGAGGCTTGACAGGAGCGGGCGGCAGTGTCCGCCGGTCATCTTCCCCTGAGCCGGCAGCCATCCAGAAACTTCAGTATCTCGGCGGCTGTTTCCTCCGGGGCTTCCTCGGCGAGGAAGTGGCCGCAGTCCATGGGGCGGCCTCGCACGTCCTGCGCCCGTTCCTGCCACACTTTGAGCATATCCAGCCGCCCGCCGGTCTGCCAGCCGGGCCGCTTGACCATGTTGCCGCCCCACAGGGCCAGCACCGGGCAAGCCAGCTTTCGGCCCCGGTCGGCTTCGTCGTGCGCCAAGTCAACCTCAATGGCCCGGTAATCGGCGCAGGACGCCCGTATAGTCTCCGGGTTGGAGAAGCAGCGCAGATATTCGGCGTATGCCGCATCGGTAATCGCTCCTTCCACCGCCGTCCATCGCTCCAGCAGGAAATCCAGGTAGAACTTGGCGTTGCTGCCGATGAGGGTTTCGGGGAAAGGATCGGGCTGGCGCATCAGGTGCCAGTGAAACCAGGCAAAAGCGAGGCTGCTGTCCATCGCCTCGAAAGCCGCTTGCGACGGCGCCACGTCCAGCGTCGTGAAGCTCCGCACCCGCTCCGGGGCATCCAGCGCCATTCGGTGGCCCACCCGCGCGCCCCGGTCATGCCCGACGACGTGGAAGGACTGGTAGCCCAAAGCCGTCATCACTTCCAGTTGGTCCTGAGCGGTGCGCCGCTTGGAATACCTTTCCGGGTCGCCGTTGACCGCCGGCTTACCGCTGTCGCCGTAGCCCCGCAGGTCGGGCGCGACGACGGTGTAGCGCTCGGCCAGAACCGGCGCGGCCTTGTGCCACATCACGCGGGTTTGCGGGTAGCCGTGCAGCAACAGAACAGGCGGGCCAGCGCCACCGTGCACAAGGTTGATAAACGTTTCGGAGGTCTCAATCTGCGCGGCGGTGAAACCGTCGAACACTGCGGCGTCTCCTATGTCCCGTGGCAGCGTTTGTATTTCCTGCCGCTGCCGCAGGGACATTTTTCGTTGCGTCCGATTTTCCGGCGGTCGCCGCGCACCGTCCGCTTCTCGGCGCACCAAGCGCAAGTGCAGGCCGGGGGATGTTCACTGTGCCAGTTGGTTCGCGTCGTCATTGGGAACTCAGCTTTCCATGATTTCAGCACAGAGCGCACAGAGGCAAGGAAGACAAATCAGGAAACCACTTCCGCTCTCAGCCCGCTCTGAGTCTAATGTCCTATACTATCACGCCCCTGGCGTTCCAGGGGCCAAGCAGCAACCGGGCATTCTCTGCGTGTGTTGGCATTTCCCGCTCCGTCATTCCTGCATTCGCGGGGATGACCGGGAGGCGGGACAGCGCGGCCAGTCAATATCCATATTATGTTAGCAAATCCCCCTAAAACAAAATCTTGACATAAGTCTTAGAATAGTATAAGATTTTAATCAAATACAAAGAGCCGCGCTGTCCGGCATACCGGCAAGCAACGCCGGGCAGCTTTTGGGCAGATGGTCGGGGGCTTCGGTTCCTTGAGCTTCGCTTCCGTCGGCGGGAGCGTTCCGCCAGCGGAGGGAAAACGAAGCCCGGCCTAACCGGCTCTCCCCTGCTGATCCGGGTCTGTGGTCGTGTGGTGCGGTGTTGCGGAGAAGCTAAGGGGAGGGTCGGTTTTTTCTTAGCCAATTCTCCCCTAGGCTTGGCCCAGTCCGGGTCTCAGCCCCCCGGCTCCTGTCGCGGCGTCCACTTGGGGTAGGAGCCTAGCACCCGCAGCGAGCTTACTTGCGTCCCCACGGCCCGGATGGCGTCTCGCAGCAACGGGTCTTCCCGGTGGCCGTCGCAGTCTATGAAGAAGACGTACTGACCCAGGGACTGTTTGGTGGGCCGCGACTCGATTTTCGCCAGGTTGATTTCCCGCCGGGCGAACTCCCCGATCACCGTGTACAACTGCCCCGGAGAATCCTGGGCGAAGGTGAAGAACAAGGAAGTCTTGTCATTGCCCGTCGGCTCGTGATCCCACTTCGACAGCACCACGAAGCGGGTGGCGTTGGCGGCCACGTCCTGAATCCCGAAGGCCAGTATCTCGGCGTTGTATAACGCAGCGGCGCGGCGCGGCGCGATGGCCGCCGCCGGAGCGTCGCTGTTCATGGCGTCTCCCACGGCCTGCGCGGTGCTTAGGGAGGCCGACCGGGCCGCATTGGCGAAGTTGCGCTCCAGGTATTCCCGGCACTGGGCCAGGGCCTGCGGGTGCGAATACACCACCTCCACCTCCTCCAGCCGTATGCCGGGTTTGCCCATCAGGTAATGCTCGATGGGCAGCACGATTTCGTAGCTGATGGAAAGGGAGTTTTCGCTAACCAGCAGGTCGAGGGTGAAATTTACTGACCCCTCTATGCTGTTTTCAATGGGCGCTACCCCCTGGCCGGTCTCGCCCGCGGCCACCGCATGCCCAACGGCCGAGATGTTAGGGTAGGGCCGCAATTCTGCGGCGGGGTCGTATAGAAGGGCCGCCTCCTCGGTGTAAGTGCCGGAAGGCCCCAGAAATGCGAGTGTCCGGGCCACGTTCAGACTCCGGTAAGGATGTCGTAGAGTACCTGTTCGTCGTCGCTGGAAGTGACTGCGATGAGCTCGTCCTCGGCCTCCACCAAGAAATGATTGGAGGGCAAGTCGGCGCGGCCCTTCTTCACAATCAGTGAGATAAAGCTGCTGGGCGGGAGCTGAAGCTCTCCCAAGCGTTTGCCCACAATATCGGCCCCGGGCGGCACGGCCACGCACACCAACTCCATTCCGGGCTGACGAAGGGACATCAGGTGCCGCAGCGGATGCCCCGGAATGCCTTCCTCCAAGGCGCTGAGAGCAAGGTGAATCCAGTTGACCACCACGTCAATGCCCAGTTCTTCAAATACCGGCCCGTTCTTGGGGTCTTTGACCAGGGTCAAGGTGCGGGGAGTCTGGAATATATGCTGAATGGTCTGACAGACTACCAGGTTGGTGGCGTCCACTCCGGTCAGGGCCACCACAACGTCCGCCCGCTCCGCTCCGGCCTTCCGCAGCACGTCAGTGTCCGCGCCGTCGCCCAGCAGAGCAACTATGCCCAGATCTTCCGTGAGCAGCCTGTAACGGGCCAAGTCGCGCTCGATGACCGCTACTTCGTGGCCGCTGGTCACCAGCGCCCGAGCCAAGTAATAACCGGCCTCGCTGCAACCGACGATTACTATGTACATCGCGTTGTCCGAGCCTCAGCCTGAATAACTTTTCATACAGATATTCTCATGCGCCCATGGCCTGCCGTATGTCTTGCAGAATCCCGCGGGAATAGCCTACCACGTTCAGCCCCAATGCGGCATACAAGACTTGTAGCTGGGGATTCTCCACGTGGCATACGACGCGGGGTACATTGAACATCTGCTTGGCGACCTGGGCTAGGAGTAAATTCTCATGGTCGTCGTCGGAGAGAGCGAGGAAGGCGTCGGCGTGGCTGATGCCCGCATCCAGCAGGTAGTCTTGCATCACCGGCTCGGTGAGCAGCGCCAGGGTCACGCCGGGGTGGACGCTCAATCTCTCTAACCGGCTGGGATCTTTGCCCAGCACCGTAATCTCCATATCTCCGCCGGCCAGGTCGCGGATAGCGCTGGCGGCCAACTGACCCCAACCGTAAATCAGCATCCTCACCGGCGGCTACACTCCGGGAGAAGCGGTAACCGGGGCGGCGCCGCGCCAGAGCAGCACTTGGCAGAAAGCGTGCTGGAAGATATAGGATGCGGCGGCGCCCATGCTGCACTGCCCCATGGTGCGGTGGTAGCGGAGGCCGACGACAATCATTTCAGCCTGCTTGATTTCCGCTTCCCGCACAATGGCCGCCCCGGCCTGGCGGGCGCGCAGGCAGCCTGCCTCGAGGCCGCGATACTTTTCATCATGGGCGATTCGTTCGTAGCGGAACAGCAATTCCTCGGCAAGGTCTACGTCGGCAGTGATTTCCGCTTCCAGCGGCAGGGAAAGCGGCACTTCAATCACGTGAAGAGCATGGAGCCGGGCCTTGTTGGAACGCGCCACCTGGCAGGCCCAGCGAAAGGCCCGCTCACTATGGGGGGAGTCGTTTACCGGAACCAGGATGTTATTAACGCCCGGCCTCATCATCCGCACCGGCTTCTTAAAATTACGGGGGCAGGATTCGGATTGTGGGACTACCCTTCGGCGAACGAAGGGTTTCCGCTCCAGCGTTGGTGTGATTATAAGGCTGCGCCAGGTGTTATGACCAGCGCAGTCCGCTGCGTAATGGAGCGCTTGCCTATGCCGCGCTTCAGGCCGCTCTTCTCTGGCCGGTCGGGTTTTCGGACAGGCGCTTAGCCATTTCCGGCAGCTTGCTGAGATGCTCGCTGGTGGCAGCCAGGATAAGCACGTCGCCAGGCTGCATGACTTCGTCTTTCGACGGGTGCAGGAAAGAAGTGCGTCCCCGGCGGATGGCAAGCACGGAAATGCCATGACGGTCGCCGGCCCCAGACAGCCCGGCGGCTTCCAGAGTCTTGTTGAGCATTGCCTCGGGAGGGCGGATCTTGCTTATGCCGTAATCGGCCAAGATGGGCATATAGTCCAGCAGTTCCCGGACGAACTCCAGCTTGGCGACGCGCCGGGCGTTCTCGGCTTCGGGGAACAGCACCCGATCCGCCCCGATGCGCTCCAGTATCTCGCCGTGCTGGTCGTTGGCGGCGCGGGCCATAATCATGGGGATGCCCAAACTCTTGAGCAGCACCGTCACCCCGACGCTGGCCTGAATATGGTCGCTGCCCAGCGCCACTATGGCCACGTCGTAGTCGGGAAGGTCAAGCTCCCTCAGCACCGATTCGCTGGTGGCGTCGGCCCGCACTGCATATGTGACATGACCCATCTGTTCTTGGATACTGGCTTCGTCGGCATCTATCGCCAACACATCGTGGCCGCTCTGGTACAGCTCGCGCGCTATGGTGGAGCCGTAGCGGCCCATTCCGATGACGCAGACCTGCTTGTTCAACCTCTGCCTCCGCTCAAGTCTTAGCCTATTCTAACCCTTTCCTGAGCGAAACGGTACAACACTACCTCGTCTTCTTTTGGCGCCATGGACAACGCGAGAATCAGAGGCCCCATTCTGCCGGCGAACATTGCCCCCATGAGAATGGCTTGGGAAGGCAAATGGAGGGAAGGAACGATGCCGGTTGTGGCCCCGACGGTGCCCAAGGCCGACACGAAGTCGAAGAGCAGGGAAAGGAATCGCATTTCCGGTTCCAAGGAGATGAGAGTCACCGCCCCGGCGAAGATTATTACCACTCCCAGAGCGGCGACGGACAGAGCGCGATGCACCTGTGGCTGGGGAATCTCTCGTCCGAAAGCCTCGGCGTGCGATCTGCTCCGCAGGGACGACACCACGGTGGCTATCAGGACGGCGAAGGTGACCACCTTGATGCCCCCGGCCACTGAGCCGGGCGCCCCACCGATGTACATCAACGCCGTGAACGTCATTCCGGTAGCATCGGCAACCTGGCTGAAGTCTATGGTGCTGAAGCCGGCGGTGCGCCCGCTCACCGTGAGGAACACTGCGTTGAGGATGCGATCAGGCCAGCCCATTGCCCCCATGGTGTTGGCGTTGTCGAACTCCGAAAGAGCCAGTATCGCCCCGCCCAGCAGCCATAGGGCAAGGCTGGTCACTATCACCAGCTTGGTGTCCAGCGAAAAGCGGGCGAACCGCCGCCTGCGCCACAGGTCCACCATCATCACCCAGCCGAGGCCGCCCAGGGCGATCATGGCGGT
The DNA here is from genome assembly GCA_965213725.1 of Dehalococcoidia bacterium. Lineage (GTDB taxonomy): Bacteria > Chloroflexota > Dehalococcoidia > Lucifugimonadales > UBA3495 > VXOI01. Next base: position 389,932 of record OZ243924.1, read on the forward strand.
CATCGTGAGAAGCACGGCGGGGTTGGATACGAACCGCGCGGCATTCCCCGAGGCCGCTTCGGGTATGATGTTGAACCCGGCGTTGTTGAAAGAAGACACCGAAAGGAATAGCGAATACCAGTAAGACTGCCCCCGCCCGATCCCGTCCAGCCCGTTGATCTGGGTGAAAAAAATAAGCGAACCGCCCAGGTATATCAGCAGCACAATGACGATAATGTTGCGCCCGAAAGAACGTATGGCCCGCGCTTGGTTCACGCCTGCGGTGTCGCTCATCAGCCCGCGGGTTATGGCCCGCTGCTGTATCGTCGTGCGGCTGCCCAAGGCCAGCAGCAGGAAGGTGCTGATGACCATGAAGCCCAGCCCGCCCATGGTCATCAGCAGGAAAATGACAACTTGGCCGAAGGGCGTCCAGTAATCGGGGGTGCTGACCACCGTATGCCCGGTTACGGTAACGGCGGATATGGAAGTGAAGAAGGCGGTTTCCACCGGGGTGAACTCGCCGGAGTTGGCGGCGACGGGCAAGGCCAGCAGGATTGCTCCGGCGGTAATCAACAGGGTGAAACCGATGACCAAGATGCCGGAGACGCCCAGTATCCGGCGCGGCCGGCGCGGCGACTCGTCTCGCCGGATGGTCTGGGAAACTTCGCGGCGCCGGGGCAACCGGATGATGGCGTCAATGGGCCGGCGGCTCCGGTTAACGGCCAAACTAAAAGACTCCAGTAGCTGGCCGCCTCACCCTTCCACAGGATGCGCGGGCCGTTTGGGGGAAAAGAGGGAACGCCGCTTTGCAGAGACTCCGGGATCAGGAGCATTTCGCTCAGAGTTCAAGGAAATTTTAGAATTGCCCCCCGTTTCCTGTCAATCTGAACATTGGCGGCCGGGAGAGCATCCGGATTTCAACGATAGCGAATTGCCGCCGGCAAAGGCGGCTTCGCCACTATGCTGGTATAATCTATGACGCAGCCGACGTGAGGTGACAGTTCAATGACGACCAGCCCCCGACAGGTGGAACTGGAATTCGACCCCGTTTCGATAGACCAAAAGTGGCAGGAGCGATGGGAAAGGGACGACCTCCACAAGGTGCCGGACGATGATCCGCGGCCCAAGTGGTACGAGATGACGATGTGGCCCTACCCCTCGGGCGACCTGCACATCGGCCACTGGTACGCGATGGCCCCCTCCGACGCCCATGCCCGGTTTCGCCGGATGCAGGGTTACAACGTGCTGCACCCCATCGGGTTTGATGCCTTCGGGCTGCCCGCGGAGAACGCCGCCATCAGCCGCGGGATCCATCCGTATGAATGGACGATGAGCAACATCGAAAATATGCGGCGGCAGCTCCGCTCGATCGGGGCGATTTATGACTGGGATAGGGAGGTCATTTGTTGCGATCCCGAATACTATCGCTGGAATCAGTGGTTCTTTCTCAAGCTCTACGAGCAGGGACTGGCCTATCGCGCCAACGCCCCGGTGGTGTGGTGCCCTTCCTGCGTCACCGTGCTGGCCAATGAGCAGGTGCTGAACGGGGCCTGCGAGCGCTGCGGGGCGGTGATCACCCGGCGCGATATGGAGCAGTGGTTCTTCCGTATCACCGAGTACGCCGACCGCCTGATGGACTTCAGCGGGCTGGTGGACTGGCCGGACAAGATTCTCACGATGCAAAACAACTGGATCGGCAAGAGCGCCGGCGTTGAAATCAGCTTCGACATCTCTTCCGCCGGGTTGGAAGAGCGGGAAATTCGCACCTTCACCACCCGCATTGACACTATCTTCGGAGTGACTTCCATCGTCCTGGCTCCAGAGCATCCCTTGGTGGAGAAGCTGACCCTGCCGGAACGGCGCCAGGAAGTGGAAGAATACGTCGCCCAAGCCCGCCGCACTTCCGAAATAGAACGCCTTTCCACGGACAAAGAGAAGACCGGCGTTTTCACCGGCAGCTACGCCGTGAACCGGCTGAACTACGAGCGGGTTCCCATCTACATCAGCGACTACGTGCTGATGACCTACGGCACCGGCGCGGTGATGGGCGTTCCGGCCCACGACGCCCGCGACTTCGACTTCGCCCGCAAGTACCGTCTGCCCATCCGGCAGGTCATAGCGCCCATCTCCTGGGATGGCAAGGAGCTGGCCGAGGCGTACTTGGGCGACGGCTTTATGACCAACTCGGGCCCCTACGACGGCATGACCAACGAAGAGGGAGTCAAGGCTATCTCCGACGACATTGAGAAGCACGGCTGGGGCAAGCGCGCGGTGTCATATCGCATCCGCGACTGGCTGATTTCCCGGCAACGCTACTGGGGAACGCCCATTCCGATGATCTACTGCGATGATTGCGGCGTTGTCCCGGTTCCTGAAGCCGACCTTCCGGTGTTGCTGCCGGAGGACGCCGAGTTCAAGCCCAGCGGGGAGTCGCCGCTGGCCGCCAGCGCCCAGTTCGTCAATACGGTCTGCCCGTCCTGCGGCGGGCCCGGGCGGCGCGAAACGGACACGATGGACACGTTCATGGACTCGTCCTGGTACATGATGCGCTACATCAGCCCGCGTTTCACGGAGGGGCCGGCGGATCCCGAAATGGTCAAGTCCTGGATGCCCGTTGACCAGTATACCGGCGGGGCGGAACACGCGGTGATGCACCTGCTCTATTCCCGCTTTTTCATCAAGGCGCTGTACGATATGGGGATGGTGGACTTCGAGGAGCCCTTCCTCCGGCTGTTCAATCAAGGGGTGATTCTGGGCCAGGATCACGAAAAGATGAGCAAAAGCCGGGGCAACGTGGTCAACCCCGACGATGTGGTGGGAGCGCTGGGCGCGGACGTGGTGCGCTGCTTCCTGATGTTCATCGGCCCTTGGGATCATGGCGGCCCCTGGAGCGGGGATGGCATCAATGGCATCGCCCGGTGGCTCAACCGCGTGTGGGATATCGCTGCCCGGAATCCGGCGGGACTGGACGGCTCAGACGAATCAGCGGAAAGGGAGACGCAGCGCCTGCTTCACCAGACGGTGCGAAAATGCTACAACGATCTCGATCGGTTCAAGTTCAACACCGCCATCGCGTCGCTTATGGAGCTGGCTAACCACCTGAACCGGGTATGGGCCGACGGCAGCGTGTCCCCGGAAATGTGGCGTGAATGCGTCGAAAAGCTGCTTCTGATGCTGGCGCCGATGGCCCCGCATCTCACCGAAGAGTTGTGGGAACGCGCCGGACGCCAGTACAGCATTCACCAGCAGCCCTTCCCCTCCTGGGACGAGGAACTGGCCGCCGACGAAGTATTCACGCTGGTGGTGCAGGTAAACGGCAAAGTGCGCGACAAGCTGGAAGTCCCGGTGGGCATTGTGGAGGCGGAGGCGCAGGAACTGGCAATGTCCAGCCCGCGGATCCAGGGCTTCTTAGACGGCAAGTCCGTGAATAAGACGGTGTACGTTCCGGGCCGGCTGCTCAACGTGGTGGTGCAATAATGGCTGCTCCCGGCGCCTTCTATGGCGTTGGCGTAGGCCCCGGCGACCCTGAATTGCTCACCGTGCGCGCCCGGCGGCTGCTGGAGCAGGTCGGAGTGGTCTGCTTTACTCAACTGGACAACGAGGCTCCCAGCTTCGCCTTGGATGTGGTGCGGCAGTTGCTTTCCAGCGGTGCGGAATTGCTTCCTGTCATCATTCCTGCGGACGATTCTCCGGTAGACCATGACACTTGGCATGAGGCCGCCGCACGTATCGGCGCCAAACTGCGGGAAGGGCAGGACGTAGCCTTTATTACCGAAGGCGATCCGATGCTGTACAGCGAGTTTCCTCACCTGATTGAGCACGTGCAGGCGGAAGGAATCGAGGGGCTGAGCGTAGAGGTGGTGCCGGGGGTGCCGTCCGTGATGGCTGCCGCGGCCAGTTCCGGCGTTCCGCTGGTGAGCCAAGGCCAACGCCTCGCCATTCTGCCGGAGGTCTACGGCATAGACGACCTGCGCGAGGCCATCACCAATTACGACACCATCGTGCTGATGGAGATTGACCACAACTTGATGCGGGCGCTGGCTAACCTGGAGAGCCTTGGCCTCGCCGGACACGCCATCTATGTCCGCCAAGCCAGCACGGCCAGCGAGCGGGTAATACACGACATCAGCAAGCTGACGGCGGAGGATTTGGACTACTTTTCACTGCTGATAATCAAGCGGTAAGCATAACCCTGAGCGCAGATGAGCGGCAGTGAGGTTTAGCGAACACTATCTGAAGTACAGATTCCACATAAGGGCCATCACTCTTGATCAGGCTACCTGGATTGTTGAGAATGCTGTGCGGGTGGCTGTGCAGGAAGATGGGCGAACTCGTCACTGGGCGTATTTGGATGAAATGCGAAAATATGTACGTGTAGTGGTTGAGTCTGATGGAGATACCATTGTCACCGCTTTCATAGACTCGGATTTTCGGCTATAAATTCCTCATAAGGATGGGCGTAGAGACATGGAAGTTTCTTACGATGCCGATGTGGACATTTTGTCCATAATCTTGGTGCATACGAGGGCCAATGATTCGCAGGAAGTGCTGCCCGGAGTAGTGGCGGATTTTGACTCCGGCCGTCGCATAATTGCGTTGGAAATCTTTGACGCCAGTAAACTCGCCGACTTTTCCGAAGTGCATGTCGCCCTGAACCGGGCAACCAACTCCAAAATATCAGTCAAGCCCGGCAGTGCTCCGGCGGCGAAACCGACTAGCCGAATCTATGGGAGGCCGATGTTATGACCACAACAATGCAACCCACGGACGTAATGGTTACCTGCAACGGGATGAATTTTCATTACTTGGACTGGGGCAATGAAGGAGCTCCGGTCCTGCTGCTGCTCCACGGGCTGAGGGGCCACTGCCATTCTTGGGACGACGTAGCGGCGCGGTTCTGCGGCGACTATCACGTGGTGGCCCTGGACCAGCGGGGACGCGGCGAAACGGACTGGGCGCCCCGCGGCGACTACTCCACCGACGCCTTTGTGGCCGACCTGGAGGAATTCTGCTACACGTTGGGGATAGATAGGTTCACTCTCGTGGGCCATTCCATGGGCGGGCGCAACAGCATGGCCTTCGCCGGGCGCAACCCCGGGATGCTGGAAAAGCTGGTCATAGTGGACATCGGCCCAGAGATAGACCCGGCAGGATCGGCGCGCATTACCCGCGAGGTGGTGGAAGTGCCAGAGGAGTTCGACTCCTTCGAGGATGCTTTCCGGCACGTGAACGCGCAGAACCGATTCGCCGCGGAGCCGGTCATGCGCCGCAGGCTGACCCACCAGACCAAGGAGCTGCCCAACGGAAAGATCGGCTGGCGCTACGACCCGGAGATCCGCGAACAGCGGCGCAACGGCACCGGCGCTCCCCCGCCCGACCTCTGGACTCCCCTGAGCAATGTCGCCTGCCCTACCCTGGTAGTACGGGGAACGGAGACCGACACGCTGAGCCTGAGCGTGGCCGAGCGTATGGTGGAGATGTTGGCCGACGGCAGGCTGGTTCACGTGAATAACGCGGCCCACATGGTGTTCGAGGACAACCCCGGCGAATTCAACGCCGCGCTGGCGGACTTTCTCGGTTAACCGGAGAAAACAGTGATTGCCAGAGACAAATAGCGACGAAAGACATTTGGTCAGATTTTAGGAATGAATATAAATGTTCATTCAACTATCTGACTGAAGATTAAACGCTGTTTAGAAAAGGAGACAAAATGAGCGCAGCTCCCGGCCAGCGTCCCGAGTCCGTCACCGACCTTATCAAGCTGTTCCGGGTGACGGACGCCCCCCTGCCCGAAGGCGACACCGGCGCAGGGCTGAAGTTCCACACCAACCGGGGCGAGTTCAGGGGCATTGTCCACCGGGCGGAAGGGTCTGAACGCGCCGTTATCTGGGTATGCGGAGCGCGCGGCGGCTTTGGCGGGCCGGGGCCTGGCACTTACGCCCGGCTGTCCGAGTTGCTGACCGGCCAAGGAATAACTTCCTTGCGGCTGGACTATCGTTTCCCCAACGATCTGCTGGAGTGCGTGCTGGACTTGCTGTCCGGGGTTGAATACCTGAAGGAAAGCGGCCACGGGCCGGTAGTGGTGGTAGGCCATTCCTTCGGCGGCGCAGTGGTCATAGCGGCGGGCGCGGCCAGCGGCCACGTCAAGGGCGTGGTGTCGCTGTCACCGCAGACCTACGGGGCTAGCATGGCCGGACAGCTTGCCCCCCGGAAGCTGCTGGTGGCCCACGGCAAGGCCGATACCCGCCTGCCCTTCTCCTGCGCCCTCCAGATATACGAGTGGGCCAAGGAACCTAAGGAATTGGCGCTGTTTGAGGGCGCGGAACATCGCTTGGAAGAATGCCGCGACGAACTCGAAGCCCTTCTGTCCGCCTGGATCCCAGCGACCTTGAACGAAAAGATTGAGATTGCCGCGATTACATAGTTTCATCAGGAAGTAAACACCCCAAGAGTCGGTCCCTAGACGGCGATTCAGGAGGCCATCATGTTGGACTTGATTATCAAGGGAGGAACCGTGGTTGCGCCTGGAGGCGCTGGCCTCATGGACGTGGGCATTCAGGGGGAGCAAATTGCGGCGGTGGCCTCGCCCGGCGCTCTGGATGACATTGGCGCGGGCGAGACAATAGACGCCACCGGCATGCTTGTCCTGCCCGGCGGCATCGAACCCCACGCACACATCAACGTTCCGGTGCCGGATTACTGGGCGGGCGGCGATACCGGCGTCTACACCCAGCCGCCCGAGGCGGCCAGCCGGGCCGCCGCCTTCGGGGGCGTCACCACCTACGTGGACTTCGCCGGCGCGCTGCCCCTGACGCCGGGCGCAGTCCCCCCCGCCGACCCGATTATGAGCCAAATCGAAACGCGGCGGGACATTTTCCGGGGCCATTCCTACATCGACTACACCTTCCACTACATCCTGGCCGGCGCCATTCCTCCCAGCACCTTGGGCGAGATTGGCGAGGCCATTCAGTCGGGCGTCGCCAGCTTCAAGATTTTCACCACCTTCCACGCCCGCGTGCCTATGGGCCACCTGTGGGAGATTTTCCAGGAAGTGGGCCGACACGGCGGCATCATGGCGGTTCACGCCGAAGAGGACGACATCGTAACCTATATGGAGGACAAACTGGAGCGGGAGGGCCGCGACCACGGCTCCAACCTGCACCTAGCCCACAACAACATTTCCGAAGACATTTCCTTCCGCAAGGTCGTCCGTCTGGCCCAAAGCACCGAAACCGGCATCTACTTCGTCCATACCACGGCCAAAGAGGGCGTGAAGGCCATCGCAGAAGCCCGCGCCGCCCAACTCCCGGTCTACGGCGAGGCCCTGCACAACTACCTGGAGTTCACCTGCGACGATTACCTGAAGCCCGACGGCCTAGCCATCCATACCTACCCGGCCATCAAGTTTTCCGACGACCGCGACGCGCTGCAACAGGGGCTGGTGGACGGCCCCATCTGCACCACCGCCACCGACGAGTGGACCACCTACAAGAACGTTAAGCTGGCCGGCGATACCATCCGCACCCTGTGCGGCGGCCACAACGGCATCGAGACCCGTATGCCGGTCACCTACACCAAGCTGGTGGCCCCCGGGCGCATCGGACTGGAGCGCTTCGCCGCCATCACCTCCACCAACGCCGCCAAAATCCTCGGCATGTACCCCCAGAAGGGCGCCATTGCCGTGGGCAGCGACGCCGACATCGTGATATTCGACCCCAACCTGAAGAAGACGATAACGGTGGACGAACTCCACGCCGAATCCGACTACTCCATCTGGGACGGCTTCCAGTGCGAAGGTTACCCGGTGCTGACCATGCTGCGGGGCAAGGTGATTGTGCGGGACGGCCAACTGCACGGCGACTCCGGCGGCGGACGGTGGCTGTCGCGCCGGGTGGCCCCGCGGGTGGTGGCGCAGACGTCAGTGTAGGCGGCATCTCCCGGCCCGTTCCGAGGCAGGGACGGCATTATTTCGTATCGCATCAGGTTGCAGGGGCGTCCGTTGTGGCGCCCCTAATTCGTGCTTGATCCAAAACGGATAGTCTTGACTTTATTTCTGGTTAAGTCTATATGACTATTGCATGATGTGTTACGATAGTCATTGGCTATCTATGTATAGTCCAATGAGAGATGTGGGTAAAAATATGAGAATGACCAGCGAAGAACATGATGGATCCTTGCCGGGGCAGGGACTCGATTACGGCAGGATGCCCGGCCATTGGCTGCTGGCGCAGATGGGCAAGCGGGTGTTGCGCCCTGGCGGGCTGGAACTGACGCGGGAGATGCTGGCGGCTTTGGACATCCGGGATACCGATGAAGTGGTTGAGTTCGCTCCCGGACTGGGCGCGACCGCCCGCGCCGCTCTGGAACGAAACCCGGTCTCCTACACCGGCGTGGAACGGGACGAAAACGCGGCCCGGCGGGTCGGCCGCTATCTGAACGGCCCCGGCCGGAAATGCCTAGTGGGGCGGGCGGAATCAACCGGCCTGCCGGCCGAATCGGCCACGGTGGTCTACGCCGAGGCTATGTTGTCTATGCAGACGGCCAGCCAGAAGGAAGCCATAGTGCAGGAAGCGGCGCGGCTGCTCAAACCCGGCGGAAGGTACGGCATCCATGAACTGTGCCTGTTGCCCGAAGAACTGGATGAGAGCAAGAAATCGGAAATCGGCCAAGCGCTTTCAGCGAGCATACACGTCGGGGCCCGGCCCCTGACGCCTAGCGAATGGTCGTCCCTGTTGGAGAGGCGCGGGTTCGATGCCGCCGCTCCGGTAACCGCGCCGATGCACCTGCTGGAACCCGGCCGTTTCATACGGGACGAAGGTATCATTCGGACTATGGGATTTGTCTGGAGAGTTGCGACCAAACCGGCAGCCCGGCGGCGGATTCTGAAGATGCGCTCGACTTTCCGCGCCTACGCCGAGCATATTGGCGGAATCAGCATTGTCGGCATGAAACGGAACTGATCCTGATGCGATGCCCGACGGTCAGCGGTAGAACTCCAATTGGAAACGCACAGGCCCGATGGGCTCAACCAAGTGAGGAACTGTCGGCTCAATGATGCCGGGAGCGCCGGGCGAGAGTTCGTGTTCCTCAGAGGCCGCCCCAAGAATGTGATACCGGAGCCGGCCCTCAAAAACGACTATCCTGCCCCATACGCCGGTCCCGGTTTGATGGTTCTCCAGCAGATTCTGCGGCGCCGTTGCCTCCGTGAACTCGGGAGTGGTCGCGTAGCGGGCAACATCGTTGGGCAGAGTTTTCATAGCTGCTTCTCCGTAAGTCCCGGCGGTTCATCGCATACCATCCGGTATAGTACAGCGCCGGCGCCGGGTAGTCGCGTCATAGGCGCGAATTGCATTAGACCCTTACCGGATTATCGCAGCAGCGGCGCAACTTCTGTGTAAATGCGCTCGGTCCGCCCCGCATCCGGCCAGGTCGGCCCCGCCATCACCGTTTTAGCCCCGGCGTCATGGAAGTTCGGTGCGGAAAATCGCCGTGCCTTCGTTCTCGTAGACCTTCCTGAGCATACCTGATTCCGTCATCTTCTCAAACTTCGCCAACCCTTCCGCCGGGTAATTCAGCCGTTCCAGTTCCCCCACCACCAGATAGGCTACTTCATACCGCTTGAGCAAATCCGCCGCTATTGCCGTGTCGGTAGTCTCATAAGCCAGCCGGACGTGGGCCGCCCGCTCATGTATCTGCTGCTGGTAATCGAACCGTTGCTGTATCTGGTGCCACGGCCAGCCGATAATGGTGGGCAGGCCGGTGTAGATGGCGATGCGGCCGCCCCAGCGGTACTGCTCCATGTGGGCCTCCAGCACCACCGGCGAACCCTCCACATTGTCTTGCAGCCAGCGGATGGCCTGATAGTCCGATACCAGCAGGAACGGCTCATCCCGCTCCCAATGCTCCGCCACGGTCATATACGCCGCTCCGTCCAGGGTGGGCGGCAAGTCGGTGAACCTGTCGGCCATCCGGTCACGGGTTCCCAGGGCGGTGTAGATCAGCGAGCAGCCCACCAGCAGCGCCAGTCCGAACAGCCATACCCCCGCCGGTACAGCCCGTAGCCGGGGCAGCCAGGAAGAGGCCAGCCGCCACAACATAAAGGCGGCGGCTATAGCCAGGAACACCCAGACCTCCAGATAATACTTGAACAGGGTATTCATCCGGCCTATGTCACCCTCGACCGTCACGAAGTCCACGCCGATGGCTATGAGCGCCGCCATCGCCGCCATCACCAGCACCGCGGCTTCCCAGGGGCGCGACGGCTCCGGCGATTGCAGCGCCCGCCACCCGGCCACCGTCAGCAGGGACAGCAAGGCCAGCAGCAACAGCGCATTCCAGTATCCGAGAACGGCTAGAACCACGCCCGCAACAATAACGGGGGTGAGCAGCAGGCTCAGCCATCCCATCTCCGGAGGCGCGTCTTTACGGTTCCAGAAACTCCGGGCCAGCGGCCCTAGGTCGCGCCACACCCGCACGAGCAGATAGGTGACGATGATGAAAAGAAACAGGCCGTGAATCGCCAGGAAACGGTCAACAGGCGTCCGCCATCTCGAGGCATCCAGTCCGTTGTTGAAAGTTTCGTAATACTGGTGAAACGGCCAGAAGGAAAGCAGGCTCACCGCCACAATACACGCGCTGAGGCCGCCGAAAAGCAGCAGCTTGCGCCTAGGGCCGCCGCGGGCGAACAGCGCGGCGATTCCGGTGAGGCTCAGGGCCACAATCACGTATGAGGGGTAATCCCAACTGTTGATCGCCCACAAAGACCCCAGCGTAACCGCCAGCGCCAAAGCGGCGGCGGCCAACCATCCCCATCCGGCGCGCCCGTCCCGGTCAATATGGCGGAGACCCGCCACCAAGCACAGCCCCAGCCCCAACGCCAGCAGCGTAAAGGGAATGACCATCATATGGGCGTGCAGGTCGGCGAACAGGAAGGTGAAGAAGGGGAACTCGGTAATGTGCCACGAGGCCCCGGCGTCGCCCGGGATGAAGTCCGGCAGCCAGAAGGCCAGCGGCGGCGGCTCGAAGCTGTCCAGCGGCGGAATCATCCGGCTGCTGCGCCAGAAGTCGAACCCGGCCCAGGCCGTGCCGTCCACCGCCTTGCCCCAAGCGCCTTGAACGATTTGCACGATGCCGTCTAGGTTGCCGATGACGGCGGTGAACAGCGCGGCGGCCAGGCCGCAGGATACCGGCGGCAGCATCCGGCCCGTATCCCGGCGCCGGGTCCCGGCGCGCAGCACCCCGGCGGCCAGGTTGTAACCCACCGAGAACGCCCCGGTGACCGTCAGCGCGAAGAACAGAGGCACGGCTAGGTTGAAGGCCGTCGTCGGCACAATGGCCGCCACCCGCATCACCGAGGCAATGACGAAATACCCCCAATAGTAGTAGTTCAGATACCCGCCGGCGAACCACGGGTCAAAGGGCGGCAGCGTGGTCGAGCGGAAGACGGCGGTTAGATAAGCCAGCTCCATCGGCTTCTCCCCGCCCCGGTAGGGGTGCCATAAATCGGGGTTGAAGTAGCGCACCGCCACGAAGGCTAGGAAAGCCGCCAGAAACAGGGCCTCGCTGAAGAGCAGCAACCGCCATCTCGCCCGGATAAAATCCCAGGCTTCCCGCCTGACGAACCACAGGACAACCCCGGAAGCCGCCGCCACTACTGCCATCCCCGCATAGACCGCGCCCCGGGAAAAGTCAATCCAGCCCAGCGTTACCACCAGCCAGGCCACGTAGCAGACGGCCAGCAGCCCCAGAATCCGGGCCAGCAGGATGCCCCGGTCGGGCAGGGGGCGAAAGATGAAAAAGGCCAGGGGCAGGGACAGCAGATAAATCAGCTCCACCACCAGCAGCCAGGCCAGAACCGGCGCGCTGTTGGGCCAGCCGTCCCGGTCTGCGATTTCGCTGAACGTGCCTCCGCCGCGCTGCTTCGCCAGCGAATCGGGCGACAGCATCAGGCTGCCGGGCGATGTCGGCCCATCCTCCTGCTGGGACTGCGCCAGCAGCCCCTGTAGCCGGAGTTCGTCCAGCCTAGCGGCGTTGCGGAATACCAGCACGCGCGGATGGTCGTAGCCCACCACGTTGTCGTCGGCATAGCCTAGGTTGAAGGTAAAGCCGGCGGCCGGCGGCGGGATTTCCGGCGCCGGGCTGTCCAGCCCGGCCCGCGCCAGCGCGTCGTCGCGGAAAACCACGCCGAGCAGGGACGGATAGCCGGTGAACTCCCGGTGCAGCCGGTAGCCCAGTTCGCCGGAGAAAAGCAGGCGGTAATAATTGTTGCTGTAAGGAAACCGCTCCGGGTCCTGGGCCGCGCTGGCATAGGGGCGATGGCTGTAGAAAAGCAGATAGTCGGAGCGGGCCAGCCGCTCCGCCAGCGTCCGCATTTTCGTCGGCGTGTCCGGTTCGTACAGCGGGAACTGCCAGATTTCGTATTCATAAAGCCCCGGCAGCCACTCGTCCCAATGATTGTCCATCACCATAGGCGTACCCGCCGGAACTTCGGCCTGAACCCAGCGGGAGGCTTCCAGGGCCGGATGCTCTTGGGCGTATACCCGCTGGAAGGCGAGAGAGTAGAAGGCCGCGCCGACCACAACGAAAACCGGCAGAGCCACCGCCGCCGCCAGAAGCGCCCGGGCCGCCGTGTCCGTCCGCGCGCCGTCAGCCAAGCGCCGCGCCAGCCCGCGGGCCTTGTCCACTTCCCAGAGCATCATCCGCGAGGCCAGCAGTAGCATCACCGGCACCAGCGGGAAAAGGTAGCGCAGGAACCGCACCTCAAAACTTTCCAGGAATAGCAGGCTGGGAATCACCCAGGCCAGCAGCAGCAGGTCGGCCCGGATATGCCGCCGCTCCAGCGCGGCCAGCGCCAGGGTGAAGGGTATGGACAGCCAGGCCAGCACTCCCAGCGGCAGGCCCAACCCCCAAACCGCCGTCTGCCTCATCTGGTACAGGAACGCCGGGGTGTCCACGTACTGGGTGGTGAAAGGCCACAGCCCGGCGTTGCGGGCCATCCGGGTCTGCGCCATCACGTCGCCAACGAAGGCGCCAATGTCTATGAAGGCGTAGGGAGTGGTAACAAAGAAAACCGCCAGCGCCACCGCCCCGGCCAAAAGGGCATGCCCGGCGATTTTCTGGACGATTTCCGGCGTGATGTCCGCCCAGCGGCCCTCCGCCTCGTCCAGCACGCGAAAGACGTATCCCAAGGCCAGCGGAGCCAGCAGCGGCAGGACGTTCACCTTGGGCGACAGGGCCAATCCCAACATCAGCCCCAGCAGCGCCGAGTCGCGCAGCCGCCTTTTCTGAACCATCCGCAGCGTGGCCCAAATACAGGCGAGGGTAAGCAGGACGGTAAAAGTCTCAGGCCGGTAGAAGTGACTGTGCTGGACGTGAATCACCGCCAAGGCCGTCAGCCCGGCGGCCAGCAGCCCCACGTTGCGGCCATAGAGCCGACGGCCCAGCACGAAAACCAGCAGCACCGTGCCCGCGTCGGCCAGCGCCGACAGGACACGGCCCACGTACCGCATCTCCAGCCCGCCCACATCGGTGAACAGCTCAATCACCGACCGGAAGAACACTAGGACATAGATCAGGATGCTGCCCAGCGGGAACCAGTGGGGATTGAGCGGGCTGCGCTCGGCGTCGAAGAAAGCGCGAAGGCCGCTTAGCCCCGGCTCTGCTTCAGGGTGTTCGGCGAGATAGCCGCAGGTCGAGGCTCCGGGGGCGTCGGCGAGCAGGAGATACATACAATCGGCGCGAAAGTATATGTCCCGCTCATCGGGATGAAAACCGCGGCCCTCATCCCAGTTGAGGCCGTGGAGCCGCAAGACCAGCGCGATCGCCACGATGCCCGCCAACACGAAAAACGGCCAGGAAACCCGGCCGTTGAGGGTCAGGAGTTTCGTGGCGCCGGCCTCGGCTCTGGCTAGATGCCCTTCTCGCTCATCAGGGCCGCCAGGTCGGCGGTGCGGCAGGAGTAGCCCCATTCGTTGTCGTACCAGCCCATAATCTTCACCATCCGGTCGGCCATCACGATGGTGGACAGGGCGTCGAAGATGCAACTGTGCGGGTTGCCCCGGAAGTCGGAACTGACCAGCGGCTCATCGCAGTATTCCAAGACGCCCTTTAGACCGTTCTCTGCCGCCTGCTGGAAAGCCGCGTTGACATCGGCCACCGTCACGTCGTGGGCCACCTGTGCGGTGAAGTCGGTGATGGAGCCGGTGGCCGTAGGCACGCGGAAGGCCATCCCGTGCAGCTTGCCGTTCAGTTCGGGAAGCACTAGGCCCACGGCCCGGGCCGCGCCGGTGCTGGTGGGGATGATGTTCATCGCCGCCGCCCGCGCCCGCCGCAGGTCGCCGTGCCGCTGGTCCAGGATGGCCTGGTCGTTGGTGTAGGAGTGAATGGTGGACATCAGCCCGTGCTCCACCACGAACTGGTCGTGCAGCACCTTGACCATCGGCGCAAAGCAGTTGGTGGTGCAGGAGGCATTGGAAACGATGGTGTGCTTGTCTGCGTCATACAGGTGGTCGTTGACGCCCAGCACCAGTGTCAAGTCTTCGCCCCGGGCCGGAGCGGATATAATGACCTTCTTGGCCCCGCCCTTCAGATGGCCCGATGCCTTGTCGGCGTCGGTGAAAATTCCGGTGGACTCCACCACCAAGTCAACGCCCATCTCGCCCCACGGGATGGCCGACGGGTCGCGTTCCGAGAACACCTTGATACTGCGCCCGTCTACCACCAAGTCGCCGTTATTGGCCTCCACCTTGCCGGGATAGCCGCCGTAGTTGGTATCATACTTGAGCAAGTGGGCATTGGTCTGGGCGTCGGTCAGGTCATTCACCGCCGCCACCTCCACCTTGCCCTCGTTGCGCTCCTGATTGGCCCGGAGCACCAGCCGACCGATTCGCCCAAATCCGTTGATTCCAATGCGCGTGACCATAATAACCTCTGCATTCCAAACTGCTGCTATTCTACACGATAAACTCGGGGCCACGCGCTCCCAACGGCAGCCGATGATTCGCACCCCGCAATCCTGTCACAACCCTCGCCCCGGATGGGCAAAGGCCGACGCGCCGGCGTAAACCGCTGCATCGCCCAGCTCCGCCTCAATCCTCAGCAGACGGTTGTACTTGGCGACGCGCTCCGAGCGGGCCGGGGCGCCGGTCTTTATCTGGCGAACATCCCACCCTACGGCCAGGTCGGCGATGGTGGTGTCCTCAGTCTCGCCGGAGCGGTGGCTCATCACCGCGCCCCAACCGGCGGCGCGAGCGGTGTCGAGAGCCTGCCGGGTTTCGGTAAGGGTGCCTATCTGGTTGGGCTTCAGCAGGACGGCGTTGCTGGCCCGCTCTTCGATGCTGCGGTTGATGCGGGCTATGTTGGTGACCAGCAAGTCATCGCCCACCAGTTGCACCGTGGAACCCAGCCGCTCCTGCATCGCTTTCCAGCCATCCCAATCGTCTTCGGACAGGCCGTCCTCGATGCTGATAACAGGATATTCCCGCGTCCATTGGTCATACAGGCCAATGAGTTCTTCCGAGGACAGCGCAGCGCCTTCCCGCTCCAGAACGTACTTGCCCGCGGCGGCCCCGTGTTTATCCGGCGTGTAAAGCTCTGTGGCGGCCACGTCCAGCCCCAGATATACGTCGCGGCCCGGGCGGTAGCCGGCTGATTCCACCGCCTTTAGCACCAGCTCCAGCGCGTCCCGGTTGGACGGCAACGATGGCGCGAAGCCGCCTTCGTCGCCCACGTTCAGGTTGTGGCCTCCGGCGTGGAGCAGCGAGCGCAGCGCCTGGTAAATCTCGGCTCCGGCCCGCAGCGCGCCGGAAAAGGTGGGCAGCCCCACAGGGAGAACCATGAATTCCTGAATATCGGCAGAGTTGGAAGCGTGCCGTCCTCCGTTCAGGATGTTGAACATAGGCACTGGCATACTGACCGGCCCCTCGGCATTTTCAGGCGTGCGCGCCAAGCGCCGCCACAAGCTGATCCCCTGCGATGCGGCGGCGGCATGGGCCACTGCCAGCGACACGGCCAAGATGGCGTTGGCCCCCAACCGGCTCTTGTTGGCCGTGGCGTCCAAGTCAATCATTTGCCGGTCAACGGCGGCTTGGTCGAAAGGCGAATGCCCGGCGAGGCAGCGGCTCAGCGCGCCGCTGACGTGGGAAACGGCTTGCGTCACGCCGCGCCCGCCGAAACGCGCCGCTTCGCCATCCCGCAGTTCCACCGCCTCGTGGCTGCCAGTGCTGGCGCCCGACGGAACCAGCGCGCGGGCGGTCACGCCGTTGGACAAGCGCACCTCGGCCTCCACGGTGGGATTGCCGCGCGAATCCAGCGCCTCCCGGCCCTGTACCGATACTATCGTTGGGCTGCTCATTCCGTCCCCTCTCCCGGCCCCTCTCTGCGGGTGAGAGGGAACTGCGGAATACTGTCTAGGCCCCGCGCGTCTTGGCGGCGGCGATGGCCTTTTCCACGGCGTCCGCCGGGTCAGCCGCGCGAATGATGCGGTCGTGGATGGGCGTGCCTTCCCCAGTGGCGGTAAGGGGCCAGGTTTTCAACCCAATTACCGGGATATTGGCATCCAGGGCATAGGCGATTTCGCACAGCGTTCCGAAGGCGCCGCCCACGGCGATGACTGCGGCTCCGGTATGCACCACGATAATGTTGCGGGAGTAACCCATGGTGGTGACGATGGGGATGTCCACGTAGCGGTTGGCCTCATCCGGCTGGCGGCCCGGCAGGATGCCGATGGTGGAGCCGCCCTCGGCTTTGGCCCCCCGACACACGGCTTCCATCACGCCGCTCAGCCCGCCGCAGACCAGCGTCACGCCGCGCCGGGCCAGTTCCCGGCCCACGCCTTCACCCAAATCGAGAAGCTCCTGATTCTGCGGGCGGCTGCTGCCAATAACGGCAATAATCATGGCAATATGGCCTTGCTTGCTGCTTCGATGGTGTCCAGCAGCGGGGAGGGATAGACTCCAATCCAGAACACGGCCAGCAGCCCGGCCCCCAGCACCGCAATAACCGTCAGCGAGGGACGGCGGCCCAGCGCCGGGTGGGTCTCAAACTGCGTCGCGCCGTAACGCCGGGCCGGCTCCGCTTCGTGGCCGTCGCCGGTTTCGCCGTCATGCTCATCGCCGTGTTCCGCGTCCACGTGTTCGTAGCCGTAGCCATGGCCGTAGGCCGGTTCGCCCTCCGCCGGGGCAATATACATCCACCGGATTACCTGCAAGTAGTAGTACAGAGAAACCAGGCTGGCGAATACCGCCAGGCCGGCCAGCCACAGGAAACCCTCGTCGGCAACGGCTGTGAACAGGTAGAACTTGATGGCGAATCCGGCGAAAATGGGCAGCCCGGCCAGCGAAAACATACCGATGCCGATGGATGCGGCCAAGAACGGCTGAGTGCCTCCCAGCCCGGCCAGGTCGGACATCATCTCCTTGCCGGTCATGTTGAAGAAGGAAATCAGCCCGCCGAACACCACGAAGTTGGTGACGGAATAGCCCACCAGATACAGCATCACGCCGTTGGACGGCAGGCTGGAGTCCAGGGACAGGGCGGCCACCCCGGCTAGGATGAACCCGCTGTGGCCGATGCTGGAGTAGGCCAGCAGCCGTTTCAGATTGCGTTGCGCCAGCGCCACCAAGTTGCCGACCATCATCGTGGCCGCCGCCAGCACCGCCAGAATCAACTGCCACTGCTCCCAGCGGTCGCCCGCCGGCACAAACCCCTCGGCCGCCAGCCGCAGCACCAGCGCGAAGGCCGCCGCCTTGGAGCCGATGGACAGGTATGCGGTGATGGGATAGGGCGCGCCCTCGTAAACGTCCGGCGCCCACATATGGAACGGCACCGCCGCCACCTTGAAACCCAGGCCCACCAGGATGAGCGCCACTCCCACCCATAGCGACGGACTCACGGCGTCGGCCGCAGCCAGCCCGGCGGCGATGGCCTCGAACTTGGTCACTCCCAGCACGCCGTACACCATGCTTACGCCGTACAGCAGGATGGCGGAACTGAAGGCGCCGACAATGATGTACTTCAGCCCGCCCTCGTTGGACTTGGCGCTGTCCCGGGCATAGGCCGCCAGCACGTAGAGGCTGAAGCTCAGCAGTTCCAGGGCGATGTAGGCCGTCAGCAGTTCCCGCGCTTGGGCCATCACGTTCATGCCCAGCACTGAGAACAGCACAATTCCGTAGAATTCCCCCTGGTGCTCCAGGTGCTGGCTCACGAAGTCCAACGAACTCAGGATGATGAACACCCCGATGCCCATGAACAGCACCTTGAACCACAGCGAGAAATCGTCCACCGCCAGCAGCCCGTCGTACAGCGTCTCCTCCACGCCCCAGAGCATGATTACTGAAACGGCAATCAACGCCAGCAGCCCGGCAATCGAAAGCCAGCCCAGCAGATGCTTCCGGTTTTCGGGCAGCACCAGATCCGCCGCGAACACCAAGAACGCCAAACCCGCTAGGGCGAACTCCGGCGTGAGCAGGTCGAGATTTGCGGTTAACGACACGGCTGCCTAGACTCCCGGTATGGTGGCTACGCTGACGTTGATCACCCGCATCATAGGCTCCGGCCAGACGCCAACGAAGATTATGATCAGCACGAAGGCCCCGGCCACCGATTTTTCCAGAACCCCGGCATCGGACAGCCCGGCTCCCCCGTATTCGCTCAAGAAACGGGCATCCGGCTCGCCAAAGAAGGTGCGCGCCAGCAGCCGCAGGATGTATACCGCGGTAATCGCGGCCCCGATGACCGCCAATACCGCCAAGGGCAGGTAGGTTCGGAAAGCCCCGGTGAACACCATGAACTCGGCTATGAACCCGCTCATTCCCGGCAGCCCCAAGGAGCATAGCCCGGCGATGGCGAAGAAGAAACTGGTGACTCCCATCCGCCCGAACAGCCCGTTCAGCACGTTGATGTCCCGGATGTGCGTCCGGTCATATATCGCCCCCACCAGCGCGAACATCAGGGCGGTCATCACCCCGTGGGAGAACATCTGCAACACAGCGCCTGCCATGCCGATGCTGTCCAGCGTGGCAATGCCCATCAGCACATAACCCATATGGCTGACGCTGGAGTAGCCGATGACGTATTTCAGGTCCTGCTGCGACATCGCGGACATCGCGCCGTACAGCACGTTGACCGTTCCCAGCGCAATCAGCACCGGCATCCAGTTATCCGCCCCTTCCGGCAGCAGGAAAATCCCCACGCGGATAATGCCGTAAGCTCCCAGCTTCATCAGCACCCCGGCGTGGAGCATGGAAACCGCCGTGGGCGCCGCCACGTGTCCGTCGGGCGACCAGGTATGGAACGGCCAGAGGCCCGCCAGAGAGCCGAACCCCACCATGAACAGCGGGAACACCAGCGTCTGGAAGGTGCTGTCGAACCGCCCGTTCTCAGCCATTTGGGCCAGGGTTTGCAGCGAGAACGTCCCGTCGCCCTGGCCCGACGCCTCGGCGTAAACCGCCAGTATGCCCACCCAGATGAGGATGCTTCCGGCAACGAGGAAGACGATGAGCTTCATCGCCCCGTATTCTTTTGTCCGCAGGAAGGTGCCAAAGTCCGTGCTGCTGCCCCACACTCCGATGAGCAGATACATCGGCAGCACGGCCAGCTCGTAGAAAAAGAACAGGAAGAACAGGTCGCGCACCGCGAACACGCCGTAGACGCCCGCGGCGAGAGCCAGCAGCAGCACGAAGAATTCGCGGGTGCGGTAGGTGATGTTCTGCGAGATTATCACCCCGCCCATCAGCACTATGCCGTTGAGCACCACCAGCGGAGCCGCGATTCCGTCAACGCCCAGCGCTAGGCTGATGTCCAGCGGCCCAGGCAGCCAGTCATAGGTGCGGACGAACTGGAAACCGCCTGCGTTGTAATCGTACCGGGCGAAGACAAGCACCGACAGAACCAGCGATATTGCGCCAATGAAAAGGGCGAAGTGCCACGAGTCCTTGGGCCGGTCACCGGGCATGAACATCATCAGCCCGGCCCCGGCCAGCGGCACCAAAATCAGCAGCAGCAGTGCAACGCTGTCGAAGTTGCTCACGGCCGCCGCCCTTTGTCCGAACCGGGATTAACCGGATTACAGGATGACCAAGATTCCCCCGGCCCATCCCGGAAATCCTTTGGGCTCGAAAATCCTGATTCAGACGGCTTTATCATCAGGTAATCAGCCACCAGAAGACGCCTAGTCCCACCACGCCCAGCGTCATCGCCAAGGCGTAGCTGTACAGGTGCCCGGTTACGTGCAGCCGCAAGGCGACGCCCAGCCTCCGCACGGTGTCGGCCGGGCCGTTGACTGCTATATCGTTGACGATGGCCCGGTCGAAGAAACCGATGAATGCGGCAAAGACCAGCACCACCCGGTCAATAACCCACTGGTAGACTTCATCGAAGTAATACTTGTTCTCCACCACCCGCAGCAAGGGCTGGAACCTCTGCCGGGCGGACTCCAGCGATATGCTGCGCCGCTCGTAAACCAAGTAAGTGAATGCGAAGGAGCCGATTGCCATTAGGGCCGACAGGATCCCAATCCACCAAGTGAACTCAAACCCGTGGCCCTTGTCGTAGAACACGAAGTAGCCGAACCCGCCGAAGGCCCCGGGCCAGTTGAAGCTGATGAACCCGAACCCGACGGCCAAGACCGCCAGCAGCAGCAGCGGCGCTGTCATCACCGGCGGCGACTCGTGGGTATGCTCCAGTTCCTGCGGCAGTCTGCCGAAGAAAGTCGCGAACAGCGCCCGCCCCATATACAGAGCGCTGAGCAGGGCCGTTATCAGCGCGAACACGATGAACGCCGGGTTCCGCCCGTGGCTCACCGCCTGCAATATCTCGTCCTTGCTCCAGAAACCGGCCAGTATAGGTATGCCGCCCAGCGACATCGCGCCGATAGCAAATACGATGGTGGTAATCGGCATCACCCGCCGCAGACCGCCCAGCCTGGAAATTTCCTGTTCCTCGGTGCTGTGAATGACGCTGCCCGCCCCAAGGAACAGCAGCGCCTTGGCGAAGCCGTGGGCCAGCAGGTGGAATATGGCCGCGGTGTAGCCGAAGGCCCCCAATGACAGCATCATCAGCCCCAGATGGCTGACTGTCGAGTAGGCTAGGATACGCTTTATGTCAGTAGCCACCAAGGCTATGGTGGAGGTCGCCAGCGCCGTCACCAGCCCGACGATTGCCACCACCAGCAACGGCGTGCCGCCGTAAGCCTCGAACAGCGGGAAGGCCCGGGCCACCAGGAACACCCCGGCCACTACCATCGTCGCCGCGTGGATCAGCGCGCTGACCGGCGTTGGCCCCTCCATAGCGTCCGGCAGCCAGACGTGGAAGGGGATCTGCGCCGACTTGCCCATCGCTCCCAGGAAGAGCAGCAGGGCAGCGGCGACGGTCACCCCCTCGCCCAGCGTTCCGGCCTGCACTGCCGCGAAGGCGTCGGTCATGCTGAACGTGCCGACCTCCCGCCACAACAGCAGTATGCCCACCAGCAGCCCCACGTCGCCGATGCGGGTCACGATAAACGCCTTCTTGGCCGCCTCCCGCGCCGCTGGACGCTCGTGCCAGAAGCCGATGAGCAGGTAGGAGCAAACGCCCACCAGTTCCCAGGCCACGTACAGCAGCAGGAAGCTGTCGGACAGGATGATGGTCAGCATCGAGGCGGCGAACAGCGCGTGGACTGCGAAGTACCAATTGATTCGCGGGTCGCCGTGCATATAGCCCAAGGAATAAATCTGAACCATCAAGGCGACGAAGGTGACCAGCCCCAGCATGGCGATGGTCAGCGGGTCAACGAAGAAGCCCCAAGTCAGGGCCACGCTGCCGAGTTCGTTGGGCAGCCCGGCATTGAACCAGGTCCGTTCGTAGTTGCAGGTCAGGGCCTCGCTGCCTGCCGCAACGTAGCATTGCTCCGTTGCCGCGGAAGCGTCCAGCCAGCCGAACAGCGCAATCCAGAAGAAAACGAACCCTGCGGCAATGGCGGAAATGGACAGCAGCGCGCCCCCCGGCATTCTGAACATGGAGGGCAGACGATTGCCGATAACCACAATGATCGGCGCGACGGCGAAGCTGAACACCGGAATGAGCCAGGCCCACTGCATCAGCAGGATGCTCCCGTTGCCTTGGCCCCAATTCCGGCCGGTTGAATGAGCAGGAGTGTTACTACCATTTCATCAAGTCAATTTCGTCCACGTTCACCGTGGAGCGGTTGCGGTACATCCGCAGGATGATGGCCAAGGCCAATCCGACCTCGGCGGCGGCTACGGTGATGATGAAAATTGCGATGAGCTGTCCGTCGAAGCTGCTGAAACTGCCAAAGCCCTCCATATGGGAGGCCGCCGCAATCAGGTTTATGTTGACCGCATTCAGCATCAACTCAATGGACATCAGAATGAGCACCGCGCTGCGCCGCGCCAAAACTCCATACAGCCCGATGACGAAAAGGGCGGCGCTCAGGAGTTGGAACCAGACCAGATCGACCAAAGCCTAGCCCTCTCCCGGCCCGGAGCGGGCGATGATTATGGCGCCCACGAGGGCCACCAGCAGCACCAGAGAGGCAATCTCGAAGGGGACGGCCCAAGTGGTGAACAGCGACTTGCCGATGTCAGTGAACGCGGCGTTCTGCGCCTCCGTGTCCCGCACCGAGTTGATCAGGAAAGCCGGGACCAGCACGCCCAGCAGGCCCAGCGCCGCCGCCGCGGCCAGCGGCCACTGCCTGTTGTCCGACGTGCGCGGATACTCGGCGCTGCGGGTCAGCATTATGGCAAATATCAGCACAATTACAATAGCCCCGCCATATATCAGCACCTGCACCAGCGCCAAGAACTCGGCGTAAAGCACCAGGTAGACGCCCGCTACCGCCACCAGCGATACCAAGAGCGCCAGCGCCGCGTGGACCACGTTCCGGGTCACGACGACCGCCAGTCCGCCGCCCAGAGTGACCACGGCCAACACTATGAACAAAGCCCAAGACATCTAGCGAATCATCGTCCCGTCAAAACGTGTCTGAAATCCCCTCTTTCTCCGGGGGGTCAGGGTGGGAACGTCCCCTACTTCGCCCGTTTCGTGGGCGGAATCCAGCCGGTCTCCTGCTGGTGCTTCCAGCCCAGTTCCAGCAGCTCCGGCAGGTCCACCCGGTCGCCGTTACGGGCAAAGGTGCTCATCTCGTGTTCGTGGGACATCACAATGGCGTCGAAGTTGCACCATTCCACGCAGATTCCGCACAGGATACAGCGGTTGAGATTTATCTCGAAGCTCTCCACTATTTTGCGGCGGGCGCTCTTGCCTTCGGCTTGCAGGGGATTGTCCTGCATAGTGGCCGACATACATTGCGTCGGGCAGTGGCGGATGCACACCATGCAACTGGTGCAGTAGGGTTCGCCGACCTCATTGTCCCAGGTCAGCGCCGGGAAGCCCATGAACCGGGCCTGCACCGGGGTCGGCGCTTCTTCCCGCTGCAACAGGTTGCCGGTGGCCGGATATTGCCTTGTCACCGGCTCCCGAAGCCCCTTGGCCGACGAGAGCAGGGTTATGAACATTCCCTTTACACTGTTCCACATATTAGTCTCCCGTCTCTTGTACAGGCGGGTTGGCGCGGGGCGCAACCCCCGGCCTTGGATTGCCGCGGTGGCGGCGAGACGCCATCAGCGCCTCCTGCCGCGCTCTCACCTGGGCCACCCGGCTGGCTGGCCCGGCCATCCGGCGGAAGATCGCGTATGCCACCCACACCAGCCCGGCCAATGACATCAGGGTCAGCGACCAAGCCGGCCACCCGTAGAACTGGTAGATTGCGGTCATCACCACGGTCAGGAACGACAGCGGCACCACCACCTTCCAGGCAAAGGCCATCAACTGGTCAATGCGCAGCCTCGGGAACGTTCCCCGTATCCAGAAAATCACCAGTATGACCAAGTAGACCTTGACTAGGAACCAGATGACGGCCCAGTAGCCCGACAGCCCCGGCCCCAGCCAGCCGCCGAAGAACAATATGACCGTCAGCGCGGCGATGGCGAAGGTGTTGATGTATTCGGCCAAGAAGAACAGCGACCAGTGGGCGCCGCTGTACTCGACAAACGGCCCGCCCACGATTTCCGATTCCGCAAAGTAAATATCGAAGGGAGTGCGCCCCACCTCGGCAAGTCCGGCGATGAAGAACACCACCAGACCCAGCGGCTGCACCAGCGCGAAGGGGTAGCTGCTCTGCTGCGCCACGATTTCCCGCAAATCCAGGGACTGCGCCAGCATCGCCACCGCCACCGCCACCATGATGATGGGGATTTCGTAGCTTACCAGTTGCGCCGCCGCCCGCAGCCCGCCCAGCGTGCCGTACTTGTTGGCCGAACCCCAACCTGCCAGCACCAGCCCCAGGATGCCGATAACCGAAAAGGCGATGATATAGAACAGTCCCAAGTCCAAGTTCTTGATAACTGCATTCTGGGCGCCCGGTATGGTCACCCATATCATAAACGCGGACAGCATCACTATGAGCGGGGCGCCCCAGAAAATGGCCTTCTCCGAGGAGGTTGGGACTATGTCCTCCTTGATTACCAGCTTGATGGCGTCGGCAATGGGCTGCATCAGCCCCATTGGCCCGGTGCGGGTCGGCCCCAGCCGCCGCTGCAACCGGCCCAGCGCCTTGCGCTCCAGCCACGTCAGCGACAGCACGATGATGGACAGGGCCGTGAACATGATGAACAGCCCCAGCACGATCCAGCCGAAGTCGGCCCAGCTTATGAACAGCAGGGCGGGCATCAGCGGTCAACCTCGCCCATCACGATGTCCAGGGATCCCAGGATCACCACCGTGTCCGCCACCCAGGTATCTATGAGCATATGGCGGATGGCCGACAGGTTGCAGAAGGACGGCGGGCGCACCTTGAGGCGATAGGGGCGGTCGGCCCCGTCGCTGACCAGATAGACGCCAATCTCGCCGCGCGGATTTTCGGCCCGCACGTAGACTTCCCCGGCGGGCGGGCGAATCAGCCTGCGCCCCAAGGAGGAAAGCACGCTGCCTTCCGGCGGCATCTGTTCCATGGCCTGCTCGATGATACGGATAGACTCGTAGCACTCCTGCACTCGCAGGTAGTAGCGATCCCAGCAGTCCCCGTCCAGCCCGATGGGAACATCAAAGTCGAACCGGTCGTAAATGGAGTAAGCCGCGGCCTTGCGCACGTCGTAGTCCACCCCAGACGCCCGCAGGCACGGGCCGGTCAGCCCGAAGTCAATGGCGTCCTCCGCCGTCACCGGGGCCACGTCCTTCAACCGCGCCAAGAAAATCTCGTTGAAGCTGAGCAGCTTGTCCGACTCTTCCAAGTCTCCCCGTATCAGGGGCATCAGCTCGACAAGGCGGGGCAGAAAGTCCTCCGGCACATCCTCCTTGAGGCCGCCGATCCGGAAGTAGTTGTGCATCATTCGCGCGCCGGACACTGCCTCGAACAGCGCCTGGATGCGCTCGCGCCCTCGGAAGCAGAACATCGAGGGGGTCATCGCCCCGGCGTCCAGCCCCATGGTGGCGATGAACAGCAGGTGGCTGGCGATGCGGTTCAGTTCGCAGAGTATGACCCGCAGGTACTCCGCCCGTTCCGGCACTTCCAAGCCCATCAGCTTCTCGACGGCGCGGACGTAGACGTGTTCGTTGTTGAAGTTGGCGATGTAATCCAGCCGGTCGAACAGCGTGATTACCTGATGGTACTGCTCGCCCTCGCACAGCTTTTCCGAGCCGCGGTGCAGGTAGCCGATATGGGGAACGAGGTCCACCACCTTCTCGCCGTCAACCCACAGCACCATTCGGAAGACGCCGTGGGTCGAGGGATGCTGCGGCCCCATGTTGAGCAGCATCTCGATCGGTTCGGCGTCCGTCCTTAGCGGAGCCGAAGGATTGGCGATTGCGTTGCCGGCGGCCTCAACCATTCCTGAAATCCATACCACCTTCTTCCTCCCCTCCGGGAGGCCCCTGTCCCTCCGGGAGAGACCGGGCAAGGGGCGTCGCCTTTTCGTTACAGAATCACTATGTCCGGCCCTTCAACCGGCTTCACTTCGTTGCTCATCCAGACATCGCCATCAAAATAGAACCCGGCCTCGATTAGGGCCTCATCCAGCGCGCCCAGATTATCGCAGTCTTCCAAGTATTCCGCCACCTGTTGCCGGAGCGCCTTTCGGGCATCCTCCGGCGTATCCCCGAAAGCCGTAATCAGCAACTCCGGGCAAACCGCCTGGAATGAGTTTCCGGTTCCGGATTCCTCTATCCGGTATACAATCCTGTCTTTCATCTCGGACTTGCCGAAGGGCTGCTCACCGGACGGATAACGGGAACTCGGCGCAGGGGATAAACTCCAGCTCCAGTTCGGTCGGCCTTCCGTCCGGGTTCTGGTCTATTTGCGGGAAGCCCGCCTCGGACAACGCCCCGGCCATGCTCTCGGCGCAATCCTGGCTGGAAATCCACGACAGCATCGCCTGAATCAGTTCCTCCCGGGCCGAATCCGGGGACTCGCCCTCTCCCCGCGGCATTTCCACGGATGGCGGGATGCCCTCTATGCGGGCCACAAACCTGGCATCCTCCAGCTCCACTCGCGCGGTCAATGTCAGACGTTCCATAATCAGCAGTCAGGCCGGAGGATTGAGGAGCGGGATAGCGCACCCGTGCCGACGCGAGGCTTCTCCCTATCACGTTTCTCTTCCCCCGCTCCTAGAACTCCCGGTATTCGTAGAAGGGAAATTCCTTGCGCCCCGGATAACCCTCGAACTCATCATACAGCAGCAACGGCGACAGATCAGGGTGCCCGGCGAAAGCCACGCCGAACAGGTCGTGGGCCTCGCGCTCATACCAGTCGGCGGCCCGCCATACCGGGGTTACCGAGGGCACAACCGGATCATCGTAGGGGGCCTCGGTTTTCAGGACGATGGTGCGCTCCGGCTCCAGTGATTGCAGCACGTAGACCATCTCCACCCGTCCGCCGGCCTCCGCCTCGCCTTCCGCCGCCTCGCCGCCCCGCGCTTGCGGCCGGCCATGGCCGGCCGCGGCCCCGCCGCCCGGCGGGTAATCTACGGCGGTCAGGCACAGCAGCATCTTCACGCCGATGCGTTCGTCATCCTTCATAGCCCGGCAGACGCCGGGGATCTGCTCCCGTTCCACGATGACTTGCGGGAGGCCGCTGCCGTTCCCCATCAGCGGCGGGCCGGGCCGGGGGCGGTAGTCGCGCAGAACGTCAAGTGCGGAATCCAGCAGGGCGCGCGCGTCTGCGCTGAGGGAGCTGAGGTCCGGCCCCTCGGGTTCCGCTTCTTCTACGCCGACTTCTTCTGGGATTTCGCCGGATTCCGTCACTTGCGGCCCGCATCCTGCATAATTTTTTCCTGGAGTTTCAGGATGCCGTAGAGCAGGGCCTCCGGGCGAGGCGGACAGCCGGGAACGTAAACGTCCACCGGCACAATGTGGTCAACGCCCATCACCACGGAGTAAGAGCGGTAATACGGCCCGCCGTTGGTGGCACAGCTTCCCATGGCGATGACCCACTTGGGTTCCGGCATTTGCTCGTAGAGCAGGCGGATGGGCTCCGCCATCTTCTTGACCACCGTGCCGGCCACGATCATCACGTCGGACTGGCGCGGCGAAGGCCAGGTCACCACGCCAAAGCGGTCGAAGTCGTGGTGGGCCATGTAGGTGGAAATCATCTCGATGGCGCAGCAGGCCAAGCCGAAGCTGAGCGTCCACAAGGACGACTTGCGCGCCATGGCGAAGAGCTGGCCGGTGGTGGTGGTGATAACCTGCGGGGCCGCAGAGCCGATGGTCTGGTCGAAGAGACTGGCTCCGGGCCGGTTGCCGGTTCCCATTTCAATTTGGACGGGAGTTATTTCTGCCATTCGAGAACCCCCTTGCGCCAAGCGTACACGATGGCGAACCCCAGCACCGCCAGAAACAGCATCATTGCGTAGAAGGGAAGGGACGTGACCTGATCCTGCAAGAATATCACCGCCCAGGGAAACAGGAACACCGCTTCCACGTCGAATATCAGGAACAGTATGGCGAAGATGTAGAACCGGACGTTGATGTTGGACCAGATGTAGGGGGTGGCCGGAATGCCGCACTCGTAGGTGGTCAGCTTGGTCTCGGACTTCCTTCGCGCCGACAGAAGCTGAGAGGCGGTGAACATCCCGATGATGGCGGCAGCGGCAACAAAGGCCGAAACCGCCACCGCGGTCCAGTTTTCGGTAAAGATTTCCGGGTTGAAAATGTCAAGCAGCATAGGCGGCACGGATTCGGCGTCCTCGAAACGCAGCCCCAAGGCAGCGCGTTCAGCTCCAGAGTGCTTGTAGCCAGCGGAGGGGAATATAGCACCAGGCTACGGGAGTGTCAATTCAAGGCGTCTTGCCGCGCGGATTTATGCTGGCTTGTCGCAATACCGGACAGGGTTCTGAGACCTGTATTTTTCAGGAACTCTTTTCCCCACGTAGTACTGCCAAATCTCTTTATCGGCCGGTTCACCAACAAACCCCCAGCGGCCGGGCGAATCTTCCTTCAAGCGGAGGGGGAAATCCCGCACGGTAGCAGGAATCCATCTCAACGGACGATAGGCGCCAACAACCACTCCTCTGGCATGACCCAGCACCAGGTCGTACTGTTCAAGGCGGTCGAGATTCGCCCTCCACGCATAGCTTGTCGCCTCGTAAGGATCACTAGTTTCCTTCGGGTACGCGACACTGATGTTGAACAAAATCAGGGAATGCCTAACCTCAAACGTGTCCGCTGACGGGGAGCTGCCTCTCAGCGTATTCGTTAACTGTCCATCGCCAGTCAGCCGCAGCTCCGTAGAGGAAACGTCCCGGACGTAAGGGGTGGCCGGAATGCCGCACTCGTAGGTGGTCGGCTTGGTCTCGGACTTCCGCCGCGCCGACAGAAGCTGAGTGGCGGTGAACATCCCGATGATGGCGGCAGCGGCGACAAAGGCCGAAACCGCCACCGCGGTCCAGTTTTCGGTGAAAATTTCGGGGTTGAACACCTGAAGCGGCGTAGGTGTATGAATTTTCCTTATGTCTGAATCAGGATTTTCAGGATTGAGAGACGGATGCGATTGGATGCATTGCGCCGGGAATCGGGCCGTCGCCAGCGCACGGGAATATACCACCGGGTTGGGGTAGTGTCAATTGAGGCAGGTCGCCGTCTGATGTCTACTGGCCGTCGGGGTAGCAATAGCGGAACGGAGTCTGGGCGCCTTTCTTGGGCAAAAACCGGTCTGGAACCCTTTTGTGCAGGTACATTTTCTCTACTTCCGGCTCAGCGTTTTTCCCAATGAATCCCCACCTGCCGGGTATGTCCTGGTCTAGTTCTTTGGGGAAGTTATTATGCGTAGCCTCAATCCATTTCGTTGGACGAAACACCCCGACAACTAGCTTGCCGTAACGAGCAAGCACAATCTCGCATTCTTCGGCCCTGCTCTTTTTGACCTTCCACGCACACCGAACCGCTTCATAAACGCTGAAATTTTCGTGGCGGAAGAGCACACCTATGGAAATGAGAATCAGCCGATGCGAAACCTGGAAGGGTTCCGCTTCATATTCCCGGATTATTTCTTCCACGTGGCGGAGCCCAAAGGATTTCGAGCCGCGGCCTGTCACCTTGTTGGCAAGCCCCGGGTAGGCGTCAATCAGGGCAGCTTCGATTTCGTAGGCGACTCGCTGGCTATCTATTCCATACCTATGGACAACGTGGCCCACCTCCAGTCCGGCAGCGTTGATTTCCTTAATGCGCTGTAACTTCAAGTCGGTGGCGTTTTCTTTTTCATCCGTATCGGCACCGCTCGAATCCGTAAAACTGCCATTGGCGTGCGCGAAAACGCGGTTTCCCTGCCCTTTTCCCACGTAGAAAGTTTCGCCGTTGCGCGGGTCAATCAAGCGATAGACGTACCACTTCAGTTGCTCTGCTACTCCCGTAGGAAAGCTGTCTCTCGGCATGACATTCTAACTCCCGCCCTGACGCTGCCGCAGCTCCGTAGAGGAAACGTCCCGCCGGAACTCGCCTTCGGGAATCCCCGCGAACATCGGCGCGAACCCGGCCGGCACGTCCACGTCGGCCAGCGTCCGAAAGCTGTCGCCGTCGGCCCGCCCGGCCACCAAGAACTTCGCGCCCCCGGCCATCATCTCGGCCAAAGCCAGCATCATCGCCGGTTCGCCGCCATAGTATCGCGGGGCCACCAGCCGCACCGCCGTATCCCAGCCCAGCGCAAACATGCTACCGGGGAACAGGGCCGCTTTCTTCTGGAAGGTCTCGGCGCGGGTCAGCAATACCGTATCATCGGGGCCGAACTGGGCCAGCCGCCCCAGTATTTCGACTTTTTCCAACGGCGGCTTATCCACGTTGGTCACCGACAACTCGAAAGCGCCGTATTGACCGGTAGCGCTGGCGGCGGCGGCCATCATCTCCCGGTGGCCGGCGTGCAATGGGTTGAAGGAACCGGGCAGCAGCAAGGAAGGAGCTTCGCCCTCCGCCTCCATACTCCCGTCCGGGAGGCGCACTACCCAGCGCGCGTCTCCGGCCAGCAGTTCCACCAGTGGTTCGGGCCGGGCGACGCGCTCCATCTCCAGCGAATCCCCGGCGGTAAGGCCCAATTCCAGCTCCGGGTTCAGCCCCGAAAACTCCGACAAGGCCAACACGATAAGGCGGCTCACCACTTCTTCCTCCCCCGTCCGGTCGCGCAACCCCTTGTGGAACGTCAGCGACCAAAGGGCGGCGGATGCGGCGCCGTATGCCGCCACGAAAGCGCGGTGGTCGCCCCGCCGGTAGCGGTCGGTGGCAATGGCTGCGGCGCAGGCCAGCCCCACGGCGGGAGAATCATCTTCAAGCTGGCTCCGGGCCCGCTGAAAGGCGCGGCGGGCCATCTGCCGAGCCGTTTCCGCCGAGGCCGACTGCGTTGGCTCAAACCCCAGGAAGTCCCGCATCGCCAGCCGTCCATAAGGAACCACTGCCTCCAGTATGGTGCGGGACGCCCCGCTCACCCCCAGCAGCCAGGCCACCGCCTGCGTTCCCGCGCCGGAGACGGCCAGCACTGCCTTGTGCGGCGCGGCGTGAATCTCCTCAATGTATGAGCGCATGGTTTCCATCATTTTCAATTCAGCACAGAGCGCACAGAGGCCGCAGAAATTTTTCCTATCCCCTCTGCAATGTCGGCGTTCTCGGTGTTTAATTCTTCGTTATGCCGGACATATTGGCGCGGGAAAAGGCGACTTCGGCGGCCTGCTTTTCGTTCCAGACCCGCATCCAGTCCTCGGGGATGCGCAGGCGGGCGTCGCGCCACCATAACGGCTGACCGGAACTGACGGTCAGGCCGTCTATCACCTCGGCCAAAAAGCAGGTCATATCGCCGCCATCCATTGCGTTCACCACCCGGCAGTCCAGCCATCCCCAGCAGTCGGACAGCAGCGGACTGCCCGTTCCGCCCGTCGCGTATTCGCCGCCGTCAAGTTTGTTGCAGTCGCGGCCCGAAGACAGCCCGAAACGCTTAATCCAGTCCAGTTGTTCCGCCCTAGGAAAATTCAGGGCGAAGGCGCCGCTGCCCATTATCATTTCGTGGCTGTGGTTGGTCTTGTATATCTGCGTCACGACCCGGGGGCGCTCCGCGACGATGGACGCGCCGCCGATGGACACGCAAATCTGGGCGTTGTCCTGCCCTCGCCAGCGGCTGGACACCGCCGCAATGGGCGACCACAGACTGCCCATGATGGGCGCGATATTGCCATAGTCCATTACGATTCCCGGGCCTGTCCGAATGGGAACGAGTATAGCATACAGGCGATTCTTTATTTGAATCAGGGAGAGGCGGCTACCAGTCCGGCGAATGGTCCCTGGCGCCGTTGTAGGTAAGGCGCTGCTGGTTGCTGCCGTCGGCGTCCATCACAAATATCTCGCCCTCGCCGTGCAGGTCGGAAACGAAGGCGATGCGCTTCCCGTCCGGCGACCAAACCGGCTGGGAGTCTTCGGCCTCGTTGGTGGTCAGGCGCTGCGGCGGAGCGTCACCGTCGGTCTCGAAGACGTAGATTTCCGGGTTTCCGTCACGCTCCGAAACGTAGACCAGCGTGTCGCCATCCGGCGCCCAGGCCGGCGAGTGGTCGGCCTCCGGGGACGTTATCAGCGGTTCGGCATTCACCGCGCCGCGCCAGTCATCATCGTCCTCAGGCAGCAAAAGGTAGATATCGCGGTTGCCTTCCGCGTTGCGCACGAAGGCGATGGCGTCTCCGTCGGGCGACCATACCGGCGCCAGGTCATCATCGCTGGTAAGCCGGAACAGATTGACGCCGGCCGGGTTCCGCAGCCAAAGGCCCCTCAACTCTTCATTTCCCCGGCGGCTGAAAACCAGCCATTGGCCGTCGGGAGACCAACCCCCCAAGAATTCCTCGGTATCGCCGGATGTGATACGAGTCGGGCTTCCCCCATCCACAGGCACAACATAAACGTCGGAATGGCCGTCCTGGTCGGTAACGTATGCCACTTGATCCCCGTCGGCATTCCACCGGGGAGATTCTTCGTTGCCTTCCGATGACGTCAGGCGGCGCGGCGCCTCCGTCCCCTCAACACTGGCTACCCGGATGTCGAGGCTGCCGGACTGCCCGGACACGAAGGCGACGCGCTTGCCGTCCGCCGACCATCGCGGCCCCGACTCGGTTGAAGCAGGGAGGCGCTCCACCAAGGCGGCCTCTCCTGAATCCGGGTCAACAATGTAGACCTCCGCATCTCCGTCCACTTCGGAGACGTATGCCACCCCGTGAACTGAGACGCCGCACCCGGCCGCAGCCGCAAGAAGCGCAATAGCGAAAACCGGGGCCAGCGCCCGCAATAAACCCGACATCATCCGCATCCACCGCCCAAACATATCGGGGATTATAGCCGGGCGAGGGCCGGCTTACAGACTTTTGTCCAAATCAGGATTTGCCGGATTTCAAGGATTTTCCATCCGGCGAATTCTTTAATCCTGAAAATCCTGATTCAGGCAGCCATTCGCCAGCCCGGCATTCTCGATTGTGTCGGCAATGCCAACGCGCGTTTGGAATACAACCGGCCAAGCCCGTATTGACAGCATCCGCCGCCCCTGACTAGCATTGCTTCCATAATCTCAATTATGGCCGCCGGGAGGCATTGCGATGAAAGCATTAGTCGGGGCGACTTTGATAGACGGCACAGGCGGCCCTGCGCTGGCCGACGCAACCGTACTGCTGGACGGAGACCGGATACAGGCCGTGGGCCCGCGCGGCGCGGTGGAAATTCCCCCCGGCGCCGAGGAAATGGATCTGACCGGCCTGACCCTGCTGCCCGGCCTCATTGACACCCACGACCACCTGGCGGATAAGAACTACTCCCTGATTTCCCGCTGGGAGATCGAAGAACCGGCGTCGCTGGCCCACCTCAAGACGGCCAAGGCCATCGAGGACTCGCTGGCCGCGGGCTACACCACCATCCGCGACGCGGGCGGGCTGGACGCCGGATTCAAGCAGGCCATCGCCGAAGGGCTGATAAACGGCCCCCGCCTGCTCACCGCCGTCTCCATCATTTCGCCCACCGGCGGCATCGGCGATCGGACGGCCCCCTCCGGTCACCGCACAGCCTACGCCACCGACCCCATGCGGCCCATCGGCGTCGCCAACGGGCCGGAAGCCGTCCGCAGCATCGTCCGCGAGATGGTGCGGGTGGGAGCCGACGTCATCAAGTTCGCCACCACCGGCGGGGCCAGCTCCCGCCAGGGACACGGCCCCAGGGACATCGCCTTCGGCCCCGATGAAGTCCAAGCCCTGGTGGACGAGGCCGCCGCCCACGGCAAGCTGACCATGTGCCACGCCCTAGGTGGACCCGGCTTGCGCATGGCGGTCCAGGGAGGCGTCGGCTCCGTGGAACACGGCTGCTACTTGGCCGACGACCCCGACCTGCTGAAAATGATGGCCGACAACAACACCTTTTTCACGCCAACTTTCGAGGTCTACGAATTCCATTCCACCATCAGCGCCCCTCACGTCAAGGCCCGCGCCGAGGCCCTGTTCCACACCCACCAGGAAAGCCTTCACCGCGCCGTTGAGGCCGGAGCGAAGATTACCGCCGGAACCGACGCCGGAGGCTTTGTGCATGGCGACAACGCCCGTGAAATCGAGCTGATGGTGGAGCGCGGCCTGACTCCGATGCAGGCCATCCAGACCGCCACCGGCTGGGCCGCCGAGTGCATCGGACTGGGCCAGGAAATCGGCACCGTAGAGAAGGGCAAGCAGGCCGATCTGCTGGCCGTGGCTGGCGACCCGCTGAAAAGCGTAAGCGTCCTGCGCGACAAGGACGCCATCAAGCTGGTGATGAAGGGCGGCGTGGCCTGCGTGGACAAACTGCCCGCCAAGACGCTGGTCGCAGCGTCTTAACGGCGTAATGACGATGCCGGTTGGCGGAGATTCACCCCCGCCCTAACCTTCCCTTCAGGAGAGGGTATTGGTTTGAGGGACGGTCAGGCGGCGTCACTGGCGACCATTTGGGCCACCTGGCGGCCCATGCGGATGGAGTAGTTGGTGCCTCGGTCTTCGGGGAAGATCTGGGTGGTATTGGCTAGGTACAGGCCGCTGACCGGGGTGCGGTGCGGCGGGATGCGCCGGCTGTAGTTCCGGCCAATGATGGGCTGGGCGCCGTCAACGCGGTGGTGGTGGCAGCCCTGCACCCAAGAACGGTCGAAGTCGGGGTTCAGCTTACGCAGGTGGGGAACGAAGAGGGCCAGCAGATCCTCCGGCTCCATATTGTACAGTTCGCTGTTCCGGTCAGGGTAGTTGCTGAAATAAACGATGTGCTTCCCCCCGTAGAGGGCCTTGTCAATCATGTTGGTATGCTCGATTACGCCAACGAAGGGCATATCGTTATCCGCGATGTTGAGCCAGTACTTGGCCGTAAGAGGGCGGTCGAGCTCCAGGATGAGCAGCACGGCGGAGAGGTAGCTGACCTCCGTGAGCATCTGCTGGTAGTCATCGGGCATGGGCGGCACGAGGCGGGTGAAGACATAGGACGGGGTAGTGGCGATGACGGCGTCGTAGCGGCGCTGCTCGGGGCTGGAATCGCGGCCTAGCTGAACCTGAAGCCCGGTGGCGCGGTTGCCGTCGATCAGAACCTGACTGACGAAGGCGGAGGTGTGAACGTCGCCGCCCTGTTCCCGAATGCGCTGGGCCAGCCGGTCTATGACCTCGCCGAAGCTGCCCATGGGATAGCCGAGGCGCTCCTTCTGGAGGGCCTTGCCGCGGGAAGCCACTCGCAAGCGCACCTTGCCCCAGAGCCAAGTCATGCTTACCTGGTCGTAGTGGTCGCCGAACTTGCCGCGGAGCAACGGCTCGAAGAGAACCTCGTAGGCCCTGCGTCCCATATGCTGCGACAGCCATTCCGTGGCGGTGATGCCCTCGAAGCGGGAGTAGTCGGCGGTGCGCTGGAGGCGCAACGTCCAGAGTCCGACCCGGAAGCGATCCCACAAAGAGAGGGGCTTGAAGCGCAACAGGTCCATGGGGGTGGAGAAGTCCCAGATTCGGCCTTGATGGTAGAGGCCGACTTTGGACTCCAGCCAAGCCAGTTTGTGGCCGAGGCCCAGTTCGTGAATCAGCTCGGTGATGGCGGTGTCGCTGACGAATAAGTGGTGGTAGCCGCGCTCCAACTGCCCGCCGCCCACCGAGAAGGTGGACGCCTGCCCGCCCAGGAAGGGGGCAACCTCAAAGACCTCCGCATAGTGGCCCAGCTTGATCAAATCATAGGCGGCGGCCAGCCCGGCCACCCCGCCCCCGATAATCCCCACCCTCAAGAATCGCCTCCCGCCGGGGATGAATTGACGACCGACGCGGACGGAGATGAACCGGCGGATTCCGGAGCCGGTTCGCGGGTTAGCTGCCGCAGGTTAAGATTCTGTTTCCAAAGGATGGTCAGGCCCACCACATTCACCGGCAGCCACAGGGCCACCAGATGGACCACCAGCGCATAGTCCACGGCGACGCCCACCGCCACCCCCAAAGCGGTCAGCGTCTGCTGGGCCACCACCTCGAAGGGGCCGATGCCGCCGATGGCGCTGGGTATGCCCGTCGCCAAGTTGGATGTGGCGGTCAGCAGCGCGATTCCCAGCAGGTACACGCCCGCCGAACTGAAATGCGAGCCGAGATCGAAACAGTAGGATACCAGCAAGTAAACGGCAAACTCGCAAATCCAGATGGGCAGTGAGAGCGCCGCCAGCGCCAGATGCTTGCGCGGGGAATTGAGTATGCCCAGAGCCGAGACAAAGGAGGCGAAGAAGCGCAGGGACAGTCCGCCCAGCCTGCCCGGCAGCAACCCCAGCAGCCGCTCCACCGCCCCGGCAAACCCGGGCCAGACGGCCAGCAGCGTGAAGACGGCCAGAAAGCCGCCAAAGATCAGCACCACCACCACGGCCAGAATCACCGCCGCGGTTTGGGATATTCCCGAAGTCCAGTCAAATTCCCCCAGCAGCAACAGCCACGGCGCGGTTACGGCCACTAGGGCGATGAGGGTCAGGCCGTCGAACACCCGCTCCACGGCCACGCTGCCCAGGGCGGAACTGGCGTTGAAGTTCTCCTGCCGCGCCAGGTAGTAGGAACGCACCAGTTCCCCCAAGCGCATGGGCAGCAGGTTGTTGGCGGCGTAACCGATGACCACCACCGGGTAGAGCCGCCGCACCGGAATGGGGCGCAGCGGCGCCAGCAAATACTGCCAGCGCCGGGCGCGGAACAGCACGCCAACGAAGTAAACCGCCACTGCCGGAATCAGCCAAAACCAGTTGGCCGAGGCCAGCTCGTCAATCAGCCCAGACGGGTCTTCGATTCGGTATACCTGCCAGGCCAAGAAAAGCAGCAGCACGGCGCTGACCGCGATGCCCAGCCACAGATGCCATTTCGAGGTTAACAATTTGCGTTCCTGATTCAGCCGGGAGTCGGGATTCGTTAATCGTCATTCCCGGTTCGCCAGCATTCCAGTATAGACTTTCCCCAATGCCGCCTCAAGGCGTATAGATGTAGTATTTGGAATCAGACCAATCGGTTTCAAGTTCGCGGAAGAGCAGGTAATTCAGAACGCCGGCCCAACTCTCACGGCTGGTGACCGTATCCGCGAAGAAAGGGAAATCCTGGGCAAGCTGAACGAGCATGGGTTCATCGCGGCGGTCTGCATCGCCAATACTCTCATCGGGCCGGCGGTATGTTTCCGGGAACCAGAGAAGGTTTCTGAATGTGCCGTCCCTTTGGTAAGCCTCCTGAACGCCGCTGTCGTCCCCGGCGTGGACGTCCTTGACCAGCATTCCCCCAGGGTTGCCGAAGTTGTAGCTGCCGTCGGCGTCGCGGCTTCCCTCCAGCGTGATGCAACCGGCGTCCTCTTCAGCGGTGGCCCGGAAGCATTGGAAGGACATACGCCCATTGCGGGTATGGTGGCGCACGTACCACTGGAAGGGATACCACATATCGTAGTCAACCTTCACCGGCTGCACACTCTCGGACAGCGGGTAGACTTCCTGCTCCAGGGTGCGGTAGGTTTCCTGGAGGTCTGCGGAGCCTTGGGCGTAGACCAACAATTCCACGTTGGAGTCGTCATAGGTATAGGCGGCGCGGACTGCGCCCCAGACTCCGAAGGCAAGGAGCAGGCCAGCCAGGCCCAGGCCAACGGACGGGGCGGCCCGGCCCGGCCCGGCGGCGCGGTATACGTAGGCCGCAGCCAAGGAGGTTGTCAGTATGGAGGCCAAGAGGAGCCAGTGGGCCGAGCCAAAGGGACGGGCCGGGTCAAGGTAATGGAGGAGCAGGTAGACGGCAGCGGCAACGATGAACGGCGCGAGGCCCAGCAGCGCCAAGATCATAAGCTCGCCGCCGCGCCGGATTAGGCCCGGCCAGTCCGCCCGGTCGGCCAGTTCCCCCAAGAACTTGGCGGCAACCAGGATGAAGGGCGTGGTGATGTTGACCACCAGCCAGGGCATTTTCTCGGCGGCCACGGTGTAGGCGGCCAGGGAGAGGATGGCCCACAGGGCCAGAGCCAGGCCGAGAACGTCTTTCCGCCGGAGGAAGTAGATTATTCCGGCTGCTCCGAAGGCCAGCGGGAGCAGTTCGTATACCGATAAGCTGACAAAGTAGTAGTACCAAGGCTGGTTGCCGCGGACCACGTCCTGCTGGGCAATCCAGTAGCCCATGCCCTGCCAGGAGCCGGTGAATATGCCGGCGAGGTTGGTGAACAGGGTGGTGTAAAGGGCCGCCCAGATGGTGTAGAAAATGGCGGCGCAGACCAGCCACGTCCTCCCGAGCCACCAGATGCCCAGGGCCGCGGAAATCGAAAGGGTGCCCAGCAGCATTGCCAAGGCGACGACGTAGTTGACCGGCACTCCGCCTTCGCCTGCGTTGATGGTCGCGCCGCCCGGCAACACCGCGTTGACTATGGACTGTACGTCCAGAACCGGGGTGAACAGCACCGAATAGAGGGCGGTCAACGCCGCCGGGACGAGTATCAGCAAGGCGGCCTTTCCCAGGGTGAGACGGCCCCGCCAAGCAAACACTGCTGCGGCAAGCACGGCCAAGCCAAACAGAACCCAATCCGCCGTCTGTAAAGCTAAGTTTCCCTCTTGGAGGCCGGAGTAGGGCCGGAAGATCAGCCAAGCGCAGGCAAAGACAGCGGACAACGGCAAAGCGACCAGGCCGGATACCCGCCGCCACTCCAGGGGGCCTCTGCTGAGCAGCCAGAACAGCGCCGCCAGACCGGCCACTATCGCAAAGGCATGGGCAGGCCAGGGGATGTTCGACAGAGGCAGCAATATCGTGTCTCCCGCCCAAGCCGGAGCGCCGGTCAGCCCTTTGCTTCCGTCGGCGTTCAGCACGTTGTTGCCGGTCTCGGGGGAGGGGTTGGCGAGCGTCAGGCCCAGCAGTCCCTGAAACAGCCCGATGATAGCCGACCACTGGGGCAGCGTCAGGGTGATCAGCAGCAAGAGCAATGCGGTCTGGGTGCCCTCCCGAACCAGTCCGGCCCGCCGCCTGACCCAATTCCACAACTTCGGCAGGGCGGCCACAAAGATTATCAGCCCGAAAATCGCCGTCAGCAAATAGGCCGTTTCCTTGGTAGCGAACATGAACGCCAGCACCGCAGACGCCAGATAGAGATATATGCGCCGCCGCCCTGCTTCCCGCTCTGAGTGGAGGTAGCGCCACATCAGGGTAAAGAGGGCCACGGCCCAGAACATCATAATGATGTCATTGCGCCCGAACCGGCTGAAGTACAGCAGCGCCGGGGAGAGGGCCAGCATTACCGCCGCGATGAGCGCTCCCCGGCGCCCGATGTGGTCGCGCAGGAAGTAGGGCAGCCCCACTAGGGCCGTTCCAAACAGCGCATAGGCGAGGCGGGAAGTGAAGTCGCTGTCGCCTAGGATGGTGAAGATGGCCGCCACCAGTTCAATCTGGAACGGGCCGTGCATCCAAGCGGAATGAAAGTAGTTGGTGCCGAAAATCCAAGGCCAGCCCAGCGCGCCGCCGGAGCTGTTGGCGAGCTTGAAAGAAAAGTGCAGGTGGATGGCCTCATCATAGTGCATCGTCCGCCCGCTGAGCTCAAACAGCCGCAGGCCCAGCGCGACCACGATGACGGCGAAGAACGCGGCCTCCAGCCAGCCGCATCGCCGCAGCCCTTGCTTTGCATTGCTCAGGAAAGCGGCGGGCCGGCCGAGGAGGGAATCAGCGATATTCGTCGGGGTCATTGCTTCCCTGATCTGAGACTTGGGGGGCTACTCAACTGGTGTATCTTCCCATACTTCGTAGACAATTACGCCGTCCTGGTGAAAAGCGGTTTTTAGAAAGTCTCCGTATTGAGGCAGGCCGGACACGCCGTAGGTCTGGCGCTCCCGGCTGCCAAGATAAATGTATCGCACAGCGTAGAGTTCCAGCAACCGGCGCGCTTCGGCCGGGTCGCGCCCCGAGTAGATGGCGGCAACGGCTTCCTCGCGCCCGGCAAAGGCTTCGTGGGAGCCGCGCCACTGGATTTCATGGCCCTTCCAGCCAAGCAGCGTGGCCCGCCCGGTAGCGGCGGAGATACGCCCGTAATCGGTGTAGTCGCCGCCCACAGCCTCAACGATTCGGCCCGGCTGCGCTTCATCACGCAGCCATTTTATGGCGGCGTATTCCCCGGGGTCGGTATCTATGAGGAAGGCCAGCCCATCAAGGGTTCGCCCTTCGGCGGAGGCCGCGCTCCGGTCCAGGATTGCCCCGGCAGTGTAGTAAAAGGAGGCCGCCAGCAACAGGGCCAGCGTCCCTGCCCCGGCGATCTTCAGGGCCGTGGCCGCGTTGCTGATCCACCGGCGCGCCGATGGGACGGAAACTCGCTCCGGCCACAAAGCGTACAAGGCAAAGGCGGCGACGATTCCCAACAGCAGCCAGGCCTGGTAGTAGAACTTGAATACCGTGTTCATTCGCCGCCAGGCTCCGCCAAAAGAGTCCGCGATGTGGAACAGCTCGGCTCCCAGCAGCAGGTAGAACGCCAAAGCCAGCAGCAGCAGCGCGAAGGCCGCCGGTTGATTTCCCCGCCGGGCTAAGGATATTGCGCCGTATCCGGCAACGGCAACGACCATGGCGCCCGGCCCGGCCAGGGTTAGCCGCCGCCCCAAGTCGTCCACTGCGGCTCCGGCTCCGCTGGTAACTATGGCAAACATGAAGCCCGTCGCCATCCATAGGCCGAGGGGAAGAACCGCTATCACCAATGCGGCGGCCGCCGCCGGGGCGTCGCCGGGCCCGGGCCGCGGCATTCGCAGCAAAATCTTTGCAAGAAACGCCAGAGACGGAAGGATAAACAAGCCCAATGCAACGAACAGCAGGAACGGGCGGGTGGCCGTCTCCCGCAAAGGCAGTATCCCCGACGCCTGGCCGCTGAATGCGTCGAGATAGAAGGGCGCGAACATAGCCAGCGCCAAAACCAGCACTGGCCCAAGCACCATAACAGCGGAGACGGCGGCCTGTAGCAGCGAGTCGGGGTAATCCCGGCAGCCCTTGAGCAGCAACGCGCCCGCCAGCAGAGCCAGGAAAACGGGAAAGTCCCAGAAGTTTATGAACGCAAGCGCCCCGCCGGAAAGGGCGAGCGCCGCTGCCTGCCCCGGATGCCGCCGCAGCCAGGTCCAACCCAGCGGCTCCCGCGAAAGACCGGCGTTCAGCGCCGCAGAAACCGCCAGCAGCAGGAAGGGAATCGCCAGCACGTGAGCGTGCAGGTCGCCGAGTATAAAACTGAAAGCCGGAAATTCGGTTATCGTGTAATCCAGGCTCGCACCCTCTGCGGAAAGGGTGTCTATTACCCTGGTGCTGCGGAACCACCACCAGAAATCCTGCGGGAATACGCCTCCGGAAGCTGACGCGCCATCCAGTCCCTTGATTGCAACCCAGTCCCAGAAGCCCTCTCCGGCCCATCCCCGCAGCCGGATAAATTCCAAGGCCCCCATCAGGTTGCCGGCCAGCAGCACCAGCGCCGGCGCGGCCGCGCCCGCAGCGAGGGCGGGCCGGAAGCGGCCACCGGCCAGGCGGGCCAAGTTGTAGACCAGTCCGAAGGCGATGGCCCCGGCCATCGCCGGGATGGTGGCGACTCCCAAGTTGTAGGCCGTGGCTGAAGCGGCCCCGCTCAACTTGGTCAGGAAAGCCACAATTATGTGGCCGAAATAGTAGTAGCTGATGGAGTGGCCGGAGAGCCACAGGTCTTCCGCCGGGAAGTACCGGGCCTGATGCGCCGCGTTAAGCAGCATGAAATCCATTGGCTTTTCGGTATGAGTGATGGCCGGAGAGCCGGAGGCCACAAAGGCCCACAGGGCGAACAACCCGGCGAATATCAACTCCGCAGCCAGCAGAACGGGCCAGTTATCGCACAGGAACTCGCGCAGTTGGTTCCAGTGCCGACGGTAAAGCCATAGGGAACCGGCTGCCGCCAGCACAAATATGGCCCAGACGGTGAGGCCGCTATTGGGCCAGACGTGGGCCAGCCCCAAGATCCATAGCACATAAGAAAACAGAAGCAAGGCCGCGGGCTTGAGCAGCGTCAGGCCACGGTCGGGCATGAAGCGGAACAGGAAGAAGGCCCAAGGCAGGGCGATCGCCGCCGCCGCCTCCAGCAGCAAGAACCATATCAGGGCGTCCGCCATTGGTTACCCGGGCAGACGCCCCCGCCCCGGCCCTCTCTCGCAAGGAGAGGGAACACCGGGGGAAAGGGAGCATTCAGGGTACGGGCGCAAGGAGGGCGTCCACGAAGTCGTTGGCGTCGAAGGGGGCCAGGTCTTCCAGTCCCTCGCCGGTGCCAATGAACAGTATCGGCACTTGAAGCTCCTGCCTGATGGCGAGAACGATGCCGCCCCGGGCCGTGCCGTCCAGCTTGGCAAGAAAGATGCCGGTGCAGTCCACGGCTTCCCGGAAAGACTTGGCCTGCGCCAGCCCGTTGTGGCCGGTGGTGGCGTCCAAGGTCAGAATAACCTCATGGGGGGCGCCGGAGTCCTGCCTCTTCAGCACGCGGTGAATCTTCCGCAGCTCTTGCATCAGGTTGGACTTGGTATGCAGGCGTCCTGCGGTATCGAATATCAATACGTCGGCGCCCCGCGACTTGCTGGCTTGATATGAGTCATAGGCAACGGCGCCGGGGTCTGCTCCCGCCGTATGCCGGATGACGTCAACGCCCACCCGCTGGCCGAGGATTTCCAACTGGTCGGCGGCGGCGGCGCGAAAGGTGTCGCCCGCGCCCAGAATCACCTTGCGCCCGGATTGGGCGAAGTGATGGGCCAGCTTGGCGATGCTGGTGGTCTTGCCAACGCCGTTGACGCCAACCATCAGAATCACGTAGGGATGGCCGGGGCCATATGTTCCCTCGCCCATCAGGGAAGGGCTCGGGTTGGGGCGTTCCCCTTGGGCCGTCAAGTCTTCGGTCAGAGCCTGTTTCAGGGCTTCGGTGACCGCTTCGGGGGACTCCAGCCGTTCTTGCCGAACCTGCCGCTTGAGACGCTCGATGATGCGGAGGGAGGTTTCCACGCCGACATCCGAGGAAATGAGGATTTCCTCTATCTCATCCCAGACGGAATCGTCCAGCCGGGAGGAACGCAGCAGGTTGGCGATACGCCCGAACCAGCGCTCGCGGCTGGGCTTCACCGCCTGCTCGGTGGCTTTTTTCTCTTCTTCCCGGTTTCGTCGGAACAGTCGCAGCATTGTACACC
Organism: Dehalococcoidia bacterium; assembly: GCA_965213725.1. Classification (GTDB taxonomy): domain Bacteria; phylum Chloroflexota; class Dehalococcoidia; order Lucifugimonadales; family UBA3495; genus VXOI01. The sequence goes on from OZ243924.1 coordinate 433,055, forward strand.
GGCATCTGGATGGTATTCGTAAGTCTAACTACGCCCGCCCAATCCGAGCCGGCGCAGCAGACGCGTAGCGGGGCTGATTCCCGGTTCGGCGGGAATGACGCCGGGCTGGGAGGATTCAGAAGGGTTTGTAAGCGTTGCCAGGGCCGCCTCGGCGGCGGCGCGTTCCGCCTCAGCTTTCTTGCTGCCGTGTCCCGTTCCGATTACTGCGCCGCCGGCCAATGCCTCAACGCTGAACACCGGGTTGTGGTCGGGGCCTTCACGATGGGCAAGGCGGTAAGTCGGCGCGGGGCGGCCCTGCCCTTGCAGGTATTCCTGCAAGCGGGACTTGGGGTTTTCCGGGGGCGGCCCCCCCTTGGACAAGCTCAGGGTGGCTGCCGCCAATTCGTCAATCATATTGACGCTGATGAATTCGCTGGCGGCCTCCATTCCTTGGTCCAGATAGACGGCGGCTATGACGGCCTCCACTGCGGCGGCGAGGACGGAGTCTTGGCCGCGCCCGCCGGAGGCTTCGACGCCGCGTCCCACCAGCAGCCGCTCCCCCAGCCCCCAGCGGCGGGCGACCTGGGCCAGCGCTTCCCCTCGCACCAGCCACGAGCGGGCCTTGGTCAACTGTCCTTCGTCAGCGCCGGGGAAATGGCGGTAAAGGTGGGCCGACACGGTTAGTTCCAAGACTGCATCGCCGAGGAACTCCAGACGCTCGTAGGACTCGGTGGCGTCCAGCCCGTGTTCGTTGCAGTAGGAACGATGCACCAAAGCGCGACGGAAAAGGCTGGGGTCCCGGAAACGGAACCCCAGCAGTGAGTCCTGGTTGGGAGATGCCGGGAGTCTAGATGACCCCATGGGGCCACGGGGGCTGCGGGCGCTTGAACTCGCCGACGTGGACGAATTCGCTCATCGACTTCATCAGGTTGTCGTAGATCTCGACCGACTGTTCATCGGGCGGGATGAACATCTTGAGGAAGGCGAAGTTGCCGTTGTCGAAGATGAAGGTGGGCACGCCGAAAGCGCCGTACTCGTCCACTGCCTTGGTGTGGCTCTCGGCCAGTTCGCGCAGCAGTTCAGGGTCGGCGATGTCCTCGCGGAAGCGGGCCATGTCGATCCCGGCAACGTCGCCGGCGGCGTCAATGATGGCCTGATCGTTCAGGTCGGCCTTGTCCTCGTGGCGGGCCTTGAGCAGGGCCATGAAGTAAGCCTCGAAAGCCTCCCTGCCCTGGCGTTTGACGGCCAGACCGGCCTTGTGCGCCAAGAGGATGGGGTCTTCGCCGCTGATAACGTCTGGGCGCTCCCAAACATTGTCGCCATCCTTGTTGTTGACCTGGGACAGCGAGAAGGGCTGCCAGTCAACCTCGATGGGCTGTCCGGTCTGTTCCCGAACCTTTGCCAACCACATGTTGGCATTGTAGACAAAGGGTCAACGGAAATCGTAGTAAGTGGTGAACTCAGCCTCGGCCATATCATGCCTCCTGCCGGTTTTGGCGCCCACGCCCTTCTGCCGGGCGCGCGGGCCGCTCTGCCCCGAATTTTAGCTATGCCCTCAACTATTGTCAAAGCGGGGGTATGGTCAAAGCGGGAGCAAGTTTCCAATGACCGGGAATCGCGCGGCGCTTGGGAGGAGAATAGGCTGTGGTATAATTTTCGCCCCTCAAAGTCCTGTTTCGCCATATTCTGGAGGCTTCCCACGGCTGTTGTCTCGCTGCGTTCCTTCAACGCACGCTCCCTTGCCGCCGGTCTTAACGATGGGCGGCGCGAGGCGTTTGAGGCTGTGTCTGAACTGGCCCGAGAAACCGGCATTCCGGTTTATTTGGTCGGCGGGCCGGTACGGGACGCGCTCCTAGGAGCGTCGGCGCTGGACCTGGATTTCGCCGTCGAGGGTGACGCTGTGGCCTTGGCGCGCCGGCTGCCGGAGCGGCTGGCCCTTCAACAGGCTCAGGATGTGCGGGTAACGGCTCATGCCCGCTTCGGAACTGCGACGGTCTTCCTGCCTCCGTCGCAAGGCGAAAACGAGCGCGGGCGCATTGACTTGGTGACTGCCCGCCGGGAGAGTTATCGAAAGCCGGGGCAACTGCCCCGAGTTACCCCAAGCAATATCGGCGACGATCTGGCCCGCCGCGACTTCAGCATCAACGCGATGGCCCTGCCCTTGTCGGCGCCGGACGCCGGACTGCTCGACCCGCTGGGCGGACTTGACGACCTGAAAGCCGGCGCCGTTCGCGCTTTGCATCCGCTGAGTTTCGTTGACGACCCGACGCGGATGATGCGCGCCGTGCGTTACGAGCAGCGATTCGGATTTGACATCGACCAAGGCACGTTGGGCCGTATTTCCGATGCGGTATTGGCCGGGCCAATGAACGCGGTAAGCGGCGACCGCTGGCGCCACGAGCTGGAGCGTATATTGGACGAAGCCAATCCCGTTGCTCCGTTATTGCGAGCGGTTGAGCTAGGACTGCTGGCGGGCTTGCATCCGGCTTGGGGCAAACTGTCAACAGACGGCGGCTCGGACTTGCGGCGGCTGGCCCAATCCGCCCCCGCCCATCCCCAAGATAAAAGGGGAGCGTTGGCCGACGAATGCCTAGCGGCGCTGTTCAGTCCATTAACCGCGGTCGAAGGAGAGGGCATCATCCAACGGCTTAGATTTTCGGGGCGGCGGGCGGCCCTTGCGCGTGATACCATTGAGTTGAGAGAATCGGAGCCGCGCATCCGGGCCTGCGCCGGGCGGCCTTCGCAATTGGCCCGGATGCTGGCCGGGCGGGAGGAAGCAGCGATTTCCTTTTGGGCAAAGAACGCCGCCCGCCCGGTGATGGCCGGGGCATTGCGCCGCTACGCCGGAGAACTGCGCTTCATCAAGCCGGAACTGTCCGGCGCGGCCCTGCTGGAAATGGGCGTCCCGCAAGGGCCGCTGGTGGGCGAAATCCTAGCCCGCCTGCGCGACGCCCGTCTGGACGGCGCCGTGACCAACCGGGATGAGGAGACAGCCCTGGCCCGGGCGCTGCTGGACGGCGGCCGGGCGAAATGAAACCAACCAACTCAAGGATGAACCGATGCCCGAACTGCCACTGGATGAAGGCGAACTGGAGTCCTGCGTAATCTGCGGAGAAGCCTTGGACGGCTTCAACGAAACGTCCTGCCAGATGTGCGGCGGCAAGTTTCACCAGCCGTGGAGCCAGGATTCGGAATCGCCCCAATGCGGCCGCATCGGCAGCCATGAGGACGCTCTGGCTATCGTATTTCTGTGCGACGACTGCTTCTATGGCCGTCGGCCCTGAACCGCCCTCACCCATTGGGCAAGCTCAGGGAAGGCTCTAACCCTGCCCCTCCGGGGCCGGGAACAATCAGCAACAGGAGACAGTTATCCATGCAAGCGGTGTATATCGAGGCTCACGGCGGCCCCGAGGTTCTGACGTTGGGCGAGCGCCCCGAGCCGGATGCGGCGGCGGGACAGGTTAAGGTGCGGGTGCGGGCCACGGCGCTGAACCGTTTGGACCTGTATACCAGGGCGGGCGACCGGGGGCTGGAGCGGCAGTTTCCGCCGCCCCTGATTCTGGGCGGCGACTGCGCCGGCGAGGTGGCCGCAGTTGGCGCAGGCGTGGCGGGCCTGAAAGAAGGAGACCGGGTGGTAATCAATCCTCGCCTCTCCTGCCAGCAATGCCCGTCATGTCTTTCCGGGCAGGATGACCTCTGCCGCCGCTCGCAGTTTCTCGGCAGCGCGCTGGACGGCAGCTATGCCGAGTACCTCAGCGTACCGGCGGCGAATGCCCACGTCATCACTGAGGGCGTGAGCTTCGAGCAGGCCGCGGCCATACCCACCACCTACCTGCCGGTGTGGAATATGCTGGCCCGGCGTCTGCAACTCAAGGCTTGGCAGACTGTGCTGGTGCTGTCGGCGTCGGCAGGCGTCGGCACTGCCGCCATCCAGATGGCTAAAGACGTCATCGGGGCGCGGGTGATCGCCACCACCAGCACGGCCGAGAAGGCAGCCAAGGCCCGGGAGTTGGGGGCGGACGAAGTCATCAACTATACCGAAGAGGACATTCGCCAGCGAGTCCGCGAGATTACCGGGGGCGCCGGGGTGGACTGCGTGGTTGACCACGTAGGGGCGGACTTCTTCGGCCCGGCCTTTGCCTCGCTACGGCCCGGCGGGCGCTACGGCATTTGCGGCGCGACCACCGGCCTGCGCGCCGAGCTGCACCTCGGCCTGCTGTTCAGCCAGCAGAAGGAGGTCTACGGCGTCTATATGGGCACCAAAGAGGATATGAGGCAGATCGTGGCGATGCTGAACCGGGGCGCAGTCCGCCCGGTGGTGGACCGCGCCTTTCCGCTGTCGGACGCCGCCGCCGCGCATCAGGCGATGGAGGCGGCGAGCTTCTTCGGGAAGCTGCTGCTGACGCAGGAGTGACCGAGGTTATCAACACAGAGCGCGCAAACCTGCCGCCGGGTTGCGGCATTGCGGGTTGAGGTTGTCGCAGTTCAGGATGGCGACTCGCTGATTGTGCGCCCGATGGATTCGCGCTCCGGCAGGGAGATGCGGGTGCGGCTCTTCGCCATAGACGCCCCGGAGCGCGGCCAGAAGGGCGGCGGCGAGGCCCGGGAATATCTGCGCCAACTGGTGGCCGGCCGAACCGACCTGATGCTGGATCCGGTGCATACCGACCAATACCGGCGCCAGGTGGCCGTTCTCTACTACCGCCGCGCCGGACGCCGCCGCTCCGTCAACCGGATGATGGTGGAGCAGGGGCTGGCCCGGTGGTACAGCAGCTACGGCGGGCGGGAGCTAGGGCTGGAGCAGGCGGAACGCGCCGCCCGCCGCCACCGCCGCGGCCTCTGGGCCGCCCGCGGCCACACCGCGCCGTGGGAGCACCGAAGGGTGCAGCGGCAAGCGGCAGCGCGGCGGGAACGCATCAGGTGGATACTGATGGGAGCCGGAATCGCCCTGGCCGCCGCCGCGGCCGGATACGTCTGGCTGAATCCCCCCTGAACCGGCTGGCCTTGGGAGCCGGTTTTACGCTTGCTCCCACCCTGTCTTTTTGTCCCGCAGCCGCCGCCCGTGGAACAGGTACTGGTTGGCGTAGCCGGCATAGCGCCCGAAGTAGCCCTGCGCCCACTCCAGCAGCACGCGGTTGGCGGGAGTTTTCTGGCCGGGAAAATACCAGTCGGCCAGGGCGCGGCGCACCCATACGTCAATGGGGAAGGCTTGCGTCTTTTCCAGCGACATCAGCGCGATGCAGTCGGCTATCTTGTCGCCGATTCCTTTTAACGCCATCAGCTCGGACTTGGCTTCCGGGTAGGGCGCCTTCACCAGATGATCTAGGTCGAGCCGTCTTTCGGCGACGGCGATGGCGGCCTGGTGGACGTAGGGGGCGCGAAAGCCCAGCCTCAGCCGCCGCAGTTCGGCCTCGCCCGCTTCGGCCAAGTCCACGGGCGTGGGGAAGGTGTTGCGCCGGATAGTTCCCTCCCCGTCCGGGGAAGGGTCGGGGCAAGGGAGCGCCAGCGGCTCGCCGAACTCGCCGGAAAGCCGCTCCAGGTTGCGATGGATGGTCTCGATGTTGGAGTTGGCGGAGCAGATATAGGCTATCAGACACTCCCACGGATCTTGCCGCAGCACCCGCAGCCCGGGGTAACGCTCCACTTGGGCGGCCACATTGGGGTCGCCGGCTATCTCTTCCTGAATGGCTTTCAGGTCATCGTCCAGCCGCAGATGATCCCGGATTCCGGGAATCATCCCCCGCGGGTCGGAGGGGCTGCTCAGGAACTCGATTGTCTGGCCCTGCTGCCGGATAAGCACCAACTCGCCCCGCAGTACGCCGCTGTACCATTCTCCCTCCCGTTTCCAGCGGTGAGCCTGCCCGCCAAGCAAGCTGGCTTCCAGGTCTACGGGCTGCCTAACGTCAAATCCCGCCACCGGGGCTAGGGGCAGACTACCGGGGGCGAGCGCCACGGCGCCCTCCCCTTCGGCTCCGCTCAGGGCCGGCTTCCAGCCAGCGAGCGGCCAGCATTCCCACGTTGGCGGTCAGGCAGGGGGTTTGACGGCAGGGGGGCATCGAGTCTTGGAAGGCCCGTCCGTAGCCGTGGCTGATGATTCTCGAGTCCAGCACTACGATGTTTCCCCGGTCGTCCTTGTTGCGAATCAGCCGGCCGATGCCCTGCCGGAAGCGCAGCACCGCGTTGGGGACGGAGTATTCACTGAAAGCATCGTGGTACAGGGCGGAGCGGGACTGTACGATGGGGTCGCTAGGCACCTGGAAGGGCAAACGGGCAATGACCAGCGCCTTCAGCAGTCCCGACGGCAGATCCACTCCCTCCCAGAAGCTGGCCGTGCCGAGAAGCACGCTGCGAGGGGCGTCGGTGAACGCGGACATAACATAGGGGGCCGAGCCGTCAACGCCCTGGGCCAGCACCGGGATGCCCTGGGGTTCCAGCAGCGGACGCAGCCGTTGGGCCACCGCCCGCAGGGACGAATGGGAGGTGAAGAGGGCCATGGTGCGACCTTCCAGCGCCCGGCCAAGCTGGGAAATCACGTCGGCAGCCGCGGCCACGTATCCGTTGGCGTTGGGCTGCGGCATATCCTCCGGGATGAGGGCCTGAGCCGCCCTTTCGTAGTCGAAGGGCGAGCCTACCAGCAGTTCAGCCGTGTCTTCGGTGACGCCCAAACGGCCCTTCAGGTACTCGAAACCTCCCCCGGCGCTCAGGGTTGCGCTGATCAACACCACGCAGTCTTTTTCCGCAAACAGCTTTTCCGCCAGAATGCCGCTTACGTCCAGCGGCGCGGAGTGAAGGGATACGGTGTTCTGGGATGGGTTGACGTTCAGCCAATGAATGTTGCGCTCTGCGGTCTCATCGTCCGGGTCGAGAACGGATTTCAGACGCTCCACCACTTGCGCCAAGCCCTCGGCCAAGGAGTCTGCTTCCACCGACAGGGCCGACTGATCCGGGGCGGCCTGGAGGCGATTCGAGTCGAGAAACTTTCTCAGATTGCCCACAGCATTGCGAGCTTGGGTCAGCCGGGCGTCCAGATTCTCCCAGGCCAGGCGCAGTTCGGCCCAAGGAGAGCTTTTCCGCACCGTCGGCGTAATGAGGAGCTGATTCTGGTCGCCCTGCTCGCGGTTGCGGCCCCGGCGCTGATTGCCGTGCAGCATCTCCACCGCCCGGAACAGGATTTCCCAAGACTCGCGCAGGCGGGGGCCTTCGGTTTCCACGGCCGCCGTCGCTGTATGCCCGGCCTGGCCCATAGCGGCGCTGGAATCCTCTCCCTCGTTCGATGACGCGGCGAGGGCCTGCCTTACGCCCGCGGCCAGACGGCCCGCGGGTTCCCAGACGCGCTCCAGCTCGTTTTGAGGCAACTCGAAGCCGAACTGATTGGTGGCCGCTTCTTCCAGGTGGTGGGCTTCGTCAATGATGACGCTGTCGTATTCAGGAATCAGGCCGCCACCGAAGGCCAGGTCGGTCATCAGCAGAGCGTGGTTGACGACAATGACGTGGGCCTGCTCGGCCCGCTGCCGGGCGGCGCGAAGGAAACAGGGCGAGCCGTCACGCATATCGAGGCAGAAGCCCTTTTCGCCAGCGGAAATGTGGTTCCAGGTGACGGCGTCCCGGCCCATCAGGTTGATTTCGCCCCGGTCGCCTGATTCGGTGTCCTGCAACCAAACGGACGTCTTGGCAAGCAGCTTGGCGTCGTCCACGGTCAGCGAGTCGGTGCGGGACAACTGGCTCCACCGGCGCAGGCAGAGGTAGTTGGCCCGGCCCTTGAGCGGGACGGCCTTGAGCGTCCCCGGCTCCAGCAACCCCGATTCTTCCAAGACTCTCTGAAGCGCAGGAATGTCTTTGCTGATCAGCTGTTCCTGGAGGTTGATGGTGTTGGTGGACACCACCACCCGCTGCCCCTTGGCGACGGCGAAGAGCGCCGCCGGCAGCAAGTAGGCCAGCGATTTGCCGACGCCGGTGCCGCCTTCGATTACCAGGTGATGCCGGTTGTAGATCGCATCGGCAACTGCGCCCAGCATCTCTTCCTGCTCCGGGCGGTGCTCAAAGCCAGCGAACCCGCGGGCGAAAGGCCCTTGGGCGCCGAGCATACCGTGAAGGCCGGTTTCGCCGATGCGCTCCGGGTTTTCGTCGGAACGGCGCCTTTCCGGGAGTTCGAGGCGCTGGGCCAACTGCGCGTGGTTCAGGCCCGAGGGGCCTACCGACGACAGCGCGGCAGCGTTCACGGCGGCCATGCCGGACAGAACGGGGTAGAGGGGCCAATTGCTGCGCCGGGCCAGGTCGGTCATGTAGGCCAGCAGTCCGCCGTCCTGTTCGCCGGCGATACGGAGGAGCTTTACGTACAGTTCCTTGTGGGCGAGGGCGTCGTACACGGCGCGGTGGTTGCGCTGGCGGCCCGGAACCCACTCTCCAGAATCTCCCTGTTCCGGCCTGATGCCCAGCTCTTCAATGAGCCAGGCCAAGGAGTAGCGCCGCTGGAAGGGCAGGAAGACAGTTGCCAGATCCAGGGTGTCGAAGGCCGGGTTCGCCAGAGGCAGGCCGTGGGATTCGAGGAAGCCGAGGTCGAAGTTGACGCTGTGGCCTACGACGGGGTCGCGGCCTATGAATTCGGCCAGATTGTCGCGTATCTGGGGAAAGGAGGGGGCGCGGCGGATGTCCTGCGGCGTGATGCCGGTGTAACGCTGGACAAATTCCGGGATTTCACGGCCCGGATTGATGAAGGTCTGAAAGGTATCCAGAACTTCGTCGCCCCGGAAGCGCACCGCCCCGACCTCCAGGATGGCGTCGCTCTCGGCTCTGAGGCCCGTGGTCTCCAGGTCAATGGCGACGCAGGTCTGTTCCAAGGGAGACTGTGTTCCGGCCCGCGGGCCAAGACTCTGGATTGATGCCATCACACTCCCATCATGAGCCAGCCGGAGGGCCGCTCCGCCCTATAACGCGGGCAAAACGGAGTTTAGCACGGACGCAGCCGGGGTTCGAGAGCCGGCTGTCAGCAACGGAAGGGGAATCAGGCAGAGTAGCGCCTGATTGCGCCGTTGCGCAGACCGGTGACAGGATGGTATTGGCCTGAGTGCAGGGCCTTCAGGAACTCGGCTTCGGTGGCGATTTCGTCGTGGAACTCGGTTACGAACTTGCCGAGGCCGTGGAGGGAGTGGGCGTCGCTGCCGCCGGTTACGGGCAGGTCGAGCATTCCGGCCACTTTAAGGGCGAACTCGTTCTCGCGGTCTATGGTGCCGCCGTTGGCTACTTCCACGGCGTCGGCCAGCTTGAATACCGGGTGGTCTAGAGCCTCCTCGGGCGCATGGGGCAGCTCGTCCGGCACCGACTGGTAGATGAGGGCCCGGGAACGGTTGCCGTTGCCGCTGAGAACGCCGCGGAAAGGGTGGGCGGTAATGACGAAGCCGCCAACGGCGGTGGCGGCCTTGCGCAGTTCGGCGGCCTTGTTGAAACCGGCCTGGTACTTGTCCAGCCCAAAAGCCAGCATATGGCCTAGGTCAGTCTCCACTTCCATAGCTCGTATCAGAACGACGCTGTGGAGGGCGGCGAATTTCTGAAACTCGTGGCGGTCCCAAGGCCCGGCGTGCTCGGTGATGCAAAGACCGCGCAACCCCAGCCGGTCGGCCTCGAGAATCATGTCCTCCGGGGACAGGCTGCTGTCGCTGCTGCCTTTCGTGGTGTGTATATGCAGGTCGAAAAGCCGGGCCATCTGCCAAATCCCGCCTCTTTGTCTCCTCGCAGGGGCGCGGCGCTCCCTGCGGAACCAGCTGGAGTTTATGCCTTGCGACGATTTCCGTCAACGCCTGTTTCCAACGCTATGACGCGAATGACGCAATGCGAAAGCCGCCCACATCAGCCGTCTGCGTCAGGATTAGGGCGGCCGCGCCCCGGCCCCCGGGGGCGTATGCGCCAACGCATCAGCCAACACCGGGAAGCAGCGGAGGGGCAGCGCCTCGCCGGTGTCTTCGTAGTGGCCTATCAGTTGCCGGAGATCGTCGGGAACCCGCTTGGTGGCTTCAGTGGCGGCGTCATAGCCAACATACACCGCTTCGATTGTGGTAAGCAACAGTTCCGGGTTGGGGCGGTAAAGCTCCATTTCCATAACCAGGCTGGTGTTGCCGATACGGGAAACGCGGACATAGGCTTCGACGATTTCGTCGACTCGGGCCGGGGCTTTGAACTCCAGCGTGGTCTTTACCACGGCGAAGTCAAAGTAACCGGACTGAGGCATGTGGTAGATGCCTATGCCGAGGTTGCGGTAATACTCGGCCTGAGCCAATTCCAGATAGCCGAGGTATGCGCCGTTGAAGACGATGCCCTGGGCGTCGCACTCCATCCAGCGGATGCGAAACTCAGTGCGGAACTTGAAGTCAGACTTGGGCATCTTCCGTATCCGTCGGTTCGTACCCCAGATCTCGGAGATACTGCCGATCCTCGCCGGTGAGCTGCGCCGTCCCTTCGCCGCCGCCTAGGATGCGCCTCAGCAGGTCGGGACGCCGGGCAAGGGTGCGCTCCAGCGACTTGCGGCGGCGCCAGCGTTCGATATCGGCGTGGTGTCCTGACAGCAGCACTTCGGGAACCGGCATTCCGCGGTATTCGGACGGCCGGGTGTAGAGCGGGTGCTGCAACAATCCGGTGGTGATGGAGTCGCCGGCGACGCTCTCCGGCGAACCAACCACGCCGGGGAGCAGGCGGGTAACGGCGTCTATGATGATCATAGCGGGCAGTTCGCCGCCGGTCAGCACGTAATCGCCAATGCTGACCTGCCGGGTCGCCAGGCCCTCGGCGATACGCTCGTCCACGCCGGCGTAGTGGCCGCAGATGAGGGCTATGGCCGGGGCCGCCGTCAGCTCTTCCACCAGCTTCTGGTTCAGCAGCTCGCCTTGGGGCGTCAGCAGAATGACCGGAATTTGGGGCCGCTGCTCGGCAGTATAGGCGGACAGAGCCGCTTCGGCCGCCTCGAACACCGGCTCCGGCTTCATCACCATACCGTGGCCGCCGCCGAACTGGTAGTCGTCGGCAGTGCCGTGGGTGTCGTGGGTGTAATCGCGGATGTCGGTGACCTCGATGGCGACCTGCCCTCGCTGCGCCGCCCGCGCCACGATGCTGAACATCACGGGCGACGCTGGCTCTGCGGCGGCGCCACCGACGGGCAGCCCAAAGGCTTCGGGAAAGAGGGTCAGGACATGGAATCGCATGGGAATATGATAGCAGGAATCGGCGGTATTCTCGACGTGTGTTGGCCGGGCTGACTGCCGCTCCGTCCTATCTCCCGGCCATTCCCGCGAAGGCGGGAATCCAAGACAGTTGGGGGGATACCGCCTTTTCAGTGGCGGGAACAATTAAGTCATCGCCAAATCTCTGTCGGCGCCGGACTGTGTTGCGTTACAGGAAAATCAAAAACCCGTAATCTTGATTCAGACAAATGACTGAAAGACCCCTCTCTATGCAAGGCGGAAATCTTGCATTTATCCGCCCGTCGGGTACAATCTACGCAGCTTGAATCCAATGCCCGGCATCGTCCAGCCTTGTCCTGAGTCTGCTGAGAGGCTTGTGCCGAGCTGCCCGCAGGAGCATAACGTGGCGTCCGAACTCAACCCCGCGGAACCGAACAGCCCCAAGTCAGGCCAATCCCGCCGCAGCTTTCTAGCCAAGCTCGGCATTGGCGCGGCGGCCTTGGCCCTCGTGGCCGGCCCTCTGGCATCCCTCCGCAGCGGCTCCAACAGCGCAGCCGCCGTGAACCGGGAGTTTCCCGGCGAGGATTCCATCTTCCATCCCGCTGCGGATCCCCGCCAGGACCCCCGCCGCAGCGGCCAGACCTAAGCCAGCAATTTCAGCCCGGACGGTCTCTGTCGGCAATAGCCCGCCAGGAAAATTTGCTGAACTAGGGATTTTCCGGGGATGTTCCTATCCTGAACATCCTACAACCCGGAAAATCCCGGTCTAGGCTACTTCCCAGGAGGACGCGCGATGCCCGAAGCCAGGTTGACCGTCGGCAACGTGGAAATCCTTTCCCTCAACGACAATGAGGCTACGCTGCCCCTCAGCGACGTCTTCCCTGAGGTGCCCGCCGAGGCGTGGACGCCCTATCAGGAGCAGTATCCCGGCGGCTTCAGCGGCGAGCGCCTGCTGGCCCACTTCGAGTGCTATCTCATCCGCTCCGAGGGCCAGACCATCCTCGTTGACACCGGCCTCGGCGGGGCCGCCACCAACCCCAACTCAGTCGAAGCCATGGCCGGAGGCGTTGGCGGGCGGCTTATGCAGGAACTCGAAGCCGTCGGCGTCAGCCCGGCCGACATCAACACCGTCTTCTTCAGCCACCTTCACTTCGACCACGTCGGCTGGAACGTTACCCACGAACCCGGCGCAGCTCCTCGCGCCACTTTCCCCAACGCCCGCTACGTCGCCCACCAGGCCGACTGGGAGGTTTTCCAGCGCCCCGAGGTCATGGAACTATTCCCGCCCCACTGGGACTTGGCCCTCGGCCCCCTTCAAGACCTCGGCGTCCTCGACCTTCTGGACGGCGAAAGACCACTGACCGGCGAGATTACCGCTATTCCCACGCCCGGCCACACCCCCGGCTCCATGAGCCTCGCCATAGTCTCCGGCGGCCAGCGGGCCTACATTCTGGGCGACGTGTTCCACGGCCCGGCGCAGATTACGGAAACGAACTGGAAGTTCAGCTTCGATATGGACGGCGACCAAGGCATAGCCACCCGCGCCGCCATAATTGAGCGCGCCGAGTCCGAGGATGCCATCATGGCCATCTGCCACCACGGGGGATTCGGCCGCGTGGCCCGCGCCGAGGGCCGCCGCTACTGGCAGCTAGTATCCTAGAGTCCGTGCGCCAAACCCGCCGAACTGCGCCGTTGTTCTTGGCTTCAGTCCGCCGGTCTCCTTTCTATCTTGGCGGGGAAAGGTTAGGATGGGGCTGAAAACGGCCAGCCGTAAGACCCCCTAGCGCCGCCCGAACTCCCGCTCCACTTGGTATGAAGTGAAGTGGATCATCGTAGGCCGGCCGTGAGGGCAAGTGTGCGGATTAGGAGTAGCCTCAAGCTGCTCCAGCAACGAAGTCATCTCCGCCTCCGACAGCGGCTGCCCGGCCCGGATGGCCGCATGGCAGGCAATGGAAGCGGCCATAACGTCCTCTTTCTGCCGGGTCAGCCCCTCCAGCGTAGCCATATCCAGGATGTCAACCAGCGTTTTGCCCGGCTCATCGGCGGCCAGCACCGCCGGCACCGCCCGCAGCAGATAAGTCCGCTCCCCGAAGGGCTCCGCCTCGAACCCATAGGCGCTGATGGCTTCCCAGTTGTCCTGGAGGGTGGTCGCCTGGGATGGAGCAAGCTCCACGCTGACCGGAGCCAGCAACGGCTGGGACACGGCGGCCTGTTCGTCCCGCCGGGCGATGATGCGGTCGAACACCACCCGCTCGTGGGCCGCGTGCTGGTCCACTAGGTACATCCCCTCCGGCCGCTCGGCCACGATGTAGGTCAGCTTCAACTGCCCCACCACCCGCAGGGGCGCCGCCGGCCTTCCCAGCAGTGACAGCGCCTCCGCGCCCGTCGCCGCCACTGGCTCCGGCGGCCTGACCGCGCCTCCTCCGTATGCGGAAAACACTGTTCCCGATGGCCCGGAGCCGGCCCGGTCATCCATATAAGCGCGGGGGGCGAAGGATGAGGCCCCTCCCGAAGCCTGGGCAAAGGCGGGAACCGGAGAGTCGGACACCAAGGCGGCCCGCACACCGCGCTGGGTGAGCGAGAACACCCGGCTTTCGTGATGGAACCGCACCTCACGCTTGGCCGGATGCGAGTTTACGTCAACCTCGGAATAGGGAATGACCACGTTGATGGCCGCCACAGGGTAGCGCTTCGTCTGCAACAGCCCAGCGTAGGCTTCCTCGACGGCATAGGCCAGCATCCGGCTCTGGATCAGCCGGCGGTTGACGAAGAAGGTCATATAGGTGCGGTTGGCCCGGCTGATACTGGGAGCGCCGGCGTAGCCCTCCACGGCATAGCCCGTTTCCGGGTCATCGGCATGAACTTCCAGCATACCCCCGGCCACCTGAGAACCGTAGACGGCCAGAAGCGCCTCCCGCGGTTGGCCGTTGCCGGGGGTGGTCAGCGACGCCCGGCCATCATTCACCATACGGAAGCGGATTTCGGGAAAGGCTAGGGCGTAGCGGCTGACCAACTCTTGCACCCGCGCCGTCTCCGCTTGGGCCGAGCGCAGGAACTTGCGGCGGGCCGGCTGGTTGCCGAAGAGTTGGGATACTTCGATGGCCGTGCCGGGAGCGCAGCCCTCGCTGCCGGACTCTACCGGCTCCCCCCAATGCAGCGCCACCCGGTATCCGGCGGTCTCGGAGTGGGGACGAGTCTGGATAGCAACGCGGGAGACGGCGGCGACACTGGGCAGGGCTTCGCCCCGGAATCCCATAGTCGCCACTGCGTCAAGCTGTTCGGCGGAATCCAGCTTGCTGGTGGCATGGCGCTGGAAGGCGAGAAGGACTTCCTCGGAGGGTATGCCAACGCCGTTGTCAATGATCCGGATAAGTTCAACGCCGCCCGCCCGAATCTCGACCGTTATCTGAGAGGCCCCGGCGTCTATCGAGTTCTCAACCAATTCCTTGACCACGGAAGCCGGACGCTCGACCACTTCCCCGGCGGCGATCCGGGTCGCAAGATCAGGCGGCAGAATCCTGATAGGCCCGTATTTGTACAAGGGCTGGCCGCCTCCATCAAGCTAGAAGAGGGGTACGATGGTTCCCTTGGCTCGATACTGCTTGTCTTCGGACGTTCCGGTGGCAGCAAAGTCCTGAACGATGCGGTAGATCCGCTCCATTTCCCGGTCAGGAGAGCGCTTGAAGAAGTAGGGCGGCACCCACACCCCGCCAAAAGCGGCCACCACTTCCGGGTAGTCATCAATGACGAACTCCGGCTCGAAAGGCACACCCAGCTCTTCCAGACGCTCGTGGAAATGGTGTGTGGGCTTCTCGAAAACCCCGCTCACATACGGCTTGAGCTGATGCTGTTCAATGACTTCCCATCGCTCTCCCATTCCCGACCAGATATAGATCTGATGATCATCATCCAAGAGCGCCTGAAACGTTTCCTTGGTCTGGGGGCGAAGGCTATTGTCCAAACCCAGGATAGTGTAGTCAACATCAAAGAAAATCTTCATCGGCGGTCTTTGGCCCTTCCCATAGCTGCGTTCCCTCCTTCGGCAGTAATGGGAATTGCCGCCGGGAGGATATCCAGGTTATGTATGATACCTGTCCGCAACTATCTGGCGCAACCGGGCCTCCCCGGTATTCCCAATATGCGTTGCTATAGTCTAAACCCCGTCATTCCTGCTTTCGCGGGAATCCCCGTTACGGGCAAGTTCAGGCTGCCGCGGCGACCACGGAGTCAAGAACAGACCCGCCGCCGCCCGCAAATAACTGAGCGCCCACCCGTATCAGAGGGCGCCGCACCAGCTTGGGTTCCTTGAGCATCAGGCTGACCATTTCGTCTTCGGACAATTCTTGTCCCGCTAACCCCATCCGCTTCAGGCTGGGGCTGCGGGCGGCGAAAATCTGATCAACCCCGGCCTCGTTTGCCCGGAGAAGGGCGGCCATTTCGCGGATTTCGTCCTCGCTGAAAGGTTCCTTGAAATAATCCCGCTCCTGCAAGATCAACTCATTTTGCAAGAGAAACTCCCTTGCTTTCCGGCAGGTGGATCAACGGGGCCACCAATAGAATTGCACTGGCTGGCTCATGGAATCCTCAGCACACAATCAAGTGGGGATAGAAACTGGTTGAGGCCCATTTTACATTGCAGGGCCGCCCCGGAAAACGCTGGCGCGGGCGGGTATCAGCCATTTCAGGACAGATGATTAGCCTGCTCTTGCAGTTCATATAGCTTGTTCAGCGCCTCCAGCGGCGTCATGTTCGGAACGTCCAACGCACGGACGGCATCGGCCAGCGAAGACGCGGCGGGGAAGAGGGCCAACTGCTGCGAAGGGGATGCGCGGGCCGAACGCTTGCGGCTGCTCCCGCCCGGCGACTCCAGTTCGCCCAGCACTTCCCAAGCGCGGTTGACTACGCCGGGCGGCAGCCCGGCTAGGCGGGCCACATGGACGCCATAGCTCCGGTCGGCCCCTCCGGGGATGATGCGGTGGAGAAAGACCACATCGTTGCCGTCTTCGGCCACTGCCACGCTGTAGTTGCGGACTCCGGGAAGAGCGGCGGCCAGTTCGGTGAGCTCGTGGTAGTGGGTGGCGAAAAGCGTCTTGCAGCCCAGCCGCGGGTCGTTATGCAGGTGTTCGATGACCGCCCGGGCGATGGACAGCCCGTCGTAAGTGCTGGTGCCGCGCCCGATTTCGTCCAGAATGACCAGAGAACGGGGCGTGGCCTGATTCAGGATCGCCGCCGTCTCCACCATCTCCACCATGAAGGTAGACTGTCCGGTAGCCAGATCGTCTTGCAATCCGACGCGAGTGAATATGCGATCCACCAAGCCAATATGGGCCTCGGCCGCAGGAACAAAGCTGCCGGCCTGGGCCAGCAGCGTAATCAGCGCCACCTGCCGGATGTAGGTGGACTTCCCCGCCATGTTGGGGCCGGTCAGCACCAAGACCCGCGCCTCGCCGGACAGTTCAACGTCGTTGGGTACGTACTGGCCCGAGGGCAGCACCCGCTCCACCACCGGATGGCGCCCTTCGCGGATGCGAATGACCTTGCCATCGTCCACCGTGGGCCGCACGTACCCGTTGTCCACCGCCGCCTGAGCCAGTCCGCAAAATACGTCAACTTGGGCGATGGCGGCGGCGGCGCGGCCTACCGGCTCGGCGGACTCGGCCACCTGCGCGCAGACCCGGCGGTAGGCGGCTTCCTCCACTTCCGCCAGCCGTTCCCGGGCATTTAGCACCAGCGATTCGTATTCCTTCAGTTCCGGGACAATGTAGCGCTCTGCGTTAGTGAGGGTCTGACGGCGGATGTAGTCGTCGGGCAGATTGGCGGCCTGAGACTTGGAGACCTCGATGTAGTAGCCGAAGACCTGATTGTAGCCGACTCTGAGGGAGCGTATGCCAGTGCGCTCGCGTTCTTTTAGCTCGAGCCCGGCGATGTACTGCCGGGCGTTGACGCTGGCGCTCTTTAGTTCGTCTATTTCGGAGGAGAATCCAGACCGTATTACATTTCCTTCGCCTGCCGCGCCGGAGGGTTCGGGTTCGATCGCCGCCTCAATGAGGGAAATGACCTCCTGGGAAGGCACCAGCCCGGCGCAAAGCCACTCCAGATTCGGCCCCAGTTCAGCCACGCACTCCCGCAGTTCCGGCAGGGCCTCTAGAGCGGATTTCAAGGCCAGCAATTCCCGGGGGGCCACCGTCCCGGCAACGGCGCGACCCATGATGCGTTCAATATCCGCCACGTCCGCCAGCAGTGAGGCCACCGAGACGCGAGCCAGTCCGTCGCGGTAGAAGCTGTCCACCGCGTCCAGCCTCTGCTCCAGGGCAGGCAGGTCCAGCAACGGCTGACCCAGCCACCGGCGCAGCAACCGCGACCCCAACACGGTCCGAGTGCGGTCAACGGCGGCCAGCAATGACAGCGCCCGTTGTTCGTTTCGCCCGCCCTCGAAAAGCTCCAGATTGCGTCGCGCGCGGGAGTCCAGCGCCATGTATTGCTGCGTGGAGTAGACCGCCAGGTTGCCAAGCTGCACCCTCGCCCGGCCTGACGAGCCGGTCGAAGTCCCCAAGTCCGCGGAGGGCCGGGTGCGCTCAAGATAGTCAACTATGGCCCCGGCGGAGGATACGGCCAGCGGCAAGCCCTCGCACCCGAAGGACTCCAGCGTATGGATCCGGAAGTGGGTCAACAGGCTGGCCGCAGCGGTTTCGTGCTCAAACAGGGCGTCATCCGTCGGCGTTATGCGATAGGGGGCTTCCTGTGTCTCTTGAGGCGGCGCGCTTCCCCAATTGCCCATTGCGGACTGCGAAACCAGCACTTCCGCCGGGGCGATCCGGCCCAGTTCCAGCGGCAACTGATCCAGCGGCAGTTGAGTTGCGGCAAATTCGCCGGTAGTGATGTCGGCGTAGGCCAACCCGGCGCGGGCGCCATCTACGGATACGGCAGCCAGGTAGTTATTGGCCCTCTGGTCAAGCAGAGAGTCTTCGAAAACAGTGCCCGGCGTCACCACGCGAACTACGTCACGGTCAACCAGCCCCTTGGACAGCGCCGGGTCGCTTAGCTGTTCGCAGATGGCGACCTGATGGCCCTTCTTCACCAGCCGCGCCAGATAGGAATCCACCGAATGAGCCGGAACGCCGGCCATCGGCACCCGCAGATTTTTACCCAAGCTGCGGCCTGTTAGCGTTATGTTCAGTTCCCGGGCGACGATACGGGCGTCGTCATCGAAGGTCTCGTAGAAATCCCCCATGCGAAACAGCAGGATGGAATCGCGGTACGCTTCCTTGATTTTCAGGTACTGGCGCCGGACTGGAGTCACTAGTCCCATCCTTCCCGAGCTTTTCCGCAGGGCTGCTGGCGTAATTCTATACCACGTTGGGCCGGGTCTGCGCCAATCTAGGGCATATCGTTCGGAATAAAAATTCCCCCTCCCGGAAGGGAGGGGGACAAAGCGGCGGAATCAGGGAAGGGGAGACAGACCATCACTCTTTCCAGAAACGCTCCTCTTTGAAGCGCCAGCCCAGCGGGGGCAGCTTGGCCTTCACGTCTTCAATCATCCCCGGGTGTCCGCAGGCGTAAACGAGGGTATCGTCCTGCGGAAGCCGGAACTTCTCCAGATACTCCTCGGCAATGGCGTTGACGCGGCCGCACTTGCCTTTCCATCCCCGGTTGCGCGGGTCGTTAGGGCGGCTGACCGTGGGCACGAACTTGACCACATCCGGGCGCTTCCCGGCCAGCTCGATAAATTCCTTGTCATAGGTCAGTTCTTCGCAATAGCTTGCCCCCAGCAAAATATAGAAAGTATGCCCCTCGCCCTGGTTATGCAAGTAGTCCCGCACCATGCTTACCGAGGGCGAGACCCCGGTGACGGTGGACAGCATAAAGTGGTGATGCGCCTTTTGGTCCATGGTGAAGATCCCCTTGGCGCGGGGACGAATTGACATGGCGTCGCCGGGTTGGAGCTGCCACATCAGCGGCGTGAGTTCGCCGTCCGGCACCAGCTCGACGAAAATTTCCAGAGCTTTCTCGTAGGGGGCGGAGGCAATGGAATAAGCGCGTTCAATGGAGCCAAGCCCCAGGGTACAATACTGGCCCGGCTTGAAGTTGAAGCGGCCTCCTTCCTCTGGCTCCAGCTTTATGACCATCAGATCATCGGTAACGTCCCTGCGCTCAACCAGCCGCGCCCTAGGAAAAGCGGGATTCGGGGCAAGGTCTATGTCCTTCGAGACATCGGAGTTCACTGTCTCCACCATGGGGTTCCCTCCTTTTCCCCTGCGCATTGCGCATCCTGCATCCGGGTGCGCCAAGGCGCGGTCCCGGTTCCTGGGCCGGGGGCCTCTAAAGTTCCGCTTTAATCAGCCTGGCCGGCCTCACTTCCAGACCGGGAAGAAGCGCGGCCGGGTCCGGCTCTTGGCTCGCTTCCATTTCGATGGCTAACTGGCCGAAAAGTCCGGTGCACCCGACCACGCCCCTAGGAATGCGTGAATTGAAACGGGCCACGCCGGGAATTATTCCCTCCGAGGTTTCAACCGACACCTTGTCGCCTGCGGAGACCCCGGTTTCCGCAGCATCAGCCGGATTGATCTCCACCCATTCTTCACGCGCTATACGGTTTCGCTTGCCCTTCACGATTTCCATATCGCGGTGTTGTTGAAGCAGCACCCTGCCCGGAGCAAACCGCAGCGGAAATTCCGCCGGCCCTTCCAGTGCCGCTAGGTTAAGAGCCGGGGTCATGGGTTCGGCCCGGCGTTCTCCGAAGCCGCCGGAGTAGAGCGTTGGAGTGCCGGGATGTTCGGGGGAGGGACAAGGCCACTGCAACCCGTTATGCTGGCGGCTGGCGTACAGCACCTGCGTCGGTTGAGGGCTGTCCGGCTGCGTCCGCAATATCAGAGAGCCTTCGCGCTCCAGCCGGGCATGGGAAATGCCGCCGTATATGCGCGACGCTTTGGCTAATTCATCAAAGACTTGAGCCGGCTCCATTGGCGGAAGAGCGTCCGGCCTGATACGCCGGGCCAGTTCCGTCAAGACCCGGCCTTCCGGGCGCCCTTGGCCGTCCCTTGTCATGGCCGGCTTGAGCCGCTGGACTCTCCGCTCCAGATTTGTGAACGTGCCATCCTTCTCCGCGAAGGTGGCTCGCGGCAACACCACGTCGGCGCGCTGCGCCAAAGCCGTGAGGAAAGTGTCGTGAACCACCAGGAATTCCAGCCCCGCCAGGGCTTCAATGGCGTCTCCAAGCCTGCCGTTGGTGAAATTGGGGCTGTCGCCGATGACAATGGCTGCCTTGAGCCTCCCGTCCCGCGCGGCATCCACGGATTGACCCAAGCCCAGCCCGGCCTCTTTCGGCGCCGGGTTTCCCCAGAGGGCCTCAATGGCCTGCCGGTCGGCTTCTTCGGACACCCATCCATAGCCGGGCAGCCGGTTTGGCAGGCAACCGGCATCCCGCCCTCCCTGTTCATTGGCGCCCTGTCTCATGGGGTACAGTCCGGCCCCGGCCTTGCCCAAGTTTCCGGTAAGGAGGGCCAGGTCAACCAGGGCAAACACGCACTCGCGCTTGTGGTTGTCGGGTATATTGTCCAGTCCGTACACCACCGCTCCGGCATCCGCTCCGGCATACAGGCGCGCCGCTTCCGCCATATCCTCAACGGAAACGCCGGTAGCGGCCGTCACTTCGTCCATATCCAGGGAGCGGAGAGCGTAATGAAGGGTCGCCGGGCTCTCGCAGTTGTCGGCCAGCCAGTCCTCTCGCTCTAGCCCCTGGTCAAGGATGCTGCGCAGGATGCCGCCGAGGAGGAGGAGTTCGGAGCCGGGCGCCGGGCGGAGCCAGAGATGGGCGTACCGGGTTAGCTCGACCTCTCTGGTGTCTATGACCACCAGCTTGGCGTCCTTGCGGGCAGCCCGCTTGATGGGGACGGCAAGAACGTTCTGCTCTTCGGTGGAGTTGTTGTTGAAGGAAAGAATGCAGCCGGCCTGCTCCAGATCCCAGACGGAGTTGGTGGCCGCAGGGACGCCCAGAGTGGACTCCAGCCCCCAGATCAACTCAGGATTGATGTTGGAGGTCAGGTCTATATTGTTGGAATCCATCACGGCGCGGGCGAACTTCTGGGCCAGGTAAAGCTCTTCGTTGGTGCCGGTGGGGGAGGCAAGCAGCGCGAACTCCGGCCCGCTCACCGCCGAAAGGCGTTCCGCCACGTAGTCCAGCGCCTCATCCCAACCGGCTGTCCGCAGCGCGCCGTCGCGCCGGATGAGCGGCGTGGTCAGACGGTCTGTGCCGTTAACGAACTCCAGTCCGAACTTGCCCTTGAAGCAGGCTTGTCCCTTGTTGGCGGGCGAGTTGATTTCAGGCACGGCGCGGATCAGCTCGCCCTTTCCGTTGAATTCCAGGTTCAACTGGCATCCGACGGGACAGTGAGGGCAGATGGAGCGTTCCACCCGGCGCGCCTTCTCCCACTTGTGATTGCGTTCAACGAGGGCGCCCACCGGGCAGACGTCAATGCAGGCGCCGCAGAACTCGCAGCCGGACTCCAGCAGCGAAGTTCCGAAGGAAGTGCCTACCAGGGCCTGGCCGCTGCGCTCGGTGAAGCCGATGGCGTCGTCGCCGCGCAACTCCTCGCAGGCCCGGACACACCGCCCGCAGACTATGCAGAGGTTATAGTCGCGGTCGTAGAAGGGATCGGAGACCTCCAGCGGAATGTTGCGGTACTTGTAGCCCAAGGGCGATTCCAGGTTCATACCCAGATACCGCACCGTGTCTTTCAGCTCGCAGCGCTCGTTCTTGGGGCAGGTTACGCAACGGTCGTTGACCGATACGTGGCGAAGGCACACGTCGTTAGGCCCGCAGATGTCTATGCGGTGGCAAGTGAGGCAGCCGTTGGGATGCTCGGCGATGAGCATTTCCATAACGGAGCGGCGTAGCCGGTCAACTTCGTTCACCTGGTTGCGCACTATCATGCCGTCCGCCACGGGCAAGGTGCAGGCGGCAGGGTAGCCGCGCTGCCCCTCGACTTCCACCACGCACATCCGGCACGCAGCGTAGGGCTTCATCCCCGGGTGATAGCACAGGTAGGGCAGGTAGATTCCGGCGTCAATGGCCGCTTCCAGCACCATCTTGCCGGGCTGGGTGGCGACCTCTATCCCGTCAATTGTGATGGTGATGTCGTCGGGCATTTTGGCTTGCTCCCTGCATGGCTGAAAAATGACTTAACGCCGCGACCCGCTGGGCGAGAACCGCGGCCGGCGGCACGTGCCGGTTGGACACCGGCGTTCCAGGATATGCGCCTCGAATTCGCCGGGGAAATACCTCAGCGCCGAGGACACGGGATTGAATCCCAACTGCCCGTGGCCGCACAACGAACCGGCCTGCATATTCTCCCCGGTGTGACGCATAAGATCCAGGTCCTCAGGCTCGCCTTCAAGGTTGCAGATACGTTCCAGAACTTCCAGCAAGTGGCTCATCCCCATCCGGCAAGGGAAGCACTTGCCGCAGGACTCATACTGGCAGAAGGCCACCAGCGACCGGGTCAAGTCTACGACGCAGGCGTCCTCGTCAGCGGCGATGATGCCCCCGGAGCCGAGGATGGCCCCGGCGTTGCGCAGCACCTCGAAGTCCAGCAGGATGTCCACGTTGTCAGCGCCGAGCACCCCTCCCAGCGGCCCGCCTGTTTGAAGGAACTTGAGGCGCTTCCCGCCCCGTATGCCTCCTCCGGCGTTATACAGCACGTCCTTCAGGTTGATCCCCAGCGGGACTTCCATCATGCCAGTGTAGTTCAGAGCGCCGGACAGGCAAAGGATGGCGGTGCCGGTGCTGCGTTCGTGGCCGATGTTGGCAAACCACTCGCCGCCCTTGGACATAATTTCCGGCACGTATGCCAGCGTCTTCACGTTGTTGATGTTGGTAGGTTTGCCGAACAGCCCGTACTGCGCCGGGAAAGGAGGGCGGAACCGGGGCATGGCCCGCTTGCCCTCGATGGCCTCCATCAGCGCGCTTTCTTCCCCGGCCACATAGGAATCTCCCGTCAGGGCGACTTCTATGTCGAAGCTGAACTCCGAACCCAGGATGTTCTCGCCCAGCAGCCCCAACTCCTGGGCCTGCCGCACGGCGGCCCGGCAACGGTCAATGGGGCCATCGTGGCCGTGGCGTATGAATATGTAGCCGCGGCTGGCCCCGGTGGCGTACCCGGCCAGTATGACCCCTTCGACCAGCGTATGAGGGTCGCTCTCCAGGATCGCCTTGTCGTTAAACGCGCCCGGATCCCCTTCTTCGCAGTTGCAGAGCACGTATTTGTCGCGCGACGGATTTCCGGCAAGGAACCGCCACTTGGTGGCGGTGGGGAAAGCCGCGCCGCCCCGTCCGCGCAGACCGGAGCGGTTCACCTGCTCGAGGGCGTCGGCGGGGGTCATTTCCAGCAAGGCCCGGTTCAGCGCCCGATAGCCCCCGCAGGCGATGTACTGGTAGATGTCCAGAGGGTCTATGTTTCCGGCATTGCGCAGGGCGATGCGGTTCTCCCAAGCGCGCATGGGGTGCAGCGCCAAGTCGCGCAAACCCGGCGGCGGCACGAAGCCGTCTTCCGAGTTGTCGGGGGCCAGGTAGCCGAGGGCCAGATCCTTCACGGGCGAGCCTCCGGCGACGTGCGCCGACACCACCTCAGCGGCCCGTTCCGGGTCGAAGTTGCCGTAGAACACTCGGGGCCCGCCCGGCAGTTGCACGTCCAACAACGGCTCCGCGTAGCACAGGCCAATGCAGCCGACTTCGCTGAGGCGAGCGTCCGCCCCCTGGCTTTCCAGAGCGTCGCGCACGGCAGTCACCACGGCGTCGGCTCCGGCGGCCTGGCCGCAAAGGGCCGTTCCAACACGCAGCCATGGGCGGCCGGCATCGGCCTCCCTCCGGCGCAGCGCCTCCGCTTCCAGTTGTTCATAATTGGCGGGCATGAACTTCGCTCTGAGCCTGTTCGCCTGCTTGAGTTAGCCGAATGGCCGCAATATCTCGGACACCCGCCGAGCCGCCGCTTCAGGGTTTACGCGGCCCACCAAGTGGTGGTCAAGGGACATTACCGGGGCTTGGGCGCAAGCCCCCAGACAGGTATTGAGCCGCACCGAGAGCCGGCGGTCGGGCCGTTCTCCCTCGCCTTCCAGCCCGGCGGCCTGCAACACGGCGTCCACCACTCCCATTGCGCCCATCAGGTGGCAGGACGCGCCCCAACACACTTCCACCTGCCGGAGCGCAGGCGCTTGGAAGCGAAAGTTGGGGTAGAAGGATGCCACTGCCCAGACATCGTTGACTGTCGCCCCCATATACTGGGCCACCAATTCCACAGCCTCACGCGGGATGTAATGCAACTCGTCTTCGACGGCCAGCAGCGAGGATAGGATAGTCACCGTCGGTTGAGTCTGGCCGCGGACAGCCCGCTCTATGCGCTGCTCCAGACCATCCATGGGGCCGGACTCCTCGAGAAGGAAATTGGGGGGAACGGGCGTTTGCGCCGCCTCTGACCCTCCCAGAGGCTCAGGCGTTGCGGGGCGGCTTCGCTCCCGCCTGCTCATTCGTGAAAGAATTAACAATAGGCTGATACTATCATACCGCAGGATGCCGATTCAATAATCCCGGCGGCAGGGTATTGTTAGCAACAGTTGCTATTGCATCAGGCCCAGCCGCAGGCAGACCAGGGCCACCGAACCCGCCAGCATCGCCGCGCTCTTGCTGTACCCTTTCGTCTGCCGTATCAGCCGGTTCAGCTTCCCCCGCAGCCGGGAATGCAGACCCTCGTTCCAGTTCACCGGCCCGCCCTTGCCGGCCCGGTGCCGGGCCGGCGGCAGCCAGGACTGATACACCACATAGGCATCACTACAGTATATCTCCGCCTCCGGCAGCCGCCCGTACAGCCGCAAAAATGTAGCCTCGCCACGGTCGCCGAGCTCGAAATCCACCTGCCGACGCCCGTCAGCCCCCAGGCTCACCGCCGTCCAGAGCCACGCCTCCCGCCGTTTCTCCCCATGCCGGCCGCCCACGTAACTCCACATCTCATCGAAGGCCGTTATCCGGTCCGCGGCCTGGCGCCCCCTTTCCCGCCGTTGCCAGAGCAGCAGGGTCAGGGCCCAGCAGACTTTTTTTTAATCCAGCCATACACCGTCAGCAGGGGAACGTCCAGGGTGCGGCCCACGGCCCGGATGCTGGCTCCCTCGCAGTACATGGCGATG
Organism: Dehalococcoidia bacterium; assembly: GCA_965213725.1. Lineage (GTDB taxonomy): Bacteria > Chloroflexota > Dehalococcoidia > Lucifugimonadales > UBA3495 > VXOI01. The sequence continues at coordinate 458,374 of OZ243924.1, forward strand.
GCCTGCTCTCTGACCTCCTGGGAGTGGAAGCGGCGGCCGGCCTCCGGGGTGAAATGGTGGACGCAATCGCCGCAGCGGTAGCGCTGCTTGCCCAGGGCAGAGCGGCCATACTTGCGCACCCAGTTGGAGCCGCAATGGGGGCAGCGGACGTGGTGGCGGTATATGCGGGCAGCGGCCATGACAAGCCTCCTTGCCGGGTTGATGCCACCCCGATTCTGGCATAAACAACTGTTGCTAACAATACCGGCGGCAGAAGTGAAATGAGGGGGCTGGCAACAGGAGGGGCCGGGTATCGAACCCGGCCCCTAACGAAACCGGCTCAAAGCCGCAGCCGAGGCGCAGGGAGAAGCGCTTACTCCACCCGCGCCACGCTTCCCAGCAGAATCCGCTCGACGTCGGGGAGCAGGGCCTCGGCCCGCTGGCGGCATTCGTCGTCGGTCAGGCTGGACAGCGGATGCGGGGCCACGGCGTACTCGTAATCCGGCACTCCCATCATACGGGTCATCGCTTTGGCGGTGTTGTTGAAAACGTGGGTGATGATGGAGGCGGTGGGGATGCCCAGGCGCTCCATTTCGATGCCGTCGTGCACACTGCACGAACTGCACGACCCTCAATCCCCCACCCCGGTGATAAGCACGTCCACCCCGTTCAGCATATCCTCAATGGTCTCCGGCTTGGTGGGCAGCGAGGCCGAATGCTTGCTGAACATTCGGACTTCCCTGAAGCCGTACTTTTCCTGCAAGATGCGGCCCAGCTCGTTCAGCACCTTGTCGGAATTGGCCTTGGAATTTTCCAGCAGGCCCAGGGTCTTGCCCTCCAGCGAGCGGGGCCGGTCATTGAGCCGGAACTCCCCGGAAGGCAGTTCCAAGCCCGTGGGGTCAACCATCCTGACGTTTCTGACCGTGATCGTGTCTGCCATAATATCCTCCTGATGCTTGGCGATTTATGCGGTTACGCGCTCATCCGTTGGAATCCGTCTGATTCGATTGGAGCGCCCCTCTGTTACTAGTTTCGCAACATACCAAGCCCTCCCTCTGATGCTGTCCTGGTATAGACTGGACGAGATTTGTCTGCGGTCTTTTGGACTCATCGAATCGAGGACACTTATTACCAGTTCCCGGCCTTTCTGAATGTTCTCCGAATTCGGATTCCGCAAAATCAATTCGGCCAAGTCTTCCCGACCGGGAGCATTTTTCAGCAGCCGCTGAAGGTTTTGCTCGGCCTGGCGTTTAGGGCGTATGGAAAGCCAGGCCAAAGCCATACCCAGAAAGGGCGCGGCAACTATCCATGAAATTCCTGCCACAGTTCCCACTTCCATAACAGTCAATCCTCCTCTCTGTCAAAGGGCAGGAAAGGGCGGCCTTCCGCTACGTGCCGGTTATACCGCTCGATAACATGAAACACAAACACCAGCAGGATTGCCCCCGCAGAGACGTGTCCACTGCCAGAAAGGGCTTGCCTTTCCGAGGAGGCGAATCCGAAAGCGGCAGCCAAGGATATGCTTAAAAGTATAGCCAGCCCGAAAAGAGCCGGGTTCCTTGAAGACGCTCCTACAGCAATAGTATACATCGAAGCGGCTAGTGTCATCGTTCTGTCGCTAACCGTTTGAGTGGACCAAAACTCAAAACCCAGCGGAAGCAGGGGGAGCAACATGTGCAGGATGACACAGAGAAAGAAAGTCTGCCAGTGCCGAGACGCGGAGAGGATGCGCCCTTTTTCATCCGGCTTCAAGATTGCGCTCCCGTTCCGGCCCGGCTGCTACCCGGCCACTTGAATCCTCCGGGTGCGTATCTGGTAGTTGGTGGTGTCTATGATGGCGCTGTTCCGGCCGCCGGTGCCTCCGCCCATTACTATGATGATGTCGTCAGGCTCGCGGGAGCAGCGGCGCAGCAGTTGGTCGTCGCCCTCGCGCTCCGGGCCCTGGGCGATGCCGAGGCGAATCAGCTCGGCCTGCGGACGGGCGGCGTGTTCGATGAGGTATTCCTGGATGCCCCGCCGCGTCCAGCCGCCTTCGTTCAGGGTGATGGCGTGTTCCGGGCCGAATACCAGCGCCCACTGGGCCGGGAAGCGCCAAGCCAGGCAGGCGCTCTTGAGCGTGTCCGCGACCGAGGCCAGGATCATCTCTCCGCTCTGCCCATAGGCGTTGTTGACGGTGATGGGGTTGTAGGCCACGGCAATGGTGACGCAACTGTCTCCGGGCTGGAATCCGCGGCTGACGTGCAGCGGCTCCCAGGGGGAGTCCTCCTCGTTTTCGGCGAAGGTCAGGGTGTACTTGCTGGGATTGCCCAGCGTGCCGCGGTCGAGGGTGCCGGGGCGGGCCTCAAAACCGTTCATAAAGCAGAGCCGCACCGCCCGGCCCAAGCAGGCATTGGCCCGGTTGCCGGGGCCGAATATGCCGTCGCGGGAGTTCATCTCCAGCGTGTGGCGGATGGGGCCGTTGACAATCATCAGTATGGCCGGGGAACTGGTGGACGACGCGGCCATGTTGACGTAGTTTTTTTCCTCATCCAGTGTCCGCAGGGCGGTGGTAAGGACGGGGAAATACTCCGGCAGGCAGCCGGCCATCACCGCGTTGGCGGCGGCGTTCTCCGCCGTCAGCACCCGCCGGCGCATATCGAAGGTGACTATCTCCTCTTCCCCGGTCATGCCGGACAGCTCCAGCATCTCTCGCACCTTGTATTCCACCGGCGGCACCACCGGAAGCCCGTCGCTCCAGCCCATCCGGTAGCATTCCTCAATGATCTCAACGGTGTCACTGAATTCAACGATGTCGGAACGGTTCATTTCTGCCCTCAGCGCTTTGTAGCCTGGTCAGTATCTAGTCGCCGGTGGTGAACTTGCTGCTTCCATTGCCGGATGAGGTGCCATCCGATTCTCCGGCCACCCCTTCATCACCAGCAGCGCCCGACCCCACCTGCTTGCCGTTGGCCTCGCGGTAGACGTCGCCTATGGCGGCCAGAATTTCCTCCAGGTCATCGGCAGTTTTTCTTACAGATAGCCTGCGGTGACGAACCCCAGAGGGTGACTTTACCGGGCCAACTAGGTCGTCTATCCGGGACAGAGATTTGGCGGCAATACCCTCCTGAGTTGGCCAAAATGTTATTTCTCCGCCTTTTCCGCCCTCAAAGAGGAGATTGTTGAATGATACCAGGAAGTCGCTCTCGCACGGTATTCGGAGTTCCAACCTGATATAGTCTTGCTTGGCGCTGATGAAAGTGGCGAGATCTACCAGTTTTTCTTTCTCCAGCTCAACTGCAAGGTCATAAAGCCGTGTTAATTCTGGCTGGAATCTCTCTTGGGCCTTGCCGATGCTCCCCTTGAACGCATCCCCGCCCGGGATTTGTCTCGATTTTCCCGAACTCCGCTCCCTGGCCCTCTGCTCCCTGGCTTCTTCTTTCCGCTGCGCGAACTGTGTCTGGTACTCAGAAGCCTCGGGCAGGGGGATTACCACACTGGTTTCTATCAGAATCTCATTTCCATTCCGATGAGGTTGCAGCCGGATACACTTGATTTCCTGGCCTGCGGCTCTCAACCAAGACTCGTTCAGCCACATACGCAAGTGGTGAGTTCCTTGCCGAAGTTCTCTGAAGCCAAAATGATCCGAGGAGTTTCAGTAAGGATCACTGGCGCTTCGTCCGCGGTTCCAAGGTGTTCCATGATAAGCGTTTCTGCGTCGTCGACCTCCGCGGTTTCGCCCTTTTCGCTGGCTCTCTTATTCAAGTAGTTTTGGTAAGTCTCCAAGACTTTTTCGTTGGTCATGTTGGCCACCATGGCGGCATACCTGATGGCCTGCAAATCCATGTGTCCGCCTGTCTCACCCCGTTTCAACTCTATGACTACCAACCTGCCGCTGGCATCCAGACTCAGCAGATCAATCCTTCGACTAGAGTCCTGCCAATCACCGAACTCCTCAGCAATTATTAACAGCCCTTTTTCCAGGACCTCAGGCTGGTCACGCAACATCCTCTGCAAGTTGGCGCGTTCCAAGACCCCTTCTTGTCCGAAAGAAGTTTGGGCAACTTCGTCCAACTTACCCTTATCCCCAACCATCTTGTAAATCGCCATATCAACCCCGGAGGCGCTAGACGTTCAGGCGGAGTTGCACGCCCGCCTTTTCTTCCTGGATGCGGGCCACGGCGTCGGAGTCCTCCGGCCCGAATCCCCGGAACATCGCTTCCACGTGACGCTGGTCCACTAGGTTGGACAGGTCCATGGGCACGCCGTACTCCCGGCCGAGGTCGGTGGCGAGGCGCACGTCCTTGGCCGCCAAGGCGGTGGCGAAACCCGGCTCGAAGTTGCCTTGGAACAGGAACCGGGCGAACTTCTCGGTCAGCCGCCGGGAGCTGCCGGAACTGTGGGCGATGACATCGGCCAGCGTGGCCAGGTCAACCCCGGCCTTGACGCCCAGGGTCAGGGCCTCGGAGAGCAGTACGCCGATGCCCATGCTCATCAGGTTGTTGCAGATTTTGCATACCGAGCCGGCCCCGATGTCGCCGCAGTAGACCACATGGCTGCCGATGGCTCCCAGAGTCGGCTCGAAGCGGTCGAAGGCGGCGCGGTCGCCGCCAACCATGACGGCCAGCGTTCCCGCCGCGGCGCCGTAGGTGCCGCCGCTGACCGGCGAGTCCAGCAGGGTGACGCTCCGTTCGGCGCAGATTCCGTGCAGCCGCCGGACGACCGTGGGCGAATTGGTGGAAAGGTCGAAGATTACCGAGCCGCTACCTGCGCCCTCCAGGACCCCGTCCTCGCCCGCTATTACCGCCTCGACGTCCCTGGGGACGGGGAGGCTGGTTAGGACTGCGTCGTTGCCCGGGACGGCCTCTCTGGGGCTGTCCGCCCACTCGGCGCCCATCTCCAGAAGATTGGTTGCGGCCTCGCGCCGCAGGTCGTGGACGGTTAGCCGATGGCCGGCCCGAATCAGGTTGGCGGCCATCGGATTGCCCATGTTGCCGGTTCCGATGAACCCTATCTTCATCCCTTTCTCTCCTGTCGCGTTGTGGTCGCCTATCTTCCCGGTCAAAGCCGGGCTGCCCCTGCCTTGGCCGAGGGGACATTTCCTGTCCAGGCCCTATCCGCGGGCGGATGGACGGAGCACTGCCGCCCGGGATGGCCTCCGGCCCGGCATCTCTCACGTTTTCGCGTCTATACGACGGCGCGTATCCGCTGGGACTAACCCCTCTCCTTGTGGCTGATTCCGAATGCCCGGAGGATTGAGCATCCTGCCGGCCGGCCTGCCCGTCGCCCGACTGCTCGTCGAATGTTTCCTTGGCGATGCGGAAGGCGTTCACTGCCGCCGGCATCCCGCCGTAGAACACCATCTGCGCGATGATCTCCGAGATTTCCTCCTCGGTCACGCCGATATGAAGGGCGCCGGTGATGTGCCGCTTGATCATCTGCGGGCTGTGTCCCAGGACGACCAAAGCGGCGATGGTGCAGAGGCTGCGGGTTTTAAGGTCAACGGCGGGCCGGTTGTAAATCTCGCCGTAGACCACCGCGTCCACCAGCCGCATCACCTCCGGGGCCAGTTCGGCCATGGCCGCCGGGGGCTGCGGGTTGTTATCCGGCCCGTAGTAGCGTATTCGGAAATCGGCGGCGGCCTCCTCCAGGTCTACCACCTCTTCTTCATCGTCCTCATCCTCGTATTCCGGCCCCTCCGCCAAGTCCGGCTGGTAAGGGCGCAGATATGGATCCTCGAATTCGCTGGTCACGGCGTTCACCTGCCTATAGATGCCGATGCGTTAGCTATAGAATCTGCCAGTAGCGGCGGCCTTCCATCCGCTGCACCCGTCCAATGTGGTCGTCCGGGTGGAAGTGGCCGGCGGCGATGACGATATTCTCCGACTCGGCCCGGTCCAGGATGCGCTCCCGGTTGCGGCGGCTGTCTTCCTTGTCGGTATCCACCCCGGCGGTCCAGTCGGGGCGCTCCACCTGCACCTTGCTGTGCAGCAGGTCGCCCACCACCATCGCCCGTTCGCCCTGGGAGGTAATGTCTACGACCATGTGGCCCGGCGTGTGGCCCGAGGCGGTGAGCATCTTCACTTCGCCGGTGATGGTGTGCTCGTCATCAACCAGGTCCATGGCGCCCAGGCCCTCAAGGGGCACAACGCTGTTGGTGACCTGCGGCGCGTTGCCGATGACCTCGGGCTTGGTAAAATGCTCCCAATCCAGCCGCGGCACCAGGTAGCGGGCCTTGGGGAAAGTAGGCGCCGGGCTCTCGCCGGTGTAATCCACGTTCCAGCCCACGTGATCGGCGTGCAAGTGGGTGTGGGCCACCACGTCAATATCCTCGGGTTTGACGCCCTGGAGCCCGAGCTGATTGACCAAGTCGCCGGTGCGGTTGCCGCGCTCAGGGTGCGGCCCCGGCCCCATGCCGGTGTCCACCATTATGGTCTTGCCCTCGGAGCGCAGGAAGAAATGCAGGTAATACAACTGTAGCTGGCCGCACTCCAGAGCGTGCTGGTGCTCTTCCCAATCGGGTGCGGCGGTGGCGGGAAACATCATCCACGGCTCCCGCGGCGGCGGCACCATATCCAGCACCGCCACAATATCCACGTTGCCGATTCTAATCCGGCCTGCCATGTCCGGCCTCCTTAAAATTGTCTGAAACAGGACTTACAGGATTACGGGGTTTGCGCCCGGTTCATGGCGCCCTATCCTGGAAATCCTTACAAATATCCGGCAAATCCTGATTCAGACGGTTAGTACTGAATCAGGGAAATCACGTCGCGCCCCGCCAAGCGGCTGCGTCCCTCCAAAAAAGCGAGTTCAATGACCACTGCCAAGCGGGATACCTCGCCGCCGCAGGACTCCACCAAGCGGCTGGCGGCGGAGAGGGTGCCGCCGATAGCCAGCAGGTCGTCAACAATCAGCGCGCGCTGGCCCGGCACGATGGCGTCGGTATGGATCTCCAGAATGTTGGAGCCATACTCCAGGTCATACGCAACGGAGTGCGTATCGGAGGGCAGCTTGCCCGCCTTGCGCACCGGGGCCAGCGGCTTGCCCAGCTCCCGGGCCAGCGGCGCCCCAAAGATGAAGCCCCGCGACTCCACGGCCACCACGATGTCGAAGTCCGGCTCCCGGCACCGCTCCACCAGCCTGGCGACGGCATGGTCGAAGGCCGCCGGGTTGCCCAGCAACGGGGTAATGTCGCGGAACAGGATGCCCGGCTGAGGGAAATCGGGAATGTCACGGACATATTCTTTCAGGTTCATCTTCATTATTTGCGCCTTCCCGGTTTGCGGCCCGTATTTCGGGAAGCGGGGAAAGGATGTATTGCGAGCCTAGCCTCAGAAGCCAAGATGCGGGCGTCGGCCACCGCGAAGATCAGCGCGGGCGGAATATACATCACCGCTAATACCGGCCGCCCAAAGGGAGAGCATACCGGCCGACACAACAGCAGCCGCCGGCTTTACCTCGCCTGTCGGCAGACGCCTCTTGATTTCGGGCTGGTCAATCACGCGGCTTCCCGGTTCCCCACGGACGAGTCCGTTACGGCAGGTTTCGTAAGCGTGAAGCCAATGCTACCACATCTAACAAGCTGGGCTAGGTCGCTATCGCCGACAAGATGATGCCGGATGCCAGCGCAATCTGTCTGGAAACGGCCTTGATGGCTGCCCCGGCGTCAAGCAACCCCAGCCTCCGGTCTATCAACCCGTTGCGGCAGTTGAGGGCAATGCCGGTTAACGGAAACACGGCCCGCGCAAGATTATAGGCCATAAAGACGGCGTTGCGGTAGCAGGCTGCCACCCCTCCGTCCGGGCCGGGGGCTGGCCGGGAGCGCTGCCCGAACTCGGAGAACATCACCGCGCAGCAGATTTCAATATAGCTTTGATTCTGCGGAGTTGCTGGCGAGTGCGCCGGTACGGCCCATGGGGATTCACCTCTTTCGGAGGTTGAGCTTGGGGATCATCGTACCCGGGTGGAGCCGGATTTCCGGTCTTGGCTGAATTTTGAAATCGTATCAGGGATGGCTTTTGGGCCGGGCGCGGGGGTTCTGGCGGGTTTGATGTAATGGTGGATGGCAGCGTCCACCGGGTTGTGGAGTACGCTTCTTCGGCGTGTCGGAGGAGTTCAATGGCCACTGGGGGTCTCTGACCGGGATGCGCTTTTGTTTGGGGCGCATTGCTTGCTGGAACGTTCTTCCGGCTGAGGCGCGTCTGTCCACAGAGGTGGTCGTCAAGCTGTGGTTCTCCTCCTTGCTCGGGCGCTCTTCCGGCTCGGGTGCTCTTCCGGTGCATCAACGGCTGCCCACGGTGGTCACTCGGGGGCCGGTGGCCGGCCTGTGGGCGGGGGAAGTCATGCTGGCCTTTCCGATCCGGTTTCAGAGTTGGCTTTGCCAATAGGGGGCTGGGATTGGCGCTGAGAGGCGCATGAAGGTGCTTTCTCGGTCAACAAACCAACCGCCGCCGGGAGGGGGAGAGATCTCCGGCGGCTGGTTGATTTTCTGGACCTTGGTGCTGGCGGTTAGTCCGGTCTCAGGTCTTTCGTCTCAAACTGATACCAGAGAATGGCCTGCTCTTCGACCAGTTCCGCCACGGCGTGGTCGTTGCGAAGGCTGGCGACTACCGGTGTCGCCGGGATTCCGGTGAACTGGGTGAGCAGGGCGGCGTTGCGCTGGGCCCGGTCGCTGTCCCGCCGGTCGGCGGTATAGGAGGCCTCCACGGCGATGAAGCTTTCGTTCCCGGCGGGGTCGATGACTCGGGCCACTAGGTCGGCGTTATAGAAACTCCGCCGCGCCCCGGAGGGCAGATCGCTGGGGCGCTGTTGTCGCACCATTTGCCGGAGGTCCTTGCCGTTCAGTTGTTCGGTGATTTCAAATCCTAGGTGTTCGGCGATGTCGTCAGACATCTCCCGGGCGATGCGCCCGGCGACATGGCCCTTCAGGTCGCCTAGGTCATCGGTAATCCGCTGGAGCCGGTCTTGGACCGATTGGTTGGTTGTTTCCTGCCGTTGGTTGAACCCTTCCTGCCGCTGGTTGAACTCTTCCTGCCGCTGGTTGAACTCTTCCTGCCGCTGGTTGAACTCTTCCTGCCGCTGGTTGGTTGTTTCCTGCCGCTGGTTGAACTCTTCCTGCCGTTGGTTGAACTCTTCCTGCCGCTGGTTGAACTCTTCCTGCCGCTGGTTGAACTCTTCCTGCCGCTGGTTGAACCCTTCCTGCCGCTGGTTGGTTGTTTCCTGCCGTTGGTTGAACCCTTCCTGCCGCTGGTTGAACTCTTCCTGCCGCTGGTTGAACTCTTCCTGCCGCTGGTTGAAATCTTCCTGCCGCTGGTTGAACCCTTCCTGCCGTTGCATGAAGGCTAGGAATTGGGCGTTCAGTTCCTCCTGTCGCCGGATGAATTCCATCACCTGCGCCGCGAATTCGGCGAACCTCTGGGGGAGTTGCAACAGTTCGGCCGGCAGGATCAGACTCCGTACTTCCGTCAGGAAGTCCGGGTCCTCCCGTAGCATCTGTAATAGAAGGCGTTTTTCCGCTTCCCTTCCGCTCATATTCTGGGTTTCCTCCTAGTCTGATTATAGCGCCGTTCCGCGCTGATTGGCATCATCTCAGCGTCCGTCCATTCCCGATTGGGGATGCAATCAGGTTGTGATAGGAGTGAGTTGTTTGCTGGAGAGAGGATTATGGACGCTATGCTGGGCTCGTCGCCGCCACCGCCGATTCGGTGGCATTGCCGGTTACGCAGGCCGACACCGTCGCCCGGCCGCCCTCCGGGGTGTGGGTGATGGCGTTTTCCGGCAGGTTGCCAACGACTTGGAAGATGCGAGTCGCCTCCAATCCCGCCGTTGTCTCCGTGTCCAAGCCGCCGAGGTGTCTAACCGCGCAGCAGATTTGACTTGCCGCCCGTTGGTCAATATAATGGCTGTGTATGTTGCACCACAGACAGTTCCGCGGACGTGGGGCTGCTTTCTAGTGCCGCATCCGGGGTCTTACTTGAGGCTTCTTTGATGCCCCTGTGGCGCAATGGAAGCGCAGTCGATTTGTAATCGACAGGTTAGGGGTTCGAATCCCCTCTGGGGCTCCAGGAATCGCTTCCGGCGGCTGCCCCCCGGAGGGGGCGGCGCAGGAAGGTTGTTCCCAGGCGGTGGATGTGCGAACATAGTAGGGCCCGGCATAACGGAGGGATGGGTGAGTGGTTAAAGCCACCAGACTGTAAATCTGGCGTCCGGAAGGGCTTCGCAGGTTCGAATCCTGCTCCCTCCACCAGTAACTCCGGGGCGTGAGCCGCCATAGGGCTAGTGCCTGAATTCCGCCGCTCACGGCCCAACATTCATAATCCTAAACAAGCCCAGATAGCTCAGCGGTAGAGCACGTTCTTGGTAAGAACGGGGTCGGCGGTTCAATCCCGCCTCTGGGCTCCAGAAAAAGACCATATAAGTCGCAGGGCATTTAAGGAGGACACGGCACGACATGGCCAGACAGCAGTTCGACCGGTCGAAAGATCACGTGAACGTGGGAACCATCGGACACGTGGACCATGGCAAGACTACTCTGACTTCCGCCATCACAAAGGTGCTGGCAGACCGAGGCCAGGCCAAGTACCTGGATATGGACTCCATTGACAACGCCCCGGAGGAAAAGGCCCGCGGCGTAACCATCGCCATCGCCCACGTGGAGTACGAGACCGAAGCCCGCCATTACGCCCACGTGGACTGCCCCGGCCACGCCGACTATATCAAGAACATGATTACCGGCGCGGCCCAGATGGACGGCGCGGTGCTGGTGGTGAGCGCCCCCGACGGGCCGATGCCCCAGACCCGCGAGCATATCCTCCTAGCCCGCCAGGTGGAGGTTCCCCGCATTCTCGTCGCTCTGAACAAGGTGGACATGATGGACGACGAGGAACTCTTGGAACTGGTGGAACTGGAAATCCGCGACCTGCTTAACCGCTACGACTTCCCGGGGGATGATACCCCCATAGTCCGGGTCAGCGGCTTGAAGGCCCTCGAAGGCGACCCGGAGTATGAAAACAGCATCGTCGAGCTGGTTGACGCGATGGACGACTGGATTCCCATTCCTCCTCGCGCCACCGACCTGCCCTTCCTCATGCCCATCGAAGACGTGTTCGGCATCAAGGGACGCGGCACCGTGGTCACCGGCCGGGTCGAGCGCGGCACCATCAAGGTCGGCGAACCAGTGGAAATCATCCGGTTCGGCGACACCCGCGCCACCGTAGCCACCGGACTGGAGATGTTCCACAAATCGCTGGACGTCTCGCAGGCCGGCGACGCGGTGGGCGTGCTGTTGCGCGGCGTAGACCGCGACGAGGTGGAGCGGGGGCAGGTGCTGGTGAAGCCCGGCTCCATGCGCCCCTACACCAAGGCCAAGGCCGAGGTGTACGTGCTGAGCCGCGAGGAAGGCGGGCGGCATACCCCGTTCTTCAGCGGCTACAAGCCCCAGTTCTACATCCGCACCAGCGACATCACCGGCTCCATCGGCCTGCCCGAGGGCGTGGAAATGGTGATGCCCGGCGACAACGTCCAAATGGACATCGAACTGATTTCCCCGGTGCCGCTGGAAAGCGGTATGCGTTTCGCCATACGCGAGGGCGGCCGCACCGTGGGCTCCGGCGTAATCACCGAGGTGATGGACTAACCCTGTCCAGAGCGGAGACGAAGGAATGGCGAGGAAAAACACGGACATCCGCCATATTATCACCCTCCAATGCGGGGAGTGCCGCGAGCGGAACTACACTTCCATGAAGAACCGCCGCAACGACCCGCAGCGGCTGGAGTTGCGCAAGTACTGCTCCCGCTGCCGCAGCCACCGCGCCCACCGGGAAGTGAGGTAGCCTATGGCCAGGGCCAGTTCGCGGGCCCAGCGAATACTCGCGCCGACCGGGGGCGGGCGCACCACTCCGACGCAGTTCATACGCGAGACGTATGAGGAACTGCGGAAGTGCGTCTGGCCCAGCCGTGAGGAAACCGCCCGTCTGACCATGGTGGTCATCGTTTTGTCCGTGGCGGCCGGCTTCTTTCTGGGCGGCCTGGACCGGGTGTTCGCCGAGCTGTTCAATCGCGTGATTTTCGGCCTCTAGCCATTGGCCCCCGGCATGGGCCGGTTCCCTTTCAGATTTCCAAACCCGCCCCCGGCCTCAAGCGGCTTGGGGGCGTGGTTAATTAGCACCGGATGGCCCGAATGACGAACAGGAACGACATATCGGAGACCGGAACGCAAGCCGAAGAAATGCGCTGGTATATCGTGCATACTTACTCCGGCCAGGAAGACTTGGTGGAGAAGAACCTTAACCTGCGCATCAATAGCCTTGACATGGAAGACCGCATCAAGCAGGTGCTGGTGCCCACGGAGGAAGAAGTTGTCTTCAAGGACGGCAAGCGCCGTTCAGAACGCAAGAAGCTGTTTCCCGGATACATCCTGGTCCATATGAGCATGGACGACGAAAGCTGGTACGCCGTCCGCAATACGCCGGGGGTGACCGGCTTCGTCTCCACCGAAGACGAACGCGACAGCCGTCCCAAGCCGGTGCCGCTGGAGGACAAGCAAATCGAAGATATCCTCAGGCAGGTGGAGAACGATTCCAGCCGCGTCAAAATTGCCTTGGAACGCGGCGAAACCGTCCGCATCACCGAGGGCCCCTTCGTAGACTTCATCGGCGCCATCAACGACATTGACGAAAGCAAAGGCAAGGTGCGCGTCTTGGTGTCGTTCTTCGGGCGGGAAACGCCGGTGGAACTGGACTTCCTCCAAGTGGAAAGAATCTAGTCAGGAATTTGCCTCCCGCCTTAACCGGCAGCGGGGCGGATGCCGTTCAGGAGTCCCAAGTGGCGAAAAAGGTTCGCGCTATCATCAAGCTGCAATTGCAAGCAGGAAAGGCAACCCCGGCCCCGCCGGTAGGCCCCGCCTTGGGCCAGCACGGCGTCAACATTATGGGCTTTGTCAAGGAATACAACGCCCGCACGGCCAATGAAGCCGGAACCATCGTGCCAGTCCACCTAACGGTCTACGAAGACCGCTCCTTTACCTTCGTCACCCGCACGCCCCCCGCATCGGATATGCTGCGAAAAGCCGCCGGCGTCGAGAAGGGCGCATCGGACATACGCCAAGGCCGGGCCGGAACCATCAGCCGCAGCGCCCTGCGGGAAATCGCTCAGAGCAAGTTGCCGGATCTGAACGCCGGCAGCGTGGAAGAAGCAATGGCAATCATCGAAGGCACCGCCCGAAGCATGGGCATACAGGTGTCGGGAGAGTAAGCAATGCCCAGCCGCAGCCGACGCTATAGCAACGTAGCCGAGCGGGTGAATCCCGACCGGCTCTACAGCCCCGCAGAGGCCGTAGACTTGCTGAAGGATATTTCCACAGCCAAGTTCGACGAAACGGTGGAGTTCCACCTGCGCACCAACGTTGACCCGCGCCATGCCGACCAGATGGTGCGCGGCGTCGTCGGATTGCCCCATGGCATCGGCAAGCCCGTCAGGGTACTGGTGTTTGCCGGGGCCGAGGGCGGCGAAATCGCCCGTCAGTCCGGGGCCGACTACGTGGGAGAAGACGACCTTATCGAGCGCATCGAGGGCGGCTGGGTGGATTTCGACGTAGGGTTGGCTACCCCGCAGGTGATGCCCAAAATCGGCAAGCTGGGCCGCATCCTGGGCCGCCGCGGCCTGATGCCCAACCCGCGCTCCGGCACTATGGTGCAGCCCCAAGACCTGCCCCGCGCCATCCAGGAAGCAAAGGGCGGGAGAACCGAGTACCGCACCGACCGCACGGCCATCATCCACTGCGCCATCGGCAAAATCAGCTTCGAGCCTGATATGCTGTTGGGCAATATGGCCGCCCTCACAGACGCCATCACCCGCGACCGTCCGGCGGCCCTGAAGGGCCAGTATTTCCGCTCTGCCTACCTATCCTCCAGCATGGGCCCCAGCGTCCCTATGGATCTGGCCGCGCTTCAGGCCTTGCGCCCGGAGGACTAATCTGTTAACTTGAAGGAACAAACGAAGAGTCAACGCCAACGCCAAAGACAGCGGGTCCCTCCGGGATAATGGCTCAGCCGCCCGCCGAGGCGCGACGATAATTTTTCAGGGACACATTGCCCTGCGCCGCGTCTTAAGGCTGGCGCCGGGCTTTTCTCTGTGCAGCCTGTTTCTGGAGGTATGACTTGCCAACACAGGAGAAAATCAACCGGGTGGAGGAACTGAAGGAGCAGTTGGAGCGCAGCACCATCACCTTCGGGGCGGATTACACCCGGACATCGGTGAACCAGATGGTCGCCTTGCGCCGCGCCATGCGCGCTAACGGCTTGGATTTCACCGTGGTCAAGAACACCCTGATGCACCTAGCTGCCGAGCAGGCGGGCCGCCCCCAGGTGAAGGAGATCGTGCAGGGGCCTACCGCCGTCGCCTTCGGTTACGATGACCCGGCCGCCGCCGCCAAGACGCTGGCAGACTACGCCCGCGCCAACGCAAACACCTTTTCCATACGGGGCGCGGTGCTGGGCGATGGGGCGCCCATGGGGCCGGAAGGCGTCAATCGCCTGGCGACCCTTCCGCCAAGGCCCCAAATGCTCTCGCTTTTGCTGGCGCAGATGCAGGCCCCAATGGCGCGGCTGGTGGGGGCCTTAAACGGCCCGCTGCAAAACTTCGACAACGTGCTCCGCGCCCGTATGCGCCAACTGGAAAGCGAGTAACTCAACGCCGGCACCAAATTCGACTGAGGTTAAGAGCAATGGCACTGACGAAAGAGGAAATCATCGACGCAATCAAGGAAATGAACGTGGTTGACCTGGCCGACTTGGTCAAGTCGCTGGAAGATGAATTCGGCGTAACCGCGGCCGCGCCCGTGGCCATGGCCGCCACCCCCGCCGCCGAAGCCGCCGCCGTCGAAGAGGAAGAAAAGACCGAGTTCGAGGTTCACATCCGCGAAATCGGCCCCAACAAGATTAACGTCATCAAGGCGGTGCGCGAAGTCACTTCTCTGGGCCTGCGCGAGGCCAAGGAACTGGTGGAATCAGCCCCCGCCGCCGTTAAGGAATCCGTGCCGCGCGACGAGGCCGATTCGGTCAAGGCCAAGCTGGAAGAGGCCGGCGCCGTCGTCGAGGTCAAATAGCCCCCAACCGTCCCGCGGGAGGCGTACCATGGGCCGGAAAGACCGGGAACGATTCATGCGACTGAAAGAGGCCAACCCGGACTACCGGGGGTTCAGGGGTACCGCCGCCGTCGCGGCTCCCCCGCTGCCGCCCCAGCCTGCTATCGAGGCGGTCACCTGCTCGGTATGCAGTCGGCGCCGCAACGTAAATGTGGACAGCCTGCCCGAGGACCGCAGCGCCTACGTTTGCCTGCGGTGCCAAGAGGAGCAAGCGGCCTGAGCGACAAACGCCTACAGCCTTGACGGTGGGATAGTCAAAGACACGGGACAGGGGCGCACGAGATTGCGCCCCTGTCTGCGTCACGGCCCTTGCGAATTGCCCCGGCCATGGTGTCAGCGGAACAGCGGCAATTGCGCGTCCAGCAACTCATAGGCGGCATTGAACTGCATTTCGCCGCCCACTCCGGCCGGCGTTTCCTCGTATTCCACGAAAAGATCCGGCTGCACCGGCCCCTCGCCGACCCAAGAGCCGCCGGGGGTGTACCAGCGGGAAGTGGGGATATACAACGCAGAACCATCTCCCAGTTCCACAAAACCGTAATCTGAGCCTTCACCATAGGTTGGAACGCCCACCAGCTCGGCCCGTCCGGCTTCCTGCAAGGCGGCGGCCAGGGCCTCTGCCTCCCCGATGGTCTGTCCGTCAACCAGCACCGCCACCGGCAGATCGTCCAGATCCAGGCGATTGTCATATTCTGGAATCAGATGTTCCATTCGGCCTCCTTCCCTTCCTTCAACGTGCCGGAACGGGCCTCCGGGCGGCAGCAGTTGGGCGGCCGTTTCCGCCGCGGCCTCGGCGGAACCTCCGGGGTTCCGGCGAAGGTCGAGAATCAGAGCCAGCATATCGAACTGTTTGAGGCGTTCCAGGGCCTCGAACACCTGATGGCCGGTGTTGTCCCGGAACCGTACCACGCGAACATAGCCGATACCGCCTTGAACAAGCTGGCTGGCTACCGTGTCCAGCTCGATGTTGCCGCGAAATACCTCCAGCTCCAGAGGATCAGTCTCCCCAAACCGCTCCAGTTGCAGAAGCACCTTGGTGCCTTCCGGCCCCTTGACCTGATCCCCCACTTCAGCGGGGGTGGCGTCGCCCACCGGCGCGCCGTTGACGGCCATCAGGGCATCCCCCGGTTGAACCCCGGCCTTCTCCGCCGGTGAATCCGAAAAGGGAAACAGCAGGATGCGGCCCTCTTGGGCCACCACGCGAGCGCCTATCCCCAAGTAGGAACCTTCGAGGTTCCGTTCCAGTTGCTCTCTGGCTTCCGGCAGTTGTTCGGGGGTCAGAAAGACCGCCGCGGCGCCGGGAAGCTCATCCATCATCCCCTGGATCAGGATACGCGCTACTTCCCCGGACTCGGCGTCCGGCGTGTCCTGCCGGTAGACCTGCGCCGCCCTCCAGAGGTCGGTCAACCCTTCCGGCACTTCCGGGGGAATCTGCCCCCTCATCCGGCCCAGATCGGTTAAGAAGGGATAAGGGTCTATCTCGCCCAAATCCATAATTCTTCCGATGGCGCCGCCGGCCAGCGCCGGCCCGTCCAGCGCATCCGGCGCAACATAGTTGGCGTGAAGCGCGTCCCACGCTTCCCACACCAACGCCAAATCCTCGCCGCCGCCGGATTCAGAGCCGCCGCCCTCTGCCGAGCAGGCAGCAGCCAGCAACAGGGCCGACGAGGCAGCCGCAATCAGCGCAAGTCGAAAAACCGCTTGGAATAACTTTGATAAAAGCAAGGCTTAATCCTGAAATCGTGAGAATCAGCGTTGGGGCGTCTTCCCGTCATTGTAGCAAATACGCCGTAGCAAATATGCCGCAGCAAATACGCCGCGGCGAATTTCCCGGATGGGCGTTGTCAGCATTTGAGCCTGAATGTACACTGGCCCTGTTCCGGCCTCCCACCGGAGCGGGAAAGCCGGCTGAACGGCCAAAAGCCCGGCCAAGCGGAAAAAGCAAGGAGAAGCCTCGATGATTAAAGTAACCGTGTTGTACCCCAACGAAGAAGGCAAGAACTTTGATTTCGACTACTGGACAGGCGCTCACATGGAGATGGTGCATCGCCTGCTGGACCCCATGGGCCTGAACCGCAGCGAACTTGAGCGGGGCGTTTCCGCCGCAGACCCGAACGCCCCGGCCCCTTTCCGGGCCATGGCCACCCTGTACTTCAACACCGCCGACGAGGTTCACGAGGGTTTCAAGACCCACGGGCGCGAAATCTTGGGCGACATCAAGAACTACACCGACATCTCTCCGCAGTACCAGATTAGCGAAGTCCTCTAACCGGCCGCGCCATAGACGCGGCCAGTTCCCCGCGCCACCTCGGGGGCGGCGTGCCAACCGCCCCTGCCCGGCATTCAATTCCGCATAGGAAAACTGTTATGACGCATAACGGCAATGGCTCGGAATTCAACGCTTTGGCGGAACGGCTCATCACTGAACACTGGGACTTCTACCCCACCGCAGGGTCGCGCATCGGGCGTCACGAGTACGACGGACGCCTGCCTGATCTGTCGCCATCGCAGGCCATCCGGCGCCAACAGGCAATTCGCCGGGGAAGAGCGGAACTCCTGGCCTTGGATACGTCCTCGCTGGGGCCGGAGGAGTTGCTTTCCTGCCGGATGCTGGGGCTGTTCCTGGAGCGCGAACTGTTTACTTTTGAGGAAATGCGACCCCTGGAAAACAACCCGATGCGGCAGGCGGGCTTTCTCAACATGGGCGGTTACGTCCGGCGCGATTATGCGCCGCCGGAGGACCGCCTGCGGGCCGCCACCGCCGCGCTGCTCCAGGTCCCCGACTTCCTGCAAACGGCGGACGCCGCCCTCCGTGAAGACCTTTCCCGCCACATGGTGGATATGAGCGTGGAAAGCTATTCCGGGATGGCCCGCTTCTACCGGAGCGACCTAGCGGCCTTTGCCAGCAAAACTGATGACCGGCAAATATCCGGCGCCTTCAAGTCGGCCTTGGATGCCGCCGCAAGCGCCCTGGACGGATTCGTCGGGAGACTGCGGTCGCGCGCCGGAGGCGGAGAAAACGACTTTGCTATCGGCAGCCGTTTGTATTCCCGGATGCTGGCTACCGGGGAGGGCTTGGACTTGCCATTGGAGCGCATCTCCTCGGTAGGTCAGGCCAACTTGAACGACAACCTAGCCCGCGTCAGAGAGGCAGCGGAGTCCATATCTCCCGGCAAGACTGTCCGGGAAATCGTGGACGGCATTGGCCGAAACCATCCATCCGCAGAAACCCTGATTCCCGAAACCCGGGAGCTGCTGGAGGACATCCGGCAGTCCCTGGCCGACCACGACATTATTTCCCTGCCCCCGAACCCGGCGAATGGCGCCGATGACCGTTGTTCGGTTGTGGAAACTCCGGCCTATATGCGCTACGCCTTCGCCGCCATGGACAGCGCGGGCGCGCTGGAAACACGGGCCACGGAGTCTTTTTATTATGTCACGCCGGTGGAAGACCACTGGACGGCGGAGCAGGCGGAAGAGTGGTTGGCAAAATTTGATTACAATACCCTGAAAATCATCTCGATTCACGAGGTCTATCCCGGCCACTTCGTCCACAACCTGCACAACCGCTATGGAAGGCCCCTGCCCCTGATTAACCGCGTTGCCACGTCCTATGCCTTCAGTGAGGGCTGGGCCCATTACACCGAGCAGATGATGCTGGAAACGGAATACGGGCTGGGAAAGCCGGAATTGCTGCTGACGCAACTGCTAGAAGCGCTGGTGCGCAACTGCCGCTATATCTGCGCCATTGCCATGCACACCGGCGATATGACGGTAGACCAAGCAACGCAGTTCTTTGTGGAAAATGCCTACATGGGCGAACATCCGGCGCGGCGGGAGGCCCTGCGCGGCGTCTTCGACCCCGGGTATCTGAATTACACGCTGGGCAAGCTGATGATTC
Organism: Dehalococcoidia bacterium; assembly: GCA_965213725.1. Taxonomy (GTDB): domain Bacteria; phylum Chloroflexota; class Dehalococcoidia; order Lucifugimonadales; family UBA3495; genus VXOI01. The sequence goes on from OZ243924.1 coordinate 477,372, forward strand.
TCAAGCTGCGAGAGGACTACCGCCGGGAGCAAAAGGGCGCATACTCCCGGCGCGCCTTCCACGACCGTCTGCTGTCCTACGGCGCGCCCCCGCTGCCCCTGTTGCGCCAAGCGATGCTGCAAGAGGACGGCGCCCCTTTATGATCCCTGGCCCGGGATTTAGATGCGGAAGTTTATCCGGCGAAACGCCTCGCCGTAGGCGGCTCCCGAATCCCCGGCACCCTCTTTAGCCTGTCGGCGGATGAAATCGTCAACCTCTTCCCCGGCGCGGCCGGTCAGCCGGCTCTTGTTCGCCTTCACGGCCAGGGCCTTGGCCGCCAAGGATGAGCCGATGTCTATGAAAGTGTCGGGTGTTTCCGTTCCCCAAAACAGGACGGTGCCGGTCTTGTGCGGCTCCAGGCCCTCATCCCGCCACAGCTCTTCAAAGTGCAGATGGTCGCGGGCGCAGGGAAACACGGCGTCTAGGGCCACCTGCCCGGCGATGCGGCTGTCGCGGTGCCAAGCCAAGTTCTTGCGGTAAGGCTCGGGGCAGACAACTATGTCGGGCTGCATCTGGCGAATCTGGCGCACCAGTTCCCGCCGGAAATCGTCGGTGTCTTCCAACCCTCCGTCGGTGCGTCCCAGCGATACCACCTCCTGCACCCCCAGCTCGCGGGCGGCGTCAGCCTGCTCCCGCTCTCGAAGGGCCGCCAGTTCCGCGGAAGAAATGGCCGCGTCAACCGTTCCTTTGCTCCCGTCGGTGCAAATCACGTAGCGCACGGCTGCACCCTCGCTTATCCACTTGGCAATGCTGCCGGCGCACCAGAATTCGGCATCGTTGGGGTGGGGAATCACCACCAGAACGCGTTGCGGAGTATCAACCATTGTCTGAACCCCCTATTGGCTTAAGCCTTATTGCCCTTGCCCCTAAAGTCCCGGTTGCCGCCCTCTTCCGTTTCCTCGAATATCGAGCGTTCAAACACCCGGCGGGTCAGTATCCCGCCGGAAACCACCACGCTCATCGCGTCCTCTACCGATATATCCGTCGTAATAACTTCGTCGTCCGGGACGATTACCAGAAACCCGGAGGACGGTATGGGAGTGGTGGGGATGTAGATCGACAGAAATTCCCCGCCGTCGGGGTTATCCATTCTGGAAGTGACCAGGCCGATGGAGTGTATGCCGGGGCGGGGAAACTCTATTAGCACCACGCCGGTATACTTGTCGCTAGCGTCCGCTTCAAGGCTGCCGCCCAGCAACTGCACGGCGGTGCGGGTCGTGCTGTAGATGCCTTTGACGAAGGGTATCAGCTCCATAACCCGGTGGGCCACGCCAATGAGGCGGCGGCCTATCACGAAGGCCGTAATCAGGCCCACAATGTAAATCAGCATTACCAGCGCAATCAGTCCTGTGCCGCGAATGTCAGGCCCGGGCAACAGGTCGGTGGCTGGCTGGAGGATGGGGGTCAGCAGGTCAAAGACGAATTTCAGCACCAAGGCGGTAATGCCGATGGGCAGCATTACCAGCATCCCGGCGACCAGAGTGCGCTGGAAATGACCGGCTATCCGGCGCACGAAGGTAAAGCGGCGGCGTCTTCCGGGCGTCCCGGCGGTTCTGCCGGATTCGGCAGGCGAGGTCATCGGGTCAACAACCGGCCCGAATTTCCCCGTCGGTCAAAGCGCGGTATTCCCCGGAAATCAGCGAAGCCACGTTGCTCCAGCCCATCAGCTCGGCCCGCCGCCTAGCGGCTGCGCCCATGCTTTCCTGGAGGCCGGAACTGGAGATTATCATTTCCACCGAGTTGGCGAAGGCTTCGGGGCAGCGCCAAGGCTTGAGGTAGCCCGTATGCCCGTGGTGGACGATGGTGGGCAGCCCGCCCACCCGTGTGGCGACCACCGGCGTGCCGCAGGCCATAGACTCTAGGGCCACCAAGCCGAAACTCTCATAGTAGGAAGGCACCACGCAGACATCGGCGGCGTTGTAATACAAGGGCAGGTCATCGTGAGGCACCCGGCCCACGAAGTCAATCAGCCCGTCCACCTGCCGTTCCTCGGCCAGACGGCGCACGCGGGCGGTCTCCGGTTCGCTTGGGCCGCCGCCCACCACCATCATGCGGACGTTCTCTTCCCCGGCCTCCATCTGCGCGGCGGTTTCCACCAGCAAGTCCAGGCCCTTAAGCGGCTCCACCCGGCCCACGTACAGCAGCACCTTCTCGCCGTTGAGGCCCAGCCTCTCGCGGGCTTCCTGCTGATTCAGGGGCCGAAACTTGGTCAGGTCAACCCCGCAGGGAGCCAACGTCACCCGCGCCGGGTCGGCCCCGTAGAGGCGGGTCATAGCGTCGCGCTCGTGGCCGCTGAATGCGATGATGCGGCCGGCGGTGAGCATTGCTTCACGCTCCGACGCCAGCCGCTCCGGCGGCTCCGTTTCTCCGGCCCGCGACTGCATCTTAATCAGGCCCAAGGTGTGGAAAGTCACCACGTGGGGAATGCCCAAGCTGCGGGACAAGCGCTGTCCGAGCCAGGCGGAAAGCCAGTAATGGGAATGCACAATGTCGTAGCTGATCCCCTCCCTTTCACGGAAGGCTTGCAGTTCCCGCAGAAACCGGGGGAGGTGGACGTAAAGTTCGCCGACTTCAGCGGCTCTGGGGCCGCCCGGCAGGTGGATGACGCGAACCCCGGGGGTAATCTCCCCGATGCCGCTGCCATCCTCGTGTTCGCGGGTGAAAATGTCCACCGGAATTCCCGATTCGCCCAACGCCCGCGACAATTCCCTGACGTAGACATTCATACCCCCCGACTTCCCTTGTCCGGGAGCGGCCAGGGGGCAGGCGTGGAACGCAATGAACGCGGCTCGCTCAACGCTCAACTTCGTTTCACCACCATTCTGTAAAGACTCTTCTGACGGCCCCCCAAGTGCGCCTTGTAGGGTTCGGGGCCGCGCAGGAAATCGAAGTAGCCAAGACCCTGCTCAATGGCGTCTTTTACGCACATGGCGTGCAGCAACAGTCCGACGCTGTAATAGGAAAGGCCGGGGTCATAGCCGCTATTGTACAACAGCCGCGCCGGGCCGTAGTCGAAGCAAAGGCTGGCTGCCGCCCGCGTCCCGTCTATCTCCATAAAGAACAGCCGGATACGGTCCAATTCCGCCATCCGCCGGGCCAGAGCGCGAAAGAAGCGTTCCCGCTCCGGGGTCATGTACTCTTCCTTGCCGGCGTGGCTCATCCGCATAAGCGAGAGAAATTCATCGAAGCCCGCCAGCACCTCGCCGGGGGTACGCAGGCAATACCAGCGCCATTGGGTCTGCGAGTCCAGCCGACGCAGCTTGCGGCGCAGTTCGTGGCGATCCTTCTTGGTCAGCAGGCCCAAGAATTGCTCCCAATCGGCGGGAAGGGCCACGCCGGAAGTGACGTCTTCGTATTCCACTTCCACCGCGTATCCCCGGCTGCGAGCCATGTCAGGCAGGTGAAACAAGGTGGGGGAGTCTTCAAGCAGCGAGTCCAAGCGCAGGCTGTTCCACTCCCAGCCATCCAGGACATCCAAGAGCGTCCGGTAAAAGATCTCCTCGAAGCCGGGGCGCACCAGGAAGTCGTTATAATCGAAGGTATCGGGAGCGCCCACGAAGCCTATGGAGTCGCCCAAACGGGACAGCGAGGCCAGGGCGTCCACGCTGCCGCCGTCGGCGGATACGCTGAAGCCAGTCATTTCGCGCCCGTCGCGGAAGTTCTCCCACCAGACTTCCTGCCACTGCGGGGAAAGGAAAATGCTGGCGACCGGGGAGTCGCGCAACACGGAATCCCATTCTTCCGGCGAGTCCCGAAAGGAGGTGATGGGATTGACGGACACGGCTAACTGCTGTGCATCAGATTTAATAATGTTTCTCTGGTCTCCTTGGAGGGTGACGTGTCCCGGACAGCGGCGGTCAGCATCCGGGCGCCGGGTTTACGGATTCCGCGCATGGACATACAAAGGTGTTCGGCTTCCAGTTCAACCACCACTATTTCCGGTTGCAGGGCATTGTAAATTGCATCCGCTACCTCGGCGGTCAACCGCTCCTGCACCTGGGGCTTGGACGCGGCCAGCTCCAGGGCGCGGCCCAGCTTGCTCACGCCGGCAATCCGGTGTTTCGGCACGTAGCCAATCCGGGCTTCTCCGAAAAAGGGCAGCAGGTGGTGTTCGCACACCGAATAAAAGGGCAGGCCGCTCAACGCCACCGGGTCATTGGCTGCGGTCTCGAAAACGGCGTCAATAGCGTCTTCCGCGCGCGCGCCCACCCCGGCGAAGAGGGACTGGTACATTCGCGCCACTCGGGCCGGGGTATGCTCCAGACCTTCCCGCCGGGGGTCTTCGCCCACGGCTTCCAGAATGTCCGCCACCGCCTGTTGTATCCGGCTCTGCTCGACCGTGATTTTCCCTCGCCTTAACCCCTCTCAAAGCGGGAGGGGGGACTTCATAATTCTGTACCGCTAGGACAGGGCGACAGCCTCCACCGCCTCCAGTGTTGGCTCGACTACGATGGTTTGCGGGGCAACGCTGGTGACTGCCAGATCAGGGTCCTTCAGCCCTGTTCCGGTAAAGACGCAGACCACCCGCCGGTCCGACAAGTCCAGCCCCTTCTTGTGCAGCTTAACCAATCCGGCGAAGGATGCCGCCGATGCCGGTTCGCAGAAAATCCCCTCCTGCGAGGCCAAAAGCCTGTAACCTTCCAGTATTTCGTCGTCCGACACCATGTCTATGGCGCCGCCGGAGCCGTCGCGGGCCTCCAGCGCCCCTTTCCAGCTCGCCGGATTGCCGATGCGGATGGCGGACGCGATGGTCTGCGGATTGGCGACCGGCTCGCCCCGCACGATGGGGGCCGCCCCCTCGGCCTGGAAGCCCATCATCTTGGGCAGCGTCCTGCTGCGTCCCGCCTCGCGGTATTCGCGGAATCCTCGCCAGTATGCGGTGATGTTGCCGGCGTTCCCCACCGGGATGAACAGATAATCGGGCGCGTCTCCGAGGGCGTCCACAATCTCAAAGGCGGCGGTCTTCTGACCTTCCAGCCGGTATGGGTTGACCGAATTGACCAGAGTGACCTCGTGCTTGGTGGTGAAGGAGCGCACCAGTTCAAGGGCCGTGTCGAAGTTTCCGTTGACCATGATGATTTTCGCTCCGTAGGCCATGGCTTGGGCCAGCTTGCCCATCGCCACTTCACCCCGGGGAATGATCACCAGGGCAGGGAGTCCGCTGTAAGCGCCGAATGCGGCGGCGGAGGCGCTGGTGTTGCCGGTGGAGGCGCACATTATGGCCCGGCTTCCTTCCTCCAGGGCCTTGGCGATGGCAACCACCATCCCCCGGTCTTTGAACGAGCCGGTGGGATTGCAACCCTCCAGCTTGAAGTACAGCTCCGGGCAACCCAACTCCGCAGCCAGTCTGTTGGACTTGACCAGCGGCGTATCCCCCTCGCCCAAGGTAATCATGGGCGTAGCGCAGGTGACCGGCAGCAGGTCTCGATAAGTTTTCAGTACCCCAACGCCCATATCGTCATCTCAATTCAGCGGAGCCGCCTCCATCCTGGCCCTCCCCGGCAGGGAGGGAACTTTGGGTAGCTCTCTACTCCTCAATTCTAATTATGTTGCCCACCCGCCGCACTGGCGGCAGTCCGCCAATAGCCAGCAGGGCCTGCTGCACCGACGACTCCCGCGACGGGTGGGTCATTATCACGATTTCGGCGCTCTGGGTCTCTACGTCGGCGTCCTTTTGCAAAACCGATGCAATGCTGATGTCACAATCGCCCAGGGCCTTGGCAATCTGGGCCAGCACCCCGGCGCGGTCAGCCACAATCAGGCGGATGTAATACCTGGTCTGCAATTCATCAATAGACCGGACGGCCAGCTCCCGCGAGAGTTCCTGCGGCCTGCCCGGCACGGCGTTGTCCCGCACCAGCCGGGCGGTTTCCACCAAGTCGCCCAGCACTGCGCTGGTTGTGGGCCCCCGGCCCGCGCCCATACCGTGAAACAGCACGCGGCCGCAGAGATCGCCGTTCACTTCCACCGCATTGTACACGCCATTGACATTGGCGAGCATATTTTCCGACGGCACCAAGGCAGGGTAAACCCGCAACTGCACCGCCCCGGCATCCACGTCCGCGATTGCCAGCGATTTGACGGAGTAGCCGAACTCCTGAGCGTAGCGGAAATCCTGCGGCTCCAGCGCAGAAATGCCTTGCCGGAAAACGTCCTCCGGGCGGAAGCGGCGGCCATAAGCCAGGGTCGCCAGCACGGTTAGCTTATAGGCGGCGTCTATCCCCTCCACGTCATTGGTGGGGTCGGCCTCGGCGTAACCCAAGCCCTGCGCCTCGGCCAGGGCCTCGGCGAAGGCGGTGCGCTGGTGAGCCATGCGGGTGAGTATGTAGTTGGTGGTGCCGTTGATGATAGTGCGGATGGAGTAAACATCGTTGGCGGCCAGTTCATTCATCAGGCAGCCAACGATGGGGATTCCACCGCCAACGCTGGCCTCGAACAGCAGACTGACCCGGTTGGCACGGGCCATCGCCATCAGGTCAGCGCCCTCCTTAGCCATCACTTCCTTGTTGGCAGTGACCACGTGTTTGCCGACCGATATGGCCCGGCGGAAATAGTCCGCCGCCGGGTCTGAGCCGCCCATCACCTCGACCAGGATGTCTATCTCCGGGTCGTCTAGGATGTCCTCGGCGTTGGTGGTCAGCAGTCCCTGCGGCAGCTCCACGTCGCGGGGGCGGGAGATGTCCCGCACCAGCGCCCTTCGCAGTCTGACCGGGCACCCGACGCTGGCAGTCACCGGCGAGGGATCGCGCAGCAACGCAGCGGCCACGCCTCCGCCGACGACACCCAAACCCATGAGGCCCACGTTTATGCCGGAATCGCTGGTCATTTTCAAGCCGCCTACCGTCCAGGCTGTCCCGGTCCCGGGACCCGCGGAGCGGTAACGAACACCTGATCGGCCACCCAGTCATAGAGACTGCTATTGAAGTTCATTTTTACCGTTCCGTTGTCCGTGCCTTCCTGCAACGCCTCATCTTGCCACTTTTGAGTCAACTCCAGCGTCAGCTTGAGCCCCATTGTCTCGTTGAGTTCCCTAGACTCTGGGCCGGACAGTTTTTCAACGATATAGATGCCGTCCTGCGTGTACTCCGGCGCGCTTATTTCCCCTGGGGGCAAGGCAACCCTCCCCACTTCAGCGTCTCCGTAAAGCAGGGCGTCCAGATCGGGGAAAGCCCCGGGGGGCACCCATCCCACATAGCCGGAGGGGTCGGCGAATCCCGCAGAGCGGGATACTTCCCGAGCGACGGTGGTAAAGCCCTCCACCTCCAGCCGCTTCGCAACTTGGTGGGGTTGCAGATCGCTGACCCCAGCTTCGGTGGGGTCAATGGGCATCCGAATCCACCGGACTTCCACCTGCTCTTGCGGACTTTCGATTTCTTGGGAGAGCATTGCGGACAACCCGGCGCGGGTCAGGTCTTCTTCAAGGATAACGCGGTATTCCGAATCGGCAAGACCGGTTGCAGTGAGGAAAGTCTGGTAGCTGTTCTGAAACTCGCGCTCCAACTGGCCGGGGTCCACTTCCTGGCCTTCAGGCACAATTGGCTGGAACTGACGGCGCAGGGCGGTCTCAATGATGTCGTCATTGGGCTTGATGTTCAGCTCCGGCGCTTTCTGGCGCAGGACTTCCGCGTTTATCAGATTTTGCAGATACTCGAAGGGAACCGTGCTGAGGTCCACGCGGCCGCCTTGGTAGCGGTTGACGCCCTGAAGCACACGAATACGCTGCACCAAGTCGCCCATGGTGAACTCGACGTTGTTGACGCTGCCGGCCCAGACCCGCGGCGGCCGGTAGAACTCACGGTAGTATCCGAAGATCACCACGCCAATTATGACCGCCAGCAGGAATGCGCCGATGCCGATGGACCAGTAAAGCCGGCGGCGCTGGAATCGTTCTGCCGGAGAAGGGGCGGAGACATCGGGCCCGTCCCCGGAGCGCGTGCGCATCGCCCGGCGGCGGCGGGCCCGGCCCGGCGCGTCCCTAAAGCGTCCACTCAGTCGGCCAAGGGCCATAGCTCATTCTCGACAGGTGAATTGGTGCGCAGCGCATCCGCATCCGGCACTTGTCCGTTTCATGCACTCCGGCGTGCGGGCCGTCAGCGGCGGGCGCTGGGAAAGGAGTGGTGAGCGACGAAAGGAATCAGCGCAATGTGGCGGGCGCGCTGGATGGCGATGCGCAAGGCCCGCTGGTGTTTGGCGCAAACCCCGGTGCGGCGGCGCGGTTCGATTTTGGCCCGGTCGGAAACGAAGCGCCGGATCTTCTCGATGTCCTTGTAGTCAATGAGCTTGATGTGTTCCACGCAGAAAGTGCAAACGCGGCGTCGCGGCACGAACCGCCCTCGGGGGCGTCCGCCGGGGCGTCCGCCCGGCCTGCCCCCCGGCCCTCCGGGGCGTCCGCCCGGCCCTCCGGATGGGCGTCCCCCTTGCGGGCCATCGGGGGGCCTGCTGGCGTGGGTTGCTGGGGTTGCTTCGGTTGTCATGCGATTCAATCCCTCTGGTTTTCCCTTGCCCGGCGCTCCCTACGCGAGAGGATTGGGCTAGGGTGATTATCAGCGCCTAGAACGGCAGGTCGTCGGTTTCGTCCCATGGCGGCTCGTTGCCTCCGCCCTGACCGCCGCCGTATCCGCCTCGGTCGCCGTAACCGCCGCCCTCATTGTCACCGCGGCGGCCCAGCATTTGCATTTCAGTGAGCGTTATATCCAACGAATAGCGGGGCTGACCATCGCGGTCGGTATAGCTGCGCCCCCGCAGGCGGCCTTCAACATACACCTGCTGGCCTCTGGTCAAATACTGGTTGCAAACATCGGCAAGCCGACCGAAAGCACTGCACCGGAACCATTCGGTCTCTTCCCGCTGTTCCCCCTCCGCCGTCCGGTAGCGGCGGTTGGAAGCAATGTTGAAGGAAGTTACCGACTGGCCGTTGGGCGTATAGCGCATCTCCGGGTCGCTGCCCAAGTTGCCGATTACGATAATCTTGTTCACGGCTGACCCCGCTACTCTGACGTCTGTTCCGGTTGGGGATCGCCGGAAGGCGCGGCTTCGGGCGCAGACGGCTCGGCTGGCGGAGGCTCTACGGCCGGCGGCGCGGCAACGGCTGCGGCGGCAGGCTGGGGCGCCGCTCCAGAGGCTGGCCCGCCCCCGGAAGGCGCGCCAGCAGGGGGACGCGGCGGACGGGGAGCGCGGGTCTGCGCTGCGTGGGCCGCCAATTCTTCTTCGGACAGAGTAACCGTCACCAGTGAACGCAGCACCAAGTCATCCAGCTTCAGGTAGTTTTCCAACTCCCGGTTGATGGACTTCTCGGTGGCGAACCGGGTCAGGTGGTAGTTTCCTTCCAGAAACTGGTACTGGCCCTTCTTCACCGGATATGCCAAGCGCCGGGTGCCCCAGCGCTCTTCATGGACGATTTCCGCCTCGCGGTTGGTGATAAAGCCCTTGATGCGCTCCCAGGCCCGCCCGGCCTCGTCGGGGCTGATCATCGGACTGAGAACAATGACAAGTTCGTAGTGACGCAAGAGTACCCCTTATTGGCGAATTGGTGCGCCGATTATAGCACTGGGGCAAGCCTATCTCAACCACCGGCACGGGAGCGGCAGACAATCACAGGCCCGGCGGCGGTTCATTGAACGGAACGCCCTTCCCTTTAGCCTCCTCCCGGCGGTTATTCCATTCGGTCCACCGGCGCAGCATAGCTTCCTCGCCCTCCGCGCGGCCTTCATCGAGACCTTGTTTGCGCCCCTGCTCCAGTCCTTGCTCGCGCCCCTGTTCCAGTCCCTGTTCGCGCCCCTGTTCCAGTCCCTGCTCCAGTCCCTGCTCCATCCCCCTCTCGTAGCCTTCCTTCAGGGTCTGTTTCCGGATCCTCTCCCTTCGCGGTTCGATGAATTTGTCGGTCAGGAATTTCGCCGTAACCACTGCCAAACCTCCGGCCATATCCAAGACTGTTGTGATAAATATAGCACATACCACTATCAGTGGTTGAGCTGGCGCGGCCTCCTTGACGACGGCGATGCCCATAGTTAGGGCGCTTTCGTGCCGCCCGTAGGCAACCTCGTCCCAGGCTATCAGGGCCACCCAACCGATGGTCAGGGCGAAGATTAGCCCCAAGCACCAAGGCAGCCATTTTCGCCCGACGCTCCACAGACTCTCCCGTTCCGGCTGCCGGCGGCTCATGCTATGGGGGCCAAGACCTTACAGTTGCCGGGTTCAGAGGTCACCGTTGCCGTCCTGTTGGGTGTTTTCCCTGTCGCTGCCTGGATGCGGCATTACAATTGATTTCGGGCCGGTAATGCCGGATTTCAGTCATCAATCCCCGGCACTGGGAACCCCGCCGTCAGCTCCCGCACCTCCGCCGCCACCTGCCGGTGTAACGCCGAATCGTCAATGTTCGCCAGCACCCGCGCCACCATCGAGGCCACCTGCTCCGTCTCCTTGACGCCCATGCCCCGGCTGGTGATGGCCGGAGTGCCCAGCCGCAGGCCGCTGGTCACGCGGGGCGGGCGCGGGTCGTAGGGGATCGCGTTCTTGTTGGCAATGATGCCCACCCCGTTGAGGGCCTGCTCCGCCTGCTGGCCCGTGATGCCCAGCGGGGTCACGTCCACCAGCAGCAGATGATTGTCCGTGCCGTCCGACACCAGCCGCATACCCGCCCCGGAAAGCCCTGCCGCCAGTGCTTGGCAGTTTTCCACCACCCGATGAGCGTAGCGAGAGAAGTCCGGCCGGAGGGCCTCGCCGAAACAGACCGCCTTGCCCGCTATCGTATGCATCATCGGCCCGCCCTGCATCACCGGAAAGACGGCAAAGTCTATGTCCCGGGCCAGTTCTCCGGTACACATGATGAACCCGCCCCGCGGCCCGCGCAGGCTCTTCTGCGTCGTGGAAGTCACTATCTGGGCATGGGGCAGCGGCGATGGGTGCGCCCCGCCCGCAATCAGGCCGGAGATGTGGGCCATGTCCACCATCAGCCGCGCCCCCGCGCCGTCGGCAATGGCCCGGAAGCGGGGGAAGTCTATGACCCGGGGATAGGCGCTGTATCCGGCGATGATGATTTTGGGCCGGTGTTCCTGGGCCAGCCGCTCCACGGCGTCGTAGTCTATGGTCTCCGTTTCCCGGTCTACGCCGTAGGAAACGAAGTTGTAGAGCTTGCCGGAGAAGTTGACCTTGGCGCCGTGGGTCAGGTGGCCGCCGTGGTCCAGTTGCATCCCCATCACGGTGTCCCCGGGCTCCAGCAGCGCGAAGTAGGCCGCCATGTTGGCCTGGGCGCCGCTGTGGGGCTGGACGTTGGCGTGTTCCGCCCCGAACAGTTCCTTGGCCCGTTCGATGGCTAAAGTTTCTACCGCGTCCGCGTGTTCGCAACCGCCGTAGTAGCGCCGTCCGGGGTAGCCCTCGGCGTACTTGTTGCTGATGACGCTGGCGCCGGAGGCCAGCACCGCCTTGCTGGCGTAGTTCTCCGAGGCGATGAGGACGATGGACTCGCGCTGTCGGCGGTCTTCTTTCTCCAGGGCTTGGGCAACCTGCGGGTCCAACTCGGCTAACGACGGCATGGGAAACTCCATATCCATAAGCAAATGCTGTGTTGAGATTTCAGTCTAGGGTTGCCCTCCAATGGTGTCAAACCGGATGGTCTGCCCGATATTCGGGATTCTTCTATATCAGGACTCTTAGGAATTACGGGACGGACACGGGAAAAATCATGATCTAGACAGTCTCGGCGAGGATGGGGCGGCGCGGTCTTGTTGACACTCCAAAAGCCGCGCCCATATAGTTACGCCACCCAAGGGCAGGAACGGATGATATGGCTACTGATTACGATGTTGTGGTGGTTGGCGGCGGGCTGGCGGGAATGACCGCCGGCATGTATGCGGCGCGCTACGGCCTTAGCGTGGGCGTCATTGAGCGCATGATGGGCGGCGCGTCTATCATCAATGTGGAAAAAATCGAGAATTACCCCGGCTTTCCGGAAGGGATCATGGGCGCCGACCTGGCGGCCATGACCCAGGAACAGGCGATGAACGCCGGGGCCGAGTTCGTTATGGGCGAAGCGTCAGGCATCTCGACGCAGGACGATTGGCGCATCGTCAGCGCCGACGCCGGGGAATTTCGCGCCAAGTCGGTCATCATAGCGGCCGGCTCCACCCTGCGGCTGCTGGGCATCCCGGGCGAAGAGGAGTTCATGGGCCGGGGCGTGTCGCAGTGCGCCACTTGCGACGGCCCGCTGTACGGCGGCGAGGTGGTGGCTGTGGCCGGGGGCGGCGACTCCGCCGCCGACGAGGCCTTGGTGCTGTCGCAGTACGCCGACAAGGTGTTGCTGTTCCACCGCCGCGAGGAACTGCGGGCGCAGCAGGCGCTGACGGACCGAGTGCTGGCCCACCCCAAAATCGAGGTGGTCCGGAATACGGTTATAGACGAAGTTTTGGGCGAAGGCACCGTTTCCGGCGTCCGCGCCACCAATCTTGCCACCGGGGAGCAGAGGGTGCGGGAGCTTTCCGGCCTGTTCGTCTACGTGGGCCTAGCCCCCAACGCCGGTTTCGCTGAGGGTCTGCTGGAAACCGACGGCGGCGGCCACATCCCGGTCAGCGTCTCCATGGAAACCGCCGTCCCGGGGGTCTACGCCGCGGGCGACATCCGGCAACATTCGTCGTCGCAACTGGTCTCGGCGGCCGGCGACGGCGCCACCGCCGCCATCGCCGCCTACCGCTACGTTACCGGCAGGAAGTGGGAATAGCCCGCTTATGCCGGGGCGGGCGCTTGGACGTGCGTCCCAAGAAATGGTAGAAGCCGGATGAGCGCCATTAGCGCGCCGGACAACGGGTTCAACGATGCCGAAAGGGGCTTGGCTCCGAAAATCAGCCTCTCAGGAGAGAAATATGGCAGACGAATACACCGACTTGGTGGACGAGCAGCTACGCAACAGCAAGACCATCGCAGTAGTGGGGCTTTCCAACAACCCGGAGCGCGACAGCTACCGGGTATCCCGGTATATGCAAAGCCAAGGCTACCGCATCATCCCGGTGAATCCCATGATCGAAGAGGCGTTGGGCGAAAAGAGCTACCCCGACCTGAAGTCGGTGCCGGAGCCCATAGATATGGTGGACGTGTTCCGCCGCTCCGAACTGGTGCCGCCGGTGGTGGACGAGGCCATTGAGGTGGGAGCCAAGTACATCTGGATGCAGGACGGCGTGATAAACGAGGAAGCCGCCGGCAAAGCGGAGGCTGCCGGCATCCCGGTGATAATGAACGATTGAACCCTCCGGCAACACCGCCGCCGGTTCGGCGGCAATTAGGCAGAGCAGCCCTCGCAACCGCCGGGGCCGCAGAGCGAAAACTCTCTGCGGCCCCGGCGCTCTCTCCGAATATGATTTCGTCGGCCGGATATGGCGCGCCTCCGCAACTTTGATTACGAATTCAGTGCCATATGCACGAGTATCATATTGTTTTATGCTCAGTTTATATTGTCAATTATTCGTATCAGATAGCATAATTTCTGTATTATCGTCTCAATTGATGTATCATGCTCCGGCCGGCCTTTGCCTTTTGGCCCGCAGGCATAGACAATCTTACTTAGGAATCAATATAATCAGCGCTACGAAGGGCAAGACCTCAGACCCGCGATACACATCACGAACTCTTAATCCCGGCCAGACATCTAGGCAGGAGAGGCATTCATGGCGAATCAAGACATCGAGCTTATGGCTCACCTCATGCGCCGCGCCGGGTTCGGCGCCACCTACGAGGAAATCGAGCGGCGGGCGGCCAAGGGCTATGCCGCCACCGTCGAGGAGCTCCTCTCTCCCATGGAGCAGCCCGACCTGGACCGCCACCTCCTCGACCGCTACTTCGTGGACTGGAAAGAGATGAACGCCCTGGAAGTCAACCAGGCGTATCTGACCTACCGGATGATTAACACCCAGCGGCCGCTCCAAGAAAAGATGACCCTGTTTTGGCACGGCATTCTCTGCACCGGAAATTCCAAGTGCGAGCATGGGCGCCAGATTCAGGAGCAATTGGATATGTTCCGCGCCCTGGGCATGGGCAGCCTGCGCGACCTGCTGCTGGAGCTGTCCCGCGACCCGGCCATGGTGTTCTACCTAGACAACTGCATGAGCCACAAGGATGCCATCAACGAGAACTTCGGGCGCGAGCTGCTGGAGCTGTTCTCCATGGGCGTGGGCATGGACGGCCAAGCCAACTACTCGGAGGATGACGTCAAGGAATGCGCCCGCGCCTTCACCGGCTGGACCATCACCAACGCCATTCCGCGCTACCCCTACGGGCGCTACGCCTCCCAGTTCGTCTTCAACCCCGCCGACCACGACGCAGGCGAAAAGACCTTCTTGGGCGAAACCGGCAACTTCGGCGGCGAGGAGATCATAAACATCATCGCCCGCCAGCCGGCCACGGCCCGCTTCGTCGCCCGCCACCTGTACAACTTCTTCGTGGCCGACGAGCCGCAGGTGCCGGCCTGGCAAGAAACGCCGCCCCGCGACCCGGAAGCCATCAAGCTGCTGGAAGACGCCTACTTCGAGTCCAACTACAACCTCTCGGCCATGCTGCGGACGCTGTTCAACTCGGACTTCTTCAAGAACGCCCGCTTCGCCAAGGTCAAGAGCCCGGCGGAAACCGTGGCCGGCACCATGCGGCTGGTGCAGGACTTCACCCACCCCAAGCCCGGCCTGCACCCCATCGCCATGGAAATCCGCTACATGGGTCAGGACCTGCTGAATCCGCCCACCGTCGAGGGCTGGCACACCGGCGCCGAATGGATTGACAGCGGCACCCTGGTGGAGCGCATCAACTTCACCGCCGACCAAGTGGGCAACACCTCGCTGCCCGGCGTCCGCGCCATCATCGAACGCCTCAACGCCGAGGGCGTCACCGAGCCGCAGGCTTTCGTTGACCGTTGCCTGGATATGGTTGGCTCCTACCAACTGCCCGACGAAACCCGCGACTACCTGGTGGCCCACATCGAAAAGGGCGGCCCGCTACAGACCGGGGCCGAAGACTACGGCCATCGCGTCGGTCAGATGTTGCAGCTCATCGTCGCCACCCAGGAATACCAGTTCGCGTAACTCTCTGTCCGAATCAAGATTGGCCGGATTCCTGATCCCGAGAATCCTGATTCGGACAAGATCAAAGAGCAATCTGAACGGCGAGGAAGCGTGTTATGGGCAGGCTGGATGGCAAGGTAGTCCTTATCAGCGGCGGGGCCAGGGGTCAGGGGGCGGTGGAGGCCCGCATGATGGCTCAGGAAGGGGCAAAAGTCGTCATCGGCGACATCTTGGACGAGCCGGGCCGCCAAGTGGAGGCCGAACTGGCCGAGGCCGGGCTGGACGTAACCTACGTTCATCTCGACGTCACCAGCGAAGCGGACTGGAGCGCTGCGGTGGCTGCCGCCGTATCCGCCTACGGGCATCTCGACACTCTGGTGAACAATGCCGGTATCCTCATCCGCAAGGGCATTGAGGACACCACGGCGGAGGATTGGGACCGGATAATGGACATCAATGCCAAGGGCGTGTTTCTTGGCACGAAAGCCGCTATCCCCGCAATTCGAGAGGCCGGCGGCGGTTCCATCATCAACATCTCCTCCACTGCCGGGCTGGTGGGCAGCCCCGAGGGTTCCTCCAGCTACACCGCCACCAAGGGCGCCGTCCGCCTGCTGACCAAGTCTACCGCCATCCAGTACGCCTCAGAGGGGATCCGGTGCAACTCGGTGCATCCCGGCCCCATCGACACCGAAATGATACGCGACACATTCTCCGACCCGGACCGGTGGGAGGCTCGTATGCGCCGCCTGCCCCTGAAGCGGGTCGGCACCCCCGAAGACATCGCCTACGGCGTCATTTACTTGGCATCCAACGAATCATCCTTCGTGACCGGCGCAGAACTGGTCATAGACGGGGGCACCACTGCCGAGTAAACGGCGTCCGATAGTATCCGATAGCGACCGTGGCGCGGCTACACGAGACCTAACAAGGAGCGGCCAAATAATGACTTCAACCAAGAAAGATCCCGTCCTGGTGGTTTTGCAGCTTTCAGGCGGCAACGACGCCATCAACACCCTGGTGCCCTACGGCGACCCGCTGTATGCCGACAACCGCCCCACGGTGCGGGTGTCCGAAGAGCAGGTGCTGCCCCTCAACGGCTACGTGGGATTCAATCCCTCCATGGCCCCGCTCAAGGAACTCTATGACCAAGGCAAGGTCGCCGTCATCCAAGGCATCGGCTACCCCAACCCCAACCGATCTCACTTCCGCTCCATGGACATCTGGCACACCTGCGAGCCGGACAAGGTCGGAACCGAGGGCTGGATTGGCCGGGCCATCCGCGACATTGACCCCCAGGCCGAAAACGTTCTCACCGGCGTCAACTTCGGGCGCGGCCTGCCCCGCGCCATGGCCGCCCCGCTGGTTCCGGTAGCCTCGGTGGGCAACCTGGAAACCTACGGGGTATTGACCGGCATTGAAGAAGAGGAGCGGGACGACGCCCTCGACCTGTTCTCCCGGATGTACTCTCCCGCCGTGGGCCGGGGCGCTGTGGTTGACTACCTGTCCCACACCGGCATGGACGCCCTTAAGGGCGCCGACATCCTAGCCACCGCCCCCGGGATGTATTCCTCCACGGTGGAGTACGGCAACGACACGGTAGCGCAGTATATGCGGAACATCGCCATGGTTCACCTAGCCGGGCTGGGAACCCGCTTTCTCTACACCACCGCGCCCTACAACAGCTTCGACACCCACGCCGGGGAACTCAGCGCCCATGCCAAGCTGTGGAGCGACACCTCCCGCGCCATCTCCACGTTCTACCAAGACATCAGCGAAAAGTCGGCCAGCGACAACGTGGTGCTGCTGGTGTTCACCGAGTTCGGCCGCCGCGTCCATGACAACGGCTCCGGCACCGACCACGGCTCCGGCGGCGTCGCCTTCGTTATCGGCGACCACGTGAAGGGCGGGCTGTACGGCGAGTATCCTTCCCTAGCCGCCGACAAGCTGCTGGAGGGCGATCTGCACTTCAACAACGACTTCCGCGGCCTCTACTCCACCCTGCTGGAGCAGTGGCTGGGCCTAGACTCCAAGCCGATTGTCGGCGGAACTTTCGAGCAGCTGGACTTCATCGCCGCCTAGATTCCTTCTCCAAATAATTTCCGTCCTCCCCTCCCCTAGGGGGTTGGGGAGGGGGGAATGAAAGGAATCCCCGGGTGCCATCCCAATCAAGCGAGGTAACGATGGCTACACAGACTATCGGCATCACCTTCCAGTACAGCCACACCATCGGGCGCGGGGAGTTCTCCGGCCCCGGTTTCCGCAACCCGGTCTCCATGGCCCGGGGCGAGGACGATACCATGTACGTCGTCAACCGCTCCTACGAATACCGGCCCGACGGCAAGCGCGTCACCGTATGCACCGTGGAGGAGGACTACGTGGGCGAATTTGCCCGCGGCGTCCACACCGCCGGCGAAACCGAAGAGAACGAAAACGACGGCTCCCTCATCTGGCCCACCTCAGTCGCCATTGACAGCAAGGGCAACGTCTATGTCGCTGACGAATGGCTGAACCGCATCTCCATGTTCGACCGCGACGGCGAATGGCGGGGCAAGTGGGGCGCCAAGGGCAGCGGCGACGGCGAGCTGGACGGCCCTTCCGGCTTGGCCTTCGACGCCGACGACAACCTGTTCATCGTAGACAGCAAGAACCACCGGGTACAGAAGTTCACCGCCGACGGCCAGTTCATTTCCCAGTGGGGCGCCCAAGGCAGCGGCGAGGGAGAACTGAGCCTGCCCTGGGGAATTTCCATCGACCAGGACGGCAACGTCTTCGTCGCCGACTGGGGCAACGACCGCATACAGAAGTTCACCCCCGACGGCCGGTTCCTCCACCAGTACGGCAAAGGGGAGCTGCAACGCCCCACCGGCGTGGACACCGATAGCCAGGGGCTGGTCTATATCGCCGACTGGGGCAATGAGAAGGTGCGGATCTACAGCCCCGAAGGCGAACTGATTGCCACTCTCACCGGCGACGCCACCATCTCCAAGTGGGGCAAGGACAAGCTGGACGCCAACGCCGAGATGTGGCAGGAGCGGGAAATCGCTCAGGGCATCGAGCGCGAAAAGCTGTTCTGGGGCGCCTGCGCCGTCGAGGTGGACGACCAGGACCGCCTCTTCGTGGTGGAGTCCTGCCGCAACCGCATCCAGGTGTACCGCAAGCAGCAGCCCATGTTCTTCGGCGGCCGCCTCTAGCCGCCGGCCTTGGCAGCATCTGAGGGCAATGTCAGGGGCGGGCTAAAACCTGCCCCTGCGCCCGGAACCGGAATTTCTCCGCAATCGAGGGCTATTGACAACGCCAGAGCAGTTAGCCGCAAAACTGAAAGCGCTGGGCATTCGCCAGACGCCGCAGCGCCTTGCCATTGCCGAAGTTGTGGTCAACTCCGGCGACCATCCTTCGGTAAAGGAAATCTATCAGCGGGTCAAGGAGTTCTTTCCCTACGTGACCCTGGCAACCGTCTACTCCACGCTGGAGACGCTGGAGCAGGCGGGCATCGTGCGCGCCCTGCCCTTTCAGAAGCAGTCCCGCTACGACGCCAACCTTTCGCCCCACGCCAACCTAGTCTGCGTCGGCTGTAGCGGCGTGGTGGATTCCGCCGCCGGGCAGGAAATAGTGGCCCAGCTAAAAGCGAGACTGGAAACCACCACCGACTTCGAGTTCACCGGCCAGCGCATAGACTTCTACGGCTGGTGCGGCACCTGCGCCGACCGCCGCGACTTCAAGGCGCGGATGGCCTCCGGGGATCAAACGCTTACCTAATATCTCTGGTCATCACAGGAGAAACGAATGAAAGGGTTTAACATAGACTCCTTTGAGGCGCGGTTGAAAGAATTTGACGCACTGCGCGATTCAGACACGATAACACGCGGCGAGCTTGACCGAATTCAGCCCAGCTATGCCGATGAATGGCCTTCAGAAATTAACCCGGCAGTCCGCGGCGCTTTATCCTGTGCCGGTGTCTCCCGTCCTTATCAGCACCAAGCCGATGCTATTGCCAGGGCTTTGAGCGGCGCCGATATAGTTATGGAATCGCCGACGGCCAGCGGCAAAACCTTGTCCTTCACTGTTCCGATGCTTCACGCGCTCAAGCAGAACCCGGGTTCCCATGCGCTGATGATTTACCCAATGAAGGCTCTGGCCTTTGATCAGCGAGAGCAAATCCGACAGATTTGCCAGCCGCTGGACATCGAATCGTGGCCTTACGACCGCGATACGCCGGATGCGGAGAAAGGGGCCATTCGCGAAAACCCTCCGCATATCCTGCTCACCAATCCAGAATACCTGAATATGTCATTCCTTGGCAGCCGCGAGGCTTGGGACAGACATTCGGAAGGGGCAAAGTTTCTGAGGAATTTGTGCTATATTGTTATTGACGAAATGCACGAATATCATGGCTTTTTCGGCAGCAACATGGCCCTTTTGCTGCGGAGATTTTTCCTGTATCTAAGCCGCATTGGAGCGCATCCTCAAGTATTTTTGTCTACTGCAACCTGCGCCAATCCGCAGGAACACGCCCGGTCTCTCACCGGGCGCGACGTGGAAGTAGTGTCGGCCCGAGGAGTATTCCGCCCCATGCGGCGCTTCATATTCGTTGAGCCTGAAATCCCCGGCTTCCAGTACAGAGACATTTTCCAGTTACGGGTTGAACAGGCTGCGCTAACCGCTCTCTCTGAGGGTTTGCAAGTCTTGGTGTTCTGTCCGTCCAAAAAATTCCTTGAGTCCGCTTTCACTAACTGCCGACGCAAGTCCACAGAATGCGGATTGGACTCTGATAGCCTCTCGGCGTTCCATGCCGATTTAAGTAATGAACGGCGTCAGGACGTTCAGCAGAAAATTAAGTCAGGAGAAATCAGGGTAGTGTTCACCACCAACGCTCTGGAAATTGGGCTGGATGTTGGTGGGCTGGATGGCGTCATACTCGCCGGATTTCCGCCCAGTATAATGTCGGCTTGGCAGCAGATTGGGCGCGCCGGACGGGGATGGGATAAGGACGCCTTTGTGCTGTTCTACGCCATGAACGATCCCATTGACCGCTTTTTTGTCGGAAATTTGGACGCTTTCTTGAACAAACCTTTCGACGAACTAGTGGTCGATCCTGCAAACGAAGAGTTAATAGGCAGGCATCTTCCCTCGCTATTGGAAGAAGCCGACGGGATAATAACGGATTCGGAACAGGTTATTCTGGGCGCTCCGCTTTACGACGCGGCAATGAAAAACCAGGGAATCCTTCCAAAGGGCTACAAGCCACAGCCTCGCCTGAACCTGCGGAGCGGTATTGGGCAATCTTTTCAGTTGCGAATCGGGGGCAGGGATGAAGAATCAGGACAAATCTCGGAGACGCGACGATTTCGCGAAGCGTATATCGGGGCCGCATTTCCTTTCTTTGGCCGACGTTATCACGTGAGGTCTCACGAAGAGCACACAGTTGTTCTTGAAGATATAGAACAGTATTTTCGGACCGACCCGGGATTCTATTCCGTGCTTTCAAAGTCGAATTTCTTTGATGGCTTCGGATATGGAGACATCAGTGTCTATTACGGCTCTCTCAACATTGTAGAGAACTTCACTGGGTACAAACTGGTAGATGAGCGTTCTGGGGAAGTAATCAGAACCGGGGGAGACAACGATGCCCTGTTTCTGAACAATCTGCACTCTTTCTGGCTGGATATTCCGCAAAGCCGAACAGCCATTGACGGAATTGGCGCCGTGGAGCATATGATTCGCGTGGGCGCGATGTTCGTGATTCCGGCAGACAGGTTTGACACCAGCACCCACTCAACAGCCAATGGCGACCCTTCAGCATACTGCTATGAAAACTACCCCGGCGGAATTGGGGTAGCGAAAAAGTTGTTCAGCGTGTGGCACACCGCGCTGGAGAAAGGCATCGAAGTTGCTCGCAATTGCCGCTGTGCGTCAGGATGCCTAAACTGCATCGAGCCGGCCAAATCATGGAACATCAGCAACGCGCAAATTGACAAGGTAAGAGGCTTTGAACTTGCCGAAGAACTTCTGGAGGCTGTACAAAAAGGCCCAACCCGTAAATTCCGGGACGGGCTGATGGTTCCGTTATAAAGGCAAGGTTGCACCATCATCCCGGCAGATTCTCTATCGCCACCGGCTCCACCGCATCCGCCGGCTCGAAGCCGAACACCCGCGAGTAGAAGTACAGCTCCGCTTCCAGCGCGCGCTTGATGTTTTCGGCGCGCCGGAAGCCGTGCTGCTCCCCCCCAAAAGGCACGTAGGCCGCGGGCAGGCCCTTGGCGCGCACCGCCTCGAACATCATTTCCGCTTGATTGGGCGGCACTATTTCGTCCTCCAGCCCTTGCAGCAGCAGCAACGGGCAGGACAGCAGATGCGTATGGTGGATGGGCGAGCGTTCCACGTAAAGGTCGCGCCGCTGCGGGTACGGCCCCACCAGGCTGTCCAGATAGCGCGACTCGAACTTGTGCGTTTCCTTGGCCAGCGCCTCCAGGTCGCTGACGCCGTAGTAGCTGGCCCCGGCGCGGAAAACGTCGTGAAAGGTGAGGGCCGCCAGCGTGGTATAGCCGCCCGCGCTGGCGCCGTCTATCGCCAGCCGCTGCGGGTCGGCGTCGCCCCGGGCTGCCAGGAACCGGGCCGCGTTCACGCAGTCTTCCATGTCCGCCAGACCCCAGTTCCCGTTCAGCCGCCGACGGTATTCAGTCCCGTACCCGGTGCTGCCGCTATAGTTTACGTCAACTACGCCGAAGCCCCGGCTGGTCCAGAACTGGATGCCCAGGTCCAGAGCCGTGGCCGCCGACGCGGTGGGGCCGCCGTGGCTTTTCACCAGCAGCGGCGGCCTCTCGCCGGGCGGCGCGGCGAAGTCCGGGTTGCGCGGCGGATAGTAGAAGGCATGGGCCGTCCGCCCGCCGGTGGTCTCGAACTCCACCGGCTCCGGGGGCGACAGACAGGCTGAATCCACCTCAAGCTCATGGGCCTGTTGCAGGATTTCCACCGCGCCCGCAGCCGCATCCCCCGCAGCCACATCCAGCGACAGCAGCGACATGGGCCTGTCGGGCGCGCCTGCGGAAAAGACAACCCGCCCCCCGGCGGCCCGCAGTTCCCCCCGGCCCATCTCGGAGTAGGGCAAATCCAGCCGTTCCAGGTTGCCCGAGTCCGGGTCAATGATTCCAATATGCCACACGCCGCGCTCGACGTAGCTACAGACGATGCGCCCGCCGTCGAGGAACCCATAGGCCGCCGGGTCGAACACCCACTGCGGACGGGCAAACTCGGCTTCCATATCGAGAACAGGCTGAACTTCGCCGTTGTGCCAGCGGTGCAGGTTCCACCAGCCATTGCGATCGGACACGAAGTAAAGCTCGCCCTCCGGCGACCACCGGGGTTGCAGCACGGACTCATTCGTCCCGCCCGCTATCACCGCCGGTTCTCCCAACCGCCCGTCGGCAGCGATGTCAGCCACCTGCAACGTCGTGCCGTCCCACGGCATATTGGGGTGATTCCAAGACAGCCAGGCAAGCCGGTTGCCGTAGGGACTCAAACGCGGGGCGGCGCAGAAATCGGAACCGTCGAACAGCGTTTCCTGCGGACTTGATCCCTCGGCGTCTACGGCTACGATGGCATTGACCGGCTCTCCTTCGCCGGAGTGATCTTCACGCACGCAGACAATGCGCCGGCGCCCGGCGTCAAACACGCCATCGGCGTAGCGCCGGGGAGCCTCCGGCGTGATGGCCCGGGGCGGACTCCCCGGTTCTTGGCGGTAGAGCCGCTGGTCGGAAAAGTTGGCGAAGAACACCACGCCGCCATTTACCAGAAAGGCGCCGCCGCCATATTCGTGAACGCGGGTTCGGGCGCTGTACGGTTTGGGCGTAACATCAACCTTCACGCCGCCGCTCCGCCGCACAATCACCATCCGCCCGCCCTCGGCGGGCCGCATTTCCACCCAATACACGTCGTCGCCATCCAGCGCAATCTGTCCCAGCCCCACCGCGCCGGACACAATCAGATCGGTGGTTATGGGGGATTTCCAAGAGCCATAGGGCGCGGTGTCGGGCATAGCAGCGTCTCCCAGGCAAATCTCGAAATTAGTATACCGGAAATCATACAGCCCCTTGCCGGAGTATTCCATTGACCCGCCGCGAGCGGGGCCGTATATTGGGCCGAACCGCCCCGTGGAGGAATGTTATGCCGGGGGACGCCGACAGCCCGGGCCGCGCCCATGACGCCGCTGAACTTCCGCCGCCTGCGGTTCAGGAAGTCAGCCCCGGCGTCTATGCCTACATCCAGTTGGATGGCACTTGGGGACTGAACAACACTGGCTTTATCACTGGCAGGGACGCCGTTTCGGTGGTGGACACCTGCTTCACGGAAGCTCGCACCCGCGCCTTTCTGCGGGCCATCGGCGGCGTCACCGAGCTGCCCATCCGCACTCTGGTAAACACTCACCACCACGGCGACCATACCCACGGCAACTATCTGCTGCCCGGCGCATCCATCGTGGGCCATGAGCTTTGCCGCCAGACGGTCATTGACACCGGCATCCACACGCTGCGTCTCCTGTTTCCCAACGTGGTCTGGGGCAGCCTGGAACTGGCCCCGCCTTTCATCACCTTCAAGGAGCGGCTGGACCTGTTCGTGGACAGCCTGAAGCTGGAGCTGCTATACATGGGCCCGGCCCATACCACCAACGACGTGGTGGTATGGCTCCCGGAACGGCGCGTGCTGTTCACCGGCGACCTGGTCTTCAACGGAGGCACCCCCTTCGTCGCCATGGGATCCATCTCCGGATCGCTGACCGCCCTGGAACGGCTGCGGGAACTGGACGCCGAAACCATCGTGCCGGGCCACGGCCCGGTCTGCGGGCCCGGGGTGATGGATGGCATCGAAGCCTACCTGCGTTTCGTGCAGGACACCGCCGGAGAGGCTTTCCGTTCCGGCCTGTCGCCCTTGGAAGCCGCCCGGCAGACCGACCTAGGGCCTTTCGCCGGTTGGCACGATTCGGAGCGCATCGCGGGCAACCTGCACCGCGCCTACTCCGAACTGCGCGGCGAACCGCCCGGAACCGTCCTCGACTTTGCCTCCATCGCCGGGGATATGATCGCCCTCAACGGCGGCCAGCCGGTCCGTTGCTTGGCCTAGCCGCCAAGCAAACCGCCCCGCCAGCCGCAACGTATACAGGTATAGGAATCCGGGAATCGCAGGACGCCGCCAACAATGCGTGGCAAGAAGAATCAGCCTTTCATCAGGAAGTTTTGGCAGTTCGGCCTAGCGGTCGCGCTGGCGCTGGCGGCGGCCTGCGGCGGCGCGTCCACCGCCCCGGCCCCGGCCGGGCAGCCCCCGGCTACTCAACCCCAAGCCTCCAACGAGCGGGTTCCGGCAACCCAGCCCCCAACGGCATCCCAAGCATCCCCGGCGGCTGATAAGGACGCGAACCCGGAACCTTCCGCCACCGTCACACCGGCCGCGCCGACGGCTGCCACCGCCCGGCAAGCCCCGACCGTTCCGGCGCCGACAATTGCGGCCGCGCCGACGGCTACCCAGCCTCCCTTGCCTACCTCAGACGCCGCGCCCACCCCAACGGCTGCCCCGGATCCCTCGCCGGAGCCGACCAGCGCCCCTCCGTCGGTAGCTACCCCGGCCCCCACAGTGGGGCCAATAGCCACCCTTGCGACGACGGCCCGGCCCACGCCCGCGCCTGAGCCGCCGGCCCGGGCGGCCCCCGCCTTCTCGCTGCCCAGCGGCGCCGGGGAAACGGTCAACTTGGGCGATTACCATGGGGACAAGAACGTGGTGCTGGTGTTCTACCGGGGATTCTGGTGACCCGTCTGCCGCGGGCAGCTCGGCGAGCTGCAAGAGGACTATGACGCCATATCCGCCAAAGACGCCGTAGTGCTGGCCGTCAGCGATGACGACCTGTCTATGGCAAGCTATGCCGTGCGGGCCTTGATGCTGGACTTTCCCGTTCTCTATGACCCGAACCTGGAGGTAATCAAAGAATACGGGGTATTCAACCTCAACGGCACCGGACGCACCACGCCGTCCACGTTCATCATAGACCGCGACGGCGTCATCCGCTGGCAGTACATCGGCAGCAGATACACCGACCGTCCCAGCAACAGCGCGATCATTGACGAGCTGGGCAAGCTGAACTGACGCCCACAACCCCTTTCAGGAAATTCCGAGCAATGCGAAATTCACTGATCCCACGGCTCTTTGGCCAATTCGGGCGGCGCGGCCTTGCCTTGTCGCTGGCGATGGCGGTCGCCGCACTGGCAGCCTGCGGCGGCGCTTCCGCCGGGTCAACGCCGGACGCGCCGCCGACGCAAGACACGATGGCGCCCGCGGGCACCGACGGGGCTGCGTCTGCGGCGGACGGGCGCGCTCCTGCGGCCAGCGCCGCCCCCAACTTCCGGCTGTCCAACGCCGCCGGGGAGACGGTAACCCTCGATTCCTACGCCGGGCTCAAGAATGTGGTGCTGGTTTTCTACCGGGGATTCTGGTGAAGCACCTGCCAAGGGCAACTCGTAGAGTTGCAAGAGGATTACGCCACCATCGCCGGGCTGGACGCCGAAATCCTTGCCATCAGTGTTGACGAGCTGTCCGGGGCGCAGCGGGTGGTTGACACCCTCGGTCTGGAGTACCAGATTCTCTCCGACCCGGAGGCTGACACCATCAGGGCCTACGGCGTGTTCAACCTGCACAACAACAACCTGCCGACTCCCTCGACGTTCATCGTAGATAAGGAGGGCGTCATCCGCTGGCAATACGTTGGCAGAAACGAAAGAACCGACCGCCCCAGCAACGGCGAGATTATCGCCCAACTGCGGGAACTGGGCTGACCGCTAGGCGAACCGGACTTCGGCCCAGCCCTTACCGTCGAAGGGCGTCCAGAAGTGGGAAGTCAGGGTTAGGTTCTGAAACTTCCACTCCCCGTTCACCCGGACGTATTCCTCATCGTAGCGGGCCGAACCCCAGACCGCGCGGTCTCCGTCGGCGTAGGTGCAGGGCTGGAACAGATACCAGACCCCGGTGGCCCGGTCGCCGTCCACCTCGATAATCGGGTTCAGCACCATGTGGATGGCAAAGGGCAGGCGTTGCGGGGCGTTCTTGAAGAAAGCGCGGATAGCCTCCCGTCCCTCATTCCGCCCCCGCTCCTTGCCATCCCAAACGGCATCCTCAACGAACAGGCCGGCCAGCGCGTCGGCGTCATACTGATCGTCGCAGTAGGCGCAGTAGCGGCGCTTCAGCTTCTTGATCGCTTCGATGTCTTCGAGAACCTGTATTCTTTGTTCCAAATCTCCCGGCGGCATACACTCCTCCCGGTGTGCGGTTTATATCAGAGCGCGGTCCAGCCGCCGTCCACCAGCAGCAGGTGGCCGGTGGTGGCTCCGGCGGCGGGGCTGGCTAGGTAGATGGCGGCGCCAGTCAATTCCGACGGCTGCATCCGGCGGCCCAAGGGCATACGGTAATCCAAGTCGGCCTGCACCTGCTCCGGCGTGCGGTCATCGGCGGCCAGCATCCCGGGGGTTTCCGTGGGGCCGGGGCCGATGGCGTTCACCGTGACCCCGAACCGGGCCCATTCGGCGGCCAAGGCGCGGGTCAGCCCGGCCACCCCGTGCTTGCTGGCGATGTAGGGCGCTCGGTCAACGGAGCCCACCGCCGAAAACTGGGAGCCAATGTTGATGATGCGGCCCCATCCTTGGGCGATCATCGGTCTGGCCGCGGCTTGGGCGCAGAAGAACAGCCCCTTGAGGTTGGTGTTCACGGTGGCGTCCCAATCGGCTTCGGTCACCTCCAGCGCCGGCCTGCGGATGCGGATTCCGGCGTTATTGATGAGGATGTCCAGCCGGCCGAAATCATCAACGATACGCTGGATCACCGGCGGGATGCCCTCAATGTCCAGCACGTCCAGCGCGTAGGTGGCGCTCCTCACGCCCGCCGCTTCCACCCGCGCCTGGGTGTCGCGGGCCAGTTCCAGCCGCGATGCCATATCGGACACGGCCACGTCGGCCCCCGCCTCGGCCAGCCCCGCGGCCAGCGCGGCCCCGATGCCCCGCGCCGCGCCGGTCACCAGCGCCGCCTTTCCCTCCAGGCTAAACCCCGAATAGGCCATATTCCCTCCGTGGCCCCGCTTTCCGCTCAAATCCTGCGTAGCATAGCACAGAAAGGAAGTGTTGCCGCTGCTGAAACCGGGTTGCGCCATTGCCGAAGCGGGAATAGAATCAGCCGGTACGCTGCGCTGGGGCGGCTACGGGCGAACCGGAATTCGGACAGGCAAATATGGCGCAAGCAGTACGAGCATCAGGCGGACACAGGCAGAACCGGTGGTTCATCCTCTTCTCGCTCACTTTCGGGCATGGCGTAGCCCACCTCTATGACTTGGGCTTTCCTGTATTCTTGACCGCCATCGCCAACACTTTCAGCCTCACCACTCGGCAGACCGGGTTTCTTCTGGGCATCCGCACCAGCGGAAACGGGCTGGTCAGCATGGGATCGGGGGTGCTGGTTGACCGCTTCCGGGACCAGTGGGGAATAATGCTCACCGCCTGCATGGTGCTGAACGTCATTGCCTTCGTCGTCATCGGCCTCTCGCCCAACTGGGGCCTGCTGATCATCGGCGTGATACTGATTTCCATCCCGGGATCCCTGTGGCACCTGCCGGCCATCGCGTCCCTGTCCCGCCGTTTCACCGACCGCCGCGCCTTCTCCATATCCATTCACAGCTTCGGCTCCACTGTCGGGAATGCCCTTGGCCCCCTAGTAGCGGGGACGTTGCTGCTATACCTGATATGGCGAGAGGTGCTGTTCCTGTACGCCATTCCGGCCGCAGTGGTGGCATTCTTCGTATGGTGGTCTCTGCGAGACCTGGGACGGGAAGACAACCCCCAGCCCGGGGACTCGGAGACACGGACGCTCCGAACCTTGGCCGGGGCCGGATGGAACTTTTTCCGAAACCCGGCCATGCTCGCGCTGCTGGTGGCGGCGTCCCTGCGCAGCGTAGCCAACAACGCAATGTTCGACTGGACTCCGTTCTACCTGGAGACCACCCCCGCAGAAGGCGGCCTGGGCTTTTCCTACTTCTGGACCGGCTTCCAAGTGGCCCTTCTCACCGGAACGGGAGCTGTTTCGTCGCCGATTCTGGGGCAACTGTCGGATAAGCTGGGCCGCAAGCAGGTATTGGTGCCGGGGCTGGCTCTGGCCGCAGTTCTGCCCTTCCTGGTGGTGCCGGCCGGCGACGGCTTCTTGGTGCCGGTGGTTATGGCTGCGCTGGGCCTGTTCAGCTTCGCGCTCCACCAAGTGATGCTGGCCGGTATCTTGGACGCTGCGGCTCGCGGCACCGAGGCCACGGTAGCGGGCTTGGTGTTCGGCATCAACGGCGCCGTGGGCTTCGCCTCCACCTTGCTGGTGGCTTACATCATTGACAATTTGGGCGGCTACGGATCCATGTACATTTACGTCGGTGTTCTGACGGCGGCAGCGGGAATCATCGTCCTGCTGACTCCGTTCCCCAATTACAGAACCCAAGAAAGCTGACTTATTCCCCAGAGCTTGCCGGTTCCTGGCTCAATCATCCGAATCAGGGCAGGAATTATGCCGTTGGCTATGAATCCCCTCTTTCTGAGGGAGAGGGAAAGGGTTAGGGCCGGGGCGAAATCCCCAACTGGGCAAGTCCTGATTCGGACCAACAACCGATGCGCGCCGCCCCGGAGCTGAATTGAACCATACGATTACATCCGTGCCTGGCATCGAAGCCGGGCATTACACCGACTTGGAAAACGCCACCGGCTGCACCGTAGTGCTGTGCCGCCGGGGCGCCGTGGGCGGAGTGGACGTGCGCGGCGGCTCGCCGGGAACGCGGGAGACCGACCTGCTCCAACCGGCGCGGCGGGTGGATCAGCTCTTCGCCGTATGCCTCAGCGGGGGCAGCGCCTTCGGGCTGGACGCGGCTTCCGGGGTGATGGCTTGGCTGGAAGAGCAAGGCATCGGCTTCCGGGTGACGCCGGAGGTCATCGTTCCCATAGTTTCCTCCGCCATCATCTACGACCTGGGGCTGATCACCTCGAAAGTGCGCCCCGGCCCGCCGGAAGGCCGAGCGGCCTGCGCCGCCGCGTCGAAGGATGCTCTTGCGGAAGGCGCCATTGGCGCAGGCGCCGGGGCCACCGTCGCCAAGACCGGCGGCGCCCCGCGGGCGGTGAAAGGCGGGATAGGCTCCGCTACCATGCGCTTTCCCAACGGGGTATCAGTCGGCGCGGCGGTGGCCGTAAACGCCATCGGCGGTATATGGGACTACCGGACGGGCCGGCTTGTGGCCGGGCCGCGACGGGACGACGGCAGTTTCGACGACCCGGTGGGCATCCTGCTGAACGGTTCGCTGCCCGCAGCGCCAACCGGGCCGGTGAACACCACCATCGGAGTGGTCGCCACCGATGCCAGGCTCAACCGCGAAGAGGCCAATTACCTAGCCCGGGTAAGCCACGACGGGCTGGCAATTACCATCCGCCCCTGTCACACCATCCGCGACGGCGACACCATGTTTGCCATGGCCACCGGAGAGGCGGAAAGCGAAGTTGACCTGGCCGCCCTAGGCGCGGCGGCCGTTGAGGTTACGGCGCAATCCGTGCTGCGAGCCGTGCGCTGCGCCACCGGACTGGGCGGCATCCCGGCAGTATCGGAGCTTTAGCCCAGCGGCCCCATAGCCTGACTGCCCGGAGATATTTCTATGCGTGTTGTGGCGTCAAAGGACGGAATGCGCATCGCTGGCCGCGACGCCGCCCGCCCGCTGGGCCTTGTGCCCACCATGGGCGCGCTGCATGACGGCCACCTGTCGCTGGTTGACCGCGCCCGCGCCGACTGCGCCAGCGTAGCCGTCAGCATTTTCGTCAACCCAACCCAGTTCGGAGAGGGGGAAGATTTCGCCGAGTATCCCCGTGACCTGGATGGCGACCTGGAGCTGCTGCGTCAGCGCGGCGTGGACCTGGCCTTTGTTCCCGGCGTGACCGAGATATATCCGCCGGGGTTCGGCACTTGGGTGGACGTAGGCCCGCTGGCCGACCGGCTGGAGGGTGCAGCCCGGCCCGGCCATTTCCGCGGCGTGGCGACGGTGGTAGCCAAGCTCTTCGGCATCGTCGGCCCCGAGCGCGCCTACTTCGGACAGAAAGACGGCCAGCAGACGGTGGTAATCCGCAAAATGGCGCAAGACCTGGATACCGGCGTTGAAGTAATAGTGCTGCCCACCATCCGCGAACCCGACGGCCTGGCGATGAGCAGCCGCAACGTCCGCCTGAACCCGCAGCAGCGCCAAGCCGCCCCGGCCCTCTACCGCGCCTTGTCGAACGGCCGCGCGGCCTGGGAGCGGGGGGAAAGGGACGCGGAAAAGATCCGCCGCACCGTCCGCCAAGAGCTGAACGCAGAGCCGCTGCTAACAATCATAGACTACGTGAGCGTCGCCGCCCCCGAAACGCTGGAGGAACTGGAGCTGGCAATGCCGGGAGCCATGCTCTCGGCGGCGGCGCACCTGGGGCTGGTGCGCCTGATTGACAACGTGCTGCTGCAATAGCAACCGTCTCCTGTCTACTCAACAAGCCGAATCTCCCCCTCCCAAGTCCGTCCCTCGCCCGGAATGTACTGCCCGGTCCTGATTTCGGCGATGCCGTATTCCGGCAACGGAACTTCCGCGAAGCATATCCCGGTGGTTATCATGCCATGATGGTAAAAGTTAGAGTCGAGGTTGTCGAAACCGTACTGCTTGCGATAGCCGGGCAGGTCGTTCGCGTCAACCGGGTCCAGGTGCAGGAAGAACCCAGCTCTAGCATCTCCCTCTCCACACTGTTCCTTAACATAGACGAGGCGGTTCTCAATGAGGTACACGTCGAAATTGGAGCGGATTGCCGGTTCGCGGTCAGCGACCGAGCTTGCCAGGTAACCGCTGGCCGTGGCGGTCTCAACCCGAACCGGATGCGTGGCGCCGTGGGGCATCACAAGCGAGGATAAGCATAACCCTGTTTGCCTTCGCACCCAAGATTTGGCTACAGTTTCATCCCTTGGCCCGGCCCACGACCATACCACTAGTTCGTCCGGCGCACAGTTTCTGGCGAACGCTTGCGCTATCTGCCCGTCCACAATCAGCCCGACGCCATCCGCTTGATAGTCGAAATGCGGCGTCATCCTTTCCCAAAACTCGGCAGTGGCCCCAATATCTTCAACCGGCTCAACGGCCCAGAGTTGGAACGCTGTTATATACTTCGTGCTGCTCCGGTAGAAGTATGGCCCCTCATACAGCGTGTTATCGAAGTTGCGACTGATAGGCCAAGTATTGGCGTAGTGGGTTGTACCGAACTTTTGATGCAGAGTTTGGGCATAATCGTCCAGATCATAAACTCCACCCCCATACACCCGGAGGGGGATATATTGGCGCAAAAAATCATAGTTATTCACCAGTCCGTCCAAGTTCACTACCGGAAAGTCTGAAAAGTACCCTACAGTGCCAGCATCCCATGACCCGACTACGGCACCGTCGGGAAGTATGCGGTTCATAACCAGAGTTCCTTCGTAAGTTGACAATATCCACTCACCAGTACTGCCTTTCTTCCCGTCAACATACCAAAAAGGATTAGTGAAATCCGTCCTTACGAGCAGGATAACCGCGCCGACAATGACAATGCCCACGCTCAAAACGTTGGCCGCATACTGCGACCTCGGCGTGATGAAACGCCGGATGAAGTATATGGCTACGTAGCAGGCGATTGGAACGATCAAGGCTATCATCAGGTAGGCCGGAACGAAATACCATTCATAGCCTGCCCAGCGTGGGGCAAGGGTAAAAACCGTCTGCCCGAACTTTGCCAAGTGCCCCGCCGCCAAGCTGAAAGGCGCCACCAGAAAGAACAGCAGCAGCCAGTCCTCCCTGCGGCGGGAATGGCGAACAAACCACCAGACCAGCGGAAGGCAAATGCAGAATCCCAGGGACATCAGCAGAATCTTGTAATTGAAAGCGTCAATTTGCAGGACGTCCAAGAGGTTCTGGGCGAAGCTGTATCCGCCTTCCCCTTCCCAGCGGAACTGCGACCACGCCTGCTTGGTCGCGCCGCTCACCGGCACGATGCCGCCAAAGACCAGCCCGTTATAGGCGAAGTAGACCAACAGCCCCGCAACTGCGCCAATTATTGGAACATATATTCGGGGGGGGGGGGGGGGCAAATCGTATTATCGTTTTCAGGGACGCGCCGGGTATCCGCTCCTGCCTCGACCACTCGATAAGGCACAGCGCAACGGTGGCGGCCAGAGAGATGGCGATGTACTCCAAACGCACCCAAGGCAGGGCAAAGACGATGACGGCCAGCGGCCACCGCCACCGCGCCGGGTTCCGGGCATACAACATCAAAGCCAAGAAGAACAGCCCCAGCATAAACAAAGCCGCCGCCGCTTCCAATCCAAGAAACAAGGCGCGGTATTGGTAGAGGGTCGGCAGTGCGGCGAACAGCAGCAGCCAAGGCAAACGCGCCAACCATGCAGCTATAACTACCAGCGCAACGCCGCCGGCAATGAGCATAATCTCGAATGCCTTGATGCCGAACAGCGCGGCTTCCTTGTCAAATACCCAGTAGAACGGCGTAATCAGCAGCAGCCAGACCGGGTGGTAACCGTTAGTCTGCGTAATGCCGCCGTCGAAGGTGGAAAACTTGCCATCGGCCAAGTGGTAAGCTATCTGGAAGTAGTAGAAAGAATCATCGGTATTCGCGCCAAGGACATCAATGAGGTCGAAGTTCGCCAGCATATACCAGGCAAACCCGGCGCCGTAGGCCAAGATGCCAGCGAGAAACAGGACGAACAGCGCATTGTGAAGCGGAGAGGACGCGATTGCTCCCCACAGCGCGCAAACGCCCCGGCTGCGGTCGGCCAAGGCGCGGCGAAGATTGCCCGGGATGGTCATTCCGCCTTTGCCAGCGGGGCCAAAATCTCCAGCAGCTCGGCCATGCTTTCGATGTCCTTGCCGATGTCCTCGGCGTTCAGGAACCTTTTGCGTTCGTAGTAGTTGCCGTGCAGGTCGTTGGCGATGCCGCGCAGACTGGCGTTGCCGCTCAGGCGGCTGGCCTGGTTCACTACGCTGCTGAAATGCCTGTGCTTGGTATATTCCCAGCCTTGCGCTTCCGCCACGGCTTTCGCCATGTGGGACGCGGCTCCCCAGCCCTTTTCCGACGCTTGATGCAGGTCTCCGGCGGCCAGATACCCCCGCCCCTTTTCCAGGAACTCGCGGGCTTGCGCTTGATAATCGGCCACTGCGTCAATATCGGGAAAATCCTCTGGGTCTGTCACTTTTCAACCTCCCGAACGCGGTTAGCTGTCCGCCTTTGCCAGCGGGGCCAGAATCTCCAGCAGCTCGGCCATGCTTTCGATGTCCTTGCCGATGTCCTCGGCGTTCAGGAACCTTTTGCGTTCGTAGTAGTTGCCGTGCAGGTCGTTGGCTCTAGCGCGCAGGTCGCGCAGGCGGTCGTTGCCGGTCAGTCGGCTGGCCTGGTTCACTACATTGCTGAAATGCCTGTGCTTGGTGTATTCCCAGCCTTGCGTTTCCGCCACGGCTTTCGCCATGTGGGACGCGGCTCCCCAGCCCTTTTCCGACGCTTGATGCAGGTCTCCGGCGGCTAGATACCCCCGCCCCTTTTCCAGGAACTCGCGGGCTTGCGCTTGATAATCGGCCACTGCGTCAATATCGGGAAAATCCTCTGGGTCTGTCACTTTTCAGCCTCCCGGACGCGGTTAGCTGTCCACCAGTTCGCGGATGGCCTCGGTCAGCGCGGGAAGCACCCTCTCCCAATCGCCCACCACACCGTAGCGGGCGTCCTTGAAGATATTGGCGTCGGCGTCCTTGTTGATGGCTACGATGCACTTGGCCCCGGAGCAGCCGGCCATGTGCTGGCTGGCCCCGGAAATCGCCACAGTGATGTAGAGGTCGGGGGTGATGGCCTTGCCGGTCAGTCCCACTTGGTACGACGGCGGCACCCAGCCGGAATCCACCGCGGCCCGGGAAGCGCCGACGGCGCCGCCCAGCAGCCGGGCCAAGTCTTCCAGCCCGGCGAAGGGTTCCGGCCCGCCGAGGCCGCGCCCGCCCGACACCACCACGCGGGCCTCCTCCAGCTTCACGCCTTCCGATTCTTCCCGCACCGTTTCCACCACGCGAGTGCGGGCCTGCGACGCCTCCAGCTCCACCGGGAAGGACACCACCTGCCCTTGGCGCGAGCCGTCGGCTTCCGTTGGCTCATAGGCTTTGGGGCGTATGGCGGCTATCTGGGGAGTGCGCTCGCAACTGACCACGGCCACGGCGTTGCCGCCGTAAACCGGGCGGTTGGCCAGCAGGGTGCGGGTGGACTCGTCCACCGACACTTCCAGGCAGTCCTGCGCCAAACCCACGCCCAAGCGGAAGGCCAGCCGGGGCGCCAGTTCCCGTCCCTCGGCAGTGCGAGACATCAGCACCACCCGGGGGCTGGCATCCCGGCACAGGGCGTCCAGCGCGGCCAGATACAGGTCGGGCTGATATTCGGCCAGCAGCGGATGGTTGACGGCATACACCCGGTCGGCGCCATGGGCAATGGCCTGCTGCGCCGGGAGGTCCAGCGCATCCCCCAGCAGCCCGATGGACAGTTCCTCGCCCAGCGCGGCGGCCACGCTGCGCCCGGCGGCCAGCAGTTCGGCGGCGGTAGAGTCCAGTCCGTTCCCCGAAATTTGTCCTATTGCCAGAACTCCGGCGGCGTCAGCCATTGCGGCCTCCCAAAAAGACGTGAAAAAGAAAGTTGGCGGGAGTTGTCTCGACCCCAACCCTCTCCTTTCAGGAGAGGGATTTCAGGGACGGCCCCCTAGATTATCTTCGCTTCCCGCAGTCTGAGGGCCAAGAGGCGGCCGGCGTCGGCGGCGTCCTCGCCTTCGATGATTTCGCATTCCTGGTCGCTGACCGGAATGAAAAGCTGCCGCAGGGTTATGCGCCCTGCCGACTGTGATTCGTCCAAGCCCAGGTCGGCTTTGCTCCAGACCGTGGGGCGCTTGCGGGTCGCGGCCATGATACCACGCAGGGTGGGATAGCGGGGCTGGCCCAGCTCGTTGCTGACGGTGACCAGAGCCGGCAGGGGCGCTTCCACCACCTGATAGCCGTCCGGGACGATGCGCTCGACGACGGCCTTGCCGTCGGCCACGTTCACCTTCTTGCCCAGAGAAACGCAAGACAGGCCCAGGATTTCCGCTACCCCCAGCGGCACCTGAGCGTTGTCCCAGTCGGAAGCCTGCCGCCCGCAGATGATGAGGTCGAAGCCGTCCAGCTTGCGGATGGCGGCGGCCAGAAGCTGGGCGGTCTGGAAACTGTCAATGGTGTTGGCGAAGGAATCATCCTGCAACAGCACCAGCTCGTCGGCGCCCATGGACAGCGGCTTTTTCATTACATCCAGGGCGAACTCCGTGCCCGTAGATATAACGGTGACGGTGGCTTCTTGGCCGTCCTTGATTTGCAGGGCGGCCTCCACGGCGTTTTCGTCGAATCCGTTTACGACCGGCGGAATGTTTGCGGGCGGAACCACGCGCTTTGCGTCTCCGTCAATACGAAATGCCGCCATGGGCATTTCGGGATCCAGAACCTGCTTGGCTAAAACCGCAATCTTCAATGCCATACAAAAACCCCGCGCGGGTAAATCGCCGGACTGTGTGAAATATATCACCAACGGAATCGCGGTGTCAATTTCGCCTCCTTCCGGTGCTATAATCAAGTTGGATGGCGGACCGTCTTGGTGCACTTCGGGATTCCGGCAGGCAGTCAGGGCTTGCCGAAAGGGAGGGGTTAAAAGCCTTGAACACGTTAAAGACCTTTGTCCTGATGATGGTGCTGTCAATGATGTTGTTGATCATTGGCGGCGTGGCCGGAGGGCAAGTCGGGGTTATCATCGCGCTGATTTTCGCCTTGGCAATGAACTTGGGGGCCTACTGGTTCAGCGACAAGATTGCCTTGAGCATGACCAAATCGCACCCCGTCACCGAGCGCGACGACCCGGAACTGTACGGCATAGTCCGCGAACAGGCTCGTCTGGCGGGCCTGCCCATGCCCAAGGTCTATGAGATTGATACCGATTCGCCCAACGCCTTCGCCACCGGACGCAGCCCCAAGAACGCGGCGGTCGCGGTCACCACTGGCATTCGCCGCATTCTGGACCGCGATGAGCTTTCGGCGGTTCTGGCCCACGAGATGGCCCACGTAGGCAACCGCGACACGCTGATCATGGCCGTGGTCGCCAGCATCGCCGGGGCCATCTCCATGCTTGCCTTCATGGCGCAGTTTGCGGCCATCTTCGGATCATTTGGCGGAAGCAGCGATGACGATGATCGGGGAGGCAACATCATCGGGCTGCTCATCATCGCCATCGTGATGCCCATCGCGGCGGCACTGGTGCGGGCGGCGGTGTCGCGGACGAGGGAGTTCCAGGCCGACGCCACCGGGGCCCACACCTGCGGCAATCCCTTGGCCTTGGCGAGCGCCCTGCAAAAGCTGGAGCGCGGCTCCGAGGCGCGCCCGATGAAAGTGGCTGAGGGCGCGTCTCACCTGTTCATCGTCAACCCGCTCAAGGGCGCAAACTTAGCCAATCTCTTCTCTACCCATCCTCCCACCGCGGAGCGGGTGCGCCGCCTAACTTCCATGGAAGTTAGGCCCAAGTTCTAAGGGGGTGGTTTCCCTGATTCCCGAACCCGCCGTCTATCCCTTCTCTCTCGGGAGAAGGGTCAGGGCGGGAGCGTCCCTCTTCAGGTCTCCCGGAACCGGCTCGGCCGAGCAGGGGGCCTAGCATGGGTTGCTTGATGGCCTTGCTGCGCGTCTTGGGCCGGCTGGTTCTGGGATTGGCCGTCTTTGCCGGGCTGCTTCATCTCCTGGTATTCGCCAACTTCACCGAGCGTCTGGTCACTTCCGAAGTCTACTACGTCGCCATCAACGAAACCGACGCCTACAATCGCATCTACGACGAAGTGCTGGTGGACGAGGTGCTAGAGGAACAAACCGGCAATCTGCTGGGCGGCATCGAAATCGAATCCCATGCTGAAGCGGTCGCCCTGCTGCGGAAGATCATGCCCCCGTCCTACTTGCAGGAGCAGACGGAAAATAACATAGACCGCTTCACCGGGTATATGCGGGGCGAAATGGGCCGGCTGGAAATCTACGTTGAATTGGAAGAACCGCTGGGGCTGATTGAAGCCGCGGCCCAAGCTCACATCCACAGCTTCATTGACGAGCTGGAGATCGCCGAACCGCCGGAGCCGGGCTGCTCGGCGGACACCGTCCGGCGGCTGGCCGCCGATTCCGCCCCGGCAATGGCCCGGCTGTCCGACGGCAAACCGCCCCAATCCGCGCCTTCGCTTCAACTGATGACCAGGGACTGCCGAGAGCGGGAATTCGACCGCTGGTTCGACGGCCTAACCACCAGCCCCTCCCTGAACTCCCAGGCATCGCTGCTTCTCCGCGAGGCCCGGGACGACTTGCGGGAACCTTTCGTCGAAGGCGATACCAGAGATTTCCTCAAAGCGGCGGCTAGGCCCTTGACCAAACCGCTCATTGACGGCTCCGTAGCCGAAATCCGCCGGGAGCTGCAACCCGGCGACCGGCTGGACCTGCTCGAACAAATGGCTGCTAATTCGGAGGACTTAACGAGAGAAGAAATCGAAGCCGGGGCAGAAGACCTGCGGGATGCTCTGACCTTCTCCAACGGCCCGGCAAAGCTCATCATGCTGGCGCTGGCCGGGGCCGGCCTTTTGTTGCTGGCTCTGGTTCACCTGCCCAACCCGGCGGAAATGACGCGCTGGCCGGGAATAGTGCTGGCCCTCAGCGGAGGCGTTTGCCTGGCCATAGGGTTCGTGCTGAGCTCCGCCATTCCCGGCCAGCTCAACGATGCGGTGGCCTACTCCGCGTCCTACTCCGACGACGTGCTGACATCCGCCATCAGGTTGGCGGGCGACTTGATGGAATCCTTCGGGCGCCAGGCCACTGCGGGCTTCGTCCTCCCGGCGTCGGCGGTGATCCTGCTGGGCGCCGCGCTGATTGCGGCTTCCTTCGTGATCAATGCCCTGGTCTCGGCAGCGCGAAGAATCCTGCCCGGCGGCGGACGGGGGCGTTAGAACAGCGCGATGGGGTTGACCGGCGAGCCGGTAACGTTGCGCAGGCGCAGGGGAGCCAGGGTGAGCATAAATTCGTGGCGGCCTCGCTGAGCGCAGGCCGGAGCCAGCTCCTCCAAGTTGGCGTTGTCTATGAACCACAGCCCCAGACTCACTAGGCAGATGGTATGCAGCGGGTTGCCGATAGTCTGGTATGGATTGGGCCGGGCGTCGTTGGAGGTGTCGGTGCCCATCATGGCGATGCCGCGCTCCTTGAACCACGGCGCGCAGGCGGCCTGGCAGGCGGTCATCGGGTCCGACGGCGACAGCGGCCCCCGCTCCGAGCGCATCCGGTAGTTGCCGGTTCGGATGAGCAGAATGTCGCCCTCTCCCGCCCGGACGCCCTCGGCCCGCTCCGCCTCCTCCAGGTCTGCGGGCATAACCGGCTCCGTGGGATCGAGCCAGTCCACGCCCTTGACTGCCGGCAAATCCAGCAGCACGCCCCGGCTGACTATACCCGCGCAGGCAGCCTCGATGTTGTGGGACTGCGCCCCCTCCCGGGAGGTGACGCTGCTGGCAGGAACGCCGTTGTACATCAGGCCGTTCCAAGAATAATGGGACATAGCGTCTATGTGGGTAATGGTCTGGCCGTGGAAGACCATGCCGATGAACTCGGCGGCCCCGCGACGGGTGTAACGGCGTTCCGGCGGGTCGGTGTCGCGGCCTTCGCCGCTGTCCACCATGAACCGCTGCACTTGGTAGGTAACATCGGCGGCCATCTCGGTAGTGATGGGCCGGGCGCAGCTAACCGGCGCGCCGTCGGCGACCAGCCCGGCCGCCCGCTTCCTTTGCTCCGGGCCGATGAGGTTCAGGCAGCCAAGCTGGTCATCCGGCCCCCAACGACCCCAGTTCTTAAGTGAGTCCAGCCATTCCAGCACTTGCGACTCGTCCGGTATCGCTTTTGTCATTTCGCCCCTCTCTTGACTGGTTTATTGACCGCCCAAGCAAGCCCCGAGAATTTCGGGATGGCCCCTCAGAAATTCCTCGCCGGAGACGGCTCTCCTCCCCTCCAATTGCACCAGATCCAAGTCCAGTATTCCTTGTCCTGTAACCGCGTAAATCCCCTTGCCCCCTTCGGCGGCTATCACCCGGCCCGGCGCAACAGCGCCGACGGGGTGATTCGGGAGCGCTGTAACGCTCAGGAGCTTGAGCGTCTTGCCTTCCCATCGGGTGTACAACCCCGGCCACGGAGCATAGGCCCGGCATTGGCGGGCCAGCGTCCCGGCGGGAAGCGTCCAGTCGGCCAGCCCGTCGGCGCGCTCCAGCTTGCGGGTAACAGTTGCCTGGGCCTCTCCTTGCGGCTGGGCGGGCAACTCGCCCCGCGTCCACGGCCCTAGGCTTTCCGCCAGCAAGTCCGCTCCCATAGCAAAGAGCGCGCCGGTCAATTCACCGGCGGTTTCTTTCCCGGTAACGGCGTACTCCCGTTGCGCGACGACCGGGCCGGTGTCCATCCCTTCGTTCAGCAGCATCAGGGAAACGCCGGCAACCGTATCGCCCTCAAGGATGGCCGCAGCCACTGGCGACGGGCCGCGGTGCCGGGGCAGCAGCGAGGGATGCAGGTTGAGGCAACCGTGGGGCGGCAGCTCCAGCACCGGCGCCGGGAGCAGCCGGCCATAGGCGGCCACGATGATTACGTCTGGCTCCAGTTCAGCCATGCGGTCTTGAATCTGTTGGGAGCGCAGGCCGGACGGCTGCCACACCGGAAGGCCAAGCCGCAAGGCCGCTTCCTTTACCGGCGGCGGCTCGGAGCGGCGGCCCCGGCCCCGCTCCCGGTCGGGAGTCGTAACAACGGCCACGACTTCAACCTCCGGCGTCCGGCAAAGCCGTTCCAGCACCGGCACCGCCGGCGTTGGCGTTCCCATAAAGATAACGCGCATCAGACCATCCTTGCCGGTACTGACTCAGCCTTTGACTCGCCAAACCGGAATGCTGGGGAAATTCGGAAATTCAGTGTTGACACGGCCAAACAGACCGGGTTAGAATACCCCTAACCGCAGGGCGGAATTTGAAGAAGGAGGTGATAAGAATGGACGATAGTTTAACACGCAGGGGCGATGGTAGGCATCAGTCTGGACGCGACGAGGTGATCGTTTCGTAGCCGTTCGCCGCGAAATAGGAGAACCCGAACGTCGGGCCCAGGCCAATGTCTACCATCGCCCCTAGGATCCGGGATGGATTTTCGGGCGAGTCACAGCCAGAGTTGGCCGGGCCCGATCTCTTTGCCTGCACAGCGCCGGGGCCACTAGGCTAGGCTCCAGGAATAATTGACAGCTAACTACGTAATTCGTACAATTTCGCCGCACATGGAATAGCGCACGGAGATTTAATGCTAAGGATTCGACTCTCCAGGGTAGGCAA
Organism: Dehalococcoidia bacterium; assembly: GCA_965213725.1. Classification (GTDB taxonomy): domain Bacteria; phylum Chloroflexota; class Dehalococcoidia; order Lucifugimonadales; family UBA3495; genus VXOI01. The sequence goes on from OZ243924.1 coordinate 517,946, forward strand.
GAAGAAGAAGCCTGCATACCGGATCGTAGTTGCAGAGGCCAAGGCGCCCCGCGATGGCGCTTACCTCGAGTGGATTGGCACCTACGACCCGATGCAAAACCCCCCGGCCATCACCCTCAAGCGTGACCGCGCTTTGCACTGGCTGCGTCTTGGAGCGCAGGCTTCCGATCCGGTGCAGCGCATTCTAGACAGGAACGGCGTGTCCGCCCAAGCGGAGAGACTGGCCGATACGGAAGCGGAACTGGTTGAAGCCGAAGATTCGGACGAGGAATCCGAGGCATGAAAGAACTCATCGAGTACATCGCCGTCTCGCTGGTCAGTAATCCCGACGCCGTCCAGGTAACCGAAACGACGGAAGGCAACCGCACCGTGTTCCGTCTGCAAGTGGCCTCGGAAGACAAGGGAAAGGTCATCGGACGGCAAGGCCGGGTGGCTCAGGCAATGCGCGCTATCCTCCGCGTTGCCGCCGTGAAAGACGGCTCCCAGGCCGTCCTCGAAATAGATTAGCCTCTCTATCCGCCATCATCCAGGACGGCCCGTTGCAGGAACTCCCCGATCCGGTGATTGTCGCGCGGGTCATCGGCCCCCACGGGCGCGATGGCGGCCTCAATATCCAGCTACTCAGCGACGCGCCAGGCCGGTTCGACCCCGGGCGCGTCTTGTTCATTGATGGGCGTTCCTGCTCCATATCGGCGGCGCGTCAGACCGGCCCGGATAACGCCCTGCTCTGGCTTGAAGGCTTCTCTACCCGCCGCCAAGCCGCTTCCTTAACCGGCAAATACCTCGCCGCCAACCCGGACAGCGAGGAAATGCTGGAGGAAGGCGAATACTTTCATTACCAACTTATTGGAATGCGGGTGCGCACCGAGGAAGGCGAGGAATTGGGGGAAATCGAGGAAATCCTGGAAACCGGCAGCAACGATGTGTACATCATCCGCGACGGCGGTAACGAGTTGCTGATTCCCGCCACGGCCCAGGTGGTGCTTGACGTAGACGTAGCCGCCAGCGCCATGCTGGTGCGATTGCCCGACGGCCTGCGCTGACATTTCCCGCTTTGACCCTGTATCCGGGCCGGTGCTACAATCGTGTCTACCTTGTTGCCAGACCGGGAGGTAGCGCAATGTCCGGTCATTCCAAATGGTCCACCATCAAGCACCAGAAAGGCGCCGCCGACGCCAAGCGCGGCGTCCTGTTCACCAAGCTCAGCCGCGACATCGCCTTGGCCGTCCGTGACGGCGGCGGAGCAGACCCCGATATGAATTTCAAACTGCGGCTGGCCCTCGACCGCGCCAAGAGCAACAATATGCCGCAGGACAGCATCAACCGGGCCGTCAAGCGGGGCAGCGGCGAAGGCAGCGACGGAGAGACGCTGGAGCAGGTCACCTACGAGGGGTACGGGCCCGGCGGGGGCGCAATCCTGCTCCAAGCCGTAACCGCCAATCGCAACCGCACCGCCGCCGAAGTCCGCTCGGCCTTCAACCGGGGAGGCGGCAACCTCGGCGAGAGCGGCTGCGTCGCCTGGAACTTCGAGCTGCGGGGCGTGGTCACCATAGACATAGAAGACGAAGAGCGGGCAGAGGAACTGGGGCTGCTGGCGATAGACGCCGGGGCGGAAGACATTGAGGTTGACGAAGGCGTGCTGGAGGTCTACTCCCCCATCGAGAGCCTTCAGGTCGTTCAGAAGGCTATCGAATCTGAGGGCATAACCGTCCGTTCCGCTGAAATGTCCATGGTCCCCAAGGCGACCATTGCCTTGGGCGACCGGGAAGCGGAGCAGACGCTGCGCCTGCTGGACGCCCTGGAGGATCTGGACGACGTGCAAAAAGCCTTCACCAATGCCGACTTCCCGCCGGAAGTGCTGGAACGCTACCAGGCCGTCTAGCGCAAAACAGTATCGCTTCTCACTCAGGCGCCATTTTAAGGAGGGCATTGCTCCCAATGTCCATGGAACAACGAATAACCACTCTGGAAGAGGTTTCTCGGCTGGTGATTGCCGCGCTCCGCGAATCCAATGAAGCTATGCAGCGATACAACGAAGCGATGCGCCGAGCCGAGGTATCCATGAGCCGATACGAAGAATCCATGCGCCAGTACGAAATCGCGGCGGCGAGACGGGATGAGGCCATTCGGGAAGCGGCTGCCGCGGCGGAAAGGCTGGATGCGGCGGTCCAGGCATTGCTTGCTTTCGTCCCGGTGACTCAGGCGGAGATAGTACGGTTGGACAGCCGCATCGACCGAATAGAAGGCGAATAGGTGCGCCTGATTCATCAAGGCGCCGTTGCATCGTTATTGCTGAAACAGGGAGCCGCGAATGACCGTTTTGGCGATTGACCCCGGCACCCGGCGCATGGGGTACGGCATTGTCGTAGAGAAACCTGCGATGGAGGCCGTGGACTATGGCGTAATCGCCCTTCCGTCGTCCATGTCCATCGAAAGCCGTCTCTACCAGATGTACACCCACGTCCACAACCTCATAGCCATCTTTCGTCCGGCGGCGGTGGCGATTGAAGACCCTTTCGTTGGGCGCGGCGAACGCAGCTTCCCCGGCTCGTCCTTGGCCATCGGGCAGGCCCAGGCCGTGGTGCTCATCGGCGCCGCCAGCCAAGGCATTCCCATCCACAAGTACGCCCCCGCTCAGGTGAAGCGAGCCGTCGCCGACCACGGAGCGGCCAGTAAAGAGCAAGTGCGGGGCATAGTCGCGGCCACCCTGAGCCTTCCGGCAGCACTGGAAATCGACGCCGCCGACGCCCTCGCCGTAGGGCTGTGCCACCTGTCGCAACAGCAGGCGGCGGCGGCCCGGCTCAATGAAATTCCGCCGGGGCGGGAGCGGTAGCGGCGGCGCCCTGCGCCGCTGCTGAGCCGGGGAGTCCGCCGTGATAGTTGGCTTGCAAGGGAGTCTCTCCGCCGTCGGCCCCGACTGGGTTCACGTCGCCGTAGGCGGGGTGACGCTGCAAGCCTTTGTCCCGGCCAGTGCCATTCCCTCGCTGGGGGCGACGGGCGACACCGTTTCCCTCCGCACTCTGCTTCGCATCCGAGACGAACAGCCCACGCTCTACGGATTCCCCGACGACGCTTCGCGGCAACTGTTTACCCTGCTTACCGGCGTGTCGGGAGTTGGCCCTCGGATGGCCCTAGCCCTGCTGTCGGCCCTAGGCCCGGCGTCGCTGCAAGTGGCTGTCGCGTCGGGCGACGCCGTTGCGCTCGCCGCCGCCCCGGGCGTGGGCCGCCGCACCGCCAACCGCATCATCTTGGAACTTCGCGGCAAGCTGGACGATGTTGAGAGCGACGGCGCGGCAGCCGTCTCCGGCGGCGACGGCGAAGTGCTGGCGGCCCTGACGGCCCTAGGCTACTCCGCCGCGGAAGCCAAGTCCGCCGTCGAAGCCATCCCGGAATCCGGCAGCCTCGCCGTGGAAGACCGCATCCGGCTGGCCTTGCAACAGTTTGCCCGGCGCGGCTAGGGCCGCGTCGGTGTGGTATAATTCTTGCCACCGCCTGCTGAGGAGTAAGCTGATGCCTGACGCTCAAAGAGTTCCAGAAATTTATGCTGACATGGCCCAGATTAGTGTCGACAGCGTGGGCGTTTTTCTGGGATTCCGCGCCGTTAACCCAATGAGTATGCTGTCGCTGGAGGCAACAGACGCCGAAGCAGACTCAGAGTCTTCGCTGGAATTGAAAGCCGTGGCGCGTTTCTCTCTCACAAATGCAAAGATTTTTGCCATACTGCTAAAAAGATTTCTGAAAGAATATGAAGAGGATTCTGGAGAAATCGTTCTTCCGTCTGCGTTCGTCGAAGCGGCTAACTTGGAAGATGACGAGTGGTGAGGGCTGTACGGTAGTCGCATTGCGGCCTTGGCTCTTGCCGCTTTTTCCGGCTTGTTAGAGAATAGCCAACACTACACTCAATGATTAGTGGCGCGTCCTACGCCGAGTCAATCGGAAATACAATTTCTTCTATGGCGCGATGAACCTCAAGTTATTGAGGACTACCCGGACGACCTGAGGGGCAGTTGCTGCCTGATTTGGGGAACCACAAACAACGATGGCCGAGTAGCTCACGTGTTATGCGCCAATCCCCCCAGATCTCGGGTTATAACCGCTTACTTCCCATCGGAGACACAGCCGGACGAATGGGAAGACAACTACCGCAGGCGCAACACAGGAGGGGAAGGATGAACTGCCATTACTGCCATGGCGTTGGCACCGTTGCGGAACAACAAACCCGCTTCTACGCCTGCGGTGCTCCGCAGCCCTTTGTTGTGGAGAATCTACCCGCATTAGTATGTATCCAGTGCGGAGACAAGTCATTTCGCGGTGAAGCAGTCACTGCATTGGAGAAAATCAAGGACGGCAACGCACAGGTCAGCAGTGTGCAAACCATCCGTGTTTTCGACTTTGAGCATCTGGAGAAAGGCAGCAAACCCGTGACCGCCGATGACACCTAATAGCACTTCCATCCGCCATTTCGTGAATCAGAAATCCGCGACTTGCCGTATGCAAATGTCGGAGTTACAGTATGGAGTAACGCATACTTCAAGGCAACCGACATGGGAGAAACTGTTCTCAAAATTGAACGCGAAAATTCGTAGTAACCCCGCCGTTGGATTCTCGCATTTCAATACTGTCAATTACTCCGATTCCCCTTGGTGCACAGGTTCGTTCTCAGTGAATTTCGCCAAACGGCATGGGACGGCGCGTCCCGCAAATCCGTCCGGGGTATGAACTATGACCACCTACGCGCGCGGCAAGAAATGGGCTGAGGCCGGAGTCGAAGTCAACCAGCGGCGCAAAGCCCAGCCCGAAGACCGGCGCTTTCAACTGACGTCGGAATTCGGCATGACCGGCGACCAGCCCGCCGCGGTGTCCCGTCTGTCCGATGGCGTGGATAAGGGTATGCCCCGGCAGAGCCTGATGGGCGTTACCGGCAGCGGCAAGACGTTCACTATGGCCAACATTGTCCAACAGGTGCAAAAGCCAACGCTGGTCATGGCCCACAACAAGACCCTCGCCGCCCAACTCGCTTCCGAGTTCAAGGAATTCTTCCCCCACAACGCCGTCGAATACTTCGTCTCATACTACGATTACTACCAGCCGGAAGCCTACGTTCCTCAGTCGGACACCTATATCGAGAAGGATTCCAGCGTCAACGAAGAGCTGGACAAGCTGCGGCTGTCGGCCACCACCTCGCTGCTCACCCGGCGCGACGTGCTTATCGTCGCCTCGGTGTCCTGCATCTACGGACTGGGAGATCCCCAGGATTACTTCAATCTGGTGGCGCAGGTGAAGGTTGGCGAGATCCGCAACCGCAACCAGTTGGTGCGGCAATTGGTGGATATGCAGTACGAGCGCAACGATCTGGAGCTTTCGCGGGCCAGGTTCCGCGTGCGGGGCGACGTGCTGGAACTGGTGCCGGCCTACGAGGAAGCGGCGGTGCGCATCCAGTTCTTCGGCGATGAGGTGGAGCGCATCGTCCAGCTTGACCCGCTGACCGGCGAGGTGCTGGCCGACCTGCCCCAAGCCGCCATCTATCCCGCCAACCACTTCGTGACCACCAAGGACAAGCTGGACCTGGCCGTGGAAGGCATCCGCGAGGAGCTGGAGTGGCGCCTGCGGGAACTGCGGGAGGCAGGCAAGATCCTGGAGGCGGCCCGGCTGGAGAGCCGCACCAACTACGACTTGGAAATGCTCCAGGAAACCGGGTTCTGCTCCGGCGTGGAGAACTACGCCCGCCACCTGTCCCAGCGGCCCGCCGGCAGCGCGCCCTGGACCCTGCTGGACTATTTCCCCGAAGACTACCTGCTGTTCGTTGACGAGTCCCACATGACGCTGCCCCAGGTGCGGGGGATGCACGCCGGCGATATATCCCGCAAGAAGACGCTGGTGGAGTTCGGATTTCGCCTGCCGTCTGCCCTAGACAACCGGCCGCTCAACTTTGAGGAATACGAAAGCCGCATCAATCAGGTGGTATACGTGTCGGCCACCCCCGGCCCCTTCGAGTTGCAGCACAGCCGCCAAGTGGTGGAGCAGATCATCCGCCCCACCGGGCTGCTGGATCCCACGGTGGAAGTGCTGCCCACCACCGGGCAGATAGACGATCTGCTCTGGCGAATCAAGGAGCGGGTGCAGCGCGCCGAGCGGGTGCTGGTCACCACGCTGACCAAGCGCATGGCGGAAGAGCTGGCCGATTACCTCTCGGAGATGGGCATACGCAACACTTACCTGCACTCGGACATCGAGACCCTTGACCGCATCGAAATCCTGCGCGATCTGCGCCTCGGCGTCTACGACGTTATCGTAGGCATCAACCTGCTGCGGGAGGGGCTGGACCTGCCGGAGGTCAGCATGGTCGCCATTTTGGACGCCGACAAGGAGGGCTACCTGCGCTCTGAAACGTCCATGATCCAGACCATAGGCCGCGCCGCCCGTCACGCCAACGGCCACGTGGTGATGTACGCCGACCGCGTCACCGACTCGATGCGGCGGGCCATTGACGAAACCTACCGCCGCCGCCAACTGCAAACCGAGCACAATCTGCGCCACGGCATCGAGCCGCAGAGCATCCAGAAAGAAGTCCACGACATCACCGAGGGAATCAAGGCCATCGCCGAAAACCGCTCCCGTTACAACGTAGTTCGCAAGGAAATGTCCCGCGCCGATATGTTCAAGGTGGTCAAGGACCTGGAAGTGCAGATGAAAGACGCCGCCAAGTCCCTCCAGTTCGAGAAGGCCGCCCAGTTCCGCGACGAGATCTTCGAGCTGCGCCGCCTGCTGGCCGTGGAGGAGAAGACGCTGGCCCCGGCCGGGGATTAAGGCCGGGAATCTTCCTTCCCTCAACCGCCTGCCCCGGCCTACTCCTCCAGCGTCCGAATGTAATTCACCACGTGCCATATCTCCGCCTCGGTCAGCCGGTCGGCCAAGGGGGCCATGGCCGTGCCGGGGATGCCGTCCCGGATGAAGCGAAAGAGGTCGGCTTCGGCGTGAAGCGGCACGTGAACCACCAAGTCGGCCGGGGGCGGCTCCAATCCCGCCGCGGCCGGGCCATCCCCCCGTCCTCCGGCGCCGTGGCAGGCTTGGCAAATCTGGGCATACGCAGCCGAGCCGGCGGCCAGCGACTCCGGCGTGGGCGGGAAGGGATTTTGCAGGACTTCCCCCACTCCCAAGCCCAACTGAGCGTTGAACAGCAGCAGCACCCCGACCGCCACGCCGGCCAGGCCGGGGGTCATCACCCCCGCCCCGGGGCGCGAGAACCAGCCCCCCAACGGCAGCCCGGCCCCTAGGAACAGCAGCCCCAGAACCAGCAGCCCGGCCCCGAACATCAGATAGGCCGTTCCCGGCGACGGAGATATGGCCGCGCTGCCTGCGGAGCCGGCCGCCAGCGCCTCGAATCGAAAGGCGGTGCGGGCGTCGAAAGCGTCAGGACGGCGCACTACCAGTTCCGCCTGCCACACTCCGGCGATGCTTAGCTGCGCATTCTCGCGGACGTAGACGCCGCCGCCCGCCGCGGCCGCGGTCAGCGTATCGTCCCCCAGGTCCGATTCCAGGAAGACCAGCCGCGCCAGCACCTCATCGGCGTTGGCTATGGGGCGGCCCAGCCGGTCGGTCAGGGTGACGGTCAGGTCGTTGGATCCCACCCGTCCAGGCGACACTTCCAGTTGAATGGTGTCGCCGGATACGGTATCGCTGAAAATCAGGGATTGCCGGGATTCCGCCAGTTCCCGCGAGGCCACCTGCCGCGCCGGCTCCAAGCTGGTCAGCATCCCCACCGCGGCCAGAACCAGCAGCGCCAGCGCCGCCTCGCCCAGCAGCAGCCGCTTGAGCCAGCCCGCCGACCCTGGGTCGCGGAGCAGCCGGGGCCGCACCCACAGCAGGTTGATGCCGCCCAGCAATAGCAAAGGCAGAACCAGCGCGACTTTGGCGATGAGGGTTATTCCGTAGGGAGTGGTCAGCGCCTCGGTTGCGGTCACCTGCGCCCAGCCGCTGAACACCCCGGTAACGATGATTATCGCCACGCTCAGCGCCGCCACCACCGAAAAGCGAGGCAGCATACCGGCCAGGCATTCCCGCCGCTCCCCCTCCGACAAGGCGCGCAGCAACGGCAAGCTCGGGACGAAGTGAAACAGCGCCCCAATCCAGAAGGCCGCGGCCGCTAGGTGCAGAAAATCGGCGGCCAAGGCCATGTTCCTGATGTCAACGGTGGCGGCGGCGTGGCTGGTCAGCCCCAGCGTCCACAGGACCGCCCCGGACAGTGCCAGCGCCAGTGCCCGGCCCGCCGTCCGCCACCGCTCGGGCCGCGATGCGGGGATGAACCGCAGCCCATACAGCGCGACGCCAAAGGCCGCCGCCGCCGCAACCCGCCAAGCCCACAGCTCGCCCCAAGCGGTGGCGGTAAGGGTCTCCCATAGCGGCCCGCCCAGCGCGCGCGCCAAGGAGACTTCCTGGGTGATGGTGGTCAGCAGCAACAGTTGGCCTGCCGACGCCGCCAGAAAGACGGAGAGGGCCAGCCACGTAAGCCGCAAAGAGCGGGCCGAGATCGCGCCGCCCAGTTCCCCCAGCGCGGGGTATGACCGGGCGCCGAAAAGCGCCGGCCGCGTCACCAGCAGCTCAAAGGCCAGTCCGCCCAGCATAGTCAACGCGCCCAGCAGCTCCAGCCAGCGCAGCGGCGGCGCCACGGGCGACTGCACCAGCGGCTGCTCCACTACCGGCGGCGGCGCGCCGGAGAGGGGCTGCCCTACCGCGAACACGAAAGACCCGCGCACTCGGTGGCCATCAACGGTGGATACGTTCTTCCAGGCGACCGTATAGGTACCATCGGGAACGTCGCCCAGCCCCACCGACATCACCAGAGGGTTGAGGTCGTCAACTGCGCTGTCGCCTGCGTCCATCTGCTTGCCGGCAACGTCCAGCACCCTGATCTCGCTGAGGCCGGGTTCGATGGGCTCGGTGAACCAGATGATGACGCGGCCCGGCGCGGTCTCCAGTTCGGAGTTGGGCGCCGGGTCGGCCGAGGCCAGGTTGGCGTGGGCCGCCGCGTCCGCGGGCCACAGCAGCCACCACCCTAGCGCAGCCAGCAACGCCAGCAGCAGGGCCGACGGCAACGCCCGCTGGAGGGATGCCCCGCAGCCCCGGCCGCCGGACGGATTATGCGACCACACTGCCAAAGAACACCCCGTCCGCTACGTCCGCCTTACCCGCAGGCTGGCGAAAACGCCTCCCGCGCCTAGGACAATGCCTGCAATGCCCGCTATCAAGGCCACGATGACCAACGCGTTGCCATCGCTGTCTTGCGCGGCCAGGGCGGCGTCTTGGGCCTGTTGGGCCGCGTCCAGCGCGCCCCGCACGCCGCTCTCGATTTCGCGGAGTTCCGGCAACTGCTCGGGGAATTGCAGGCCGACGGAGCTTTGGATGTCATCGAAGCCGCCGCCGGCCCCTTCGGAAACAAAGGTTTCGTCCACCGCCGCCCCTTCGATAGTTCCGAATACCCGGAACTCGTAAACCCCGGCGGCGGTGGGAATCAGGTCGGCCGCGTAGTGTCCGGGATCGCCAAAGACGGCGTAAAGCTCCAGCGTCCGCGAGTCTCCGCTGGCGGCATGGGTCACTTCCACCCGGAGCGAACCCTCCAGCCCCTCCACCGGCGCGGTTTCGGAGTGCTGCCCGGCGACGCTGGCTAGAATTTTGCCCGCCGCCGGAGCCAGCGACGAATGGCCGCCCTCGCCATGCCCGGACGGTTCCTTGCCATAGCCCTCGCCGCCCATTCCGGGTTCGATGTGGATGGACGCCATCGCTTCCACGGGTTCGCCGTTCCAAGTGTAGCCCTCATGGGTATTGGCATTAAGGGTTACGCGCACTTCGTTCAGGCCCTCGGCCAGCTTGCCGAGCTGGAAGGCGTGACCGTAGAGCCGACTGATTTTGACGCCATTGACATAGACGTGGGCGTGTCCCTCTCCGGCCACGTGCTTCACCCCGGCGTTCTGCGGGGCAAAGACAAGACCCTGAGTTTCGACAAACAGATTCGCGCCGCCGAGGGGATCAGGTTCCAGCTTCAGCGAGACCGTCATCGGATTTTCGGCCTCAACGGTTTCAGGGCCGTGGTGTCCCATCCCCTCTTCCGGTTCAGGAACCGTTACCTGGGCGGCAGCCTCCACCGCCGCGCCGTTCCAAACGTAGGCGTCATGGTTGTTGGCGTTGAGCGTTACGCTGATTTCGCGCCGGCCGGGTTCGAGGCCATCCAGATGCAGCCAGGGAGTATAAACCCGGCTCAACTTCACGCCGTCAACGTATACGTGAGCGTGGCCTTCGCCGTCTATATGCTCGCCATTAACGCTCTCCGGGCTGAAAGTGAAGCCTTCGGGGATGATTCGGAGGTTAATCCCGGAAACCGGGTCAACTTCGGCCTGCACCGCCACCGCCATCGCCGACCCGGCTTCTACCTGTCCGTCGTGATGATGGCTGCTCGCGCCGTCCCCACCATTGCCATCGTGATGATGGCTGCTCACGCCGTCCCCACCATCGCCGTCGTGATGACCTTCCTCTGCGTCACCGTCCCCACCATCGCCGTCGTGATGATGGCCGCTCGCACTATCCCCGTCATCGCCATCGTGATGGCCGTCGCTGTCGTCGTGGCTGTCGGACTCTTGGGAGCCGTCGCTGTGGGCCGCGCCCTCCACCACCTTGTTTACGCGGACGGAAACGGCGTTCTTGGCGCTTTCGTAGGCCGGTTCCTCCTGCCAGCCGACGATGAAACGGTAGTCGCCGACCGGGCGGCCCTCATGGGCCAGGATAGTCCCCATAGTAAGGCTCAAGGTGACCAGGGAGGCCACCGCAAGCCATGCGCTTTTGCGGAAATGCCTTCGCATAAACACTCCTTTCGCAGTTAATCACCCGTTTGGGCGGATATCGAAAGGAGTTACGCTCTGGGGGGCTGTCGGAGAGGGGCGACCGTTATGCCGCGCAGGGCGGCTGTGGCCGCGACACCGGCGTTAAGCCGGGGGCCGCCGTCATCGCCGAAGCGCAACGACGGCATCACCGACGGCGCGGCAAGGCCGTCGTGGGAGTGGCCCGCGCCGTCATAGGGGGCGAAGAAAACAACGTTCCTGTCGCCGGGCGCCGGGGCATACATCCCATCGTAATGGACATGGGGATGCTCGAAGGGATGGGAATGTTCCGGGCCGGCGCCGCCGAGGTAGAGGTGTCCGTGGGCCGGGTGCCGCTCGGCAAAGTGATGGTCCAGCAACGGCCCCAGCGACGGCAGCAGCAGAACGCCCACCGCCAGCAGGGCCAACGCCGGGAAAGTTAGCGATTGCGCCGCCGCATTTTTAAGAGCGCAGTTCAACGCCGTCAGCTCTGCCCGCAAAATAAATGCAGACGTTCCAGCAGGGCGCCGTTCTCTTCCATACTGAAATTGTCCACGGTAGGCACCGCGTCGCCCGTCGTTCCGTCCACCGCCCCGGCGTCCACCATGCCGCGCACCATAAGGGCCTCGGATTCGGCGGAAGGCAGCAGATTCCTGCCGGTCAGCCGCGAGATGGCGGCCACCAAACCGTAGCCGCCCCAGTTGGACACGCTGGCGATAACCAGCCGGTCAACCTCGGCGATGGCCGGGGCGTCGGGCAGGCTGTCCACCGACGGGATGATTTCCGCCAAGTTGCCCATACCGATTTCGTTGCCGCCGTCGCCGATGCCCACCGAAGGGATGGAACCATCGAACAGATAGTCCGCCCTCGCCGTTTGCGGCGTTATGTCGCGGCCCCGCATATTCAGATATTCGTCGTTGCGGTTGCGCCCGCAACGCTCGATGGAGATGAGCAGGGCGGGTTGCAGCCGAGCCAGCAAATCAGCAGCGTATCGCCTGCTTTCCTCAATGCCTGCAACAGGAAACTCAATCACCTCGGCATTACCCGCCCACCGGCGCAACACCGGAGCGGTGCAGGCGTCGGTGACGTAGCTGACCGGCCGGCCCAGGCTCCGCAACGCGTTGCCGATGGCGATGGCCCCCGGCGGCCCGTCGGTTTCCGGCTTGCCCGCCATCAGCACGTAAAAGCCGGTAACAATCAGTGCAGGCCCCGGATGGTCAACCACGTACTGCGCTGCCTGCTGGCAGAAATCGGCGGGCAGGTAAGGCCGCAGGGCCAGCATCCCGCGCTGGTCGAAGTCCAGTATTACGTCCTCTATGGTTTCCGGCATTTACGCTCTCCAAGACACCGCGCCCGCCGTTCCGTCTCGCTTTCCGGTTTCCCGATTTCGCGGGGATAACTAATGCCGGGAATGACGGATGCAATGTCCTACAACACTGCGTAATCGGCGTCCCGCTGGTCGGTAATGAACATCTTGCCCGGCGCGTGGGTGAACATCAGCGGGGGCTTGCAGTTCAGGGCCACTGCCTGGGGGGTCACGCCGCAGGCCCAAAACACCGGCTCTTCATCGGGCTTGATTTCTATGGCGTCGCCGAAGTCCGGCAAGTCCAGGTTGCGAATGCCGATGTCGCCGGGGCTGCCGATGTGCACCGGGGCTCCGTGGGTGGCCGGGAAGCGCGAGGTCACCTGCACCGCCCGCACTACCTGCTCCCGCTTGATGGGCCGCATACTGACCACCATGGGGCCGGAGAAGGCCCCTGCCGGAGCGGTGGCGATATTGGTAATATACATCGCCACATTCCTGCCCTGCTCTTGGTGGCGCAGCGGGATGCCGGCGTCGGTCATCGCGGTCTCAAAGGAAAAGCTGCAACCCAGCAGGAAGCTGACCAAATCGTCGCTCCAGTAATCCTCCAGCGTGTCCACCTCAGCGGTGAACTCGCCGTTGCGGTACACCCGGTATCCGGCGGCGTCGGTGCGAATGTCTGCCCCCGGCGCGGTCAGGATCGGCTCCACGCTGCCCGCTTCGATGACTTCCAGCAACGGGCAGGGACGCGGGTTGCGCTGGCAGAAGAGGAGGAAGTCGAAGGCCAAATCGCGGGGCAGGATGGCCAGGTTGGCCTGCACATGGCCCGGAGCCACCCCGGAGGTCACTCCCCGCCACTGGTTGGAACGGATGCGCCGCCGCGCTTCCCCGGCGGCGGATTCCATCGTCTGAACGGCCATGTCTGCCCTCCCCTTCAACTGACGCAGGATCGAGTGCTTTCCTCCATCATAGTTTGCTGGCGGAAGAGCGTCAAATCAGGCCCGCTACGGCGGACGGGCGACTTTTGGTATACTGCGGCATATCACAGTGCGGCGCGGCGTCACGGGGCCGGGGCGCGTCATATAAGGGTTGGGACGGGCAGTTGTACAACGTAGTTGTTCTCAACAATCACGAAAGCGGCCGAGAACTGGCCGAGGCCGCCGGACGCGCCGGCATGGTATGCCGGATTGAAAACGACATTGAGCTTCTGCTGGACGACGGCAACGCCGATGCGCCGGACGCGGTGCTGCTGGATCTGGCGTCGCTGGAGACCAGCGCGGCCCGGCGGGTTATTGAACACTGCCGGGGCCGCAAGGTGCCGGTGCTGGCCGCCATTCCCAAGGACGCCGTGGGCCGCTACGACCCGGCGCTCAACCCCGACGAGCTGGTGATATGCCCAACCTCCGACGACGAGCTATCCTTGCGGGTGAAGCAGGCCGTCTACCGGGTCAACGGCCCCTCCGGGTCGCAAACGCTGTCGGTGGGCGACCTTAGCATTGACCTGGAGCGCTACGAGGTGTCGGCCGCCGGGCGGCGCGTGACCCTCACCTATAAGGAGTTCCAACTGCTGGCCCTGCTGGCTTCCAACCCCGGACGGGTCTACACCCGCGAGGCCCTGCTAAGCCAGGTCTGGGGCTACGACTACCTGGGCGGCACCCGCACCGTGGACGTCCACGTAAGGCGCCTGCGCTCCAAGGTCGAGTCCCCCGGCCGCTCCTTCATCGAAACCATCTGGAACGTCGGCTACCGCTTCAAGGCCCTAGGGTAGGGGGTTCCGTTCCCTCTCCCGAACGGAGGGGCGCATTCCGCTCAATCGCAAGCAGCATTTCCTCATCCACCCCCATACGGGCTGATTCAACTGCCGCCGGTTTCGGCCCGGCCGGTGAAGCGGGCCACCTGCGCCGCCAGCGCGGCATACTGCGGATCCGACAGCTCCGGGTCTTCCGCGGTGATGCGGGCGGCCAGGTCGCGGGCCGACTCCAGCAGGCTGCGGTCGGAGAACTGGGCCATCCGCAGTTCCGGCAGGCCGCTCTGCCGAGTGCCGAAGAAGTCGCCCGGCCCGCGCAATTCCAAGTCTATCTCGGCAAGCTGGAAACCGTCGTGGGTGCGCTCCAGGGCCGACAGCCTTTCCTTGGCCGCCGCTCCTATCTGGGTATCCGTTTCCGAGGCAAGCAGCAGGCAGTAGCTTTTATGCTCGCCCCGGCCTACCCGGCCTCGGAACTGGTGCAGTTGGGCCAGACCAAAGCGTTCCGCCCCCTCAATGAGCATTATGGTGGCGTTAGGCACGTCTATGCCCACCTCAACCACCGCCGTGGTCACCAGCACGTCGAAATCGCCCTCGCCGAACCGGCGCAGTATCCCGTCCTTATCCCGCGAGTTCATCCGCCCGTGGAGCAGACCCACCCGCAAGTCGGGGAACACCTGACCCGAAAGCCGCTGGTATTCTTCGGTGGCCGCCTTGGCCTCGATGCTGGCGGATTCGTCAATGAGCGGGCAGACCACGAAGGCTTGCCGGCCCTCTTGCACCTGCTTGCGGACGAAAACATAGGCGGCATTGCGCTTCTCCGGGGTCACCAAGCGGGTTTCCACCCGCTGGCGTCCCGCAGGCAGTTCGTCAATGGTGGATATATCCAGGTCGCCGTACAGCGTGAGGGACAGCGTGCGGGGAATGGGCGTGGCCGACATTATCAGCGTATGGGGGTTTTCGCCGCCCCGCCGCCGCAGGGCGGAACGCTGCATCACTCCGAAACGGTGCTGCTCGTCGGCGATGGCCAAGGCCAGGTTGGGCAGGGCCACCCCTTCCTGAATCAGGGCTTGGGTGCCGAACACCAAATCCAGCGCGCCGTCGGCGGCCATTGCCGTCAGCATCCGCTTTTCCCGCGCCCGGACGCTGCCGGTCAGCAGGCCGATGGACACCGGACGATCCATACCCTCCAGCGAAACCGAAATCAGGTTCTCCCCGTCCATCTGCCGGGGACGGCCCTCCAGCAGGCGGGAAGTGGAGCGGAAATGCTGTTCCGCCAACACCTCGGTGGGGGCCATCAGCGCGCCCTGAAATCCGGCGGCGGCGGTGGACAGCAGGGCCGCCAAGGCCACCACCGTCTTGCCGCTGCCCACCTCGCCCTGTAGCAGCCGGTTCATCGGCGGGGCGCCCCGGGCCATGTCCCCGGCAATCTCGGCGACGCAACGGGCCTGCGCCTTGGTCAGATCAAAGGGCAGCGAGCGCAGGAAAAGCCCGGCCACGTCCACCGCAGGGTTGACGGCGACGCCCTGCACCTGGGCCTGCGCATCGCGGCGGCGGGACTGCACCGCCAGTTGCAGCGTCAGCAGCTCGTCGAAAGCCAGCCGCGAGCGGGCCGCCTGCCACACTTCCGGGCTGTCGGGAAAGTGGGCCTGAAAAATCGCTTCCTGTAGCGGCATTCGCCCTTCCCGCCACCGGGGCGGCAGCGTTTCCTCCACACCGCCCAGCCAGTTTTGCAACGCCTGCCAAGTGAGGTTCCGCAGGGCGGGCATTCGCAGCCCCTCGGTCAGCGGATACACCGGAATCATCCGGCCGGTGTGGATGCCCGCCGCTTCGGATTCGACGGGATATGCCGCCGGAGAGTTGAACACCAACTGTCCCCGGAAAACCTCGGCCTTGCCGCTGATGGCGACGCGGCTGCCCGGCTTGAGCGTGCGGGCGATGTACTGCTGCCCGAACCAGATGGCGCGAATGTTGCCCGTTTCGTCGCCCAGCAACGCCTCGGTGTCCTTGCGCCGTCCCTTCGCCCCCTGCGTCACCACCCGCGACTCCCACACGTTGGCGGCAACCGTGCATTCTTGTCCCGGCACTACCTCCGCCACGTTGACCACGTTGGAATAGTCGTCATGCCGCCGGGGAAACAGGCAGAGCAAATCGCGCACCGTGGCAACGTCCAGCCGCTCCAGCCGCTCCGCAGTCTTGGCGTCAACGCCTTTGAGCCTGCCCGCCGGATCGTCAACGCTCTGGCCGCCGGGGGGAACGCCGTAGGCCGGGCGCGGTTGCGGCAGTGTCCGGGGAGCCGGCCCCGCCCGCTTTTCCGCAGGTTCAGGACGAAGGGGCTGAGGGGCGGAGCGGGCGGGTTGGGGCGCGGGACGACGGGATTTTGCGGGCGGGGCCGGCGCAACTCCTGCGCTCTCGATGAGCTCCCGCCACTGCCCGGCCCATTCCGCCCGCTGTTCCGGCGGCATTCCGGCATAGTCTCGCTCCAACAGAAAGGGAGCGTCGGCCCTCTCGCTGGCGCAAGCCGCCATTTCCGCCTGCCAGCGTTGCCGGAACTTGTCCAAACCGCCGATTACCGCGCCGTTGTCATGGCCGCGCCGCGATTCCAAGGCGAGAACTTTGCCCAACGCCTCGGCCCATTCCGGCGTATTCATTCTTTGCCGCGTCACCGGACAATCACCCTAAACCAAGAGCATGGGCTGACAAAGACCACGGGGCCGCCGCGCCGGTCTACTGTAAGCCGCCGCTCTGGGTTACGGCTATGCCGAGAGCGTTAGGCCCCAGATAGGTGCCCAGCACCGGGCCGAACCGGGACTCCACCAAGCGTTCCGGGTCCACCATCCCGGCCAGCTCGGAGCGCACCGCCAAGGCCTGCGCCCGGTCGGTGCTGTAGATTACGTTAAGCTGGCTCAGGGGGGCCAGCTCGCGCACCAATTCAATGAGCCTGGCCCGGGCTCGCTCCCGGTTGCGGGGCCGCTCCAGGGGGTGAACCTCGCCGTCGCGCACGCTCAGGATGGGCTTGACCTTGAGCATCCCGCCCACGAAAGCCTGGGCCTTGCCGATGCGGCCCCCCTTTTGCAGATATTCCAGGGTATCCACCAAGACAAAGCTGTGGTATTGGGAGATGGACTGCCGCAGTCGGCTCGCCAGTTCATAGTGGCCGGTCATTTCCCTAGCCCACTGCGCCGCGTTCAGCACCGCCAGCGTCAGGGGAGCCGAGGCAAGGTTGGAGTCCACAATCTCAATCTGCGAAGAGTCGCCCAGAGCCGCTTTGGCCTGGGTGGCCGAGTTGAAGGTGCCGCTCAGTTTGCCGCTGACGTGGACGGACACTATCTGATGACCCTGGGCCAACAGACGCTGGTAGACCTCCTGAAAATCGGCTACGGAAGGCTGGGCGGTGCTGGGCAGGCGCGACATTGTTCCCAGCCGCTCGTAAAAGCGTTCGGCAGTAATCTCCACGCCATCCTTGTAGGTCTCGTTACCGATGATGACGTAGCACGGCACAACCGTTATGTCGTTGGCCTGCGCCAGCGGGATGGGCAAGTCCGACGCGCTGTCGGTAACTATTCGTATCGCCATGCCAGACTCCCAATTGGCGCCCGGCGCCCTTTGCCTTACGCCTTTCGCGCCCTGGTTACGTTCGAGTTATTCGTGTGTTCAAGCTATTCGATGGATGCCAGATAGTGATAGTGCGGCTGCCCGCCGTAAAGCGGGTCAACCTGAAGCCCCGGCGTCCGGGATTCCAGCGCGGCGGCGCAGGCTTCGGCAGCCTCCAGGTCCGCGTCCGCGCCGCGGTAGATGGTCAGGATAGAGCCGTCCTGCACCCCGGCCATTGCGATAGCCTGCTCCAGGGCCTCCTCCGGCGATTGCGCCGTCAGCGCCAGATTGCCATCCACCAGCGCGATGTAATCCCCGAGACTGACCGCCACGCCGTCAACGCTGGTGTCCCGCACCGCTTGGGTTACTTCTATGGTGGTCACCAAGGACAGCGTCCCCGCCATCGCAGCCAGGTTTTCCTCCAGGGACGAAAGAGGATTATAGGACAGCAGGGCCGCCACCCCCTGGGGGATGCTGCGGGTGGGGACGACGTGAACCGCGGGGTCATTGGCAGCGACCTGCTGCGCCGTCAGGACGATATTCTTGTTGTTGGGCAGGAAAATGGTGTTTTCCGCCCCGGCGCGCCGGATTCCCTGGATGATCTGTTGCACGCTGGGATTCATGGTCTGGCCGCCCTCTACGACGTGGCCGCACCCCGACTCCCGGAACAGCGCGATCAGACCCTCGCCGGCCGACACGGCCACCACCGCCAACTGCGCCCCGACGGTCGGCGCCGGGGCGCTGTGGCCCGCGACCCACTCCACGTTCTGCTCGTCCATGCTTTCAATCTTGACGTTGGAGACCGTACCCAGCGCCACCGCGTAGCTGATGGCCGGACCGGGGTCATCGGCGTGGATATGAACCCGCACGTGTTCCCGGTTGCCCGCCACCACGGTGGAACGGGCCGTCTCTTCATAGTGCTGGCGCACTTCCTGCAAGCTGAGTTCTTGGCCGTTGATGATGAACTCGGTGCAGTAACCCCAATCGGCTTCCAGCGTTTGATGCAGGTAGCCCGCCTCTTGGGACTGGGCCGAGCCGCCCAGCGAGGCCATGCTCTCGTCTATAATGCCCTCCAGCCCGGCCTCGGCGCTCAGGGAGGCGGAGCGCTCCGGGGACAGGGCTTCCAGCACGCCGCCGATGATGATGACCATGCCCAAGCCGCCGGAGTCCACCACCCCTGCCTCTTTCAGCACCGGCAGTTGCTCCGGCGTATTCTTCAGCGCGACGCAGGCCGAAAGGTAAGCGATTTCCAGCACCCCGCAGACATCGGCCTCCGCGCTCCCTTGGGCGGCCAGGGCATCCTCGGCGGCGCGGCGAATCACGGTCAGCATGGTGCCTTCCCGGGGGGTTCCCACGGCGCCGTAGGCCGCCTCCCGGGCCTGGTCCAACGCTTGGGCCAAGGCGGCGGCGGAGCAGGTCTCCCGCTCTTGGAGGGCGTCGCCAAAGCCCTTAAAAAATTGGGACAATATGACCCCGCTGTTGCCTCTCGCTCCGAAGAAAGTGCCTTGCGCCAGCTCTCTGGCAACCTCCGCGGCGGTAGGGCTGTCATCCTCTGGGCATCGCTCGATTCCCGAGCGCATTGTGAGCGACATATTGGTTCCGGTGTCGCCGTCAGGAACCGGAAACACGTTTAGGGCGTTCACAGTATCGCGGTACTCTTCCAGCCGGTCAAAAGCGCCGCGAAAGGCCCGGCGCAGTTGCGCGCCGGACAGCCAAGTTTCCTGCATCGACGTCAAGTTTGCGACCTCCCGGAGCGATTGAGCGCATTATACACCAAGGGCCGCCGCGGTTTTCGCCTTCTGCGCTGGATCTTATTGACCAGTCGACTGAACGACCAGTCGACAGATTGACAGGCGGGAGCGGTTGCCTTAATATGGGCAACCGAGGTTTGACATGGATTATGCGGTTTTCAAGACAGGCGGCAAGCAGTACCGGGTACGGCCCGGCGACACTCTGGACGTCGAGTTGCTCCCCGTTGAAGTTGATTCGACGGCCGAGTTCGGCGAAGTGCTGGCGGTTTCCATAGACGGCGATTTGACTGTGGGCGCGCCCAACGTGCCGGGTGCGATGGTGCGGGCGCAGGTCAAATCCCATTACAAAGACCGGAAACTGATGGTCTACAAGTACAAGGCCAAGACCCGCTACCGCCGCAAGCGGGGGCATCGGCAGTCCTATACCAGGGTGGTCATTCAGGACATTCTCACCCCCTAGGCCCGGCGCGGGCCGGAAGGGCAAGGCAGGGCAGCGACATGGCGCACAAGAAAGCGGGCGGCAGCACCAACAACGGCCGCGACAGCAACCCGAAACGGCTGGGCGTGAAACGCTACGGCGGACAGCGCGTGACCAGCGGCTCCATCCTAGTGCGGCAGCGCGGCAGCCGCATCCGTCCCGGCAACAACGTCGGGCTGGGGCGGGACTACACCCTCTTCGCCATGACCGACGGCGAAGTCAAGTACGAATGGGCCGCCAAGGGCCGCCGCCGGGTCAGCGTATACCCCTTGACCCATGCGTAAGCACACCCCACGCGAGCATACAAACCCGGTGAGCATACAGAAGAGAAGAAGCTGAGGAAGCTCCGGCATGAAAACCGACATTCACCCCCGGTTCTTTAATTCCACGGTCACCTGTTCCTGCGGCCACACCTTCCAGACCGGGGCCACCAAGCCCACGCTGCGGGTGGAAATATGCAGCAAGTGCCACCCTTTCTACACCGGGGAGCAGCGCATCGTGGACACCCAGGGCCGCATCGAGAGATTCAACCGGCGCTTCAACCGGCGGTAGCAGCGCCATAGCGAATCGAGGGCCGGATTCCCTCGATTTCTTTTTGACGCCCCCGACCTGACCCGCTCCACGGAAGGAGCAAGAATCTTTTACGGATTCAGAGGCGGCTCTTGGCGACTCAGCCCGCGCATGCCTATGGCGGTCAAGCCGTAATCGAAGGAGTGATGATTCGCGGCCGCGAGTGGTTCAGTTTGGCCGTCCGGCGGCGGGACGGCGGAATCGAACAGCGCTGCGAACGCCTGAATCCCCTCTACAACGGACGGCTCCGCCGCTGGCCCTTGGTTCGCGGCGTTCTGGCTCTGCTCGAAACGCTGCTCTTGGGCATCAAGGCGCTCCAGATTTCCGCCGACCTGTCCGCGGCGGAGCCGGGGCAGCGCAAGGGCGAGGGCGAAGGCATCCCCGGCTGGATGATGGCGGCCACCCTGGCCTTCTCTCTGATCTTCGGCATCGGGCTGTTCTTCCTGCTCCCCATCGGCGCCGTCCTGCTGCTGGAACCGGTTCTGGGCAGCGGGCTGCTCAGCGAGCTGGTGGAGGGCGGACTGCGGCTGCTCATTCTGGTCGGCTACATCGCCGCCATCGGTATGATGTCCGACATCCGCCGGGTTTATGCCTACCACGGCGCGGAACACATGACGGTTCACGCCTTCGAGGCCGGGCTGCCGCTGAACGTGGACAACGTGCGCAAGTTCGGCACGCCCCACCCCCGTTGCGGCACCGCCTTCCTGCTGACGGTGGTGGTGGTTTCCGTGGCGGTGTTCATTGCCTTTTCGCTGCTGGAACTGTCTTGGTGGTGGCGCATCGCCTCCCGTGTGCTGTTGCTGCCGGCCATCGCCGCGGTGAGCTACGAAGTCATCCGTTTCAGCGGCCGCCACCAGAGCGCCATCATCGGCAAGGCGCTGGCCGCCCCCGGCCTCTGGCTGCAACGGCTAACCACCCGCCAGCCCGACGACAGCCAAATAGAAGTCGCCATACAGGCCATGGAATCAGCCATCGCCGCCGACGCCGGGAGAGGCCGCTAACGGCCCGTCACCACAGGTTCCAGCGGGGGTTGGACGCCGCCTGTTCCTGGAGGTAGGGAACGATCCAGTCGCGGACTTCTCCGGCAATGTAGAAAGCGGGCTCAATCAGTTCGCTTTCGTCGGAAATCTGCCCTTCCGCCAAGGCCAGGGCGGCCACGTCGGTGCCTGGCATGATGCTGACGCCGACTCGCAGGTTGGCGAGGGCGGGATTGATGCGGCGCAGGAAGTCCAGCTTCTGCTCTACCGTTTCGCGGGTCTCGCCCGGCTCCCCGAAGGTGCGGGCAATGGTGTAGTGCAGCCCGCCTTCTTCGCACAGCCTGGGAACTTCCAATTGCGCCTCCATCCGTTCTTCCAGCGAACCAAGGCCATCGTGCGGGTCGCCGCCCCGGTTGCCCATCAGCACCAAGGCGCAGCCCGCGTCCCGCATCAGGCGAACCAGCTCGGCGTCGCAGTTGAAGGAGGCCAGGCAGGTGTTCCAGCGCACTCCCAGGTCGGCCTCGATGAGCGCGCTGCACAGCGATTTGGCGTGGTCCAGGGGGAAGTTAAACCCGTTGTCCACAAAAAATACCTTGCGGAGCTGATACCGCTCCCAAAGTTCCTTGACCTCGGCCACCACTTCGTCTATGGGGCGGATTACGCGGAAGTCCGCCTCGGTCATCCCCGCCGTGGAAGCGGGGGTGGGATAGGAGAAGCTGCCCAGCTTGGTCAGCACGCCGATGCCGAACCCGGCGCTGCGGTACTTGTCCATTTCCAGGTCATCCAGCCGGGGACGGCTGTCGAAGGCCGACACGCACAGCCCCTCGTTCAGCGTCACCCCGCCGTCCCTGGCGTAGACCATCCCCGGCAGGTCGTAGACCGGGCGCTCGCCCAGCTCCAAGCGGTTGCAGACCTCGGCAAAGGTTTCGCCCGCGTCCCCGGCCACGCCCAGGTCGGGCTTCAGGAACTCGAAGCACTGTTTGGGCAGCAGGCTGAAGGCCGGCCCGCCCACGATGATGACCGCGCTGCTGTGTTCCCGGATCCGCTCTATAACGTCCCGGGTAATGGGCAGCGCCCATTGGGTGTTCAGGTAGCTGTGGTTGCTCAGATTCCGCAGCGAAATTCCCACCACGTGGGGCTGGAACTCGCGGACGGTCTGCTCGATTTCGGCTAGGTAATCATCGGCGAACATCAGGTCAACGACCTTGACCTGGTGCCGCTCTGCGTCTAGGTGGCCGGCGATGTAGGCCAAGCCGATGGGCATAGGCTGGGCGTTCATCCGGCTGTTCAGCCGATCATGCCGGTTGGTGGCGACGAGAAGGACGCGCATTATCAACTCCTGCTGCGCCCGCGCATAAACGCCGGGCGGGTTGGCCCATTATGGGGTATGCGGGCGGGCTTGGCAAAGGGCCAAGCCCGCCGCCCGGCCCGCCTGAGCAGGGTTGAAAGATCCTCCCCGGGGCTACGGGACGCTCAGCGGGCCTTGGGCGGCGCTGTGGTAGTTGTTGTCGCCTAAGCCGGTGGTGGTCACCGGCACGTAGGCCCGGACATACTTTCCGTTGTCATCGTCCTGCGGGGTGTAGAGGTACGAGCATTTGCCATCTCTCCTGCCCTCGGAGCCATAGGCCGGGGGCAAGTCCATGTCCGTCCAAGTCACCCCGTCGTTGGAGCGCTGCCAGGTCCAGAGTTGGTGCCGGGCCTCGTTCGGGTCGGAGCCGCAGACGCCGTCGCCGGAAGTGCCGCCCACCCGGGCCCGGTTGGGACGCACCGAGTCTATCTCCAGAAGCACCCGAACCACGCCGGTCCCGTCATCAAGCGTTATGGAGCCGCAAATCGGGTCGGTCAGGTCGGCGGTGTTCACTACCCAGGTTTGGCTCTCATTCAGGGCGGGCAGCTCGGCGATATCGTAGGTCGTCGCAAAGTCGAGAGGCGAAGGGCCGATGCGCGTGGCGCCAAGTCGCAGTTCCTCCAACTTGACCAAGTTCCACCGGGCGAAGTGGGAGGGGTCTATGTTTCCCAGTTGGTGGAGGCCCAGACGCAACTCTTGCAGTTCGGACAAGCCGTCGAACTGACCGGCATGAATGCAGGCCAGCGACTGGGTCTCGGCAAAATCAGTGTCGTTCGAGTTCAGGCGCAGCTCTTGCAGGCTGGACAGCCCGGCAAAGAGGTCCGGCGGCAACCAGACCAGCGGGTTATCATCTATAAACAGATCTTCCAGGTTGGACAGGCCATCGAACACGTCGCCGGGCACCGCGGCCAGCGAGTTCTCGCCCAGCAGCAGGTACATCAGACTGTCCAAGCCATCGAATACGTCACTGGGCAGGGCCGTCAGTGAGTTTTTGTGCAGATTCAGACGTTCCAGTTTCGTGAGGCCGTCGAACACGTCTTCGGGCAGGGCCGCCAGCGAGTTATCATTTAGAAACAGGCTTTCCAAGTCGGTGAGGCCGTCGAAGTCGTCGCTTAA
The DNA here is from genome assembly GCA_965213725.1 of Dehalococcoidia bacterium. Lineage (GTDB taxonomy): Bacteria > Chloroflexota > Dehalococcoidia > Lucifugimonadales > UBA3495 > VXOI01. Next base: position 541,674 of record OZ243924.1, read on the forward strand.
CAGGGAAGTCAGACTCTCGCTGCTCAGGTCAAGACTGGTGATCCCCGCCAGTTGCTCTGCGGTGACGGAGTGGCAACTGTCGGCGGAGAGATCCTCGACGATGACAGCGACCACTTCCAGCGTGCGCCCGTTGAGGGGGGCGCCGCCGCAACTGGCATGAGCCTGCGCGACGGGGGGGGGGGGCAGCCAAAGGCCAAGGGCTGCCATCGCCGCCAGCAGCAACGGCAGCGCAAACTTCGCCCGGAGGGTTTTGCCATCCCGGTTGCCCGTATAGCCATGCCTCATAACTGACCCTCAATGGCGCACAATTCGGCTGCCAAGCCTAGCACAAATTCCGGCCAATGTCTTTATATTGACTCAAGCTGTTCAGCCGGTCATGCCGGTTGATGGCGACGAGAAGGACGCGCATTATCAACCCCTGCTGCGCCCGCGCGTAAACGCCGGGCGGGTTGGCCCATTACGGGGCAGGCGGGCGGGCTTGGCAAAGGGCCAAGACTGCCGCCCGGCCCGCCTGAGCAGGGTTGAAAGATCCTCCCCGGGGCTACGGGACGTCCAGCGGGCCGAGGGGGGCGCTGTAGTAGTTGTTGTCGCCTAAGCCGGTGCTGGTCGCCACCGGCACGTAGGCCCGGACATACTTTCCGTTGTCATCGGTCTGCGGGGTGTAGAGGAAGGAGCATTCGCCGGCTCCCCGGGTGCCGTAGTCCTTGGGCTGGCGGCCCGAGGCCATGTCCCTCCAGGTCACCCCGTCGTCGGAGCGCTCCCAGGTCCAGAGTTGGTGCTGGGTCGCGGTCGCGTCGGAGCCGCAGTGGCCGTCGCCCAGCAAAGCGGCGTCGCTCACCCGGGCCCGGTTGGAACGCACCGAGTCTTTCTCCAGAAGCACCCGAACCACGCCGGTCCTGTCATCAAGCCCTACGGAGCCGCAAATCGGGTCGGTCAGACCGCCGCTGGCGACCTGGAAGTCGGCCTCTACCAGGGCGGGCAGCTCCGCCTGGTAGGCCGCAAACGTCACATTTCCGGGGGTATCGCCGCCAAGCTGTAGCTGCTCCAACTTGCCCAAGTTCCACCGGGCGAAGTGGGCGGGGGAGATGTTGCCCAATTGGTGGGATTTCAGCTGCAGTTGTTGCAGTTCGGCCAAGCCGTCGAACTGACCGGCGTGAATGCAGGCCAGCGACTCGCCCGGGGTGAAATCAGTGTCGTCCGAGTTCAGGCGCAGCTGTTGCAGGCTGGACAGCCCGGCAAAGAGGTCCGGCGGCAGCCAGACCAGCGGGTTATCATCTATAAACAGATTTTCCAGGTTGGACAGGCCATCGAATACGTCGCTGGGCAGGGTCGGCAGTGGGTTTTTGCGCAGATCCAAACGTTCCAGCTTGGTGAGGTCGTCGAACAGGTCTTCAGGCAGGCTCGCCAGCGAGTTCTCATCCAGATCCAGGTTTTCCAGGCTGGTGAGGCCGTCGAACAGGTCTTCGGGCAGGCTCGCCAGCGAGTTCTGATCCAGATCCAGGCTTTCCAGGCTGGTGAGGCCGTCGAACAGGTCTGCGGGCAGGGAAGCCACAACGTTGTCTGACAAGTTCAGGGTTTGCAGGCTGGTGAGGCCGTCGAACAGGTCTTCGGGCAGGTCCTCAGCCTGCAGCAAGTTGTCTTCCAGGCTCAGCTCTTCCAGGCTGGTGAGGCCGTCGAACAGGTCGCTGTGCAGGCGGGAACCCAGCGAGTTACTTTTCAAGTTTATGATTTGCAAGCTGGTGAGGTCGTCGAAGTCGCCATTTCTCAGGGTATTTATGGACTGTGAGCTCAGGTCAAGCGTGCCAATGATGCCGGCCAGTTGCGTGGCGGTAACGGCGCTGCAATCGGTCTCGGAGAGCCTGTCGAGGATGGTGTCGACCACCTCCTCCGAGCGCCCGTGGAGAGGGTTGGCCGACCCGCCGCAACTGGCCGCGGCGGCCTGCGCGACGGGCGGGGCCGGGGACGCCAGCCAAAGGGCTAGGGCTGCCGTCATCGCCGCCAGCAGCAACGGCAGCGCAAACTTCGCCCGGAGGATTTTGCCATCCCGTTTGTCCGTATAGCCATACCTCATAACTGATCCTCAATGGCGCACAATTCGGTTGCCAAGCCTAGCACAAATTCCGGCCAGTGTCTTTGTATTGACTCACTATGAAAAGCCCGGAAGTTCCGGCTGCGCCGCTTGACAACGCCTTGCGCTTGCCATAGAGTTTCGGGCAACTCGAAGCGACGTTGGTGAGGTTATGGTAACGACCTTCAACGAAAATATGTTTGCGCCGGAAATCATGTACGACCCCTATACCTACTATGGACAGCTCCGGGACGAAGACCCGGTTCACTGGAACGAGCTGTACGAATTGTGGGTCATCACCCGTCATGACGACCTGGTATGGCTGACCCGCAACCATGAGCTGTTCTCCAGCGCCGTGTGGCTCAATGACCCTCGCGGGCCTTACCCGGCCATCAACGAGTCCGACAACGAGCTGTACGAGTTCGTCCGCAACTACCAGGGCAAGCAGTTCATCCAGTACGACCGCCCCGATCACCTGGATATGCGGAAGGTGGTCCACGCCTACTTCACTCCCAAGTCCATGGAAGAGTGGCGCCCTCTGGTCAAGAACGCCATCAACGAGCTGCTGGACGCCGCCGAAGAGAAAGGCGAGTTCGACATGATGCGCGACCTGGCTACGCCCCTGCCGGTGCTGGTCATCGCCGAGATGATGGGCGTCCCCATAGAAGACCGCCCCTACATCCGCGCCATCGCCGAGAAGCTGCTGAACATCGCCCGCGGCGAGGCCGACCGTCTCCCCAGGCTGGTGGAAGGCATGGAGGAGATGCTCGATTACGTCAACCCCATGGTTGAGGAGCGCATCGTCAACCCCGGCGACGACTTCATCTCCGTCCTAGCGCAGGGCGAAAAGGCCGGCGTCTTCACCCGCGAGCAGGCTCTGGTCAACACCTCCCTGTTGCTGCTGGCCGGCCACGAGACCACCATCAACCTGATCTGCAACGGCACCCTGTCCTTCATGCGGAACCGGGACCAGTGGGAGCTACTGAAGGCCGACCCCCAGGGCATGATGGTGCGGGCCAACGAGGAAGCATTGCGCTACGATTCTCCCGTGAAGTCCATCCAGCGTCTGGCCGCGCAGGACGTCGAGATGCGGGGCAAGCTGATTAAGAAGGACGACCGCATCCGCTGGTTCATTCCGTCGGCCAACCGCGACCCCAACAAGTTCGAGCGGCCCGACGAAATGGACATCACCCGCTGGCCCAACCCGCACGTCTCCTTCGGCGCCGGCATCCACCACTGCTTGGGCGCCACCATCGCCCGCGTGGAGGGCCAGGAAGTCTTCCGCGAACTGGCCGAGCGCTACCCGGATATGGAACTGGGCCAGAATGAGATGGAGTACGAGTCCAGCATCACCTTCCGCTCCATCAAGAAGATGCCCATCATCACCAACCAGTAACCGGCCCAACCCGGCAGACGCGAAAACAAGCCCCCGGCGTTTAACGCCGGGGGCTTATTGTTTCGGCACTTGTTATTCCGGCGCCGGCAATTCCCTTTGCTCCTGCGAGGAATGCCCCCATCGCCATTGATGGAGGCGGGCTTCCAGTGGATGAAAGAATTTACGCCCCCTACTAAGGGGAGGGGTGTTAGATGGGCGGGCGGCGGGTATGCCAGGCGGTGGCCTGCTCATAGGCGTGGGCCGCGCGGAACAGCGTCTCCTCGGCGAAAGGCCGCCCGGCGAGCTGCAACCCCAGCGGCAGCCCCGACTCGGTGAAGCCGCATGGCACGGAAATCGCCGGAACTCCGGCTAGGTTGAACGGGCCGGTGAAGCTGATGCGGGCGTTCAGCCCGGCCAGCGACTGCTCCTTGCTCGGCACCCCGGCAACGCTCTCCACCGGGGGCGCGGCGCCAATCCCCGTTGGCAGGGCCAGCACGTCCACCTCGGCGAGGGCCGACAGGATCTCCTGCCGCAGCAGCGTCCGCACCTTCTGAGCCTTGTTATAGGCTTGGGCCGGAATGACCAGCCCGGTGAGGAAGCGAATCTGGTTGTTGCGATCCAATTGCTCGAAATTCGGCTCAAAGGTCTTCCGGTGCAGGCCGGCCCATTCCACCCCGATCATAGTCCAGCTCAAAGCGCCCGCGTGAGGGGCAAGGGGGATGCTGACTTCCCTGGAATCCGCCCCCAGCTCGCCCAGCAGGCCAACGGCGGCGGCCACGGCATCGCGCATCTCGGGATCCAGGTTGGGCGCGTCCATCCGCTCCGCGATGACGCCCACCTTCAAGCCGCTGATGTCGCCGGTAAGGGCCGCGCGGTAGTCGGGAACCGGCGCGTCCCAGGTATAAGGATCTTTGGGGTCATGGCCCGCGATAGCCTGGAGGGTGATGGCCGCATCCGCAACGGTGCGGGAGATGGGGCCGACGGTATCCATTGACCACGAACCGCCCATCACGCCGTGGCGGCTGACCCGGCCAAAGCTGGGGCGAATGCCCACCAGCCCCGAAAAGTTCGCCGGCCCGCGTATCGAGCCTCCGGTATCCTCCCCCAGCGAGGTGGCGCAGAGAAAGGCGGCGGTGGCCGCCCCGGAGCCGCTGCTGGAAGTGCCGGGGTTCCGGGTCAGATCCCATGGGTTGCGGGGAGTGCCGTAGGGATGGCGGTAGATTTCCGACATGGCAAACTCGCTCATATTGAGCTTGCCCAACAACACCGCCCCGGCCTCCTTGAGCTTCGCCATCACCGTGGCGTCTTCGCCGGGAACGAAATCACTGAGAATGGATGACCCGCCGGTGGTGAGAATCCCCGCAGTGTTGAACTGGTCCTTCACCGCCACGGGGACGCCATGCAGCGGGCCGCGATAGTTGCCGGCGGCGATTTCCGCTTCCGCCCGCCGGGCCGCTTCCAGCGCCTGGTCGCGGGTGACAGTGATGTAGGAATTCAGCCTGCCGTCCACCTCGGCGATGCGCTCGAAGTAGGCTTCGGCCGCCTCCACCGGCGACACTTCCCGCGATTCGATGCGCCGGGCCAGTTCCGACGCGCTGAGGAAGGGAATTTCGCTCCGCTCCATGTCTCGCTCCTGACTGCTCTATTCTCTCTGAGCTGGGGCCTATGGACGAACCCGTATGAAATAGCTCTAACCGCAGCGGCTTCAATTCTACCACCCAATTACAGGCGCACGTTGCTCCGCCCAAAACGCGCTCGCAACATATACCAAGGCTAGGAAGCCGAGCGACGGCGGTATAACCAGCAGAACCAGGGGTGAGCGCCGGACAGCCGCCCGGCCATTGAACTCGAACCGGACTGCGGAGAGCAGAAAGGCCAGCCACCAGGGCAGCATCAGGGCGGCCTTGGCCTCGGCATTGGAACCGAAGTCATCAACCAGCGCCGCCCAAGGAATGCCTGCGATAGTCACAGCCAGCACGGCGGGCAGCATCCGCGAAGACCGGCAGTCCCTTGGCGAAACGCAATGCAAAGCCACCGCGCCGACGCGGAGCAAAATCACAGACACCGAAAGAGGATTGACCAAGGGGCCAACCCCAAAGGCGAAATCCGCGAGAAAAAGAACGCCGGCGCAACCTATTATGGCTGCGCCGGCGCTCAGAACCTGAAACCGCCGAGTTGCCGCCAATCGAACCAGCCCCCTTCAGGGTTGCAGGCCATGCTGTACAGACCTCTGCCCCGGCCATAGCCAAGACTGCGGCGGAGACGCCGATTGCCGCGCCGGTTACGGGAGCAGGCGCGCCGCCGGCCGGAAGGGCGCTAATCGTCCGGCACCGTGGCGATGAGCCGCCCGGCTTCCACCGCCACCGGGAAGGCCGTCATGCGGGAGTTGGGGCCGTTTATGCAGACGCCTTCAGTCTTCTCAAAGCGCCATCCGTGGTCGGGACACATGAACACGCCATCCCACTCCACAACCTCGCCCATCTGGTGCGGGCAGACGGTGGAAAGCAACTGGTAGACGCCCTTGCGGTTCTTTGCCAGGAAGTAAGACCAGTCACCGATGTCCACCGGAGCCGGCAGCTTGGAAAATGACGATTCGGGGCCAAGATCTACCTTTGCTGTTTTGTAACCGGCCATTGCCGCTCATCCTGTCCTGTGGCAAGCATCGGCCGGGAAGCGATTCAGCCGAGGCGATGCCAGTATACCCCAAATCGGGCGGCAACGAGCCAATGGTTGAACTGCTTGACGGGCGGGGAGTTATCCCGCAGTATGAACCCAGCTCTGACCGTAGCATCACCGGAGGCAGATATGGCCGACTTGTCGAGAGAGGACATACAGGCGCTGGGCCGCGCCGCAGGACTGGACATCCAGGAACCCGAGCTTACCGAGGTTATGTACAGCCTGAACGCGCTGCTGGAATCCCTGGACGCCATCAACCCGCCGGGGCTGGAGGAAGTGGAACCCCTGCCCATTATCCTGCCGCCGGCCTAACGCAGCTTTCCCGGCCGGTTTTCCCCAATCGCAAAACTCGGAGGGTCTTATGGACAGGGCCGAGCTTCCCTTCCTGTCGGCGTCCGAGCTTTCGAGGCTCATCGCTTCGCGCGAGGTTTCGCCCGTCGAAGCGGCCGAATCCTACCTGGAGCGCATTGACTCCTTGGACTTCAAGTTCAACGCCTACCTGACGGTCACTCGTGAGATGGCGCTGGAGGCCGCCCGGCAGGCCGAGCGGGAAATCGCCGCCGGGCAGCGCCGGGGGCCAATGCACGGCGTCCCGGTGGCGGTGAAAGACCAGTTCCACAGCGCGGGCGTCCGCACCACCGGCGGTTCCCGGATATTGGCTGACTTTGTGCCAGAGGAAGACGCAACCGTAATCGCCAACCTGAAGCAGGCCGGGGCGGTGCTGCTGGGCAAGACCAACCTGACCGAATTTGCCATAACCGGCTTTTCCCATCGCTTCAGCACGCCCAGAAACCCCTGGGATCTGAACGCCTACGCCGGCGGCTCCAGCAGCGGTTCCGGGGCGGCCACAGGCGCTTACCTCTGCGCCACGTCTCTGGGAGAGGACACCGGCGGCTCCATTCGCTTTCCCGCGGCTTGGTGCGGACTCGTCGGTTTGCGGCCCACGTGGGGGCTGGTCAGCCGCTACGGAGTGATGCGGGGCGTGTGGTCCATGGACACCGTCGGCCCCATCTCCCGCACTGTGGAGGATGCCGCCATCACGCTGAGCGCCATCGCGGGCCACGACCCCAAGGACGGCCACACCTCAACCGCGCCCGTGCCTGACTACCGGGCCGCGCTGGGCGGCGGCATCGAGGGTTTGCGGATCGGGGTGGTTGCCGAGCAGATGGAGTCGGAACTGGTGGAACCCGACGTCCGCCGCGTCGTGGGGCAAGCCATAGGCGTGCTGGGCGAGCTGGGCGCGACGGTGGAGGAAGTTTCGCTTCCGCTGTCCGCCTTGGCCGGGGCGGTGTCGGGAACGTTGCTCGCGGTGGAGCCGGTCAACAACCACGCCCCGTGGATTCGGGATAACCTCAGCGACTACGGCCACGACGACCGGATCCTGCTGCTTACCGGCAGCGTAATGCCGGCCCACTATTACTACAAGGCCCAGAAGCTGCGGGATCTGATCCGCCGGCAAGTCATCGAGGCTCTTGGCAATTACGACGCGCTGGTTTTCCCCACCGCCGGAAAGACGGCGCAGCCGGTTGAAGACGACCCGCCCGTGAGCAGCAAGGCCACATCCTCCCGGCTGCCCTTCCTGTTCACCCGCCTGTTCAACCTAGCCAGTTGTCCGGCCATGTCAGTGCCCTGCGGCTTCGACGACAACGGGATGCCCGCGGGCCTCCAAATCGGGGGGCGTCCCTTTTCGGAGGAGACGCTGTTCCGCATCGGCCACGCCTACCAGCAGGCAACGGACTGGCACACGCGGCGGCCCGCGGCGGCGTGAATCTCCCGCTCCCTGCCCGTCCGGGACTGTGCGCGTATGGCACCGGCGATAAGACAACGGGGGCGACATTTCAGTGTCGCCCCAATGCTTTGCCTGATTTCCCGCTTTCAACCCGGCACATACTGCTGCACTGCGATTTCGTCGGCGCGGGCGCGCATCTGCGCGGCGTGATGCCAAGACTGCATCCGCAGCAGCATATCCATGCCGACGCCAAAGGCTTTTTCTATCCGAAGAGCCATCTCCGGCGATAGAGCTGCGTTGCCGTTCAGCAGGGCCAAAAGCGTCGCCCGCCGAACACCTAGAATCTCCGCTGCCCTGGTTACACTTAGCCCCAACTCCTCGATGACTTCTATGCGTATGAATTCACCAGGATGGGATGGCGTCATTTTGACTTCAATGCCGTCAGCAGCCATTAGTGATAATCCTCCAAGTTCAATCTGTTAATGTAGCCGCTCTCTTCCTCAAAAGTAATCCGTCAGTTGCCGGACACCGAAATACTCCGTTCTCCCCGGCGGTTGCCGGAAAGACGATGCACTCGCCAGCCGATGGGAGCATTGTCGAAAAAGCCGTCGAGATCATCCGCCAACAGCAAAGCCGTCAAAATGTTTCGCACTCGGCCAACCAAGTCAGACGGCAGAGAGCGCTGGCTGTTTCCTCAATCAGCCGACGCAATCCACGTTGATAAACAGAACGAATAATCACCGTTACCAATGTACGGCAATACAGTACGCAAGGCAAACGGTATACAGGCGCCAAGAGCAAAGCGGCCTGCTTGATGAAGCAAGCCGCTTCCGCATCCACAAGGCACTCCCCGGCGCTTACCGCCCCGGATACATCTCCGCGGCCAGCGCTTCCTGCCACGCCGCCTCGGCGGGAAGGATGCTGTCTATGGCCCGCAGCTTGTAGTAGCTTTCTGAAACGCCGGGCGGGTCGCCGCCGTCAGCCACCGTTTCGGAGGCGCCGAGAAGCATCCGGCGGGCCACCACGATAGCCATGTCGCTGGCGGCCAAGTTCTCCGTGCTCCGGTCCACGATTGGCCCCATGCTCTCCTGCACCGCTTGGTCTTGAGTGTTGATGCCCTCTATGCCGGTGAAGGTTTCGTACTTCTGCACTCGGCGGTCAATCATCCAGTCGTTGTCGCGGTTGCGGTAGGCCCGGTAGTTGGCGTCCAGGTCCTCCGGGCCGCGGCCCAACTGCCGCTCCAGGTCGCGGTCGGCCTCCGACAGCGGTTCCTCGCCATAGCTGTACATCCAGTTGAACACCATCGAGTTCTCGTCATCCGCCGGCACCCAGCAGTGGCCGGCGATGAGGGTGCGGGGCATCCCGCCATACAAGCCAAACTGCTGCGGCCGCATCTGGTGGAAGGGCAGAACAAAGTGGTAGGCGCGGATGAAGTTCTTGCCCTGGCCCTCCAGCTCCCGGACTCCGGCATAACGATAGCCGTAGTCGGTGCGGTCAACCTCCACATTGGGAGCCTTGCCGGTGACGAAATCGGTGTCCACGCCAATGCCGGGGCGGGTGGTGTTCTTGGTGATGCGGCGATGCAGGATAGGAGCGTGGGCGGTGTCTATACCGCCTTCCAGCGCTTGCAGCCAGTTGCATTCCTGCCGGTTCTTGGTAATCAGCCGGTGGCTGTCGGGAACCTGCGTCCACTCGAACCGGGGCAGGGGGGGCTGGCGGTTCTCCGGCCCCATGTAGGCCCAGACCACGCCGCCCATCTCTACCACCGGGTAGGACACGGCCCTGACCTTGGTGTGATAGTCGCTACCTTCCGGCTCGTTCATCATGTGCAGGCAATTGCCGGCGACATCGAACTTCCAGCCATGATAGACGCAACGCAGGCCGCCCTCCTCATTGCGGCCCAGAAACAGCGAAGTGCGCCGGTGGGGGCAGAACTCCTCCAGCAGGCCGGCCTTCCCCGAGGTGTCGCGGAAAGCCACCAGATCCTCGCCCAGCAGCCGCACGCGCACCGGCGGGCAGTCGGGTTCCGGCAGTTCGTCGCAAAGCAGCGCCGGCAGCCAGTAGCGGCGCATTGTCTCGCCCATGGGCGTGCCTGCGCCGACGCGGGTCAACTTTTCGTTATCCAGCCTGGAAAGCGTCATCAGTATCCTCCCTTCATCGGCCTTTCCGCGCCCCTGACAGGCCCGTTCTGCCGGGAGACGCGGTATGTTGCGGTGATTCTAGCGGGGAGCGGCCTCCGTGTCATCCCGCCCGCAAGTTGACAACAGCAGGCGGCATTCCTAGAATCCAATGGCTTGGACATTCCAGTCCCGCGAGGCGATATGACAACCGTTAAACAGTTATACGCATTGCAGGAAGTTGACCTGGACATTGACCGGGTTGACCGCACCTTGGCAGAGGCCGAGGAAGAACTGAAAACCGAGATTTCCATAGAGAACCTTGAGGCCACACTCCAGGCGGAAGAAGAACGGCTTCAGGAAGTGGAAGCTCGCCATTACGACAATCAGATGGAGATCTCGGTGCGCCGGGAACGGTCGGAATCGCTGGAATCCCGCTTGTATGACGGTTCGATGGTCAATGCCCGCGACTTGGAATCCATCCAACAGGAGGCGGACAATGTCCGCAACCTTCTGGAGCGGAATGAAGCAATGTCCCTGGAGCTTTCCATTCAGCTCGAAGAGTCGCAGCTCCGTTGCGCCGAGCTTCATATCGAACTCACGGATGCCAAGTCCCGTTGGGAGTCGCGGCGGGATGAGCTGACCCGGATTGTCAGCGAACTGTACGCTGAGCGCAGCAGCTACGAAAAGCAACGCGAACTGCTGGCCGGACAGGTGGAACAGATCGCTCTGCGGCGCTACGAAACTCTACGGAAGTCCAAAGGGGGCCGGGCCGTCGCCAAAGTGGAGCGGGACCTCTGCCAGGGCTGCCGGATGTCCCTGCCCACCCAAGTGCGCCAGCGCGTCAAGAGCGGCCGCCAAACGGTCACCTGCACCAGTTGCGGGCGGATGCTGTTCGCACAGTAGGAAGCCGTTCCCTCCAAGTCAACGCGACCCAAGCCAAACTGCAAACGGCGCCCGATTGCGGCGCCGTTAATCGCTTTTCCATACCGTGTTAAGCACGACCGCGTTAAGCACGGCGCCCGTGTTAAGCACAGTCAATGATAGAATAACGCTCTGGCAATACGAACCCCGCAGCGGTCACGGGAGCGTTAGTATGACCACCGCCCAACCGCCCGCCATTGCGCCGCCCGCAACCTTGCCCTACCGGCTGGCGCTGGACATCCGCTCCCTGGAAATGACCGGAGAGCAGTTTCTCCGGCTATGCGCCGACAATGGCGGCCTGCGAATGGAGCTTACGGCGGAAAGGAAGTTGATTATCATGCCGCCTGCGGGTTTAACCACAAGCCGACGCAATAGCAGGGTGAACCAGCAACTGGCTAACTGGGCGGACGCGGATGGCAGCGGGATAGTTTTCGATTCCAACGGCGGATTCACCCTGGCCGACGGGGCGGTGCGCGCTCCCGATGCGTCCTGGGTGTTGCTGTCCAAGTGGAATACGCTGACCGCGACGGAGCAGGACAAGTTCGCCCCTATCTGCCCGGATTTCGTGATAGAACTCCGCTCCCCCTCGGACAGCTTGGCCGATGTGCAGGACAAGATGGCAGAGTACCTGGCTAACGGCGTCCGCCTAGGCTGGCTCATAGACCCACAGAACCGGCGCGTCTACGTCTACCGCCCCGGCCAGCCTGTGGACATACTGGAAGAGCCGGACGCCGTTTCCGGCGATCCGGTGTTGCCGGGTTTCGTGCTTGACCTGACGGCGATCTGGTAACTCCGGCGGTCGCCGGAAATTTCATCTGATTATTGGGAGGCACAGCGATGGTTGCCCAACCGCCCGCCATTGCGCCGCCCGCAACCTTGCCATACCCGCTGGCGCTGGACGTCCGCGCCTTGGAAATGACCGGAGAGCGGTTTCTCCGGCTATGCGCCGACAACGGCGGCCTGCGAATGGAGCTTACCGCGGAAAGGAAGTTGATTATCATGCCGCCTGCGGGTTTGGAAAGCGGATGGCAAGAGGCCGAAGTGGCCCGGCAATTGGGCAATTGGGCAATTGGGCCAAGGATGATGGCACTGGCCGCGCCTTCGGTTCCAATGCCGGCTATACCCTGCCTAACGGCGCAGTGCGCGCGCCCGACGCTTCCTGGATGCCATTGTCCCGGTGGGATTCGCTGAACAGGGAGGAGCAGAGGGGCTTCGGCCACACATACCCCGACTTTGCCGTTGAACTCCGCTCCCCCTCGGACGGCTTGGCCGATGTGCAGAGCAAGATGGCAGAGTACCTGGCTAACGGCGTCCGCCTAGGCTGGCTCATAGACCCGCAGAACCGGCGCGTCTACGTCTACCGCCCCGGCCAGCCAGTGGACATACTGGAGGAACCGGACGCCCTTTCCGGCGAGCCGGTGCTGCCAGGTTTCGCCCTTGACCTGACGGCAATCTGGTAAGCGCCGCGGTCGCCGGTGGGCAAGTTGACCGCCCCCGGCGCCTATGCTAGATTGGCGGTGGAGGTTCAGCGGGCCGGGTGGCCGCCCCGGTCGCTTCGCAAGGAGCGGATCGGGGAGGAAAGTCCGGGCTCCACCGGGCAGGGTGCTGGGTAACGCCCAGGCTCCCGCAAGGGATCAGTCCGGCGCGGGGGACGGAAAGTGGCACAGAAACATACCGCCCCGGCGGCCGCAAGGCTGACCGGGGTAAGGGTGAAATCGGGCGGCAAGAGCGCCCGGCCGACTGCGGCGACGCAGCGGCGGCCAAACCCCACCTGGAGCAAGGCCGAATAGAGGGACCATGAGCGCCCGGCTCGTCCCCGGGTTGGCTGCTTGACCACGGCGGCAACGCCGTCCCGTCCGTTGCTTGTATGGGCGCGGGGGCCCCGGCGCAAACCGGGGGGCTAGATAGATGGCTACCGTCCCGCTTGCCCTGAGCTTGCCGAAAGGCAGGCGGGATACAGAACCCGGCTTACAGGCCCGCCGAACCTCCCGCAGCCGCCTTCATCCCCTCGTCCTGCCTGAACTGTTGCTATGACGTACCCGAAAATGCCTGCGCCGCCGTGATTGAAGGGCTGTACGGTCTGGAACCGTCGCAATCTACTCTGTTTCTGAGGCGCCGAAATTGTCCTGCTCCGGCTTCATATCCTTGAAAATAGCTTCCTGCAATGCCCAGGTTCCCCACCTGCCGGACGGCCCGGCAGCGCCAGGCGACCACCGCACCGTCGGATGGCGGGAGTATGGGACAGCAAAGGCTCTCCGGGAATGAATTAATCCCGCTTTTCAAATTACGCCCATGCCGGAAGAGCACGCGGCGCGGATAAAATTATGACTGCCGTTCGTCAAAAATTAATTACTGCCGACGAGTTGCTGGCAATGCCCCGGGGTGCTGGCAGGCGGTACGAGCTTATCCGGGGAGCGCTGGTAGAAAAGATGCCAACCGGAGACCCGCACCGTATAGCAGTGGGCAGATTCACCGTTGCTTTGGGAAACTACTCGGAAATCAACGACTACGGAACCACTGGCGCCGGAGAGCCGGGATACCGACTAGAGCGCGGCCCGGACACCGTGCGCGCCCCCGATGTGGTGTGGATTGCCCCCGGACGCATCCCTGAAGGAACTCTCGGGTTTCCTGAACTGGCTCCGGATCTGGCCGTGGAGATCAAGTCGCCCAGCAATTCCAATGCGGAGATGACCGCCAAAGCCTATATGTGGCTCAGCTATGGCTCAAAGCAAGTATGGGTGGGCGACCCGGACACCGTCACGGTAAGGCTCTTCCGTCCCGGCATGGAACCCGTAACCCTATACGAAGACGATATTCTCGATGGCGGAGACTTGCTGCCCGGATTCAGCACACCGGTCTGGAGGCTGTTCCGGCGGCATCGCTGAGCTTGGGTTGCCGGATTGAGTATCGTTGTTTATGATAGTCAGCAAAGCCGCCTATCATTCCGGCGGCTGGTATAGGAGTTCTGACAACGTGTTTTTGGACCTGCATTGCCATTCCGTTTCCTCGGATGACTCCCGCGCCACGGTGGAGCAATACGTCAAATGGGTGCAGGTGCTGCGCAAGCGGGGCTATGTGGTTGACGGCATTGTCTTGACCGAGCATCGCAAGTTCGACTTCGACAAGGACTATTCGGCATTGGCCCAGCAGTACCGCATGCTGATTCTGAAAGGTTCGGAGCTGGATACCCGCTACGGCCACTTCTTGGTTTACGGCGTCAGCCAAGGATTGGCTCGTGACATAAACTTTGCCGATGTGCGGATGGATGCCCGCGAGCTGATGCGGGCGGCGCGGCAGCATGACGCTGTGGCCATCCCGGCGCATCCGGGGCGGTTCGGCATCGGGCTGACCGAATACATCCAGCAGGGCGAGTTCTTCCCCGGCGTGGAGGTGGTGGAACTGCTGAACGGGGGCGGCCGCGCCGGCGAGAATGAGCGCGCCGATGAGCTTTGCCGCCAGTTCGGCTACCTCGGCATCGGGGGCAGCGACGCCCACCTGACCAGCCATATCGCCGCCTGCATGACCGAATTCCGGGCCGCCATCGCCAGCGAAAGCCAGTTGGTGGACGCCCTGCTCAGCAAGCAGTTCCAGCCGGTGCGCTTGGAAGAGACCGCCCAGGTCGCATCGGCCTGACGCCCTTCTCTCAACATTCAGAAAACGCAACTATGGATAGCGGAGAAAGCCGCATGACAATGGAGCTGAACTACGACCGGTCGCTTCACGGCAAGGAACACCGCGCCGGGCCTTTCGAGATTACCGCCGGTATGATTGCGGCGGTGAACGCCAGCTTGGGCGAGCAGGGCGCGGCTTTCAATTCCGACGACAAGGCCAGGGAGCAGGGCTTCCGGGGGATGATTGCGCCGCCGACTCTATGCTCGATCTTCGTGCGCGAGGTGCAGTTGCCAGACGTCGGGGTGGACTTCGGGCGCACGCAGATGCACGCCGGGCAGCGGGTGCAGCCCGTGGCGCCCATATACGCCGGGGACAGTCTAACCGCCTCATCGCACCTGAAGGACGTTTACGCCAAGACCGGCCGCTCCGGCACCATGGTGTTCGTTGTTTGGGAGACCACCTTCCGCAATCAGGACGGGGAAGTGGTGGCCGAGGTTCAGGAATCTTTTGCCCGCCGCGAGTGATGGCGCATTCCGCCCGCCCGCGTCCGGCAACCCCGGTTGAATCACCACAGCGAGAGACGAATTGCCTTACTTTGAAGACGTAGAGTTGGGTGACCTGATTGGCCCGGTTGAGCGGGTAGCCACCGGCGAAGGGGTGGCGAGCTTCTGCGAGGTATGGTCTCCGCCCACGCCCAACCGCTTCACCGACGCCCAGACCGCCCGAGACTCGGGTATGCCGGGCCCCATCGTTCCCGGCATCATGGCCATGGCGATGCTGGCGCAGTTGCTCACCGACTGGGCCGGCCCCGACGCCATCCGGGACCTGGACGTGGTGTTCCGCCAGCCGGTGCCCCACAACCGGCCGCTGACCCTCGAGGCCACCATCACCGACCTGCGCCAAGAAGACGGCCAAAACCTCGCCGAGTGCGACATCCTGATGCTGGGCGCGCAAGGCGAGCGCCACGTCGGCGGCAAAGCCGTGGTTGCCCTGCCCAGCCGGGAATAGCCTTTCCGCGAACTCCCGCGCCCCTTATAATTTCCCTCTCAGCAGAGAGGGATTTTCTTATACAATCCCCTTTTCTTGGGGTGAAAGTTATGTTGCATCGCTTGCGGCAGGTCAATTTCGTGGTTAACGATCTGGCCCGGGCGGCCAGCCTTTACGATAGCTACCTGGGCATGAAAAGCGTGCACAGCTACGAAACGGTGGACGGGCATCGCATCGTGCTGCCCGCCGGGGACGGCACCTTTGCCGAGCTTTGGCGCCCGGACTTGGGCGACGCCGAATCCGCTGTTTTCCAGGAGAACCGGGGGCAAGGGCCGTATGAGCTGGTGTTCGAGACCAGGGAGCTGGACTCCCTGTTGTCCCGGCTGCACCGGCTGGGCGTTCGGGTCAGCAGCGTCGCGCAGCGGGATGACCGCCGCAGCATCGTCGTGGAACAGGCATCGGCCAACGGGGCGCGCCTCCGTATCGTGGAAGTTACGCCCGGCGGCAATCCTTGGCCCCTGGCCGGGGACAACTGGCAGCAGGCGGCCCCGCCCGGCACTCTGCGTCTGCGGCAGGCCGCCGTGTTGGTGCGCGACCTGGATGAGGCAGTGGCCCGGTGGGGCGAGATGTTCGGCCTGCGGGCCACAAAGAGGTTTGAGGTCAGCTTCACCGACCTGGAAATAGCCGTCCTGCCGCTGGATGGGCGGGACACGTTCCTCGAGCTGGCCCAGCCCACCGGCCCGGATGCGCCGTCGCAGCGGTTCCTCGACCGTTACGGCGAGGGCATCTACCTGACCATCTACGAAATCGCCGACTCGCTGGCGATGGACGCCCGCTTGGTTGAGCGGGGGGCGCGGTTCACCTCATCGCGCCAGACCGCCAACTACACCAACCTGGGCTTCAACAGCATCTGGCTGCACCCGGCAGGCTTTATGGGGGCCTTCACTCAGCTATCCCAAGTGCTGTCGCCCGACAACCCCTGGCCCCCGGCCGGGGACGGCTGGCGCTTGGAGTAAGGCCCCGCAAGGTATTCTCAACGGTGGGTTAACAATGCTGATTGGCCGGCCGTCCCGTCTCCCGGCCCTTCCCGCGAAGGCGGGAATCCGTATGCCCTTGCCGAGAGAAAACCCGTATTCCGCTGAAACCTGCGGATTCCCGCGAAGGCGGGAAGGACGGAGCGGGCAATGCCAACACACGCTTAGAATATCGCCCGCAACGCCGTGTTGACAGCCCGGCCAAAGTGGTTTACAATGATGTTATTAGATACATAGTCTCAGTAATAGCAGGCAAGCGCAACCGTGGTGCTGACAAAACGAAACACATCCGCCACCGAACGAATCCTTGAGGCCCTTGAGGAGCGGGGCTATCGCTCCACAGCTCCCCGCCGCACCTTGGCTACAGTCATCGGCAATCAGGATCGCCACTTTACCGCCGAAAGCCTGCGGCAGCAACTGCCCCCCAAGCTGGGCCGCGCCACCGTCTACCGCACACTGAAAATCCTGGTAGAGGCCGGCGTGCTGTGCCGCATCCTCCTCGAGGACGGCGACCTCCACTACCAGCTAAGCTACCGCGGACATCACCACCACCTGCTATGCGTTCACTGCGGCTCGTCCCAGGACTTGGGCGGCTGCGACATTGAGGACGTGCTGTCCAGCACATCAGCCAGATACGGCTTTGAGTTGAGCGGGCATTGGCTGGAAGTCTACGGACGCTGCCAAGAGTGCGCCCAGAAAGAACGCGCCGCCATCTAGTATCTTTTTTGAGCTAAATTGAGATAATATATCATCTGAACCCTTTAATTGACATAAAGTATCAATTAAAGGGTTAATTTGAGACGCGCCAACCCAAATTTGTTAAAGAGTGAGGAGACTCAAATGGTTCGCAACCCCTTAAGGATACTGGTAATCCCGGCAATTTTGATGATTGCGTTGCTGGCCGCAGCCTGCGGCGGCGATTCGGCTACGGTGGCCCCCCCGACGACGGCCCCGGCAACGCCCGCCGCTACCACTGCTGCTCCAACGGCCGCCGCAACATCCGCGCCCTCAACCCGCAGGCCCGGCATTGGCGCATTCGCAACTCCGACATCGCCAACGGCCGCCGCAACATCCGCGCCCTCAACTGCCCCGCCCGCATCGCCGACGGAGCAGCCGGCCCAACCCGTCCAAAAACTGAGCGTCGTAACCACCAGCAACATCGCGGCCGACTGGACGCGGGCCGTCGGGGGAGACCGGGTGGACGTTTTCCCGCTGCTGCCCCCCAACGCCGACCCTCACACCTTCCAGCCAGGAGCGCGAGACGTCACCCGCGTCGCCGACGCCGACCTGGTGCTGAGCGTCGGCCTGTCCCTGGAGGCGGACTGGCTGGACGAGCTGATACAAAACGCCGCCCGCAGCCCGGAGGCGATAGTGGCGTTGGGCGACGGCGTTGACCCCATCGATTTCGTGGAAATCTTTGACGAACACGACGAACACGACCACGACGCTGAAACCCACAGCGCTGAAATCATCGGACGCCTGCTTGTCGGCGACGGAGAAACCGGGGCAATGTCCATCATTGACCTGGAAAGCGGCGACGTGCAGCAGAACGCCTTTGATCTGGGCGCCCGGGCCGGGCGCATATACCCCACCAAGAGCGGGCGCTACGCCATCGCCGTATCCACCGACGCCAACACCGCCCACGTTTTCGACGGCGGCGTCTATATGGAACCCCACGGCGACCATTTCGACTTGGTAGAGGGGCCGGTAGAGCGGTTGCCCCTTGACCTTTCCGGTGACCGGCCGGTGCATCTGTATGTCGGCGGCGAATGGGCCGCGGTGTTCTATGACGGTTCCGGCGACATCGCGCTGCTCAACGAACACGAAATTGAGGAACAGGGCGGAGCCTACTCGCCGCCGGTAATCAACGCCGGCCCGCATCACGGGGCCGCAGTGCCGCTGGAAGATGACCTTTTCGCAGTCACTACCCAGCATCCCGAATACGCAACCAGCCCCGACGATTACCGCCTGCCCATCGGCGCCGAAATCGTGGACCTGAACGGACGGACGCTGCATAGCGAAACGGGCTGCGAGGGGCTGCACGGCGACGCAAGCAACGGCCACATGGCGGTTTTCGGCTGTATCGGCGGGGTCTTGTTCCTAGAGGCCCACGACGGGGAATATGAGGGCGGTTTCATTGCCGCGCCCCAGGGCGAACCCGAGGATTTCCGCCTTACCTCCGTCTGGGGCTACGCCGGACTGGATCATTTCTTTGCGCTGGGATCCGCCGTCGGCCTGTACGTGGTTGAACCGGAGGACGGCGCCATGGAGCAGCTCATCCCGGCCACGGAAAACCTCAACCCCATCAACGTAGCCATCAGCCACGACGGGAAAGCCCTGCTGGTGATGATGAGCGACGGCGAACTGCGGATGTACGACGCCCACGACCTGGATTTGGCGGCAGCGGCATCCGGCTTCCTCGCCGGCCCGGTGGAAACCGGGTTCTGGGCGCGGCCTCACATCGCCACTGCCCCAGATGCCGTGTTCGTCACCGATTCCACCGGCGGCCGGGTATGGCAACTGGACGCCCACGACCTGGAAGTCATAACCCATTGGGATGTTGCAGGAAACCCGGTCAAAGTAGCTTACGTCGGCATCCTGGGCGAAACCGGCGGCCACGAGGAACACGGCCACGATGAGCATGACGAGCATTCAGAAGAGGATGAACACGGCCACGAGGAGGAATCGGATCATCACGGGCACGCCCACGGCGAATTGGACCCCCATTTCTGGTTTGACCCGCTGCGCGTGAAGCAGGCGGTCAGCGGCATCGCCGCCCGGCTTTCGGCGATTGATCCGGCAGGGCAGGATTTGTACCGCCAAAACGCCGCCGCCTACAACCGGGAACTGGACGACCTTCATGCCTGGATAGAGGAACACGTGGCAGTCTTGCCGGAAGGACGCCGGGTGATGGTCACCTCCCATGACAGCTTCCAGTATTTCGCCCAGCGCTACGGGTTCGAGATTGCGGGAGCGGTTCTCCCCTCCACCACTACCGACATCGAACCCACGGCGCAGGAGTTGGCCCAGCTCATTGAGACCATCGAACACGAAGGCGTGCCTGCGGTGTTCACCGAAAAGTCCCACAACGATCGGCTGGCCCGCCGCGTTGCCGAGGAAACCGGCGCTGACCTGGTAGGCGGGCTGTACACCGGCTCCCTGAGCGAGCCGGGCGGCGAGGCGGGAACCTATCTCGACCTGATGCGCCACAATGTAGACACCATCGTGGAGGCTTTGCGTTAGCCGTGATAGCTGAATTGCCTGCTCCCCGCCGGGCTGCCCCATCGTTAGCCGCTGAGGACGTTACGGTAGAACTCGGCGGGGTGCGGGTTCTCGACCGGGTGAGCTTCAACGCCGGACCAGGCTGCCTGATGGGCGTGGTCGGCCCCAACGGGGCCGGCAAAAGCACCCTGTTCAACGTCATCACCGCCCTCACTCCGGCCACGTCCGGGCGGGTGCTGATTCACGGCAAATCCATGTCGGAAATGCGGGGAACGGTGGCCTACGTGCCGCAGTACGAGCGGGTGAACTCCCGCATCCCGCTGAGCGCCTGGGATGTGGTGATGCAGGGCCGGGTGCGGCGCATCGGCTGGTTCCGCCGCCCCGGACGCGCCGACCGCGCCGCCGCCGAGGACGCCCTGAACCGGGTGAATATGTGGGAACGCCGGAAAGCTCTGGTGCATGAGCTTTCCGGCGGCCAGCGCCAGCGGATCTTCGTCGCCCGCGCCCTGGCCCAAGGCGCCGACATACTGCTGCTGGACGAGGCTTTCAGCGGCGTGGACATTGCCTCCCAGACCGCCCTGATGTCGGTGCTGATGGAGCTGCGGGACGATGGCCGCACCATTATGATGTCCTCCCATGACATCAATCACATGGCCCACTACTGCGATGAATGCCTGTGCCTCAACTGCAACGTCTGCGCCTGCGGCCCGCCCGGAGAAGTATTGACCGAAGAAGTAATGACCCAGCTCTACGGCCTGTTTGGCGCAGTTCCGGGCCACGGCCACGGGCTGGCGGGAGACCGGGATGGACATCATCACTGAAGCCCTAGTCGGCCCCTTCCAGTACGGCTTTATGATGCGGGCGCTGATTGTGTCCGTAATCGTGGGCGTTATGTGCCCGGTGGTCGGCGTCTACGTGGTCATCCGCGGGCTGGGATTTATGAGCGACGGCTTGGCCCACTCGGTGTTGCCGGGAATCGTGGCGGCATCCATTGCGGGGGCCATTTTCTTTGCCGGAGCCGTCCCTATGGCAATTGTTATGGCCCTGCTCAGCGGCTACCTCATCAAACGGGCCGGAGTCGGCGAAGACGCCTCGGTGGGCATATTGTTCGCCGCCCTGTTCGCCCTGGGGGTGGTGATGATCAGCGTAGCCACAGCCCAGGGAATTACGATAAACGCGGATTTGGAAAGCATCCTGCTGGGGAATGTGCTGGGGGTATCTTCCAACGAAATGTACGTGACCCTAGGGGCGGCCGGGGCGGTGCTGCTCCTGATTTACGGGCTGCACAAGGAACTGGTTTTCGCCAACTTCGACCCGTCGGGGGCCTCGGTTATCGGTCTGCCTACGGAAAAGCTGGAATACCTGCTGCTGGCCCTGCTGGCAGTGGTGGTGGTGGTGGCCTTGCAAGCGGTGGGGGTGATTCTGGTGATCTCCATGCTCATCACCCCGGCGGCGGCGGCCCTGCAACTGGTGCGCAGCTTTACTTGGGCGATGGCCGCCGCCGCGCTGATAGGAGTTGCGTCAGGCGTCTCCGGGTTGTATCTTTCTTTCCACTTCAACCTGCCGTCCGGGCCGGTTATGGCGCTGGTGTCTTTCAGCTTCTTCATCTTGGCGATTGCCTGGAAGCAGGGAGCGGCAGGGATTCTGCAACGTCAAAGAGCATAGGCCGGAGCGCTTGATTATGTATGACCTGAACGGAAAAATCGCGGTAGTAACCGGCGCGGGAGGACGCCACGGCATTGGCCGCGCCATCGCCCTGCGCCTCGCCGCCGAGGGGGCCAACGTGGTAGTCACCGACGTTCCCCAAAGCCTCGACGCCATCCGCGCCGAAGACCGGCAGGCGGGCTGGGAGGGCCTCAACAGCGTCGCCGCCGAAATCGAGGTCATGGGCCGCGAATCCCTCGCCATATTTTCCGACGTTTCCGACAGCGCCCAAGTGGACGGCATGGTAGGACAGACGCTGGCCCGCTTTGGGCGCATAGACATACTGGTCAACAACGCCGGCTCCCGCCCCGGCAAGGATCGCGTGCTGGTGGTGGAGCTGGAGGAAGAAGCCTTCGACGAAGTGATGCGGGTCAACGTCCGCGGCACCTATCTGGTCTCTCGGGCAGTGGCCCGGCATATGACGGCGCGGGGCGGCGGCGGCAAGATAATCAACATCTCTTCGGGCGCAGGCAAGCGGGGCATCGCCCGCTATGCCGCCTACTGCGCCTCCAAGTTCGCCGTCGTCGGCTTCACCCAGGCCCTGGCCCAGGAAATGGCCCAGCACCGGGTCAACGTCAACGCCATCTGCCCCGGCTTGGTGGACACCGAGCGGGTGGACTTCATCGCCGCCGCCCTGGCTCCGGCCGGCGAGTCGTCCGAAGAATACCGCACCGGTATGATTGCCGACCGCGCCGTGCGGGTGCCCATGGGCCGCGTAGCCGAGGGCAACGATATTGCCCGCATGGCCGCCTTCCTGGCCTCGGCGGAATCCGACTACGTTACCGGCCTGTCCATAAGCGTCTCCGGCGGCTCCGAAATGAACTAACCGCCTCCCTTTCCTGTGGAGAGAGGGATGGGGTGAAGGCGTCCCCTTCTATTTCGCTTGCGGCTCCCAGCGGGCTGCGGGCGATTTTCTTGAATCAGGATTGTCCCGGTTATCCTGATTCAGGCCATCTCCGCCGCGGCGCCCGGGCCAGGTAGAGCAGCGCCGCCGAGACCAAGTATGCGGCCACCATCGTCACGTACAGCAGGGTGTAGCTGCCGGAGTAGTCGCGCAGCAGTGAGGACAGGGCCGGGCCTAGCCCCAGCGCCGCCGTCTGGAAGGGGGCGAACATCCCCAGCAGCGAGCCGTAGGAATCGCGCCCGTAATACTGGGCCAGCATCATATTTTCCATACTGCCCACGGCCCCGGAAAACACCCCCCAGACCAGCGCAAAGACCAACGCCCCGGCCAGCGAGTCCACCACGTTCAGGTAGGCCAGCAGCGCCCCGGAGCCGGCCATGGTCACCATCAGGCAGCGGCGCGGGGTGAACAGGTCTGAAAGGTAGCCCCAGCCCAGGTTGGCGATGGACAGCACCGTTCCCAGGCTCAACACCCCGGCGGCGGCGGTGACGCTCAACTCGGCCTCTTCTACTAGGTAGGGCACCAGGCTGAAGCCCACGCTGCTGGAGGCCAGCGTTCCCACCGACGCGGTGGCGACGATGAGCCAGAAGGCCCGGGTGCGCATCGCCTCCCGCACCGTCCAGCTCGCTTCGGCGGCCGGGAGGCCCGGCCGGCCCGCCGCAGCGCCCGTTCCGGCAGTGGCGGGGGCCGCGCCGTCGGGCAGCAGACCGATGTCCTCGGGGCGCCTGCGCATCAGCAGCACCACCGGGATAACCAGCGCCAGGCTAAATATCCCCAGGTAGCGGTAGGCATCGCGCCAGCTACGGCTGATGGCGATGAGCGCGAATAGCTGGATGTTCACCGCTCCGGCCATGGGCCGGAAGGTGGACACCATGGCCAGGGCCAGGTTGCGGCGGCGGCGAAAGAAGTTGACCGCGGCAGTGCGCGGCACCAGCCCAATCAGCACCGGATTGGACACCGCCCGCGCCACCACATAGGCGGCGTAGAACTGCCATACCGAGTTGACCCCGGCCAGCAACAGGAAACACGCCCCGGCGATCACCAGCCCGGCGGGCATCAGCCACCGGGGGCCGTAGCGGTCGGCCAGCCGCCCGACAAAGGGCGCAATCAGCCCGGAACACCAGGTGCCGATGGTGGCCGCGTAGGACAGCGCGCCGGTGCTCCAGCCGGTATCGTCGCTGATGTATACCTGTATCCCGCCCAGCACCACCTGGGACACGCCGGTGGCGGCGAAAGTGGCGAAGGATGTAATGCCGAGGATGAGCCAGCCGTAGTAGAAGGGCGTCCGGGGACGCCAGTTGAACAGGCGGTTAAACACGGAGCCGGGCATTCCTTACCAGTGAACGCCGTCCCTTTGGGCAGACGGGCGGCGGCGGATTCGCTGAGGGAATCATACAGCATCCGCGCGGCGGCAGCGGGTTTGAGTATGGTAAATTGTAATCAAACCTCGCCCGGAGGAACCGAAAGGCTACGGAGAAACCGCCATGCTCCTTGACCGATCCCAAGTGGCGCATATCGCCGCCCTGGCCCGCATCGGAATTTCCGGCGCCGAGATTGACGCTTACGCCGGGCAGCTATCAGACATCATCGGCCAGTTCGAGGCGCTGAATGAGCTGGACACCACCGGAGTGGAACCCACAGGCCACGCCGGCGAATTGAGGGCGGTGATGCGCGAAGACACCCCGGCGGAATCCCTGCCGCCGGAGGGCGCGCTGAGCAACGCCCCGCGCCGCGAAGGCCAGTTCTTTCGCGTCAAGGCGGTGCTGGACGACTAAAATTCACCCCAGCGAACAATCACGGTGGAGTTGCGCCTTTGTCCGAATATAACTGGCTGACCATCCACGAAGCCCGCGAGCTGCTGGCGCGGCGGGAGATCAGCTCCGTGGAGTTGACCCGCGCCTGCCTGGAGCGCATTGAAGCCGTCGAGGATTCCGTGCGCTCTTTCATCACGCAGACGCCGGAACTGGCCCTGGCGCAGGCGGAAGCCGCCGACCGGATGCTGGCCGGGGGCGGCGCTTTCCCGCTGACCGGCATTCCCCTGCAAATCAAGGACGTTATGTGCACCGAGGGTGTGAGCACCACCTGCGCCTCCCGGATGCTGGCCGATTACGTGCCGGTCTACAACGCCACGGCGGTGGAGCGGCTGCTGCGGCAGGGCGCGGTGATGCTGGGCAAGGGGAACATGGATGAGTTCGCCATGGGTTCCTCCTGCGAAAATTCGGCCTTCCACCCCACGCATAACCCTTGGGACGCCGACCGGGTTCCCGGCGGGAGCAGCGGCGGGGCCGCCGCGTCGGTGGCGGCGGGCGAAGCCATCTACGCCCTCGGCTCCGACACCGGCGGCAGCGTGCGGCAGCCGGCGGCGCTGTGCGGCGTGGCGGGCCTCAAGCCGTCCTACGGGCTGGTCAGCCGCTACGGGCTGGTGGCCTATGCCTCGTCGCTGGACCAGATTGGCCCCATTGGCCGCAGCGTCGCCGACTGCGCCCTGGCTCTCAGCGCCATCGCCGGGCACGACCCCCGCGACGCCACGTCGCTGCCCTTCCCGGTGGCCGACTTCACCGCGGGCTTGGGCCGGGGGTTGGAGGGGCTGCGGCTGGGCGTGCCTGGGGAGTATTTCGCCGAAGGGATCGAGGACGGCGTGCGCCGGGCGGTGGAGCAGGCCCTCAAGACGCTGGAGGATCTGGGAGCGTCGGTGCGCGAGGTTTCGCTGCCGTCCACCAAGTACGCGCTGGCCTGCTACTACATCATCGCGCCGTCGGAATGCTCGGCCAACCTAGCCCGCTACGACGGGGTGAAGTACGGCTATTCGGCCCAAGACGCGGCCGATATGCGGGGCGCCATGGAGCAGACGCGGCGGAGCGGCTTCGGCCCCGAGGTCACCCGCCGCATTATGCTGGGAACCTTCGCGCTGTCGGCGGGTTATTACGACGCCTACTATCTGAAGGCGCAGCAGGCGCGGACGCTGATTCGCCAAGACTTCGCCGAGGTCTTTAAGACGGTGGACGCGCTGGTCACGCCCACCTCGCCGGTGGCGGCCTTTCCCATCGGCGAAAAGGCGGACGACCCGGTTCAGATGTACCTGACAGACGTTTGCACTCTGCCGGTGAACATCGCCGGACTGCCCGGCCTGTCCGTGCCTTGCGGCTTCGTGTCCGGCGATTCCCGCCCGCCCCTGCCGGTGGGGATGCAGCTCATCGGCCCGCGCCTGTCGGAGCCGACGCTGCTGCGCATCGGTCACGCCTACGAGCAGGCCACGGAGTGGCATGAGCGGAGGCCGCCGCTGTAAGCGGCAAAATAAAAGCGGCGCCCAGCCGCCAGACTTGGGCGCCGCTTGGTATGGAGCCGGGCCGCCGCTAGGCAATCAGGAATCCGCCCCTCTGAATGTTCTTGGCCTCAACCAGGCTGGCCTGCGTCCGCTCCAGCTGGGTCGTGGGCGGCCCGGACAGCCAGCCGTAGACCGAGACCGGAAAGGAGACCAGCCCGCGAACTACCCGGCCGGGCCGCCGCTCGCTGGCCTGGGCGCGCTTCGCGGCGGGGAGTGTGGCGGCGCCGGGGTTCCGGGACGCCTTGCTGGGAGTGAAGTTTGCCATTGCTGCCTCCTTCGTGGTTGGATTGCCTGCTGCCGAGGTGGTTCCAATGCCGGGGCGGATTTGCTGCCCGCCCCGGCGCTGCGCCCCTAGAGGGCGAGCTTCCGCCAAGTGCCGGTGTCCATCTGGTACTCGGCGTAGTCGCTGGACCACTTGGAGACCCGGGCCAGCAGGCGGGCGACCGGGCCGGTGTGCAGCTTGTCGGCCTGCTCCGCGGGCCGGACTTCGGCGGCGGTCTCGGGGGAGATCTTGTCGGGGGTGAACGTGGCCATCGGGGCCTCCTTGCGTGGTCGGTTGACCACTTTGGCTTATTTACTTACCTAAGAGCTTGACAAGCAGCTTAGGTAGTAACTAATAATAGATTAGTCCATAATTATTTCGCTGTCAAGGGGTTAATAGTGGCTAATTTTAGGTTAGTGTGCTAGTATCCCCGAAATCGGAAAACAGCCTGGGGAGTTGAGGACTGCGATGAACAGCCTGAATCCTTGCCCGCGTTACGACCGGGCCATAAGCATCCTCGGCAAGAAGTGGAATTGCATGATAATCCGCTGTATGTTGGCTGAGCCGCGCCGTTTCACCGACATTTCCAACTACGTCAAGGGGCTCAGCGACCGCCTGCTCTCCCAGCGCCTCCAGGAACTGGAAGAGGTGGGAATAGTGGAGCGGCGAGTCTATAACAGCAAGCCGGTTCTGGTGGAATACGCCCTGACCGACAAGGGCGCCGCCTTCCGGCAGGTGGTCGAGGCCATCCAGCGCTGGGCCGACCAGTGGGAAACCCACCCGGCGCCGGCGTTAAACTAGGGAAAGTCCCCTCTCCTCCGGGAGAGAGTATGGGCGTCGCCCGCAGGAGGCGTCAGATGCAGCGCACCAGAATCAAAGACATATTCGCCAGCGGCGTCCCCTTGGGTGAGGCGCTGGTGCAGGGCTGGGTCAAGACCCGCCGCTCATCCAGATCGGTGGCCTTCGTTCAGGTCAACGACGGCTCCACCCTGCGCGACCTGCAAGTGGTGGTGGCGGAGGACAGCCCGGCCTGGGCCGCCGCCAACGCCCTGACCACCGGGTGCAGCGTCAGCGTCACCGGGCCGGTGGTGGAGTCGCAGGGCAAGGGGCAGCAGTACGAAATTCAGGCCCGGGAAGTCCGGCTGCTGGGCGGGGCCGACCCGGAAACCTACCCCCTGCAAAAGAAGCGCCATACGCCGGAATTCCTGCGGGAGATCGCCCACCTGCGGCCCCGCACCAACACCTTCGGCGCCATGGCCCGCGTTCGCAGCGCCGCCGCCTTCGCCATCCACTCCTTCTTCCGGGAACGGGGCTTCCAGTACATCCAGACCCCCATCATCACCGCCAGCGACGCCGAGGGCGCGGGTTACATGTTCCGGGTCACCACCCTCGACCTAGACAACCCGCCGCGGCGCGAGGGCCGGGTGGACTCCGGAGAGGACTTCTTTGGCCGCCCCGCCTTTCTCACGGTCAGCGGACAGTTGGAAGCCGAGATTTTTGCTATGGCTCTCTCCAATGTCTACACCTTCGGCCCCACCTTCCGCGCCGAAAACTCCAACACCTCCCGCCATCTGGCCGAGTTCTGGATGGTGGAGCCGGAGGTGGCTTTCTGCGAACTCGAGGGGTTGGCGGATCTGGCCGAGGAATTTCTCAAGCATATTTTCGCCTATGTCCTCGATAACTGCCGGGAGGACATGGATTTCTTCAACCGCTGGTACAATCAGGAAACCATCGCCACTCTGGAAGGAATCATCAACTCCCGATTCGAGCGCATAACCTACACCGAAGCGGTGGATTTGCTCTTGCAGTCCGGGGAGTCCTTCGAGTATCCGGTGAGCTGGGGCGTTGACCTGCAATCGGAGCATGAGCGTTACCTGACCGAGAAGCGCATCGGCCGGCCGGTCATCGTCACCGATTACCCCAAGGAAATCAAGGCGTTCTATATGCGCCTCAACGACGATGACAAGACAGTGCGGGCCATGGACGTGCTGGCCCCCGGCATCGGCGAAATCATCGGCGGCAGCCAGCGCGAAGAGCGCCGCGACGTGCTGTTGCGGCGTATGGCCGAGGCCGGTCTGGACGAGGCCGAATACTACTGGTACCTGGACCTGCGCCGCTACGGAACCGTCCCCCACGCCGGTTTCGGGCTGGGCTTCGAGCGCACCGTTCAGTTCATCACCGGAGTGTCCAACATCCGCGACGTTATCCCCTTCCCGCGCACTCCCAAGAACGCCGAGTTTTAGGGGCAATTCGTGACGCCTAATCCCGACACCCGTTTACTGGCGGCGGACGCCGGCCCGGGCAACCCGGTCGTCCTCCGGGCCATCCGGCGGCTGGAGGCGGTCTACCGTGAATCGGAATCCTTATCCCCGGTGGAAAGCAGCTTCCGGGCTTGGGCCGCCCGGCGCCCGCCCGACGGCGCAGACTCCGAAACGTTCATCCGTCATACCTGCCTGTCGCTGCTGTGCCGGCTGATGGCCTACCGCTTTCTGGAGCCGCGCAGTTCGGAGCGCGATTTGTGGGACGTAATCAGCGGCGACTACTTTACCGCGGCCGGACTGGGCAACTTCCTGGGCGAGGATTTCTTTTCCTGGCCCTTCTTCCGTCTCTCCATGGGCGTTGGCGATGATTCCGCGTCTATGGAAATCGCCCGGGCCCTGCTCTTCGTCGTGGAGTCCCTCGACTGCTACCTTCCCCCTGTTGACCTGCCGTCCGGTCTGTACCAGGAATTTCAGGGAGAACCCCCCGGAACGGACGGCGAAGCGGCCATTGCGGAGCTGGAGGGGCTGCCGCTTCTATCCTGCGTAGCGCCCTATTGCGGCGACGGATACGCTCTGGCCCGCGCCGCCGGCGCCGCTGCGGAGGCGCGGATCGCCTGGGGGCAAGCGCCGCCGGACGCGCTGCTGGACATCTCCGGCCAGTTCCTCGGAATGACCACCGACCCAATAACCGCCGTAGTCGCCAGCGTGGCCTTTCTGTTCGCCTTGGGCGATATAGTAAATGAGCCGCACCCTCCCATCCTGATTCCGGTTTACCTGGCAGACGCCGCCCGGATCCCCGTGGAGCGCCTGGAGCCCGGCGGCGAACGCTCCTATGTCATTGAGGCGGCCGGCGGCATCGTCCTGCCGGAGCAGGTAGCCGCCGACCCGCTGTACTTGGACTGGCTGTTGGGACGGCTGCCCAACTACCAGCGCGGCGCGGCCCTGCGCTGGCGCGCCCAGCCGGAAGAAGTAGCGTTGCAGGAAGTCCTGAACGCTTGGTACAACTACCTGACCTCCCCCAAAGTCCGCACGCCCATCCCTGAACCGCTGACGCCCGCCGCCGCCGACGTGATGGTCGAAGCCGCCCGGACCCTGGTCCAAGCCTACATTCATGGCTCCGGCCCGGCCCCGTTGCACCTAGCCCGCAACGCCCCGGCCCCCCTCTTCGCCGCCCGCCGCCAGTTCGACCTGACGATATGACCCAAGCCATCGGCGGTCAAAGCGCAGGCGGCCATTCGCATCACAATTTGACGCTCATTATGGCGACTGAATATAATGGCGGGCGTCCCGCAAGTTCCGGGCATAACCGGACAGCACCATTACGGCGGGGCCGGAAGGAGCGCAATGACTACTCACGAGGTCGTACTTCATCCCGTCTCGGTGGTCGAGGAACTTAAGAAGAACAACATCACCCACGTGGTCTGGCTGCCGGACAGCGAGACCAACTTCATGTACCAGTTGCTCACCGGCGAGCCTTCTCTGGACTTGGTCCCCGTCTGCCGTGAGGGTGAGACCATGGCCATCGCCGCCGGGCTGTGGGTCGGCGGCAAGCGCCCCATCGTTCTGATTCAGAACACCGGCATATTCGAGTCCGGGGATTCCATCCGCGGCCTAGGGCTGGACGTCAATCAGCCGCTGGTTATGCTGGTGGGCTACCGGGGCTGGAGCCGCCACGGGATCACCACCGACTCGGCCGCCCGGTTCATCGAACACATCCTTCACGCTTGGGGCATCAACTACTACCTCATCGAGACCGACGATGACGCCGACCGCATCAGCGTCGCCATTGCCGAAGCCGACCGCACCCAAAAGCCGGTGGCAGTGCTGGTAGGCACTGAGTTCGGCGCCTAACCCAACCCCGCAAATTCACCGGGGCGCGCCGCCATGCGCCCGAGGAAGCAACCTTATGATTGACAATCAGGAAGCAGTCGAGCTCATTGACGCCCACCGCGGCGACGCCGTAATAATCGCCACCATGAACGCCAACAACGTCCGCTTCGGTCTACCCTCGGTCACCACGCAGGAAAACCTGGATATGCCGCTGTCCGGCGCCATGGGCAAGGCATCCAACGTGGCCTTGGGGCTGGCCCTAGCCCGGCCGGAGCGCAAGGTGATGTGTCTGGACGGCGACGGCAGCCTGCTTATGAATTTGGGCGCCATGGTCACCCTCGCCAACAAGACGCCTGAGAACCTCTGCCACGTGCTGTTCGACAACGGAGTCTACGCCGTCACTGGCGGGCAGCCCGTTCCCGGCTCCGGCAGGGCCGATTGGGAAGGCATGGCCAAGGCCGCCGGCTACGCCGCCACCTTCTCCTTCGACAACCTGGAAGACCTGACCACCGGCATAGGCGAAGTGATGTCCGTCAAAGGGCCGGTGTTCGTTCACCTGTCCATCAAGCCCGAAATCGAGAACACCCCGGTTCAATTCCGCCAGCGCGCCCCTCGCACCATGCAGGTCGCCATCCGCGAGATGCCCGCCATTCTGGTCAGCGACTAGAAAAGTTCCCCCGACCCCAAAGGCAGGGGCGCAATGGCTGTGCGCCCCTGCGCTGCACCTAACACCCGGAGACGGAGGCCAAATCAATGCTTGCCGGTTTGGGCAAAGGGCTGCTCCTGCGGCTGGGGGCCTATGCGCTGTTCGTGTGGGGCTTCTGGCTGCTGTTCCGGGCCTTTGAGCGCTCCAGCATCCCTCTCGGCATAGGCGGCGGGGTTGCCATTCTGGTAGCCATGTGGGCGATGGCCGGCTTCCGGCGGCCCCCCTCCATAAATTCCGGGCCAGACCGCGACGGCGGCGATTCCGGCTGAGGCGATGGTTCCCAATGGTGCGCGAGTCTTCTTCTAACACGCATATTTCGCCTGGCATTTCCTACGTCGAAGCGGCGCGGGCCGTGAACTACCACCGGGGCGACGCACTGGTCGTGTCCACCTCGTCGGCGCTGCGGGAGTGGAGCCGGGTGTCCCAGCGGCGGGAGCTGGACCTGGACCTGATGGACTGCATGGATCGCGCCCCGGCCGTCGGGCTGGGGCTGGCGCTGGCCCAGCCGCAACGCAAGGTTCTGGCGCTGGACTGCGACGCTACCCTCCGCACCAACTTGGGCGGCCTAGCCACCATCGGCGAGTCGCGCCCGTCCAACTTGGTGCATTTCGTGTTCGATGACGCCACCCGCCCCTCCACCGGCGGCCTGCCCATCAAGGAACTGGCCCGCTTGGATTTGGCGCAGATGGCGCTTTCCTCCGGCTACGCCAAAGCCTACCACTTCGACCGGCTGGAGGAACTGCTCATAGGGCTGGAGGAAGCCATGGCGCAGGAAGGCCCGGTCTTCGTGCTGGTAAGCGTCTACCGCGAAGGTGACGCCCCCGCCTTCCCCAACCGCCGAATGGCCGACGGATGGGCCCAAGTGCGGGAGCGTCTGGCCGGAGGGGAATAGGGGCTGCCGCCATCCCCGGACGCGGCGGGGAACTTTCAGGGCGCCGGCCGGACCACTATCTGCCGGGCGACGGTGAAGCCCATAGATACTTGCCCTTGCCCCGTAGCCACCTCCATCACTCCCAGAAAGGGCGTGGCCCCGGCTACGGTTACGATTTGCTCCGGGACGATTTCCGACTCGGCCAGAAACTTCAGCAGTTGCGGGTCTTCCTCCGGCACCCGGTCAACGATGTAGGAACGATCCGGCTCGGCTGAGTCCAGGGTGACCGAGTTGGGGGGGATCTTGGGTTCGCCCGTGCCTGGTATGGGCCGCCCGTAGGGAGAGCGCCGCGGGTGGTCCAGCCGCTCAACCAGCTTCTCGATGAGCTGCGAAGACATACCGTGCTCCAGACGGTGCGCCTCGTTGTGGGCTTGGTGCAGCTCCATGCCCAGCAGCTTGACTACCATCCATTCCGCCAAGCGGTGACGCCGCGCGATGTCCTCGCCGCCCTCCATTCCCAGCCGGGTCAAGCGGATGCGCTTGTCCGCCCCGATATCCACCAACTGCTGCCGGGCCATCCGCCGTATCATACCGGCCACCGACGGCACCGACGTTCCCAGCCCCTCAGTGGACGGCAGGCGGCGCAGTGCGTCGGTTAGCTGAGTGATGGTGGGAATTTCGTCATCCTCCCAGAGCCGGTACAGGCACAGCAGATAGTTCTCGGTGCCGGGAGACAGCCTGTCGTGCTGTCCCTCGCCGTTAGCCGGCTCGCTCTGTACCGCGGCAGGCTTTCTGGATCGTGGCATTAAACCCCTCGAGGCCGCAAAAATTCCGCCGGTTCAACGCGGCGAAAAAATTATATCAGACACCGGGGGCGAATTTGGAATAATTGCCTGAACCGGGATTTGCCGGATTATAGAATTTTCAGAACTCCTGCCATCCGATGAATTCGCTAATCCTGAAAATCCTGATTCAGACAAAGAAGCGGAGCGCCCAATCAGCCGAATCGGGCGCTGGCGCCGGTCAGCCTGCCGTTGCGGAAGAGACGGGCGCGATGACCTTCCCGAAGCCCTATGGAAACGGCCGCGCCGACGGGGTATTCGGCGATGTGGGACATCAGACAACGCACTTCCAAGCCCGACGGCAACCGCACTAGGTACTGGTAGAAGGCCCCTTGAAATTCCCGCTCTACAATTACACCCGAGCCGTTGTCATCGGGGTGACATTCGAGGCAGTCCGGGCGAAACATGATCTCCAACTGCCCGCCCGTAAAGTCCGCGGCGGCAATGTCAACCGATTGCTGCGCCTCGGACTCGTTCCCATGGCCGCGGCTACCCTTGCCGTCCCAATCCAGCCCGCCAAGCTCGCAAACCATCCGGCCGTCCGCCCGGCGCACGGGAAGGAAATCGGCAACCCCGGTGAACTGTGCGGCGAACTTGGATACCGGGGAGTAGAAAACGCTGGCGGGGACGTCGATCTGTTCCAGTCGCCCCTGGTTCATAACCGCCACCTCATGCCCCACCGTCAGGGCGGCCTGCTGGTCGTGGGTGACGAATACCGCGGTGACTCCACTGGCGTGCAGGATGGCTACCACATCCCGCTGCAACTGGTATCTGAGCTTGGCATCCAAGTTGGAAAAGGGTTCGTCCAGCAACAGTATGTCAGGCCGGGGGGCCAAAGCCCGGGCCAAGGCCACCCGCTGCTGCTGCCCGCCCGACAATTCGTGAGGCATCCGCCTGCTCAATTCCGAAAGCCCCACCAGCTCCAACGCCTCTCGAATGCGCCGGGAGCGGGCCGCGTCCTTCGGCAAACCGTAGCCTATGTTCCGCTCCACCGTCAGGTGGGGGAACAAAGCCCCTTCCTGGAAAACCATGCCTATGCGCCGTTTTTCCGGGGGCAGCGAGCCTGTGGGCGAACTGACGACGCGCCCGCCGACGGATATTTGACCCGCATCCGGCTGCTCGAAACCGGCGATCATTCGCAGCAGCGTCGTTTTGCCGCAGCCGCTGGGGCCCAGCAACGCCAGTGTCTTGCCGGACTCCAACGCAAGATCCAGCCCGGCCACCGCTTCGACGTCGCCGAAACGTTTCACCACCCCAGCGCATTCCAGCGCATACCCCCCGGAACGGCCTCCGTCCGGGGAGACGGGCGCGGGGCGGGGGCTGCTGATTTCCGGCGCGTTTACCATTCTGTCAATGCTATGCTGTTCCGGCTTTTGCGGAATGCGACTGGCGCATAATGGCAACAGATAATCACAACATCAGTCAATACGAACGCGGCATAGTGTAGGCATTGGCCGGGGTTGTGTCAATCCGCTAGGCATCGCGGCATTCTCGACGTGTGCCGGTAATGCTGATGGGCCGCGCCGTCCTGTCTCCCGGTCATTCCCGCCTCCGCCGGAATCCATACGCTCTACAGTTGGCTATGGAATCCCCTCCCCTCCTGATTCAGACAGAGATTCGTGTATACTTAATCCATGCAACAGCTAAGGCAAATAGAGGCGGCATCGCTGCGCCCGCCCCCTAACCCTACGGGAGAGGGAAATCCTGCTCTTTCCGGCGGGCTGATTCCGTGAGGAATCCCGTGACCGCCATCGGCCGCATCCGTCCGTCGGCCCGGAGCGCGCCGCCGGTAATACTGATTCCTGCACTGGTAGTGGGGGCCGCATTGCTGCTTCCGCCGGTGTACTTGGCAGTGCGTTCCCTGGGCAGCGGCAACGAGTTCTGGGAATTGCTGTTCCGCGAGAGAGTGGCGGCCATCCTGGGGCGCACACTGCTGTTGGTAGTAACGGTTACCGCCGCGTCGGTGGTGATTGCCCTGCCCCTGGCCTGGCTGACGGCCCGAACAGACCTGCCGCTGCGCCGAACCTGGACGGTGCTGACCTCGCTGCCTCTAGTCATCCCCAGCTACGTGGCCGGGTTCGTCGTAGTGGTGGCCTTGGGGCCGCGCGGGATGCTGCAAGGCGCGCTGGAAGCGCCTTTCGGCGTGGACAGGCTGCCCAGCATCTACGGTTTTGTCGGGGCGATGCTAACCCTCACTCTGCTGAGCTATCCTTATGTTCTGCTCACTGTGCGGGCGGCGCTGCAACGGATGGATCCGGCGCTGGAAGAAGCGGCGCGAGGGCTGGGACGGGGGCCGGTTGCCACCTTCTTCCGTGTGGTCGTGCCGTTGCTGCGGCCCGCGGTTGGCGCCGGGGCGCTGCTGGTGGGGCTCTATACACTCAGCGACTTCGGGGCCGTTTCCCTGCTGCGCTACGAAACCTTCACTTGGGCCATATTTTCGCAATATGAATCATCCCTGGACCGCACTCTCGGCGCCGGGCTGTCCCTGGTGCTGGTGGCGCTGGCGCTGGCCTGGGTCGCGCTGGAGTTTATCAGCCGGGGACGCAGCCGCTACTACTCCGCCGCGCCGGGAAGCGTCCGCCCGGCCCCGGTGGTGCGGTTGGGACGGTGGCGCTGGCCCGCAGTCAGTCTATGCGCCTCGGTCACAGCCTTGGGCTTGGGTTTGCCCGTTGGCATCCTGATTTATTGGGTGGTGCGCGGCGTCTTGGCCGGGGAAGACCTGGACCCCTTGTGGGCCGCAGCGCGCAATTCGCTCTACATATCCGCGCTGGCGGCTCTGGCCGCCACGGCCGCCGCTCTTCCGGTGGGCCTGCTTTCGGTGAGGCATCCGGGTATCTTGAGCGGAACACTGGAGCGCTTGGGATACGTCAGCTTCGCCCTGCCGGGAATCGCCATCGCCTTGGCGCTGGTGTTCTTCGGAGCCAACTACGCCGGATTTCTCTACCAGACCACCGGCCTGCTGTTGCTGGGCTACTTGGCGTTATTCCTGTCCCCCGCTCTGGGTGCGGTGCGGGCCACGCTGTTGCAAGTGAACCCCCGCGTGGAGGAGGCGGCGCGCGGGCTGGGTCGCTCGCCCTTGGGCGCGTTCACCTCGGTGACCCTGCCGGCGGCCCGTCCCGGCATTGCCGCCGGGGCCTCCCTGGTGTTTCTGCTGACCATGAAGGAGCTGCCCGCCACGCTGATTCTCAGCCCGGCGGGTTTCACTACTCTGGCTACCTCGGTATGGTCGTTCACCTCGGAGGCTTTCTTCGCCCGCGCCGCCATGCCCTCCCTGCTGCTCATCATCCTGTCCGGCGTGCCGCTGGCCTTGCTGATGCTGCGGGAACGGCGATAGCCCGGCCGCCGGACAAATGACGGACAGCTATAACGCGGCTATAATTGGCTCCAGTCAGCCGGAAGCGCCCGACGCTGCCCCGGCCAGCAGGAGCTGTGACGTTGACCGATTCTCCCAATCCCGCCAACTGTAAAAATACAACGGTCATCCTGCCCGGCAAGCTCATTGACGGCGTTCAGGACGCCCCGCGTGAAGGTATGGCCGTGGCCTTCGGGGATGGCGGCATTTCGTGGGTTGGACGGCGGGGCGAACTGGACTTCTCACCGGGCGGCAGGCCCCGCGAAATACTGGAGTTCCCTGATGCGACACTGCTGCCCGGCCTTTTCGACTGCCATACCCACACCAATATGCCCGGGGACGGGCGCACCGGAGAGGAAGTTGACCGCGACGACTCCGACGACGTCCGTCTGCTGCGCTCGGCCCGCAACGTCGCCGACGCCCTATCCACCGGCGTCACCACCCTGTGCGATTGCGGGTCTTGGAACAACACCGCCTATTCCCTCAAGGCAGGGCTGGCGCAGGGAATCGCCCAAGGGCCGCGAACGCTGGTTTCCGGCCCGCCCCTGACAATAACCGGCGGGCACCTCTGGTTCATGGGCGGCGAGGTGGACGGCGTCACCGGCATCCGGGCCGCCGTAAGGGAGCGCGTCAAGCAGGGCGCAGACTTCATCAAGGTCGCCGCATCGGGCGGCAGCACGCTGACCAGCGATCCCTACCGGGCCTCCTTTACTCTTGAGGAACTGAAGGCCCTGGTTGACGAGGCCCACAATCGCAATCGCCCCGTGCTGGCTCACTGCCGTTGCACCGAGTCCATCAACTTCGCCCTTGACGCCGGGGTGGATGCCATCCTGCATTGCTTTTTCGCCGATGCCGACGGATCGTACCGTTACGATGAACCCACGGCGGGCCGACTGGCGGAGTCCGGCGTGTGGCTGAACCCGACGATGCACTTGGGCCGGGTCTCTCGCGCCCACCTGCAACGAATCCGGGAGCAGCGCCCCTTCACCCCGGCCGAGCAGGAACGATGGGAGCGCTCCAACCGGATGGGCGGCACGGCTATGGAGCAGTTCGGGCGGCTGATACGCGCCGGGGTCAAACTGGCGGGCGGTTCCGACTGCGGCTGGGGCAGCTATCCCTTCGGCGACTTTCAGGGCGAGATAATCGCCATGCGCGACGCCGGGCTGTCGCCGATGCAGGCCATTCAGGCCGGCACCCGCAACCCCGCCGCCGCGCTGGGCGTGCTGCCCGAAACCGGCAGCATCGAAGTTGGCAAGTCCGCCGATCTGCTGCTGGTGGAAGGCGACCCTGCGGCCGACATCAACGCGCTGCGCCGGGTGAAGGCCGTCTTCCAGCAGGGGCGGAGGGTGGAATCGGCCCGCCCCGCCATTGCCATGGCTTGATCCCCCTACAATCTCAGAGTGAACTGGTATGCACCATTGGGAAGTCGGCGGCGCCATCAACATCGGCTGGCCGGATTACAACGTGCCGGAACGTCCCTATACCATCGTGGAATTCGATCTCTACGGGCCGGTGTTCCGGGCCCGCGTTTCCGACGCCTCCAGCGGCGGGCGGCAGGGCGGCTTCCTGGTGGTCTTCGGCTGCCCCGACGTGGTGCTGGATATGCTGGCCGAACAGGCTACCAAGAAGCTGGGCTTCCGCGTGATCGTATCCGGCCTGCGGTGCAGCATCGAAGGCAACACGCTGCACAGCTTCGATTACGAATGGTATCCCACGCCGGAGTTCGCCGACCGCCCCGGCGCCTTGGCCCGCGTCATTGCCGAATCGCTGGAAGCGATGCGCCGCAGCGGTTGAGACGCCCTTGCCCCCTAGCCACTGGCCGCTTACCCTTGTATGATTGTCGGCGGCATACGTAGCCCGCCGGAAACCGTCGGCGGCGCAGCGCATAAGCAGGAGGGTAAACCGTGAAGAAAGTAACTATGGGCGACGTGCCAAGGACCCCGGCAGATATGGCCCCCCTGGGTTCCGGCGGCCTGATGACCGGCTCTCAGGTCTGGCGGCAGGCCATCCTGAACCCGGAAGACTCCAGCAACTTCAACTTCGCCATCGTGGCCTTTGACGCCGGCTCCCGCAACAAGTTCCACAAGCATTCCGGCGACCAGATTCTGGTCATCACCGAGGGAACCGGCAAAGTAGCCACGGACGATGAAGTTCTCGAGGTCAGCGAGGGCGACGTGGTAGTCATCCCTGCCGGGGAAAACCACTGGCACGGCGCACCGGACGACACCGCCATGGCCCACATCACCATCACCGTGAAGGGAAGCCAGACGGAGCAGACCGAAGCGTAAATGCGTATCTGACGCTGCCTCTCCCTCCGCGAGGGGGTTGATGCGCAACTCCAATGCAACAGCCCCGGCAGACTTGCCGGGTCTGTTGCGCCGCTAACCTTGACCGGGCATGAACCTCAGTCGCCTTCAGTTTTGACCGGCTCAGAACCGCGAGTGACGCCGCTATCCGCAGACGTTGCGCTGGGCGTCGCGCGAGGCTCGCGCCGCCGTACTGCGGCGAGGCGGGAACTCAGGTTGGAATAGGCCATCACCGCAGCAAACACCCCGGCTTCAACCAGTACTATGGTGGCGCCGGATGATACGTCCACAAAATAGCTCAGGTAGATGCCGAAGAAACCGCAAACCGCCCCGATTCCCGCCGACAGCATCAGCATTCGGGGAAAACTGTCGGTGAGCATCCGCGCCGAAACCGGGGGTATCACCGTCGCTCCGGCGATGAGCAGGACGCCCAACACCTGGAGCGAAACCACGATGGTCCCGGCCAGCACCAAGGAGAACATGGCCTCTACCCACCCTGTGGGAACCCCATAAAACTGGGCGACATCGCCGTCGAAGGTGGTGAAAAGGAAGTGCTTGTAGGCCACGAAAAGCACCAACGCCACCACTCCGGTCACCACCGCCAAGGCCGCCAGGTCTCCGTATGATACGCCTACAATGTTGCCGAACAGGGCCGTCTCAAAGTCTCGGGTGAAGCTCTTGTATCGGCTGATCAGCACGATTCCCACGGCGAAGCTGGCCGTCGTGATCACGCCAATGGCGGCGTCGTAGGCTATTTTTCGCTTCTTGGTGGTGAGGGCGATGAGCTGGGCGCACAGGAAACCCCAGACGGTTGACCCCACCAGGAAGTTCAGGGACATCACGTAGGACACTACGGCGCCGCCCAGCACGGCGTGGGCCAGCCCGTGTCCGACGTAGGCCATTCGCTTCAGCACAACGTAAACGCCTATCCCACCGCACAACGCCCCGGCTAGGATGGCTGCGGCCATGCCGCGCAGGATAAACGGATACCCGAAGGGTTCCAAGAGTGTTTCAAGCATGGCTGTGACCGTGCCCGGGCGCCGCTGCATCGCCACGGCCGCCGCTGCGGCCAAATCTGTGGGGGATCTCGGCTACTATGGGCATTCCTTCGTAGTGAATCACTGGCATATCAGCCCCGTAGGTCTGGCGCAGTATCTCGGACGTTATCACCTGCGAGGGCGGCCCCTCGGCCAGGATCCTTCCCGCCAAGCAAACCAGCCAAGGCAGATGTACCGCAACGGCGTTGATTTCGTGGGTGGTTATGACGATGGTAACGCCCTCGTGATTGAGGTCGTGAAGCAGGTGCATCACGTCGTCGCGGGTCTTCACGTCAACGCCCGAGGTGGGCTCGTCCAGCAGCAACAGAGACGGGCCGCTGACCAGCGCCCGGGCTAAGAAAGCGCGCTGCTGCTGCCCCCCGGACAGTTCGCGGATGTGGCGCCCCGCTAGGTGCAGGATGCCCAACTGCTCCATCATCCGGTCGGCCAGTTCCCTTTCTTCCCGCCGGAACCAAGGAAAGAGCCGGTTTTCCATGGTGCGGCCCATCATCACCACTTCCCGGACGGTGACCGGGAAGTTCCAGTCAATGGTCTCCAATTGAGGGACATAGCCAATACGGGGCCGCTTCTGCGTGGTTGCCACGCCGTCAATCAGCACTTCGCCTTTGTAAACGTCCACCGCGCCCAGCATCGAGCGGAGCAGCGTGGTCTTTCCTGAACCGCTCGGCCCCAGCAGTCCCACGAAATCACCCCGCATTATCTGCAAGTCAACCTGGTCGAGCACCTTCTGTTTTTCGTAGCCGCAGGAAAGACCGTTTATCTCCACCAGCGGTATGCCGGAGCGGTATGCGTGGGGGACGGGATGCAGCATCGGTTAGACTAAGCCCTCGCCTGAAAATATCTTCCTCTAACGTACCCTGTTTGGTTGCCTCCCTTCGACGGGCTCAGGGCTGGGCTAGGCCGGATTGAGAGAAGCATAAGCCTCTAATGATGATGGTGGTGGCCTCCGGGAATCCCGGTCCAATCAGGGGTCGCCGGCGCCGGGTGATGCTGACGCTCCGCCTCCCCGTGCCGGACGGGAGACGGGTGGGGCTGGTGTTCCTCGGGCGCCGGGCCGTTGGCCGCCTCTACCAACTGGGCCGCCACCAGCCGGGCATAGAGGCCCTGCCGCTCCAGTAATTCCTGGTGATTTCCCTGTTCCACCGCCTCGCCCTGGTCCAGAACCACGATGCGGTCGGCGTTGCGGATGGTGGACAGCCGGTGAGCGATGACTAGGGTGGTGCGTCCCGCCATCAGGTTTTCCAACGCCTGCCTCAACTGGCTTTCGCTGACTGCATCAAGGTGCGAAGTGGCCTCGTCCAGAATCAGCACCGGCGCGTTCTTCAGCAGGGCGCGGGCAATGGCGATGCGCTGGCGCTGTCCGCCGGAAAGCTGCATCCCCCGCTCCCCCACTACGGTTTCGTATCCGTCGGGGAAAGCGGTGATGAAATCGTGGCAATTCGCCTGCCGCGCCGCATCTTCCAGATCGGCCTGGGATGCGTCGGGGCGGCCCAGCCGTATGTTCTCCCGTATGCTGGCGTTGAACAGATAGGTATCCTGCGATACAAGGGCTACCCGACCGCGCAGGTCGTCCAGCTTGAAGTCGCGGATGTCATGTCCGTCCAATTGCACTGAGCCGACGGAGGGATCCCAGAACCTCATAATGAGATTCGCGCAGGTGGTCTTGCCCGCGCCGGAGCGTCCCACCAGGGCAACGGTATGTCCCGGTTCGACGGTGAAGCTGACGCCGCTGAGCGCCTGGGGTTCGCTGGGGCCATAGCCAAACCCCACAGCCTCGAACGCCACGGAGGGCGCGACCGCCTGATGCCCGTCGCGGCTACCATCGCCATCGCTGTGGCGATGCACGCCCGGGCCGTCATTCACCGGGACGGGCTCGTCGTGAATAGCGAACAGACGCCGCGACGCCGCCAGCGTCTCCATCAGTTGTTTCATCGTGCGCGCTATGTCTGACACAGGCGCGAATGCGGCCACCGAAAGCACCACTGCCAGAATCAGTTCGGGCCTGGAGATGTTTCCGTTGGTCAGCAGCCACACGCCGGTTGCCAGCACCACCAGCCCGCCCAGCGCAGTCATTGCCTCGATGAAGCCAATCTGGAAGGCGCGCTCCTTGAGAAAGCGAAGCTGGAAGTGCGCGAATCGCCAGCTATTGGAGACCATTTCAGCGGTTCTCGCCCGGCCTTGTCCAAAGGCGGAAATCTCCCGCATCCCCTGTATGCTGTCCACCATGTGGGCGTGAACGTCACCCAATTGATGGCGCAACTCCTCTCCCAACCGCTCGGAGCGCTTCTGGGCGAAGAAGGGGCTGAGGGCCACCGCCAG
The DNA here is from genome assembly GCA_965213725.1 of Dehalococcoidia bacterium. Lineage (GTDB taxonomy): Bacteria > Chloroflexota > Dehalococcoidia > Lucifugimonadales > UBA3495 > VXOI01. The sequence continues at coordinate 583,158 of OZ243924.1, forward strand.
CAGGAAGGGGGCTACCGCCAGCGCCATCGGCCAAGCGATTACGGCCAGCACCGCCAGCACCGCGCCCGGCACCACCACGGCGGTGAAAGCAGGCGTTATGGTATGCGCGAAGAAAAATTCGACCGTCTCCACGTCGCCGCCAACCACGCTAACCAAGTCGCCGGATCGCCGCCGTGTCATGTACGCGGGCGCGAGGGGATCCAGTTTGCGATACACGTCCACCCGCATTTCCGCCAGCAGACGATAGGCCAAGTCATGGGCCACCCAGGATTCGGTCCACACGAAGAAGGCGGCCAGCGGCGTCAGCACACCCAGCAGGATCAGCAGCAAGGTAAGGTCGCCGCCCGTGATTACCTGGCCCACCAGCAGCGCGCTCACGACGCCGACGCCGATGGCCGTGCCGTGATGAGCCACGCCCAGCAGAAATGTCAGCGCCAGTTCCGCGCCCCATGGCCTGACCAGCCCCAGCAGCCGCCTCCAGACGGTCAATATGCCCAGAGCTGCCTGTCGGTTCCCAAGGGAATGCCCTTCGTGGTCGTGGCGAGCCGACGGGGCGGTATGATGATGATGGCCGTGACCGTCATGCCCGGGCCGGGGAATGAAAGCCTCGGCATCCGGCCGCGGCCCATGGGCCGGGCCGGCTGAATCATGGAGCGCATGGTCTTGCTCGTGGCCGCCGTCCCGCCCGTGCGCCTCCGCGTGATGATGCCGGGCTTGCTCCTGGCCGCCGTCCCGGCGATGCGTTTGCGTCCCTTCGTGATGGTGATGGCCGTGGCCCCGATGCGCGGTCTGCGGCACAAAGGCTGCCACGTCAACCTGCGGAGCCGCGGGCTGACCGTCGCGGCGTGAATCGCGGGAGGGCGAAAGGCCGAAGTCCGGCCGCTCCTGCTGCTGGGCCATCAGGGTGGCATAGAGACCGCCGGCCGCCAACAGATCGGAATGGCTGCCGGACTCCGCCAGCCTCCCCTCGTCCAGCACGAGGATACGGTCGGCGTTGACCACACTGGACAGGCGATGGGCGATGATGAGCGTTGTCCGTCCGGCCATCAAACGCTCCAGCGCTTCCTGAATAACCGCCTCGTTTTCGGCGTCCACGCTGGAAAGGGCTTCGTCCAATATCAGGATGGGCGCATCCTTGAGCAGGGCGCGGGCTATGGCGATGCGCTGCTTCTGCCCACCGGAAAGCCTGACGGCCCGCTCGCCCACTAACGTTTCGTAGCCTTGGGGCAGGCGGCGGATGAATTCGTGGGCGTTGGCGGCTCGCGCCGCTTCCTCCAGCTCCGCTTGCGTGGCGTTCGGGTTTCCGAAACGCAGGTTGTCGGCCACCGTGCCGTGGAACAGGTATGTGTCCTGGGTAACCACCGACACATGTCGGCGCAGTTCTTCCAGCGGTATGTCCCGGAGGTTCTGCCCGCCCAAGCGAATTTCGCCCTGCTGGGGGTCAAAGAAGCGGAGCATAAGCCAGACAACGGTAGACTTGCCCGCGCCGCTGGGCCCCACAAGCCCCAGGGTCTCCCCCGCTCTCAGGGTGAAGGACAGGTCATGCAGCGCGGGGCGCCGGCCTTGGTTATAAGCGTGGCTTACCTGCTCAAAAGCGATTTCCGGCTCGAAAGTGACTTCCGGCTGAAGGCGCCCAACGGATTCCAGAGCCGGGCCGGCCGCCTTGTCACGGTCAGGGTCGCGCACGACAACCGGCGAGTCTATGATGGCGAATATCCCCTCAGCCGAAGACATAGCCATCACGCCGTCGTGGTATAGCTGCACCAGCTCCCGAAGCGGCCGGAAGACCTCCACCCCGAGCATCAGGACAATCATCAGCGCGCGCAGCTCCAGTTCGCCGTCGGCCACTCGCACCGCGCCCCAGCCCAGGGCCACCGCCGCGCCGCCGGTGATGCCCAGGATGGTAAGCGCGCCGGTGGCGGCGTTGGCCGCCAGCACCCCCATGGTGGCGCGGAACAGGTTGCGGGCGCGCTCCGCCAGCAACTCGCCCCGGGCGCGGCTTTGCCCGAAGGCCTTGAGCGTAGACAATCCCTGCACCGCGTCGAGGAAGTCCGCGCCCAATGCCCCATAGGCGTCGCGCCGGGCCATGCTGCGCTCGCGGTTCCAGCGGTGGAACAGGTTGGGAATAACCAGTGTCAAAAGGGCGAACGCCAAGAAGATGAGTCCCGTTCGGAAGTCAATGAGGGCCATGAAGATGAAAATGACCACCGGGGCCAGTGCCGCAACGATCATCTGCGGCAGGTAGCGTCCGAAGAAGGACTCCAGGCGCTCCACGCCCTCGGCCAGTGACATCAAGGCGTCGCCCGTGCGTGAAGAATCGAAGTGTCCCGGCCCCAACGCCAGCGAATGTTCGTACAGCCGCTCCCGGAGCTTCACCTTAACTATGCTGGCGGTGTGGTGGCTCATCACTTCCTGCAAGTATTGCAGGCAGGCCCTAGCCACGATGAGACCGGCCATAATGACCAGCGGCCAGGTGAGGGACTCGAAAGTGGCGTTGCCCTGCACCACCTCAACGATGATTACGGCCGCCACGGCGAGACGGGCCACTCCTGCGGCCACGGCCAGCATTCCGGTCACGGCGGACAGGATGATACGCCAGCGCACATCATTAGCCAGCGACAGCAGCCTCGGATGCAGATACATGGATACCTATCCTCCGAAATCCGGCGGCGCGCCAGATTCACCCCCGCCCGGCTTTCCCGCTCCCAGATTCACCCCCGCCCGGCCTTCCCGCTCGGAGAGCAAGGCCGGGGAGAACGGCTACTGGGGGTAGACGGCGCCGCTTTCTCCCTCGAAAACCGGGCCAACGTCCACCTTGTCCAAGGCTTCGGCGTTGCCGCCCAATGCCGGGATCATAATTCGCATATTCCAGCGCATCAAACCCAGGTACGAATGTTCCGGGTCGCCCGGCGCGCCGGGCAGGTCATCGTCCGTCAATTGGTCAACGAAGGTGGTGTTCGCCTCGCGGGCAATGGTTTCCAGAACGTCACTGGGGAACTCCTCGGAGCCGAAGATTGCCGGCAGCTCCAGTTCCTTTACTTGATCAATGAGTTCGGCGACTTCCCGCGCCGAAGGTTCGGCGAAGTCCGAGGGCTGCACCGCGCCGATGACCTCCAGGCCATAGGAGCGGGCGAAATAGGCCCACGAATCATGGTAGGTCACCAAGCGCCGGTTCTCCGGCGGAATGGTCGCCACGGACTGCCGGATGGCCTCGTCAACGGCGTTGATGCGCTGGCGAAAGGCATCCAAGTTCTGCTGGTAGTAGTCGGCGTTATCAGGATCCAGGGACGCCATCTGCTCTTGCGTCAGCTCGGCAAACTTCAGGCCAAGCAAGGGATCAGGCCAAAGGTGCGGATTGGGGTGCCCTTGCGATTCGGGAAAACTGAAGTCGAACTGCCATTCCTCCCGCGTGACGGCGCGGTCGCCCAGCAACAGGATGGGCGTTTCGGCTTTCTTGTTGGCCTCGGCCAATTCGAGGGTAGGCTGCTCCAGGAATAACCCGTTGGCGATGATCAGGTCTGCGTCAGCCAGCAGTTTCGCCAGCGACGGCTGCGGCTCAAAGACGTGCGAGTTAACCCCTTCCGGGACCACTCCCTCCAACTCGATGCGATCGCCGCCGATGTTTTCTACTATGCTGGTGATGGGCGAAACCGTGGTTACCACCTTGAGCTTTTCTCCGTCGGCTTCCTCGCTGTTAGCGCAAGCTCCTGAGACGGACAGCAAAGCGATGACGGCCAGCGCGACGGCATACCCGGGGGCGCGTTTCGACTGCCGGATAATGTCTTGAATCATCTGCCGAAGAATATCCCTTATTCCCTTTCGGAACTGCGCCTGTTTCGCTCAGCCCGGCGGGACTGAGTGCCATGCACGAACACACCAGCCAAGCCGACCAAAGGAACCACAACGAAAGCCGCTCCAATACCTTCACGGCCAATCGCGCTGAGGAATGTACCGCAACCGATACCGGTCATAGCAATAATGAACGCCGACAGGATTCCTAAATAACCCCGCTTGGAATTCCCGTTGATGACCGTTCGTGTTATTTCTAGGGTCATGTTTTCCTGATTCTGATCGTGCTTAATTTGACTTTCCGCCATCACTAGGATGCGGTTTGCTGCCCCAGGAACTAACTCCTCATATTGTTGGAGAGTATCTGGCGGAGGCAGAGGGCCTGACCAAGTAGCCTCAACCATAGTAATATCCGCCACGGGCTGAACAGGCTCAGAGCTCGGGGGCGCAGGAGCAGAGGGACTTGGAACGGTTTCGGAGCTATCGTCCTGTTCATTCATCGGCATGGCCTGCCGCTTTCAGATTGCCTTTCTCAACAGCCTCAAACCTCCCGATAGCGCCATAGAGATACTGTCCGACTTGAATCCATGCTTGCCGAATAACCTCGGTGCTTTCTCTGGAGCAGCCAAAGTCGGGAGTGCGGCCTTCCAGAAGGTCGTCAAGACCAGGTATATCGTATTCCTCCAGCGTGCCGCCGAAGTCCAGAACTCTTGCCATCCCTTCCAAAAGGGAGGGTTGGGCGTAGCCGATGTAGTGGCTATTGCGCTTTCGCGCCATTGGGACAACCTCCGGCAGGGCCTAGCGGCGGGCAATAGGCGAAGTGATGTGATGCAAGTATACTACAAGAAAACTTGAGCTGCCCGGTCACCAAGCAATTCGTATGATGTCGTACATATGGCGGTACAGTCGGAAGGCCTCCCCCAGAAGCGCTCCTATGCCGCCGCCGCTGGGCCGCACGTGCTCAAAGGCCAGCACCTCGGTGTAGCGGACGTCGCCCCGGCCCTGCGTCGCGGCCAGCAGACGGCGGGACTCGGCGGCCGGAATCAGCCGGTCATGCCGGTCGTGCAAAACCAGCAGGCGGGCGCGAATGTGGTCCACGTGAGCGGAGGGGGAGATTGCCGCCAGGTCCTGCCGGAAGTCGGCTGTCAGCGTGGCATAGAGCGCAGCGGCATTCTCCGGGGTTGTGCCATCCAGCAGTCCGGCCACCGTTCTGGCTTGAGGCGACAGGGCGTCCAGCTCCGCCGGAGTCAGACCCTGGTTGTCCAGGTAACGGCGGGTAAGCGCGTCAATGTCCGCCGGGTCGTCCAGCGTTTCAATAAGCTCGTTGGCAAGCACCCGCAAGGTCAGGCGGTCCGGCTCCCACGGAGTCCGCTCCCCGTCGTATACCACCGACCGGGACGCCGCCTGGAGCAGCAGCGTTTCGGCGTCGAAATACGGCCCGAACGCATTTACGAAGTGCACCCGGTCCTGAATGCGCGGGTCAGCCGCGGCCACCAGCGCGAAGGATGCGCCGACGCAGAATCCGCCCAAGCCGACGCGTTCCGGGTCTACATATTCCCGCTCGCTGAGATACTGGAACGCCCACACCAGATTTCCGGTTTCGGCAGGCTCGATGTTGGCCTTCAGGGCCATGCTGGGCGACCAGTGGAACATCGTGACATAGCCGGCCCTCGCCAGAGCATTGCCTAGGTTGATAACGTCCGGGTCGTCGCGGCCAGCAGCGTTGGCCCCTAGGAACAGCGCCACCGCAGCGTGAGGCTTGCCGTCAGCGGGGCGGTATACGTCGGCCACGGCAGTGCCATCGGACGACGGGTAATGCGCCTCGTGGCGCAGCGGCTCACTGGTGAACCACGATTGCGGCTTCACCGGAACGTCCAGCACCTGCGTGACGAAGAGAGCGGTATGAAATCCGGCGCGGCCCTGGGGGGTGACGGCGATAAACAACGTCAGCAGCGCCCCCAGCACTACCAGGAACTGGAACAGCCAAGACGCGCCCTTGCGGAGTATCCGAAGCGCCCGCACCGGACTATACCCGCACTGATTTGATCATATAGGCCGACACAACGCGCGTCGCCGCCATGGCGAGGAATACAATGGGCCACGGGCTGCCGGCCATATCCAGCACCACGCCGAACACGATGGCCTGCGCCCCGGCGTAAAGGTAGCCGTGGGCGTCCAGCACGCCGGAGGCCGTGCCGGCCATCCGGCGCCCCCCCATATCCACCGACACCGTAGACATGGGCGACATCCCCATGGCCACTCCCCCGGCCAGCAGCAGCGCCGCTCCCAGAATCTCGTTGGACGGCGGCACCAAGGCGATAACCGCGATTATTACGGCGCTGGCAAGGCAGGAAGAGATTACCAGGGGCCGCCGCTGGCTCCTGAGAAAGTGATCGGAAATGAACCCCGACAGCGGGGGCGCAATCAGGTAGCCCACCGGCAACAGCACCGTCACCAGTACCGTGGACTCGATGGACAGTCCGCCCGCTTCGGAGTAATAGATGGCAACCCAGGTGGTCAGCCCGTAGCGAACCACATTCTCCAGCCCCTTGACATGGCAGGCCAGCAGAAACCGGGTATTGCCCAGCAACACCCGGTAAGGCCCCAAACCCCGCAGCCGTTGCGGGTCTATGGCCTCCGGCGTAGCTGATACCGCATCCTCTTCAACGTACTCCGGCAGCCCCATGTCCGCCGGACGGTCGCGCACCAGAAAATAAAACGCTATTCCCAGAACCGCAGTTATCAGCGGCAGATACCGGAAAGCGGCGCGCCAGCCCCATTCGGCGCCCACCCAGCCGGAAAGCGTCCACATAACCAGCATCGCGCCGCCCGCCGCGGTGCCGACGATGCCCAAGGCGACGCCCCGGCGGCTGCGGGGCCACCATTGGGAAATCATGCTCATGGCCGGCGCCCAGCAAGCGGCGTTTACGAACCCGGCCAACCCTAACGGTATCGACATGGTGAGGGGTGAGACGGCGAAACTGGTGGCCCAGTTGAAAACCGCGGTCAACACCGCTCCCAGCATTACCCACAAACGCAGCCCGAAAACCTCCGCCAAACGCCCGTGGAACACATCGCCCAGCCCGAAACCCCAGAACAGCATCGCCCAGATAATCGCTATCTGTATGTTGTCAAGGGCCAGGTCTTCCTTGACCAGCGGAGCCAGCGGATAGAGGCTGAACCGCCCCAGGTAGGCGAACAGGTAAAAGACGGCAAAGACCAGCAGCACCCGCCACTTGAACACGTGGTAAGCGCGGGGCAGGTCGTCGAATCGAACTGCGTCTAGGCTGCTCATCCGGCTCTTCTTCTCGGCCTCTGCGGGAGTGGGGGTTAAAGACGCCAAAAACGGCCGGACCCGGGCAGCCGCGCGTTGGGGGGCGGCCCGGGTCCTTCGACCGGCTCAGGATGACGGGTTGGCGTCGGACGGCAGGGCCGAAACCGGCCCATACGTCCAGCGTTCTAACCGGCGGGAATGGCGGCCTTGGCAATGCCTATAAGCTCTTCGTTGGAAGCCCCCAGGTCTATGGGATCCCCGTGGGGCTGCGGAACCGGGAACCCGGTCTTGCAGTACAGTTCGACGCGGTTGCCTTCCGGGTCGAAGAAGTACATCCCGAAGGCGTTGCCGTGGCTGACAATGCGGTCTATCTCCACGCCCTCCGCCTTGATGCGCTGGTGGTATTCCTTCAGGTCGTCCAGACCGGGGACAATAAAGGAAATCTGCTGGATAACCTTGGCGTCCCCGGAGGTGACGCGGCCCTTCATCAACACGAACTCGTGGTGTTCGCGCTCCGGGTCGGAGCTGAGGAAGGTCATTCCCCGTCCGTCCAAATCTTCGTCGGCTATCTGAAGCCCCAGCACGCGGGTATAGAAATCGCGCTGCTTCATAATGTCTTCGGCATAGATGCCGACGTGTCCCAAGCCTTCAACTTTCGCCATATTTCTCTCCTTGCCGGGTATCATCTCGCGCGGGTTCAGGTTGGGGAATTATACACCATTGTTCCTTTCCGCATCTCTTGACCGGAACACTAGCCAAGCCCCTTTGCCAAGTTCACCGCCAACTGCGCTAGGGTGCGGGCCGGGGCGCCGGTTGCGCCCTTGACCAGGTAGCCCGACGCCTTTTCCGACGTGGAGGTTCCGGCGATGTCCAAATGGGCCCAAGCGGCGCCCTCGACGAACTCCTTGAGCAGGAAAGCGGCGCTGATGGAGCCTGCCTGACGCCCGCCGCTGTTTTTCATATCGGCCACGTCGCTGCGAATCAGCTCTTTATATTCGTCGAACATCGGCAGTTCCCAGAACTTTTCGCCGGTCTGCCTGCCCGCCCGGATGACGTCCTCTATGAGCGCGGCGTCGTTGCCCATTACGCCGGTGCAGGCTTTGCCCAAGGCGGTGACCATGGCTCCGGTGAGGGTGGCGACGTCCACCAGACGGGTCAGCCCCCGCCGGCGGGCTAGGCACAGCGCATCGGCCAGCACCAAGCGGCCCTCGGCGTCGGTGTTGATGACCTCGATGGTCTTGCCGTTCATCGCCCGCACCACGTCGCCGGGCCGCTGGGCCGACCCGCCGGGCATATTTTCGGTGGCCGCCACCATGCCGGTGACGTTGATGCGAGGCTTCAGTTGGGCGATTATCTGCATGGCGGCGATGACCGACGCGCCGCCGGCCATATCTCCCTTCATTGCTTCCATGTTGGCCGCGGGCTTGAGGGATATGCCCCCGGTGTCGAAAGTGATGCCCTTGCCGATGAGGCCCAGGTTGTTGCCGGGATTGTCAGGGTCGCCCGCGTAGGTGAGTATGATGAGCCTGGCCGGTTCGTCGGAACCTTGAGCCACGCCGATAAAAGCGCCCATCCCCAGCTCTTTCATCTGGGCGTTGTCCATAGCCTTGAAGCCGAGGCCGTGTTCCTCGGCCACCCGGCGGGCGGTTTCGGCCATGGCGGTGGGGTTCATCACGTTGGCCGGTTCGTTGACCATATTGCGGGCAATCAAGGCGGCATCGGCCATCGCCCGGCCTTGGGCCACGCCGTCGCGGATGGCTTGGGCGCGGCCGCCGTCGCGCTCGGCGATGGTCAGTTCCTCCAGTTCCCCGCTCTCGTCGCCATTGCCGTTGCTGTGGTAGCGGTCGAAGCGGTAGAGGCCCAGCAGCGCGCCCTCGGCGATGGCGCGGCCCGCCTCCTCCGGCGACAGGCCCCCGGCGCCCGCGCCGTGGGCGATGGTCACCGCCCGGCGCACGCCGCGGCGCCGCAGGTAGCGCAGGGACTCCGCCGACACGCGGCGGGCCGCATCGGCGTCGAAATCATCCTGCCTGCCCAGCCCGGCCACCAGAACGCGGGCCGGGCCGATCTTGCCCATGGTGTGCAACATGGTCAGCTCGCCCTGCTTGCCCTTGATTTCACCCTCCTCTATCAGTTGGCTGATGGCGCCGCCCAAGGCCGCGTCCACCGCGCCGGTGGCGCCGCCGGGGGCCGTGACGCCGCTGAACAGGTTGACCACCAATGCCGGAGTGGTGACCGCCGTGATGTCGGTGGTTTCTACGCTGATTTTCATTTCGTCTTACCTGCCGGTTGAGCGAGTGTTGCCCAGAGAGTAAACGATTCGCCATCGCCTTGCCAGTGGAAACTTGCCAGTAGAAACCGGGGCCGCCCTACTTCGCTGCCCATGCCAGCACCCGCCGCAGCGTCGGCGTTATGTCCCCGGCAGTGTTCACCAAAAGGTGGCGGCGCTTCACCGGCTCCCACGCCTGGGCCATGCGGGAATATATGTCCCATCCTGCGTCAGACCAAGTTTCCGGATCCAGTCCCCCTTCGCGGTCGCGCAGGCGTTGGCGGACGATTTCGGGCGGCGCGGTCACCGCGACGACGGCGAGGGGCGCCCCCCGTCTCCGGGCTATATCGTAAACCGGGCGGCGGGCCCGTTCATTGATATTAGTGGCGTCCCACAGTAGCGGGTAGCCCTGCCGCAGAAATTCGCTGATGAGCCAGTGGCAGGCGTCGAAAAGGCGGCGGTTCTCGTCGGCGGTGTATTCCGGCTGGGCCGCCATGGTCTTGCGGAGACGGTCCGATTCCAGCGTCAGGAAGGGGCAGCGGGAAGCCACTTCCCGGGCGAAGGCGCTCTTGCCTGTCCCGGGAAGCCCGGCCAGCATCAGCAGCCTGGGATTGCCGGGACGCAGGCCAACGGCGCGGACATCGGCCAGCAGCGCCTCCCGCAGGCGAGCTGCGTCGTCATCGGGAGCGGGCATTAGCGAGGGGGCGTCCACTGCGGCCGAGGGCGGCTAGGTGGTGTCCGAGTACCAGCCGGGCTTTTCGTCCGACTGGCCGGCCAGGCCCAGCCGGTTCCGGCGGTTAGCCTGCGCTTCCAGCACCGCGGGGAAGAGCAGGAAAGCCACCGACGCCATAATCATCAGACCCACCGCAACGAACCCCAAGTCCACCGGCAGCGACAGCGCGGTTATGACGATGAGGATGGAAGTCGTCACTGCCAGCAGCCCGATGCGCACCAGCCTCGGGCCGACTTTCAGAAAGACCGCTGTGGTTATCGCCAAGGCCAAGAAGATGCAGGCGTGGGCGGTATCGGACTGCTGCATCCGCTCGGCATGGTCGCTCCACAGCCCCCCCGACCAGTTCAGGAACAGCACCCACGAGGTGAGGAATGGGAAGGGCAGGGCCGTCAGCGAGACCAGAAGCCAGTCCCGCTTCGCTATCTTGGACACCACGTTGAACACAATCCACATGGAGAAAGGCACGTAGCCTATAAGCAGGAAGAAAAGCGCCACGTTGAAGGGCAACTGCCCGGTGGTCAGCAGCGTCCAGCCGCCGTAGCCCAAGGCAATCAGCGAAAGCAGCCAGGAAATGGCGGGGGCGGCCAGGGTATAGCCCATCCAGGTGTAAGACCACTTGCTGGGGTGTCCGGCCCGCCAGTTGCGCCAAGTGACGAAGGCCATGCCCAACAGCACCAGCGAGACTAGGAAGTAGTGGCTCCAGAGGTGGAGCGCGAACAGCGCCGCCAGCAGGAAGTGGGGCAGCATCGCCAGCACCACATCGCGCCAGACTCCGGTGCTGTGAACCGCATACATCCGGCTGGCCAGAGTTCGGGGCGCGCCCATTTCCTTGACGGCGCAGGCCAAGGCGGCCTCGCGATCGAGTCCACCGGCTTCCAGCTCGGCGGCCTTGTCTTCAATGTGGGCCTGTAGCTCCTCCAGTATCTCCCGCTCGTGCTGCGGGTCGAGATGGAGCCGTCGGGCCAAGGAGTTAAGGTAGTTGTTGATTGCGCCCGGCATTATAGCAACGCCTTGACGTTTGGCTATTGAGTTCCTGCCAGCATGATGGCATCCATAGCGCGGCTGAACCGCCGCCACTCTCGCAGGCGATCATCCAGCGCCTGCCGTCCTTTGGCGGTGATGAGATAGTAGCGGCGGCGCACGCTGTTGGGCGTGTTTTCCCACCGCCCTTCAATGAGGCCGGCCCGCTCCAGCCGGTGCAACGCGGGGTAGAGCGTGCCTTCCTTGAAGGCGAAATAGCCGTTGCTGCGTTGATTGACTTCCTTGACTATTTGATAGCCGTACATCGGCTCGTCCTGCAACAAGGCCAGCAGCAACGTATCCGTGTTTCCCTTGAGCAATTCTTGCCGTTGCATTCAACTAACCGCTGGTATGGTTCCGCTTCGAGTCTACGCCGGGACGGGTTGCAGGTCAACCGGCTATCGCCGACACTGCGGCCCGAATGATCCAGAGAATAACCAGCACCACCATCGGGCTGAAGTCAAGCCCGCCCATGTTGGGCATCATCCTCCGAATGGGGGCCAGCACAGGCTCGGTTATCGAGGCTATCATCCCGTCCAGGGTGACCAGCCACGGCGGGTGGGGAGGACGGATGAAATAGACCGCGAATGAGAGTATCACCCTGGCAAAGATGGTCAGGGTAAAGAGGATGATAATCCAGTCAATTATTCTGTAAAGCATTTCAAGGAAAAGGCTCCCCGTCTAGCCTTGCCCAAGCTGGCCCGATTTCCTGAAGGCGGCGTCCACTGCGGCGAGGATGGCCGCCGGAACGCCCTGTTCCTCCAGCACCCGCAGGGCCTCGGCCGTTGTGCCGCCGGGGGATACCACCATGTCTTTCAGTTCCGCCGGATGCCTGCCCGTCTCCATCACCAGCCTGGCGCTTCCGAAAACGGTTTGCAGGGCCAGCGTGCGGGCCATTTCGCGGGGCATGCCGACATACACCCCGGCATCAATCAGCGCTTCAATGAACAGGAACACATAGGCCGGGCCGCTGGCGCTCAGCGCCGTCGCCATGTCCATATACTTTTCGTCGGATACGCATATCTCCTCGCCGACGCAGGACAGAACGGCCTTGGTCATTTCACGCTGGCCCTCGCTCACGCCCGGGGAGCAGGTCCAGAGGGTCATGCCGCTGCCCACCTGCGCGGGCGTGTTGGGCATCACCCGGACAACCGCATCATGAGCCAACCCCTGCGAAAGCGTGGACATCCGGGCGCCGGCGACAATGGACAGGGCGGCCTGCTCCGGCCCGAGGCTGCCCTTCAATTGGGCCAGCACCACGCCCAGATCCTGCGGCTTGATTGCCAGCACCAGCAGGTCGGCCCCGGAGGCCGCCGCCAAATTGTCGGCCACGGGCGACACGCCAAACTCCCCCTTTAGGAAGGCCCGGCGCTCGGCCACAGGCTCGCCCACCGCAATGTCTCCCGGCGCGGCCAGCCGGCCGGCCAGCGCCCCGTGGATGATGGCCTCGGCCATTTTCCCGCCGCCAATGAACGATAGCTTCATTGCGATACCTTTTCCTGATTAGGGCTGTCTGACGCAGGATCTTCCAGCTTGTGGGCAATGGTTAGCGCACCGGCCCGGCAAGCGGGGCCGGCAACTCTGCAATATCCCAGCCCATCGCGGATGTCACCGGCCTTCGAGCGCCTTTTGCGCCTGTAATAGCTGATGCGCAGTTAGTTGGCGGCGCCGCGAATTCGCTGATACGGAGGCTGCCGGTCAACACCCGGGACCGGCGGCACTGTTCTGAAATCCGCATGATTATCATATTCCCGGACTTGGGCCGCCGCAACGGCTTTCGCCATGGGAGCACCGCGCCCCAGCCTTTTTCTGACGCCTGATGCCGGTCTCCGGCAACCAGGCAGTCGCGGCCCTTAGCCAGAAACTCGCAGGCCCGGATTTCGTAATCGGACGCTTCTTCGAGGCTGCGCAGACAGTCACAGGCGCTTTCTCCGGTTGACTCGACCCTCTAAAAGCCTGCCAGACCGTCGCCCTTGACCAGCGCGACGGCAAGGCGGATGGACTCCAGCATACTGGCGTGGGAGGCCACGCCCTTGCCGGCTATGTCAAAAGCGGTTCCGTGATCCACCGAGGTTCTCACGAAGGGCAGGCCGAGATTGGCGGTTATGCTTTCCTCAAACCCGTAGACCTTGACCGGAATATGGCCTTGGTCGTGATACATCGCCAGCACTGCGTCGTAGCGGTCTTCCGTCGCGTGGTGGAATACGATGTCGGCCGGGATCGGGCCAAAGGCATTGATTCCCTCGGCGCAGGCCGCCTCCACCGCCGGAGCGATTTGCTCGGCTTCCTCGTTGCCCAGCAGCCCCCCGTCGCTGCCGTGGGGATTGAGGGCGGCCGCGGCGATGCGCGGCTCCCTGAAGCCGAACTTGACGAAAGCGTCGTGGGTTAGACGCAGATAGTCGAGGATACGGTCTTTCTTCACGTAGTCGCAGGCCGCCCGCAACGAACGGTGGGTGGTGAGGTGAACCACGCGCAGGTTGCGGGCCATAAGCATGGTCGCCACGGTTCGGGCGCCGGAAAGCTCCTGCAACAGCTCCATATGGCCGATGGACTTGTAACCTGCCAGGCTGGCGGCTTCCTTGTTCAGCGGCGCGGTTGCCAGCCCGTCCGCCACCCCAGACAGCGCCAGCTCTCCGGCACGGGTGACCCACTCCATGGCGGCTTTGCCGCAGACGGGGTTGATTTCGCCCACCGTAATGTCTTCCGGGTTCAGGTTGCCGAGGTCCACAACGTCAATAACGGCGCTGTCCTGCCCGGCGTCCGCCGGATCGTCCGGCCGGCCAACCCGCATCGGCGCCCCGGTCAGGGCCACCGCCTGCTCCATGGCGTAGCCGCTGCCCACCACCACGGGACGGCAGGACGCATATACGCGAGGGTCGGCCAGTGCCTTGACCACCACTTCCGGGCCGATGCCGCAGGGGTCGCCCATAGTTATCGCAATGGCAGGTTTGCGGTCGGCGTTCATAGCAACTGTCCTTTGGAATTTCCCTGAATTATAGCACGCGCCGGTTTAAAGCAGAGGGCGCAGAGTCCAACCGGCGATCCGGTTCCCCTGCGCCCTCTGTGTCAAAACCTGTGCAGTTGCGCAGTTGGCGATGAAATCTCCGCCCCCTGAGAGGGATGGTCTGAGCGGGGACGAAATCGCCAACTGCGTAGCTCCCGCAACTATTCGCACTTGTTCCAGCCGCATGAGACGCACATCAAGCAGCCTTCCTGGTATATGACCGGGGTGTTGCATTCGGGGCAGCGCCGTCCGGTCAACTGCGTGTTCCCGCCCGTGCGCCCGTTGCCGTTCCCGTGGCTGTGGCCGTTGCCGTTGTATACCACCTCCGGGGCGAAGGCCATCTGCACCGGCTGTCCGGGGGCGGTCCGCCCCTCGATGCCGCCGGTGTGGCGTTCCAAGGCCAGGGCCACGGCGTCGGGACCGGATCGCACCAGCGTCCCCTCGTCCCAGGCCGGACAGCAGGTTATGCCGCGCAACTGCTCCAAGACTGCGGCCGGGTCTATGCCGGAACGCAGAGCCAGCGACACCAGCCGGGATATGGCCTCCAACTGCGCCGAGTCGCACCCGCCGGCCTTGCCCAGGTTGCCGAACACCTCGAAGGGCCGGTGGTTTTCGTCGAAATTTATGGTGACGTACATATTCCCGTGGCCGGTCTTCACCCGCTCGGTCACGCCCTGAATGGACTGCGGACGACTGCGGGGCGTGGCCTGCACCGGCGCCGGCGCCGGCTCTTCTTCTCGCGTCTGTCCGGTTTCGCCGGTGCTCAGAACCTGACCGTCCTTGCTGCCGTCCCGGTAGACCGTAATGCCTTTGCAGCCCAGCTCGTAGGCCAGCATATAGGCCCTGGCTACGTCTTCCACCGTGGCCGTGTGCGGGAAGTTGATGGTCTTGGACACCGCGTTGTCCGTATGAGCCTGGGCCGCGCCCTGCATCCGCACGTGCCACTGGGGGGAAATGTCATGGGAGGTCTTGAAGACATTCTTGACCCACTGGGGGACGTCCAGTCCTTCGAGGGAGCCGGTGCGAGCGATGTCTTCGATGAGCTGCTCGGAGTAGAACCCCTCGCACCGCGCCACCGCCTCGAAATAGGGGTTTCCTTCGACCAAGCGGGTATTGTCCATCACGTTGCGAACGTAGCCCAAGGCGAACAGGGGCTCAATGCCGCTGGAGGCCCCGGCGATGATGCTGATGGTTCCGGTGGGCGCGATGGTGGTGGGCGCGGAGTTCCGCATCGGGCGCGGTTCGCCGCGGGCGGGGCCGTTGTAGATGCTGCCGTCCCAGGCGGGGAAGGCGCCCCGGGCCAGCGCCAGCTCCATGGAGGCATGGTGCGTCCGTTTTTGGATGAAGCCCATCACCCGGCCGGCGATTTCCAGCGCCTCTTCGGAATCGTAGGGCACCGCCAGCTGCACCAGCAGGTCGGCAAAGCCCATAACCCCCAAGCCGATGCGCCGGGTCTTTCTGCTCATCTCCGCGATTTCGGGGATGGGGTACTCGTTCATGTCAATAACGTTGTCCAGCAGGTGAACCGCCACCTCAACGGTTTCGTTGAGCCGCTCCCAATCCATGGCCACGTCGCCGTTCTCGAAACGCACCATTCGGGCTAGGTTGATGGACGCCAAGTTGCAGGACTCGTAGGGCAGGAGCGGCTGTTCGCCGCAGGGGTTGGTGCTCTCGATCCGTCCCAACTGGGGGTTGGGATTGTCCCGGTTGATTACGTCCAAGAAGACCAACCCCGGGTCGCCGGTCTTCCAGGCCATTTCGGCCAGCAGGTCAAACACCTCGCGGGCATTCAGCCGCCCGGCAGTCTTGCCGGCGCGCGGGTTCACCAAGTCATAGGATTCGCCCCGCTTGACCTTTTCCATAAAGTCGGCATTGACGCCCACGGATATGTTGAAGTTGACCAGCTTTTGCCCGTCTTCCTTTGATTTGATGAACTTCAGGATATCGGGGTGAGTCACATCCAAGATGCCCATGTTGGCGCCGCGGCGAGTGCCACCCTGTTTCACCACGTCGGTGGCGGTGTCGAAAGCGCGTATGAAGCTGACCGGGCCGCTGGCAACGCCGCCGGTTGAGCCGACCACGTCGCCCTCGGGGCGCAGGCGGCTGAAAGAGAAGCCGGTGCCGCCGCCGCTCTTGTGAATCAGCGCAGTCTCCTTCACCTTGTCGAAAATCCCGTTCAGGGAGTCCTCAACCGGCAGCACGAAGCAGGCTGAAAGCTGCTGCAACTCGCGCCCGGCGTTCATCAGCGTGGGGGAGTTGGGCAGCAGTTCCAGCCGGCGCATGGCGTGATAGAAGCGATCCTCCGTAGCCTGCCGCTCTGCCTCGCCGGCCCCGTAGTTCACGTCGGCCTGCGACAGGTTGCGGGCCACGCGGCGCAGCATTCCGTCCGCGTCTTCCAGCACGTTGCCCTCGCGGTCCTTGGACAGGTAGCGGCGGTGCAGCACCACCTCGGCGTTGGGGCTGAGCTCGCCGGAGCGGCGGTTGATCTGGCCGGCGATACCGGCGTCCGCCAGAGCGGCGGCGATGCGGCGGCGGCTACCCGGGTTGGGGTTGCTCAAGCCGGATTCTTCAGCAGCATTTCTGATAGCTGTCATAACCCCCCTTCCTAAAAAAGTAAGGGGGATGAGGTGTCTGGAAGTCAGCCCCCTCATCCCCGCCATCCATTTAATAATCTCCGGAGCGGCGTTGTCATGGCCCAAGTGTCAGATATTCTGAACCGCGACCCCTATGGCTCATTGACAAGTGGCACAGTATGTTGTATTACATAATGAGCCAGACACCATAGGGGGTAGTTAATTCTACTCAATTGTCGAGGGGGTTGTCAACGGCTTGTGCGGCTTTCCTCAGCCGATCCGGTGAGACCGGAGTGCGTCAAGCGCTGTCATCGTCGTCCAAGTCTTCCGTCTCTTCCTCCAGTTCGTAGTCGCCGGTCAGCCAGCAGGTGGCGAGGCCGCGGCGGCAACGGAAGTCAATGCCGTCCTGGAGTTCGGCAATCCGGGCGGATGGAACGGGCTGACGCATCAACTCGGTTCGCAGCTCGCTGATTTCGGTGTTGAGGGCCAGCAGTCTGGTCAGCGGGGAAATTTCCAGGCCGTTATCCATGAGGCGTTACTCCTTATCGCCTCCCATCATCCCCACAGCTTCATCTAGTTTTTCTTCTTCCGGCTCTTCAGGCTGAATAATCTCGGCATCGGGGGCTGCTACATCGTCCAACCCGTCGCGCGCCGCCACGGCCGCAGCGGCGGCGCGGTGGCGGCCCCTCCCCGGCGAGCGGGACGGCGGCATATCCAAGAGCGGCAACTGCTGTTCGCCGTCCCGCAGGTCCCGCACCGCCTTCTCGAAGCTCTCTATCTCCTGGAAGTTCCGGTGCACGCTGGCGAAGCGGATGTAGGCCACCCAGTCCAGGTCGTGGAGCCGGTCCATTATCGCTGTGCCCAGAACGTCCGATGACACCTCGCCGCTGCCATTTTGCTGGAACTTGGCCTCGATCTCGTCAACAATGCTATCAATGGTCCGGGCCGTTACCGGACGCTTTGCGCAGGCCAAGCGCAACCCGGCGATCATTTTTTCCCGGCTGAACTCCTCGCGCCGTCCGTCGCGTTTGGAAACCATCAAGGGGGCGCTATGGACTCGCTCGAGAGTGGTGAAGCGGCGCTGGCAATTCAAGCACTCTCGCCGACGGCGGATGCCCGCGTCGTTGACCCTGGAGTCTGTAACCTTCGAGCCTTTATCTGAGCAATACGGACAGCGCATAAAACATCGCCCTTGCCCGGAATAATCAGTTCAGACAGCCAAGTTATGTCCGCTATATTGTGCTGCCGCGAAAACACGGTACTATTTCTGGTAGCGGGGATTCTAATTCACACCGCTTGGGAAGTCAATTCCCGCCCGGGTATTCTCAACGTGTGCCGGCAATGCGCGATTCCCGCTGTCAACCGTCGTTCCCGCCTTTGCGGGAATGACCTGGAGACGGGGCGGCGCGGCCGGTCAGCATTGCCAGCACGCGCCGGGAATACCCTGCCCTCTCAACGAAAAATGACCGTCCCTCTCAGGAGGGACGGTCAAAATGCGATTCCCGGCGTCCTCGGTTTGCTTCCCGGAATATAGTGGATAAGTGCGTCAGGATGCCGGGAACATTACTCCGTGGTGTTGGCGGTATACGGACGGGCCAAGGCTGGCCCGCCCACGTTGATGACTCCTACCGGAAGGTGCCCCGGGGGCGTTGGCCGGAGTTGCGCCGCAGGAAGCTGGGAACGTCCAGCTCATCCTCGGACAAGGGCGCAACGTCGGAGAGCAGACGCTCCAGTTCCTGTTCCCGCATCTGCCGGGTCTCCGCCAGCACCGGGAACGCCGCGGCCACCATGGTAATCTTGATTTCGTCCTCCAAGCGCGGATCGCGGCAGGTGCCGAAGATTATGTTGGCCTCGGGGTCGGACATATCCTGAATGACCTGGGCGGCGTCCTGCACTTCCTGCAACGTCAGGCTGGCCCCGCCGGTGATGACGAACAGGATGCGCTTGGCCCCGTCCATCGTGATGTCCAGCAGCGGGCTCTTGGTAGCCATGCGGGCTGCGTCCACCGCCCGGTTCTCGCCCCTCCCCTTGCCGATGGCCAGCCAGGCCGGGCCGGCGTTGCTCAGGATGGTGCGGACGTCAGCAAAGTCCACGTTGATTTCGCCGGGCACCGTGATGACCTCAGCGATGGCCTGAATGCCCTGTTGCAGCACCGAGTCGGCCATATGCAGGGCGTCTTCCCAAGTATAGGTCGAGTCCCCGCCGTCCACCAAGTGGAGAAGGCGGTCGTTGGGGATGACGATAAGCGTGTCCACGTGATCCTTCAGCCTGGAGATGCCTTCCTCCGCGTTCTTCTTGCGGGTGGCGGCCTCAAAGGAGAAGGGACGGCTGACCACGCCCACCGTCAAGGCCCCCGACTCCTTGGCAATCTGGGCCACTACCGGGGAAGCGCCCGTGCCGGTGCCGCCGCCCATGCCCACGGCGATGAACACCAAGTCCGCCCCCTGCATGGACTGCGCTATCTCCTGTCGGCTCTCTTCCGCCGCTTGGCGTCCCAGGTCGGGGTTGGCCCCGGCCCCCAAGCCGCGAGTCAAGCTGTTGCCGATAGCCATGCGGTAAGGAACATCCAGCCGGAAAAGGTGCTGGGCGTCGGTATTGATGCTGTAGTATTCCACCACCGGGAGTTTTTCCTTGTACATCCGGCTCACTGCGTTGGAGCCGCCGCCGCCCACGCCGACCACCTTGATGGTGGGCGCTCCGGCGTTGATTTCCTGAACCATGTCAAAGGTGTTTTCCGGTTCTTCCAGGGACTCCCATGCCGCCGATGTCATTACGCTTCCTCCGCACCGTGTGATGATTTTAATGTTCCGGCTCGACGAAACCCGGTTGTGGTGTAACCCGTTGCCAAATTGAGGGCTAATCCTCTGGGTTTACAATTCCATCCCCCTTGTCCCTCGGTGTCTGCCTTCCCTTGCCTTGATCCCTGCCAATGCCCTTTCGAGGGCCGCGCGGATCGGCTAACCCGTCCCCACTTTCCGCCTCACGGAAGGCCGGAACCGCGGCCGCCAGCGCCTCGTCTTGGTCTCTTTGCTTGTTGCCGTGCCCAGCTTCTGGAAGTTGTCGTGGTGTTTGATGCCCCAGAGCAACAGACCCACCGCCGTCGAGAATGCGGGTTTGCGGAGCTGAGCGGGCAGGCCGTAGATCCCGTAGGGGTATCCCACCCGCACCGGCTCGCCCACCATTCGGGCCGCCAGCTCAGGCAGTCCGGCCATCCGGGAGCCGCCGCCGGTCAGCACCAGACCTCCGATCGGCCAGTCGCTCACTCCCGCTTGGCGGACGCAGGTTATCGCCATTTTCAGGATTTCGGTCATGCGGTCATGCAGCGGCTCGGCCAAGCCGCGCCGGGGAACCGTCTTCCGGCGTTGGCCTTGGAAAGGAGGCAATTCGACTTCTTCATTGCCGGAGACGTTTTCCGGGTCAACGCTCCCCCACTTCGTCTTGACCTCCTCCGCCACGTGCAGGGGGGCGCGCAGGGCCGTCGCCAAGTCCCTGGTCAGCGCGTGTCCGCCCACCGGCAGAACCGTGGAATACCAGGGCGTGCCTTGGCGGTACACCACCAGGTCGGAGGTGCCTGCGCCGATGTCCAGCAACACGACTCCCATTTCCCGCTCGTCCCCGGTGAGGGTGGATTCCGCAGACGCCATTCCCTGCATCACCAGGCTTTGCACCGCTACGTCCTTGGCTTCAACGGCCTTAATGGTGTTCTGTAGGACGACGGCTTCCCCCACCACCACGTGAGCCTCGACTTCGACCATGTTTCCCGCCAGCCCCATCGGATTGCGCACTCCGCTCAACCCGTCCACCGTGTAGCCCATGGGTATGACGTGCAGTACCTGCTGATTTTGTTCAATCTTCGGGATAGAACCCTGTAGCAGACCTTCCAGCATCTTGGTTGATATGTCGTCCGGGGTTGCCTGATTGTCCAGAATCTCGGAGCGGTTGACGCTGGAGATATGAGAGCCGCTGACGCTGACGTAGGCGCTGCACGCCACGGAGCCGCGGCCTATATAGCGGCGCGCTTCGGTGAGAGCCGCATTGACCGAAGTCCTCGCCTCTTCGATATTCTCAACCCGTCCCCTATGTATGCCCTGGGAAGGAACGATACCCGTGCCGAAGATTTTCAGGTCGCCTTCGGTTCCCACCCGCGAAAGCAGAACAGTCACTTTCGACGTGCCTATATCTACTGCGGTATAGAACGTGTCTCTCATTGTGTCACCACCCTTCACTAGATCGTAGGTCGTGCAATTTCTTGCTAGACTGCGTGCGTTGGGCCAGACGCAGCCGGGCGCTTCGGCTGCGCGGGTTGGATGCAACTTCCGCAGCAGAGGGCCGCACCACTCGGCGGTTTATGATTTCCAGGGTTGGGCTGTGCCCGCAGACGCATACCGGCAGACCGGGGGGGCAGATGCAGGCGGCGGACTGGCGGGCCAGAAAGTTTTTCACAATGCGGTCCTCAAGGCTGTGGTAGCTGATGACCGCCAAACGCCCTCCGGGGCGCAACAGCGTCACGGCGGCCTCCAGCCCGGCTTGCAAGTTATCCAGCTCGCCGTTTACCGCTATTCGCAGGGCCTGGAAGACACGGGTTGCCGGGTGCGTCCGGCGGCCGCCTCGCCCTCCGGCCAATCGCTCCACCACAGCCGCCAAGGCCGCAGTCGAGGTGAGGGGACGGCCCGCCCGCTCCCGGACGATGGCTCGGGCGATAGCCCTGGCGCGGGGCTCTTCGCCGTATCGCCTGAACAGTTCCGCCAACTCGCGCTCGGAACGGGAGTTGACGATGGCGGAAGCGTCCAATGCCTGCCCTGGGTCGTAGCGCATATCCAGCGGCTCGTCGGTCTGGAAGGAAAACCCATAACCGGGGCGGGCCACCTGCCGGGAAGAGAAGCCCAGGTCCAGCAGCACGCCATCCACTCGCCGGACGCCCTGCTCCGCAGCCAGTGGGACCATGTCGGCGTAGTTGCCCCGGAGAGGCAAGAAACGCGAGGCAAAGGGAGAGAGACGCTGGGATGCCGCGGCCACGGAACGCCGGTCCAGGTCAACGCCGATGACCAGCCGGGCCTGCGGGTTGGATTCCAAGATGGCTTCGGAATGGCCGCCCTCGCCCAAGGTGCCGTCCAAGATAATGGCGTTTTCCTCAACGGCAAGGCCGCTGACGACCTCCCCGGCCATGACCGGCAGGTGGTACTCCGGGGGATGCGGCCCGGCGAGGCCGAAGGCGGGGGCCGCCATATCCCCTGAGGGCCACTCGTCCGCCACTATGCCACCCTTTGCCGTTTTTCCGGTTATGCCTATCGCCAAAACCACTGCCCGACCAACCTTCGCCCCACTTGGCGGCGCTGCCCTGATGTCCGGGGGACGGGAGGCCCAGGCCGGAACTCCCGACGTGAAACATAATGAAATTACCAACCGCCTCTGCGTATGTCAATTAAAATTTAATAAAGTTTTTAGACAATTTTATGATTTTGGTCAATATCGTTCCTCGGCGATGGCTGGGCGCATTGGCTTCTCCGCCATGACGCCCGCCCTCCGGCCCGCTTTTGCGCTAAACCCGTCTGTGCTATACTTGGCACACCCCATCGAACGGCATGGGCAATCCATGCGCCAACCGCTAGGCAGGGCGCAGTTGAGATGTAGAAGGTAGCCGGTGAACGTTACACGGGAATCGGAAAATCCGACCGAAGTGACTCTCAGCATCCTTATGGATTCCGAAGACGAGGAACCCTTCCTGAACCGATCCTACCGTCGGTTAGCCAGCCGTGTCCGCATCCCCGGCTTCCGGCCCGGAAAGGCTCCCCGCTCCATTGTGGAGAGCCACTTGGGGCGCGACACCCTGGTTCAGGAAGCTCTGGAGTTCATGATTCCCGAGTCCTTGGACAAGGTCTTGCGGGAACATGAAATCAGAGCTTTCATGGAGCCGCAACTGGAAGTCCTGGACCTGGAGCCGGTGTCCTTCAAGGCCATAGTGCCGCTGGAGCCCACGGTGGACTTGGGAGATTTCCGCTCCATTCGCCTCCAGCCCCCCGGCGTTGACGTCGGAGACGAAGACGTCAACCGGGTGCTGGAAAGCCTTCGCTACGAAAGCGCCCCTTGGGAACCTGCCGGGCGCCCCGTGGCCTTCGGCGATCTGGTCACCCTGAACGTGCGTGGGACCGTTGCCGGGGAGGAGGTGATCAACGACGACGGCGTTGACTACATTCCCCAGATGGACAACAACCTCCCGGTGCCGGGCTTCTCGGTCTACATCGAGGGTATGACCGAGGAGCAGGAAAAGGAGTTCACCCTTCCGCTCCCGGAGGGGTCCATTCCCGAAGGTTCCGCCGCCAGCGAGTGCCGCTTCCGGGTTGAAGTCATTGCCGTGAAGGAGAAGCTGCTGCCCGAACTGGACGACGAGTTCGCCAAGGGCGTGCGGGAAGGCTTCGAGAGCCTGGAGGCCCTTTCCCAACACATTCGCCAACGGCTCACCGAGGACGCCGAGACCGCCGCTCTTCGGGAGCTGGAGCGCAACAGCTTGGAGGAAGTCAAGAAGATTGCCACCATTCAGGCCTCGGAACTCATCTACCAGCGCGAAATGGAATCCATCCGCGAAGACCACCAGCGCACCCTTCGCAACCAGCGCCTCGACATGGACACCTACCTCCGCTTCATCGGCCAGACCGAAGAGCAATGGGAAGGGCAGCTCCGCCCCCAAGCGGAAGACCGCTTAGCCACGCTACTGATCCTCCGCAAGCTGGCCGAGCAGGAGCAGGTGGAAGTCGAACTCGCCGAGGTGGACGAGGAAATAGACCGCCTTATGGAGGACGAGAAGGAAGAAACCTCCGAGGGCCTGCGCCGTATGCTGAACAGCGAGGACTCGCGGGAATCCATCCGCTCCTCCCTGCTCAACCGCAAGGTGCTGGCCCGGCTGGTGGAAATTGTCCAGGGAGACGCCCCGCCGGATAACGGAAGCAGCGAAGACCCTGCCGACCAAGAGCGCCATCAAGAAGGCGCAGCCCCGGACGAACCCGCCCCGGATGCCGGTGCGGACAGCCCGGACTCCGCCGAAACCGGAGAGGCATCAAATGCTTAACCACATGCAACAAAACGGGCAACAAAACGGACTTTTCCTGCCCCAGGCCATCATACCCACGGTCATTGAGACCAGCCCCAGGGGAGAACGCGCTTTCGACATCTATTCCCTCCTCCTGCGGGAACGGATTGTTTTCCTGAACACGCCCATCAACGACCGGGTCGCCAACACCATCATCGCCCAGCTTCTCTTCCTCGAACGGGAAGACCCGGAGCGGGACATCAACCTCTATATCACCAGTCCCGGCGGGGTTATCCGTTCCGGGTTCGCAATTTACGACACGATGCAGCTGATCGGCCCTGACGTATCAACCATCTGCTTGGGCATGGCCGCCAGCATGGCATCATTCCTTCTGGCCGGAGGCGCCAAGGGAAAGCGTTACGCGCTGCCCAACTCCACCATACACACCCACCAGGCTATGGGCGGGGCCCAGGGCCAGGCTTCCGACATCGAAATCGCCGCCCGGGAAATCCTCCGCTTGGAACGGCAACTGAACACCATCCTCGCGGAAAACACGGGCCAGCCCTACGAAAAAGTGGCCCAAGACTCCAGCCGGGACTTCTACCTCACCGCCGAGGAAGCCTTGGAATACGGCTGGATTGACGAAATTCTCACCGCCAAGAAGCAGGACAGCCAGAACGCCTAGCGCATCCCTGTCGCACTGCTGAAACCGGAACCGAAAACAAGGAGACTATCCAATGCCTGACACGCCCCGCGACAACGGACTATTCGTACCGCAGAGCATAATTCCCATGGTCATTGAGACCAGCCCCAGGGGTGAGCGGGCTTTTGACATCTACTCCCTGCTGCTCAAGGAGCGGATTGTCTTCCTCAATACCCCCATCAACGACCAGGTCGCCAACGTCATCATCGCGCAGCTCCTATTCCTCGAACGGGAAGACCCGGAGCGGGACATCAACCTGTACATCACCAGCCCCGGCGGAGTGGTCAGCGCCGGCCTGGCAATATACGACACCATGCAGTTGATCAACCCAGACGTCTCCACCATCTGCCTGGGGATGGCCGCCAGCATGGCCACCCTGCTGCTGTCGGGCGGCGCCAAGGGCAAACGCTACGCCCTGCCCAACTCCACCATCCACATGCACCAGCCCCTCGGCGGCGCCCAGGGTCAGGCTTCCGACATCGAAATCGCCGCCCGGGAAATCATCCGCCTCCAGGAAAAGCTGCGGACGATGCTGGCGGAAAACACCGGCCAGCCCTACGACAAAATCGCCGTGGACACCGACCGCGACTACTACCTGACCGCTGAACAGGCCACCGAGTACGGGCTGATTGACGAAATCCTCGGCGCCAACGCCAAGAAGGAAGAGGAAGGCAGTTAGGGACACCGGGAAGGGCGCCGGGCCCAACGGCGAGATGTTGCGAGCAGGGGTGTGACCGTTGACTATCGGCTATAGCAATCCGCGCTTGTCCCAATGCTCCTTCTGCGATAAGCCCAATTCCCGGGCGGAGATTATGTTCTCCAGCCGGGGACACGCGGCAGTATGCTATGACTGCATTCGCGTTCTGGCCCAGGTGGTAGCGGAGGAGGCAGCAGCCGAAGAGCAGGAACCGCCCCCGTCCCTGCGGATGATGGCCCCCCGGGATATCTACGCCAACCTCGATGCCTACGTCGTGGCCCAAGAAAGGGCCAAAAAGATTCTCAGCGTCGCCGTTTATAACCATTTCAAGCGCATCCGTACCGGCGACTCCTCCGGCGTCGAAATCCAGAAGGCCAACATCCTCCTCATCGGCCCCACAGGCTGCGGCAAGACCCTCCTCGCGGAAACCTTGGCCCGGACTCTCGATGTTCCCTTCGCCGTCTGCGACGCCACCTCCCTCACTGAGTCCGGCTATGTAGGCGAAGATGTGGAAAATATACTGCTCCGCCTCATACAAGCCGCCGACTGGGACATATACCGAGCCGAGCGCGGCATAATCTACATTGACGAGATGGACAAAATCGCCCGCAAGGAGGGAGTCAACCGCTCCATCACCCGGGACGTGTCCGGCGAGGGCGTACAGCAGGAGCTGTTGAAAATCATCGAGGGATGTATAGCCAATGTTCCCCCCCAAGGCGGGCGCAAACATCCCCACCAAGAATTCCTGCAAATAGACACCCGCAACATCCTGTTCATCTGCGGCGGCGCTTTCGACGGCCTGGAGCAGGTGGTGGAAAGCCGGGCCAACTCCGGGTCGGCCCGCTTGGGCTTCTTGGCGGCGGGCCGAAACCCAACTCCCCTCGGCAGCGGAACACAGGCGGTGACCCCGGACGACCTGCTGGAATTCGGCTTCATCCCGGAGATGGTGGGCCGCCTGCCGGTTACGGTTATGCTGGAGCAACTGGACCGCGACGCCTTGGTCCGGGTTCTGACCGAGCCTAAAAACGCCATCATCAGGCAGTACCAGCACCTGTTCAGGATGGATGGCGTGGAGCTGGAGTTCACCCGGGAAGCGCTGGAAGCGGCCGCGGATCGGGCCTTGGAACACGCCACCGGCGCCCGCTGCCTGCGCTACGTCATCGAGGATACGCTGCTGGACGTGATGTATGACCTGCCCTCAATGACCGGCGCAACCCGTTGCGTGGTGGACAGCAACAGCATCGAAGGATTTGCGCCCCCGACCCTGTACAGCGCCAGCGGGTCTGAGATAGCCTTGCCGTCAGAGCCAATCCGCAAGTCGGCCTAGAGCGCGCCCTCCCTCCGCATCGCTTCCTCGATGCTTTCGTCCAAGCACAGCCCCCCGAACCGTTGCGGGTCTGCTCCCCCGTCTCCCGCAATCCTCACTTCTCCGGCATCCAGAGCAATACCGCCGCGGCTAAGCGCCCGCAGGGTTTCCAGCAGCAGATAGGGTTCCCGCGAATACTGCGCGGCCCGAATCAGACGAAACAGCTCGCAGTTCTCGCCTTGTTCAGCCTTAATTTCGGCGACCTCCCGGTGGCCCAGTTCCAGCCAGTGCGGTTCAAGTTCCGGCGTGTTCAGAGGCACGGTGACATAGGACACCACCGGCCCCCGATCCACCGCTTCCGTTGCCAGGTGCATCATCGCCCCGGTGCGGGCGGCCCGCTGGCCGATGAGCTGCCACACCACCTCCTGCCAGGCACCGATGGGGCCGTCGGGCAGGGCCGGGTGCAGGTTCAGCAGCGGGAAGGCCCGGCACAGTCGGCCGCTGGCAATTAGCATATAGCCGGCCAAAACGCAGACATCCGGGCGATAACCCGACAGCAAGCCCAGCACTTCGGCGTCGTACTCGGCGCGGTGGTCGGCAAAGCGCCCCCCCGCCCGCCTGCGGAACGCCGCAGACGAGTGGGTTAGCAACGGCAGTCCATAATGCTGCACTAGGCAGAAATACTCATCGGAGCCTTCGGCCTCGCCCGGGGCGCGGTTGCTGAACACGAAGTCAATACGGGCGTCAATATCCCCCAGCCGCTGCTGCACGAAGCTCAGCAGCCCCCGCGAGCCTTCGCCCCGGCCAGTGGAGAACCATCCGATTCGCAGCATATTCAGCCCAGCAGCTTGCTCAGTTTGGCGTAGCCCGGAGCCAGCAGCAGCCACGGCGGGGGCCGACGGCCCACGCAGACCCCGG
The DNA here is from genome assembly GCA_965213725.1 of Dehalococcoidia bacterium. Lineage (GTDB taxonomy): Bacteria > Chloroflexota > Dehalococcoidia > Lucifugimonadales > UBA3495 > VXOI01. Next base: position 610,465 of record OZ243924.1, read on the forward strand.
CGCGAATTGCCCGCATCAGCCCCCCCGGAGTGCCGTCCAGTTCCGCCGCCGGGACCTCGGTGTAAGTCCGGCCCAGCTCAAAGGCGGAATGAGAATCGCTGCACGCCACCACCGGCACCGAATGGGCCGCGGCAAAATCGGCGCCCTGCCGGTTATCTGCCGACAATAGAGTATGGGCGTTATAGCCTTCCAGGAAATCCACCCAAGGCAGGATTTCCAGCAACTCGCGCCGCCCCATCGCCGTGGGCCGGACGCGGTCGAAGGGATGCGGAACCCCCACCAGCCCGCCTTGGGCCTTGATCCGTTTCACGGTTTCCAGCGGGGGCAACCGGGGCGGCACCGGCTCCTCCAGGAACAGCCCGATTATGTCGCCCTTCTCCGACTTGATTTCCTCGCCCACGATTACCGGAAGCCCTCCCTTCTCTCTGGCCTCCAGCCCGCCCCGTATGTTGTCGTGGTCGGTTATGGCGACCAAGCCCAGACCGGAGTCGCGGCACCGCCACAGCACCGATGACACCGGCGCCGCAGAGTCATGGGAGTGGCGGGTATGGACGTGCAGGTCGATTCTGACCAAGTCCGGCGGCATCAGCAGTCGGCAGCCCTCGGAAGGTTAAAAGGGCAGGCTATCTTCTTCTTCGTACAATCCGTCATCATCCGGCGGATAGTCCAGGGGTGGCTCGGAATCGTTTTGACGACCGGAGGGCGCGCCAGGTCTCTGGTGGCTCTCCCGCAGTTGGGTAATCTCCAGTTCGGCGGTGTCCAGCAGACGGTTGCAGTGCTGCACCAGCTTCATCCCCTGCCCGAAGCGGGCCGTCGCCTCGGTCAGGGTCAGGCCGCCCTTTTCCATCCCTTCGGCAATCTCGGTCAACTGCCGGAAGGCGTCCTCGAAACTAAGGGGCTGCGCATCATCGGAGGTCATAGCGGCATTCTCAACTGGCGCCGGTATTTCGCGGCCGGAGCGCAAGGGCGCGCCTGGCCCGGTACGCTCCTAGAACAAATTCGCCGAAGCCGGGGCTGCCTTTGCCCTCACCTTGCGCCCCATCTTTCTCGCCGGTGCAGCGGGCGTTGCCGGGATTGGCCCCGGCGGGCCGGCCACCGCCGGAATCGTGCCGTCGGAGACCGTTATGCTAAGCGCATCTCCCGAGCGCGCCTGCCCGGTGCTGGTAAGGGCCTGGCCGGAAGCCGTCAGTTCCACCACAGCGAACCCGCGGGACAGAGTGGCCTGGGGATCCAAACCCTTGAGCCGCTGGCATAGGCCATCCACCTCCAGCCGCCTCTGCTTCGACAGCGACGTCACCGCAGTTGCGGCGATGCGCGACTGGTCGTCAATGCGCCGTCGCAGCGTGCCGATGTCGGGCAGGCCCGCTTCCAGTTGGCGGCGGGCGCGATCCACCGTATTCCTTTCCTGTTGCAGGCGGACGGACAGGGTGCGGGCCATCATACTTGACAGGTGGACGACGGTGGCCTTCAGGTCGCGGATGTCGGGCGTTGCCAGTTCCGCCGCCGCCGAGGGCGTGGGGGCGCGCACGTCGGCCACATAGTCCGCGATGGTCTCATCGGTCTCGTGTCCCACGCCGCTGACCACCGGCGTCCCGCAAGCGTATATGGCCCGGGCGACAACCTCCTCGTTGAAGGCCCACAGGTCTTCCAAAGAGCCGCCGCCCCGCGCCACGATTATCACGTCGCAGCCGCCTTCGTAGTCCAGCCGCTCCAGGGCCGCGGCTATGCTTTCCTTGGCGTTGGCTCCCTGAACCGTGGCCGGGGACAGCACCAGCTTGGCTAAGGGATAACGGCGGGACAACACGTTCTGGATGTCGTGGAACACCGCCCCGGTGGGCGAAGTCACCACGCCGATAACCCTCGGGAAAACGGGCAGGGGACGCTTTCGGGCCGGGTCGAAAAGACCCTCTGCGGCCAGCTTTTCCTTGAGGCGTTCCAGCTCCAGCGCCAGCTCGCCCAAGCCCTGGGGCGCGACCACGTCCACGGATATGTTGAGGGTTCCACGAGGCTCGTAGAAGGACACGCGCCCATGGACGGCGACCGATACCCCGTTCCTAAGCAGATCCACGCCGCGCCGGTTGCGGAACATCACCCCTTGCAGCACGGCGCGCTGATCCTTCAGGTTGAAGTAGGCGTGGCCGGACGAGGCGATGCTCAGGTTGGAAATCTCGCCTTCAATCCACAGGTCGGCCAGGAAGGGATTGCTTTCCAGCAACTCCTTTATTTCCGCCGTTACCTGGCTGACCGTGTAGGTTGGCACGCCGTCAGCTCACGCGCTCGGTGTAGGCCCCGCTGCGGGTGTCCACCCGCACCACCGTGCCGGGGGTGATGAACATGGGGACGTTGATGCGGAGGCCGGTCTCCAAAGTCGCCGGCTTGTTGCCGCCCTGGGCGGTATCCCCCCGGAAGGACGGCGCGGTTTCGGTTACTTCCAGCTCCACGTGGGTGGGCAGGTTGATGCTGATGGCCGCGCCTTTGTAGAACACAACCTCGACCTGCGCGTTTTCCTTCAGGTAGCCCAAAGACTCGCCAAGAATGCCGGTGGTCAATTCGTACTGGTCGAAGGTTTCCTGGTCCAGGAAATAATAGAACTCGCCGTCGGTGTACAGGTATTGCGTAGAACGGTTGTCAATGTCGGCCACGGTGAAGTCGGTGTCGTAACGCTGAAAGGTGCGCTCCACCACCGCGCCGCTGAGCAGGTTCTTCATCTTGATGCGAGTGACCGGGGCCCGCTGCTGCATCTTGTGGCGCTCGTAATCCATAACCATCCACGGCGCGCCGTCCAGTTCGATAACCAGGCCGCGATTGAGGTCGCTGAAATTTATGCTCATGCCAACCGCCTGTTAGTCTTGTCTGGCAGGGTTGCGGCGGGGCAAACCGCAAGTTGGCCCGCCGCAACATAATTCCCTTTCACTTCGATGCCTGGCTCAAGGGCGTTGCGCCGTCTTCCCGAAGGATTACGATGTCCTCGATGCGGACGCCACCCCAGCCGGAAAGATAGATGCCCGGTTCCACGGTGAACACGGAGTTTACGTCCAGCGGGTCGGTGGAGCGGGGGCTGACCCTAGGCATCTCGTGCACTGCCAAGCCCACGCCATGACCGAGGCTGTGTCCGAAGTTGTCGCCATAGCCGGCGTCGGCGATTACGTCCCGGGCCAGTTTGTCCGCCTCCTCCCCGTTCATCCCGACTTTAACGTCTCTGATGGCGGTGAGCTGGGCGTTCAGGACGATGTTATAAATCTTGTGGAACATCTCGTCCGGCTCCCCCACCACCACCGTGCGCGTGATGTCGGAGCAGTAGCCGCCCACCTTGGCGCCCATGTCAATGACGATAGGCTCTCCGCGCCGGATTACCTTGTCGGTGGGCATATGATGGGCCATGGCCCCGTTGGTCCCGGCGGCCACGATGGTATCGAAGCTGATGCCGTCGGAACCGGCGTCGCGCATCGCCATCTCCATCCGCCAAGCGACTTCACGCTCGGTCATACCCTCGGTTATGGCCGGGCATACCGCCTCCATTGCTCGGTCGGAAGCGTCTATGGCCTTCTGCAACAGTTCCAGCTCGCCGGAGTCCTTGAAGCTGCGCTGGTCGTCCGTCAGGTCAATAAATGGAACCAACTCCAAGCTGGCAAGGCCGGAGTCTTCGCTGATGGCTTTCGTCAAGCTGTTGTAGGTGGCGACAGTCATTGCCTGGCCCTCGAACCCCAGCCGCTTCGCGCCGGATTCCTTGAGCTGGGCGATAAGCCAATCCCAGCCAACCCGGACCTGTTCGACGCTGAAATGGGGGGCCTGGGCCGTTGCCTGCTCGGTATACCGGAAGTCAGTAGCCAAGTGGGCCCGTTCGCCGGTTATGAACAGGTAGCCCGCCGAGCCGGAAAAACCGGACAGATACCGCCGGTTCTCGGCGCCGGAGACCAGCATTGCGTCCACTTCCCGTTCAGGCAGCTTGGCGACAAAGGTTGCCAGTCGCGATTGCATCATGGGGACTCTTCCTCCACCAGTGCGGCCAGTATTTCTAGTGCAGCAGTATAACTTCTCCACCCGAAGCCTGCAATTTGCCCCCGCGCTATGTCCGACAGCACGGAGTGCCGCCGCCACTCGTCGCGGGCCAGCGGGTTGCTGAGATGCACTTCGATGAAGGGCTTGCGGCAGTCTATCAGTGCGTCTTTGAGCGTCAGACCGTAATGGGTGAGGGCGCCGCCGTTGACTATCAGCCCGTCTATGCGCTCCCGCGCTTCTTGGATGCAGTCCACCAGCGCGCCCTCGTGGTTGGACTGGCAGAATTCAACCTCGGCGCCGATTCGCTCCGCGACGGCCCGGATTTCGGCATTAACCTCCTCCAGCGTCTTGACGCCGTAGAAACCGGCATCGCGCCGGCCCAGCATATTGATGTTGGGGCCGTTGAGCACCAGAAAGCGGGCCATGGGAATGCTATTCCTCCCCTTCCGGTTCCGCCGGAACGGAAACGGCGGCGCCCGTGGGCTCGTCGGCCCGCGGGTGGTGAGTCAGGTAGGCTTCAAGGGCTTCGGACTTGGTTATATGAGTGTATATCTGGGTGGTCTGCGGGCTGGAGTGGCCCAACAGTTCTTGGATCACCCGCAAGTCGGCGCCCCCCTCCAGCATATGGGTGGCGAAGGTGTGGCGCAGGGTGTGGGGGTGAACGTCGTCGCGGGTTCCGGCCGCCGCGGAATGGCGTTTTACCAGCGCCTCGATGCTGCGGCGGGAAAGCCGCTGCCCGTAGCGGTTCAGGAACAGGGCATCGGACTTCTTGCCCGGCGCGGCCTCTTCAGCCAATGCGGAACGGCCTTCGTTCATATAGCGCAACAGAGCTTCTTCCGCCGGGCGGCCAAACAGCGCCTCCCGCTCCTTATCCCCCTTGCCGCGCACCAGCGCCGACCGCTGGCCGAAATTGACGTCGCCAACGTCCATTCCCTGAATTTCCGCCAGCCGGAGTCCACAACCGTAAAGCATTTCCAGAATCGCCTTGTCCCGCATCCCGATGGGCGTAGCGCCGTCGGGCGCGTCCAGCAGGCGGCCGGCCTCGTTGTGGCCTAGGAACGTGGGCAGGGGCTTAGTCACTTTCAGACGGAAGCTCCGCCCGGACGGAACGGGGGTGGACTGAAACAGCCCCTCCTGCACCAAGAACAGATAGAAGGAGCGCAGGACAGTGAGCTTGCGGGCCACGCTCACCCGCTGGTAACCCTTGCCGCCGTCGCGTTCCGGCGTGGCCAGCCAGGCCAGGTAGCCCCGGAGGGTGGCCCGGTCCATATCCATCAGCGACAGGTTTTCCCGAAGCAGGTACTCACGGAAAGCCAGCAGGTCACTCATATAGACCCGCTCGGTATTTTCCGAAAGGCCCTTCTGTCCGCGCAGGTATTGGGGGAAACGTTCCCGGCGCCGGTCGAACTCAGCGGCATTCGCCGGGGTATCGCCCCCGGATTCGCGCTCTATTACCGGGCTAGTCGCCAACTGCCGCCAACTCCTCGGTCTGACTGGCCTCTACCGCCGATTCCTGCCAATCGCAGGCGGTGCAGACGATTTCGTTGCGGTTTTTCTGGGCCATCATCTTGCCGCACTGGGGACAGGGTTTAGCCACGGGCCGCCGGTTGATGATGAACTCGCAGGACGGGTATCGGGAGCAGCCCCAGAAGGGACGGCCGCCCCGGCCCCGCGCCCGCCGCTCCACTAGGTCGCCACCGCAGTCGGGGCACGGGACGCCGATCTTGTTGAGCAGGTTGCGGCGGTTCTGGCACGGATTTTCCTCCGCGTTGTACCCGGTACAAGCCAGGAAACGCCCATAGCGTCCGGTGCGTATGACCATCGGCCGCTCGCATTTCTCGCAGACTTCGTCCGTAGCTTCCTCGAAGGGCGTTCCGGGGTTATCGCCCATATCCTTGGTGTTGCGGCATTGGGGGTAGCCGGTGCAAGCGAGGAAGCGTCCGAAGCGGCCGGTCTTGATGGCCATGGGCTGGCCGCACTTTTCGCACACCTCGTCCGTTTCCTCGGCGCGGGTGAAGGTCTCATTGGCCTTGCTCACCGCTTCGTGGAAAGGACTATAGAAATCGCGCAACATCGGCACCCATTCCCGGTCTCCTTGGGCCACACCGTCCAGTTCCTCTTCCATCTTGGCGGTGAAGTCCAGGTCCATAACGTCGGTGAAATGCTCGGTCAGCAGGTCGGTCACCGTCATTCCCAGTTGCGTCGGCGTGAGGCGCCCTCGCCCTCGAGACGCTGACTCGCGCTCCACGTACCGGCGCTCCACCAATGTTCCGATGGTGGGCGCATAGGTGCTAGGCCGCCCGATGCCTCGTTCCTCCATTGCCCGGATCAGCGTGGCCTCAGTGTAGCGCGGCGGCGGCTCGGTGAAATGCTGATTGGCCTCCAGTTTCGAGCAATCGAGCGCGTCGCCCGCGGCCAGCGGGGGCAGAGTGGAGCCGCTCTCGCCATCGTCAGCGGTTTCGTCACGCCCTTCAAGATACACCGTTCGGAACCCGGCGAAGCGAAGAACCGACCCGGTGGCCCGGAAATTGTAGACATTGTCCGACTGTCGGCAAACGGCGTCTATGTCCACCGTGGTGGCTTCGGAAATGGCGTCGGCCATCTGGCTGGCCAGCATCCGCTCCCAGATCAGGGTATACAGGTTGAGCTGCTCCCGGGACAGGAAAGGCCGCAGCGAGTCCGGGTGGCGCTGGATGGACGTGGGACGAATGGCCTCATGGGCCTCCTGAGCCGCCTTGGAGCGGCGGGAATGCAGGCGTGGTTTCTCGGGCATATGGTCCTTGCCGTACCGCCCGGAGACGTAATCGCGCACCTCGGAAATGGCTGAGGCAGCCACCTGAGTGGAATCGGTCCTCATGTAGGTAATCAAGCCCACGGAGCCCTCGCCGCCGATTTCCAGTCCTTCGTATAGCTGCTGAGCGACGGCCATGGTGCGCTGGGCGGTAAAGCGCAGCTTGCGTCCGGCGTCCTGCTGCAACGTGCTGGTGGTGAACGGGGGCGCCGGACGCTGCCGCACGTCCCGCTTGCGGACGTCGGCAACCTTGTAGGCCGCGCCCTGTAGTTCGGATTCCAGCGCGCGGGCCTGCTCCTCGTTGGGGATGTTCAGCCGGTTCCGATTGCCCTTCAGGGAATGAAGCCGGGCGGGGAACTCTCCTCCCTCGGCGCCGCCTTCGCCGCCGGCCGCCGCCGGAGTGTCCTGCTTCCGAAGGGCGGCGTCCAGCGTCCAAGATTCCACCGGAACGAAGGCGTTGATTTCCCGCTCGCGGTCAACGACCATCCGCAGGGCAACGGACTGGACGCGGCCCGCCGACAGGCCCCGCTGCACCCGCCGCCAGAGCAGCGGGCTGATTTCGTACCCCACCAGCCGGTCCAGGATGCGGCGAGCCTGCTGGGCGTTGACGAGCTGCATATCAATTTCCCGCGGATGTTGGAAAGCCTCCTCCACCGCCTCCCGGGTGATTTCGTGAAACACCACCCGCTTGGGCATGGAAGCCCGCTCGTTCCACTTGGCCGCAGCTTGCAGGTGCCAGGATATGGCCTCTCCCTCCCGGTCAGGGTCGGTAGCCAGGTAGATGTCGTTGGCCGAGTCTCCCGCCGTCCTGAGTTCCTTCAGCAGGGACCGCTTGTCCTGCATCACCACGTAAGACGGCTCGAAATCCTGCTCAACGTTCACCCCGATCTTGCTCTTGGGCAGATCGCGCAGATGCCCCTGGGAAGCGGTCACCACGTATTTGCTACCCAGTATCTGTCCCACGGTGCGGGCCTTGGCCGGGGACTCCACGATTACGAGGTCTTTCCCGCTGCCTCTCGGGGTGGCCGCGGCTCGTGAGGAACCGCGAGCGGTGGACTTGCCGGCCGCCCGGGACGTGGTTTTGCCTTTCTTGGCCGCGGCGGTTGACCCGGCCTTTTTGCTGGCTGCGGATTTGCCTGCTGCCTTGCCTTCCTTCTTGGCGCTCGCGGCTGTGGCCTTAGTCGCCATGGGTCACCTCCGCGGCAGACGTTCTGACATAGTGCATAATTCCCGCCGGTTGGACTTTCTCTTTGATCTCCAGCAACGTCAACATACTTGTAACGGAGGCTATGGGCAGACCGGAGAGACGGCAAAGGTCATCCACGTGCATCGGCTCTGCGGACAAGAAGGACAGCAGGGCCAGTTCTCCGGCGTCCAGATCCTCCGTTTCTTCGTTCTCCTGTTCTTCTAACGTTTCCGTCAAGCTGCGGGCTTGACTGGACTGCCCGCCGACACGCTCGTGATTTGAGGGCGCCGCATCGCGCAGGTTCAATTCTTCCAGAATATCGGTGTAATCGGCAACCAGTTTAGCCCCTTCTTTTATCATGCGGTTGGTGAAGCGGCTGGCCGGCGAGAAGATGCTGCCGGGAACGCAGAATACCTCACGATCCTGTTCCAGGGCTTGGTAAACCGTCCAGCGGGTGCCGCTGCCTTCGGCGGCCTCCACCACCACCGTGCCCAGAGTCATGCCGCTGATGAGACGGTTCCGGCGGGGGAAACTGCGCGGATCAGGCCGCATGCCCAAGGGATGCTCGCTGATTACCGCCCCACGGCTCTGAATGCGCCGGTAGAGGCCGGTATGTTCCTTGGGGTAGATCGAATCCAGTCCGCCCGCGACCACGGCGATGGTGCGCCCGCCGCATTCCAACGCTGCCTGGTGGGCCACTCCGTCGATGCCCAGAGCCAGGCCGCTGACCACCGTAATACCCGCCGAGGCCAGATCGCGGCTGAGCACCGTGGCCGCCTCCCGGCCGTATGAAGTTGGGTTTCGGGTGCCTACTATGGCTACCGAGAATTCGTCCTCAGCCTTTATCTCCCCGATGTAATACAGCACCGGAGGCGGGTCGGAAATCTGCTTCAGCCGGGGCGGGTAGTCGGGGCCGTTCCAGTTGGTGGCGGTAACGCCTGCCTTGCTCAGCGTCGCCATGGCATCGTCAGGGTCTAACCGCTGGCGGCCGGCGGCAACCTCCTGGACGGCGCGGGAATCCAGCCCGGCGTCCCGCAACTGAGATTGCCCGGCCTGCCAGGCGTGTTCCAAATCGCCGAAATAGGACTCCAAACGCCGGAAACGGGCCGCGCCCAGTTGGGGGATACGGCTCAACGCCACCCAGTATTTCAGATCTTTCATAGACGCGATTCTAGCACAAGGAAAAAAGAGCCAACAATGCGCCCCAGTCAGTGGGGCATGTCCTTTCGATTCTTGGGAGCGGTTCCCTCTCTTTCGGGGAAAGGAAACGCTGACCCGTTGCTGGGTACTCTCAACATGAGGCGCAATGGAGTTCAATGGAGGCCGGCCGGTTTCTGGCGACAGGTTCATAGGCCATCCCCAGCTCACCTCCGCGGCCTCCGTTGCCCCAGCGGTGGTTCCAACGGGATGTCCCATCACTGCTTCAATCAGGGACTGTAGCGCTGTCTTTGCCGGGACTGCGGCGCCGACCCGAAGCGGCGGACAAGGAGCGGGCCTTGCGGATGTAGGGAGCAGCCTGAGCGCCATCGGCCGGGTGTTGGGATACAGCCCAAGCGGTGAGCCAATGGGTGAAAACTAAGAACCCTGACCGGCAGAGGCGGCTTAACCGCCTTCCCGCAGGCGGCGGATTTCCTCCTCCAGTTGGCGGGCGCGGGTCTCGGCTGCCAGGCGTGCGTCCCGCTCGGCGTTGCGCTGGGCCTCGGCGGCCTCGGCGCGCTCGGCGATGGCCGTCATGCGGTCTATGGTCCTGCCGGTGGCCGGGTCCAGCAAGTCGAACCCCGTGGCCTCGTCCCAGTGGAACTCCAGCCCCAGCAGCTCGCTGCGGCCGCGCGTTGAGCCGTCGGCCCCGGTGTACAGTTGGACGGGGACGTAGCGCCCGTCCACCAGGCGGTCGCCGGCCAGGGGCTGGCCGTACAGCCCGGCCCCGGGCGACGGGTCGAGCCGCCAGTATTCCGGTATGCCCAGCCTTTCGTACAGCCGCCGCTTGCTGCCCAGGTCGTTGGCTGCGGTGCTCTTTGACGCCACCTCCAGGGCGAAGTCGGGCGCCTTGCCGGTTTCCCAGAGCCAGAAGTTGGGCAGGTGATCGCGGATGACGGCGGCGGGAACGCCGAAGGCGATGAACAGGTCGGGGGCGACGCGGGCGTTGCCGTTGCTTCGGTCGTAGGAGACGAACACCGTGCCGGAAATGAAAACGTCTTCGCGCCCTTCATACCGTTGCCACAACAGCCGGGAGATGTAGTTCAGGGGTATCTCTTGGAGCATGGCATCCTCGATCCGCTCCGGCTCTTCGTAGAAAATGTCGGGCAGGGTGCGGTTGATCCAAGCGTTAGTGATGTTTGCGGCGGTTGTCATCATCGGGCCTCCAGCGCCGTCTGAGCCGTGACTATATCATAGGGCCGTCCGCCCGGGGTTGAGCAGGAGAGGGCGTTTCGTGTTGATGCGGCGGGCGCCGTCCCCCGGTTGACGCCCCACAACCCCCGCCGTATCATCGCCCCTGAACAAACACTGGCAAGCGCAAGGAGAGCGGCGGTGAAATATGACTACATCGTGGCCTCGCGGCTTAGCGAAGATCCGTCGGTGTCCGTGCTGTTGCTGGAGGCCGGACTAGTCTGGCGGCAAGCCCCGCCGCGCTGATAACGCCGGCCGCAGTCCCTGCAACGGCAACCTTGCCTCCCTTGCCGGGCAACGGAGGCCGTGGTGGTAATCTCGGGGACGAGCCGTCATCTTGCCTCCAGCAACCGGCTTGCCTCTACTATAATTCTATTGCCCCTTATGTTGAGAATACCCGTTGCTGTATTCGTTGACAAGGCAAATCAGGCAGTGTATATTTCACGGACTTAGACCTCCGCAAAGAATCCGGTTGGGGTGTTGGGCTGCGTCGCTAGGGAAACGCAAAGGCGCGTTTCCGGCCCTGCTGGGGCCTTACACTGAGTGACGTCGGCCGGCCCTTCACGAGGAAGCAACCCGTAAGCTGTCATGACCGCCGCAGCTCTACATCCCGACATGTATCGGGATACCCGCATCCCCTCTGTGGCAGCCTTTTCCCTTTTTCCGTCGAATCCTCTTTTCTTGCGGTTGTCTGCCAACAATCTTCGCTCCTCACAGTGAGCTGGGAGGACTCCCCTTATGCAAATGCGTGATTTCGTCGTTCGGTTCGCCGGTGAAGGCGGACAGGGTGTCGTAACTTCCGCTGAAGGCTTGGCGCAGTCGTCAACGCAGGTGGGTTATCACGCCTTGACCTTCGCCACCTTCCCTTCGCAGATTTTGGGCGGGCCTACCTGGACCCAGGCCCGCATCTCCGTAAACCCGGTTCTCGCGCCCGGAGACGACGTCGACGTCTTGGTGGCCTTTAACCAGGAAGCCTATGACAACCACGTCTCAGAGGTCCGCGAAGACGGCGTGGTTATCTTCAACTCCACCGAGTTCCAGTTGGAAGGCGACACCCGGGCCTTCGGGCTGCCCGTTGAGGAGTTGGCCCGCTCCACCGGAAACAACCGGGCAGCCAACATGGTCATCATGGGAGCGCTGGCTCATTTGGTGAATATGCCCCACGAATACCTGGAAGAGTTCGTGGAGAAGCGCTTCAACCGCGGCCGCGCAGGCGACGATGAGATTATCCGCTCCAACATTCAGGCCCTGCGCTTGGGGCGGGAGCACATCGCTCTGAGCGGCCTCAACCTGGGAGACTTGGCCCCGGCAAAGATGCCGGAGTACCAGCAGTTGATGCTCAAGGGCAATGAGGCCCTGTCGCTGGGCGCCATCGCCGGCGGTCTGGAGTTCTACGTCGGCTACCCCATTTCCCCGGCCACGCCCATTCTGCTCTACATGGAGCGCAACTTGGTGGGCAAAGACCGCTTCGCCTACCAGGTCAGTTCAGAGATTGAATCAATCACTGCCATCCTCGGGGCCGGCTACGCCGGAAAGAGGTCAATGACCGCCACCGCCGGGCCGGGCATCTCGCTGATGAGCGAGGGACTGGGGCTCAGTTGGATCGCAGAGATACCATTGGTGGTGGTGAACGTTCAGCGCGGCGGCCCGGCCACCGGGCTTCCGACCAAGACCGAACAGTCCGACCTGATGAGCTGTATGTTCCCGGCCCACGGCGACGTGCGACTGCCAATCATCGCCGCCGGGACGGTGGAAGAATGCTTCTACGGCGCGGTCAAGGCCATCGAGTGGGCCGAGAAGTACCAGGGCCCCGTGATCCTGATGTCCGAAATGGCACTGGCGGAACGGGCCCAGAACATCCCCAAGCCCGACCTCAGCAAGATCAAGCCAGCCAAGCGATGGGTCTACGAGGGCAACAACGGATACCAGCGCTACGCGGGCTTTGAGCTGTCGCCCATGCCTCTGCCCGGCGGCCCCGGCGCTTACGTAGCCAACGGCAGCGAGCACGACGACATTGGCGACACCACCCACCTGCCGGAGCGCCATATTCAGATGACGCAGCGGCGCTTCAGCAAAATCAAGCTGCTGGAAGAGGAAGATTACGAACGTGAGGGCACGGAGCATTCCGTCGCCATCTTGCCTTGGGGCGGCAGCAAGGGGCCGGCCCGAGAGGCTTATGACATCCTCCAGCGGGATGGCGTGCCGGTGAGCTGGTACTACACGATGTACCTGAACCCGTTGCCTCCCAATCTGCTGGAAGAACTGAAGCAGAAAGATCTGGTCATCGTCCCGGAGCTCAACTATCAGGGGCAGTTCTCCAATATCCTCCGGGGCCTGGGCGTCAAAGCCGAATCCATCACCCAATACACCGGGCTGCCCTTCAAGGCGCGCACCCTGGTGGAGCGGATTTCCGAGCTGACCAACTCCCGGTCAACGGAGGCTGTTGCAGTATGAGCAAGAAGAACCCGGAATACGATTTCAAGTGGTGCCCCGGCTGCGGTGACTTCGGAGTGCGGCGGGCCTTGGAATTCGCCATGATTGACCGGCTGGAAGAAACCGGCCGGCCCATGGAGAACAATGTGGTAGTGGCCGGTATCGGCTGCTCCGGCAACCTGGTCCACCTGCTGGAAGGCGACCAGCCCTACGGTATGCACGGCATTCACGGCCGCTCTCTGCCCATTGCCTTGGGCGTCAAGATGGCCCGCCCGGAGCTTAACGTGGTGGTGGTGGCCGGCGATGGCGATTTCCTCAGCATCGGCGGCGAGCACATCGGCCCGCAGGCCGCCCGCAACGTGAACCTTACCGCCGTGGTGATGGACAACGGCGTCTACGGCCTGACCAAGGGCCAGAGTTCGCCAACCACCAAGCTGGGCGTTATCACCAGCTCCACTCCCTACGGCAAGATTGAGAGCCAGATCAACCCTCTGGAACTCTACCTGACCCTCGGCGTCTCTTTTGTCGCATCGGGGTTCTCCGGTCAACCGCGTCCACTTTCCCGGCTAATCAAGCGGGGCATGGAGCACCCAGGGTTCTCCATCGTTCACGTGCAATCGCCTTGCACCACCTACAACGACACCTTCGAGGAACTGAAGGGCAACCCGCGCAAGGGCATTGAGCCGACTCTGTGGGACGTGCCGGACGACCACGACCCCTCCAGCAAGGGCGCAGCCTACGACTTGCTGCAACGGGGCGGCCTGCCCGTAGGCGTGGTCTACCACGACGAGAGCCGCCCCGCGTTGGAGCAGCGGGTAGAGCATATGTGGGACACGGCCCGCGCCCGCTCAGCCGAGGAGTTGATGGCGGCCTTCGAGTTCTAGTCGCGGCGCTTTCGTTGATCCTCAAACTCCCCGCCGGTATGGCGGGGAGTTCTTTTTGCTTGGCAGAGCTATCCCAGCGGCGCGCGGGGCAAGAGAACGCATTCCATTGGCAAGTTCAGCACAAGGAATCGGAAGCCCCTTACCCTCGTTCGGAAGGGGGCGGCTCATCAAACGGCCGGCCAGCGGCGCGCTCTTCCTCACCCCGCCGCATCCAGGCTTCCCACCTCCGGCGCTCTTCCTGCAACCCTTCCTGCCGACCTTCCTGCAACCCTTCCTGCCGGCCTTCTTGCCGACCCTCCTGCAACCCTTCCTGCCGACCTTCTTGCCGACCTTCCTGCAACCCTTCCTGCCGACCTTCTTGCCGACCCTCCTGCAACCCTTCTTGCCGACCCTTTTCGCGCCCTTCCTGGAGCCCCTTCAGGAGCGCTTCTTTCTGTCTTTCCTCGCTCTCTTCTTTCAGTTGCCTTAGCCGCATAAATGCCAACACCATATACGCTATACCCTCCACCGTGGCGAAAATGATGAACGTGGCCGACACCACCGAACCCAGACCCTGGCCGATTGCCACAATGGTCTCCGGCCAAGAGTCCTCCTTCCGGTAAGCCACTTCGTACCAAATGACCAAGCCAGTCAAGGACAGGAGCAGGACGACATAGGGAATCAGAAACCGAAGGTCGTAGTTTCGGAACATATCAGCGCCGGGGACGACCCCGGTTCACCCTTCAGAGTACAATATCCCCCAATATGGTCATGGCGCGCCCCCGTCCGCTACCAAGCAGTGTACCGGCAAGAACGCTAGGTCGAAGTTCCGTACTCCGGCTGTTCCTCCAGATCACGGTACTTGGAGGGACACTTGACCAGGATTTCGCTGGCGTGAAAAACCCCATCGCCGTTGTAGCTGCCTTCCAAAATTATTTCCGAGTGCGGGTTGAAGAACAGGTCCGGCAGCACTCCGTCATAAGTGGCAGGCAACAAGGCGGAGCCGGCGCTTACCCCATCCTTGTCGGTTATCTGGAACCAGGATACAGTGGATTTCTCCGGGCGGTCAAAGGTTCCATCCACCAGCTTGCCCGAAACCCGCACCATTTGGCCGTCCTCAATCCCCTGCGCCGCCTGCTTCTCATTGAACTCGCTGACCGTCAGGAAATAGCGCGTGTTCTCGCCGAAGGCGGCCCAGATCATAAACGCTAGGGCCAGCGCCACCACCGCCGCTATAATAATGAAGCGAGTGCGGTGAGAGCGGCCCTCGGAAATTTCGGCGTCCTGCGCTTCTGCACTTGAAGTTGCCAATCTCGCCTCTGCCTGCAAAGTTGATTATGATAATAGCAATGATAGCAAATTGCGCCCACACTGCCAACGTGGATGCGGCACCTTGAGCCAGGAAAGGGCCGGTTACGCCATCGCCGTCGAGGGGTTGGAGAAGAGCTACCGGGACCGGCCGGTGCTATGGAACCTAGCCATGACGGTGCCGTGGGGGGAATCGTTGGCCCTTTTCGGAGCCAATGGCGCGGGCAAGACCACCCTCTTGCGAATCCTGTCCACCAGCGTTCGGCCTGACGCCGGCTCGGCTCGTGTCGCAGACCGCGACCTGCTTCGCCAGACCTCCCAAGCGCGCCGATGCATCGGCGTCGTGGGCCATCGCAGTTTCCTGTACGAAGACTTGACTCCCCGGGAGAACCTGACCTACTACGCCCGGCTCTACAGCGTAAGCGACCGGGAAACGCGGGTAAAGGCCGCCCTGGAGCGGGTCGGCCTGAGCGGCCGGGCCAACCACCGGGTCCGCTCCCTGTCCAACGGGATGCAGAAACGCGCCGCCATCGCTCGCGCCATCCTGCACCAACCCGACGTGCTGCTGCTGGACGAGCCGGAGGCCGGCCTCGACCACGATTCGCGCCTGATGCTGGGCGACCTGCTGGCCGAGTGGACCGCCGAGGGCCGTTCCGTAGTCTTCACCACTCACGACATCGAACTGGGGCTGGCCTGGGGCGACCGCACCGCCGTGCTGACCGGCGGCCGGGTGACTTTCCCGCCTGCCGCCGGGATACAGCAAACCCTGTCCCCATCCTCGCCAACAGGAGGCGGGGGGTGAAGGGGCTGCTGTTGCCGGTAGCGGCGATGCTCTGGAAGGACATCGTGCTGGAGGTGCGGTCACGGGAACTGGTGGTGTCGGTCATCGTCTTCGGCCTGCTGCTGGTGGTGGTGTTCAGCTTTGCCTTGAGGCCCTCGCCAGGCCAGGCAGCGGCCCTAGCCCCCGGCATACTGTGGGTGTCCTTCGCCTTTGCCGCCACCCTGGCCATGAACCGGGCCTTCGTCCGGGAACAGGAGGCCGGGGCATTGGAGGGGCTGCTGGTCTCGCCGGTAAGCCGTGACGCCATTTTCCTAGCCAAGGCCGCCGCCAGTTTCATCTTCATGCTGCTGGTGGAAGCGGCGCTGCTGCCCGCCTATGCGGTGATGCTGCAATTTTCCGCGCTGTCGTGGACTCTGGGCGCGGTCATCGTGCTGGCGACTCTGGCCTTCGCCCTGATTGGCACGCTGTTCTCGGCTATGGCGGCACAGACCCGCTCGCGGGAAATAATGCTGCCCGTGCTGTTTTTCCCCATCATTACCCCGGTCATCATCGCCGCGGTGGCGGCATCCAACCGGGCCGTGGGCGGCGAGACATTCGTGGGACTGGGCCGCTGGCTGCTCCTCATTGGCGTATTCGACGCCCTTTTTGTGGTAATATGTCCGTGGCTATTTTCATTCATCGTAGAGGATTAGCGGGCTTTGGCGAACACGGAAAGAATCGCCCGGCAGCCAGGGGCCTACTCGGAAGCGAAAGCGGGCCGGAGGCTCACCCCGCGTTTGGTCATTGGCATCATCGCGGCGATATTGATGGTGGTCAGCCTGTACATGATGTTCGCTGTGGCTCCCACCGACGCCAACCTGGGCAACGTGCAGCGCGCTCTTTATATCCACGTCCCCATCGCAATAATCTCACTTCTGGCCTTTGTCGTAGTGTTTATCGGCAGCGCAATGTTCCTGCGAAAACGGAACAGCCAGTGGGACAACATGGCAGTGGCCGCCGGTGAAGTGGGCTTCGTATTTGCCTCGCTGACCCTGATAACCGGCATACTCTGGGCTAGGCCGGTGTGGAACGTGTGGTGGACCTGGGAGCCGCGCTTGACCCTTACCCTGGTTCTGTGGCTCATCTACGCCAGCTACCTTATGGTGAGGGCCTTCACGCCTAACCGCTCCAAGGCCGCGGTATTCTCGGCAGTGGTGGGAATCATCGGCTCCGTTGACGCTTTCCTTGTGTATTTCGCAGTGCAGTGGTGGCGCTCCATTCACCCGCCGCAGGTGGTGGGGCCACTGGCCGAGAGCGGTTCGCTCAGCGGCACTATGAATATGGTGCTGATGGTATCATTCATCGCATTTATACTCTTCACCGTTTGGCTGGTGCTGGAACGGATGGCATCCCTAAACGCCGAAGACGACTTGGGGCGCATCCGGTTCGAGCTGCGACGGCAGGGCCGCTCCGCCGACGCTTAAGGGTTCCTACAACTGCCAGTTGAGTTGTCAAAATGCTTCCGCTGTTACAGACCGGCCTGCCGCCCTCCAACCTGTCCTATCTGATAGCCGCCTTTGCGGTGACCGGGGTGGTTCTCTTGGGTTATGTCTGCTTCATCTTCCGCCGAAAGCAGGAGACCCGAAACGAAATCAGCCGCCTGTGTATAGAGGAAGAATCAGGGGCGCCGGATGCTCCAAGCCCCGGCGCCGAGAGTGCGGGCAGAAGCTAACGAGCGCGTATTCTTAACGCGCTTTGGCCTTGCCGTTATCCCTGTGCCCGCCGCCCCGTCATTCCCGCCTTTCCACCTGTCATTCCTGCGAAGGCGGGAATCCACAGCCTTTGCCAAACAGCGTCTTGCTTCCACAGTCCAGACTTCCGGCTTCCGTGTTTCCAGCCGCCGCTACCCGTTTACTTGGTAGTCCTGATAGCGGTCGCGCAACACCTTCTTGTCGAACTTGCCCACACTGGTCTTGGGGATCTCTTCCACGAACACCACGTCGTCGGGAATCCACCAAGAAGCGAAGCGTGGCCGAATAAACTCCAGCACCTCGCTCTTTTCCAGCGAGTCCCGGTACTCCGCGTTCGCCACCACGCAAGCCAGCGGACGCTCCTGCCACGTCGGATGCGGGATGGCGATGACTGCCGCCTCCAGCACTCCGGGGTGGGCGATGATGGCGGTTTCCAGGTCCACCGAGGAAATCCACTCACCCCCGCTCTTCACCATATCCTTTACCCGGTCGCCAATCTGGATGTTCCCCAGCCGGTCCACTGAGGCGATGTCCCCGCTGTGATACCACCCGTCAATGAAAGTTTCATCGCTGCGCGGGTCGTTGTAGTATTCAGCGGCAATCCAAGGGCCCCGGAACAGCAGCTCTCCGCGCTGCTCCCCGTCCCAGTCCAAGTCAACCCCGTTCTCGTCCACCAGCCGCATCTCCACCCCGTACACCGGGACGCCCTGCTTGCCTTGCTCCGCCAGCCGCGAGTCGCCTTCCACCCCGTCCAGTTCGCTGGGCAAGCGGTTGTAGGAAACTAAGGGCGATGCCTCGGTCATACCATAGGCTTGGATCAGGTCTACGCCCAGCCGCTCCTTGAAGGCCCGGATCATGCTGATCGGCACCGCGGAGCCGCCGCTAATCACCGCCCGCAGGCTGGAAAGGTCGAACTCTTCCTCAGTGCGGGAAAGGTAATCCAGCATTCCGACCCAGATGGTGGGAACGCCCAAGCTGATGGTCACGCGCTGTTCGCTAATGAGGCGGCAGATAGCGGCGGGATCGGGGCGCGCGCCCGTCAGCACCTGGGTCGCGCCGGTCATAGTGGCCGAGTAGGGAACGCCCCAACTGTTGGCGTGGAACATCGGCACCACGGCCATGACTACGTCCCGCTCCATAACGCCGGCCGCATTGGCGCTGCATTCCATCAAGGCGTGCAGAATCTGCGCCCGGTGGGTGTAGGTGACCCCCTTGGGCCGGCCGGTGGTGGCTGACGTGTAGCAGAGGCCGGCCGGGTCGTTCTCGCTCAGAGGCGGCGGCTCGTACCCGTCGGAGGCCGCGTCCAACAATTCCTCGTATATGTGGGCCGAGGGAAGGGAAGTCTGGAAGTTGGCGTCGCCCGTCATTATCACGAAGTGCTCCACATTCTCCAGCCGCGGGGCCAGCGGTTCGAGGATAGGAACCAAGTCGGGGTCAACCAGCATCACCTTATCGCCGGCGTGATTGACGATGTAGGTCAGGTCATCGGGCGAAAGCCGTATGTTGGTGGTGTGGGTGACCGCTCCCATGGCAGGGGGCGCGAAATACGCTTCCAAATGCCGGTAGGTGTTCCAACCGAAGGTGCCCACCCGGTCGCCCTGGCCCACGCCGAGGCTGGTCAGCGCGTTGCACAGGCGGTTCACCCGCCCTTTCAGCTCCCGGTAGGTGTAACGGTGAACGCCGTCCCCTTCGCGAGTGATGATTTCCTTGTTGGGGAAATAGACGCTGGCCCGGTCCAAAAGCCCTGGAACCAGTAGCTGGTAATTCATCATGGCGTCTTGCCTCCGTGACTGGGATTTGCGGGGAACCCCCGCTCCAACTTTCTGTTTTAGGGGAAGCGCTTCTTACGGTGACCGCCCCCAATGGCGTACCGGTCATGGTAGCACCCTGTCATCTTGACCGAAAGGGCGGCTGTTATGGCGAATTTCAGCAACCGGAATTGCCCGGCCGTGTTCGCAATACCGTTCAGACTCAAGGGTCACGTTATGAGGAATCAGGCAGGGTCTCCGGGAGATCGCTCGCAGACCGCCACTCATTCCGCACATATTGGAACACCCGCCACCCGGCCCCGGTCAACGGGGCGGCCACCAGCGTGCCGATGATGCCCAGCCATAGCCCGAACAAGGCCAGGGCCAGCACCAGCGCCATGGGATGAACGCCCAGGGCCTGCCCTTGCAGCCTGGGCGACAACAGCCCGTTCTGTACTATCTGTAGCCCTATGTAGATAACCAGCGCCAAGGGCAGTTTCGGCAAGTCCAGCAGCGCCACCACCACTATCGCCAGCAGAATGAACACGGTGGTGCCAATGACCGGCAACAGCTCTACCGCAGCGGCCAAGAAGCCCAGTGGGAGCGCCAAGGGCACTCCGGCGGCCCAGTACAACAGCGTCAACGCCGTGCCTATGAAAAGCCCCAAGAAAAGCTGGATGCGGATGTAAGACATGATCGTGTTCACTGACAGCCTCCCCATCTCGGTGAGGTCGTCGCGCACCAGCTCCGGCAACAGCCTCTTTATGCCGTCGCCCAGCGCCCCGGGCCGCCGGAGAATCTGGAATACGCTGATCGGCGTTGCCAGCAACACAATTACTTGGGAGACGCTGGATTCCGCGATTCGGGCCACATTCTCCAGTGCGGTAACGCCGGAGTCCAGCATACCATCCCGGAGGTCGGCAATACGCGGAGCCAGGGCTTCCTGGACGTTTTCAGGAACTCTTTCTTGGTAGACCTGCTGAACCTCCTCCCATGCCTCACTGCTCCCTTCGGCAATTACGGGCGCCACTTCCTCGAAAGCCGCGACGCCGCCCACCAGTCCATAGACGGCCAAGGCCGCAAGGCCCAGCACGGCGGCAACGGCCAACAATGTCGCAGCCGCGGCCGCGGCAACGCTATAGATCCCCGGCCAGCGGCTCGCCACCGGGGAGCGTTGACCCAACCGCACCAGCGGCGTCAGCAGGGCGGCTACCGCCATACTCGTGAGCAGCGGGATAATTATGAGGAGGAGATACCAGGTCATGATCACGATGACCACGGCCACAGCCAAGGAGATTGCCAGCCGCAGACGACGCCGGGCCGGGTCTGAGATCTCGGGAAGTCTTGTCAGCATCGTGTCCTCGTTGCCAGCGTTCGGCATAGCTGGGCAAGGCCCATAGCCCATACCCGCAGCGCCAACGAAATCCGCCCTTCCTCTCCGGGCATACCCTCGGCGCCGTCGGGCAGGCGGGCCGACGGCTTGCGGGCGGAGGCGCCGACGGCCATGCGCTCCCTGTCGGCGGACTTGGTGGCGTCCCCGGTCAGCGGTAGGGCGGCGCGGTCAAGGGCGCGCATCTCCCCGGCAACCTGTCCCGTGGCTGCGCCGGAAAGGCTGGCAATGGCAGCGCCGGCCCCGGCGAAAGCCGGCGCAATGCCCTTGCCGATTCCCTGCCCTGCCCCGGCCTCCGGTGCCCTCTGTCCCTTTATGTCAAATTCCGGCGGGTTCATAAATCAACTCCCTCCAGTCATCCCACAACCCGGGCGGCGTCTGGATGACCACGAGCTCGATTTGCGGCTCCCGGCGGGACCGGCACCCGGTCACCGGACAACGGGAACACTCCGGCGTCTTGGCGCAACATACCTGCCCGTGCAGTCTCAGTATCTCGTGGATGTCCACCATCGCAATGGACAAGTCCGCGAACTGCTGACAGCGCCTACCATATACGCATTTCAGGCCCTCGCGCAATGGCGCGGGCCTGCGCTCTCCCCCCGGAAGACCGAAGACCCGTCCCAGCACCCGTACACCATTGGCATCCAGCGGCAGCGCGTCCTCTCCCCATCCGTAGGCCAAGACGCATTCGGTGATTTTGTCGCCCACGCCCTTGATTCGCAGCAGTGCGTCCCTTTCCCGGGGAACGCCCTGCGCCACCGCCTCCGCCATTGACACCACATAAGGCCACTGTCCGGCGCGGACGATGCTCCGGGCCTCTTCCGCCAAATCTTGCCACCCATCCCGATCCTGTCCGAGGGCCGCCAGGGTTGGGGCGTCCGGGAAAAGCCGGAAGAAACGGCGGCACACATCCACCAGCAGCGCGTCTCTGGTGCGGGCGCTGAGTCCGAACAGCGCCAGCGCCCGGTACGGGCTGCGGCGGCCGCCGGTATCGGCCCAGAGGGCCGACTCCCACGTAAAGCCCTGGTAAGCGGCCTTCAGTTCCCGCAACAGTTGCAGAACTCGATGATCCGCCAACAAGGTCATTCTCAACCCTTCGCTTTGACGCCGCCGGACGGCGCAGGTATTATTTGGCGGGCGCAAGCCCATTTTACTATTCCTGCGGAATATATTGCCGGTTGGCAGCAGGAGGAATGCAAATGAGGGCAGTTTTCATTAACGAGCACGGCGGAACCGACAAGCTCATCTGCGGCGACCGCCCCGAACCGGAGGTCGGCCCAGGCGAGATAATGCTGCGGGTGCGGGCCAGCGCCCTTAACCACCTGGACCTGAACCTGCGGGAGGGGCGAACCTATCGCGGCCCGCTGCCCCGCATCCTGGGCTGCGACATCGCCGGCGAGGTGGCGGCCATCAGCCCGGCGGCGAGTACTCCCCTGAAGATTGGCGACCGCGTAATCCTCAACAACCGCGTCACCTGTAGCTCCTGCCATAGCTGCCAGATGGGGCAAGACCAGAGCTGCCCCAACCAGTTGCGCTTGGGCGTAGACCTGGACGGCGGCCATGCCGAATACGTCACGGCCCCGGCCATCAACGCCCACGTTATTCCCGGCAGTATGGACTTCACCGAAGCCGCCGCTCTGCCCATCGCGGCCCACACGGCTTGGCACTGCCTGGTCACGCAGGCGCAGATTCGCCCGTGGGACGACGTGCTGATCCAGGCCGCCGGCAGCGGCGTCGGCAGTATGGGAATCCAGATAGCCAAGATGATGGGCGCGCGAGTCATCACCACCGCCGGAAGCCGGTGGAAACTGGACCGGGCATTGGAACTGGGGGCCGACGAGGTCATCAACTACAACGAAACGCCGAAGTTCAGCCAGCGGGTGCTGGAGCTTACCGGCGGGCAAGGCGCGGATCTGGTGTTCGACTGCGTGGGCGCCTCAGTGTGGGAGGAAAACCTGTTGTCGCTAAAGGCAGGCGGGCGGCTGGTCATCACCGGCGTCACCAGCGGGGCCACCTCAAACCTGAACCTGTCCCTGCTGCAAAGCAAGCCCCTCCACCTCATGGGCAGCGGAGGCCGCAGCAACCGCACCTTCGCCGACTTTATGAAGGTGGTGCATCACGGCTCCCTTACCGGAATAGCGGGCCGCGTTTTCCCGCTGGAAGAGGTTGGCGCCGCCCACCAGGCCATGGCCGACCGCGATTTCTTCGGCAAAATTGTAATCGAGAGCTGACTCCCATCAGCGGCCAAGGCAAACGCTAAGGGTTGCCCCGGCAGGCAATGCGCCGCCACTGTAGCGCCGTCGCTAGGGCTGTCCTGGCCCCGGTAGCCAACCTGGGCGGCAAGCGTTAGAATTGTGCGGCAATGACGCCGCCGGAGCAGGGCGCTCCGGCCATTCCAACCCTTTCGACAAAGGCTAGGAGGAACCCAGTGAAAATCGCTCGCTATGAGGCCCACGGGGCCATCCATTACGGCGTCGTGGACGGCGATAACGTCGCCGCCATCGACGGCAGCCTCTTTGGGGATTTCACCGTTACCGACCACGTCCACAAGCTGTCCGACATCAAGCTGCTGGCGCCCGTTGCGCCGGGGAAGATCCTGGCCATGGGCCTGAACTACACCAGCCACATCGGCGACCGGCCCGCCCCCGAATACCCGATGATTTTCCACAAGACGCCCACCAGCGTCATTGGCCCCGGCGACACCATCATCCGCCCCAAGGAAGTCCGGCGCTTCGACGCCGAGGGCGAGATGGTTGTGGTCATCAAGGACACCTGCCGCTATGTGTCCAAAGAGGACGCCCTGAACCACGTCCTCGGCTACACCTGCGGCAACGACGTATCGGCCCGCGACTGGCAGCGCCAAGACCGCAACGAAAACAACTCCGACTGGTGGCGGGCCAAGTCCGCCGACACCTTCTCGCCCATGGGCCCCTGGATTGACACCGACGCCGATCCTGCGGACCAGTGGCTCCAGACCCGGGTCAACGGCAGCGTGGAGCAGGACCAGAGCACCAAAGACCTGATTTTCGACGTCCCCACCATGATCGAGTTCATCACCAAGTACGTCACCCTTAACGCCGGCGACTGCATCTACACCGGCACCCCCGGCACCACCCAGGACATGGGCGACGGCGCAGTCTGCGAGATCGACATCAGCGGCATCGGCGTCCTCCGCAACCCGGTGAAGCTGGAGGAGTGAGGGGGCTGCGCTCAGCCAGAGTTAGCGCGAGCAGGGCTTGACTGGATGCGCCGACCGTAATACCGTGAAACCCTCGGCGCATCAGCAAGACATTATCTAGATCATCAAAAGAGAATGCATGATGAAGACTGTTTCCGTAATCAACTACAAAGGTGGAGTAGGCAAAACAACGATAACTGCAAACCTTGCTGCTGAACTCGCTTGGCGAGGTTACAATGTTTTGTTGATTGACTTGGACCCTCAAGCCAGTCTCACTTTCTCGTTTTTCTCAGTGGATGAGTGGGAACGTGATTACGCTGAAAGCAAGACCATCCGAAACTGGTATGATGCATATATTGATGCAGACCAGACTCTTGGGCTGTCTTCTCTAATAGCCACTTTAGACAGAATCAATCAAGTGACTGATGGGAATGTGGACATCATTTGCTCTCATTTATCTTTGATCAACATAGATTTAGAGTTGGCAGCTAGACTTGCAGGTGGAACTATGCGTCAAAGTCGAAATAATTTCCTGCGACTGCATTCAAGGTTGTTCGATGGACTAGAAACCGCAGAGATACAGGAGAAATACGATTTTGTAATAATTGATTGTCCTCCAAATTTCAATATAGTAACAAAAACAGCAATAGTTGCCAGTGACTGGATTTTGGTGCCGACAATTCCAGATCAATTGTCAATTTTGGGGATTGAAGAACTTACACGGCATATAAATGAGCTCGTTAAGGATTTTAACGAGTACGCTAACCAACAAACTTCACCACCATACAGGGAAATAGCTCCGTCAGTCATGGGCATAATTCCCACAATGGTGCAGGTTTATAGAGGCGAGCCTATCAGTACACAAGCCCCGTTCATCACAAGAATCAGAGCCACGGGTTTGCCGGTGTTTGATACATATATCAGACGAAACAACTCCAGCTACGGGCCTGCCCCCCAATACGGAGTGCCCGTGGTACTTCAATCTGCTTCCGGGATAACACGTCGAGCAGTCCGTGACGAATTGGAAGCACTTGCTGCCGAGTTTCTCAGGCGAGTTTGATGCAGAGGTATATCATGCGTGAATCAATGCAAGCAACATCTAAACTGCTTTCCATTGTTTTCGACGCTTTGGGATCAATGGGCGACCAAGAAATAGAGTTGCTCATTCAAGGCAAAGCAACAATCAAAGTGGTTGAAAAGAATAAAGCCAGGAAATCAACACCTCTGGACCACTCTTGCCTGGATGAAATCATATCCGATACTGCCCTGAAGCTCAACGCTGCCGAGTCGCGCGAAGCTGCGGCAAATTTACTTGCGTCCGTCAACCAGCCGCGAAAAAAAGACTTTTTACTGCATCTAGCTAAATCTTGTGGTGTCAGGGTAGAGTCAAAAGACAGCATCGCAAGAATCGAGCAGAAACTGGTTGAGAACGTAGTAGGCGCCCGACTGGATTCGGAAGCCATACGGAAAGTTGCTTTCTAAAATCTAAGAATCCGCCATCTACCCCAGCCCTACTCGCCGCAGCGTGCCGGCGTCCCCGGCCATAATCTCCGCAACCCGCTGGCCCAGAGCGCGAAAATCGTCAGCGGCCGCCGAAATCAGGCGGCCGGTTAGCCCCCCGCTCTCGTCCGACGCCAGCCATACCGCCAGCTCCGCGCACTCCTCGATGGACGCGCCGCCGCCGGAGGTTACCCGCAGCCCCAGTTCGTGGATGAAATCCGCCCCGGCCTGGGCTGCGTCTTCCGTCATCTTGTCCCACATACTGGTGTGAACCGAGCCTGGGCCTAGCGCGTTGACCGTGATTCCTTTCCCTTCCAACTCCTGGGCCAGCACCTCGGTCAGGCGCACTACCGCCGCCTTGCTGGAGCAGTAGGCCGACATGTTGCTCCAGGCATTGGCCGCCCCCGCGCCGGACAGGTTGATGATCTTGCCGCCGCCCTGCTCCAGCATCACCGGAAGGACGGCGCGGCATGACAGGAAGGTGCCGGTCAGGTTTACGTTTATAGTGTCCACCCACTCGGCGATGTCGTTGTCCTGCAACGGGCCAATGGGGCCGGAAATGCCGGCATTGTTAACCAGCGCGTCTATGCGCCCAAACCGCTCCACCGTGCGGCGCGCCAACCGGCTGGTGGCGATTTGGCTGGTCACGTCAGTGCGGACGGCGATGGCCTCAGCCCCCAGACTCGACACCGCCTCGACGGTCTCATCCAATTCCGGCTCACTGCGGGCCGCCAGGGCCAACCGGGCGCCCTCGCGGGCGTAGGCTAACGCTATGGCCCTACCGATGCCGCGCCCCGCGCCGGTGATGACTGCAACCCGGCCATCCAATTTCATATTGAACCCCTTTGCGATATGGCGTCACTCCCGCTTTCACGGGAATGACGGGTAAGGATTGCCCATCACGCCGCGGGAAGGGCCGTTGCCATCACCGCCACGGCCAAGCCAAGCGTTCCTGCCGCAATTCCGGGGGCCAGACCACCGCCTTGCGCCCTTGCCGCCACTGCGCCAGCAGTGCCGGCTTCCCGGTAGGACGCCCCGTGCCGCCGTCGATGCGAAATCTGCCGTAGAAAGTGGTGAAGTCCAGCGATGCCGCCGCCCGGCGCAGCTCCGGGCCGTCCAGGCTGGCGCACTCCTCGACGCAACGCTGTATGACCACGCCGACAGCGTAGGCTTGGGCCGTGGGATAGTCAATAACGGAATGCCCGGCCCGCAGCAGCGAAGCCCGCACTTCCCCCGCGCCGGGGCCGTAGTCTACGGTATACCCGGCGTCCGGCTCCCATTGGCTGGGGCCGATGAAGTTTTCGGCCCCGCTGCCCAACCGCTGACGGAAGGCATCCACCCCGGCGGCTACCACCGCCACCGCCCCGATGACCGGAGCGCGTTGGGCCAACAGCGCCGCCAGGTTCAGGTCGTTCTGAAACCGGCCTGCCGCTACCAGAACATCCGGGGCGGCCTGTTCTATCGCCCGGACGACATCGCTAAAATCTTCCGTTTCAGAATCAAACCGCAACTCTAGCGCAACACGAAACCCCAGCGCGGCGGCAGTCTGCTTCACTCCGGCGGCCACGTCCCGCGGGAACGCGCCCGTTGCGGCCCGGACAATGACGACGTTAGCCGCCTCCGGGCACACTTCCCGCACCGCCGGCAGCAGTCCGGCCAAGTATTCGTCGGCGGGCGTCAGGGTTCCGATTACCCACGGGTTGCCTCGCTGATATACCGTCGGCGAGGCGCCGCCCTGGTTCCACAAGAGCTTGCCGTGAACCTGCGCCACCTGCGCGGCGGCGTTGGTCAGCACGGCGGAATAGGGGCCGACTAGCAGGTCTGCGCGGTCGTCGGCAATCAGCCGCTCGGTGACGGCGCAAACCTCATCGCGGCGGCTTGCATCATCGCGCCAGACGATTTCCGCCGGATGTCTACGTCCGCCCACATCCAAGCCGCCGCGTCGGTTTACGTCATCGGCCCAAGCACGGATACCGGCCAGGGTCTGTGCGCCCTGCAAGCTGAACTGCCCGGTGAGAGATACCGGGATGCCGACTTTAACGCTCAACTCTGCTCGATAGGCAGGCGAAACCCATTCATCCTTCGACATTCTCAGAACGAACGGATTTCCCTGAAAGGCTTTGGCATTGCTTTGCTGCTATGGCCTAAGTCCGCGAGCGGAAGAGGCCGAAGGAACTAGTGTAGCCGTGCAGGAAAGTAGTTCCGCCCACCGGGCCGATTTCGCCGTTGCAGAAGAAACCGCCCAGCGGCACCCGCCCCAGTTTCTCGCGGAAGATGTCGGTGTCGTGGTTGGGACGGCCGTAAAGATACTGCCCCCGACCCAGACACGAGAACAGCAGCGCGCCCGGGACTTCATTCTCCCGGTTCTCGGCGGCGTAGCGCTCCAGCACGAAGGTTAAGTCTTGCGCCGAGGTATCGGCGTCGCGGAGGTGGAACTGCACCAGTTGGCCTTCCTTCAGCATTTCGCCGATGGCAAGGCTGCCGGTGCGCTGGTCCATCCCCACCACATTGCGAATCAGGAAGTCCCCCTGCACCGGACGGTCCAAAAACTCATCCATGACCACGCCGAGAAATAGCGAATGGCCCATCAACTGCCGGTCGCGTTCCGGCAGCGAGCGGAACAGATCCTGGAGAACGGCCATCGGGGGCTTACCGTCCAGCTCCACCAACACGTTGCGGTGGCTGGAGGTGATGCGCATGGCATCGCCGATGGGACGGCAGCCCTGGGCCACCACGGTATCAACCATGATGTTGCCGTGCAGCGCCAGCCCTATGGCGCCGCTGCCGTAGACCTGGCCGTCAAGGAACAGGGCATTGTCTCCCGCGCGCTGGGCCCCGCTGGCTAGGCCGCCTATCTTTGCGGCTTGGGGAAAGGCGAAGTCCAGCCCCATAATCAGGTTCTGCACCGGAAAGGAGAACGGATCGGCCAGCAGCACGAACTGCGGCTCCTGCGCCCCAGAAACGCCCACCAGCTCCGTCCACTTGTCCGGCCCGGCATCCAGGTCAGGCAGCTTGTCCCCCTCCAGGTGGAACGCCTCGATATCCACGCCCGGCAGCGCGGCCGCGGTCACCGACAGCGCGGGCCGCTGCTCCACCTCCAGTCCGGCGCCGATGATGCCGCCGCCGGAGCAGCCGAAGGCGTGTTCCGCGCCCAGCAACTCGCTCAACAGCGGGCCGACACGCCCGTAACCGGGCTGATAGTGGGGCGACACGAAGGCCACCGCCAACTGCGGCGGTTCCCCCAACTGCCCCCGGATGGAACCGGCGCACTCGGCCAGGGCGCCTTCCAGGTCGGATTGCTCAGATATGGCCGACGCCCATTTCATCAGTCCACCTCCTGGCAAATGCCGGAATGTTTGTTGCCAGTATAGCACTCCGCGCTTGTCCGGGGCGTTGACGCCGGTCTTTCCCAACTCTACGATTGGGCGCACATTGTTAATAAGGAGCCGTAAATGGCTGAGCAGCAGCTTTCCGGCAAAGACCGGGTGCGGGAGTTGGCCCGGCTCGCGGGCATTGCCATCCCGGAGGACGAGGTGTCCGAAGTCGCCAACCGTTTCGGCAGTCTGATGCTGGAGCTGGACAAACTAAGCAGCCTGGAGCTTTCCGGCATCCATCCGGTAAGCGTTTTCCCGGACGAGGGTTAGCCCCGGAATCCCGAAATTCGACTGCGAGAGCAACTGATGGACGGCAACAACATCGCTTTTATGTCCGCCGCCGCTACCGCCAGAGCGGTGCGGGCCGGAGAACTGTCGCCTTTGGAGGCGGCGCGAGCTTATCTGGAGCGCATTGACCGGCTGGACTCGCGCTTGGCCGCCTATATCACCGTAACCCGAGAGGAAGCCTTGGACGCAGCCCGGTTGGTCGAGGAGCGGCTGCGGCGGGGCGAGGCACCGGGCGCATTGGCCGGCGTGCCGGTGGCGATTAAGGATCAGTTCTGGACCGAGGGCATACTGACCACCAACGGCTCCCGGGTATACCGGGATTTCGTCCCGTCTGAAGATGCCACCATCGTGCGGCGGCTGAAAGCGGCGGGGGCGACGCTGCTGGGCAAGCTGAACCTGAGCGAGCTGGCCATGGGCGGCACCCAAGAACCGCCGTGGGGCATTCCCGCCAATCCCTGGGACTTGGAGCGCACGCCCGGAGAATCCAGCAGCGGCTCCGGTGTCGCGCTGGCAGCCCACCTCTGCGCCGCCTCCATCGGCGAAGACACCGGCGGCTCCGGGCGCGGCCCGGCTGCCTACTGCGGCGTAGTGGGCCTCCGCCCAACCTTCACCAGAGTCAGCCGCTACGGAATGACGCATATGTGCTGGTTCATGGATGCCGCCGCGCCGATGACCAAGACAGTGGAGGACTGCGCCCTAATGCTGGGCGTCATTGCCGGGCGCGACGAGCGCGACCCCTACACCAGCCGCCGCCCGGTTCCCGACTATGCCGCCGCCATTGGGGCGAGCGTGGCGGGAATGCGGGTGGGTCTAATCCGCGAACTGCACCACAGCCCGGATATGCACCCGGAAGTGCGGGCTGCGGTGGAAGCGTCGCTGGACACATTTCGCGCGTTGGGCGCGGAAGTCCGGGAGGTGTCCATCCCGCTGGTCGAACTGGCCGGGGCCATATTTGTCGGCATCGCCGACACCGAAGGGGCCGGAGCCAGGGACGAGATTCTGCGAAACCGCAGCAGCGAACTGGACCAGGCCAGCCGCACCCGCCTGCTCTCGGCTTCGCTGATGCCCTTCAAGGTGTACAACCGCGCCGCCAAGGCCAGGGTCCTGTTGCGGCGGCAGTTCATGGCGGCCCTCGATGACGTGGACATCCTGGTGTCGCCCACTTCACCCTACCCCGCGCCGCTGCATACGGCGCTGACGGCGCGGTTCGAGAGCGCGGAAGACGTGAGAGCGCGTTTCTTTTTCCGCCGCGCCTACACCGGATGCTATTCCCTGACCGCTCTCCCGGCCATTTCCATCCCAGGCGGCTTCACCAGCGACGGCCTGCCCATCGGCCTGCAACTAGGGGCGCGGCCCTTCGCCGAGGAAACGCTGTTCCGCGCCGCCCATGCCTACGAGCAGGCCACGCCCTGGCGAGACCGCATCGCCCCGGCGGCCCAGGCATAACCCCTCTCCTTAAGCTAAACAAAGCTAAACATTCACGGGAGCTGCTGCCATGACCGGCAAAATTCGCGTAGGAATCATCGGGGCCAACGCCAACTACGGCTGGAGCAAGCGCGCCCATCTGCCGGCGCTGCTGGGGATGCCTGACTTCGAGCTGGCGGCGGTCTGTACCTCCCGCCCCGAAACCGCGGCGGAATCCAAAGCCTTCTACGGCGCTGACCTGGCCTTCCACGACTACGCCGAAATGGCGCATCACCCCGGCGTTGACCTGGTGGTGGTTTCGGTCAGCGTTCCGGCCCACTACGGCATGGTCGCGGCAGGGTTGCAGGCCGGAAAGCACGTCTTCTGCGAGTGGCCGCTGGGGGCCAACACAGCCGAGGCTGTGGAACTGGCGGATCTCGCCCGTGCCAAGGGCGTCCGCACCCTCATCGGCCTCCAGGCTCGCGGCGGCCCGGCCCTGCTGCGCCTGCGTGAACTGGCGGGCGAGGGCTATGTCGGCGAGATGCTGGCCTGCAACATGACCATGTTCCTGCCCGGACTGTTGCAGCGGGGCGCAGACCGGGCCTGGATGGCCGACCGGGCCAAAGGCGCAAACACCTTGAGCATCGCCTCCGGCCATGCCCTGGACATCTTCTGCCACTGCGTCGGCGAGTTCCGCGAGTTGTCCGCACAGGTAAGCGTCCAGTTGAGCCAGTGGAAAACCGGCGGCGGCAGTACAATCCCCGTGGACGCGCCTGACAACGTGGTGGTCAGCGGCGTGCTGCAAAACGGAGCGGCTGCATCGGCCCACATCGCCACCGTCCCGTGGCACGGCAGCGGCTGGCGCCTGGAAGTCTACGGCACGAAAGGAACCCTGTCGGCCCGCTCCGAAGAAATGGTGCAGTACGGCAACGTCCGGCTCTATGGCTCCCAAGAGGCCGGGCAGCCCCTGCAACAACTGGAAGTTCCGTCCCGCTTGTTTCTGGCCCCGGACGAAGTTCCGCTAGGCGAACCCTACAACGTGGCCCAGCTATACCGCGTCATCGGCGGCGCCATCCGCGAGGGCGGGAACCCCCAGCCCGACTTCGACGCCGCCGTAGCGCGCCACCGCTTCCTCGACCTGCTCCAGCGGTCTTCCGACGAAGGCCGGAGGGTCGCCGTCGGAAGTTAAGAGCCGGGCCGCAGAACGGGGCGTAATCCCTTTGCCCTTAAACCCCTCGGCGGGACGGCGGCAGTATAATCGACGGTGTTGGCGCAGGATTAGCAGCCCATCCAAGCGACTGTGCGAGGGAAGCAGATTGACAGTCACGCCTGAACCGGACAGCAGGCAACGTGGTACAATAAGAGCGCCGGATTTTCCCGGCGGGCTGGCAGACCGGGGAATCGGATTTCAGACGGCCGGGTTCACCTCCGTCTGGATAGTCAGCACGACGATTCTGACATTGTTCGACGGCTCCGGTTTCTGGCTGTACCAATGGTTTGATACGGCAACCACTGGCACATATTGGGCAACCCTGGTGCCGCTGGCAGCCTTGTTTGACTGGATGAGAAAGATGTTTGAACGCGGGAAAGCAATCCGGGAAGCGAAAAAGGCGGAGATACTGGACAAGGTCCGGCGAGAAGCCATAGAGGAGGAAGCCGAGCGGATAAAGGCTTTGCTGGAGTCGCCGGGCGTGACACTGCCCCCGGAAATAGCCGCGGCCATATTCGGCGACGCTTCCAAGAACGGTTCCTGAGCGCGGCTTCTCGCCGGTAAATCCCCCCTCGACCGGATATGAGCTTGCGCCCTAACCGTCTTACGTCACTGCTCCGGCTACCGGATGGCCGGCCGCGGCAGTTGAATATACTTCCTTCCTTGAACAGCGGGCGGTCTCTGGAGTACGGGCCGCGCATCACCGTCATCGGCGGCGGCACCGGGCTGCCCAGCCTGATTCGCGGCATCAAGCATTATTCCCACAACATCACTGCCATCGTGACCATGGCCGACGACGGCGGCAGTTCCGGCAGGCTGCGCAGCGAGTTGGGCGTCCAGCCGCCTGGCGACATACGCAACTGCCTAGTGGCCTTGTCTGACTCGGAGGCGGTGATGCAGCAGTTGATGGACTACCGCTTTTCCTCCGAAGGGCAGTTGAACGGCCACAGCTTCGGCAATATGCTCATCGCGGCCTTGGCCGACATCGGCGGTGATTTCTACCGGGCCGTGGAAATCGCTGGCGAACTGCTGTCCATCCGCGGGCGTGTGATCCCCTCTACCATCACCGACGTAACACTGATTGCCAACACCGAAGGGGGCGAGACTCTCACCGGCGAGACCAGCGTAGCCGCGGCTTCCGGGCGCCTCCAGTCGCTGACGCTTTCGCCGCCCAACCCCCAAGCCCACCCGGAAGCGGTGGCGGCCCTGGAGGAAGCAGACCTCATCATCATTGGGCCGGGCAGCCTCTTCACCAGCATTGTCCCCAACCTGCTCATCCCAGGCATTGCCCGGGCAGTGGGGCAGTCACGGGCGCTGAAGGTTTACATCTGCAACGTGGCCGAAGAGCCGCGGCAGACCGAGGGGTACTCGGTGCAGGAGCATCTGGAAATAGTGCGCCGCTATGCCGAGGCCGGCCCGGACAATACCATAGTCCACGCAGTAATCGCCAACAGCAGCATCCCCGAAGGCCCGACTCCGGCCGGGCTGAACTTCATTAGCCCCCGCCATCCGTGGGGGGACGAAGCCCTGCTCATCGAAGCCGACGTGATAGACGAGACCGCCACCGCCCGCCATGACCCGGAGAAGCTGGCCCGCGCCGTAACCGCCGCCTACCGCCGCCACCGCGGCAACCGGCGCCGCCTGCCCAAGCCGAAGCCCGCTTCTGCGGCGCGGCGCAACGGACGGGAGCATCAGTCCCAGTCTCTTTGCCGGGATTAGTCTGAGCCGCCTCCGGGCTTCCCCTGTCCCGCCTGCGTCAACGAACCCCCGGCAATCGGTGCCGCCAGTCAACAAAGGGCGGGGACATCCCACTATAATTGACGCCATCCCAGCCGCCGGAGACTGCCGGTATGGAGCACAGCAGCCCCGCACAGCGCGCCGAGGAACTGCGGCGCAAGCTCAACTTCCACAACCACCGCTACTACACGCTGGACGCCCCGGTCATCACCGACGGGGAGTATGACCTGTTGCTGCGGGAGTTGCGGGACATAGAGGCGGACCACCCGGAGCTGTTAACCCCCAATTCCCCAACGCAGCGAGTGGGGGGTGAGCCGTCGTCGGCCTTTCCCGAAGTGGAGCATTCCCGCCCGATGCTCAGCCTAGGCAACGCTTTCAACTTCGAGGAGCTGACCGCTTGGCACAAGCGAGTATCCGGGCTGCTGGACGGCGCGGACTTCGATATGGTGTGCGAGCTGAAAATTGACGGGCTGGCGGTCAGCCTCACCTACGAAAACGGAGCGCTGGCCCAGGGAGCCACCCGGGGCAACGGCACAACGGGGGAGGACGTCACCCGCAACCTGCGCACCATCCGCACCATCCCCCTGTCGTTGCAAGGAATCGTGCCGCCGCACCTGGAAGTCCGGGGTGAGGTTTACTTGCCCATTGAAGAGTTCCGGCGGCTCAATGAAGAGCGGGCCGAGCGGGGCGAACAGCTATACGCCAACCCGCGCAACACCGGCGCGGGCAGCGTCCGAAACCTCGACCCCAAAGTAACCGCCGCCCGGAATATGCAAATCTGGGTATATTCGTTAAACAGCGCAGAGGGAACGGAGTCCCCGGAAAGCCACTGGGAAGCCCTGGGATGGCTGGAGGAAGCCGGCTTCCGCATCAACCCGGAAAACCGGCTGTGCCGCACCCTGGAGGAAGTACAGGACTACTATCAACGCTGGCTGGAAAAGCGCCACGACCTGCCCTATGAAGCCGACGGAGTGGTGGTGAAGGTGTCTCCTCTGTCCATGCAGGAGCGGCTCGGCGTGGTGGGCCGCGAGCCGCGCTGGGCCATTGCCTACAAGTTCCCGGCGGAACGGGCCACCACCAAGCTGCTGCGCATCGGCATCAACGTGGGCCGCACCGGCAGCCTGAATCCCTACGCCGTGCTGGAGCCGGTGGTGGTCAGCGGCGCGACGGTGCAGCACGCCTCGCTGCACAACGAGGAAGACATCCGCCGCAAGGACATCCGGGTGGGCGATACGGTTATCATCGAGCGGGCCGGCGACGTCATCCCCCAGGTGGTCGGGCCGGTGGCAAGCCTCCGCACCGGCGCCGAAACGGAATTCCGTATGCCGGAGCGCTGCCCGGAGTGCGCTACGCCGGTGGTCAAGGCCGAAGACGATGCCATGCACCGCTGCCCCAATTTATCCTGCCCGGCCCAGTTTTTCGAGCTGCTAAAGCATTTCGTCGGCAAGGGCGCAGCCGACATAGACGGCCTGGGAGAGCGCTGGTGCGGCATCCTCATTGAAAAGGGTATGGTGTCCGACGTGGCCGGGCTGTACCGCTTGGAAAGGGACAAGCTGCTGGAGCTGGAGCGGATGGGCGACAAGCTGGCAACCAAGATTATGTCCAATATCGAGGCCAGCAAGAACCGCCCTTTGCCCCGGATGCTTTTCGCCCTAGGCATCCTGCACGTCGGCGCGGAAGTGGCCGAACTGCTGGCCCGCAACTACCTCAGCATCGAAGAACTGTCGCAAGCGTCCGAGGAAGACCTGACCGCCATTGACGGCATCGGCCCCAAAATCGCCGCCAGCATCGTCGCCTGGTTCCAAGCCCCGGCCAATAGAGCCGTGGTCGAGAAGCTGCGCGCCGCCGGTGTGCGGCTGGAGCAGGACGCCCTGCCCGCGGCCGCCGCGCCGTCGGAGGATGCGCCCTGGGCGGGGCTGACCTTTGTGGTCACCGGCACGCTGTCGGCCTTCTCCCGCAGCGACGCCGAGGCCAAAATCAAGGCACTGGGTGGTAAGGCGGCGGCGTCAGTGTCCAAGAAAACCAGCTACGTCGTGGCGGGCGAGTCGCCGGGGTCGAAAGCGGCGACGGCCCAGAAGATGGGTACCCCCATACTGGACGAAGCGGCCTTCCTGCGCCTGCTGGAATCGCCGGCGGCGGCGCTGGCCGATGACGGGCAGGGCGGCCTTGTCTGACGCCAGCATCATCGTGGGCTTGGGCAACCCCGGCCCGCGCTACGCCGAAACACGCCACAATGTGGGCTGGCGGGCGCTGGACCTGCTGGCCCGGCAGCTTGGCGTTCCAGTGAACGAGCGGCGTCCCAAAGCAGTGCTGGGCGCAGGCCGGTTCGCGGGCAAGCGGGTAGTGTTAGCCAAACCGCGCACCTATATGAACAACAGCGGCGAGGCGGTGGAGTACCTGCTGGCCCGCTTCGGCGGCGGCCCGCCCAACCTGCTGGTAGTCTACGACGAGATGGCGTTGCCCGTGGGCCGCATCCGCCTGCGGGCTGCCGGGAGCGACGCCGGACACAACGGAATACGCTCCATCATCCGGGCCGTCGGCGGGGTGGGCTTTCCCCGGCTTCGCATCGGCATCGGCGGCCCTCCTCCGGGCGTCGAACCCCGCGACTACGTTCTGGGCAAGTTCAGCGACAACGAAGCGGAGGCCATCGCCGGGGCCGTGGAGCGGGCCGCCGCCGCCGTCCGCTGCGTCTTGGAAGAAAACATCAACACGGCCATGAACCGCTTTAATCAAGCCCCGGAATAAAAGGGTATTCTCAGCATTTGTTGGCATTAAATCAGCCCCAAGCGCAGGCAGACCAAGGCCAGGGAATCCCGCAGCATCCCCAGGCTTTTGCTGTACCCCTTGGCACGCCGTTGCAACCGCTTCAACTTGTCCCGCAGCCGGGAGTGCAGCCCCTCGTTCCAGTTCACCGCCCCGCCTTTCTTCGCCACGTGCCGGTCCCGGGGCAGCCACTCATACACCGCATAATGGCCGCTCCGGTACAACTCCGCCTCCGGCAGCCGCTCGTACAGCCGCAGAAAAGTGGCCTCGCTCCGGTCGCCCGCCTCAAAGTCCACCCACCGGCGGCCATCGGCTTCGGCAATGACCGCCGTCCAAATCCAGACTTCCCGCCGCTTCCCCCGGCGCCGGGCGCCCACGTAGGTCCACATCTCATCCAAGGCGATGACCCGGGCCGGCTTCCGGCACCCGAGAACCCGTTCCCGCACCAAGCGGGGCATCAGGGCCCCGGCGGCCCGGGCTTTTTTTTAACCAGTCCGTAGACCGTCTCGCCTTTGATACCCTCCACCCGGGCGATGGACGCCAGGCTCATCCCCTCGGTGTATGACGCCAGCACCCGGCTTTTGACCGCCGGGGCCAGGTGCGGCCGCTGGGCGCCTTCGGTGAAGTGGTACAGGCACTGCCCGCAACGGTAGGTCTGCTTGCCCTGGGACTTGCCATACTTGGGGAGCCAATTGGAACCGCACCGGGGACACTGCCGGTCCTTCCGGTAAACCCTTTGCCGCGCCATCCCGGCACCTCCCGCCAAGCCGGCTCACAGTTTTTCGCCTATTATAACCTATTACCAACAAATGCTGAGAATACCAATAAAAGCCCTTTCCTTAGACGGGATGGGGCTTTCCGCATTCCCCGCTCTCCGGGAGAGGGCCGGGGTGAAGGCTGAATTTCCTGCGGTCACTGCCGCCGCAAGCGCCGCCACCACCGGCGGACGGCTGCGGCCAGCCCGCCCTGGCCTTCCCCGCTCCCGCCGGGCCGGTTTCTTCTGCGCCTGCGCCCGCGGCTTCGCCCCTCGTTGCACTCAACACAAGTACAGGTCGGAGGATGCGTACCCCGCAGCCGGTTCACATCATAAGGCATACCCACAAACCCCCAGCCAACTGATTTACCCCAGCCAGGAATGGTAGGATTATAAAGGCGAACCGGCTAATTTACAGGATGGCGGAATACTCGCAGTGAATCACCCGGTGATGACGAGCGTAAAACTGCTGGCGGCCGGGCTGCTGCTGGCAATGCTGGCCGGTTGCAACGGCGGCCCGCCGCTATCGCCGTCGCCCGTCGCCGATTATTCGCCAACGGCAAGCGCCTCCGTCCCCCCGGCCCCGGCAGCCGGGGCATCGCCGCCAACGCCGGCGCCCCGGCCAGCCGAAACCGTCCCGCCCGCAAAAACGGCCCCGCCCGAACCGGCGGACGGCTTCCCGGCGCCGCCGGAGCGCGACTTTTTCCGGCTGGTACGGGAGCTTGTGCCCGGAGTCGCGGCGGTTGAGCGGGCCGTTGCCCGCTCCGCCCCAACCCTAGCGGCCGGCCACCGGCAATCGTTCAATCTGGTAGACCTGCGCCACAGGGAGAAATACCGCAGCGAATTCGAGCTGCGGCTGGTTACGCCAAATGCCTACTGGTTCGTGGAAGACGGGCTGAACGTGAATCAGCAAGACCTCGAACGGGCGGCGTTGGAGTTTGAGAACGTCATCTACCCGCGGGTTACGGCGGCCTTCGGCAGCGAATGGAAGCCCGGCGTGGACGGCGACCCTCGCCTTTACGTCCTGAACGCGAACCTGCCGTCGGTGGGCGGATACTACAACCCGGAGGACGAATATCCCCAGGAAATCCGGCCCGCCAGCAACGAAATAGAGGCCATTTACATCAACACCGGATATTTGGTTCCCGGAACGCCCGATTACGCCCACACGCTGGCCCATGAGCTCCAGCACGCCATCCACTGGCACGCCGATCCGACGGAAGAGTCGTGGGTCAACGAAGGGCTTTCCGAACTGGCTGTGACCATAGCGGGGCTGCCCAACCACTTCCTGGGTTCCCAGGGCCTTACGCGGACTTCGCTGACCGTGTGGCCCGCCGCGGCCGGGGGCAGCAGCTATATGAATTACAACGCTGCATCGTCTTTTATGCACTACCTGACCGGGCATTACAGCGGGCGCGGCGACCTCCGCCCTCTGCTCTCCCAGCAGGCCGACGGCATTGACGGGGTGAACGCCTTTCTGGAAGCCGGCGGATATAAGGCCCGGTTTGAGGACGCATTCCGCGATTGGGCCGCGGCGAACCTGCTGAACGAGGATTCCGGCCCCTATAGTCGCGGCGGCATAGACCTTGGCCCCCCAAGACAGCGGCCCTTGCGGGAGGGCCGGGAGCAGGCGTCTTCCATCCCGCAGTACGCCACCGAGTACTTCCGGCTGGCGCGTCCGCCGGAAGGCCCCGTCCGCCTGTATTTTGACGGGCAGGACACTGCCTCGCTGTTGCCGACGGAGGCGGGGGAGGGCTGCTGGTGGAGCAACAACGGCGATGCCATAGACTCCACGCTCACCCGCCGGGTGGACTTGCGGCGGGCGCAAGACCCCGTCCTGACTTACCAGGTATGGTTCGTCATCGAAGAAGATTGGGATTACGCCTATCTGGAAGTGTCGGAGGACGGCGGAGAAACTTGGCAAATCCTCGAAACGGCGCTGACCAGCAGTTCCGACCCGCTCAACGTGGCTTTCGGCCCAGGCTACACCGGCAGCAGCGGAGGATGGCGGGATGAGACAGTTCCGCTGAACCACTGGGCCGGGCAGGAAATCCTGCTGCGGTTCCAGTACATCACCGACGCCGCCGCCAACGACCACGGACTTTGCCTTCGCAACGCCGGTGTCCACGGGATTGGCCCCGTCGCTATGGGGGAATGGATGCCCAACGGCTTCGTCTGGAACCGGCATAACCTGGTGCGCCAGAACTTTATTGTCCAAGTAGTTTACGCCGGGGTCGAGAACCGCGTCCTGCCCCTCGAACTGGACGGCCAAAACCGGGGAGCGATCACCCTGGCCGCCGCCCCCGGCGACCGCTACGTGACCGTAGCAGTGCAAGCGATGGCCCCGTCCACCCGGCTGCCGGCCCGCTACACGCTGCGGCTGGAGCCGGCAGAGTAGGGGCGCACAGCCGCGCCCCGCCCGTAAGGAAGGGCATAGCTACCGTGTGCGCTACCGGACGGGAACAGCGCGCGCCCGCAAGGAGGGGCATAGAGATGAAGTTCGGCCTGTGCGTCATCGGCTGCGGGGCTTTCGCCCGCACTTTCGCCCGCGAGATACAAAGCGAGCTGACGGAACTCGACCTCTACTTCGCCAGCCGGGAGGCCAATAAGGCCGCCGCCTTCGCCGCCGAGTTCCGGGGCGCGGGCAGTTTCGGCTCATACGAAAGCGCAGTGGCCGATGGGCGGGTTGATGCCGTATACGTCTGCACTCCCCACCACCTGCATCTGGAGCACGCCCGCCTGGCCGCCGGGGCGGGCAAGCACATTCTGCTGGAGAAGCCCCTAGCCCGCACCGAGGCGGAGGCGCAGGCCATCGTTGCCGTCGCCGCCAACACGGGCGTAACCCTGATGGTGGCCGAGAACTACCGCTTTATGCCGCCGGTGATTGCGGCTAAAGATATGGTGGAGCGGGGAGATTTGGGGAAGCTGCGGCTGGTCCAGTTGCAGGAGGATTTCCCGTTCCAGCCTGTGGAATGGCGAAACGACCCGGCGCTGAACGGGGGCGGCGTCCTCATAGACGGAGGCATTCACAAAGCCAGCCTGCTGGCCTACTTGGCGGGCAACCCTTCCCAAGTGTACGCCGCAGCCGTGCCGTCCGCGCAGCCCGGCCTGGCCGCGGAGGACGGAGTGGTTGCGATGCTGCGCTACGCCAACGGGATGGTGGGCGTAATCAACCATTCCTGGAGCGCCGGGCCTCACGCGCCCCGCCCGTGGGTGGCGCTGTCGGGTTCTGCGGC
Organism: Dehalococcoidia bacterium; assembly: GCA_965213725.1. Taxonomy (GTDB): domain Bacteria; phylum Chloroflexota; class Dehalococcoidia; order Lucifugimonadales; family UBA3495; genus VXOI01. The sequence goes on from OZ243924.1 coordinate 650,526, forward strand.
CAGCGCAGTCTTCGAGTTGGGGGGCGACTGGATTGACATCATTGACGCCGCAGGCCGTCACAGGCGGAAGCTCGACAACGACCCGGCGGGACTTGCTGCGATGCTGCGGGAGTTCCGGCAGTCCGTCCAAGAAGGCCGCCCGCCCGCCATGACCGGCGGCGAGGGGGTTCGGGACGTGGCCCTGGTGCAGGCCGCCTATGCGTCTATCCGAACCGGCAAGCCCATAGCTTTCCATTCGCGAGGAGAAAAGAAAGAGGAGTGAGATTGGTTTTCTCTCACTCCTCGCTGCCTTTCCCTGACTTCTGAGCCTGCTAGGCGTCGAAGTACTTGAAGAATTCGTAGGGGTGGGGCCGCAGGCGCAGGTCGTCCACGTCGTTGCGCTTGTAGTCCAGCCAGGTGCCGATGAGGTCGTCGGTGAAGACGCCGCCCCGCAGCAGGAACTCGTGGTCGCGCTCCAGCTCGGCCAGGGCCTCGTCCAGCGAGCCCGGTACCTGCCGGATCATCGCCAAGTCGGCGGCAGACATCTCATAGAGGTTCTGGTCCACCGGGTCGGGCGGCTCGATTTCGTTGATAACGCCGTCAATGCCGGCCATCAGCATCGCCGAGAAAGCGATGTAGGGGTTGCAGGACGGGTCGGGAGCGCGGAACTCCAGCCGCCGCGCGTTGGGGCTGGCCGAGTAGGTGGGGATGCGGATGCAGGCCGAGCGGTTGCGCATGGAGTAGACCAAGTTCACCGGAGCCTCGAACCCGGGCACCAGCCGCTTGTAGCTGTTGGTGGTGGGCGCGCAGAAGGCCAGCAGCGCCGGGGCGTGGGCCAGCAGCCCGCCGATGTAGTGGCGACAGGTGGCCGACAGCATGGCGTAGCCGTCCTTGTCGTAGAACAGGTTGGCCCCGTCCTTCCATAGGCTCTGGTGGGTGTGCATTCCGGTGCCGTTGTCGCCGAACAGCGGCTTGGGCATAAAGGTCGCCACCTTGCCGTGGGACTTGGCTACGTTCTTGACCACGTACTTCAGCAGGGACACGGTGTCAGCCATATTGGTCAGGCTGCTGAACCGCACGTCTATTTCGGCCTGCCCGGCAGTGGCTACTTCGTGGTGGTGCTTCTCGACGATGATGCCGAAGTGCTCAATCTTTTGCACCATCTCGGAGCGGATGTCTTGGAAGTCGTCGAAGGGCGGCGCCGGGAAGTAGCCTTCCTTGTGGCGCGGGCGGTAGGCCAAGTTGTTGCCGCCGTTGCTGCCGCTGGCCCAGATGCCTTCGTTGGATTCAACGTGATAGTAGGCGGAATGGGCGTTCTGATCGAACCGGGCGGAGTCGAACACGAAGAACTCAGGCTCCGGCCCCCAGTAGCTGATGTCGGCGATGCCGCTGCTCTTCAGATACGCCTCGGCCTTGTGGGCCACGTAGCGCGGGTCGCGGGAGAACTCCGACCGGGTGACCGGGTCCAGGATGTCGCAAATAACGTGCAGCGTCGGAATCTTGAAGAAGGGGTCGGTATATGCCGTGACGGTGTCCGGCAGCAGCAGCATATCGCTCTCGTCAATGGACTTGAAGCCGCGGATGCTGGAACCGTCGAACCCGTAGCCCTCGGCGATATTGTCCTCGGTGAATTCGCTGAGAGGGATGGAAAGGTGCTGCAAGGTGCCGGGCAAGTCGGTGAACTTGAGGTCAATTATGCCTATGCCGTTGTCGTGACAGAACTTGACTGCTTCCTGGGGTGTCATTTCGTCTGGCCTCCTCTACGGCTTCGGTTGCTGGTCTTGGAACAAAATAGTCCATGCCTGGAATGCGTCCGGCATGGACTTGATGGCAACAGTTTGGGAAACCGGATGCGCGAAAGAGTTCGCAGCTCGTTATTTGTTGCGGAGGAACTTGCGGGGGAGAACCACCCAGAGGGCGAAGAGTCCGGCAAAAGCTCCGACGGCGGCGATGGCTATCATTCTGGGCGTCCTCCGAAAGCGTTATGGTCATAGTATCGGCCCAGGTTGTTACATGGCCTTTACATAGATGTTAAATGTTTGTTACGCATCGGGATCGGCACAGGAACCGGCCAATGCCCTTCGGCCACCCTCTCCCGCTGGGAGAAAGTGGCGGCGAGGCGTCCCCGGCGGCCGTTTTGGAAAAACAGTCACTCCACGCTTTCGGGCCAACGGCCAGCGTGGAGTGAGCATAAGGGCTGCGGCATCCCGCCCCGGCCAGCCGGGGCGACCGGGGATTTACTTGTTGCGGAGGAACTTTCGGGGGAGAACCACCCAGAGGGCGAAGAGTCCGGCAAAGGCTCCAACGGCGGCGATGGCTATCATTCTGGGCATCCTCCGAAATCGTTATGGTCATAGTATCGGCCCAGGTTGTTACATGGCCTTTACATAGATGTTAAATGTTTGTTGCGCATCTCGGGACTGGCACAGGAACCGGCCAATGCCCTTCGGCCACCCTCTCCCGCTGGGAGGAGGTGGCGGCGAGGCGTCCCCGGCGGCCGTTCGGAGAAACAGTCACTCCACGCTTTCGGGCCAACGGCCAGCGTGGAGTGAGCATAAGGGCTGCGGCATCCCGCCCCGGCCAGCCGGGGCGACGGGGTGTCTACTTGTTGCGGAGGAACTTGCGGGGGAGAATCACCCAGAGAGCGAAGAGTCCGACGAAGGCTCCGGCGGCGGCGATGGCGATCATTCTGGGCGTCCTCCGAAATCGTTATAGCTATAGTATCAGACTAGGTTGTTACATGGCCTTTACATAGATGTTAAATGTCTGTTACATCCCGGGCCGTCCCGGAAAACATACGCCTCGCGCCTTGAGCCAACGGCCCGGCGTGGAGCGAGTCGAGCCTGCCCGGACTCGCTCCAGCCACGGGTCTGGCGACGTTTCACCCCGCTTCCTGAAAGAAGCCGCCCCGCGCCGGGAGCGTCAGACCGGCGCGGGGCGGCGGGGCAAAAGCGGCCCGAAGGCAGGGCTTACTTGTTGTTGCGGAAGAACTTCCTCGGCAGTACGACCCACAAGGTGAACAGCCCCAGAAAAGCGCCCGCGGCAGCCAACGCCAGCATCTCAATACCTCCCGCAGATATGGCCTGAATGTTATGGATACAGTATCGGGAGGGGTTGTTGCGCAACGTTTTCGCTGGCGTAAACTGTTTGTTACGGCAGCCCTTTCTCTCATTCCAAGCCTCTCCCTTCTCTCCGGGAGCGGGAATATCAATCCATAAGGAAGGGCCGGGGATTGCTCCCCGGCCCCCTTGCCGCATCGTCCGGCCTTGGGATCCTATGGGCTAGAAGTCGTAAGCCGGGAGATTGTGTTCCGAGAGGTCCATTCCCTGCTCTTCCTCTTCGCGGGAGGCGCGGACGCCCATGGTGTACTTGAGCAGCAGGAACATGGCGAAGCCGGTCACCAGCGCCCAAGCCAGCACGACGCCCATGCTGATCAGCTGGGAGACGATTTGCTGGCCCTCGCCGCCCACCAGTCCGGTAACGTCGTTGTTGCCGTTGGCGAAGATGCCCACGGCCAGCAGGCCCCACAGTCCGCAGGTGCCGTGCACCGAGACGGCGCTCACCGGGTCGTCCACTTTGAGGATGTTCTCGATGGCCCACACCGAGCCCATCATTATGGGCGCGGCTATTGCGCCGATGACCACCGCGGCCCAAGGATCCACGAAGGCAACGGGGGCAGTGATGCCCACCAGCCCGGCCAGAGCGCCGTTACAGCCCATCAGTATGTCCGCCTGGCCGGTGCGAATTATGCTGATATAGAGGGCCACCACTGAGCCGGTGGCCCCGGCCAGCAGCGTGTTGATGGCGTTGAGGCCAATGGAGTCGCCGGAGTTGATGTTGAACCCGAACCAGCCGAAGAACAGGATGAAGGTTCCGATAATCACGAAAGGCACGCTGTGAGTGGGCAACTGGTTGGGCCGGCCATCGGGGTTGAACTTGCCGGTGCGGGCGCCCACCACTATGGCCCCGGCCAAGCCGATGAAGCCGCCCACGGCGTGAACCACGCCGGAACCGGCGTAGTCGGCCGCCGCCGGCAGGCCGATGCTCTCAAAGGCCAGCCAGCCCCCGCCCCAGACCCAGTGGCCGTAGAGGGGATAAATCACTGCGCCAACCACGAAGCTGTAGGCCAGATAAGCCTGGGTCTTGGTGCGCTCGGCCACCGCCCCGGCCACGATGGTAGCGGCGGTGCCGGCGAACACCATCTGGAACATCCAGCTCACGTAGACGCTCCAGTCGTCGGCCGCGTCAACCAGGAAGAAGTTGGTAGTGCCCGCAATGCCCGCGGCGCTGGTGCCGAACATAATGGCGAAGCCAAAAGCCCAGAAGGACAGCGACGCGATGGCGAAGTCCATAAAGCTCTTGGTCATATAATTGGTGACGTTCTTGGAGCGAATCAGCCCGGCGCCCAAGAAGGCGAATCCGGCCTGCATGAAGAAAACCAAGAAGGCCGCAACCATGGTGGTCAGGTTGCCTACGTCGGTCAGCGCAGTCTCGCCCGGACTGGGGTCATCCTGAGCGAAAGCGAAGTTGTAACCAGCCATCACCGCCGCGGCAAACAGCCCGGCAATGGCATAGGGCAAAAACCGCCGCAGCGCCGCCGCGCCTCTCGATTTGGGAACCGCCTGAGCAAGCATCGCTACCCTCCTTGACTTTGCCCGATGACGGGCGGTTAGGACTGAAACACCTTAAAATCTAAGGCTTCGATGTTACAAGCGGATTTCCAACGTGTTACATGGATTTGTCTAAATTTTTAACTATATGTTACATAATAGAGCCAATCCGTTACATATACGAAACATATAAACATAATCCGCCGCCAAGTTCCCTCTCCCCCGGCCGGGGCCAGGGTGAGGGTGTTTCCTACAAAGCAAAAGAAACCGGGGCGAGCATCGCAACCCGCCCCGGCCGGTTTCCCCGCGCCCTCCGCCCCTGCCCCAACCCTTTTACTTTTCGATGGGCGCGCCCACGATGCTGCCCCACTCGGTCCAGGAACCGTCATAGTTGCGCACGTTCTCAAAGCCGAGAAGCTGCGTCAGCGCGAACCAAGTGTGCGACGAGCGCTCCCCGATGCGGCAGTAGGCGATGGTCTCCCGGCTGCCGTCTATCCCTTGCCCGCCGTAAAGCTCCCGCAAAGCATCGGCTGACTTGAAGGCGCCATCCTCATCCACCGCTTGGCCCCAAGGAATGTTGGACGCGCCCGGTATGTGGCCGCCCCGCTGCGAACCCTCCTGGGGCAGATTGGCCGGGGCCAGCAGTTCGCCGCTGAACTCGGCGGGCGAGCGGACGTCCACCAAGGCCACGCTGCCCGCGTTGACCAGCGCCAATACCTGGTCGCGGTAGGCCCGGATGCTCTGGTCGCCTTCCCCGGCGGTGTAGGCCGCCGCGGCGGGCGAGGGAACCTCGGTGGTCATGGGGCGGCCCTCGGCTTCCCACTTGGCCCGGCCCCCGTTCATCAGGCGCACGTCGGCGTGGCCGTAATACTTGAGCTGCCAAAAGGCCCAGGCCGCGAACCAATTGTTGTTGTCGCCGTAGAGTATGACCGTGGTATCGTTGCCGATGCCGGAACTGCCGAGTAGCTGCTCGATTTCCTCCTTCGCAGCTAGGTCGCGGCGCACTGGCTGCTGCAACTGCGACTGCCAGTTCCAGCCTACGGCCCCCGCTATGTGTCCCTGAGCATAGGCCGAGGTGTCCACGTCCACCTCCACCAACCGTACATTAGCCTCCCCGCCATGCTCAGCAACCCATTCAGTGCTAACCAGAGATTCAGGATGAGCATAATCCGCCATGAGAAGCCCCCTTAACGCTATTGGATGGATTTCCGCAATCAATGAGGTATGCAACACACGCCCATTGTATCGCAACAGCGGTTGCCGCCACAGTCCCGGACACGCGCCGGTATCCTAAACGTGTTTTAGCCTTGCCCGCTCCGTCATTCCTGCGAAGGCGGGAATGACCGGGAGGCAGGATGGCGCGGCCAGTCAGCATTATCCACATTACCGGATTCAACGCGCGTCGAGTTTCGCCGCCGCCGCTTTCTTTGCTATCATTCAGGTCAAACCCGCTCAATCCACCCCGCCACGTGGCGCGAGGCTCGTTATGACCTCCAAACTGTCCCAACCCACCGCTCCGTTCTTGGCCTACCGCAAGATTCTGCCCGAGGGCTACCACTGCCCCGAACCCAAGTACTGGCACGAAGATATGCTGCAAGACATCGTACTGTCGGACACCAATCACCTGATACGCGATTACTGCTCCCAATGGCCTCATACACTGGTGGACGGGGGCGGTTTCGTTTTCTACGACCCCGCCGATATGCGCCGCCGCCGGATTCGCCCTGACCTTTACGTTGTTTTCGGGGTGGACACGGAATCCATCCTGGATCGCGGCGGGTACATCATTGACGAAGCAGGCAAACCCCCGGACTGGGCGCTGGAAATCGCCTCTCCGTCCACCTTTCGCCGGGATACTGGGCGAAAGCGGACATTGTACGCCGAGATAGGAACCGGGGAATACTGGCGTTTCGACTCCACCGGCGGCGAACTCTACGGCTACCCGCTGGCCGGCGACATCCTGACGGACGGTGTCTATCTCCCCATTCCCTTGACCGCCGAAGAGGATGGAATGCTCTGGGGCTACAGCCCAGCCCTGGACCTGTGCCTGTGCGCCCATGAACGGCAACTGTTGTATTATGACCGCAAGACTGGACAATACCTCCAAACTGCGCGCCAAGAACGCGCCGCCCGCCAAGAGGCCGCCGCCGAACGGGACGCCGAGCGCGCCGCCCGCCTGGCGTCCGAAGCCGAGGCGGCGCGACTGCGCGAGGAACTGCTCCGGTTGCAGGGCCGGTAGCCTTTCAACATCCCTGCGGCGCGTTGCCCGCCGTGCTAAAATACCGGCGCTATGCCTATTTATGAGTACCGTTGCGGGGACTGCAACGCAGTTAGTTCCAAGCTGGTCTACAGTTGGTCGTCCGGCGGTCCCGTGGAGTGCCGCGAATGCGGCGGCGCCGACCTGGAGCGGCTGATGTCGGCCTTTTCCTTCCGCCCGTCATGGGGCGACAGCCTGAACTGGGTTCCCAGCCGCGAGACCACCGGCGACATAGACGAAAACAGCCCGGCCAGCGTAGACCGCTACATGGGACGCATCGAGCGGGAGATGGGGGGCCAAACCACTTCTGACTTCGACCGGATGCGGCGGGAGATTGGCGGCGGTTCCGGCAAAAGCGCGGAATAAGGCGGGGGAGAAATCCGCCGGAATTTCAGGCCTTCAGCCATCCGTATTCCAGTGTCTGTTCAGGATTTCTGAAACTTGCCTCAGCCTCTAGACAAAATTCCCGGAGGGACAATGCCCATATACGAATACCGCTGCCAGGATTGCGGGCGAGTGTCGTCCTTCTTCGTCCGCTCCATAGGCAGCGAGGTATCGGCGGTTTGTTCTCATTGCGGCAGCGGCGATATGGCGCGGCGGATGTCGTCCTTCGCCACAGGCAAAACGGCGGCGTCGGTGCATGAGCAGTTTGCGCCGGGCAGCGAGCATCGTTCGCCGGAGTATTACCAGGACCCCCGCAACATAGGCCGGAACGTGGAATCCGCCTTCCAGAAATTCGGAGTGGAGATGCCCCAATCGGTGCGCGACAACATAGACGCCGCCCGTTCGGGCGAGACTCCCAAGGGGCTTGACCTGTGAGCAGCAACGGACACAGCCACTATTCGATGATTCACCACTGCCTCACTGCCGTAGCCTCTGCGCGGCCCGCGTCGGCCCCAGATGCCCATCGCGGGCTGTCCGAACTGCTGCCGTCGCTGCCCTCCCCGTTGGCCTTGGATTCCCCGGAAGAAGCGCCTCCTCAGACCAGCGGACAAACGCTGGCACTGGTCGCCACGGCGCGGCTTCTCCTGACGCAGCTCGAGGCCAACGAATCGGTCAGTCCCATCCCCTGGGAGACTGCCGGGCGTATCAGCCGCGCGCTGGACGAACTGTCGGCGCAGTTGGGAGCGGCCATCCGGCGGGAGAAGGCCGGCCAAGTGCGCGGCCTCTACGTCATCATAGACCCGCAGGTTACCGGAGGCCGCGACCCGCTGGACATTGCCGTTGCCGCCGTCAATGGCGGGGCGCGGATGCTGCAACTGCGCGACAAGCTGCGCGACAAGGGCGAATCGCTGCCCTTGGCCTTGGCGCTTCAGGACTTGTGCCAGCGCAACAACGCGCTGCTCATTATCAACGACCATGCCGACGTGGCCGCAGCGGCAGGCTCGGCCGGGCTGCATGTGGGGCAAACCGACCTGCCGGTGGCTCAGGCCCGGCAGATTCTACAGCCGCATCAAGTGCTGGGCCGCTCCAACCGGGAGTTCGAGCAATTGTTGGAATCCAAAGAACTGGGCGCAGACCACCTCGCTTTCGGCGCCATCTACGCCACCACCAGCAAGGGAGTCGCCCGCAATCCGCAGGGGCCGGAGCGGGTGCGCGAAGCGAAGGCCATTGCCGGAGACGCGCCCCTGGTCGCCATCGGCGGCATCAATTTGAGCAATGTGGCCCCGGTGGTGGAGGCTGGCGCCGACGCCATCTGCGTCACCGCCGCCGTCGGCGCGGCCGGGGAGCCGGAGGCCGCGGCCGCCCGGATGACTGCGGCAATCGAGGCTGCGGGAGGCCGGGTCTGATGCCTTCCCGATACAACGCCGGCCTGTCCGAAATCGGCAACCGGGCCATCGAGCAGCTCACCGGCCGCAACCGCGACCGGGAAGAGGGATTGTCGGTCTCCCGCGAGGTGATTCGCTCGTCGGCCAACGCCATCCGCGCCGTACACCGCTCGGACTTCGACGAAGCCCGCCGCCTCATAGAATCGGCCGGATCCCGCCTGCAAGACGCCGAGCACATTCGCGCCGACAACCCCCAGATCTACAATGCCGGCTTCCTGAACGACGCCCGCAAGGAGTTCACCGAAGCCAACATCACCCTGGCGGTCATATCCGGCAGCGAAATTCCTTCCGCCGAGCAACTGGGCATAGACCCTTCAGCCTACCTCAACGGAATGGCCGAAGTCATCGGCGAGCTGCGGCGCTTCATCCTCGACTCCCTGCGCCGGGACAGCCCGGACACTATGTCCCGGTGCGAGGAGCTGATGGAAGTGATGGACGAAATCTACGGCGTGCTGGTCACCGTGGACTTCCCGGAAGCCGTAACCGGCGGGCTGCGTCACACCACCGACGCCATGCGGGCCGTGCTGGAACGCACCCGCGGCGACCTGACCATCGCCCTGCGCCAGCGTGCCCTGGAATCCCGCCTAGCCGCCTGGCAGGAACAGCGGGGCGCCTGAGCGGGCATACGACAAATCCCCCTCACTCCGGGGGAGAGACAAGGTGAGGGGTCATCCCGGCAACTCGCATTCCAGAATCACCGGAGGCGGCGATGTTATCGAGTTCGGGAGCAACGGCGGAAACTCTGGAGCACTTCTACGAAGACCTGCGGGGCATTGGCGCCTCGCCCCTGTGGCTGGTGCAGGAGGAAGCGCTGGTCGCTGAGCCAAAGAGCAAGGCGCTGCCCTTCCTGTGGCGGTGGCGCGACTTGCAGCCCCAAGCGCTGCGGGCCGGCGACCTCATCGGCACTGCCGACGCCGAACGCCGGGTGCTGATGCTGCTCAACCCCGGCCTGAACCGCATCGCCACCACCAACTCCATGTTCGCCGGACTCCAGATAGTGATGCCCGGCGAGGCGGCGCGAGCCCACCGGCATACTCCGGCGGCCCTGCGCTTCATCATCGACAGCCAGGGCGGCTCCACCACGGTCAACGGCGACCGCATCCCGATGTATCCCGGCGACCTAGTGCTGACGCCCAACTGGACCTGGCACGACCACGCCAACAACACCGGCGACCCCATCATCTGGCTGGACGGGCTGGACATACCGCTGGTGCATATGCTGGAAGCAGTGTATTACGAGCCATACCCGGAGGACGTACAGCCGGTCACCGAGCCGACGGACTCATCGCTGACCCGCTATGGCGCAGGCACCCTCCGCCCGGCGTGGGAAACGGGCGGCGGGTCTCATTCGCCGTTGCTGCACTACCCGTGGAAGCAGACTTGGGAAACGCTGCAACGGCTGGCCCCGGAGGTGGACGGCAGTCCCTTCGACGGCGTGATTATGGAATACGCCAACCCAAACACCGGCGGCCCGGTGATGCCTACCATCGCCTGCCACATTCAGATGCTGCGTCCCGGCGAGGCCACCAAGGCCCACCGCCACACCGCCGGAGCCATCTATCACGTGGTGCAGGGCCGGGGCCGCTCCGTGGTCAACGGCGAGCCCCTGGAGTGGGAGGACAAAGACGTCTTTGCCGTTCCCGGGTGGAACTGGCACGAACACGCCAACGCCTCGAGCACCGAACCCGCCGTGCTGTTCAGCTTCACGGAGGCCCCGGTGCTGCGGGCCTTGAGCCTGCTCCGTGAACAGGCCCACCCCGAGGGGCGGCAGGCTTAGCCGGGGTTGAGCGCGGAATGCAACGCAAATCAGCGTTTGCATTCCGCGCCTGTGTTGCATTGCTGGCAGTCAAATGAAAGGGGGTTAACATCGTGACGGCATATCAAATGTTTTTTCAAGATCCGGACATCGCCAATATAAAGGGCGAAAAAATAGCCATTGAACCGAATCATAAAGGCTTTCGTCTACAATATGACCACCCCTGCGGAAAGCTCTATCAAGGAGACGCTATTGACTGGCTGAACTCTCTTAATGACAAAACGGCGGACTTGATTTTTGCAGACCCACCCTACAATATCAGAAAAGCGGAGTGGGATAACTTCGAGAGTCAGGAAAAATATATCCACTGGTCAATACAATGGATTGCCCAAGCGTCCAGAGTTCTGAAGCCCGCTGGCTCGATGTACGTTTGTGGGTTTTCGGAAATTCTTGCCGATATCAAGCATCCGGCGATGCAGTACTTCCGCTCTTGTCGCTGGATAGTATGGCATTATAAGAACAAGGCCAATCTAGGCAGTGACTGGGGTCGCGCCCACGAAAGTCTAATTCATTTTCGGAAAACGAAAAGCGTGAAGCTGAATATAGACAACGTTCGGATACCTTATGGGGCGCACACTCTCAAATACCCATCCCATCCCCAGGCGGAAACAAGTCAGTACGGAAACAATGGCGAGCGCAAAGATGTATGGACGCCACATCCGGGAGGCGCAAAGCCCAAGGACGTAATTGACATACCCACCACTTGCAACGGTATGGGGGAAACAACTCCCCATCCTACACAAAAACCGGAAGAACTGGTGCGAAAGTTTATCCTGGCATCATCCAACGAGGGTGAAACTGTCCTGGATCCTTTCTCCGGTTCAGGAACAACCCTCGTCGCCGCCCAGCAATTGGGGCGTCGCTGGCTGGGCTGCGAACTGAAAGCAGAATATAACGAATGGGCTATGGAGCGGCTGGATAATGTGCGAAGGGTAAGCATAGACAAGTGGATTGGATTTGACCGGAAAACAGCCGCTAGGAGGGAGGGCATCCGATGAGTTTGGACAATCTTGTATCCACTGTGTCCGACAAAGAAAACTTCCTTACGCTCGCTGAGTATATCAACTTTTGCGAGAGATACTTGGACTTTGTATCCCAAAATTTGCAGGCGGTCATTGTCTCTCAAAACGAGACTCATTACCAATTTTATCAGTACAAAGCGGATGGATACTTCAATATCACTCGTCCATTGAATCCTAATTTGATGTATACTGCCGAAAATGGCTCGAAAATCACGAAAGATTTTCTGGATATTCTAGGAAACATACACGATATTTCCGAAGGTGACGCAGAGCGTCGCAGTGTGATTATCAGGGCAATTTATACTATACAGCAGTGTATTGGTGCCGCACTTGACGCCTTGCCGTCCGGCCAATCGAACCGGGCCAGGAAAGTAAATGGCGATTTATTTGAAAGAATGATGGTGCTATTGGTGCGTTATACAGGCGTCAAATGCGAAACAGGAACGATTCAAGTTCCAGTGGAAGTTGATGGGGAAGAGCAGTTTTGTATGAACTATCAACATGACTTGCTTATCTATAACGGGGACAAACTGAAAGCGATTGGCTCTGTGAAAACTTCCAGCAAAGACCGGCTGGGCAAGATATTTATGGACAAGTTTTTATACAGTAAACTGACGGACACCCTGTTGCCTCACATTGCCATTTTCCTGAACGACGTGCAACGGAAGAAAACCAGGAAGGAGAATCAATACGGAATAAACGCCACGTTTTTACCCGGACGTTTCAAGGGTTTCACGGTCAAGCTCAATCCTTTGGACGGCGTGTATTACTGCGATATACGCCCCAATATACAAAGGGATGCGCTATTGAAAAACCATATCCAGACAATTGATCATTTTTTCTGCTCTGACCTTTGGACGCTGCTGGAAAGAAGGGGCTGAATGGAAATCATCTTTCTTGGCACTGGCGCGGGTATGTCCACCACCCGCGCCCACACCGCCATCGTCCTGCGCTGCCCCGACGGCGTTACCCTGCTGCTGGACGGGAGTTCCGGCAACTCGGCACTGCGCAACGGCGAAGCCGCCGGAATCCGGGCGTTGGACTACGATCATGTGCTGTTGTCTCACGACCACCAGGACCACCTGTCCGGGCTGATGTTCATTCAGGGCCGCCGCTCCCATGAAACACCCGAGGAAACGCCCCTTTCGGTTTACGGCAGTTCCGCCGGTTTGGAGGGCCTGCGAAAAGCGGCCGTTGCCGGACGGGTTCCCAGCGTCCGGCATACATCGGCCTTCAACCACGGCGGACGCGAGGTTTTGCGCTGGCAGGAAGTGCCGCGGGGCCACAAGCTCGAGCTGGGGCCGGACACCGTAGCTTGGTCTTTCGACGTTGACCACATCCCCGGCTCCATCGGCTGGCGCGTGGAATCCGGCGGAATGTCGGTGGTCTTTTCCGGCGATACCACCTACAGCCGGAATCTGGCGGAGGCCGCGGAAGGGGCCGACCTGCTGATTCACGAAGCCCTATACACCGATGCGGCCCACGATATGGCGGTCAGCCGCCTGCACTCCACCTCGGGGGACGCCGCGCGGGTTGCGGCCCAGGCATCGGTGGGCCAACTGATTCTCACCCACTTGGACAACGCCTTTCACGAAGACCAGACCCCCCTGCTGGAAGACGCCGCCCGCCGCTATACCGGCCCAATCAGCGCCGCCTACGACCTGTACCGGGTCAGCTTGGAAAGACGCCCTTAGCTTTGGGAACCGGCGGACGGGCGCAGGCCCCGTTGTAGTCAGGCTCCAGCACAAGCCCCCCGGAACACGATGGGTCAGCGGCTTGTTGCAACACACTGGCCGACAACCGGCGCAATCGGTTCAGTGAAGCCCGCCGCAGGAATTGCCTATCCCCCGGGATTATATTTTGCTGACACTTGCCCGTAGCGCAGGAGTGTTTAGCAGACATAAAGTTTCAGGGAGCCGAGTACCGGACAAACCTAAAACTCGACTCCCCGCCCTCCGATAGCCGGGGTGTAGGCTGGCTAAAGCGCGGGGTGAGCGAGGACGAGGAGTATCTTATGTTAGCCTGCACCAATTCCTGCGCTACCGTTGGACTGGAAGGGTTCATTATCCGGGTCGAGGTTGACCTCTCTCCCGGCGTCCCCAGGTTCAATATGGTGGGCCTGCCCGATACCGCGGTGCAAGAGGCCAAGGAGCGGGTCAGGGCCGCACTCCGCAACAGCGGATGCGAGTTCCCCATGCGCCGCATCACCGTCAACCTAGCGCCCGCAGACCTGAAGAAAGAAGGCCCGGCCTACGACCTGCCCATTGCCATCGGCATACTGACAAGCTCCGGTCAACTGGAATCCATCCCCGCAGGGGCAGTGTTTCTGGGCGAGCTGTCGCTGGACGGCGGCCTGCGCCACACCAACGGAATTCTCGCCATGGCGTCGGTGGCCCGGGACCAGGGCTACGATTCGGTGTTCGTGCCAGCGATGAACGCCGAGGAAGCCTCGCTGGTGGAAGACATCACGGTGTACCCGGCAACCACGCTGGACTCGGTGGTGCGTCATCTGCGGGGCGAATGCCTGCTGGAGCCGATGCAAGGCGACGGTTGGACTCACCGTTCCGCCCTGCCCCCGGTGGTTGATCCGATGAATCTGGCGAACATCAGCGGCCAAGACCATGCCAAGCGCGCCTTGGAAGTGGCCGCCGCCGGCTTCCACAACCTGCTCTTCAGCGGCCCGCCGGGTAGCGGCAAAACCCTGCTGGCCCGCTGTCTGCCTTCCATTCTGCCCCGGATGGCCCCCCAGGAGGCTCTGGAAGTCACCAAGATTTACAGCGTCAGCGGCGGACTGCCCAACGAAAATCCGCTGATGATGCGGCGCCCCTTTCGTTCACCGCACTACACCATCTCCAACGCCGGGCTGGTGGGCGGCGGACGCTCCCTGCGCCCCGGCGAAATCACGCTGAGCCACCGGGGGGTGCTGTTCCTCGACGAACTGCCGGAGTTCAACCACGCCGCCCTGGAGTCGCTGCGCCAGCCCCTCGAGGACAAGGTAGTGACCATCAGCCGGGTGTCAGGCAGCGTCACCTATCCGGCCAGCTTTATGATGGTGGCCGCCATGAATCCCTGCCCCTGCGGTTTCCATAACCATCCGGTGAAGGAATGCACTTGCAGCCCCTCCACCGTGGCCCGTTACCAGAAGAAAATCAGCGGGCCGCTGATGGACCGGGTGGACGTATTCGTCGAAGTGCCGCCGGTGGAGTACGAAAAGCTGGTGGAATGCAACCAAGCAGAAAACTCCAGCGGCCCCCGCCAGCGTGTTGAGCAGGCCCGCGAGGTCCAGCGCCAGCGGTTTCAGGACAAGGGTTTCCTCTGCAACTCTGAAATGGGGCCGGCCGAAGTCTGGCAGCACTGCCAATTGGAAGACGGCGCCAGGAGCTTGCTACAGACCGCCGCTCAGCGCCTGACCCTATCGGCGCGCGCCTTCCACCGGGTGCTGAAAGTGTCTCGCAGCATCGCCGACCTGGACGGCGCTGATGTCATCGGGGTGTCCCACCTAGCGGAAGCCCTGCAATACCGGGCGCGGGTGGCGACGGGGTAAAGGCTGGGGCATGTGAAGGCGAGAGCAGCCGGGGCGAGAAGCGACATTCATAAATTCCGGGGCAAGCGGGATACGGTCGTCGGCTGAATTTCTCAAAATCCATCCAAACTTGATAACGATCTCTGCTCAAATCGGTGGTATATCCCCCGTCTATAAATATCGTCAGCCGCGCCATCCATCACTTCGTTACCTAAATCAAGCTCAAAATCAAGGGAGACCACGGCGAATACCGGGTCTCCCTTGATTATGTCTTTCACCTGACGCGCCTTGTCCGTTGCAGCGGGTGGGGCGCCAGGGGCTATTTGATGACCATCTTATTCGGAAATCCTGCCCTACGTCAAGGGCAAATTTGCCCTTGCCAGCGTGTTGCGAGGCTACTATGATATAGCCTATGGAAGAGAAACGAGTGAAGTACGCGCTGGGCCGGCTTTCCCAAGTCGAGGCAGTGACCTTTGGGCAGCCGGGGCGGCGCACGTTCCGGCTGGACCTGCACTCCGGTTCGGCTTTCTGTTCGCTGTGGCTGGAGAAGGAGCAACTGTTCCAGCTCGGCGTCTATCTGCGGGATTACGTGGCCGGCCTCCCGGCAGAGGAGCGAGCGCGGCAAAGTTCTCCCCAAGAACCGGGCTGGCGCGGCGGTGAGACCACCATAGACTTCCGGGCCGGCCAGATGTTCCTCAGCCACGACAAGGAGACCAACTCTTTCTATATGCAGGCCCACGAGCGGGAAACCGGCGAAGATGCCGGGGGGGCAGTCCTTGAAGAAGCCGAGTCGGTCAGTTTCTGGATGACGCTGCCCCAAGCCGCCGAACTGGCCGAAGAATCCCTGCGAATCTGCGCCGCCGGCCGCCCGGCCTGTTTCCTCTGCGGACAGCCCATAAACCCCGAAGGCCATGTCTGCCCCAGGGCCAACGGGCATACGATACTCGAAGCCGGCTGACGGCCACCGGCCAACTCCCATCACCGGACAGCGCCGCTTGACCTCCGACACCAAACCCCAAGACGTGCTGCGTTGCGGCGAAATCCTGTCCTGCCAGTTGACGCGCCTGGGTTCCAACTACACCTTTGTCGTCAACGTGGCGCTGGACGGGTATGAAACACTGGGCATCTACAAGCCGCGGGATGGCGAAGCTCCGCTTTGGGACTTCCCCAACGGCACCCTCTACAAGCGCGAGTATGCCGCATACCTGCTCAGCCACATCCTTGGCTGGGACTTGGTACCCTTCACCATCATCCGCGACGGGCCTTATGGCATCGGCTCGGTGCAGCAGTTCATTGACCATAACCCCAAGGAGAACTACTACACCCTAGGCCGGGAATATGCCGAGCAGTTGCGGGTCATCTGCTGTTTCGACCTAGTAGCCAACAGCACCGATCGCAAGCCCAACCACCTGATCACCGGCTACGATGGCAAGCTGTGGAGCATCGACCACGGGCTGACCTTTCATTCCGACGTGAAGATCCGCACCGTCATCTGGGATTTCGGCGGAGAGCCAATACCGGAACCGCTGCTGGACTCGCTGACCGAGTTTCAGGCCCGGCTCACCGGCCCGGCAAAGAGCAGGCCCAAACGTGTCCGGGAATTGCTGGAACTGCTGACTCCGGCAGAGGTGGAGGCGCTGAAAGGACGGCTGGATTGGGTGCTCACCGAACGCACATATCCCGGTCTGTCGCGGCCCCGGCGCCGACGCAGCCGCTGACCGGGACGCAAGGGGCAGCAGCATGAGCGTAGAAAGCGTCAGCGCGGTCACTCTGTCCGTAACGGACATGGCCCGGTCGGTGGTGTTCTACCGCGATTTCGTCGGGCTGGAATTGCTCTACGGCGGGGAACAAGCCGCCTTCACCAGCTTCCGGGTGGGCGGCTGCTTCGTTAATCTGACGCTGCAAGAAGAAGGGCCGTCGTGGTGGGGACGCCTTATTTTCCACGTTGACGACGTGGACGCCCACTACCGGCGGCTGACCGGATTCGGCCTTAGCCCGTCAACCGCCCCCGCCGATGCGCCATGGGGCGAGCGCTACTTCCACATAGACGACCCCGACGGTCACGAACTCAGCTTCGCCAAACCTCTGCCCAGCGGATGCAGCGGATAAATCAGACGTTCACCAGGAAGTTGATAACGTCCCCGTCCTTCACCTGATAGGTCTTGCCCTCCGAACGCAGCACGCCCTCCTTGCGGCCTTGGGCCACACTGCCGCAGCGCACCAGGTCGTCGTAGTGGATGACTTCGGCGCGGATGAAACCACGGGTGAAGTCGGTGTGTATCGTCCCGGCGGCGTCCAGGGCCGGCATACCGTCAGGCACCGGCCAAGCGCGCACTTCGTCATCGCCGACGGTCAGAAACGACACCAGCCCCACGGTGTCGTAGCACACTTGCTTGACCCGCTCCACCGCCGACTCGCTCAGGCCGAGGGCGTCACGAAACTCATCGGCCTCATCAGCGGACATCAACGCAAGGTCTTCCTCCAGCCGGGCGCAGAGCCGCACCTCGCCCAGCCCGGCGGTCATTTTCGCTGGCAGCCCAAGCCCGGACAGCGCAGGCGCGTCACCGGACTCCCCGGTGTTGAAGGCAACGACGATGGGCTTGTCGGTAAGCAACTGGTAGTCTGACAAGGTTGCCCGTTCCGATGGGGTCAGTTCCTGCTGACGGAGACGGCAGCCGGATTCCAGGGCGTCCCTGGACTTTTGCATCGCGTCGGCCTGAATCTGCATGGCCGGACGCTCGGCGGGCCGGGTCTTTTTCAAGGCATCGGCGAAGCGGGTTTCGGCCCGTTCCAGCGTCTCCAGGTCGGCTAGGGCAAGCTCGTTCAGAATCTCGGCCAAATCGCGGGCGGGGTCGGACGGCCCCTGCAACTCGTCCTCAAAAGCCCGCACCACCAAGAGCAGCGAATCAGCGCCCTGGAGGATGTTGCGGTGCCGCCCCGGCAACACTTGGCTGCGCTGCGTCCGGTCCGCAGGCGCGGTCGGCAGGTCCCAGAACTTTATCTCTGCGAAAACCACCTTGCGGGGATGGTACATCTGCCGGAGAACCGAGAGCCGCTGGTCTGCCACCTTCACCACGCCCACCTGCACCGGCCCGGCGCTCCCTCCCTCGGTGGCAGCGTGTCCAGATGTAAGGGCGTTGAAAGTGGCTGTTTTGCCGCTCTGGGGAAGGCCGATGATAGCGATGTCCATGCCTGGGTCATACTCCTGTGTTGATATCGCGCTTAGGGTGCGTTGGATTCAGCCGTCTATTATGAAGCTGTATTCTTCCCTAATACGACTGGAACAGCCGGCCCCATTCCGTTTTCAGGGCGGCTTCGATGCGGCGGCGGCCTTTGGTTTTCAGCCAGTAGCCGTTGTGGTACAGGTTGGAGGCAAAGAAGGCCCAGCCGACTATGGGGCTGCGGAGCAGCATATTCTCCAGCGGCTTCAGCGGCCCCCAGTAGATGAGCTTCTGGCCCCGGCTGGCGAAAGTGTTTTCCACCCCGGAGAAACGCCAGTTGACCCCGCTGATGTCCTCGCCGCGCACGTCTATGTCGGCGACCTCGCCGCAGCCTAGGCCGCGCTCGTGGGCTAGGCGGATGAAGGGGATGCTCATAGGGTCGAAGCCCATCATCCGGGCGGCCACGGCGTCTATGGCTACTTGGTCGGCGCTGGCTAGGATGCGGTTCTTGACGTGCCAGCGCATGGCGCGGGGGCCGGGGCCGTCTCCGGCGAAGGTGCCGTCCATCACCGCGAAAAGGCCGGGGTGTATTTCCTGCTGGATCGCCAGCAGGTCAACCAAAGTTTCGTGAATCACCGAGTGCGTCCAGTGGCGCTTGCGGTGCAGCAATCCCCCAAAGGCGTTCTTCATCGCCCCGGTCATGGTGGTGAAAACGTGGGTCTTCATCGTGGGCAGATGGACGATATTGGTTCCGGGGAAACATTCCGGTATCTGTATGCCTTCCGGGAAAATATCGTCCAACGCCAGCATTTCAGCGCGGGGCCGGTAGTCAATCCAGCGGTTGGGCGGACTGTCCAAGTGGACGGCGGGCAGTCCGGCCCGGTTTTGCGCCGCCTTGTGCTTGTTGTTTTCCTCCCCCTCGTAGGAGTCAACGACCACCGTGCCGTTGTGAGCGGCTATCAGGTCTTTGTGGCCCATGGCCTTCAGAGCGTTGGCGACGCCCTCGATCTGCCACGGAGTTGACGAGCAGCCCGGATACCAGTGCTGCCAGGATATGTTGACCTTCAGCAGCGTGCGGTTTCCCGTGGGCAGGAATTGAGCGGCGCCTGCCAGGTCCATGGCGCGGGCGATGTCGTCCTGCACCGTTTCCGGCGTCGTGGCGACCACGGCGACCACCGGGGCCGTCGCGGTTCGCGCTGATGGGTGGGCTGGGGCTGGTTGCGTCTGCATCTAATCATCCTGAGCTGGTCTAGGGGTTATCCTGCCGGGCGTCGAACCTCCCGGGGCAAGGGGACGCATCCAGGCCCCCAAGCAGATATGATAGCAGCCTATAATAGCCTACCCGTAGAGCAACAGCACCGCCGCCGACACCGCAAGCCAGGCAATGATGCAGGCCAGCAGGGGCAGATCGCTCACCATCAGCTGCTCGGGCGCCTCGGCCCGGTCGCTGGTGTTCAGCAGATACAGATACCGGAACAGCCCCAAGGCCACCAGAGGCAAGGTGAACAGCATAGCGTTGTTGTCGGGCAGGTTGTCCGCTTCGATGGTGTATAGAGTATAGCTGAGCATCGCCGCCGTTGCCGAGATGGTCAGGAGCTGCGAGATGAACGGCCCGGCGTAATGGGCCAGCGCGGAACGCTGAGCTTTGGCTTCGTCGCCCGCCAGCCGCACCTCGGCGTACCGGCGTCCCAACACGATGAACAGCGCGCCGGCCCCGGTGGTGGCGTACAGCCACGGGGAAGGTTCGACTTCGATGGCCAAGGCTCCGGCGGCAGCGCGAATGACGTAGCCGCTGGCAACGGCGAAAACGTCCAGCAGCGGGATATTCTTGCCGCCCAGGGAGTACCCTGCATTGATTGCTATGTAAATCAGTCCCACCAGCCCCAGCAGTTGGGCCACGTACCAAACGAGGGCCAATCCGCCGCCGGTCAGCCCGGCCATCAGCGCGAAGGCCACCGGAACGCTCACCCTCCCCGAGGCGATGGGACGGCGGCGTTTCGCGGGATGCCGCCGGTCGGCCTCCCGGTCCATCAGGTCGTTCAGGACGTAGATCCCGCTGGCTAGGCCGCAGAATCCGAGGAACAGCAAGACCAGCCGCAGCATCAGCTCCGGCACTTCGCCCGCCGATTCCACCGACCAAGCGACGTCCACGGCAAACAGGAAGGGAAGGAACACCAGCCCGTTCTTGGCCCACTGCAACGGGCGCAGCAAGCGAAATACGTCGGCCATCAATCGGTCTAGCGGCCAGTCTAGCGGCGCGGGGCGCCCACGGCCGGCCCGGCGCTTGCCGACGGACGGGCCCGCTCCATGGCCCGCAGTTCCGAGTACCACGCGCCTAGGGCCGACATACTGCCGTAGTAGAAGGTGGCTACGGCCACCCCGCCCCAGAGGAGGAAGGGATAGGCGAAATCACCGGCAAGGGTGACAATTATCGCGGCTGTGACCGTGATTGCTCCCACCACTGCCCCCAGCCATAATCCGAACACCAACGCCTTGCGGGCCGGAGCGCCGGAGTGGTCTCTGGCCGCGTTGATGCCGAAGTACCCGGCAACGAACGGCCCGAAGGGAATGCCAAGAAAGTGTACGACGGGAATGGCCGCCAGCAGGAGAATAACCCCCAATCCAATGAAAACGCCTTTGATCATTGCCTCATAACAACCGTGCGGAGTATAAACGGCCCGATAATTATACCCGAAAATCGCATCCTTTCCCGGCGCATCATCAGTATGGAATCGTTCATTGAGGAGGGTCTGATTTGCCAGACGACGATGATTCCCCTTTCCTGCGGTTTGTCGGCATTGAAGCAGGCCGGTCGGAGGGCGGCGAGGGCAGCGTCTCGCTGTCCATCCGGCCGCACCACCTTCAGGCCGCCGGGCAGGTTCACGGCGGCCTGATTGCCGTGCTGGTGGACACCGCCTTTTTCCGCGCCGTCCGCTCCACCCTTGCTCCGGGGCAACAGACAACCACAGTAGAATTGAAGGTGAATTTCCTCGAGAGCGCGGTCTCCGGCCGCCTCACTGCTACCGCCAAGATAATCGGCGGCGGAAACCGGCTGAAGGTGGCCGATGTCGAAGTCGCCTCCGAAGACGGCCGCCTCATCGCCCAGGGCCTCGGCACCTTCCTGGTAATGGGCGGGGAGGGTGGTTAGGCTGCGAAACCCGGGGCGCGCCTGCCGAGTGAATGAAATCCGCCGCTGATACGGCGGATTTCCTTTCGCGTTCAAGCTGTTTCTGCCGGAAATCTCAGGCGGGCGGGGACAGCCCGGCCGCCTTTGCCGCGCTACTCCCTGAGCGCCAGTCCGCCGGGGGCGAGTCCGAACCCGCGCCCCCGGCGGCCTGGCGGGCCGGCCCTACGGAGCGACCGGGCCGACCGCAGCCGATTGTTGCCCCCCTTGAGGACGACGCTGCCGCTGCTGTCGTCATTGTAATAGACGTAGGATTGTATGTGTTTGCCTTGGTCGTCAGAGGTCAGCGGGTATTCGGAGTCCGGCCCTTCGCAATGTCGGTGGTAGGGAGTAACGTTGGTCCAATCCGTGCTGCCGTCGTCCGACCGCTCCCACTGCCAGGGCTCCGGGTTGGGGTTGATGGCCCGATCCAAGCGCTCGGCATTGGCGGCGGCGGGCAAGCTCACGTCAAGGTCCTGCCGACCCGTAACGTGCCGGTGGGGGCCGCGACGCTAACTACGTCCGCGCTAGTCAATCCGTTGTCGGTCCCTATCGGCCCGATGGCTTCGGTGGTGACCGGCGTCTCAGGGTTGCCGTAGGTCAGGCTGGCCCGCAGAAACTTGCCAACGTCCCCGCGCTGGGGCAGATAGACGAAGGTGGCGTTGGGGTGCCGCCCGGCGGAAACCGACGTCCAGGTGCTGCCGTCGGCCAGGGAAGGATCGTTGCTGTCGGCATCGGCCCGCTCCCAGGTCCAGGGAGGAACGGTGATGTCGGCGCGAGACCCGGAAGTGTCGTAGCCAATGCAGGGGTCGTTGTCGTACTCATCCGACGTTGCCTGGATGCGGGCTAGGTAAGCCTCCCGGGATGTCAGCCGCACGGTAACCGGCCCGCCCACCACCGGCGCGGCGGTGCCGGCCCGGATCGCGGCGGGCGGGCAGTTATTGCCTTGTCTGGAGGTCCCCCCGAGCCAGGTCTGGAAGGCGCTGTCCAGCGGTGCGCAAAGCCCGGCGTTATTCCCGAACTTTATAGCATCCAATCCGGTAAGCCTGGTGAAGCTGTGCGGAAGCTCCCCGATCAGTTGATTGTTCTCGATTATTATTACACCTAATCTAACTGGGCCCAGATTGCCCAACTCCGACGGCACGGTTCCATACAGCAAGTTGTTGTTGAGGTGCAGACCATCCAGGTTGCTCAATTGGCCCAACTCGGGCGGTATCAGTCCCGTCACCATGTTGTTTCTGAGGTTCAGCGTCTCCAGCTTGCTCAGGTTGCCCAACTCGGGCGGTATGCTTCCCGTCAGGCTATTATCGTAGAAAGCCAGCTCCTCCAGTTCGCTCAGGTTGCCCAACTCGGCCGGCAACGAGCCCGTCAGGTTGTTGTCGGCGACAATCAGACTGGTGACCCGGCCGTCGGCGTTGGTGGTAACGCCAAACCAATCTCCGAGCGGCTGGTCGCTCTTCCAGCCGGTGCTTTCGTCCCAGGAGGCGTCGCCGTCGGTGGCGTCGTACAAGGCGACCAGCGCCGCCCGGTCCGCAGCGACATCCTGCGCCTGAACCGTTCGGGCCTGATGGTTGACCAGCCCGGCCGCGAGCATAATGGCGGCGATGGCGGCAACCGCCAGGGCCATTACGCCCAGCAGCGGCGGCGCCGAGGAGTTGCTAGGGAAGGGCCAAGTGAACATTGCCATGCTGCGCCTCGAGCATCAGATTGGGCGGCCGTTGGCGGCGAGGGTCACATACGGCGGAAAGCGCCGCTACGCCATTGTATGTATAAAGCATTGCCGTTGGTGAATCAATAGCGGCTGGGGGTATTCTTAATATATGGTTGGCGATGCCAACGCACGTTGAGAATACCGGCGTCTCCGGTCATTTGGAACTGCCGCCGCCGTGGTGTATAATCGGGTTGCTCAGGCCCTCAAGGAGCGGCGAGATGAAAATCCCCATGCGCGTTGATTATGGGGTGCGGGCCCTAGTGGAACTGGCGATCCACTATGGCGGCGGCCCAGTTCAGACCGCGGAAATCGCGGCCAAGCAGGGCATCCCCGTAGCCTATCTCGACCAGTTGATGGCCTCGCTCAACAAGTTCGGCTTCGTGGTCAGCCGCCGCGGGCCGCGGGGCGGTCACGCCTTGGCCCGGCCCCCCGGCGCCATCAACCTCAGTATGGTAATGTCCAAGCTGGACGCCAACAGCTCCCCCCTCGACTGCTTGGTCAACCCCCTCGACTGCGTGCTGTCCGACTCCTGCGCCCAGCAGGAAGTTTGGAAGTCCGTGGAAGACGCCATCAGCGAGGTGCTGAGCAACATCACCCTAGCCGACCTGGCCGAACGCCAGCTAAGCCTCGCCGCCGCCCACTGACTCCCCCATTCCCCGCCCCGGTTAGGCCGGCCCGTCCTCCCGCTTTCGCGGGGATGCTAAGCCATCGCCAACGGAAGCCCGTCATACTCCAAGACGCCGGGAAATCTTTGACCGCCGGAAATGCCGAAATCAGCAAGCCTGAACTGCTTATTTCGTCACTTCAATCGCCTCATTTCAACGCAACTGCCCCAATTATTCATAATTTGACAGCCCGATTGGCAATCACTACAATTTCCCGGCAGCGTCCCAGGCAGCCTTACTCTTTTCCCGATTCAATCCGAGAGGAGAACAGCCGATGGCAACCTACGACCTGATTATCCGTGGCGGAACCATCGTGGACGGCGCCCGCACCCCACGCTACATCAGCGACATCGCCATCAAGGACGGGCGCATCGTCAAGATTGGCGGGCTTAACGGCGGAGACGCCAGCCGGGTCATAGACGCCCAGGGACTCATCGTAGCCCCCGGCTTCGTTGACCTGCACACCCACTACGACGCCCAGATTTTCTGGGATCCCTACTGCACCCTGTCCGGCTGGCACGGCGTAACCTCCGTGGCCTTGGGCAACTGCGGCTTCGGCTTCGCCCCCTCCCGCGTCGAAGACCAAGACCGGGCCATGCTCAGCATGACCCGCAACGAAGCCATCCCCTACGACGCCATGAAAGAGGGAATGCCCTGGAACTGGGTTACCTTCCCGGACTTCATTGACAGCCTGGAAAACACCCCCAAGGGCATCAACTGTCTGACCTACGTTCCCCTCACCCCCCTCTACGCTTGGGTCATGGGCTGGGACGAGGCCAAGACCCGGCGCCCCACCGAAGACGAACTCCAAGAGATGGCGCGGCTGATTCACGAGGCCATGGACCACGGCGCCTGCGGCTGGTCGGCTCAGGTTCTCGGCATCAACTCCGTCCAGCGCGACTACGACGGCACGCCCATGATTACCGACCTGCTGTCGGAGCATGAGGTGCTGACCTTCGCCCAAGTGCTCCGCGACCGTGACGAGGGCTTCATCGAGCTGGCCTATCAGGAAACCGGCGAAGAGGGCCGGCCTCTAGGCGAAGAGACCCGCCTGTTCTTCGAGAAGGTGGCCGAGGTTTCGGGACGCCCGGTGCTCTACCAAGCCGTCGCCCCCAACGCCATGCACCCGGAGCAGCACCGCGAGCGCATCCGCTGGCTGGAGAGCTGCGCCGAGCGCGGCCTGCGGGTCTACGGCCAAGGCGCCACCCGCCGCGGCGGCTTCGAGTTGACCTTCGAGGACTGGAACCTCTTTGACGACACCGCCATGTGGCGCGAAGCGACCCTGGGCGACAAGGCCACCCGCAAGGCCAAGATGTCCGACCCGGAGATGCGCCGCAAGCTCAAGGAAGAATGGGACTCGGGCATCCGCCCCACCCAGGTCACCCCCGGCTCCGTCGGCAGCCTTCAGGTGATGACCCGCAAGGTCAAGATTGACATCGGCGCCGAGTCCGACTTCCCCCGCCTGCCCGCCAAGGTCAACGCCGGCGGCTCCGACTACTTCCTCGTCCGCACCCGCGACGGCTACAAGCTGCTGTCGGTGGTCTGCCCCCACCAAGGCGGCGTCATCGGCGACGAGGGCGACGCCTTTGTCTGCGACACCCACGCCTACGAATACGAACACGACGGCGGCCGCTGCCTAACGAACCCCGAACTGCGGATGAAGTCCTTTGTGGTCAACGTGGTGGACGGGCGCATGATTGCCCTGGCCCCGGACGAAACCGAGGCTTCCAGCCCCCAGGCCGGCCAGACGGTGCAGCAGATCGCCGACGAGCAGGGCAAGCACGTCATTGACGCGCTGCTGGATATGTGCGTCGAGGACGACCTGGCAACGGAGTTCTTCGCCGACACCCAAGGCCGTGACCAAGCCCAGTTCACCGCCGAGGTGCTGGACTCCAACCACATCGTGGCCGGCGTGTCCGACGGCGGCGCCCATGTCAAGTTCCTGACCGCGGGCATCTACCCGACGGATATGCTCACCTGGCTGGTGCGCGACGAAAAGGTCATCACCCTGGAGGACGCCCACTACAAGCTGTCCTACCTGCCCGCCCACTTCGGCGGCTTCCAAGACCGCGGCGCCATCCGCGAGGGCGCCCCGGCCGACGTGGTGGTCTACGACCTGGACAAGCTGGAGGTTCTGCCCAGCGAGGTGGCGGAAGACTTGCCCGGCGGCGAGTGGCGCCGCATCCAGAAGGCCAAAGGCTACCGCTACACCCTGGTCAACGGCGAGGTCACCTTCGAGGACGGCGAACCCACCGGCGCCTACCCCGGCCGCCTGCTGCGCAACGGCCGCGGGTAACCGCCCCGCAAGCGCCGCCCGCGCTGGCACACAACAACGCATCCCCCACCCTAACCCTCCCCCTAAGGGGGTAGGGTGGGGGTGAAAAAGGATAGGCCCCGGAGCTTTCCGGGGCCTATCCTTGTCGTGTACTATTAGAGCCGTGGGGGTGTGATGGGAGATTGGCGGGAAATGCGGTGGCTTCGCCTGCACGCGATGCTCGCACCCTTCGGCGTTTTCGCCGTAACGGTGCTGCTGGTCATAAGGTCGGGCCAGTGGAACGGATGGGAAAGCCTGGAATCAACGGCGTCTTTGGTAGACTTGGGCGCGGTGCTGTACGGAATGATTGCCGTGCTGGCGGAGCGAGGTGTTAGGATGGTCTTTTGGGCATTGGACGAAAGGCGCAAGTGGCGGGAGAAACGGCGGGAAGAAACGCGAGCTGAGCTGTTGCTCGAACAACTGATGTCCGCCAACATATCCGCCGAGGCCAAGCAAGAGCTGGAGCGCTGGGCGCAGGAAAAGGGCATTCCCCTTGACAACCCCCCGCCCCGCTGAAACGCCGCGGCATAGAAGCGGAAACCCAACGGCCCCGGTGTTTGATGACACTAGGGCCTTTACTTATGTCTCAGTAACTGATGAAATGGCGTCGGGCAAGCAAAGGGAGCTTTGTCGGGATGAGCAGTCAACAGCCAAACCCGCACGACACAATCCGCCGGACATTGCGTGCTAATCGCGCTGAATTGCTGGCGCGGGGCGTGTGGAGTGAAGATGACACGATAAGGTTGCTTATCACCCCTTTTTTGGAACACTTGGGACACGCCGCCGCGCATCGTCGCTCGGAACATCAAGTCAACCGCAACCGGCCCGACGAAATCATCTGGGACGGCCCGGTTAGCATTTTCGGCAACCGCCCCAGCCGGATTATTCTGGAAGCCAAACCCCTCGATACCAACTTCGACCGCGGCCCCAGCCGCACCGAAACTCCGGCCCGTCAAATCCGGCGCTACTTGCGAAATCACGCATCCAGCGGGCCGGACACCTACGGCGTACTGACCGACGGCGTCCGCTATCGAATCAGCCAACGCACCGGACACCTTAACGACGTCAAGCACGTTGGCGAGTGGAACATTCTGGACGGCCAGACCGCAATAGCGGAAGTGGTCAATATATTGCGCCACGGCAACATCCCCGAAACCCCCGAACCTGTACCGGCCACCAGCAAAACGGCGCGAACCTTAGCCGAGGCCATAGCCAACGGAAAAAGCCCTAACCAAATACTGGACTTGCTGACCGGAGCCCAAGACCAGGAGCCGGAAATAGATACGGTATTGGCGTTGGCCGGGCGGGCTTTAGACGCGAAGCAAACCGATTGGGAAAACTACGCTTGGTGTTATGGGAACGGCTTCCAAACCGACCAGCCGGATTTGGAAGGCAGCCGCATCGTCACAGCCGTCATCCGATATACCACTCCCGAACCGGAAAATCCCTCAACATTATCCCGCGGCGATGTGGCGTTGGCCGCCCGAACCTTCGCCCGCGCCGCCGTCTGCCGCACATCCGCCGTCATAGCCTACCAAGCCAATGCCGATGGCGTCATAGACCGGGCCCGGGCTGCCGTCCACTATCAAGGCCATACCGGAATGACCCCGGAATTTGACCCGCATAACCCGCCGCTGTCGGTTCTGTGGAGCTTGGGGCGCATCCGCGAATCTTTGCGTAGGCCGCAAGTAAATCCAGAGCGATTGACCGGAGCAGTGACCGCCCAAATTATCCGCAAGGAGTTCTACGAAGCCATAGCGGGATGGACAAAAGCAAAACAAGCCGGACGCAGCCGCGAGGAGCGCCAGACAGTGCTGCGTCATCTTATAAGAACCGTGTTCGCGTGGATTCTCAAAGAGGATGACATTATACCCGGCGAGCTTTTCGAGGAATGGTTCGCCGCCCAGCACGGCGGCGATAATTACCACGCCGGGATACTGGCTAACCTATTCAACTGTCTGAACACGCCCGAACCCCAACGGCCCCCGAACCCTACACCCGCAATACAGGAAGCGTTGGCGGCAACACCCTTTCTCAACGGTTCCCTTTTCGCTGAACACCCCGGCGACGCAGCCCTGGCCTTGGCCCATAGCGACTATTTCAGCGCCGACCCGGCCCAACCTGGGCTGTTCACCATTATGGCCCGCTACAATTGGACTACCGCCGAACACACCCCGGGAGAGAGCGACCAGACCATTGACCCGGAAATGTTGAGCAATCTGTTTGAGAACCTGATTGCCGCTACCGAGTTGTGGGAGGAACACCCCGACCGGATGCCAGCGGGAACCTACTATACCCCGGCCGATGTCGCCACCGAAATGGTGAAAGACGCCCTGGCCGCCGCCATCCGCCCTCACGTCCCGCCGCGAATGACCGACGCCCATTTGCGCGACTTGTTTAGCGACCCGGAGGCGGAACAGCCCCGGCTTAATCCCAATGAAACCCGGCGGTTGCGTCAGGCCATCGGCAGCCTTTCCATATTCGACCCCAGCGTTGGCTCCGGCGAGTTTCCCCTGCTTACCGCATACGCGCTGCGAACCGCTTTGACTGCTTTGGGCGACGGCGAAACCCGCCTGACCCGCCGAATCATTCAGGAACAGTTGTACGCCCAAGACATCAATCCTATGGCAACGCAAATCACCCGGCTGCGGCTGTTTATCGCTGTTATGGCCGCAGAAAGGGATTTACCGGAAACCCGGCCCTTGCCCAACCTCGAGGGGCATATCATCGGCGCCGACACCCTGGCGACCATCGCCCGCCCTGAATGGCTCCCGGAAATGACCGGCGGGCTTGAAGACGCCAACCCGGAAATCCAAAACGCCTTGACCGGACTGGCCGACGTGCGCCGCCAATGGCTTAACGCCCATACCGAAACAGAGAAATCAACGGTGCGGGCCCAGGACGCCGCCGCCCGTCAACATCTGATTGACGTTCTGGAGCGCACCGGCAACGCCGACCACCCGGAAATGAACGGTTTCGCCCGCCATCAACTGCTGGAACCCGGCGCGGCCGCCGCCGCAACTGATGCCCGGCTGTTGTTCTACGCCCCGGACTGGCGCGGCTTTGACGTGGTAATCGGCAACCCGCCTTACGAACCCATCGCCTACGGCCAACCGGCAAACCGTCGCCGGGCGGAGCGAAACCGTCTCCGCGACAGCAAGCAGTACCAGACCACTAACGGCGGCAACCTGTACAACCTGTTCTGCGAAGTGGCTTTAACCCTGGTCAAGCAGGAAGACGGCGTAGTGACGCTGGTAGTGCCGCTCTCGCTGGCCTTCGGACAAGACAAAGCCGCCACGCGCCGGCTGTTTGAGCAACGCTCCAAAAACATCCGGTTGCGGCATCAGGACAACCGCCCGGACACGACATTTCACGAAAGCCCGGTAGCCCACCCGGAAAACCGCCAACGCACCACCATCATCACGGCAGTAACCGGAAACCGTAGGGCGGTCATCGAAACCACCGGCGCCGGGAAATGGGCCAAGTCCGAAAGGGAGCAATACCTGCTCAGCCGACGCTACACCCGGATTCCGGCAAGGCCGGCCGGGTTTCACGTCAACTTGGACAATCAATGGCCGCGGATTCCCACTGAAGCCGTTGCCCGGCTGATAGCGGAAATGCAGGCGCAACGACGCACTATCAGCAGCTTGGCTAAGCTAGGCGAAAACGAGCAGTCAATTGGCTTTCCGCAAACCGCATACGAATTCATCACGACCGTGCCAACAGGAAGTCTGCAACGCAGGGAAATAGCACAGCCTATACTTTCAGTGCCGGAACTGGAATTGGCGATGGCAACTCTAAACGGCCACGTGGCCTATGCTTGGTGGCGTGTCTGGGGCGACGCCTTTGACATTAACAACTACGAATTGACCACCGTAACCATCCCTAACCTGTGGATAGACGACGCAGACACCAACGCCCTAGCTCGGAGGCTAGGGCGGGAGTTGATAGACGCCATCACGCCGGAAAACATCGTCACCAACAGGTCGGGAACCGGCGGCAACACTTTCGAGAACGTCAACTTCTATACGGCAGCCCCCGAAACCATCCGCCAACTGGACGAACTGCACCTAACCGCCTTGGGACTGCTGCCGGAGCCGCTGCTAACCCAACTACGCACGATGCGCTCCGGCAGCAACTGGCGGCTGTAATGGCCGCTACGCCGATTAGCGCTTGACGTAGACCCTCACCAAGTAATAGATGCCCAACGCTCCCAGGGCAGTGAGAGTTAGCCCCGGGTACGCAGCCGCAATCCGCGTGATTGTGTCGAAAAACGCGGACAGTACCGCCGGAAGAACTTCGAGGGCTATTGCCCCTGCAAACACTCCGAGGATGATAGCCCCTGCTACTGAGGTGATCTGCATTGCGAAAGCCTCCCCTAAATCAGGCACTATAGTATACCACATATAGTATTACGGGAAAGTTGCGAACTCAATATAAAGCAACTGATACTATAAATCAGCTATTCGAGTCTGAGCGCTGTCTCCACCCGTTGACAACCGCCGCGCCGCCGCGCTACACTCCCTGCGTCAGATGAGACTGTCGACCGTGCGCCTTGAACGCCCTTGCGCCTGTCCCCCCACATAGGGGGCAGGTTGGCTTGCGTTCCGTTATGGAAGCCTGCGCCCGCCCCGCTTGGGGCCGCCCCCGGAGGGCAGGAGCAGGTTTTTTCGTTTGCGCCGTCATTCGTCCGCGCCGCCGCCGAGTTCCCGCCGCGGCAGACCAGTAATAAGGAGCCGATGCTATGTCCACTCAGCCCCTTGCCCTGACCCCCGAGCAGGTCAAACGCTACAGCCGCCACATCATCATGGGCGACGTCGGCTCCAAGGGCCAGCGCTCCCTGATGCAGTCCAGCGCCCTCATCATCGGCGCCGGCGGCCTCGGCTCTCCCAGCGCCATCTACCTCTCCTTGGCTGGCGTCGGCACCGTCGGCATCGTGGACCTGGACGTGGTGGACCTCTCCAACCTCCAGCGCCAGGTGCTGCATCACACCACCGACGTGGGCCGCCCCAAAGTCCAGTCGGCCTATGACAACATCAAGTCCTACAACCCAGACGTGAAGGTCGTCCTCCACGAGACTTGGCTGAACTCCGAAAACGCCATGGACATCATCGGCCAGTACGACCTAGTCATCAACGGGGCCGACAACTTCGCCACCCGCTACCTGGTCAACGACGCCTGCTACCTGCTGAACAAGCCGCTGGTGGACGGCAGCATCCTGACCTTCGACGGGCAGGCCACGGTGTTCCTGCCGGGCAAGGGCTGCTACCGCTGCCTGTTCCCGTCGCCGCCGCCGCCGGGGATGGTTCCCAACTGCGCCGAGGCCGGCGTGCTGGGCTCCATGACCGGACTGGTGGGCAGCATCCAGGCCACCGAGGCCCTCAAGCACTTCCTCGGCATCGGCCAGTCGCTGGCCTCCCGCCTGCTGATTATTGACGCTCTGGATATGAGCTTCCGCGAGGTGCGCCTGAAGCGCAACCCCAAGTGCCCGCTGTGCGGCGATCAACCCACGGTGACCCAGCTCATAGATTACGAAATCTTCTGCGGCGTGGCCGAACCCCACGCGGAACCCGCCGCCGTCGGGGCGCACTAGGCAACGCCCCCAACCGCTCGTCCGTCGGCAACCTTATGGCGAACGGCGGGGGCCTCCCGCCAACCTTGGGCCGGTCGAAGGGCCGCCCGGGGCAGACCATACAGTCCGCGCAGGTCAATAGCGCACAGGTCAATAGATGGCTGCGAAGCTGACATACAAGGGCATCCTGGACACCATCGGCAATACCCCGACGGTGGAGTTGCAGCGCATGAGTCCCAAGCCGGACGTGCGCATCTTCGCCAAGCTGGAGGGCGCCAACCCCACCGGCAGCGTCAAAGACCGCATCGCCCTCAAGATGATCGAGCAGGCCGAAGCCGACGGCGAGCTGAGCGGCGCCCGCACCATCCTGGAGCCCACCAGCGGCAATACCGGCATATCGCTGGCGATGATTGGCCGCATCAAAGGCTACAGGGTCGCCGTGGTGATGCCGGAGAACGTCAGCGTCGAGCGGGTGCAACTGCTGGAAGCCTACGGCGCGGAAATCATCTCCTCCGACGGCTCACGCGGCACCAACGGCTCCATCGAAGTGGCCCAAGCCCTCATCGAAAAGCGCCCCCATGACTACGTGATGATGTACCAGTACGGCAACCGCGGAAACCCGGGGGCGCACTACGAAACCACCGGCCCGGAAATCATCGAGGCCGTCCCGGAAGCGGATATGTTCGTTGGCGGCCTCGGCACCGGCGGCACCCTGATGGGCGTGGCCCGGCGGCTCAAGGAACACAACCCGGCGGTCAAAATCGTCGCCGTAGCCCCGGAGCCGGAGGACTTCATCTCCGGTCTCCGCAGCCTGGAAGACGGCTTCATCCCGCCCATCCTAGACATCGGCCTGCTGGACTCGCGGATGCTGGTGGGCAGCTTCGAGGCGTTCCAGACCACCAAGCGGCTGCTGACCGAGGAGGGCATCTTCGCCGGCGTGTCCTCCGGCTCGGTGGTCTACGGCGCCATCCGCCAAGCCGAGCGCCTGGAGCGCGGCAACATCGTCTGCCTGCTGGCCGACGGCGGCTGGAAGTACCTCAGCACCGCCCTGTGGACCCGGGACTACGAGCAACTGCGCCAAGAATCCAAGGGCAAGATCTGGTGGTGAAGGTTTGCAGAGCCGTCTGAATCCTGCCCCCCAGGGCCGGGTGGTGATGGTGCAAGGCACCGCTTCCCACGTGGGCAAGAGCGTGCTGACCACCGCGCTGTGCCGCATATTCCGTCAGGACGGGTATCGCGTGGCCCCGTTCAAGGCGCAGAATATGTCCAACAACTCCTTCGTCACTCCCGGCGGCGGCGAACTGGGGCGGGCGCAGGCGGTGCAGGCCGAAGCCTGCGGCGTGGAGCCGCAGGTGGAGATGAACCCCATCCTGCTCAAGCCGGAAGCGGATCATCGCTCCCAAGTGGTGCTGCTGGGGCGGCCTGCGGCCAGGGCCTCCGCCGACTATTTCGCCACCGCCAAGCCGATGCTCTGGCAGGCGGTGGCCCGGTCGCTGGACACGCTGCGGGCGCAGTACGACGTGGTGGTCATCGAAGGGGCGGGCAGCCCGGCGGAAATCAACCTCAAGCAGAACGAAATCGTCAATATGCGGGTGGCCCTCCATTCCGGCGCTCCGGTGCTGCTCGCCGGCGACATAGACCGGGGCGGCGTGTTCGCGTCGCTGATAGGCACCATGGAAATCCTGGACCCCCATGAGCGCGACGCGGTGGGGGCCTTCATCATCAACAAGTTCCGGGGCGACCTGTCGCTGCTGGAACCGGGGCTGGTCTGGCTGGAAGAGCGCACCGGCAAGCCCGTGCTGGGCGTGGTGCCTTACTATCAGGACATCGAAATCGCCGAGGAAGATTCGGTGTCGCTGGAACGGCGGGAGCAACTCAAGTCGCAAACCGGCTACGTCTTGGACATTGCCGTGATGGGCTTTCCCCACATCTCCAACTTCGACGACTTTGATCCCTTGCAGCGCGAACCCGGCGTGCGGCTGCGCTATGTGGAGAGCCGCGACAGCATAGGAGAGCCGGACCTGATCATCCTGCCCGGCACCAAGACCACCATGGCCGACCTGTGGTGGCTGCGGGAGCGCGGGTTCGCCGCAGAAATCGAGCGGCAGGCCAACGCCGGAACGCCGGTCATCGGCATCTGCGGCGGCTACCAGATGATGGGACGCCGCATCCTCGACCCCCAGGCCGTGGAGTCGCCGGAGCCGGAAGCCGAGGGGCTGAACCTGCTGCCGGTGGATACGGTTTTCGCGCCAGTCAAGGAGACCCATAGGGTGCGCGGCGCCGTATCGTCGGATACCGGCCTGCTGGCGCAGGCCCGAAACGCCGCCGTGGAGGGCTACGAGATTCACATGGGATCCTCCACGCCAACAGGCGAAGCCGCGCGTCCTTTCCGCATCAGCCGCGCCGGGCAGCCCGCGGCGGACGACGGCGTTGTCTCAGCCAACGGCCGGGCGCTGGGAACCTATGTCCACGGGCTGTTCAACAGCTATGCCCTGCGCCGGGCTTTGCTGGGGCAACTGGCCGGATGGAAAGGCGCGGAACTGCCCCCGCCTGACGACACGGGCGGCCAACTGTCCCGCGACGGCGAATACGACAAGCTGGCCCAAACGGTGCGCAACAGCCTGGATATGGAGTTGCTCTACCGCCTGACTGGTCTGGAGACGCCGGAAATCGAGTGATTGGGCGGCGCAGTTCCGTCTCGTGGACTCGGCCTTCCTCCCGCCGATAGGGGATTTGCCGCCCCTGGTAACGGTTGCCCCGGAACTGAGGCGGTGCTATAATCCCGCTAACATGGTTCCTCCTTTAAGTATGGAAGCGGGTGCAGCCCGCTTTCTTGTTGATGGAGACCTGCCATCTGCGTCCAGAATCGGAGTAGGGGCTGAACTATGAAAAGCGATTTCATGGTTGCGTTGAAACAATTGGCGGCGGAGCGCCATCTACCCATGGAGCAGGTGCTCGGCGCCATCGAGGTCGCGCTGGCTTCGGCGTTCAAGAAAGACAACCCGGCCTCGGGCCAAAATATCACCGTCACGCTGAACCCCAATAGCGGGGAAGTCAGCGTTTATGCGCTGAAGACCGTGGTAGACTTGGTCGAAGACCCGGAACGGGAAATCACGGTGGCCGACGCCTCTAAAATAAAGAAAGGCGCCGTTATCGGCGACGAAATTGCCGCCGCCGAGCCATTGCCGCACAACGCCAGCCGCATCGCCGCCCAGACGGCCAAGCAGGTTGTCCTGCAACGCCTGCGGGAGGCGGAGCGCGAACTGCTTTTCCAAGAGTTCGCCCGGCACGAGGGCGATATCATGTCCGGCATCGTCGAAACCTCCGACCCCGGACGCGCCATCACCCTCGACCTAGGGCGGGCGCAAGCGATTTTGCCCCATGAAGAGCAGGTCAGCACCGAGCGCTACCGAAAGGGGCAGCGAGTCAAGGTATTCGTTCTAACTGTCCGCAGCTCCCCCAAGGGGCCGGAGATACTGGTCTCTCGCAGCCATCGAAATATGTTGCGCCGCCTGTTTGAAATCGAAGTGCCGGAGGTCTACAACGGCGTTGTCGAAATCAAAGCCATAGCCCGCGAGGCCGGGTTTCGCAGCAAGGTGGCCGTGTCCGCCAACCAGCCGGGCATTGACCCCGTAGGTTCGTGCATCGGAATCCGCGGCAACCGCATTCAGAGCATCGTCAACGAGCTCCAGGGCGAGAAGATAGACATCGTTTCCTGGGATCCCGACCCAGGGAAGTTCATCGCCAACTCCCTCAGCCCCTCGGAGCCGGTGCAGGTGGAACTGATGGGGGCCGAGCAGACCGCAGTGGTGGTGGTCCCGGATCGCCAGTTGTCCCTCGCCATTGGCAAGGAGGGCCAGAACACCCGCTTGGCCGCCCGCCTCACCGGATGGCGGCTGGATATCAAGGGCATGACCGAGTGGGAGGAAATACGCGAGGCCCGGTTGCGGGCCGCAGCGCAGGCTGCCGCAGAAGCCGCCGCCAAGTCTGCCGCCCTGGCCGAAGCGGCAGCTCTCGCCGAGCTGGAGGCCGATGAACAGCAATCGGACTTGGCAGCCGCCGTTGCCGAAGCGGTGGCGATAGTCGAGGAAGCCGCTGCCACCGAGTCGGTTGAGGAAGAGACCATTGCCACCCTCGAAGTCCCGGCAACGGCGGAAGAGAGCGTCCCCGAACCCGTAGTATCTGATGTTGACGAGGACAGTGTCCTCGAAGCCCTTATCCGGGAGGAGGAAGAGCAGCTTCAAGCGCAGTCCACCCAGGAAACCGTCCAAGATACCTCGGAAACCTCGCCGGGGCTTAGCGTCGAAGACCTAGACTCCTTTACTCTGGATGAGATGCCGGTCGTGGACCTGGATGACGATGACGAAAACCTTGAGGGCGAGCCTCTGGAGTTTACCGAGATGCCCGTGCTTACGCCCGACGCAGGCAAGATCCGGTTCGCCGAGGACATAGTCGAAGACATACGCGGCGGCGGACGCCGGAGCGGCGGACGCTCCCGGCGCGGGGGAGGCGGCTCGCGGCGGCGTTAGCTGTCCGGCCCAAGGGACAAATTAGCAGGAAGAGCAATAGTTTGCCCAGGAAGCGTCATATCCCGGAGCGCACCTGCGTCGCCTGCGGCAGCAAGAAGCCCAAGCGCGACTTGGTGCGGATAGCCAGTTCTCCCCAAGGCCAGGTTGCTGTAGACCCCACCGGCAAGGCCCCGGGGCGTGGCGCTTATGTCTGCGGCGCAGACTGCTGGGATACCGCTCTGGGGCGGGGGCGGCTGGCCCGCAGCTTGGGCAGACGGTTGTCCAAGAGCGACGTGGAGTCTCTCCGGGCCAGCGGCGCGGAAAGGCTCCGGCCCTCTGACAGCCAGCCGGTTTCCTGACGCTAAACAATCCCTTCCCTCGGTGGGAGAGGGTTGGGGCGGGGTGTCCCGGCAAGCAATGGGATTGGTTTATTAAGGGCATAAAGACGATATAACCCTGACTTGAACAGGTGAGCGAATAGATGACTACCAGTACAGTGACGGTTACGGATGCGGGAGACGAACCGGGCCGCGGCCAGCGGCCCCGGCGGGAACGCGGTGAGCGGCGCAGCGGGCAACAGTCCCGTCCTCTAATCTTGCCTTCCACCATGACGGTTCAGTATCTCGCCGAGGTCCTGAACCAGTCGCCCATAGACATCATCAAGCAATTGATGCGCAATGGCATAATGGCGGGCATGAACCAAGTCATTGATTACCAGGTAGCCACTCTGGTCACCACCGCTTTCGGCATCCGCACCAGCATGGCCCCGGAGCCTTCCACGTCCTCGGTGAGAACTTCGGAAATCTCTGGGGAATCCCTTGAGGAAGGCTTGGTGACGCGCCCGCCGGTGGTGGTGGTTATGGGCCATGTAGACCACGGCAAGACCTCGCTCTTGGATTACATCAAGAACTCCCACGTGGCCGACCGCGAAATAGGCGGTATAACCCAGCACATGGGGGCATACCAAGTCGAGGCGGGCGGCAGTGCCATCACTTTCCTGGACACCCCCGGCCACGCCGCCTTTACCGCCATTCGCGCCCGCGGCGCCCGCGCAACCGATATAGCGGTGCTGGTAGTGGCCGCGGACGACGGCATAATGCCCCAGACCATTGAGGCCATCAACCACGCCAAAGCCGCCGAGGTGCCCATCGTAGTCGCCATCAACAAGATGGATCTGCCCGGCGCAGACCCGGAGCGAGTCAAGCGCCAGCTCAGCGAAAACGAGCTGCTGGTAGAGGACTGGGGCGGAGATATCATATCGGTCAACGTCTCCGCCCGCACCGGGGAGGGCATAGACGATCTGCTGGAAAACCTGCAACTGGTGGCCGAGATTTCCGAACTGAAGGCCAACCCCGACAAGCAGGCGTCGGGCGTCATTATTGAAGCCAAACTGGACCGCAAGCGCGGCCCCAGCGCCACCGTGCTGGTTATAGACGGCACACTGTCCGTGGGCGACTACATCGTTGCCGGCAGTGCATCCGGGCGCGTCCGCGCCCTGATCGACGACAAGGGCAAGAACATCGAAAAAGTCTCCCCGGGCGCTCCGGCGGAGATTCTCGGCTTCGGCTCCCTG
Organism: Dehalococcoidia bacterium; assembly: GCA_965213725.1. Classification (GTDB taxonomy): domain Bacteria; phylum Chloroflexota; class Dehalococcoidia; order Lucifugimonadales; family UBA3495; genus VXOI01. The sequence goes on from OZ243924.1 coordinate 688,229, forward strand.
CCCGAAGCCGGCGACCGCCTCATCGTCACCGACAGCGACCGCGCCGCCCGGGCCATAATTGGCCGGCGCGAACGCTCCCACAGGTCTACCTTGTCACAAAGCCGCGCCCTCAGCTTGGAGGAAGTGGTCAACCGGGTGGAACTCGGTGACGTGAAGGAACTGAACTTGGTGCTCAAGGCCGATGTTCAGGGCAGCCTGGAGGCAATTCGCCAGTCGCTGGAGCGGCTGGTGGACGAAGACGCCAAGGTGCGGGTGCTGCATACCGGCGTCGGCGCGGTCACCGAATCCGACGTGCTGCTGGCCAGTGCCTCCGAGGGCGTCATCATCAGCTTCTCCATCGGCACGGAACCTAGCGCCGAACGGCTGGCCGACCGAATGGGCGTGGAAATCCGCCCCTACAACATCATCTACCAGTTGATTGATGACATTGAACTGGCCCTCCACGGAATGCTGGAGCCAGTGTACACCGAGGTAATTGTCGGCCGCGCCGAAATTCGGGAAATCTTCGCTCGACGGCGCAGTACCCAGATAGCCGGCTGCCGCGTCACCGATGGCAGAATGGTCCGCAACGGCGCAGTGCGCGTCGTCCGCGAGGGAGAAACCATTACGCAGAGCACCATTACCAGCCTGCGCCATTTCCGCGACGAAGTGAACGAAATGAACGCCGGAACGGAGTGCGGAATCATGCTCCAGGGGTTCAACGACTTCAAGACCGGCGACATACTGGAGGTATACCGCCAAGAACGGGCGCGGCGTTAACCCGCTTGCCCGATCTCCCGCCGGAATTTGCCTCAAGCCGGAAGAGAGAACCTCCCGGTATTTCCCTTGGAGGTGCGCAATGCCCCGGCGCATCGACCGTGTAAACGAACTGTTGCGCTCAGAAATCAGCCACCTCATTGCCCGCCAGATTAAGGACCCTCGCGTGGCCGGAGTCATCAGCGTAACCGAGGTTATCTCCTCCAGCGATCTCCGCAGCGCGCGGGTGTATCTCAGCGTGATGGGCAGCGAGGACGACCGCCAAGCAGCGCTGGAGGGCATACGCTCCGCAGCGTCCTTCCTGCGCCGGGAACTGCGCAGCCGGGTAAACCTGCGCCACGCGCCGCACCTCACTTTCCAGCTCGACGACTCCATTGAGGAAGGGGACAAAGTGCTGCGGCTGATGGACGGCCTGTCCCCCCGGCAGTTCGCTGCCGAATACCCAGCGAGCGCCCAACCGCGAAGGCGCATCCGCGCGCCCCGAACCAACGGGAGCCAGTGAAATTGGCGAAGCCGGGCAACAACAGACCGCCAACGGTAAACGGGTTTATCAACCTGTACAAGCCTGTGGGCATCACGTCTATGGAAGCTCTTAGGCGGGTGAAGCGCATCACCGGGCAGCGCCAGAAGGTGGGCCACGGTGGAACGATGGACCCGCTGGCCCGGGGCGTCCTGCCCGTCTGCTTCGGCCAAGCCACCCGGCTGATGGACTATGTGGTGGGCGGAATCAAGCGGTACGTGATGGACGTCAAGCTGGGCGAGTCCACCTCCACCTACGACTCGGAAGGCGAAATCACAGCCGCCCGCAACGCCGATGGCATCACGCGGGCCGACGTCGAGCCGGCCCTTGAGGCATTCATCGGCATGGTGGATCAAGTGCCGCCGATGTACAGCGCGGTGAAGGTTGACGGTCAGCGGCTCTACAAGCTGGCCCGCGCCGGAATCGAGGTGGAACGGCAGGCCAGGAGCGTGGAAATCCATGGCATCCGTCTGATTAAGCTGGAACTGCCCATCCTCACCCTAGACGTGGAATGCGGGCGCGGGGTCTATATGCGGTCTCTGGCTCACGACCTAGGCGAGGCCCTAGGCTGCGGGGGACACGTGACCGACCTCGAACGCCGCAGTTGCGGGGGCTTTAGCTCCGATGAGGGCGCTACCTTGGAGCAACTGGAAGCCGACGCAGGGGAGCCGCAAGGCTGGCAGCGGCATCTGCATCCGGTGGACTGGGTGGTGCGCGACTTGAAAACGGTCACCGTAGGCCCGGCTGCCGAGAAGTTCCTGCGCAACGGCCAGCCGGTGAGTCTCGGCCGCCCCGCAGTAAACGCCGGATACCTGGAGCAGTTTCGGGCTTACAACACGGCCGGCCAGTTCCTGGCTCTGGTGCGTTTCGACCGGGCCGGCAACTCTTGGAAACCGCTCAAGGTGTTTAACTCAAACACGCGCTCCCCGCTGGCTCCGTCCGATCCGTGACCGGCCCCCATATACTCAAGAACGTGAATCCTTCCCAATTAGGCACTGGCATTCCTTGACACCCTGTTCCCCGCTTTGTAGCTTGTTACGGTAGCTTGTTGCCGGCTTTATGACAACCTTAGAGAGGCCGGGCCGGATTGCGGCGAGCCGGAGAATCCTGAGAATCCATGCTACATCAGGGCCATTTGACTGAGGGGGTCATCATGGAGGCTTATTGCCTGAAGTGCCGGGAGAAACGGGAGATTAGCAACCCTGAACAGGTGACCTTAAAGAACGGACGGCCAGCCACCAAGGGCGACTGCCCGATATGCGGCACCAAAGTGTTCCGCATTGGCAAGTCATAGCAGTCCCAAACTCGCTCCCAGCGAACCATCGGCTTGCGCGTTAGTCCAGCGTCAGTGAAGCATACCCCAGCTTCGCCAGCAACTCCCGGGGGTTATCCTGCAACAGGGCGTGTACCTCATCGTCGTCGAGGCCCGCGCCCTTTGCTACTTTCTGGCACAGCTCCGGCGTGAGCAGGTCTTCCGGCGCGTGGGCGTCCGAATCCAGAAGCATAATCGCCCCCGCCTCCCGGGCAACCTTGACCACGTGGCCGTTGGCTAAGCTATGCCCCCGCCGCGCCGACACCTCCAGGCGCACGCCCCGCTCCGCCGCCAGCCGCGCCTCGTCGTGAGTGATCAGGCCGGGATGGGCCAGCACGTCAACCCACGGGGAGCGGATGGCCGCCTCGTTGGTTCCCGGCTCCACCGGCTCCACCGGAGTCTCGCCATGCACCGCCACCAGCTTGGCGCCCATTTCCTTGGCCGTGCGGGCCACCAAGTCTATATCGTCCTTGGGAACGTGGGTAATCTCGACGCCGGGCAAGGCTAGAATATCCCATCGTTTGTTGGCAACTTCACAGTCAATCGCCAGAGACTTGACCACGAATTCCACGTTCCCCAAACCCACGTGGTCGGTGATCGCCATTGCCTTGTAACCGCGCACCAAGGCCCGGCGAATCAGCTCGATGGGCGAAAGCACGCCATCGCTGAGAAAGGTATGGGTATGAAAATCGTACATCGCTCCCTCATTGGCCGCCTGCGCCTTGGATTCCGGCAATAGTATAGAATGCGGCCCCGGCTGGCACAAGCAACAACTAACCTCAGTATTCTCGACGGGTGTTGGCAATGCTGATTGGCCGCCCGTCTTTCGCAGGCCCAAGACTAACGCTTTGGGCGCAGCTTCGGTTTGACATCCCTCGCCCCGGTTCCCCGGCGCGTTGACTTGCGCGGTTGGCGGAACCTAGAATGCCCGCACTTCCCCGATGCGGAGAGCGAATTTGCGGCAGTCTGAAGAACCAACCCAGTCCAACATCCCGAAAGCGAACTCCTGCCAGAACTGCGGGCGGAAAACCCGCTCCGGGCGGGCCTTCGTCTTCCGCCCGCCGGGTGTGGCGCCAACTGCGGCAGGGATTCTCAAGTGCATCCTGTGCGGGCCGCGCCACAGGCCGATGCTGCGCCGGTCGGCCATGGTGGCAGTGGTGGTCGGCACCATACTGACACTGCTGAATCAGGGGGACGGGCTGTTAGCAGGCAATTGGGACAACGCCCTCTATTGGAAGATACCGCTCACCTACTGCGTACCCTTCCTGGTAGCGACCTACGGCGCGCTTACCGCCGCCCGGCGTTAGCCGTACTTGCGCAACACCGTCACCACCTTGCCCCGCACTTCAACATTTTCCGCCGCGCAGTAGATCGGATCCATCTCGCTGTTGGCGGGCTGGAGCCGCACTCGCTCGCCTTCCCGGAAGAACTTCTTGAGCGTGGCTTCTTCTTCCTCTTTCAGCCAAGCGACCACCATCTCGCCGTTGGACGCTTCCTGTGCCGGCTTGATTACCACCACGTCGCCGTCGTCAATCAGCGCGTCTATCATCGAGGTGCCATTGACGGTAAGGGCGAAGAGCTTGCCGTGGCGGCGCGGCAGGTCGGGGGAAATCTCTACGGTGTCAAACTCCTCGCTGGCGGCGGAGTCCTCGGTTGAAAAGACCGGAATGGGCAGCCCGGCGGCGATGGAGCCGACTATCTGCACCCTAGGCGCGTTGGAAACGGGCTGGCCTTGGTGGTCCAGCAACTCTATGCCCCGCGCGACTTCCTTGCGCCGGTTAATGTAGCCCGCCTCTTCCAGTTGCTTGAGGTTGTAGTCCACTACCGAGGTGGAACTGATGTCGCACGCCTGCTGGATGTCGCGCACCGTGGGCGGGATGCCGTTTTCCAGGTAGAACTCCTGGAGAAACTCGAGAATGCGACGACGGCGCGCTGGCATTTTTCTCTTGCTAACCATACTCCTCCCGTTATTGACGCAAAACCTTTGTTCTATCGAAGGCTACCAAAGGTTATGCCGGGTGTCAATGCCGTCGCGTCACCAACGGCCAGATCGGGAAGGCAACAGAAAAGCCGCCCACGCAACCGGGGCGGCGCTGCGGCGGAAGAGTGGCTCGTGTCAGGCTTCGGCGGCGGGCTGTTCCAAGCGCGCCAGCTTGGCCATCATCCGCGATTTCCGGCGGGCGACGTTGTTCTTGTGCAGAACGCCCTTGCGGACGGCCCGGTCCAGGATGCGGACGGCGCTCATTACCGCCGGGCGGGCGGTCTCTGCATCGCCGGAGGCCAAGGAGCGGTTGGCCCGCCCGACGATGGTCCGGGTTTCGGTTCTCGCGCTACGGTTGCGCTGGGTGCGTTTCACTGCCTGACGGCCTGCTTTCTTGGCGGGCAACGGACCTACTCCTGATCAACTGCGGTTTTGTATTTGTTGGGTGGTCAGAACGTTGGACATTATAAACGATGCGCTTGGGAAAGCCAAACGGTGGCGCAAGCTGCGCTACACGTCCAAGTTCCTGACGCTGCGGGCGTGGGCTTGGATGTAGCTCTTTCGAGGCGCCACCACTTCACCCATGAAAGTCGTGAACACGTTGTCGGCTTCCGCTTCGCTCTCTATTCTCACTTCCAGCATATGGCGAGTCTCCGGGTTCATGGTGGTTTCCCACAACTGCTCCGGGTTCATTTCGCCCAAGCCTTTATACCGCGATACGGCCGGATTGCGCTGCCCGGTGTTCTTCGCCAGTATTTCGTCCTTTTGTTCCTCGGTGTAGGCGTATTCGATGCGCCGCCCGCTCTGGATTCGGTACAGCGGCGGCTGGGCGATGTACAGGTAGCCATGGTCAATCAGACCGCGCATCCGCCGGTAGATGAAGGTCAGGATGAGGGTGCGGATGTGGGAGCCGTCCACGTCGGCGTCGGTCATAATGATGACCTTGTGATAGCGCACCTTGGCCGGGTCGAAGTCCTCGCCCTCGCCGGCCCCCACGGCGGCCACCATGGCGCGGATTTCCTCATGGCCCAGAATCTTGTCGGGCTGCTGGAGGACGCGCTCCACGTTCAGGATTTTGCCCTTCAAGGGCAGAATGGCCTGGAAATGACGGTCGCGGCCCATCTTGGCCGAGCCGCCGGCGGACTCGCCCTCGACGATGTAAAGTTCCGACTTGGCCGGGTCCCGCTCGGCGCAGTCGGCCAGCTTGCCAGGAAGGGAAGAGCCGTCCAGCGCGTTCTTGCGGATAACCAGGTCCCGGGCCCGTTTGGCCGCCTCCCGCGCCTTCTGCGAGGTGAGGCACTTCTCCACCACTCTTTTGCCTTCCGCGGGGTTCTCCTCCAGGTAGCGGCTGAGACCTTCGTTCACCACCGATTGGACGATGCCGCTCACCTCGGGGTTGCCCAGCTTGTGTTTGGTCTGACCCTCGAACTGGGGCGAGGTCAGCTTGACGCTGACTACGGCGGCCAGCCCTTCCCGCACGTCTTCGCCGATCAGGTTGGCTTGGTCGTCCTTGATCTGGCCCTGCTTGCGGGCGAAGTCGTTGATGACCCTGGTCAAAGCCGAGCGGAAGCCCGTCAGGTGGGTGCCGCCATCCGGCGTCTTGATGCAGTTGGCATAGGAATGCACCGACTCGGAATAGCCGTCGTTGTACTGCACCGCCACTTCCACGGCGGTATCGTCCATGGTCTTCTCGTAGTAGAAAGGGATGGCCTGCAACACCCGGCGATTGCGGTTGTCGTTGCGGACCAGGTTGGGGATGCCGCCATCGAAGAAGTAGGTGCGCTCAATATCGCCCTGACGCCGCTCGTAATGCCAATGGCTGATAAAGCTGATTTCCAGCCCCTTGTTCAGATAGGCAATGTCCTTGAAGTGACGGGTCAGTTCATCGAAGTCATAGTCTATTTCGCCGAAAATTTCCGGGTCGGGCCGGAAGATGATCGTGGTGCCGTGATTCGCGGCCATGGACTCTCGCACCAGCTCCGTGGCGGGAATGCCGCGGCAGTATTCCTGCGAGTGCAGAACGCCGTCCCGCCGCACTTCGGCCCGCAGGTATTCCGAGAGGCCATTGACCACTGACGCGCCGACTCCGTGCAGACCGCCGGTGACCTTGTAGGCCCCGCCGCCGAACTTGCCGCCGGCGTGCAGCGTGGTCATCACCGTCTCCAGCGCGCTCTTGCCCGTGGCCGGATGAACGTCAACGGGAATGCCCCGCCCGTTGTCGGAAATGGTGATAAGCCCGTCGGCGCTGATGCTCAGTTGCACGCGGGTGCAGTACCCGGCCATTGCTTCGTCAACGGCGTTGTCGAGAATTTCAATCAGCAGGTGCTGTAGGCCGCTCAATCCGGTGCTGCCGATATACATTCCAGGGCGGACGCGGACGGCTTCCAGCCCTTCCAGCACCGTGATGTCTTGGGCCGTGTAGTCCGGCGCGGACTCGGCCCCGGGGGCAATATGTAAGGTTTGCTGCATTAGAGAACAACCACCAAATCGCGCGTAGAAAATGCGCGACGGCATACAGATTTTATATGTAACATTGTATCAGATGTGTAGCTGCCTGGCCTTAACTTCCAGTCCGTCATTCCGGTGAAAGCGGTAATCCAGAACACTCGGGGCGCCTCTTGCGGGCGCCCCGGCGAGCGCTGGTCGCGGCAGGGTAGACTTGGGGGTTGGCCGGCCCGCCGGGCGGCGGATTATCGCGCCCGGCGCCGCCCGCTACTCCGGGAAGATGCGGCGGTAGACGCCCGGCGAGCCGGTGTCGTGAACCATGTGGGGGCGAACCTCGGTGTTCCAGACCGGCGTGACCGCGGTGCGCCAGTTATTCCAGCCCTCGCTTTCGGCCACGGCCAGCGACTCCATTTCGTGGACGGTGGCGTAGCGGGGCGCGCCCATCACGGCCTCCCAGCGGCGGGCGCGGATGTAGCCCGGGATGCTCAGGCACAGGGGCAGCCGCTCGTTGTTGTAGGCTTCGTTAAACTTGGCGTCCAACTCGTCGGGAACCGACATCCGCCCTACCAGCAGCACCGGCGACATTTCCGCCCCGGCAGTCTCCGCTGGCACATCCTGCGGGTGGACGCGGCGGTAGAGGTTGCGAATGTATTCCGTGCCGATCACGCTGGGCGACATCCGCCGCGACCACTCGGTGGGCTCCCGCAGCCACTTCTGCCACTCCTCCGAATACCAAGCCTCGTGGCTGCCAAGTTCGTAGACCGCCAGATACTTGGGGCCGCCCTGCACCGCCTCATAGCGGGCGGCGTCCAGAACGCCGGGGATGGAAAGCCGCTCCGGGATGTGTTCCTCGTTGTACCAGCGGTTATATTCCTCGTCATGCTCCGGGGCCACGTCGCTGTATACCAGCAACAGCCCGTCGCCTTTCTTCGCCGCCATCGGTCAACTCCTGAAATCCAAAATTCCATCCCCCATACATACCCTCTCCCTCCGGGGCAGGGCTAGGGCGCGGGCGCGGCGCCGCCATCGGGGTAATACAGGCGTCCGGTTCGCAGGCTGTCTAGGGCGTGGCGCATTGCCCGGAACAGCGGCTCCGGGGGCGACTGTAGGGGAAACCAGCCGCAGCCGTCGAAAGCGTCCGGCTCCAGCTGCCGCGGCTCCTGCCCGCCGATGTCGCCCAGAAACTCCACGTCCAGATAATGCCGTCCGTAGGCCACGATGTTGCTGACGCAGAGGAAGCGCAGTTCACCCACTTCGACGCCCAGCTCTTCCCGGGCCTCGCGGCGGGCGCAGTCTTCCAGCGACTCGCCGAACTCCAGGTGTCCCCCGGCGGAACCCCAAGAGCCGCCGCCCAGCGAGCCGCGCCGCCGCGCCAAGAACACCCGCCCTTCCCGCAGGAACACCACGCCAACGCCTACCCGGGGCCTTGAATCCGCTGCCGTCATACCAGCGAGTATAGCATAGGTGTTTTGACGCAAAGGCGCGATGGCGCAAAGGCGCAGGGGGTTATAATGCCGGAAACCGGATATAATGGCATCGGCAGACTGATACGGAGGCGAGAAAAGATGGCGGAGTTGCAACGAACAGTGGTGACCAGCGACCAAGCGCCCCAGCCCTTGGGCGCCTACTCCGTGGGTATGACGGTCAACGCCGGGAGTCTGGTCTACGTGGCCGGACAAGTGGGAGTGGACCCGGCCGGCGAACTCGTCGGCCCGGGCGATGCGGCGGCGCAGACCCGGCAGGTGTTCGAGAACATCGGCCACGTCCTAGAAGCCGCCGGGGCCGGGTTCAGCAACGTGGTGGAGTTCACCACCTACGTCGTCGGGCGCGACTCGGTGGCCGGCTTCATAGAAGGGCGGAACCAAGTCTTTCCCGGCATATTCCCCAACGGCGGCTATCCCCCCAACACCCTGCTGGTGGTGGATGGCCTAGTGCGCGAGGAGTTCTTGGTGGAAATCAAGGCCATCGCCGCCCTGCCCTGACCGCAATCAGCCCTCTCCCTGACCGGGAAAGCTAGAGTAGGGGAGCGAGGGTGTGTTATGAGCGTTGTCGAAACAAAGCTATCCCGCCAAACCCAAACCCCGGAAGGACGGCCGGTGGAGTATGATATCCCTCTGTCGGCCTACTCCTGCGACTCCGGGCGGCTGCTCATCATCTCGCCCGGCTCGGGCGAACTTAAGGACGGGCGTCACGGCCGTTGGCGCAAGCTGGCCCGGCACTTGCAAGAGGCGGGGCTGTGCGCCACCGTGACCTATAACGCGCCGCGTCCCGACTTTCAGGTGCAACTGGAATGGGAAGCCTATTCCTACCGAGGCGCAAGCTGGAACCGCATCCTCATCGAGAGCCTGTCCCATGTTGCCGACTGGTCGCTGGAGCGGGCCGCAGAGCTATGCGGCGCCGAGTCGCCGGAGGTCTGCATGGCCGGTTTTTCCTCCGGCGGCTCGGCGGTGGGGGCAGTGGCCTTCCGTTATCCGCAGGTCAAGCGGGCGCTCTTGCTTTCGGCCTACGACAGCGTAGGCGACCCGTTCTACGACGGCATCACCAGGTTCACCGGAGACATATTCATGGCCTACGGCAGCCTGGACCCGCCCGCCGGGATGCTGGCCTACGTGGTGAGCGTCGGCCCGCTGGCCGCCCGCTCGCTGACTGGCCGCCCGGTTCCCGGCTGTGACCACCGCTTCAGCGGCCCCGCCGCCAGCCGCGCCCTGGTCAAGGCGGTCTACTGGGCCTTGGGCCACGACGACAGCTTTCCCGACCCAACGGGCGTTCCGCAGTTGTATGAATAGCGCAGCCCGGCGCAAGGAGGGTTAAACATGGCAGACCGGCAGAGGCTCATCGAAACGCTGATAGAGCTGATCAAGATCGACAGCCCCAGCGGCGAGGAGGACGCCATTGACCGCGACGTCAGCGCCCGCCTGGCCGCCCTGGGACTGACCGTGGCGCATGACGCCTACAACAACATCGTCGCCCGGCTCGAGGGCGCCGGCGAGCCGCTCCTGCTATCGGCCCACCTAGACACCGTGGAGCCGGGCCGGGGAATCCAGCCGGTGCTGGAAGGCGACACACTGCGCTCCGACGGCGCCACCATCCTCGGCGGCGACTGCAAGGCCGGCGTTGCCATCGTGCTGGAGGCGCTGACCGCCGCATTGGAGTCCGGCGGCCCGCGCCGCGCCGTGGAAGTGGTATTTACCCGCCACGAAGAGGGCGGGCTGGTCGGCGTGCGTCACTTGGACTTCAGTTTGCTCACTGCCAAGACCGGAATCGTGTTCGACGGCGAAGGGCCGCCCAGCCGGGTCACGGTGTCGGCTCCGTCTCAGAACGTCGTGACCGCCGAAATCACCGGCCGGGCCGCCCACGCCGGGCTGGAGCCGGAAAAGGGACTGTCGGCCCTGCTGGTGGCCGCCGATATCCTGACCCGCCTGCCCCTAGGCCGCATAGACGCCGAAACCACCGCCAACGTCGGCTGGCTGGAGGGCGGCCTAAAGCGCAACATCATACCGGAGCGGGCATCGCTGGACGGCGAGTTCCGCAGCCACAGCAACGACAAGCTGGCCTGGCTGGAAGGGCAATTCCGCAAGGTGTTCGACGAAGCCGCAGCCCGCTACCCGGACGCCCAAATATCGCTGGACATCCGCAATACTTATCAAGCCTACCGCGTCGCGCCGCAGCACGAAACGGTGGCGACCATTGGCCGGGCGCTGGACTCCCTCGGTCTCGCCCCGGTGCTGGAGGCTTCCGGCGGCGGCTCCGACGCCAACGTATTCATCGAGCGCGGCATCACTGCCCTGCCCGTAGGCATTGGCGTCCGCTCCTTTCACACCACTTGGGAAACTGCGCTCATACCCGAGGTGCTGCAAGGGGCCAAGATGTGCCAGGCCGCCATCATGGGCCGGGACGGGGCCTGATGAAGAACGTCATCATAGTGGTGTTCGACGGGCTGCAACCGGCGCAGGTAACGCCCCAGCTTATGCCTCACCTGTCCCGTCTGGCCGCAGAGGGCGTGGCCTGCCGCAACCATCACGCGGTCTTTCCCACCGTCACCCGCGCCAACGTCGCCAGCATTGTCACCGGCCACCAGCCCGGCGCCCACGGCTTGACCGGCAATATGCTGGTCATACCGGAATTCGCCCCCCACCGGGCCATCAATGCAATGGAGCCGGAGCTTTCCGAATTAGCCGCCCGGACTCCGGCGCTGCTGAAGCCCACGCTGGCGGACATTCTCCACCGGAGCGGGCGGGAATACGTCGCCGTGGGAACCGGAACGTCGGGCAACGCCTACTTGCAGAACCCCAACGCCGAAACCGGCGGCGGCGCAACCATCCATCCCGGCTTCTGCCTGCCCCGCCCTTTGCACAGCGAAATAACCGCCCGCTTCGGCCCTTGGCCTTCCCCCAGTGAACCCGTCGAAGCCAAACTCTCCCGCGCCGTGGAAATCGTAACCGAATATGTCTTGGCGGAACGGCGGCCCGCCGTGTCGCTGCTATGGTTTTCCGAACCCGACTCATCCCAGCACGCCCACGGCGTAGGCTCCGGGGAAGCGGTCGCCGCCCTCCGGGAAGCCGACCGGCAATTTGGCAAACTGCTGGCCTGGCTGGAGCGGCGGGGCCTGTCTGACACCGCCAACGTGCTGGTAGCCTCCGATCACGGTTACTCGACCATATCCGAGGTCATAAACCTGGAGGCGGAACTGCGCGAGGCGGGCTTTCCTCCAGGGGGCGAGCCGGGCGGCGTTGTCATGGCGCCCAACGGAGGGGCGGCGCTTTTCTACGTTTCCGGCGGCGAGGCCGTCCTCAGAGACACTGCCGGACGGCTGGCCGAATGGCTGACCGCCCAACCTTGGTGCGGCCCGCTGGCGGCTTCCCGCGCCGCCGGAGACCTCCCGGGGACTCTGCCCGCGGCCCTCATCGGGCTGGAAGGGCCGCGGGCGCCCTGCCTGTCTATGTCCTTCCGTTGGGACTCGACCCTCAACTCCGCCGGATTCGCCGGACACGCCTGTTCCACCAACCTAGCGCCGGGGCAGGGACAACACGGCTCCATGAGCCGCCACGAAACCCGAAGCGTGCTGTTTGCCAGCGGGCCGGACTTCAAGCAAAGGGCCGCCATCGCCACTCCCACCGGCAACGCGGATCTCGCTCCCACGATTCTCCGTCTGCTGGGCCTGCCCGGCGGCGAGACGATGCACGGCCGCGTCCTCGAGGAAATCCTCCGGCAAGGGCCGGACGCCGTTGACTGGCGCACCGCAACCCACGAAGCGGAGCGCCGCGCGCCCAGCGGACGCTACCGCCAAGCGATTACGGTGTCGCGGGTGGGCGCGGCGCTCTACTTGGACGAGGGTTCCGGCGGGGTGGAGTCCGGTTGACGCTCCACGCCAAGCCAACGATAATGCGCTATGCTCAACCAAGCAGGGCAAACGCGAGAAAGTCTTGAGGGCCATCCTGTTTGGGAATGGCTGGACGTATAAATAAGGAGCATCGCCATGACCACGGCAACACGCAAGCGTCAGTTGGGGCGGCCGGTCGCCATCGTGGGGGCCGGGCTGTCGCAGTTCGGCGCCTTTCCCGACAAAGACAGCCGCGACCTTTTCGTCGAGGCTTTCCAAGACATGATCGAGACCATGGACCAGCCCATAGACATTGACGACATCGAGTGCGCCTACGTGGGCAACTACTCCTCCGACCTCTTCGAGACTCAGGGCCACACCGCGCCCATCGTGGCCGACTGGCTGGGCATGACGCCCATCCCCATCACCCGCATTGAGAACGCCTGCGCCAGCAGCGGCAGCGCCCTGCGCGAGGGCGCCATGGCTATCGCCAGCGGAATGTACGACGTGGTGCTGGTGGGCGGGATGGAGAAGATGACCAACCTGCCCACCGAAGGGGTGACCGACGTGCTGGCCTCCGCCGCCGACGGGCTGTATGAGGTTCCCGCCGGACTCACCTTCCCCGGCATTTTCGGGGCTATCGCCAAGGCCCACATGGATCGCTACGAAACCAGCCTGGATCACCTGCTCAAGGTCGGAATAAAGAACCACAACAACGGCGCCCTCAATCCCAAGGCCCAGTTCAACGTCACCATCAAAGATCTGATGGAGCGGCGCAAGGCGCGGGCCGAGCAGCGCGGCCAGCCCGTCCCATCCTGGCAGACCGAGCTGGATTTCCTCAACGACAGCCAAGCCAACCCCTGGATTGCCTGGCCGCTGCGGCTATACGACTGCGCCCCCATCACCGACGGCGCGTCGTGCATCCTGCTGGTGGCCGCCGACATCGCCCACAACTTCACCGACCGCCCGGTGTCGCTGGTCGGCATCGGCCAGGCCTCGGGTAAGCCGCTGCACGACGCCGACGAACTGACCTCCCTCTCGGCGGCTAAAGCGGCAGCGCAGCAGGCTTACGAAATGGCGGGCATCACCGCGGACGACGTTGACCTTGCCGAGGTTCACGACTGCTTCACCATCGCCGAAATCGTAGCCAGCGAAGACCTGGGCTTTTTCGCGCCGGGCGAAGGGCCTCGGGCCGTGGACGAAGGCCGCACCGCCCTGGACGGCGACCGGCCGATCAACACCTCCGGCGGCCTCAAGTCCAAGGGGCACCCGGTGGGCGCTTCGGGCGTGGGCCAAGTGGTGGAAATCTACCACCAACTGCGCGGCGAGGCCGGCGAGCGGCAGGTCAGGAACTCCAAACCCGAAGTGGGCCTGACCCACAACGTCGGCGGCACAGGCGGCACCTGCGTGGTCAACGTGCTGCGGCGGGAGTAGCGGCTATGCCCAGCGAATTCAACGCCGCCAATTTCTACCAACGGCTGCGGGAAAACGGCCAGCTTACCGGCATCCGGTGCAACGCCTGCGGTTATCTGTCGCCGGAAGCGCGCCCGATATGCCCCGCCTGCCGCAGTTCCGACGTGGCCTGGCACCCCTTCAGCGGACGGGCCACGCTAAGCACCTTCACCTGCATCTCGGTGGTTCCCGACTATTGGGGGCAGAAGGGCTACGGGCGCGACAACCCCTATTGCAGCGGCATCGTGACGCTGGAGGAAGGGCCGCGCATCAGCGCGCGCATCACCGGCGTGGACGGCGCCAACCCGCAGTCCATCCGCACCGGGATGGCGCTGGCGTTGGATCTGGATGACCTGGACCCGGAGCGCCCGTCCTTGGCTTTCAGACCGGAATAGACGCACCAAGATCCAAGCAGAGGCGGGTAAAACGCAATGCTGATCACCGGAATCGTAGTGGGAGTTATTGCCGCGGTCTTGCTCGTCGCCGGGGCGGTTTACTGGCTGACGCGCCTCGTCAGGCAAAAGGAAACGTCAGACCTGAACCGCTACTTGCAGGGCGAAAACTGCCAGTGGGAAAGGAAGGGCGGCCCCTCCGGTGGTGGGGCCGCCGGCAGCGTCTACTACATCAACCACGCGCCGGAACCGCAGGGCATAGAGATGCGCGTATACGCCTACACCGAACCCGCCGACGGCTCACGGGGTGATGATGAGGGCGTCTGTCTGTCCATCATAGACCCAGCCAATAACAATGGGATGATTCTGAACGGCTTTGGCCTCTACCTGGAGGCCATGCAGTTCGGCGATGCCCTCTGGAACGACCATTTCTTGGGCGACACCGGAATCATGGAAAGGATGATAACGGAGAAAAGATCGTCCTGGGATCAGATGCAGCAGGAAATCATCGTGGGGCATTACGCGCTGTTTATGTAGGAAGAGACCGAAGAACGAGAACGCCCGGCTACTGCTGCTAGCCGGGCCTTTCTTGTTTACACTGGCGCAAAAATAGTTGCACCGGTCATTTTGCCTTCAATGGTCTGTATTATCTGGTTAAGTTCAAGGTTCGCTTCTGCTTGTAAGCCTAGGCAGGTACGTATTCCATCGGCGTCAGTGCTTATCCGACGTGAAAGAGTGAGCCTACAACTCTCCTGCTCCAAGCGATTGGCTTCGTATGCGTGTATATGCATAGCATCAGCGATCTTGGCAGGCTCACTGACATGATTAAAATTGAACTCTCTCGTCATGTAATCAAGCAACTTGTCTTGAAGAACAAGCACCAGTTTTCGATTGATGTGCTGGAATGTCTGTATCTTGTGGTGGAGTTGCATCAAAATGGTTTTCGCGGTCATCTTCCAATTTATGCCAAATCGCTTGAGGTCATTTTCTTCATCATCGTCTCTGGGTATTCCAAGTTCTTGTAGCGTCCTTTGGCGTTCAGGCCAGACTGCGCCAGTAGTGTCCAAGGTTTGCAATTCAACACCTACAAAATCTCTGGCACGACCATCTCGGGCGGACACAATAAAATAGTCCACACTGCCGCCCGGCACCGGGACTTCTGAAATAAGGTGATATTCGTTGCCGGGTTCGTGGTTTGTCAACAACTGGAGGCAGTCCACAAAGATCTGCCGACGTTCAAGTAACCGCGCTGGACAAATCACCAAGAGATCGTTGCGCCGCCCGTATCTGACAGAACAAGTGCCTATGGAAGTATCCGCAGCGCTTTTCCGAACCTTGTAGCAACGCCTAGCGGTGTACGGGCAACGCTGCTCATCTATTATTGCTCTCCAATCAAGAATGGCATTGTCGGTAGGGTGACCAAACAGCTCAACGACAGCACTCATATCAGCCTAGCACACCTGCTTTCGGCATATTCCAGATATTCTCTAGAACAGTCCACGCCGACGGATTTTCGCTCTAAATCGTTTGCTACTAGTAGAGTCGTGCCAGTGCCACAGAAAGGGTCCAGTACAATGCCCTCTGGAGGACAGGTAGCCAGTATGGGAATGCGACAAAGGTCGGACGGATACGGCGACGGGTGCGAACTGCGGTTGTGAGTATCTTCCGGTAGAATGTCCCATACGTCGCTAGGTTTGCTGCCTTTTGGATGACAGCGTATGAAGTAGAACCCTTTGTCGCGTAGTTCTTTCGCTCGGCCAGACACACGTTGGCTATTAGAATGTGTTGTCCTTTGCTGGTTTCGGATTATCATTCGAAAATCAGTTATCTTGCCGCATCTTATTTCGTTGAGCATTTCGTCTAGAGCCGATAACGCTGCAATTTTTTCGGCGGAGGATAACTCAACCGACATTTCGATTTGTCGGCGGTATCGTACACCTGACACACCTGTAGCCGATATTATTGCGCCGTTTTCTACACGTGCTTTGCGAGGTGTTGTCCTGATGTTATCCACATTATAGTAGTATCCTTTTGGTTGCTTCACGAAGTGAAATACGGTTTCGTGGATGTTGCCAAGCCGGTCGGTAGTATTATCCATTCCACTTTTTACTTTATTCCAGACAACACTGTTCCTAGTCACCCATCCTTGTCGGTCGGTGAGCATAAATGCTACCCGCCAAGGCACACCGGCCAAGCCTTTATTGACATACCGGTCTCCTATATTCAACCAAAATGACCCACTTGGTTTCAGGATTCGTTTCACCTCAACAAAAACCTGCTCCAGTGCCTGTACATAAGAGTCGCAGGTGCTCTCCATTCCGATGCCGCCATTTTCGTACTCTCGCTTGCCCCAATAGGGTGGTGAAGTCATCACGCAATCAATGGAGCTGCTGGGCATTTCTGCTAGTACTTCTTTTGCGTATCCGTGGAGTAACAGCGGCGATGTCAGAGGTCTGCGCCGGTATTCCTCAAAGGCAGTTCTGAAGCACCGATTGGTAATGCCCCGAATACGGCTTGAATCACCGCACTCCGGGGCGTTACCTACACCACGTTCGTCCGAACCATCAGCAAGACAGTTGGTAGTTTGTGGCATCAGCGTTGACTCGACCATGCCGACTCTCTATCAGGTGCTTCGCCCTAGCCTAGTCGAATCCTCGCGTTCCCACCCAGCCGACCTGGGAGACGTCGATCATCTCGCCATTAGGCCCCTCGTACTTGGTCTCTACGTTCTGGTGGCGGGGGCCGGTGCTGCCCGCGTGGAGGGCCTGGTTCACCGACGCCATCTCGCTGGATCCGGCCGCAGACAGGCGGGCCTCGATTTCCTCCAGGCTTTCCACCTCAAAGCCGATATGGTGGATGCCCTCCCAATCCTTGCCGCGCTCGCCGGCCACGGCGTCGCTCTGGAAGTCCAGGATTGCCATGTTGACGTTGCCGTCGCTGAGCATGAAGCCCTTGGCGTTGTCGCTGTCCAGTTGGGCCACCTGACGCAGTCCGAACACCTCGGAGTAAAACTTGGCGGTCTTTTCCGCGTCATTGGTGGCGATGGCGATGTGCTTAATCTGGGGCATCTCGCAACCTCTCTGGAGTAGAATGGAAGCCTGTTGACGGTTCGACCCTATTGATGGTTGGACAAAGATACCACGTTTGCCGGGAGGCCGCCAGATGCCGGAACCGTTAATCGAGCCAATGCAGCCGGATGACTGGCCGGAAGTGCGGGACATCTATCTGCAAGGCATTGCCACCGGCCTGGCTACCTTTGAGACCGAGGCCCCGTCGTGGGAGGAGTGGAATCGGGGCCACCTGCCGGTATGCCGCTTGGTGGCCCGCGCCGACGGCCGGGTCGCCGGGTGGGTGGCCGTAAGCCCCGTTTCCCGCCGCCAAGTCTACTGGGGCGTGGTGGACGAGAGCGTATACGTGGCCCCGGCATACCGGGGCCGGGGCGTCGGCAAGGCCCTGCTCACCGCACTGATTGATGCGTCGGAACAGCAAGGAATATGGTCGCTGCAAGCAGGAATCATCCGGGAAAACGCCGCCAGCATCGCCCTGCACTCCCGCTGCGGCTTCCGGCAAATCGGCTACCAGGAGAGAAAGGGCCGGCTTAACGGCGTCTGGCGCGACGTGGTGCTGATGGAGAAACGCAGTTCCCGGCTCTAACCTGATGCCGGTCTGCCAACCCTTTCCCGCCGTGATAAAATGAGCGGAATTCCGCAGCCCCAGCCCGACGGAGAAAGCCGGACGTTATGGGGCGAAAGCCGGGAACCAATCGGGGAGGATTGGCGATGAGTGTTCCTTACAAGATGAAATTCGGCGTCTTTATGGCCCCGTTCCACCGGGTGGGCGAGAATCCCACGCTGGCTCTGGAGCGCGACTTGGAGCTGATTCAGTGGCTCGATACTCTGGGGTTCGATGAAGCCTACATCGGCGAACATCACAGCGCGGGGTGGGAGACCATTGCGTCGCCCGAAGTGTTTATGGCGACCGCCGCCGAGCGCACCCGCAGCATACGCCTAGGCTCCGGCGTGGTCAGCCTGCCCTACCATCACCCGTATATGGTAGCCAACCGCTTCGTGCAGCTCGACCACCTTACCCGCGGCCGGGTCATCCTTGGCGTCGGCCCCGGGGCGCTGGCCTCCGACGCCCTGATGCTGGGCATCAAGCCCGAAAACCAGCGGGCAATGATGGACGAGTCCCTGGGCGTCATCATGCGGCTGATGACCGAGACCGACCCCATCACCTACAAAAGCGACTGGTTCGAGCTGAACGAGGCCGTGATCCAGCTACGCCCCTACCAGCATCCCCACGTTCCGGTGGCCGTCGCCTCGGTGGAGTCCCCGGCCGGCGTCACCACCGCCGGCAAACATGGCGCGTCGGTGCTGTCTCTCAGCGTGCCGCGGGACACCATCCGCCGCACCTCCTTGATGGAGCTGTGGGATATAGCCGAGGAAACCGCCGCCGAACACGGCAAGACGATGCACCGCGAGGACTGGGGCATCGTGATGGGCATGCACCTGGCCGACTCGAAAAAGCAGGCTTTCGAGGACATCCGCGAGGGCAGCGCCCGGGTGGTCACCGAGTATTTTGGCCGCACTCTGGGCAACCCGGTGCCGGATGTTCCCCGGGAGCAGATTGTGGACTTTATGGTGGAAAACAATCAGTGGATTGTCGGCACCCCCGACGACGCCATCGCGGGCATCGAGCGGCTGCAAGAAATCAGCGGCGGATTCGGCAAGTTTATGATTCGCGTGGAGGACTGGGCGCCCCGCGACAAGCTCCACCGCAGCTACGAACTGTTGGCCCGCTACGTGATGCCCCGCTTCCAGGGTTCACTGGCCGGCATCGAGACCTCCAACCAGTGGGCCGCCGAACGCATCGAGGTGCTGCAAGCCAACCGCTACGCCGGCCTGAAGGCGGCCACCGACACCTACGACGCCGGCCGCAGCCGCAACTAGCGCCTCCGAAAGGGGACGGAAGGGATGGAGAAGGCCCCGGCGAAGCCGCTCCACTGGCTGTCCGCCTCTCTGAGAGCGAAGGGGAGGCGCCTTACAGGACGCCCTGCCGCCGGGACGGAAAAGACACCGCCTGCCAACGGGCGGTGTCTCTTCTTGGAAGCGAAGCGATCGGCAGCAAGGGCGGCGTTTCGCCCCTTCGGACTGCGCCGCCTCCGTGATAGCGACCCGGACACCCCTATCGCCAAGTCATAGTTGCCGGAAGCGGCCCATCTGCGCGTTCCGGTCTGTATTTACGCCAACGTTATGTATTACACTGCGGGAAGCAGACGCCGGGCAGCCGCAGGTTCCTGCGCTTATCCCGAATATCCGAGGCGAACGAAAATGCGCAAGACCAAGATAATCGTCACCATCGGCCCATCTTCCAGTGACGAAGAAACATTGAGCCGGCTTATCTCCGATGGCATGGACTGCGCCCGGCTCAACTTTTCCCACGGCACCCACGCGGAACACGCCGCGGTCATCGAACGCATCCGGCGGCTCTCCCGGGAGCGCAACCGCACGGTGGGCATCCTGCAAGACCTGGGGGGAATCAAGCTGCGTCTGGGACGGTTGGAAGAGGCGTATCAGATTAACCTGGGGGACGAAGTGGCGATGACCGCAGAGGGAGAGTCCGGCGAACCGGGAGCGCTGCCTTTTCCTCAACCCGGCGTGTTGAGGAACCTTCAGGTGGGCAACTTCGTGTTCATCGCCGATGGCAGCGTGCAGTTGGAGGTGACCGAGGCCGCGCCGTCCCGCGTCTACTGCCGGGCGCTGAGCTCCGGGGTGGTGTCGTCCTACAAGGGCGTCAACCTGCCCGGCGTGACCATTGACCAGCCCGTTTTCACTGAGAAAGACAAGGCCGACCTGCTCTTTGGCGTGGAGCAGCAGGTGGATTGGGTGGCGGTGTCATTCGTCCGCACCGCCGAGGATATTCATTACGCCCGCCGTCATCTCAATGCCGCGGGCAGCAAAGCCCTGGTCATGGCGAAACTGGAACGGGGCGAGGGCATCGAAAACATAGATTCCATCCTCCCCGAAGTGGACTCGGTGATGGTGGCCCGGGGCGATCTGGGCGTCGAAATTCCCATGGAACGGGTGCCGCGCGTGCAGAAGCTCATTGTGGACAAGGCTAATGCGGCCGGCAAGCTGGCCGTCATCGCCACCCAGATGCTGCGCAGCATGGTCATTTCCCCCACGCCGACGCGGGCCGAAGTGTCCGACGTGAGCAATGCCGTACTGGAAGGCACCGACGCCATTCTGCTGTCGGACGAAACGGCCATGGGGCAGTATCCGGTGGAGGCGCTGCGAGTGGCGGTATCCACCATCAACGAGGCCGAATCGGAAGACCTGTATCCCTTCTATAAGGATATGGGAACCCGCGACCGCACTCAGGCCATAACGGCAGCGGCGGCGGGGCTGGTTCGCACCCTGCGCGCCAAGCCCATCGTGCTGACCAGCACCGGGCGGGCGGCGCTGGAGCTGGCCCGCTTCCGCCCCGCCGGCGACATCCTAGCCTTTTCCCATGACCCGTCCGTGCTGCGCAAGCTGTGCCTCGGCTGGGGCATTCAGCCCACGGGGGTCATCCCCATCCAGCCCGACGTGGCCGAGCTGGTCTGGCAGGTGCTGCAATCGGCTCTGGATCTTGGGGCGGTGACCGAGCAGGACGTAGTAACCATCGTGCACGGCTTCCTGACCGGGGTGTCCGGCACCACCAACGCCGTGCAGGTACTGAGCATACAGGAATACCTGGAAAACGTTGACATCCCTCGATCCTCCGAGCAGGTCGTGGGGATGCGCCAGTAGCGGACGCAGGCGGGGCGGAAGGCCAACTCACCCCGGCCGGCCCTCCCGTTCACTCCGAACTTGCTAGGGCGCCACCGGCAGCGAGTGGGGCAAATTGGTTTCCCCCATCAGGAAGAGGTCCACCGCCCGCGCCGTCTCGCGGCCTTCGGCGATGGCCCAGACCACTAAGGACTGTCCTCGCGCCGTATCTCCCGCAGCAAAGACTCCGGGAACGCTGGACATCCGGTCTGCGCCTATCTTGACGTTGCCGCGGGCATCCAGATCCACTCCCAATTGAGTCAGCAGGCCGCCATGCTCCGGGTGCAGGAAGCCCATAGCCAGCAGAACCAGATCGGTCTCCACCTCGAACTCGCTGTCGGGAACCTCGGTCATCTCTTGGCGTCCGCCGTTTTCCGGCTGGCTCCACTCAACCCGCACCGCATGCAGCCGCTCCAGCTTGCCGTCACTGCCCGAGAAGGACTTGGTGAGTATGCCGTAGTCCCTGATTCCGCCCTCGTCGTGGGCCGCCGAGGAGCGCAGTATCAGGGGCCATTGGGGCCAGGGGTTCCCGGCGGGGCGGTTAACCGGCGGCTCGGCCAGCAACTCATACTGGCTGACCAGCTCCGCTCCTTGGCGGTGAGCAGTCCCCAGGCAGTCGGCCCCGGTATCGCCGCCGCCCAGGATGACCACCCGCTTGCCCTCGGCGCTAAGGCGCTCTTCCGGGGCCACCTGCTGACCGGCGTTGAGGCGGTTCTGTTGCGTGAGGTATTCCATGGCGAAGTGAACGCCGTCCAACTCCCGGCCGGGAACCGGCAGATCGCGGGGTTCCGTGGAGCCGCAGGCCAAGCAAATGGCGTCGAAGTCCTCGAGTAGCTGGTCTGTCGAGAGATCCACGCCGACGTCAACGCCGGTCTCGAAGGTGATGCCCTCCTCCTCCATTATGGCGAGGCGGCGGCGCAACACATCCTTATCCAGCTTGAAGTCCGGGATGCCCAAGGCCAGCAGCCCGCCGATGTATTCCGCCCGCTCGTAGACCGTTACCCAATGGCCGGCGCGGTTGAGCTGCTGCGCCGCGGCCAGCCCGGCCGGACCGGAGCCGACTATCGCCACCCGCTTGCCAGTGCGGAAGGGGGGAGGCTGAGGCCGAATCCAGCCCTCTTCATAGCCCCGGTCGGCGATTTCCTTCTCGACATACTCAATGGTGACCGGGTCGGAGTTGATGCTGAGGACGCAACTGGCTTCGCACGGGGCCGGGCAGATGCGGCCGGTAAACTCCGGGAAGTTGTTGGTGGACAGCAGGGTACGCAGCGCGTTTTCCCAATCGCCCAAGTAGACGAAATGGTTGAATTCGGGAATCACGTTGCCCAACGGGCAGCCGGTGTGGCAAAAGGGCACGGCGCAGTCCATACACCGCCCGCCCTGCTCCCGGGCCACGGATTCGGGCCAGCGCCGGTAAAACTCCCGGTGGTCCTTGACTCGCTCGCTGACCGGCCGGCGCTCCGGGGGTTTCCGGCCGGACTCCATAAATCCGGTGGGTTTACCCATGCGTTACGGTTTCCAATTCCCGGGCCGCCAGGTCCCGATTCTTGCGTTCTTCCAGCACCCGGCGGTAATCCCGAGGCATTATTTTCTTGAATTTGGACAAGGCCGAACTCCAATCGGCCAGAATGCGACCGGCGGGGCCGCTGCCGGTATGCTTGTAATGCTCTTCGATCAGCCCCCTCAGCGTGGCTATATCTTCCTCATCCGCCACCGGTTCCATATCGGCCATACCATCATTGAAGCGGATATGGAAGTCGCCCCCGGCGTTGTTGACGAAGGCGATGCCGCCGCTCATTCCCGCCGCGAAGTTGCGCCCGGTGGCGCCCAGCACCACCACCACGCCGCCGGTCATGTATTCGCAGCCGTGATCTCCCACGGCCTCGACCACCGCCCGGACGCCGCTGTTGCGGACGCAGAAGCGCTCCCCGGCCACTCCGTTGATGAAGGCATGGCCTCCGGTCGCGCCATACATCGCCACGTTGCCAATAATGATGTTCTCTTCTGGAACGAATGTGGACTCAGGGTGCGGTTTCACTACTATGCGCCCGCCCGACATCCCCTTTCCCATATAGTCGTTGGTGTCCCCTTGCAGGTTCAGGCTGACGCCCGGGGCCAAGAAAGCGCCGAAGCTCTGGCCGGCCGAGCCGGTGAAGTTTATTCGCACGGTATCGGGAGGCAGTCCCGCTTCGCCATAAGCCTTGGCAATCCGCCCGCTGAGCATGGCGCCCACGGTTCGGTTGGAGTTGCTGATGGCTAGGGACATACTGACCGGCGTTTGACTATCCAGCGCCGGTTCGGCCAAGGCGATCAGTTTGTGGTCCAATGCCCGCTCCAGTCCGTGATCCTGCTCTTCCGAGCAGTAGACCGTCTCCCCGGGGGTCAGGGCCTTCTGGTGATATAGCAGTCTCGAAAGGTCAATGCCCTGGGCCTTCCAGTGATCTATGGCCTCGCGGGCGTCGAGGGCGTCCACCTGGCCCACCATCTCGGCGACGGTGCGGAAACCCAGTTCCGCCATAATTTGCCGCATTTCCTCGGCGACGAACATGAAATAGTTGACCAGGTGTTCCGGCTGGCCGGCGAACCGCTTTCGCAGTTCCGGATCCTGGGTGGCAATACCCACGGAACAAGTGTTGAGATGGCACTTGCGGAGCATGATGCAGCCGTTGACCACCAGAGCCGCGGTGGCGAAGCCGAATTCCTCGGCCCCCAGCAGTGCGGCTATGACGGCGTCCCGCCCGGTCTTCAACTGACCGTCGGTCTGCACTACGATGCGGCTTCGCAGCCCGTTGGCGACCAGCACCTGCTGCGTCTCGGCGATGCCCAGCTCCCACGGCAACCCGGCGTACTTGATGGACGACTCCGGCGACGCGCCGGTCCCGCCGTCATGCCCGCTGATGAGCACCACGTCGCCGTGTCCCTTGGCCACGCCGGCGGCCACGGTGCCCACCCCGACTTCGGCCACCAGCTTGACGTGAATGCGGGCATCGGGGTTGATGTTCTTCAGGTCGTGAATCAGTTGGGCCAAGTCTTCGATGGAATAAATGTCGTGGTGCGGCGGCGGCGAGATCAACTCCACTCCGGGAGTGGTGCGCCGCACCCAGCCGATATATTCGTCCACCTTGTGGCCCGGAAGCTGGCCGCCCTCGCCGGGCTTGGAGCCTTGGGCCATCTTGATTTGCAGATCCGTGGAGTTGATCAGGTAGTTGGCGGTGACGCCGAAACGCCCCGACGCCACCTGCTTGATGGCGCTGCTGCGCGACTCTCCCTGATACGGGCCGCTCTTGTCCGGGGCGTAACGGCGGTAGTCCTCGCCGCCCTCGCCGGTGTTGCTGCGGGCGCCTATGCGATTCATGGCAATCGCCATCGTCTCGTGGGCTTCCCGGCTGATGGAACCGAGAGACGCCGCGCCGGTGGCGAACCGCTTGACGATTTCAGACGCCGGTTCCACCTCTTCGATGGCGATTGGCTCGTTGTCCTTCTTGAACTCCAGCAGCCCTCGCAGTGTCGCCATCCGGCGGCTTTGATCGTTGGAGAGCCTCGCGAATTTCTTGTAGATATTCCAGTCGTTGCTGCGGGCGGCGTGCTGGAGTATACCGATGGTGTCGGGGTTCCACTGGTGGTGCTCGCCGCCGCGCCGCCACTGGTACGCGCCGCCCATGGGCAGCGAGCGGCTGGCGGGAACGTCTACGGCGCCATAGACCGCGCCGTGGCGTTGCAGCGTCTCCTGTTCCACCGCCTCCAGGGCGATGCCGCCGACGCGGGATGGCGTCCAAGTGAAGTATTCATCCACCAGCGCCTGATCCAGCCCCACGGCCTCGAAAATCTGCGCGCCCCGGTAGCTCTGCACCGCGGAAATGCCCATCTTGGACATTACTTTCAGCACGCCCTTTTCGTTGGCCTTGATGAAGTTCTTGCAGGCGTAATCGGGCGTATGGCCGTTCAGTTGACCGCTCTCGGTCATCGTCCGCACGGTTTCCAGGGCCAGGTAGGGGTTGATCGCGCCGGCCCCGTATCCTATGAGCAGCGCGAAGTGATGCACCTCGCGCGCCTCGCCCGTTTCCAGCACCAAGCCCACCCGCGTGCGAGAGCCTTCCCGTATCAGGTGGTGGTGGACTGCGCTGACTGCCAACAGGCTGGGAATCGGCGCGCGCCCGCGGCTCACGCCCCGGTCCGACAGCACAATTATGGAATAACCGTCGGCCACCGCCTGCGAAGCCCGGCGGCGCAGTTCTTGAAGCG
Source organism: Dehalococcoidia bacterium (assembly GCA_965213725.1). Classification (GTDB taxonomy): domain Bacteria; phylum Chloroflexota; class Dehalococcoidia; order Lucifugimonadales; family UBA3495; genus VXOI01. The sequence continues at coordinate 713,458 of OZ243924.1, forward strand.
CCCTCTCCATTCCTGCGGCGGGGTCAAAGAGCGAACTCAGCACTATCGACCGCAAGCCGGGCAGATCCAGAGACTTGATGCGAGCCGCCTCTTCGTTGTCAATGATGGGGGAGCGCAGCGTCAACTGGCGGCAGTGGAGCGGCGTTTCCTCAAAGAGATTCTGCTCGCTGCCGATAAACGCTTCCAGCGAAGTGACCATCTCCTCGCGGATGGCGTCCAGAGGGGGGTTGGTCACTTGGGCGAACAACTGCTTGAAGTAGTTGAAGAGCAGTTGGTTCTGGTCGGAAAGCACCGCCAAGGGCGCGTCGTTGCCCATGGAGCCGACGGCCTCGTAACCCGACTCGGCCATGGGCGCAGTCAGCATCCGCAATTCTTCCACGCTGTAACCGAAGGCCCGCTGATTGCGCAGCAGGTCGTCGGGGTGCATGGGCGGTTCAGGGGCGGCCAACGGCAGGTCATCCAGGTTGACCTTGTTGTCCCGCAGCCATTGACCATAGGGCCGGCGGGCCGACAGGTCTCGCTTCAGTTCCTCGTCGCCGATGATGCGGCCCTGTTCCAGGCTCACCATAAACATCCGGCCCGGCTGGAGGCGGCCCTTGAATTTCACGTCGGCGGGCGGCACGTCCAAGACGCCGGTCTCAGAGGCCATCACCAGCTTGTCCCCGGTGGTGACCAGATAGCGGAAGGGGCGCAGTCCGTTGCGGTCGAGCAAAGCGCAGATGTTCCGCCCGTCGGAAGACACAATCATCGCCGGGCCGTCCCACGGCTCCATCAGCGCCGAGTGATACTCGTAGAAGTCCTTCCTTTCCTGGGGCATAGTCTCATGCTGTTCCCAGGCTTCGGGAATCATCATCAGCATGGCGTGGTCCAGCTCGCGCCCGGTCATCAGCAGCAGTTCCAAGGCGTTGTCGAAGCTGGCGGTGTCGCTGTCGCCCACGTTCATTATGGGCGGAATCTTTCCCATGTCTTCGCCGAACAGCGGCGACTCGAACATCGCTTCGCGGGCGCGCATCCAGTTGAGGTTGCCGCGAAGGGTGTTTATCTCGCCGTTGTGGGCCAGATAGCGGTAGGGGTGGGCCAGCCGCCAGTGGCCCAGGGTGTTGGTGCTAAAGCGGGAATGCACCAGCGCAAAGGCGCTGACCATTTCCTCTTCCTGGAGGTCGAGGTAGAAACCGGAAATCTGGTAGGCCATGAGCAGGCCCTTGTACACGATGGTGTGGCAGGAAAGACTGCACACGTAAAAGTAGTCGGCTTCTTCCTCGGAAAGCCCGCATTCCTTCATGGAATGCTCTATCACCTTGCGGACGACGTACAGCTTGCGTTCCAGTTGGGCCGGGCCCAATCCGCTCCGGCCCGCGCCGATGAAAACCTGGCGAATGAGGGGACTGCGGCGGCGTGCGTCGCGTCCAATCTTGTCCGGGTTCACAGGAACGTCACGCCAGCCCAGCAACTCCAGCCCTTCACTGGCGACAACCTCTTCGATCAGGGAGCGCGCCTTTCGGGCGGCTTCCGGCTGCGGCGGCAGAAAGACCATGCCGACGCCGTATTCGCCGCCGGAAGGCAGTTGAAAGCCCAAGCGCTCGCTTTCCCGGCGGAATAGGTCATGGGGCATCTGCAACAGGATTCCGGCGCCGTCCCCGGTTTCCGGGTCGCTGCCGGCCGCCCCGCGATGGCCTAAGTTGATAAGCACCTCAAGCCCCTCTTCGATAATCCGGTGGGACTTGCGGCCCTTGATGTCAGCAACGACGCCAACGCCGCAACTGTCGTGCTCCTGTTCCGGCGAATACAGGCCCTTTCCAGCCAATTCTTTCAGCGGGTCCATATCTTGAACGATACCCTGCCAGCGAAACTTGCAAAATGAAATTGCTGCCTCAAGCCACCGGCGGCGGGAAATAGGCAGTGGCCGGGTGGCAGTAGCCTCCCCAGCCGGGGCGCGGCTTGATTTGTGTAATATATCACAATATCCGCCGGATACAAGGCCCTCGCGGGTTGCGCGCCGCAAGCAAAGGCCGGAATCTGGGCAGAATTATAACCGCCCCAACCCGGCCTGCCTAGCGAAGCCGAGAATAATGAGCGGGGCGGATCTGAATTCCGCCCCCGCGATGCAAAAGGCCCCCGCCGCGTGAAGATGCCGGCAGCCGGCGTCAGCTTTGGAGCGGCGGCATCATGCCTGTTAGCATACCGCGGAAAAGCTCCTCTATCATTGCGGCGCTGATGGTCATCCTGAAAGTGACGGTGTTGCCCGACTGACTGACCTCCATTCCCGAAGCAAACTCCTGCAACTCCGGGGAGGCGGACATCACGCCCAGCATTGCCACCACTCCCTCGGAGTATTCTTTGGAAGCGGTGGCGGCGGCGCTGTCGTCAAAGCGGGAAACCGATTCGATTTCCACGGCATCGTCATGGAACAGCGCCCCCATGGCGTTCACCGGGGCGGCCAAGGCCGTCAGGTCCAGGGCGCCCAGCAGTCCCGCCTCCGGCATAACGCCCTCGCCCTCGGACATCATCATTTCCAGATAGCCCGGCGGCAGCTCCACGGCAAGGCCCAGGTGCCGCTCGCCCAAGGAATCAAGGATCTGAACCGCATTACCCGAGGCGGGCGGAGCGGCCCCGGCAGCCACGTCCAGCACCGCCCGGACGCCGGATTCAGCGCCTAGGACCATGACATCGGAGCCGACGAAGGCGAGAACCTCCATCCCTTCGCCATAATCGCCGGCAGCCGTGTAGACGCTGTATCCCCGGTAGGCAGAGGCGTCATACTCCACGTCCCCGGCCTCTTCTGCGTGGGCGACGATTTCGGCTTCGTCAAATTCTCCGTACAGCACCATGCCAGCATCGCCGAAATCAAACTCGTCCTCTCCCAAGCCTGAGAACATAGCCGTCAGCACAGTCGCGGGCATAAATGCTTGGACGTACTCCACTGAGTGGGGATCAATGCCGGTTTCATTGCGGAAATCCTCCGCAATAGCTGGCGCGTCTCCCGCCTCGCCTTCAGACATCATAGCGGGCCAAGGCGAATCCAAGAGAGCGGCGGGTCTGGCGTCAAGGATGAATACCAACCCCTCGGGCAAAAGCGACGCGCCCGGTTCCCCGCCTTCTGGCATCCTTTCCGGCGTGGACGTAGGCGCCGGAGCGGGCGTTGCGGTTGGCGCCGGAGTGGGGGTGAGCGTGGGCGTAGGTGTCGGAGTTGGCGCCGGCGTGGCCGTCGGCATAGGAAACAGCGTGGCCGTCGGCGCCGGGGTGGCCGTCGGATCTGAGCCGCAAGCGAGAGCCAGCAGCCCGGCTATGACCATACCAACCACGGCGAGTTTAGGCAGGGGAAAAGGGCCAAGAGTCATAAGCGCTCCAAACCGGAGTTGGGTCAACTGATTATACTACGCCGTTTATGTTGCACAGGTTCTTTCCACACGGATTCCGGCGCGGGTTCCGGCCTTTCCGGGGAAACAGTCCCGTACCGGGGCAATCGCATCCTCGGGAAGGTGGTCTGGCAGAAGGTGGTCTGGCAGAGGGAGATAGGATGTAGGTCAACCTGATTGGGCGGAGCGTTGAGAACCCCCTGCATTGGGTGCCGGACATTTCCTTCCGGGAAGATGAGCGCCGGGTCAGAACCGGCAATGCCGCCGGGAACCTGACGGTCGTCCGGCGCAGGGCGCTCAACCTGCTCAGGCAGGATTGGAGCATCAAAGCATCCCTCAGGGGCAAACGCAAACGGGCCGGCCGGGACAATGACTATCTCCGCGCCGTTATCGCTCAGTAAATTGAGAATGCGATTGCCCTGGATTCCGCAACCCGTCTCGTTCAAGCCAATTGCGGTTATGTTAGACTAGGGCCGCTGGAAAAGGGGGGCGAATATGGCGCAGGGAGAACAGTACCGGGTCATCCGCGAGCGCAACGTTATGGTGCCAATGCGCGACGGCGTGCGTCTGGCTACCGATATCTACCGTCCCGACGCGCCGGGGCGGTTCCCGGCGCTGGTCACGCGGGGGCCATACGGCAAGGACGGCTACGCTGATAACCAAGAGCATTCCATCTGGTTCTTCCCGCAGCGCGGCTACGCGGTGGTGAGCCAGGACTGCCGCGCCCGCTTCGACTCGGAAGGCGAGAGCTACGATCCGCTGTTCCAAGAAGGGCGGGACGGTTACGATACCGTGGAGTGGGCGGCCCGCCAACCGTGGTGCAACGGGCGGGTGGCGACCACCGGGCAATCGTACCTAGGCGCGACGCAGTACACGCTGGCCGCCGGGCCACGCCCGCCGCATTTGGCCTGCATGGCCCCGGTGTCGGCCTCGGCGGACTTCCACCAGAGCTGGGTATATCACACCGGCGGCGCCATGGAGTGGGGCTGGATGGTTCCTTACGCCATCCACAAGGGCCGCAACACACTGATACGGGCGGGCCGCGAGGATCTGCTGGCCCAGATGGACGAATACGTCCTTCCCCCGGACAATTTCGCCCAGCCGCTGACCGATGCCTGGTTTCGCCACCTGCCGCTGCGCGACTGGATTGACCGCCTCAAAGAGGCCGCTCCCTACTTCCATGAATACTTTGACCAAGAGCGGGACGGGCCGTACTGGTCGCGCATCAACCTGATGCGCCAGGCGCACCGCATCTCCCTTCCCATGTTCCACGTCAGTTCGTGGTATGACATTTTCCTGGAGGGGGCGTTGAACGGCTATCAGGCCCTGCGCGACCGGGCGGCCACTGCCGAGGCGCGGCGCAGCCAGCGGCTGCTGGTCGGCCCGTGGGCGCACATCCGCCCCTACACCGCGCCCACCTCGGGCGACACCGGCGACATAGACTTCGGCCCGGAGGCCCGCATCGAGCTGCACGAGCATCTGCTGCGCTGGTTCGACTACTGGCTGAAGGACATCGAGACCGGGCTGATGGATGAGCCGCCGGTGAGCATTTTCGTGATGGGAGAGAACCGCTGGCGGGCGGAGCAGGACTGGCCGCCGGCCCGCGCCCATTACACCAAGTGGTATCTGCACTCCGCCGGCTCGGCCAACTCCCTCGACGGCGACGGCGCCCTTTCAACCTCGCCGCCCGGCGAAGAGCCGCCGGATGTCTATACCTATGACCCGGCCGATCCCGTGCCGACAAGAGGCGGCTGCACCCTCATCATCCCCCAGGGTGTTGCCGACCAGCGGGAGGCGGAGTCACGGGATGATGTGCTGGTCTACACCTCGGAGCCGCTGGAGCGGGACACGGAGCTGACCGGCCCCATATCCTGCACGCTTTACGCCGCCAGCACCGCGGTGGATACGGACTTCACCGCCAAGCTGGTGGACGTGCGGCCCGACGGCTACGCCCACAACCTCCAGGACGGCATCGTGCGCGCCCGCTTCCGAACCTCGGCGGCCGAACCGTCGCTCATCCGGCCCGGTCGGATCTACAAATACGAAATAGACCTGTGGGCCACCAGCCACGTGCTGTTCGCGGGCCACCGGCTGCGGCTGGAGATTTCCAGCAGCAATTTCCCGCGGTTCGACCGGAACCCCAACACCGGGGCGCCCATCGGCGCAGACGCCCGGTTGGAAACGGCGTTGCAGACGGTGCTGCACACGGCGGAGTACCCCTCCCACATCACGCTTCCGGTTATCCCGCGGTAGGCGGAAATCAGTGGTAAAATAAAAGCAGTCCCATTACCTCCCAGGAGTAAGGAACCGGGAAAAGGAATTTCCGAGATGACTTCCCATCCAATTAGCAACTTTCAGGACATCATCGACGCCATAGACCGGGAACCCGCCTTGGCGGAGGTTCTGCGCCAGCGCCTGCTCACCAAGGAATTGCTTCAATTGCCGCAACTCTTCGCCCAGCTCACCGAAGAGTTCCATGAGTTCGTCCGGCTCACCCAGGAAAACAACGAACTGGTGAATCGCAGGCTGACTGTACTCGAAGATGCCGTAGCCGAACTGAAAAACATCGTAACCGAACTGGCGAAGATTACCGAGCAGCTCAACGCTCGCTTGAATCGCATCGACAGTCGCATGGGCAACTTCGAGGGAGACCGCTACGAGCGGAAAGTAACCCAGCGAATCAGCGCCATCCTGCGGCGCCAGCTACATTGGAACGTCTCCGAGATCTTGCACCGGAGCGCCGATCCGGAGCCAACTAAACTTATGGCTCTGACCCAAGAGGCCGAATTGTCCAAGCGGGCCGGTGTTCCGGACTGCGAAGACTTGGAACACGTTGACTTCGCCGCAAAAATGGCCGCCGCCGGAGACACCGAGCCAGCCTACCTGATCGCAGAAATATCCATTCGAGCTGACCAGTCCGACATTGCCAGAGCCTCCAATCGAGCCGCCATCCTCCAAGCCATCACCGGCGGCGAGACTCAGGGCATCGTGATCTGCGCCGACATTTCCGAGGACAACCGGAACCTAGCCCATGCCCGCTGCATACCCGTTATAACCGTGCCCGAGTGAAAAGCCGGAACGGAAATGTGCGTAAAGGAAAGAAAATATGAGCGCATCCCGACAAGTATTCTCCCCGGCGCAGCGGGAGTTGCTGGATTCAGTGCTGGACCGCATCATTCCGCCCCAGGAAAACCGCCCCGGGGCTGGGCTGCTGGGCATCGGCGGCTTCGTGGAATCGGTGGCCGCAGGTGAACCGGGGCTTACCAGGCTGTTCATGCAGGGTCTGGCGGCCATCGAAATCGCGGCAGCCGAGCGTGGCCCGGACGGGTTCGCCGCCTTGTCCGGCCAAGAGAAAGACGCGGCGTTGCGGGCCGTGGAAACGTCTCACGCCAACTTTTTTGACCAGTTGGTGCTCCAGGTCTACAATGGCTACTACACAAATTTGACAGTGTTTCAATCCATCGGTTACACTTTGCCCTCTGTTCCTGCTCCGGGAACAAAATTAGAACTCTTGGACGAAACTTTGCTGGAGGCGCAGCGCGAGCGGCCCCCCTTCTGGACGCGGGTTTAGCCCCACGCAGCGGGCGGGCTGCTGGCATTTGCGCCGGGAGGTAGGCCATGCCCGCACCCACTCGCCGGGAAGAATTTGACCTGAAACTGGCCGGCCTGGAAAAGGAAGTGGAGGCCTTGGCTGCCTTCGTCAGCGACGCAATCAATCGAGCTGTCGAAGCGCTCAAGAACCGGGACATCGCCGCATCCCAAGAGGTCGTTGACTTCGACGACTACATTGATGACAAGCAGTCCGAGATAGAGGATCGTTGCATCCACCTCATCGCCACCCAGCAGCCAGTAGCCAAGGACCTGCGCGCCATCATCGCGCTGTTGCACATAGCCGTTGAGCTGGAGCGCATGGGCGACTACGCCGAGGGTATCGGGAAGATCAGCCTTGCCATCGGCAACGAGCAGACCCTGAAACCCCTGATTGACATTCCCCGTATGGCGGAAAGGGCCACCGCCATGCTGCGGGACAGCATTGACGCGCTGCTGAACCGGGACACGGCCAAGGCGCAGATGGTGGTTGACGCCGACGATGAGGTGGACGACCTCTACGACCAGGTCTACCGCGAACTGCTGCTCTACATGATTGAGGACCCGCAGACCATCCAGCGGGCAACCTACCTGCTCTGGGTAGCCCACGACCTGGAGCGCATCGCCGACCGAGCCACCAACATCGCCGAGCAGGTGCTGTTCCTAGTGGATGGGCGGGATATAGATGTCCCGGCAGTGCATCTGCGGCGCCTCCACCATGAACGGATGGCCGCATTCGCCCGCTAACCGCTCGGCCCGGCGTTTCACCCCAAGCGCCGGGCCCCTTCCTTGCTTTCGGCGTCCTCCTCTCTCTCCCTGCGCTTCCTCTGACCGGCATTGGCATAGGGGTAGCTTTCACCATCACCCTAAACCTCCTCCTCAGAGGGATGAGCTTTCAGAACGCCCTCTTGATGCTTTTCGCACAGCTTTGGGAAAGGCCCTGGGCACAACCCTTGCAGATGACAATACTAAGGAAATATGCAATAATAGTAATTGGAAAATGAAATAATCAGAGGAAGGGGTTGCTATGAACGCCGTATCGAACCAGTCCGGTATCGCCCGTATGTTCAAGGAAATCGGGGTTGACCGTCCCGAGGAAACGGTCTTGGGAAGCATTGTCAGGGACGGAAAACCGGCTAAAGTGGCTCTCATACACCAGACCGGACACCTCTACGCCAGGGACGGAGAAGGAGGGATCACCCTCTTGGCGCGCCTGAAAGTGGAAGAGAGAGGGCTGGAAGCCTGCATCGAAACCGCCCGCGGCTGGCTGACCCCCGCCAAGCCGTGCGACACGCCTGGCTGTTCCAACCCGGCGGAACAGGCCGCCAACATCGCCCCGGCCACCTTCGTCACCGTGTGCCGCCAGTGCGCAGGAACCATGGCGCTACGGGCCGCCTAGAGCCACCGCGCGGCGCCACGCAGTACCTGATGCTGCCTTGCGAGGGCCACACGCCAGCCCTGTCCAGCGGGGCTTTCCGGTTCTTGGCGCAACTGTCTGAATCAGGATTAGCCGGATACGAGGGCTTTCGGGATTCCTCTCTATCCGGTGAATCTTTCATAGCTCTGTTCCGCCTTATGTTGAGAACACCCCCGGCAGCCTGCCCTTGCATTGAACCCGGCAACGGCGTATCCTGAAATGGGAACGGAGGCTGGTAATGGATGAGACGGTTATCCGTACCGACGGGTTGACCAAGCGCTATGGGCGGGTGCTGGCGGTGGACGGGCTGTCGCTGGAGGTTCCGCCGGGGCGCATCTTCGGGCTGCTGGGGCCTAACGGTTCGGGCAAGACCACCCTGATGAGCATGCTGCTGGGGCTGGTGCGGCCCACTGCGGGGAGTTTCACCCTCTTTGGCGCACCGCCGGAACGCGGCGGGCTGGAACGGCAGTTGCACCGCATCGGCGCCCTGATCGAGACGCCCACCTTTTACCCTTACCTCTCAGGACGCAACAACCTAGCCTACTTTCAGGGCATCTCCGGGCGCGGCCGCCCCGGCGAGCTGGACTCCCTGCTGGAGCAGGTGGGACTGGACGGGCGCAGCGGCGACAAGTTCCAGACCTATTCGCTGGGGATGAAGCAAAGGTTGGGGCTGGCCTACTCGCTGCTGGGCGACCCGGAGCTGCTGGTGCTGGACGAGCCGACCAACGGCATGGACCCGGCGGGCATGGCCGAGGTGCGGGATCTGATTCGCAGCCTGGGCGGCGATAACCGCACCGTCATCCTGTCCAGCCACCTGTTGCACGAGGTGGAGCAGGTCTGCGACAGCGTGGCTATCCTTTCCCGCGGACGGCTCATCGCCCAGGGCGACGTGGCTGAATTGTTGCAGGAGCGGGGGCAGGCCCAGGTGCGCCTTCGCACCACCGACGACGCCAAAGCCCGCGAAATTATGTCGGCCCTAGCTTGGGTGGACAGCGTGAGCGCGGATAACGGCTACCTGGTCGCCGGGGTTGCCCCGGAACGCTCTTGGGAGATAACCGCCGCCCTGAGCCGCAATCAGATTTACGTCGCCGAGATGTCGCCCGCCCAAATGTCTCTGGAGCAGTATTTCTTGGATGTTACCGAGGAAGCCGCGCCCCGCAGCGAGGCGGCCTGATGGCGATGGCGATGCAGGTGGCCCTGCTGACCCGGTGGGAGTGGTTCAAGCTGCGCCGCCGCTGGGTGCCGTGGATATTGCTGGGCTTTGCCGTGGTCATGGCGCAGCTTATTTTCTGGCTGGTCGCCACGCTAAGCGATGACATATCCTATCGGTCGCCTACAGAGAATATCGCCAACGGCTTGGGGTTCTCCAGCTTTTTCGGCCCGCTCATTGCGGTAATACTGACCGCCGCCGTCGCCGGGGGCGAATACGGCTGGGGAACGCTGCGCCCGGCGCTGAGCATGGGGGCCGGACGCTGGCCCTTCCTGATGTCCAAAATTTCGATAACCCTGCTGTGCACCACCGCCGGTTTGATCATCCTAGCCGTCATAGTAGCGGTGAGCGGCTTCATCGCTGAGGCCGTTCTTGCCAGCCCGGAAGCCGATAGCTATGGCGACATTTCCTGGCTGGATCTGCTGGCGCTGTTCGGCCGGTCGGTCTACGCTTTCCTGCCCTATATTGCGCTGGCCCTGTTCGCCGTGGTGCTGACAGGCTCCAATGGAATCGGCTCCGGCATCGCCTTGGGCTATTATTTTATCGAACTGGTTATTCTGACTCCGGTTCTGAGCGGATTCGACTGGTCGGACCACGTATTCGCCTTCCTGCTCGGCCCCAACGTCACCGCTTGGCAATCCTTGGACGACTCGATTGAAGGAAACATTGCCACCATCGGCGGAATGCCGGAAATGGCCCACGGCTTCATCATCATCACCATCTACGCCGTCGTCCTGGCCGCGGCCGCCTTCTGGGTCTTCCTGCGCCGCGACATCGCCGGGGCCAAGGGCGGGTAGAACCTCCCCCGTCCCGCCTCTCTTTTCAGGACACCCCCCATTGCATCAGCAGGCCCTCCGGCGAGGATAAAGGCAGAAAACGCCGGGGCGCACCGCCGTGCGCCCCGGCTTGTCGGCAATGCGCAGTCGGGCGTTACTTGCCGTTGCCGCCGTTGCGGAAGGCTGGGATGACTTCCTTGCCGTAGAGTTCGATGGACTCCATGACCCGGTCGTGGGGGATGGTCTCGGTCTGCATGATGAGCATAACCTGGTCAACGCCAATGTCCTCGTAGGTCTTGATGGTCTTGATGCAGCTCTCCGGGTTGCCGGCGATTATCACGCCGCGGTTTGCCAGAGTGTTGGCGTCGAGCTGGGCCACGGCGGCGCGGGCCGCCCCGGGGCCGCTGTCCAGCGAGATGCCGGCCTCGGCGGCTTGGGCTTGGTGATCCTCGTCGGACTGGCGCAGCCAGCGCCCGAAGTCGGCCTTCAGGTGTTCCGGCACGCCGCCCCAAGCCTCCAGAAGCTCCTCATAGGCGTTGATGCGGCCCGCAATGTAGGGCTTGTCCGGGCCGAAGAAGGTCTTCATGGACTCGGCGCACAGTTCCTTGGCCGCTTGGTCGTCCTTGGCGCAGAAGGAATGGACGTTGTTGCCCCAGAAGTCGTTGATCTCCGCGCCCACCGGGTCGGCGTCCTTGATGGCGTCGCGGTACACCTTGACATGCTCCGCCAGCACGTCCACGGCGTAGGAAGCCGAGGACAGCACGCCGATGCCCTTCTGGGCGGCTAGGCGGAAGCTCTCGGTCTGGGTGCAGGCCAAGTACATCCGGGGATGGGGCTTCTGGTAAGGCTGGGGCAAAACCCGGCGGGGCGGCACGTTCCAGAAGTTGCCCTCCCAAGAGAACTCGCCGGAGGTCTGCCAGATCCGGGGGATCATGCTGATGGCCTCATCCCAGCGGTCGCGGGTCTCGCGGGGGTCAATGCCCTGTCCCAACTGCTCGTAGGCGTTGGAGCGGCCGGTGCCGAACTCGACGCGGCCGTGGGTGAGCTGGTCCACCATGGCGGCCCGCTCGGCGATGCGGACGGGGTGATGGTTGGGCAGGATGGAGACGCCGAACCCGATGCGGATGTTCTTGGTGCGCTGCGACAGCGCCCCGAACATCACCTCGGGGCAGGGCGAGCCGGAGAAGCCGTAGAGGAAGTGATGCTCCACGAACCAAAGGTTGTCGAAGCCAACCTGGTCGGCCAGCTCGCACTGTTCCAGCGTTTCCTGATAGAGGGCATGCCAATCAATTTCCTGGTCATACGGACGCTGCATTTCGTACAAGAGTCCAAACTGCATGAATTCGCTCCTTTCCATTGGGGCGCCGGATTCAAGGCTGCGCCAAGTATACCTTATGTCCGGCAGGGCGGGTAGTTTGGCGCGCACCGGGGCCGGGGGGTATACTGGGGGCCTCGGAGCTATCTGTAAGCATCAGCTGGGTCAGGAACCCCTACCCGGCTGTGGAATGCGAAATATCTCTGAATTAACTGATGAATCCACACTGGAGGGACGACGCCTAATCTTTGCTCTTTTTCAGAGTCCAGTAGGCTGTACAGAAGCTCGGTTGGCATTGTGAACATTCTCTTGAAATCCAGGAAATACGCCGGATGGTTTGCATCTTCAGAATTCCGCTCGTCTACCGAAGGAAGGGTATGGTATCGCTCGTCTTGATTTCCTCTGACTCGGCTCCATAGGTTGCTATTGAGGTTTCGATCGGATCTGATTTCTGCTTCGGCGAACACGTCGCAAAGTTGAATGTGATATAACAGTCTTCCTTGTCTTTGACGTTTGTTGCTTGGAGGATTTTTCCTAGTCGAATAGTCACTGAGTAGGTCGCAGTCGGGTGTGATGACGATAACTCTTGGATAAACGACTGACGAAAATGTGGCCCTTTCGTCGGTATCAAGAGCGTAGGCGTCCTTTGGCGGGCGAAACTCTCGGATGTCAAGGAGAATTTCGCCCTGCATCAGTCGCCCGCCGTGATTGGCGGGCTGATAGCCAAACGTTGCGTTCAGCAATCGGAAAGCGCCATCGGCTGCCGTTGCGTAACTTCGCCAATCACGCCGGTAACCGGAGGTTGAGTGGAATCGAGGGAAAGGGCATCATACTCAGCTTGTTCGCGATAAAACCGCAGTATTTCAAGGGTTGAATTGAAATTTTCATCAACCCCTTCTGTCGGTATCACGAACGCGGCCAAGCACGTAACCAGCCTTTTCTTGTCTGATGTTGTCAGGTTCCGAGTTTCGCTCCACGAAAAAGAAAGTTCGGTGCGTTGGTTCGACGGAGTAACTTGGTTGATGTGAGTGAAACCGCCCCTCCCAGACCCAAAGGAATCGAGAATCAATGTTCCACCATGACGTTTGGAATCATGCGTTGGTTCTTGGCCGAAGTGCTGTACGTAGTTTGTCCTTTGTCGCCCAGCGAAAAAGGTGGCCTCCCCACTTGTTGAATCTGTCGAGCGACTGTAAGGCATCATGCGATTTACACCTTTTGTTTGTGAAAAAATTGGAGTCGATCAAGTAAACTGGCTGCCCCTCTGATTCTCTAGTAACCAGACCATGCTCAATCAGAACGAATCCATTGTCGACATCAGGAATTTTTAGTAACGCCCGGGCTTGAGATTCCTGGACAGCATCAGAAAGCCGACCGTCCCCCAAAATACCAATGAAAGACGGATTCAGCAATTCCTCCCATGGGACATCCCTTAGTCCGTGCTCTTCCCTGTCCAACACATCCCTGTATCTTAGCCCTACGCGAGTATAAAACGACGGCGCGTATATCTCACGAAGGACTCTTTCAGCTTGCTCTATCTCTTTTCGGAAACTCATCCAATCCTGATAATTGTTCTCGGACACTGCAATGAATTCTTGGCCCAAGGTAATCGATTTGCCTCGATCCTCAGTGAAAAACTGGTGCTCCGGCTGCCTGGGCAGTCCGGGAACTGGAATGCCTGAAGGAAGCAAATCAATTATTTCCCTCGGGAGGCTGGAACCTCCAGTCTGTTCCTCGTACCAAGGATATTCGTCCCGGATAGCATCTTGGAAATCCGCAGGGGCCGTAGCAGAGATTTTCAGAACCGCAGGGAACCTTATCTGGCAGATAACCTCTTCCAGAGGGTTTTCCGCATAGACCTCCCTCGGACTCTCAGGAAACGGCATACTAACTCCCGATGCCGGTAGGCGTTGATTAGCCGACGCCCACCAGCTACCAATGCTATCCTCAGTATGCCAGAATCGGGGTGGCATCAACCCAGCAAGGAGGCTTGTCATGGCCGCTGCCCGCATATACCGCCACCACGTCCGCTGCCCCCATGGCGGCTCCAACTGGGTGCGCCAGTATGGCCGCTCCGCCCTGGGCCAGCAACGCTGCCGCTACGGCGATTGCGTCCGCCATTTCACCCCGGAGGCCGGCCGCCGCTTCCACTCCCAGGAGGTCAGAGAGCAGGCCATCGCCATGTACTGCGAGGGAGCCAGCATCCGGGCCGTGGGGCGCACCCTGGACGTTCCACTGCTGACGGTGTATGGCTGGATTAAAAAAAGTCTGCTGGGCCCTGACCCTGCTGCTCTGGCAACAGCAGGAAAGGGGGCGCCAGGCCGCGGACCGGATAACGGCCTTCGATGAGATGTGGAGTTGCGTGGGCGGCCGGCATGGGGAGAAACGGCGGGAGGCGTGGCTCTGGACGGCGGTGAGCCTGGGGGCTGACGGGCGCCGGCAGGTGGATTTCGAGCTTGGCGGCCGTGGCGAGGCCGCCTTTTTGCGGCTGTACGAACGGCTGCCGGAGGCGGAGACGTACTGTAGTGATGCCTATGTGGTGTATCAGTCCTGGCTGCCGCCGGCCCGGCACCGGGTCGGCAAGGGCGGGCCGGTGAACTGGAACGAGGGTCTGCATTCCCGGCTGCGGGGGAAGCTGAACCGGCTGATACGGCAGACGAAAGGGTACAGCAAGAGCGCGGCGATGCTGGCGGGTTCGGTGGCCCTGGTCTGCCTGCGGCTGGGCCTGATGCAATAGCAACAGTTGCTAACAATACCTTTCCCCTGCCCCGCCTTGTGCTACTGCGCCGCCTCGGTGATAATGACTGCGCCTTTCTGAGACTGCGAGTCTCGCACCACCCACCCCCGGAGGTGTCCGACCTATGACCGACCTTCGCCGCGCCGCCGCCATCGTCGGCGTGCATGAACACGTTACCCGCTACGCTCCCGACAAGAGCGAGCTTCAGATACAGGGCGAGAGCATCATCAAGGCACTGGAGGACGCCGGGCTGTCCAAGTCCGACGTGGACGGCCTGTTCACTGCGTCCATGTCGGTGCGCAACAGCGGCCTGAACCTGGCCGACTACCTGAATATGTACCCCAGGCACGTGGACAACACCACGGTGGGCGGCGGCTCCTTCGAGTTCCACTTGGCCCACGCCCTCAACGCCATCCACGCCGGGCGCATCAACTGCGCCGTCATCACCTACAGCACCCTGGCCCGCTCCGGCGGCGTGTCCGTCGGCACCGGCGGCGTTGGCCGGTTCGGCCACCCGCGCCTCGACCCGTCGCCCGACAGCTTTGAGGAACTGTACGGCCTAACCACCGTCGGCCTCTACGCCATGATCGCCCAGCGGCATATGCACCAGTACGGCACCACGCCGGAGCAGTTGGCCGAGATTGCCGTCGCCATCCGCCATCACGCCTCCATGAACCCCGAGGCCCTGTTCCGCGACGAGATAACGGTGGACGATGTGTTGCGCTCGCGGGTGATTTCGTCGCCGCTGCACCTGATGGACTGCTGCGTCATCACCGACGGCGGCGGCGCGGTGGTGGTGGCCTCGCCCGAGGTGGCCCGCAGTTGCCGTCACACCCCGGTCTGGGTGCTGGGAACCGGGGAAGCGGTGGCGCATCAGGGCGCCGGCCAGCGGGACCTCATCTACATTGCCGCCAAGCAGAGCCACGAGCCGGCCTTCGCCGGGGCCGGCGTCACCCACGCCGATATTGATATGGCGATGATTTACGACTCCTTCACCATCACTGTGCTGGAGACGCTGGAAGACTTGGGCTTCTGCGAAAAGGGGGAGGGAGGCCAGTTCGTCAGCGGCGGACGGCTGAAAATCGGCGGCGAACTGCCCATCAACACCGACGGTGGCGGGCTGTCTTCCAACCATCCGGGGATGCGCGGCATCTTCCTGCTGATGGAGGCAACGCGGCAGTTGCGCCGCCAGTTCGAGGGAACCCCGCGCCAGGTGCCGGACTGCAAGATTGCCCTGTGCCACGGCACCGGCGGCGCCCTAGGCTCCCGCCACAGCGGCGGCACCGTGATTCTGGGAAGGGATTAGCCCAAGCCCCCTCTCCCGGAGGGAGAGGGCTAGGATGAGGGCGTTTGCCGATTGGCGTCTGCTAGTTAAGGAGAGTAATCATGCCCGACTGGAACAAGCCGCTGCCCACCGTGGTCGGCGAGACCCGCGCCTATTGGGACGCCTGTCGCCGCGGGCAACTGCTGATACAACGCTGCGACAAGTGCGGCGAATACCAGTTCTACCCCCGCGGCATCTGCGCCCACTGCTGGACGGAGAACCCCGCTTGGGTGCAGGCCAGTGGCAAAGGCTCCGTCTGGACCTACACCGTCACCTACCAGAACCGCACCACCGGCTTCGACCAAGGCCCCTACGTCCTAGCCTTGGTGGAGCTGGAGGAGGGCGTGCGTATGTTCACCAACATCGTTGGCTGCGACCCCGGCGAGGTCAGCATCGGCATGCCGGTGGAAGTCACCTTCGAGCGGGCCACGGAGCAGATAAGCGTGCCTTACTTCAAGCCGACTGCATAGGGGCCGCGCCCATCGGTGCCTGAATTCGCGTGGCCGGCCTTACTTCAAGCCGTCGGCATAGGGGCCGTACCCATCGGTGCCTGAATTCGCGTGGCCGGCCCTCCTTCAAGCCGGCGGCATAGGGGCCGCGCCTTATGTCGGCGGACAACTTGCGAATGCGCAGACCGCCATCATCCAGCGGCAGGCCGGCGAGTTGGGCGCGGGTTCGGCTGCGGGTTATTGATGGCGCCAGTTTCAGGTTGGCGGTATTGGCGCAGGAAACAGAGTTCCTGCCGCGGGTGTCCTGTTTTAACCGAAGCCCGTTTGCGAGTCCTCAGCTTGGCCGCCGAACCGCAGCTCGTCGCAGCGTTCCTGGTCGGCCTCGGCCAGTTTCGGCTGGTCGTTGAAGTGGTAGACCAGCGAGCGTTGGCCGTAGTAGATGCCATTGCAGGGCGATAGTTCAATGGCGCGGGTCAGGTCGGCAATGGCCTTATCATACTCCCCCACCTCATACCAAGAACAGCCCCGGTTGTACCATGCCTCAGCATAGTCCGGCGCCAGTTCGATGGCCGTCGAGTAGTCCTCGATGGCGCGGTGATACACCCCGTTGCGCCCGTAGCGGCTGCCCCGGTCCAGGTAGCCCGCCGCATCCGTCGGTTCCTCCGCGTGTCTGCGCTGAAAAGTCACGTCACCCTCGATTTGCCGCTAAAAGCGGTGACACGAATCCCGTTACGTTCCTTGCCCTTAAGAGTATGATGTTGGAATGGCGCAAGCAACCCGTTATCGTATGTATGTAGACGAATCCGGCGACCACGTTACGGAGCCGTCCAAGTGGAGCAGCCCGGACGCCCGCTACCTGGGCCTGACCGGGGTCGTGATCGCCAGCGATACCTACCGCAGGCGAACCCACCGGGAGTTCGAGGAGCTGAAGCAGGAGTTCTTCCCCTACGACCCGGATTTCCCGGTGATTTTGGTGCGAAGCGAAATCGTGAAGAAATGGAAGATCTTTCGGACTTTGCAAGACCCGGAGATCGCTGCTCACTGGGAGGAAAGGATTATCCGGTTCCTCGACTCGCACATAGCCCAAGTAATATCGGTAGTTCTCGACAAGGAGGCGTTTCCGGGGGCCGGACAACCATCTGGATTACGGCTCTATGGCTACTGTATGGAGGAACTGACCAGAATTTATGCTCAATGGCTTACCCGGGTTGGAGGGACTGGCGACGTAATGGCCGAATCAAGAGGCAAGAAAGAAGACCGGGAACTGAAGGAAGATTTCCACAAATTTATGGTCGGACAAGGAAACCTGCGGGGATTACCCCGGTCAGTCAGCAGCAATGAGATAAAACTGAATCTGAAATCCGATAACATCACTGGTCTTCAGCTTGCCGACCTGCTGGCCTATCCTTCCAAGAAGGGGATATTGCTGGAGCGTGGCCGCGTCTTGGCTCATTCACCCAGCCCCGCGACCCTCCGTTTCATTGAAGCTCTCCGGCCCAAGTCGAACCACCGCAACACGCTGCTGCCGTAGGAGACCGCAAACAAAAAGGAGGCTCTCGCCTCCTTTCTTGCGCCAGTCCTGCCGACTAGCCCCCTCCAGCAATCTGGATTGCCTCCAATATACCAGATATTTCAGCAATTGTCCACTTTGGGGGAGGGGGCGGCCGGATTCCTGCGGCGAGGCGCCTACATTACCGAGCGCACCAGCCCGCCGTCCACCAGTATGGTCGTGCCAGTGATGTAGGTGGAGCGTTCCGAAGCCAGGAAGGCCACCAGATTCGCCAGTTCCACCGGCTGGCCCACGCGCCCCAAGGCAGTATCGGCGGCCCGGTTGGCCAGGGCCTCATCGACGCTGATGCCCAGTTCGTTGGCGCGGGCGGTGACGTTGGACATCATCCGCTCGCTGAGTATGGAGCCGGGGCAGACGTTGTTGACCAGAATGCCGTCGCGCCCCACCTCGTCGGCCAGGCTCTTGGCATAGGCCACCACGCCCATGCGCGTCGCGCCGGACAACGCTAGGTTGGGGATGGGGTTGTAGACCGTGCTGGCGAGGATGTTGATGATGCGTCCGCCGCCGCGCTGCCGCAGATGGGGTATCCCCTCGCGGCACATCCGCCCGAAGAAGATGAGCGACCGCTGCACCGCCGTTTCCCATTGCTCTTCGGTGGCGGTGGCGGAACGGGCCAGGGGCGGCCCCCCGGAGTTGTTGACCAGCACGTCAACGCCGCCGAACCGCTCCAGCGCCGCCGAAATCAGGCCGGTAATGCTCTCCAGCCGGTCGAGATCGGCAGGGTAGGCCAGCACTTCGCCGCCGGTAGACTCCCGAATCTCGTCGGCCGCCTGTTCCAGATCGGCGGCGGTGCGGCTGCAAATGACCACCTTCGCGCCTTCCTCGGCTAGAACCTGGGCGCAGGCCCGCCCCAGCCCCTTGCTGGCCCCGCCGATGATGGCGACTTTATCCTTCAACCCCAAGTCCATACCAAGACCTCATCCCGCCCCCCTATGCCGGGAGCGGCCCTCAATTGAACCGCGCCGATTATACCAGCCCGCCCCGGCCCCGGCCAATGGCGCCGCGTCAAAGGCGGCGGGATTGATGACACCCGGCGGTTGACCGCCTCAGAGAGCCGCACTATCCTTGCCTTATGCTGCTCAACCAGCCGGGCCGCGAACAACGCGAACAAGAGGAAAGGATGGAAGATTATCAAGCCAGGATTTACGATAACCCGGCCACAAAGGTCAACATCCGTTACCTGAAGGCAAACCCAATAGTGCCGTGGGAATCCGAATTTCGGATTGACTGGGAAGGGCGCGACATCGGCTTCTTTACTCCGGCCAGCATCGTCAATGCCGAAATGGGGATTGTGCCGGTATGGGTTTGGGACTCAGGCGGGGAACGGATACTTTTTGAGATGCCCGGGGATGACGTTAACGCTACCGGCCGAAGACTCTGGGCCTCACGGGAATGGCTGGACAAAATGCGAGTGTCATGAGGCTGGCGACCAGCGCAATCCTGCGGAAATAGAGTCCGGGAGCTTGGTGTTTCATCCTGAAGTCGGACGCCCCAGAATCGGCCCCAGTTCTGTAGACTTGACTCTATCCGATACTTTCCACGTTCTGGAACCTAGGTTGAGAGAGCAAAGGGAAGCGGGCGTTACCAGCGCCGTTGAACTCATAGAGTTCAATTGGCCTCGGTTTAACAATATATTTGGAGACCCCGAAATAATCCGGCCAGGCAGGTTTTTCGAGATCCCCGTCCGTGAGCTGGTAATCGGCTACACCCATGAATCGGTCAGCCTTCCCCAGCACTTGGGCGGGCGCGTTGAAGGCAAGAGCGGCATTGCCAGAATTGGCCTTTTTGTGCATATCTCCGCCCCGACCATTCACCCAGGCTTCAACAATCGCATCGCGCTGGAGTTCTACAACATTGGCCCGTTGCCCATCCGGGTGCGGCCCGGCGACATTATCTGCCAGCTAGTGCTGGAGCGGGTGGAGGGGGAGGGACTTTATCAGGGGCAATTTCAGTCATAGGCGCCCGCAGCAGCCTGCGGCCCGGCCAGTGAGCTAATGGTGCCATACCTCGACGATTCTCAAGTCCGCGAAATTGAGCGCCACGCCGCAGAACTCGCCCGCGGCGCCGGGGAGATCTTGGCGGGCCACTTCGGGCGTCGTCTCGAGGTGGAATTCAAGGACGACAAGCAGCGCGACCCGGTGACCGCGGCCGACAAGGCAACGCAATCGTACTTGGCCGCCGAAATCGCCCGCCGTTTCCCCGATCATGGAATCTTGGGCGAGGAAGCCACCGAGGAGGAAAAACAGTCCGAGGAACCGGCCCGCGATACCCTCTGGGTGCTGGATCCCCTGGACGGCACCACCAACTTCCTCAACGGCCTGCCCGTCTTCGCCTCGTCCATCGGCGTCCTGCACCGGGGCCGGCCCGTGGCGGCGGCCCTGTACGTCCCCTGGCCCGCCGACGGCGGCGACTTCGTGCTGCACTGCCGAAAGGGGGGCGGCTGCTTCGCCGACGGCCAGCCGGTGCGGGTGCTGGAAACGGAGCGGCCCATCCCCAACCGGCTGATTGGCCTCCCCGGATACTTCGGCGTCTCCCAGCGGTTCACCGGCGGACTGGCGGGCAAGGCCGGAGAGCCGCGCACCACCGGCAGCATCGCCTACGAACTGGCGATGACCGCCCGGGGCGTGATGCAGTACGCCATCTTCGGCGCGCCGAGGATGTGGGACATGGCCGCCGGCACGCTGGCGGTGCAGGAGGCGGGAGGAGCGGTGATGACCCGCTTCCGGGGCGAGAAGCGTTGGCATCCCATTGAAAGTTTCGTCCCTTCATGGGAGCAGAAGACGCCCACAATGAAAGAACTCCGCGCCTGGGCCGCCCCCCTAGTAGCGGGCAACCGCCACTTAGCCCCGCTCATAGCCAACAACGTCCGCCGCCGCTTCGGCCTGAAGGCGAGGCTGCGGCCGCTGGCCCGGGCGCTGCGGCGTCGGAAAAACAGGTAACCCCTGATTGCGCCCGCCGGACAAATTCCTGCCCAGTCTTCGCAACTATGCAGGTCTGACGGACGTAATGCCGCCGCCGCTCCGATGGGCGGCTAACCGGAAACGCCCGCGCCCGGATCGCTTTCCAGGCGCGGGCGAAACGCGGCATTCCCGCATGATTCGCCGCGCTTTTCCATCCCCGGTCAGCGTCTGCATAGCACCGGGGGATGGGGTTTATGATAATCCGCGCGGACGCGCTGAAAAGCGGCGCATTGCGCCGCTCAATCTGAACCTTCCGCCCCCGGCTGCGTTAGAATAGGGAAGGAAATTGGCAACGGCGAGGTAACCGCAATGGCGTTGCAGGAATTTATCCGGGAGTCCTTCGAGGTCAACTGGGAGTGGCTGGAGCGTTATCTGGAAGGGCTGACCCAAGAGGAAATCGAATACCGGCCCAATGAACATTGCCACTCCATCGGCTTTATCGTCTGGCACTACGGGCGCGCGCTGGATATGTGGACGCAAACCCTGGCCCGCAGGCAGCCCCAGCTATACGAACGGGAATGGGCCGGGCGGCTGGGAATGATGCCGGAGCCTATGGACGTGGGCTTCGGCTACAGCGCCGGTGACCTGGCCAGGTGGCGCTGCCCGGAAAAGGACCTGCTGGTGGAGTACGCCGCCGCGGCCCGCGACAATCTGCTGGGCTTCCTCGGCGAGCACGACGACGATTCGCTGACCGCCACCACGATGGTCAACCGGCAAGGCAACGAAATCACCCTGGCGACGATGTTCCGTATGCTGGTCTGGGAGGTCAACCAGCACGGCGGGCAGGCGGGCTACCTGCGCGGTATGCAGCGCGGGCTGGGGCAGTAGGAGCGGCGGGCGCAGGGCGCCTGCCCGCTGACCGTATTCGTCAACACGCCTCCCGCCAGCATCCTTTTGGCGGCATAAAATGCCTGATTCAGGCCAGCGCATTGCCTGCCGGTAACGTCAATCCGGCAGCAGCACGATGATTCGCGCGGCTATGTCAACCTTGACACCCCTTGCGCCCGGCGGTAGACTCGCAGATTGTTAACAATGGACGGATTGTCCTGATCTTGGCTCAGGGCAGGCCCTTGCCAAACCCGAAGACAAGGGTTGCGCCCAGGGGGTTTTTCGTGTCTACGACGCCTTCTTTTTTGACTGAGGAAATGCGCCAACAGGCCATCGGCGCTGTGAGCGAACCCCGGATACTTGAGGTAGAGAAAGGCGCGATCATCAAGTTCGCCGAGGCCATCGGCGACGAAAACCCGGTGTACAACGACGAAGCCGCCGCCCGCGCCTCGCAGTACGGGGGTCTGATCGCGCCGCCCACCTTCCTGCGCTCGGCGGTGGCCGCCCGCCCCGATCTGCCCTTCGACGTGCCTTTCGAGCGGGTGCTGGACGGTGGCAGCGATTGGGAGTACTTCGAGCCGGTGCGCCCCGGAGACCGCATCACCGCCGTCTCCCGCATCGAGGACATTACCGAGCGCAACGGACGCATCGGCCTGATGCTGATACAGACCATCTCCATCACCTACACCAACCAGTTCGGCCAGGTGGTGGCGACTCAGACCAACACGTCCATCCGCTACTGAACATTCGCCCCCAACCTGACCCTCTCCCCCGCCGGGGAGGGAATCATGCCCCGGAGGTTAAACGATGACCGCGCAGATAGTATGGGATGACGTTGACGAGGGCCAGGAGCTTCCGCCCGCGGTGCGCCACCCCTCCTCCCAGCAGTTGGTGAAATACGCCGGAGCCTCCGGCGACTACTACCAGATCCACTACGACAAGGACTTCGCCCAAAGCACCGGGCTGGAGGACATCATCCTCCACGGAGCGTTGAAGAACGCCTTTCTGGGTTCCTTGGTAACCGACTGGATGGGCCCGCGAGGCAACCTGCGCAAGCTCTCCTGCCAGTACCGGGGGATGGACCTTCCCGGCCGCCCCGTCACCGCCCGGGGCGTGGTGACCGGCAAATACGAGGATGACGGGGAGTATCTGGTGGACTGCGAAATCTGGCTGGAAAATGAGGAGGGTCAGCGGACCACCCCCGGCCGCGCCACGGTTTCGCTCCCCAAGAGCTAGGCCGCGCGCCACATCGCTAAGTCCCCGGGAAGGAGGACAGGATGGATGACACACGGCGGTGATGCATGTCCCGCCGGGCCAACCGTCGCCTGCAACTCGCCGGGGCGGCTACCGCGAGCTGTTGCAGCAAAGTTCGCGGACTCCGAACTTGAGAAGCTGGATTAGCCGCTCCAATCGTAATAGATGTCAAAATCAGGGTTACAATTTCGTCAGATTTCAGAGGGGTATGACGTGGTTGATTCACTAGTGGACAAAGTGGCGGTCGTCACCGGCTCCGGCCGCGGCATCGGCCGCGGCATCGCGCTGGAAATGGCGGCGGAAGGCGCCAAGGTGGTTATAGTTGACCCCGGCGTCAACGTGGACGGCAGCGGGCAGGACCACTCGGTAGCCGCGCAGGTGGCCGGGGAAATCCGCGCCGCCGGAGGCGAAGCCGTACCTTGCATGGAGTCGGTGACCACCATGGCGGGCGGCGATAAAATCATCCAAACCGCCGTGGACCACTTCGGCAGGCTGGACATTGTGGTCACCTGCGCCGGAATCCTGCGCGACCGGATGATTTTCAATATGTCCGAACAGGAATGGGACGACGTTATCGCCGTTCACCTCAAGGGCACCTTCACCGTGGTGAAGCACGCCTGCATCCTATTCCGGCAACAGCGTTCCGGGCGGATCATCACCTTCTCCTCGGAGTCGGGGCTGGTCGGCAACTCCGGCCAAGCCAACTACGGCGCGGCCAAGTCGGGCATCGCCGGATTTACCAAAGTAGTGGCCAAGGACATGGGCCGCTACGGAGTGACGGCCAACGCCATCGCTCCCCGGGCCAACACCCGCATGATCGGCGACATTCCCGCCAGCGCCGCCGAGATTCGCGCCCGCAGCGGCGTCGCCCCCATCTCCGGCGAAGACACCCTGACCGAAATGGACCCGGCCCACATCGCGCCCTTCGTCTGTTACCTTGCCAGCGACTACGCCGCCAACGTCAACGGCCAGACCTTCTTGGTCTACGGCGACACGGTGTCCTTGATGTCCCAGCCCCGGCCCGAACGTTCCATCTACGAATCCTCGGGCCACTGGGACTTGGAAACGCTGGCTCCCTTGGCCCGCGACGTGCTTACCGGGGGCATCGCCAACCCGGCCCCGCCCACGCCGCCGCGGGAGTAGAGGCCGGAGCAAGCCAGAGGAGGTTTCAGGAGTGGTCACACCGGAAGAGCGCATCACCCGTATCGAAGCGGTGCAAGAAGCCAACATCCAACGCTTCAGTGACGTGATTTCCCGTCAAGATGCTTTGTTGTTATCAAATGAGTCATTGCGCCGGGACTTGATGCAGGCAATAGATGCCGCTCGGCAGGAAGCTAGGGAAGCCAATGAAGCGGCGCGGAAAGAGGCGCGCGAAGCCAATGAAGCGGCGCGGAAAGAGTCTCGAAACCTATTCATAGCAGGTTTCAGCATAGGGGCCGCCTTGTTCACTGGATTCGGCGCTGGAACCATCGCATTGCTGTTTAGAGTGCTGGAAAGATTGCCCGCATAGACGGGCAAGAACGCATGGTGACATTGGTGGATAGGTTCACCGGAACATGGCGGCTCCTGGCCTGCGAAGGGCAGTGGTCGGACGGGCGGGTCACCCGTCCCTACGGCGCCGAACCCGGCGGGCTGTTGATGTATGACGGCCGGGGCAGCTTTTCCGGCCAGATTATGGCCCGCGAGCGCCCGGCCTTTGCCACCGGCAACCTGCTCAAGGGCAGCGACGCCGAGGTGCGGGCGGCCTTCGAGGGCTACCTGGCCTACTACGGCAGCTATACGGTAGCCGAGAGGGAAGGGTTGATGATTCATCTGGTGGAGGGGAGTTTCTTTCCCAACTGGATCGGAGAGCGTCAGGTGCGAAAGTTCGAGTTTACCGGAGACGGGCGGCTTCAACTGAGCACCCTGCCCATCAAGGGCGCCCGCGCCGACCTCACCGTCGTCCTGCTCTGGGAGCGGGCCTCATAATTGCAGTTCAGAACGCCTATGCGAAGGAATTAGGGAATGGCAAACCTGCTGAATGACAAGGTAGCGATTGTAACCGGAGCCGGGCGCGGCATCGGGCGCGGCGTGGCCCGCCTGATGGCCGAGGAAGGCGCAAAAGTGGTGGTCTGCGACCTGGGCGTCAACGTGGACGGCTCCGGCGCCGACCTTTCGGTGGCCGACGTGGTGGTCTCCGAAATCCGCGAATCCGGCGGCGAGGCCGTCGCCTGCACCGAGAACGTCGCCTCTATGGAAGGCGGCGAGAAAATCGTCCAGACCGCCCTCGACAATTTCGGCAAGCTGGATATCGTGGTCACCGTGGCCGGCATCCTGCGCGACCGCATGGTCTTCAATATGACCGAGCAGGAATGGGACGACGTTATTGCCGTTCACCTCAAGGGCACTTTCTCCGTGGTCAAGAACGCCTCCGTGCTGTTCCGCCAGCAGCGCTCCGGCCGCATCATCACCTTCAGCTCCACCTCCGGGCTGTATGGCAACTCCGGCCAGGCCAACTACGGCGCGGCCAAGGACGGCATCGCCGGGTTCACCCGCGTGGTGGCCCGCGACCTAGGGCGCTACGGCGTGACCGCCAACTCCATCTCGCCCAGCGCCGCCACCCGCATGACCACCAGCATCCCGGACGAGGCCCGCGAACTTCGCGCCGCCCGGGGCATCAGCACCGGCGCCAGCGTCACCATGCGCGGCGGCCCGGACGACATCGCGCCCATGGTCGCCTGGCTGGCCTCAGACGACGCCCAGCACGTCAACGGCCACGTCTTTCACGTGACCGAGGGCCTGATAAACCTGCTCAATGAGCCGGAGCCGGTAAAGACCATCCAGAAGGACGGCAAATGGACCGTGGAGGAACTGGCCCGCGTCTTCCCCGCCACCATCGGACTGGAGCTCTACAACCCGGCCCCATCGCAGGTGCGGGAGTAGGACGCCCAACTGTCCCAGGAGTAGAACGCCATGACTACCGAAGCGACGCAGGGGCCGCAACCCGTCACGCCGCCTGAGATGGACGCAAGCGACGTCCGAGAGGTGTACCGTATTTTGGGCGGTTTGGAACGAGGTCAAACGGAAATCAAGGAGCGGCTTGACCGCCAAGACCAGCGGCTTGACCGTCAGGATCAGCGGTTTGACCGCCATGAAGAACGCGACGAGCAGCGTTATCGAGAAACCAACCGCCGCATTGACCGGCTGTGGTACACCATTGTAGGCTTCGGCTTGGCTGTGCTGGCCGGAATGGCCGGGCTTGCTTTGCAGAATGCCCTATTCGACTGACGGCGCTGACTGACCGTTGTATCCCCCAAACTCAAAACCAGAGAGCATTTATGTTCAAGAACTTCTCCGCTTCCTACGCCGGACACGTGGTTGACGACAACTTGGGCTTCGATGGCACGCCGGCCAACGACCGCGCCACCATCGGACTGGAGCTCTACAACCCGGCCCCGTCGCAGGTGCGGGAGTAGGGCGCCCAACTGTCCCAGGAGTAGAACGCCATGACTACCGAAGCGACGCAGGGGCCGCAACCCGTCACGCCGCCCGAGATGGACGCAAGCGACGTCCGAGAGGTGTACCGTATTTTGGGCGGTTTGGAACGAGGTCAAACGGAAATCAAGGAGCGGCTTGACCGCCAAGACCAGCGGTTTGCCCGCCACGAAGAACGCAACGAGCAGCAGTTTGCCCGCCACGAAGAACGGTTTGCCCGTTACGAAGAACGCAACGAGCAACAGTTTGCCCGCCACGAGGAACGCAACGAGCAACAGTTTGCCCGCTACGAGGAACGCAACGAGCAACAGTTTGCCCGCCACGAGGAACGCAACGAGCAACGGTTTGCCCGCTACGAAGAACGCAACGAGCAGCGGTATCGAGAAACCAATCGCCGCATTGACCGGCTGTGGTACACGATTGTAGGCTTTGGCTTGGCTGTGCTTGCCGGAATGGCCGGGCTTGCTTTGCAGAATGCCCTATTCGACTGACGGCGCTGACCGTTATATCTCCAAAACTCAAAACCAGAGAGCATTTATGTTCAAGAATTTTTCCGCTTCCTACGCCGGACACGTGGTTGACGACAACTTGGGCTTCGATGGCACGCCGGCCAACGACCGCTGGTATCCCAACGAGAAGCTGGCCGAAACCTATGACTGGGCGCTGGACATCGCCCGCCACCTGGAGGCCAACGGCTACGATGAGTTCTGGATGGCCGAGCACCACTTCCAGCCGGAAGGGTACGAGGGCATCCCCAATCTGCTGATGCTGGGGCTGTACCTGGCGACGCAGACCAGTACCCTCAAGTACGGCTGCGGCTTCAACATCACTCCCATGTGGCACCCGCTGCGGCTGGCCGAAGATTTCGCCATGGCCGACATCCTCAGCAAGGGTCGCATCATCTTCGGCGTGGGGCGCGGCTACCACACCCGCGAGGTCGAGACCTTCGGCGCCCCCATGCGCAACGCCGACGCCAACCGCGAGCTGTTCGAGGAGCAGGTCGAGGTGATGGTCAAAGCCTTCAACGAGGACTCCTTTTCCCACCAGGGCAAGCACTTCCAGATTCCCGCCCGCGTGCCCTACCGGGGCTACGAGCTGGAGAAGCTGACCCTGGTGCCGCGCCCGGTAAACCGCCCGGTGGAAATCTGGCAGCCGCTGGTCAGCGGCAACCCCAGGGGCGTCGAGTTCATGGCGAAAATGGGCATCAAGCCCCTGCTCGCCAATACGCCCGAGCCGACACTGGGCGACCGGATGCGGATGTACCAGCAGGCCCAGTTGGAGGTGGGCCGGGAAACGCAACTGGGCGAAAACGCGGCCCTGGGCTTCCGTATGTTCCTTGCCGAGTCCAAGGAAAAGGCCATAGAGAAGGCCAAACCCTACTTCGAGGAGGCAATGAAGTTCGCCGCCCCGCTGGGCCTGATGGCCCTCAGCCAGGACCAGATTGACGCCGTGGCCGCCGGAGGCCGCAGCCGGGGCGTCAAGCTGCCCACTCTGGAGGAAGCGGTCGAGGGCGGCGGCTGGATCTGCGGCCCGGCCGAGTCGGCCATCGAGGCCCTGAAGCAGGCGGAAGAAACCTACCCCGGCGTCGAGCGCGTCAACATCGGCTCCGTTATGGGTATGCCGCTGGAGGTCTTCAAAGACCAGCTCAGCATCTTCGCCGAAGAGGTCATGCCCGCCTTCAAGGGCTAACCACCGGGGTTTTTCAGCGCCAAGCGCGCCGGGAGCGCAGAGATTTGGGAATATCCCCCCTGCGCTCCCGGCGTTTAACTATTCTATGGCGTTAACTAATTTCGGTAGTAGAACTCACCGTCTGTCAGCAGATTGACGGGAACCGGTCCGGCTGGCCCCGCCTATCACTCCGGCGACATCCGGCTAACTACCGGGCAAAACGCATCATCGTCAACGGGCCGGAAACAGAAATTCCGCCGCTGCTGGTCGAGCCACCGTCCGACTTCCGCCCGGACGCCAGCGGCAAAGCCGGGAACCGGCTGCGGACGTACTGACCGGGCCATCCCGCCGGATGCGGCAACAGCCGCGCCGCCGACTTCCAGGCCGGCAAAACGCGGTTCGATGGAACAGTGGCGGACGCCATGACCATATTTGCCGGAGGCGCGCCGCTTCTGAGCAGGCGATCTAAACACGCGCCGGTTATTCCTCCTCCCGCAGCGGGATTGTTCCCCAGGTCAGCGCGTCCGCATCGGCGGACAGGCCCTGCTCCCGGGCCAGTTCCCGGATGCTCAGCAGGGTGGCGTTGACTTCGGGGGTCAGGAACACCCAATCGGGTTCTTCGGGGAACCAGTAGGGCGAGTTGATTCTTACCACCTTCTTTTCCCCGTCGTTCAGGTAAATGCCGAACCTGGATGCCTGTTGTTGCATCGTTCACTCCTCATCAATGCTGCCCGCAGGGTCATAGACGCCCCGGAACTCCGGGGGCAGTTGCAGAGCCACCCGCTCCATCACCGTCCGCAGCATACCCTGCATTACCGGGCGCGGTATGCGGCCCTCCACCACCGGCAGGGTGAAGGGCGGCCCGATGCGGGCGGTGAGCCGGCACAGCGGCACGGGCATATGCCAAGCCCGCATATTCTGGGTGCCGGTCACTCCCACGGGCAGAATGGGGGCCTGCGACTTGAGGGCTAGGTAGACCACTCCCAGTTGCGCCTCCTGCAACGAATGGCTCTTGCTGCGGGTTCCCTCCGGGAACAGGACCACCGCCCGATCCTGCTCCAGCAGTTCCAGCAGCGTTCGCATCGTATCGGTGCCCGCCGTTGCGCGGTCGTAAGGGAACACGTGGAACCCGCGCATCAGGAAACCGCCCACCGGATTGCCGAACAGCTCTTTCTTTCCCAGGAAGTGCAGCGGGCGCGGAATGGCCGCCACCAGCAGCGGCGGGTCGGTGAAAGCCAAGTGATTGCAGACCAGAATGACCGGCCCGTGGGGCGGCACGTTCTCCTCGCCAATGACCTCCATTCGCCCGAAGGCACTGAAACAGAAACGCGCCAAGGGGCGTCCTAGGCGGTAGATCAGAGTGGATCTTTCACCCGGCATCAGCGCCCTTCCATCCGCTGCAGGATGGCTTCCACCGCTTCGTCCGCGGTAATGCCGCTGGTGTCCAAGCGCCAAGCGTCTGCGGCGGGGCGCATCGGCGAGTCCTTTCGGGAAGAATCTATAACGTCGCGGGCCTCGATCTCCCGCAGCACCGTTGCCAGCTCGATCTCCTGTCCGCGCTCCCGCATCTCGCGCCACCGCCGCCGGGCGCGCTCCTCCGCCGAGGCCGTCAGAAACACCTTCAGCCCGGCCTCCGGCAGTACCACGGTGCCGATGTCCCGTCCAATCATCACTATGCCGCTCCCTAGGCCGGCCCGACCGTCCCCATCCAAGCCGCCAACCACCATAGCGGCGTAGTTCCGTTGCTGCTCCACCAGGGCGCGGCGCACCGCCGGATGACGGGATACATTGGAGACATTGTTATCCACGCGGGGTTCGCGCAGTTCCGGCCCGACGCGGCTGCCGGCCACTTCGACGGAATCGCCGCTTTTCGATACCGGCTTTACCCGAACGAACCCGGCCAGCTCGCCCAGCGCGTCAGCGTCGCCGGGCGGCGCCCCCCGCTCCAGGGCCAGCCAGGTGACCGCGCGGTACATAACGCCGGTGTCCAAGAACCACCAGTCCAGCCTCCGGGCCAGTCGGCGCCCCACCACCGTCTTGCCCGAGGCCGCCGGCCCGTCAATGGCGATGTCGTGAATCATGCGCCGGATTATAACACCACAGGAATACTCCCACCCCGGATCGCGTCCGGCAAACCGGCCGTTCTTGCCGGGCCATTACAATATACAAACCATTACAATATACAAATACGAATGACGGCTTTGCCCGGACGTCCGGCCCAATGCTGAAGACGACAGGGGACGCCCAGGGTGAAAAGGCGCCGTATTCTAAACGTGTGTTGGCAATGCCAACGCCGGACGCCGGGGGTAGAAAGACGCGCCGGTATTTACGCTATAATGAGCGCGGAAATAGTTGCTCATAGATAGGGGACGGCGAGGGAACAGGCGTATAACCCGGAGTTTTACAACGGCAATACAGCTATCAGTGAACCGGGAGGCGCAAGCATTGACCAGAGCGGTTGAGAAGACTCAGTTTGCCCCGGTTAACGGCATGGCCGCGTCTGAGGAAAACGGCAAGGGGCGGGCCGATCCGCAGGCGCTGATTCGCGCTCCGGTGCTGGTGCTGAACCTGAACTACGTGCCGGTCAACGTCTGCACCGTCCGCCGCGCCATCGTGATGGTGGACAAGGGCAAGGCGGAGCTGCTGGAGCAGCATGACGGCAGTCTGCATACCGTTTCGGGCGATATTGAAGCCCCGGCCATTATCCGCTTGGTATACCTGGTCAAGCGGCCCTTCCTGCCCCGCAAGCTGTCCAAGAAAGAGGTGTTCCTGCGCGACCGCTTCACCTGCCAGTACTGTGGCAAGAGGGCGCAGGATCTGACTCTCGACCACGTCATCCCCCGTCGCCAGAACGGCGCCCACACGTGGGAGAACGTGGTGACCGCGTGCAGCCGCTGCAACCTGCGCAAGGCGGGACACACCCCGGCCGAGGCCCGGATGAACCTGCGCGCCGCCCCCCGCGCCCCCGACCCCAACCCCTACCTGATCCTCCAGAACCGCACCATCCTAGAGGTCTGGAAGCCCTACATCCCGTGGAACCTGGAGCAGGGGCGTGAAACCGAATCAGGTGAGCAAGGCTAAGGAAGTTGCCAACACGGGCCGGAAGGTTCTGAAGGCGGCCGGGCTGTATGTTGCGGACGGAATTATAGCCCTGTCCCTGATGCGAAAAGGAACGCGGCCCAAGCCAGGAACCAGAAATCCTTGGCCCAGGGGCCGTCGAGAACAGTTATACCGAAAGCAGAAGGGACTCTGCGTATATTGCCGGGGGAAGCTGGCGTTCAGCGGATCCCACATAGACCACATAACGCCCGTGAACCAAGGCGGTTCCAACGAATTGGAAAACTCGCAGTTGCTATGCCCGGGATGCAACCTCCGAAAGTCCGACCGCACCGACGCCGAGTTTCGGCATCGCTATCGCCGGTTGCTGCCTCAACAACGCGGCAAGATGCCGGATAGGCATATAAAGCAGCCCGAGTTCAGGGCAGTAACCCGAGCTGCAAGGGATGCAGATAGTTACACCAGATTCAAAGCAGGGAAGTACCTCACTGCAAGTCAGAAGGTGAACAGCGGATCTCTAGCAACTTTTGTAGCCGCATCTCTGGCCGTATTTCTCCCCATAGAGCAAGCTACGCAACCGGATGACTCGAGCATTATTCTAATAATCAGCCTGCTGATTGGCGGAGCGGCAGGCGCAGGCGTTAGGCTAAGAGCGCGGCATACAGGCAAAGATCAGGAAGATTAGGCGTCCTCAATCCGCTGTTGGCGCCCGTCGGCGCGGCGGCCGGGCCAACAGC
This sequence comes from Dehalococcoidia bacterium, assembly GCA_965213725.1. Classification (GTDB taxonomy): domain Bacteria; phylum Chloroflexota; class Dehalococcoidia; order Lucifugimonadales; family UBA3495; genus VXOI01. Next base: position 745,175 of record OZ243924.1, read on the forward strand.
GCCAGCAGCATCGCCAGCCCGCTGAGGATGGCGAAGGTCAGGAACGCCAGTTCGTAGCTTTCGGTCAGGTCGAAAACCGCCCCGGATAACACCGCGCCTATGGCCTGCCCGAAGCTGGTCAGCGGTTCGGTCACGCCCCGGATGGCCCCCAGCGAGCGGCGCCCGTAGTAGTCGGCGTAGGCCACCGGCGGGACGGACAGCAGCCCGCCCACGCCGAAACCGAACAGCGTCGAGTAGGCGAGAATCTCGGCGGTGGAATCGGCGATGATGAACAGGGCCGAGGAGCCGCCGACGATTACGGCTATGGCCGCCATCACGTAGCGCGGCGCGAAACGCTCGGTCATCCAGCCCCAGAACAGGCTGCCCAAGCCCAGGAACGCGGCGTTGAGGCTGATGCCGAACCCGGCGAAGGCGGCGCTCAGTCCCTGGTCGCGCAGATAGGCGGCCAAGTGGGTGTTCACCCCGGCCTGCACCAAGAACACCGAGCCGGTGGCGGCGGCGAACATCCAAAGCGCCGGCGTCCGCATCGCTTCCCGCAGCGTCCACACCGGCTCCCCGGCCGCCGGGGCAGCGCCGGCGGACACTGCGGCCACGGCGCCCGCCGGGAGCGGCGCGTCGCCGTCGGGTTGCAGGCCCACGTCCTCCGGCTGCTGCACCAGCAGCAGGCCCGTGGGCAGCAGCGCGATGGCCCATACCAGAATGCCGAGGACGATCCAAGCGTCCCGCCAGCCGCTGGCGCCGATGACCACCGAGGCGATGAGAGGAAAGGCCACCAGTCCGACGGAGTGCGACCAGAACAGGATGCCCGTGGCCCGCCCCCGCATCCGTATGAACCACCGCGACACCACCACGGAGGAGCCAATCTGCACCGGGCTGGAGAATATGACCCGCCCGACGCCGTAGGCTAGGTAGAAGGCGGCGGGCACGGTGGCCCAGGCCAAGGAGATGGTGGATATTCCGAGGATGAGGACGCTGGCGAACAGCACCAGCCGCGCCCCGTAGCGGTCTACCAGCCATCCCACCACCGGAGAGGCGAAGGATGCGGCCAGCCCGCCAATGCTGGCCGCCCCGGCTATGAGAGTGCGGCTCCAGCCCAGTTCCTCCGACAGCGGAAATATGAAGACGGCGATGGTCAGGCTGGCGGCAGCGTTGCGCACTACCTGGGTGCTGCCCGCCGAAAACAGGATGACCCAGCCGTAAAAGAAGGGCGAGCGCGGAGCCAGCCGGGGGCCGAGGTTGATGGCGGACAGGAAGGCAGTCAGCATGGCGGGAGTATGGTAGCAGGGTTGAGAGAATGTTTCAGCGTTAATTCCGGGCGGTTGTGGTGTTACGGCCGCGCCGTTGCCTTTGCAAGCATGGTTGACGGTTAATTCCGGGCGGCTGTGGTGTTACAATTGAATGGCGTTACCTGACAGTCTAAGGAATGAACCTCCATGACCACCATCAACAGCCAGGAAGACTTCCTTCGCGCCTTGTCCGAAAACCCTGAGTGGCGGGCGGCAGTCCGCGCCCAGATACTGGGCGACGAACTGCTGCAACTGCCGGCCAAGTTCGACGCCTTCGTTGAAGAGCAAAAGCAGTTCAACGCGATGGTCGCAGGCTTCATTGAAGAGCAAAAGCGATTCAACGAAGAGCAAAAGCGATTCAACTTCGAAATGAAAGGCTTCGTCGCGGCACAGGAGATTATGAATGACCGTCTTGCCCGAAACTTGGAGAGAATCGCCCACGACATAGGCCAGCTCAGAGGCTGGTTCGCTCGCCTCAATGCCGCCGAGTTCGCCCCGGTCATCGCCTATGAGATGGGTATGCGCCTAGTCAGAAGCCTGCCCAGGGCCGAATTGATGAATATGGCTCACGATGCCGTGAGCGACGGAATCCCCAGGGACAGCCTCAGAAGTTTTATCAACGCCGACGTGATAATCGAGGCGACTCAGCCAGACGGATCCATCTGCTATATCGCGGTGGAAGCGTCCTACACCGCTGACCATCGGGACGCCGACCGCGCCCTGCGCAACGCGGACTTCCTGACGCGCTTCACCGGCATCCCGGCCCGGCCCGCCATCGTAAGCGTCCGAAACGACCGCGAACTGGCCCCCGATGTGCTCCAGGGCAACGTCTTCTGGTATCCCATCCCGGACCAGTTCTGGGAACCGGAGTAGTGGTAATTATGCGAATCGTCTGGAGCGTCCTACTGATGGGGCTGATTGTAGCCCTGTCGGTTGGTTGTAACGCAGGCCAACCCGAGTTGCCGGACTGCCCGGAAGGCTTCTATGACTCGGAAAACGCGCGAATCAACTATGTCCACGACGACGGCGACGGCGAGTTCTATCTCATACAACTCTACATTGAGATCGAGAACATCACGAAGCTTCTAGCGGAATTAGCCGCCGACGCCATCAACCCGTTCTCTGAAGTGGAGATTGGAGACCTGATAGCACTAGCCGACGACGCCCAGCTCGACGTGAACCTGGACATCAGCCCTTGTGACGGAGGGTAAACCCGGTAAACATCAGAAGGCAGTACACCGATACCCTAAAATCCTGTACCGCGACGGGCCTTGTGAGGACTGCCGCCAAGCCCCGGCTAACTAGAATCGAGTTTTGGCTAAAATTGCGCATAACTCCCGTTTAAGGAAGCGTCCGAAACGACCGCGAACTGGCCCCCGATGTGCTCCAGGGCAACGTTTTCTGGTATCCCATCCCGGACCAGTTCTGGGAACCGGAGTAGTGGACTGGGGTCACCCCGCATTCAGCATCAGCGTCTCCATCGCCAAACGGGGGCTGACGTTGGCGTCCAGCGCCGCCATGGTATCCAGCAGGCGGCGGATGAAGGCCACAATCTGCGGCGTGGTCAGCGCGGCGGCGTGGGCCCGCAGGGCGGCGGACTGGTCGGCGTTGTGCAGGTACTCGTCGGCGCCTTCCTTGACCAGTAACAGGTCTCGCCACCAGCGCAGCCACAGGGACAGGAGTTCGCGGGCGGCGGGGCGGTTGTTGCTGAACAGGGTCGCAACCTCGCTGGCGTAGGCGAATCGGGCGTCCAGCCCGGCGCTTACGGCTTCCCGCATCCGCTCCAGGTCGGCCTGCCGCTGCTCCAGTAGCTGCGGGTCAGCCAGCGCATTGATGGCCCAGCCCAAGCAGCCCCGCGACAGCCGGTAGAGCGTATCGGCCTCGGCTTCGGACATTCCGCCCTGCTGCGTCAGGTAGTCCAGCATATCCGGCCGCGACAGGGGCAGCAGCGGCAAGGTCTGGCAGCGGGAGCGGATGGTGGACAGCAGGACGTCTTCGTCCTCGGCCAGCAGCAGGAACAGGACATCGGGCGGCGGCTCTTCCAGCGTCTTCAGCAGCGCGTTGGCCGCTTCGGGACTCATCCGCCCGGCCCCGTCAATGATAATCACGATGCGCAAACCCTCGAAGGGGTTGAGGTTGACGGCCCGCTCCAGCTCGCGGATGGCGTTGATGGTGATGGCGTTGACGGTTTCCCGTCCCTCTACCTTGCGGCTGAACTCGACATCCACCACCCGCACGTCGGCGTGCAGCCCGTCGGCGATGCGCCGGCACTGGCCGCACCGGCCGCAGGGCGCGCCTGGCCCTTGCAGGCAGTTGACCGCTTGGGCCACCTCCCGGGCCAAGGTCAGCTTGCCCACCCGGGGCGGGCCGGTGAGCAGGTAGGCGTGCGACTCCCGCCCCCGTTCCAGCGCAGGCTGCAAGCGGGCTATGATGTGGGCTTGGCCCAGAGTTTGCCACGGCATGGTGCCCTATGCTAAACCCGGAGCGCGGCAGAAGACATGGAGATACTTATCGGATTTCCCGGTATTTTTGCGTCTTCGGCGCGCTCCGTATTTAATCCCTTGCTAAACCACGTCGCAGTGCATCAGATCCTGGTAGCTTTCGCGGCGGCGGATCAAGCGCGATTGGCCGCCGGACACCAGGGCCATGGGGGGCCGGGGATTGTGGTTGTAGTTGGAGGCCATTGACGGGCAGTAGGCGCCGGCCACCGGAATTGCCAGCAGATCGCCGGATTCTAGGGCCGGCAACATCACGTCGGAGGCCAGCAGGTCGCCCGACTCGCAGTATTTCCCGGCGATGGTGACCTTTTCGGTAAGGGCCTCGTTGGCCCGGTTGGCGGCCAGCACCTCATACTGCGCTTGGTACAGCGCCGGGCGGATGTTATCGCCCATGCCGCCGTCCACGCTGATGAACTTGCGGACGCCGGGGATGTCCTTGATGGCGCCGACGCGGTAGATGGCGACCCCGGCGGGGCCGATGATGGAGCGGCCCGGCTCCACCACCAGCGTCGGCGGCTCCATCCCCAGCTCGGCGCAGGTGGCAGTCATGGCCGACACGATGGTTTCGGCGTAGTCGGCCACCGACGGGGGCGACTGGTCGCGGGTGTAGGCCACAGCGAACCCGCCGCCGGGGCTGAACTGCTGCAACTGCAACCCTTCCTCGCGGAACTCGGCGGCGAAGCGCAGCACCAGCTCGGTGGCGACGCGGTACGGCTCCAGCTCGAACACCGGCGACCCCAAGTGGAAGTGCAGCCCGCGCAGGTTCAGGTTGCGGGCCGCCAGCGCCTGCCGCACCGCTATGGCGGCGTGGCCGGTCTGGATGGAGAAGCCGAACTTGGAATCGAGAATGCCCGTGGTGGTGTAGACGTGGGTGTGGGGGTCTATGCCCGGCGACACCCGCAGCAGAATGTCCTGGCTTCTGCCCGCCTCGCCCGCCAGGTGGTCCAGCAACTCCAGTTCGTGGAAGCTGTCCACCACCACCCAGCCGATGGACTGCGCCAGCGCCTCTTCCAGTTCTTGGGGGGTCTTGTTGTTGCCGTGGAAATACACGTCGTCCAGGGGCGCCCCGGCGTTGACGATGGTTGCCAGCTCGCCGCCGGAAACTACGTCGAAGCCCAGCCCTTCCTCATGCAGCAGCCGGGCCAAGGCCGGGTTGACGAACGCCTTGCAGGCGTAGGCCACCTTGGCCCCGGGGCAGCGCTGCCGGAACTCGCGGACAAAGGCGCGGCAGCGGGCGCGTATCGTCGCCTCGTCCAGCACGTAGACCGGAGTGCCATACTCGGCGGCCAAGGCCGGGGCGCTGCACCCGCCGATGGTCAGGTGCCCTTGGTCGTTGATTTCGGCGGTGTCGGGGAAAACGGATTTCGGAAACATCGGGCATCCTCCCATAGCGCGGGTCGGCAGAGGAATCATAGGGGTAGTCGCGGCGGGGCGCAAGGGCCGGGATTTACCACGCCCTCCGGGATAGGATAGGCCAGCAGTTTTCGGTAAACTTGGAGTGCCTGAATAACGCCCGGAGGCGGCGCGATACAGGAGCGCCCGGTATGCTGACCAACCTCACTATTAGCAATTTCAAGCGGTTGGGCGACGTTGAAATCGAGCTGGGCAGCCCGGTGGTGTTCATCGGGCCGAACAACTCGGGCAAGACCTCCGCTATGCAGGCCCTGGCCCTTTGGGACATCGGCGTAAAACGCTGGAAGGAGAGACGCCCCGGGCGAACCCCCGGCAGCGTCCAGGCGTAACCGTCAACCGGCGCGACTTGGCAGCCATACCCGTTCCCAACGCCCGCCTGTTGTGGCGAGACCGCCACGTGCGGGATATGCAGCGGGAAAACGGCCAGCAGCGGACGCAGAACGTCCTAATTGGAGTCACCGTCGAAGGTGTTGGCGGCGACCGTCGCTGGACTTGTGGTATGGAGTTTGACTACGCCAACGAAGAATCCTTCTATTGCCGCCCCTTGCGGCTGGAGGGCGGCGACCGGATGCCGGTGCCGGATGAGGCCGGAGCCGAGCAGGTTGCATTTCTCCTCCCGATGTCCGGCCTTGCCGCCACGGAAACGCGGCTGGATTCCGGGGCCGTGGACGTGAGAGTAGGCGAGGGACGGACTGCGGAGGTGTTGCGGAATCTTTGCTACAGGATTCAGCAGGAACGCCCGGAGTACTGGGATAAGCTGGTTGACCGGATAGACCGTCTATTCAGGGTCAGTCTCGACAATCCCAAGTACATAGCGGAACGGGGCGAAATCGCTATGACCTACCGGGAGCGCGGGGTGTCGCTGGACTTGTCTTCCAGCGGGCGGGGCCTTCAGCAAACTTTACTGATCATCGCCTATATGTACGCCAAGCCGGGGGCCGTTCTCCTGCTGGACGAGCCGGACGCCCACCTGGAAATTCTTAGGCAGCGCCAAATTTATCAGCTAATATCCGAAGCTGCGGAGGAGAGCGGCAGCCAGATTATCGCGGCCAGCCATTCCGAAGTGCTGCTGACTGAAGCCGCTGGCAAGGATATGGTCATCGCTTTTGTGGGACGCCCCCACCGAATTGACGGGCGAGGCAATCAAGTTCGCAAGGCCCGGCAAGAGATAGGCTTCGATAATTATTATCAGGCCGAACAGACCGGCTGGGTGCTGTATCTGGAAGGATCAACCGACTTGAGTCTGCTACAGACCTTTGCCAAACGTTTGGGACACGCCGACGCTGCCCTCGCTCTGGAGCGGCCCTTTGTGCACTATGTGGAAAATCACCCGCAAAAAGCCCTCGCCCATTACTACGGGCTGAAGGAAGCCGCGCCTGCCCTGAAAGGCATCGCCATTTTCGACCGCCTTGAGCGTGGCCTGCCCGAAACCGGCGAACTGGAGTGTCTGGTCTGGCGGCGCCGGGAGATTGAGAATTACGTATGCTCCCCGGCAACCCTGGAAGGGTATGCCGGGCAATATGGAATCCAATACGAAAACGCGCCGCTGTTCGCCGTAGCCGAAAGCGGCAACCGGATGAAGACGATGCAGGAGTCCATCGAGGAAATCAGTCACGCTCTGGCAACTTTGAGTGGACATTCTCCCTGGAGTCACGATACCAAAGCGAGCGACGAATTCCTGACGCCGCTGTTCCGCAGTTACTTCGGAAAATTGAGGCTGCCCAATCTGATGAACAAAAAGGATTTTTACGAGTTAGCCAACTATGTCCCCCAAGACGAGATTGACGCCGAAATCACCGAAAAGCTGGACGCCATAGCCCGCGTGGCCGCCGGCGCGGCGCCGGGGATGCCGGAGAATTAGTGCCGGAGGATTAGCGGCGGTATGCTCCCGGCCCGGCGGTGCAAGTCGCGCTGGCCTAATCCCGGTCGCCGCGCCGCCTGCGCTCCCGCCGCCCGCTTGCGTTGACGCTGCCTAGCCGCAACATTATACTGCGGGCAATTCGGCTCAGGCGGCCGAATCCTACGGCTGAACCCTACCTGGGAGGACGCTGCATTGAAGATTCAGATGACTGTCAACGGGCAGTCCCGAGAGGCGGACGTGGAGCCGCGTCTGCTGCTGGTGCATTTCCTGCGGGAAAACCTAGGGCTGACCGGAACCAAAATAGGATGCGACACCAGCCAGTGCGGCTCCTGTGTCGTGCGGATGAACGGCGCTACCGTCAAGTCCTGCACCTGCTTGGCGGTTCAGGCCGACGGCGCCGAAATCACCACCATCGAGGGGCTGGCGGCCGACGGCGAGCTTCACGCGGTTCAGGAAGCTTTTTGGAACAAGCACGGCTTGCAGTGCGGCTATTGCACCGCCGGCATGATTATGACCGCCGTGGAGTTGCTGGAGCGCAACCCCAACCCCACCTCCGGCGAAGTGCGTCAGGGGTTGGAGGGCAACATCTGCCGCTGCACCGGCTACCACAACATCGTGCAGGCGGTCCTGGCGGCCGCCGAGGCCAAGGGAGGCTAGGCGATGACTACCAGAATTTTCGGTTCCGGCATTCGTCGGCGGGAAGACCCCCGTCTGATTACCGGCGGCTCCGTTTATACGGACGACGTGACACTGCCGGGCATGGTTCACGCCGCCATCCTGCGCAGCCCCCACGCCCACGCCCGCATCACGGGCATTGACCCGGCCGCCGCGGCCGCCGCGCCGGGCGTCATCGCAGTCTACACCGGCGCCGACACCGAGGGCGCGCTGGCCCCCATTCCCTGCGCTTGGATTCCGCCGGAGTCCGACGTGAAGGCCGTGGCGCACCCCGCCATCGCCAAGGATATAGTGCGCTACCAGGGCGACGCCGTGGCCGTAGTGGTGGCCGATACCCGTTACCAAGCCGAGGACGCGCTGGAGCTGATAAACGTCAGCTATGAGCCGCTGCCCGCGGTGGTCAATCCGGTGGCGGCCATGGCCGAGGGCGCGCCGCAGCTTCACGAGGACGCCCCCAACAATCAGGCGTTCCACTGGGTAGCCGTCGGCGGCGACCCCGACGCGGCCTTTGCCGAGGCCGACGTGGTGGTCAGCGATACCATCATCCAGCAGCGCCTGGTTCCCAACGCCATGGAGCCGCGCTCCGCCGTCGCCAACTGGCTGGGTTCCATGGGCGAGCTGACCATCTGGAGCACCAGCCAGAACCCCCACATCGCCCGCTTCCTCGGCTCGCTGATAACCGGCGTGCCGGAACACAAGATACGGGTCATCGCCACCGAGGTGGGCGGGGGATTCGGCAGCAAAATTCCGGTCTACGCCGACGAGATGATAACGGCCTTCTGCGCCATGCGGCTGGGCCGCCCGGTGAAGTGGACGGAAACCCGCTCCGAGAACTTCCAGGCCACCATCCACGGGCGCGACCACGTGGAGCGGGTGGAAATGGCGGCCACCGGCGACGGCCGGATAACCGGCGTCCGTTCGGTGGTTCACGCCGGCATGGGGGCCTATCTTTCCACCGCCGCGCCGGGAGTGCCAACCATCCTGCACGGTCTGATGTACAGCGGCCCCTACGCGCTGACCGGCACCCGGGCCGACATCTACGGCGTGTTCACCAACACCACCCCCGTTGACGCCTACCGCGGCGCGGGCCGCCCCGAGGCCACCTTCCTGCTGGAGCGGCTGGTGGACCTGGCCGCCGCCGAGCTGGGCTTGGATCCGGTGGAAGTGCGGCGCATCAACCTGATTCCTAAGTTCGAGAACGGCCACGACGTAGCTCCCGGCCTCACCTACGACAGCGGGGATTACGAGGGGGCGCTGGATATGGCCCTGGAGCGCGCGGGCTACGCCGGGCTGCGGGAAGAGCAGGCCCATTCCCGCGAACACGGCCATTACATCGGCATCGGCGTGTCCTGCTACTGCGAAATCTGCGGGCTTGGCCCCTCCCAGGTGGCCGGAGCGGTGGGCTTCGGCGGCGGCCTGTGGGAGAGCGCGGTGGTGCGCTTCCATCCCTCGGGCAAGGTTAACGCCTACGTCGGCGTCTCCCCCCACGGCCAGGGCGAGGAAACCACCTTCGCCCAGGTGGTTTCCGACACGCTGGGCGTGCCAGTGGAGGACGTGGAAATCGTCCACGGCGACACCGGCAACACCCCCATGGGCTGGGGAACCTACGGCAGCCGCACTACGGCGGTGGGCGCGGGCGCCCTGCTGCTGGGGCTGAACAAGATTAAGGACAAGGCCCGGGCCCTAGCGGCCCACCTGCTGGAGGCCGCCGAGGCCGACATCGAGTACGCCGACGGGCAGTTCTTCGTTCGCGGCTCGCCCGACCAGAGCAAGTCCATTCAGGAAATCGCGCTGATGGCCAACGTGGCTTGGAATATGCCCGAGGGAATGGAGCCGGGGCTGGAGGCATCGGCCTTCTATGACCCGCCCAACTTCGTCTACCCCTTCGGCGCCCACGTCGCGGTGGTGGACGTTGACCCCGACAACGGCCACATCGAACTGCGCCGCTACGTGGCGGTGGATGACTGCGGCCCGCAAATCAACCCGATGATTGTCGAGGGCCAAGTGCACGGCGGCGTGGTGCAGGGGGCCGGTCAAGCCCTGTGGGAGGGTGCGGTCTACGACGATAACGGGCAGTTGCTCACCGGCTCGATGCAGGACTACGCGCTGCCCAAGGCCCACATGGTGCCGGACATCGAAACCCTGTCTTCGGAGACGCCCTCGCCCCACAACCCGCTGGGAGTTAAGGGCATCGGCGAGACCGGAACCATCGCCTCCACGGTCACCATCTATAACGCGGTCATAGACGCCCTGCGGCCCTTGGGCGTAACCCGAATCGAGATGCCCCTGACCCCGGAAAGGGTCTGGCAGGCCATAAATCAGGCGCGGAGCTAAAGGGGCGCCCCGCACGCCGGAGAGGGCAGGGAGCATAATGACAGCCGCCAACACGGACGCGCAGGCCATTGGGCGCGCAATATACGACGAAAAGATACGGGGCAAAATGCAGCCGGAGGACAAGGGCAAGCTGGTGGTCATAGATATACACAGCGGCGACTATGAGGCTGACCACGATGACGCCGCCGCCCTGTTCCGGCTGCTGGCCCGGCGCCCCGGCGCATTCACTTGGGCGGAACGGGTAGGTTATCCAACTCCGTATGTCAAGGGAGATCATCTGGAGCGTTCCGACACCGCAACGCGCTTCCAAAATGACTAGAGGCCGGGTACACGGGCAAGGGAACCAGCCGTTCATTACTGGCAAGCCCTATATCGAAGTCACCATAATGGATGTTGCCGACCCGACACGGAAAATAACCGTGGATGCCATCATTGACACCGGAGCGACCATACACTTGACTTTGCCCTCGGCGCTCATCGCAGAACTCAGTCTACCGCAACAAGGCCAATGGCAAGCGGCGATGGCTAACGGCTCGATAGAAAACTTCCGGGTCTACGCCGGGTTGGTGTCTTGGCAGGGACGGCAGCGGCTGGCGCCGGTTTTCGCTTCGGAAAGCGAGCCGTTACTGGGCATGGCGATGCTGTGGGGCAGCAGGCTGATGGTGGAAGCATGGGATGAGGGCGCAGTGGTCATCACGGAAAACACGAGGGCGGAATAAAGGCAAGACCCTGTAAGGGCAAGAACTGAAAAGCCATGGGAGTTAAGCGATGTACCCGCCGCAATTTGAATACCGCAAGGCGAGTTCGGTGGCCGAGGCCGCCCAGCTTCTGCAACAGGATTCCAGCGCGAAAATAATCGCCGGGGGCCACAGCCTCATCCCGCTGTTGAAGCTGCGGCTGGCCCGTCCCTCGCAGGTGGTGGACATCGGGGGCATTGCCGAGCTGCGGGGAATCAGCGCCGAGGGCGGCTTTATACGCATCGGCGCGCTGACCACGCACCACGAAATCGCCAGTTCCCCGGAGGTCCGGGCTTCCTGCGGCATACTGGCGGAAGCCGCCGGGGGCGTGGGCGACCCGGCGGTGCGCAACCGCGGCACCATCGGCGGCAACGTTTCCCACGCCGACCCGGCATCCGACCTGCCCACGGTGCTGACTGCATTGGGGGCGTCTTTCCTTCTGCAAGGGCCGTCCGGTTCGCGCACGGTGGCCGCCGCCGACTTCTTCATCGCGCCCTTCACCACCGCGCTGAGGGCCGACGAAGTGCTTACCGGCGTCGAGGCGCCGGCGCTGGCGGCCAACCAGGTGGCCGAATACGCCAAAATGGCCCACCCCGCCACGTCCTTCGCCGTAGTGGGAGCGGCGGCGGTGGTCACGCTGGAGGGCAACGGCCATGGGCATGACCATGAACACGGCCATGGGCATAATCACGGCCATGAACACGCCCCGCGCTGCGTATCGGCCAGCGTTGCCGTGGGCGGGCTGACCCCGCGCCCCACCCGCTCGCCGTCCGTCGAGGCCGTGCTGGCCGGCAGCGAGCTTACCACCGACTCCATTGCCGCCGCCGCCGCGCTGGTGGAGGGCGACTTGGGGGATGACCTGCTGGGGGATGTCTACGCCTCGGCGGATTACCGCCGCAGCATGGCCGCCATCGAACTCAAGCATGCGCTGTACCACGCCGTGGGCCTAGCCCACCACTGAGGAACGGACAAACGCAGAGACCGCAGAGTGCACTGAGATTCTCAGACAATTCATCCGCTCTTTACGGCCTCTGCGCACTCTGTGTTGAATGTGCGCTCTGTGTTGAATGAAAATACTGGCAATCAACGATGACGGCATCACGTCGCCCGGCCTCTGGGCGTCGGTGCGGGCGTTGCGGCGGGTTGGCGAGGTGTTCGTCGTGGCCCCGCAGCGGGAGCAGAGCGGCGTCGGCGCGTCGCTGACGCTCCACTCGGCGGTGAAGGTCAAGCCGTGGACTCCCGATGCCGAGTTTCAGGGCTGCGGGGCCGCAGACGGCGCGGCCGCGGCGCACCCGGTTACGGCCTACGCCGCCGAAGGCACCCCGGGCGACTGTTGCATTCTGGCGCTGGAAACGCTGGCGGGCGCGGTGGACTTGGTGGTGTCGGGCATCAATTCCGGCTCCAACACCGGCTGGGACGTGATGGTGTCGGGAACCGTCGGCGGCGCGGTGCAGGGCTATGTGCGCGGCCGCAACACCATCGCCGTGTCGGTGGCGTCGGTCACGGCTCCCCGCTATGACGTGGCCGGGCGGCTGCTGGAAGCCCTGGCCCGCCGCCTAGCCCAGCGAGGCCCTTCCGCAGGCTTCGGAGCAACGGATGCCGAGCCGCTGTTTCTGAACCTGAACATCCCCAACATCGCCCCCGACCGGGTGGCCGGGCTGCGGGCAACGCGGCTGGGCGGGCTGTCCTACCGCGAGTCGGTGCGGCTGGACGGAGCCGACGGCGACGAACGCAGCTACCGGATAGCCCGCAACCGCCCCGGCAACCAAACCCCGTCCGCCGATTCCGACATCTGGGCCTTGAAAAACAATTACGTGTCCATCACCCCCCTGACGCCGGGCATGGGCAATGACCAGCAACTGCCCCAGATAGAATCCCTGCTCCACGGCCTGCTGGATTAAGCAAAGGGGCCGCAGAGGGCGTAATGAAGGGAGTCAGCCCTCCAATCTCCGCGCCCTCCGGTTTAACAACGGCGGCTAATCACCGGCGGCGGCCAGCTCCGGGGCGAGGGGTTGGGAGACGCCGATCATGGAGTCGCGGGTGACCAGGGCGGCCAACTCGTCCTCGGTCATGTCCCCGGTTCCGGCGGGGCGTTGGGGCAGCACCAGATAGCGCAGGTCGGCGGTGCTGTCCAGCACCACCACCTCGGCGTCGGCGGGCGCTTCCGTGCCGAACTCCCGCAGCACGCCGCGCGGGTCGCTGACCGCCCGCGAGCGGTAGGCGAAGCTCTTGTACCAGTCGGGCGGGCGTCCTAGCAGCGCGCGGGGGTAGCAGGAACACAGGGTGCATACCACCAAGTGATGCACCGCATCAGTATTCTCCACCACGCCCAGCTTGGGCGTCGGGTCGGGCAGCGTGTAGCCCATCTCGGCCAGAGCCGCTTCCGGCTCGGCCAGCAGCCGCGCCTTGAACGCCGGGTCGGCCCAAGCCCGGGCCACCACGCGGGCGCCGTCGGCCGGGGAGCGCGACTCCACCGCATCCACGTTGCGCTGCACCTCCGCCACGCTGAACACGCCCTTCTCCGCCAGCAGCGTCTCCATGGCGCGGACGCGGCGGGCGTGCCAGCCCAGTTCCTCGGTGTCCATTCCGGGGTGGGTGTGGTCGCCGTGGTCTATTTCGCTCATAACTGCCTCCAGTCTGCTTGCCGGGCCGAAGCGTTGCTTAACATGCCCCACGATCAGGATAAGCGGCCCTAAAACCGGAAACGCAAGGCGTCCGCCATCGTACCGGGGCGCCCGTTATGACCGATACGCCGGCCACATCCGGGGCCTCTAAATTTTCCGCAAGGTTCGATGCACCGACTCGCGGGAGTTCAGACCACGGGATTTAGCCAATGCTCGTAGATGTCCACTTGCAGCCGGTCGGCGGGCGGCCCGGCATAGCCGCTCCAGAGTTCAACTTGGGGGAACTCGACACGGTAGAGGGGCTTGTGGGGCTTTCCGTCGCCGCCGTGGGCCAGCGATTCCGGGTCGGGGTAGACGCCGCAGAAGGCCACCACGCGCCCGGTCTTGCCCTGCACGTAGACCGGGGTGCGGTAGTGCGTCGGCGGGTTGGCTACGCGCACAGTTACGATGTCCCCGTTGCGGATGGCGGGCTGCTGGGGTGAGGTCATAGTCGCTCCTCCCCGCTTTCCTGCCGGGCCATGGTGTCGTCCAGTTCGGCGGCGGTCAGGACGCCCTTCTCGATGAGCAGCGCCTCCACCGCCTCGGCCCAGCGTTGGTAGTAGCTGAGGGACTGGTAGCGCTCCGGGGGCAGATCCTCAATGGCGCGGCGCAGTTCGTCCACGGTCATATAGCCCTTGTCGCCCAAGACGCCGCGGATGGCGTCAATGCGCCGCTCCCAGTCCATCAGCGTATGCTCGCTCTGGTCAATGGGGGCGTCGCTGGGCCGCCCGCCCATATCGTGAACTTTCGGCGTATCGGTCATAACAGGCGCTCCGGTGCGGATGCGGCTATGGTAAACGCGGCGGGCGGGGATGGCAAGGCGGCTAGAGCGGCTCGGCGCCCTCGGAGAGAATTTCGATATATTTCAGGTAGGCAAACAAGCGGTTGCGCTGTTGTCCGGTTAGTTCCTGGGCAATGTTCATCTGCGTCAAGATTCGCATACCCGAGGACGCGGCGTTGAACGATAGACTGGTGCGTTCCATTACGGATTGAATCGAGGCGATGGGATGTTCCTTGAGGGCTTGGTGCACCCGCAAAGCTGAGGCCGGGGCGCGGTTTTCCTGCTGGATGCGGCTTTCGTCGTTATGGAACATCTGGAGCAGCCTTTGCGCGGTTGACTCGGCGCCCTCGGCGGTTTCCGCCACCCCCCGGAGAAAGAAATCGAGCCACGCTTCCCAATCACCTGTTCGCCGCACGCCGTCCAACAGTTCATAGTAGGTTTGACGATGCTGCTTGAAAAACAAACTCAGGTATAGCAGGGGTTCGCTGAGAACTCCGGCGTGAAGCAGCATAAAGGTTATCAGCAATCGCCCGACACGCCCATTACCATCTAGAAACGGATGGATGGTCTCAAATTGGACGTGACAGATTCCCGCCCGTATCAGCGGCGAAATGCCGTCGCCGCTGGCGTGCAGAAACCGCTCCAGGCCGCCCATGCAGTCCGGCACGGCTCTGGGCGGAGGGGGAACAAAATGGGCGTTTCCCGGACGGCTGCCGCCAATCCACACCTGCGACTGTCTGAACTCACCGGGGCGTTTGTCGCTGCCCCGCCCGCGGGAAAGAAGTTCGGCGTGAATCTCCCGAAGCAGGCGGTTGGATAGCGGGAAATCGTCTTGCCGCAAGCGTCGCAGCCCGTGGTGCATTGCCCGGACATAATTGGAAACTTCGACCACATCGTCATCCGTGGGAGCGCCGGGCGCATCCACCGCCTCGAATCGCATCAAGTCTGCGATAGACGACTGCGTTCCCTCGATTTGAGATGACAGCACCGCTTCTTTACGGATATAGGAATACAGAAACAAGCTGGCGGCCGGCAAAAGGCGCGATAGTCCGTCCAGCCGTCCCAAGGCCAAGTGCGCCCTAGCCAAGAGTTCTTGCAGTCCATCCAGGGCCAAGGGCGGATTGGGAGGCAGTCTGTTCGGGATGAAAGCCCGCACCAGTTCGCCGCCTGTGTTGGTGATCTCGTATTCCCCGGTCTTGCCGCGATTCATTTCATATCGCCCTTATTTCACGAAAGAAAATAAGCAGGAGCTTTATTTCATATTTTCGTGAAATGTGCAATAAAATCCGGCAAAAAACGCCCTTATTTCAGCAAATGAAATAAGGGCCGGGCTTATTGCGGATTTAAGTTAAATCCGCAATAAGCCATTAGGGATCATCACCCCTCCGGGGCGAACAGCCGGGCGGCGTCCAGGGCGCGCATGAACTGCACGTTGGGGTAGGTTTTTATGTGCTCAATCAGCCGCTCCAGCATCAGCAGGCGGCCGGGGCGGCCGATGTATTGGGGGTGCATGGTGAGGACGAAGGCGCGGCCATAGCGGTGGAGGCCCTCAAACTCGGCGGCCCAGGCGCCGTAGACCTCATCGGGGTTGCGCATCGGCCCCAGGCGGTTGGCTACCGGCGCGTAGACGAAGTTGGGGGCATCGTCCAGCAGCCAGTGGATGGGAATTTCCACCAACTGCCGCCCTGACGCCGGGGCCGTCTCCAGGTAGGGCGCGTCGTCGCCCATCAGGCTGCTGTCGTAAAGAAAGCCGTGGGCCGCCAGCAGGTCCAGCGAATGCTCGCTGAGTTCCCAGCTCGGCGAGCGGTAGCCGAGGGGCTGCCGGCCGGTTATGCCGCCCAGGATGTCCAGCCCCCGGCGCAACACGTCATCTTCCTGTTCGCGGGTCAGGGTGGACGGCGGTTCGTGCATATAGCCGTGGTGGGCCACCTCATGGCCGCGGGCGGCGATTTCCCGCACCAACTCCGGGTGAGTTTCGGCCACGTAGCCCGGCACATAGAAGCTGGCCGGCACGCCGTGGGCGTCCAGCATATCCAGGATGCGGGGCGTAGCCACGCTGGGGCCGTATTCCGCCATGGACATCAGGCTGGGGTGGTTCGCAAAGCCGGGGTCGCGGTTGAGCCAGGATGACACGCCGTCAACGTCGAATCCCAGCATCGCCACGCATTGAGTCTCGCCGGGCCAGATACCGGACATACGATTTCCTCCTTGCCGTTTGGATATGTTCCTAGGCGTCATCGCGGTCAGTTCCCGGCGCCGCCGAACTGCGACAGTTCGGAGAGCGCCAATACGCTTTCAACGAAGTGGCGAACGCGGGGACGGCTGTTCTTCAATTGGAAGTCTTCCATATAGCCAATTTCGGCGTTGACGCGAAAGCTGTCGGTAATGCTGAATTCCGATGCCAGAAGAGGGCCTTCCAGTTCCTCGGACAGGCGGGCGGCGGCGGCGTACAGGGATTCCAAGCCGCCATATTCCCACCCGCGCTGCTGAGCCACGGCGGTTATGGCGTGAGCGGCAGCCTGCCATAGTTTTTCGCAAGCCTTCAGGTGGTCGTCGCCGTCGAGGAATTCCACATAGGCTTCCAGCAGCAAGGCACGGGCTTTTTGCGCCGTTTCGATGTGTTCCTTTGCCAGCATTGGTCAACCCTCCGGTTGGCGGGTGATTCAGGGCGCCGCAATCCGGTCGAAGCCGGTGTAGGGGCGCAGTACTTCGGGGATGATGATGGAGCCGTCGGGCTGCTGGTTGTTCTCCATAATGGCGATCATCACCCGGGGCAGGGCTAGGCCGGAGCCGTTGAGGGTGTGGGGCCACCGGGGGCGGCCGCCCGGCTCCGGGCGGTAGCGGATGTTGGCGCGGCGGGCCTGAAAATCGGTGCAATTGGAGCAGGAACTGACTTCCAGCCACTCCCGGCAGCCGGCCGCCCAAACTTCGATGTCATAGGTCTTGGCGGCGGCGAAGCCCATATCGCCGGTGCAAAGCTCCAGCACCCGCCAGGAAAACCCTAGGCGGCGGCAGACTTCCTCGGCGTGGCCCAGCAGCCGCTCCAGCTCGGCGGGCGAAGATTCCGGCTCGACGAACTGGTACATCTCGACCTTGTTGAACTGATGCACCCGCTTGATGCCCCGGGTGTCGCGCCCGGCGGCTGCTTTCTCGCGCCGGAAGCACGGCGTCTGGGCCACGTAGTACAGCGGCAGCCGGCCCGGCGGGATGATTTCGTCGCGGTACAGGTTGGTGATTGGCACCTCGGCGGTGGGTATGAGCCAGAGGTCGTCTTCGTCGTCGTGGTAGAGATTATCGGCGAACTTGGGCAGGTTGCCCGAACCTTCCATCACATCGCGCCGCACCACTGCGGGCAGGGCCAGCTCGGTATAGCCGTGTTCGCGGGTGTGCAGGTCGAGCATCCAGGATATGAGGGCCCGCTCCAGCCTGGCCCCGGCGCCGCTGGTGGTGTAGAAGCGGCTGCCGGAAAGTTTGGCGCCGCGCTGGAAGTCTATGATGCCCAGCCGTTCCCCTAGCTCCCAGTGGGGCAGGCCCTCGAAGCCAAGCTCCGCCGGTTCGCCTTCCTCGCGGCAGACGCGGTTGCTATCGGAGTCACGGCCCACCGGCACCTCGGCCAGCGGCAGGTTGGGCAGGCCCAACAACAGCTCGCGCATCCGCTCCTCGGCGCTCTGGGCGCTGTCCTCCAGTTGGTCTACTTGGCGGCCCAGCCAGCGCATCTCCTCGATAACCTCCGGGGCCGGGGGCTGCCCGGCGGAGCGGGCGTGTCCGATTTCGCGGTTAACCTGGTTGCGCTTGTTGCGTATTTCGTCGGCCTGCGTCCGGTCGCGCCGCCAAGCGGCGTCCAGTTCCAGCAGCTCGTCCACCGGGTCCGGCTCGCCGCGGGACTGCATTGCCCGCCGCACCGCCTCCGGGTCGCGCCGCACCTGCTCAATGGCAATCATTCCTTCCAGCCTTTGCTTGGGATTGTGCTACGGAGTGGCATCCTCGAAGTATGTTGGCAATGCTGACCGGCTGCGCCGATGCGCCGCCCTGCATTGGGGTGGGCTATCCTGGCGGTCCTCCATTATCTCCCGAACATCTTCATCAGGTTGGCCGGGTTGCGGGAACGGGACATCTGCCGCACCAGTTTCTGGGTCTGCTTGAACTGGTTCAGCAATTGGTTGATGTCCTGCGGCGTGGTGCCGCTGCCCCGGGATATGCGACGGCGGCGGCTGCCGTTGATGATTTCCGGGCGCTGACGCTCGTCGGGCGTCATTGAGCGGATGATGGCCTCGATGCGCCGCAGCTTGGCTTCGTCCAGGTCTCCCGCCATCATCTTGCGGGCGGCGTTCCCCATACCCGGTATCATCTCCACTATCTGGTCCAGCGATCCCATCTTCTTCACGCTCTGCAACTGGTCCAGAAAATCGTTGAGGTCGAAGCTGGCCTGACGAAACTTGCGCTCCATCTCCTTGGCCTTCTGCTCGTCAACGGCCTCCTGCGCCCGCTCGATCAGCGTCAGCACGTCGCCCATGGCTAGGATGCGAGAGGCCAGCCGGTCGGGGTGAAAGACCTCCAGCCCATCGGCGCGCTCGCCGACGCCCATGTACTTTATGGGCACGCCGGTGACGTGGGTGATGGACAGCGCCGCGCCGCCGCGGGCGTCGCCATCCATTTTGCTCATAATCAGCCCGGTAAGGCCCACCCGCTGATGAAACCCCTCGGCGGTGTTGACCGCTTCCTGGCCGGTCATAGCGTCCACCACCAGCAGCGTTTCGTGAGGGTTGGCCGCCCGGCTGACTTCCGCCAGCTCCTCCATCAGCTCATCGTCGATCTGGATGCGCCCGCCGGTGTCTATGATGGCCCAGTTGACTCCCAGTTCGGAGGCCCGCGCCAGCCCGTTGCGAGCCACCTGGACGGCGTTGGAAGACTTGGGGTCTTCTGAATAGACCGGGATGTCCAACTGCCTGCCCAGGGTTTCCAACTGCTGAATGGCGGCGGGACGGCGCAGGTCAGCGGCGATGAGCAGGGAGCGATGCCCTTGCTTGCGCTGCTCCAGGGCCAGCTTGGCCGCCGTGGTGGTCTTGCCCGACCCTTGCAGTCCCACCAGCAGCAACGCCGAAACCGGCTGGCTGGACAGGGTGAGCGTGTGGCTTCCGCCGCCCAGCAATTCGGTTAACTCGTCGTGGACGATTTTGACCACCTGCTGTCCCGGGGTCAGGCTTTCCAGCACCTCCGCGCCTTGGGCGCGCTCCTTGATTCGGGCCACGAAGTCGCGGGCCACCCGGAAGTTGACGTCGGCCTCCAGCAGCGACCGCCGCACCAGCGACAGCGCCTCGTCAATGTCTTTGTTGGTAAGCCGCCCCTTGCTGGACAGCCGGTTGAAGATGCCGGTCAGCCGCTCCGTCAGGTTCTCAAACATTTCGCCACCCGCCCATGCCCGTTGAGTTGAAGGATTTCCGATCCAATTATACTCCCTTTCGCAATCCGGCGATTGCGAAACCGGCGGAGGAAAGGCTACCATACTGAGGGTTCCACACCGCCCATACGCGAGGCCCGCTATGACCACCAAGAGCAGGCTAAGGCCGCAAATCGCCGATTACACTCAATTGGAGCTGATGCCTGACCCGCCGCGGGAGCCGGATATGCTGCAAGACCGCCGGATAGACGACTTTCGCGGAATGCTGAGGCTGCATTTTGCTTACCGGGATGATGTGCTGCTGGCCGGCGGGGGCTACCTGCGCCATCAGCCGCGGAACAACGATGAGATTTTCGCCCCCGACTGCGTGGTGGCTTTTGGCGTGAACCCCGGCGGCGTGGTGGCGCAAAACGGATATGCGATAAGCGAGGTGGGCAAGCCGCCGGATCTGGTGCTGGAGGTGGCCTCGCGCCGCACCGGGCGGCGCGACTACACGGTGAAGCGCGATGGCTACGCGGGCTACGGGGTGGGCGAGTACTGGCGCTTCGACCCCAGCGGCGGGCGCTTCCACGACGCCCCCATCGCCGGGGACATCTTAGTGCGGGGCGGTTATGAACGGCTCCCCATAAACCGCGACCCGGACGGGCTGCTGTGGGGTTACAGTCCGCTGCTGGATCTGGAGCTATGCTGGGATCGGGGCGAGTTGCGGCTCCGCAACCCCCACACCAAAGAGTTCCTGCCCACGCCGGAGGAAGAGCGGGCGATGCGGGACGCCGCCGATGAGCGGGCGGCCGTCGCCGATGAGCGAGCCGACGCCGCCGAGTCTGAACGCGACACAGAGCGGCGGGCCCGCCTGGCCGCCGAGGAGCGCATTCGCCAACTGGAGGCCGGAATCAGAAGGCAGCAGGATACGTAGCTCCCGTCTCTCCGGCGGCTCGCTTGGGGTAGCTGCGCTTGATCCTCAGCGCGGGGTGTGAGTGAGAAGGCGGCGTTACGCCGCGGAAAATCGCATCGCGTATTCGGAAATATCCACGTATTTAATTATACTCCCTTTCGCAATGGTATTGTTGGCAACAGTTGCTATTGCATCAGGCCCAGCCGCAGGCAGACCAAGGCCACCGAACCCGCCAGCATCGCCGTGCTCTTGCTGTACCCTTTGGTCTGCCGCATCAGCCGGTTCAGCTTCCCCCGCAGCCGGGAATGCAGACCCTCGTTCCAGTTCACCGGCCCGCCCTTGCCGGCCCGGTGACGGGCCGGCGGCAGCCAGGACTGATACACCACGTAAGCGTCACTACGCCGTCCAGAGCCACGCCTCCCGCCGTTTCTCCCCATGCCGGCCGCCCACATAACTCCACATCTCATCGAAGGCCGTTATCCGGTCCGCAGCCTGGCACCCCCCTTCCCGCCGTTGCCAGAGCAGCAGGGTCAGGGCCCAGCAGACTTTTTTTAATCCAGCCATACACCGTCAGCAGGGGAACGCCCAGAGTGCGGCCCACGGCCCGGATGCTGGCTCCCTCGCAGTACATGGCGATGGCCTGCTCTCTGACCTCCTGGGAGTAGAAGCGGCGGCCGGCCTCCGGGGTGAAATGGTGGACGCAATCGCCGCAGCGGTAGCGCTGCTTGCCCAGGGCAGAGCGGCCATACTTGCGCACCCAGTTGGAGCCGCAATGGGGGCAGCGGACGTGGTGGCGGTATATGCGGGCAGCGGCCATGACAAGCCTCCTTGCCGGGTTGATGCCACCCCGATTCTGGCATAAACAACTGTTGCTAACAATACCTGCCGGAGGGACGCCGAGACTCAAAAACGCCAACCGTGCTATAATCATCAAAATGGAGAGAATAGCCATGACCACCACAATGAGCGCCGACGAACGCGCCCGCTTCCTCCAGGCATTGAAAGAGAACGCCGAATTCCGCGATGATGTGCGTCGGCAACTGCTGAGCGACGAACTGCTGGAACTGCCGGACAAATTCACCCGGTTCACCGAATACGTCACCGAATTCATGGCCCGCACCGAGCAATTCATGGCGGACCAACAGGCAATCAACGCCCGCTTCGAACAGTTCATGGCCCGCACCGAGCAATTCATGGCGGACCAACAGGCAATCAACGCCCGCTTCGAACAGTTCATGGCCCGCACCGAGCAATTCATGGCGGACCAACAGGCAATCAACGCCCGCTTCGAACAGTTCATGGCCCGCACCGAGCAATTCATGGCGGACCAACAGGCAATCAACGCCCGCTTCGAACAGTTCATGGCCCGCACCGAAAACCGAATGAACCGCATGGAAGACAGCATCGGCATACTGAAGGGCAACGCAGCCCGCCGCCTCCTCAGAGACCACTTCGAACTGGTCCTGGAACTCACCGGATCCGACTTCGTCAGGATCCTCTCCAAAAACGACCTGATCCACTTGGTCAGAAACTCGGGCGAAGCCAACGAAATCCCCTACGGGGAACGCCGCAGCTTCTACGCCGCCGACCTGGTCGTCGAAGCCGTCGCCCCCCAGGGCAACACCTGCTACGTCACCGCCGAAGCCTCCTACACCGCCGACAACCGGGACTCCGGAAGGGCCATCCGAAACGCCGAATTCATAACGAGGTTCACCGGACATCCCGCCCAACCCGTGGTTGCCAGCATCAACAACGACCACGAGGTGCAGGATCTGGTAAACCAAGGAACCGTCCAATGGTTCCGGCTGGACGAACGGGAATTGGAAGCTGATTAAGAGCCTATCCTAATAACTGATAAAAACTCGCGGCCCCGTTCCAGGAAGCTAAGCGAGGGTTGTGGCTAAACTGGTGCAATGACCAAAGCGAAAGATCCCAAGCCGCCGCATCCGCTGCGGACTGGCCTAACCAACAAGACCAATCCCACCACCGGCGGCTTCCAGATATCCGACGAACTCTGGGAAGTCTTGGAACCCCTGATACCGGAGCATGTGAACACCCATCGGTTCGGCGGCGGCCGGCCCCGGGTTCCCGACCGCACCTGCGCCAATGGCATCTTCCACGTGCTGCGCACCGGCTGCCAGTGGAAAGCCCTAGACGCTACGGGAATCTACTCCGGGTCCACTGCTCACCTGCGCTTTCAGGAATGGGTTGCCGCTGGGGTGTTTTTGGAGTTGCGGCGGGCGGGACTGGAACGTTATGATGAACTGAATGGTCTGGATTGGAGTTGGTTGAGCATGGACGGGGCCATAACCAAATCGCCCCTGGGCGGGGGGAAAAACTGGCGCCAACCCCACCGACCGAGGTAAGCAGGGTGTCAAGCGGAGCCTGCTGACCGAAGCCCAAGGCGTTCCGGCGGGTCTGGCAGTGGACGGGGCCAACCGCCACGACATGAAACTGGTGCGGGCCACCGTGGACAGTATGCCGGTATCCTCGCCGGCGTCCGGCCCAGAACATCCCCAGGGACTGTGCCTGGACAAGGGATACGACTTCGCCGAGGTGCGCCGCACCGTGGCCGAGTTCGGTTTTACCGCCCACATCCGCAGTCGTGGCGAAGAGGCCAAGGCCATCGGGCAGGAGGCTGGTTTCAAAGCCCGGCGTTGGGTAGTGGAACGTACGGACAGTTGGCTGAACCGGTTCCGGCGCATCCTGGTGCGCTGGAACAAGTCCCCCGACAACTACATCGCCTTTCTTCACTTCGCTTGCGCCCTCATCGCTCTCAGAGCCGCCAAGTTATTAGGATAGGCTCTAAGACCCGGCCCACGCGCAACTCCCGTCCCCGGCAGTTGGGCAATCCTCCGGATGCCGCGACGCGCCGAATCCCTGCGCCCAACCCGACAGGCCACTTCCGCGGCCCCCAGCAATACGCCACACCCCCCAAGGAGCAGATAAGAAATGAGACCGGCAAAGCTGGAAAACACGCTCGCAATACTATCCATGCTGCTCCTGATAACACTGGTAGCAGCCCTCAACTTCGACACGATCAGAGAAGGATACAAAGAAACTGCAACCCTGCTCGGAGCCTTCCTAGTCTCGGCGTCCGGCATGGGCATATCCCTCATCAGAATTTCGAAACCGCACAAGTACGATAAATTCCTCAACCAAACGCTTCTCGCATGCAGCAGCGCCGTCACCGCAATTTCCGCGATCGGCCTGTTATTGCACCACTTCGTCTGACGCCCTACGGAGAATGGCCCGCCCAATCCAGCAAAGCATATTGCCAAGCAGACAAAGCAAGACCCACACAGGCCCGCCATCCCATGAACCACCACGATCGCACCTTCAGCGGGAAGCGGAGATTGCCTAGCAGTCGCGCTAATAGGCCCAAGCGAGACCGAGATTTTGGCAATAGTCGGCCAAGGACAAATACCCAGTCATATCTTCACATTATGAGAGTTCGTCCAAACCTGAGCGCAGCGAGCAAAAGTCGACGGTACAGAATGATTTTCCAAGACCAAAGCCACATCAACAGGGTTCGAGACGCTCTCTGGCAACGATCCGGCAACGGCACCTCCATAATGGTGGGCAGCGGGTTCAGCCGGAACGCCGTGCCGGCCGGTTCCCAAACCGCCCTCATACCATCGTGGGAGGAAGTTGCCAATTGGCTTCATAACGAACTTTACCAGGACGTGAGCAACATCAACCACCACAACCAGTTGCGAACCGCTCAGGAATACAAAGACGCGTTCGGCCGAAGAGCACTGCACGGGACACTGCACCGACTGGTACGTCAAGATGAATATCACCCCGGAAAGACGCATCAACGTCTACTGCAATTGCCTTGGCAGGACATCTTTACAACCAACTGGGACACACTACTGGAACGAACCCGCAACAGTGTAGTCGAACGTCACTACAGTGTCATCAACAGCGTGGCCGAAATTCCAATGAGCAAGCGACCGCGCATCGTGAAGCTGCACGGCTCGTTCCCAGCCCAGTACCCGCTGATCGTTATCGAAGAAGACTACCGTACCTATCCCGCGAAATTCGCGCCATTCGTCAACACCGTCCAGCAGGCCCTGATGGAAACGGTGTTTCTCCTGATTGGATTCTCAGGCGACGACCCCAACTTCCTGAACTGGTCAGGCTGGGTCCGGGACAACCTGGGGCCATCCGCTCCGAAAATATACCTAGCCGGGTACTTAGAACTGTCGCAACACCGCCGACGTACGCTGGAAAACCGTGACATAGTGCCCATCGACCTAGCGCAACATCCTAACGCCAACCGCTGGCCAGAGAACACGCGCCACGAATACGCCACCCAGTGGCTGTTGCACACACTGGAAAACGGCGAACCCTACAGAATCACCGAGTGGCCCAACCCATCCAGTACTAGACTCCATCCAGTTCCGGAATACTTACAACCGGGCGACGAAATGATCGCAACTCGGCCCAAGGAAGAACCGCAACCTCCCGATCTACGAGACTCACAGAATGTTGATTTAGCCCAAGCCATCAAGGAAGTGACAGCCGTCTGGGAGCACAACAGGAAAATGTACCCGGGGTGGCTGGTGCTGCCAGGCTACAGCCGGTACACGGTGTCGAAGAACACCGATCAGTGGGCGGAAGCAACAATAAAATCCCTTGATCACCTCACTCCGATAGAGCGCCTGCGGGCAATCCGCGAAATCCTATGGCGAAAATCAAATCTGCTTGAACCAATCGACGAAAACCTTGCGAACGCAACCAACACCACGTTGGCAATGTTCGACTGCGATAACCGGACAGTCGACGGCAAGAAAGCTCCCGGCACTGACTGGAAAGAAATCGGGAAGCCTGGCGAAACGCCGCCGCCGAGCTGGTTACCAGTGCGAGATTGACTCTTGAACGCGACGCTTTCAGGCAGCGCATCGCAGACCTCCGCAAATTCTTGGACGAAGATGCTGACGTTCATCAGCGCATTTTCCACGAGCAGTGCCTCTGGGCGATCCACGGCCTAGACTTCTCAGAGCTTGCCCATCTTCTCTCTAGAATGGCAAACCGAAAATTGCGACCCGGTTTGGGCCATTAGAAAATCTGCCGTACTTAGAACCCCTAACAAAAAGAGGTCAAGCGTCTGAAGCAGATGATTGAACACCCGATGGATAGAAAGGCTTCATGGATGTCGGCCCGGCGCTCGTAGCGCACTTTCAGCCGGCGGAACCGGCGCAGCCAGGCCAGGGTGCGCTCCACCACCCAGCGGTGTGTGCCCAACCCGCTGCCATGCCTGGCCCCCCGCCGCGCCAGCGCCGGCTTGATGTGGCGCGCCCGCAATGCCTGACGCTGCTCCCGAGAGTCATAAGCGCGGCCGGCGTACAGCCGCTGCGGACGCCCCCGTTTGCCCCGTACCGGCGGCACGCCATCCACCAAGGGCAGCAACTGTGTAACGTCATGGCGGTTAGCTCCGGTCAGGATTGCCGACAGCGGGGTTCCGTTGGCGTCAGTGAGCACGTGATGTTTACTCCCCGGCTTGCCCCGGCCGGTGGGATTGGGGCCGGTTTTTCCCCCCGCCGCCCACCGCCCGCAAGGGCGCGCTGTCCCCACAAGCCCGGGACCAGTCCAAACCTTCCGCCTCTTGCGGCCGGGACAACAGGGTTTCATGGAGGCGCTGCCAGACTCCGGCCGCCTGCCATTCCCGTAGCCGACGCCAGCAGGTCATCCCCGACCCGCAGCCCATTTCCTGGGGCAACAACTCCCAGGGAATGCCGCTCCTCAGTACGAACAGAATGCCGGTCAGCGCCCTGCGGCCGTCGATCCGCCGGCGTCCGGGGTAGCGGAACCGGCGGGTTTGGGGGCGGGCAGCAAGGGCTGCACCACCGCCCACAGCTCATCACTTACCATCGGCTCTGCCATCCGTCTCGCCTCGTCGTCTGATGGTGGATGATACGCCCGCCGACGCGGCCATAGTCCAACCCGAAGATAGCCACCCTGAATTCGCCCGTCAACTCTTTTTGTTAGGAACTCTTAGTAGTCCAGTCTACTGGTCGTTTTCCGGCAGGCATTGGCAGCCGGGCGCGTTCTTTGTCGGGTTCCTTCCTTTCTCTCTTCTTCTATCCTCTCTCTATGGAGTGGTCCGCCCGCCCGCTCCTTGGTATTGTTGGCAACATCGGGGTGGCATCAACCCGGCAAGGAGGCTTGTCATGGCCGCTGCCCGCATATACCGCCACCACGTCCGCTGCCCCCATTGCGGCTCCAACTGGGTGCGCCAGTATGGCCGCTCCGCCCTGGGCAAGCAACGCTGCCGCTGCGGCGATTGCGTCCACCATTTCACCCCGGAGGCCGGCCGCCGCTTCCACTCCCAGGAGGTCAGAGAGCAGGCCATCGCCATGTACTGCGAGGGCGCCAGCATCCGGGCCGTGGGGCGCACTCTGGACGTTCCACTGCTGACGGTGTATGGCTGGATTAAAAAAAAGTCTGCTGGGCCCTGACCCTGCTGCTCTGGCAACAGCAGGAAAGGGGGCGCCGGGCCGCGGACCGGATAACGGCCTCCGATGAGATGTGGAGTTACGTGGGCGGCCGGCATGGGGAGAAACGGCGGGAGGCGTGGCTCTGGACGGCGGTGAGCCTGGGGGCTGACGGGCGTCGGCGAGGGGATTTCGAGCTCGGCGGCCGTGGCGAGGCCGCCTTTTTGCGGCTGTACGAACGGCTGCCGGAGGCGGAGTTGTACTGTAGTGACGCCTATGTGGTGTATCAGTCCTGGCTGCCGCCGGCCCGGCACCGGGCCGGCAGGGGCGGGCCGGTGAACTGGAACGAGGGTCTGCATTCCCGGCTGCGGGGGAAGCTGAACCGGCTGATACGGCAGACGAAAGGGTACAGCAAGAGCGCGGCGATGCTGGCGGGATCGGTGGCCTTGGTCTGCCTGCGGCTGGGCTTGATGCAATAGCAACTGTTGCCAACAATACCTTTTTCCAGGCAGACAACCATGCCTGCGACCTGCTCGTCGTATGAAGGTTCTCTGTGGCGGAGGAACTTTGCCGCTTCCGTCAGAATGTCGGCCGCGGCGGAAGAAAAGCGGAAGCAGGAATCAGGCGCGTTAGAGGGACGGACGCGGGCCCAGGCCAAGTCAATGGCGACTCCGGCGCTTTGCTTGGCCAATTCGGCCAGGGATTCGCAGAGATTGGCGCTCACCCCGGAGTCCACTGCTTCCCGGAAGGGATCCAGCGTATCGTTGGAAACGGCGCTTTCCAGTACTTCGCTGGAACGTTGGAGCTCCTGGGCAAGCTTGATGGCAACGAGGCGGGGGAAGGAAGCGTGAAAGTTGTCTCCCGAATCTCCCGGTCTCTCGAGTCCTGTCGGCGCGGGCGAATGCAGCGTCAGGGAGTGGCCTTGCGCGTAGCCGGGCAACGGACGGACGCTGTCGAGATATTCCGCCACGCTGTTGCTCGGCTTGCCCCGGTAGACGGCGCGGGGCTTCTCCGCGGCCCTGGCCCCGGCCTTCCCGTTGGCCGGGCGAACTCGAATCACGTCCGAGCCGACAGCGGCAATGTCATGGAACACGTCAAGCTGCGAGCGTCCCTCCACGGTGGCGAGGACCGCGAGGGAATCGGCCATGTTTTCGGCGTAGCCGCCTATGTCATTCCGGTGGGGAAGCAGGACCTCCCACGTCCTGCCCTCATGCTCCCGGGCAAAAACGGTGGTGGGCCTCTCTCACCAAACCCCGGCGTCAGTCCAGCCGCGGGCGCTAAGGTAGGCGCGAAGGCTCGTTGTCGAAACGGAAGCCAAGACGTCACGGTCCCTTATTTGAACTATCACAGCGCGCTCGTCCTTTCAGTCCGCCGTATCAAATCTGCAAAGGGGAGTTCTGATCCGGGGTTTCCGCAACGGCTGTGCCCTGCCTGACCGTTTCGGCGGGTGCGTCGACGTTGGATATACGAGAGCGGCGTTTGGACTTCAAGATTTCCAGCCGCCGCTTCGGGTTTGATTATACTGAGGATTGCTGCCGCTATGGTTGCGGCGGTAAGCCCCAAGCCTGTCGGCTTCCCATCGCCGGGCAGTCGGCCGGGACATGGACGAGGTCTCGACCTTCATGGATCCACGCTTGCCGTCTTGCCTGTGCTCCCCGGCTCTGCGGCTGGGGTTGTTGGTAACTCCCACGTAGTTGATTCGTCCGTTTCGTCCCCGGAGGGTGTATCCGCGCACTCCACCGCGGTTTCCGCCTGACGGCCTGTTGCCTCCGCTTCTTGGCATGGTTGCCTCCTCTGCATCTCACGTTACCGGGAGAAATCCACTCGAAATTTGGAAGGCTTACTTCTGACCTTTCCCGGTTTGTATCTGATGTTTTTGTTGCCTTTGACCAAATTCATGATGGCTTCGTCAATCTCTTCGCGGGCATATGCTAACGCCTGCTGATCAATCGACTGCCTCGTCTTCACGTATCTTTCCGATGCGCCACACCGAGGACATACCACTCTTTGAGGATTGTTTCCTTCTAAAATTACTTGCGCCTGGACATGGCAATTACTGCACTTTATAGGCATATTTCCCATTATGCTCTCCTGCATCATTGGCTTTACCGGACTTGATCCTCGAACTGCCGCCGCACTTCTCCGGTGCCCACGAACTGGGAAAGCAGCCGGTAGTTGCCAGTTTCGTAACGAACTCGGCCGGCGATGACGGCCGGGTGGACCCGGGCTTCCCATGCCATTTGCAGCACCGCCATTGGCCCGGGGTTTTCCAGGATGACGCCGCCGTCCCAGACTTTCGGTGGTATCAGAGCGTCCTGAGCCCATTGGTCAGCTTCCTGTTCGGCGGTGTCACTCCCGCCTGATTCGACACCGCGCAGGCTGAGGTCGTCCACGAAGCCGATCCCCTTGCTGCAATCATCCAGGTGCTGGCTCACGTGGGCCAACTCGTGCAGCAAGGTGAACCAGAAGTTATCGATACGGTCATAGCGCAGAGTCAGGCCGATTACCGGCCTGCCGTTGGGAAGGAGCAGGGCCGCGCCGTCAAGGTGAGTCCTAGGAAGGTGATTCACGTATTCCAGTCCGATGCCTTGTTGCGCCAGAAATTCCCTGGCCTGCACCGGGCCGTCTTCCGATACACTCATCCGCGCGACTTGGCGCAAGAATTGAGGAGTAAGAGCGTCCGCTTGGTACTCTGCGGCTGAGTGCCTTTCCCCGGCTTGGGCCAATACCTGCCAGCACCATGCCTGCAGGGCGTAATCGTCGGCCTTGGCGTTGACTCGACGGCCATCGTTCTTGCGGTACAAAGGGGCGGCGGCAAATGCCCGGCCGCCGGCCCGATCCATCAGGCCGGTGACCAACTCTTCCGCCTGATCCTTCAAGTGTGCAACGGAAGGAATCCAGCCCGCCTTGGCCATGGCTTTTAGAGGGAACCTGGTATATTCCAAGCCCGGCAATGCGTCCGGCAGGCGGGCGCCCGGTTCCCGCAGGAGGATGTCGGCGGGTATCCCCAGATGCCGGTGAAGCGCTCGGGCCATGGCCATGGTGATGGCTCGCTTGCCCGAAAGCACCTCTGAGACCTTGGCCCGGCTCCCGAGGAACGGCGCCAGGTCGCGGGGAGTCAGGTTGGCCTGGTCCATGCGGAACTTGATGGCGGCAATGGGGTCGGGAAAGCCGATGGGATGATGCCGCTCTTCATAGAGTTCCACCAGGTCAGCAAGCACGTCCAACTCGACCCGGCTGGGATCATCCACGTCCTCGACCTGCCCTTCCGGCCCGGACAGCGCGTCCATGAGTTCAGTTATCCGGGCCAGCGCAGCATCGTAGTCCTCTTCTGAGCGGATCGCCCGGATTTGTGCCATGATTACACTCCCTCTGCGTTGATACGGTCATATTTCTGATGGGTGCCCACAAAACGTATGTAAACTTCTCTTCCTGGGTAGAAAATCCTGACCACAATCCGATAGTCGTTGCGCCGGATTCGGAATACCAACCGGTCTGAGCCTACAATGCTGGCGTTGGGGTAGCACTCCAAGACCTGAGCCGGTGTAAGCCAGTCCTCTTGCTCCACCTCCCGGAACCAGGCCAGCAGCGGCTGCTTGGATTCGGGATGGCGTTGCCAGAATTCACGGAGCACCCTTTTTGATATGATTCGCACAACGGGACGTTAGACCTCCCAAGTGCCAACATACTAAACTGTTACCAAAAAGGTGTCAAGTACTAAGGTTCCTTCGAGAGGCGGGAAATTTCCTCAGCGGACAGGCTCTAGTGGGCGCGGTCCACCATGTATCTCAGCTTGCGGCCGTCAACGAGCAGCGTCTCGCCTGAGCGCTCGCTTTCCCGACGCCCCGCCCCAGGAACCGCAGGCAGGCCGGTATCCGGGTGAAGCGGGATAGAGCCGGCCGTGCCGGGCCGCGATGCAGTCCGTTAGCCCGGCCTTGTTGATATTCCGGCTGATTTCTCCCTTGGTATATCCTTGTCATTGGTTCAAGGACATGTTCTCGGCTGTGCTTCGCTAATGCTCCAAATGAGAATGGAAAACATTAGTCCTATGAAGACTGTCATTCCGCCTATGGAGGTGTACAGCAGGACCTCGGGCCAAAGGGATGGGCCGTAAAACCCGTCTATGTCCAGGGAGACGTTCACTAGGGGTTCTTCCGGCACTTCCCGGGCCGGGGGCTGGCCGGTTTTTTCTCTGATCCACATCTTGGGGTTTTTCTCCAATCGTTCCACATCTCCTATCTGGTTGGCTGGGAGGGTGATGATATGTCGTTGTGTGGGCCGCCATACCGTGAGCGCCAGCCCATTCTGGAACTGAGCTTCGTTATCCGGTCGTAGAGTTCGTCTTTGAGGCCTCTCTCTATGTGGATGGTGAAGTCGCGTTGGGATCTCCAGTCGTGGACCTCCGCCGCTTCGATGAGCCGCTGATATCCCGGTATGGCGTAGGATCCTGGTCCCAGGACCTGCGGAATGGCGGTTTCGCGTTTGGCTTCGGCGCTCTTTATCCAGATAATGGCGTTGACGATGCCGGCGGTGGATGGGAATAGGGCCAGGGTCGCTGCGATGATTGCCAATTTGGTCATGTCTTCTCCTCTTCGGTGTGCGGGCGGCGATTTGGGGGGGTGAACGGCTGGGTGAAGGATTTTGCCTTCTCGGTCGGGACGGACGTTAGCCTTGGATGTACCCGCGGTGTCCTGTCGTTTCTCCTCGGGGCGGGCGTGATGCGTTTCTCGGCTAGGGGCGGGTGCTGTCCTTTAGGGCTTGTGGCGTGAGGGCAAAGGTAGGGCCGACAGGCTGCGTCTCTGCCGGTGTTTGTCTTGTATGGTATTGTGAGTTCGTCTATTATCCTGTTGCTCAAGCGGCAACTTACGGCTATGTGGGTGTAAGAGCATAACCGGTTGCTCAAACAACCTATTGTAATCAGGGTATCTCGGCATTGCCCGTAAAACTCCCGCTTCATTGAAGCGGGGGGTGGTTTCCGGCGCCTGTATGGAGTGGACGAAGATATGGACCGATCGAAGCGAACTGTCGAAGACATCCTTGAAGATTTCGCTGGGCGGGTCCCGCCGGAGGAATGGGCCAAGCTGCCGCCGGATTTGATTGAGAGGTTGGACTTCTATACCTTGGGATCTGAGGAGGGCAAGAATCCTTTCCCGAACTCCAGGATACGCCGGCGGGCCGGCTCTTCAACTGCGTCCGGGATCTGTTTTCAGACGTTCCGCAGGAAGAGTGGGACAATTGGCCGGATGACCTGATCGACAATCTGGACCACTATCTCTATGGGGCTGACAGACCTCTCATTTGAACCTGCCGACATGAAGGACATCATCGCCCGGCACGCCTAAAAGCAACCGCGAGGCGTTGCCAGGGGGTGGCAATGCAATTCATGCTAAAGGAAATTGTGGCTCCAACTGGAGGTTCAAGCATGGCTTCAATCAAGGGATGCAGCATTACCGTTGCGGGGACTGCGGCCGGCGTTATCAGCCCGGCGGATGTACGCCGAAGGCAGCGGGCTGAGGGCCATCGAGCGGATGTTGGGGTACGGCGCCCCGGCGTTGCTGGGGCGGGTGAAAAAAGGGGATCCAGGCCCTGAGCCGTCTGTGAGAGCGGAGCTGGCGGTGCACCGAAGGGAGGTGGGCTGCTAGGAGTCTCTGGTGATTGCCTGGGATGAGACGTGGACTCGAGGGCTAGACGTAGGGAGAATCGGAAGGACTGCCCGATCTGGATGGTGGTGGTGCAGGATCGGACAGCCGCCGCTGGGGGGCTTTGAGGTGTGAGACCACAGCGAGCGCCCTTCCTGCGTTTGTACGAAGGGTTGTCGGAGGCTGAGCTGTACCGCATCTCGGTTGCAGCGAGATATTAAAGGGTACAACTAAAACGTGGAAATGCTGGTGTATTCCCCGTCCTAGGTTTGCTGGCGCGAGACGGCAAAGTCAATTCCGCATTATACTGAGAATTACACCGGGGTGTACTTGGTGGATTTTCCTACAATCTTTCGATTTGAAACTGATTACAGCGTTTACACGATGCGGCAGGCTTCGCGCCGCTCTTGGCGCATCGGGCAAAAGCGTTCGATAAAAGTGGTGTTCATGAATATCGGAACACGCTTCACGCGGAGGCCCTGAAGCTGGTGGTCAAGAAACTCCAAAGCTCCCTGGCTGTGGGTGTGCCTGAAAAAGGGTCGGCCGCCTAAGGGGACAACCTGATGCTGGCCCTGGCCCGGCAGATTGTCAACGGCGGTGAGAAGGACGATGAAACCGTGAAAGCGGTCTTCGCCCAGGCCAGGGACGCCGAGGACGCCTCAGAGGAGTACTTGGTGGACGACGACTGGCAGGCGGTGGAAGCTGATCCGGAGCCAGAGGTTGTGGAATTCTATGTCAACGGCAATGGGAAGATTGTCGAGACGGTTGGCAGGAACGGCAACGGCCACCGGAATGACCCCGTACTAAGGATAGCAATCACTGTTCTCCTAGGCTGAGTTTTCGGGTGAGGAACTGGCGCAGCCTGCGGGAAAGGATAGCAAGCCAAGACCTGCATCCATGTCCCTACTCGAGTGAGCGCTGGCAATGGGCGGGAGCGCGAGGAAGAAGTGGTTGGCGTGGGGGTGTTAGTCCACAAGGATACCAAAGGAGGTAGCCACAACATGTGTGGATTCCTCCCTAGTCTGTCTATGTATACGGGTCTTTTTGTTGCCCGAAGTCCCGACCTTCGGCTCACTGAAAAATATCTCGTTGACCAAAGGTTGTCAAGGCGGACCGCGAATATGGGAGGACTGAGAGCAATCGATTACAGAAGTGCGGCATCCCCTGATATGGTGAATATGCGACGAAGGACTAATTCTTTGGCAAGCCCGTCAGCTTTGTTGGCTGACAGGCTTCTTGCGTAAACTGTCACTGTCGGTTCACCAGCCCCTGCTCACGAAAGTTCAACAATGACCTGCTCTCCCAGCCCCAGGTCAGCCAATGCCTGCCGGAGTTCTGTCTCGAGATTCCCGGCGACGGCCGCCTCTACGTTTACCGAGAACTCTACGCCAACGCTCAGGTCTTCCCCTGACCTGAGCTTGGGCAGAAGTCTGGTCCCGAGCCGGTTCCAGACTTCGGGAGGCACAGTGCCTTTCAGCCGTAGCGTAGCTTTTCGGCTTGGTTGAACCGGAGGTTCGGGAACAGGATCGGCAGTCTCGGGTTTAGTTTCCATTTCAGCGGCGGAACTTACAGTAGAAGGGATTTCAGTTTGGAGTTGTTCCTGCTCCGCCGGCTTGGTTCGAAGCTGCTCAGCCTTGGCCTTCGTTAGCAGAAAGACGTTGGCTTCAAACGCGACTTCCTCCGCTCCGATTGGTTCGGCAAACCAAAGCCGCCCATATTGGCCGACGCTGTCTCCGGAGGCCAGGCCGAAGTCTCCGCGTCCGACGAACTCGACTATCTGACGGCGAAGCACCGCATCCGGGTCGATGAGCCTTGTCAATGCCCCGTTCAAGAAGCTCTGGCGCAGGCTGATTAGAGGCCAGGCCCCGGATTCCTTGAAGGCGGGCGGCCAGTGCCGGCCGATGTACCCGGCGCCGACGGACTCGTTGAGCAGGCCATCGGACTTCAAAGCAGCGATGACGCGCCCGCATAGGGTCTCGCTGCTGCTGGAATGGCCGGCGCCAAGATCGATTGTCTTCAGCCCGTCCGTAGATTGAGCGTCTCCCAGGGCAACAAAGCGGTAACCGGCCCATACTTCATCTTTGGCTGCGTCCTCTGCTTCTTTGACCCTGGCCCGCACTTCGGCACGGTCGGCCTGGTCGAATTCGGCACCCAGAATCCCCTGCGACACTTCGTGCTCCACCCGCCGCCAAGCGAGCCATAGCTCGACATTCTCCCGTAGTTCCCGCCCCGGCTTGCGGGCGCACCAGACCAGCGCACCCGGATAGAGTCTTGGCGACCTGCCCCGGTCTCTGGTCCACCGGACGATGCTTTCAGCGAGGTGACCGCCTTGCCGCCATTCCTCGGCAGGATCCACGACCACCAGGGTCAGCCGGGGCGAGTCTTGCACCGCGTCGCCGCTCTCCGGGAAATAGACCACCGGCACTGTTGCGCCCCGGGAGAATTCGTCCTGCACGAGTTTGCGGACGGCGGGTTTAACCTCCATCTCCTCGTCGAGCGAAGCGCGCCGGTCACTTACCGCCTTGCGCAGGGTCGCCTGATGGTGGATGCGATAGCCGTCCGTCCCTACTTTGCGCAGGAAAAAGCCGGACTTCTCCAGGGCCGACGCCGCATTGTCCACGGTGGTTGTCTCCACCTCCGGCTCGCCAAGGGCGAAGCGCAACTCCGGCAGATGGGCCACCTTGTCCACCTGGCCCCCGGAGGACTCGAACAGGATTGCCGTCCCCACC
Source organism: Dehalococcoidia bacterium (assembly GCA_965213725.1). Taxonomy (GTDB): domain Bacteria; phylum Chloroflexota; class Dehalococcoidia; order Lucifugimonadales; family UBA3495; genus VXOI01. The sequence continues at coordinate 780,524 of OZ243924.1, forward strand.
CGGCGGTGGATGTCGCGCAGAGCGCCCTTGGCGTCGGCGTCCAAGGGCCGAGCGTGGGAAGTTTCTCCGGCAATGTCCGCGTCTATGGCAGTGTCGAGGCGGGACTCGCCCAACTGTCCAAGGACCACGGCACGGAACTCTGATACATGGAGTGGGGCAGACCCCAAGGTAATCAACGGTTCGGTGCGGGCTTGCCGGAACTGCTCCCGGGCGGCCCAGGAAATCCATTGCGCCAGCATCGCCAGGGATCCCCTGGTCTGCTGAAACTGGGTGAGCGCCCGCCACTTGCGCTGGAAGACGGAAAGGGTGGCCGGGTGGAATGGGTAACAGGACTCGAAACGCTTCTGGAGGAACTCCCGCGCCCCTGACCCAGTGGTAGCCGAGTCCACGGCAGTCCATTCGGAAGGGAGACGGGCCGAACGTTCGAAGCACCAGTCCGCGTAAGCTCTGGCTACCCGCTGACGGACGCACAGGCTCCCCAAGTCCTCGAACAGACGCCGGCGCACGACTTCGCTAATCTCAGACTCGTCGTTGGCAATTAGGTCTTGAGCGACGCGGCGGACGACTTTGGTGATACGGTCCTGCCATTCTTGGTCCCACTCGGTCATCTCGACTTGGCTCCGGGGCAAGCTGATGACGGCGGCAGCGCGGGTTGCGCCAGTGGTTGCCACGGTCAGGTTTTGCAGGAAAGCGTGGAAGGGTTCGGCCATGACGCGGTGGCGGTTGACGAAGTTCAGCACCTCGTCGAACAGTAGCAGCACCGGACGTTCCGCGGCAGCAAATACTTTGGACAGCGCCTCGGTTCCCGGCGGCACGGTCCGAGCGCTGTTGCCGAGGGCGGCAATACCCCGGTCGCCGGCCAGTTGACGGGCCAAGTCAATCCAGGGCGTCTCCCGCCCATCCGAGGGATCCCAGGCGTTGCCGACGAAGACGCCCACGCGGGCGTCTGGGGCTTGCGGGATGCCCGCCTCGAACAGAAGCTGGGCAACGCCGGGCAATCTGCCCGCTTCCCGTCCGGCTTTGGCTAGATGGTAGAGGGAAGTCAGTGTATGGGTCTTGCCGCCGCCGAATTGGGTGACCAGCGTCACCACTGGCGCGGTGTTCTCTGTTCTGCCGGACAGACGCCGCAGCACCATGCCGGAGTGCTCGGTCAGCGCACGGGTGAAGCAGGTGCGGGAAAAGAACTGCTCCGGGTCGGTGTAGTCCGGTGGCGCGGTCCCGGCAACGACCTGCTCCAGGGCAATGGCGAACTCGTCCGGGCTGAAGGAGCGGCCCTCCCGAACCTCGTCACGGAGTGTTACTACTCGATACCAGGGATCCATTGGTACGACTCCTTACTGGTGCTTCAAAACGTTGGCGGCCGGGAAATCCGGATCCGTCCGCCTTGTCCGTCCGCCTTGTATAGTTATTATGGCGCGTTCTTCAAGCCCTTGACGGTAATGGCTGATTACCTCTTCAACCATTTCGATTCGTTGGGGCATCCGAACATCGGGCAGGCGTATCAGTCCGGCATGGGAAACTCGGTGCAGGTAGATTGGCTCTCCAAAGTCTGTGTCTACGGTGATGAGAACCCGTCTCTCCGATTCCGCCAACTCCAACAAGGCCGGTCTCCGGGGTCAGGGCCGAGAGTTCGGGCTTCAAGCACGTCATGGCCGCCGCCGCTGAGCCACTCTGCTAACCGGCGTCCGGCGCACCGGTCTGTAATGAATCTCACGGTCCGGCAACCGAGACCGGAGCCAGCGTGTCCCCTGATATGACGGTGTGGGCGTAGGCAATGCAGGCCCAGATATCTTCAGGTCCCAGCTAGGGGTAGTCGTCTAGGAGTTCCTCCTGGGTGGATCCCTGGCTCAGCAGGCTCAGGATGAGCTCCACCGATATGCGCATATCCCGGATGATCGGTTTCCCGCCGAATACGTCAGCACGGGCGGTGATGCGACTGAGGAGTTCTTGATTGGTGGGCATGGCTTTCCTCCTGGGTTCATCGCCGTATGTTACCGGGGCGCCGCCAGCAGCATACCGTCCAGCAGGCGCTTTTCCTCGCTGCCCCGGGGGTAGAGGGCGGTCAGGGCGTTGGCTAGGCGCAGGAAATCGGGGCCGCGTTCTTGCTCAGCCCGCAACAGGTTGCGCAGGGCTTCGGTGCGGCCCGATGCCTGGAACAGCATGGCGGCGTGAACCCGGTCCAAGGTCGTGGCTCCCATGGGAGCGTCCAGACCGTTGCCACTCGATCCCGAGGGACGACCCCGCCGGCGTGGCCGGCCCCGCACGGCAGGCGCCTCCTCGGGGAACAGGGCAAGTTGGGCCGATGCTGCGGCGCTGGACTCGATTTCGTCGGCCAGGGTATCCGCCCCGGACTCGCCGAAAAGCTCCTTGCTCCGTTCGGCAACCGGCCTCAGCCGCACCACCCCCTTTTCGGTCTGGATAATGCGCGACTCCCATTCATCCAAGTGGATGCCCAGGGGTTGGGCAAAGCGGCGGGCTACGTCGAAGGGCAGGCTGTAGCCGACGGTCTTCCGGCGCGTGGGTGTTTCCTCCTCCTCGTCCGTTTCTTCATCCTCGGTGGCATTGCCGTTGCTGACGGGTTGAACGCTTTCGGCGGTGCTTTGCAGCGTCCACAGGAACAGGGCGGTCAGGCGAGCGTCCTCCTCCAGCGCGCCCGCCGCGCCGTTGCGGGCCTGCGCCTCCGCCGTCCCCAGCACCTGCTCCAGGGCGGCGCGGCCCACCACTTCCCAGACCTTCTCCAGGTACTCCGGCAACAGTACCGCCCGGCCCTCTGCCGTCTCCACACCGGAGTACCGGCTGTAAATCTCCAGGGCCGGCCCGACGCAGGCGAACACCAGGTCGGCCCCGCGGATCCCCTCACCCTGCAACCGCTCCATCCACTCCCCCACGCGCTCCGGCAACTCCCGCAGCACATCGGCCCAATCGCCCACCGGCGCGTCCTCGGGCCGCGGGCGGCAGATTAGGTGGACGCTGGTGGCGAGAGCGGCGGAGTCGCGGGCACGCAGACGCGTAGCACTCTCTGTAGCAATGGGCCAAGACCCGGTAATGGTCCAGCCGCCGCGTATCATGCCAGAAAGCAGAGACTCCCAACCTTCGGTGGTCTTGTGGGCGAATACTACGGAGCCGATGCCATCATCGATCAGAACGCGGCGGCCTTCGGCAAAGGCTTTCGCCATAGTCTCCTCAAACCATTCGCGGTCCTTCGGGCGACCGTTGACCTGCTTGGTCTCGTCCTGAACCGCTTCTGCATTCTTGGGTGAGAGCGGGTTGTTCGGATTACAAGGATTCAGCAACAACGGGTGGCCGGGCAAGGCTCGCTTGAGCCAGACCAAGAAGAAATCGGATAAATCAGCATACGGGACAGCATCGTAATAGGGAGGGTCGGTAAACAAATTGCTGGCAGCTTGGTCAGGAAGTGAATGATTGGCAGCGTCCTCTTGTTGTACAATCCCGAACTGTTTGATAGCTGCCGATGTGTGGTTCACGACTTGCAAGACATGGTTGATGGCTCGTTCAACTCCGACATAGGCGGCGTTATTGATGTTGGTCTCTACAAAGTCCCAGATGATCGGAAGAGCTTGGCGACCGAAGACGTTTCTCACGTCTTCGGTCGCCCGCCAACTGGCCAGAGAACAGTTGAAGTCGATCACTTTGTCAAGGGCCATCACCATGAGTTCGGCTATGTACTCACCTTGGCCTGTATTCCACTTGTCAGCTATTCCACGAACCAACGAAGTCGTCGCCGCCTTCTGCCGCGCCGTGAACAGGTCGCCCCACTGGAGCATCCCGTATCGTTGGACTCGAAAGCCCAGCGTCCCAATCGGCGGTAATGGCTCATCCGGCACCGGGCAAAGTCCCTGCCTCCCGCCGCGTTCCCATTCGTCAAGGATGTCCGCCACTCTCTGTTGTGCCCGGCGCACCGCGGCGTAATCGGCATCCGTGGGCAGGCGGTAGTGGCGGCCCGGCTCGCCGGGCTTGAGGGATACCACCGCCGTCATGCGCGCTCCGCCGGTGCGGTGGCCCTGCTGGTTGAACACCGCGTCCGCGCCACCCTTCTGGGCGGCAAGCTGGGTGCGCACCCGTTCCGGCGGCAGGACAGCGTTGCAGCAGAGACAGGTGGCACGGGCACGGGCCACGGTGCCGTTGCCCACTTCTCTATCGGCCTGCGGCTCGAATATCTCGAACTCCACCCGGGGCGGAACGCCGTCATCACGGACTACGTTGGGACGCAGCGCCCGCTTGCGATTGGGCTTCTTGCACAGCCAGAAGGAGCGCACCAGCGGAATCTCCGCGCCGCAGTTGGGGGCTTCGCAGCGGACGATGCGCGCCCACAGGTAGGCAATGGGCGTGGCGCCATACGGGTCTTTGGGGTAGAGGTCAACCAGTTCCTTTTCGGCCTGGGCCTTGATTGCCGCGCCGGCCTTGCGGAGTTCGTCGGCCAGACCCGGCCCGTGGCGGGGGATGTCCTCCAGCATCACCTTGAGAATCAGGCAGGCCACCGGGTTGAGGTCGCTGGCGAAGGCTTCGCAGCCCAAGCGCAGGGCCTCCAGGGGGATGGAGCCGCCACCGGCAAAGGGGTCCACCACCAGGGGCGTCTCCTCCGGGTGAGCGGCCCGCACCAGCGCCCGGCCCGCCTCCAGGTATTCGGCGTTGGCTGCGTTATCCCAATTGGCGAAGTCGGCGATGAACTTCAGCAGCGCCCGCCGCAACCCTGCGTCCGACCGGACCTGTTCATCCCAGCCGGAGGGCCGCGCCTGCATCGCCAGCAGAGTCTTCCGGGCCCGCCCCTTGAACGCTTCCGGGCAATGCGGGTCGCACGGGTCGGGCAGCAACAGCGCCAGCAGCACCGCTCGGGACGATGCCAAAGGCCGCCGCGCCCACCACTGATGCAACGTGGAAGGTAACCCACGAGGCGCCGGAAATCTTTTCTCGCGGCTCAGGACGGCTGAACCTACCTCGGCAATGGGGAAGTCCACCTCGGCCAGGCGCTTGCAGGATGGGGGGATCAATTTTCTACCCTCGACTCATAATGTCTGACCAACAACTTTCGCAGATTTCCACGTCGTTTTTGTCAGAGAAGTATTCCATACGGTCACACCGTATACAGTGTTGGTAATTTTCGCCTCTTTCACCACACGAGAAGCATACCCATTCACCTGCATCGTTGTTGTACAAGACAAAGGCAAACGTTGATTCCTCGCCACACTCAGGACAGTCTTCCACATCACGCTCGGAATTGTCAGCCGCTAGTTCGAGTGGATCAATCTTATGCTTACAAAATTTGCAGTTAGTCTCATCAACATCAATGACTAACGCTCTTTGCCAGCACTCAGGGCATTCCCAAATTAGCGCATACTTTTGACCCTCTAAAATGCTTTTCATCCGATCATCTACGAATTCTTGAAGCTCAGTGAGATTTTTGTGAATCTCGCCGAGCTTGTTCTCTGCATCAGTAGTCACCATGTCTTGCTGTTCACAAAATTCGACACAGAAGGTCATCGATTTAGCTACCAACGATTTTGTCTGGGCTGAATCTAGTGTCGCGGTAAAGTGCGTGAGCCGATTCCGTAGCTGCCGGAGGTCTTCTACACGGGACCTGATTGACTTGTCGATAGGAACCCCTACAATTTGCTCTAGCCGTGAGAGAGCCTTCGGAAAATCGACTGAGGTAAAATCTGCTTTGGAAAGTTTGTCATAGCTGGCTTGGTCTATATTGGAGAAGATCAGTGACCAATGTTCACGCGCTATCCTGGCTTTAACCAACAATTCAACTCCGTTGGCCAAATGCAACACCGCCTCTTTCAGGCTTCGCGGGCCTTCGTCGCGGTGAACTGCTTCGGCGGCGCTCAGCAGAAAATCGTGTGCATTCTCCAGCAAGTTAAGTTGAAGCTGTTCTGACTGGTTGCTGGTGCCACCGTCAACCATAGTGCGCCCCTTCCTCCCGCACCTGCATCGGCCGGGTCATGGCGTCCACTTCCAGCCAGTAGTGCTGCACCTTGCTGACCTCATGCCACGGGAAGTTGGCCGGGTCACGGATGGGTTCCTGCAACTCCGGCTCGGCGGCGCAATTGGTCACCACGTACAGCCAATAGCAGTCCCGCCGGTCTTCCGCCACCCGCCGTTCGTTGGGCGACAGCAGGATGGTTCCAGTCTCGGCAGCTAGGCCCTTCACCTCGATCAGGCGCAGCTCGCCGGAACTCACGTCCAGGCTGGTCACATCATAACCCAAATTCTTTTCGTGGACATCTTCTACTTGGCGTCCCTGGGCCTTCTCGCGGGCCATGACCACCTGCATAGCGGTCATTTCGGTCTCCGAGTTGGGCCGCAGCCGCTGCACCTCCGGGTCACTGCCGTCGGGGTGGGGCAGTATCAGGATGCTGGTCAGCCTTTCCACGCTTTGCAGGGTGAGGGCGCGCTGCTGGGTAAGCTCGCGCCGCCGCCGTTCCCGCCGGGCCGTCGCCTCGTCGTGGCGGGCTTCCGCCTGGGCCAGGCGTCCTTCGGCGCCGGTAACCTGTTGCTCCACCTCATCGGCGGCCCGGCCAATCTCCAAGTCGATCCGGTGCAGCACCTCGGTCAGGGAGAGTTCGATGTGCTCGGCGATGCGGTCCAGTTCAGTCACCCGCTCCTCGCGCACTTCGTTGAGGAACGGGGTCAGCGCGTGCTGGTTCAGCCATACGTCGGCCTCCGGTAGGAAGGCCACGGAGGGCAAACCGTCCAGAGCGGCGGGGCTGAGGTTGCCGAGGATGTCCGGCTGCCGGAGCAGAGGTTCGCGCCCGTCGGCCAGTTCCAAGGTGAACAGCCGTTCATGGATGACCTGCCCCAAGCCGTCAACCACCCGGGCGCGGTAGAAGTCGAGGCGCGCCGGAGCATCGTGTTCCAATGAATGGAAACAGGCGCCCTTGGAAAAGGCGTCTTGGCCGAGTTCCAGGCTATGCCGGCGCAGGGCCTCGAACAACGGATGCCCCGGCGTGACCCATTCGAGGTTTCCTTCTTCGGCAATGTCACGGTTCGTGGACAGGCGGGAGTAGCGGGACACGAGGGGCGGGAGATTCCAGTCCGGCTCGCGCTCGTACCGTCTCAGACTGGCGGGCGTCCGGCCCGGATCGAAGGTGTGGGGCTGGCCGCGCACCGGGTTGAGAGTAAGGCCCGCGTTCCGGGCGCTCTCGGCCATGAACCGGGCGATGGTTTCGGGCACCAAGCGGCGCTCTTGGGCGCGGGCGCGGCGCTCCACCAGCATCTCTAGGTTGAGCTTCTTGGAGGCCAATCCCTCCAGAGCAGTCTGGCAGATTTCCCGGAACCGTCCTTCGTCCACGTCCCGCAAGAGCCGGTCCTCCAGGTCTGCTTCTCCCAACTTCCCGGCATAGTAGTCCCGGAGGACCCGCTCCACCTGGGCGGCCGGCAGAACCTCGCCGACCACGTTGAACACGGCATCATCATCCAGGGCGTCCCGGATCTCCTGGAGCTTGCCCAGCAGCCGTTGGAGCACGTGGCCTTCGATGGTGTTGGTGGCGACGAAGTTGAAGATGAGGCAGTCGAAGCGTTGGCCGTAGCGGTGGATGCGCCCCATGCGTTGCTCAAGACGGTTCGGGTTCCAGGGGATGTCGTAGTTGAACAAGACGTGGCAGCACTGGAGGTTGATGCCCTCCCCGGCCGCTTCGGTTGCCACCAGAACCTGGATTTCGCCGTCCCGGAACTGCTGTTCCGCGTAGAGACGGGAACCCGGCTCGTCCCGGGAACCCGGCCTCATGCCCCCGTGGATACTCCCCACGCGGAAACCCCACCCCTTCAGGTTCTCTACCAAGTAGTCCAGCGTGTCCCTAAACTCGGTGAAGATGAGCAGCCGTTGGTCCGGGTCGTCAAAGAACCCCTGCTCTCTGAGGATTCCACGGAGGCGGTTGAGCTTGGCTTCGCTGCCGGACTCTTCGACGGCCCTGGCATCTGCGGCCAACCCCTGAAGTTCGGCAATTTCCTTGCGGACTTCACCGGCGTTGCCGGCCAGGGTGACCGCTTCCAGCATCCGCTCCAGCCGCTCCCGTTCGGTGTCCTCCATCTCCTCCAAGTCCTCCCAGTCGGGCAGGTCCGGCGGCGCTGTCCGCGCCAGGTCCTGGGCCTGCTTCAGGCCATCTTCCAGCCGCCTAGACCGGTTTTCCAGCGAGCGGCGCATGGCATAGGCGCTGGAGGCCAGCCGGCGCTGGTACATCGACATGAGGAAGCCGACGGCGCGAGCACGGCGGTCATCACCCTGGGCGGCGGCCCGGGCGCTCTGCCGCTTCACGAACCGGGTGACATTCTGGTATAAATCGAGCTCGCCCCCGTCGAGCTCGAAGTCGGCAGTGCGGGTAATCCGCTTGGTAAACACCGGCTTGGCGGCCCAGCTTCCGTCCGGCTGGCGCTCCGGGAAATAGACCATCGCCTCCTTGGTCCGGCGCAGGTAGAAGGGCGCCCGCCTTCGTTCCATGGCTTCTCGGATGGACTTCACGTCGGCGTAGGCGTCCTGGTCCAAGAGTTGCAGGAAGAGGGTGAAGTTGTGGGGGTCTCCTTTGTGCGGTGTGGCGGTCAGCAGCAATATATTGTCCGCGCTGTCGCGGAGCAGTTCGCCGAGCCGGTAGCGCATACTCTTATGAGTTTCGTCCCGCGCCGACATACGGTGCGCTTCGTCGATGATTACCAGGTCCCAATGGACTTGACGCAACCCGGGCAGAATATCCTCGCGCTTAGCGAGGTCGAGGGAAGTAATCACCTGCTTTTGGCTGAGCCATTGGTTGACGCCGAACTGGTCGCGAATATCGCCGCCTTTCAGAACGAAAAATTGCTGGTCGAACTTCTCCTTGAGCTCTCGCTGCCACTGGAAGGTCAGGTTCGCCGGACAGGCGATGAGTACCCGCTCAGCCAATCCTCGGAGCTTAAGCTCGCGGATCAAAAGTCCGGCCATGATGGTCTTGCCGGCACCGGCGTCGTCAGCCAGCAGAAACCGCACGCTGGGCAGCTTCATGAAGTATTCATAGACCGCTTCAAGCTGATGCGGCAGCGGGTCCACCCGGGAAATGGAGAGACCGAAATAGGGGTCGAACTCGTGGGCGATGCCGAGGGAATAGGCTTGGAGGCCCAGCTTCAACAGACTTCCATCCCCGTCGTAAGTCCATGCGGCGTCGGCGAAGGTCAATTCCAAGAGGTCAGCCGAAGTCAGCGTAACCTTTCGGAACCGCTCGGTCCGCTGCCCAACTAGTCCTGCCTCCACGGAATCGGGCCCTTTAGGGCGCACGGTCTCCACCCGCATCGGCTCGTTGAACAGCGGCCCGGTGAGGAGTTGCCCTTCTCGGATTGTGGTGTCAATGGTCAATTCCTATTAGCCCTCTCTTGAATATCCATGCTTATTACAGAGAGACTGGACGCGCCCTGTTATTGGAGCGTTTGCAGTCCATCAACCTTACAAAAGCGAATTGCACCTGTTTTTTCAAGACTTCACCCTGACGTAGGCAGCCGGCTTCCCCTTGATGTCAAATAAAACTGGGCAAGACTTGACCAACAGCGACAATTGCTTGTAGCCATAGCTCCTGGAGTCGAACGCAGGGTTGAGCTTTTGTAGGTTCGATCCGACGGCGGCAAGAAGCGCCCAGCCGTCGTCCTGGGATGCCATGTCAATGGCATGGGCTACCAGTGCGGTCCATTCGGGGTGCGATTTCTCCGTTGCCTGGCGGCCGTTGTCTTTCCTTAGGTGACAGATTCCCCGTGTAAACGAAGACCTCACACCCGTTCACGAAGGACTTGGGCGTATTCGACCGTCCCACCCCCATAACGAACATCCCGCTTTCACGGATCCGCGTGGCTAGCCGGGTGTAATCGCTATCGCTGGAAACAATGCAAAATCCGCCGACGCTTCCTGAATGCAGCAGGTCCATAGCCTCGATGATCAGGGCGCTGTCCGTAGCATTCTTGCCAACTGTGTAGCGAAACTGCTGGACCGGCTGGACTGCGAGAGAATGGAGAGAATCCTTCCATCCCGACATTTGCGGCTCAGTCCAATCCCCATAGATGCGCCGCGTTGTCACGACTCCATATTTTGCGGCTTCGGCGAGGACGTGCTCTATCAAGGAAGGTTGAGCATTGTCCCCGTCAATCAACATCGCCAGCAGACGTGACTAGCGACCATTAACGTTGTTGACCATATTCCTCTGGTCACTCCGGGTTACGATGGATTAGGGTTATTTAGGGACGCTTCCTTAGCACCTTTGTCGAGTCCCGAACAGCACGGGCGGACCTTTCCCATTTGCCGTGTACGCAAGGCGACCATGCCCCAGCGGATTCGCGTTCGACATCAGCGAAAGGCTACTACCACCCATCGACTTCGCATCGCAGATATTCCCAGGGCGTCCCGCCAGTTGCAGATGGAAAACGATTGAAAAAGGCGCGTTAGCCACCGGCAACCAATGCGCTCACGGGTTCGGCAATCCAAGCCGGCATGATGGCGCGCGCCGCCGCCAGCTCGTCTAGGTCTTCGGCGGAGAGTTTCTGTTCGATTATTCTGATGCTCTTATCAACCTCCTGTGGCTCCGTCCAAGCCAAGGCGCGAACGACATCACCAGCCACCTGGTGCGGCGCTACAAGTTGCCACCTGGGGCGTGAGGCAGCTCCATCATCAACTCGCCGAACTTTAGCTTACGGCTTGGCCGGAAGTCAGGTAGACCGGCCGCACCGGCACCTGGGTGGTGAGTCACAGCGAATTGGCCGCCGCGCCGCCGCAGGGCACAATCGTCTCGCCCCACAGCGCCGCTAGGGATTCGACCACCTTTTCAACGGCGGGGAGACGCAGGCCGAAACGAGTTTCCACGGGCCGCACGTAAACGCCTTGACAGACCCGGTTAAGCCGCCCGCTTCTGGCGAGGCGGGACAACGCCTGGTCAACCGCAGCCTTGCTTCCCAGGTGAAGCAGGGTGTTAGGTCACAACAGACTTCCTTCCGGCAACTCGGCAGCGTGCTCCATGATCAGGCGAGTCAGGCTTGGCATCACACATTCCCAATAGTATAATATCAGAAATATAGCATCAATTCTAGCAGTTGACAAGCGACGCGATACATTACAACACTCCATGAGGAAACTACGGACCCGCAAAGGTAGCGGGCAATATCAGCTTAGGTGAATGATTGTGGTTCGGGTCAAATACAAGGGAGGTGTAGTTCTGATGAGCGGGGGTGTAGATTCGTCTGCAGCCATAATTGCCTGCCAAGAGCTTGGACTGCCCCTGAGTGGGATGTTCGTGGACTATGGGCAACCTGCGGCACTGAGTGAATGGGAAGCAACACAACGGGTTGCCGACTATTACCAAATCGAGATAGAGAAGGTGGTTCTGGGCGCCAACTTGGTGTCGGATAGGGGTGAATTTTTTGGCAGAAACGCCTTGTTCGTTTTGACCGCCGCCGGGATTACTCCAAGGAGGCCGCTGATTGTCGACTTGGGGATTCACGCGCTCACTGACTGCTATGATACAACCCCGCTTTTCGTCAGGCATATGCAAAGGCTCTTGAACGGCTATTCCGGGGGCGCCGTCACCCTGTCGGTGCCGTTCTTGTCCCATGCCAAGTTCGAAATCGTCGGATTTGCAAGGGAAAACTCTGTGCCGTTGCACTTGACCTATAGTTGCGAACGGCAGGACGCACCTGCCTGCGGAGAGTGCCCGTCCTGCCTTGACAGGATTGAACCGGATGCAGGTTGAACGCCCACACGCCCAGATACGCCGAGTCCATAAGCTGGGAGTTGCGACGCCGCTCATCACTCCCTCTTTTTCCAGCAGGGGGTTTCCCTATGTGTCGGACATCTGGGAAGAGTTCCGGTACAAGCTGTACGGTGTATGCCTCATGAGCGCGTTTGACATGGTTGGCGGGCGCATCCCCGCGGGCGCGGCCGATATGGTCAATGTCGTCATCTTGGACAGCGGCCCGTATGAGGCGGACAACAGGTGCATGGAGCGTAATGGCCCGGATATACCTGCACCATCTGCCAACTGGACGAGAGAACAGTATCACGAGTCGTGAAAAGCATTGGCGATAGGGATAACATACTGCTGGTCAACGCCGTGCAGCAGCTCTCCCGCAATGATGGTGACCCGGTGGTACAGCTACAGACCAACTTTGGCGGCGGCAAGACTCACTCAATGCTGGCTCTGTACATCTCTTTTCCGGTACCCCGCACGGCGGGTTGACCGGCATTGACGACCTGATGCAAGAAGCCGGAGCCTTCCAACTCCCTTCGGTCAACCGAGGCCCGCAAAGCCTACGAGCAGGTGCGGGCCGACGACGAATGGGCCACCAACCCGGGGGACACCCTACGGGAGTTGCTCAACGAATACGGGCCATCCCTGATACTCATAGATGAGTGGGTGGTGTATGCCCGTCAACTACACGAGGAAGCCGACCTGCCCGGAGGCAGTTTCGAGACTCAATTCACCTTCGCCTTCAAGATTTTTTGTTGCAGCACGACTTACCCTGACCATTCACCCGAACGCTCAAAAGAAGGTCTTGAGGCACGACCATGGCTGACAACAAACATCCCCATTTGCCCAACAGCTACTGGGTCATCCCAGGCCGTTTCGCTGCGGGAGAATATCCCGGCGCGAAGGAGCCTGAGTTGGTTGCAACAAAATTGAAAACCTTGCTCGACACGGGAATCAACCATCAGGTATTGTTAGCAACAGTTGTTTATGCCAGAATCGGGGTGGCATCAACCCGGCAAGGAGGCTTGTCATGGCCGCTGCCCGCATATACCGCCACCACGTCCGCTGCCCCCATGGCGGCTCCAACTGGGTGCGCCAGTATGGCCGCTCCGCCCTGGGCAAGCAACGCTACCGCTGCGGCGATTGCGTCCACCATTTCACCCCGGAGGCCGGCCGCCGCTTCCACTCCCAGGAGGTCAGAGAGCAGGCCATCGCCATGTACTGCGAGGGAGCCAGCATCCGGGCCGTGGGCCGCACCCTGGACGTTCCCCTGCTGACGGTGTACGGCCGGATTGACAAAAAGTCTGCTGGGCCCTGACCCTGCTGCTCTGGCAACGGCAGGAAAGGGGGCGCCAGGCCGCGGACCGGATAACGGCCTTCGATGAGATGTGGAGCTGCGTGGGCGCCCGGCATGGGGAGAAACGGCGGGAGGCGTGGCTTTGGACGGCGGTGAGACTGGGGTCTGACGGGCGGCGGCGAGGGGATTTCGAGCTCGGCGACCGTGGCGGGCCGCCTTTTTGCGGCTGTACGAACGGCTGCCGGAGGCGGAGACGTACTGTAGTGACGCCTATGTGGTGTATCAGTCCTGGCTGCCGCCGGCCCGGCACCGGGCCGGCAGGGGTGGGCCGGTGAACTGGAACGAGGGTCTGCATTCCCGGCTGCGGGGGAAGCTGAACCGGCTGATACGGCAGACGAAGGGGTACAGCAAGAGCGCGGCGATGCTGGCGGGATCGGTGGCCTTGGTCTGCCTGCGGCTGGGCCTGATGCAATAGCAACTGTGCTACCAATACCCTTCGGCCGCGCGGTTTGCGCATTCCGAAGCGGATGCTGTAATATGATCCCCTCAACACCATTGGCGGGTGGTTAGCTCAGCCGGTTAGAGCGCCTGCTTTACACGCAGGAGGCCGCAGGTTCGAGTCCTGCACCGCCCACCAAATAAGGAGGTCTTCAAGCATGACCACCGCTAACGGTGGGGAACGCCCTCTGCCCAATAGTTACTGGGTCATCCCAGGTCGCTTCGCGGCAGGAGAGTATCCTGGGGCGAAGGAGCGTGAGTTGGCTGCAACAAAATTGAAGGCCTTGTTCAATGCAGGAATTGACCATTTCATCGACCTGACGGAGACGAAAGAGTTGGTCCCTTATGTCGAAATTGCGCGGGAGAAAGCCCGTTCCCTTGGCCGGACTGTTGGGTGGGAGCGACATCCGATTGTTGACTTGAGCGTGCCAAGCAACCCGGAACAGATGGTCAATATCATCGACGCTATTGATGCCGCCCGTAGAGACGGCAAGATCATCTACATCCATTGCTGGGGCGGCGTGGGCCGGACTGGGACTGTGGTTGGTTGCTGGCTGGTGCGGCATGGATACACGGGAGAAGCGGCCCTTCAGAAGATTACCGAGTGGTGGCAGGAAGTTGATAAGGTCCACCGACATCCCAAATCGCCCGAAACGCGTGAGCAAAGAGCCTATGTCCGCAACTGGGTTGAGCCATTGCCGGGGAGGTGACCTGATGAGTGCGATAACAACTCGGGATCGTTTCCGCGGTTGTATGATGGGACTAGCGGCTGGTGACGCGCTGGGTACGGCGCTGGAGTTCAAGCCGCCCGGTAGTTTCCATCCAATCGACGACATGATTGGTGGCGGACCATTCAGGTTGAAGCCCGGCCAATGGACTGATGACACGTCCATGGCCTTGTGTCTGGCGGCGAGTTTGATCGAAAGAGGCGAGTTTGACGCTCTGGATCAGATGCAACGCTATGTGCGTTGGTGGCGGGAGGGTTACCTGTCTGCCACAGGGTCATGTTTCGACATAGGGATCACCGTTGCGGCGGCATTGGCACGCTTCATTGATTCCAACGACCCCTACGCCGGTTCTACGAACCCGTTTTCCGCCGGTAACGGTTCACTGATGCGACTCGCTCCGGTACCTATGTTTTTTAGCGGCGATGCTGCCCAAGCAATCGCCCGGGGCGCGGATAGTTCCAGGACCACCCACGGAGCCGAAGAAGCGGTTGACGCTTGCCGCTATTTCTCCGGCCTGCTTGTTGGTGCTTTGAAAGGCGTCAAGAAAGATACACTGCTCGCCGCACGCTATTGCCCGGTCGAAGAGCTTTGGATAAGAAGTCCATTGGTGGAGAAGATAGCCGTTATTGCCAACGGGTCATTCAAGCACCGAGAGCCTCCCGAAATCAAAGGGACGGGCTACGTTGTCCACGCATTGGAGGCGGCGCTCTGGGCATTCTATAAGGCCCAAGATTTTCGTGAAGGAGCGCTTCTGGCTGTTAACCTAGGAGACGACGCCGACACGACCGGCGCAATCTACGGACAAATCGCCGGGGCGTATTACGGAGCTGAAGCAATCCCAGTTGAATGGCGGCGACAGTTGACGATGGCGGCGGAGATTGGAGCGATGGCCGACCGGCTGTATGATCACGCCCGGGATTTCCTTGTAGAATAGAGACTGTCCTGTCAAACCACCTTCGGCCGGCCTGCAATTCGGCGGCCAACTTAAACAACAAGGTACTGCCTACAGCCCCTTCGGACCACCTGATAAACTCGAACTGCCGATCAAATTCTCCTTGTTGCTACCTAATGCCAATCGTGGGCGGCGGGCATGGAGACGCGGGGATGGATGCCCCGCACCTCTGAAGCTACGACGTTGGCGGTCCCGTCCCAGCGGGAGACTGTTCCCCGCACCAGCAGCACGTGGCTGTCCAACCGCTCCTGGCTCCGCTGGAATACCGTCGGCCACAGGATAACTTGGGCGTCCCCGGTCTCGTCCTCAATGGTCACGAAAACCGTGCCATCCTCACCCTTGGGATGCTGGCGGGCGATGGGCCAGCCGGCCACCAGGACCTCCTCGCCTTCCTTGGCGTAGTCCACGGCGGCGGCGGGCAGGACCCGGGGGCCGAGGCCGGGGCGCACGAACTCCACCAGGTGACCTTGCGGGTAAATGCCCATGACCCGGTACTCGCCGGCCATCTTCTCGTACCCGGTGAAGTCTCGAAGATTGGGAGAGCCGCTGTCCACGAATCCGGCGAAGGCCCGTTGCCCGTCCCTCCCGGGCCGGACGCCCAAGCCGGCCTCCCACAGGGCCCGGCGGCGATGGGAGCAGAGGGAGTCGAAAGCCCCGGCCAGGACCAAGGACTCCACCGCCTCGGGCTTCAGGCCGGTGCGCCGCACCAAGTCGGCGGCCCCGGCGTAGGGGCCGTGCCGCTCCCGTTCCGCCACGATCAGCCCGGCCGACGCTGGGCCCACCTCCTTCACGAACCGCAGGCCCAGCAGCAGCGACTCCCCGCAGGGGATGCAGTCCGCGCCGCTGCGGTTGACGCCGGGGTTCAGGAAGGGAACGCCGAAGCGCCGGGCGTCCTGCTTCAACGTCTCCACCGGGTAGAAGCCCATGGGCTGGTTGTTGACCAGCGCCACGAAGAACTCCAGGGGGTGATGCCGCTTCAGCCAAGCGGCCTGGTAGGCGGTCACGGCGAAGGCGTGGGAGTGGCTTTCCGGGAACATGTACTGCCCGTTGAGCTTGGCGAATATCCTTTCCGCTGTCTCCTCCGTCACTCCACGGCTCAGCGCGCCTTCCAGGAAGCGCCGCCGGTGCCGGGCGACGAGATGCGCGTTGTTGGGCCGGGCAAAGGCCCGCCGCATCTCGTCGGCCTGGGCGGCGGTCATGCCGGCCACGTCCTGGATGAGCTGCACCGCCTGCTCCTGCCAGACGATGATGCCGCAGCCCCGCTCTAGGGCGCGCTCCTCCAGGGGATGGTCGTACTCCCAAGAGGCCCCGTGGCGGTAGCGCTCCACGAACCGGCTCACGGCGCTGCCCTGCACCCCCACCCCGGGACGGATGAGCGCGACTTGGTAGGCTAGGTCCAACAGGCTGCGGGACCTGAGCCGTTGGGCCATCTTCAGTTGGGCCGGAGACTGGAGCAGGAACACCCCCTTGGCGCGGCCGGCGTTGATCATGTCGTACACCGCCGGGTCGTCCGGGCTGAGGCGGGCCAGGTCGGGGCGGCGCCCTTCGCGGGCCTCGATCAGGCCCAGGGCCTCCTCCAGTTGGTCCAGAACCGGCAACGACAGCAGGTCGATCTTGGCGAAGTTGGCGTCGGCCACGGAGTCCTTGTTCCAGTCCATGATGTACCGGCCCGCCGTGGCCCCGGGCTTGGTGGGGACCAGCTCCGGGATGGGGGAACCGCTCAGAACCATGCCGCCGACGTGCTGGCCCAAGCTGCGGGGAGCGTGCATCAGCTGGGGAGCCAGTTCCGCCAGTTCCCGCCAGCCCGGGGCGTCCGCCAAGCCGCGGAAGCCGGGCCGGGCCAGCATCTCTTCGCGCAGCTTGGCCCCGTCGTGGGACTGAAGCCCCTTGGCGAGGCGCTTCAGATCTTCCCGCGGCAGTCCCAGGGCCTTGCCCAAGTCTTGGACGATGCCCTTGGCCGAGTAGGTTCCGATGGCCCCGGCCAGGACGGCGCGTTCCGGCCCGAAGCGCCGGTGCACCCGGTGGATGAGCTCGCCGCGCAGGGCGCGGGGAAAGTCCAGGTCAATGTCCGGCAGCATGGAGGTGTCCTCGGAGATGAACCGCTCCAGGGTCAGGCCCCAGCGCAGCGGGTCCACGTGGCTGATGCCGACGAGGTAGCCTACCAGCAGGGCCACCGAGGAACCCCGTCCCCGGCCCGGGGGCCGTTCCTCCAAGGGCGTCTCCGGGTGGGTCAGCCCCTGCTCCACCATGATCTCCTGGGCCAGCAGGACGATCTCCCGGTAGAGTAGCAGGAACCCGGCCAAGCCGTGGCGCTCGATGAGCCGGAACTCTTCGTCCAGCCGCTCTCGCACCTGGCGGGGGACGGAGCCGTAGCGCCGGCGGGCGGCCTCCAAGCACAGACGCTGCAGGTAGCTCTCGGGGGTATGGCCCTGGGGCACCGCGGCGTCGGGCAGGGAGTAGCCGGGGCCGGTGGCAAGGTTGAAGTCGCACCGCTCCGCGATCCTGACGGTGTTGGCCACCGCCTCGGGGTACTGGCGGAAGATTTTCTCCATCGCCTCCGGCGGCTTCAGGGAAAGGTGGTGGTTGGGCTTGAGGCAGGGCAGGGCCTGCTCAATGGTAACGTTCCGCCGGGCGGCTTCCAGCGCCTGTTGCAGCCGGCAGCGTTCCGGAGAGTGGTAGTGGACGTCGTTGGTTGCGACCACCGGGACGCCCGCGCTCCGAGCCAGCTTGGCCAGTTCCCGGTTGCGGGCCGTGTCGCCTTGGAGGAAATTCTGTTGCAACTCCACGTACACCGAGCCGCTGTCGAACCACTCAAGGTAGCTGCTCAACAGATCCCGGGCCTCGGCGGGGCGGCCTTCCTTCAGCAGCTGGGAAAGCGGCCCGTCGCGTCCTCCAGTGAGCAGGATGAGGCCCCGGGCGTGTTCCGGCAGGAAGGCCGGGTCCAGCCGGGGTTCGCGCCGGTCGCGGGCGTTGGCCAGGGTGAACAGGCGGGAGAGGTTGGCGTAACCCTCCCGCGTCCGGGCCAGTAGCACGATGCGGCCGCTGCTGGCCAGGGCCAGTTCGCCTCCGGTTATGGGCTTGACGTCCAGGCCGGCGGCCAGCCGGGCAAACTCCAGGGCGCCGCAGAGGTTGACGTCGGTCAGGGCCAGGGCGGGATGGCCGAACTCGGCCGCTTGGGTCAGCAGTTCGTGGACGTGGGAGGCTCCCTTCCCGAAGGAGTAGAAGCTCTTGGCGCGGAGTTCCGCGTATCCGGTGGACAATGGGAACCGTGCGGCCGCTCACGGGTCCTGCCGGAACCAGCGATTCTCCTGCTGATCCCGGAACAGGGTCACCTCCCCGCCGTCCTCCCGGCCCACCCGGTAGTAGGTCCTGGCCATGGGCTGGGGCATCCACCACAGGTCGAAGCACCACAGATCCTCGACGCGGGACACCCGGAGCCACCGTTTCCCCAATTGCACCGCCGCAGGCTCGCCCTCCGGCCCCTCCCGGACCAGGGCCGGGGAGGGCTGGGACAGGGGCTTCATGCCGCCCCCTCCGGCAGCTCCGACGGGAACCTGCATCGCCCGCAGTTCCGGCGCCGGATGCCAGGGAGCCACCTCGACCACCCGGTACAGGGCGGGCTTACCGCCCATGCGTGTTTGCAGCTGCCGTTCCGCTTCCGCCAGCCGTCGTTCCCGATCTCCCCGCAGATCGGACAGCAGGCTCAACTGCACCCCCGATTCCCCGGTGAGGTTGGACAGGGCCAGGGTCAGTTCCTCCACGGGAGCCTGAGGGTGGTCCGCCTCCAGTTGGCCCCGCAGGATGCGGGCAGCCCGCTGCCAGTCGCCCACAGGCTGCTTGAAGCGAATGTCCTTCTTCCAGGGACGGGAGCGGAAGAGGACGCACTCCAGCGCCGCCCCGCCCGCGTACCGGCCCCGCATCCGGGGCTGGGCGTAGGCCCTTTGCAGCAGTAGGTCCACCGCTGTCAGCAGCAACTCCAGCGCCGCCGAGGCGAAGGGCAGGGACGTACTTTCAACGGCGGATTCTTCGAGCTGTAGCGGGACGAGGGGAGCGCCGTCAATGCCCTGGGAGAGTTCCCAGGCACTCCGGCCCGCCGGCCCGAAGCGGCTTACCAGCGTATCCACCGGCAGGCCGCCACGTCTCCCAGGGTGTGCAGCCCAAGCTGGCGCAGTTCCCTTTTTGATGATTCGGGAATGGGCAGCAGGCCTACCGGGTGGGGCGCTAGGAAGCCGGCTGCATCCGGCGGGACCCAGGCCGCGCCCAAAGGCCTGCAGTTCCGGGCCGCGACGTAGGCGGGAAACTTGGCGTCTCCCACGCCGACGCGGGGTGCCAGATCCCGGGGCACGGCGTCGAGCAGGGCCTCCACCAGCCGGGCCTCGCCGCCGTGCCGGGCCTCCAGCCCGTCCAGCCTCGCGTAGGCCGTGCCCAGCTCCGCCCCCTCCACCCGGTCGCTGACTCCCTGCAAGGAGCTAAGAACTCGCCGGAACGCCCGGCGGTAGGCGGCCTCGTCCGCCTCCAGCACTATGCCGTCGGCCTGGCGGGACAGGGCCTGCTCCAGGGTCATCCCGGTGGCCACCCCGGAGGCGGACGGGAACCGGTCGGCGACTACGGGCCGTCCCAGGGAACGGTCGACTATCAGGACGGGCCGCTCCTTCAGATGGGGCTGCCGGCCCAGCTCCACCTTGGCCCGGAGGCGGGTGACCAGCACGCAGGCGACCCTCATGCCCCCGGCTCCGGGGCCCGGGAGTCCGCAGGGAGCGGCAACCGGGTCCTGCCTAATCCGGTCAACAGAATGCTGCGGGCCTTCCCTGGTGTCCGGGTCAAGCATCCCATTTCTTCCAACCGCCGGAGATTGTAGCAGGCAACCGAAGTGCTGCTGATATTGCAGGTTTTTGTGATCTCCCTGATGGTGGGGGGGTGGGAATGGCGGGCGGTGAAGTCTTGGACGAACGCCAGCATTCGGATTTCTTTCTCCCGCAGAGGACGACCGGCTGTCCCAACGGACTTGACCAGCCCGTGGGCGCGGGCGATTTGACTCACCCGGCGTCTGGACAAGCCTACGCGTCGGCCGATTTCGGCCGGAGTCAGTCCATGCTCCCACAGGTCGGCGACAGCCTTCAGCCGGTCCTGTCTTTTTGAGTCCGTGGCCGGATTGCCGACATGCTGCATTTTCTCAAGCTCTGTGCGGAGCCGATATATTCGGTTTACGTTCTACCAATGGCCCAATTGGGAATTATACTGAACTAATGTTCTTATTGCAATGGCTACTTGGCAGGGGTGATTTTCAACATGAGGCGCGGTGGAGTTATGGCAATGGAGTAAGGGGTGTGGAATTTGGCGTGTAGAAAGCCTCGCGGGTGGGTCTATAGACTTGATGCGACCGGTCGCTGCAGTTCGTGAATGGCGTGCTGGCTTGCGTTGGTCTAGGGCATGGTTCCCGTGACCTGACAAGGGCTGGATGCGGTTTCGTGGGCGATGGCTTCCTGCTGCCGTCGGGGGCGGCTTGACCGGAGTCCGGTTGACTAAGGATTTCCGGGTAGCAGACTTCCCTGTTGCAGTCCCCACAGCGATATTCTCTAGGCTCCTCAACCACTGCATCAGGGCCAGCGCGGAAGAACGCCGCTACCAGTTCGTCAACCGTCGCGTCCGTCCTGGGCGGGTACTTCCGTTGGATTGGCCGCCCGCGTCCCTTTTTCGGTCTGGGCATACTCTCTCCCTATGCCATTGCCATTCGGGTATTCGTGTCGCCTACCAGCCAGCGCATGTTAGGCGGAGGCAACTTGGGCCGCTCCCCTTTGGTCAACATCTCCTGAACGCTCAAAACCTGCATCACCGGGAAATCACCGCACCCAACCTTCACCCGTCCTTGCCGGGTGGCATATAGCCGCAATCTCGGGGGGGGGGGGGGGTAAAGACTCACCATCAAGGATATAGGAGCGTTAATGCCCCGGTTCTGCATGGCCGTCTGAGTTCCCAACAGCCGGTCCATGTCGGGGCGGGTTACAGACTTGTTGGCATACATCTTGACCTGTATCGGTATCACTTCCTCGGTGGCGGTGTAATAGCGAGCGTCAACCCCGCCATCGCCGGCCTTACGCTCATTGGGAACCGCCCCCAGCAAGCCCGCGACCTTGTCCTCGGCCTAGGCCCAGCCAGGTATCCCGTCCTCGGTATCGTCCCGCCCAGCCAATGCCCGCCGCTCGAAATGTTCCCACTCGTAATCGTCCCAATCCATCTTGTAGACGGCCGGCATGGCCGCGCCGCCCCTAGACGCCAGCCGTTGCTCCATAACGCGGACGGCAACGGCGCTGATGTCAATGCCCAGGTATCCCCGGCCCAGCTTGGCCGCCGCATCCGCCGCCGTCCCGCAACCGCAGAACGGGTCCATGACCAGACCGTTGGGCGGCGCACTGGCCTTGATTATCCGTTCCAACAGAGCCGTGGGTTTTTGCGTCGGGTAGCCGACGCGCTCCCCATGCAGCCGGGTTACAGGCGTCATCCCGTCCCGTCCTTCAAGCCAATAATCTTCAGGGACTTTGCCCGAGTCGCTTAATGTAGCCGCCCCCTTGAAGATGCCCTGGGTGTTGCCCGTTTCAAGTTTCACGTAAGGAATTCGCACTGCATCCCGTTGAAACAGGTTCTTGCCAGTCTTGGAATAGAACAGCAAGGTGTCATGCTTGCGAGGAAACCAACGTTTAGCATTCCCCGGCCCGGTGTATGCCCAAACAATTTCATTCCTGAATTGGCTTTCGCCGAACACCGCATCCAGCAGCACCCGCAACAGCCAGTTGGCCGTCGGGTCGCAATGCAAATAGATGCTCCCCGCCGGTTTCAAGGCCCGGCGCATCTCCTCAAGCCGCCGCCCCATGAAAACGGCGTAAGCTGCCATCTTGGATTCCGCCCCGGCTATCAGCCGGATTCCGTTGATAGCGTCCAGCAGGCGGCCGGGTTGCATCCGGCGGTAGGCGTTCTCGGTCTCAACTGTCCATCGCCAGACATCCCGTAGCTGAGCCTCGACGCGACCCTTGTCGCCAAACACGGCGTTGTAGTTGGAATTGGAGTTGAAGGGCGGGTCAGCATAAATCAGGTCAACGCATTCGTCGGGAATCTCCCGCAACACGTCCAAGTTGTCGCCACAGACCAGCGCGTTGCCGGAAAGGTAAGGGCTTACAGGCAACAGTGCCGCAATACTTTCGTGGTTTCGCTTTTGCCGAGGCATAAACAGTCCATAAAGGAGGTTTGTTGCGCACTTGTACCCGAAATAGCTCTGCCGTCAACCTTGGCTTACAGCATATGCGGCTGACGGGCATACGCAGGGCCAATCAGTCCAGCGTAGGTCATCCGCTTGCCCGCCGCGCCACAGGCGATTACCCCCATCTGTTCCTCGGTGTCCAACGGGCGGCAGTTGTGGCGTCCGTCGAACTCCGTGGTGTACAGCCTCAGATGCTTGACCGAAACGTGGTGAAAAGTGCCGTCAATGGCCCGCTTGAACATCGCCCAATGGCTTTCCATCCCGTTGGTGTGAGCCATCCCCCGCACATACTCGTTGGCGCTGTGCGCTACCGCTTCATGCGGCTTGGGCAACCCGCGATAGGCGGATGAACCATGCTTCGGCCTTCTCCTCGGTATCGAACATCTGAACCGCATCCATCAGGGTTATACCCTTGCGGTAGGATTTTCCGGGGCCAGACTGCTTAGCCATAATCAACTCTTAGTATATTCAGATTATGGCCGCGGTTTAGCCAAACGCTTGGGTATTGTTGGCAACAGTTGCTATTGCATCAGGCCTAGCCGCAGGCAGACCAAGGCCACCGAACCCGCCAGCATCGCCGCGCTCTTGCTGTACCCTTTCGTCTGCCGTATCAGCCGGTTCAGCTTCCCCCCGCAGCCGGGAATGCAGACCCTCGTTCCAGTTCACCGGCCCGCCCCTGCCGGCCCGGTGCCGGGCCGGCGGCAGCCAGGACTGATACACCACATAGGCATCACTACAGTACGTCTCCGCCTCCGGCAGCCGCCCGTACAGCCGCAAAAATGTAGCCTCGCCACGGTCGCCGAGCTCGAAATCCACCTGCCGACGCCCATCAGCCCCCAGGCTCACCGCCGTCCAGAGCCACGCCTCCCGCCGTTTCTCCCCATGCCGGCCGCCCACGCAGCTCCACATCTCATCGAAGGCCGTTATCCGGTCCGCGGCCTAGCGTCCCCTTTCCTGCTGTTGCCAGAGCAGCAGGGTCAGGGCCCAGCAGACTTTTTGTCAATCCGGCCGTACACCGTCAGCAGGGGAACGTCCAGAGTGCGGCCCACGGCCCGGATGCCGGCGCCCTCGCAGTACATGGCGATGGCCTGCTCTCTGACCTCCTGGGAGTGGAAGCGGCGGCCGGCCCCCGGGGTGAAATGGCGGACGCAATCGCCGCAGCGGCAGCGTTGCTTGCCCAGGGCGGAGCGGCCATACTTGCGCACCCAGTTGGAGCCGCCATGGGGTCAGCGGACGTGGTGGCGGTATATGCGGGCAGCGGCCATGACAAGCCTCCTTGCCGGGTTGATGCCACCCCGATTCTGGCATAAACAACTGTTGCGAATGATACCATCGGCCGCGCAACAACGATGAGATTTTCGCTCCCGACTGCGTGGTGGCCTTTGGCGTGAACCCCGGCGGCGTAGTGGCGCAAAACGGATATGCGATAAGCGAGGTGGGCAAGCCGCCGGATCTGGTGCTGGAGGTGGCCTCGCGCCGCACCGGGCGGCGCGACTACACGGTGAAGCGCGATGGCTACGCGGGCTACGGGGTGGGCGAGTACTGGCGCTTCGACCCCAGCGGCGGGCGCTTCCACGACGCCCCCATAGCCGGGGACATCTTGGTGCGGGGCGGTTACGAACGGCTTCCCATAAACCGCGACCTGGACGGGCTGCTGTGGGGTTACAGCCCGCTGCTGGATCTGGAGCTATGCTGGGATCGGGGCGAGTTGCGGCTCCGCAACCCCCACACCAAAGAGTTCCTGCCCACGCCGGAGGAAGAGCGGGCGATGCGGGACGCCGCCGATGAGCGGGCGGCCGCCGCCGAGTCTGAACGCGACGCAGAGCGGCAGGCCCGCCTGGCCGCCGAGGAGCGCATTCGCCAACTGGAGGCCGGGATCAGAAGGCAACAGGAGCCGTAGCCCCGGCCTCTGCGGCGGTCTGCTGGGGGTAGCTGCGCTTGATCCTCAGCGCGGGGTGCAGGTGTCCGGCGGCGTTGCGCCGCGGAAATCACGTATTCGGAAACGCATAAGTCCTCACCATCTAGCGAACCCCATACCGCCAACTCGTAGATCCCGTTCCCGTGCCGTTGCACTGCCTCGCTCAGGTCGGCGGCTATGGCGAAACTCTCTCCTTCGGCTACCCGCCGGAGGCGGTAACCCGAGTCACCGTTATCTCAACCCCGCCCTCTTGGCGGCCAAAGCTGTTAAACTACCTCCATGACAACCGCCGCCATACGCACACGCCGGGCCACGCCCGCCGATGCCGCCTTCATCGTGCAGTCCAACGCCGCCATGGCTCTGGAGTCCGAGGGGCGCGCGCTGGATGAGGAACTGCTGCTGCCCGGAGTGACGGCGGCGCTGTCCGACGAATCGCTGGGCTTCTACCTAATAGCCGAGATTGACGGCAGCCCTGCCGGGCAGTTGATGGTCACCAGCGAGTGGAGCGACTGGCGCAACGGTATGTTCTGGTGGATTCAGAGCGTCTACGTGCGCCCCGAATACCGCCGCCGCGGAGTGTACCGCGCCCTGCACCGCCACGTGGAGGAAGCGGCGCGGGCGGAGGGAGGCGTCTGCGGCCTGCGCCTCTACGTGGAGCAGGACAACGCCGTTGCCCAGCGGGTCTACCGCGAGATGGGGATGGAGCAAACCCGCTATTATATGTACGAAATCGAATTCTGACGCCCCGCTGACAGTAGCCGGGGCCGGAGGGAAATGATGCTGCCAGACAGCGTGCGTGAATTCTGCACCAACAACCACCAAGGGGTGCTGACCGCCTTCCGGCGCAACGGCGCGGCGCAGATGAGCATCGTGACCTGCGGGGCCTATGCCGACGGCGTGGCCTTCACCACCACCGAAGACCGGGCCAAGCTGCACAACCTGCGCCGCAACCCCAATTGCTCGTTGCTGATTTCCGGCGATGCGTGGCGTCCCTTCGTGGTGCTGGAAGGCCAGGCCCGCATCCTGTCGCCCGGCGTCACCGAAGCCGGCGAATTGCGCGAGGCCCTGCGCGATGTCTACCGCGCCGCGGCAGGGCAGGAGCATTCTGATTGGGAAGAATACGACGCGGCCATGATCGCCGACCGCCGCTCCGCCATCATTGTAGTCCCCGCCCACATATACGGCACCGCGCTCTAGCGGCAATCATTCCTGGCACGCCGGGCAGAACCAGGTGCCGCGCGCCCGTATCCGGGTGGAACGCATCTCGCCGCCGCAGTTGGGGCAGGGGATGGTGGCATCGCGGGAGTGGCTCCAGGTGGTCATAGGTTCCGGCGGCTCGGGCCAATGGAGATCGCGGACGCGGTCGTATACGGCGAAGCCTGCGTTGATGCAGTCTATGATGCCTTGACGCAGCTTAACCACCTCGTCAGCCGACAGTTTGGACGCCGGACGGTCGGGACGAATGCCGGAGAGAAAGAGGGCTTCGTCGGCATAGATGTTGCCCACGCCCGCCGCAATCGACTGCTCCAGCAGCAACGCCTTCACGGGAGCGTTCCGCCCGGCCAGTGAACCCGCCAGCCATTCGGTGGTGAACTCCTCGCCCAGCGGCTCCGGCCCCAAAGGCGGAAGGACGGCGGCGGCGTCTCCGGTCAGCCACAGCTTGCCGAACTTGCGCCCGTCAACAAAGCGCAGTTCGCGGCCATCATCCAGAGCGAAGATGTGCCGGGTCATCGGATGCGGCGCTTGCCCGCCGGGCTGCGCTACCAGATTGCCGGTCATACCGAGATGAGCGATGAGGGTGGCTTCCGGTTGACCGGCCAATAGAAAAAGCAGGTATTTGGCCCGCCGCCCCACGTCCTGCACCGTCCGCCCGGCCACCGATGCCGCCAGTTCCTCCGCCGATGGATGCTTGACGCTGTTGGGCCAGCCGATGACGGCGCGGGTGATGGTTCGCCCGGCCAGCCCGGCCCGCAACAGGCTGCGCCGCACGCTCTCGACTTCGGGCAGTTCCGGCATATTCCTAACCTATCCCGGTTTCCGCGCCTGTTCCGTTTCCGTCATTCCCGGTAAGGCGGGAGTGACGGAAACCGCAGAAACAGAGCAAATTTGCCGGGGCAAGGCACCATAGATTTCCGCCTTCGCTGGGATGACCGATGCGGATTACACCCGGCGCACGGACAGGGTGATTTCCTGCCCCTCGATTTTGGCGGTTTCAGACTTGGCGCCATCCGGGGGCGGGCCGGCTTGCAGTTGGTCGCTCAGTGTTTCCTCGCGGATATAGGCGGAGAAATCGCCCCGCATCACTCGGGACAGTTCGCCGGGGCCGTCGTACCAAGTTTCGATGTGGTCGGTCACCTCGAAATTGGCGGCGCGGCGCAGCCCCTGAATGCGGTGAACCAGCTCGCGGGCCAGACCCTCCTCGGCCAGTTCGGGCGTGATATTGCCGTCAACCGCGACCATATAGCCCGCTTCCAGCGACGCGGTGTAGCGGCCGACGGCGACCACGGCCTCGGGTTCGCCGCCCGCTTGCTCCTGCGCTTGCCGGAACAGGGGCGAGCCGCCATCCAGCAGTTCGATGTCTTTGATGTTCAGTTCGTCGAGTATCTGAGGGCGCACCTGCTCAATATAGGCGCCTTCCGAGGCGGCCCGCGTCCTGATGGCGGCCGAGGCTAGGGGCTGGCGCACCTTGAGGCCCGACTTGGAGCGGGCAGCGCGGCCCATGCTGGAAATCCGCATCGCCAGCCGGGTCGCTGCTATAAGCTCCTGGTCTACCAGCGATGGGTCAGCCACCGGGAAATCGGCTAGGTGAACACTGTCCGGGGCCTCCGGGTCAACCGAACAGACCAAGTTTTGATAGATTTCCTCAGACACGAAGGGGGCCAGCGGGGCCATCAGCTTGGCGACGGTTACTAGGCAGGTATGCAGCGTGACGTAGCCCGACAGCTTGTCGGCGTCGCCATCCTCGCTGCGCCAGAAGCGGCGGCGGCTGCGGCGCACGTACCAGTTGGACAGCCGGTCAACGAACTCTTGGATGCGCCGCCCGGCGTTGGTGGGGTCATAGGATTCCAGGCAGCGGTCCACTTCGGCCGCCAGTTCGTTAAGCTCCGACAGCACCCAGCGATCCAGCTCGTTCTCGGGTTTCCAGCCTTCGGGCTTCTGCGCCGGGTCGAACTTGTCTATGGCGGCGTAGCCGGTGAAAAAGGAATAGATGTTCCACAGAGTAAGCAGCATTTGCCGCAGCGTCTGGTTGACCAGCCGCGAGGAAAAGCGGCGGGCCTCGCCGGGCTGCGACGCGGTGAATAGATACCAGCGCAGGGCGTCGGCCCCGTGTTCGTCCAGCAGCGGCAGCGGCTCCACCACGTTGCCGGTGCGCTTGCTCATCTTGCGCCCGCGCTCGTCTAGGATCAGGCCCAGGCAGATGACGTTTTTGTATGACGGCTGGCCTTTCAGCAGCGTGGAGAGGGCGTGCAGGCTGTAAAACCAGCCGCGGGTCTGGTCTACTGCCTCACAGATGTAGTCGGCGGGAAACAGCCCTTCCTGCTCCATCCCGGCGTTCTCGAAAGGGTAATGCAACTGGGCGAAGGGCATCGCGCCGGAGTCGAACCAGCAGTCCATCACCTCCGGTACGCGCCGCATCATTCCATTGCAGCCTTCGGCGTTGCAGGGGAAAGCAACCTCATCCACGTATGGGCGGTGCAGGTCAAGAGCGTCAATGCCGTCGGCGTCGATGCCATCGGCGTTGGCGCCCAGCCGTTCTTTAAGCTCTTCCCTCCCGCCGACGCAGACCATATTGTTGCACTGTCCGCAGCGCCAGATGGGGATGGGCGTTCCCCAGTAGCGCTCGCGGGAGATGGCCCAGTCCACGTTGTTGCGCAGCCACTCGCCGAATCGCCCTTCCCGGATGTGTTCGGGATACCAGTTGATGCGGTCGTTGCCGTTCACCAAATCGTCTTTCAGGGCCGAGGTGCGGATGTACCACGAACTCTTGGCGTAGTAGAGCAGCGGAGTATCGCAGCGCCAGCAGAAGGGGTAGGTGTGGCGGTATACGTCGCGGTAGTGCAGCAGCCCGCGCGCCTTGAGGTCGGCCATAATTTCCGGGTCGGCGTCCTTGACGAACTTGCCCGCAAAGGGATACTGGCCGGTGACTATCCCCTGCAAGTCCACCGGCTGCACGAAGTTGAGTCCTTTTTCCCGTCCTAGCCCTAGGTCTTCGTCGCCAAAGGCCGGGGCGATGTGGACGATGCCGGTGCCGTCTTCCATGGATACGAAACCGGCGGCGACCACTTGGGGCGCAAAGTCTCCGGCCCCGTCCGCGGGCGTCAGCACCCCGGACTCGAACCTGCTGACCCTGGAGCCGTGTTCGTCCGGCGGGTAGAGGGGTGAATAGGCCAACCCCACCAACTCGCGGCCCATCACCGTTCCGGCGACGGTATGCTCTTGGCGGATGTTGGCCGCCACCAACGCCGAGGCCAACACCATCCGCTCTGTCCCGTTGTCGCCTTCCAGCTCCACGACGGTATACTCGGCGTCGGCATCCACGGCCAAGGCGGTGTTGCCGGGCAGCGTCCACGGCGTCGTCGTCCAGGCCAGCAGATACGGCGGCGCGCCGGGATTGCCCGGCAGTGAATCCGCGCCGTCAACCCGGAACTTGACGAACACCGAGGGGTCGGGCGTGTCTTCCTGGTAGCCTAGGGCCAGTTCGTGGGAGCTGAGGCTGGTGACGCATCGGGGGCAATGGGGAGTGCCGCGCATTCCCTGATACAGCAGCTCGCGGTCCCACAGGGACTTTAGAATCCACCAGCCGGTTTCGATGTAATCGTTTTCCAGAGTGACGTAGGGGGCGTCCATGTCCACCCAGAAGCCGATGCGGTCGGTCATGGTCTCCCACTCTTTGACGTAGCGGAAGACGCTTTCGCGGCATTTGCGGTTGAATTCCTCGATGCCGTACTCTTCGATTTCCCGCTTGCTGGAAAGGCCCAACTCCTGCTCGACGCCCAGCTCCACGGGCAGGCCGTGGGTGTCCCAGCCGCCCTTGCGCCACACCTGATAGCCCTTCATGGTACGGTAGCGGCAGATGACGTCCTTGAAGATACGGGCCAGCACGTGGTGGATGCCGGGGCTGCCGTTGGCGGTGGGCGGCCCGTCATAGAGCGTAAAGCGCGGCGCGCCTTCCCGCTCCGTCGCGGCGCGGCGGAAAACGTCGCGCTCCTTCCAGTGATCCAAAACCCGGGCGTCCAGTTCGGGGAAGCTGACACGGCTGGAAACGGGATTGAACATAAGGCAATGACCATCGGAGTTAGGGTTAAGGGAAACTAGGGAGCAAGCTAAACCACTCGTTAATACCACAACTGGATGTTTTTCATGTAGACCTACGCGATCCTTGCCGAGCTGCTTCGTCGGCGATAATACGCAATGATTCTTCATTTCGTACTGCCGTTCTGACTAAATCAATTACTGCCGCCTTATTCTGGCGTTCCAGCCTAGACTTGGGTATTCCGAATCGTGTGTGCCCCAAATTAACAATATCTTTCTTTGTTAATTCGCTTGTATCGAGGAGATTTTTAACTGATTCCAATGTCAAAGACGACAATTCGAGGTCTGCCAATTGAATTGAAGTCGTTGGTTCCCCTGTTTCTCTCGAATCTTGAATCATCTTGAATTCAGACAGTACATCCTGAAGATGCCGACCTGAATAAGGCTGGAGGGCTAAAGCCAGTTCAGATAGTGCGATGCTCATTGAAGGATTACCTGTTCGAGCATTTCTGAGTGCAGACGAAAAGTTTCTGAGAAACCGGACTAGGTCTCCAGTTGTAATATCGTTTATTTCATCTTGCCCAAAAGATTTTGGGTTTCCGTTTTTTCGAGATTCGTTGCTCATATGGCGTCAATCCTTTGTTTCAGATCCAACACCACAGATCTGAATATATTGGGGAAATCACGTCCGCCAACATTTTGAGTGTTTTCCCTATCGTACACAGGAAGGCCCTCAGCAAGACATTGCGATACCCCTGTTCCATCCTCGATATACGGAGTAATGAGGAGATCCCCCCATGTTCGCTCCAAAACTCTCAGTTGTTCTGTGTGATCATTTGTGTAACCAGAAAGAGCAGGTCCGCTTGTCCGTATTCGTGTGATTACCAAGCCAATGTGGGTTGTTGGATTTACAAAAATCCTACTAGGGTTACCGAATTGCCGAAGAGCCGCGAGCCTTCTGTCGATTCCTGTCTCAATCATATTCACGAGGTGAGGAGCTCCGAGTTGCATGACTGTTTCAGGAACAACTGGTACGATGTATCCGTGGCTAGCGGCGATGGCATTTTGCGACACTATTTTGGTAGCCGGAGGACAATCAAATATCACGTAATCATAATCTTCATCGACGTCGGATTCCTCTATCCAGCGGCAGATCAACGTTCTTTTATCCCACTCAGATGTAATTGCATTACCGCGAAGTGTCGTAGCCAATTCTATTTCAGTATTATCAAGGGTAAGGGTTGCCGGCACGATGTCCATCAACGAATATCCGCTGCTCTTATTACCCAGTGGGTTTTTGGAAATGATCTCTTTCCCTGGAATGGGTTCCGGTTCTGATGCTGTGAAATGCCGAAATACTTGGTTAATAGTCTGACCTTTCTCAGATGCTTCCTGCCATTTTTCACCACCCAAACATACGATAGACAAGCTACTCTGGTGGTCTACATCGACCATTAGTACGCGAGTCCCATCGTAGAACCTTGCCAACCCTGTGGCTAGGTGAAAAGCGAGAGTAGTTTTTCCAACCCCGCCCTTGAAATTGATTATGCTTACGCGCTTTGCCATAAATCCCTCCGAAATCCGCAACTCCAATTGCGTCCACAACGAGAATCCCAATCCTTACCTTACCCGAAAACCTCCCGTACTGCAAGGGTGAAGCCGGGCAAGACGGGCGCGCCGTCCAACGTGTCCCCCTCGGCAAGCGTCGCTGCCGGGACGCCGGGCCGGTAGACGTCCACGGTTCGCGTGTCCGGGTAGGCGGCCCACACCAGAGCCACGCCGTAGTGGAGCCACATCAGGGCTTTGTCGTTAACCTCGCGCCGGGTGTCACTGGGGGAGGCGATTTCCACCACCAGGCCGGGGATGACTTCCGAATACCCCTGAACCCGTATTCCGAGGGGAAGTTGCTCTGCTGATATAAACGCTACATCCGGTTCCCGCACCGTGTCCGGGTTTCGCTCCAACCGGATGCCGGAATCGGAGCCGAATATCCGGCCCAGTTTTCTGGGTTTGACGAATCCTCCGATTCCGATGATGAAGTTGCCCGCAATCTCGCCATGTTCTATTCCGGCAGACACGGTTTCGCAGAACACCCCCCGGATTAGTTCGCCCTTGACTCCCCGGCTGTAGAGGGCGAGCAGATCGTCTGCGGTCAGCAACTTCGTCTTTGTCTTTTCCGTAGTCATTGCAGTTGTGCGCCCATTGAAGGATCCGTTGCGATATTGTATCTCATATCCGCCGAGGCCGACGCTTCACCCGCTCCGCTCCACAGCCCAGAAGTGGTGGAGCGGGCCGTGCCCCTTTCCTATGGGGAAGGAGGCCCGGATGGCCTCGGTTACGAACTCCTTCGCTTGCGCCACCGCGTCCGCCGTCTCCAGCCCTTGGGCCAGCCCGGCGGCCACCGCCGAGGCGAAGGTGCAGCCGGTGCCGTGAGTGTTGGGGGTGTCGAACCGCGGGGCCGTAAACTCCCGGAAGGTTGCGCCGTCATAGTACAAATCGGTGGCCGGGCCGTCGCGGTGGCCGCCCTTTACCACCACGGCCCGCGCGCCCATACCGGCGATGCGCCGCGCCGCCTCAGCCATTTTCTCGCCGTCGGTTATGGTCAGTCCGGTCAGAGCTTCAGCCTCCGGGATGTTGGGCGTAACCACCGCGGCTAGGGGTATTAGCCGCTGCGCCAGCGCGGATACGGCTTCCCGGCGCAGCAGCGAGTCGCCGCTCTTGGCGACCATCACTGGATCCACCACCAGCCGCGACACCCCCGGCGCGTCGGCGTGGCGTTGCAGCGAGCCGGCCACACACTCGATGATGGCGCTGCTGGAGAGCATCCCGGTCTTGATCGCGTCGGCTCCGATGTCGGTAAGCACGGCGTCAATCTGGGCCGCGATGGTCGCAATGGGGATTTCGTGGACATCGGTGACCGCCACGGTGTTCTGCGCCGTGATCGCGGTCAGGGCCGATGTGCCGTATACCCCCAGGGCGGCAAAGGTCTTCAGGTCGGCCTGTATGCCCGCGCCTCCCCCGGAGTCGGAGCCGGCGATGGTCATGGCCTTGGGCCTGATATTTAGCGGCATCATTAGCTCCCACCGTTCCCGGACGATTCGATGGCTTCGATAAACTCCTCGAGTTCGTCGAATCGTTCCCCCATTTCGTCGAACTCGACAATGCCTTCGTAGTAGCCGTCAACGTGAAACGTTTTCCACAAAGAATCGTAACTTTTTCGCATTTCCCGGTTCATATAGCGGCTCACGAAGAACCTTCGGCCCCGTTCTTTGTCGGGCAATTCCGTTTCAGGAACGCCTTGGTTCAGGAAATGGGCGTTGATGGCTTCCACGGCAGCCAGCCAGCCCTTGCCGCAGGAATTGCGCAGGCCGATGACCGCGGCGCCGCCCCGCGCTTCCTCGGCGCGGGCGAATTCATCGCGGGCGGCCTGCAACAGTTCGCGGGCGAGATTCAGCCGGTTGCCGTTCGTCTCAGGCATTGCGTTCACCGCCTAGCTGCACCGAAGTCTCGTCGGGCAGGCCATCGGAAGGGTCATGGTCGGCCAGAAACCCGACGGCTACCCCGGTCAGGGTCTCGAAGTGCAGGCCGGTGCGGACGCCGAACTCCGCCGACAGCCGGGCCACCGGCTCGTTGTCGTCGGCCAGCACCATGGTTATGAAATCATAGCTGCCGAGCACGGCATACTGCCCCAGAACTCGCGCTCCCTCGATTTCCAGAGCCGCCGCCGTATCGCTAACCAGGTCGGGGTTGTTGTGCAACATCCTCTGACCCTCGTGGCTCAGCTTTCCCAGCAGGAAATAAATCGCCATTAGTGATTCCTCCGTCGTTTCTTCGCCCCTTCTATAATAGTACAAAAATAATAAATAAAGGGGCGATTCGTGAATCGCCCCTTTCGCGGGTTCTTCGCCCCAGCCGGAGCTTAAGCCTTCTGGTAGATCCTGCTGCCGGATTCCCGGAACTCCTTTGCCTTTTCCACCATGCCGGCGTCGAAGGCCGTCTCCACGGCAACGCCCCGGTCCTTGGCATACTCCCGCACATCCTGCGTTATCTTCATGGCGCAGAACTTGGGGCCGCACATGGAGCAGAAGTGCGCCACCTTGGCCCCCTGCGCCGGCAGCGTCTCGTCGTGATAGTCGCGGGCCGTGTCCGGGTCCAGGGCCAAGTTGAACTGGTCTTCCCAGCGGAACTCGAACCTGGCCTTGGACAGCGCGTCATCCCATTGCTGGGCCATGGGGTGTCCTTTGGCTACGTCGGCGGCGTGGGCGGCGATCTTGTAGGTGATGACGCCGGTCTTCACGTCCTCGCGGTGGGGCAGGCCCAAGTGTTCCTTGGGCGTCACGTAGCACAGCATGGCGGTGCCATACATCCCGATCATGGCGGCGCCGATGCCGGAGGTAATGTGGTCATAGGCCGGTGCGATGTCGGTGACCAGCGGCCCCAGGGTGTAGAAGGGCGCTTCGTGGCACACTTCCAACTGGAGATCCATGTTCTCCTTGATTTTGTGCATCGGCACGTGGCCCGGCCCCTCAATCATCACCTGGACGTCATGCTCCCAGGCTATCTTGGTCAGCTCGCCCAGGGTTTGCAGCTCGCCGAACTGGGCCTCGTCATTGGCGTCGGCCACGCAGCCGGGGCGGAGGCCGTCGCCCAGGGAGAAGGAAATGTCGTAGGCCCGAAGGATTTCACAGATTTCCTCAAAATGGGTGTAGAGGAAATTCTCTTGGTGGTGGGCCAAGCACCAGCCCGCCATAATCGAGCCGCCCCGGGACACGATGCCGGTGATGCGGTTGGCGGTCAGCGGCACATAGCGCAGCAGGACGCCGGCGTGGATGGTGAAATAGTCCACCCCCTGCTCGGCCTGCTCGATGAGGGTATCGCGGTACAGTTCCCAGGTCAGTTCCTCCGGGTTGTCGCCCACCTTCTCCAAGGCTTGGTAGATAGGCACCGTGCCGATGGGAACCGGCGAGTTGCGCAGAATCCACTCGCGGGTGGTGTGGATGTCGCGCCCGGTGGACAGGTCCATCACCGTGTCCGCCCCCCAGCGGGTGGCCCACAGCATCTTTTCCACTTCCTCTTCGATGGAGGAAGTGATGGCCGAGTTGCCGATGTTGGCATTGACTTTGACCAAGAAGTTGCGGCCGATGATCATCGGTTCGGATTCCGGGTGGTTGATGTTGGACGGGATGATGGCCCGTCCTCGGGCCACTTCCTGCCGGACGTACTCCGGGTCTATGCCTTCTCGAATGCCGATGAACTCCATTTCCGGGGTGACAATACCTTCGCGGGCGTAGCGCATCTGGGTGGGGGCCTGGCCGGGCTTGCCCCGCAGCGGCTTGCGAGTCAGGCCGGGGAAGGGCTGGGCTACGTTCTTGCCCCGCAGCGGCACCCCGTAGCCGTCATACTCCTCCACGTCGCCCCGCGCCATAATCCATTCACGGCGCAATGCAGGCAGGCCCTGGCGCAGGTCGAGGGAGGCGTTGGCGTCGCTATAGGGGCCGCTGGTGTCATAGATGGACAGCGGCGGGTTTTCTTCCTGCCCGAAGCGTCCGGTGGTGGGCGTCAGGGTCACTTGGCGGAAAGGAACCCGGACGGAGGGCTGCGAGCCTGCCCGGTAGACTTTCTCGCTGGCCGGGAAGTTGGATTTACCCTGGAATTGGCTGGTATATTCCGTTTGAACCACGGCGCTCCTCCCAAGTTAAAGAATCGGGCGCAAAGGCGCGGTAAAGCGCAAATGGCAAGGGTTATATTAAAGACAAAGCCGCCAACGGCAGGCTGGCGGCCTATGATTCATCTGCGCTCAAGCGCCGCTTCCCTACGCTGGCATTACCCAGGTCAGGTTCGCAAGGGTCGGTGGCATCCGGCCACCCTCTCAGCCCGGCTCAACCGAGCTCCCCTACGTGCCCAGAACATTAAGTTGTTTAACCCCGGCCCGCCGTGCACCCAGGAAAGACAACGGGACACGACGCCGGAATTATATGAGCGGACACGGGAGGGTGTCAACCGGCGGGCCGGGGCGGGAGCGACGGTTGATGGCGGGAATAACGCATTGCCAACACACGCTGAAAATAACCGGAGCGGCTAACCGGCAATACCAACAGATCCTGGAAAACGCCGCAGTTCGATAAACTCCTGTTCTCTGGGGGGACGCGGCCATTAAACTGGCTTCGGCCTGCTACTCGGCTTCCAAGCCATCCTCCATCATCTCGTACCAGAACACTTCCCCGGATTCGATGCTGAGCTGGATCCTTTGGTCGCGGCGCAGGCCGGCCACTCCGGCATAGGCGCGCCGGCCAGTGAACCGGGTGAGGAATGCGGCGTTGCGGACGGCTCTGGTAGTATCCCGCTCGTCCACAGTATAGGAGACTTCCACAGCCAAGTAGCAATCCGCGCCATTTTGGTCTGTGACCGCCATTATAAGGTCGGCCCGCCAGAAGCTTCGGAGCTGGTTGGCGGGAATACCGGTCGTATCGCTTGCTCGGCTAAGGTGATAAATTTCTCCGGGCTCCAGGGTATGAACGTAGGTGAACCCAAGTTCCGCAGCGATGAGGTCCGGCTGGTTATGAGCGGCATTACGAGCGTATGCGCCTTTGAGCACCCCCATGTCGTCCAGCAGTCTCTGAACAGTGTTCTCGACCCTTGCCATACTGGTTTGGATCTCGCTCACGTCGCCCTTGAGCTCGCTCACGTCGCCCTTGAGCTGGCTCACGTCGCCCTTGAGCTGGCTCACGTCGCCCTTGAGCTGGCTCACGTCGCCCTTGAGTTGGCCCGCGTCGCCCTTGAGCTGGCTCACGTCGCCCTGGAGTTCGTCGAATCGCTGGTTGGCGGCGGCGGCGAACTGGGCGAACTTTTCGGGCAGTTCGATGAGTTCCTGCGGGAGCAGGCGCTTCCGCAGAGCTTCAACCCACTGGGGATTCTCGTCCAGCAGCTTGATTAGATCTTCTATGGTGTTGATGGTGGTCATGGTCACAAATTGTAACGCTCTTTCGCCCCGGGCGCCACTCTAATTCGCGGCAACTTTGCCTTACAGAGCAGGATACTCAAGCATTCGCGTCCGATGACAGGCGGCGATGCAAAAGCGCCCGCCGGTTTCCACCGGAAATTTCTCTTCTATGCTGAAATACCCCCTGCCCTCCATTGCCGCCGTGGAAAAGGGAACGCGGATGACCGGGTTTCGTGACCATATCCAAGTATGAGAAGGCACGGCGGATTTGCCGTTATCCGGCGCCTGCCGCCGCTGGTTCAGCGCTGCGGGCGGAACAGCCGCCAGACCGGAGCGGCGAAGCCGGGGAGCAGACCGCCGCCGGTGAGTTCATCGTCCTCGCCCAAGGTTTCCGGTTCAGCGTTGAGGCGGTAGATTGTGACGGTAGCGCGCTCCGGGTCGGCCACCCATACCATCTGGGAGCCGTAGCTGAGCCACATATAGGCTTTGGCCGCCATTTCAGAGTTGGAGTTGCTGGGCGACTTCAGTTCTACGGCCAGGTCGGGAGCCAGATTGGGATAGCCCCGGGTGTCCGGCGGGATGCGTCCGGGGGCAAACCAGGCAACATCCGGGCAGCGCACGGTGTCCGGGTCGAAGTCTAGGTGCATACCGGGTTCGCCGCTCAACACCTCTCCGTGATTGTTGGCGTCAGAGTAGATGAGCAGAAGGGAGCCGGTTCTGGTTACTACAATGCCGTGAGCCCGTCCTGTTCCCATCTTTCCCCCCCCCGGATAAGTTCGTACCGCTTGCCGTACCCGCGCGGCATGGTCAAGAGTTCGTCGGCGGTAATCAGCTTGTTGCCGGTGGCGGTCATAATCCCTTCCCCCGTTGAATCGGCCTGATGGCAGTATAGCTGGGATGGGCCTGATGGCAGTATAGCAGAGGGCGCATCCGGCGCGATTGACAGCCGCCCGCCCCAACCCTACAATCGCCTAAACCCGTCCCGGCAATCGCCTGCCCAAAGGAGGCCCAAATGCCCAGCTACCCGAAGGTTGTATACAAAGAAGAGGGTATGCGCGAGGGGATGCAGATTGAGGACGCCAACATCGCCGTTGACGACAAAATCGAACTCCTCGACCAGCTTTCAGACAGCGGACTCAGGAACATCGTCGTTGGCTCCTTTGTCAGCCCCAAGTGGACGCCCCAGATGGAGCGTATTGATGAGATAGTCACGCGCTTCACCCCCAAGCCCGGCGTCACCTACACCGCGCTGGCCCTGAATTCCCGCGGGGTGGAGCGCGCCCGCGCCTATTCGCCGCCCCTGACCATTGAGCGCGATGCCTACCCGCGTCTGTCGTGCCATATGTGCGACGTGTTCACCCGCCGCAATACCAACCGCACCCAGATGCAGGAAATGGAGCGCTGGCCCCAGATTGTGGCCCAAGCCCAGGAACTCAACATCAAGGAGGCCGGCATCGGCTGCAACGCCAGTTGGGGTTCCAACTTCTTGGGCGAGTTCCCGGTGGACAGCCTGATGACCCTGCTGGAAAAGGAACACAATATGTGGGACGAGGTGGGCATCGACGTCCGCAGCGTCTCCATGGGCGACCCCATGAGCCACTGCACCCCGGCCAAGGTCGAGGAGAGCCTGTACCGGGTCAAGGAGAGGTGGCCGGAGATTGACCACTTCCGCCTGCACCTGCACAACGGCCGCAACATGGCTATCGCCTCCGCCTACGCCGCCATGCGAACCCTCGGCCCGGACGACACCCTGGAGCTGGACGGCACCATCGGCGGTTTCGGCGGCTGCCCCTACTGCGGCAATGGCCGCGCCACCGGAATGGCCCCCACCGAAGACCTGCTCCACATGATGGAGGATATGGGCATCGAGACCGGCGTGGACATAGACAAGCTCATTGACTGCGTGTGGACGGCCGAGCGCATCATCGGGCGCGAGCTTTACGGCCACGTCTCCAAGGCCGGCCCCCGCCCCAGGACCGTGGACCAGCTCTACGATATGAACGCCCCGTTCATCGAGACTCTGGAAGAAGCCAAACACTTCAAGAAAGGCCCCGAGGTCTACGAGGGCGGCATCTATCCCTACCGCGAGCCCATCGCCAGCCCCTACCGCGAGCGCGTGGAATCGGGCCTGCCCGCCTTCGACTCCGCCGAAGGCGACTTTCCCTGGAAGCAGGACTGGTTTCCCTCGAAAGAACAGTAACTTCCGAGGGGCTTCGGAGAATATGGCAACGCCGCCCGTTCAGCCACGGGCGGCGTTCCGTATTGCGCCTGTGCCGGAAATTGGTAATATAATAGACCCACTGCCGAACCGGAGTGCGAGGAACCGAGCGGATGTATGGCATTTACTACAATCGCACCACCCCGTTTCTGGCCTTCCTGGAAGGGATGGTGCGCGTTTTTGACTGGGGCGCCCTTCTGGAACTGCGAAAGAGGTGGGCTAGGAGCAGGGCCGAACCGGAACCGCTGTCCAAGAAAGATAAGGAATGGAGCGAGCGAATAGTTGACTGGTACATACGCGACGCCATAGCCGCTTTTGAGGCCGAGGAATCAGGCAAGCTGTCGGAAGACACAATGCTGCCCCGCCGTTCCTTCGCCATCGCTGATATTCTGCTGGGACCCTTGCCTACGCAAGAAGTAATTCTGCGTTACGAACAGACAGTCCCGGGGGCTTCCGACAGAATTATGAACATTGCCTCCAGTCGGCTCGACCACGACGGCAAAACCGAGATTGAGTTGCTCAAGCAGAGAGGCAGACAAGGGTTTATGGGCATGGCTGCCGGATTTATTTTGTCTTTGCTGCTTGCCGCCAGCGCTATGACCCTGTTTATTGTCGGCCATGACTGGGCCGGGTTTTCCATACTTGGATTAGAAGTTGCTATGGTAGTATCCGCTACCGTCTACATATCCAAAGCGCAGGTGCGGGAAAAGTTATACACTCGGGATTTCTTCTCCAGAAGGAAGCGCAAACCCTGACCAAACCATGAAAGCAAAGGAGGCTGATAATGACCTCGGCAAATCCTGTTGACCCTAACAGCGTCCGGCTCACCGGCGAAAATTCCTTCATCCGCTTGGTGGAAGACGGCGAGCAGACCACTCGCACCAGCCATTGGCGCGTCCTCTACTCCCCCGTCGGCGCGGGACATGCGCTGTTCATCAAGAGCGACCTAGTGGACGGCGTCCGCATCTACGCCGACAACATCGCCTTGGTCCGCTGGCTGCAAGAGGAAATCGAGAGCCTGCTGTTCCCGGAGTTCGCCGACCAGTCCCTTCAGGTCATAGACGCCGAGTTCAGCCGGAAGGGCGACACCTACACCTACTGGACCGAGACCATTGAGAACGACGACGACCAGATAACCCTGACCTGGCACGACTTCCTTGAGCCGTTCATGCTGACCGTGCCTGCCGGCAGCGCTCCGGGCCGCCCCCACGGCGTCTATAGCTGCTTCATACCGTCCCGCGCTGGCCGTGTAACTGTCAACGGCGACGACGCCGGCGGCGAAGTGGCCCTGGAAATGCGCGGCGAAAAGCAGAGCAGCACCGCCTGCCTGGCCTGGTCGGAGACCTGGGTGCGGCCTTAGAGCGGCCGCAGGGTAAACCCAGGCACACCGGAAAGGAATGGTGAAGCAATGGACGCCCCAATGATAGCCGCTTTTGCCTCTTTATTTATGGCTCTGATTGCCGTGATAGCCCTGGCCTCCCCGGTGTATTTGCGCTTGGGCCGGCTGGAAGGGGAAATCACGGCCAGCAGGGAACGTTCCGATGCCCAATACGCAGAAGCGAAAGAACGCTCCGATGCCCAATACGCAGAAGCGAAAGAACGCTCCGATACCCAATATCGGGAGTTGCGCGAGTGGGCTGAAATCCAGTTCAGAGAATCGCGGGAACGTTCCGACGCCCAATACCGGGAGTTGCGGGAACGCTCCGAGGCCCAGTATAGGGAACTGCGGGAACGCTCCGACGCCCAGTACCGGGAGATGCGGGAACGCTCCGACGCCCAGCATAAGGAAACTTTGGCGGAGATCCGGCGTCTGACCGACGCCCTTGTCTCTCATTCCCATACAGACGGCGGCATCATCTTTCACATACCGCCGCCGTCCGCCCCGCCGCGGCAGGAATAGCCTCGGCATCCCGCTGGGGTCAGCGCCCCGCTTGGGGGACTCGGCAATCGTCCCGGTTTGTTGGGCGGGTTTATTCGAGGCCCCATTCCGGCAGGCAGTTAATCCTTGATTCCCACCACCACTGTGGTTGCGCCGCAGGAGTGAGCATCGCGTTCAGGTTCTTCGTGGGAACCATGCTCATTCCCGCGGCTGTTATGCTCTTCCGGCGCCCCGGAATCCGGCGTATGCTCGGCGTGGGCGCCGCTCTCTGCCACCACCACCGCCCGCTCTATTCGCAGGCCGGGGAGTTCGGCGGCCACCTCGCGGGGAGTGGTCAGGGATGCCAGGTCTTCCCGGCTCCACCCGGAGGGGGGCGACGATTGGTCGTGGCTTACGAATAGGAACCTGCCGCCCGGAGCCAGAGCTTCAGAGAGGCGGGAGAGCATCTGCGCCCGCTGCTCAGGCCATAGCTGGATATAGAAACAGGTAATCAGGTCGTACAGCCCATCCGGCCGGTAGGCGGTCACGTCCGAGATTATGAACTTCACCCCGACCTGATTGTCGGCAGCCCGCAGCTTCGCTTTTCCGATGGCGATGTCCGAGAAGTCAACCGCGGTCACCTGCCAGCCGCGCCCGGCCAGCCACACGGCGTTTCCGCCCGAGCCGCAGCCCAGGTCCAAAGCTCGCCCCGGATTCAGGCCCTGGATATACTCCGCCAGCAGCTTGTCATGCCCGGCGAAGGTATGCTCCATGGTGGCCCATACATCGTTCCAGAATTCTACCGTATCCGATTTCATTGTCTTACCATCCCGGCGCCCCCGGCGGCAGCCCCAGCGCGGCCCGTCCGCCCTGCTCGAAGTTGGCGGGGAGGCCGGCGGCGTGCATCATGGCGGCGTTGATGTCCCGGAAGTAGCGTTCCAGCAGGTTGCCGCGGCGGACGGCATTGGTGCCCGAGGCGTGATAAAGCATATCTATGGCCCGGGCCGCCTCGTGGACGCCGTGGGTGGCGGCCAATCTGCTCTGTAGTATTTCCTCGCCCAGGTCCGCCTTGCCGGACTGTATTGCGTCCCACATCTCGCCCACCGCGTGGAGCGTGTAAGCCCTGGCCCCGCTGATGATGGCCTCGGCCCGGCCCACCGCCAACTGCACCGGCCCCCGGTCGCGGAGCAGTGCCGGGTTCATGGTGGTGGCCGATGCTCCGGCCAGTTCCAGGAAGGCGTCCATTGCTCCCCGGGCCATCCCCAGGGCGTTGGCCGCCAATAGCTGGAAGGCGGTGGACAGTGCGGCGCGGGCGTTGAACAGCGGGGCGGGATTCGTGGAGTCGGACGCTAGGGCGAAGGTGCGCTCCGCCGGAACGTACAGCCCCTCCACCGACACGTCGTTGCTGCCGGTTCCCCGCAAGCCGATGACGGCCCAGTTGTCGTGAATAGTGGCCGCCCCGGCGGGAAGGGACATCATCCTGAGTTCGGGCAGGCCATCGCTGTTGTATCGAGGCCCGTTTTCGTCGGTCACCACGCAGTTGAAAAAGAGCCAGTTGGCGTGCAGGCATCCGCTGGCGAAGTCCCAACGCCCATTGACCACATATCCGTCGCCGGAGCTGCGGGCCGTTCCCTCCGGGCGAAAGGAACCGGCTCCCCTGAGCGCGGGCGGGCTGCCGACTATTTCCTGGGCTGTTGCGGCGTCCATCCAGCCCAGGTACAGGGAAATGGAGCCGGCAATGAGGCAGCACCAGCCTGCCGAGCCGTCGGCCATGGACAGTTGCTCCACGGCCCGGAACGCGGTCAGCGGGTCGAGTTCGGGGCCGCCCAGGGACTTGGGCACATACATACGGAACAGCCCGGCCCGTTCCATTTGTTCGATGATTGCCGGGGGCAGCCGCCGGGATTCCTCGATTTCTTCCCGCGCCGCAACTATTTGTGGCCGCAGCGATTCCGCTGCGGCCACGATGTCCTGCCCAGTTGAAGAGGCCACTTGTGCGCCTCCGCTTTAACTTCCCCGCAAGGAAGCGGAAATGGTGCCGGTTAGTCCGAGGTGCAGGCGATGGCCTTGACGTTGGCGGCCATCCCCGGGAGGTCGTGGCCCTGCCAGGTGGCGCCGCCGTCGTGAGTGCCGAACACCTGCCCCTTGCGGGTGCAGAAATACACCTGCTGAGGGTCGCGCTCGTTGACGGCTATGCCAAAGGTGGTGCTGGCGGGTTCCACGCCTTGGTCGAACCGGCTCCAGGTCTCGCCGGCGTCGGTGGAGCACAGCACGCCGCCCTCCTCGCTGCCGAAGTTCAGGCCCACGCAGGCGTAGAGCGTGCTGGGGTCGTCGGGCGCCACCTCGACGCCGCGGGAGTAGCGGATGTTGGAGAAGTTCTCGAACCGGAGGTCGTCCCACGTCGCGCCCCGGTCGCGGGTGCGCCAGACCCCGGTGCGGTTGGAGATGAAGACCTGCTCATTGGCTCCGATGGTTACGCCGTGCAGGTCCATCAGGTCAACATCGCCGTCGAAGACGCTGTTGACAATGGTCCAAGTCTTGCCACCGTCG
Organism: Dehalococcoidia bacterium; assembly: GCA_965213725.1. Classification (GTDB taxonomy): domain Bacteria; phylum Chloroflexota; class Dehalococcoidia; order Lucifugimonadales; family UBA3495; genus VXOI01. The sequence continues at coordinate 823,696 of OZ243924.1, forward strand.
GAGCTGTGGGCCGCGCCGCCCACCTCCAGCGCCGCATACATCTGGTCGGTGTCGCTCGCCTCGATGCCGATGCCCAGGATGCGGGTGGCGAAGGCCATCTGCACTGCATCCGGGTTGGCGACGGTGGAGAGGTACTCCCAGTTCTCGCCGCCGTCGGTGCTCTTGAACACCTCGGCGCCCTCGGTGCCCAGGAACATGATGCTGGGGTCATGGGGGTGGAACTTGATGGCCCAGACGATGCGGCCCTCGGTCATATTCATGCGCTCAAAGCTGTCGCCGCCGTCCTGCGACCGGTAGATGCCGCGCTGAGTGCCCGCGAATATGGTGCGGGGGTCGTTGGGATGCACTACGATTTCGCGCACCTGCGGGGAGGGCGGCATACCCTTGGCCAGCTTTTCCCAGCGAGTGTCCCCGGCTTCCTTGCGATACAGACCGTCGGCCTCTGCGCCGACGTAGATCAAAGTCCTTCCTGCCATAGCGTTCTCCTCCATGCCGATCATTCTGTCTGGTGACAGCCCAATTTCAGCAGACAAGCCAGTTATTGTCAATCAAGGTTTCTTGCGCCGCTGCGGGGTTCGGCGCGAGGTATTCTCGACGTGCGCTGGCAATGCTGATTGGCAGCGCCGTCCTGTTTTCCGGTCATTCCCGCGAAGGCCAGGATGACGGAGCGGGCAATGCCAGCATACGCTATCCCTCCCGCGCCAGGGTCAGCGCGTGAACCCGGACTGCTCCGGCGGCTTTGAGGGCCAGGGCGCACTCCGACAGTGTGCTGCCCGTGGCCGCAACGTCGTCAATCAGCAGCGCCGCTAGGCCGGTGGCGTCTGCGTTGCCCGCGAAACTGCCGGCCACGTTGCTGCGCCGCTCCTGCTGCGACTGAGTCTCCACCTGCGGACGGGGGTTCCTGACGCGAACCAGCAGGTCTTCCCCCACCGGCAGATGCAGACGCCGGCCAATTTCGCGGGCCAGCAGCGCCGACTGGTTGTAGCCCCGGCTGCGCAACCGCCGCGGGTGGAGCGGAACGGGAATCAGCGCGTCCACGGGCGCCGGGTTGCGTTCCAGGTATTCGGCCATAAGCCCGGCCAGCAGACCGGATGAGGCCCGCTCGCCTTTATACTTCAGGCGGTGTATGGCCTCCCGCATTGTCCCCTCGAACCTGAAGGGGGAGCGCAGGGAGTCGAACCCACGGGGATGCTGCTGGCACCAGGGGCAAACCCCGTCAACCTCCGGCGCGGCGCAGATGCGGCAATAGGGGGCGGCCAGCCGCTCCAGCCCGTCAACGCACTGCCCGCAGATGACGCGGCCCTCGCGCCCGCACCCGGCGCAGGGGATGGGAAACACGAAGTCGAGCGCGGAGCGGACCAGCTTGGACAGCAAGGGCAATTCCTCGGACGCTCCGGTTATTTCCGCCCGGCGGCCTGCCAGCGCGCCAGAATCTCCGTATCCCGGCTGAAGGCCAGCTCCGGGAGAGCGTCGGGCGGGAAGAAGCCGGCCTCCAGCGCCTCCGGCCCCGGCGCCAGCGAGCCGCCGGTCTCGCGGGCGGTGAAGGCGGCGACTATGACCGGATCGCCGGGCAGCGAGAACAAACCGAGCAAGCCCTCTACGGTCACTTCCAGGCCGGTCTCTTCCCAGGCTTCCCGGGCCGCCGCCGACTCCACCACCTCGCCCCGGTCAACGAAGCCGCCGGGCAGGCTCCAGAGGCCATAGCCCGAATCGGTGCCGCGCCGGATCATCAGCACTTGGCCGCCGCGCGCCACGACGCAGACGGCGGCAACCTTCGGGTCATAGAACACTACCCGCCCGCACCGGGGGCATACGGGGCGCTCCACGCCAAAGACCTCCCGCCGCTCCAGTAGCGCGGCGCAGGAAGCGCAAAATTTGTCCGGCGATGGGGTCATCGGTTTTCTCGCCCCTTGTTTGCCTGAGCCGGGATTACAGGATTCTCAGGGTATATCTCGTCCAGTGAATCCCATAATCCATACATACCCTGATTCAGGCAAACACGGCCCGCAACTATAATAATGGGTATTCCCGACGTGTGCCGGCAATGCTGACTTCGCGGGAATGACCGGAGCGGGCAATGCCAGCATACGTTTAGAATACATAATGATATTCGCCATGCCTGCCGTTCTGACATCAGACTCCGCCGGGAGCCGGGCCGGGAGCCGGGCCAAGAGCCGGGTATGAAGCTCCCGGTATGGGCCGCGCGCCCGCGTACTTACGCCGCCGGGCTGCTGCTGTCGCTGCTGGCCGCGTTCGGCATAGCGGCGTTTATGATTGCCGCCGGGGAGTATACCAAGACGCGCGGGCTGCTGCTGCTTACCGCCCTGCTTCTGGGCGGTTTCTTTCTTGGCGGGCTGGTTGCGTCGGCAACGCCGGGCGATGGCGCCGGGCGCTGGCTGCGTCCGGCGGCCTTGGGTACGGCGGCGGCAGCGACGGCGATGCTGCTGATTGGGCTGTGGGTCGCGCCCGGCGCCAATGGGTTTTGGAAGGCGGCGGGCATCATAACGGTTCTGGCTTTGGGGCCGGTTTGCGGCGGGCCGGCTTGGGGCCTGGGGCGCCGCGGCGGCCCGGTTCGCGCCCCCGCCTATGCTTCCGCCGCCTCCGCCGGGCTGCTGGCTCTGCTGGCCGGGTTGGGCATCGCGCTGGAAATCAGGGCCGCGCCATACTGGTGGGCCTTCACGCTGGCGGCGCTGTTCTGGCTGGCGGCCACCGCCGCAATCCCGGCAGGATGGTATTGGGGGAGCCGGGGCCGCGGTTAGCAGGACGGCCTCACGCCCGCGCCAGCAGGGCCTCCGCCGATTTCGCCAATCAGTGCGCTCCGCGTATCGGCTCACGCCCGCGCCAGCAGGGCCTCCACTGCGGCGCGGGCAGGCATCGAACCCTGCGCTCCCGTTGCCGTAACCGCCAGCGCTCCGGCGGCGCAGGCCACGCGCACCGCCCCGGCCAGCGGCATACCCTCGGCTAGGCAAACGGCCAGCGCGCCGTTGAAAGCGTCGCCCGCGGCTACCGTGTCAACCGCGTCCACGGGGAAGGCCGGCTGGAAACCGGCGCGGCCGCTTTGGTCGGCATAGACGGCTCCCTGAGCGCCCAGCTTCACCACGGCAGCGGACACGCCGCGCTCCAGCAGCGCCGCCGCCGCTTGGCGGGCAGCCTCCGGGCGGTCAACGGCAAAGCCCGTCAGCGCCTCGGCCTCGGTCTCATTGGGGGTTATGACGGCGCAGCTCCGGTACATATCTGCGGGGAAGGGACGCACCGGGCCCGGGTCCAGGATAACGGTCTTGCCCTGAGCCGCCGCCGCCCGCGCCGCTTGGGCCGACAGTTCCGCCGGGACTTCCAGTTGCAGCAACAGCGTGCCGGCGCCGGACAGCGCGTCGCCAACGGCAGCGGCCTGTGGCGCGCCGCAGGTATTGTTGGCGCCCAGCACCTGCACGATGCGGTTCTGCGCTGCGCCGTCTATGCCGATGACGGCAATGCCCGAGCTCTCCCCCGGCGCGACGGCGACGCGGGAAACGTCCACCCCCGCTGCGCTTAGTCCCTCCAGCAGTTGGGGGCCGAACAGGTCATCGCCGACGCGGCCCACCATCGCCGTCCGCGCTCCCATGCGGGCCGCCGCCACCGCCTGATTGGCGCCCTTGCCCCCGGCGTAGGTCAGGAATCGCTCCCCGGCCACCGTTTCCCCCGGCTCCGGGAACCGCTCCGAATAGGTGACCAGGTCCATATTGATGCCGCCCAGCACCACCACCCCCGGCGTCTCGCTTCCGCTCATCGCCCGTCTGCTCCGGTAATGCGATGGCGTCAACCTAGCACCCCTTGCGCCTGCCGGTCAATGGCCGGGGCGCCTTGCCGCCGTGCTATAATCGGCGGGTTGCCCGTTCCCGCCCCGCTCCAAGTTACGGTTTAACGGAGAACTGATACATGGCCGCTGCGCTGGATGACATCAAGGTTGTAGATATAACGCGAACTTTGGCCGGCCCCTTCTGCACCATGCTGCTGGGCGATATGGGCGCCGACGTGGTGAAAATCGAGGAACCGTCCCAGGGCGATGAAACCCGCCACTGGACGCCTTTCTGGAACGGCGAAAGCACGCAGTTTCTCACCTTCAACCGCAACAAGCGCAGCATCACCGTCAACCTCAAGGAGCCGGAGGGCGTCGAGCTGGTGCGCCGGATGGCCGCCGGGGCCGACGTGATGATTGAGAGCTTTCGCGCCGGCGCCCTGGACCGGATGGGGCTGGGCTACGGCGACATAAGCAGCCTCAACCCCGGCATCGTCTACTGCTCCATCTCCGGCTATGGCCGCACTGGCCCGATGTCGGATATGCCGGGGTACGATCTGATTATCCAAGCCTACAGCGGGCTGATGCACCTTACCGGCGAACCCGATGGTCTGCCCTTGCGGGTGGGGTTCTCCCTGGTTGACCTGTTCGCCGGGATGATGGCCTACGGCACCATCCTGACCGCCCTGCGCCAGCGCGACCGCACCGGCCGCGGCCAGTGGGTGGAGGCGTCGCTGCTGGACGGACAGGTGGCCGCCCTGAGCTACCACGCCACCCGCTACCTCGGCACCGGCGAAGAGCCGCACCGTATGGGGTCGGGCCACCCCAGCTTGGTGCCGTACCAGAGCTTCGCTTCCTCCGACGGCTACTTCATCGTCGGCTGTGCCAATCAAGGGCTTTGGGAGCGGATGTGCCGGGGCATCGGGCGGGCCGACCTGCTGGAAGACCCGCGCTTCGCCACCAACACCGACCGGGTGGCCCACCGGGAGGAATGCGTGGGAATCCTGATGGATGTTTTCAAGCACAAGACCACTGACTATTGGGTGTCCCTAATCAACGAGGCGGGCGTCCCCTGCGGCCCCATCAACCGCGTCTCGGAAGTGGTGACCAACCCGCAAATCCTGGCCCGCAACATGATTGCCGAAATGGAGCATCCCAACGTCCCCAACCTGAAAACCCCCAACTCTCCGCTGAAGCTCAGCGACTCCCCGGCCTCCGTCCGCCGTCCCCCGCCTCTGCTGGGCCAGCACAACGCCGAAGTGCTGGGCGAGCAGGGCTACACCCCGGAGCAGATCGCCGGTCTGCGGGCTAGGGGAGTGATTGGAGACAGTTGACGGCGGGAAAACCCGAAGGGGAAATCAAAGACTTGCTTCCCAATTTGTTCGACTCAGATGTTTGATGGTGACTCGATGAAAAAGCTCCGCCTCATCCACACTTCCGACACGCATTTGGGCGACCCGGCCGGGCATCCCCGGGCGGAGGAGGCGCTGGCGTCGGTGGTGGACGCGGCGGGGCGGCTGGGCGGCGACGCGCTGCTGCTGGCGGGCGACGTGTTTGACAACGAGCGTGTTTCCGACGCCGTGCTGGAGCGGTTCACGGCGCAGACGGCGCGGCTAAACGCGCCGGTCATCGTGCTGCCCGGCAATCACGACCTGGCCCACAAGACCTCGGTATACCGGCGCGCCCCCTTCGCCAGCGCGCCGCCCAACCTGCGCGTTTTCCGCGAACCGGCGGGCGAAACGCTGGTCTTTCCCGCCCTGAGCCTGGAGTTGTGGGGCCGGGCGATGCTCTCGCACACGCCGGACTTCCGCCCGCTGGACGGCATGCCCGTGCCCACGGAGGGCCGCTGGCTGGTGGCCCTGGCCCACGGGCATTTTCACTTTCAGGAAGACCGGGAGCAGCGCTCCTCGCCCATTTACCCCGGCGACATCGCCGCCGCGGGCTGTCACTATCTGGCCTTGGGCCACTGGGACCGCCACGCGGACGTCTCCCAAGGCAGCGTCACCGCGGTCTACTCCGGCTGTCCCTTCGGCCCCATAGGCGCGCCGGAGCAGGGCGCGGTCTGCGTCATAGACCTCGACCCGTCCCTCGGCGTCAGCTACCGGCTGGAACTGCTGGCGGGGTAGGCTGTAACCCCATATTTTGTCAGAGACGCCTCAGCCATTTTAAAGGAGGATATTGAAGTTGACTTATCAATCCATTGATGCGCTTCAGAATAGTCTGGCGAGTACCGTCTTTGCCTATTCTTCAGACCGGAAAAAGGCCGCTGGAAGGGCTTTAGGTACTCTGGTGGAGCTCATCACTTTTTATACGCTTCGCGCATGGGGCTTGCGAGACCATATTGTGATTGAGCGGCAAGTACCTGAATTCGCTAATGCCAGCATTTTACATAACGCGGAATTTTCTTTGCACAGGGCTAATGAGACGCACAGCATTGAATCTGCGTCCATGACTCTTCCGCTTACTACGGCTAAACTAAAAAAGGAAGCGCAATTCCTGCAACAAATAACGCTAAAGTCCACTCAATTTCTGACATCGGATAGAGTGAAACGAAACGCCTGCGTTATACAAGACAATCAGGATGAAATCATGGTTGTAAACTTGGATGATTATCAATCATCAAGGCAGCAATTTATGGTGTGCGTTCTTGAACCGGATCCCTTTGCGATATTTGAGTGTAAACGTGTAGGGGTTGAAGAAGGGATGCGCAAGGGGCCACAGACCATTGAAAAAGCGAAACAGGGAGCCTATGTCGCTCGCACGGTCTCATCTCTGCAAAAAGTGCGCTTGCGCAACGGCCAATTCTTGGGATTCATTGAACAGGAAAACGGCACTTTCAGGAGCGGTCTGTATGAGGAATTGCTTGGTGAACTGATAGATTCTCCAGATACGAGGCCAAACGGCTGGCTTCATTCTTACTGTTGGAGTAGTTAGCAATCACGGTAACTGGTTCACTTTACAAAACCCTAACAAAGAACTGGAGGTGCTGGCACAATCTTATGACTGGCTTCTTTTTCTCACCGATGAAAGACTTGCTCATTTTGTAAACAAATTTCCATTGAATTCTGCCCCAGAACTGACTGTGATACGGGATACGTTTCTGGCAAGCTATTCAGGCAAGTCCGGTGCCAACAAGTTTACCAAAGTGCGGATTGGACTTGATGCCGATGTTGCCCTTTGGAATTATTTCACCACGCATTCAGAAGAAATAGATTCTTGGTATAATGTCATTTCACCGGGCGGAAGCAATATCAGAGAGTTGCGCGAGAACCTTCGGAAACTGGCTGGCAAATCTAATGGAGATGGATAGCCATATGACAGCAGGACGAAATAACACAGAATCCTTAAGTAATCATTGGTGCACACCTCCCAAGTATGTTGATGTGGTGCGAGAGTTCTTTTCGGGAACCATTGCTCTTGATCCTTGTTCCAGCGAACATTCCATCGTTGGAGCTGAGATGGAATTTCAGCTTCCAAAGACGGACGGATTGGCTGTTCCGTGGGACTATAAGACCATATTCGTAAATCCGCCGTATGGTGCTGATCGAAAACGCAAGACGACCATTAAGGACTGGCTGGAAAAGTGTTCCAAGTCTCATTTGGAGTACGGCTCGGAAATCCTGGCGTTGGTGCCAGTGGCGACAAATACCAGTCATTGGAAACTCTACGTGTGGAAAACGGCAACCTGCGTAGCGTTTCTTTATGATACCCGCCTTAAGTTTCTCATCAACGAACAAAAGCAAAACAAAGGTGCGCCAATGTCCTGCGCGATGGTCTACTGGGGGCATCAGCTAGAGCGATTCTATGAAGTTTTTGTTCCCTTTGGAGCAGTGGTAGATGTGCGGCGCTGCCATGACATCACTTAGGCGGCAGAACGGTAGTTGCTCTTGAACTCACAGCAGCATACTTCCCGGTAATCCACCGCTTTTCCGAAAAGGAGGCCGCCATGAAACGGCTGACCCGCGACCATAAGATTTACGTCCTCGACCCGGCCAACCCGCCGGCCATCGTTATTGACTCCGGCGAGGAGCTGATGGTGGAGACTTGGGACGCTTTCGAGGGCGTCCGCGACCCGCAGGCGCTGGACGAGCAGCAGCTCAAGGGCCCGGCCATCGGCCCCATCTACGTCAACGGCGCGGAGCCGGGCGACGCCCTGCGCGTGGACTTCATCAGCGTTACGCCCCGGGCCGCCGAGGGCGCGGCGCATATGGTTTCGCCGGGGCGCGGCTTCCTGGAGCAGGAGTTCGACCGGGCCTATCCCACGGTTATGACCATTGAGGACGGCCAGGTCGTCCTGCCCAGCGGTATCCGGCTGCCGCTGAACCCGTCCCTGGGCCTAATCGCCACCACGCCCGTCTACCCGCAGCTTACCGCCAGCGACAGCGGCCCCTATGGGGGCGACATAGACATCAAGGAACTGGTGGAGGGCAGTTCCTTGTGGCTGCCGGTGTTCGTCGAGGGCGGCCTGCTGGCTATGGGCGACTGCCACGCCGTGGTGGGCGACGGCGCCGTGGGCGGCACCGGCGCCGAGTGCGCCGCCGACAGCCGCATCCGCGTCACCGTCGAGAAGGGTATGGGCCTCCAATGTCCGCAGGCGATGACGCCCGATTACTTCGTGGTGTTGTACTACGGCGAGGAACTGGGCCCGGCGATGAAGGGCGCGGTGCGCGCCATGGTTGATTTTCTGGTGCGCGAGAAGGGGATGGATCCCTACGACGCCTATACCCTGCTCAGCTTGGCCGGGGACGTGCGAATGTCGCGCACCTTCCGCCCCATCAGCCCGGTCAAGATGATGCTGGAGCGAAAGGTGCTGGAGCAGTTGGGCTAGGGGGTAAGCGCGGTGCAATCCAGCGTCAAGGCTGCCGATGCGGCTGCTCCAATGATTCTCTGGATTGCGCCTATCGAGCGGAGCCTGCCGTTTCTTATGCTGATTATCTTAAAATGCAAACTTTGAGTCGGCTCCCTTTGCTGACAGGCGGCAATTTAGCCAAGATAAATCAGCAGTCCTAGCCAGAATTATGCTTGGGAGTGTCTTGATATGCGTAATAATCCTCTGCCAAGGTTGGACTCGTCGCCAGAAATAAGAGAACTGTTGTTGCCCCACTGCCGCTTGCGGCCCGGCGACGTCTGGATTGACGATATTTGCGGTCACCGGGTCGGCTGTTTGGACGCTGCCGATAGCAACGCAGTGCGAAACCTGATGGCCGGTGAGTTGGCCCAACTTGCGGTCCACGACCCGCCCTACAACCTCGCTGCATTCGAGCGACGGTCCATCACAGCCTATATTGAATGGTGCCGTTGCTGGGTGGAGGTAACTGACGCAGCGCTGGCCCATGACGCATCCCTATACGTATGGTTGGGCGCAGACCAGAATGACGGCTTCCAGCCCTTGCCGGACTTCATGCTGATGATGCGGGAGCAACCCTTTCGCCCGCGCAGTTTCGTTACCATGCGAAATCAGCGTGGATACGGCACCCCCAAAAACTGGATGGCTGTACGCCAAGAATTACTGTATTATGTGAAAGGGAATCCAGTTTTCTCGGTGGAAGCGGAGTATACGGACATTCCCAAAATTCTTCGCGGATATTACAAAGAAGTAAATGGAAAAGTTACCGAAAACCTGGAACGAAGCCACTCCAACACTATCCGGGCCGGAAATGTATGGGTAGATATCCAACAGCCTTTCTACCGGATGGTGGAAAACGTTTCTGGCTGTTATGCCCAAAAGCCATTAAAATCCATTCAGCGAATTATCCGTGCTGGCTCGGACGAAGGCGATCTGGTAATAGATTTCTTTTCCCATTCCGGTACCACATTGTTAGCTTCCGAAACGCTCCGCCGCAGGTGTTTCACGGCTGATGTAGACCCGGTATATGCTGAAGTCACCATCCGGCGGTTGGAACAATTTCGGGCTACCGGGCGAACCGGCTGGCAAAATGGACATCCCTTTGAAGAGGAGCTTCCGCCAGAGAAAGAGACAACACCACACAAACAAGCAGTTCTGCCCGGAACACAGCAGCTCCTGATTTAGGAGAGGTGCGCATGGAACATCTGCAAAGAGAAATTAACTCGTTGCTTGCCCGGCTGCCCAATGAGCAAGAAGTTCGTGAGCGCTTGGACTCGCTGGTGTCGGTATATCCGTTCAACGAGTACGAGTATCTGATTTCTGCCTTGCTTGCTTCAGGCGTTCTGTCCATGGACGTATATCACGAGTTGCGAGACGACTACGTCGCAAGGAATCTGTACCTGTACGTTTACGAAATAAGCGCGCCTCGCACTTTTGGCGAATCGTGGGCCCAAGGTCAGTTGAAGAGCTTAATTCCAGTTCTGCAAAAGCCATCCAAGTCCATTGACCCGGAGTATTCCGGTCAGTATGATTTCTACCTGGACGGAATTCGCATTGAGGTCAAGGCTTCCCGCGCCGTGGATTCAGATGCTGAAGGCCCTTTATATGCCAGAGCGCTTGCCTCCGATTCCCGTAAAGGATTTTTGATGAACTTTCAGCAGTTGAAACCTTATTGCTGCGACGTGTTCGTTTGGATAGGCATGTGGACAGACGTAATTCGGTATTGGGTACTGGCTTCCCGCGAAGTCGAAACAAACCGCTATTTTTCTCAGGGTCAACACCGAGGGAATACCGGGGAAGGACAGCTTCATGTCAGGGACGACAACGCCCATCACCTAGCGCTCTACGAAGTCCTGCCAAATGATCTGGAAGAGGCTATCCGGGCCGCTTTCATTCGCCATCGCGCCGGATAGCCTTTGCCGGCGGCGGCCGCATGGCCGCCGGCAGCCCATGGGCGGTTCCCGCTGCCGCCTGATTTGCCCCTCACCCATGCCGCGTCACCCGCAGCGTGTAGGGCTTGGGCGAAATCGCTAGGCCGAACACCTCGTCCTCGGTCAGCGGCGCGCCGTCCGGGGTTTCGAGGCGCAGCTTGTGGAGTATCCGGGTGACGTGGAGCCAGAGGCTGGTTTCGGCGAAGTTGCGGCCGGGGCAGCGGCGGTGGCCGGTGCCGAAGGGGATGTAGGCGTTGCTGGCCAAGGCGGCGGAGGGCGAACCGTCGGCTTGGGGCAGGAAGCGCTCCGGGATGAATTCGTGGGGCGATTCCCAGTGCCGCGGGTCGTGGTGGATGGAGTAGATGTTGCCCAGCACCTGCGTTCCGGCCCGAATCCGGCAGCCGCCGATTTCGATGTCTTCCGCGGCCTTGTGCGGCAGCCCCAGCGGGCCGATGGTGCGGTAGCGCATGGACTCGGCCAGGCAGGCAAAGGTGTAGGGCAGGCGCGTGCGGTCTTCCACCGTGGGCAGGGAGTCCGGGCCGATGACCCGGGCCAGTTCCTCTTGGACTCTGGCCTGAATCTCCGGGCGGTTAGCCATGATCAGCAGGAACCAGCTAACCGCCTGCGCGGTGGTGTCCGTGCCGGCAATCAGCAGATCCATGCACAGGTCTTTGACCATTTGGATGGTGATTTCCCCGGCTTCTTCCCGGGCCAGCATCACCTCCACCAAGCAGGTGGGGTTTGACAGGTCGAGGCCGGGGCGGCTGCGGGCGCTTTGCACCAAGGCTTCGATAATGGCGGCGCTGACCTCCGACTTGCTGCGGGCCTCCTTGACCGCGTTGCTGGGCAACAGCCGCAACAGGGGGATGTAGTCGGCCAGGTTGGCGGCGGAGGCGTTGGCGAAAAGCCAGCCGATGTAATTCAGCAATCCCTCCCGCAGTTCCAGAAACTCTTCGTTGTTGTCGTCCTCCCGCCCGAAAATGGAACGGAACATCAGGAGAGAGTTGCTGCGGGCCATCATGGCCGGAGGGGAAACCGTCTCGCCGGCCTGGCCCATTTCGCCCATTTGCGCGACCATTTCGTTGACCATGTGCTCGATGTGGCGCTGGCGCACGGCGCCCACGCTCCGGGGGCTGAGCAGTTCGCGGTTGGCGAAGCGTTGCAGCTTCCGCCAATGTTCGTTGTAGGGCGAAAGGGCCAGGTCTTCTTGGCGGTGGTGGTTGAGGATGTCCATAATGGAACTGACCCAGCGGTCGGCCAGCTCCGCCTTGCCGAAGGCTTCCTGCAACAGATCCGCGTCGCTGATGATCACTGTCGGCACGCTGCCGAAGCGTATCAGGCAGAGGCCGCCGTAACGCTGGGCCATCCGGTCCAAGGCCAAGTGGGGATTATGGCGCAGTTCCAGCATTGAGCCTACCACCGGCAGCCCGCGCGGCCCCGGAGGCGATTTCTTGGACAAAAGGGATGTCGTGGCGCTCATTGATACACCTCCCGGTAGGACGCTGAATGACCGAACAAGTCAACCCCGCATCTCCACTTTAACAGAGGCGGGGGTTGGGCGAAAGGGCGCGGCGCGGACGGCAGTCCCTTTCAGCCAATTGCCTGAATCCGGTTAATCCTGATTCAGGCCATTGCTTCAAGAACCGGGATCCCCGCCGGTCGCCGGGGCTACTCGGACTTGATCAGATCCGACATTCGCTCGGCAATCATTATGGTGGTGCAGTTGGTGTTGGCGCGGATGCAGTCGGGCATTACCGAAGCGTCTATGACCCGCAGGTTTTCCAGCCCCTTGACGCGGCATTGCTGATCCACCACCGCCAGCGGGTCGCCGTCCGGCCCCATCTTGCAGGTGCCGGATATGTGCTGCGAGGTGGTGACGTTGCGCATCAGCCAGTTGTCCAGCGCCTCGTCCGACTCCAGGTCGGCGGGCGTCGGCTCCAGCAGCCCCTTCACGATGTCGGCGTAGTCCGGGTGGTCGAGGAAGGATACGCACAGCCGCACCGCCTCGCGCATCCGGGCTAGGTCGCGGGGGTCGTCGGCGAAGTAGTTGTAGTTGAGTTCCGGCTGAACGTTGGGGTCTGTGGAGACGATGGTCAGGCTGCCTTTGCCGTAGGCCAGCTCCAGGATGCAGGTGAAGCGGATGCCCTCGGCCTCCAGCGGGTCGCCGGAGATGGGCGAAGAGAAGGACGACGCCATAATCTGGATGTCGTTGCGCAGGTCGGAGCCGGTGGCGGTGTAGCGCAGGGCCACCTGGGTGCGTGGGTCTTGAGGGTTGAGCGGGAAATCCTCCTTGACCTCGATGGGAACGCGGATGTTGGGGTGGTCGCGCAGGTTGCCGCCCACGCCGGGAGCGTCCAGCACCACCGGGATGCCCAACTCCCGCAGCTTGTCCGCCGGGCCGACGCCCGACAGCATCAATAGCTGCGGCGAGGCGATGGCCCCGGAGCTAAGGATGACCTGGCCGCCCTCGACGTTGAACCGCTCGCCGCCGCTCTCCACCTCGGCCCCGACGGCCCGGTTGCCGTCGAACAGCACCCGGTGGACGGTGACATTGGCCTTGACGGTGAGGTTGAGCCGGTGGCGGGCGGCGCTGAGAAAGGTCAATGAGGTGCTCATCCGCACGCCGTTGGGGTTGTTCATCGGGATGGGGCCGACGCCGCCGGATTCGGGGTGGTTCATATCCGGGTCATGGGGGTGGCCGACGGCGCGGGCGGCGTTGTAGAAGGCCCTCTGGGCCGGCAGCCAAGTGTCTTGGGCGAAGCGGCGCACTGGAATGAAGCCGTCGGAGTTGTGAAAGTCGTCGGCCCCGAAGTCCATGTCGCTTTCCAGCTTGCGCAGGTAGGGCAGAACGCTGGTGAAGCCCCACTGGTCGTTGCCCAGCGCGGCCCAGGCGTCGTAGTCCTCCGGCACGCCGCGCAGCAATACCTGGCCGTTTATGGCGCTGGAGCCGCCGACAACCCGCCCCCGGGGAACGGGCATCGGCTCCGTTTGCAACGGGGTGGTGTTGCCTTGGAAAGACCAGTTGTGCGGGGCGTCAATGGCCGATGCAGTCTGGTCGTAGCCGAACTTCAGGTCATCCGGGTAATGCTCGAACTCCGGGTAGTCCGGCCCGGCCTCCAGCAGCAACACCGACTTGCCGGGGTCTTCCGACAGTCGGCTCGCCAGCACGCACCCGGCGGAACCCGCTCCGAGGATGATGTAGTCGTACTTCATATGCTTGTCTACCTCGCTGTAAATCTGTTTCCTCTGTGGGAGCGCCGGGAGCCGCGGTCATTTCAGGTGAGCGGAAAAGAACTCCACCGTGCGGGGCCAAGAGGCTTCCGACGCCTCCTGCTGGTGACGCAGCCCGGTGTAGTCCATAAAGGCGTGATCGGCGCCGGGGTAGGTGTGGAACTGATGCTCCACGCCCAGCCGGGTCAGCTCGGCGTCCAGCCGGTCGCGGTCGGCCAGGGACGGATTCTCGTCTATTTCGCCAAAGTGGAACAGCATGGGGCACTGGATGCCGGAGGCCAGAGCGAAGGGCGTCTGCTCCCCGGCGCCCCAGGTCACAAAGATGTTGCCGCCGTAGTAGGGGGCGGCCGCCTTGATGTGGCGGTTGGTGGCCGCGCCCAGCCAGGCGACCCGCCCGCCCATGCAGAAGCCGGTGATGCCGATGCGCTCGCCCAGAATGGCCGGATGCGCCCGCAGCCAGTCCACCGTAGCGCTGATGTCCGCCACGATTTCCGGGTCGCTGAGGTGCTGAATGCGTCCGGCGCGGTTGTCCAGTTGCTCCTCGGTGAAGCGGTGGAACAGGTTGGGCGCCACCGCAGCGAAACCGGCCTCGGCCAGCTTGTCGGCCATGTCGCGGATGAACTGGTCCACGCCGCCGCCGTGCTGGCTGACGATTACCGCCGGGAACGGCCCGCCGCCGCTGGGGACGCTGGCGTAGGCGTGCATATCCGCCCCGCCCACTGGTATCGTTTCCCAAAATGAAGCCATCGCAAACCTCCAAACAGCCGTCTAGGGGCAGACGGCATTATTGCATACTGACGAGGGTGATTGGGGCGAGTCCGGCATCTCCCGCAGCAGTTCGGGTTCGCCGGACGATGCTGACGGTCTGGCGGTCGTAACCATGCTCGCCGGCGGGCGGAATTTCCGGGCAGACCGGCCGGGCGCGCCCCGGACGCTTGGCATTATCGCACAAACCGGGCGCGGGCGGCCCCGCCCGGGTTCGGCGCCCGGGTTCAGGATAAACTGGCCGCTACCTGATAAGGGAAATTCCGGGGGCGTCGGCGTTGCTCCCCCATACCCATACCGGCGTGCGGTCAGCGTTGACGTAGCCCCAGACGGTGATTTGTTTCCCCATGGGGCTGCCCGCCGCCGTGGGCCATTGGAAGCTGACGCTGAAAGAGTTCCCGTCTATCTCGAACAAGTCCGCCACCACATCCGCCGGGCTATCCAGCTTCCAGTAGCTGTTGCCGGTCAGTTCCGGGAGTATCGAGCCGATGCTTTCCGTTCCTTCGCCGATGCTGAAGGTGGTGGCCGTGCCGCCCTCTCGCGCTTCGCTGATGCTGCGGGCTGCCAGGCTGGCGTCCCCGGTCAGGCGGCCGGAGAAACTGACCGTGCCGCTTTGGTAAACGGGTTTCTGCGTCCAGACTACGGCGTCGTGCCGGAAGAAGGGGATGGCGTCGTCCGGGTCCCAGCGGTGGGGAGCGTTCAGGTCTCCGGCGTAGTGGAGTTCTATGATTTCCTGCTGTTCCGGGAAGGCTTGCCGGACCTCTTCGATGCCTGCCCGGTATTCCTCCGGGCTTTCGGGTAACGGCTTCTCCAGACTGGAGTAGTACAGGTTCTGGATGGCGGCGGCGAACTCGCTGTGCTTCATCCGGCCCTGCAAGTCGCGGAACAGCGATTCGCCCAGATAGTAGTTGCAATGGAACTGCCCGTGCCCTGGTCCGGCGTGTCCCAGGCTGCTGATGTTTTGAGTGGTGCAGTCCTCGCGGCGATTGGGGCGGGCGGCCCAACCGTCGCCCCGGTTCAAGGATGCTGTGGCTGCGATGGTGTCGGCTAGGCCCTCGTCAATCCAGTTGGCGTTGCCCCTCCACCAGTAGTGGGCCACTTCGTGATACAGGATGTTCCGTAGCTCCGGCAGCCCGCCGTCGGGGTTTTCCTCTTTGATGCTGATGGCGTAATTGTGGTTGGTTCCGAAGGAATCGGAGGTTACGGCGCGGGGGTCGAATACGATTATTACGTGACGGGCGGGGAGGGGCAGTTGCATAATGCCTTCGGCGCCGGTGACGGCTAGGTAAGCCGCTTCCGGATTGGGCCGGGCCTAGACGGTCTGTTGCACCCCGGCGGATACAGTTGCTCCGATATTGGGGGCAGCCGTATTGGGGGCAGCCGCTGGCAACGACGCCGGCGTCGCTGCCGCTGTGACGGTTCGGGAGCAGGCTAGGACTGTCAGCAGGATGACTGCGCCGATGATGGTCAGCAAGGCCGGTTCAGCATTCCGGTACAGTAACACACTGCCCGGAGCCAATCCACCGGCCGCCCCGCCTGCCCTTCCCGCCCGCTGCGTGGTAGGATACGGGCGGATTCCCGGGAAAGCGGGACGGACGTTGACCGGGGATGACATTGACCAAGGAGGAAAGCGGTATGGCCGTTATGAACGTTCAGGTCTATACCCAGCCTGGTTGATTCAGTTGCCGGACTCTGGAAGAGTTCCTAAAGTCCAACGGCGTTCCTTACGAGCATCACGACTTGCTGTCCGAACCCGCTGCGGCGGAGAATCTGCGCAGCCGGGGCATCAAGTCGCTGCCGGTGACCATCATTGACGATACCGAGGTCATCATCGGCTACTACCCCAAGAAGCTGATACCGGCCCTGCGGCTGGACGTTTCCGTTGACCTGTCGGGCAAGACCGCCTGGCTGGCGGAAAAGTACGGCGCCGTTATGAGCGCGGCGGTGCGGGCCAACAACCAGTTCACCCAAGAGCAGTTGGACGCCATCGTACCCTGGCGGCCCTGGAGCCTGCGCGACACCGTGGTTCACATTCTGGCATTCCCGGAAATCGCCTACCTGTCCCACGAGGTGGGCAGCATGAGCTGGGACGACATGGCGGCGCAGGACGAGCGGCTGAAGGGCGTGACCACCGCCCCGCAAATCGCCGAGTACGGCCTGAAAGTGCGCGACGACATTATCGCCTTCTTGAGCAGCGGCAACACCGCCGCCTTCGACCGGGTGGTGCCGGCCCATTACGGCGGCGAGGTGACGGTGGTGGAACTGCTCAACATCGTCCTCAGCCACAGCACCCACCACCTGAAGCAGGTCTACCACTATATGACCGCCGATTTGGGCCTGACCCTGGACAACCCGGCCACCGAAGCCGACTTGGACGGCATCCAGACGCCGGACGCCCTGATTTAACAGGGGGTAATTAAACACAGGGCCGCAGAGGGGCGCAGAGAATAAACCATAAAAATCTCTGGGGCTATGCGCTTAACTCACCCCCAAGGGAGCAGAGGATGAAGTACGACTACATCGTGATTGGCGCCGGGTCGGCCGGCTCCATCATCGCCACGCGGCTGACCGAAGACCCTTCGGTGTCGGTGTTGCTGCTGGAGGCCGGGCCGGACTACCCGGACTTCGAGCGGCTGCCGGAGGAAGTGAAGTTTGGCTACTCCACCGAAATAGATATCATGGTCAGCGACCACAACTGGCAGTTCACCGGCAAGGCCACCGACACCGCCCCGCCGATGATGGTGCCGCGAGGCAAGGTCACCGGGGGCTCCAGCGCCATCAACGGCCAGGTGTTCCTGCGCGGCGTGCCGGAGGATTACGATTCCTGGGCCGAGGAAGGCAATGACGAATGGGGTTACGCCCAGTGCCTGCCCTATTTCCGCAAGCTGGAGACCGACACCGACTTTTCCGACGACTTCCACGGCACCGACGGCCCCATCGTGTGCCACCGCTTCAAGCCGGAGACTTGGCATCCGGCGCAGACGGCCTTCTACCAAGCCTGCCGCGAGGCCGGCTTTCTCGACAGCCCCGACCACAACAATCCTGACTCCACCGGCGTCGGCCCCACGCCCTTCAACAACCCCGGCGGCGTGCGGATGAGCACCGCCCTAGGCTACCTGGACCAGACGCGCCACCGCCTCAACCTGACCATCCGCGCCGACTGCCACGTGCAGCGCATCCTGTTCGACGGGAACCGGGCCGTGGGGGTGCAGGTGGAAAGCGGGGGCGAGACCTTTACCGTCGAGGGCGAGGAAATCATCCTCAGCTCCGGGGCCGTCGGTTCGCCCCACATCCTGCTGCTGTCGGGCGTCGGCCCGGCGTCCCACCTGCGGGAGTTCGGCCTCCCGGTGGTGGCCGACCTGCCCGGCGTGGGCCAGAACCTGCGCGACCATCCGCTGGTGTGGGTGACCTGGCGCACCAAGCCGGAGGTGCCGCTGGACGGCATGGCCCCCAGGATGCAGGTGACGCTGCGCTACACCGCCGAGGGTTCGCCGCTGCGCAACGATATGAAGATGTCCATGCAGTCTTTCGCCACCGAGCGCATCAACCGGGGCGGCAACCGCATGGAGCCGATGGGCATTCGCTTGACCAGCGGCATACAGCTCGCCGCCGGCGCCGGCGAACTGCGCCTCAACTCGGCCGACCCGGCGGAACAGCCCTTCCTCGATTACCGCTACCTGCAAGACCCCTTTGACCTGGAGCGGCTGCGGGAAACGGTGCGCCTCTGCGTCAAGCTGGGCGAGAGCGACGCCTTCAAGGACATCATCCAAGAGCGCATCGAACCCACCGACGCCGAACTGTCCACCGACGAGGCCCTGGACGAATACCTGTTCCGGGAAGTCACCACCTCGCAGCACATATCCTGCACCTGCAAGATGGGCCCGGCCTCAGACCCCATGGCGGTGGTCAGCCAGTACGGCAAGGTTCACGGGCTGGAGGGCCTCCGCGTGGCCGACGCCTCCATCATGCCCGACTGCATCCGCGCCAACACCAACGTGACGACGATGATGATCGGCGAGCGGGTGGCGGAGTTCATCAAGGCCGGGAAGTAGCGGGCCTGGGACGGAATCAGCCTCGCGCCAACGGCCGGGCAAGTGAAAGCAGGGCCAACCCCGCGGGTGAAATGCCGGAGCCGCCCGCGGAGTTGGCTTTCGTTTGGAGACCAACCGGGCGCCCGGAACTCCCCAATCCATTGGTTGCGTCCGTTCCCGGCCCGGCCTCATTCCCATCATTCCATTGACAGCAACAGGCGCAAATCGTAGGATAACGGTAGACGCCTAATCGTGGCGCGGCGCCTTGCGCCCGCCGTCCGCAGGAGGGTCTTGAATGCCCGACAAAGAACAAATCGCATTGATGGGCCACCTTATGCGCCGCGCCGGCTTCGGCGCTCCCCACGAAGAGCTGGCGGCCCACGCCGCCCAAGGGTATGAGGCCACGGTGGAGGAACTGCTCCATCCCGAAGAGCAGGAAGCGGTGGATACCGAACTGCTCTACCGCTTTCTGCCCGGCTACGAGGGCGCGCTAGGCCCGCCCCTGAACCAAGCCGAATGGGTCTACCGGATGATTAACACCCATAGGCCGCTGGAAGAAAAAATGGCCCTCTTCTGGCACCAGCTTTTCGCCACCGGCAACTCCAAGGTGGACAACCCGCCGGAGCTGACCCAGCAGATTGAAATGTTTCGGCGCCACGGTATGGGCAAGTTCCGCGACCTGCTGGTGGAGCTGGCCCGCAATCCGGCCATGATTTTCTGGCTGGACAACAACGGCAACCACCGGGGCGCCATCAACGAAAACTGGGGCCGGGAACTGCTGGAGCTGTTCTCCATGGGGGTGGGCAACTACTCCGAGGACGACATTAAGGAAGCCTCCCGCGCCTTCACCGGCTGGACCATCGGCCCGAAGATTCCGCGCAACCCCTTGGGCCGGTTCTACTGGAACTTCGAGTACCGGCCCGAAGACCACGACGACGGCCCCAAGACTTTCTTGGGGCAGACCGGCGCCTTCAACGGGGAGGACATCATCGAAATCGTGGCGAACCAGCCCGCCACCGCCCGTTTCCTGGCCCGGCACCTCTACAATTTCTTCGTGGCCGACGAGCCGCAGGTGCCAAGCTGGAACATCACCCCGCCCAACGACCCGGAGGCCATTGACGCGCTGATTGCGTCCTACGACGAATCGGGCGGCGACATCCGGGCCATGCTGCGGACGCTGTTCAACTCCGATTTCTTCAAGGCGGCGCGCTACTCGCGGGTGAAAAGCCCGGCCGAACTGGTCATCGGAGCGGCCCGGCTGGCCGGCAACTACCAGGGGCCGCGCCCCGGCTTCAATGCCCTAGCCTTCGAGTGCGCCTATCAGGGCCAAGAACTGCTGAATCCGCCCAGCGTGGAGAGCTGGCATACCGGGGCCGAGTGGATTGACGGCGGCGCGCTGGTGCGCCGGGTCAACTTCGCCGCCGGACTGCTGGGCGACACCTCGCTGCCCGGCGTCCAAGCCATCGTCGGTAGCCTGCGGGAACGCGGGGCGATGACCCCGGCCCAGTTGGTCGAAGCCTGCTTGGAACTGGCCGGGCCGGTGGAGGTCGGCGACGCCACCTATGCCGAACTGCTGGAACAGGCCATACAGGGCGGCGACGTCGACTGGGACAGCGAAGATTCCGAGAAGCGGGTGGGCGTGATGCTGGCCCTCATCGCCGCCTCCCGGGATTTCCAGTTCGCCTAGAACCATCGTCATTCCGCCGGGGCGCCTCGGCGTCCCGGCGCCTATGGAAAAAACCCAGCCGTATCCGAATCCCAACGCCCGATACGGAGGCCCGTAATGGCAACGACCAAGAAGGATCCGGTGCTGGTGGTATTGCAAATGACCGGCGCCAACGATTACCTGAACACCATCATCCCGTACACCAAC
Organism: Dehalococcoidia bacterium; assembly: GCA_965213725.1. Taxonomy (GTDB): domain Bacteria; phylum Chloroflexota; class Dehalococcoidia; order Lucifugimonadales; family UBA3495; genus VXOI01. The sequence goes on from OZ243924.1 coordinate 844,148, forward strand.
GGACACTACCGGGACGCCCGGCCCAAGGTCGGCATCCCCGAAGACCAAGTTCTGCCCATAGACGGCGAGCTGGCCTTCAACCCCAACATGGGGCCGATCAAGAAGCTGTACGATGAGGGCAAGGTGGCCGTCATCCACGGCATCGGCTACGAAAACTCTCCCCGCTCCCACTTCCGCTCCATGGACATCTGGCACACCTGCGAGCCGGACATCGTTGGCACCGAGGGCTGGGGCGGGCGAGTCATCCGCGACCTGGATCCCAACTCGGAGAACGTGCTCAAAGGCGTCAACTTCGGGCAGGGCCTGCCCCGCGCCTTGGCGCTGCGGGGAGTGCCGGTCACCTCGGTATCCAGCCTGGAGTCCTACGGCGTGCTGTCCAGCGTCCCCGGCGTGGCGGCGGAGGCCGAGCGGGCCCAGATACTGGAGCGCTTCTCCCGGATGTACGCCCCGGCGGTAGGCACCGGCGCGGTGATGGACTATTTGGGCCAGACCGGCCGCGACGCGCTGCAAGGGGCCGACATCATCCGCTCCGCCCCGGAGTGCTACTCCTCCACCGTGGAGTACGCCGAAACGCCCATCGCCAAGTATCTGCGCGACATCGCCCAAGTATATCTGGCAGACTTGGGCACGCAACTGTTCTACACCCAGCACGGCAGCTTCGACAGCCACTTCAACCAGCCGCCGATGCACACCAAGCTGTGGATTGATATGTCCAGCGCCATCAGCGACTTCTTCGATGACCTCAAGGAGCATGACGCCGGCGACAACCTGATCATGGTGCTGTTCACCGAGTTCGGCCGCCGGGTGAAGGACAACGGCACCGGCACCGACCACGGCGCCGGCGGCGCGGCCTTCGTCATCGGCAACCAGGTCAAGGGCGGGATGTACAGCCAGTACCCGTCCCTGAAGCCCGAAGACCTCACCCAGGGCGACTTGGCCCCCAACTACGACTTCCGCGGCTTCTACTCCACCATCATTGACCGCTGGCTCGGTCTGGATCCGGTGCCCATCGTCGGCGGCAAGTTCGAGCAGCTCGACTTCGTGTAGGCCCATACCGGGATCGTGTAGACCCATACCAGGAATCGAAAGCCAAGGGCGCCGGGAACGCCGGGGAGAAAGGCAATCAAGTCCCGGCGCCCTTGTCGCATTTGGCTTTTAATAAAGGGGGAGCAAGAATGCTGACGACAGTAGCCGCAGGCCGGGTGTTTGATTACAGCTTTTGCCTGGGAATGTATGGTATGTCGGGGCAAGGGTTCTGGTCGCCGCAGGACATGGCCCTGGGCGATAACGGCGTGATCTACGTCATCAACCGCGGCGCTGAGGAACTGGGGCAGCGCATTAGCCGGGTCACCCTGGAGCACCAGTTCTTGGGCCAGTTCGGTGCCTACGGGCGCGGCGACGGGCAGTTTGTCTGGCCCCGCTCCATCGCTCTGGACAGCGATGGAAATGTGTTCGCCACTGACGACTTTCTCAATCGCGTGTCGGTGTTCGGCGCCGAGGGAGCTTTCCTTTCAAGCTGGGGACAGCCGGGCAGCGGCGAGGGCCGGTTCAACGGACCGGCGGGCATCGCTTTCGATGATAAAAGGGAAGGGGCCGACGGCAGCGTGGTCATCGCGGACAGCCTGAACCACCGGATCCAGCGGTTTACCGCCGAGGGCGAGTATCTGGGCGGCTTCGGCGGCCACGGCGACGGCGACGGGCGGCTCGATATGCCGTGGGGGCTCTGCATCGGCGGCGACGGCGCAATCTACGTGGCCGACTGGAGGAACAACCGGGTGCAGAAGTTCGACGCCGACGGCAACTTTCTGCTGAAGTTTGAGGCATCCAGCTCCGGCGTAGGAGCCTTGCGCGGGCCGACCGGGGTGGCGGTGGACTCCGAGGGCGACGTGTACGTGGCCGACTGGGGCAACCACCAAGTGCAGGTGTACGCCCCGGACGGGCGGTTCATCGCCTCGCTGGTGGGCGACGCGCAACAGCCGTCTCCCTGGACGCAAACCTACATAGACGCCAACCCGGACATCATCAAGGCCCGCCGCCGGGTGGACCTGGAACCCGAATGGCGCTTCCGCCGCCCGGTGGCGGTCAAGGTGGACGAAAACGACCGCATCTACGTGCTGGAAGCGGCTCGCCACCGGATGCAGGTCTACGACAAGGTGAAGGACTACGAAGAACACCCGCTGAACCTGTGATCTGGCCGACGGAACGGCTCATAATGCCCCACCGTTCGCCTTGAGCCGGATGCAGGGGCATCGAAGGGGGGATAACGTGGCGTTGCCATCCGGTAACGCCACTGTTGTTTGCGGCGGGTTCCGCCAGGCCCTTGGCCGGTGCCCGCCAAACCTGCCCGCCCGTCTTGTTGTAGAATAGCCCGGCAAACTCTTACCGGATGAGGCTATGAACGATAAACGCGAGCGGCGGCCCGCGCGGCCGGAACGCATAAGAGCGCCCCACGTTTTCGCTGGCAACCCGATGGATCGCGGCGAGGTGGAGCGGCGCGACGAGGAATGGCTGGCCGCCCAGGCCAACAGCCCGGCCAGCCGGATGCTCCCGATGTGGCAACTGAACGTGCCGGTTTCCGGCGGGCAGACCCTGACTTGGCTGAACGTTGACGACCTGCGGCGGCTCGGGGTGGACGCCGAACCCATCTTCCTAGGGATTCTGGACGGGCGGTCCCACTTCGTGGTGGACGTGTCCGCCGCCGACCGGAGCGCAGTCGAGCAGAACGGGCTGACCTTCGAGGACGCCCGCACCACCGCCGAGTACCTGAGCGGCCCCGAATCGGGCATCGTGGCCCAAGCTAGGGCGCAGCTTAGCTGGCACAACCGCCACGGTTTTTGCGCCGTCTGCGGCCGTCCCACCCGCATCGCCCGGGGCGGGCAGGTGCGCCGCTGCCCCCGGAATGAGGACGGGGGCTGCGGAACCGAGCATTACCCGCGCACCGATCCGGTGGTCATCACCGTGGTTCACGATGGCGACCATTGCCTGCTGGGCCAGTCGAGGGGACGGCTGGTGGCGATGCGGCGCTACTCGGCTCTGGCGGGATTTATGGATCAGGGAGAGTCCATTGAGGAAGCCGTATCCCGCGAAGTTATGGAAGAGGCCGGCATTCAAGTGGGAGCCGTCCGCTACCATTCGTCCCAGCCTTGGCCTTTCCCGTCCTCGCTGATGATTGGCTGCCACGCCGACGCGGCGACTACCGATATAAAATTCGACGAAGAGGAAATGGCCGACGTCCAGTGGTTTCCCCGCCAAGAGGTGCTGCTGGCCTTGGAGGAAAAGAGCGAGATACTGGCAATCCCCGGCCCCACCGCCATCGCCCACCACCTGATTCGCGCCTGGGCTATGGGCGAAGCGGGCTGAAGACCCTCCCTCCGGGAGAGGGCCTGACGAGGGCGCTCTCCTGAAAACAGTAAACGCGGAGGAATTTGTTATGACCACTCAAAGGGCATTGCAGATTGACCCGGCCAAGTCTGCCGTCCTGATTATGGACTTCCAGCAGCGCATCGTAAACAACGTTGCCTCGGAGCCGGAGGCCGTGGTGCGCAATGCCGCCCGTGTCCTCGAGGGCGCCCGCGCCGCTGCCATTCCGGTCATCTACGTCGTCCACCGGGGCGGCCCCTTCGCCGAATACGCCCCGGACGTGGAGCTGCACGAGGGCGTGGCCCCGGCGGAGGGCGAGCGCGTCATCACCAAGACCAAGCCCGGCCCCTTCTCCACCACCGCGCTGGACGTGAACCTGAGAGAGATGGGCCGGGATGCCCTCATCGTCATGGGCGTCGCCACCAGCGGCTGCGTCCTCTCCACCGTGCGCTGGGCGGTGGACGTCAATTACAGCTTCATAGTGGTTGCCGATGCCTGCTCCGATGCCGACCCGGAGGTGCACCGGGTGCTGACGGAGAAGGTGTACCCGCGGCAGGGAACGGTGGTCAGCGCCGACGAATTCCTGGCGGCCCTGTAGCGGGCGGCACGACCGGCGGTGCAACGCGCCCACAACATAGGATGCGACGCGATGACTGCCGTCAGCCCTTGGCCTGCGTCGTCAATCCCGGCGCGGCCCAAAGCGCCGCCCATCAAGACGCAGGGGATAAAGACCAAGCTGGCCGCCTTTATCGCCAAGCACGTGGCTTGGGACTGAAAGGGCGTCTGGATCGAGCCGTTCCTCGGCTCCGGGGCGGTTCTGCTGAACATTCAGCCGCCCCGGGCCTTGGCCGCCGATTCCTGCGTTCCGGTGATCAACTTCTACCGGGCTTTGCAGTCCGGGGGAATTACCGCCGCCGGAGTCGAGGCGTTTCTGCTGGCGGAAGGGGAACGGCTCAGGGTTGGCGGCGCGGCGCATTATTACGCCTTGCGCGACAGGTTCAATGATACCGGCAGCCCGCTGGACTTTCTGTTTCTCAGCCGGGCCTGCTTCAATGGCTTGATCCGGTTCAACCGGAAGGGGGAATTCAACACGCCCTTTTGCAAGAAGCCCCAACGGTTCAGCCGGGCCTACATCACCAAAATTTGCAACCAAGTCCGGTGGGCCGGAAACGTGATTCACGGCAAGGATTGGGAGTTTGTCTGCACCGGCTGGCAAAACAGTTTGGGCGATGCCACGAAGGACGATTTCATATACGCCGATCCGCCTTATGCCGGCCGATACGCTGATTACTATAACCAGTGGCGAGAATCGGACGCCCGGAACCTGGCCCAAGCGTTGCGGGAAGCCCCCTGCCGCTTCCTGCTCTCGTCTTGGGTTGAAAACGCTTACCGGCGCAATGACAGCCTGTTTGATTACTTTCCGGGCCACCAAATCGCCACGTTTTCGCACTTCTATCACCTCGGAGCTACCGAGGAACTGCGCCACGAAATGCAGGAAGGGCTGGTAATCGGGTGAAGGAATACATTTTAATCACAAAGAACACTGGATTATAAAATTCGTTGGAAAGTTGGCTGATTTTCAGCAGGGCAAGGGCGTATTCAGAGATGAAGCTGAATTTATGGCATACTGGCGGGGTTACGGCACAACCGCGAGCGCCCGAAGATACCGGAACATCGGGGAATTTCGCGCCCTTCAAGAACCGGAATCAAACCCGAGTGCCTGAAGAGTTGGATATAATGAGACTATGAGCTGTCAATGCGGAGCGAATTGTCGGCGCAAGCAAGTTCTGAGCACACCGAAGGACTGTCTCCTCCAAGCAGCGGCGCGCCGCCAACCCGGCGGCTGCCGCCCTCCATTACCGCAGGAGGAAAGACGCGAATAGTCACTCAGCACCTGCGGGACAATGCCCGCCTCGGCATCACTGAGCATAGCATCGTCCGAGTTCTGGAGTGCTGGGCAATCAGAGGAGTCCGTACTGAAGAAGGCGGAAGGCAGAGTGTGTGCTACCTGGCTTTTGTGTGTGGTATGACAGAGATGGTGCGACTGGCAGTCTCTATGGATGATGAGAGGATTATCAATGCCTTCCCGGACCGGACTGCCACTCGACATTGGAACAAAAGGAATACTGGCTATTTCGAGCGCGTCTATGAAGACTTGGAGGTGCGCGATGAAGGCTAATTACGATGCGGAAGCCGACGTTTTGAGCTTGGCTACCGGTATACAGTCAGTGACTTCCGCGTCACTCTTGGATGACCCCGATATAGTCGTTGACCTTGCGGAAGCCGACGGGCATGACATCGTGGGGCTTGCGGTTATGTGGGCATCGGCATATCTCCCTTTAGAGAAAGGGTACGACCCTGAAACAGATACGCTGCTCTTGGGCACAAAGAACGCCGGGACTCACCGGATTACGGAGCACGGCGACTTTATCGGGTACTGGCAGGTGGATGAAGACGAACCGGATAGCTTTATGGACCCGGTGGGGGTGTTAATTCGCAACGCCTCAAAGCATCTTGCCCAAGTAATTGCCAACTCCACTCCCAAAATGTTAGGAGGCCAAATGAAGTATGACGTTATCGTAATCGGCGGCGGGTCGGCCGGGTCGGTGGTGGCCGCCAGGCTGTCGGAGAACCCGCAGACCTCGGTGCTGCTGCTGGAGGCCGGGCCGGACTACCCCGACCCGGAGAATCTGCCCGACGACATACGGTTGGGCCACACCCGCACCGCCGAGGCCCCGGACTCCAGGCACAACTGGGCCTTGACCGGTATACTGTCCGAGGAACAGGGGCCGGCCCATGTGGCCCAAGGCAAGGTCATCGGCGGAGGCGGCTCCATCAACGGCCAAGTCTTCCTGCGCGGGCTGCCCGAGGATTTTGACCTGTGGGTGGAGCAGGGAGCGCAGGAGTGGGCCTACCTGGACGTGCTTCCCTACTACCGCAAGATGGAAACCGACCTGGACATTCAGGACGACTTTCACGGTTCCGACGGGCCGCTTCCCATCACCCGCCGCAACAACGGCGGCGACTGGCCGGCCATCCAGTCGGTGTTCCATGCCGCCTGCCTGGAGGCGGGGCACGGGACGGCGGCGGACATGAACGGCCCCGACCACTTGGGCGTAACCCTGGTGCCGATGAACAACATGAACGGAGTGCGGATGAGCACCGCGCTGACCCACCTCAGCCCGGCCCGCCATCGCTTGAATCTCACGGTTCGCGGCAACGTGTTCGTTCGGCGCCTCGTGATGGAAGGGAAACGGGCCGTCGGCGTGGAGGCCGAAAGCGGCGGCGAGACCTTCGTCATTAAAGCCGACAAAATCGTGCTTTCGGCGGGCGCGCTCAAGTCGCCCCACCTCCTGATGCTGTCCGGCGTCGGCCCCCGGGAGCAGCTTGACGAGTTCGGCATTCCCTTGGTGCATGAGGCTCCGGGAGTGGGGCAGAATCTCTGGAACCATGCCATCACCACCGTTTCGTACCGGGTGAAGGAAGGCGTGGCCTTGGCCGCCGACAACCTGGGCACGCGCATCGCCCTGCGCTACACCGCCGAGGGGTCGCCCCACGTCAGCGATATGATGATGACCACCAGTTCGGTGTTCAACGCGCTGACCGGGGAGGTGATGGACGATGGGACGGCCCGCGTGTCCTGCGTGCTGGAACTGCCGGAAGGTTCGGGATGGGTGCGGCTGGCCTCCGCCGACCCGTCGGTGCAGCCATCCTTCAACTACCGCTACTTCGAGCATCCCGAGGACACCCGCCGCCTGCGCGACGGCGTGCGCCTAGCCGCCGGTATGCTGGAAACTGAGGCATACCAGGGCATCTGCGAGGGGCGCATCGCTCCCGCCGACGACGTGCTGAACGACGATGATAGCCTGGATCTGTGGATGAAGCGAACCGTAGGCTCGGCCCGCCATGTGTCCGGCACCTGCAAGATTGGATTGGATGACGACCCCATGGCAGTGGTGGACCAGCACTGCAAGGTGAGGGGCATCGAGGGCGTGTGGGTGGCGGATTCGTCGGTGATACCCAGGGTGCCGCGGGCCAACACCAACGCCACGGCCATAATGATCGGCGAAAGGGTGGCCGACTGGCTGTCTTGATTTGGTAGTTGCGGTAATCCTCGCCTTTCTGTCTGCCTGCGGGTTCGCCACCGGCAGCGTCCTGATGCGCGTCGGCACGCAGTACATACCGCCGCCCGCCGCCACTTTCTTCACGGTGCTGGTGGGCGCGGTGCTGATAAGCGGCCTTGCCTTCGCCGTGAATTTCGACGAGATAAAGACGCTGCCGCCGGAGGTCTACGGGTGGATTACGGCAATGGGCATCCTGGCCTATTGCGTTGCCCGCGTGCTGCACAACTGGGCCTTGCGGATGGTGGGGGCTACGCGGGCCGTGCCGATGATATCGTTGCAGCCTCTGATGGCCTTCGCCATCGGCTTTCTGATTCTCGGAGAGCGGCCCAACCTGCTGGTGACCATCGGCACCCCCATTGTAGTGGGCGGGATTCTGCTGGTGGTGATGCCCCGTCCTTCGGCAAGCTCAGGACAAGGGGACAAGATTGAGGTGCGGAAGCTGGGCTACCTGCTGGCTATCGGCGGTTCGATGGCCTTTGTAACGCGCGACGCCATCAGCCGCCACGTGCTGGGCTCGCTGGCGCTGGCGCCGCCCTTCGTAGTATCCGGGTTCGCGCTGGTCATCGGCGGGGCCATACTGTTCGCCTTCATCCACCGCAGCGTGATTAACAGCGTTCGCAACCTGCCGATGCGCTACGTCGGCATCTGCTGCCTAGCCGGGTTGCTGCAAGGTTTGGCCGTGGCGTCGCTGTTCCACGCCCTCAGCCGCGCTCCGGTCACCGTCGTCACGCCCATCTACGCCAGCCAGCCCATCATCGCCCTGGCCCTAGCGTCGGTGTTCCTGCGGCAACTGGAGTCGGTTGACTGGCTGCTGGCCGTCGGCACGTTGTTGAGCGTGGGAGGGGTTGTCATGGTAATCTTGGGGGCGACCATGTAGCGGGAGGCATCCTAACCCTGACCCTCTCCCGGGGGGAGGAAACCTAAAACCGGAGGAATGAAAATGTCCGTTGGCGTTGTTGTACCGTTGCCGGCCTATACCCTGAACCCGGCGTTCATCGCCAAGAAGGCGGAAGACCTGGGATTCGAGTCCATCTGGTACCACGAACACCCCATCCTGCCAGTGAACAGCGCGAGTCCCTTCCCGGCCACCGGGGGCGAGATTCCCTGGACCTACCGCCACTTCTCGGAACCCTACATCGCGCTGGCTATGGCCGCCGCGGTCACCAGCAAAATCAAGTTGTGCACCGGCATAACCCTGGTGCCGGAGCGCAACCCGCTGATTCTAGCCAAGGAGATTTCCGTCCTCGACCGTCACAGCGACGGACGGTTCGTCTTCGGCATCGGCGCGGGCTGGAACCGGGAGGAAACCGAGATGATGGGCGGCGACTTCGACCACCGCTGGACGCAGACGCGGGAGGCCATACTGGCGCTGAAAGAGCTATGGACGAAGGAAGAAGCCGAGTTCCATGGCCACTACTATGACTTCCCGCCGGTCTATATGTACCCCAAGCCGGTGCAGCAGCCGCACCCGCCCGTGCTGCTGGGCGGCATGGCCCGCAACGTGTTGCAGCGCGTGGCCCGCTGGGGCGACGGCTGGCTGCCCAACCGCGTCACGCCCCAGCAGATCGAGGACAGCCGGAAGATACTGGACGCCCTGGCCGACGAGCGCGGGCGCGACCCGGAGGCCCTCACCATCTCGGTCTTCGGCCAGCCCCCCGGCACTACCCGCCAGCAGGTGGAAGATTTCCTCAACGCCGGGGCCGTCCGGGTGTCGGTTTGGCCCACCCACAGCGATACCGAGCAGGAAATGGAGGATCAGCTGGAGCGCATGGCCGAAGAACTGCTGCGTTAGCCTTTCGGGCCATCCCCTAACCCTCTCCCTGCCGGAGAGGGTTAGGGTGAGGGCGTAACACCCCGCAGAACAGTTGCTCGCCGCAGCCGTCGCCGTCGCCGGGCAGGGGAATAAGCCCGGCGGCGAACCCGGCCTGCTCCAGCAGCGAGAGCCAGGCGGCGATAGGGAACAGCCCGGTAATGTGGATGTCCTGCTGCACCCGCCGCGCGCCTTTCTCGGTAATAGTATAAGTGAACAGCGATTCCACCCTAGTATCGCCCGGGTTCGCGTCGTGGACGGTTTCCTCGATAATCACCTCTACGCCGTCCCGTTGGCTCTCCCAGCGCAGCTTCATTCCGGGCCGGAAAGTGTCGCGCACCAGGTCCGGGGCCGCCAGCAGCAGCCCGCCGGGCCGCAGATGGGCGCGGGCGGTGGCGAAGGCGGCCCGCAGGTCGTCCTCGGTCAGCATATAGCTTACGGCGTCGTGAATCAGCACGGCGTCGAAGGTCTGGCCCGGCAGCCGGAACGTTCGCATATCTCCGAGGTGATGCTCGACCGTGGGGTTCAGGCGGCGGGAAAGCTCCAGCATCTTGGGCGAAAGATCCACCGCCACCGCGTCGAACTCGGCGGTAAGGTGCGACAGATTATGCCCGCCGCCCACGCCCAGCTCCAGCAGCCGGAGCCGTCCGGGGCCGAGATGCCGCCGGAGGGCCAGCCGCCAGTGGGCCGCTTCTTCGGCATAAGTATCCGGCGGGCTGATGACCGGCCAGAGGTAAGCCAGCTCGTTGTAAAGCAGTGTGTCTTGCGCCACCGGAGCTTAACCTCCGTCCACTTCTATCACGCAGTCGCAGATTACTGCCGTGTCGCCGGGCAGGGCGGCCATGCCGGGGGCGGAGCGGGCGTGGCGGCCGGACTCGCCGTAGAGGGCCACGAACAGGTCGGAGGCGCCGTCCACCACCGCGGCCTGCCCGGTGAAGGAGGGAGCGCTGTTGACCATGCCGACGACTTTCAGGATGCGGGTCACGCGGTCAAGGTCGCCCAGCTCGGCCTTCATGCGGGCCAGCAGGTTCAGGGCAGCCCAGCGGGCGGCCTCGTAGCCCTGCTCGACGGTAAGGTCTGCGCCCAGCTTGCCGGAGATGCGCTGACCGTCGGCCCGCCGCGAGCCGACCCCGGCCAGCCACATGATGTTGCCGCTGCGAGCCGCCGGAAGGTAGTTGCCCACCGGGTCGGGCGTCGGCGGCAGTTCGCAGCCCAATTGGGCCAGCTTCGCTTCGACTTCAGACATTGCGGCCCTCGCCTACTGCTGAGATTCGCGGATGCACTCTTCCAGTAGCTGGAAGGCGCGCTGGGCGAAAACCCACATATTGCCCTCGCGGTCGGGGTCGCCGGTCTCCACCGTTATCACCTTTTCGACCGGGCCGGCCACCGCGATACAGGCATGGCCGTAGGAGTCGCCGTAGCGGTTGCCCGTGGGGCCGCTGGCGCCGGTCTCGGCGAGACCCCAGGTGGTGTCCAGGGACTGCCGGGTCGTGCGGGCGTTGAGCTGGGCATAGGGTTCGGAACTGGCCCGCAGCCCCTCCATCGCTTCATCGGGAACCAGCAGCAGGCCCTTCTGGGCGACGCGGGTGTAGATTACGCTGCCGCCGACATAGTAGGCCGATGCGCCCGGGATAGCCACCAGCGCCGCCGAGATCAGGCCGCCACAGGATGACTCCGCAACGCTGATGCTCTGCCCGGTTTCCTTCAACAGCGCGCCCGCCGACGCGGCCAGTTCGCTTAGCTGAGACATTTACGCCACCTCATAAGTACATTCCGGGAACCCTGCCGGGAACCCTGCTCGCCATTATCCCGCAAATCGGCCGCAAGGGAAACAGTTGCGGATTTCCGGTATTGTTGGCAACTGTTGCTAACAAAACCAGTCGGCGGATTCCAGCCATCCTTCTTCACCTATAAACGGGGGCTTCTTCTGAAAATTGAAAGGCCCTGCCGCCGGTTCGGGGGAATCTCCACAGGCGCGGGAGCCCAAACCCGCCCCCACGGAGGGGAAGCTGTATACTAGAAGGCAGGGGGCAAGGCCGCTACTTGAGAAGCCCGCCACTTGGGACTATGGAGGCGCCCGTTGAGCCAGCAGTTGTTGTTAAGCGTCGTAGACCAGTCGCCGGTGCGGGCCGGGGCCACGGCCGGCGACGCGCTGCGGGAAACCATCGAACTGGCTGCCGCGGTGGAGGCCCTGGGCTATCATCGCTACTGGCTGGCCGAGCATCACAGCCTGCCCAACTTCGCCGGCACCAGCCCGGAAGTGCTTATCAGCCACGTCGCCTCCCGCACCAGCAAAATCCGTGTCGGCAGCGGCGGGGTTATGCTCTCCCATTACAGCGCCCTGAAAGTCGCCGAGAACTTTCGGATGCTGGAGTCGCTCCATCCGGGCCGCATAGACTTGGGTATCGGGCGCGCGCCGGGCAGCGACCAGATAACCGCTGCGGCCCTCTCTTTCCCCAAGCACCCCAACGAGATTCGCCATTTCCCGCGGCAGGTGGTGGACTTGCTGGGCTATCTGCGGGGCGATCTGGAGGACGGGCATATCTTTTCCCGGATTCAGGCCGGCCCGGAGCGCGAACCCGCCACCGCGCCGGAGGTCTGGCTGCTGGGTTCGCGCTACGAAAGCGCCTATATGGCGGCCCAATTGGGGCTGCCCTTCGCCTACGCCCACTTCTTCGGCATCGCCGTTGAGGAGGGGCCGGCCATCGCCGCCAACTACCGCGAGAACTTCAAGCCCTCGCAATACCTGTCGGATCCGAAGGTAAACGTCGGCGTCCACGTGGTCTGCGCCGAAACCGAGGAGGAAGCGCTGCGCCTAGCCGCCCCCCGCAACCTAGCCCGCCTGCAAAACATCACCGGCCGGGCCAATGGCATCCCCACCGTAGAGGAATCGCTGGCCTACCAGTACAGCCCCGACGAATTCCGCTTCGTGCAGCAGTACGCCCAAGTCTGCATTGACGGCGACCCCCAACAGGTTAAGGCGCAGTTGGACGACATCGCCGAGATGTACCAGACCAACGACCTCAGCATCGTCACCATCTGCCACGACTACGCCGACCGCCGCCGCAGCTACGAACTGGTGGCGGAAGCGTGCGGGTATTTGGGAGATAGCGGAAAAGCCTGAGTTAAAGCCGCCGGATGGTCTCCCAAGCGCATTTTCGGTTCTGCCCGCTGGGTTTCGGATGCCCGACAAATAACTACCCCACTATCCGCAAGTGGCAGTACGGTACCGGGGCATCCGGTTATCAGGGTAACTGAGGAGAAATCGCAATGGCGTTGGCGATCAACTTCCTGATGGCGATCCTGGCCTCGGCAATTCCGTTCCTGCTTGGCTTGGCGTTATTCAGGGGCGCCGATAGGTTCAAGTGGGTGGGGGTGGCGTTGATGGTCTTGGGATCCCTGCTGCTCATAATCTGGATTTCAGCAATTCCGGTGTCTGCTAGGCCACCGACGCTACCCTTCGTTACACTTTGTGCGATGAAAGCCCCAGCATTTTGCTGGGGCTTTTCTTGGATTTCAATTTCCCTGGCGCCTAACCCCCCGGCGCCAGTGCGGTGATGGTTTGGCGGTGCGATTCCTTGTTGTCGCCAATGGCGAAGGGGGCGACTACCGGGAGTTGCAGGCCGGCGGCGCGGCGGCGCTCCAGCGCGGCGCGGCACGCCTCGGGGCTGCCCACCACTGCCAGCTGATCCTGCATTTCCTCGGTGATGGCTTCGGAGGCGCGGGCCAAGTCTCCGGCGGCTAGGGCGCTGGCCGCCTCGGACATCTCATCGCCGAAGCCGGTCTCCACGAAGAAGTTGCGGTAGAAGGTGTTGCTGGCATAGCGCGCCACCTGCCCCCGCAGCGAAGCCCGCACCGCTTCCTCGTCGCCCCCGGCGGCCACCCGGACGTAACCGGCGATGTCTATTTCCGCCGGGTCGCGGCCCGCCCTTTCCGCGCCGCGGCGGACATGGCCCACGGCCTCGGTGATGAAGCCCTCGGCAGTCCAGTTCATCAGCACGCCGTCGGCCATTTCCCCGGCCAGTTCCAGCATCTGCGGCCCTAGGGCGGCGATGTAGATGGGAACCCGCTCCTTGGGCGCGGCTCCGCCCAGAGAGGCCGAGGCGATGTTGAAGTGGCGGCCGGCACAGGCCACCGTGTCCCCGGCCAGCAGCCCCCGCACAATGCTGATGGTCTCCCGCAGCCGCGCCATGGGTTGGCGGAAAGGCACCCCGTCGCGGCCCTCGACGGCGGGGCGGTGTCCTACGCCCAAGCCCAAGATGAAACGCCCGCTAGACACCGCGGCCATCCCGGCGGCGCCCATGGCGGTGTTGGTGGCGGTGCGGGCGTAGATGGGCAGGATGCCGGTGCCCAGACGCACCCGCTCCGTCCGCAGGGCAATGGCCGCTAGGGCGGTCAGTGAATCCCGCCCGCCTCCCTCCGGCGCCCAGACCGTCTCATACCCCAGATCCTCGGCCAACGCCCCCAGCTCCTGCAAGTCCTGCGGGGTCAAAGAAGGGTCGTTCTCCAGACGCACTCCATATCGGGCCATCAGTGTTACCATCCTTAACAAACGGATTTCGGGTTCCTGCCGCCCCGCAGCGGCATCAAGACGCCGCACCATGCTACCATAGGGCGGGATGCCTTGCGGATTTGAAAGCGTTGACTACCAAGGTGTGACCATCAGATGCGCCCATCAGAGATGGGAAGGTCATATCGTTTCTAGACACGACTATATGGAAGGCCAGCAGGACGCAGTAATAACTGCCTTGCGCGATCCGTACCTAGTCTACCAGAGCGGCAGGTCCCAGCATCGCAGGATCTATTATCGCCCGTTAGTCCTTTCGCAGCCCCACACGTATGATTACCTTATAGTTGTGGTAGGCTACCCCGTAGGAAACAGATGGTTTGGCCGGGTCATTACCGCATACGGGAATCAGACTATCCTCAGAGGAGATACCCTAATATGGACAAGGCCGAACACGGCGATATAGAGCATCCGGTTGAGACCTATTATCCGCTGACGACGCCCGCCTTCCAGTGGCCTGAAATCCAAAAGGTTGCGTACTGGTATTCCGGGGTGCTGGACGATGGCATGGATACTGACAGTCTGCTGATGCTGTTCGTGAATAACACGTCCGCGGCGAGTATCCCTGCGGATGAGGATTGCGATATGCTTCTCCGGTTTGACAATAGAACCGGAGAGGTCGCCGGGATCGAAATTGACGATTTTGAGCATCACTTCCTGAGGAAGCACCCGGAGCTGGCCGACGGCTGGGCCGCCCTGAAGCCGGAGGGCAAGAACGGCTTTCACAACACCCCTTGGCTGACCGGCGACGCGGCCCTCGCCTACGCCCGCCGCCTGAAAGAAATGGCCTGCCAGGGAACCATTGCGCCCGGATGGCCCTTCGATGGTCTGGACTCCATCGCCGTCAGAGACAAGAGCGCATAGGCGCTCCTGCCCTCCGAGTACCCGTCTGCGGCCTAGACCCCCATCTGCGACGCTAGGTCGCGGAAGTCGGCGGCTGCGATGCCGAGGGGCGGATTGGGCATCGGGTCCGGCCGACGGTCGGGGCCGAACTCCATCGGCCTGGGGACGAAGGCGGTTTTCAGGCCTTGGGCCGCGGCGGCCAGCAGGCCGCTCCGGTGCGCCGCCACCATCATCACCTGCGCCGGCTTCAGGCCCAGCAGTTCCGCGCCGGTCAGGCAGGTTTTGGGGGCGGGCTTGTAGGCTTGGGCCGGTTCCGCCCCCGGAATCACGTCCCAGGGCAGCCCGGCGTACTTTGCCATGTTGGTCATCAGGGTATTATTAACAATACCCGCCGACTTGGGCGGTTGCGCGACGGGGGTTATGGGCCTATAATGGCGTCCGTTATGAGAAAGGCTCAGCATTGCGCGATGCCGCTCGCCGGACGTATGGCTCCGGGGGGCGTTTTTTTTTGCCTCGCCGCCCCGTCCGCGGCGTGGCTGCGCCGCTCATACTGCGCTCAAACCCGGTATAACCTGCCGAGGGTTTAACTGTGGCCGGTGAACAGTCCTTAAACGGTTTCCGCAGCGGACAGGCGGGCCGGGCCTTGCGGTCCGGTTGGCGGAAGGTACTCCCGGAACGGCTTATATCGGTCTTGCTGATTGCCTGTACTCTGATGTCGGTAATGACCACCGCCGGCATTATTTTCGTTCTCCTGTTCCAGGCCCTCCAGTTCTTTGGCGAAGTTTCCTTCATTGAATTTGTTACCGGCACCCGCTGGACGCCGCTGTTCCACTCCAAGCAGTTTGGGGTTCTGGCCTTGGTCAGCGCCACCTTTCTGACCGCCATTCTCTCCATGGCGGTGGCGCTGCCTCTGGGACTGCTCAGCGCCATCTTCCTGAGCGAGTATGCGCCGGAGGCGGTGCGGCGGGTGGTGAAGCCGGTTCTGGAAGTGCTGGCCGGCATCCCCACAGTGGTCTACGGCTACTTCGCCCTGCTGTTCGTTACCCCCATCCTGCAAGGCATCTCCGAGGACATATTCGTCTTCAACGCCATGAGCGCCTCCATCGTGATGGGCATAATGATTCTGCCAATGGTGGCAAGCCTGTCGGAAGACGCCATGCGGGCCGTGCCGCGCTCGCTGCGGGAGGGGGCCTACGCCCTAGGGGCCACCAAGCTGGAGGTGGCGACGCGGGTGGTGGTTCCGGCGGCCCTTTCGGGAATCGTATCAGCTTTCATACTCGCCGTTTCCCGGGCCATTGGCGAGACCATGATTGTGACCATCGCCGCCGGTCAAACTCCCAACTTCACCTTCAATCCCTTCGTTCCCATCGAAACCATGACGGCCTACATCGTGCAGGTAAGCCTGGGAGATACCCCCACCGGGACGCTGGAGTACAAGACGATATTCGCCGTCGCGCTGCTGCTCTTCGCCATAACGCTGGTGATGAACCTGCTCAGCCAGTACGTGGTGCGCCGGTTCCGGGAGGAATACGAATAGTGGCGGTAATCACGCAAAGGGAGTTCGCCCGGACCAAGGCCAAGCGCGTCTGGATGGGCCGTGGCTTCTATGCCCTGTGCCTGCTGGCCGTGTGCATCTCCCTGGCTATGCTGGGGGTGCTGCTGGTCTATCTCGGCTCCCAGGGTTACAGCCGGGTGAACTGGGATTTCCTAGCCTCTTTTCCGTCGCGCTTCCCGGAACAGGCGGGCATCCACGCCGCGCTGCTGGGCAGCGTCTACGTGGTGGGCATCGCCGGGGTAGTGTCCTTCGTGCTGGGGGTGGCGGCGGCGGTCTACCTGGAGGAATACGCCGGGCGCAGCCGGTTCGCGCAGATAGCAAGGGTCAACATCGCCAACCTGGCCGGGGTGCCGTCCATCGTCTACGGCCTGCTGGGGCTGGAGATATTCGTGCGTATGATGGAGCTGGGACGGAGCGTTCTGGCCGGCGGGCTGACCCTGGCCCTGCTGGTGCTGCCCATCATCATCGTGGCCTCCGGCGAAGCCATCCGGGCCGTGCCGGCGTCGCTGCGGGAGGGCGGTTTCGGGCTGGGCGCCACCCGCTGGCAGGTGGTGCGTCACTTGGTGCTACCCCAGGCTTTCCCCGGCATTCTCACCGGCGTCATCTTGGCGGTGAGCCGGGCCGTGGGCGAGACTGCGCCGCTCATTGCCATGGGGGCGCTGACCTACGTGCCTTTCGCCCCCGATGGGCCTCTGGACCGGTTCACTGTGCTGCCCATCCAGATTTTCAACTGGGTGTCGCGGCCCCAGGCAGGTTTCCACGAAGCGGCGGCGGCAGGCATCATCGTGCTGCTGGTGGTGCTGCTGCTGATGAACGCGCTGGCGGTGATCCTGCGCAACAAGTTCCAAAACCGGCTGGAAGGGTAGTGTCGTGCAAACATCGGAATCCATCATCCAGACCGAGGGCCTCAGCGTTTCCTATGGCGGCAAACCGGCGGTTCACAGCGTGACCATGGACGTGCCCAGCAGGAAGATAACCGCCATCATCGGGCCTTCGGGCTGCGGCAAGAGCACCCTGCTGCGCAGCTTCAACCGCATGAACGACTTGGTCCCCACGGCCTCGGTCACCGGGCGGGTAATTTTTGAGGGGCGGAACATCTATGACCCGGGAGTAGACCCGACGGAGATACGCTATCTCATCGGCATGGTATTTCAGCGCCCGAACCCTTTTCCCAAGTCCATATACGACAACGTGGCCTTCGGGCCGCGCATCAACGGCTTTCGGGGCAACTTGGCCGAACTGGTGGAGCGGTCTTTGCGGGGCGCGGCACTGTGGGACGAGGTGAAAGACCGGCTGAAGGCCAGCGCGCTGGCCTTGTCGGGCGGGCAGCAACAGCGGCTGTGCATCGCGCGGGCGCTGGCCGTGGAGCCCAGCGTCATTCTGATGGACGAACCCTGCTCGGCCCTGGACCCCATCGCCACCCTGGCCATCGAGCAACTGATGCAGGAGTTGAGCGAGGAGTATTCCATCATCATCGTCACTCACAATATGCAGCAGGCGGCCCGCGTGTCCCACAACACGGCCTTTATGCTGAGCGACGAGCGCAACATCGGCGGTTTCTTGGTGGAATACGACGAAAGCAGCCGCATCTTCACCAACCCCCGGGACGAGCGCACCGAAGCCTACATCACCGGCCGCTTCGGATAGGAGGCTTCGGTCCCCCGGCGCCGAAAATCCGCCCCCCGACGGCTTGCGCCATAGGGTAAAATAGCCTTAACTGCCTTATTGGAAAGGGGAAATGACCCAACGCTACGAAAAAGAAATAGAAGAGATACTCCAAAAATCTGGCGAACCGCCCGGCAGGCGGCAGACGGGGGGCCCGGCGGAACCGCCGCCGGAACCCAGCCCGCGCCGCAGCAACCGGAGAGGCGCGATACGCCGCATCGCCACCGGCTACAAGTACCTGCTGCTGGCGGGGGTAGGCGCGCTGATAGCCAGCATTTTCATGGGCGGGCTGCCTCTGCTTCTCTTCGGCGCCGGGCTGCTGGTGGTGGGGTATGCTATGTACTACCGCGCTCCACGCTCAGGCGGAAGAGGGAACACCGGCAGCGACAGCGGCGGAAGGGAGCCGAAGGTGTGGCGCGGGCGCACGATAGACCCGGACGACGACCCGCACTTCACCAAAGACCGCTGGGGCAGCGGCAGGCGGTAGCGGGGCTACCGGCCCTGACGCATTCCCCCGTAGCCGCCCGGCGCCGGGCGGCTCAGCCGTTCACCGGCAGTGTGCCATCGTCATTCCGCCCGGCAGCTCGGCAGTCCACGGGCTACAGACGAGGTCCTTCCATTGCCTGCCTTCCCCAACGTGTGTCCGAACTTACAGCGCAGGCCGCAGCGCGTTCAACCGGGAGCCGTCAGCAATCTTGGGCGGCTGATTCCCGATCCGGTTCCGGCGTCTCCAGCCGCTGGGCCAAGGCCAGCACCAAGTTGCCCATGTGGGGGTGGGCCGGCTCCACGTCAACCTTCAAGCCGTTAGCCAGCAGGCGGCGGGTGCAGACCGGCCCTACGGAGGCGACCAGCACCGCGCCGGAGTTCAACCGGCTTCGCAGCGCATTTTCGCGGCCAGCCTGGGCGGCTATATTCAGCAGGTTGGGAACTTGGGGCTGGCTGGTGAAGGCCACGGCGGCGATTTGGCCGGTCTCCAAGCGGTCGATCAGGCCCATCACCGGCGAAAGGTCCTCCGGCTGGCCCCAGGTGTAGAGCGACGTTTCCCGCACTTCGGCCCCCCGCTCCCGGAGGGCGCGCAGCAGCAGGCCGTTGGGGCCGCCGTAAGCCTGCACCGCCACCGCCCGCCCGGAGAAGTCCATGCTGCGGAAGGACTCCACCAGATCCTCGGAGGTGAAAGGCTCCGGGGGCATCAGGTCGATGCGGACTTTGTGGCGGCGCAGCACGGCGGCCGGCTTGGGGCTGCGGGCGATGACGGTCATGCCGTCCAGAGCGGCAAGCAGTTCCGGCAGCCTTCCCTGCGCGCCGGCCGCCTCGAACAGGGCGCGGGTGCCTACGCCGGTCTGGAGGATGGCGATATCCACCCGCCCGCAGCAGATGTCGTCAATGAGAGCGGCGACCTCCGGGGTATCGGTGGCATAGATTTCCTGAAGCACCGGCGCGGCGTAGGGGACACCGCCATGCCGCCGGATGAGACCTCCCATCTCCGACTGGAAGCGAGCCTCGACGTAGGCGATGGTCTTTCCGTTCAATGAAGCGGGCAATATGCCTCCGAGGGGCCAGAACGTGAACGGGCAGTCCGTTCATCCTTCGGCAAGCTCAGATAAACGGACTGCGATGTTTCGCCAAGAGCGGGCATCAGGCCGGGCGTGTATCCGGCGCCTGCCAGCGTTTCAAGAGCGGGCATCAGGCCGGGCATGGGGCAGGGCTAAACGGCGCATTCGCCCTCGCCCCGCTCCAGCTTGTAGAGGTTGGTGCGCTCCCAGTCAACGTACATACCGGAGCCGGGGGCGGCTTCCTGCGCCGACTTTTCGGCGGCGACGGCTACCTCGGTCAATTCCTCCAGCCCCACCCGGTCGAGGAACTGGTTGAACTTCTCCGATTCGTCGGCGCGGTTGCTCTTATAGTAGGTTACGATGGTCTTCAGCACTTGGGGAGCGGCCCTGGCCGGCACCTTGACCCGCGGGATGCGGGCGCCGATGCGGGAGTCCTCAACGCGGTTGTCGCCGTAGTTGCCGCCGAGGAACAACTCGTAGGCCGGGATTTGCTGTCCGTCGGCTCCCTTGAGGGCCGCGCCATGGAAGCCGATGTTGGCGATGTGATGCAGCCCGCAGCCGTTGGGGCAGCCGGACATCTTGATGCGTATGTCCTTGACGCCTTGGTCGTCCAGCAGGTCGCTGCCCCACTGAGCCATCTCGTCCCGCAGCGCCTTAGCTAGTCCCATCGAAGACGTGATGCCCAGCTTGCAACTGTCGGTGCCGGGGCAGGACACCACGTTGGTGATGGCGCGGGCGTCGGCTTCGGCCAGCCCGATGCGATCCAACTCTTCCCAGACGTTGTGCAGGAAGCCTTCCGGTATGTAGCGCAATACTAGGTTCTGCTCCTGGGTGGCCCGGGCGCGGCCGCCGGTGTAGCGGCGCATGATGTCGGCGATGGCGCGGAACTGCGGGCCGTCCAAGTCGCCGCGCTCCGGCTTGACCATGACGGCGTAGTAGCCTTCCTGTCGCTGCGCTTCGACATTGGTCTCGCGCCACTTGAGGAACTCCGGGGAGGCGGCTGCGCCGTTGGCGGCGGGCGCGACGGGCGGGATTTCCTGCATCAGCCCGTCCACCTCCATATAGGGCGCGGGGTCTATGGGGCCGATGCGCTCCAGCTCGGCGTCCACCATATTGCGGAATTCGTCGAGGCCGATACGGTCTATCAGCACCTTGAGCCGCGCCATCATCCGGTTCTTGCGGAGCATGTCGGCGTTGTTGAACACCGTCCAGATGGCGAGGGCCACCCGCAGGTAGTCATCCACCGATACGAATTCGTACAGCGGCTTGGCGAGGCGGGGCATAATGGAAGTGCCGCCGCCGCAAAAGACCTTAAAGCCCCGCTGCTCCACGCCGTCCGCCACGCGAATCTGCGATACGTAGGTCAGGTCCTGGATGGCCGCCGAGACGTGGTCGCGGGCGTCGGTGCCGGTGAAGGCGGACTTGAACTTGCGGGGGAAGCTCTGCGTGATAGGATGGCGCACACCGAAACGGACATAGGCCGCCAGGTAGGGGGTGGGGTCGAACACTTCATCCGGGTCAACGCCGGCTAGGGGCGAGCCGACCACGTTGCGGACGGTGTTGCCGCAGGCTTCGCGGGTAGTGAGGCCCACGGCTCCCAGCAGACGCAGGACTTCGGGGCATTGGGACAAGGGGATGTGGTGGAACTGGACGTTCTCGCGGGTGGTGACGTGGCCCTTGCCCAAGGGGGCGTAGCGGTTAGCCACCTCGCCCAGGCCCTCCATGGCCTCCGGGGTGAGGATGCCGCCGGGAATCTTGACGCGGATCATCTGCACGTCGGGCTGGCGCTGTCCGTAGACGCCCTGCCGCAGCCGGAAGGGCGTGAAAACGGCGTTGTCCAACTCGCCGGACTCGAAACGGGCGGATTCCTCCTCAAGCCGCACCACCTCCTCGTCCATAAAGGGGATAATAGCCTCTGAAGACCTGGCAAGCTCCAGGCTGTCGTGATGGATGTCCTCCGGGGCGCGCTGGCTAGCGGTCTGGGTACTCAAGTTTTCCTCCAAAAACTGGGCCTAAAATTTGACAAAACAAAACCCGCCGACTTTCAGGTTCATCGGCGGGCTATAAAGTCTGTCTGTTGGCGCTGTTCGGCAGACACAGCAGGTTACCCCCGCCTATGTAGGCGGACAGGAACAACAAGCAAATGCTGCGGGCCGGTTACTATTCACAAGGGTAATTTACTCCCATCCGGCGGGAATGTCAACCGGCAACCCGGTATTGTTGGCAACAGTTGCTATTGCATCAGGCCCAGCCGCAGGCGGACCAGGGCCACCGAACCCGCCAGCATCTCCGCGCTCTTGCTGTACCTTTTAGTCCGCCGCATCAGCCGGTTCAGCTTCCCCCGCAGCCGGGAATGCAGCCCTCGTTCCAGTTCACCGCCCCCCGCCCATCGTGTGCCGCTCCGGCGGCAGCTAGGAGTGATACATCGCATAGGCGTCACTACGGTACGTCTCCGCCTCCGGCAGCCGCCCGTACAGCCGCAAGGCGGCCTCGCCACGGCCGCCGAGCTCGAAATCCCCTCGCCGACGCCCGTCAGACCCCAGTCTCACCGCTGTCCAAAGCCACGCCCCCCGCCGTTTCTCCCCGTGCCGACCGCCCACGTAACTCCACGTCTCATCGAAGGCCGTTATCCGGTTCGATGCCTGGCGCCCCCTTTCCCGCCGTTGCCGGAGCAGCAGGGTCAGGGCCCAGCAGACTTTTTGTCAATCCGGCCGTACACCGTCAGCAGGGGAACGTCCAGGGTGCGCCCCACGGCCCGGATGTCGGCTCCCTCGCAGTACGTGGCGATGGCCTGCTCCCTGACCTCCTGGGAATAGAAGCGGCGGCCGGCCTCCGGGGTGAAATGGTGGACGCAATCGCCGCAAAGGCAGCGCTGCCAGACTAGGGCAGAGCGGACGTACCGGCGCAGCCAGTTGGAGCAGCAATGGGGGCAGCGGACGTGGTGGCGGTATATGCGGGCAGCGGCCATGACAAGCCTCCTTGCCGGGTTGATGCCACCCCGATTCTGGCATAAACAACTGTTGCCAACAATACCATATAGCGCCGCCCCTTTCCCGCAGGGGGCGCAGGGGGTATAGTATCCCCGGCACTTTCACCCATGGGTTAGAGGAGGGGCGATGCTTGCGATTCTTGGGGGAACCGGGCCGGAGGGCAGGGGGTTGGCGCTGCGGCTGGCGTTGGCCGGGGAGTCGGTGACCATCGGCTCCCGCGACGCCGACAGGGGGGCGGCCGCGGCGGCGGCGCTGGCCGAGGGCGCGCCGGGGGCCGGCATCGCCGGAACCGACAACGCCGGGGCCGCCGTTGCGGGCGACGTGGTGTTCTTGGCCTTTCCCTATGAGGGCCAGCGGCCGGTGCTGGAGCAGTTGGCCGGTTCGCTGGACGGCAAGATCGTGGTCAGCGTCATCGCTCCCATGGCCTTCGAGCGGGGCAAGGGGGCGCGGGCCGTCGAGGTGGCCGCCGGTTCCGCCGCGCAGGAGGCCCAGGAGATTCTTCCCAATACCCAGGTGGTGGCCGCCTTTCAGAACGTCAGCGCCGAGGAACTGCAAGACCCGCAGGCGGATATGGAGGGCGATGTGGTGGTCTGCTCTGATCACGCCGACGCCAAGAGGCTGGTCATGGGGCTGGCCGGCAAGATTCGCAGACTGCGGGGCATTGACGGCGGCGCGCTGTCCAACGCCAGGTACGTCGAGCAGATTACGCCCCTGCTGGTCAACATCAACCGCATCTACCGGGCCCATTCGGGCATCAAGATTACCGGCGTGTGACGGGGTACTCTCCCGCCTTAACGTTTCCCCGGAGGGAGAGGGAACATCAGGTTGTATAGGAGGAAATATGCCGCGATTCCCCATAGACATCAACAGCGCCGAGGGGCAGGCCGCGGTGCAGGGCCAGTGGCGATACGCCGAGGGGTATGTCCCCGGCGAAGCCAACTACGGCTTGAGCGAGCGGCTGGCGGGCAGCCCGGCCCGGCTGCCGGACTATGACGATTCGTCTTGGGAGGTCTGCCCGGACACCAGCCTGTGGGCCAAGTTCGGGGACGAATACGTCACCGGGTTCTCCTTCGTCTGGTATCGCATCAATATCACTGTGCCGGAAACGGCGGGCGGGCGCGACGTGAGCCGCACCCGGCTGATGTTCGAGACCTGCGTTGACGATTACGGCGAGATCTGGATTGACGGCGAATGCAACCGGGAACGGGGAACCTTCGAGGGCTTCAACCGCCCGCAGCGGATTGAGGTCGCCAACAACCCCACGCCGGGCGAGCGGCATACCATCGCCGTCCTGGCCGCCAACGGCCCCATGGGCGCCCCCGGCGGCGGGGTTTTCGTGCGCTATACCAACCTGAGCTTCGAGTGGCGCGACGACGATCCGTAGCCATTGAGGTGGAGCGCCCATGGCCCGGCTGAGGTTCGTACATTCCGCAGACCTGCATCTGGATAGCCCCTTTCGCGGCATCCGGAGCGAAGCGCCGGATTACGTCGCGGATGCGCTGCGCCGCGCCACCTTCGACGCCTACGAGAACATCATCTCGCTGTGCCTGCGGGAGCAGGCGGATGCGCTGCTGGTGGCCGGGGATATCTACGACGGGGCCGACCGCAGCCTGCGGGCGCAGCTCAAGTTCGTGGACGGGCTGAACCGGCTGGACTCGGGCGGCGTCCGCTCTTTCGTCTGCCACGGCAACCACGACCCCCTGGACGGCTGGGAGGCGCGGCTGTCCCTGCCGCCGGGCTGTGCGCGCTTCGGCCCCGAAGTGACCGGCGAGCCGGTGTTCCCGAGGGAGCCGGAGCGGGCCATGGTTTACGGATACAGCTACCCGCGGCGGGAAGTGCGCGAAAACCTGTCGCCCCGGTTCCGCGAACTCCTCTTGGGCGAAAGCGCCGCTGCGGGTTTCAACATCGGTCTGCTTCACGCCAACGTGGGCGCCCACCCCGGCCATGATTCCTACGCTCCCTGCTCCGTCGCCGATTTGGCTGCCGCCGCCGTCAGCTACTGGGCGCTGGGCCACGTCCACACCCGGCAGACGCTGCGCCAAGAACGGCCCGTGGTGGTCTACCCCGGCAATCCCCAAGGCCGCCACCCGCTGGAGACGGGAGCGCGCGGCGTCTATCTGGTGGAGGTGGGCGACTACGGGGAGGTCAGGATGGACTTCCGCCCGGCGGACGTGGTGCGGTGGGAAAGGCTGTCGCTGGACATCGCCGGGCTGGAAACCGAGCAGGAATTGCTGGACGGCGTCAACAACCTAGCCGACCTCGCCCTCGAAACCGCAGGCGGGCGGCCCTTGGTGGCGCGGCTCGCCCTCACCGGCCGCGGGCCGCTGTACCGCTGGCTCCGCCGCCCCGATACTGTGGATGACCTGCTGGAACGGCTTAACGAGCGGTACGCCAACGCGCAGCCGTGGCTGTGGTGCGAGCGAATAGAGGCGGACACTGCGTCGCCGGTGGACCGCGCGCAGGCGGCCCGGCGCGAGGACTTCGTTGGCGACCTGGCCCGGCTGGGCGGCGAACTGCGGGATGACCCGGACGCGCTGGCGGAGCTGCGGAACTCGTTGCGTGTGCTGTACGTCAACTCCAACGCCGCGCCGTACCTGCGGGGCTGCCTGCCGTCGGGCGAAGAGCTGCTGGAACTGCTGGCCGCCGCCGAGGAAGAGTGTTTGGCCGGGCTGGTGGAAGAGGAGGACGAAGGGTGAGGCCCCAAAACGTCATTCCCGCAAGAGCGGGAATCCAGCGAAAGAAAGGGAAGGATGAAGGGTGAGGATAGAGGAGATTCACTTCGACGGCTTCGGCCACTTCCACCAGTGGGACATTGGCCCGGTGTCGGGGCCGGTCACCGTCTTCTACGGCCCCAACGAGGCGGGCAAGAGCACCACGCTGGCTTTCATACGGGCCATATTGTTCGGCTTCCCTTTCCAATACAACAGTTATTACAGACCCCAGCTTGGCGGAAGGCACGGCGGACGGATTACCCTGTCCGATGATGCCGGTTCCCGTTTCGTGGTGCAGCGGTACGCCGGAGCGCAGGGCGGGCTGACCATAGAGACCCCCGAAGGCCCGGTGTCCAACGCCGAAATCCTGTTGCAGCGGCTCACGGGCAACGCCACTCCCAACCTGTTTCGCAACGTCTTCGCTTTCAGCCTGGACGAACTGCAAGCGGCCGCTTCTCTCAACGACTCCAGCGGCGCCATATACAGCGCCGGGCAAGGCGCGCCCGGACTGCCCTCTCTCAGGAAGTCGCTAAGCGACAGCAAGGGCCGGATCTACCTTAGCCGGGGCGTCAACCAGGAAGTTCCCAGACTGCTGAACGTGCTCAGGGACGTTGACGCACAACTGCGGGTCGTCGAAGGCAACGCTGGCCGCTACGGGGCGCTGACCGCCCGCAAGTCGGAGATTGACCTGGAGTTGCAGGGCGCCGACGCCGAGGTTTCGAGGCTGAACGCCTGCCTCGCCGAAGTCCAGAACTTGCTCAACGGCTGGGACGACTGGATAGCCCTGTCCGGCTGCGAAACGCAACTGCGGGATATTCCCAGGTACGCGGACTTCCCGGAGAACCCCATCGCCCGGCTGGACGGCCTCGAGGAGCGGGCGCGGCAGGCCCGCGAAGACCGCAATGAAGCCGCCGAACAACTGCGGCGGGCCGAAGCCGCCGCCGCGGACATCCCCGGCGAAGCCCTGCTGGAAGACGCCGTCAGTATAGAAGCCGTCCGCCGCGCCCGCAGCAGCTTCGACAACTCCGTCCGCGACCTGCCGGAACGCCAGGGCGAGTTGCGCGGCCTGGAAGCCGACTTCGCCCGGAACCTGGCCGACCTGGGCCACCAGTGGGGCGAAGGGGAACTGCAAGCCTTCGACACGTCGGTGATAGTCAGGAACCAGGTTGACGGCTGGAAGGAACGGCTAACTGGAACCGGGGAACGCGCCCAGCAGTCGCAGTTCCAACTGGCCCAGGAACAGCGGCTATTGCAGGATAGCCAGCGGGACACCCGGGAAGCGCAGGACAAGCTGCCGCCGGAACCGCCGCCGCTAGATGCCGCATCGCTGGCGGAACGGCAGGACGCCCTCCGCGCGGCTCGGGGACGGCTGGCCGAGTATGAACGGCAACGCCAGAACCACGAAACCCTGCGCGGGCAGCTCAACACGCTGACCGCCAGCCGGGAAGCCCCGCCAAGCGCCGCCGGGCGCTCCAATATCCCGCTGCTCGTCCTGATGGGACTGGGCGGGGCTGCCTTAATCGCAGTTGGCCTGCTGCTGGGCGGGGGGGCGTTGCCGCTGGGACTCATTGGTGGGCTGGCATTACTGGCCGCAGCCGCCGCTCTCTGGTACACGGGAAAGCCGTCGCCGTCCGCCGCCCCGTCGCCTGTGGCGTCCGCGCTGGAGCAACAGACCGCCGACGCGGAATCGGCGGCGGAAGCGGCCCACCAATCGCTGCTGGCGTCGGCAACGGCGCTGGCGCTTGACGGGCAGCCCGACGCCGCTGCGCTGGACTCGGCGGAAGCGCGCCTGGAGGCGGCCCGCAACGCGCTGGATGCCTGGAACGCCGCCGCCACACGGCTCGATGAAGCGTCGCGGCGGGAGAAGTTTCAGGAACAGCGGGCAGAGGCGGCGGCGCGGGAGCATGAAGCCGCCGAAGCGTCGTCCCAGGAAGCGCAACGGGAATGGGGGCAGTGGCTCCAGGAGCGCGGGCTGGACGAGACCTTGACGCCGGATGCGATGACCATGTTCATCGCCCGCGTGGAAACGGCGCGGAGTTCGCTGTCGGAAGCCCGCCGGATGCGCCAGCGGGTGGCGGCCATCGATCACGACATCCAGGCGTTCCGCGAGCAGGTGGAGCCGCTGGCCCGGCGCCACGGCCTGCCGTTGGCCCCGTCGGACCAGCGGCAACTGGCCCGGGTGGCCGACGAACTCATCCGGCGGCTGGACGATGCCCAGACCGCCGTTTCCCAAAGGGAGCAGGCCCGGACGCAGGAGGAAGAAGTCCGGCAATCCCTGGAGAGCAGGGAGCGGCGTTTGCGGTCGGTGGAGGAAGAGCTGGCCGCGCTGCTGGCTGCGGGAAACGCGGATGACGCCGAGGACTTTCGCCGCCGGGCGCAGCAGCACGAGGAACGGCTGGAACTGGAGCGGCAGCGGGATCAACACCGCTACAACCTGGAGCGGATCAGCGGCCCCGGCCAGCGGTTCGACGCTTTCCGCGAGGCGCTGGCAGACGCGGATCCCAGCCGTCTGAGCGGCGAGTCCGCCCGGTTGTCCGAGCTTCACGCCGAGGTTGACGCCCGCCGCAACGCCCTGCGGGAAGAGCGGGGCGGCATAGACGTCGAACTGGCGCAGCTCACCGGCGAAGAGGAATCATCGGCCCTGCGCATCCGGCGCAGCGCGTTGGAGGAACAACTGCGGGAACACGCCCGCCGGTGGTCGCGGCTCACCATTGCCGAGGCGCTGCTGGAAAAGACGCGGCGGAAGTTCGAGCAGGAACGCCAGCCCAGCGTCATTCGCCACGCCCAAGACTTCTTCTCCGGCGTCACCGGCCAGCGATACCAGCGGCTGTATGCGCCCATCGGGGAGCAGACGATAACGGTGACCGGCGCCAACGGCGGCAGCAGGCAGCCCGCCGAGCTGAGCCGCGGCACCCGCGAGCAACTATACTTGGCGCTGCGTTTTGGCCTCATCCGGGAATTCGGCGAACACGCCGAGCGCCTCCCGGTGGTGGTGGATGAGGCGCTGGTCAACTTCGACCCGGAACGGGCCCGCCTGGCCGCCGAGTCCTTCGCCCAACTGGCGGAGACCAACCAGGTGCTGGTCTTTACCTGCCACCCCGCCACCGCCGATATGTTCGCCCGCGCCGCCAACGCCCGGGTGGTGAACATCAGCCGCTGACCCCCGGATATTCCCGGCGTGCGTCGGCAACGCCGACTGGCCGCGCCGCCCGCTCATTCCCGCAAAGGCGGGAAGGGGCTTTGCCATCGTCCTGCTAGTCCTCCGGCGGCCACTTGGTGCCGCCGACGGCGGGGCGGTCGGCGGGGGACAGTTGCAGGCCGGAGGTTACGGCATCGCGGAACTCTTGCAGTATGACCTCGCCCCAGTCCTGGGCATGGGAGACACGGTGGGCCATGCGGCGGCCGCGGCGGGCTTGGCGCTGGGCCGCTTCGTCCAGGCCTTCGGTATCGCGGTTGATGGCCTCGTCCATGGCGTCTATCTGCGGCACCAGGCCGTTGGCGGTCTCGATGAATCGGGCCACTTCGTTCATATCTCCGTCCAGTGCCACGAAGATGGGCACCGTTCCGGCGCGATGCTCCGGCAGGAAGGTGTCGGCCAGAGGGACGTCGTCGTCGCGGTTGAACACCCGCAGGTTGACCTGGGGGCTGCTGTCGGCCAGCCGCAGGATTACCGGCGTGGTGCTGACGGCATCGCCGCACCAATCGGCAGTGAACACGGCCAAGTTCACCGGGCTGCTCAGGCCGTTCACCCAATCCGTAGCGTCAGAGGGGACTTCCACCGTGTTGTAGATTTCCACGAAGGGATCCTTGTTGACCTTGATCTGGTCGATGTACTCTTGGGCGCTCATTCCCGATTCAAACTGCTCCCGGCTCAGCGGCATTGTCTCATCCTCCCGGTTCCGGCTTCGCGCCCTATTATAATCCAACCGGGGCGGTTGCAAAGCGGGAGCGGCGGCATAACCGGGGAGAGGGGGGCGTAATCGTCTTCGCTTATAAAGCGGCAAGGGACGGTGCGCCAAAGCAGCTTGGGAATTTTGCTGACATTTGGTCATTGTTTAAGAAAAGGGTTGCGATATACACTGAAAACGCGCCGCCCCGAAACCGGCCGGGGCAGGCAACCCCAATTAGCCAAAGGAGCAGATGCGAGATATGCCTGAATTTACTTCCCACTCTCCGGGAGCGCCGTCTTGGGCCGAGCTGGATACCACCGACGAACAGGGCGCCCTTTCCTTCTACAGCGCCCTGTTCGGCTGGGCCGATGACCCGCAGGAGATGGTGCCCGGCTGGTTTTACCATATGCAGCGGCTCAACGGCCTGGAGGCCGCCTCCATCTACCGCCAGAGCGAAGAGGAGCGGAGCCAGAACGTTCCGCCCCATTGGAACATCTACTTCACCGTCAACAACGTGGACGAAACCGTTGAAGCCGTCGGGCGGCACGGCGGGAGCGTGGTGTACGGCCCGGTGGACGTCTTTGACGCCGGGCGGATGGCGATCTGCCAAGACCCCCAGGGCGCCCACTTCGCCATCTGGCAGGCGGGGCAGCACATCGGCTGCCGGGTCAAGGGCGAAACCGGCGCGATGTGCTGGAACGAGCTGACAACCACCGACCGCAACGCAGGCGTCGAGTTCTACGTCAATGTCCTGGGTATGGAACGCGGCGAGGTGATGCAGCCGATGGAGTACGCCATGCTCCGGGCCGGCGGGACCGAGGTGGCCGGCGTGATGCAGATTACTCCCGAAATGGGCGAGTTCCCGCCCCACTGGAGCGTCTACTTCGGGGTGGACGACGTGGACGCCGCCGTGGAGCAGGCCCAATCCCTAGGCGCAACGGTCCATGTCCCGCCCACCGACATCGTGCCGATGGAAGACCAGCCGGCTATCGGACGCTTCGCCGCCCTTGGCGACCCGCAGGGCGCGGCCTTCAGCGTCTTCCAGCCTCTGATGGAGATGCCGCAGGGCTAACAGGTTTTCCGGTTCCTTGTCTGAATCAGGATTTCGGGACTATATGGATTCACGGGATGGGAAAATTCCGAAAATCCGCAACCCCGAGGAATCCTGATTCAGGCCACTGGCCCCAAACCGGGTATTCCCGCCCTTCGCCGCAGGGGGTAAAATCACTGCAACCCCATTACCAACCAACCAGCGACGGGAGGCCGCATGACCACCGCCACCAGCTTGAAAGAACTGCAAGACTCCGCCCTGGAGCATCTATGGGTCTATCTGCGGGAACCCAGCGACATGGCCGAAAAGGGAGAGCCGGCCGTCTACGTCTCGGGCGAGGGGGTGCGGGTCACCGACGCCCAGGGCAACACGTCCATAGACGCGATGTCCGGCCTGTGGCTGAAGAACGTGGGCTACGGACGGAAGGAAATCGCCGACGCCGCCTATGAGCAGATGCTCAAGCTGACCTATATGCCCATGGGAACCACCACCGAGCCGACCATTCGGCTGGCGGAAAAGGTGGCGGAAATCACCCCCGGCGACCTCTCGCGCTCCTTCTTCACCAGCGGCGGCTCCGAGTCGGTGGAAACGGCCATCAAGCTGACCCGGGCCTACTTCAAGCGGGTGGGCGAACCCGGCCGCATCAAGTTCATCAGCCGCCGCGGTTCCTACCACGGCGCCACGGCCGGAGCGCTGGCCTTGGGCGGCTCTCCCCTGTACCCCCGGGGCGACTATGAACCGCTGATGCCCGGAACCTTCCACGTTCCCCAGCCCAACTTCTACCGCTGCGAGTACGGCAGCGAGACCCCGGAGGAGTGCGCCGAGCGGTGCGTGCAGGCGGTGGAGGAGACCATCAAGTTCCAAGGGCCGGAGACGGTGGCGGCGGTCATCGCCGAGCCGGTTTCCAGCCCCCTGGGCGCGGTGGTGCCGGCCCCCAACTACTGGCCCCGCCTGCGCGAGGTGTGCGACAAATACGGCCTGCTGCTCATCGCCGACGAGGTGATCACCGGCTTCGGGCGCACCGGCAAGATGTTCGCCTGCGAACACTGGGGAGTGACCCCGGACATTATGACCGTAGCCAAGGGCATCACCAGCGGCTACATCCCCATGGGCGGCGCCATCACCCGCAAGAACATCGCCGACGCCTTCGTCGGCAGCCAGCGCGTGTCCTTCCGCCACGTCATCACCTTCGGCGGCCATCCGGTGGCGGCGGCGGCGGCCCTGCGCAACATACAGATAATGGAAGACGAGGAACTGGTGGCGAACTCGGCGCGCATGGGAGACTACCTGCTGGACGGCCTGAAGGAACTCAAGGACAAGCACCCGATGATTGGCGACGTGCGCGGGCTGGGGCTGATGTGCGGCATGGAGCTGGTGCGCGACCGGGAAACCAAAGAGACGTACCCGGCCGAGGCCGACCTGGCCAACCGCCTGACCTCCGGCTTCCAAGCCAACGGCCTGATACTGCGCGGCAGCGACAATATGAACCTAGCCCCGCCGCTGTGCGTGACCTCCGGCGAGATTGACGAAATCATCACCATTATGGACCAGGTATTTACGCAGGTGGGGCGGGAATTGGCCTAAATTCGCCCGGCCAAAGCATCCCCTCCCGTCAAGGGAGGGGATGCTTTTTCACTGCGGGACTACCGGCGGGCATCACCGGAACGGCGCAGGGGGCAGCCGGCGGCAGGCGTGGCTTGCCGGACAGGCTTACCCGAAGGATGCGAAAACCTCGGCCAAACGGCGGACGCGATCGGGGTCTACCGGCTGGGACACGACACCCTCTTGCTTCAGGCTGGTGCCTACAATGGCGCCGTCGGCGTGCTGGAGAATGCGGGAGACGTTGGACTCGTCTATACCGCTGCCCGCCAGCACGAAGCCGTCGGGAACGGCCCGGCGCACGGCCGACACGTCGAAGCTGTTGGTAGGGCGGCCGGTGGCCGGGCCGGAAACGATCAGACCGTCGGCCAGGGCGCGCCGGGTGGTTTCCTGGGCGGCTAGACCGATGTCGGTCTGCCCTAGGGGCGCGGCGTGCTTCACCAGCACGTCCGCCAGTATCCGCACGCCGGAGTTGAGATAGCGGCGGCGGCGGGTGGTCTCGTGGGCCTCGCCTTCAACGATGCCTTCGTCGGCAGCCATAACGCCGTAATGCACATTGACCCGGATGAACTCGGCGCCGGTGACCTCCGCAACAGCCAGCGCCGAGATCGCGTCGTTGCGGAGCATATTTATGCCGACGGGCAGTGCTACCGCGGCCCGCACCCGCTCCACCGCCAGGGTCATGGCGGCCACGGTTTCCGGTTCAACCCGCCCGATGCGAAAGGGGGCGTCGCCGAAGTTCTCGACGATTACGCCGTGGGCGCCGCCCTCCTGAAGCATCCCCGCTTCCATGGCGGCGCGGTTCAGCACGGACTTGAGGTTGCCGTTCCACCGGGGCGCGCCCGGCAGCGGCAGCAAATGCACCACCCCGATGAGTATCTTGCCTGGGCCAAACAGTTCCCGCGCCATGCGCCGCTTCCCCCGCGTTAAAATGCGTTGCCACCGGACGGGAATTTTGCCATCCGGCACTCTGATAATACACAATTGACCGTGGAATCAGAATACCGGAGACGGGCCGCTTTCGGCCCGGCGGTTGGGGCGATTTGAGGCCGGCGGTGCTAAAATTAGGGCGATGCTTGGGTGGGAGGGATACCGACTGATGCCGCAGGATTTCATACACGTCAAGGGCGCGCGGGAGCATAATCTCAAGAACGTAGAAATCACCGTGCCCCGGGACAAGCTGGTGGTCATCACCGGCGTTTCCGGTTCCGGCAAGAGTTCCCTGGCTTTCGATACCATCTATGCCGAGGGGCAGCGGCGCTACGTGGAGTCGCTGTCGGCCTACGCCCGGCAGTTCCTGGGGCGGATGGACAAGCCCGACGTGGACTACATCGAGGGGCTTTCTCCGGCCATCTCCATAGACCAGAAGGGCGTTTCCCACAACCCCCGTTCCACCGTTGGCACCGTTACCGAAATCTATGACTACCTGCGCCTGCTGTTCGCCCGCGTCGGCGTTCCCCACTGCCCCCGCTGCGACAGTCCGGTGGCGCGGCAGACCGTTTCCCAGATTGTGGATGCCATTATGTCCCTGGAAGAGGGCAGTCGCATCACTTTGCTGGCCCCCAAAGTGCGGCGCAAGAAAGGCGAGCACAAGGACGTTTTCGAGGCGGCCCGCCGGGCCGGCTTCGTCCGCATCCGCGTCAACGGCGATATTCTGCTGCTGGAAGAGACCGGCGGCCTGAACCTCAACAAGCAGAAGTGGCACTACATCGAGCTGGTGGTGGATCGGCTCATCGTGCGCCCTGACACCGAGCTGGCGCGGGTGGCCGAGTCGGTGGAGACCTGCCTGCGGGAAGGCGAGGGC
Organism: Dehalococcoidia bacterium; assembly: GCA_965213725.1. Classification (GTDB taxonomy): domain Bacteria; phylum Chloroflexota; class Dehalococcoidia; order Lucifugimonadales; family UBA3495; genus VXOI01. The sequence goes on from OZ243924.1 coordinate 877,670, forward strand.
GTGGTGGAGGCGCTGGTTGAGCGGAGCGATGCCTCCGCGGCTTCCGTCTCCCCCGAGGCGCTGGTGTTCTCCGAGCGGTTTGCCTGCGCCAAGTGCAACGTCAGCCTGCCGGAAATCGAGCCTCGCACCTTCAGCTTCAACAGCCCCCACGGGGCCTGCGCCGAGTGCAGCGGCCTGGGCTACAAGCTGGCGGTGGATCCGGATCTGGTCATCCCCAACAGGAACCTGTCGCTGTCCGAGGGAGCGGTCACGCCTTGGGTGAAGGTGGGAACCTCCGGCGCGTGGTACATAAGCCTGATGGAGTCGGTGGCGGCGGCCAACGGCTTTTCCGCCAAGGCGCCGGTGCGGGAGCTGGCCCAGGAGGACATTGACCTGATTCTCTACGGCAACGGCTCCCAGAAAATCACCGTCAGCCACCGCACACACCGGGGCCGCACCTATAGCTGGGACACCAACTTCGAGGGCGTTATCCCCAACCTGGAGCGCCGCTACAAGACCACCGAGTCGGACTATGCCCGCTCGCAGATTGAGCGTTATATGTCGGCCCGCCCCTGCCGTTCCTGCGGCGGCAGGCGGCTGCGGCCCGAGGCCCTGGCGGTGCGCGTCTGCGGCCTGGGCATCATGGACGTCTGCGCCAAGAACATCGGGGCCGCCGCCGAGTGGGTGGAGCGGATTGACCCGGATTCGGATTACAACCGCAACACCCCCAATAACCGCAACGGGCGCAACGGCGGCAGCGCCAACGGCGTCGCCAGCGAACACCGGAACGGCAGGCGCAACGGTTCCAAGAACGGCCCGAAAAACGGAAACATACCGGAAGCGCCGCAGACCCTCTCGGCGCGGGACAAGACCATCGCCAACCAGGTCTTGAAGGAAATTGACGGGCGCCTGAAGTTCCTGATGGGCATCGGCCTGGACTACGTGACCATGGACCGCACCGCCCAGACCCTTTCCGGCGGCGAGGCCCAGCGCGTCCGGCTGGCGACGCAGATAGGCTCCGGGCTGACCGGGGTGCTGTATGTCTGCGATGAGCCGACGGTGGGGCTGCACCCCCACGACGACCAGCGGCTCATCAGCACGCTGAGCCGCCTGCGCGATATGGGCAACACGGTGCTGGTGGTGGAGCATGACGAGGCGATGATGCGCGCCGCCGACTTCATTGCCGATCTGGGGCCGCGGGCCGGCGAGCATGGCGGGCAGGTGGTCGCCACCGGCACGGTGGAGGAGATAGAAAACTCCCCCGGCTCCCTCACCGGACAGTATCTCAGCGGGCGCAAGCGCGTGCCGGTGCCGGAAAAGCGGCGGGAGGGCAACGGCCTTTACCTGACCGTCAAGGGCGCGCGGGAGAACAACCTGCGCGGCATAGACGTGGAATTTCCGCTGGGCCGGCTGGTGTGCATCACCGGCGTTTCCGGCTCCGGCAAGAGCAGCTTGGTCTACGAAATCCTGTACAAAAAACTGAACCAGCGCCTCAATCACGGGCGCGACCTGCCGGGCGAACACGATGACCTGCTGGGCGTCGAGGGCGTGGACAAGGTGGTGAAGATAGACCAGTCGCCCATCGGACGCACGCCGCGCAGCAACCCGGCGACCTACACCGGCGCCTTCACTCCCATCCGCGAGCTGTTCGCCAATCTGCCGGAGTCGCGGGTGCGCGGCTACAAGCCGGGGCGGTTCTCCTTCAACGTCAAAGGCGGGCGCTGCGAAGCCTGCCAGGGCGAGGGCTACAACCAGATAGAGATGCAGTTCCTGCCCGACGTCACCGTTCCCTGCGAGATTTGCCACGGCCTGCGCTACAACCGCGAGGCCCTGGAAGTGACCATGCGCGGCAAGCACATCGCCGACGTGCTGAACATGACGGTGGACACGGCCCTGGAGTTTTTCGGCAACTTCCCGCGCATCCGCCCCAAGCTGGAAACCCTGCGCGACGTGGGCCTGGGCTACATCCGCCTAGGCCAGCCCGCCACCACGCTGTCGGGCGGCGAGGCCCAGCGCGTCAAGCTGGCTACCGAGCTGTCCAAACGCGCCACCGGCAAGACCGTCTACCTGCTGGACGAACCGACCACCGGCCTGTCCTTCGAGGACTGCGCCGCGCTGCTGGGCGTGCTGCACCGGCTGGTGGACGCGGGCAACACGGTGATTCTCATCGAACACAACATAGACGTGATGAAGAACGCCGACTGGCTGATCGACCTAGGCCCCGGCGCCGGCGACAAAGGAGGCCGCCTCATCGCGGCCGGCACCCCTGAGGAGTTGGCGGAACACCCGGCCAGCGTGACCGCAAGATATCTGAAGGCGGCGCTGGAAGGCGCGTCGGCGCCATCCGCCGCGTTTCCGGCCCCCGAAAGCGCGGAGTACGCCGGGGTTTCGGCGGCATAGACGTCTTCAATCCGCCCCGGCCTTGCCGTGCCGTCCGCTAATCTTGGTCCCGGATTTCCAGCCTCGCTTCCAGGTCACGGATGCGAGCTTCGGCGGCGGCTCGGGCCTCCCGCTCCTGCTGGGCGTGGGCCTCGGCGGCGGCTCGGGCCTCCCGCTCCTGCTGGGCGTGGGCCTCGGCGGCGGCTCGGGCCTCCCGCTCCTGCTGGGCGTGGGCCTCGGCGGCGGCGCGGGCCTCCCGCTCCTGCTGGGCGCGAGCTTCGGCGGCGGCGCGGGCCTCGTCTGTTTCGTCGAAGGTCGGGAGGTGCTGCCGGGTTGCCGGGTTCCACCACCTTAGATTCTCATTGTCCCAGCACAGGTCGAGGTTGAGCACATCGCTGTGTCCGTGGAGGTGTTCCGGGCCGATCTCCACTATCTCGACGGGCTGGTAAATCCCTTCCGCCAAGCGGTCGCCGGCCAAGGGCGCGTCGTGACGCCGGCCGCCCGTGGGGTCGAATCGCCAGTATTCGGGTATGCCGAAGTTGGCGTAGTCTCGGCGCTTATCGCCGTAGTCGTTCTCCCCCGTGGTGGCCGACGCTACTTCCAGCACGAAATCGGGGGGCTTGCCCTGTTCGAGGATGGAATAGCCGTTTTGCCGGACGGCCAGCGGGCGGTTCACATCAAAGGCGATGAGCAGGTCGGGTATGCGGTGGCCTTCCTGCTGACTGGGGCGCCACCTTACCGGGATTTCGCTCAGCACGATGGTGGTATCGCTGTTGCCAAGATGTCGGCGCAGCGCCGCCTGGTGGGCCGGGTCGTCGAGATAGAGGGAGTTTTGCATATCGTCCCTGGGGGGAAAGTCCGGGAACACTTCCAGTGTTCCGGCGTCCTCTGGGCTTTGAATCAGCTTGCTGGTCATGGCAGTCTTCTCTCCAAAGGAGGGGATACGTCGGCGGGAGTTACGGCGTTAAGGCGGCCTACGATTTCCTCAATCCGCCCCGGCCTTGCCATGCCGTCCGCTAATCTTGTTCCCGGATTTCCAACCTCGCTTCCAGCTCGCGGATGCGAGCTTCGGCGGCGGCGCGGGCCTCCCGCTCCTGCTGGGCGCGAGCTTCGGCGGCGGCGCGGGCCTCGTCTGTTTCGTCGAAGGTCGGGAGGTGTTGCCGGGTTGCCGGGTTCCACCACCTTAGATTCTCATTGTCCCAGCACAGGTCGAGGTTGAGCACATCGCTGTGTCCGTGGAGGTGTTCCGGGCCGATCTCCACTATCTCGACGGGCTGGTAGGCTCCTGCTGCCAAGCGGTCGCCAGCCAAGGGCGCGTCGTGGCGCTGGCCGCCCGTGGGGTCGAATCGCCAGTATTCGGGTATGCCGAAGTTGGCATAGTCTCGGCGCTTATCGCCGTAGTCGTTTTCCCCCGTGGTGGCCGACGCTACTTCCAGCACGAAATCGGGGGGCTTGCCCTGTTCGAGGATGGAATAGCCATTTTGCCGGACGGCCAGCGGGCGGTTCACATCGAAGGCGATGAGCAGGTCGGGTATGCGGTGGCCTTCCTGCTGACTGGGGCGCCACCTTACCGGGATTTCGCTCAGCACGATGGTGGTGTCGCTGTTGCCGAGATGTCGCCGCAGCGTTGCCTGGTGGGCCGGGTCGTCGAGATAGAGGGAGTTTTGCATATCGTCCCTGGGGGGAAAGTCCGGGAACACTTCCAATGTTCCGGCGTCCTCCGGGCTTTGAATCAGCTTGCTGGTCATGGCAGTCCTTTCTCTCCAAAGGAGCAGTAATCAGGTTGCGCGCTGCTAGAGCTTCAGCAGCGAAGTCAGGGTTTTCTGCCCGCCCTGCGGCCCCACCAGCGCCAAGCGCAGTTGCTCCTGCCGGAAGAGGCGGGCGGCCAGGGCAGATACGTCGGCGGGAGTTACGGCGTTAAGGCGGCCTACGATTTCCTCGACAGGACAGAGTTGATCCTGGAGCAGTTGCTGGGATCCCATCCACGACGCCACAGCGCGGCTGTCTTCCATGCGCAGCAGCAGGCGGCCCACGGCATATTCCCGGGCCTTGTTCAGTTCGCGCTCCCCGGCCTCTTCCCGCATACCGTCCAGCTCCCGCATCAGGGCGCGAACGGCGTCGCTGGTCTTGCGCGGCTCCACCCCGCAGTAAATCACCATGGAGCCGCAGTCGCGGAAGTGGTTGATGGAGCTGCTCACATCGTAGGCCAGGCTTTGCGTTTCCCGCAGGCTCAGGAACAGGCGGCTGCTCATCCCGTCGCCCAGCATAACGTTGAGCAGGCTCAGGGCGTAGCGGTCAGGATGGTTCAGCGACAGGCCGGGGAGGGCCAAGCATAGGTGCGACTGGTCGGAGCGGCGTCGTTCCACCTTGACCACCGGCCCGGCGCCCCCGTTCTCCGAGACCGGCTCCCAATCCAGCGCAGTTTGGGGTTTCCAGTTGTGGGCAGCGTCTTCCAGCAGGTCAACCACTTCTTCGTGGGTGATGTTGCCCGCCACCGCGACCACGGTGTTGGCCGGGTTGTACTGGCTGGTCATATACTCCCGGATGGTTTCCTGCCCGATGGCGGCCACGGTGTCCGGGGTGCCGCCCACGTCGCGGCCCATAGCCTGGCCGGGCCACATTGCTTCGTCTATCAGCAGGTCAACGCGGTAGGACGGGTTGTCGTAGGTCATTCGCAGCTCTTCCTGGATGACCTCGCGTTCCTTCTCCACTTCTTCCGGGTCCAGCAGCGGGTTTATCAGCATATCCAGCAGCACGGCGAGGGCAGTTCGGAAGTGGGGCCGCGCCACCTTGCACCAGAACACCGTGACCTCGCGGTCGGTGCTGGCGTTCATTATGCCGCCGACGCCCTCGATGGCCTCGCTTACGTCCCGCGCCGTCGGCCACTTCTCGCTGCCCTTGAAGGGGAGATGCTCAATGAAGTGCGACACGCCGGCCAACTCTGCGGGTTCGTACCGGGACCCGGCGCCGACGAAGACGGCGACGGAAACCGACTGGGTGTGCGACATCATCGAGGTGACAACGCGCAACTGATTGGCGAGGACTGAACGCTGAAACATTCCTACTCCATACTCTTGAGTCTCTCTTCCAGTTCCCGGGCGCGGGCTTCGGCCTGAATGCGGGCGTTTCGTTCCGCGTGGGCATCGGCCTCGGCCTGAATGCGGGCGTTTCGTTCCGCGTGGGCATCGGCCTCGGCCTGGATGCGGGCGTTTCGTTCATCCTGAAAAGTCGGGATGTGCCGCCCGGTTTCCGGGTTGAGCCACTTCAATTGGCCGTTTTCCCAGCGCAGGTACAGGTTCAGCGCCCGACTGTAGCCTTGCAGCGCCCCTCCAGCCAACTGTTCGATGGGAACCGGCTGGTATTGGCCGTCAACCAGCCGATCGCCGGCCAGCCTTTCGCCGTGCCAGGCGCCCGTTGGGGTTTGATCGAAACGCCAGTATTCGGCGATACCCAACGCAGCGTAATCGGAGCGCTTGCCTACGGCGTCCTCTTCTCCGGTTTTGCGCGACGCGATTTCCAGCACGAAGTCCGGCGGCTTTTCCTGCTCCTCAATCACGTAGGCGTTGCGCCGCCGGTAGGATTCCATATTGGCGTTAAAGGCAATCAATAAATCGGGGTATCGGGAACCGGCCAGCCCGCCGGAGACAATTTGCACCAAGTATTTGTCTCCGGTTATCAAGGTGGTATCCCGGTTGCCGAGGTAGTGCCGCAGGGGTTCTATTATGCTGGTGTCAGCCAGGTGGTCGAAGCTGGTCATATCGTCTGGCTCGCGATCCGGGCGGTCGGGGAACCGGAACGTTTTCAGGTCTTTGGCAATAGTCATATTAATCACTCCTGACCAGGGGCGCGTAGCATAATGGGGGCCGCCGGTTAAGGCGCCCCCTTAGCTGAGGCCGGGTTTCTAGGCCGCGCCCCCGGCGGATTGGACGGCTCATCGGGGTATCTAACTGGTCAGCCAGTCTATATCGCCGAACTGGTCTGCCGGGTGGGGCTTGGAGGCGTAGACGGCGTGGCGGCGCTTGGCCTCGGCGATGGTGGTGTCGTCGCCGTGGCCGGGGTAGACCTCGGTATCCTCGGGCAAAGTGAGCAGCTTGGCGGTGACGCTTTCGATAATCTGGGCCAGCGCCTCCGGGCTGCGGCTCTTGCCCGGCCCGCCGGGGAAGAGGGTATCGCCGGAGAACAGATGCTTGCCCACCAAGAAGCAGCTTGCGCCGTCGGTGTGGCCCGGCGTGGTCAGCACCCGCAGCTCTTGGTTGCCGAAGCTGATGACCTGCCCGTCGGCAAGCTCCATTTCCGGCGGTTTGGGCAGCGGGCCTTTGTCTGCGGCGGTGATGCCCACCGGGGCGTCCAGACTGCCGGTTATTTCGTCGAACCCCAGCAGGTGGTCTTGGTGGTTGTGGGTAATCAGGATGGCCTTGATGTTCACGTCGCCGACTTCGTTGAGCAGCAGTTCCGGCTCGGCCGGGGTGTCTATCAGGATGCCTTCGTTGGTCTCCGGGCAGGACACTATGTAGCCGTTGTTGTTGAAGGGGCCCATGTTTACCTTGACGATGCGAACTTCGCCGTCGTAATGCAGCGCCATTTTTCTCCTCCGAAAGGGCAGTATCGCGCTAGATTGGGGGAGTTCCCGCAGTGCTTATTTTAGCAGAGCGGGGCAGAATCCGCTGAGCGGTCGGCCGGACGGCGCCTGCGGCGGCGGCGACGCGAAGGGGGCCTGTCCGGGAGAGGCTCGGCATCTTCGACGGCGGGCGCGGCCGCGGGCGCGCGGGATTCCCTTTCGTCCTCCGTATCCGTCGGCGGCGGGCCGTGCTGGGCCCGGTGAGCGGCCCACTGTATTTGGGTCACGAGGGTGAGCAGCAGACCCGGCGCGAAGATGAACAGATTGAAGACCTGCCGGTTGCCTGCATCGTCGGCCTGTAGCCAGCGCACGGTAAATACCACGCTGGCGATGAGGAAGAACCAGGCTATCCCGCCTATCAGGATGCCGAAGAAGCCTTCCGCCTTTTGCCAAGGCGACCGCAATGTCAGGATGGACCAAACGGGCGGAAAGATAATAAAGGCGTAATAAATCTCCGGGCGGTAAAACCACGGACGGGGGTATTCGGAAAGCTCGCGCTTGGGGCGGTCACTCATGCTGGCCCGGCGTCTTTGCGTCATGGCGTTAATTGCGGGCCAGCAGCATTTGGAACTCGATTTCAGGAATCTCGCGCTGCTGCCGGATGGAGGCGACGGCGTACTCAGTGCAGAGCCGGGCGAAGCCGGAATACTCGAATATATTGCGGCCCATAATGACCAGCGGCACCGGGCGGGAGAAGTCCACCGCCAACTGGCCGCCGTTGTCGTCGTCTATGCGCAGCTCGATGTCGCGCCCGGTCAGATCCTCGATTTTCTCTTGGATCCGGTCAATAAACTTCTGGTCGTTCACGGAATTGCTCCTTGCTGAGAGTTCCTAGTTCCTGATAGCGCGTTACCTGATTTTTCGGATTATACGCGCCTCGGACGCCCTTTGCTCATGGGGCCAGGATTGCCGGGGGCGCTTCTACCCGGACGCCCTTTGCTCGCGGAGCAGGCATTACCGGGCGCCAAGTCCAATGCAGCGATGATAGCATCGGCATACTACCGCTTGGCGTTGGAGCGGCGGACGCGGAAGGCTGCTCCGTCTTTCTGTTTGCTGGCCCACTTGAGGTAGGCGGCGAATCCGGGGTCGGCCCGCAGCCGTGCGATGGAGTTGAGTTCGTTAGCCAGGGTCTTTTCGGAGAACATGGCGTGAAGCTGCCGGTGGCAGGTGGGGCACAACAACGCCTTGGGGCCGTGCTTGCCGCCCCGGGAGCGCGGCACCAAGTGGTGCTCGGTGAACCGCACCGGCTCCCGCAGGCACAACTCGCAGGCCCGCGGCTCTCCGGCGGGGGTTGCAGCGGCTTGCTTGTTCTCCCGTTTCTTTGTCCGCATCAACCTCTTGAGATATGCCCCCGCCCTGGCCCTCTCCCGGCCGGAGGGGAAGTTTTGCGTTGCCCTATGCCTGCTGCGCGGCGTCCGGGTTGTCGGCCCTGGGATTTTCGAGGAACCGCCAGCCGGGCAGGTCCACCTTCCACTGGCCGTCCTCCATCAGCATGGGAAGGATGAGGCCATTCATCGCCCGGCCGCGGCGCACCTCGGTGTTGTCTTCCGTGATGCCGAAGGGCAGGAAGGCGAAGGCGTGCTCGTCGTCAATGTAGCTGGTGGGCGATATGCCCAGGTCGGTCAGGTCTTCCAGGGGCCAGAGGCTCAGCACCGTGGTGCGGAAGTCCTCCAGCATCGCCGCCCGCATGGGATGGTCGCGGTTGTATCCGGCGCGGTAAGCCTGCTGCATATCTATGCGGTAGCGAGTGGCCCAGACGCCCATCCGCATGCCCCTGGTTTCCTTGGAGAGGAGAGACCAAGCCAAGTTCATATCGCCGTTGCGCACCGCTTCGGCGAACACGCCGGCCCGGTTGCCGCATTCGTCGGGGAAGGGGCTGCGTTTCTCGCCCGGTATGCGCATGCGTCAGCCTCGTTCGCTCTTGAATTTCCTCGGCGCGGGGCAGCCACTACCCGGCCCCTCGCCCGGAGGGGCCAGGAATTTGGGCCGCCCGCGCCGTTTACCGGGAAGGGTATTGGCGTTACCAGCCGATGGCGTAGCCGTCGCGCCGGGGGTCGGCGGCGCCGTGGAGGGCGCCCGTGTTGGCATCCGCTTGGATCATCATCTCGCTGCCCGACGCTCCCCAGCCGGGCATCACGTCCAGAGTATGACCGCGCCGGCGCAGTCCGTCCAGCGTTTCGGCGGGGAAGCGGGACTCGACGTACAGCAGGTTGTCGCACTCGTGGGGGATGTTGGACTCGGTGGGACTGTGGGTGTTGCGCCAGCGGGGCGCCTCCACCGCCTCGGCGACGGTCATGCCGAAGTCCAAGACGTGGGTGATGACCTGCATATTGGTCTGCACCTGGGTGTCGGCGCCGGGGGTGCCGCAGACCAGAGCCAGGCTGCCCCCGCCGTTGGATACAGAGCCGGAGTCTCCGTTGCGGGAGCCGCCGTTCTGGAAGGCGTGCTGGGACTCCCCGGCATTTCGGAAGACCATAATCGGGTTCATGGTGTGGCGCACCCGCTTGCCCGGTTGCAGACAATCCACGTGGTGCGGGTCCAGATGCCAGTAGGTCATACGGTTGTTGAGCAGGATGCCGGTATCCCCGGCCACGATGCTGGCGCCCAGGGAACTCTGGATGCTCTGGAGCTGGCAGACGGCGTTGCCCCAGCGGTCCACCACCACGAAGCAGGTGGTGTCTTCCTCTTGCATCGCCCCGGCCGCGGCCGGGGCCTTCCCTCGCCGACGGGAGTTGGCGGGCTGGTGGCTCCACGGGTCGCCCTGGCCCACCTCCCCGGCGGCACGGTTGAGGTCAATGAGCCGCGCCCGCTCGGCGGCGTACTGCTTGGACAGCATTCCGGCAACGGGAACATCCACCCAGTCCGGGTCGGCCATGTAGGCTTCACGGTCGGCGAAGGCCAGCTTCTTGGCCTCGACCATCAAGTGTATGCTCTCCGGCGTGTTGCAGCCCAAGCCGATCAGGTCGAACTGCTCGATGAGGTTCAGCTCCTGCAACAGCACGTGGCCGCTGGAGTTGGGCGGGGCTTCGTAGACGGTATGGCCGTGGTAGGTGGTGGAGATGGGGGCTTCCCAGCGCGAGCGGCAGTCCGCCAGGTCTTTCATGGTGAACAGGCCGCCCTGCTCCTCGCTGAACTTGACGATGGCCCGGGCCGTCTCGCCCTCGTAGAAGGCGTCGCGGCCGCCGTCCACGATGGCCCGGAAGGTGCGGGCGAGGCCGGGCTGGCGGATAATCTGCCCCGGACGCAGGGCAGCGCCGCCGGGGGCGAAGACGGCCTGGGAGTCGGGGAACTCTTGGATCAGGCGGTCGCCGGCGATGACCCCGGACAGCACGTGGGTTACCGGGAAGCCGTTCTCGGACAGGTCAATGGCGGCGTCGAACACTTCGGCCCGCGACAGCGCGCCGTACTTGGCGTGGGCGGCCATCCAGCCGTCCACCAGCCCCGGCACCGAGACGGACAGGATGCCCTTCGCGGGTATGCCGTTCCTGCGGTACAGCTCAGGGTCGGCGGCGTAGGGCGCGGCGCCGGTGGCGTTGCAGACCTCAATGGCCCCGGCCTGGCGGTTGTAGACCATAATGAAGCCGTCGCCGCCGATGCCGGACATATTGGGCTCAACGACGTTGAGGGCGGCGGCGGTGGCGATGGCGGCGTCAACGGCGTTGCCGCCCCGTTGCAGCACGGCCAGGCCGGCCTGCGCCGCCAGCGGATGCCCGGCGCACACCATGCCGTTGCGTCCCATGACGACCGGCCGGTTGGACTCGAAGTTGACGCCGTGGGGTGTGTGAGGCATATCGTTCACTCTCTTTCCGAATTTAGTTGACGGCTCTGCCTTAAATCAGCCAGTCGCTGTTGCCGGTTCAGATAATCGAGCAGACTGGAGCCGCAATCTATGCGGTCTACCCGCATCTTTTTGCCTCGATATGAGATTGTGGTTTTGAGAAATACGTCTCTTTCTCTCTTTGGCATACTGCCGCTATACAAGAGCAAGGGATAGCATTTTTCCGGCAAAAGAGATTGCAAGAGTAAAGTTGCAAGATTCACCCCTCCTTGTATCTGCTCGATTGCAACAGATACATCAGTGCTCCGCCCGCCTTTCAACTCGACGGCACACACAAAAAGTTCGCCCAATCTCCCAAAGATTATTCGATCGCAAAGTCTGCCTTGCCACTTGTGATTCGACTGATAATTAGTGCCATCAATCGTTGTGACCGACGAACGGTCCAGCCCGGTTATATCCAGCCGACAACGATTTTCCTGGTACGAATCAGTAAGGCAACAATTGCGATGTTCTCTGCGTATGTTGGATATGGCAGATTCCAGGGTCATTCCGGCCGGTTCCCCTTTTGGAAAGCGATAGCATCCCGTTCCCTTTGGAGAGCGATAGCCTGATTGTAAAGCAACTCCGTTACCTGTAGAAATTCTTGGTCTTCGATTCCCACGTCCGAGGCAACTGGCAAAGGATAGGTCACGCTCCCTTCCAGCTTGGGGTCAACCCGGAATCCATAGGCGCTAACCTGCTTGGGGTAAAGGCACTCTTCCGGCGCCAGCCCCAGCTTATCGCCGGTTTCCCGGCTGGCGTTGCTCAGGCTAATCAAGTTGTCAATTTGCCCGATTAAATCGCTGCTGTGGGTGGTGACCAGCACCTTCACGCCCGCGTTCACCAGCCGGGCGATGCCACGGGCCATCCGCAACTGCGCCTCCGGGTGCAGGTGGGATTCGGGTTCCTCGATTATCAGCAGGTCGCCGGGGTTGACCAGGTATTTCAGAAACAGGATCAGCGGGGCCAGTTCGGAGACCATCGAAGACGTATGGTCAAGGTTGTATTTCCCCATTGCGTTGTTGTCGGCGTCGGGCAGATAGACTATTTCAGGAGCGGGCAATCCACTCGATTCATCCAGCTCAATTTTGCCGCGGAGGACGCTGCTCTCAATGAAAGATACCGCCTCCTTCATTTCTCTGGTGAATCGGGGACGCCTCGCCATACCTTTGTCTAAGCCCTGTAGCTGGCTCAGAAATTCTGTTGCCATTCCTGGAAGAGTCGGGATGTTGATTTGTTCCAAGCCAATTCGGGATGACTGGCGGATAAGGGCGGCAGCCAGCACTTTATGTCCCTGCGCAATGCCGGAACGAGCGGCAGGAAGGTAGTAGCTGTCGAAAGGAAATTCGGCGGTGATGGTCCCTATCGCTGCAAATTTGGCGGCTCTGAGAAACTCTTCCGCTGCTATTTCGCTGTCATCAGCCTCTCTCAGCCTCCTCATTAGCTGATTGCGAAACTCCGGCGGCGGAACCTCAGTGCTGGATACATCGAATTCCGGCATCGCCTTTTCGCGTCCAGTCAATCGTGCGTCTATGCTCAGCAGCGGCTCGTCCCGATGCACCGTCAGAGAGAAATCCTCCGTTCTGCCGTTTCTGGCGAATTCCGAATCATTGCCGTAGGCGCGGCGCAACTGGCTGATAATGGTGTCGGAAATCTCATCCAGCCATTGACGAGCAAAGTAATCAATGGCCGCTTGCGCCGCTCCCGGCAGGTCAGCTACCTTGAATTTATGGGATTCGTCAAAGGAGCTAGCCAGACCTCCAATCCAGTCCTGAATGGCCTGGAGCGCTCCTGCATCTTCGTCCAGAGTATGTCTCCGGCTAGGGCGCGGTTGGCGAAAAGCCCGCAGATATGTTCTGCTTAACCCGAATCTATGGGGGAAATCGTCCGATTGGAGAGCCTGCGACACTGCCCAGATAGCCGCGGCCATATACGACTTGCCCGTGTTGCTGGGGCCCACAAAAATGGTGAGGGGTTTCAGGTCTACTGACCCCTCCGCCATGGGGCCGAAGTTTTTGACTGATATGGTCAACATAGCGGTCTCTTTGGACTGGCATCTTAGGGTTAGGGTGGTTGGGATTATCGGCGGGGCTGGCGCGGGGCGTCAAGGACGCAGGATACGGCCCTCCGGTTGGCCTCCATACGCCGGTTGGTCGCCATACGAAAGAGGCCCCGGGGTGTCCGGGGCCTCGGCGTTTCCGGGTATTCTTCGGGTTGGCGGGTTCGGCCTAGTGGCCGCCGCAACCGCAGCCGCCCCCGCCGCAGCCGCCGGCTCCGCAGCCGCAGCCACTGCCGCAACCGCCGGCCTGGGCGAACATCGGGTTGTTGATGACAAACCCGACCTGACCGCCGAAGTTCTCCACGTAGTCTATGGTCGCCTCTTCCAAGAAGGGGGCGCTGTCCGAGTCCATCAGGAACGTCACGCCATCCATCTTCAGCACGGTGTCGTCGGCCTGACTCTCGTTTTCCATGGTCAGCATATACTGGAGGCCGCCGGTCTCCGCCGGGATGGCGACGACCCGCAACGAGCCGTCCTGTTCACCTTGTTCTTCCAAGACTTCCCTGAGCTTTTCGATGGCGAGCGTCGTAACTTCCATAATAGCAGTGCGCTCCTTGCTTAGCTTTGCCGGGCGGCAACGTCCGCTTCCGGCACGCAATGAACTGGGCCTAGCCCTCTAAACCTACCATAACCCGGCGCATTTTGCCAACCCGCCGCCGGGCCGGATATTGTTGGCATAAGCCGAGGTTGAGTTGCAATCAGGGCCCAGCTTGACCGGCAAGGCTTGGAGGTGGCGCGAGACTGGGTTTACCGCCACGGTATCCGCTGTCCCCATTGCGGCTCCACCCCGATGCGCCGGGAACGCCGAGAAAATGACAGAAAACTCGGCGTTCCCGGCGCACTTGGCGTTTAACAAAATCAGTTCAGGAAATCCGCCGTCCACTGATCATAGCTGGCGCGGCGGGTGAACTGGGCCATCTGCTCCTCGGTTGCCAGATTGGGGCGCAGGTCGGCGGGCGGCGTGCCGTCGCGCAGGGCCTTGAGGGTGTCGTAGACTGCCTTGACCGCTGCGGCGAAGGGCAGGTGGCCCTGCAAGGCGACGCGGACGCCGTTGGCGCCCAGCCATTCCCTGTCCTGCAACTCGCCGGTGGCGCCGCCCAGCAGCAGCGGAACCGACAGTTCGGCGGCCACCGCCGCCACCTCGTCGCGGGTGTTGGCCCCGGCGAGGAAGATGGCGTCCACCCCGGCCCGCTCATAGGCTTTGGCCCGGCGGATGGTGTCCGCCACGCCGGTCACCCGCAGGGCGCTGGTGCGGCCGGCGATGGTCAGGGCCGGGTCGGTGCGGCCCGCCAGCGCCGCCTTCATCTTGCCCACGCCTTCCTCCACGGACAGCAGTTGCGTTCCGCCCGCGCCGAAGCTGCGGGGCAGCGCGGTGTCCTCGATGGTCAGGGCCGAGACGCCGGCGGTTTCCAGTTCCTCCACCGTGCGCATCACGTTCAGGGCGTTGCCGTAGCCGTGGTCGGCGTCCACCATCAGCGAGAGGTCGCCGGCGCGGCAGATGCGGTGGATCTGCTGGGCGAATTCGGTCAGCGTCAGCACCACGATGTCCGGCGCCCCCAAGACGGTGAAGGAAGCGATAGACCCGGCGAACATCCCCACCTCGAAGCCCAAATCCTCGGCAATTCGCGCCGAAATCGGGTCGAACACCGACCCCGGATGCACGCACTGGTCCCCGGCCAGAATTCCCCGGTATCTCACCCGCCGCGTCGTGAAGTCCATCTCGCTACCCTCGCTCGCATGGTTTTCGTGCTATGATGCAGCCAAGTCCGGGCAATTTTAGCACGGAGGGCGGCGCGATGGCAGAGCGGACGGTGGCGGGCGTGGACTTCAGCGGCGGAAAGGACGATAGGAATACCTGGGTCGCTCAGGGTGTGCTAACGGAAGGCAACAGAATCAGGTTTGATCGAGTGTTGCCAATGCGCCGGGAAGACCTTTTCCGCTTCCTGACAACAGTAACGCCCCCTGCTGTTGCCGCCATTGATTTTCCTTTCGGCCTGCCGAAGGACGTTATTAAGAGCATTCATTTCAATGCAACTGATATGCGCCAAGTTTGGGGTAAAACATCGGTTATGAACCTGGAACACTTGAAGAATGTTGGCAGGAATCTCAAACGAACAAGTGATAATCGTTTTCCGGGCAGCTTGGCGCCTCTCAACATTAGGATAGCCGGCATGACATACACAGGAATGAAGCTGTTATACAAATTACACGCAGACCACCCCGAACGTTGGTATGTGCCGCCCCTTGAGTTAGTCGGAAAAGAGTCAGATAAAGTGACGCTGTTGGAGGTTATGCCCGGCGCTGTGCTGGAAAGAGTGGGGTTCACCAGAGCAGTCGCAAAGGGATACAAGAATGCGAAGAACGCTTTTGCCAATCGGGATCTAATCATTCGTGACTTGGCAGAGAAATCTCAAATCGAGTTTGAAAATTTCTCAGAAATTCGTCTTGGTTGCCGGGCTAACGATGATTGTTTGGATTCGGTGATTGCGTTGGTCGCAGCAGCTTTGTGGACACGCTCTCGAAGCCAATTCGACTGCCCGGATGATAACGATGGGCTTGCCAAACTCGAAGGCTGGATTTACGCCCCCAAGAAATAACCCCTTGCGTCTTTGCGCCATTGCGTCAAATCTCCTGACACCCGCCGGTTGCCACGCGCCGCGCTGACGTTTAAGCTACGCCGCAGAGACTCACGGAGAGCAACAACGACCGCATGGTGACCACTGACGACGTGACCGCCGTCCTCGCCGACGCCCGCGCCGTCCACGCCGACGCGCTGTGCCTGCTGGCGGCGGGCGACATCCGCGACGCCGCCGAAAAGGCTTGGTGCGCCGCCAAGCGGGCCACCGGCGCCCTGATCCTGGCCCGCACGGGGGTTGAGCCGCAAATATCCTCCGATACCACACGGGGAATAGCAGCGCTTGCCGGGGAAGAAAGGGCCGCTGAAAGTCTGCGCCGACGCTATTACTCCAGGCAAAGCGAACTGCATGGCGCCTGCTTTTACCTCGGCGTCTGTGAACCCGCCGACGAGGTGGAGCGGCGCATCCGGCAAACCGCCGACTACATCCATGACGCCCATGACGCCGAAAATCTGGCAGGGGTGAACTGACAATGGTAACCACTGACGACGTGACCGCCATCTTCGCCGACGTCCGCGCCGTCCACGCCGACGCGCTGCGCCTGCTGGCGGCGGGCGACATCCGCGACGCCGCCGAAAAGGCATGGTGCGCCACCAAGCGGGCCACCGACGCCCTGATCCTGGCGCGCACGGGCGTTGAGCCGGAGATCAGCTCGGACACAACGAGAGGACTGCTCGGCTTGGAGGCAGAAGACAAGTCCCTTAGCTCTTTGGTTGGGCGCTATTTCTCCAGGCAGGGCCGTCTGCATGGCGCCTGCTTTTACCTCGGCGCCTGCGAGCCAGCCGATGAGGTGGAGCGGCGCATCCGGCAGACCGCCGACTACATCTATGACGCCGAAAATCTGGCAGGGGTGAACTGACAATGGTAACCACTGACGACGTGACCGCCATCTTCGCCGATGCCCGCGCCGTCCACGCCGACGCGCTGCGCCTGCTGATGGCGGGCGACATCCGCGACGCCGCGGAGAAGGCATGGTGCGCCACCAAGCGGGCCACCGACGCCCTGATCCTGGCCCGAACCGGAACAGAACCCGAAATATCCTCAGACACTTCCATCGGGTTGGTCAGGCTGGCCGAGGAAGATAATGCCATCCGCCCCTTGATTGGGCGTTATTATTCCAGACAGGGGCATCTGCACGGAACTTGCTTTTACCTCGGCGCCTGCGAGCCAGCCGATGAGGTGGAGCGGCGCATCCGGCAGACCGCCGACTACATCTATGACGCCGAAAATCTGGCAGGAGTGAACTGATATGGGAGTCTACCGCCTCTACACCGGCGATGACGGGCAGAGCCACATCGAGGAGCTGGATCTGGCCGCCCGCGCCGACATCACCCAGGATTTGGCCGTGTCCACCATTACCTTCACCGAGCGGGATTCGGGCAATTTTATTGACTGGCATCCGGCCCCGCGCCGTCAGTACGTCATCTGCATCGAGGGCGGCGTCGAGATTGGCTTGGGCGACGGCTCGCTGCACCAGTTCGGCCCCGGCGACGCCCGGCTGGTGGAGGACACCACCGGCCAGGGCCATACCACCCGCAGCACCGGCGGCGGCAAGTGCGTCACCGCCACCATCCCTCTGTCCGACCAGTAACGCCAACGTCCGGCGCATCCCCCGTCATTCCCGGCCTTCGCGGGAATCCGAGGTCAGGCTGCTCCCGGGCCAACTGAGGCATCACTAAGGAGAAAGCGTTATGAACATAGTCCGCGTGTATTCAGGCGACGACGGCGAGTCTCACTTCCAGGTGGCGACGCCCGAGGAGTTCGCCGAGATCGCCCAGCGCAAAGGCAGCGGCGACATACAGTTGAACGAGCGCCCGTCGCCCTCATTTTCCGATTACCACACCGCCCCGCGCCGCCAGTACGTGGTGGGGCTGAGCGGACTGTCGGAGTTCGAGTGCGCCGACGGCACCAAGTACCAAATGGGGCCGGGCGACGTGCTGATTGCCGAAGACCTGACCGGCCACGGCCACATCGCCCGCGGCTTGGGCGAGGAGCCCCGCGTGCTGTTGGCCGTACCCCTGTCCGACTAGAAAGGAGAACGGAAATGAAGATTATCCGCGTTTTCGCCGGCGATGACGGCGAGTCCCACTTCGAGGAAGTCTCCCTCGAGGAAATGCAGGGCATCGTGAACCGGGTCGGCCCCGGGGACATCAACGTCAACCGCCGGGAGGCCCCCAACTTCTCCGACTACCATCAGGCCCCGCGTCGGCAGTACGTGGTTAACTTGGAGGGCGTCGCCGAGTTCGAGTGCGCCGACGGCTCCAAGGCGCAGCTCCAGCCGGGAGACATACTGGTGGCCGAAGATCTCTCAGGCCACGGCCACATCGCCCGCTCCCCCTTCGCCGGAATGCGCACCTCCCTGGCAATCCCGCTGGCCGATCCCGGCTAGGAAACATACCCTTTCCTTCTGGATATGGTCGGGACAAGGGCGTATCCGGCCTAACCGCCGCCCCGCAGCAGGGCGGCCAGATGCAGCAGCCCCTGCTGACGGCGGGCGTTGCGGACTTCGGCCCGCCACGCCTCCGGCAGCAGTTGCGCCGCCATCTCCCGCGTCATCTCGTTCTCCGGCAGCTTGGGGAAGCGGCGGTAGGTTGACAGGTAGGGCGACTCCGCGCCGCCATCCAGGCTGTGCAGCAGAGGCAGCACGGCGTTGACCGCCAGATCCCGCGCCCGGCCCGCGCCAACGGGGGCTGCACCGCCGCCGCTTCCCTCAACCGACAAGGCCGCGGTGAGTTGGGAAGGCGATCCGGAGGCTTCGGCCAGTCCGGCAAGGAACCCTCGCTCCAGAAAGCGGGCCGCCAACTCCGCCGCGCCCTTGATTCGCGTTTCGGGGTGGTTGGCCGGGCGAACCCGGAAGGTATGCCATTCCTTTCCTTCCATAACCGGCCCCAGCCCGGGCGGCAGGAGCGGCGGGGCATCTTGGGCAACGCCGGACAGTCCCGATACAGTCAACAGCCAGTGGCGAAGGAGCATCGGGCGCTGCTCCGCCAGCACCGCTGCCGCCGCTCGCCGCAGCGCGGCCACGGGGGCCACTTGGGCCAGCTTGACGAAGGGCTGCTGATTGTGGCGGTAGCCCAATCCTTCCAGCAGGGCCTCATACAGCGTCTGCTCCGGGCCTTGCTCCGCGGCAAACCGGCCCAGCAGTCCGGCCTTGCGCCGGAACCGGTCATCCCCGGCCTGGTCCAGCACGCCGCCGGTCTCCGCCGCGTTGCCGGGGCGGGAGTAGCCGCGACGGGCCAACAATTCCCACAGTTCAGAGGTTACCGGCGAGTCGGATTCTGCGTCGTCCGCGCCGTCCAGCAGGCCGGATAATGAGACCACCGGAGCGACGGCCCCGCTTTCAAGGGGAGTTTCCGGCGTGTCCGTCTCCAGCGCGGCATGAAGCGCCACGCCGTTGTAGTTGGGATCATCGCCGTGGCCGTGGGCGCTCCAGTCGCGTTGCCGCCGGTGGATTTCCACGTCGCCGCGCACCAGCCCCAGGCCCTCGACCTCCAGCAGCGCGTCGCGGAAGTCGGGGCCTGCGGCGGTTCCGGCGCGGCCGGGGTACAGCACTCGGATGCGCACGCCGACGCCGGTGCGGAACTCGTCCTGCCGGGCGGCGCGGCGTTTCCACAGCTTCCACAGCAGCCGCTCCGGTATCGCGGGCCGCTCGTCCTCCGTCCCCTCGCCAATTCCGCGCAAGGCTGTCGCCGCCCCGCTCCCGGCGTAATCGAGTCTCATCCGTCCGCGCCGTTCCCCTCTGCCCGGCCGGGCTCCCTACCCGGGGATATCGTCGTAGTAGTGTTCCTCGGAGATGACCCGGTTCCGGCGCAGGGCCGCTATCTCCTCCCCGCTGTACTCCAGCAGGCCCCCCAGCACCTCTTCGTTGTGCTCCCCCACCTGCGGCGTGCTTCCTATGCTCACCGGCGTCCTCGAAAAGTGCCAGTAGTCCCCGGACACCGCTATCTCCCCGGCCAGAAAGTCCGGCACCTCCACCATCGCCCTCCGCTCCCACGGGTGCGGATCCGCCGCCGCCTGCGGTATCGTGTTCACCGGCGCCGCCACCACGTCATGCTCCGTGAAGTGCGCTATCGCCTGCTCCATGCTCTTGTCCGCCAGCAGTTCCACCATGGCCCCGTCCACCAGTTCCCGGTGGGCCGCCCGCTCGTGCCGCGTGCTGAAGCGCGGATCCTCCAGCCACTCCGGCCGCCCTAGGGCGTTGCACACCCGGTGCCAGTGGTGCTGGTCTCCCGCCGACACCAGCACCCAACCCTCCCGGCAGGGGTAGATGCCCGAGGGCGGCGCCGTGGTATCACCCCGTTTGGGCGGTATCTTCGTCCCGTGATAGGCCGTTATGGGTATCTCGGTCATGGAGTAGCCGGTGTCCGCCAAGCAGACGTCCAGGCTCTGGCCCAGCCCCGAGGCCTCCCGCTCGTGCAGCGCCGCCAGCGCCCCGATGGCCGCGTGCAGGGCCGTGATGCGGTCGATGATGGGCACCCCGGTGCGTATGGGGGGCATCCCCTCCTCCCCGGTCACCATGGCGATGCCCGACATGGTCTGCCCGATGGGGTCGTAGCCGATGTTATCGCGGTAGGGGCCGAACTGCCCGTAGGCCGACACGTTGACCATGATGATGCCGGGGTTCAGCTCCTTGAGGGTTTCGTAGCCGAAGCCCATCTTCTCGATGGTGCCGGGGCGGAAGTTCTGCACCAGCACGTCGGAGACCTTGACCAGTTCCCGCAGGGCGGCCCGGCCTTCTTCTTTACGCAGGTCAATGGAGAGGGACTTCTTGCCGGAGTTGTACTGCACCCAGTAGGACGACTGTTTTCTGACCCAAGGGCCGTGGTAGCGGGTTTCCTCGCCGCCCAGACGCTCCACCTTGATGACCTCGGCGCCCAGGCGAGCCAGCACTTGGGCGCAGCGGGGCCCGGCCTGGTGGCGGCCCAGGTCAATGACCCGCACGTGCTCCAGAGGATGATTCAATCCTGCCATGTCGGTAACTCCCTTTCCCCGCCGCGGGCGCGGGAACGCGGTTGGCTTGGCCGCATTCTACGGCCCCAAACCGCGCCCGGCAAGACGGGAAACGCCCGCACCCTAACCCTTTTCCTCCGGGAGAGGTGGTTGTTGGGGCGCGGACAGCGATTCGGGGGCGGGCCGGAACAGCCAGACTTCGGTTTGGGAGGGCAGGACGGCGGGAGAGAAGTCGGCTTCGCAGGAGTCGAGGCGGCGCACCGCCGGCTGGCTTTCCAGCCACCGCTCCGGCGGGAGCAGACCGCTTTCGGGGGCGGTCAGGCCGGGGATGGCGTAGTGCATCGGTATGACGACCCGGGGCTGCAAGCGGCTTATCAGCGCGTCCACTTCATTGTAGGTCAGCAGGTGGAGCGAATCGTCCACGGTCACCAGCAGCACGTCTATGCCGCCGACGGCGCGGGCCACTTCCGGCGGCCAGACGGCGCGGTTGTCGCCCAGATGCAGGAAACTGACGCCACCCGCCTCCAGCCGGAACATCACGTTGGGGAAGTCGCTGAGGCGGGCAGGGCCGGAGTGGAAATCTCCGATGCCGCGAATATGCAGACCGGCGGCGGCGAATTCGCCCGGCATACGCAGGATCGAGGCGGCCTCCGGCAGGCGGTCGGCGGCATCATGGTCGAAGTGGGCATGGCTGATCAGGCCCAAGTCGCAGTGAACGCCGGGAAAGCGGCGCGTGAACCAGTAGCGGCCAGCCTGGTTGCGGTATGGGTCGGCCAGAACGCTCAGGCCGCCGGGGGCGTCCCAGCGAAAGGCGCAATGGCCGTAGTAGGTGAGCTTCATCCGCTCCTCACTGGACTAGGATAGGGACTAGAACAGGAAGTTGAACGGCCCGGCTAGGAAGCGCCAGAAGAATTCCAGCTTCCCTACGGGCAGGGCGTCCGATTCAGTGAAGAAATACATCAAAGTGAACAGGAGCCAGATCCCCGATACCGGGATTCCGAAGCAACCGGAGTCGTGTCTGCCCCTACCCCCGCTGTGGGAGCCTGAATCGTCCATGATGTTCCTCCCAAGTTGTCCTATTGACGCCGCCGGAGCCGCTGCCCCGCTACCGCAACAGTTGGCGGGCGATGGTCTGGCGCTGGATTTCCGAGGCGCCTTCATAGATGGTCAGGGCGCGCACTTCGCGGTAGAGGCGCTCGACGCGGCTGCCCTTTTCCAGTCCGGCGCCTCCGTGAATCTGCACCGCCTCGTTGACGATGCGGGCGGCGGCTTCGGTGGCGAACAGCTTGGCGAAAGAGGCTTCCTTGATGACGGTTTCCTGCCCGGAATCCTTGAGCCAGGCGGCCCGGTGAGCCAGCAGACGGGCGGCGTCCAAAGATACGGCCATGTCGGCCAGCTTGAACTGAGTGGCCTGAAAGTCGCTGAGCCGCTGGCCGAACATAGTGCGGTTGCGGGCGTAATCCAAGGCCGATTCGTAGGCGGCCTGGCCCATCCCCACCGCCGCGGCGGCGACCGTGGTGCGAAAGGTGTCCAGGGTGCCGAGGGCCAGCCGCAGCCCTTGACCGCGCTCTCCTATCAGGTTGCCCTGGGGAATCCGGCAGTTGTCGAACACCGGCTCGCCGATGGGATGCGGGGCCAGCAGCGCCAACCGCTGCGAGTCGTCGAAGCCCGGCGTTCCCTGCTCAACGATGAAAGCCGACAGGCTGCGGCTGCCCTGGCCGGGGTCGGTCTTGGCGAAAACGGTATAGGTGGAGGCGTCGCCGGCCTGGCTGATGAACTTCTTGCGCCCGTTCAGCGTCCACTCATCGCCGTCAGGAACGGCCTCGGTGGTCATGCTCAGCACGTCGGAACCGGCGTGGGGTTCGGTGAGGGCAAAGGCGGCGATGGCTTCGCCCCGGGCGACGGGCGGCAGGTAGCGCGCCTTCTGTTCGTGGCTTCCGCCCAAGGTGATGGGAAAGCTGCCCAACCCCTGCATGATAAAGTTGGTGTCGGCCTGCGCCGAGACGCGGGCCAGTTCCTCGCGGATGATGCAAAGGTTGACCACGCGCACGCCGTAGCCGCCGTATCCTTCGGGCACGGTATGGCGCAGCAACTCCGACTCGGCCAAGAGGGACATCAGCCCCGGATGCACCCGCGCCGACTCGTCGGCCTCTTCCGCGATGGGCGCGATGCGCTCCTCCGCCAAGCGGCGGGCGCTGTCCTGGAGGGCCTGCTGACCGGGCGTAAAGGCAAAGTCCATGGGCTGCGCTCCTTTGGTGATTGACAATTAGGCATGCCTTTGTTAGGCTACTAATGTACTTCCCCTATCGATTCGACGGTAGGGTCGGGGCTGCCGCACAGCAGCCCCTGTTTTTTTGTGGAGATACTTGGTGAACACTAACTTTTATATCGACGGATTTAACCTTTACAATCGGGCCGTGAAAGACACTCCCTACAAATGGCTTGACCTTTTTAAGGTTTGCCAAGCGCTACTTCCCGGACATCGCATAAATCGTATCAGATATTTCACCGCGTTGGTTCAGTCAAGACCTGATAACCCTGCCAATTGGCAGAGGCAACTTATCTACATCCGTGCTTTGGAGACCATACCCGTCCTCACCGTCCATTATGGACAGTTTCGCACCCGGCGTAT
The DNA here is from genome assembly GCA_965213725.1 of Dehalococcoidia bacterium. GTDB lineage: Bacteria > Chloroflexota > Dehalococcoidia > Lucifugimonadales > UBA3495 > VXOI01. Next base: position 900,740 of record OZ243924.1, read on the forward strand.
ATCCAGGCCCTTAGTAACGCCCATTCCGGGTCATCCCCGCACCGCAGATATATGGGACACAGAAGAGAAGGGAACCGATGTCAACCTGTCTTCCCATCTGCTTATGGATGGCGTTGAGGGAGACTACGAACAGGCTGTCGTGATTTCCAACGACTCCGATTTGGCGCTGCCCATTAGCATGGTGCGTGACAAACTGGGACTTCCCATCGGCATTGTAAACCCTAACCGGGATCAGAAAGCCCATACCCCCAAAGAACTCGCTGATGCAGCAACTTTCCTCCGCAGATTGCGCCCGAACACCTTGCGCAACTGTCAGTTTCCGCCGCAGTTGCGGGATTCCACCGGGATTATCACCAAACCCTCCGGCTGGTGACCGCCGCAGATTCCCGGTCAATCAAAGCGGGCTACAACCCCAACCTTCGCACCAGTTCCTCGTCGGTCACGATGGCGCCGGTGAGGCCGCGGGCATCCTGGGCAGCCAGGTAGACGGCGGCTTTAGCCATGTGTTCCGGCGTGGCCCAAGTGGAGAAATCGGCGTCGGGCCGTTGCAGGCGAAAGCCCTCGGTGGCTACCGGGCGCAGCGGCTTCAGGGCGTTCACCGCGATGTTGTGCGGGCCCAGCTCGGCGGCCAGCCCCCAGGTAAACCGCTCCAGCCCCGCCTTAGACGCGCCGTAGGCTTGGCCGATGAGCGCGATGCCCGCGCCGTGGTCTTCGCCGAGGGTGGATGAGAATATGTTGGCGGCGGCGTGGGATGATACGTTGATGATGCTGCCGCCGCCCTGCTCGATCATAATGGGCGCGACGGCCTGGCAGGCGATGAACGGGGCGCGCAGGTTGATAGCCAGGTTCAGATCCCACTCCCGCAGGGTCATCCGGAGGAAGGGCGCATAACCGCCGATGCCCGCGTTGTTGACCAGCGCGTCCACCGCGCCGAACTCGTCCAGCGTCCGGCTGACCATCTCGCGGATGCTGTCCTCCTCGCGGACGTTGCAGGCCACGGCCAGCGCCCTCCCTCCGGCGCTCTCGATTTCGGCCACTGTATCGTGGATGGTGCCGGGCAGCCCGGCCCGCGGCTCCGCCGTTCGCGCCACCACCACCACCGCGGCTCCGGCCTGCGCCAGCCCCAGCGCCACGGCCTTGCCAATGCCCCGGCTGGCCCCGGTGACGATGGCGACTTTGCCCGGCAACGATTCTTTAGCCATTCACTGTCCTTCCGTCTCCCGCCTTTCATCGGGGGTTCCTGTTTTCGGGGTAATGGCGGGAAAATCCGGCATTATCCCGCCCGTTGAGCATAACGGCAAAGCCCCGGCTTGACAAACCCGCTGCGGCATTCGATTATCAGACTCGATTGCCGGACGCACCCGCATATTGGAACGGCTTTTCAGGAGGGGTTATGACCACGCTCATTTTGGGCGGAACCGGGTTCATCGGAAGGCGCGCCGTGCCACGGCTGGCCGAACGCGGCGAGCGGGTGGCGGTGATGGACGTCAATCCGCGGGCGGCGTCCTTCGGCGAGTTCGGAGACTTGGTCAGCGTGATGTACGGCGACATCACCCAGTTTGAGGACGTAGTCAAGGCTATTCTGGCCGCCAAGCCCGACCGCATCATGAACTTGGCCTATCTGCTGGGCAGCGGCGACGACACGCCCCACTTCACCATGAAGCTGAACGTGCTGGGGATGGACAACTGCTTTGAGGCGGCCCGGGTCTGCGGCGTCAGCCGGGTGGTCTACGCCAGCTCGGTGGCGGTCAGCGGACAGCAGAGCGCCTTCGGCGACCGGCTGGTCAACGAGGACGACCCGATGCACGGCACCAGCCAGTACGCCATGCACAAGAGATTCAACGAGTTCCAAGCGCAACAGTTCAACAACGTCTACGGCATGAACATCACCGGCATTCGTCCGGCCAACGTCACCGGCCCGGACAAAGTGCGCGGCTCCACCGACCACGTGCAGTGCGTGACCCGGCCCGCATCCGGCGAGCCGGCCCGCTTCCCCAAGAGCGGCTTCATGCGCCTGCCGGTGCACGTGGAGGATGTGGCCGAGGCTTTCGTGCGGGTGACGATGGCCGACTCCTGCCACCATACGGTGTACAACACCGGCGGCACGCCCATCAGCCTAGGCGACCTGGCCGACATAGTGCGCGGTTTTCTGCCCGACGCCGACATATCCTTCGACGCGGACGGCGGCAAGGAGGAATCGGGCAACTACTTGGTGGACAACAGCCGACTGCTGGGCGAGTTCGAGCTGGAATACCCGCCGCTGGCCTCCCGGGTGCGCGACATCATCAACGACGTGCGCCGCGACAACGGGCTGCCGCCGGTGTAAGTAAACGCAATGGCGCAAAGACGCAAAGGTTTTGTATTTTCTGCGGTTTCCGGGCGGGTTGCCGCCTTTCTGACGCTTTTTGCGGCGTTGGCGTTGCTGTCCGGCGGGGGGGCGGCCTCAGCCAACGGGGCGGTGCGGCTGGTGGTGGTGGACGAGGCGGCCGGCCCCTACCTGCTGCGTGTCGGCGTCCTGCCCGGCGACCCGACGCTGGGGCCGCTGCACGTGAGCATCCTGATCCAAGACGCCGCCGGGGAGACGGCGGTGGAGGGCGCCACGGTGAGCGTCGCCGCCACCGGCCCAGGCGCCCCGACGCAGACGGCAGCGGTGAACTCGCCGCAGAACCCGCAGCTCTATGAGGGCAACCTGTACCTCGACGCCCTAGGGGAGTGGTCGGTGGCGGTGGACATCGAGAGTCCGCTGGGGCAGGGCAGCCACACCTTCGCCGTCCGCGCCGCGGCGGAGGGCGGTTTCAACCTGATGTGGGGCATCGTAGCCGCCGTGGCGGTGCTGGTCGTCGGCTCGCTGGTGCTGTCGCAGCTCCAGCGCCGCCGGCGGCTGGGGCGGTAGGCGGTAAGAGGATGCGGGTCAGCAGTAAATATCGCCCCGGCCTCCGACTTCCACCACCAGGACGACCAGGGCAGCGTCCTGAATGTCGCAGATGACGCGATAGTCGCCGACCCGGTAACGTCAGTATCCGCGCCAACGGCCATGCAATACCTTGCCAATTTCCCGAGGATTATCTCTGCCTGCTACGCGCTCACGCATATAGTCGCGAATGCGCCGGGCTATTTGCCGGTCAAGCCGTGACAATTGCCGCTCGACCGCGGTGGTGTACTCAACTGTCCAAGCCAAGAGATACGTTCAATTCTGCTTCGGTCAGTATACGGTCCTCGCCCCGGCGGAGCCGTTCCATCGCTTCATCGGCGCGGAGGCCGTCTCTTTCGTCCTGTTCCAACATTATCTTGGCGATGCGGTTTAAGGTTGCGGCCAGCAGGTCGTAGGCGACCGGCTCCAATCCGATGTTTGCCGCAAGGGCCTCAAGACGGTTCAGGGAGATGCGCTGGGTCTTTCGCTCAAAGACCGGTTCGGGGAGTTCGTCCTCAGGCATTACGCAGAACCGCCACTGGCCCGCGTCGCGGTGGTCGGTCACGTCCGGGTCGCTCTCCAGGTGCCAAGCGAACACGTAGATATGGGTTTGGCGTCCCTTTTTCCCAGGGTGTATGTCGAAGGATATGGCCTGCGGCTTGCCCGGATTTTTTCCGCCGGAACCGGATGGCAGCGCCGCCGACTGCTTTACCTGCACGTGGCAATGGTCGTCGTTTTCCAAATCCCAAGGATCCCCTTCTCCGGCGGGTCTCCAGCCGGCTTCCGGGGCGCTGCCGCTCAGCGCGAGGTAGACCAAGCCCTCGGCATAGATTCCCCGCAAGGCGTCGGGCATTAGCCGCCGGTCGCAGACCCGGTCGGCTATGTGCTTTGCTGTGCTGTCGCGCAGTTGATTGTCCATATTCACACTCACGGTTTCAGTCGCCACTCAATTTCAGGTGGCAAGCATATCGCGGTCACCATAGCAGCCCCCTCCCTTCCCTCGTTAAAAACAACAAGCCCGTGGAAATCGGATCCACGGGCCTTCGAAGTTGCCTGATTATCTACTGAAGATTACCCAAGTCTGTTATTCACATCCACGCTACGTGATTCGTTAGGGCCAAGCACCGTGAAATTGCCACACCCTAGTTCATATACTCCACCGCTAGGTATATCCTTCGTATCGCTTGCCATTCTCCGTTTCCTAGCTCCTTATAGAAGGCCCCGGCGGTGTCGCCGGGCCTTCTCGTGTTTGCGATATTGGTTGCGGGGGTTGGACTCGAACCAACGGCCTTCGGGTTATGAGCCCGACGAGCTGCCACTGCTCCACCCCGCTCCTTATAGAAGGCCTCGGCGGTGTCGCCGGGGCCTTCTCGTGTTTGCGGTATTGGTAGCGGGGGTTGGACTCGAACCAACGACCTTCGGGTTATGAGCCCGACGAGCTGCCACTGCTCCACCCCGCGATGCTGTACGAGAACACGCTGACCTGAAGTTTGCCTGGTTCCTGCCTGCTTCCGTCATTCCCGTCCTAGCGGGAATCTGCTGAAAGGTTTGAAGCTCATTGCGTGGGTCAAGCCACTCGACTGGTTAGTACCGGTTTGCTGAAGTTGTTACCAACCTTACACATCCGGCCTATCAAGCAGATAATCTCTCTACAGTCTTACCCCCTAACTCAATAGGGGAGGGAGGCCTCATCTTGGGGGTAGCTTCGCGCTTAGATGCCTTCAGCGCTTATCAATGCCAGACATGGCTACCCGGCGCTGCCCCTGGCGGGACAACCGGAACACCATAGGTCTGTCCCTTCCGGTCCTCTCGTACTAGGAAGAGGTTCCCTCAAGCCTCCTGCGCCTGCGGCGGATAGAGACCGAACTGTCTCACGACGTTCTGAACCCAACTCACGTACCCCTTTAACCGGCGAACAGCCGGACCCTTGGGACCGCCTTCAGCCCCAGGATGGGACGAGCCGACATCGAGGTGCCAAACCTCGCCGTCGATGTGAACTCTTGGGCGAGATAAGCCTGTTATCCCCGGGGTAGCTTTTATCCGATAAGCCACGGCCCTTCCACACGGTGCCGTAGGATCACTTTGCCCGACTTTCGTCCCTGCTCGACTTGTAGGTCTTGCAGTCAAGCCCCCTTATGCCAATGCGTTCTCTGGACGATTTCCATCCGTCCTGAGGGGACCTTTGGGCGCCTCCGTTACCTTTTAGGAGGCAACCGCCCCAGTTAAACTGCCCACCAGGCACTGTCCCCGCTATGCAGGTTAGAACCAAAAACTGCCAAGGGTGGTATTTCAACGATGGCTCCACCCCGACTGGCGTCGGGGCTTCTCAGCCTCCCACCTATCCTACACATGACAGCTCCCAGCCCAATACCAGGCTACAGTAAAGCTCCACGGGGTCTTTTTGTCCTGCCGCAGGTCGCCCGCGTCTTCACGGGCACCGTAATTTCACCGAGCCCTCCGTCGAGACAATGGCCAAGTCGTTCAACCATTCATGCGGGTCGGAACTTACCCGACAAGGGACTTCGCTACCTTAGGACCGTTAGAGTTACGGCCGCCGTTCACCGGGGCTTCAGTTCGGAGCTTGCACCCCTCCCCTTAACCTTCCGGCACTGGGCAGGCGTCAGCCTGTATACGTAGGGTTTCCCCTTAGCACAGACCTGTGTTTTTGTTAAACAGTCGCCCGGCCTTCTTCTCTGCGCCCCCAGAACGCTCCACCGGCTCGCGGCTTCACCCCCCGGGGGGCCCTTTCTCCCAAAGTTACAGGGCTCTTTTGTCTAGTTCCTTAACGGAGGTTATCTCGAACGCCTCGGGACTTTTATCCCAGCCCACCAGTGGCGGTTTGCGGTACGGTCGCCACAGTTCCATAACCACGAAGCTTTTCTGGTCGGTATGGCGTCAACAGAATTTCGTAACCCGAAGGTTCGATTTCCTCAACCCTCAGCTTGCCGCCGGAGTGGATTTGCCTGCCCCGGCTCGCCTACGGAAAAGGACACACCATGTCCAATGGGCATGCTCTGCCTAGCCTCCCGCATCCCTCCTTGGCTTTAAAGCGAAAAAATGGCGGTGCAGGAATATTAACCTGCTGTCCATCGCCTTCGGCGCTTGCCTACGGCTTAGGACCGACTAACCCTACGCCGATAAACGTTGCGTAGGAAACCTTGGGCTTTCGGCGTCAGGGATTTTCACCCTGATTTACGCTACTCATTCCGGGATTCTCACTTCCCCGCGCTCCAGCAAGCCTCACGACTCACCTTCATCGCCCGGGGAACGCTCCCCTACCACGCCCAGGCGGTATTCATGGAGTCCGGCTCGGCTTTCGCGGGCCTGCCGGGGGCGTCCGCCGCCCCGGAGGGCGGTTTCCGCCTTTGGCGGGCCGTTGTTGGCCGGGCCATCATTCCTTGCACCTGAACATCCACGGCTTCGGCGGCAGACTTAGCCCCGTTACATTTTCGGCGCCGGACCCCTCGACCAGTGAGCTATTACGCACTCTTTAAAGGGTGGCTGCTTCTAAGCCAACCTCCTGGTTGTCTGGGGAACCCAACATCCTTTCCCACTTAGTCTGCGCTTGGGGGCCTTAGCCGGCGGTCTGGGCTGTTTCCCTTTCGACAATCGCACTTATCTGTGACTGTCTCACTCCCGGGCAACGGATAAACGGCATTGGTGGTTTGGTTGGGTTTGGTAAGCTCACGCCCCCTAGCCCATCCAGTGCCCTACCTCCGTCCACCTTACCCGAGGCTGCACCTAAATGCATTTCGGGGAGAACCAGCTATATCCGGGTTCGGTTGGCATTTCACCTCTACCCACAGCTCATCCCAAGCTTTTGTACTAGCCACGAGTTCGGTCCTCCAGTCCGTGTTATCGAACCTTCAACCTGGCCATGGGTAGCTCACCCGGTTTCGGGTCTAATACATGGAACTGAGCGCCCTCTTCAGACTCGCTTTCGCTGCGGCTCCGGAACTACAGTTCCTTAACCTCGCTCCACACATTAAGTCCCCGGATCATTCTTCAATAGGCACGCCGCCACCCCGGTAATACCGGGGCTACGACCTTCTGTAGGCTTACGGTTTCAGATCTATTTCACTCCCCGCTAGGGGTTCTTTTCACCTTTCCCTCACGGTACTGGTACGCTATCGGTGACCAAGGGTATTTAGCCTTGGAGGGTGGTCCCCCCGGATTCCCACAAGGTTTCCCGTGCCCCGTGGTACTCAGGAAATTCGCCAAGAGTCCGCTTCCTTTCGCCTACGGGGCTATCACCCTCTGTGGCGGTCCTTCCCAGGCTCCTTCGACTAGGAAACGGATTTGTAACTCCTGCGGGCCTGATGAGGCGGCCCTAGGCGATTCCTACAACCCCGGTGCGGCATAGGCCCTCACGCCGTTAGGCCGCGCCGGTTTAGGCTCTTCCCCGTTCGTTCGCCACTACTTAGGGAATCTCGGTTGATTTATTTTCCTCGGGGTACTTAGATGTTTCAGTTCCCCCACTTACCCCCTGCTGATGCAGGTTGACCAGCTCAACACCGGTCAAGGTTTCCCCATTCGGGTATCCCCGGCTATGCCCGCTAGACGGCTCACCGAGGCTTAACGCAGCCTTGCCGCGCCCTTCATCGGCCCTTGGTCCCAAGGCATCCACCGTAAGCCCTTAATAACTTGACCCACGCAAGGAACTTCAAACCTCTTCGGGGTTCCACCTATGGGCTTCGCCCCGGAAGTTCTCGCGTCCGCGCGCTACGGTTGCGCACGGTGCGCGATTGAAGTATGCAGGATTTTCAGATCGCGTATTCTCTTGTAAATGTGCTGGCAAGAAAAAGCGGGCCGGGTTTCCCCGAACCGCCGTTCAGGTGTCCCTTTCCGGGGGCGTCTATTTCAGGAAATGTTCCCCATCAATTCGGGCGCCTCACTTCTTGCTTGACTCGATTATAGGCATCCCGCCGCCGCCCGTCAAGGGGTAATTTGCGCCAATTCTCGAATTGCCGCCAAATATGGCCGGACGCCCCCAACTCTATCCCTTTCCCGGAGGGATGGGGAACCCTAGAAGACGCGGAAGGCCGGCTCTTGGCCCAGCAGCAGTTGCCCGCCGTCGGCCATGGTCGCTGGGCGCACGAAGGCGTGGGCCGAGACGGCATGGGCATCCCGGAAGAAGCGGTCTATGGGGGAAGAGCTGTATATGGAACTGGCCCCGGCGGCCAGGTGGGCCCGGTCGGCGGCCTGAACCGAAGCGGTCACGGCGTGGGTGCAGGCCAGGCGCATCCCGGCCCGCAGTTCTCCGGGCAGTTCTTGGCCGGCCAGTAGCAGCTCCCACACCCGGGCCGTCGTGTCGTACAGATAGGCGCGGGCCGAGCTTACCGCCGCTTCGGCGATGCCCAGGTCGGCCTGCTTGTCAAAGGCCCCGGCCACCGGCCGTTGGTTGCGCCGGTCAACCTTGCCGCCCAAGAGCGCAGCCAAGGCATCCACCGCGCCCCGGGCCGCGCCCAAGGCCACCGCCGAGAGCATCGGCACGGTTAAGGCGGGGTAGACGTACCGCTCGCCGGGCAGGACTGCCTCTTCCAGCAGCGAGTGTTGCTTCACATACTTATCGGCCACGAATGCGTCGGCGATGGTGTAGTCGTGGCTGCCCGTTCCCCGCAGGCCGGAGGTGTGCCACGTGTCCAGGATGGCGCATTCCGACGCCGGCAGGTGGAACACCCGCCACTCCGGGGCGCCGCCGGCGTCGCGGATGGGAGCGTCGCCGTCATACAGCCAAGCGCCGGTGGGCATCCAGGTGGCTTGGTGGCAGCCGCTGGCGAAGGGCCACTGCCCGCTGAGGCGCCAGCCGCCCGCTACCCTTACGGCCCTCCCGTGGGGAACGAGGGTGCCTGCGATGACCGTCGGCTGAATCTGGCCGGGGGATACTTGGGCGAAAATCTCCCGCCGCACCTCTTCCGGCGTCATACGCACGGTCCAGAAGGAGGCGGCGGCGAGAATCATGGTCACCCAGCCCGCCGAGGGGCTGGCGGTGGACAAGGTTTCGATGACTTGGGCGGCGGTTACCGGGTCGGCCCCCAGCCCGCCATGCTCCCGGCCGGTCAGCAGGTGGAAGAAACCGGCGCCGGACAGCCGGGCCGCCGCCGTGCCGGGCAGCCGCCGCGCCGCGTCAATCTCGTCGGCCATCGCCCGCAGTTCGGGGAGCATGGCTTGGGCGCGCTCCAGCAGCTCACGCGACGCTTCCGGCGCCGTAACGGAGAATGGCGGGCGTTCTTCAATCGTGCTCATCCGGGCCTCCCGCGCGGGTTTATTTGGGTCAAGCCGCCTTGGCGGGGGGGTACAGGCCCCAGGGAGCGCCCTTGCCGGGGCCGGTTTCCGACGGCGTCTACCGGCCCTTGAAGACGGGCGGGCGCTTCTCCAGGAAAGCCTGCACCGCCTCCTTGTGATCCTCGGTCTTGCGGGCCTGGGCCTGGGCCACGTGGGCCAGATCCAGGCTTTCCTCGAAGCTCAGATCCATGCTGCGGTGTACCAGGTACTTGATGAGGGCGTGAGACTGGGTCGGCCCTTGGGCCAGCCGCGCCGCCAGTTCCATGGCCGCCTCCAGCAGGCTCCCGTCCGGCACCACCCGGCTGGCGATGCCCAGCCGGTGGGCCTCGTTGCCGTCTATGCGGTCGCCGGTGTACTGAAGCAGCAGGGTATTGCTCATTCCGATAAGCCGGGGGAGCTGCCAGCAGGAGCCATCCCCAGGTATCAGGCCCATGCGCGAGAAGGCTTCGGAGAAGACAGCGCTCTCCCCGGCGATGCGGATGTCGCAGGCCAGCGCCACGCCCATGCCCACGCCCATGGCATGGCCGTTGACCGCGGCGATGGATGGCTTTTGCAGCTTATGGATGCGCAGCGGCACCAGGGGGGCGCCCCCGGCATACTCGACGCGGTCATCCCGGTTGGCGTAGCGGGACTCCATCTTGCCCCAAGGCAAGGGTTCCGGCTCGCCGCCGACGCTTTCCTGTTCCTGGATGCGCCGGTTGAAGTTGCGCACGTTGGCGCCGGAGCAGAAGGAGGGCGCGGAGCCGGTGACCAGCAGCACGCGGCATTCCGGGTCGTCCTCGAAACGGTCCAGTTCGGCCCGCATCTCCGCCGACATCTCCGGCCCCAGGGCGTTGCGCGTCGGCGGGTCGTGCATGGTCAGCACCAGCACGCCGTCGCGGTTTTCCGTTTTGATGAACTCGTGGGCCATGGGCATCACTCCACAGGGTTTGTAATTTCGATTCCTGAACCGGCAGGCGGCGCCATCTCCAGAGGTGGCGCGTCCGCGCCGCAGCCCATATAATCGCAACAGAAAGGCGGGAACCGAATCCGCAACCGGCCCGGTTCCGTTAAATCAGGTTAGCACACGCCCCAAGACTCAAACAACACGGCCGCGGCCCGGCGCAAAGCAGCCGGCGCAAGCGGGAGGAGCGTCGTCATGCAACAGGGGAGCATTACCAACCTTCACATCGCCCGCGTCAAGGAAACCCCGTCAGACCCGGTGCAGGAAGCCGCCGCTATCTCCGGCATGGGGCTGGAGGGCGACCGCAGCTGCCGCAAGGGCAATATGCGCCAGGTGCTCATCATGGACAACGAGACCCTCGGCGAGTTCGGTCTGGCTCCCGGCCAGATCAAGGAGAACATCACCGTCTCCGGCCTTGACCTGTCCCAGACCCAGGCGGGCAACGTGGTCTTCATCGGCGACGAAGTGACCATGGAGATCGTGGGCGAGTGCGAACCCTGCGGCAAGATGGACGCCATCCGCCAGGGCCTGCAAGCGGAACTGAACCACCGCCGGGGTATGCTCTGCACGGTAATCAACGGAGGCCCCATCAAGGTGGGCGACAGCATCCGCGTCGAGCCGTAGCGCGGGCGGGAAAAGGGAGCAATGAAGACACTTGCGCGTTCCCAGTGCCGCCGGAACCCCACGCGGAAGGGCGGCACGCCTATTTCCCGCCGCGGGTCAGCACTGGCGCCTCTACATGGGGATACACCAGAGAGGATGCGGTATCCTAGATCCAGAGAGTCCTCAGATGATAATCGAGGACTTCGATGAAGAAGGAACCTCCCTCATAGCGTCGGCGCCGGAGAAGGGGGAGTTACAGTGAAGGGCTACACTTTTCAGGTGGAACTGGAGCCGGATGGCGAAGGGTGGCGTGTGTTCCTTCCTGATTGGGAGGAGATAGGGGCGTCTACTTGGGGCTATACCCAAGAAGAAGCGTTGAATCACATCCGGGAAGTCCTGGAAATGATAATCGAGGAATTCGACGAAGAGGGGACGCCTCTTCCAGCCACCAACAATATGACGGTTTCGGATGGGACGACAGTAGTGGCAACTGTGTGAGCCGCATTAATTACTCCAGTCTCAGGACGCTTACTGCCCGCGCCATCGTGCAAGCACTGGTTTCAGACAGATTCCGCCAAGTGCGGCAGCGTGGCAGTCACTGTCGCTTTGTCCATCCTGACGGACGCCGGGTCACCGTTGCATGCATATACTCGAATGGGAGACGCTTTCGAGTTGCAAACTCTAAGAAGCATCATTGAACGGCAAGCGAAATGGAACGCCGATGATCTGCGTCGCTTGGGCCTACTCTAAGCAGGATTTGGGCGAACCGACGCTCAACCCGGTTATGAGCGCCCCATTTCTCCGAAGCAAGGAAAGCCAACGGACGGCATACCCCCGGCAATCACATCACTGGAGGCGCCAATGACAAACCTGCACTGGGATGAAATCCGCGGCGGCTACTACTCCCAAGAAGCCGCCGACAGCATCTTCACCGGCGCCATGACCCGGCTCTACGGGTGGATTGCCTTGGGCGTGGCGACCACCGGGGCAGTGGGCTGGATCAGCCACCAAGCCGGCATCCTGGAAAGCATCCTGGGCAGCTTCGGGTGGATTGGCTACCTGGTGCTGCTGGGCGTCTGGCTGATCAGCATCTTTGGCCTGAGCTTCGCCGCCGCCCGCGTGTCTCCAGCGGTGGCCGGGGGGGTATACCTAGGGTTCACCGCCCTCACCGGGCTGATGATTTCCTACATCTTTTGGGCCTACACCGGCGACACCATCATCCTAGCCTTTGCCCTCACCACCGGCGTGTTCGCGGCCATGAGCGCCATCGGCCATACCACCAAGCGCGACCTCTCGGGACTGGGGACGATGCTATCCATCGGGCTAATTGGAATAATCGTCGTCGGTCTCTTCAACCTCTTCCTCGGCTCCAACATGCTGTCATGGCTCGTAACCCTGGTAGCGCTGCCCATATTTCTGGGCCTCACCGTGTACGAGACCAAGAAGGTGAAGGAACTGGCACGGGAGGCCGCCGCCCAAGGGGATGAGCGGGCAGCCGGGCAAGTAGCGATTATGGGGGCGGTGGGGCTGTACCTGACCTTCCTCAACCTATTCCTGATACTGCTGCGGATTATGGACTTCTTCAACAGCGATTAGGGCGGTTTCCTCAGTCCCTTCGGTCCCCATAAAGAAGAGGCCCCGGCTGTGAAACCGGGGCCTTTCCCTTGTATCATTTCGCAAGTAGAATCCCGCCTCACCTCAGTGCCGAGCCTACAGACATTTACCGGGATCCTGGGCCTAGGGCGATTGGCTAGTCAGTACCTTTCGCCGCCGTTGGCAAGGCTAATGGTTGCCCTGGAGTGCGCGGAGTTGCTCCCGCAGGCGCCGGTTTTCTTCCTCGGACTCCTGCAACGCCGCCTCTGCTGTCTCCCGCGCCGCCTCGCTCTCTTCCGGCGTCAGGAGCCATTGCCCGGCGGCCGGGTCATACAAGCGCAGTTCCAAGCCCGGACGGACGCAGAGGTCCAGCCCCAACACGGCGCTGTGGCCCCGCAGTATACCGGCTTCGTCCCTTCGCAGGGTGATCCGCCGGTACTCTCCCTCCGTCAGCCGCTCCCCCGACAGTTCGGGAACGAAAAATTCCCCTTTGGGGTCGAACCGCCAGTATTCCCTTACTCCCATTGCGGCGTAGATGTCCCGCTTCCCGCCGGCGTCCCACTCCCAAGTTCCCGGCGACGCCACTTCCAGCACGAAGTCCGGGGCCTTGTCTTCCCGCCAGACCAGCCAGGAATCCCGGCGGTGGTTGCCCCTCGCCCCGAACACCACGTAAACGTCGGGCGCAGCTCTGGCCGAAACGTCGTTCATCCGGTAATACACCAGCATATCCCCGGCTACGTAGACATCCTCCCGGCCGCCGTAGCGGTTGCGCAGGGCGGCCACCGTGTCGGTCAGGGCAATGTACTGCCAGTCGTTTTCGGCCAAGGGTTCACCGTCCCCCGATGGGTACACGATGCTGAGGTCTTCTTCCCCATCCTGAAAGGACGGATGCCTGGCCGCCAACGGAATTTGGGGGGTGGTCATGGGCTTTGCCCTCCGGCTCAGGAATGCTCTGCGGCGTTTTAGCTCTTCGTCTCGCCGCCGCCGACAGGGCTAACGGCTGTCCTGGAGTGCGCGGAGTTGCTCCCGCAGGCGCCGGTTTTCTTCCTCGGACTCCTGCAACGCCGCCTCTGCTGTCTCCCGCGCCGCCTCCGCCGTCTCCCGCGCCGCCTCTGCTGTCTCCCGCGCTGCCTCGCTCTCTCCCGGCGTCAGGAGCCATTGCCCAGCGGCCGGGTCATACAGGCGCAGTTCCAAGCCCGGACGGACGCAGAGGTCCAGCCCCAAAACGGCGCTGTGGCCCCGCAGTATATTGGCTTCGTCCCTTTCTAGGGGGAGCCGCCGGTACTCTCCCCCCGTCAGCCGCTCCCCCACCAGTTCGGGAACGAAAAATTCCCCTTTGGGGTCGAACCGCCAGTATTCCGTTACTCCTATTCTGGCGTATATGTCCCGCTTCCCGCCGGCGTCCCACTCCCAGGTTCCCGGCGACGCCACTTCCAGCACGAAGTCCGGGGCCTTGTCTTCCCGCCAGATCAGCCAGGAATCCCGGCGGTGGTTGCCCCTGGCCCCGAACACCACATAAACGTCCGGCGCCGCTCTGGCCGAAACGTCGTTCATCCGGTAATACACCAGCATATCCCCGGCTACGTAGACATCCTCCCGGCCGCCGTAGCGGTTGCGCAGGGCGGCCACCGTGTCGGTCAGGGCAATGTACTGCCAGTCGTTTTCGGCCAAGGGTTCACCGTCCTCCGATGGGTACACGATGCTGAGGTCTTCTTCCCCATCCTGAAAGGACGGATGCCTGGCCGCCAACGGAATTTGGGGGGTGGTCATGGGCTTTGCCCTCCGGCTCAGGAATGCTCTGCGGCGTTTTAGCTCTTCGTCGCCACCAGTGTGCTGCGCACCAGCTCGGCCACATTGTCCACCTCCGGTATGCTGGCCCAAGACTGGACGGCGCGGCTTACATCTTCGTCCTTCAGCACCAGGGCCACGTTTTCCTCGAACTTGGCCTTGATGTTGTCGAAGCCCCAGGGGTTCTGCTGGCTGCCCAGAATCCCGGCGCGGGAAGTGATGTGCTCCAGCACCCGGCCGTCCTTCAGGGTGATTTTGACTTTGAGGCCGTCCTCCGAATTAGTCAGCAGTTCCTCGGACTTCGCCATCACCCGCGTCCGCACCTTGTCCATGGCCTCGCCCAGCGCAGGGTCGTCAATCTTCTCTTGGGTGAAGGTGTCTATCTTGACCTCGCCGTCCACTAGGGCCGCGGCCACGTTGTACTTGGCGCTGAACTTGCCTTTCAGGTCGTCGTCCGGCTCTTGGTAGAGCATCACCACCGAGTAGTAGGATTGGTCAATTTCGGCGTTGGCGACGTCGTCCACCGTGAAATCGTTGTCGCGCATCAGGCTAAACAGGCTGTCCAGCATGGCGTGGTTGCCGCCGCAGCAGGGGTACTTCTTGATGATCAGCGCGTCCTGGGTGCGGAAGGGCTGGCCGAGGTTGGCGGCCATCTCGTCCAGGTCGTAGATTCCCGGCCCCAGGACGGTGTTGGCGAATCCGAAGGGATGCTCCACCACTTGGTCGCCGGCGGTGAGCCCGGCTTGGGCCAGTTGGACGGCGGTGACGCCGTCGCGCCCGGTGAGGCCGGCGTGCAGCGGCTTGGTCATGGTGCCAAAGTTGTGGATCAGTCCCGAGGCCATGGAGCCGGCAATGCCCAGCGCGGTGACCGTCTGCGCCTCGTCCAGCTTCAGCAGCTTGGCGCAGGCGGCGGCGCAGGCCAAGCGCCCGATGACGGCGGTGCTGTGGAAGCCCCGGTCCATCTGCTTGTACTTGGTGGTATGCTGCAACGCCAGCCCCACCTCGCAGCCGACCACGTAGGCTTCCAGCAGGTCGCGGCCAGTGGCGCCAGCCTGCTCGCCGATGGCCAACAGGGCCGGGAAAATGGCGACGGTGGGATGGCCGAAGCCGCCGAAGTCGTCATAGTCCAGCGCGTGGCCCATGGTGCCGTTGGCCAGAGCGGCGTTGGCCAGGGTGCTTTGCGCCCCGCCCGACAGCACCGTGGCCTCCGGCGCGGCCCCTTGGTCGGCGACGTATTTCTGGATAATCTGCCCCACCGGCTGCACCGACCCGGCCAGAATCACGCCCAGCAGGTCGAAGCAGGACTCATTGGCGACGCGAATGGCGTCGGGCGGAATGTCCTCGTAGCCGGTGTTGACAACCCACCTTGCGATGGTCTCGGTAGCGCCCATAGCTGATTCCTCCCATAGCGAATTGGAGCGGCGGCCCGCTGCTTCTTGCGGGCCATTATATCCGGTTGGCAGAACGGGGCAAGCGAACGGGGCAAGCGGAGACGGCAAAACGCGCCATCAGGCCACCGGACGCCGCGACAGATCCAGCGGCACGGCGCGGCGCTCCAGTGCCAGCTCGTACCCGGGAAGCGACGGCTCCATAAATGTAACGGAGTCATAGAAGTCGTCCAGGGCGACGAAGGCGCCGTTCTCTTCGGCCCACCGGCGCATCCGCTGGTTGCAGGAATGCGCCCAAGACAGGATTTCGATTTTCCAGCCGCGACGGTGCATTCTTTCCAAAGTTCTGTGAAAGCCGGCTCCTTCCAGATACCCGGCGCCGTCGCCCGTCAGCATAACAACCGTGCCTGGGTCGCCGTTATAATCCCAGCCATCTTCCAGCATCCTGAGCTGGAGTACCCGGTCGGGCATTTCCTGCTCTCCCCGCTCCATACTGCCCCGGTCGAAGAGCTGCACATCCACTCCGCGGCTCTCCAAGCGGTTCCAAAGCTGGCGCAATTCAGGAGGAACCGAGCCAGCCGCCAGAGCTTTCTCCATAGGACGCCCCGCTTGCGCCAGCAGGAACATATTCTCGAAGTGGACGCGCACTCTTCGGCGGGCTTCCGGCCCTTCGTTGCGTTCTTCGGCCAGCCGCTGCGCCTCGAGGAAGATGTTGGAGTTGTCCCAATATATGAACACGCCGCTCATCACAATGCCGCCCTTCGCAAGGTCTCATTAACGAGAGTATCACACCGCGCCGAGAGGCCCGGCCCATGGACGAAACGGCCGGTGCTGCCGCCGTTGGCGGGATTGCGGGGCGCGGCATCCTGTACCGCTTGGCGGCGCGGCGGGTGCGGGGCGCTCTGCGTTACGCCCTGTCCGGTTTCAGATTCCCAGCCGCTCGTACAGTTCGGGGTTGGCGCAGTGGACCAGGCGTTGGCCGTTGAGACCGTTGACGAGGTTCCGGGCGGCCATGATGCTCATGGCGCGGCGGGAGAGAACCGAGGCGCTGCCGATGTGGGGAGTGATGGTCACGTTGTCCATAAACAGCAGCGGGTGGTCGTCTGGGATGGGTTCCGGGTCCACCACGTCCAGCCCGGCGCCGCCGATCCAGCCCTCGCGCAGGGCGTCGCACAGGGCATCGGTGTCCACCACCGGCCCCCGGGAGATGTTGACCAGGATGGCCCTGGGTTTCATCTTGCCCAGGGCATCAGCATTGATCAGGCGGCGCGTCTCCGGGGTCAGCGGGCAGTGGAGGGACACGTAATCGGACTGGGCCAGCAGTTCGTCCAGCGTGGCGTAGTTGAGGCCATACTGGGCCTCCGCTTCGGGGCGGCGGTTGCGGGAGTGATACAGGACGCGCATATCGAAGCCTTGCGCCCGGCGGGCCATCTCCAGCCCGATTTGGCCGAGGCCAATGATGCCCAGCGTGCTGCCCTGCACCTCGCTTCCCAGCCAGTAGTTGGGATGAAAGGCCAGTTCCCAGTTGTTGCCGCGCACCCACTTGTCGCTCTCCACCACCCGGCGGGCGGCCGACAGCAGCAACGCGAACCCGTGGTCGGCGACGGCTTTGGACAGGATGCCCGGCGTGCTGCCCAGCAGTATGCCCCGGCGGGTGCACTCCGGGATGTCCACGTTGTCCAGCCCGGCGGCGAGCTGACTGATGACCCGCAGCTTGGGCGCGGCGTCCAGCAGGGCGGCGTCCACCCGGTCCATAATGTTGATGAGAACGCCCTCGGCGCCGGCCAGCCTGGCCCGCAACTGCTCTGCGGTGGGCGGCGGGTCAGCGGGCCACACCTCCATTTCGGCGGCATCGTCAATCAGGGCCAGGGCGTCTGGGTGCATCATACGGCTGACAAAGGCCCGCGGCTGGCTCATGGCAAATCTCCCAAGAAAAGCGTCGCCGGGCAATTGTAGCGAATGGGGCCATCCTGTGCCAGAATCGGGTATGCCCTTTACCGAACCCCGCAATCGTTGGGTGGATAGGGCTATCCTGCGCCGGAATGGGGTATGCTTGGTATTCTCAACGCAATGGCGCAAGAAGTAACGGGGGGATGACATGGCCTTGTTTCTGAACGAGCAGGAAGTAGCCGGGCTGCTGCCTATGGACGAGTGTATCGAGGCGCTGGAGCGGGCTTTTGCCCACGCCGGGGCCGGGCAGGTGGTCAACAAGGCGCGGTCGCGCATTCGGATGCCCGGAGGCTTCTTTCACTTTATGGCCGCGGCTGACGGCGGGCAGGGGGTTTTCGGATACAAGGCTTATCCCTCCTTCGGCGGGCCGGGCGGCGCGAAAATGATGGTGATGCTGTATGACTATCAGTCCGGGGAACTGCTGGCCTGTATGGAAGCGGGACGGCTGGGACAGATCCGCACCGGCGCGGCCAGCGGGCTGGCGACCCGCTGCATGGCCCGCGCCGACGCGGCAACGGTGGCGGTCATCGGCTCCGGCTTTCAGGCCCGGACGCAGTTGGAAGCGGTCTGCGCCGTGCGCCCCATAAAGCGCGCCCGGGTTTTCAGCCGACGGCAGGAACGCCGCGAGGAGTTCGCCAAGCGCAGCAGCGAGAGGCTGGGCTTGGACGTCCAAGCCGTGGACAGCGCCCAAGAATGCGTGGAAGGGGCCGACATCGCCATCGCCATCACCTCGGCCCGCGAGCCGGTGCTGCTGGGCGATTGGCTGGCCCGGGGCGCCCACGTCAACGCCGCCGGGGGCAACCACTGGATGCGCCGCGAAATTGACGAAGCGGCGGTGCTGCGCTCGGAGCTTATCGTGGTGGACGACCTGGAGCAGGCCAAGATCGAGTGCGGCGACCTGCTCTGGCCGGAAGGGCGGGGCAGCTTCCGCTGGGATCTGGCCCGCGAACTGCGCGATGTGGTGGCGGGCCGGGTGACGGGCCGCCCCTCGCCGGAAGGGATAACGCTGTTCGAGTCCATGGGCGTGGCCCTGGAGGACATCGCAGCGGCCGAACTGGTCTACCGCAAGGCCAAGGAGCAGGGCGTGGGAACGGAATTGCCGTTCTAGCCGGGCACCGGCGGCTGGCGGAACAATTGCCTGATTCGGGATTCGGCGGTTTGAGGATTTTCCTGCCCGGCGAATCCTTCAGTCCTGATTCAGGCGCGGCCCTGATTCAGGCGCGGCCCTGATTCAGGCATAGAGCCGGTTCAGGTTGGCGTGCCTGGCCGGGTCGAGGTCTTTGCCCGCAAGGGCGGGATGGCCGGGGCCGTAGCGGTGGGCGCGGAACACCGAGTTGGCGAGGCCCGAGATGGAGCCGCCGACGCCGAAGCCGCTGGGCGCCATGAAGGGGTTGATGTACTCCCACACGATTTCCTTGGCCGGCGTCACCTCGAAGACGCGGCCCGGCGCTCCCTCGCAGATCAGGGTGTTGCCGTTGGGTTGACGCTCGGCGCCGCTGATATGATAACTGTAGAAGGATATGGGCGGGTCGCCCCGGTATTCCCAGACAATCTCGCTGCTGCCCGGTTCGACTTCGATGACGCGAGAATGGGTGAAGCCGCTCTTGTGCGGCCCGTTGTCGAAGAGCAGCACCCGGCCATTGTCCAGCATCGTCGGGTTGTGCTGGTGCGAGATTTCTCCCGGCCCCCACTTCCAGCGAAATTCTCCGCTGGCGCGGTCTACGATGCCCACGGTGTCGGTCTGGCGGAAGCTGACCACCAAATCGCCTTCCGGGGTAACGTTCAGGGTGTTCTGATGCGTCCACTCGGCGCGGCCTTCCAGGAAGCAGATGCGGTCTTCCTCGAAGTTCAGGCGTTCCCAGGATTTCCACTGGTAGACCACCTCCCCGGCGGGCGTTACCTCTTGCACCACATCGCCCAGCATACCTCGATGACCGCCGTAGCCGCCCTTCACCTTCCGCGCCAGCTCATCGGGAATCAGTTCCCAGACCAGGGCCAAAGTATTGCCGTTGGGCAGCCGCTCGAAGTCGTGATGCAGGAGGGGGTAGCGGTACTCCCAGACCACGTTGCTCTCCCAGTCAAGCTCCAAGATGGCTCCCGAGACCGTCCGTCCGCGGTTGGGCAGCAGTTCCTGCTCCGGCCGGTTCAGGAAGGATACCTCTTCCGCCGCCGGGCCGGTTCGCAGCAGCAGGTTGCCGTTGGGCAGCAGGTAAGCATAGGAGATGCCCTCGCTGGAATGCCAGGCGTGGCAGACCCGGCCCTCCATGTCTATGAGGCGGGTGTCGTGGCCGTTGAGGTTGGTAATGAGCGTGTAGCCCCGGTACGCCTGCTGGGGCAAGTAGTAGATCAGGCCGCTGGAATGGTGATGGCTGGACCAGCCCATAATCGCCTCCTGCGTTTCTATAAATCGATCGTCTATAAAAGGTTCGCGCGGCGCGCCGGCAGCGCCGCGAAATTGCGCCGGGCTTGCCGGCGGCCCCGGCTTTCCGGTGAGCCAATGCGGGGTATTATTAACATTAGTGTATGATAGATTTATAAAGACTGCCAAACGGGTTTCGGCAGGTGTGCCGATGGCGCGAAGCCGTGTCTGCCGCCAAGATGTTCGCTGCCCCCATTGCGGTTCCAACCGGATGCGCAAGGACGGATTTGCGGCTGGCCCGCAACGGCAGCGTTGCATCCCTTGATTGAAGCCATGGTTGGACCTCCGGTTGGAGCCACAGTCCGGGCAACGGGGGCCGTGGCGTTGAGCTTGGGGACGGCCCATCATCCTGCCTCCAGCAACCGGCTTGCCTCTATATGTCGAGAATACCTGGCATCTTAGGCATTCGCGCGAAGGCTTCTCAAGGGATAAAATGGAACCGGCGGCGCCCCTGCCCTGACCCTCCCCGGAGGGAGAGGGAAGATTCTGCTGCGAGCACGGGGTGGACTATGTTACTGAGAGACCGGCTGGAAGAGGACATTAAGGATTCCATGCGGCGGCGCGACCAAGGGCGGGTGGACGCTCTGCGGTTCCTCAAGTTCGCGGTGCAGGCGGTGGAGAAGGAACGCCGGGAAGCCCTGGACGACCAGGCGATGATTGAGGTTGTGTCCAAGCAGGCCAACGACCGCCGCGAGAGCGTCAGGGCCTTCCGCGACGGCGGGCGGGAGGAACTGGCGAACAAGGAGGCCGCCGAGCTGGCCGTGCTGGAAGAGTATCTGCCGCCCCAGTTGAGCCAGGAAGAAATCGCCGCCCTGATCCGGGAAACCGTCGCCGCGGTCGGCGCCACCGGCCCCCGAGACCGGGGCAAGGTTATGGGACGCCTGATGCCCCAAGTGCGCGGCAAGGCCGACGGCGCGGAGGTCAACCGGCTGGCCGCGGAAATTCTGGAGTCGCTGGGGTAGCGCAACTAAACCCGGAGCGCGCGGAGAACACCGGGCTTCCCCGGTTTCTCCTTGCTCTCCGGGTTGAAGCGGAGAAGAAATGCGGTTCGGGATTTTGCGGTTCCCCGGCACCTGGAGCGACGTTGACTGCCACCACGCGGTGAACGGCGTCCTGGGGCAGGATGCGGAATACGTCTGGCACAAGGACGGCAGTCTGGAGGGGTTCGACTGCGTGATTCTGCCCGGCGGGTTTTCCTACGGCGACTATCTGCGGCCCGGGGCCATGGCCCGCTTTTCGCCGGTGATGGATGCGCTGTACGGATTCGCGGCGGGGGGCGGAACCGTCATCGGAATCTGCAACGGCTTCCAGATTCTCTGCGAGTCCGGCCTGCTGCCCGGGGCGCTGCGGGCCAACCGGCAACTGGAATACCGCTGCCAGTGGACCACCCTGCGGGTGGAGCGGGCCGATACCCGCTTCACCGCCGCCTGCCTTGCCGGGCAGAGGCTGCAAGTGCCCATATCCCACGGGGAGGGCAACTACTACGCCGACGCGGAAACGCTGAATCTGCTGGAGCGCGAGGGGCGGGTGCTGTTCCGCTACTGCGACGGCGCGGGAGCGGCCACCGATGCGGCCAACCCCAACGGCTCGGCCAACAACATCGCCGGCATCATCAACGAGGCGGGCAACGTGCTGGGGATGATGCCCCACCCGGAGCGCAGTTGCGAGGAACTGCTGGGCAGCGCGGACGGAGCGCTGATTTTCCGGTCGATTATTGACCGCGCCGGGCGGGAACGCCCTCGCCCTGACCCTCTCCCGGGTGGAGAGGGAGTGCGGGTTTAACCCCTTCGATGGCTGCCATCGCCCTATCCCTGCTGTCTGCCATCAGCCTCGGCAGCGGCGCAGTGTCGGGCCGGGCCGGAATGCAGGGCGTTCATCCCATTGCGGTCATTGGCATCGCCCTCGTGGTGGGATTCGTTGGCGTGGCGATTGCGGCCTTGACCATATCCCCATCCGAAGTTCTCGAGGTGCCGCAGTCTGCGCTGCTCTGGGTCGTGGTCTTTGGAGTGGTGCAATTCGTCATTGGCCGCTCCTCGGCCTATACGGGCTTAAGCACTATCGGGGCCTCCCGGGTCGCCCTGTTCATATCAACCCAAGTCCCCTTTGCCGCCTTCTTCGCCATAGCCTTTACCGGCGAGTCCCTCGGGCCGGTGATTGCCGCGGGAACCTTGGCCGTGATGTTCGGACTGCTGTTAGCCAGCGGAGACTCGCTCACCCAGGGCTGGCGGACGGACCGCCGCTATCTCATCGGATGCCTAGCCGGGCTGACGGCCGGGGCGGCCACCGGCGGAAGCACGGTGCTGGCTAAACAGGCCGTAAGCGTATATGGCTCGCCGCTGGCGGTTACGGCGCTGGGCATGCTGGCAGCCATGTTCATCGTAATACCGGCCGTCGGCTTCATCGCCGCCCGCAATCCCGCCGTCAGGTCGTTTGACTGGAAATCCATGGGCTTCGTCGGCCTCTCCGGTTTGAGCACCACGGTGTCCATCGTAGCCCAGCTCTTCGCAGTGCAGCGGGCCGATGTGGTAATCGTCGCGCCCATCCTGGCTACCTTCCCGCTGTGGACGCTGCTGCTGTCCCACATCTTCATATCCAGGCTGGAGCAGATAACCCTGCGCCTGACCATCGGCACGATGGTGACCGTGGCGGGCGTGATTGCGGTGGTCTTGGGCGGGCAGCTATGACGGCGCATCCTGCCCTCGCCCTTGGGGAGAGGCGCATTTATTGGTGCGCCGCGGACGGGCGATGCCAGCGATAGCCCTTTCCCTGCTGGCCCTGATGGGCTTTGGCAGCGCCGCCATCTTCGCGCGGATGGGGATGCAGCAAGTCGGCCCGCTGCCGGTGACCTTCATATCCCTGTGCTTCAGCTTCATAGCCTCGGGGATACTGGCGGTTGCCTTCGTGTTTTCCGACTTCGGGACGATGCCGCTCATCGTGCTGGCTTGGTGCCTGATGCTGGGGGCGTTCAACTTCCTGGGCGGGCGCAACCTGAGCTTCCTCGCCATCGGGCGCATCGGGGCGGCCCGCGCCGGGGCCATCGTTGGCACCTCGGCGGTATTCGCCTCCATACTAGCCATCGCCCTGACCGGCGAGCGTCCCCACTGGGTGGTGCTGCTGGGAACGGTGGTGGTGGCCCTGGGACTGACCGCCGCCTTGGGCCGCAACATACGGGAGAGCGCGGGGGCGGGGCGGGCCGCTTTTACGGGCTACCTGCTGGCCTTCGGGGCCGCCTGCTGCTACGGCACCACCAACGTGGTGGTGAAGCAATTGACGCAGGATTACACCTCGCCGCTGGTGGTTTCCACCATCAGCCTGTTCTTCGGGGTGCTGATGGTGGCCCCGGTGGCGGGACGGCAGGCGGTATCGCGGCTGCGGGAAGCACGGCAGTCTCCGGGGTTCCTCTTCTACGCCGCGCTGTCGGGACTGGCCGCCGCCGCCGGGGTCAACTGCACCTACTTCGCCCTGCAACGGGCCGACGTGGTGATAGTGGCGCCCGTGGTATCGGCCAACCCGCTGTTCACGCTGATACTGGCGGCCCTGTTCCTGTCGCAGCAGGAAAACGTCACCCGCTGGCTGGCGCTGGGCACCGGCATAGCCGTCACCGGCGTGGCGCTGGTGACGCTGGGCAGCACGCTGTAATCGCGCTCCGGCGGCCCATTACCCGGACATTCGGTCCAGCAGCGGAAAGTGAAGCAATAAAATACGGCAAGCGCCACCGTATAGGCTTGCGCTAAAACGGCTCCGGCGGCCCAAAACGGCCAATGCTCTTCGCGCTGCTTGCGGTTTGCCGAAAAGCGCCGCTGGGCTGGAGGGGGAATTTCGCAACCGTCCTTGCGACGGTCGCCGGGCGGGGTCGGTTCCCGGCGCCTTAGCCCCGGCCGGCGCGTCGGCGGTAGCCCGGCAGGGGCGGCTGTGGCATAATCGGGGAACGCCATCCCACCCAGAAAGGAGGAGCCCATGCCCGGACTAATTGAGACCACTAGGATTAACCACGTGACCACCATGGTCAAGGACACCGCCCGCGCTATGGAGTTCTACAACAACCTGCTGGGCATCAAGCAGATTGAGAGCCAGGTGGACAACCCGGAAATAACCTGGCTGCAACTGGAAAGCGGCATCATGGTGCATCTGATAGAAACCCAGGAAGCACCGGCGAAGCCCGACCGCATCCACCACGCCTTCGAGGTAGAGGATTTTGAGGGAACCCGGGCCACCCTGGAGACCAACGGCTTCGAGATCGAGCGCGAGGGCGTGCGTTACGACGGCCAAGCATTCCTGTTCATCCACGACCCCGACGGCAATCGCGTCGAGTTCTGCACCGCCTCCGGCTACGCCCCGGCCCCGCCGCGCCCGTCGAGCTGCTAGAGTGAGGGAAGCCCGCCCGTCCTGAACCGGCAAAGGGCGGGCGGGTTTTCCCGGCGTTATTTGTATTCTATTAAAGGTGTGTTGGCATTGCCCGCTCCGTCATTCCCGCGATGGCGGGAATCCGCAGGCTTCGGCGGAATACGGGTTTTCTGATGGAATTAGCTTGGTACATCAGGGCATTCCACCCAGGGTGGAGGGCAGAGTGTTTGACAAGATTCAGCACATTGGCTATCTGACATCCGACCTTGAAGCCGCCGTTGGGTGGTTCGAGCGTTCCTTCGGCGCGGTCAACGCCGGGGGCGGGCTGCTACTTCCCAGCTACGCGGTGCCCGGCGGCGGACGCAACGCCTACCTGCGTTTCGGGCAGGCCGAGGCCGAGATAATCGAGCCTGCCGACCGCTCCGGCGTCGGCGCGCTGGATATGCACCACGTGGGCTATGTGGTGGAAAGCATTGAGCAGTCGGTGAACGAACTGACGGCGCGCGGCTTCGCCTTTGGCAGCGATGCGCCCTTCGTCAACGTCTTCGGCCACCAGGTATTTTACCTGGACGCCGATACTACCAACGGCGTGCTGGTGCACCTGACACAGCTTTCGCCCGCGGCTTCCGACCCCGGCGGCCAAGGGCTGGGGGTGGAGCGCATCATCCATGCCGGCTATCTGGTCAAAGACTTGGACTCCGCCATTGACTGGTACGTGCAACGGTTCTCCGGGACGCACGCGGGCGGCGGCGCCTCCCGCCGGGGCGGCCGCAATGCCTTCGTCAACTTCGGCCAAGTGCAGGTGGAGCTCATCGAGCCGGGCGACCCGGCGTCGTTGCCTGATGATAACCACGTGATGGACCACGTCGGCTATGCCGTCGGCGACATCCCCGCCTGTATGCCCGAGTGCCGGCATCGCGGGCTGCGCTTCATCGCCGACGCGCCCAACACCAACTCCATCGGCCAGCAGGTGCTTTATTTTGACACCGATACCAGCCTCGGCTCGCGGATGCACCTGACCCGCCTGCCGGACTGAGGCCAGATGCCGGGCCATGCCCTGACCCTCTCCCGGCGAGACTCGGGAGTTGCGGGATGACGCCGCCTCGCAACGTCATACTGGTGGGCTTCATGGCCTCGGGCAAGACCAGCGTAGGCCGGGCCTTATCCGTCCGCACGGGCTGGCCGCTGGCGGACGCCGACGACGAAATCGTGGCCCGGGCCGGAAAGCCCATCCACCGCATATTCAGCGAGGACGGCGAACCGGCCTTCCGGGAGCTGGAGCGGGGGGTGATTGCCGCGCTGTGCGCCGGAACCGGCCGCATCATCGCGGCCGGCGGCGGCGCCTTCGTTGACCCGCAGAACCGCGAGGTTATGCTGTCGGGCGGCGTGGTATTCTACTTGTCGGCCAGCCCCGCCGCCATCCTGCGGCGGGTGCGGGCAGAGGACGCCAACGGCCCCATCCGCCCGCTGCTGGCGGTGGCGGATCCGGCGGCGCGCATCGCGGAGCTGCTGGCCCAGCGGGCCGGGGCCTACGCGCAGGCGCACCATACGGTTGAGACGGACGCGCTGACGGCTGAGGGGGTGGCGGGGGAGATTATGGAGAAAATTCATTGTGATTGTGCGTAAGTGGAAACCAATAGCTCCCCTTGAAGCAACCCCCATTTACGATTTCGATGAGCTTGACTCGTTGCAACAACAATGGTTGAGACTGAAAAAAGAAGGGGAAGAAGCAAACCCGGAAATGTACACCGCTTTTCTTGCCCGGCTAACCCGGAGATGGGCCATCGAAACGGGAATCATTGAAGGGTTGTACACCCTGGATTGGGGTGTGACCGAGACGCTGGTGTTAAGAGGCATATCCGCCGACCTGATTGAGCAGAGTTCGACCAACAAGAACCCCCACGAGCTCGTACAAATGCTGCGAGACCATCAGGATGCCGCCGATGGGGTCTACGAGGAAATTAGGTTAGGCCGCCCCGTTTCTCGGAGCGCTATCCGTCAAATTCACTCAACTATGACCAAACATCAACCAACTTTCCGGGCGGTTAATCAATTCGGCAACTGGATGGATGTCCGGTTGGAACACGGACAGTTCAAAAGGCTATCCAACAATCCAACTCGGCCAGACGGGATAGTTCACGAGTATTGCCCACCGGAGCACGTCGACAGCGAATTGGATAACCTGCTCCGGTGGTACAGCCAGTATCAGCAGGATGTTCACCATCCGGTCTTGGTGGGAGCCTGGCTTCATCACCGTTTCACTCAAATTCATCCATTTCAGGATGGCAACGGCCGCGTCGCCCGTACCTTGCTGACCTGGCATCTGATTAGGACGGGCTATTTGCCTGTCGTAATCCTAAGAGATGACCGGGAGATATACATTGATGCTCTGGAAAGGGCCGACCGGGGGGATTTGTCCAGCTTTGTTGAATTGCTGGGCCAGCTTCAGAAACGGTCTATTCTGGAGGCAATAGGAGAACCGGAACCTTCCAGTCAATCGGAGCCAGTGGACCAGATTCTTGAACACATCATTGAGCGAATCAGCCGCCAACAGGCAGCAAGAGAATCTCAGTTGCGTTCTGTTGGTGAAGTGGCAGAGGCGCTCCGGGATAAAGTCACCTCGACATTACAAGAGCGGGCGGCCCGGATTAGCGCTCGATTGAATGATGCCGGGATGACCATGGAACATTCCATCGACCAAGGCGGGCCAGGAAACAGAGAACACTGGTATGCCAGAGAGGTGATTCAGACGGCAAATAATTCCCGTCATTGGGTCAATCGCGCCGAGGCCAGATACTTTGCGCGAGTGTTGTTCACGCCGCGCGAGTTCGCCAAATATCCCCGCATGGTCTTTGTGCTATCGTTGCATTCGATGGGCCGGCAATTGACTGGCATTATGGCGGCTATGGCCTTCGCCCGAATCGAGTTTCGAGGGGACGACCAGGAAAATGCGGCGGAACAGATTTTTGAGGATTGTACCGTGCGCCCGTTTACGTTCACTTGGGAGAACGACGCCGAGTCAATTTTCCCGCGCTTCAAAGAATGGGCGGAACAGTGCTTGGCCCCGGCCGTAAGGAAATGGGGAGAATATCTCACATAGCCCCAGGTTCTTTGCCACGACAATTAAGGAGGTTAGCTATGACCGACCCCAACCTCGCCGCTACCGTTCACCACTCCGGCGGCTCTTATCCCGTGATCGCCGGGTGGGACATCCTCGACGGCCTCGGCGAGCGGCTCGCGGATATAGGCGTCCGGGGCGCGGCCTACATCATCACCGACGACAATGTGATGAACCCCTATGGCCGACGGGTGCAGCGGGCACTGGAGGCGGCCGGGATTGCCGCGCATTGCTTCATCATCCCGGCCGGCGAGTCCAGCAAGAGCTTCGAACTGGCCCAGGCCATCTACCACTGGCTGGCGGAGCGGCGGGCCGAGCGGGGTCATACCATCGTCAGCGTCGGCGGCGGCGTGGCCGGCGACCTGGGCGGGTTCGTTGCCGCCACTTTCCTGCGGGGGATGCCCTTCGTGCAGGTTCCCACCAGCATGGCGGCCATGGTGGACGCCTCCATCGGCGGCAAGGTCGCCATCAACCTGCCCCAAGCCAAGAATTTGGTCGGCGCCTTCTACCAGCCGCGCGGGGTGTTCGCCGACGCGCAAACGCTGTCCACCCTAGGCAAGCGGGAGCTGGCCGAGGGCTGGGCCGAGGCCATCAAGCACGGCTTCATCCTCGACGCCGCGCTGGTGGACGTGTTCGAGGAACACGCCGAGGCGCTGATGAACGTGGCACCGGAAATCTCCGCCCCGGAACTCTTTACCGGGGTCATCCGCCGCAGCATGGCCATCAAGGCCGAGGTGGTCAGCCAGGATGAGCGTGAAACGCTGGGCATCCGCATCCTGCTCAACTACGGCCACACCATCGGCCACGCCCTGGAAGCGTCCACCGAATACGGACGTTTCCTCCACGGCGAGGGCGTGTCGGTGGGTATGACGGGCGCGGCCCGCATGGCCTGCGAGATGGGGCTGCTGTCCCCGGCGGTGGCCGACCGCCAGCAGCGGCTGCTGGAGCGCTTCAGCCTGCCCGTTGCCGCCAGCGGCGTAGACCCGGACGCGGTGCTGCGAGCGATGTCGCTGGACAAGAAAGTGCAGTCGGGAACCAACCGCTGGGTGATGCTGGAGGATGCGGGCCGCAGCGTGGTGCGCCAGGACGTCCCGTGGGAGCTGGTGGAGCGCACGGTGCGGGAGCTGGCCGAGTGAGAACCGGCCCCTCGCTCCTGCCTTTGGAGACCCCGCGGGAGAACCTGGGGAGTGCTACGGCGCACCGGGGGCCAACGGAGGCGAGGCGGCGCCTATATGAACGCTTTGCGCCGCGCATACGGGTGAGCGGCTATTTGAGCCGCAAGCTGGTTTCCTACCAAGGGAACAAGAACTGCCCCGGCCTTCGCTGGTTGAAGTACAAAGAGGGGTTTTCCGCGGCGCTGGTGCGGGGATTGCTGGAGCAAACCTCCGCCAAGAGGATGCTGGATCCCTTCTCCGGCGTCGGCACTTCCGTCCTTATCGCGGGCAGTATGGGCATACCCGGAACCGGAATCGAGATTATGCCCATCGGAAACTTGGCGGCCAGGGCCATCGCCGCCGCCGCCAACGGCCTGGAGCCGGAGCGGCTGGCCCAAGCGTCAAAGGCTATTGCGGATGCCATTGCGCAAGGGGATTACAACAACAGCTTTCTATTCCCCCACGTCCCGATAACCAGGCACGCTTTCCCCGAAACCACCGAGAAGGACTTGGCGAAAGCCCGGGAATTTATCGCCGGCGTCACCGACCCGTCGCTTGCCAAGGTCTTGAATTTGGCCTGTGTAAGCGTGCTGGAGGAAGTCAGCTATACCCGCAAGGACGGACAATTTCTGAGGTGGGACCCTCAATCCGGGCGCAAGGTAAGCCGGAAACTGCACAAGCCATCCATCCCTTCCCTCCAGGACGCGCTGCGCCGCCGTCTGGCTGAGGTCGTTGCCGATATTCCTGAGCTTAGACGGCGGTACGGCGGAGTTGACGCAGAATTCATAGACGGCTCAAGCCTTACGGAGCTTCAGCATCTGCCGCCGGAAACCTTTGACGCCGTTGTGACTTCGCCGCCCTATGCCAACCGCTACGACTATACCCGCACCTACGCCCTGGAATTGGCCTACCTCGGCTACGATGCCGGACGGCTCAAGGAGCTGCGCCAAGCGCTGTTGTCCGCCACCGTCGAAAACCGCTCCAAACAGGAAACCCTGGCCGCGGAATATGGAGCATCGAAGCGATTCGCCCAAGCGGTCGCCATGGCGGAATGTCAAGAAGCGTTGCGGGAAGCGCTGGATATTCTGAAGGCTAATGCGGAGCATCTGAGCAACCGCAATGTTATCAGCTTGGTGGAAAACTATTTTACCGAGATGGCCCTGATAATCAGCGAACTGGGACGGCTGGTTGCACCGGGCGGCAGCCTGTTTATGGTGAACGACAATGTCCGTTACCACGGCGAGGAGATTCCGGTAGACCTCATCCTGTCGGACTTCGCTGAGCAGTGCGGCTTCCGGTGTGAGGCCATCTGGACGCTCAAGCAAGGAAAAGGCAATTCAAGCCAGCAAATGGGACGCTACGGCCGCCAGGAAATTCGCAAGTGCGTATATCACTGGAGAAAGTGCAATGGCTGAGCCGGAGATGCTCCGCATCGCCTGACCCCCGTCTACCCCCCGCCTCTCCGCGCCCGGGCCGTCAGGGCCAGCAGCAGCAGGCACATTCCGCCGCCGCTGCCCAGCAGGATTGCCGAGGCGGCCGTTGACAGGGCCGGCGCCCCGGGGATGGCCTGCGATATTTCCTCCAGCGCCACGGCTACGGCTCCAGTCAGTATCAGCAGGCCGTAGAGGAAGCGGATGCGCGACGGCTCTATGTGCCGGGTGGCGCCGGCCCCTAGCTGCGAGCCGATGGACGCCGCCGTCAGCATCAGCGCCGCCATCAGCGGGTCTACCCGGTCGGACAGGGCGTAGGCGAAGCTCCCCACTGAGCCGGTGATGATTATCTGGAACAGGTCGGTGCCGATGGCGATGGTGGTGGGAATGCCCAGCACGTAGATCAGCACCGGCATCAGGATGAATCCGCCGCCCGCGCCCAGCAGCCCGGCGATGAAGCCAATGCCGAACCCGATGCCCATAGGCACGAAGACCGATATGCGGTCTATCCCGGACACCGGCAGCGAAACGTAGGTGGATATGCCGCCTGCTCCCGGCGCTCCAATGCGGTGCGGCGGGATTCGCAAGGAACGGACCCGCTGGGCCAGCCCTTCGGTGGTAACCGCCTCCCGGCTTCCCCCGCGGCGGCGAGCGCGCCAGTAATCGTAGAGGATGAACAGCCCCAGGGAGGACAGGAAGGCTACGTAGATGTAGCGGATGACCGGCCCGGCCAAACCGGCGGCTTCCAGCGTCGAGTTGACCCATTCCGCTAGGAATATGGCCGGTATGGTGCCGGTCACCATCAGCGCGCCGAGCCTGAAGTCCACGTTGCCCAGGCTGCGGTGCTTGAAGGTGTTGATGATGGAGGTGCCCATAACCAGAGTTAGGCCGGTGCCAACGGCGTATACCGGCGGCGCCCCGAACACCAGCAGGCCGCCGGTGATGAGGAAGCCGCCGCCCACGCCGAAGAACCCTCCCAGCATGCCCACGATAAGCCCGAGGAACACCAGCAGGGCCGGGTGAATTACAACGTCGGCGTTAGGGAAGTACATCGTCTCCGTCCGCGGGCGGCCCGCCTCCCCGCCGACGCCGCAACACCGCTCCCGCCCTGAAGCACGCTCCCCAGAACAAGGTCAAGGAAACCGCGACAACAGCCATTACTCCCAGCACGAAGAAAGCCCACAGCAATGGCTGCCCGGAACTGAGGCCAGTCAGAAACTCGTTCATAGCCCCGCTAGGCTATACTGGATAAGCACCGGGCATAATAAAGCAAAATCGGTTTGCCGGACAGCGGATATGACCATTCCCGCCTTTTCCTTCCAACTGGAGCACGCCGACGGGCCGGCCCGGGCCGGGGAGATTCGCACGCCCCACGGCCCGGCGCCGACGCCGCTGTTTATGCCGGTGGCGACGCAGGCCACGGTCAAGGGACTGACGCCGGAGGAAGTGGCCGGTGTTGGCGGGCAGGTGGTGTTGAGCAACGCCTATCACCTCTACCTGCGGCCCGGCGTCGGGACGGTGGACTCGCTGGGGGGCCTGCACCGCTTTATGGGCTGGCCCGGCCCCATCCTCACCGACAGCGGCGGATTCCAGGCTTTCAGCATGGGGGCGCTGCGCAAGGTGGACGATGGCGGCATCCGCTTCCGTTCGCACCTCGACGGCAGCGAGCATCACTTCACGCCGGAGCGGGCGACGCTGAACCAAGTGGGCCTGGGGGCCGACATCATAATGTGCTTCGATCAGTGCATCGCCTACGGCGCCGGCGAGGAGGAAGTGCGCCGGGCCATGGAGCGGACGCACCGCTGGGCTGCCCAGTGCCACCGGACGCATCGCAGTTCCGGCGCTTGGCCGGGACAGGCCCTTTTCGGCATCGTTCAAGGCGGAACCTTCCCCAAGCTGCGCGACGAATCGGCCCAGGCCATAACGTCCCTCCCCTTCGATGGCTATGCCGTGGGCGGGCTGGCCGTGGGGGAAAACAAGGAACAGCTATACGGTTTCACCGGGCAGGTGACGGCCCATCTGCCCGCAGACAAGCCGCGTTACCTGATGGGCGTCGGCTCCCCCGAAGATCTGGTGGAAGGTGTGGCCCGGGGCATAGATATGTTCGACTGCGCCCTGCCCACCCGCGTGGCCCGCAACGGAGCGATGTTCACCCCGGACGGGCGCATCGCCGTCAACAAGCGGCGCTACGCCGGACAGCCGGGGCCGGTGGACCCGGAATGCGACTGCTACGCCTGCGCCAACTACTCGGCGGCCTATCTGCATCACCTGTTCCGGGCCCGCGAACTTCTGGGGCTGCGGCTGGCCTCGGCCCATAACCTGCGCTTCGTGCTGCGGCTGATGGAGCGGATGCGCCAAGCGATACTGGAAAACCGCTTCGACCGCTTCCGCCGCGATTTCCTGGGCCGCTACCAACCCACCGGCGAAGCGGCGCGGCAGGAAAACAAGCTGCGCTGGCTGCGGGAGCGAGGCTGAGTTAAACGCCGGGTTGCCAAGACCGCCGCGTTTTCATTTATGACTTGGCGGGCCTGGCGCGCCCGTCATTGACGTAAAGCCGGGTTTAGCCGCCGCCGGCCACCGCCGGCACGATGCTGACCTCGTCCCCGGAGCTGGTGGCGGTGGACAGCCCGTCAAGGAAGCGCACATCCTCGCCGTTCAGGTAGATGTTGACGAAGTAGCGCAGTTCGCCGTCCTCGTCCAGCAGGCGGTCCTTGAAGCCGGGGTAGGCGCCTTCCAGTTCTTCTACCATGGCGCCCAAGTTGCCGGACTGTACTTCCACCTTGTCCTGCCCGTTGGTCATCCGCCGCAGCGGGGTGGGGATACGAACCACGACGCTCATCAGGGGAACTCCTGTGGTGGGTTGAGAGTCAGTAACAAAGAAGGCCGGTAATCCGCCGGTCTTGCTGGCTTTCTAGGCAAATTTTCACTCAACAGTGGTTCAACTGCCAACAAATCGGCTGGCAAATATAGCTACCAGCAAAGCGCCCCCTCCGGCCAGAATAGTATAAAACAGCCGGTCTATCCGGCGGTTTACTTCCAGAAATCCGGCTTGGAATTCAGCCCTCAGTTCCCGTTGTCCGGCCTGGAATTCAGCCCTGAGTTCCTGTTGTCCGGCTTGGAATTCAGCCCTGAGTTCCCGTTGTCCGGCCTGGGATTCAGCCCTGAGTTCCTGTTTCAGTTGTTCTTGGCCGTTCTTGATCTCCCGCTGGCCCTCAAGCAACGCAGCGGCAGTTCCTTCCAGCCGTCCTATGGCCCGCCATATCTCGGACAGCTCAGAAGGGGAAGCGTCGGGGGTTGCCGGTGTTGGAGCGGGGTCTGCGCTGGTGGTCATCGTTTGTTCCTTTGCCCTTTGCTAACTTTGGAACGCGGCCTCGAAGGACGATATGGTGGGCTTTACGGACAATGGGTTGACCACCTCATCCTCCACGGCTTCCTGGGTCTTCAGGCCGTTGCCGGTGATGTAGACCACGGTCAGCTCGTCTGGGCCGATGGCGCCATTCTTCGCCAGGTGGGCTAGGGCTGAGACGGTGACGCCGCCGGCGGTCTCGGTGAAGGTGCCTTCCGTTGACGATCGTATAAACCGGGATAGGCGCCTTCCAGTTCTTCTACCATGGCACCCAAGCTGCCGGACTGTACTTCCACCTTGTCCTGCCCGTTGGTCATCCGCCGCAGCGGGGTGGGGATACGAACCACGACGCTCATCAGGGGAACTCC
Source organism: Dehalococcoidia bacterium (assembly GCA_965213725.1). GTDB lineage: Bacteria > Chloroflexota > Dehalococcoidia > Lucifugimonadales > UBA3495 > VXOI01. The sequence goes on from OZ243924.1 coordinate 934,380, forward strand.
TGTGGTGGGTTGAGAGTCAGTAACAAAGAAGGCCGGTAATCCGCCGGTCTTGCTGGCTTTCTAGGCAAATTTTCACTCAACAGTGGTTCAACTGCCAACAAATCGGCTGGCAAATATAGCTACCAGCAAAGTGCCCCCTCCAGCTAGGATAGTATAAAACAGCCGGTCTATCCGGCGGTTTACTTCCCGCAATTCCGTCTGGAATTCAGCCCTGAGTTCCCGTTGTCCGGCCTGGGATTCAGCCCTGAGTTCCTGTTTCAGTTGTTCTTGGCCGTTCTTGATCTCCCGCTGGCCTTCAAGCAGAGCGGCGGCAGTTCCTTCCAGCCGTCCTATGGCCCGCCATATCTCGGACAGCTCAGAAGGGGAAGCGTCGGGGGTTGCCGGTGTTGGAGCGGGGTCTGCGCTGGTGGTCATCGTTTGTTCCTTTGCTCTTTGCTAACTTTGGAACGCGGCCTCGAAGGACGATATGGTCGGCTTTACGGACAATGGGTTGACCACCTCATCCTCCACGGCTTCCTGGGTCTTCAGGCCGTTGCCGGTGATGTAGACCACAGTCAGCTCGTCTGGGCCGATGGCGCCATTCTTCGCCAGGTGGGCTAGGGCTGAGACGGTGACGCCGCCGGCGGTCTCGGTGAAGATGCCTTCCGTCTCGGCCAGCAGGCGGATGCCGCTGACGATCATATCCTCCGGCACAGCGTAGGCCGAGCCGCCGGAGTTGTTGATGACCCGCAGCGAATAGATGCCGTCGGCCGGGTTGCCGATGGCGAGAGACTTGGCGAGGCTGTCCGGCCGCACCGGCGTGATGCGCGCGGCGTCATTGTCCCAGGCGCTGACGATGGGAGAGCAGCCCTCGGCTTGGGCCATGTGCATACGGGTGGCGACCGCCGGATGATGCACGGTGTTCTGGTCGGGGCCGAAGGAACCGGCTTCCACGCCATCCAGCAGGCCCAGGCAGGCAAGCTCGTTGAAGCCTTTCCAAATCTTGGTGAACATCGCGCCGGAAGCCGAAGGCACTACCACGTGGTCGGGCAGCCGCCAGCCGAGCTGCTCTGCCACCTCGTAACCCAGGGTCTTGCTGCCTTCGGCGTAGTAGGGACGCATATTGATGTTTACGAATGCCCACTTGTAGCCGTCATTGTCGGCCAGCTCGCTGCACAGGCGGTTGACCTGGTCGTAGGTGCCATCCACGGCCACCAGCGTCGGGCCGTAGATGGCGGCGCCGATTATCTTGCCTCGCTCCAGGTCGGCGGGAATGAACACCACCGCGCGCATTCCGGCGCGGGCGGCATGGGCGGCGACGCTGCAAGCCAAGTTGCCGGTGGAGGCGCAGGAAATCGTCTCGAAGCCGAACTCTCTCGCCTTGGTGGCGGCAACCGACACCACGCGGTCCTTGAAAGAGAAGGACGGGTTGACGCTGTCGTTCTTGATGTAGAGATTGTTCAGGCCCAAACGCTTGCCGAGGTTGTCGGCCTTGAGCAACGGGGTATAGCCCGCCATGATGTCCACAGGGTTGCCGTCGTCGGCGGGCAGCAGGTCGCCGTAGCGCCAGATGCTCAAGGGCCCGGCTTCGATGCGGTCGCGGCTCACCACCTCGGAGATGGTGGCGTAGTCGTAGACCACTTCCAGCGGGCCGAAGCAGAAATCGCAGACATTCAGGGGGACGGCGGGCGACTCTCTCCCGCACTCACGGCACTTGAGACCACTTACGAAAGCCACTAAACCAGGTTCCTCCGCCTAGAGTAGAACAACGACCCCGCCCGCGGCGGGCAAGGCAAAAAGCCCGGCGCAAACAGCCCCAAGCTGCCGCCGATGGTAGCAAAGGCCCCCTTTATTGTCAACCGGATTGCCGCCCCGCTTAAAGTAGTGTACGCAATCCTAGTGAACGAGGGTCTGGGACCGCTTGGAACTGCTATGAAGAACATAACGCTCAGCGCTGACGAAACTAGCGCTGACGAAACTATCCTTGAGAAGGCCCGCCGCCGGGCCGCCGCGGAGAATACACCCTGAAAGCCGTGTTCCGGCAATGGCCGGCCGGCTATGCTGGGCAACAGCAACAGGCGGAAAGAGCAATGGACACTATCAAGGCCCTTTAGGAGGTCATAGACACGAGCGGGCGCAAGTTCACCGGGAGGAAATGAATGAGCGCCGATGCCTTCCCCGACACCAACGTTTTCCTTACATCTGTTCGATGAAGCCGACATGGACAAGCGGCGGCAGGCCGAGATACTGGTCAACGAAATCCTGAGCCGCGGCACCGGCTGCATCAGCTTCCAGGTTGTCCAGGAAACCGTGAATGTGTTGGCCGGGAAATTCGGCGTTGTCTGCCGACCGGGTGCGCCGCCTCTTGGATTACGTCCTGGTTCCTCTACGGCAGGTAAACGCCACAACCTCCCTCTATCGAAGCGCCATCTCTCAGAAGCCAATACAGTTTCAGTTTCTACGACTCCCTCATTGTTGCCGCCGCCCTCGAAGCGGGCGGCACCCGCCTGTACAGCGAAGATCTGCAACACCGGCAACATATTCAACGTCTGACCATAATCAACCCTTTCCAGGCCAGGCAATAAGGAGCATCGAAAGACCGTGCCGTCGGCCCAGTGTATCCTATGCGCGTGCCGGCATCGCCCGCGCCGGCCCATCAGCAGTGCCGACACACGTTGAGCATACCCGGCCCAGGCAGGGGTTGGGCTGCTACGGAATCCGATGGTATAATCGGCGGCGGCTTCCGGCCGGACGGACACCGGCGACGGGCCGGAAGGTGATTCGGATGCGAAGATAGCCGGTCCCGGTTTGCCGCATTTCAGATTTCGAGGGTTGCCAGTGGCGCAGATACGCCATTTCATCGCCTTCCTCCAGGAATACTCCATCCCGCTCATCCTCGGCGTCATTGCCGGGCTAGTATGGGCCAATATCGACTTCGCCAGCTATCACGACGTGGTGGAGTTCGACTTTTGGAATTTCGGGAAGGGGCCGTTCCTAGACGACGGGGAACACCACGACCTTAACGACTTCTACATCTTCGGCAAGCATGTCACCGTCCACTTCCTGGTTAACGAAGTGTTCATGGTCTTCTTCTTCGGCATCGCGGCCAAGGAGATTACCGAGTCGATCCTGCCCGGCGGCGCGCTGAACCCCCTGCCCAAGGCCATCAACCCCATCATGGGAACCCTTGGCGGCGTGTTCGGGCCGGTGGGACTGTTCTTCGTCCTAGCGGTTGTGTTCTACGGCGGCAGCGATGATTTCGGCCCGGTAGCCAACGGCTGGGCCATCCCCACCGCTACCGACATCGCCCTAGCCTGGCTGGTGGCCCGCGTGGTGTTCGGCAACCGGCATCCGGCGGTGAACTTCCTGTTGCTGCTGGCGGTGGCCGACGACGCCATCGGACTGGTGATCATCGCCGTATTCTATTCGTCGGACGTGCAACCCCTCTGGCTGCTGCTGACCGCCGGAGGCGTGGCGACCGCCTACCTGTTCCGGCGGATTGGCGTCCGCTGGTGGCCGGTATACATCCTGATTGCCGGCGGGATGAGCTGGGTAGGGCTGGTGCAGGCGGGCGTCGAACCGGCCTTGGCCTTGGTGGTCATCGTGCCGTTCCTGCCCGCGCTCCACGCCGCCGGACACGAAAGCGAGGCGATGGAGGAGGCGGAACACGCCCCCGCTCCGGCTCACGCCCACGCCGGCGGCCACGGACACGAAACCGGCGTGCTGGAGCAGTTCGAGCATCACCTGAAGCTGCCGGTGGACTTTGGGCTGTTCTTCTTCGCTTGGGCCAACGCCGGCGTGGCCTTCGGGAACATCAACCAGGTCACCCTGATGATCCTGCTGTCGCTGATAGTGGGCAAGACGGTGGGCGTGTCGCTGTTCTCCCTCATAGTGTCCAAGCTGGGCTTCCCGCTGCCCGAGGGAATGGGCATCAGGCACCTGATGGTGACCGGCTTGATTGCCGGTCTGGGCCTGACGGTGGCCCTGTTCGTAGCCAACAAGGCGTATCAGGACACGGACTTCCTCGACCCGGGCAAGATGGGCGCGGTGTTCAGCGTGGTGGTAGCCGGGCTGGCCTTCGTCTTCGCCCGCGTCATAGGCGTCCGCCGCGATCCGGATTAACGAGGACGCATATTGTCCGCAACACATCATCCGAACCCAAGGGGCGCTGTATGAACTGGGACTTGTTCGAGAAATCCCTGAGTTCGCCTGTAGAGGATTTGGAATTTAACCTGCGGGACCAGGTTCCATGGGCAGATTTCTTTCTGAACCCGCGCCGTCTTCGCGGAAGCGATTTTCTTATGCGCTGGAATCAAGGGATGTGGAGCGAACGAAGAGTTATTGAAGGGATAAACGATACGAACGAGTTTTACGCTTTGGCCTACGGGCCTAGTGGCGTCGCTCCTGCCGATATTCGTGAGTATGAGCTTTATTTCGAGCGCCTAGAGCTGGCAGGACTTAGCCAAGTCAAACGTCCTGACATTCTGATTTTTAAGAAATCTGATAAAGAAAACGTTGATGACCTTGTCGAGCATCTAGGAGGTCAATCAGAATTGCCGTTCACTCCTGAGACAAATCCTGGAATGAATCAACTACTTTCAATGGCTGTCATAGCAGTTGAGTGCGAAAATAGTTTGTGGTTTGCCAAGAAAATGCCTAAATACGGTTCTGAATTGAAGCCGATGAAAAGATTGGGCGGAAAGCTGGGTCTTGCAAAGAATGCTGTTTTGCCCACTGTGATTCTGAAAGAGGAAGACCGAGAACGTCTGTTTGCTTGGCAGAATGAAAGCGCAATAGATATTCATATATGGCATATATTCTATGATACATCATTCGGACTTGGCTTAAATAAGGCTCAATCTCTAATTGCCGACGGGCTTATCGAAGCTACCAAGCAGGAATTTCAGGCTCCGGGAGGGGCTACAAGCACGAAGGCTATCTACAAGTTTTACTATCATTACGCTTATTCTCTTGGCGACATGGTTGAAGAACCAGAATTGGTTGCGGACTCTATAACCGATCATAACGGGCATATTTTGCCTTTTGTCCGATTTGAAGGTGGCAAGTTAGTTATTAGCGAAGAAACACTGCAATTGTTGAGGGAATGGTCAAGCAATGAATAATCCCGCGAAATTGCCGACCCAAAAATTCGACCGGGAAAGGCTCCGTGAGAAAGGCCAGTTTTGGACGCCTGACTGGATAGCCGACGCTATGGTTGCGTATGCGCTTTCCAACGGCTCAGAGCATATACTTGACCCTGCGGTTGGAGCAGGAGTATTTTTACGCGCTGCGAAGAAACTTGCCGGTAAATTAAACCGGACTGTCCACCTTTGGGGTACAGAGATATACCCGGAGGTTCTGGAACAGGCACGTCATAATGGTCTGTCAGAGGAAGATATTGAGCATATCGCCATTAGAGATTTTGTACTCGACCCATCAACTGGCCCTTTTCAAGCAATTGTCGCCAATCCGCCCTACATACGGCACCATCGCTTGCCCAGCAGCACCAAATACGAACTTAGGCGAATCGCAGTTGAGTCAATAGGTACAGCCTTAGACGGACGTGCTGGATTGCATATCTACTTTCTTATCCGCGCTCTTCAGGTGCTGGATAAGGGTGGTCGTCTTGCGTTTATAATGCCAGCCGACACTTGTGAGGGAGTATTTTCTTCAACTCTATGGACTTGGATTACTCGTAACTACAGATTGGATTCTGTAATTACCTTTGCTCCAAGCGCATCACCGTTTCCAGGCATAGACACTAACCCGGTAATTTTTATGATTGCCAATGAAGCTCCGCAGGAAAAATTTCTGTGGGCAAAATGCCGTTTTCCCAAAGCGTCGGACCTCAAAAATTGGGTAATGTCAGGCTTTGATGAATCAGCCGACACCCTTGAAGTACATAAACGATTTCTTTCCGAAGGATTGGCTACAGGTTTTTCAAGGCCGCCAATGGAGGGCAATAAAAGTAGCTATATATTGGGAGAATTTGCTTATGTGATGCGCGGTATTGCCACGGGCGCAAACGAGTATTTTTTCCTGACTGCAAGGAGGGCCAAGAATTTACAACTGCCGGAAGAATTTCTGATTCCAGCGATTGGAAGGACACGCGATGTACCCGGCAGCATAATTACATTGGAAACTATCAAGAATCTTGAATCGAAGAACAGGCCGAACTTGCTCTTTTCTCCTGATGGCCGTACATTGGATGAATTTCCTGAATCTGTACGGGAATATCTTAGGCAAGGAGAGACCAGAGGTATACATCGCCAATCTCTCATCGCAACCCGGCGGCCCTGGTATAAGATGGAAACTCGCCCCCCGCCTCCTATACTTTTCGCGTATCTGGGCCGCCGGAACACCAGATTCGTAAGGAATTTAGCCGAAGTGGTACCGCTAACGGGATTTCTGTGTGTTTATCCCGTTAGAGATAATCCTGATTTCGTCGAGCAGCTTTGGTCGGTTTTACAAAGACCAGAAACCATTTCCAACCTGTCGCTGGTTGGCAAATCTTATGGGTCAGGGGCTATCAAAGTGGAACCCCGGGCATTAGAGAGATTGCCTCTGCCCCAAGACCCCGGCCTAGTCATTGAACCCGGCGACGTTAACCCGGCATCGCAAACAAAACTGTTATGAATTTGCTACGCGAGGAGCATCTGACTATGATCGGCGTACTTACGCACCACTGGGCCAAGCCCGACAAGATCGAGGAGGCAAAGGCGCTGCTGGACGGCAACGGAGCGGCCCAGAGCCTGGCTCCCGGCTTCGGCAGCCGCCAAACGCTGATTTCGCTGGCTGACCCGGCCAAGATTTCCACGCTGGTGACCTGGGACAGCAACGAAATTTATGACGCCTGGCGGGCCAGCCCGGAGCGTGCGGCCGCCATGGCCGGAGCCGAGGAGCTGTGGGATCAGCCCCCGCAGTCGGAGCGGTTCGAGCTGGCGGACTAGGATGGCGGGCGCGTGGTAAAATCCGGCTGTACCTCACTGATGACAGAGGCCGCCCGATGACTACAGTCAACACCGTGACCAAATTCAAGATGCTGCCCTATCAAAAGGGCGGCGAAATAGACTACGCCTCCCTCGAATTCGACCCCGATGAATGGGAGTGGCCGCCGGATCACATGGAGCAAAACCAAGCGATTGTCGCCGTATTCAGCCTGCTGAACGCCAAGTTCACCGATTTCCATTCGCGCCCGGATGTTTTCGTGGACATTGGCACCAATATCTGTTATGACCCCAACAACCTGAATGTCCGGGTAGCGCCGGACGTCTACATCGCCTTCGGCGTTGACGAAAGGGCCATTCGCCCGCGCAAGATTTACCTGCCTTGGGAAGTGGGCAAGGTGCCCGACTGGGCGCTGGAGGTGGCCTCGGATAGCACCAAACGGGTGGACATCAACCGGAAACCTGCGATCTACGCTCGAGTAGGCGTGCCTGAGTTCTGGCGGTTTGACCCGACCGGCGGCAGGTACTACGGTTTTCCGCTGAACGGCCTCCGTCTGGCCGGTGGAGAGTACCGGCAGATAGACCTGACCACCGAACCCGACGGCATCCTGAAGGGATACAGCGAAGAGCTGGAGCTCAGCCTCGCCTGGGACGATGGCTGGCCCCGCTTCTATGACCCGGCTGCGGGCGCATACTTGGAAGAGTGGCTCGACCACCTGCGCGCACTCCAGGCGGAAAAAGAGGCCCACGCCGCCAGCCAAGAGCGGATACGGCAACTGGAGGCGGAATTGCGCCGCCTTCAATCAGAGCGTTAGCCGGAGCATAGTTATGAGCCGGAGAAGTTTCTGGGCCTGGGGACTGGAACAGGATGAGCCTACGGCGGCGCAGGTGCGCGAAGCGGCGGCGCGGCTGTCGCAGCGCTACGGGGTGGAGGTGGCGCCGCCGCCGCTGCCCCGCTCCGCCGACCTGCGGCTCCGGCCGCCGCGCATCAGCCCGCCCGCGTCCCTGGCGGCCATCTGCGTTGCCGACGACCATGACCGCGCGGTGCATACCTACGGGCGCAGCTTCCGCGACCGCATCCGCGCCTATAACCTCCAGTTCCCCAACCCTCCCGATATCGTGGCCCATCCCGCCACCGAGGCGGAAGTGACCGCGGTGCTGGACTGGTGTTCGTCCTCCGGCCACGCCGCCATCCCCTACGGCGGCGGCAGTTCCACGGTGGCGGGCTTCGAGCCGCCCGAGGGTTATGACGGCATCGTCACCATAGACCTGTCGGCGCTGGATAGGGTGCTGGAAGTGGACGGCGTTTCCCGTGCGGCGCGAATCCAGGCCGGGGCCTACGGGCCGGGGCTGGAGGCGCAGTTGCGTCCCCACGGCTTCACCCTGCGGCACTATCCGCAGAGCTTCGAGTTTTCCTCGCTGGGCGGCTGGATTGCCACCCGCTCCGGCGGCCACTACGCCACCAATCACACCCACATTGACGATTTTGTGGAGTCGGTTCGGATGGTCACGCCCTCGGGCGTGTGGGAGTCGCGGCGGCTGCCGGGCAGCGGGGCCGGCCCCAGCCCCGACCGGATGGCCATAGGCAGCGAGGGCATTCTGGGCATCATCACCGAAGCGTGGATGCGGATCCAAGCGCGGCCTCAGTACCGGGCCTCGGCCGGGGTGACCTATCCCAGCTTCGCCGCCGGAGCCGAAGCCGCCCGGCGCATCGTCCAAGCCAAGCTGTGGCCCGCCAACTGCCGCCTGCTGGACCCGGGCGAAGCCGCCGCCGCGGCCGGAATGGACGGCCGCCGCGCCCTGCTGATTCTCGGTTTCGAGTCCCACGAACTGCCCCAAGACGAGTTCATCCGCCACGCCGTAGCCATTGCCCGCGATGCCGGGGGCAGCATCGAAGAGGCCGACATCAGGATCTCCTCGCCCGCCGTCCGCGATGAGGCCACCTCCGGCGGCGAAACCGGGCGCCAGGGCGCGGTGGGCGCTTGGCGCAACGCCTTCCTGGGGGCTCCCTACCAGCGCAACGTCACCACCGGCCTCGGCTTGGTGGCCGAGACGCTGGAGACGGCCATCACCTGGGAGCGCTGGCCGGCCATGGACGAGATGGTGCGCGGCGCGTTGCAGGAGGCGCTGAATCGCGTCTGCGGCGGCGGGACGGTTTCCTGCCGCTTCACCCACGTCTACCCCGACGGCCCGGCGCCCTATTACACCTGGGAGGGAATGGGGCGGCGCGGCGCGGAACTGGAGCTGTACGCGGAAATCAAGGCGTCGGCGTCGGATGCCATATTGGCCGCCGGCGGCACCATCACCCACCACCACGCCGTGGGCCGCCTTCACCGCCCTTGGTACGACCGGCAGCGCCCCGAACCCTTCGCCGAAGCCCTCCGGGCCGCCAAGCGCGCCCTGGATCCCAACGGCGTCCTGAACCCGGGGCTGCTGGTGGACATGTAGCCGGAACCATACCGAACCCTAGGGGTGTAGGCGGTACACTCTGGCCCGCCGAAAGGCTTCCGGCTCTCCCCCGCTCGCTAGGCCCAGCTCACGTTCAGGAGGCAGACCCGTCATGCTGCGAACCCGCTTTGCCGACCTGCTCGGTCTGGAGTATCCGGTGATGTCGGCGCCAATGAGCAACCACAGCGGCGGGCGGCTGGCAGCGGCGGTCTCGCTGGGCGGCGGGTTGGGAACCTTTGGCGGCACCAACGATTTCGGCCCCCAATGGATGCGCCAACAGATAGCCCACATCAGAAGCAGGACTGACCGGCCCTTTGGCGTTGGATTCATCACTCAGTTGGTCGAGTTCAATACCGCCAACTTTGAGATTGCCCTTGAGGAACGGGCGCCGGTGGTCATCTTTTCCTTCGCCGACCCCGGTCCCTGGCTGGAGCGGGCCAAGGAAGCCGGGGCGGTGACCATCTGCCAAGTGCAGTCGCCGGAGCAGGCGTGGCTGGCCGTGGCCGCCGGGGCCGACGCGCTGCTGGCCCAAGGGAACGAGGCGGGCGGCCACACCGGCGAGACAAACCTGCTGCCCCTGCTGGTTGACTTGGTGGAGCGCTATCCCCAACTGCCGGTGCTGGCCGCCGGGGGCATAACTTCCGGGCGGGCATTGGCCGGAGTGTTGGCGTCCGGGGCCGAAGGCGCGTCTCTGGGCACGGCGATGCTGGCGACCCCGGAGGCCGTGGAAGTCCCCGGCGCCTTCAAGGAGCGAGTCGTGCTGTCCGATGGACAGGACACCGCCTTCACCCGGCTCTACGACCTGCTGGGCGTCCGCCCATGGCCCGAGGGCATAGCGGGACGGGTCTACCGCAACCGGCTGGTGCGGGAGTGGGACGGCCGGGACGCGGAAATCCTAGCCCGCCGCGAAGAGCTGGCCTCTGACGTAGCCGAAGCCCGCGCCCGTCAGGACGCGGAGTTGTCGGCGGTCTACATGGGCCAGGGCGCAGGCCAAGTCAACGCCATTCGTCCGGCGGCGGAAGTTGTGCAGGACATCTGCCAGGGGGCGGAAGACATTCTGCGGGGCGTTTCCTCAAAGATAGAGCAAAGAGCCTGAACGGAGCGAAGAACCCAGGCGGGAATGGAGCGGCCCTTCGCTTTGCTCCGGGGGGACGATGACGGAGCAGGCGATGCCAGCACACGTTTAGAATACGATTGCCGTAACATCATTGAAACATCTGAGAGGCGGGGGTAGAATGGGCTATCCCTTCGTAATTCAGCCATGTAGCGGCATATGATGTTTAACATTGGATTGAAACCCGAGGGCCTGGTCATCGGCGACCGGCGAATTCACTACGCCTTCGTCATCGTCGCCGTCGCCACGGTGATGTGGATGACCAGCACCAGTATGCGCTTTGCCGTGGCTGTCCTCGTTCCCGAGATCGAGAATCTGTTCGGCTGGAGCATCGGGTTCATCACCTTGGGCTTCACCATCCAGTGGCTGCTGTCTGCCGTCCTCAGCCCCGTCTGCGGGTGGTTTAGCGACCGTTACGGTGTGCGGTGGGTGATGTGGGGCGGGGGCGCCCTGTTTATGTTCGGCATGATAATGACGGGCATCATGACCCAACTGTGGGAGTTCTACCTCTACTTCGGCTTGGTACTGGCCGCTGGCATGGCCTCTTTCCAGGTCACCCTGGTCTCCGGCGTCACCCTCTGGTTTCGCAAGCGCCTCGGCTTGGTCATGGGCGTCCTCCAGGGGTTGCAGGGACTTGGCACCGGATTGGCTATCCTGATGGTGTGGCTGCTCTTCGACCGTTATGGTTGGCAGGTGACTTTCTGGGTGCCCGGAATCGTCGGCGGCGTCATACTGCTGACCCTGACTAGGTGGTTCTACAACGAACCGGCCGACCGGGGCCTGACCCAGTGGGGAGCGCCGGCCACCGAGCCGGTGCGCCGCTTGCAGAACAACGCCATTGCCAAGCTGCGCACCAACATCTTTCTGAAGCAGGTGCAGAAGACCTTCGCTTTCTGGAATCTGGCGACGATTCACGGCCTGGGTTGCGCCGGCCACAACATTATACTGATACTGCTGGTTGCCATTGCCATTGATGACGGCATTTCGTCCGGCATGGCGGCTATGATTTACCTGACCCTCACCGTGGTCAGCACTGCCACCCGCTTCGCCACCCCGGTTCTGGCCGACCTCATCGGCAGCAAGTTGGTGATGGGCGTCTGCTTCGGACTCCAGACACTCCCCATCCTGATTCTGTTCGGGGCCAGCGATAGCGTGGGCCTCTATTTCCTGTTCGCCGTGCTGTTCGGCATCGGGATGGGCGGCGAGATGACCGCCTTTCCCATCATCAATCGCCAGTATTACGCCGACGCGCCCACCGGCACGGCCTACGGATGGCAGATGATGGGGGCCGGTTTCGGCATGGCCCTCGGCCCGGTGGCCGCCGGATTCCTCCACGACATCACCGAATCGTACTACTGGCCCCTTTGGCTGTCCTTCGGTCTCAGCGTCTTGGCGGTCGTTGCCATTCTGTTCCTGCCCACCACCAAGCGGCTGCAATTGCCGCACTGGGAGGAGGCGCTGCCGCCGGAAGCGCGGGGCAACGTCGCCCGGGCGGATGCCGCTTCTGAGGCCGCGCCGGTTCAGCCTGCCGTGGCCCGGGTCGCGGGCGCCGCCGGCGACGGCGACGGGGACTAGCCCCTGGCCGCGCCGGTTCCCGGCTCCCAGCCGCCGGATGATGAATCCTCGCCGGCCGGGCCAATCATCTCCGCCACGGAATTGGGCGGCTACGCGGGATTCGGCTTCTGCGCCCGCTGCGCTTGGATACGGATGCACGTAAAGCCGCTGCCTTGGCAAAATTTCCCCGGAATCTTCAGCAGCATAGACCGCTATACCAAACAGGTTGTCGTGGGCCACCTGCGCCGGGAGGAACGCCTGCCAGGGTGGATGGCCCCCGCTTTTTACACCAGCGCCGGCGACGCCGTGGAACACATCGCGCCGCCCCACTGGGCCAGGTTCCGGGCCATCGAAGAGGCGACCGGCGTAACCCTGCGCGGCGAGGCCGACGCCGTGTTCCGCTTGGCCGACGGCACCTGCGCCATCGTGGACTACAAGACATCCCGCTACAACCCGGACAACCGGAGCCAGGGCCGCGTCTACCGGGCGCAGCTCAACGCCTATGCTTGGATCGCGCAGCGCCTCGATTTTCCGCCGGTGTCCCGGCTGGCTCTGGCCTATATGGAGCCTGACACCGGCCCCGAAACCGCCGACGCCCCGGAACTGGTGGACGCCGCCGGTTTCGCCCTGGGCTTCCGCCCCAGGGTGGTGGAGGTGGAACTGAACCCGGAGCGCCTCATCCCGCCGCTGCTGCGTCAGGCGGCCCGGCTCCACGCGCTGTCCGCTCCGCCCGGCGCCCGAAAAGGCTGCCGGGACTGCGCCGCGCTGGAGGGGGTGATGCGGGCGCTGTCCGGCGGACTCCGGGATGCGGGCGTGTAGTAGAATCCTGGGAATCCATTGCGCGTTAGGTGAACGTTATGGCAACTGCGTCGGCGGAAAAACTGCTGACCGCCGAAGACCTGCTGCGGTTAAACGGCCAGGGCGTCAAGGGCGAACTCATCCGGGGGGTGTTGTGCGAAACCGTGTCGTCAGGAACGGAGCATGGGCAAATTGCTATGACCTTCGGAGCCGCGATGGTGGCTTATGTCCGCCCTCGTCGGCTTGGACGTGTGGTCGGCAGTGACTCGGGAGTCCTCTTGCAACGCTCTCCTGACACCGTGCGGGAACCGGACATTTGCTTTGTTTCGGCGGAGAAACTTCCCTTGAACGTAAGAGTGGCCGGCTATCTGGAGGTAATCCCGGAACTGGTGGTGGAGATCGTATCCCCCAACGATTCGCTGCGGGAAGTCAACGACAAGACGCAAATGTGGCTGGCCCACGGCGTGCTGATGGCGCTGGAGGTGTACCCGGCGGAGCGGGCAGTTATGGTGCATCGCCCCGGCGTGCCAGCTATCACCCTGACCGGGGACGATGCGCTGGACGGCGGCGACGTGCTGCCGGGGTTCACCCTGCCGCTGCGCGATATATTCGACGTGTAGCCCACAATCAGATAACCGCTGGGAGAGGGTATGGCAACCGCCAAAAGCAAACTGCTGACCGCCGAAGACCTGCTGCGGTTAAACGGCCAGGGCGTCAAGGGCGAACTCATCCGGGGGGTGTTGTGCGAAACCGTGTCGGCGGGAAAAGTGCACGCATATATAGCAGGAAATATAATCGCCTCATTCCATGCCCACGCAAGGCGCAACCGGCTGGGCCGGGTGGGAGGAACCGACGGCGGCGTACTGACCGAGAGGAATCCCGACACCGTGCGGGATCCGGACGTCTTTTATGTATCCAATGAGCGGCTGGCCTTCGATGACCAGTCCGAAGGGTATTTGAGCGTCATCCCGGAGCTGGTGGTGGAGATCGTATCCGCCAACGATTCGCCGCGGGAAGTCAACGACAAGACGCAGATGTGGCTGGCCCACGGCGTGCTGATGGCGCTGGAAGTGTATCCGGCGGAGCGGGCCGTTATGGTGCATCGCCCCGGCCGGCCCGCCGTCACCCTGACCGGGGACGATGCACTGGACGGCGGCGACGTGCTGCCGGGGTTCACCCTGCCGCTGCGCGATATATTCGACGTGTAGACCGGATTCGGATTAGCAATGGAGAGCGTATGGCAACCGCCAAAAGCAAACTGCTGACCGCCGAAGACCTGCTGCGGCTCAACAGCCAGGGCGTCAAGGGCGAACTCATCCGGGGGGTGCTGTGCGAAACCGTGTCAGTTGGAAAGGTGCACGCACGTATCGCGATAAGAATAGGCGGCGAATTTGACCGCCACGTAAGGCGTCACAAGCTGGGCCAAGTTGGGGGAACCGATGGCGGCGTCTTGATAGAGAGAAACCCTGACACCGTGCGCGAGCCGGATATTTACTATGTATCGGCGGAACGGCAGCCTCTGGATGACCAGTCCGAGGGCTACCTGGAGGTAATCCCGGAGCTGGTGGTGGAGATCGTATCCCCCAACGATTCGCCGCGGGAAGTCAACGACAAGACGCAAATGTGGCTGGCCCACGGCGTGCTGATGGCGCTGGAAGTGTATCCGGCGGAGCGGGCCGTTATGGTGCATCGCCCCGGCCGGCCCGCCGTCACCCTGACCGGGGACGATGCGCTGGACGGCGGCGGCGTGCTGCCGGGGTTCACCCTGCCGCTGCGCGATATATTCGACGTGTAGCCAACAATCAGATAACCACTGGGAGAGCGTATGGCAACCGCCAAAAGCAAACTGCTGACCGCCGAAGACCTGCTGCGGTTAAACGGCCAGGGCGTCAAGGGCGAACTCATCCGGGGGGTGTTGTGCGAAACCGTGTCAGCGGGAAAAGTGCACGCATATATAGCAGGAAACATAATCGCCTCATTCCATGCCCACGCAAGGCGCAACCGGCTGGGCCGGGTGGGAGGAACCGACGGCGGCGTACTGACCGAGAGGAATCCCGACACCGTGCGGGAGCCGGACGTCTTTTATGTATCCAATGAGCGGCTGGCCTTCGATGACCAGTCCGAAGGGTATTTGAGCGTCATCCCGGAACTGGTGGTGGAGATCGTATCCCCCAACGATTCGCCGCGGGAAGTCAACGACAAGACGCAGATGTGGCTGGCCCACGGCGTGCTGATGGCGCTGGAAGTGTATCCGGCGGAGCGGGCCGTTATGGTGCATCGCCCCGGCCGGCCCGCCGTCACCCTGACCGGGGACGATGCGCTGGACGGCGGCGACGTGCTGCCGGGGTTCACCCTGCCGCTGCGCGATATATTCGACCTGTAAACCGGATTCGGATTAGCAATGGAGAGCGTATGGCAACCGCCAAAAGCAAACTGCTGACCGCCGAAGACCTGCTGCGGTTAAACAGCCAGGGCGTCAAGGGCGAACTCATCCGGGGGGTGTTGTGCGAAACCGTGTCGGCAGGAAAAGTACATGCACGCATTGCTATGATTTTCGGAGCCAAACTCGTGAACCACGTTATGCCGCGGCGCCTGGGAACCGTGGGGGGAACCGACGGCGGCGTCTTGGTGGAAAGAAACCCCGATACCGTGCGCGAGCCGGATATTTACTATGTATCGGCGAAACGGCAGCCCCTGGATGACCAGTCCGAGGGCTATCTGGAGGTCATCCCGGAGCTGGTGGTGGAGATCGTATCCCCCAACGATTCGCCGCGGGAGGTCAACGACAAGACGCAAATGTGGCTGGCCCACGGCGTGCTGATGGCGCTGGAGGTGTACCCGGCGGAGCGGGCCGTTATGGTGCATCGCCCCGGCCAGCCCGCCGTCACCCTGACCGGGGACGATGCGCTGGACGGCGGCGACGTACTGCCGGGGTTCACCCTGCCGCTGCGCGATATATTCGGTGGATGATGCGGGCGCCGGGAGGAACAGGCGGGCCACCGGCATAACCACGGGAGTTATTGGCGCATCCGGCCGTCCCGAATATCCCGAAGCATAAATGATTCGTCCGTCACTTGCTCAGCCCATTCTTTCGCGGCGAGCCGCCGAATGCAGGCAGCAACCGGATCCGAGTTTCATAATCGTGCTCTTTGTGATGCCGGAGTCTACGCGCTGGGCCGCCCCCGGCGCAGCGCCCGGCCCGGCAACGCTCCGGTGTTCTGGCCGTTGTCTATCACCACCTGGCCGTTGACGATTACGTAGTCTATGCCTAGGGGGTGCTGCTTGGGGTTTTCCTTGGTGGCGAGGGCCTTCACGGTGTTGGGGTTGAAGATGACGATGTCGGCCTTGAAGCCGTCGCGCAGAAGGCCCCGGTCGGGCAGGCCGAGGCGCTGAGCCGGGAACGAGGTCATCTTGCGGATGGCTTCGGGCAGCTTCAGGTGCTGCTCGGCCCGCACGAATTCCGCCAGCACGATGGGGAAGCAGCCGTAACTGCGCGGGTTGGGGTATTCGCCGAACAGGATGGCATCGCTGGCAATCATCCCCGCCGGGTGCGACACGAAGGCGTAGAGCGTCTGGGCGTTGGTTCCCAGCCCCACGGTGGATATGCCCAAATTCTCCTCCAGCAGCAGGTCGAACAGGGCGTCCTCCGGGTCCTGGCCGCGCATCTCGCCGATGTCGGTGATCAGGCGTCCCTCATACTGCTTGTTTTGCGGCTGGGTGAAATTGGTCAGCCAGTTGTTTTCCAGCCGGTCGAGGGAAAGCTCGCGCTTCATCCGCTGGCGGTCGTCGCGGTCGCGCAGGGCGTCCATCAGCCGCTCCGGGCCGCCGTCCTTGGCCCAGTGGGGCAGGCCGATGGTGACCGTAGTGCCGGAGTAGGGATAGGTGTAGCAGTCAAAGGTGACGTCCATACCCTCGTCGCGGGCCTGCTCCACCAGCCCCAGGTAGTCCAAGTGGCTGCCGACGCCGGGGGCGCTCTGGCGGTAGTGAGTCAGGTGCACCGGGCAGCCGCCCAGCCGCCCGATTTCCAGGGCTTCCTCCCAAGGGGCCAGCAGTCCCTGCGAGCGTAAACTGGCGCGGGTGTGGGTATGGTAATGGCCGCCCATACGCGCGGCCACCCCGGCCAGCGCGCCCAGTTCGGCGGTGTTGGCGTAGGAGCCGGGCGGGTAGTCGAGGCCGGTGGACAGTCCCCAGGCCCCTTCCTCCATCGCTTCACGGGTGACGGCCTTCATATCCTCCAGCTCGGCGGCGGTGGCCGGGCGGTCGCTCCAGCCGACGCTCCAGATGCGGACGGGCGAGTTGCCGAGGATGTAGGCTATATTGACGGCCACCGAGCTGTCGTACTTGTCCAGCAGTTGGGCCACAGTCAGCCAGTCGGCGGGCAAGGGCGGGTAGCCGTTCAGCCCGGAGTCCAGCCAGATGTAACGCTCCAGTTCCGCGCGGCTCTTGAAGGGAGCGTGGGAGATGCCGTCAATGCCCACCAGTTCGGTGGTGACGCCCTGCCGCACCTTTGGGTCGTGGTGCGGCTCGCCCAGGATGGTCAACCCGGCGTGGGAGTGCAGGTCAACGAAGCCGGGGCAGACCACATAGCCCGCGGCGTCAATAGTGCGGGCGGCCTCTAGCCCGTCCAGCTCGCCGCGCCGAATGCTTACCCGGTCGCCCTCCACCAGCACGGCGGCGTGAAAGCCGGGGCTGCCAGTGCCGTCTATGATGAGGCCGTTGGCGATGATCAAGTCAAGCATGGCAGACCTCTTGGCCCTAGGATGGGACTGAAGTAGACCAGTATTATATCCGCTTTAACCGAAAGCGGCGCCAAGGCAATTGCCAAGTCGGCCTGCTCAAGTCGGCCTGCTACGGATAAAAGGGCTTTCTAAACACGTGTTAGCATTGCCCGCTCCGTTGATTCCTGCGAGACGGGAATCCACTTGTTTCCGCCACTGAAAAAGCGGCATCCGGCCAGCCGTTCCGGATTCCCGAGAAAGCGGGAATGACGGGGGGTTGGGCAATACCGAGTCATATTGAGAATACTTGTGATTCCGCAACCGCCCCTTGCCGGGCATCGCCATGCCTGTTGGGAATGCCGGTAAAGAGGGCTGACTTTGCAGCCGTCCTGAACCGGGGATTGGGCTTCCAATTCTGGAATCACCCCTACACCGTCGCCTCCCCCAAGCCGCCGCGCTCCACAGCAACCGCCTCGTCCTCGCCCGGCCAGGGCGGGGAGGTGTGGCAGAGGAAGCGCAGGGGCGCGCCGGGAGCGGCGGCGAACTGGAAGCGCCAGCCGGTGGGGATGACCAGCGCGTCGCCGGGAGTCACCGCCTGCGGCGGCGCGGAACCGGCGTCCGGCGGGCAGCGCCAGACTTGGCCCTCGCCTTCCAGGATGTACCAGATTTCCTCCACGGTGCGGTGATACACCGGGCGCGAAACCTGCCCGGCCGGCAGGGTCACTTCCACCAAGCTGCTGCGGCTGGCCCGGTGGCGCCCGTCGGCCAGCAGGCGAATCTCCGAGCCGTCGGGCGCGGCGGCGTCGGGAGACGCGGCCCGGCGGTTGGGGGATGGCACCTGCCCTTCAGAGTTCAACGCGGTTCTCCTTAACCCCGGACGTCCTCATTCCGCTCTCTCACAGGTGTTCTCGACGGGTGCCGGCAAGGCTGACGCACGCTTGGAACACCCTCTCCCGGAGGGAGAGTTCAGAGTTATGACACCGCGGGCTTGCGGCCCTTGCGGTCGAGGAAGTCGCGGAAGCCTTCTTCCACGGTCAGACCCCGGAAGCGGCCTTGGCGAGCCTCGATTTCGTTCCAGAATTGTTCCTGCAACGGCAGGCCGGTATGCTCGATGAGCAACTGCTTGATGTTGTTCACGCCCTCCGGCCGGTTCTTGGCGATGCCGGCGGCCACCTCGATGGTCTTATCCATCAATTGCTCCGATGGCGCCAGGTGGTTTATCAGTCCGATGTGATACGCCTCGTCGGCGAACACCTCGCGCCCGCTGTAGAGCAGTTCTTTGGCCTTGCCCCAGCCGACCAGCGTGGGCAGGCTCCAGGTAGCGTTGAGCTGACCGTAGTTGACCGCCAAGAAGCGGAAGCTGCTCTTCTCGCAGCCAATGAGGAAGTCGAGGCTGGTAGCCATCACGGTGCCGCCGCCGTAGCAGAGGCCGTTGATGGCGCCGATGATGGGCTTGGAGCAGGTCGTCATGTGCCAAGTGTACTGAGCGCGCTCGGCGGCGGCGGCTTCGCGCTGCTCCTGAGTCAGCTCGCGGTTCTCGTGGATGTCGGCCCCGGCGGAGAAAGCGCGCTCGCCGGCCCCGGTGATAATCACCGCGCCGATGCCGTCGTCGGCCTCTGCTTCGGTGAGAAACTCGTCCACCTCCCGCACCAGCTTCAGGCTGAGGGCGTTCAGCACCTCCGGCCGGTTCAGGGTAACGATGGCGACCCGGTCCACCCGGTCGGTGGAGATAACCTCAAAGGCCATATTCGTGAAAACTCCTTTGCCGCGCCGCCCCGCAAGGGAGGGCGGGACATATTTTGTTACAATTTCCAATGCCCGCGGATTAGGTTCGCAACGGGTGTAACTTAATCACAACGGCAACCGCAATGCAAACGGGAACGGGCCGCGACGCGCGGCGGTAGGAGGGAGGTAAGCTATGAAGACCATCCGCATATACGAGACCGGCGGGCCGGAGGTGCTGCGCTACGAGGACACACCGGAGCCTTCGCCCGGGCCGGGGCAGGCGCTGGTGGAGGTCAAGAGCATCGGCGTCAACTACACCGACGTTTCCAGCCGCAAGGGAACCAACCCGCCCGAAGCCTTTCCTTGGACGCCGGGGCGGGAGGCCGCCGGAGTGGTGACCGCCGTGGGGCAGGGCGTCAGCGAGGTGGCCGTGGGCGACCGGGTGGCCTATGCCATGCACAGCGGAACCTATGCCCAGCAGCACTGCGTCCCGTCGTGGCTGCTGGTGCCCATCCCCGGCGGGATGGACTTCGCCACTGCCGCCGCCGCTATGCTGCAAGGGATGACCGCTCACTTCCTAGTCTACGGCATCACCCAACTAAACGCGGGCGACCGGGTGCTGGTTCACGCCGGGGCCGGGGGCATGGGCTTGTGGCTAATCCAACTGCTCAAGCGGCTGGGCGTCTACGTCTTTACCACCGTGTCCACCGATGAAAAGGCGGAACTGGCCCGGAGCGCGGGCGCCGACCATGCCATCATCTACACCCGGCAGAACTTCGAGGAAGAAGTTCGCGCCGCCACCGGCGGCCAAGGCGTTCGGATGGCACTGGATGCCGTGGGCGCCACTACCTTCGGCCAGGGACTGCGCATCCTGGGCCGACGGGGCTACATGGTTCTCTACGGGCAGGCCGGCGGCCCGGTGGCCGAGGTGGACAGCGGGGCCTTGCGGAACGGCTCGCTGTTTCTGACCCGCCCCAGCCTCGGCGACTACACCGCCACCCGCGAGGAGCTGCTGCAACGGGCCAGCGACGTGCTGTCCTGGGTGCAGTCCGGCGAGGTCAAGCTGTACGTGGGGCTGGAGTTGCCCTTGCCGGAAGCCCGCGAGGCTCACCGCAGGCTGGAGAGCCGCGAGACCACCGGCAAGATTCTGCTGACGCCGTAGGGTTGCGGCGGGACGCCGTCCGCGTACATAATCTTCAGTACCCTATGGCAGAACAAAGGGAACGGGACGAACCGAAAGGACGGGGAACTTTCCTCATCAAAGCTGTCCGCGCCAGCCTCGCCGCCGGAGCGGAGCGCGACAGCATCTGGAGCGTTGCGCGGCCTTTAATCCGGCTGTATCTGTTTCTGTTCACTCTCCAGAGCGGATGGCTGTTCTGGAGGATCTTCAGAAACAATGCAGCAGAGCATCCCGACAGCGGACTGGAATTCGTCGCGTTCCAGACGCTGGCCAGAGTCAGCAGCCACGGATTGGGCGTGGCGATGTCCAGCCTGATAGTAGTGGAAGGAGTGTCAACTCTTATGGTGATGTATAACTTGGGAATGAACCTCATTGTCCGCCCCATAGTCAGGTGGCACGAGCGCCGCGGCGAGGAGCGGGGCGAAGCGCGGGGCGAAGAGCGAGGCATAGCCATCGGTGAAGAGCGGGGCGAGGAACGGGGTATCGCTATCGGTGAAGAGAGAGGCATAGCCATCGGTGAGGCGCGAAATTACGAGGAGTGGCAAACTTGGTATCAGGGCTTCTTGGCCGCCCAGGAGCGAGGCGAAGCGTTCGACGAGCCGCCCCCGCCCCCGCCGCGTCAAGAGGATTGCTAACCCGCAGCCGGGGCCGTTTGCTGTCGCCCCGCCCTTATTGCGCCACCCAACCGCCGCCTATGACCAGTTCGCTGCCGGTGACAAGGGAGTGTCAACTCTTATGGTGATGTATAACTTGGGAATGAACCTCATTGTCCGCCCCATAGTCAGGTGGCATGAGCGCCGCGGTGAGGAGCGGGGCGAAGAGCGGGGCATAGCCATCGGCGAAGAGCGCGGCATCGCCATCGGTGAGGTGCGAAATTACGAAGAGTGGCAAACTTGGCATCAGGGCTTCCTGGCCGCCCAAGAGCAAGGCGAAGCCTTCGACGAGCCGCCCCCGCCCCCACCGCATCAAGAGGATTGCTAACACGCGGCCCGGTCCGTTTGCTGTCACCCCCGCCCTATTGCGCCACCCAGCCACCGTCTATGACCAGTTCGCTGCCGGTGACGAAGGATGCTTCGTCGGAGGCTAGGTAGAGAACCCCGTAGGCCACCTCGATGGCTTCTCCGTAGCGCCCTAGCGGGATGCGCGACTCCATCAGTTCCTGCACCGCCGGGTCGGCGCGGCGGCCCTCGGTCATCGGCGTCACTACCGGGCCGGGATGCACTGAGTTGCATCGTATGCCGTCGGCGGCGTACTGGATGGCCGTGGACTTGGTGAGCAGCCGCACCGCGCCCTTGGAGGCGATGTACTGCGGACTGGACTCGCCCATAGCCACGAGGCCCAACTGCGATGATATGTTGATAATGGAGCCGCCGCCCACTCGCTGCATCGCTGGGATGGCGTGTTTCGTCCCCAGAAACACCCCCTTGGCGTTGACCGCCATCACCCGATCCCACTCGGCGGCGGTGGTGTCCTCGATGCCGCCAACGGCGCTAACCCCGGCGTTATTGACCAGCGCGTTCAGCTTGCCGTAGCGTTCCTCGGCCAGAGCCACGGCGTGCCGCCAGTCGTCCTCGCTGGTAACGTCCAGCCGGACGAACACCGCCGCGCCCTCGGGGATGGACCCGGCCAAGTCCCGGCCCTCGGCCTCCAGCACGTCGCCGATGACGACTTTCGCTCCCTCTTGGGCAAACAGCACGGCTTCCGCCGCGCCCATCCCCCGGGCGCCGCCGCTGATGAGGACAACCTTGCTTTCCAGTCGCATAGACAACCTCCGAAAATCCTCTGCATTATGCCCATTAACCCAGTGAACGAAGGGAACGCGCCTGGGCAATTCTTTGCCCCCACGTATACGCGGATACGGCGCATCGCTGGCAGGGACGACCCTTGCCGTTGCCCGTCCCCTAAAACCGCGTCTGCTGCGACATCGGCGAATACGTCCCGGGGTGGACGGCGCAGAGGCCGGCGTCCACCGGCAGCACCACGCCGGAGATCCAGCGGGCCTCGTCGCTGGCGAGGAACAGGGCGGCGTAGCCAATGTCCCAGCCGGTGCCTTCGGTCTGCATCGGCGCCGAATTGCGGCGGTACTGCCGCAGGTCGTCGTCCATTCGCGGCGCCACCATCGGGGTGTAGACCAGCCCCGGCGCGATGGCGTTGACCCGGATGTTATCGCGGGCGTGGTCGGCGGCCATGGAGATGGTCAGACCGATAACTCCGGCCTTGGAGGCAGTGTAGGGCGTGCTCAGATGCGCCCGCAGCCCGGCGATGGATGATATGTTGATGATGGAGCCGCCGCCGGTCTGCATCATCCGAGGGATGACCGCCTTGGCCGCCAGCACCATCGTTTTCAGATTCACCGTCATCACCCGGTC
This sequence comes from Dehalococcoidia bacterium, assembly GCA_965213725.1. Taxonomy (GTDB): domain Bacteria; phylum Chloroflexota; class Dehalococcoidia; order Lucifugimonadales; family UBA3495; genus VXOI01. Next base: position 957,212 of record OZ243924.1, read on the forward strand.
CCAGTCGGCCTCGCTGACCTCCACCACCGTGCCGCGCTGGGAGATGCCCACGTTGTTGTCGAGGACATCCACCCCCCCGTAGCGGTCAACGGCGGCTTGGGCCATAGCCTCGCAGTCCTCCAGCCGGGTCATATCGCCCTGAAAGATGGATGCCTCACCGCCCTCGCTTTTGATGATATCCAGGGTTTCTTGGGCGCGGGCCTCCACCTGATCCACCAGCAGCACCCTGGCCCCCTCGCGGGCCATCAGGATGGCCGCCGCCTTGCCGTTGCCGATGCCCTCGCCGCTGGAGCCGGCGCCGGTAATAATCGCCACCTTGCCGTCAAGCCTGGGAGCGCGTTCCGCCATGGGGTCAACCTCCTGCGCCAATGTCGCTGCCGGGGTAAGATTCGGGGATGAGGGGCGCGTTGTCAAGGGCGGGCGTTATGGGCATTATCTCGACTTGATGGGCGTGCGGCCTCGAACCGTTACGGCAGCAGTCGCGGAGATAGAGGGTTATGACGGGCAGTCGTTGAGCGGTAAAACACCGTTGCAACTGTCTGCCATGGAAGCGGAGAGGAGGCTGTTCTACGTGGCTTTCACCCGAGCCCGCAAGAAGGTCATAATGCTCATTGGGCAAGACGCTGGCCCCATGAGTCCCTTCATTCAGGAACTAGTGCTGAAAATAAGCCCAATGAGCTAGACCGGCAACTGATCATTCAGTCTGCCGACTCCCCAACGGAAGCGGCTTGGCGGGTTGCCAAGCGGCGGTTTGAGGGGAAGCTGCTGGGGGGCGGGGCGGGTTAGCGCACCCCTCACTCCCGCGTCCTCTCCCTCCGGATCCCCCGCCACAATATGGCCCCCATCAGGGCTAGGAACGACAGGATGATGATGGAGTAGGCGGCCACCATCACCCACTGGAAGACGGGATGCCGCTCCAGGTCGAAGCCGGCCCCCTCGTACACATCCACCACCACAAGCGCCACGCAGAGGAATACTGCCAGGAATATGAAGTAAACGATTCCCTTACGCATCAACGCCTTTTCCCTAAGCTGCTGCCTCAAGACTTGGATATGCGCCTTAGCCACAAACCTACAAAGCCAACCGAAACGCCGAACACCACCAATGCCACGTCAGCTTCTCTGAGGTCGGATGACGGAACCGCCCGCGCCAAAAGAATTGCCGCTATCCCAAGAAAAGCAGTGCCTGCGTCCGAAAAAGACGGACTCAGCCATCTGATTACACTGCCAAATTTCTCGCGCAATGCGGCATCAAATGTCCAGCCACATCCCTATTGCCACAAAAGCAATCAAGGCCGCCGAAACTGCGGTCACGAGATAGGCGCCTAGCAGCACTGAATCGTAGGTTTCGCTCTTCGCCAGATTCAGGGCGCCCAAATCGAACTGGTGGCCGATGACCAGCACCCAGCACCCGATAATGAACAGCAGCACCAGAAAGGCGAAAATCCAGCGCCTGGTGGTCACATCCATCCCAGTCCCCCATCGCCCAGACTGCCGCGACGGGCGGCGGCTGTTTTCATTCTAGCACGCCGCCCGCTCCCGTTGACGCCTGGCCCTGCATCCCCTAAACTGACTCTGGACAAATGTACCCTACTCTGGGGGGCAGGTTCATTCTGACACTCCCGTTGAAGCAGGAGGCCGGAAGTATCAGACAAATGGTCGAACCGACTTTTCGCGGCGGCGACGTCGCTTTGTTCATTGACTGGGAAAATTTCAAGATCAGCCTTGCCGCCGGCAACCGCACTCCTAATCTCTCGTCCTTGAAGGAAGAGATTTCCGAGCATGGCCGGGTGGTGGTAGCCAAGGCATACGCCGACTGGGTCACCCGCGCGCCGGAGCTGCGCGGCGCCAGCCAGTTCATCAACGACCCGCCGACCCTCTACGCCGCCGGCATCGAGCCGGTCTTCGTCCCCACCCGCATTCCGTCCTCTCAGGCGGCGTCGGCCAACGGGATGCGGACTTACCGCGTCAAGAACAGCGTGGACGTCAAGATGACCGCCGACTGCATCGAGTGCGCCCATTCTTATCCCAACATCGGTACCTTCGTGCTGGTGTCGGGCGACTCCGACTTCCTCCACGTGGTCAACGCCCTGCGCACCATGGGGAAGCGCGTGGTCATCGTCGGCGTGTCTTGGAGCACCTCGCGCCGCTTGGCCGATCAGGTGGATTCGTTGCTGCTCTACGACAAGGACGTTGACCCGCTGGCCCCGCAGCCGGCCGTGCTGCCCCAGCACGCCCCGCAGCGCGAGGCCCAGAACGACGCGCCGGAACTGGCCGAGGTCATCCGCGCTATCGAGGAAATCATCCGGGACGACCGCGCCGCCGGAGGCAATCCGCTGCTGACCTCCATCAAGCAGCGGCTGATGCGCCGCTATCCCGGTTTCGACGAGAAGAAGCTGGGCTTTTCGGGTTTCAAGAAGCTGATGGCCCGGGCCGCCGAGGATGGCAACATCAAGCTGATTCATGCCGGGCTCGTGGACTGGGCCGTCATGGCGGACGAGGAAACGCCGGAAAGCGCCATCCCGGAAAGCGCTATCGGGGAAAGCGCTATTGAGGAAGCTCCCCCAGCCGCGGCCGCCAAGTCCGGGCGTCGGCGCGGCGGACGCCGCCGCCACTCCGGGCAGCGCGACGCCGACGCTGCCGAAGAGGCGGCGGAGACCCCGGCGGACGAAGACGCAGAGGCCGTCGAGCCGTATGCCCAACCCGGTCCGGCGCTGGCTGAGTCGCCGGAGGAAACCGCCGCCACGGACTTCGAGGCTCCGTTGGTGGCGCCGCCGGAGGATCTCGCGCCGGAGGAGTCCGGGGCGGAAGAACCGGCGGCCGAAGCTGCCGGGGAAGCGGAAGAAACGCCGGAAGCCGCCGATGCTCCTGAGCCGGCCGCCGCTGAGCCGCAAGCTCCCTTCGCCAGCAACGCGGATCTGGCGGACGCAGTGCGCGAGGCCCTAGATTCGGTGGCCCTGCCCACCGAGCCGGAGGACGGCCAGCATTCGGAGCGGGTTTCCGACCTCATCCTGATGGCCTATACCTTGGAGAACCGGGAAGGGGCCGACCAAGTGGTCTACAACTCCCTGGTGTCCGAAATCTGCGGGGCGCTGGAGCAGGGGCTGGCCGCAGGCAACGCCGAGATCGCTCAGCGGTGGAGCATCGGCGGCACCCGCGACTACGTGAGCCGGACGCTGCGGGGGCTGTCTGAGGGCGACTTTTTCCGCCGGACTACCCATTCCTGGCGCGAAGAGGGCACGGGACGCCGCCGCCAGCGCAGCGTCTTCAACCTGAACCGCGACAACGAGCTGGTGGGCCGTATGCTGATCGCCCGCCTTGGCCCCGCCGCCAACGACGGGCCGCCCGCCGTACCCGAGGCGGAACCGGACGAACCGCAGACAGACGCCGCGCAGTTGAAGCTGGTTGACGGCGCGGGCGCCGCCGAGGACACGCCCGAGGCCGGGCCGTTACCCGTGTCCGTCGAGGACGACGCGGACGCCGCCGGGGATACGCCCGAGGCCGGGCCGTTACCCGCGTCCGTCGAGGACGACGTGGACGCCGCCGGGGATACGCCCGAGGCCGGGCCGCCGCCCGCGTCCGCCGAGGACGACGCGGACGCCGCCGGGGATACGCCCGAGGCCGGGCCGCCGCCTGCGTCCGTCGAGGACGACGCGGACGCCGCCGGGGATACGCCCGAGGCCGGGCCGTTGCCTGCGTCCGCCGAGGACGACGCGGACGCCGCTGAGGACACGCCCGTGTCCGGGCCGTTGCCTGTGTACGCCGAGGACGACGCGGACGCCGAGGACACGCCTATGGACGGGCCGCCGCCCGCGGCCGCCGAGGACGATGCGGACGAGGAGTACGACGAGCCTCAGCCCAGGAACTTCCGCCGCCGTCCCTTCACCAGCCGCCTGCTGCGAAGCTGAGGGGCAATCACGCAGGGACAGACGAGAGTCGCCTATTCGGCTCATCGGATTCTTTTGCCTATCATAAGCAAGAGAACGCTTGGGCCTAATTCTGTTGGCGCTTGCCTGCATAGGTATGTTGGCGGTTGCTTCGCTCAGTGTGTCGTCAGACACCACCAGCGTTAGTGATGATCACAGGATGGTTGTGGCATCTGTGAGTTGGCCTCCTACTGTACACACAGTCGACGACTAGTCTTGTCCATAGGAGGCCATTGTGAGCAAGAAAAGATGGTTTATGGGAGGGGCGGCAGCGTTCTTTCTCATTGGCATTGCGGCAATCGCTGGCGTGCTATCCGCGCAAGAGTCGGATTTTATTTCCGATTTCAGGGATTTAATCAAGGTCAAGTCGGGAGACGATACCGTTGTGGCGACCATTGACGGGACTGATTTCAAGAAACGGGACGTGCGGTTAGGCTCGGATATCGTCTTGGCCGTTGAGCCAGGCATCAGCGAAGATGAAGCGGTAAGACAGTCCATCCTCAGCAAGGTAGATGATTACGTGATTCGGGCGGAAGCAGAGCGCCGTGGACTAATGCCCACCATCGCCGAAGCCAGAGAATATATGGAGATTCACCAGGAAATGTGTATGGGGCCCGACGGTGCGGAGTGCCGGGAATTCATGGAAAGCATGGGTTTCAACCCAGAGGATTATTGGACATCGGAAGATGTTATCGAGGCTTACCGAAATGATTTGACCGGAATCCGTGTCATGGGACAACTGCATCAGGAGTGGCAGGCAAAGGTTGACGAGGGCTTGATTCCTGCCGAGGACGACGACATCGTAACGCTCAAGATTCTTGACGAGTTGCGGGGCGATGCCGAAATCACCTGGAAAGATAAGCGGCTTGGGAACCTGTTTGAAGAGGCCCAAGCCGCCAGAACCAACGAACTCCTTCCCCCTCCGTCAACCCCGGTGGTTCCCGGCAATCCTAACGGCCCACCGGGGCCGGTGGGGAACGCCGGAGAGGGGGAGATTCCCGGCAACCCTGACGGCACACCGGGGCCGGCGGGGAACATAAACAATTAGCCCTCTAAAAGTCCAGTATCAGCGTTGACCAGCCGAAGTCCCGGGCGCCCAGCCCCTCGGCGGTGTAGGGGTGGTAGTACTCCCGGAAGCCGGACTTGGCGATGCACTCCTTGCTCTTTTCCACCAGCGGCTCGCTGAGTTCCGGGTAGCCGTGGCCGCGCAGGGAGTGGGAGAGGAAGTAGTTGGTGTTCATCCACGACGGGCCGCGCCAGATGAAGCCGCCGGGGTTGCCGGGCATGAACTTGGGGTCCGACGCCGGCACCGAGGGCAGCGGGTAGGGCGTCCAGAAGTGTTCGGGCGGGCGCACCCACCGTTCCACCAGCGTCTCCACCTGATGGCGCGGCAGGTCGGCCATAATCAGCGGCATCAGCGAGCTGATGGTCACCGTCCTCAGCGGCTTCTCGTCCACCCCTGACAGGTCGAAGAAGGCCCCGGCCTCCTCGTCCCAGCACTTCTCCACCAGGGCGTTCAGCGTCTTGTCGGCCTCGCGGTTGAACTCGCCGGCCTCCGGCGAGGACTCGCCTCCGGCTATAGTATGGAGCCGGGCCAGGGCCTTCATGGAAAAGCAGTATATGGAGTTGACCAGCACGTCCTCGACGTGGAATATGTCGGCGGCCAGCACGGCGTGGTCGTCGTGGCGCAGGGGTTCGTAGGCGGCATAGACTTTCCGCAGCGCGGCGATGAAGCCCCGGTTGCTCAGTTCCTCCAGGCCCAGGATTTCGTCGTACTTGGGCGAGCAGTCGGTGCCGGCCTCCTCGGGCTGGATGACGGCGATGAGGCCGTCGTTGTCCGGGTCGCGGGCCTGGCGCAGGTAGCGGTAGTAGGCGGTGAGGATCGGCAGGGCTTCTTGCAGGAACTCCTCATCCCCGGTCATGCGGTAGATGCGGGCGACGGCGTAGGCGATGATGGGCGGCTGGATGGTGGCGCTGAAGTGCGGTTCGGTCATGCCGACGATGTTGCGGCTGAGGAAGTCGGGCTGCTTCTCCATCTCCCAGAAGATGATGTGGGGGATGAAGCCGCTGGGCTGGGCGCCGCTCATCAGCGAACGCATTTCCTGCTTAGCCTGCTCCGGGTCCAGGTGCAGCAGGGCGATGGCGTGGAAGCAGGAATCCCAAAACCATTGGAAGGGATAGCCGGTCAGCGAGGGGCAAACGAAGCTGAATTCCTTGCCGTTCCAGTCGGCCACCCCCTGCCGCAGGTTCGACAGCAGGATGCGGCGGGCCCCGGCCTCCAGTTCTTCGCGGGATATGGCGCTTTCCATTAGCGGCCCTCCTGTGGGAATTTTGTTTCGGCGTTGATGCGCAGCGTCAGGAAGTCAATGGCCTTCAGCAATCGTCCTTGAAGGGATTGATTACTCGAAGGCCATCGCAATCTTGGCGGCGCTCATATCAGCTCATATCATCTGAGTACATGGTATCGCATCCGCTCCGCTTGGCAATTCAGATTTGCCGCTCGCCCCGGTATACGGCCAGGTACTTTTCCGCCACGGCGGGCCAGGTGAACTCGGCCAGGGCGTAGGCTCGCGCGTCGGCGCCCAACTGCTGGCGGGCGTCGTCGTCGTTGACCAGCGCGGCCATGCTGGCGGCCGCGGCCTGCCGGTCGAAGCGGGGGGTGACCACCGCGCCGCGATGCAGCAGTTCACTGTTGGCCCCCACGTCATGGGACAGCACCGGGGCGCCGTAGGCCATCGCCTCGAAGAACACCAGCCCGAAGGCTTCGTAGTGCGAGAACAGGGCAAACAGGTTGGTTCGGGCGTACCAGCGGGCCAGTTCGCCATCGGAGACTTCGCCGGTTATCACCACCTCGTCGCGCAGGCCATGCTCGGCGACATAGGCGGCGATGGCCCTGGAGTCGCCTTCGTCGCGGCCCACCAGCACCAAGCGCGCCGGCTTGTTGAAGCTGCGCCTCGCTTCGCGGTACACGTCCAGCAGCCATAGCTGCGCCTTGTGCCGCCCCAGCCGTCCCACGCACAGGATGGTCAGCGGCCCGCCGCTGTGTCCGTTGCGGGAGGCGGGCAGACCGGGAGAGTGGGGAACCCCCACGTCCGTGTGTTCCGGGCCTATTTCCAGCCGGACGGACTCCATTGCCCGCGGGTCCGGCAGCGGCGCGCCCCAGCCGATGATGCTCTGCCTGCGGCGCGGGGCAAGGTAGGCGCGGCCCAGCCCCCGCGCTTCCTGCTCGGTGAGAGGCACAATGTCATCCACCATCCGGCAGAGCAGGGCGTTGACCGGGGCCAGCCACCACCGCGCCGGCGGCAGGGAGTGGAACGACGGGGTGAACACGAACCGGGGACGCCCGCCGCGCCGGCCCTCTCCCTCCGGGGGAGGAAACGCCGGGGCAAGAAGCCGCGCCCAGTAGTGTCCCCAGAACCAGCCATCGCCGACGAAGTGAATTACGTTGGGCCGGAACTCTTTCAGATATTGGCGCACCCGGCGCGGCGAGAACCACACTAGGGGCACCGAATACAGCGGCGGCGGCCAGCGGGGAAAGCCGGGCAGCCGGTAGACCTGTATGCCGTCGGGCAGCGTTTCCCGGTCGGCCCATTGCGGTTGGGCTATGCGGGGGAAGGAATACTTGGTGGTGAGCACCCCCACCGCCTCGACCTGCGGCGACTGCCGTATCTGGCGGGACAGTTCCTCGATAGCGCGTTCAATGCCGCCCAGGTACGGGCGGTAGTAGGGAGTAAGGTACATCACGCGCAGCGGCGCGCTAGTCACCGGCAGCCTCCAAAGCCTGCGTCCAGACCTCGGCGATGCGCTCCAGGGGCAGGTTCACCAATCCCGGCCCGCCATTTGCCCCGTCATTCGTTCCGTTATCGGGGCGGATAACCAGGCCGCCGCCGCCGGTGCGCCCCATTAAAAGAGCCGGAACATTGCGCGACCGGGCCAGCTCCGCCAGCGCGGGCAGGTCGCCGGGCGCAACGGTCACGACGATACGCGACTGCCTTTCGCCGAACAGCGCAGCGTCCCAACGTTCGGGGAGGCCGAACCCGCCGTTGAATCCCGTTGCGCCCAAGATGCAGCTTTCGGCCAGCGTCACCAGCAGTCCGCCGTCCGAGCAGTCGTGCGCCGACCGTATCAGGCCCGCCGTGATGCCGTTGCGGCATACTTCCTGCACCCGCCGTTCCAGTTCCAAGTCTATGCCGGGCCGCCCGGCGGCCAGCCCGTGCAGCACTTGCAGATATTCGCTGCCCGCCAGATCCTGAACCGCGGCGGTTTCCGGCCCAGGGCCCAGCAGCGCCACCGCTAGGCCCGGCGCCGGAAAGCCTGCGCCGACGGACTGAGCGGCGTCTTCCAGCAGGCCCAGGGCGCCCACCACCGGCGTCGGCAAGACGGCCTGCCCCTGCGTTTCGTTGAACAGGCTCACGTTGCCGCTGACCACCGGGGCGTCCAGCGCCTCGCTGGCCAAGGCCATGCCCCGGATGCACTCTTCCAGTTGATAGTAGATGCTGGGGCGCAGCGGGTTGCCAAAGTTCAGGCAGTCGGTCAGGGCCAAGGGACGGGCGCCGACGCAGGAGAGGTTGCGGCAGACCTCGGCCACGGCGATCTGCCCTCCGGCGAAGGGGTCGAGGAGGCAATAGCGCCCGTTGCCGTCCACGGCCAGGGCGATGGCCTTGCGGACGCCTTTGACCCGCAGCACCGCGGCGTCGCTGCCGCCCGGCCCGGCCACGGTGTTGGTCTGCACCTGATGGTCGTATTGCCGGTAGACGGCGCGCTTGCTGGCGACGTTGGGCGAGGCCAGCAGCCGCAGCAGCGTTTCCGCCGGGCCGCAGTCCGGCAGCGGAATGTCCGATAGCGGCAGATCCCGCCGCGCCAGGTCTTCCGCCGACGGACGGCCCGCCAGACGGTAGGCCGGAGCTTCGGAAAGGGGTTGGACGGGCAGATGGGCCACCGGCGCCGCGCCGTCGAATATCCGCGCTTCCGGCTCGGCGATGACCCGCCCGATCTCGCGGCATTCCACGTCCCAGCGCTGGAACACGGCCCGCACTTCGTCCACCCGCTCCGGCAGGGCCGCCAGCAGCATTCGCTCCTGAGACTCCGACAGCATTACTTCGTAGGGGCTCATGCCGCCCTCGCGGCGATGCACCTGGGAGAGGTCAAGGCGGACGCCGCGCCCGGCCCGCGCCGCCGACTCGATGGCCGCGCTGGTCAGCCCGGCGGCGCCCAAGTCCTGAATTGCCAGCACCGCGCCGGTGTCCAGCGCTTCCAGGCAGGCTTCGATCAGCGTCTTCTCCAGAAAGGGATTGCCCACCTGCACCGTGGGCCGCAGTTCCGCTTCCTCCTCAAAAGTCCGCGAGGCCAGCCCGGACGCGCCGTGAATGCCGTCGCGCCCGGTGTCGGCTCCGGCCAGCAGCAGCACGCTGCCGGGAACCCGCGCCGCCGCCGAGGCCAGCCGGTCTTTGGCGATAAGCCCGGCGCACATGGCGTTGACCAGCGGATTGCGGGAATAAGACGGGTCGAAGCAGATTTCGCCGCCCACGTCGGGAACGCCGATGCAGTTGCCGTACCACGAGATGCCGCGCACCACGCCGCCGAACAGATGCCGGTTTCCGGCCCCGTCCTCCGGGTCGTCCAGCGGCCCGAAACGCAGGGAGTTGAGCAGCGCAATGGGGCGGGCGCCCATGGCCAGTATGTCGCGCACGATGCCGCCGACGCCGGTGGCCGCGCCCTGGAACGGCTCCACTGCCGAGGGGTGGTTGTGCGACTCCACCTTGAACACCACGGCCAAGCCGTCGCCGATGTCCACCGCTCCGGCGTTTTCCGCCCCGGTCTCGGAAAGCACCGCGCCGGAGGTATGGCGAAACATCCGCAGCAGAGGCCGCGAGTGCTTGTAGCCGCAATGCTCGCTCCACAGCGCGCCGAACATCCCCAGCTCCACCGCGTTGGGTTCGCGGCCGATGCGTTCCACGATGAGGTCATACTCGGCGCGGGTAAGGGCGATTTCGTCCAGAACTTCCTGGGTTACGGGCATGGTTCACCAGCCGGGGCGCTCGGAATTTTGCGGCGCCGCTACCCCTTGGGACAGCGATTCCGGCCCTGCGGAATTTCGCCGGCAACAAAGCGGAACCGGCGCGGTCGGAGGGCAAGGGTATTGTATGCGGCGGAAGCAATGACAGCAAGGCATTGATTCCCGCCGCATCGTTGGCTAAAATCCCCGGCAGTCCGAAAAGTACTGAGGTAGCGTCAATGGCAATCCAGAATGCTCTGTTCAAACTGGATGACGGCGACAACCCGGGATGGGCAAAGGTCAAGGTACTTCAGAAGCTAGATACGGCGCAGGCTAGAGCGATAAAGGCCGTGACGGGCTATGACCTCTATCGTGTCGAAGTCCTAGGAGTGGAAAAGCCCTCAACTTTCGCGTCCAATCCCAAGCCTGGGAAAAAGCTGAGCGTATCCGAGAAGCATCTGAAATTCGAGGGATGAAAGAGGAGTCAAGGTTTTGGAACCATACTGGCAATCAGACGACAGGAAGTCATGCCTGTACCTAGGCGATGCTTTTGAGCTGATGGCTTCGATAGCAGACGATTCAGTTGATTGTGTGTGGACAGACCCGCCGTACTTGCTTTCCAATGACGGTGCGACTTGTGTGGCGGGCAAGCGGGTAAGCGTCAACAAGGGAGCTTGGGATCGGAGCAACGGCATCGAAAGCGATCATGAGTTCAACTTATCCTGGCTGCGGGAGTGCCATCGCATTCTGAAACCCGCAGGAACGATATGGGCAACCGGCACATTGCATATCTATTTGAGCGTAGGTATGGCGATGTTGCAACTGGGATTCCGCATCTTGAATGACATAATATGGGAAAAGAGCAATCCGCCGCCTAATCTTGGTTGCCGCTGCTTCGCCCATTCCACCGAAACTTTGCTATGGGCTACCAAAGCGCCGAAAGGCAGTAAGCACAAATACACCTTCCACTATCAAGAAATGAAGGCCGAAAACGGCGGCAAACAGATGAAGACCGTTTGGAAATTTCCTGCCGCGGGACGGGATGAGAAGCGGTTTGGCAAGCACCCGACGCAAAAGCCGGTAGCCTTGGTTGACAGGTGTCTGCGAGCCAGCACTAATCTTGGAGACTTGGTTGTTGACCCATTTGCCGGCACTGCGACAACCGGCATAGCTGCAATATCTTTGGGACGCCGTTTCATTGGATACGAGAGGGATTTGGACTACGCTGAAGTCGGCAGTAACCGTTTGAGTGAAGTCACATCCAAAGGAATTGCCACTGATGCTTTGGATGGGCTGAACAAATCTAACTTGCAGATACGTTTGCTGGAATCAACTGAAGAACACCGCCCGGCAGCCGATTAGGAGGAGCCACCATGACGCTCAGCTCATCCACGAACTCAGGACAGTCGCCTTGGGAGGCGATTTTCGAGCGATACAATATCGGGGAGCACGATTTCGATGCCTCGCCGTTTCCAATATCGGCAGCACAGATCCGGGAAGTCTCCAGTCGCTTTTCACGTACCAGCGAACAGGAAGTACGGATATTGTGTAAGCAGGATACCAGGGAAAGCCGCCCTCAAGTCTTTCGGGATGGAGGACTTTTCATTTTGCCGGTTAGAAACAGGCAATACACAATTGTTAAAGGCGAGGGATACGTGGACATCCCTCCGATTGAGTCGCCCTTGCAGAACTATGATAGCGGTTTTACCTTTGAGTTGGAAACCTCACGGATAGGAAACTCCGAAATGCAGCACTTGGATTACGCTTATGCCCTGAGTTTGATCCGCCATTTTACTGCGGATAGCTCTCTCGTGCTTACGATTCGAGGAAGGAAATACACCCCGCAGTTCGATTTCGTGACAAACGGATTCTCTATCCGCACAAAAAGCGTACAGACTGAAGTAGATGGCGGTTATGAAGGAAGGAATCAGGTTGTTTTAGTAGAAGCTAAAGCCGGAAACGCTACTAATACAATCATCAGGCAACTATACTACCCCTTCAGGCAATGGCAGAGTTACACGGAAAAGCAAGTCTCGACTTTATTTTTCCAACGTGCAAGCTATGATGAATTTCATATCTGGCAGTTCGGCTTTGACGAACTGGAGGATTACAATAGCATCAGGCTGCTGAAGTCCGGCAGGTACAGGATCGTCAGGCATATCTGAAACAAATTGAGCGTCTATGCGAGCGTGTAAGGGAGGCGCAAGCGGCGCTTCCGCGCCCCGTTATCGAGTCTGTCACACAAATGGCGGGCTAGGTTTCCAACGCGGGGATTATCCAGACGGTTCCAAATCCCCCGCGCCCACTGCACCGAAATAGTCCCATGGCGCAATTCGCCCGCAGTCCACCCGGAAGTAGGCCGCCGACGCGCCGAAGTAGCCCGATACCTGCTCCACGTCGGTGGTGGTTATCAGCACCTGCGGGTATTGGGCCGCCTTTTCCAGCACCCGGCGGCGGCGGCCGGCGTCCATCTCCGACAGCGCGTCGTCCAGCAGCAACAGCGGCTTGGCGCCGCGCACCGCCGACAGCGTTTCCGCCTCGGCCAGCCGCAAGGCCAGGGCCAGGGTGCGGGCCTGCCCCCGCGACGAGAAAGCGCCCATATCCACGCCGTTGACCATGAGGTCAAAGTCGTCGCGGTGCGGGCCGGCCGCGGTGGCCGACGTGGCCCGCTCGCGGGGCGCGGCGGCCCGCAGCGACTCCCGGTAGCTGGCTGCCATTCCGCCGGCGTCGCCCGGCAGGGGCACGCTGGGACGATAGCGCAGTTCCAGCGTCTCGCCTTCCCCGTTCAGGTCGCGGTGGTGGCGGATGCAGGCGGGCGTCAGGATGCTCATAACCTCGTGCCGCCGCCAGGTCAGCCAGGCCCCTTCCCGCACCAGTTCACCGTCCCAGAACTCCAGCTCGTCGGGGCGGGCGCGGCCCTCGCGCCGCAGCCGCAGCAGGCGGTTGCGTTGCTGCAACACCCGCTGGTAACGCTGCAATCCCTGCAAGTACAGCGGGTCGGCCTGGGAAATGAGGATGTCCAGGAAGCGGCGGCGGGCCGAGGGCGGCCCCTGCACCAGGCCGATATCCAGCACGCTGAACAGCACGGCGTGAACCAGCCCCACCAGCGACAGGGCGGTGCGGCGCATCCGGTTGACCCGGATCTCCTTGTGAACCCGATAGCCCGGCCCGCTGGCCGCGGCGGAGGGCGAGGCGCGGTAGCCGATGATGATGCGCTGCCGTCCCGCTCTCTTTTCCGCCTCCGGAAGGGGGGCGGGGCGAGGGCGTTCTTCCGGGCCGCCGTCCTCCACCAGCCCGTCCACCAGGGCCTGCCCGCCCTGCCGCGCGGCGTCGAAGTTGACCAGTTCGCGCTCGTTCCCGGCGCGGAAGGAGCGGGCGATGGCGAGGAGGTAGACCGCCTCCACCAGCGCCGTCTTGCCCTGCGCGTTCCGCCCGAAGTAGACCGAGACGCCCGGCGGTATCTCCAGATCCAGCTCGACCAGATTGCGGAAGTTGCTCAGGCGAAGATGGGAGAGGCGCACCTACTTCTGTTCCCGGATTTCTTTTTCCTTGAGCTGCCACTTGGTCAGGATTATGCCGGGGCCGAGAAGCATATTCGTTACCACATCATGCTCTTCCTTGGCCTGCTCCCGCCGTTTCAGGAGGGCGGCAAGCAGTTCTTTGGCCTCGTCGTCCGGGAGCTCGTCCCGCTCCAGCTTGGTAAGCAATTCATCCCAGCGTTCTTGCAACATTGGATTCCCCGGTGGGCTCGTCCCTCTTCTGAGGTTCGGAATACCCTCAATTTTGTATTCTTCCCAAAGGATTTCCATTCTGGCATTCGTTTCCATCACCCGCGGAGGGTCCATGAAGCGGACATTGGTTTCCAGGGCCCTCAGACGGCCATAAAGCGAGACCGCTACGCGAAACAGCGCGATGGTCAGCGACACTAGCGCCAGTATAATGGAGGCCAGGATGGCAGACCCGAAAGTGACCACGCCTTGCGGTATGTCCAGAAGAATCATCGGAATGTCCTTTTACAACCTCTGTGCTTGATTTCCCTATCCATCCTGTAGCCGCCGTATCTCCTGCTCCAGTTCGGCGGCTTGGCCGGTGTCGCCGGCGGAGAGGCGGAAGCAGCGGTCGAGGTAGAGCTTCGCCAGCTCGGAACTGCGTTCGGAGGTGTCTTGGGCCACGGCTAGCAGGTTGGAGACCTGGAACTCCTCGGGCAGGTGGCGGGCCAGCGCCCTGATCTCCTCGCCCAATTCGTCGGCGGCGGCCCGGTCGGCTCCCTCGACGGCAAAGCGCAGTTGGCCCAGCAGCCGGGCCAGCTCGCTTAGCTTGTCGCCCTCGCTCATAAAGCTGAACAGCACGTCGTTGACGTTGAACGACGCATCCAGCAGTTCCTCCGTCTCCTCGGGGGACGACCGGCTTTCGGGCAGCGCCGCGGCATCGCCGACGGAGGCCGCGGACTTGCCGGCGGCGACGTATAGCTCGGCGTAGCTGTTCACTGCGTCCGACACCGACTCCATCAGCCGGGGCAGGTCGAAGGAGAACATATTGCCGCCGTACACCAAGTCATCGCCCCGCTGTCGGCTCAGGCGCTCCAGCACATCGTAGCCGTCCACCGGCTCCGGCACCGGCGGCATGGCGAAGGCCGAAAGGTCGTTGAGCGGCAGCGCTCCAAGATGAGACGCCAGGAAGGGCGGCAAGTACTTGGTAAGGTCTGCCTTGATGGGCAGGGTCACTATGTAGCTGGCGTAGACCTGGTCCGGTTCCGTATCCACCTTGAAATACAGCAGGGCGTGCCCTGAGGGGCTGTCGTGATCTCCGCGCTCAAAGTAAAGGTCCATCGCTGCACCGCCATTCCTTGGCCCGCGAAGGGCCGGTTGCTTCAGATGCCCAACGCCGCCCTTATATGGCGGCCAAAACGAATTATAGCACTGCTCTACGGGAACCCGGTTTAAGATTCCTTCCCCCTTGTAGGGAGAGGGCCGGGCCTTGTAGAGAGAGGGCCGGGACAAGGGCCATCCCGGAGCGCGCTCCCGGCGTTGACGGCATAGGCCAAAGTTAAGTATGGTATAACCGCTTGACGATACTATGAACAGTTGCGGCGAAGGAGAAGAGCGGGAAATGCCCGATCCCGAAGTGAAGATTTTCGACTACGAGAAGATCGAAATCGGCGAGGAACTGGGTTCCTACGAGTACACCCTGACCCAAGAAATGCTGGACAACTTCCGGGCCTCCATCAACGACCCGGAAGCGGTGTTCCCCACCCTGGCGGTGAAGCACGACGCCACCGCCTTTGCCATGGTCTACGAAGACCACACCGGCGGGGTCAACGCGGGCAACGAGGTCGAGTTCTTCAACCCGCCCATTCCGGGCAAGAAGATTCGCGTCACCGGACGCATCGCCGACAAGTATATGCGCCGCGACAAACCCTATATGGTCATCGAGGCCACCGCCATAGACGAAGACGGGCGGCTGCTGGAAAAGCTCCGCACTTACCAGATGAAAAAACCGGACGAGGTGGGCAGGAAATGGCATCCTCAAGGATAGACCGGATTGAACCGGGGCAACAGATTCCAGCGGTCACCAAGAGCGTGACCCAGGACACCATCAATCAGTTCGAGAATTGCGGCATCCTGGACCGTCAGAACATCCACAACAACCCGGAGCTGGCCCAGCAACGCCTCGGCACCACTTACCCCATCGCCTCGGGGCGGATGTCCGTCGCCTTCGCTGCCGAAAGTCTGCGCCGCTTCTTCGGGCCGGAGGTCTTCAACCACACCGGCAGCGTCAACCTGAAATTCCTGCGTCCGGTCAAGGGCGGCGACACCATCACCGTCACCGGCGAGGTGGCGGGGCGGGAACGAGCTGATGACGGCGCCCGCGTAACCGTCAACCTGGTCTGCGAGAACCAGAACGGCGACCGCACCGCCATCGGCGTGGGAATGGCGGTGGTCAAGTAGCGCGCCGCTTCGGAAGCATGGACAGTGCGACAGACATACTGGAACTTGGCATGGAACTTGTGGGCATTGGCTTTGAGTACCGTCATTGCCCTTTTCCTGCCTGACTTCGGCCCGGAAGATAGAATGAGCAGCGGGGCTGGGGTGGTAATACGCACCACCATGACCGCCCCGGTCGTTTTCACGGTACTCTACCTGACCGGCCGGCTGGCAATGTATCTGACAGACCGGCTGAAAATAAGGTGGGCTATGAGCACATTTTTTGCAGGCATCGAGGACGGCATCCGTCAGGCCGGAGAGAAACGGGCCAGGGAATTGGCGCCCCAGATAGCCCGGGAGATGGCCGAGCAAATCATCCAAGAGGCCGCCCGGGCCGCCCAGTCCGCTCAGGAAGCCGCTGAGGCCGCCCAGCAGGCTGCTGAAGATACGGCTTTAGCCGCCCAGCAGGCTGTCCAAGCGGCGGCTGAGGCGGCCACTCAGTCCGAAGCTGAAAGGGCGGCCAAGGCTAGGGAATCGGAAAGGGAACAGTTCCGCAGGTTCATGCGAGTCCAGGGACTCTCCGAAGAACAGATCAACACCTTTTTCCGGCAGTTATCCAGTCAAGACTGAATCACAAAGCCAGAGAGAAGAGATATGCCAGGTTCTGAACACGGCAAGGTTGAAGCAGAAATCGTTTACTGCGTAGCTTGAGGCTACTTCCCGGTCGCCACGTGGCTGGCGATGGAGTTCTTCAAGTCCGACGCCCCCGGCGATGTTGCCATCAAGATGACCCCCTCCGACCGGGGCCGCTTGGAGGTTTATCTGGACGGCGACAAGATATTCGACCGCAAGACGGACGGCGGCTTTCCCGACCTCGGCAAGGTCAACGAACTCAAGATGACCATTGCCGAGAAACTGTTCGACCTCGAAGATGCCTAGCCGCTCGTTCATCCTGCGGCAAGCTCGGGACGAACGGACTATGGGATGCAACCGTTGGCCCTGAGCTTGCCGCAGGGTCGGGGAGGAGCGTAACCATGGCTGACCCGAAACACGTAGCTGTCTTACAAGCCGGGGCGGACGCCCTCGCCCGCTGGCGCGCCGCCAACCCCGGCGCAACGCTGGACCTGCGCGGGGCTGACTTGCGCGGCCTCGACCTGGCGGGCGCGGACTTGGCCGGGGCCTATATGCCGCGGGCCAGCCTGTCCGGGGCCAACTTGTCCGGGGCGAATCTGGAGCGGGCCGACCTAGGCCGCGCCGCCGGTTCCGGCGCCAACCTGTCCGGGGCCAATCTTGCCAACGTCAACCTGTTCTGGGCCGACCTCAAGGGCGCCGATCTCGCCAGCGCCGCGGCCCGCCACTGCCGGATGAACCGGCTTTCGTTGATAGGCGCCAATCTCGCCCAGTCCGACTTCAGCCAGTCCAATATGATTGAAGCCGACCTCCGCAACGCCGACCTGAGCGGTGCTCTCTTTGTCTCTACCAATATGAACGGGGCTGACCTCTCGCGGTGCCGCATGAAGGGAGCGGACTTCACCCGCGCCATGATACGCGATTCTATGTGGATTGCCGCCAACCTAAGCGGCGCCAACTTCAGCCAGGCCAGCCTGCACCGCTCCGACTTCACGCTGGCAAAGTGGGATGCCACCACCACGTTCCCCCACGGTTTCGACCCCGAAAGCATTGAGTTCCTAGACGTATCCAACTAATTCGGATCGTCTCGACAGTACGAAACATGATATGAGTAACAAAGGGCTGACCCGGCACAAATCCCTGAATTTATGCCTGGCCGGACCGGCGTGCCTCCGGGACGGTTGCAAAGCTGTTCAACAAGGCTGTCATTCTGAGCGGAGCTAATAACTCTGTATACGACGGATAAGCCCTTCGTTTCGCTCAGGGCAGCTATGTTGGTTATTATCTAGACCATGTAAGGACAACTTTCGACAGCAAAACTCTAATCTGCGCAGCCAGTGATGATAAGCTGTCAGAACATTATCAACGGCCTAGCGACAAAAGCCATAACAGTTCATACCGGACTTTCCTATGCCTCAGTAACGTTGCTGATATTGATCCCGGAACCAGGTTTAACTGAGCCGTGCCAGTCTGCTCCATAGGCGCTCTGACCGGATTAACCGGACACATTGCTATGGAGAAGCTGACCACGGAAAGCCGGGGAATCGCAGCAACGCGGGCGGAGCTGCGGCGAGGGTTGCGACCCTGCCACCGGCGGGCATTTGCTAAATCTGTTGCGTCCCTTCTAAAGCGAGCGTAATGAAAGGAGACAATCTGTTTTCAATACTGCGCCGTCTGTTGATCCGGCTGCTGGTGTTTTCCGCCCGTCCGCTGCCGGACGACCGGGATGCTATCTGGAGCATACCTAGGGCATTTCAGATAGTTTATTTCATGGTGTTCATCGGAATCTGCATCCCTATGATTATGGACATTGTTCAAGATACGCGGGCAGCCCACCCGGGGGTCGGCTGGATTCCGCTGGCCCGGGAGTCGGCCTCGGAATTCGCCGCGGTGGGGGTGGGCGCCGCCATCGGATCTCTAATCGCAGTCCAGGGGGTGGCAATAGTCATGTCTCTATACCAC
Source organism: Dehalococcoidia bacterium (assembly GCA_965213725.1). GTDB lineage: Bacteria > Chloroflexota > Dehalococcoidia > Lucifugimonadales > UBA3495 > VXOI01. Next base: position 975,648 of record OZ243924.1, read on the forward strand.
ATCATTACCAACCGCTTTACCACACCGATTATCGAAAAGCACCGGGCGGAAGGCCGGACGGAAGGTCGAGAGGAAGGCCGCTCGGAAGGACGAGAAGAGGGCCGGACAGAAGGCCGAGAAGAAGGCCGCTCGGAAACCAATGAGGCATGGCGGCAATGGAACCGGCGCCGGATGGACGCCGAGTCGCAAGGGACGCCTTTTGACGAACCGCCCCCGGATGAGCGGGAGTAGCTGGCCCTCGCCCAGACTGACGCGGCCTGATTCCCCATGCTGCGTAGGAAGCCATGAAGTACGGCGTTATCATCGTTGGCGGGGGTCGGCGGGCTGCGCGTTAGCCGCCCGGCTGTCGGAAGCCCCCAACCGCTCGCAGTCCAGGGGGTGGCAATAGTCATGTCTCTATACCACATCATTACCAACCGCTTTACCACACCGATTATCGAAAAGCACCGAGCAGAAGGCCGGACAGAAGGCCGGACAGAAGGCCGCTCGGAAACCAATGAGGCCTGGCGCGAGTGGAACCGGCGCCGGATGGCCGCCGAGTCGCAAGGGATGCCCTTTGACGAACCGCCCCCGGACGAGGGGGAGTAACCGGCCCTCGCCAGACTGACGCGGCCTGATTCCCCATGCTGTGGAGGAAGCCATGAAGTACGACGTTATCATCGTTGGCGGGGGGTCGGCGGGCTGCGCGTTAGCCGCCCGGCTGTCGGAAGCCCCCAACCGCTCCGTGCTGCTGCTGGAGGCGGGGCCAGACTACCCTGACTTCGAGCTGCTGCCCAGCGAAATCAAGTACGGATACGACAACGGCGCGTCGGAGGTGGACTCGCCCTTCAACTGGTCATACCAAGCCACCGGCAGCGCCCGGCAGTCGCGGCCCATGGACATCGCGCGGGGCAAGGTCATCGGCGGCTCCGGCTCGGTCAACGGGCAGGTGTTCCTGCGCGGACTGCCCGAGGACTACGATTCTTGGGCTGAGGCCGGCAACACGGAGTGGGGCTACGTCAATGTCCTGCCCTTCTTCCGCAAGCTGGAAACCGACCTGGACGTGCGCGACGACTTCCATGGCTCCGACGGGCCGATCCCGGTGCGGCGGGTGCCGCGACAAGACTGGCTGCCGGTCTACGAAGCCTTTTATCAGGCCACGCTGGACGCCGGTTTTTCCGATGACCCGGATATGAACAACCCCGAAACCACCGGAACCGGGGCGGTGCCGATGAACAACCCCGGCAATATCCGTATGAGCGCGGCCCTAGCATACCTCAACCCTGTTCGCCACCGGCTGAACCTCACCGTGCGCGGCGGCGTGACCGTGCGGAGGGTGTTGTTCGACGGAAGCCGCGCCGTGGGCGTGGAGGCGGAAAGCGGCGGCGAAGTGTTCACCGTCGAGGGCGCGGAGATAGCCTTGTGCGCCGGGGGCATAGCCTCGCCCCAACTGTTGCTGCTGTCGGGCGTCGGCCCGGCGTCGCACCTGCGGGAGATGGGCGTTCCGGTGGTGCTGGACTCTCCCGGCGTGGGACGCAACCTGCGCGACCACCCCATGGCCCTGGTGGAACTGGAACCCCGGGAGGGCGTGGCCTTGTCCGAGGATGTCCCCCGCATCCAGACCGGCCTGCGCTACACCGCCGAAGGCTCCGGCTACCGCAACGATATGCAGATAACGCTGACCTCCTACGGCGGCGAGAGCGGGGGCGACCCCATTGCCGGGGCCAGCCGCAGCCGCAACGGGCGCACGCTGCACTTTACGGTCATCCTGGAGCTGGCGGAGAGCGAGGGCGAGCTGACGCTGGCCTCCACCGACCCGGCCGATGGGCCGCGCATAAACTACCATTACCTAGAGGGTGAGTTCGACGTGCGCCGGATGCGCGAGGGCATTCGCCTCTGCGCCCGCCTGCTGGAGCACGACCGGTTCCGCCCGCTGGTCAGCGGCCTGGCGTTCCCGGCCGAATCCGACTTGGAGTCGGACGAATCGCTGGACGCCTGGCTGCACGAGAACATCGGCACCACGTTCCACACTTGCGGCTCGTGCCGGATGGGCCCGGACGGCGACCCCCTGGCGGTGGTGGACCAGTACTGCCGGGTGCGCGGCGTCGAGGGCCTGCGCGTGGTGGACCTGTCCGTAGCCCCCAACGTGGTGCGCGCCAACACCAACGCCACGGCTATTATGATTGCGGAAAGGGCCGCCGGGTGGTTCTGAAGCGGACGGCGGCGGATGCGCCGCCACAGTGGCGGCGAGTCCCGTTGACCGGAACGCCAACGGCCGGCGCAGCAAATCCGATTTTAGAGGACGCAATTATGGGCATACTCAACGATGACATGAAGCGCATCGTGCGGCAGCAGCGGCTGGGGTTCATCGCCACCGTCTGCCCCGACGGCTCCCCCAACCTGTCGCCCAAGGGGACGGCGGCGGTGTGGGACGACGACCACCTGGTCTTTGCGGATCTGGCGTCGCCGGTCACCATGTCCAACCTGCGCCACAACCCGGCGCTGGAGCTGAACGTGGTGGACGCATTCGCCCGCAAGGGCTACCGTTTCAAGGGGACGGTCAGCATCATCGAGAAAGACGAGAGTCTGTTTGACGAGATTCGCCACGCCTTCGAGACCGGCAGCCGCGGCGTGCATCAGGTGCAGCTCCCGGCCAGGGCCTACGTGATGCTGAAAGTGGAGCGGGCGCTGCCGGTGGTCTCCCCGGCCTATGTGCCGGGCAAGACCGAGCGTGCCACCCGCGAGGAATGGGCGGCATACTGGGCCGGCGTCCATAACAGCCGCATGTCCGACCTGCCAGCGGAAGGATAGCGCGCCAACGGCCGGGCCGCCGGTTCAAGGCCAGCAGCCCGCGGCAGGCCCAGACGGAGAGAATACCCGCCGGGCGGTATTCTCGCGCTGCGAAATGACGCGGGCTTATTGACAGGCCCGGTTGCGCCTGCATAGACTCGAACTCAGGTTGAAATAGCTGGAATCCTTGAGGGACGCACCCCGCCGGGCGCGTCCCTTTTTCTTTGGCGGCGCGGCGGGTTCTGGAGGACGTATGGTATTGCAGGCGGAAACAGACGCGCCGGTGCTCAAGTGGAACGCCGCCGGCGTCCCGGCCGGGGCCGTTGCGGAGCGGGCCGTTGGGCCGGTCACTTTCGTGCTGTCCACCGACGAGGTGGACCGGCACGGCGATGTGGTGTGCGCCGACGGCTGGCGGCTGGAAGCCTACCGCGAGAACCCGGTGCTGCTCTGGGCCCACGACTACCGCCACCCGGCCATCGGGCGCGCCGTGTCGGTCTGGAGCGAACCCCACCGGCTGCTGGCGAAGGTGGAGTTCGCCCCCAGCGTCTTCGCCCAAGAAGTGGCGTCGCTCTACGCCGCCGGGTTCCAGTGGGGCGTGTCCGTCGGCTTCCGGCCCATCCGCTGGAAGGAACGGCGGGACAGCCGCACCGGCCTTTGCGTCGGCCTGCGCTACCTGGAGCAGGAACTGCTGGAGGTCAGCGCCGTTCCTGTGCCCGCCAACCGCAGCGCCCTGCGGCGCGGCGCGGCGCCGGACGGCGGGCTGGACGGGCTGCTCGACGCGCTCCGCCGGGCGCAGACCTGATTCATACAGGCATAGGCATCCGAAACGGGGAATTTCAGGAGGGAAATATGACCACTGAGACGGGCGGCATTTCCACGGCCGGCCTGGAACTGGTGAAGCGGGAGCTGGGCGGCATCCGGGAGTTCTACGAGGCGCGGATGAACGCCGAGATTCCGCCCCTGCGGGAGGAGCTGGAGCGGATTGGTTCGCAACTGGCGAAGCTGCAAGACGCCCGGCGGCAGGGCGAGAAACTGGCCTTGCTGCATCAATACGGGGGCGGCCAGCCCGGCGGCGACCGGCCCCGCGCGCTTTTCGGCAAGTATGCCGGGATGGACCACCTGGATCTGGCCTGCGCCCGCAGCCTGTTGTCGGCGCAGCTCCGGGAGCCGGCGGGCGCCAGCCCCCGGATGCTGGAGGATTGGCAGTCCAACCTCAAGGCCGCTATGGACTCCGCCACCGCCGGCAGCGGCGATGAACTGGTGGATACCCAGGAGGCCCGCGCCCTGTGGGACGACGTGAACCTGGAAACCGCCGTCGCTCCCCTGTTCAACACGGTGCAGATGCCCAGCAACCCCTTCCAGATCCCGTTGCAGCTTGGCGACGTGAACTGGTATCCGGGGACGGAGAACACGGCAGCCACCGGGAGCGCCCCGGCCACGGCGCGACAGACGATGACGGCCCACGAACTGGTGGCCGAGGTGCCGTGGTCTTATGACCTGGACGAGGATGCGGTCATCGCCATGATGGACGAACTGCGCCGCAGCCTGCTGCGCAACGCCCATGAGGTGATTGACGACGTGATTCTCAACGGCGATACCACTAAGGACAACAACATCAACGCCGACGGCGCGACCATCGGGGCCGCCACCGCCGGGTCGGGCCACTTCCTCATCGGTTTCGACGGGCTGCTGCACCTGCCGCTGGCGGACAACACCGCCATGAGCAACAACCACAACGCGGCAGTCAGCGCGGATATGTTCAACGAGATTCGCGGCAAGCTGGGCAAGTACGGCGTGCGCCCGTCGGACCTGGCCTATATTACCGATGTCAACACCTTCATCAAAGCGCTGAGCGTGGACAGCTTCCGCACGCTGGACAAGTTCGGCCCCCAGGCCACCGTCCTGACCGGGCAGTTGGGCGCGGTGGAGGGCATCCCGGTCATCGTGTCGGAACAGATGCGGCTGGCCGATACCGACGGCAAGGTCACCAGCGGCGGCAACGCCAACACCAAGGGCCGCCTGCTCATCGTCAACCGCTCCCAGTGGCGGGTGGGCTTCAAGCGCGAGCTTACCATCGAAACGGTGCGCGACGCCCAGAAGCGTCAGAACGTTATGGTGGTCAGCTTCCGCATCGCGTTGCAGGAACGCAGCGGCAGCCGCGCATCGGCCACCCACACCGCCTTGCAATACAACATAACCGGAGTTTAGAGACCAAGGAATTCAGCACAGAAAGCACGGAGGCCACCAAGTCGGTCGCCCCAATTTTCGCCCCTCGGTGGCCTCTGTGTTTATCCGGTATCTCCCTTACTCCCGTATCTCTCTTGCTAAGGAGGCGCGAATTGATTCATCCCAAAGACGGACGGGAAGGGCGTTCCTCACGGACGTGGGCCGTAGTGGCGGGCTTGGGCATCCTGGCGGTGTCCGGCATCGAGACCTACGCGCTGTCCCAGGGCATAGACGGCTCGGCCCTCACGGCCTCGCTGGCCGCCATCGCCGCGCTGGGCGGGGCCGGGGTGGGGCGGCTGCTGCGATGATCACCCGCCGCAACCGCCGGGTTCAGCCCCGGCCCCGCGTCTACGAGCCGCTGCTCCAGGCCCATGACTCCAATACCTCCAACGCCCGCGAAACGCTGGTTGCCCCCAACAAGGGCAAACGGCTGCGGATTCTCCGGGTGCGGGTGATTCAGGAAACCGCCGACGGGCGGCGGCTCTACGAAGTCTACTTCGGTTCCGGCGCAGACATCGCCGCCGAGCCGGCCAAGGCGGTGGACACGCTGGACGTGCCGGAACTGGGTGAAGGCGCCACCCGCGCCTTTCCCCGCGACGAGGGGCCGCGAGGCCGGCGCGACGAACCCCTGAGCGGCCGCTGGAGCGGCGAGGCCCCCGCCGCCGCCCACAAAATTATGGTGGAGTACACCGAGGAAAGCTAATCGCCGCCACGCCCCGGCGGTTTCAAGACCCCGGCGGTTTCAAGACCCCGGCGGTTTCTTAAGGAAAGAGGTTCGCCGATGACCACTCGCACACCCCACAAGGCGCCGCTGCGCCGCCGTCCCTTCGTGCTGAAGACCGCCGACGTCACCTCCGGCAACCGGCGGGGACGCCATACCATCCTGACCCCGGCTAAGGGCTACCGCATCCGGCTGGTGCGGGTGAAAGTGATTCAACCCCAGTCCGATGGCCGCCGCCTGTGCGAAATCTATTTCGGAACGGCTGGCAGCCTGATTACCGAACCGTCCCGGGCGGTGGACATCCTGGCGGTGCCGGACAGGGGCACGGCCTCCACCCGCATCTATCCCCGCGACCAAGGGCCGCGAGGACGCCGCGGGGAGCCGCTCAGCCTGCGCTGGCGGGGCCGCCGCCCGGCCGTCCCCCACAAGGTCATCATCGAATACGCCGAGGAAAGCTAGGAGTTCGGGGAGAGGGGCGAGAGAAAGGAACCCGCCGGGGCTTCTCGATCCTCGCAGCTCTTCCCGCGCTCCTTGACGGAGGAGGATTATGGCCCGCGAAGCCTACCGTTCCCTGTATGGCGACCTGACCAAGCTGAAGGACGACAGCGTGCTGAAAGACCCGGCGGCCGGGCCCGGCGATGACGACGAGCTGTTCGAGCTGCTGCTGGCGGTGTCGGACTGGGTGGATCATTACTGCAACCGTCACTTCTACCCCCGGGTCGAGACGCTGCTGTTTGACGGAACCGGCAGCGACCGGCTGCCGGTTCCAGACCTGATCGCGGTCACCGAGCTGGCCCAAGCGTTCGACGAGTCCGGCGCCGCCGGGCGCGACTTCGGCAAGGTGTGGGATTCCGGCGCCTACCGGCTGCTGCCCCACAACGCCGCGCCGCAACGTCACTGGGGGCATCCCTACGGCGCCATCCGGGCCCGGACGGAGCGGGGCGGCGGGTTCCCATCGGGCGAGGCCAACTTCCGCGTGGCGGGCGTCTGGGGCTACCGCCGGTTCGCCGAACCTTCCGGCGCCTCGCTGTCCGCGGCGGCCGCCGCCGCCGATACGGAGCTGACCGTAAGCGACGGCTCCCAATTCCGCGTCGGCCAAACCGTCGCGCCGGAGGGGGCGAAGGACGCCGATTCCGAGCAGATGCTGGTCACCGCCATCAGCGGCAACACGCTCACCGTCGCCCGCGGGCTGAACGGCTCCGCCGCCGCGTCCCACGCTTCCGGCGGCGGGGTGAGCATCCTGCGCTGGCCGGCCTCCATCGAGCGGGCGGCGCTGATCCAGACGGCCCGCATCTGGACGCGGGCCGCCGATTTCGAGCCGTTCTACGTGGATGCCGACGTGGATACCGATGTCCGGCTGCTGCTGGAACCCTACCGGAAACCGGCCGCCTGAGCCAAGCCGGATTTCCGATGCAGCGAGCGCAGAGCGTATCGCTGCCTTCCCAATTTTCGGCGCCCTCTGCGATGGCTAAACCTTCTTCCGCTGAATATCCGCCTATCCGCCGCTTCAGCCGGCAACCGGGGCCTGCAATCCTCCGCCGCCAAGACTGCGTCCGGGAAAGCCCCGGTCTGATGCCGCCGTCCGTCCGGTAAGTGGGCTTGGCGGCATATTCCACATCCGACGGATTGGCCGGGACGGCCGCCTCCCGCCGCATAGCGAACGGTCGGCGGCAGTATCGGGGCGATGGTAGATCCCGGCGCAGCGGCAATCGGCGCCGGAAAATTGCCTCGCCAAAAAAGGTTGACTAATAGGTATCTACGCCCTAGTATCTTTCAACTTAGCAGGACAAGCGTAGCGGCGCGTGCCTGCCGTTAATTCATGCCGCCGCGCAGAGCGGCCGGATTTCGGAACTGCGGCGGGATAAAGGGCGCGTCAACATAGTTAGGAGGGGAAATAATGGCAATACACGGATTCTTGAAGCTGCGGCTGCTTCTTCCGCTGGCCGTGATGGCCCTGTTGATTGCGGGAGTGGCCTGCGGTTCAGCCGAGGAGCCTACGGCCACCAGCGCGCCGGCGGCCACCGAGGCCCCCGTAGCGGCGCCGACCGAGGCGGCCGCGCCGGCGGCTACCGAGGCGCCCGCTCAGCCGGGCCAGCAGGCTACCAGCCCGCCGGCGCCCACGGCCGTTCCCGGGGCCACCACCCGGCCCACCAACACCCCGGCGCCCACGGCAACGCAGGTGGTGGCCCGGCCCACGGCCACGCCCACAGGCGGCCCCCAGTACGGCGGCACGGTTAATATGTCGGCCTACGCCGACAGCCGAGACTGGGATCCCAAGGGTTCTTCTTCCCTCTCCAGCATTCAGGCGGTCAGCCAGTTGTACAACCAGATTGTCCAGTACGACACCGTGGACACCAGCCTGATTGTCTGCGACCTGTGCGAAAGCTGGGAAGCCTCCAACAACGGCCAGACCATCACCTTCAAGATTCGCCCGGGCGTCTCATGGCTGGACGGCCAGCCCCTAGAGGCTGACGACGTTCACAATTCCATGCTCCGCTACGGCGACTTGGACTCCAAGATGGGGCGCTCCGGCCTCTGGCGTCAGTACACCCTGGAGGCCAGCAACGGCGGCGTCAACCTGATAGACAACGAAACCGTGGAGTTCAACCTCAAGTTCGCCTCCGGGGCCTTCATCAAGTTCTTGGCGGTGGACTACGTGAAGGTGCTGCCCAAGCATCTGCTGGATCAGGGCATTGACCTGAACCTAGCCGAGAACGTCATTGAACACCGTTCCGGCTCCGGCCCCTTCGTGCTGGACGAATACCAGCGGGGCAGCTTCTACAAGGTGTCCAAGAACGAGAACTACTTCAAGGACGGCCGCCCCTACTTCGACGGCATTGACCACACCATCATCGTTGACCCCAGCGTGCTGATCGCCCAGATCAAGGGCGGCCAGATTGATATGTCCAACGGCGGCTTCACCAATATGACCCCCACCCAGGTATTCGAGCTGGAGCGGGACACTGAAGGCCAGTACCGCGGCGTCGCGGTGCAGCCGACCGCGGACTGGGGCCTGATGCTCAACGTCAAGAAGGAGCCTTTCAACAACCCCCTCGTCCGCAAGGCCATCGCGCTGGCGATTGACTACCAGCAGTGGAACGACCTGGTGTTCGACAACACCTCCGGCGTGGGCTGCCCGCTGATGGGCTTGGCCCACAGCTTCGAGGAGTGCGAGACCTGGCCGGGCCTGCGGCCCAAGGACACCCCCGAGGGCCAAGGGGATTTGGAGGAAGCCAAGCGGCTGATGGCCGAGGCGGGCTTGGCCGACGGCTTCGAGACCCGCATGGACGTGCGGCAGGTGGGCACCTACCCCGAACAGTGCTCGGTGGTTAAGGATCAACTGGAGAAGGCCCTGAACATAGAGGTCACCGATTTCCAGACCTACCCCAGCGCCGCCGGTTACGACCTGTTCGCCACCTCCCGACCGCCGGACCAGGTGGGCGACTGGGAGCTGGCCTGCCAAGGCGAGGGTCAGGTGGTGCTGGACGTGGATGGCATCATGGGCGGCGTTTACCTGAAGGGCGCCACCCGCAACTACACCGACTGGGAGAACGAATGGGTCAACCAGAAGTTCGAGGAACAGAAGGTGGAGCTTGACCCGGAGAGGCGCCGGGAGATCAACAAGGAACTGGAGACCTTCCTGTTCACTCAGGACGACAACCACTGGATAACCTTGGGCTGGGGCGTGCTGCAATGGGTCATCGGCGAGCAGATCAAGAACTTCTACGCTCCCCAGACCGTGCAGACGCACTTCAAGCACGAAGACCTGTGGCTGGAGCGCTAGGCGCGCGCTAACTTTCGCCGGGGCGGAGCCGAAGCCCGCCCCGGCGGTTTTCTTGCCCCACGATGACGGAATCAGTTCCCATATTCTGCCCTGGTACGGGACTGGGTAGATGAAACAGTACATAATCAAGCGGCTGGGGCTCTTCATCCCGACGATAATCCTCATCACCATCATCGTATTCGTGGTGATGCGCCTTATCCCGGGAGACGTGTGCTTGGCGATACTCAGCGACGGGGAAGCCACGTTCACGCAGGAAGAGCTTATTGATTGCCGCATTGAGCTTGACCTGAACAAGCCGCTGGTGAACCAGTATTTCGACTGGATTGGCGGCGTTTTACAGGGAGATTTCGGGAATTCCTACTGGTTCAAGGCCCCGGTGATGGAAGAATTGGCCGACCGGATTCCGGTGACGGTCGAGTTGACCATCATGGCTATGCTCATCTCGGTCATTGTGGCCGTGCCGCTGGGGATAATCTCCGCGCTGCGCCCGGAAAGCCCGCTGGACTATGCGGCGCGGGTTTTCACCATGACCGGCATCGCCATGCCCACCTTCCTGATAGCCATCCTGCTGCTGCTGCTGCTGGTTTACGTTGGCGGGCTGGCCCCCCTGAACTACTCGCACCTGTGGGATGACCCGCTGACCAATCTGCACCAGATGATCTGGCCCGCGCTGGCTCTGGGATTCTATGAGATGGGCTTTGTGGCGCGCGTTACCCGCTCCGCGATGATGGAAATCATCCGCGAGGACTATATGCGCACCGCCCGCTCCAAGGGCCTGAGCGAAAACTCGGTGGTGTACGGCCACGGCTTGAAGAACGCCCTGCTGCCGGTGCTCACCACCTCCGGCTGGATTTTCGCCCGCCTGTTCGGCGGCACGGTGATCATCGAGACCATTTTCCTGGTTCCCGGCATGGGCCGGATTCTCATTGAGTCCATCTTCCAACGGGACTACACGATGATCCAAGCGGTGATTGTGATCGTGGCCGCCTTCATCGTGACCATCAATCTCGTGGTGGACCTGCTGTACGGCTGGCTGGACCCCCGCATCAGATACGCATAACCGGAAAAGCGAGAGAGGAGCCGCCCCGGGAAAGGACTTGCTCCTCTTTCCCCATCCACCACGGAGGTATGGCGAGATATGGCCGTGTTTCGCACGGATGAAGTCCAGGTTGCGGGTGAAGAAGCCGTATCCTTGGAACAGGCGAGTTCCACATCCGGGAGTTTCCTCGCTTTTTTCACCGCCACTGTTGCCGTCTTTGGCGTCAGCTACATCGTCAGCCACTTCGGCACGGTATCGTGGCTGGACTTGGTGATCCGCTACATAGCGATGATCAGCCTGCCGGCAATGCTGGTTATGGCGGTTGCCTTGAAGCCGGTTCGCGCCACAATCGTCAGATTCTCCCGGCGCAAGCCGCTGGCCGCCTTCGGCGCGATAGTCATCATTCTAGCGGTGGCTACGGACGTCTACGCCGATTACGTCGCGCCCCATGACCCGGAGAGCGTGGGCATCGCCAAGTGCGAGTCCGGCGACAACACCACCAGAAAGTTCTGCGGGCCAGGCACGGAAAGCGCCCCCTTGGGCACGGACAACATTGGCCGCGACGTGCTCAGCCGCCTGATCCACGGCGCGCGCATCTCGATGTACGTGGGGCTGATGACCGTGCTCATCGGAATTACCATCGGCACGGTCATCGGCATTGGCAGCGCCTACACGGGCGGCATCTTCGATATCGTCGTGCAAAGGCTGGTGGACGCCTTGATGGGGTTCCCGCCGATTATCCTAGCCCTAGGGCTTATGGCGGCCCTCGGCGCGTCCATCAACAACGTGGTTATCGCGCTGGTGGTCATCCTGGTGCCCGGCGCCACTAGGGTGATTCGCTCCGAAGCCCTGCGAATCAAGGAGCTGGACTACATCCTGGCGTCGCGCTCCATTGGAGCGAACCCGGTGCGGATAATGATTCAGCACATGCTGCCCAACGTCATCGCCACGTATATCGTGCTGATGACCATCACCCTGGGGTTCGCCATAGTGGTGGAAGCCTCGCTGAGCTTCTTGGGCGTGGGAGTGCCGGAGGGCGTGCCAACTTGGGGCAGTATGCTGGAGATAGGCCGCGCCCACATTGATGAGCAGGGCTGGCTGGTGGTGTTCCCCGGCATCGTAATCGCCGCGGTGGTGTTCGCGGTCAACTTCTTGGGCGACGGCCTGCGCGACGTACTGGACCCGAGGCTGCGCGGCCGCTAAACGGCCCGGTGGCCTGCCCTTGCCGCAGCAGGGGCCGGGGGCGCGTTTCCGGTGCGCCCCCGTCTTTCGGTTTTCGACGGCTGCCCGCCGTTTTCCTGCGGTATCTGGCAAGGGGAGAAAATAGCGGGTATAATGCGGGCCGACGGCCCGGAGCTTGTCTCCGGGCTAAAAATCTGATTACGGGGGGAGAAAGAAACAGGTTTGAAGACTAAAGTATTCGTCCCATTGGCAATTCTGTCTGCGTTGCTGTTGCTGCTGGTTGTTGCCTGCGGCAACGAAACGGAAGTAACCCGCGAGGTTCCGGTCACCGTGATAATGGAGCAGGAAGTTCCGGTTACCGAAGAAGTGGAGGTAACCCGCGAGGTTCCGGTCACCCGCGAAGTGATTGTAAACGTGGGTGAGGGCGAAGTTCTGGAAGTGGAAGTGGAGGTAACCCGCGAGGTTCCGGTCACCCAGATAGTGGAGCGAACGGTGGAGGTCACCCGCGTGGTCGAGGCGCCGGCCGTGCAGGATGACCGCTTGCAGGCGATCCGGGACCGGGGCGTGCTGATTTGCGCCAGCCGCAACGACGTTCCCGGCTTCGGCTTCATAGACGCCGCTTCCGGCCGTAACGTCGGCTTCGATATTGACCTCTGCCGCGCTGTCGCCGCCGCGGTGCTGGGAGACCCCGACGCCATCGAGATTCGCCTGATTAGCGCCGCCGAGCGCGGCCCCACCATCCAGTCCGGCGAAGTTGATATGCTGGTGCGCACGGTCACCTGGACCACCTCCCGCGACGCCCAGTGGGGCAACTACGTCCAGACGATGTTCTATGACGGACAAGGCTTCCTGGTCAACCGGGATCTGGGCCTGACCAGCGCGCTGGATCTGGGGGGCGCGACGGTCTGCGTGACCCAGGGCACTACCACGGAGCTGAATCTGCAAGACTTCTCCAACCAGTACAACTTGAACATCACCCCGGTGACCTTCGAGAATACCGCCGCGGTGGTGGCGGCCTATCAGAGCGGGCAATGCGACGCCTTCACCAGCGACCGCTCGCAATTGGCCGCCCTCGGTTCGGCCTTCGACAACCCGGCCGCCCACACCATCCTGCCGGAGACCATCTCGGAAGAGCCGCTGGGCCCGGTGGTTCCTCATGGCGATGAGCAATGGTTCGATGTGGTGAAGACCGTCATGGCGATCCTCATTTACGGCGAAGCCTACGGCATAACCTCCGGCTCGGTTCCCAGCGCCGCCACCGGCAACACCGCGGTGGACCGGATGCTCGGCGCCGGGGGATCCTTCGGACAGGAAAGCCTCGGCCTGAGCCAGACCGTGGCCCAAGACGTGCTTCGCGCCGTGGGCAACTACGGCGAAATTTACGAACGCAACCTCCTCAACCCTGAAGGCGTCAACCTGCCCCGGGCCAACGGGCGCAACGCCCTCTGGGCCGACGCCCCCTGCCAGGACTGCCCCAAAGGCGGGCAGATCTACGCCGCCCCGTTGCGGTAGCCGCTGACTTCCCGGCAGCCGGAACGAGGAAACAAGGGGCGGGCTTGAAGCCCGCCCCATCCTTTGTCGCATTGCCGGACAATTGCAAAAGCCCCTTTGACGTAAGGTTCTCAAGATTCCTGCCTCGCGGGAATGACGAGTCTCCCATCACCATCAGCGCGCGCTGAGAATGCACCGGCTGATAACGGATTAACAAGCTAGGCTGCATGTGTTAGATTTTGGGGCGGTTATCCAGTGTTTGCTTGCAGGGCTATATGGCTCAATTGAGGCGCGTCTTAACCTATCAAGGGGTCGAACTGTGGCGGCACACCAAGGTCCTCCAGTGGGCTTTGCAGATTGCGTCGAGCATTTTGGTGGTCGTCCTGGTGGCTTGGTCTTATGCCAACATCGCCAACGCCGTTCAGGAACGGGAACTCCCCCACGGCTGGAATTTCCTGTCCCGGGAGTATCAGACTCCCATCGGCCAGCACTTCCTGCCCTACGAATCGTCGGACTCCTTCGGCTATGCGCTGTGGGTGGCCGCAGTCAATACCCTTATAGTCTCGGTGACGGGCGTTATATTAGCCACGGCGCTGGGCGTCTTCATCGGCGTGGCGCGGCTGTCGGGCAACTGGCTGGTGTCCAAGCTGGCCATGGTCTACATTGAGTTCTTCCGCAACGTGCCTTTGCTGATCCTGCTGTTTTTCTGGTTCTACATCATATTGGCCCTGCCGCCTGTGCAGGACAGCTACGTCATCGGCGGCGGCCTGTACGTCAACAACGGGGGCATATCCATACCCTTCCCCTCAGCATCCGGTACTTGGGAGGCGCTGGCGTGGGCGCTGCTGGCCTTGGTGTCGCTGCTGGCCGGGCTGGCGGTCTACCGGCGGCTGTTGGCCCGGCAGTCGCGCAGCGGCCGGCCGTCCTACCCGCTGCTGGGCGGGCTGGCGGCGGCGGCGCTGCTCGGGGCCATAAGCTGGGTCGCCGTGGGCCTGGCCGCCGGGGATGCCCCCTACGTTATCACTTCCCCGGCGCCGGAGGGACGTTTCGGGCGCATCAGCGGCGGATTCACCGCTTCGGCCGGGCTGATAGTGCTGCTGGTGGGGCTGGTGACCTACACCGCTTCGTTTATCGCCGAGCTGGTTCGGGCTGGCATCCAGTCCGTTGGGCGCGGGCAGACCGAGGCGTCGCGGGCTTTGGGCCTGTCGGGGATGGAGACGCTGCGCAGCGTCACTTTTCCCCAAGCACTGCGGGTCATCATTCCGCCGCTCATCAGTCAATTCCTGAACCTGACCAAGAACAGCAGCCTAGCCGCGGTCATCGGCTACGCCGACCTGACCAGCGTAGGCAAAACCATGACTCAGACGGCTCCGGCGGTGTCCATCTTTATCCTGCTAATGGCGGCGTATCTGGCAATGAGCCTGACCTACTCGCTCATCGGAAATCTCTATAACCGGCGCATCCGGTTCACCGGAGGTTAGGGTGTCCGCCGAACCGGGGGCGGGCCGCGACCAAGCCTTGCCGCCGCCCCGCAAGGAAGCGGGGGCTGCGGGATGGCTGCGAGCCAACCTGTTCAGCTCCCGGTTAAACACCCTTTTGACCGTCATATCCATTGCCGTTACGGCAGTGGCGCTGTGGTTCGGACTGCGCTGGGTGATTACCGGGGCCGACTGGAGCGTTATCGGCGTTCTGGGAGGGCGGCTCGTTATCGGCCAGTACAACACTGAAGCTGCCTGCCCGGGCCAGAACTGCTTCTGGAGGCCCCAGACCGGGCTGCTGCTGGCGTCCCTGCTGCTGGGCATGGCTTGGGGAGTGGCGGGCGGCGGCGTTGCCCGGCGTATAGCCATCATCGTGGCGGCGGTTTTGGCCCTGTTCTCCTTCCTTCCGTATAGCTTCGAGCGTATGGGGATGGACGTGCGGCTGCTGCTGGCGGCCAACATCCCGTCCGCGCTGCTGGGGTGGGCGATAGCCCGCTACACCGGGATGACGGTGAAGGGCATTGCCATCTGTGCCGTGGCCGCCTTTGTGATTACGCTGATTCTCTTGCGGGGTTTGCCGGGGGTGCCCGGGTTGCAGCCCGTGCCAGTGAATCACTGGGGCGGGCTGACGCTGAACCTAGTGCTGGCAGTGGCCGGAATCGTGCTGAGCCTGCCCATCGGCATCGCCCTGGCCTTGGGACGGCGCAGCAACCTGCCGCTGGTCAAGATGCTGTGCGTGGTGTTCATCGAGGTGTTTCGCGGCGTTCCGCTGATTACCCTGCTCTTTATGTCGCAAGTGCTGGTGCCGCTGGCCTTCCCGGAGAACTTCAACACCAATTCACTGTTCCGCGCCGCAGTGGTAATCACCCTGTTCAGTTCAGCCTATATGGCGGAGAACGTCCGAGGAGGGCTCCAGGCGCTGCACCCCGGCCAGGCGGAGGCGGCGCGGGCGCTGGGCCTGCCCGGCTGGCAGACCACCATGCTCATCTCGCTGCCGCAGGCCATTCGCAACGTGATTCCTGCCATAGTGGGCCAATTCATCGCGCTGTTCAAGGACACTACCCTGGTATACATCATCGGTATGCAGGACATAGTGAGATTCAGCCTGGCGTTCATTCAGGGCAACGTGGAATACCTGTCCAGCGCCAAAGAGCTGCTCATCTTTCTGGCCCTGGTTTTCTGGGTATTCACCTACGGGATGTCCTACGTCAGCGGCAAGGTAGAGGAGCATCTGGGGGTGGGTCAGCGATAGGCGTCCGACGTTCTTGCCGTGTCGCCCTGAGCGGGGGAAGGGCCTCTGTGTCAGAGGCGAGGGCTAGGGGCGAGGTTCTTCGCGCCCCTCGGAATGACAGGGACGGCGGCGGGTTTACAATGGTCTTTCCCGTGTGAGAGGAGACTGCCAAGGAGTTGCGCGAATGCTGGAAGGGAAATCCGAAGGGCCGGTGATCATCGCGCGGGACGTGCATAAGTGGTTCGGCAACTTCCACGTCCTGCGGGGCGTGACCACCTCTGTGGAGCGGGGGCAGAAAGTGGTAATCGTCGGCCCGTCGGGTTCGGGAAAGTCCACCTTCATCCGCACCATCAACCGGCTGGAGGAACACCAGAGGGGCGACATCATAGTTGACGGCGTGCCGCTGACTCAAGACGTGCGCAACATTGACGCCATTAGGCGTGACGTTGGGATGGTGTTCCAGCAATTCAACCTGTTTCCTCACTTGTCGGTGATGCAGAACATCACCTTGGCGCCGATGAAAGTGCGCAAGTGGAAGCGCAGCGAAGCCGAAGAAGCGGCGATGGAACTGCTGGAGCGAGTGGGCATACCCGAGCAGGCGGCCAAGTACCCCGGCGAGCTTTCCGGGGGGCAGCAGCAGCGCGTCGCCATCGCCCGCGCCCTAGCCATGCGCCCCAAAATCATGCTCTTCGACGAGCCAACATCGGCCTTGGACCCGGAGATGATCCGGGAAGTGCTGGACGTGATGCGTGATCTGGCGGAATCAGGGATGACCATGCTGATAGTGACCCACGAAATCGGCTTCGCCACCGAAGTCGCCGACCGCATCGTAATGTTCGACGGGGGCGCAATAATCGAGGACGCGCCGCCCCGCGATTTTTTCAATAACCCGCAACAGGCGCGGACGCAAGCCTTCCTCAGCCAGATACTTTCTTGACCGGCGATTAGCAAGCCTATTGTTACAGGACGGTTCCCAGCAGGTCGAGGGCGGCTTGGGCCGCGCCGTGCTTGGTGGCGTCGCGGTCGCCGTCTAGGTGAACCTCAATGGCGGTGTCCTCGCCGTCCTTGACTGACAGGCCGACCCAGAAGGTGCCGATGGGCAGGCCGGAGCGGCCGGCCGCGGGGCCGGTGACGCCGGTGGTGGAGATGGCGTAGTCGGTTCCGGTAAGCTCCCGCACTCCGCGGGCCATGCCAACGGCCATCTCGCGGCTGACGGTGCCGTGGGCCGGGGCCACGTCGTCCGGCACGCCCAGCACCGACTCCTTCAGCCCGCCGGTATAGGCGATGACCCCGCCGGGGAAGTAGCGTGAACTGCCGGGGACGGTTCCCAGCATATAGCCCACCAGCCCGCAGGTGCAAGCCTCGGCGACGGACACTGTCTTGCCCGCTTCGGTCAGCTTTGCCGCAATTTCTTCAACTTCCATTACTTCGTCCTCAACTTTACAATCTTTTGAGCGCTGGGCAACGGCCAGCCTCTGTTGCTCCTTCCTCCGGCGCCGCCAACGCTTGCAACAGAGCGTTGGCGGCGGCCCCTCTGCTGACTTGCAACTAGGATGTTGGCCGCGACCGCTATCTTCAGGCGTCAACCGCGGCGTCGGGCTATCAATGGCAGTGAAGCGGCTGACAGAAATGGCCTGTGCAGAGGCGCGCATCGTCGGCAGCCAAACCCTAGCGCCGCTAACGCCAATTTCACGGCAAGGGTTCAGGCTTCCTCCCCGTCCAAGAAGCGTTGCACTTCCGGCGTAATGGAAAGAACCCTTACGCCATCCACTTCCGCTCCGAAGCGCGCCACGGCTTCCCGCCAGCGGGCATCCCTTTCCTTGACGCCCCGCTCGATGCCCTGCTCTATGCCTTGCTCGATGCCTTGCTCGATGCCCTGCTCTATGCCCTGCTCTATGCCCTGTTCGATGCCCCGCTCTATACCCTGTTCGATGCCTTGCTTGATGCCGCGCTCCACTGCCCTTCGATCCGCTTGTTCCCGGTATCGCGCCCTGAGCGTCGAGGCTTTCTCGAACATCCTTCGCACCCCCTCGAACAGGCCAACGAGCACGAACACATTGGCCCAGTACATTGTCTTGACCGCGGTCTCGTGGTAGCGGTAGGCCCGGCTTTCCGAACCCTCGAACTCCACCAGCACAACTATGCTGACCGCGCTCACTATGGCGAACCCGGCTATCTGCCACCACACCCCGCGCTCGACCAGCTCGCCGGGCAAATCCGACAGTTTCATTATATCACCCGTTCGCCCGGACGCGGCAGGCAGATAGGAGCAGCAGGCCACCGCTGAGGGCCAGCAAGACGAGGCCGACGGCGATGGCTATAGGCGGGATGCACGCCACCGCCGTGTCATCGGTCACCGGCAGTATTGCCGTAGCCGTCGGCTCCAGCGTGGGTATCGGCGTCGGTTCTGTTCTGGGGATAGGCGTGGGCTCCGGCGTGGGCGTTGAGTAGCCGGTGGGGATGGCGTCGGCGAAGGTCAGCGCCGCCGAATAGGTCTGCCGGGCGCCTATGAAGAGCGGGGGTTCCGCTGCCTGGATACTGCCGTAGCCGGTGGCGCTGTGGGTGGTTTGGGCGCAGGAATTGGGAATTTCGATGGGTTGCAGGCTATTCATTCTCCTGACCGTTCAGGAACGCCTGCACCTCCGGGGTGCGGGGGAGCATGACCAGGCCGTCCACCTCGACGCCGAACCTCCGGTACGCTTCTGCGTAGCGTGCTTCTCTTTCCAGATGGCCCTCTTGCCGTCCTTCTTTCCATCCCTCTTGCCGGCCCTTTTCCATCAGCCGGTTTACTTCGGCGGGTATTAGCAGCACGATGCGGCTTCCTCCTTGTGTTGCAGGCTATTCATTCTCCTGACCGTCTAGGAACGCCTGCACCTCCGGGGTGCGGGGGAGCATGACCAGGCCGTCCACCTCGACGCCGAACCTCCGGTACGCTTCTGCGTAGCGTGCTTCTCTTTCCAGATGGCCTTCCTGGAGACCCTCCTGGCGGCCCTCCTGGCGGCCCTCCTGGCGGCCCTCCTGGCGGCCCTCTTTGCGGCCCTTTTCCATTAGCCGGTTTACTTCGGCGGGTATTAGCAGCACTATGCGGCCTCCTCCTTCTACTAGTATGGCGAATGCCGATGCTGAGCCGGCCGCTGTGCCGTAGATCGCGGCCAGCAGGTGTATGCGGTTATCTCCGTGAATCAGGCCGTCCCAGCGGAGCCAGAGCATGACGGCGACGGCTATGAGATAACCTAGGAAGTAGATAATCCAGTAAATTTCGAGGAAACGATTCATCGGTTCTTATGCTAAGACCAAGCTCCAGCGGCGTCAATCGCTCCCGGAGGCGGCGCGGCGGCTTGGATGCTCTCCCGCGCCCGTAGGGGGATGGGGCTACAACGCGGCAGGGGCGCCCGGTTCGGGCGCCCCTGCCGCAGGGTGCGTTGCGTGGGGTGGGCCGGGGCGGGTTAGGAGCGGCGTCCTGCGAGGAACGCTGCGCCGGCCGCCACCACACCTACGATGGCGATGATCAGGGCCACGATGGCCAGCCCGCCGCCGCCGCCATCGGCTCCGGCCGCTCCGGCGGGCCCAGCGGGGCCGGCGACCCCATCCGCTCCGGCGGGGCCAGCGGGGCCGGCCGCTCCGTCTGCGCCGTCCGTGCCATCGGCACCGGCTGCTCCGGCCGGGCCAGCGGGGCCGCGAGAGCCATCGGCGCCATCGGCACCGGCCGGGCCTTCAGGGCCGGCGGGGCCAGCAGCACCGGCCGGGCCGGCCGGGCCGCGAGCGCCCGCGGGGCCTGCGGGCCCCGGTTCCCCGGCGGGGCCAGCAGGGCCGGCGGCGCCTTCAGCGCCGGCCGGGCCCAGGGGGCCCACCGGGCCGCGCAGCCGGATCGGGGTGGGCGTCGGCTCCGGTGTTGGGGTGGCGGTGGGAGCCGGGGTTGGGGTGGGGGTTGGCGTCGGGGTGGGCGTCGGCTCCGGGGTGGGCGTCGGCTCCGGCTCGGTGGACACTTCCAGGTTGACCTGGGAGCGCGCTCCCCGCTCGTACATTACCGGTTCGGCGGTCATGGCGTCCATGCCTTCTTCCCCGCCCACCATGACCATGAACATTATATCTCTGCCCTCATAGGCGGAACTGCCCATGGTGGTCAGGTCGTAGTTGCCCATGGCGTCGGTCATGCCATCGCCGATCTTGACCATCTCGGCCTCGTCGCCTTCGCCTTCCATCAGGCTGACGGTGATCATGGTGCCTTCCGGGGCAGCTTCCCCGTCCACCATGACCATGCCGTAGAACCTGTGGGGCGGCTCCGGCGCTTGGGCTAGGACCGTCGCCAGCGGCATCGTGGCCAGCAGCGCCAGCACACTCAACAATGCCACAATTCTGGTTTTGGTCATCCGTTCCTCCTCGTTTCACCGTTGCGCTTCCGGGGCGGGACTAGCCCGCCCCGTGCTGTTCCTTGGCTTGCCGGGTGTCCGAACCCTTACTCCAGGACTATCAGTTGCCAGCCCGCAATGAGGGTCTCGCCCTGGAATTCGGCGGCTTCGCTGAGATGCACCCAGACAATGGTTCCGCTGGAAACCGCGTCCAAGTCGTTTATCTCAGGCGCCATCGGGGAGTAGGATGCCCAAGTGGCAGTGGCGTTGTCGTAGCGCCACACCACCACCAGGTTGTCGCCCAGGCTTCCGAACACCTCTTCCGGCGTGGAGATTATGGCCGTGGTCACCACCCGGAACGACTCGGTGGCGGAATTGTCCAAGCCGTCCTTGACGCTAACCGTGTGGCTGCCCGCGGTCAGGCGAGGCACGCGGGCCTCGAACTCGAACCGGCCGTTCTTGTCAGTCTCCGGCGCCGGGGACGGCTTGACGTCGTGGCCGCCCACCATTACCTCGGACAGAGTCGAGAAGCCGGCGAAGTTCGTGCCGCTGATGGTAATCAGGCCGCCTGAGCGGACTTCCGGCGTCAGCGTTATCATGGAATCCGGGGTCTTGTGATCGGCGCTGGCCTTGATGGAAGGCTCCTCGCGGACCTGGACTTCCACTTCATTGGTCTCGCCGATTCCGGCAGTGTTCGGCACCGTCACCCTGATACTGACGTCACCGCTGCCGTCGGCCACGCCGACTTCTTCTATATGGCCGCCGTAGAGTACCTCGACCCTTTCCCCGGAGGCGAACCCGCTGCCGGTAACGGCGATGACGCTGCCAATCAGGCTCTCCTCAGGGTTCACTGTGACAGACGGTTCGGGAACCGTGAACGTGCCTTCGCCGACCTTGCCGTCCTCGGTCTTCAGCACGACCTTCTTCTCTCCGTCGCTCACGTCCAGCGGCATTTCGATCGTAACCGCAACACGGCCGGCGGAGGTGGATGAGGCGTCGTCGGGTATATCAGCTCCGGTGAGCGTCACGTCTCCGAAGGTGATTTCGGTCACATCCTTGGCTGACGCGAAGCCGGAGCCGCTGATGGTCACCCGCTGGCCGGGAACCGCCGTGGCCGGGCTGACGCTCAACGACAGGGCCTCCACCGTGACACTGACCGAACCCTGGGACTCGCCGTCAACCAGCAGGACCACCTTGTTGACGCCGATACGGGCGTTGTCAGGAACGATGAAATCAATTTCGCCAGAGTCGGTATGCGCGCCGGTGGTGTTGCGGGTGATGGCGGCAGTCAGGCCGCCAAAGGTGATGCCGTCAACGAAGCCTTCGCTCCAGTCACTCACACTGATGGTGACCTCCTCGGACAGCGCCACCTCGGAGGGGCTGACCGAAATCTTGCTGGTCACCGTGAAAGCGGCGGCGTTGTCGACCTCGGCTTCATTGCCCGCGCCGTCAATGGCGTTGATGGTGTTGTCGCCGGCATTGAAATCCGCGCCGACGTCCAGCGTCACCTCGAAGCTGCCATTCGTGATAGCCGCTTCCCGGCTCAGCGTGGTGTCGCCGGCCTTGTCATCCAAGAACACCGTGGCCGTGCCGGAGCCGAAGCCCTTGCCGGTGACGGTAATCTCAGAGCCGCGGCTGGCCGACGTAGGAGACACCGATACCTTTCGCACGACCTCGCCAAAGTTGCGGTCAGGGTAATTCCCGTCAGCGTCCGCTGTCCGGCCAATCGGCCCGTCGGCGTCTATGCCGATGCTATAGTTGCCTTCGTCGTCATTGGCCGTGGTCGGGTTGGTTATGCCCGCGCTTTCGCGGAAGGTAATCTCGACCTCGGCGCCTTCCTGTAGACGGTTGACCGTCGCAGGGGTCGCGTTGTCGTTCTCCAGAGTCCCGAGCACCAGAGTAACCTCACTGCCGTCGACGGTGACATCGTCGGGGTTGCCCTCATAAGGCTGCCTCGTCTCGCCGTCATGGTCGTCGCGGCCCCAGACCCGCAGGTCAACCCGGCTCTCGTCTATGCTGTCCGGCACGCCGAAGGAACCGAAGTTAACGACGATCCGGTCAGACAGATTCACCTCGTGAGCCGCGTGGAACCCCAGCTCCACCCGAACCCTGCCGCCGGGAGTATCGGAGTTGGTGGCGTCAATGGTGGCGTCCAAATCAGGCCGGTTTACCAACTCCCCTCGGGTAAGCGCCGTGGGCACGCCTATCGAGTTTTGGTTAATGACGGACGCATCGCCGTCAGGCGCATCTTGCGTAATTGCGCGGACCCGCACCATGTACTGCTGGCCGGGAATCAGGTCCTCATCATCAATCACGTGATAGACCTGAGTGCCGTCTGGAACCTCCTCCACATTTTCGGGGGGCCAGAAGGGAGCGATGGCCAACTTCCACTCTACTTTGTACCCGTCGGGAGTCGGCTGATAGAGGAGGGTATCACCATCCGGCGAGCCTTTAACCTCTACCCACGTGACAGCCAAACTGCGTTCGCCGCCCGAAACGAACACTCCTGTGACCTGGCCCGGAGCCGCCGGAGTCAGCTTGAAGGTCGCATCATCAATGTAATCGCCCTCGACTTCGGCTGAGACGGTTATGACGACGGGAGCTGTTCCGGCCGGTATAGTGAAGGTTTGTGTGAATGCAGTCATGTCGCTATCGTCGGCTTCAAAATCTGACGCTTCCAGATCATCGACATCGACTTCCATGTCAGCAGAGTCTTTGATTCCAAAGGTTATTTCGGTGAAGTCCAATGCATCCGACCCATCGCCGAAATCTACGCCGCTGATGGTTACTTTCTGCGGCTCGCCGTTATCTGCGGTAATGCGGTCGAGCGTGATACTCGGGGCCACCACCGTCAGAATTGCGGTAGCCACATTGTCACCTTGCGTAGCTGTGAAAGTCAGCTCGCCTGCGGGTGTGTCCTCCGGGATCTCGATCGGCGTTGTCACTACCTGAGTTTCAACCTTTTCTGAATGCCGATACCGGTTAACTTTAGGGAGCTCTTGACCTTCGCTGTCTGTGACAGTGATTACTATATCAAGAGTGCCGCTACCGTCAGTATCAGCCTCCACGCTCCTAGTGAATTGCGTGAGTGTTGCTATCACACCACCACCCACCGCGTTATTCACTTCAGAGCGATCAAGCTTGATCGTCGGCATATACTCCACAGTGAAGTCTGTTTCTGCTAGGACCTCGCCGCCGTCGTCCCTCGCTATCAGAGCGTATTCCCCTTCTTCTACGTCAACCCCCAAAATGAAGGCTTCCACAAATGTGCGGACTTCATCTCCGACAAATTCGACTACTGGCGCTGTAGAAAGCGAAGCCGGGTCAGCCGGGTTGGTGACAGCAGCGTCGGCTATCACTTCACCGACTGTTACGTCATCATCGTCTGCTATGTATATCCTCACGGGTTCGGTTGTGGTTGCGGCGCTTAGGAAGTCACTGCCGTTTACCGTGATAGTGCCCCCTGGCATGGCAGTCGCAGGTTCGACCGTCACGCTTGGCTCCACCTCGTCCTGAGCGCTGGCGGGGAGAGCGCTCCAAGCGAGCAGGGCGGCCAGCAGGCCGACTGCCAAGAGCAGGGCAATCCCCATGGATTTGCCAACTTGTGAGTTCATGTTCCTTTAATCTCCTTTCGGCAGGCTGGGCGGGAAATCGGGGCCACTCGAGCCCGCTGCTCCCTGGGGCCTGCGTTGTCCCCCCGTTTCGGCGGGGGCGACCGTTGGTTTGCTGGGCCATTGCCGGAATCGGGGCCGCGCAAGCCCGCTGCACCGGATGGGCCTGGATCCTGTTTGCCCTCGGGCTGGGCCGGGCCGCGGCGGAGGCGGGGCGACTTGAGCCCTCTGTTGCCGCTGCGTCCGGCGCGCCTAGGGGCGGCGCCTGTTGCCGGGGTTCCTGGATGCCTTTGGTTGCCGGGTGCCGGGGTTACCGGATGCCTGGGTTACCGGGTGCCTGGCTGTCCCGCCCTAGGCGGGAGCCTCAAGCCTGCATGGGCGGCGTCCTCCTCGTAAACGTGTGGGGCGGCCGGCGCAAGACCGGCGGTGCTGTCCCAATGACAGCTAAGGATAGCCCTTTGAGTATTACGCAGGGATTACGGAGCGTCAACAATTTTGGGCGGATTTTGGGAATAGTTTTACCCTTGACGCAGACGATTATGTTGGCCGCCAGAACCGCCTGAACCGGGACTGCCCCGGCTATCAAGGGCAGGCCGGGTAGGATTATCCCGAAAATCCCCCAACAACGCAAATCCTGCTTCCCAAGTCCTGCTTCCGATGATGACCGGGCGCCGCCGAGTCTGGCAAGGGGCGGGTGTCAGCGGAGAGCGCCGGGCCGGGCGCGTTGCCGAGGCTGGCGTGATAAAATCAGCGCATCAACACTGAGAGAAACCGCCATGACAACCTCGAGGACAAGGAGGGCCGGAAAACAGGATGGACTATGCGGAAGGACGGATGGTAAACATAGACGGCCATCTGTACGAGCAACGGTCGGTAAACCGGGTTCTGGTGCGGACCTATTTCCTTGGCATCGAGGGGGGCCGGATAGCCTACGCAAAGGCGGGACAAACCCGCCAGAAGTTCCACGACGTGATGACCTCGGCAGTGCGGGAGGCCCGCATCACCCGGGAAGAATACGTGGATCTGTCCGAAGCAGACGCCATAATACGGGGCCGCAACCACCGCCACGCGGTGGTGGAAATCTCCTTGGGCGCCGACGAAGACGACATCTCCCGCGCCCTGCGCCGCGCCCAAACCCTGCAAGCGGCTATCGGCGAAACGGTCGTCCCAGTGGTCGCCACCCCCAACCCGCACCCGGCATTCATTCAAGCGGCGGAAGGAAGAAACGTCCAGGTGCTGGACGTCCCCGCCTGACCCCTGGGGGGCCAGACCTTCCGCCGTCTATCCGCAGAAGGGCGCGGCGGGCGAGGGCGTTCCCCGGCTTAGGGTATACTTCGGGAAGCGAGGGGAAAGGAGCGATGGCGATGGTCAACGGCGGCGGGGGACAACAGGATCCGATAGTGGAGCGCCTGATCCGGCTGGAACTGGAGGTGAAGGCGGGCAACGAGCGGACGGAGGCGCAGATAGCGGCCAGCAACCAGCGGGTCACCGATGCCATCAATGCTATGGCGGAGGCCAACCGGGAGACCAACCAGCGGGTCACCGATGCCATCAATACTATGGCGGAGGCTAACCGGGAGACCAACCAGCGGGTCACCGATGCGGTCAATATGCTGCTGGAGGCTATCCGAGAGGCCAATCGGGAGACCAACCAGCGGGTCACCGATGCGATCAATACGCTGCTGGAGGCCAACCGGGAGACCAACCAGCGGATAACGGAGGCCAGCCGGGAAACTAACCGGCGGATTGATGTGACCAACCAGCGGATTGATGGAACCAACACCCGGCTGGACAACCAGGGGACGGAACTGCGCCGGGAGTTCCGGGCAGACTCCAACAGGCTGGTCTACATGGTGCTGGGGATAGGCGGGGCGATAATCGCATCGGTGCTGGTGACGCATTTCTTCTGACTGACGCTTGGTTGACCGATGCTTGATTGATTGACGCTTGGGCCGCCCCCGGCGCTCCCGCCCTTGGCCCCCGGGTTGGTTCAGCCCGCGCCGGTGGTATACTTCGGAGAGCGAGGGGAAAGGAGCGAAGGCGATGGTCAACGGCGGCGGGGGACAACAGGATCCGATAGTGGAGCGCCTGATCCGGCTAGAGCTGGAGGTGAAGGCGGGCAACGAGCGCACGGAGGCGCATTTCGAGGCGCTGACGCAACATTTCGAGACGCAGATGGCGGCCAGCAACCAGCGGGTTACCGATGCCATCAATACCATGGCGGAGGCCAACCGGGAGACCAACCAGCGGGTCACCGATGCTGTCAATAC
Organism: Dehalococcoidia bacterium; assembly: GCA_965213725.1. Classification (GTDB taxonomy): domain Bacteria; phylum Chloroflexota; class Dehalococcoidia; order Lucifugimonadales; family UBA3495; genus VXOI01. The sequence continues at coordinate 1,001,799 of OZ243924.1, forward strand.
CATGGCGGAGGCCAACCGGGAGACCAACCAGCGGGTCACCGATGCGGTCAATATGCTGCTGGAGGCTATCCGAGAGGCCAATCGGGAGACCAACCAGCGGGTCACCGATGCGATCAATACGCTGATGGAGGCCAACCGGGAGACCAACCAGCGGATAACGGAGACCAACGAGCGGATAACGGAGGCCAGCCGGGAAACCAACCGGCGGATTGATGTGACCAACCAGCGGATTGATGGAACCAACACCCGGTTGGACAACCAGGGGACGGAACTGCGCCGGGAGTTCCGGGCAGACTCCAACAGGCTGGTCTACATGGTGCTGGGGATAGGCGGGGCGATAATTGCATCGGTGCTGGTGACGCATTTCTTCTGACTGACGCTTGGTTGACCGATGCTTGATTGATTGACGCTTGGGCCGCCCCGGCGCTCCCGCCCTTGGCCCTTGGCTTGGTTCAGCCCGCGCCGGTGGTATACTTCGGGGAGCGAGCGGAAAGGAGCGATGGCGATGGTCAACGGCGGCGGGGGACAACAGGATCCGATAGTGGAACGCCTGATCCGGCTGGAACTGGAGGTGAAGGCGGGCAACGAGCGGACGGAGGCGCATTTCGAGGCGCTGACGCAACATTTCGAGACGCAGATGGCGGCCAGCAACCAGCGGGTCACCGATGCCATCAATACCATGGCGGAGGCCAACCGGACTATGGCGGAAGCCAACCGGGAGACCAACCAGCGGGTCACCGATGCCATCAATACTATGGCGGAGGCCAACCGGGAGACCAACCAGCGAGTCACCGATGCGGTCAATATGCTGCTGGAGGCTATCCGAGAGGCCAATCGGGAGACCAACCAGCGAGTCACCGATGCTATCAATATGCTGATGGAAGCTATCCGGGAGGCCAGCCGGGAGACCAACCGGCGGATAACGGAGGCCAGTCAGGAAACCAACCGGCGGATTGACGGAACCAACACCCGGCTGGACAACCAGGGGACGGAGCTGCGCCGGGAGTTCCGGGCAGACTCCAACAGGCTGGTCTACATGGTGCTGGGGATAGGCGGGGCGATAATCGCATCGGTGCTGGTGACGCATTTCTTCTGACTGACGCTTGGGCCGCCCCCGGCGCTCCCGCCCCCGGGTTGGTTCAGCCCGCGCCGTTAGCCTGCTTTTGCAGCTTCCTCAGCAGGGGAATCTGCCGTATCTTGGCCGGGGTCAGGTCGTCCCAGTAGATGCCGGAGGGACGGGGCATATCCCCGTCGCACTCGATAATCTCGTCGGCGGTAACTACGTAGTCTAGGAACACGTCGTGGCGGGTGTAGGGCAGCTCCTGCTCAAGCACCTGCATCGGATGCACGGTGCTGACCACCGGGGCGCCGGGCGACAGCACGCCGGCGGCGACGGCTAGACCGTACTCCAGGTCGGCGAATCCGCCGCCCTTGCCCACGCGGGTTCCCATCCGGTTGACCGCGACGGAGCCGGAGATTACCAGCTCCACCGGACGCATCTCCTCCACGCAGACCGGCCGGCCCCAGCGGAAGGCGCCGGCTATGCTGGCGGCCTCCGCCGGAGAGGCGCCCATGGCAGAGGGGTCCAGTTCCACGAAGCACTGTTCCCGGCGCAGGCGCGGCACGGCCATATACAGCGTCTTGCCCTGCTCCAGGGCGAGCTGCCGCAGGGGGCGCTGCGCCTTGTCGGGGTTGCCCTTGACGACGCGGGCCTGCCGCCACGCTTCCAGCTCGCCGACGCGGGCGGCGGCGGCCTCGCAGCCGCGGAAATGGGGAATCTTGTCGCGCAGCCTTCGGGTATGGGCGGCGCGGGCCTCTTCCATCGCCGACCACACCGCCTCGCGCACTTCGTCCTTGCTGAGCATAGTGTCCTGCCACTCCTGTATCCGATCCGGCTGGCCTCTATCTTAACGCATTTGTCTGAGTCAGGATTTTCAGGACGGGAAGATTTTGAGCGATTTCCTGTCGGATGAACCCTGAAAACACTGGCTCAGACCATCACGCCAACAACCGAACCCCCCTGCTCCGAACCGGCTGCCCGAGTTTGCTGCAGCCATTGTCCTGCCCCCGAATCAGATGGGGCAGAAATTTGAGAAGACCCGGCCCCTGCCCGGGCCGGCGCAAACGCGGCGGCTAGGGCCTGCGGAAAGGCGAACTGCGGCCCGCGCAAGCTGAGCGCAGACAGCGGCCAGCGGACTGAGGGTGAACTCATTGCGCCTTTGCATCATTGCGACTTTGCGTCCAAAATAGAAAGACAAATGTGGCGGGAGGTGCAGTATGCCTGCCAGAAACGGACAGCAGTACATCGAAAGGCTGCGGGAAAGGCCGCCCGCCCTTTACCTGCGCGGCGAGCAGGTGAAAGACGCCACCACCCACACCGGGCTGAGCGGCGGGGTGAAAACAGTGGCCCGGCTCTACGACCTCCAGCACGAAAACGCCGGCTCCGGGACAGCCGGAGCGGATATGACCTACGCCTCCCCCAGCAGCGGCGAGCCGGTGGGGCTGTCCTTCATCACCCCGCAGACCGCGGCCGACCTAACGGCCCGCCGCGAGATGATGCGCCGCTGGGCGCAGGTTAGCTGCGGTATGATGGGGCGCACCCCGGACTTCCTCAACGTCAGCCTGATGGCCATGGCCGCCGCCGGGGACTATTTCGGCGAAGACCGGCCGGAATTCAAGCAGAACATCCAGAACTACTACCAAATGGTGCGAGAGGAAGACTTGGTGCTGACCCATACGCTGGTCAACCTCCAGCGCAACCGGGCGCCCGCTGAGTCAATCCTGAACGACAACACCGACATCGCGCTGTCGGTGGTCAAGGAGACCGGCGCGGGCATCATCGTTCACGGGGCGCGGCTGCTGGCAACGCTGCCCATCGCCGACGAAATCGCGGTGTATCCGGCCCGCTCCCACCGGCTACCCAGCGGAGCGCCGGGGCGGACGTCCTTCGCCTTCGCCCTGCCCTGCGACGCACCGGGGCTGAAGTTCCTGTGCCGGGAGAGTTTCGATCTGGGACGCTCCCGGTTCGACCATCCGCTGGGTTCGCGCTTCGAGGAGATGGACGCGCTGGCCTTTTTCGATAACGTGTTTGTGCCGTGGGAGCGGGTGTTCCTGCTGGGCGACCCGGAACGTTGCAACAATATGTCGCGCCATACGCATCAATACCTGCATTCCGGGCATCAGGTGGTGACCAAGAACGTGGTCAAGCTGGAGTTCGTGCTGGGCCTCGCCAACCTGATGCAACAGGTTCTAGGCTCCGGCCAGCAGCCTCAGATGCTGCAAATGACGGCGGAGGTCATCGAAAGCCTCGAAACCACCAAGGCGCTGCTGCGGGCCGCCGAGGCCGAGGCGGACTTCGACCAATGGGGCGTGCTGTGTCCGGCGGAAATGCCGCTGACCGTGGCCCGCCACCTGTTCATCCGTATGTATCCGCGCATGGGCGAGATACTGCAACTGATGGGCTCCAGCAGCCTGATGGCCCTGCCCACCGAGGCCGACCTGTCCGGCCCGCTGGCCGGGGAACTGGCGGCATACCTGGACACCGACACCGCCACCGCGGAAGACCGGGTGCGCCTGTTCCGTCTGGCCTGGGACACTTGTTGCAGCGCCTTCGGGCAGCGCCAGATTCTCTACGAGCGCTTCTTCCAGGGCGACGTATACCGCAACGTGGTACTGCTGAACAGCCTGTACGACAAGGAACCGGCCACGGCGTTCGTGCGGGAGTTCCTGGAGGGGGAGTAGGGGAATGGGCACAAGAAATATCTTGTTGGAAACAATATCTTGTTGGATACGTTGCAGGGGCGCACGGCTGTACGCCCCTGAGTTTTTGTATTTCTTTCCCAAGTGTCCGAAGGCGCAAATCCGTCAATCATCCCCGTCGCCGCCGGCGGGAGCCGGGGTCGGCGCGGGTGGAGGCTGTGGCGTCGCTTGTCTCCGGCGCGCCTCGTCGGGCAGTTCGCTCTCCCAGTCCGGTATCAGCACTTGCGAGTTATTATCCAGCAGGGCGATTACTACCACACCGCCCAGGCTGTAGGCCATTGACAAGCCAAGAATAGCCATATATGAGCCGGTGGCATACATGATCAGCCCGGCCAGGGCGGTGGCGACGAAGTGGCCCATCAATGCCCCGGTGGTCTGCCAGCCGTAGACCGTGCCCATAGGCCCATCGCCGAAGTACTGGCGGTTGATAATCAGGTAGCCAGTCCATTCGCCGCCAAAGCCCAGCCCGAAACTAACCGCGAACAGGTAGAAAACCCAAGGATCCGAGGGGCCAAACATAATGATGGGAACGGTCAGCCCCTGAATGGTCAGACTCATCGCCATCATCCGGCGGGTTCCGTATATCTCGGCCAGCACCGGCGTACCGAAGCGGCTGATGATGCTCACCAGCGATATAATCGACAGGATTATCCCGGAGGTGGCGAGGCTGTTGAACACGCCCGAGTCGATGGCGTACTTGGCTACGTATATCAGGATGATGCCGTGGCCCGCGCAGCCCAAGCCGTGAATCAGGGGCAGGTTCCAGAAGGGGCGGGTGCGGCGGATATTCTTGTTGAACACCTGCATCCGCAAGCGTTCCAGCCCTTGCTCCAGCCTGACCGGGGCACTATCGCCGGGCCGCGCCCCGTAGGGTTCGATGCCGGCGTCGGCAGGACGGTTGCGCATCAAAGGAACCAGGGCCAGCATGGCTCCGCCCCCGACAAGGCCGATGACGACAAAGTTGCCCTGCCAGCCTAGGGTCTCGATAAGGTAACCGGCGACGGGGGCGAAAATCGCGGTGCCGATGCCCCCGGCAGCCCACAGGATGCCAATGCCCAGCCCCAGCCGACGGCGGAACCACCCGCTGACCGAGGCCATCAGCGGCACCATGCCCAGCGACTGGGTGAGCGAGAGCAATACTCCGAAGAAGAGGAAGAATTGCCAGATCTCGCTGATCCGGCTCAGGAGCAGCATACTGATAAGGTACAGAACGGCCGCCGCCAGCAGCATGATGCGGGAGCCGAAGCGGTCGCCCATCCAGCCGGTAATAGGAGCGTAGAACGCGCCGAATCCATAGTAGGCGGCTATGCCGAGAGTAACCAGGCTTTCGTTCCAAGCGAAGGGCCCGCTCTCATCGGTAAGGGGCGGGAGCATAATGCCGGCGGCCATGCTGATGGAGCTGGCGAAAATCTGCACCGTAGCGAGGATGGCAATGATTATCCAACTATAGTGGAAGGGAAGGCGGGCGGCCAGTCCTTTGGCCTGGGGCCTGGTTCCAGCAGCAGCGGAGGACGGAGCGCCCTGGCTCGGTGCGGGCCGGGAGATACGGAATTTGGGCCTTTGCAACTAATCAACTCAGCCGGTGGCGATTATGGGCGTATATGATTTTGTGGCAATAATAATATCACCATAAGAGGCCAGGAGAAATAGAAACGGCTCTGCAACATTCTCAACAGGTCTGATAATGCCCGGCAAGCCCCGCCCTTCCCGCGCAGGAAGGAATCCGGGCGCCGTTGCTTACGACCAACTCCCCAGGTGCAAAAACCCTCTGGATTCCCGCGCAGGCGGAAATGGCGGACTGGCGGCTGCGGAATCGCGCATAATCGGCTCGTGTTGAGAACACTGGCGCTGATGAGGCCGTACACCAGCGCCTTTCGTTTTGCGGGAAATACGGGGGTCAGGGCATTATGTTCATTTGGCGCACTATGGACTCGCCCAGAGCCGTGTCGCCCTCGATGGACACCTTGCCCGACCGCAGAACTTCGTCAGGCTCCCAGCGTCCGCAGCCGAGGCAGCCAAAGGTTTCGGCTTCCAGAGTTACGCAGACGGTTGGGCTGACCGGGGCCTGCTCCAGCTCCCGGCCCCGCCCGCCCTCGACGCCGATGGCACAAACCCGGCCGGCCGGGCCTGATATGTCTATGACAACGGTGGCGCCGTCGGGGGCCTGGGCGCGGCGGGCGGCGACGAAGGGCATGGCGCGGATGATGCGGTTGAGCGCGTGGGCCGCCGCTGGACTGTCGTAGTGGCCGGGGCGGTTCAGGGCGCGGCGGATGTCCTGCTCGTGAACCCAGGCGTCCATGATGCGGATACTGATGAACTCGGACATCGGGGCCGGCCCCATGGGGGTCTGCATTTCGGCGGCGAAGTCGCCGTCGGACTGGGCGCGCAGGAAAGAAACCCTGCGGGCGATCTTGGCGCGGAAGTCCGACAGCACCTGCTCCCCAGCCCACGGGCGGCGGAAGTCCACCACGATTTCGTTGCGCCGTCCCTGCTCGCTGCGGGTGTGGGCCAAGGCCCCTTCGCTGGGCGTGTGGCCGGGGTCGGGGTCGCCCAGAATGCCGGTTTCGGAGCCGGCCAGATGCGACACCTGGTCCTGCACCGACCAGCCAGGGCAGTCGGTGGGTGTTTTCCACTCCTCTTCGGTCAGGCCGTCGCAGAGGCCGGCGATGGAGCGCCAGACATGCTCCATCATGTCAACCAGTTGCTGATTGGCTTCGTTCATAGTCTGAATCACAAATTTCAGGATTGGGAGATTACCGCTGCGTTTCGCCTTCCTCTTGCCGCCGCCGGTTCTCGCGGCTGGTTATGGCGCGGATAACCTCATCCGCGCCCATGCGTCCCACCGGCCCGGAGGCGTACATTGACCCCAGCACCACGCCGCCGCGGCCCAGCAGGAACTCGGCGGGCTGAATAAATCCGCCCCGATCGTCCGACCACCAAGCGCCGATGGTGTCAGCGTCGGCTTTGGTGGCGCCGTAAGCCACCGGGAAAGTCAGGCCGCGTCCTTTCACTTCCTGCGCTTGCTCCTCGGTGTCGGCGCTGACGGCAATAACCGTGACGCCCAGGGCCTCCAGCTCCGTCTTGGCAGCCTCATAAGCGGCCAACTGCCGCTGGCAGTAGGGTCACCAGTGGCCCCGGTAGAACAGCAGCGCGGTATAGCGGCTGGGAGCGCCGCCGGGCAGGGCCAGAGTCCCGCCTTCCGGCAGCTTCAGCTCCAGCGCGGGGAAACGGCCTCCCTGCTGCAACATTGCGTCCATCATTACCTCCCGGCCATGCCCAATGAAGGCCATCTTTTCTGTGCTTTATTTTGGAGGGGAATTATGCCAAGCCGTCAAACAATCGGATCCACCTCACGGCTGGCCGGTATCATCCGGCCCACCGGCAGCGAAGCGCCGCTGCATCAGGTCAATGGCAGCGGCAACCCTTTCAGCCGAAAATATGACCTGCTCTGCGGGAAGGTCATTTTCGTAGAAATGCTGGTGCAGGCTACGCGCCAGACCCAAGCCATCGTTCAGAACCGCTCCATTTCCGGGGTTTTCCTGTCCGGCTAGGGACGCTAGGGCGCCGCCGACGCTGATGATGCTGCCGTGGAACGAAATCCGCATCCCGTAACCGGCTGCGATGGACTTTACCGACGATGCGTAGGCGCCCCAGGATTTTTCGGCAGCCTGCCGGTAGTCCCCGGCGGCCAAACATTCCTGCCCGTGGCGCCGGTAGTAGTTCATGTTGTTGCGGTAGTTTGCTGCAACCGCAGGTATGTCCTCCGGCGATAGCTCCGTGTCGCTCCGCCCACGCAAGGAAGATCGGATGGCCGCCGCCGCGTCCGCGCCGCCATTGCCGGGGTTACTTCTTTCCGGCGTGGTCATTTCCGGGTCACTCTTTCCTCTGCGCCTCATACTCCCGCAGGGCCGGGATGACCTCCTGGGTCATCAGGTCTATGCTGCGCACAGCGACGTCGTGGGACATAGGCCCCTCGCGGCCCCAGAAGATGATGTAACCGGGGTCAATGATGTCGATGAGATGCTTCATCTTCTTGATGACCGTGTCGGGGTTGCCGGTGACTATCTGGTAGGTGGCCTGAGCGTCGTCGTAGGGCAGTACGGGGCCGCCGGGGACGACGGTCTGGACGGCGCGGCGCGCCTGCTCGCGGGCGCCGGTGGCTGCGGCGCGGGTCAGGTAGCCCGGCGGGGCCAGCCAGTGGTTGGGGGTGACGCCGAAGGACGTGCCTAGCTGCCAGTAGAAGTTCTTGCCTTCCTCATACGCCTTTTCGTCGGAGTCGGCCACGTTCACCCGCACCGCGTAGCCGCGATGTTCCGGCGTGGGCGTCCATCCGTCGGCCTCGGCGGTGTTCTGGTAGAGCCGGTAGATGTCGGACAAGAGTTGCAGCGGCGGGGCCAAGGCCACGTAGGGGTATTGGTGCTTGGCGGCCCAGACCACCGATTCCGGCGAGGCCACGCCGGGAATCCAGATGGGCGGGTGGGGCTTCTGGAGCGGCATCACCCACGGGTTGACGACGCGGTAGTGGAAGTGCCTGCCCTCGTAGCGGAAGGGGCCGGGGGTGGTCCAGGCTTGGACGATGACGTTGTGGGCCTCGTCGAACCGCTCGCGGTTGTAGATGGGGTTGGTGTTGGTAGCCATGCTTTCTTGGCCGATGCCGCGCACGAACCCGCATACCACCCGCCCGCCGGACAGTATGTCAATCATCGCCACTTCCTCGGCGACCCGCAGGGGGTTGTCGTGGATGGGCAGCACGTTGCCTAGGAACACTATCTTGCCCTGCTTGGTGCGGGTAGCCAGCACGGAGCCGATGACGTTGACCGAGGGCATCATGCACAGCGGGTTGTTGTGATGTTCGTTGATCATCACGCCGTCGAAACCCGCCTCGGTGCAGTACTGAAGCTCATCGAAGTACATACCGTAGAGTTCCTGGGCCTTCTCCGGGCTGAAATGCTCATTGGGGAACATCAGGTTGTTGTAGCCGACTCGCCTAGCTTCGTCCTGCGGGTAGGCGGTATAGCCCATTTCGGTGAAGAAGAAGAATTCGCGCTCCATCTTGCGCCCCCATCAAGACCCCTGCCTTAACCCTCTTCACCGGGAGAGGGGGAATCAAGGGCCTGCTCTTTTGTCAAGTGGTTGCCAGTATGGAATCAGCCGGGCGGGGTGTCAATGCGGAGCGAGAAACGGTATTGGCCCTCTCTCACTCCCCGCCCTTCCCTTCTCTCTCATCGGCGGCCTGCTGCTGCCGCGCCGCCCAGTTCTGAAGCCAGCGGCGGAACTCGTCCAGCGCGGGCGGGGACACGTAGAAGACCTCGACGTCAGAGGGGAACTGCACCTGGTGCCGCTCGCTGATTAGCAGCAATCCCACGCCGTCCTCCTCCAGCGTTTCGGAGATGCGGCGGGCGATGTGTTCGTAGCGTCGGCGGTTGGCCTCGGCGTGCCACTCCTGGAGCCGGGAGGCCACGCCGGGGCTGGTCAGGGGCAGCATCAAACATCGTTGCAGGTCAAGGGTTTCCAGCAGTATCTCGAGGTCTTCGGTGGCCTCCAGCACCGCGCCGGCCTCCCGCTTGCCTGCAATGAAAGCGTGGCTGCGCCGGTCGCCGGCATGCAACTGCTCCATGCCCTCATCCCCGCCGGCGGTGACGCTTTCGTGATAGAGGCGCTGCAAGCCGCCGAGGGCGTTTTCCAGCGCCGCCACCTGGGTCTGCATCTGCTCCCAATAGTTCTGTAGGGCGGCGCCGCCCTCCGGTTCGTCCGGGGCCGGACTGTACACCAAGGGAACCAGCACCAGCTTGCGGCGGCCCCGGTACTGCTCCGCCGCCGGACGGTCAATGCGGCCCAGATCTTGCGTCATTGCGCCAACCTCCGAAATTTGGTGACCGGGGAATGATACCAACTTGCCCCGTTATGTTAAAACGTCCTCGTCCCCTCGTTCATAATCCCGCGGCATGCTTCATCCACCGGCAATTTGCCCGCTTTTTCCAGCGCCTCCGGCTTGGATGCCGGAGAAGGCATTTGGCAATTCTCTTCTATTGACAGCTTGACAGCATTTGCCCTCATGCTAGTATTGGGGCAAATTTCGGTTATTCGCTATTCGGGGGGAGTATGGACCTCGACCGCGACACTCTCATAAGGCTCTACCGCACCATGAAGACCATCCGCGACTTTGAGGAGCGGGGCATCCCGGAGACCGGACAGCGGGGAATGTCCGCCTCGGTGCATTCCTCCGCCGGGCAGGAGGCTGTGCCTACCGGCGTCTGCGCCAACCTGAGCGACGACGACTACATCGGCAGCACCCACCGCGGCCACGGGCATTGCATCGCCAAGGGGGTTGACCCCAAGGGGATGATGGCCGAGCTGTTCGGGCGCGTCACCGGCCCCAACAAGGGCAAGGGCGGCTCGATGCACATCGCCGATATGAGCAAGGGAATGCTGGGAACCAACGGCATCGTGGCCGGCAGCGTGCCGCTGGCCGTGGGCGCCGCCCTCACCTCCAAGCTCAAATACAACAACCGGCGGGTGGCCGTGGCCTTCTTCGGCGACGGCGGCGCCAACCAGGGCGTGCTTCACGAGTGCATGAACTTGGCCTCGGTCTGGAAGCTGCCCGTCATCTTCTGTTGCGAGAACAACGGTTACGCCGAGTCCACGCCGGTGGAGTACGCCTCATCCGTGGAGCGCATTTCCGACCGCGCCGCCGGGTATAATATGCCCGGCTTCACGGTGGACGGCATGAACGTGTTCGACGTCTACGAGGCCGCCTCCCACGCCGTGGCCCGCGCCCGCGCCGGTGAGGGGCCCACCATGCTGGAGTGCCGCACCTACCGCTACTACGGCCACACGGTGTTTGACAACCCGCTGTCCTACCGCACTGCGGAAGAGGAAGAACACTGGCGGGGCCGCGACCCCCTCAAGGTTTTCCGCGAAACGGTCATACCCCAAGGCGAAATCACCGCCGGAGAGCTGGACGCCATTGACGCCGAGGTGGGCGCCCTGATGGAGGAGGCGGTGAGTTTCGCCGACGCCTCGCCCCTCCCGGAACCCCACGAACTCTACGAAGACGTTTACGTCGAATACCCGGTGGATATGATGCGCCGGGGCGCGAATATGCCCGCCTAGGGCCGAGGGCGCGGACAGTGCTGGAAGAACCTCAACTAAACGGGCGCATTGCCAGCATCATCAACAAGCTGACCGACTCGGCCGGCTGGCAGGCCCGCGAGGAACTCTGGGGGGCGTTGCGGGGGCCGCGAACCAAGCCCGACGTTCTGATTACCCGCGCCGACGGCCCTCCCGTGGTTATCGAAACCGAGTACGCGCCCGCGGCCACCCTCGCCGACGATTGCATGAAGAGCATCGGGCGCGAGCTGGCCCCGGCCGTGACGGACGCCGCCGGCAAAGTCGGCGCCGTCATTGCCATTCGCGCCGCCGGCGAATTGCGCCAGTGCGCCACCGGCGACGACGCCCAGCGGATGCTGGAAGCCGGCCACGAAATCGAGTACGCCGTTTACCAAGGCAACGACAAGGAACAAACCCGGTTTCCCCAAGCCGGGTTTATCCAGGGCAGCATCCGCGACTTGATTGACTTCATCCGTCCTGCGGCCGAGCCGCAGGACATCATTGACGCCGCCACCAAAGCCTTCGAGCAAGGCGTTGAGGCTGCCGCCGTCCGGATTCTGGCCTGCGCCAAAGGCACCGGCATCGGCGAGGCCATTGGAACCGAGCTGCGCCAGCAGTGGCCCGCCTATCCGGCCAAGCCGCCCGCTACTCCCGCGGAATCGAAACAGGAAAAAGCTGACCAGAACGCCCGGTCGCAGACCGCGAAAATGACCGCCACAATGCTGATTAACGCCTTGGCCTATCAGCAGAACTTGGCGGGCTATTCCGCCGACGTGGAAATCAACGGGCGGACGGAAACCCGAACCATCAAGAGCATCGCGCAAATCCGCAAACCCACCGGACTTCATCCCGACGACGTAATCGCCGAGTGGGACAACATACTTTCCATCAACTACTGGCCCATATTTCACATCGCCCAGCGGCTCTTGGCGATTATCCCGCCCGCGAAGGCCGCCGAACTGCTGGAGGAGATGGCCGAAACCGCCAACGGCATACAGAACGCCATCAAGCAGAACGATGTGGCCGGCACGGTGTTTCAGAGGCTGATTGCCGACCGGCAAACTCTGGCTACTTACTACACCCGCCCGGAAAGCACTACCTTGGCGGCGTATCTGGCCGTCCCCGATGACTTGGACTGGGCCTCCCCCGAAACGCTGAAGGGCTACCGCATCGCCGACTACGCCTGCGGTTCCGGCGGGCTGGTGCTGGCCGCCTACCAGCGGGCCAGAGACCTGCACCGCAACCACGGCGGCAACCCGGACGCCGTACACGCCCATATGATGGAACACAGCATCACCGCCTGCGACATAATGCCCGCCGCCGTGCATCTGACCTCATCTTTGCTGTCATCGGTGGCGCCCCGGGAGAGATACACCGGAACCCGCAATGTGCTGTATCCCTTTGGCGGCACTGGCGAATTTGACCACAAAGGGAAGCCCATTGTGGACCTCGGGTCGCTGGAACTGCTGGACCTCAACACCACCAGGCATCAGGCGGTCTTGCCGCTGAACGCGCAGATGGCCTTGGGCGCAACGCAGGAGCGCCGGGCCATCGAAGTGGATATGCCCCCGCTGAGCCAGTCCCTGGTGATAATGAACCCGCCCTTCACCACGCCCACCAATCACGCCGCCGGCCACGCCAAGCCCGGCAACCCGGCCTACGCCGCCTTCAACACCACCGAAGAGGAGCAGAAGGCGATGTCGGAGAAAGTGAAGCGGCTGGCGAAAGACACTATCAGCGACGGCAACGCCGGGTTGGGCACTCAATTCACCTCCATCGCCAACAACATGGTCAGGCCCGGCGGACACATTGCGTTGATTCTGCCTTTGTCCGCAATGTTGGGCGGCAGCGATAACCCATCCGCGAAAAGCTGGCTGAAATTGCGCGGCCTGCTGGCCGAAAACTATAACGGCATCATAATCGTCAGCATTGCGCAGGGCGCGGCGCGGGATTCGGCGTTCTCCGCCGATACGGATATGGCCGAAGTAATAATCATCGCCCGCCGTCTGCGCCATAGCGAAAACCCCAAATATCTGGCTCACTTCGTCAACTTGACGCAACGCCCGCCGGATAAATTGGCGGCGCAGGAAACTGCCAAAGCCATCAAGAAAACTATTGCTAATTTGACTGAACCGGGAACGCACTCGAACGCCAGTGTTGGCGACAACCCGGTTGCGACCATACGGCTTGAAAGAGTCAATGCGTTGGAAAAATGGACTACCGTCCGCATTGCGAGTTTGGGATTAGTTCAAACTGCGGAAGATTTAGCCGGGGGAAAGCTGCTGCTGCCGCAACGCAAAAACCCTGCTCCTGTTCCGATGATACGAATAGGGAAAATCGGTAGAGCAGGCCCTCTGCACAGAGACATAGCCAGCGGCCCCCAAGAGTCCAATCGCGGCCCTTTTACAAAGCACACAGGAGCCAATAGCGGGACTGAATGGCCTTTTCTTTGGAACCGTGACAGTGCAATTCAACAAAGCATGGAGGTATCCCCAGACAGCCACGGCGTGATTAAATCAGGCAAGGAAGACGAGGCTGAGAAAATCTGGCAACAGGTAAGCCATTTGCATATCAGCAATGAATGCGGGTTTAATTCCAGCCCTACTTGCGCCGTATTCACAGAACAGAAATCGGCCGGCGGCCGGGCTTGGCCCAACTTCAGTATGAAAACGCAGGAAATGGAAAAGGCTACTTGCGTTTGGCTCAATGGAACGTTGGGCCTCATAAGCTACTGGATAAACAGCAACCGTTCCCAGACCGGGCGCGGCGGCGTTACCGTAAAGGTCATCCCCAACATCCCAACACTGGACGTCACCAGGCTTGATGCCATCCGGCTGGAGGCCGCCGTCCAAATTTATGACGACCTTTGCCAGGAAAAGATGCTGCCCGCCAATGAAGCCTACCGCGACCCGGTGCGTCAGAAACTGGACCGTCGGCTGCTGACGGAAGTGCTGGGACTGGACGCCGATGCCGTGGCGCAACTGGCAATCCTGCGTAACCAATGGTGCCGGGAACCCACGGTCGCCGGCGCCAAGAAAACCGGACCGGATGATTAACCATATACAAGGAGCGTGTGATGACAACAGCCACCGCCACCCGAGAACTGCAAGTGCGCGAGGCCATCAACGAGGCCATCCGGCAGGAAATGGAGCGCGACGAAACGGTCATTATCATGGGCGAGGAAATCGCCGGGGGCGCGGGCCGGGAGCACTTGGGCATCGTGGACGCCTGGGGCGGGCCTTTCCGCACCACCGTCGGCCTGATTCAGCAGTTCGGCAACCAGCGGGTGCTGGACACCCCCCTGTCGGAAGCGGCCTTTGTTGGCACCGCCATCGGCGCGGCCTCCACCGGGATGCGGGCCATCGCCGAGCTGATGTTCGTGGACTTCATCGGCGTCTGCATGGATCAGATGTTGAACAACGCCGCCAAGATGCGCTATATGTTCGGCGGTCAGGTCAGGGTTCCTTTCGTGATGCTCACCCGCATCGGCGCCGGTTTCGGCAGCGCCGCCCAGCACTCCGAGTCCTACTATTCCATATTCAGCCACATACCGGGGCTGAAGGGCGTGGTGCCGTCGGATCCCTACACGGCCAAGGGGCTGCTGATTTCCGCCATCCGCGACGACGATCCGGTAGTGTTCTTTGAGCATAAGGGGCTGTACACCAACCGGGGGCCGGTGCCGGAGGAACCGTACACCTTCCCCATCGGCAAGGCACGCACGGTGCGCGAGGGCAGCGACGTTACGCTGGTGGGCCTGTCCAAGATGACTTGGGTAGCCAACAACGCCGCCGAGGAGCTGGCGAAAGAGGGCATCAACGCCGAGGTGGTGGACCTGCTCAGCATCTCGCCCATTGACTACGACCACGTGCTGGAGTCGGTGCGCAAGACTCACCGGGTGGTGGTGGTGGACGAGGACACGCCGGTATGCAGCTTGGCCTCGGAAATCTGCGCCCGCGTGGCCGAGGAAGGCTTCGACTACCTGGACGCCCCCCCGTCCCGAGTGACCGCCCCCCACACGCCGGTGCCGTACAGCCGCGCCCTGGAGAATATCTACCTGCCCAACGAGGCGCGGGTGATCAACACGGTGAAGGGGCTGTTCTAACCGAACAGCTCTGCGCGGCCCGGCGGCTATACCGGGCCGCGCGGCTTCACTATACTGTATGCAGCAGCAAAACGAACCGCATCAAATCCGTGTTCACGGCGTAGTTTATACGCTGTCCCTCCATTTCCTGAACGACCGCTTTCCCAACCGCGCCTACGTCACAGATGACCGCATCGAATATGTTCTGCTTCATCCTGACCACACCAGACACAATGACTTGAGGGCGTAGCATGAAACAGCCGCTAATCTCTTATGATGATGAATACGACGTGTTGCGTCTGTCCAACGGAAGGCCATCCCAGGGAGTCTGGGTAATCAGCGATGGCTTGGTAGTGGATTTCGACGAAAATGGCAAACCGGCCACGATTGAACTCCTCGACGCGGCAAAGCTGCTACTCCCGCTCCTCTGCCCCGAACATTCGGCGGTGAAGGCTGAGATTAGCCAAGCGCAATAGACTTCCGAAATCATGGGTTGAGACATGGGGGCTGGCATTGAAACCGGAGCAGTGTTGCCGCCGTAAATGGCTTGGAAAGGACAAGGCAAGATAAACCGGGCTTGGCCCGGCAGGGTGCAGTCAAGGGCATATACGCTTAGGCATATATGCTCTTAAATGTGTATTATGCAGATGTTGAAACGCCCCGATTATAGTTGGGCCATCCTGGCCGCCGGGTTTGCCATTTTGTTCTTCAGCGGCGGCTCCCGGTTCGCCTTCGGGCTGATGCTGAAGCCGATGTCGGAAGACCTGGCGGTCAGCCGCTCCACGCTGTCGCTGGCGGTGACCATGTTCATGGTGGTCTCGGCGGTGGCGATGCCCTTCGTGGGGCGGCTGGTGGACCGCTGGAGCCTGCGCGGCGCCATAGCCGCCGGCGTGGTCATCGCAGCGGCAGGGCTGGCGCTGATGGGGCTGGTGCAACACTCGTGGCAGGTGTTCTTGGTCTACGGTGTGTTCTACGCCTTGGGCAACTCCGGCACTTCCATTGCGCCCGTCGTGGTCATGGTGAGCCAGTGGTTCATCGAACGCCGGGGCATGGCAACCAGCATCGCCGTCTCGGGCAACGCCATTGGGCAGCTCTTCATCGTGGCCGCGCTGGCTTCGCTCCTGGTCGCCATAGGATGGCGCTCATCGTATGCCATCCTCGCCATAGCGAATATCGCCATCCTGTTGCCGCTGACCTTGCTGGTAGTGCGCCCTCGCCCGCCGGCCGCGGCCGAGTCGGCGCCGGGCGCTTCGGAAAACGAACCGGCGCCCCAACCGCTGACCCTGCGGCAGGCGCTGGCCTCCCGTCCTTTCCTGCTCTTGGTGGGCATCTACTCAATATGCGGCTTTCAGGACTTCTTTGTGGCAACCCACATCGTGGCCTTCGCCCAGGATCAAGGAGTGGGCGACGTGCTGGCCGGCAACCTGTTGGCCTGGATGGGAGTGATGGGGCTGATGGGCGTACTCGCCGCCGGGGTGATGGCCGACGCTTTCGGCGCATCGCGCCCCACGGCGATGTGCTTTCTGATGCGAATCGGCATCTTCGCCCTGATACTGCCCTTGCAAAGCACACCGGCAATCCTGGCCTTCGGTCTGCTCTATGGCTTCACCTTCCTGATAACCGCGCCGCTGACGGTGGTGTTCTTGGGCAACATCTACGGCCCGTCACGCCTCGGCGCCTTGACTGGCACCATCTCAATGATCCACCAGATAACCGGCGGGCTGGGCGCCCTCGCCGGCGGCTGGATTTACGACCTTACGGGCAGCTACAATGCGGCCTTCATCCTGATGCTGGCCCTGTCCCTGGCGGCGGCCGGGCTGACGCTGGCAGTGCGGGAACCGCTGATAAGGCGCAAGATACCGCTGGGAGCGGCGGCGTGCTGAAGGGGCGTTATTTCTAACCGGGACGGCATCGGGAGGTTGTTGGCGGCGCGTTTTGTCGGTAGGATTGAGATATGCCTTACGAATGGGACGAGGCGAAACGGCTTGCCAACCTTACCAAGCATAGAGTGGACTTCCGGAGTATCTACTCGTTCGATTGGGGCAGTGCCATAATCAGATTCGACGACCGGCACAATGAGCGGAGGTGGGTGGCACTGAGTTTCATTGACGCCGATCTGTACTCTGTCGCATACACTATTCGGGGCGATAACTTCCGAATTATCAGCCTACGGAAAGCTGACAGAAGTGAGGTTAGAGAATATGGCGAGAACCAAACGTAAGATTGTCCTGCCTACTCCAAAGGAAGACGCTGAAATCCGTGCGGGCATTGCCTTGGACCCGGATAATCCGGAGTTGACGCCAGAGCAGATTAAGGAGATGCGCCCGGCTAGGGAGGTCTTCCCGGAAATCGTCGAGTGGTATGAGCGCAACAAAGGGAAGAAGATGCCGCCAGCGAAGGAGTGGGTCAACATCCCCATTGATTACGACATCCTTGACCACTTCCGCAACGCTGGCCCCGACTGGCACAAACGTCTCAACGACACCCTGCGCCAAGCGGTTTTCGGCTCCGAAAACGACTAGTGGAACAGCAGACCGCCGTTGACGTTATAGGCTTGCCCGGTTATGAAGGACGCCTCGTCGCCGGCCAGGAAGGCGACCACGTTGGCGACATCCTGCGGCTCGGCGATGCGGCCCAGCGGGCTGGCCTGCGCCCCGGCCTGAACTATCCGGTTCCGAAACTCCTCTTGCGTGATGCCCCGCTCGGCGGCTTGGTCGCGCTCCCAGTAGCTCATGCGGTCGGTGTTGATGGGGCCGGGGCAGACGGCGTTGACCGTAATGCCGTAGGGGGCCAGGTCCAGCGCCGACGCTTGGGTCAGCCCCAGCACGGCGAACTTGGAGGCACTGTAGGCCGCGCCCGTCGCGCTGGCCTGCTTGGAGGCGTTGGAGGCGATGTTGATGATGCGCCCGCCATTGCCCGCTTCAATCATCCGGCGGCCCGCCTCTTTGGTCAGCAGGTAGGGGGCCGTGGCGTTGATTCTCAGGAAATGCTCCCAGACTTCCTGCTCCAGTTCGGTTACGGAAACTTTGTCCCGCCCAATGATGGCCCGGGCGTTGTTCACCAGAATGTCAATGCGCCCATAGCGATCCATCACCTGTTCCACCATGCGCATTATCTGGAAACTGTCCCCCAGGTCGCAGTATGCCGGAAAGGCGCGCCGGCCAATGGCTTCGACTTCCTCGGACACGGCGTCAATGCCGCGCCAACCGTTGCGCACTTCGGCAGGCGGCAGATCCTCCGTCTCGCGGTGAACGTCGGTCAGCGCGATGTCCGCTCCCAGCCCGGCCAGTTTCATCACCGTGGCCCGCCCCACGCCGCGCATCCCGCCCGCGCCGGTAATCAACGCCACCTTGCCTTCCAATCCCGCCATTTCAACCCCCTCCGGTTTGCTGCCTGGATCTGATTTCGAGTCCGTTCACCCGCCCGAGGCGATCTATGTTGTTAGTCAGCACAATCAAGGCCATGGCGCAACGTCGTAGCGGCGAACCTAGCTTTGATTTTTTGTCCTATTTCCGGCCCCCTCTGCCCGGTGGCAGGGCTAGAGCGACCGCATTATACCCGCCCGCCGCCTTGACACGCCACCGGGCGGCTCTATCATAGGCGCATAAGCGCAACGCTCGGCAGCCTGCGAGGGGGTGCGTCATGGCGGCATCGCTGATTCGGGGGAGATACGTTATCTGCGAAGCGGGAACCGGCAACGGCGGGAGCCGGGTCATCACCGACGGCGCAGTTTTGCAGCGCGACGGCGTCATAGAGGCCGTCGGCGCCTATGACGACCTGAAAGACCGGCCAGTTGACGAGGTCATCGGCGGCCCGCGTTTCGTGGTCATGCCGGGGCTGGTCAACTCGCACCACCACGGGCGCGGCATCTCCACTTTCCAGATGGGAACCACCGACGGCTGCCTGGAAACCTGGATATTGGAAGGCTGGGGCCGCCGCCCGGTTGACTGGCGCCTGATTACCCGGTACACCGCCATCCAGATGATCAAGTCCGGCACCACCACGGTGATGTACAACCATCCGCGCACGCCAATAAGCGGGCTGGCCGACGAGGCGGATCAAGTGCTCCAGGGATTCGGCGGCGCAGGAATGAGGACGGCTTTTTCCGTATACTACCGGGGACGGAACCGGGTGGTCTACCACGACGACGAAGCGTTCCTCTCCGGCCTGCCAGCAGACTTAGCCGGTGCCGTGCGCCGGTACATTTCGGAAACGGATATGACCGAGGGTGATTATTTCGCGGCGTTCGAGACGCTGCGGGAACGCCACGGGGCCGAGGCGCCGGGCAGCCTGGTTTCGGTGCTGCTCAGCCCCAGCAACGCCCAGTGGGTTTCTGACGAGTTCCTGTTCCACACCAAGGAGTATGCCGCCCGCTACGGGGCCGCCGTCCATATGCACTTGGCGGAAAGCTGGTATCAGCAGGAATACGGCCTTCGCGCTTGGGGCAAGACGCCGACGGCGCATCTGGCGGAACTGGGATTCTTGGGCCCGGAGCTTTCCTGCGCCCATTCGGTTTGGCTGACCGAAGGGGATATAGAACTGCTGGCGGCGGCCGGGGCCACTGTCTGCCACAACCCCAGCTCCAACCTGCGGCTGAAGAACGGCATTGCTCCGGTGAACGCCATGCTGGCCGGGGGCGTCAACGTGGCGCTAGGCACCGACAGCACCGCCCTCAACGACGATGACGATATGCTCCAAGAGCTGCGTCTGGCCGCCAAACTGCACCGTCAGCCCGGCCTCGACCGTCCGGCGCTGGACACCCACCAAGCGCTGCGGCTGGCTACGGCCAACGCCGCCCGCCCCACCGGGTTCGAGGGGCGCATCGGCGCCCTGGAGCCGGGCCGCTGCGCTGATATGGCCCTGCTGGACTGGGACGCCATGACCGCGCCTTACTTCGAGGGATCCGGCGACGCCGGCGCTGACGCCGTGAACGCCGTGGTGTACCGGGGCAAGTCCGCCCACGTGGACACGGTGCTGATTAACGGCGAAGTAGTGCTGCGCGGCGGCCGCTCCATCAAGGCCGACGAGGAAGAAATTACCGCCGAACTGCGCCAACAGCTCGCCCGCCCCATAGAGCCGGAAACGCTGGCAATCAGGCAAATGGCGGCGCGGCTGCTGCCTTACGCGGAGAATTTCTACCAAAGCTGGCAGCCCCCCGCCGACGGCCCGCATTACCTTTACAACGGGCGGGTCTAATAGCGGTTTCCTTTCCTTTCCTTACAGAGGGCGAGGGCAAGCAGAGAGTGAGGGCGAACCGCCGGGAAAGCAGCCGCTCCGAAGCCGCGGCGCCCCCGTCCCTGGACTTTCCCGGGAGGGAGCGGGAGAAAATTCTCCGCCTAACGCAGCCCGGCCCTTCCGGCGCCGCGCCGCTATGGTAGTATGTTAACTGCGGCCATCCCGCCGGCAGAAATCGGGAATTAGGAGGCGCTTGCTTTGGCTACCGTAGGAAGCGGCAAGTACACTTATGAGGTTATTCAGGACTGGGCGCGGCTGCCCGAGGGCATGGCCTTCGGCACGGTCAGCGCCGTAGCGACGGATTCGCAAGACCGGGTCTACGCCTTTCAGCGGGCGGAACCTCCGGTAGTGATTTTCGACCGGGAGGGCAATTACCTGAGTTCGTGGGGAAACGGGCGCTTCGAGAACCCCCACGGCATCTACATCGCCGACGACATCGTGTATCTGACCGACCGCGAGGGGAGCATCGCGCAGAAGTGCAGCCTCGACGGCACGCCTCTGCTGACCATCGGAACGCCCGGCCAGTACTCGGACACTGGCTGCGAAGTGGCCGGGGAGGTCTGCCCCCGCTCCGCCGGGCCCTTCAATTACCTGACCGAGCTGGTGCCTTCGCCCAGCGGCGACCTGTACGTTTCCGACGGCTACCGCAACGCCCGGGTGCATCGCTTCTCGGCGGCGGGCGAGTTGATTTCCTCTTGGGGCGAGCCTGGCAAGGGCGGCCCCAACCAGTTCCACCTGCCCCACAGCCTCATCGTGGGCCAAGACGGGCGCATCTACCTGTGCGACCGCGAGAACAGCCGCGTCCAAGTCTTCTCCCCCGAGGGCGAGTACATCACCATGTGGACCGATATGCAGCGCCCATTGGACATATCGCAGGACAGCGAGGGCATTTTCTACACCAGCGAGCGGCCCGAAGAAAACAAGCCGCCCCAAATCAGCGTGCTGGACGGCGAGGGCCAGGTACTGGAGCGGTTCCCGTCACGCTCGGCCCACGGCTCTTGGGTAGACGCCCACGGCGACCTCTACCTAGCCCTCACCGCCGAGAAAAGCGTGGACAAGTATGTTCGGGTCAGCTAAGTCCTCTTAACTCCCTCCCGCCAATGGGGAGGGTTAGGGTGGGAGTGAATCCCGGAGGGCCGGGATTCACTCCGGTAGAGGGCAGTGGCGGGGGCGCCCCGGAAGCATATTCCAAGCACACAACAGATCCCAGGCATACAGGGGAAGGGAAATGAGCGAAGGCGAAAACGCCCGTCAACCGGAATACAGGACGCTTTCAGGGCTGGCGGTCAAGCCGGTCTACGGCGCGGAAGCCGCCGGGGGAATCGACTTCGACCGCGATATCGGCCGCCCCGGCGAATTCCCCTTCACCCGTGGCCCATATCCTGATATGTACCGGGGAAGGCTTTGGACTCGCCGTCAAATCGCCGGCTTTGGCACGGCCCAAGCCACCAACGAGCGCTACCGCTTCCTGCTGGAACACGGGCAGACCGGCATCAGCACCGACTTCGACCACCCGACGCTGACCGGCTATGATTCCGACCACGAACTGGCCGAGGGCGAGGTGGGGCGGCTGGGCGTCGCCATAGACACCGTGCGCGATATGGACGACCTGTTTCACGAAATTCCCTTGGAACAGGTCAGCGTATCCCTGACCATCAACCACCCGTCCATCGTGCTGCTGAGTATGTTCTTGGCCGTGGCCCAAGGGCGCGGCGTCCCGTGGGACGCCCTGCGGGGAACGGTGCAAAACGATTCGCTGAAAGAGTTTCACGGTCAGAAAACCTTTGCTCTGGGGCCGGAGCCGTCGCTGAAGCTGACCACCGATATTGTGGAGTTCTGCACGGCTCACGTTCCCAACTGGTACACCATCTCCATCTCCGGCTACCACACGCGGGAAAGCGGTTCCGACGCGGTGCAGGAACTGGCCTTCACCATCGCCCAGGGCATGGCCTACGTGGAGTCGGCCCTGGCCCGCGGGATGCCGGTGGACGACTTCGCGCCCCGTTTGTCTTTCTTTTTCGGCGTCCACAACGACATATTCGAGGAAATCGCCAAGTTCCGCGCCGCCCGCCGGATGTGGGCGCGGCTGGTGAAGGAACGCTACCGGGCAACCCGGCCCGAATCTATGCGGATGCGCTTCCACACCCAAACCCTGGGTTCCACGCTTATGCGTCAGGACGCCCAGAACAACATCGTCCGCGGCGCGTTGCAGGCGCTGGCCGCAGTGCTGGGCGGCACCCAATCGCTGCACGTCAGCGGCTATGACGAAGCCTATGACATACCCTCGGAAGAGGCCATGCGGATGTCTTTGGCGACGCAGTTGATTCTGGCCCACGAGTCGGGCGCCGCCGCCACCGCCGACCCCCTAGGCGGCTCCGTGTTCGTGGAGACGCTCACCAACGACATCGAGAACGCTGCCCTGGAGTACATAAACCGCATTGATGAAATGGGTGCGGGATCCATGCGCCAGGGCATCCTGCAAGCCATCGGCAGCGGCTACATCGAGCGCGAAATCGCCCGCTCCGCCTACGAATACCAGCAGCGCATCGAGTCCGGGCGGCAGGTCATCGTAGGGCTAAACCAGTACCAGTCAGAAACTCAGCAGAAGCTGGAATTGTTCCAGTTCGACCCGGAGGAAGAGGAATGGCAAAAGGGCCGCTTGGCCCAAGCCCGCGCCGGCCGCAGCCCGGTCGCCGTCCGCGCCGCCCTGTCGGCCCTGAAGCAGGCCGCCAAGGACGACCGGAACCTCATGCCCCCAACGCTGGAGGCCGTCGGCGCAATGGCGACGGAGGGGGAGGTTCTGGATACCCTGCGTGAGGTGTACGGGGAGTATGTGGACCCCGGGGTGTTCTAGCGCGGGCCGGTCTCTGGGAAAAAGGGTAATGAATTAGGTGTATTCAGCGCAGAGCTTGAAGCAGGCAGCTTGGCGCGCGAGGAATTTGTCGCCGTCGAAGCGCCGATTGACACCGGGGCAATCTATACCATGCTTCCCCCTTGGCAGGCGGCCAAGAAAGAAGCGGCGCTTGGGGCCTAACGGGCGGCTATCCCACGCCTTTCTTTCACAAGACAATCCTGCAAACCAGGTTGCTCCGTCAACTTGCCGCCGTATTCCGAATTTGACGACACCCCTACGGAGCGTAAATCTCTGTGTGCGGGTAGAAGGTGAACCAACCGAACCAGTAAGCATCCCGCGACGGCAGCCGCTCCAGCCGCTGCGCCGGGTCTTCGGCGTTTACTAGGGCGTCCTCAAAGATGCGCCACTGTCGGCCTTGTCCGTCTTGCAGCTCGCCTCCGGGGGTCATCTGGAATTCCAGGCCGTCCCGGTCATAGGCGCGGACTCCGCCTCCGGCCACGGCAGCTATGACCAAGTCCTGCCTGCCCAGAGTGTCGTTCAGCACCGGCCCGCGGGCCAAGGCCGAGCGCTGGTAGGCGCGGGCTTCTCCGTTGAAGGCCAAGCCGAACACCTGCTCCTTGACCGGCAGGCCATCGTCAATCCCGGCGACGGGAAACATCGTGCCGGGGTCGGCGCGGTAGGAGTAATAAATGGAACTGAAGTCTTCTTCGGAAGTGTAGATCTCGGCAGGGTAGATGCCTGTGTCGTTGCTGATAACGGTGGTGTCGGGATGCTCCGCCAGCCACTTCTCCCAAGTGGTCAGGACGCTGGGCAGGATTTTGAGCCGGACGCCGCTGCCGGCCAGAGGGCCAACAACCGGCTCGCCCCGGAACTGGTGCCACAGCGTCTCGGTGGCCCGGTCGTACATCAGCTTGTTGCTGCGGTAGAGCATTCCCGAAGTGCCGAACTCCGTAGTCTCGCCGTTAATTTCGGTGGAATACACGATTCCAGAGCCGCACAGGGTTCAATAGGCTAGGGCGAACTGCACCCCTCCCACTATGTCGTTAGCCATCTCATGGGCGTTGAGAATTCGCAGCGGATAGGCCCGGCGCTCCCCGTTGATGGACACCCCGAACACCCGGTCGGCGGGATCCAAGTAAGTCGCTTCTTCGGGGGAAAGATGCGGCGGAAAGCGCAGGTCGGGGATGCCGTCGCGCCGCACTCCGCCCCATACGACTTCCTCCAGCCGGATGGCGGCGGGAACGCCGTCGTACATGAACGCGCCCATGGACTGGTCAATGAAGCTGAACAGTTGCCCCTTCCAGCCGTCATATCCCATCGGCGGCGTGACCTCCGGGTACAGCGTCAGCCACTCCAGCCACCAGTCCCAACTGGCTTGGCCGTCCGGCACGATGGCGAATTCTTCCTCGGGTATTTCGTCCCGAATGCGCACCATGAAGGATGCCAGCGTCAGAGTCGCTTCCTCATTTTGCTGGAATCTCATAAATTCCAGCAGCACCGGGACGTAGGCGGTGTTGTGAGAATAGGCCATCTTGCGCCCCACGTCCGCCAAGGGTTGATCCAAGGTGGCGTACATCAGCGCGGTGGGGTCGTCCGGCAGATGGCCCAAGTCATCGGCGTTCAACGGCGTTGCGGACGCGGGGTGCGCCGGCGTTACGGTTGGCGCCGCCGGGGTTTCCGGCGGCGTCTGCTCCCGCACCGGCGACGGAGGGGCAGGCTCAGGCGTGGCGGTCGGCGGCGGCGCGATGGTCACCGGCGGGGCGGTCGTTGGCTCCGCCCCACAAGCTACGGCCGCCACGAGGGCCAACGCGGCGGCGAGCAGAGCCATCATTCCCCCTCGCTTGAGGAGGGTCAGGGCCGGGGTAAATCGCAGGCGCATCATGCCGTTTCCCGGAACAGTTCGCGGCCAATGAGCATACGGCGTATTTCGCTGGTTCCCGCGCCGATTTCGTAGAGCTTGGCGTCGCGCAGCAGGCGGCCCGCCGGAAAGTCGTTAATATAACCGTTGCCGCCCAGGGTCTGAATCGCCTGGAGCGCCATCTGCGTCGCCCGTTCCGCGGAGAACAGCAGGCACCCGGCGGCGTCCTTGCGGGAAATCAGCCCGCGGTCGGCGGCGCGGGCCACGGCGTAGGTGTAAGACTGGCAGGCCGAAAGGGAAGTGTACATATCGGCCAGCTTGGCCTGGATCAACTGGAATTCGCCGATGGGCTGTCCGAACTGCTCCCGCCGGTGGACGTAAGGCACCACGGCGTCTAGGCAGGACTGCATAATGCCCAGCGGCCCGCCGGTAAGCACCAGCCGCTCGAAGTCCAAGCCGCTCATCAGCACCGCTACGCCGCGCCCTTCCAGGCCCAGGACGTTCTCCTCGGGAATCTCGCAGTCCTCAAAGACCAGTTCGCTGGTGCTGGAGCCGCGCATTCCCAGCTTGTCCAGCTTGGCCGACGGGCGGAAGCCGGGGAAAGCGCGCTCCACCAAGAAGGCGGTAATGCCCCGCGAACCGGCGTCCGGGCCGGTCTTCGCGTAGACTACCAGCGTGTCGGCCTCCGGGCCGTTGGTAATCCACATCTTGCTGCCATTTAGCAGGTAGCGGTCGCCGCGCTTTTCCGCCCGCAGCCGCATACTCACCACGTCGGAACCCGCGTCCGGCTCGCTCATCGCCAGCGCGCCCACGTGTTCGCCGCTAATCAGCGGCGGCAGGTAGCGCCGTTTTTGCTCCTCGCTGCCGTTGCGGAAAATCTGATTGACGCACAGGTTGGAATGCGCCCCGTAGCTCAGGCCGACGCTGGCAGAACCCCGCGATACTTCCTCCATGACCACGGTATGGGCCAGATAGCCCAAGCCCGCGCCGCCGTATTCCTCGGCGGCGGTAATGCCCAGCAGGCCCAGCTCGCCCAAACGGGGCCACAGATCGCGGGGGAATTCGTTGGCGCGGTCTATTTCGTCGGCGCGGGGGGCAACTTCGGCGGCGGTGAACTGGCGCACCGTATCCCGCACGATGTCCACGGTCTCGCCGAGGTCGTGGTTCAGGGAGGCCCAAGGAGGACGCCGTGAAGTCATACCCGAATTCCTGCCCAATGGGTTTTCAACACAGCGCGCGCAGAGAACACGGAGGGATTAAATGAATACTCTGCGGACGTTGCGTTCTCTCTTGCCATCTGAATGAAACTTAAATAGTGCGCCGGTCTATGATTCGCCGGGCCTTGAACTGGGTACGCTCGAACTCCCCGGCCGGTTTCAGCTCCACCGCCACACCTACGCCGAGAGCGCGGCGCAGGGCCGCGGCGATTTCGTCACGCACCGGCTCCAGCTCCAGGGCCGCCGGGTCGAACTCCCGCCCGGCGAAGACTGTTGGCAGCACTTCGGTCTGCACCGTGAGGCGGTCGAGCTGCCCCGGCTCCCGCTCCAGCAGCAGCCGGAACTCGCCGCCGAAGGCGTCCATGCTCCGCAGAATGTCCTCGATGCGTGAGGGAAAGACGTTCTGGCCGCGCACGATAATCATATCGTCGGCCCGCCCGTAGATGCCTCGGGTCAGCGTCGGGTAGGTGCGCCCGCAGGGGCAGTCAATCATTTCCCACTGCGCGATATCGCCCGACCAGTAGCGAAGCATCGGCTGGGAGGTGCGCTCGGTGTGGGAATACACCGGCACGCCCTCGGCTCCCAATGGCAGGTTTCGCCGGGATTCCGGGTCTACCAGCTCGGTATAAACGATGTCCTGCCACAGGTGCATCCCGGCGGACAGATGGCGGCAGCCGGAGTTGCTCATCCAGGGCGTCAGCTCCGCCATACTGCCCTGGTCAACCACGTAGCAGCCGAAGGTGTCCTCAATCAGCTTGCGGGTGGCCGGCACGCTGGCGCCGGGCTCGCCGGAGAAGAACATAAAGCGGAAGGCGAAATCGTTGAGGGGATCGAGGCCCATCTGACGGGCGGTTTCGGCCAGATAGAGGGCATAGGAGGGAGTGCCGTACAGGGCCGTCGGCTTCACTAGGGCGGCCCACTCGGCGGCCCGCTCCGTCTGCCCCGGCGCACCGCCGCCGAAGGGGAAGCAGGTCGCGCCAAGCCGCTCCGCGCCGACCAGCGCGCCCCAACTGCCCACGTACAGACTGAACACCGCGGACACCATCACTAGGTCATCGGGCCGCAGTCCGGCCCCCCACAGGATGCGGGCGTGGGCCTCGGCGATGCGGCCCCAGTCGTCGCGCCCGATGCCGAACACCGTAGGCCGCCCGGTAGTTCCCGACGTCCCATGCACCCGGAAAACATCGGTGGGCGGCACGCAGAGAAAGCGGCCATAGGGCGGATGCTCTTCCTGCTCGCGCCGGATGTCTTCTTTAGTCAGGATGGGAAGCTGGGCGAACTCTTCCAGGCTGCCGAGGTTTTCCGGGTCTACGGACGCATCACGGTAAAACTCCCGGTAGAAACCGGAATTTTGGCAGGCGTAGCGCACTTGCTCCCGCAGCTTGGCGAGAATCAGCGCGTCGCGCTCTGCGGGCGGCATAGTTTCCGGCCCCGGCGACCAATGCTCTTGCCCGTCCGGCGGAACGTAGTCGGCGGGATAATCGGGGGGCCAGTTCATTTCAGTCATACCGGGCCTGCTGCGCCCGGTTGACGTTGGCGCGGATGAAGTCAATCATATCCGAAGTGAAACTGCCCACGGGAAAGACGCCATGCACTCCCATATCCCGCAGGGGGGCCACGTCATCCTCCGGGATGGTGCCGCCCACCAGTAGCAGCACCTCGCCGGCCAGACCCCGCGCCGCCAGCGCCCCGGCCAAGCGGGGCACCAAGCGCATATGCGCGCCGGAGAGGATGCTGATTCCCACCACGTCGGCGTCTTCCTGCAAGGCGGTCTGGGCCACCTGCTCCGCAGTGACGCGCATCCCCATATAAACCACTTCCAGCCCGGCGTCGCGCATCGCCCGGGCGATGACCTTAACGCCCCGGTCATGCCCGTCCAGCCCCATCTTGGCAAGGAGGACTTTGGGGGGAGTTTGTTGGTTGAGATTAGTCAATGCCGCCAGTCCTAGACAGCCAGCTCAATGGCCGGCCATTGGTAGCCCAAATGCTCCAGTACGGAACTTCCCTCAACGGTTGGCGTTGTTCCCATCACCGTAGTCCGGTGCCGTGCGCTGGCCGTCTCGCCTCGCCGAGGCCGCCAAGCAACGGAGGTTCCAGTCGTTCCCAGACCTGGCCGGAAATGTCGTGGCGGCGATGGGCCGGTGTTGCGGTCACCGGAGGGCCTCCCTCTTTCCAGCTAACGAGGCCAATTTACCATCTTTCCCATAATTTGACGATACGGACTAGGGATGGCTTTCGATTTCCTTGTCTGGATCAGGATTTACCGGATTTGAGGATTTCCGGGGTTTTCCATCCGGCGCATCCTTTAATCCTTGAATTAGCGTCGCCCCCGCGAAGGCGGGGCCTGTCAGACAAACAATCGAAAGCGCGGCCCTGCTGCCGCCCGCATTCCCAATACCCCCTTTCTGGCCTACAATACGGGCGGTGAAATCCGGTTACGATTTCGGAGGTGAAGTATGCCCAGCCTGACTCTGGCGGAAGCGGAAGTTATCCTAGCAGGAGCCAAGGCCAAGGTGCTGGAAATGGGCGCCAACATGAGCATCTCGGTGGTTGACCCGCGCGGCGACCTGATTACCATGATGCGCACCGACGGGGCGTCGTGGCGCACGCCGCCCATCTCGCGGGCCAAGGCCGTGGCGGCGTCCTGCTTCGGGCGGGCCAGCGGCGAGCTGACCGAGAACGCCCTAGCCCCGGTGTTCCGCGGCCTGATGGCCATGGAAGGCGGCCATATGATTCCTGGCCAAGGCGCGCTGCCCGTGTTCAGGGACGGCGTGCTGGTGGGAGCCGTAGGCGGCAGCGGCGGCACCGCCCAAGAAGACGAAGACGCTGCCCGCGCCGGCATCGAAGCCGCCGGCCTGTCGGCCACGGCCTAGAACGAACCCGGTTTGCTGACGGCCTAGGGGCGCATACAGTGCGCCCCTAGGCTGAATGTTCGCCAAAATTCCCTTCTCCCTATGGAGGAGAGTCGTCCTCTAGCGCTTCCGGTAAACTTGGAAGCGATGCCGGTTGGTCTCCACCACGTATAAGTGTCCTTCCTTGTCCAGAGACACCGCCACCGGCCCCCAGAAATAGGGTTCGGTCTGCGATGATACGTGGTAGGGCGTATTCAGGTGCGGAGGCAGTTGCGGCGTAAGGTTGGAGCGGTCGCGCTCCGCCGCTTCCTCCGGGTTCACGTCGAGGTATTCCTGCGCCCACTTGGATACTGTGGCCTCGCCCCGGAGCAGCAACTGGAAGCCGCCCTCGGAATCGAGAACCTGCACCCTCTCATTGCCCCAGTCGGCAACGTAGATATAGCCTTCATCGTCCACGGCCACCTGAGTAGGCCGCTGGAACTCCCCTTCCCCGTAACCGGGAGAACCGAACGCGGCCATGAACTCGCCGTCGGCGGTGAACTTCTGGATGCGGTCGTTGCGCCAGTCGGCGACGTAGACGTTGCCCGCCGCATCAGTGGCCGCGCCCCAAGGCAGGTTGAACTGGCCGGGGCCGTTGCCGGGCTGTCCCCACTTGGCGACGAATTCGCCGTCGGGCGCGTATTTCTGCACCCGCGCGTTGTGCTGATCGACTACGTAAACGTAATCACCGGCGCCCACGGCGATACCGGCCGGGCCGTTAAGCTCGCCATCGCCGGTTCCCGGCGTTCCCCACTTGTGCCGGAATTGGCCCTGCTGGTCGAACACGGTGACGCGCTGGTTGTATTCGTCGGTAACATAGAGCCGTTCCCGGCTGTCGAAAGCCATAGCCACCGGCCAGACCAGATTTCCGTCGCCCTGCCCGGCGCTGCCGTAGAACTCGCCCAGATAATCCTCGTCCAAATTGCAAATGCCGACGCGGATACCGGCGGCGCGGGCCGGGTCTGCCCGGTTGAGGACAAAAATTCGCCCGTCCCGGCTAACAGCCAAGTCATAGGGATTGGCGAACCCGCGCCCGTTGAGGCCGTTGTTGACGATGCCGATGGTTTTGACGTAATCCAGCGCGATGCTGGCGGTTTGCGTTTGGGTGGTCAATGCCCTCCCTCCTGCTGAGCTTGCCAAAGAGCCGCCTCCTCGTAGCGCTACTCCTCACAGGGAGAACAGCGGCGGTGGCCGGCCATTGCGTTCTGTTCCGAATTCCCCTCCCAGGGGGAGAGGTCGGGCGGGGCGAAAGATCAGGCCAGTTGGTATTCGCGGGTGGCGGCTATAAGGCGCAGCATATTGCCAACGCGCCGCTCGGAATCGCCGCCGGGCTGCCGGTCGCGCAGGTCCAGGTCGCCTTGGCTGGAAGCGTAGTCCACCAGCACCGAGCGAGTATCGTCGCTGACGTCTATGGGGCCTAGCAAGTCCACGCAGCCATCGGCAAACTGGGCGGGAGATAACACGCCGCCGCCGGTCTCAGCCAGCCGCTCTATGATAGCGCGGATGCCGGGGCTGCCGGTGTTGGACAGTTCCTTGGCCGCGAAGTTGACCCGCTCCACCAGCGAACCGCTGTCAATCCACTCGGCGCCCTCGTGCCAACCCTCCACCGTGGGGGGCTGCAACAGGCCCTGGCCCATGTAGAGCATATTGTTGGACACTTTCTCGATGCCCAGGGCCGGGGTCTGGCAACTCCCGGCCATGCGGATGGCGCCGACCACCAGTTCCACCGGCCCCTTGACCCGGGCGAACCGGGCTTCGCTGGACTTGAAGTATTCGGAGTTGAACAGTGTCCGCAGCACGTTCTTGATCTCGTAGCCGGACTCGAAGTAGGTCTCTTTCATTGCGTCAATGGCGCGACGGCCCTCGTCCGTCACCTCGTCGGCGGCGAAGAACTGGAACAGCCGCGTGCAGATGAACTCCGCAGTGGCGTCCTGCCTGGCGATGATGCCGATGACGTCTTCGCCGTTGAAGTTGCCGGTCTCGCCCAAGAAGGTCTTTTCGCCGCCGTCGTGGTCTTCCTCGCGGTAGTCGAAATGCCACGCGATGCGTCCGTAGGGCCAGATGGAGTCCTTCTGGGCGCGGACGGCCATATACTCGGCATTGCCCAGGGTCCAGCCGGTGAAGGCGCGGGCGCATTCCTTAATGTCATCCTCGGTGTAGTTGCCGATGCCCATGGAGAACAATTCAAGCAACTCACGGCCATAGTTCTCGTTGATGGCGTCCCCGTGGTTGTCGTTGTTGTCCAGCCAGACCAGCATGGCCGGGTCGCGGGAAATCTCCAGCAGCATCTCGTCGAAGCGGCCCAGCCCGTTGCGGCGGAACATCTCGACCTGATTGAGCTGGGAACGCGCTTGGTTCAGCTTGGTGTAGCCGGTGGCAAACAGCCCATGCCAGAAGAGAGCCATTTTCTCTTCCAAGGGCTTATCCGTGGAAATCATCCGGTACATCCAGTAGGCGGCGGAACCGGCTAGGTCGCGGAGTTCCGACTGCTCCACGTGGTAGCGCCGAATCAGGTCGTCGGGCATATTGCTGGCGTCGCTGGTGTCCAGCAGTTCCTCGACCGTGGACTCATAACCCCGCTCCAGGCAACGCTCCAGCTCCTCGCGGCCAGCGCCGAATCCGGCCCGCCGCATGAGATGAGCCATCAGTGCAATGTTGTTATCGCTCATTAGAGACCCTCGATTTTAAGATTCCCCCGCCCGCCGGGAATGGGCGGGGCCGGTTTTCGTTGGGGCACTCGCCATCCGCCTTGTTTTCAGACGGCGACTCGGAGGGTGGCAGCTCGGCGAAGGAACGCCCCTCAGCCTCGGCTTCGAGGCGCCGCCGGTTCCACGCTTCCCACAATTGCCGTTCCTCGGCGGCCCCTTGGGCTACCCCTTGGGCCATCCCTTGCGCTACCCCTTGGGCCATCCCCCGGGCCTCGGCTTCCTCCACCCGCCGCTCCTCGCGCCGCCGCTGTATTCCTCCGAAAAACACCATAAACAACCCCTCCGTGAATCTCCGTGTACCGGCGGAGTCAAAGAAGAGGATTTAATGTTGTCCTGATTTAGTGGTCATCCGCTTTTTCTTCGGTTTGTGGCGAGGAAGGCGGCGGCTCGTCAAAGGGCTGGCCGCCGACCTCAGCTTCCAAGCGCCGCCGGTTCCACGCTTCCCACAATTGCCGTTCCTCGGCGGCCCCTTGGGCTATCCCTTGGGCCATCCCTTGGGCTACCCCTTGGGCCATCCCTTGGGCTACCCCTTGGACCATCCCTTGGGCCATCCCCCGGGCCTCGGCTTCCTCCACCCGCCGCTCCTCGCGCCGCCGCTGTATTCCTCCGAAAAGCACCATAAACAACCCCTCCGTGACAATAATGCTTTCCGCCATAATGGCGCCTATTCCCGGCCCCACATTCTTGCCGATGGCGAATATGGTTTCCGGCCAAGAATCTTCGGTTACTACAAACACCTCATACCATACCGCCAAGCCAACCAAGGCCAGGGTTTGGGCCGAAAAGATGACAAAATACAACTCCCGCCATCTTTCCGGCACACTGGTAACAGATACCCGCGGCTCCGGTTCGCGCGACATAGGGATATACGCCCGCCCTACTTTCGGAACAGGTCAAGCTGCTCGAACTGGCCGTTGACGATGGGATCCGGGTCCAGGCCCAGCCACTTGTCCAAGATGGCGGAGTAGGTGGAGCGGAAATCGTTGTTGGCGCGAAGGTCGCCGTTCAACCGGTCGGCTTCCGCCAGCGAAGGGTACTGCCCGTACAGTCCGCCGTTAACCGCTCCGCCGATGAGGAAGGCCACGCCGCCGGAGCCGTGGTCGCTGCCCGTGCCGTTGTCTTTGATGCGGCGTCCGAACTCCGAGAACACCAGCACCGCCGCGTCATCCTCCCGGCCGTGCTCCTTCAGGTCGTCCATCAGGCTGCCCACTGCGCCGGCCACGTCGTCCCACAGGGAGGCGTGGGTGGGCAGTTCGCCGGAGTGGGTGTCGAAGCTGCCGTGCTGGGTGTAGTAGATGCGAGTTCCCAGGTTGGCGAGGAAGACCTGCGCGATGCTCTTGACGTTCTTGGACAGGGAGTCGCTGCGGTACTCCACATTGGAAGAATACTGTTCGGGGGCGGTGCGAAGGATGTCAGCGCCCACGTAGGCGTCCTGCCCGGTCTTGCTCAGCAGCGCCATCACGGGATCGCGGCCGGCGGCGTTGCCGTACATCCGGGCGAAGGCTTCGAGGGTGAACATTCGCAGTTCTTCGTCCTCGATGTCCGGGAACAGGCCGTAGGTTTCCAGGTCGCCCACGGAAGCCACGGAGACGCCGGGACATCCCAGAGCGCGGGGCAGGCCGCGGCCAAAGTTTACGGCGGTCAGAACATTCTCGCCTTGTGGGTCAATGTCGCGGATTGCCCGCCCCAGCCAGCCCTCGGCGCCGATGGCGTCAGGTTCGGCGGTGTGCCAGATGTCCATGGCGCGGAAATGGGAGCGGTTGGGGTTCTCGTAGCCGATGCCGTTGACTACGGCCACCTTCCCTTCGTCCCACAGATTCTTCAGCGGCCCCATGCTGGGGTTGAACCCAATCTCGCTGTTGAGAGGGATCACCTTGTCCTGCGGGATATGCACCTTGGGGCGCGAGTCGTAGTAACGCCCATCGCCATAAGGCACGACCGTATTGAGATAGTCATTCCCGCCGCTGAGCTGGATAACTATCAATCCTTTTTCGCGCTTGTTAGTGGTCATTTGCTGAACCCCTCTAGCCACCTGTCGGAATGCGTTAAATTTACTATGCGCGGCTTAATCGGGCAAGCGCGTGATTGGGCGGAAGCGGGATCAGCGGCGCATCCTCCACGCCGTCCCTCCGGCGCCGGCCTTCAGATGCCTATCCTATATGCCCGGTTGCCCTCTCTACGCAGTTCCGAATGGAAGTCCGGGTGCGCAATGGCGATGAGTTCCTGCGCCCGCTCGCGGACGGTTTTCCCGCGCAGGCGGGCGATGCCGTGTTCAGTGACCACGTAGTCCACCAAGGTCCTGGGGATGGTCACCACCGAGCCTTCGGGCAGCAGCGGCACGATGCGCGACACCCGCTGGCCGTTGACCATGCTGGCCGAGGGCAGCACGGTGATGGAGCGGCCGCCCCGGGAGTAGTTGGCGGCGATGGCGAAGGCCGTCTGCCCGCCCACGCCGGACCACACCGCCGGGCCGATGGACTCGGCGGCCACCTGCCCGGTGAGGTCCACTTGCAGGGCGTTGTTGATGGCGACCAGGTTATCCTGCTCGATGAGCGCACGCACGTCGTCGGAGTAGCTGAACTCGTAGAGTTCGTAGGCCGGGCTGCCGTCCATCAGGGCCAGTTCGTCCTCGCCCACTAGGGCGATGCTGCCGACGGCCTTGCCCTTGTGCCGGGTCTTGCGCCGGCCGTTGATTACACCCTGGCGCACCATTTCCGGGACGCCGCCGGTGATGATTTCACTCTGTATGCCCAGGTCTTCCTTCTCTCCCAGAAAGGCGGCCATGGCTGCCGCCACGGTGCCGATGCCGATCTGGAGCGTATCGCCGTCGTTAATCAGCTCGGCGGCCACCAAGGTGCCGATTACCTCGGTCGCCAGGCTCTCCTCGTCGGAGCGGGGCGCCGCGGGCAGCGTCCCGGTGGGCGCGGCGGCCTCGCAGAGCCGGTCCAGGCGGGAGATATGCACGTAGTTGTCGCCGCCGGTGCGGATGAAATTTTCGTGAACCTCGGCGACGACGGTACGGGCGTCGCGGCAAAAGGACGGCGAAAAGAAGACGCCGGGGCCAAAGCTGCAATAGCCGAGCCGGTCGGGGGGCGACACCGGAACCATATAAACGTCGGGGTCGGCCACGAACCCGTCGGGCGGCAGCCCCTCACGCCAGCGGGCCACCGGGCGGTAGGAAACCCGGCCCGCGTTGACCATCTCCCGGTTCACCGCCGTGGCATAAAGCTCGTGGAGGTCGAAGGGGCCTTCGTCCCCGGGCCTGACCCACGGAAACAGGCTGGCCGGATGGTCTATGCGAACATTCTCCAGTTCGGCCCGCCGCTGATACAGCGCCTCGCACAAGGTGAACGGAGTGCAGTTGATGGCCGCCACCGCCACCCGGTCGCCGGACTTCACCGCCTTGACCGCCTCCGCCGGGGTCATTAGTTTGTCGCCCGCCATGGTCCGCCAGTCCCTAGCAGTCATTTCAGTCCTCCCGCCGGAGCGCGCCGTCAAGCCTTTACAATCACCGCAATAATACGGATACTATACATTATAAATTTCCCTGGCCTGAGGGAGGGGAGTTATGGTCAGTTTGCCCGATTCGGCCCATGTCGTCCACTCCGAATATGACACCGTGTATCTGCAAGGGCACGACGTCGAAAAAGAGGATATGCGGCGTCTGTACGAGAACGCCAAGCGCGACCAGTGGAACGCCGCCACCTACCTGGACTGGCAGAAGCCGGCCGACCCGGAACAAGGCTTCATCGCCGACGAACTCATAGACATCTACGAAACCCCCTACTGGCACAAGATGAACGCCAGAGAGCGCCAGGAGATGAACCGTCTCTACTCGGCTTGGCGCCTGAGCCAGTTGCTCCACGGCGAACACGCCGCGGTGCTGGTCTGCTCCCAACTAGCCAACGTGCTGCCCGACCCCGACGCCAAGTTCTTTATGGCTACCCAAGTGATGGACGAAGCGCGGCACACCGAGTTTTTCCACCGTTATATGTCGGGCCGCGTTGGGATGGTCTACCCCCAGTCGGAGGCGGGGCAGGAACTGTTCGACTACATCCTGAGCGATCCCCGCTGGTACATCAAGACCATCGGACTGCAACTGGTGGGCGAAACCTTCGCCGTGGCCCTGTTCAAGATGCTGGCCGACACCGCCAAAGACGAACTGTTGCGCGAGGGCTGTAGGCTCATCCTGCGCGACGAGTCGCGCCACATGGGTTTCGGTATGCTCAGCCTGCCGGAGCAGGTTCGGGAAATGGCGCCCAAAGAGCGGGAGGAGACGGAGGACTTCACCATTCACTTCCTGCGCAACACACTGACCGGCGGCTTCCCCAAGGACGCCTACCTGGATATGGGTTTCAACAACCATGAGATAAACGAAATTCGCCAACTGCGCCGCGACCGGGCCCACAGCAGCGAGTTCGTGCTGTTCCGCCAGCTCTTCAAGCGCGAGATGCACACCACCCTGGTGAACAACCTGTTCAAGTGCGGCGTTCTCAGCGAGGGCGTCCGCGGGCGACTGGAAAACGAGCTGCGCGTGGACGTGGCCGGAAGCCTGATAGAGGATGAGGGTTAGGAAGAACCGCCGGCGACCGGACTTTGCAGCGCGGGCTGATCCCGAAAACCCGGCAACCCGGTCTTGCGCGAAACATAAATCCCTTCGCTTCAGATGAAGCCTGACCCGGAAAGAGCGCACAACAGCAGGACGGCCCGCCATGCACGTAGGAATGTCCACCATCTTCCAGAACCCCGACAAGCGCCTGTCCGACTACGAGGTTTACCGTAACGAACTGCGGCTGGCGGACTTGGCCGAACCGCTGGGCTACGAGTCAATCTGGGGCGTGGAGCATCATTTCACCGACTACACCATGTGCCCCGACGTTCTGCAATTCCTGTCCTATATGGCCGGGCGGACGGAACGGGCCAGGCTGGGTTCGATGGTGGTGGTGTTGCCGTGGCATGACCCGGTGCGGGTGGCCGAAGAGTTCGTGATGCTGGACAACCTCAGTGACGGGCGCGTCGTCGTCGGCGTCGGACGGGGGCTGGCCCGGGTGGAATACGAGGGCTTCCGGCTGAACATGGGCGAGTCCCGCGGGCGGTTCAACGAATCGGCGCAAATGCTGGTGCGCGCGCTGGAGGAAGGCTTCGCCGAGTATGACGGCGATTACGTCAGCCAGCCTCGCGTGGAAATCCGGCCCAACCCTTTCCGATCCTTCGAGGGCCGGACCTACGCCGCCGCCATTTCGCCGGAGTCCAGCATCGTCCTAGCCAAGCTGGGCGTGGGCGTGCTGATTATCCCGCAGAAGCCTTGGAACGACGTGCAGGCTGAATTGGCTTCATACCGGGCCACCTATCAGGAGGTCAACGAGGGGGAGCCGCCCGCCCCGGTGGTGGTCACCTTCGCCTACTGCGACGAGGATGAAGAACGGGCGCAGGAAATGGCCCAGCGCTACGTTGGCGCCTACTGGGATTCGGTGATGCGCCACTATGAGTTTCGCAGCGACCACCTGAAGACCACCCGAGGCTATGAGTACTACGGCAATTTCACCGATAAGATAAACACCTACGGCAACCGCGACGTGCAGGACTTTTTCGTTGGCCTGCAAGTGACCGGCACGCCGGAGCAATGCTACCGCAAGGCGCTGGATATCCACGGCTACACCGGCGCCGACTCGCTGGTGGCCGCCTTCAGCTACGGCGGAATGCCCTACGAAGATGCCGAGCGGAGTATGCGCCTGTTTGCTTCCGAAGTGATGCCGGAACTGAAGAAGTTCGAGCCAACCCCCGCATGGGGCTAATCAGCTCGCTTCCGGTGCGGGAAATTCCGCGCAGAAAGAGGGGCTGGCATAACGCCGGCCCCTTCTCTCGAGTCAACTCCCGGTGGCAGGGAATGAACGCCTTTATTCCCCGGAGTAACGAGTCGCCTCCCCGGTAGATTGCCCCTTGGGCCGCCAAGCGAATCTCTCCGCGTAACGGTTTGGCTTGCCCTCCAGCACGTCGGCGGTCACCCGGCCCAGCGCCGGCGTAAACTTGAAGGCGTGGCCGCTTCCCCCGGTGGCAATGGCAAGACCCTCCACCTGTGGATGGCGGGTGATATAGAAGTTGGCGTCCCAGGTGTCATTGTAAAAGCAGGCCCGGCTGCCCGCCAAAGGCGCGTCGGCCAGTTCCGGCAGGGAGTGGGACAGGAACTCCCGGCACGATTCGATTACCGCGGCGTCCGCGTCCCTGGGGTCATCGGCATCCACAACCTGACCGGGGCCGTGGTTCGCCATTTTCACAACGCCTTCCGCATTGGCGGGGAAGCCGTACCAGCCAGCGCGGGGTATATCGGCGCCCCAGGGCGGGAAAGACGGCGGCCTGAACCGTTCCGGCCGGTTCGGGCGCAGGTACACCAGGGTCTGGGCAACCGGCGTCATCATATCCTGCATTTCCCGCACCAAGCGCGGCGTCCACACCCCGGCGGCGACCACCACCACGTCGGCGCGAACCTCGTCTCCACCGGCGGAACGCAGCCCGACCGCCCGGCCTGAGTCCACCAGTAGGGAAACGGCCTGGAAGCCAGAACGAATTTCAATGCCCGCCGCGATGGCCTCGGCAGCCAGGAAGGACACCGTTTCCCCGGCCGCGGCCCAGCCGCCGCGCGGGTTGAAGTATCCATCGGTGTAGCGTTCGGCGTTCCACATAGGAAACCGCTCGGCCACGGAACCGGAATCCAGCCGTTCCAGCGGCCACCCGGCGGCGGTGAGCAGGTCGTAGGATTGCCGCTCCACCGCGCCCTCTTCCAGCGGACGGCTGGTCAGCACCAGGAAGCCGTCCTCGTGGTACAGCGGGCGTCCCCGGCGCTCATTCAGGGCGTGCCACCCCTCGATAGCTTCGGCCGCTAGGTCGCTGTACAGCTCATCGCCGGCGTAGTCCATCCGCACCATGCGGCTGACGTCGTTGGAGGCCGCCAGCGGATGCGGCACCGGGCCGGGGTCAAGGATGGTAACGGCGTAACCCCGGCGGTGCAGTTCCAGGGCGCCGGACAGACCGAAGATGCCTGCGCCCGCAATGGCTACGCCGGGTTTATTTCCGGGATTATTTACCATCAGGAAATCACCTCTGCCCTATCAACCATGAAAGGCGGGATTATGCTGTCTCCGTCCTGGAAAAGGGCGTCCATCACGGTTCCGCCAACGAAATACAGGCCCTTGCCCCGGCGCCTCAAAACCAACGCGGCGTCGCCGCCCGCCATCGCGTTGAGATACCGCCCTCCCCGTCCCTTCCCGAAACAAGCGCACGAAAAGGGCTTCACCGGGGCTGCCGGAGGGGAATACGCATTCCTGCGGCAGCCCGCCACAATCAGCGGGCCACTGCGCTGATGATGCTCTTCAGTTCATCAACGCCTAGGTCGCCGAACTTGCGCCATCCCCCAATCAGGTAGGTGGGGGTGCCGCCGATGCCGCTGGCGCGCGCGGTCTCGTTGGACTCCACCACCGCGTCCCGGTAGTGGCCCGACTCGAGGCGCGGCCCCAGCTCCGGCCAGTCAAGCCCGGCGGTCTGGGCCAGTCCTTTGATTACCTCCAGGCGGCCCAAGTCGGCGCTCTCTTCCCAGTAAGCGGCGGCGGCCACGTGGTGGAATCGGTCATCAAGGCCCTGTTCCTTGGCGTACAGGGTGGCTTCGTGGACATAGAGGGTATTGGGCGACCACTGCGGGCGGCGCATGGTCAGACCGGCGCCGCGGGCGCGTTCCTGCATCGCCGGGTTGAGTTCGGTTTCCGTCTCGCCGTCGAACAGCCGCCGGGGTTGACCCTCCGGGGGGCAGTCCGGCCTTAGCAGAAACGGCCTGCGGTCTACGGTGATGTTGAGTTCCCTGGCAACGATGTCGAGCCTGCCCAGGCCCACGTAACAGAAGGGTCAAGTGTAGTCTTGCCAGACAGTGACCTCGACGGAATTTGCAGCAGCCATCATTCTCTCTTCCTGAAAACTGATTTTGACGCAATGGCGCAAAGGCTATGACGGTAAATCACCAACCCCTTTGCGGCATTGCGCCATTGCGCAGAAAAACTAGTCGTCTGCCAGGGCGGGAACGGCGGCCCCGGCGAAGGCGGCGCGCAGGGCGGCGGCGGCTTGGTCTACCGCCTGCCCGCTCTGGTCCATCACGCCGACCATGCCGAAGAAGCCGTGAATCATGCCGTCGTAGCGGGTCACGGTGGTGTCCACCCCGGCTTCCTGCAAGCGGCGCCCGTAGGCTTCGCCCTCGTCGCGCAACGGGTCATACTCGGCGGTGATGACCAGCGCCGGGGGCTGCCCGGCCACGCTTTCGGCCTGCATCGGCGCGGCATAGGGATTGGCCGCGTCGGCATCGTCGGCCAGGTAGGCGTCCCAATACCAGCGCATGGCATCGCGGGCCAGCATATAGCCCTCGGCGTTGTCCACGTAGGAAGCGGTCTGGTAGTTGCGGTCGGTGACCGGGTAGACCAGCAGTTGGTGAACGATGTCCGGGCCGTTGCGGTCGGCGGCCATCAGCGACACCGCGGCGGCCAGATTGCCGCCGGCGCTGTCGCCGCCCACGGCAATGCGGGAGGCGTCGCCGCCGATGCTGCGGGCGTTTTCGGCGGCCCACACCGTGGCGGCGTAGCAGTCCTCGGCCGGGCCGGGGAATTTGGTTTCCGGGGCCAGCCGGTAGTCCACCGACACCACCACGCAGCCCGCGCCTTGGCACAGGTTGCGGGCCGAAGGGTCGGCGGATTCCAGGTCGCCCAGCACCCAGCCGCCGCCGTGGAACCAGACCAGCATGGGGAATGGGCCATCGCCTTCCGGCGTGTAGATACGGACGGGAACATCGCCCTCCGGGCCGGGGATGCTGCGATCTTCGACGGCGGCCACCTCCGGCCCGGCGGGACGGGGACGGGCAGCGGCGTTGATGCGGGCCTGCTCCGGCGTGACCTCCCACACGGCGGGAAGGCCGAGGGCGTTAACCGTGTCAATGACTGCTTGCGCTTGCGGATCCAGCGGCATCTTGAACCTCCAGACTTTATTATTTCCTCTCGCGTGGAAAAGGGCCAGGGATGTTCGCTAGGAGCAGGTAAGCTCACTGTGGAGAGATCTAGATTCGGGGCGCGCCGGGATAGGTTCAGCATTTAGATACCCACTATCTCGGCTTTCTTGTCTATCCTAAGTTTCATATCTTCTATTGCAACGCTGGCAACACTTCCGAAATGGTCTTGTGGGTCTTTTCGCCATTGCGGTACTACTTGACAATTTTGAGACTGGGGCGTCGGCAGCGGGCTTCTTTAAGCTCTGTTATCAGATTTTCGAGGTTATATTATAAGGAGAAACCAAGATAATTTCTTGTATGGCTTCTCTGGCTAATCTGATAATTTCTGCGCCAATGTCATCGGTCGCTAACTGGACTGACTTTGTGGAGTCAGCCATTTTTATTTTCCATCATTGATCAATTTCCGATGCTGAGCGTTGTTCCCGAGCGAGCTTAGACCCGGCTCAGAGCCTACTATACTCAGCTCGCTCGGTCTCTTAAAACAACATAATACAACCGTGCGCCACGTCCTGCAATTAGCGGAACGTGGCGAATACCTTATTGGAGGTGAACACCCGCGATTCCACGAACTCCAGGCTGACAGGCTTGGCCCCCAACTCGCTCATCGCCCCCAGCATACAGGCCCAGTTGAGCAGTTCGTGCTGGCCGGAGGCTTCCATCTGAGCGGTGGTGCGGTTGCGCCACATTTCGTATTTGCCGCGCTGGAGCTCTTCGAAGAGGGCGCGGTCGGCTGGCACGTCGGGCCAAAGGTAGTTGTTCCTGGCGGTCAGGAAAGCGTGCGACCAGCTTGACGAGGCCACCAGCGCGACGCGCCAAGGGCTTTCCCGCAGCACGCGGGCCGCGGCGGCGCCCACTTCCATGCAGCGCCGGGGCGACGGGCCGGGCGGGTCCGGTTCCAGCGTCTGGCCGTTGACCTTGTGGGGCAGGATGCCGCCGCGGTTGCTGATGACGCCCCGCCCGTAGCAGTTGACGGCAAAGGGAATGACCGGGAAATCGAACCCCTCGCGGTCATAGTCCAAGTAGAGCAGGGTATTGATGAAGGCGTGGGCCAGCCCCGGCTCGTGCAGCGGACGGTAGGCGTAGGCCATGTCCACCCCGGAGTCCAGCAGCCCCCCGGCGAGGAACCGCGCCGCTTCGGGATGGCCCCGGTAGGTAAAGGTCTGGTCGGCGGGTTCGTCCCAGACGTTGCGGCGGGGCGAGCCGTCACTCCGGGTGAAGGGCGCGCACTGGAAGCCGTCATAGGCCAGCACGCAGAAGGGCGGGATGATGTCCTCGCGGAAGTTCTCATACTGGTCGTCGCCGAAGATGACGACGAAATCGGGGTTGAAGTCCAAGATTTCCTGGCGGACGCGCCGAAACCCCGCCACCAGCCGGGCGCGGTGGTGGGCGGCGGAGGTCAGCCCTTGGTCGTCGCCGTATTCCGCCTGCATCGGCTCCGGCCAGTTGAGGGGGTTCTTCAATTCCTCGGGCAGCCGCTCGTCGCGGTTCAGGGTCACGTTGATGGGAAAGCCGCGGTCTTCGTCCGGCGTAATCAGCGGCGGGTAGTGGGTGCAGCCGACGCCTAGGATTTCTGCCATAAGGCACCTCCGATTTCTCCTGGGAATGCTCCGTCCGTTGAAGTTGGCTAACGATAGCGGACGGGCGGCTGATAGTATGAGGATGGCGACGAAACTCCAAGCCGCAAGGTTCAGTCTGCTGCCGTCGCTTCCTCAGGGCCGCGCAACTTATAGCCATCCAGCAGTTCCCAGACGGCTGGCGCCAGTTCTGTGTGGATTACCATTATAGTCAAGTTTTGCTTGTACAAAAGCGGCATCGCGCTCCGCTATGGTTTCGTCTTCGGCTTGTGATTCGTAATGCGGTATGACGTCCTGAACCCGTTCATCGTTCCGTCCCAGCAGGAAATCGTTAGCTTTTATATCTTATATTATGAGCAGTATGCTGTAATCGAACACCGGCGGCCTCATTCCAAGACGAGGCCGCCGGTTTCTGAGCCACCGGAATTTACTTGCCGTTGTCGCTGTGGCCGTTGCTGCGAGTGGCGATATACTCCTCGGCCAAGCGGCGGCCGGTTTCCCGCATCAGCTTCTCGTCCTCCTCGGGAGTCGCGGCCGGGGGCATATGGACCACCGTGTCGTTGCAGTAGGTGGAGAAACGCTCGCCTTGCAACTGCGCGTGGGAGCCGAGGTCTTCGCCGTTCTGCACCGCCCGGATGCCGCGGCGAATCTGGCGGCGGAATATGGTGATGCCCCGGTCGGTGGCGCCGAGATGCTCCAGGCCGTGGATGGCGATGGGCCGCTGGGTCACCTGGGCCTCGTAGTCGCCGGGCTGAAGCTGCTGTTCCCGCGGGTCGTCTGATACGGGAAGCTGGGCCGGGAGCATTTGGCTGCGATCCAGCCACCAAGCCGGCTCCTTCTCCTCGGATTCCG
Organism: Dehalococcoidia bacterium; assembly: GCA_965213725.1. Classification (GTDB taxonomy): domain Bacteria; phylum Chloroflexota; class Dehalococcoidia; order Lucifugimonadales; family UBA3495; genus VXOI01. The sequence goes on from OZ243924.1 coordinate 1,044,975, forward strand.
AGATATGGCGGAGTTCCAACAGCATGGTGCTGCGGTCGTCCCTCGGCACAATCCAGCGGGTCATCATCGGGCCGTCGAACCCGTGGACGTCCCGGCCGTCCTCCCAGATGGGCGCCACCTGTTGCAGGTTGGGCAGGACGTTCTCCACCGAGCGCACCCAGATGTTGTCGCCAACGCGCCGGGTGGCAATGTAGATGATTCCGGCCGGGGTTTCCATGAAGTCCAAGTTAGGCACCACGCCGAACTCGTCGGTGAATTGCGAGCCGCTGACGATGGTATGCAGGAACGACGTATGCACCGGGTCCATGGCGTTTTCGAGGATTTGCAAGTAGTTGCAGGGGTAGTCGTAACGCTGGCCCGGCATCAGGCGATAGCCCTCGCGCTCGAAGCTGTCCGGGATGGGGAAGGGCGGCATCTGGTCGGGCGGCCCCATGTAGGCGAAGATGGCGCCGCAATACTCATGCACCGGGTAGGCCCCATGACACAGCCGATCCTTGAATGTGCTGCCGGCCGGCTCGCCCGGGGTTTCCAGGATGGTTCCGTCCACGTCGAACAACCAGCCGTGGTAACAGCAACGGATGCCCCGCTCCGACACCAGCCCGAACTCCAGAGAGGTGCCCCGATGCGGACAATGGGCCTCCACCAGCCCGATCCGGCCGCTGAAATCGCGGAAGGCCACCAGCTCTTCGCCTAGGATTTTCAGCGCCACGGGAATGTCACCCAGTTCGTCGGCGTAGCACACCGGCTGCCAGAACCGGCGCAGGTACTCGCCGCCGGGGGTGCCGGGGCCAACGTGGGTAAGCTCTTCGTCTTCCTTGGGAACCTGTGAGTGGTAATAGCCGCCGTATTTTGTGGAAAGGAACGGAGCGCGGGTAGTTACCATGATTCTCCTCCTGTTTTCCCTTCGTAAGTCTTTCCGCGCCAGCGCCGGGCCGCCCTGACGACCTGAACGCGCGGTTTGCCGAGTGGAAGTCTTTCCGGGCCAGCGCCGGGCCGGCCCTTCCGTCTGCTTGCGCGGGATTATATGTATCACAGAGAATGCGGTCAACAAATCTATGCGCGGGCCGCCTGTGCCTGCGCTTCCTCAATTCGCTGCATCAAGTCAATCACCAAGGGCATTGCCGGGCCGTAGCGGTCGGCGTCGTCAATGGCGTATCCCTTATGGTATGCGGAGCGGAAGGAAGACAGGGGACTGCCTGCCCCGGTCAACGCTGATTTGCCCTCCTCTTCTTCCTCGTCCCAGTGCCCGCCGTGGATCAGACCGGGCATCGCCTCCGGGTCGCGGAACACGTTCATCGGGTCGCCGCCGTCCTCGACAATGCGCATCTGCTCCTCGAACTGGCGGCGCATAAACACGATGGGCAGATCGGTGCGGCCCAAGTGTTCCTGAGTGCGGTCGGTTATCGGGCCTTGGGAAATCCAGGCGTGGGCATCTTGGGCCAGCACGAAATCGAGAATCGGGCGGCCGTCATCGTCGAACAGCGGCACGTCGTAGTACGGAACGGTTTCCTGCGCCGGAGCGGGCACTTCCGACGGGGACAGGTAGCAGCCGTAGCTGATGTGGTAGGTGTTGGTGTCGTCAATGGGAACCCGGATCTGGAATTCCTGACGCACCATCCCCGGCCCGCCGGTCTGGGTGTAGAAGGGAAAGATGACCGTGGCGTGGCGGGAGACGTGATCCTTGTCCGCGCCCAGGGACTTGGAATACTTGATGCCCTTCTCCATACCGTAGCGGGTGGGGTTGACGTACAACGACTCAATGCCCCGCCCCATGTCCATGCGGGAGAACAGGGTGTGTATCTGCCCGTCGGCGGCCCGTTCTTCCAGCTTGCCCTGCTTGCGCAGCACGTACTCGAACAGGTTCCCGTGCAGGTAGACGCTGTGGGTAGGGTCGCCGGTGTTCTCGTGGCACTGGAGCCAGTTACAGTTCAGGTTCATAATGCCGATCTGCCGCAGGGAGTTGGGCATCACGAACAGGTCCCACGGCGGCAGCAGCGGCGCCGGTTCCGGCCCCAGGTAGGCCCAGACCAGCCCGCCCATCTCCTGCACCGGGTAGCCCTTGATGCGGATTCGAGCCTTGAACGGATCGTTGGCCGACTCCAGCGGGGTCTCGATGCACCGGCCCGCAGGATCGAACATCCAGCCGTGATAGCAGCAACGCAGGCCGCCCACGTCCGGGATGCCGTACCTCATCTCGGTCATGCGGTGCGGGCACCGGTCGCCCACCAGACCCATCTGCCCGTCGGCGGAGCGGAACAGCACCAGGTCTTCGCCCAAGAGACGGACGGCCATAACTTCCTCTTCCAGCAGTTGGGCGGCGGGGCGGACGGGCAGCCAGTACCGGCGCATCAGTTCGCCCATGGGTGTGCCCGGCCCCACGCGGGTAAGTCGTTCATTGGCTTCAGCGGTCAGCATGGAGGCTCCTTACAAAAGCTGCCTTTCTCGTTAAGCGGAGAATGGAATTTCTCGCCGGAGTGAATCGCGGACAGCGGGACGGCGGAACGGGCTAAGGCTGCTCCCGGCGGCGCAGCTCTTCCTCCAGTTGGCGAAGACGGCGCCGGGTTTCCCGGTGCGCCCTTTGTTCTTCCCGCAGAGCGGCCTGTTCTTCCCGGCGGGCGGCCTGTTCTTCCCGGCGGGCGGCCTGTTCTTCCCGGCGGGCGGCCTGTTCTTCCCGCAGGCCGAGCACCCACTCGCCCTCCACTGGGTCGAAATAATGCAGCCGTATTTCCCCCCAATGAATATCCAACCCCAGAATCGGGCTGTGGCCCCAAGCAACCCCGTCCTCCGAAATTCGCATATCAAACCGGCGGTACTCCCCGCCACTCAGGTACTCGCCCACCAACGGCTCCCCGTAGTAATCCCCGCCCGAGGCGTCGTACCGCCAGTACTCCCCGATGCCGATTCGGGCGTAAATTTCTCGCTTTACTCCCAAATCCACCCTCGCGGTGGAAGGCGATGCGATTTCCAGCACCCAATCCGGCGGCTTCCCGGCCTCCCAGACCTTGTAGCCGTTTTCCTGCCAGATGGCGTTCCGGTCAACCCCAAAGGCGATGAAGCCATCCGGCGAGCGGTGCACCCTCGGGTTGCCCGGTTCATAGTAGATTGCGTTGTCGCCGCTCACCAAGACATCGGGGCGGTCCTCGTACCGCCACAACAGAATGTCCATAGTGTGGGTCAGCTTGGGAAATTGATACATAGCATCCGGCAGCTCGTCCGGCCGCTCCGGGTAAAATATGCCTGAATTGTCAGGCCGGTATGGCAGGTATGCATGTTGCGTCCTGGTGGTCATAAGTCGCCTCGGCCCATGCGGGATACACGGACAGTATACTCCTCTCGTTAAGCGGAGAAGGGAATTTCTCGCCGGAGCGGGTTGCGGACAGCGGGACGGGCTAAGCCTGCTCCCGGCGGCGCAGTTCTTCCTCCAGCTGGCGAAGACGGCGCCGGGTTTCCCGGTGCGCGGCCTGTTCTTCCCGCAGGCCGAGCAGCCACTCACCCTCCACTGGGTCGAAATAATGCAGCCTTATTTCCCCCCAATGAAGATCCAACCCCAGAATCGGGCTGTGGCCCCAGGCAACCCCGTCCTCCGAAATTCGCATATCAAACCGGCGGTACTCCCCGCCACTCAGGTACTCGCCCACCAACGGCTCCCCGTAGTAATCCCCGCCCGAGGCGTCGTACCGCCAGTACTCCCCGATGCCGATGCGGGCGTAAATTTCTCGCTTTACCCCCAAATCCACCCTCGCGGTGGAGGGTGATGCGATTTCCAGCGCCCAATCCGGCGGCTTCCCGGCCTCCCAGACCTTGTAGCCGTTTTCCTGCCAGATGGCGTTCCGGTCAACCCCGAAGGCGATGAAGCCATCCGGGGAGCGGTGCACCCTCGGATTGCCCGGTTCATAGTAGATTGCGTTGTCGCCACTCACCAAGACATCGGGGCGGTCCTCGTACCGCCACAACAGAATGTCCATAGTGTGGGTCAGCTTGGGAAATTGATACATGGCATCCGGCAGCTCGTCCGGCCGCTCCGGGTAAAATATGCCTGAATTGTCAGGCCGGTATGGCAGGTATGCGCGTTGCGTCTTGGTGGTCATAAGTCGCCTCGGCCTATGCGGGATACACGGACAGTATACTCCTCTCGTTAAGCGGAGAAGGGAATTTCTCGCCGGAGCGGGTTGCGGACAGCGGGACGGGCTAAGCCTGCTCCCGGCGGCGCAGTTCTTCCTCCAGTTGGCGAAGACGGCGCCGGGTTTCCCGGTGGGCCCTTTGTTCTTCCCGCAGAGCGGCCTGTTCTTCCCGGCGGGCGGCCTGTTCTTCCCGCAGGCCGAGCAGCCACTCGCCCTCCACTGGGTCGAAATAATGCAGCCTTATTTCCCCCCAATGAAGATCCAACCCCAGAATCGGGCTGTGGCCCCAGGCAACTCCGTCCTCCGAAATTCGCATATCAAACCGGCGGTACTCCCCGCCACTCAGGTACTCGCCCACCAACGGCTCCCCGTAGTAATCCCCGCCCGAGGCGTCGTACCGCCAGTACTCCCCAACCCCGATGCGGGCGTAAATCTCTCGCTTTACTCCCAAATCCACCCTAGCCGTGGAAGGCGATGCGATTTCCAGCACCCAATCCGGCGGCTTCCCGGCCTCCCAGACCTTGTAGCCGTTTTCTTGCCAGATGGCGTTCCGGTCAACCCCAAAAGCGATGAAGCCGTCCGGGGAGCGGTGCACCCTCGGGTTGCCCGGTTCGTAATAAATGGCGTTGTCGCCGCTCACCAGGACATCCGGGCGATCCTCGTACCGCCACAACAGAATGTCCATAGTGTGGGTCAGCTTGGGGAATTGATACATGGCATCCGGCAGCTCCTCCGGCCGCTCCGGGTAAAATATGCCTGAATTGTCCGGCCGGTATGGCAAATATGCGTGTTGCGTCTTGGTGGTCATAAGTCGCCTCGGCCTATGCGGGATACACGGACAGTATACTGCTCTCGTTAAGCGGAGATGGGAATTCTCGCCGGAACGGGTTGCGGACGGCGGAGCGACTAAGGCTGCTCCCGGCGGCGCAGTTCTTCCTCCAGTTGGCGAAGACGACGCCGGGTTTCCCGGTGCGCGGCCTGTTCTTCCCGCAGGTCGAGTAGCCACTCACCCTCCACCGGGTCGAAATAATGCAGCCTTATTTCCCCCCAATGAAGATCCAAGCCCAGAATCGGGCTGTGCCCCCAAGCAATCCCGTCCTCCGAAATTCCCATATCAAACCGGCGGTACTGCCCGTCTCGCAGATACTCGCCCACCAACGGCTCCCCGTAGTAATCCCCGACCGAGGCGTCGTACCGCCAGTACTCCCCAATGCCGATGCGGGCGTAAATTTCTCTCTTTACCCCCAAATCCACCCTAGCCGTGGAAGGCGATGCGATTTCCAGCACCCAGTCCGGCGGCTTTCCGGCCTCCCAGACCTTGTAGCCGTTTTCTTGCCAGATGGCGTTCCGGTCAACGCCAAATGCGATGAAGCCGTCCGGCGAGCGGTGCACCCTCGGGTTGCCCGGTTCATAGTAGATCGCGTTGTCGCCGCTCACCAGGACATCGGGGCGATCCTCGTACCGCCACAACAGAATGTCCATAGTGTGGGTCAGCTTGGGAAATTGATACATGGCATCCGGCAGCTCCTCCGGCCGCTCCGGGTAAAATATGCCTGAATTGTCCGGCCGGTATGGCAGGTATGCGTGTTGCGTCCTGGTGGTCATAAGTCGCCTCGGCCTATGCGGGATACGCGGACAGTATACTCCATCGGGCAGCGCCGTTAGTCTATACTGGCAAGGAGCTTTGATACCGGGAGGGGATGCCTTTATGACCGCCAGCAGGACGCCGCTGAACGACACCCTAGACGCCTTCTGCACCGACACTGACGCCTATTTGGAAGGAACACCCGGCGGGCCGTTGTCGGGCTTGACCTTTGCCGCCAAGGACATCTTCGACGTGGCGGGACACGTCACCGGCGGCGGCAATCCGGATTGGAAAGCCACCCATCCCCCGGCGGAGCGCAACGCATGGATTATACAGACGCTGGCGGATGCCGGGGCTGCGATGGTCGGCAAGACCCACACCGACGAGCTGACGCGGGGCATCCTGGGCGAGAACGCGCACTACGGCACGCCGGTCAATCCCCGCGCGCCGGGCCGGGTTCCGGGAGGCTCGTCCAGCGGGTCGGCAGCGGCGGTGGCCGGCGGTCTCGTTGACTTCGCCCTCGGCTCCGACACCGGCGGCTCGGTGCGTATCCCGGCCAGCTTCTGCGGGCTGTACGGCCTGCGGCCCACCCACGGGCGCATCCCGCTGGATGGCATTCTGATGCAGGCCCCCAGCTATGACACCATCGGCTGGTTCGCCCGCGACGCCGCTGCCTTTGCTCGAGTGGCCGAGACGGTGTTCGGCAATCCAATTGCCCCGAGAGCGCCGGGACGCATTGTCATCGCCGAAGACCTGTTCGAGGAGTGCGACTCGGAAGTCGCCGCCGCCCTGCGCCCGGTGGCGGAGAAAATTGCTGGAATGGCGGCCGATTCCCAGGCAATCCGCCTTTCCCCCGAAGGGATGACGGCATGGGCCTCCCAGCAGAACATCCTGCAATCAATTGAAGCCTGGGAATCGGTGTCCGGCTGGATTGACGCAGTGAATCCCCGCTTCAGCTACATGGTGACTCAGCGGTATATGCTCGTGGAATCCATCACGCAAGAGCAGCTTGAAGAGGCGCGGACAACGCGGGACGCAGCCCGTCAACGAATGGATGAGGCGTTCTCCCAAGGCGGTTTCCTGTGCCTGCCCACCTCGCCGATAGTTGCGCCGCCCCGAGGCCAGCGTCTGTCTGGGCGCAGGGGGGCGCAGGCGAGAATCATCCACCTGACCTGCATCGGCGGCACCACGGGGCGCCCCCAACTGTCGCTGCCCTTAGCGGAAGTGGACGGCCTGCCCGTCGGCTTGTCGCTGATGGGAAACCGGGGCGACGACGAGGCGCTCATCGGGTTTGCGCTGGAGATAGAGCAAGCGCTGGCGGGGTAGCCGGGGCTGTCTGAATCAGGATTAGCCGGATTGGAGGATTATTGGGATTCACGGGGTGGGGGAATCATATAATCCTGATTCAGCCAGAAATCCCGCGGTGGACAAAGCCGCCCGCCCAAATTACTATGCCAAAAGTGATACAGACTTGATACTCGCACTTGATTGATAGAGGGAAGCGCGATGGCTCATCAGGTTCAGGGAGTAGTGGCGGAATCAAGGGGTGCCCCGGTGCGGCTCGCCACCATCAACGTGCCGGCCCCCGGCCCCGGCGAAGCCTTGGTGCGAGTGCGGGCCTGCGGCGTGTGCCACACGGATCTGCACTACCGGGAAGGGGCCATCAATGATGATTTCCCCTTTCTGCTGGGACACGAAGCAGCCGGCACGGTGGAGAGCGTCGGGCCGGACGTGGAAAACGTGGCCCCCGGCGATTTCGTCGTCATCGCCTGGCGGGCGCCCTGCGGCGGCTGCCGTTCCTGCGTCCGGGGGCGCCCCTGGTACTGCTTCGCCAGCCGCAACGCCGCCCAGCCGATGACGCTGGCCGACGGAACGCCTCTGTCGCCCGCGCTGGGCATCGGCGCGTTCACTGAGCTGACCCTGGTGGCCGCCGGGCAGGCGGTGAAGGTTCCCGCCGAAGCCAGCCCGGCGGCGGCCGGGCTCATCGGCTGCGGCATTATGGCCGGGCTGGGCGCGGCGGTCAACACCGGCGGCGTCACGCGGGGCGACTCGGTGGCTGTATTCGGTTGCGGCGGCGTGGGCGACGCCGCCATCGCCGGCTCCAGGCTGGCCGGGGCCAATACCATCATCGCCATTGACATTGACGACCGCAAGCTGGAATGGGCGCGGGAGTTCGGCGCAACCCACACTATCAACGCCCGCAACACCGACCCGGTGGAGGCGGTGCGCGGACTGACCGGCGGCAACGGCGTCAATGTCGCCATCGAAGCCGTGGGCAATCCGCTGACCTTCGAGCAGGCGTTCTATGCCCGCGACCACGCCGGAACCGTGGTGCTGGTCGGCGTCCCCAGCCCGGATATGACCATCGAACTGCCCCTCATCGAGGTGTTCGGACGCGGGGGCAGCGTCAAGTCGTCTTGGTACGGCGACTGCCTGCCCACCCGCGACTTTCCCATGTTCATCGAGCTGTACCTGCAAGGCCGCCTCGACCTGGATCGCTTCGTTTCCGAGACCATCGGCATCGGCGACGTGGAGGAAGCCTTTCACAAGATGGAGCGCGGCGAGGTGCTGCGCTCGGTGGTGTTATTCTAGGAATTTCTGCACCCTGGGGAGAGGGTTGGGGTGAGGGAAAAGCTATGGCCTACGACGAAGCCCTGGCCGGCCGCCTTCGCGCCGTGTTTGCGGGGCGGGCGGGCGTCCGCGAGCAAAAGATGTTCGGCGGGCTGGTCTTTATGCTGGACGGCAACATGGCCTGCGGCATCCACGGGAGCGAGCTGATCGTCCGCGTGGGCCGCAGCAGTTTTGAGGATGCCCTGTTCCAGCCGCACGCCCGCCCTTTCGATATGACCGGCCGCCCCATGCGCGGTTTCGTGTTCGTGGCCGCCGCGGGCATCGCCACCGGCCATGACTTGGCCGCTTGGGCCGGGCGGGGCATCGCCTACGCCGAGTCGCTGCCGCCCAAGTAGCGGAGTGACCAACTAGCGGAGTGAGGGAACGCACTCAAACCTGCCCTCTCCCCCAGGGAGAGGGAATTTTTCGGAGGTTGAAATGGACATAGGCGCAATGATGTTCGTAACCGATTACTCCGTCCGCCCTGATGACTTGGGGCGGATGCTGGAGGAGCGCGGCTTTGAGTCGCTGTGGGTGCCGGAGCATACCCACATCCCGGCCAGCCGCATCTCTCCTTGGCCCGGCGGGCCGGACCTGCCGGAGATGTACTGGCACACCTATGACCCCTTCGTGGCGCTCACCGCCGCGGCCGGGGCCACCACCAACCTGAAGCTGGGAACCGGCATCTGCCTGATGATTGAGCGCGACCCCATCACCACCGCCAAGGAAGTCGCCAGCGTTGACCTCATCTCCAACGGGCGCTTCATCTTCGGCATCGGCGGCGGCTGGAACGCCGAAGAGATGGCCGACCACGGCACCAACTTCAAGCGGCGCTGGCGCGTCCTGCGGGAGAACATCCTAGCGATGAAGGAAATCTGGACGCAGGACGAGCCCGAGTTCCATGGCCGTTACGTCAACTTCGACAAGATGTGGGCATGGCCCAAACCGGCGCAGAAACCCCACCCTCCCATCATTATGGGCGGCGACGGCCCCACCACCTTTGACCGGGTGATTGAGTATTGCGACGGCTGGATGCCTATCAGCGGCCGCCCCGCCGAAGGCCCCGGCCTGCCGGAAAAGATTGCCAACCTTAAACGCCGCGCCGAAGACGTGGGGCGCGATCCAGACTCCATCAATATCACCATCTTCGGCGCCCGCCCCGACCCGGACAACCTAGCCCAAATGGAGGAGTGCGGGGTCAACCGGGTGATTTTCGGACTCCCCTCGGCAGGCGCCGACACCGTAACGCCCATTCTTGACGAGTGCGCCCGGCTGATTTAGAAGGCTTTGAGGCCCGGCCAATACCGGGGCGCGCGGCAGTGCGCCCCTACCTGTTGTCCCCTCGCGCCAAGTGCGATTCGATGCGCGCCAGGATGTCCCGGATTTCGACCAGCGTATCGTTGCTTGGGGCGGTCGCAACGGCCGCGGTCGGCGCCTGCCCGGTTTCCGCCTCGATAACCCGCTGCCGCTGGGCCAGCACGGCGTTGCGGAAGCCCTCGGCGTCAATCACGCCGATGAGATTGCCCTCGGAACTGGCGTTTTGCCCGCCGCCGCCGGCGGTCTCCACCTTTAACCCTCGCAGACCGTAGTGGCGCATCAACGGGCCGTCGTGCAGCCGCAGGTCGGTGATGCGATTCAGCGGGATGGTGGACTCCTTGCGGAAAAACACGCCTACCTTGATTTCCAGCGCATTGGTCGTCAGCCTCGCCGAAACCCGGCGCATATATTCCGCCCCATACCAGAAGCTGAACGCCCACCAGAAGGGTATCAGCAGGATGCCGGCGACAGTGATGCAAAGAAATCCGGCTATGACGAGACGCGCCCAGCCGATGAGCTTGCGGTCGAACTGAGCCTCGGCAATGACGTCTCCGGTTACTGCGGCCAATTTCGATCTCCTTTGCTGAATTCGGACATCCGTTTGCGGGCCTGTCTGCCTGCCGCTATTGGCCGCCCCTGCGGGACAGCGGCAAGATGGCAAACACCACTGCGGCTAGTGCAAACAGAGCGGCGATATAATACATGGTTTCCGTGAACCCCATCGTCTCATAGATCGCGCCCGCTGCCAGGGCCGATGCCGCCGACATCAGGAAGGCGATACAGGCCACCACCCCCAGGCCCGTGGAGGCCACTTCACGGCCAATCACGTCGAACACGGCCGCCGTCAGGATGGGCTGGTCAGGGTATAGAAACAGACCCAGCAGCGCAATCGTTATTGTCAGGGTGATCCCGTCGTTGAAAGGTATCAAGGCCAGTGTTGCCAGGCAAGACCAGATCAGCCCCGGAACCAGGACCTGTTTGCGGCCCCAGCGGTCGGAGAGATGCCCCGCCATCGTCTTTGCCAGCAGCCCTATTACAATAAGCAGCGCGATGTGAAAGCCGCGCCACGCCGGGTTCATGTCCAATTCGTTGCCTAGGTACAGGGGCAGCACTGTGACCAGGGACACCAAGCACATATTCCGCAGTCCCCGCACGAAGGTTAGGCCCCACAGCACCCGGCTGGCCAACAGGCGGCGGGTCATCTCCATCCGCCGGGCCATGGTCGGCGTGTTGTCAGGCGCCCCGGATTCCGCGCTCACGCGGCCAATGTGCCGGAACGACCACGCCACCATAAACCCCAGGAAGAACGGCGCGACGGCATAGATGCTGAGCAGCCCCCGCCACTGCAAAAGGGCCAACAGCCCTCCGGTCGCCAGCGGCCCCACCACGTCGCCAATGCTGCCGCCCACTCCGTGGAACGCCAAGGCCATTCCTCTGCGTTCCGCGAAATGGTGAGACAGCGAAGCCGATGCCGGCAGGTGCCAGACGGAATGGGAAATAGCCACTACCCCTATGCCAATCAGCAGCAAGGGGTATACCGGCGATACTCCCATAACCAGGGATCCGAGGGCCGCCACCCCAAGACACCCGGCCAGCAGCAGCCCCCAATACCGCCGCAGTATGTCCACCACCACGCCGCCCGGCAGCGCAATCAACCCGGCGGCCAGCTCCCGGGCAGACATTATTCCCGCCGCGCCCACGCTGTTAAGGCCGAAGGCGGCCTGAATTTCGGGAAGGGCGACGGCGAAGCTCTGGATAATCCAGTGGAACGTTGCGTGACCCGCGGCCAAGCCGGAGAGCATATACCGCGCCCCCGGAATGGACCATTGATCCCCGTCGGTAGCCGTATCCGAATTTCGCATCGCTGACCTGCCAGTTTAGCCGGAGCGCAATATACACCCGGGTCAGGTTCCTATTCGCACCGGGTCGGCCACGTCGCGCACCGAGCGGATGATGGACAAGGCGGTGAGCCTGCCGGTCTTGGGGTTCTCGGAAGGGATGTTCTCGATATGGACGCGGAGCAGACCGAACTCGCCCTCGACGGTGATGTCGTGGCAGTTGCGGCTAAGGGCCGGGTCGGCGATGATGCGCACCATCGTCCGGTCGGGGCCGACCCCGGCCAGGCTCACTGCCGCCGACACGTTCAGGTTGGAAGGAAAACCCCGGCAAGCCTCCCGGGCCGTTCCGCAGAACACTTCCCGCTCCCGCCGCAGTGCGGTCACCGGAATTTCGTTTTCGACCAGATAGGGAGCGCCTGCCAGCGCCGCAATGGGCTTGCGGGACACCATTTCCACCCGGTCAACGCGGCCCTGGCAGGCCGACTTGATGCCGTCCAGCCCGGCGATGGCCCCGGATGGCGCGTAGAGACGGCAGCCCGACGCCCGCGCCCCCTCGATGACCTCCGGGTGTTCAAGGAGCGCGCCGATGCTGATGACCATCAGATCTTTGCCTGCGCCGAAGGCCGCCTCCGCCAGCAACGGCACAACCTGGCCGCCTGCGGTCTCAATGAGCAGAGACGACCTTTCCACCAACTCGTCCAGATCCAGGTACGGCGGCGGCGAGTCCAGGGTCTCCAGGAATTCCCTCGCCGGGGCTGCGGAGCGGCTGGCGACACCGGCCACGGTCAAGCCCAACTCCCCGGCGGCTCCGGCCCGGAGGAGGGCGCGGCCGATGGCCCCGCAGCCCACGATGCCGATGGCGTGAGTCATACGATTACCTCCGGGGCGACTTTACCACAAAAGGGAAAGGGCCGCTCGAATCTGAGCGGCCCTTTCCGGCGGCCGGGAGACGGCCTAGCGGCGGATGGTGCTGAAGCAGTCGCTGCAATACACCGGCCGATCGCCGCGCGGCACGAAGGGAACCATGGTGTCCACGCCGCACTGGTCGCAAACGACCGGGTGCATCTCACGGGCGCCGCCGCCCCCGCCGAAGCCGCCGCCACCGCCGGCGCGCTGCTGGTTCTTGCGGGCGCTGCGGCACGAGGAGCACCGCTTGGGGTCGTTGGTGTAGCCCCGGGAGGCGAAGAACTCTTGCTCCCCGACGCTGAAGATGAAGGGCGCCCCGCACTCCACACAGGTCAATTCTTTGTCTGCCAACGCCATTCGGATAACCTCCAGTAATATGGGTTACTCGGGGCTCAGTCCAGGCTATCCGAGGCAGCGGTAACGGGATCAGTAACCAACAGCAGGACACCCTAACTTGCTCCAAGCTCATTATATCACTAACGCGCAATACAAATATGGGTAGAGTAGTACCAATTCCCGGTTCCGTTCCGGGCTTGGGGCTACTCTTCCGGGGGCAGGTATGCCTGGGGAACCACCGCGCTCCCGCTGCCCGCGCCGGTGGTGTCGCCCCGCTGATTATGCGCCTCGATTTTGACGTTCACCTTGAGGCCGTTGGCCTCCCGCGATGTCCCGGTCACCTCTCCGCTGAAGGTTATGGTGTCTCCGGGGCGCACCGGGCGGAGAAACCGCAGGTCCACCATGCCGCTGTGGTTGAAGACGCCGCTGCCAAAGTGCCGGCGCAACATTTCCAGGGCAAAGCTGATGGACATTCGCCCCGAGGCAACGGTGCCGCTGGTTCCCAAAGTCTCGCGGGCGGCCTCTTCGTCGGTGAACTGCGAGGGGCCGGACTCCCCGCGCTGCCCTCGAACAGGTTGATGGCCTCCTGGGTGATTTCCTTGACCAGAGGCCCTACCCGGTCGCCCTCCCGCACTTGCAAAAAGGCCCGGCCTGGTTCTAGCTGTCCCATTTCTTGCCCACCTCCCAAGGCTGCTTTAACTCGTGGGTGATGACGCGGTCAATGAGCCTGCCGTCCTCGTCCACGGACACGGCCTCGGTGACAATGTAGTTCTTGCCGCGCCGCAGGTACTTGTCGGCAACCCAAGCCGTAACGGTCAGCTTTTTGCCGGGGATGGGGGAGTTGTAGCAATGGAAGGCGCATCGGGCGTTCACCGAGCCGTTGTCGCTGTACTTGGCGTTGAACTGCCGCACGTCCACCTTGTGGGAGATGGTAGGGAAAGCCGCCTCCGGATCCATCACCCCGCGACGGTATTCCTCTATCATCCCCTCGGTAAGCGTGTACTCGAACTTCTCAAAGACTTCGCCCACTTCCAGAGCATCCCAGTCGAGGGGAATGCGATCGTCCGCCTCTGCCATGTTCAGACCCTCCATATTCAAGATTCGGTATTCTCAACGTGTGTTGGTAATTCTGACTGGCCGAGCGTCCCGTGTCCCGGTCATTCCCGCGAGGGCGGGAATGACGGCGCGGGCAATGCCAACACCCGTTTAGAATACGCAAGATTCCCTCTCCCGAAGAGAGTGAGGGCGTTCTCAAATATATCAGCGCCCCTGCCACATCGGGGGGCGCTTTTCGGCGAAAGCGCGGGGGCCTTCGGCGAAATCATCGGTTCGGGTGAGGGTGGCGAAAAGCACGTTCTCGAAACGCAGGGCATCCTCCAGCACCCGGCCCAAACTGCGAATCATGGACTCCTTGGCCGAACGCACCCCCAGCGGGCCGTTGGCGGCGATGGCGGCGGCGTAGCGTTCGGCGGCGGGCATCAGCCCGTCCGGGGGTGTAACCTCGCTGACCAAGCCGATGCGCAGCGCCTCCTCTGCGCCGATGTGCTCTCCGGTGAGCTGCATCCGCAGGGCGTTGCCCAAGCCGACTATAAGCGGCAGCCGCACCGTGCCGCCGTCGCAGTGGTGAAAGCCGCGCCGCACCTCAGAGCAGCCGAACACGGCATTCTCCGACGCGACGCGGATGTCGCAGGCGAGAGCCAGTTCCAAGCCCCCGGCCAGCGCGTAGCCGTTGACCGCGGCTATGATTGGCTTCCAGATATTCAGCCCCCGCGTAATGCCGCCGAAGCCGGGGCGGTCGGCGTCCTGCCGCAGGTCGTATATGTCCCGCTGGCCCAGAACGGGAGTGTAGGTCTTGAGGTCGGCCCCGGCGCAAAAGGCCCGGTCGCCCTCCCCGGTGATAATCGCCACCCAAGCCTCCGGGTCATCGCGGAAGGTTTCCCAGACGCCGATGATCTCAGCCTGCTGCTCCGGCCCCAGCGCGTTCATCGCCTGCGGCCTGCGGATGGTGATGTATGCGGTGTGACCGCGCAGTTCGTAGCTTACGTCGGGCATTTTCTCTTTTGCGCCGCCACTTGGTCTTGAACCTGGGGACGGCTTTAACCTCCAGTTGGATGCCTTCGCGCCGCTGCATCTTTCTGATGACCTCGAACAGCTCTTGAACCTCGGGGTTGCTATCGCGGCTGAACATGGCCTTCAGATATTCGGACGGCAAGCCAGTATACTCAGATAGTCCATCGTAACCGATTTTTGCCTTTATGTAAGTTCGCAGCGAGCTTTTGCCCAACTCAACTTGGCCGTCCAGAAAAAACCATACTCCGTCCAAAAGCAGACCTTTGCGATACTTCGAGTCTCGGCGGGCGATGTCCAACGGAGTCTCTTTTCCATAACGGCGCAGGCTCAAGGCTTTCGGGATTTTATCCCAAGACAATGCCATATTTATCCCTTGATTAAGAGTCATTCGATCCAGGGGGCTTTTTTCTCTGTTGCGGGCTTCAGGAGCAAGGCCCCCAAGCCACTCAGCAAAAGGACTGCGTCCATCAAGAGCCGTGTATTCGCGTACCTCAATCATAATCTGTTCCTGTCTAGCATAAGTTACCTGCCAATTTACCCTTACGCAAGTCGGTATTTTCAGCCCTTGCTGGTATTAAATCAGCCCCAAGCGCAGGCGGATCAAGGCTGGGGAATCCCACAGCATCCCCAGGCTTTTGCTGTACCCTTGGCCCGCAGTTGCAACCGCTTCAACTTATCCCGAAGCCGGGAATGCCGCCCCTCGTTCCATTCACCGACAGCCCTTCTTCGCTAGGCGCCGCTCCTAGTGCAGCCACTCATACACCGCATAATTGCCGCTCCGGTACAACTCCGCCTCCGGCGGCCATCGGCTTCTTCCCATCGGGTTCTTCAATGATCGCCGTCCAAATCCAGACTTCCCGCCGCTTCCCCTGGCGCCCACGCCGGGCCATAGATCATCCGGGGCGATGGCCCGGGCCTGCTTCCGGAACCCGAGAACCTGTTCCCGCACCGGACGGGGCATCAAAGCCCCGGCGGCCCGGGTTTTTTAACCAGTCCGTAGACCGTCTCGCCTTTGAGACCCTCCACCCGGCCGGTGGACGCCAAGCTCATCCCCTCGGTCTATAACGCCAGCCCCCGGCTTTTGACCTCCGGGGCTGGGTGCGGCCGCGGTGCGCCTTCGGTGAAGTGGTACAGGCATTGCCCGCAACGGCAGGTCTGCTGGCCCAGGGACTTGCCATACTTGGGAGCCAATCGGAGCCGCGCCGGGGACACTGCCGGGCCTTGCGGTAAACCCTTTGCCGCGCCATCCCGGCGCCTCCCGCCAAGCCGGCTCGCCGGCTCACAGATTTTCTCCTATCCTAACCTATTACCAACAAAGGCTGAAAATACCTGATTGTGGGTATTGTTAGCAACAGTTGTTTATGCCAGAATCGGGGTGGCATCAACCCGGCAAGGAGGCTTGTCATGGCCGCTGCCCGCATATACCGCCACCACGTCCGCTGCCCCCATTGCGGCTCCAACTGGGTGCGCAAGTATGGCCGCTCTGCCCTGGGCAAGCAGCGCTACCGCTGCGGCGATTGCGTCCACCATTTCACCCCGGAGGCCGGCCGCCGCTTCCACTCCCAGGAGGTCAGAGAGCAGGCCATCGCCATGTACTGCGAGGGAGCCAGCATCCGGGCCGTGGGCCGCACCCTGGACGTTCCCCTGCTGACGGTGTATGGCTGGATTAAAAAAAAGTCTGCTGGGCCCTGACCCTGCTGCTCTGGCAACGGCGGGAAAGGGGGCGCCAGGCCGCGGACCGGATAACGGCCTTCGATGAGATGTGGAGTTACGTGGGCGGCCGGCATGGGGAGAAACGGCGGGAGGCGTGGCTCTGGACGGCGGTGAGCCTGGGGGCTGACGGGCGTCGGCAGGTGGATTTCGAGCTCGGCGACCGTGGCGAGGCTACATTTTTGCGGCTGTACGGGCGGCTGCCGGAGGCGGAGATATACTGTAGTGATGCCTATGTGGTGTATCAGTCCTGGCTGCCGCCGGCCCGGCACCGGGCCGGCAAGGGCGGGCCGGTGAACTGGAACGAGGGTCTGCATTCCCGGCTGCGGGGGAAGCTGAACCGGCTGATACGGCAGACGAAAGGGTACAGCAAGAGCGCGGCGATGCTGGCGGGTTCGGTGGCCCTGGTCTGCCTGCGGCTGGGCCTGATGCAATAGCAACTGTTGCTGAAAATACCTGATTGTGCGCCATATTGACCCCAGAGCGGCAGACATTATAGATTACGCTAACCTGTCTCGATTCCCGCACTGAGAAAGCTGCCCGGCGAGGATGGAAACAGCCTATGGTTGACGACGTTTTCGACCCGGATGGTTCCCGCGCAGAAGTGCCGGAAGTCGTCGTCAGCCGGCTGCCCCAGTATCTTCGCATCCTCAACCGCCTGATGGAAGACGGCATCATGGTGGTCAGTTCCCAGCAGTTGGGGGAAAAACTCCAGGTCACTCCGGCCCAGATTCGCAAAGATCTCAGCTATTTCGGGCGGTTCGGCAAGCAGGGCCGCGGTTACAGCGTCCGCGACCTGCTGGCCCGGCTGCGCCAGATTCTCGGGGTGAACGCTTATTGGAACGTTGCGGTGGTCGGCGTGGGCCGTCTGGGGCGGGCCATCATCAACTATCCGGGCTTCACGCCCGACGGTTTTCACCTAGTGGCGGCCTTCGACATCAGCGAAGACGTCATAGGTCAGGATGTGGGCGATCTGAGAGTCCAATCGCTGGACGACCTGAGACGTGTTGTAACCGAGCGGAACATAAGCATCGCCATCGTGGCCGTTCCCGTTTCGCATACCCAAGCGGTGGTGGATCAACTGGTGGCTTGCGGTATCCGGGCCATCCTGAACTACGCCCCGATCATTCCGCACGTCCGGGAGGGCGTCAGGATTCGCAACATAGACCCGGTGCAGTCCCTCCAGTCCATGACCTACTACATCAACAACGAGGACTGAGCGCATCACGTGTACGCCGCCCTCTGGAATTCCCTCCCCCTGAATGAATCGGGCAAGGGAGGGAATTTACGCCGGAACCGGCCTAACCGCCCGAACTGCTGACGGAGGGAGGCAACGGCCCGCCGCCCCGGGCGCGGCGGCGGCGCACCGTGTCCAAGCGAACCTGCGCCCGCCGCAGAGAAGCCAGGGCCTCTTGCATCTGCAAATCGGCGGGACGGCTGGCGATGCGTTCTTGGGCGCGGCGCATGGCTTCCTGCGCCCGCTCCTCGTTGATTTCCTCGGAATGTTCGCAGGCGTCGGCCAAGATGGTAACGCGATTGCCCAGCACTTCCATGAAGCCGCCGGAAACGGCGAAGTAGCTGTCCACCCCGCCCCGGCGGATGGTCAACTCCCCCGGTTGCAGCATGGTCATCAACGGAGCGTGCCGGGGCAGGATGCCCAACTGCCCGTCAATGCCCGGGGCGATGAGCATATCCACCTCTTCCCCATAAACCTGCCGCTCGGCAGTGGTGATTTCCAGCAGCATCGGCATAGCGGCCTACCCCTGCGCGCGAATCCCTTCGGCTTTTTCGATGGCCTCGTCTATGGTTCCCACCATATAGAACGCCTGCTCCGGCAGGTCGTCGTGCTTGCCTTCCAGGATTTCCGAGAAGCCGCGGACGGTTTCCCGCACTGGGACGTACTTGCCCGGCTGGCTGGTGAAGGCTTCGGCGACGAAGAAGGGCTGAGTCAGGAAGCGCTGTATCTTGCGGGCCCGGAACACGGTCAGCTTGTCTTCCTCGGACAGTTCTTCAATGCCGAGAATGGCGATGATGTCCTGTAGCTCGCGGTAGCGCTGCAACACCTGCTGCACGCCCCGGGCCAGCCGGTAATGCTCTTCGCCCACGATGCGCGGTTCGAGGATGCGGGAGTAGCTGGCCAGGGGGTCCACCGCCGGATACAGCGCCTGGGCCGCCAGCGACCGCTCCAGCGACACCACGCCGTCCAGGTGGCCGAAGGTGGTGACAATACCGGGGTCGGTATAGTCATCGGCCGGCACGTAGATGGCCTGGAAGGACGTTATGGAGCCGCCGCGGGTGGAGGTGATGCGTTCCTGAAGGGCGCCCATCTCGGTGCTGAGGGTGGGCTGGTAGCCCACCGCCGAGGGCATCCGGCCCAGCAGCGCCGACACTTCCATGCCGGCCAGGATGTAGCGGTAGATGTTATCCACAAACAGCAGCACGTCCTGGTTCTGCTCGTCGCGGAAATACTCGCTCATGGTCAGCCCGGTGAGGCCGATGCGGGCGCGGACGCCGGGCGATTCGTTCATCTGCCCGAAGACCAGCACGGTGCTGGAAAGCACGCCGGAGTCCTGCATTTCGTGCCAGAGGTCGTTGCCCTCGCGGGAGCGCTCGCCCACGCCGGCAAAGACCGAAACGCCCTGGTGAACCGCCCCGATGTTACGGATGAGTTCCTGAATGATGACCGTCTTGCCCACGCCGGCCCCGCCGTAGGCTCCGATTTTGCCGCCCTTCATAAAGGGCGTAATCAGGTCGAAAACCTTGATGCCGGTTTCCAGAATCTCAACGCTGGGACTCTGGTCGTCGAAGGAAGGCGGGTCGCGGTGGATGGGCCAGCGCTGCGGGGTTTCCACCGGCCCCAGGTTGTCCAGGGGGGTGCCGGTCACGTCGAACAGGCGCCCCAGGGTCTCCGGCCCAACCGGCACGGTCACCCGCGCCCCGGTGTCGTTGGCTTCAATCCCGCGGGCCAGCCCGTCGGTGGCACCTAGGGCCAGGCAGCGCACCCAGTTGTTGCCGATGTGCTGCTGGACTTCCAGCACCAGCCGCTCGCCGTCGTTGTCCACCTCCACGGCGTCGAAGAGGTTGGGCAACTCATCGGCGGGAAACTCAATGTCCACCACCGTTCCGATTACCTGTACGATTTTGCCGGTAGCCATATTCTTCTCCTGAAACCTGACAGGCGCCGCAGACGGCCGCTAGGCCCTCAGATACAGGGCGCGCGGGTCAATTTCAACGGTCTCGTTTTCCAGGTCAAGGGCAATCTTGAACTTCCGCATCATATCCGCGCCGATGACAAGTTCCTCAGCCAAATCATCGGCGACATAGAAAGAGTACATCAACTTAGCGCCATCCACGTCTAGATCCAAGTGAATGACTTGATCTACGGTGAATCCTTCCCTAGCGTCAGCCAGCATAAACCGTATGGGAGTTGTGGTTACCAAAGTGTCGCCCAAAATTTCCGCAATATCCCGCCGCACAAAGGAAGAACCTGCCCCGGTGTCATACAGCACTCGAACGGTATCGCTGTTGCGGGGGCCTGAAACCGTATGCTCCTTGATGATGATTCCCATAGCCTAACCCTCCGCGCCGACCGGGTGGGCAACTGACGGACTAGGCCCTCAGATACAGCGCCCTGGGGTCTACGCTCACCGTCTCGCCTTCCATATCAAGGGTAATCTTGAACTTCTGCATCATATCCGCGCCGATGACAAGTTCCTCAGCCAAATCATCGGCGACATAGAAGCTGTGCACCAGCCTGGCATCATCCACGTCCACAACCAGATTGATGGTATGATTTACGGTAAATGCCTCCTGACCATCGGCCATCATAAACTGCATAGAAATGGGAGAGGCGGCAAAGTCGCCCAGCGGTTCGGCGATGTCACGCCGAACGAAAGAAGCGCTCGCCCCGGTGTCGTATAACACCCGCACGGTGTCGCTGCCCCGTTCCCCGGCAGCGTTGTATTCCTCGATGATAACGCCCACGGCCTAGCCCTCCAGCACCGCCATGCCGCCCATCAGGTCCAGCAGTTCGTTGGTGATGCTTTCTTGGCGCAGCTTGTTCATCACCAGGGTAAGGTCTTCGCCGAGCTGCTTGGCGTTGTCGGTGGCGTTGCGCATGGCGACCATACGGGCAGACTGCTCGCTGGCGATGGACTCCAGCAGGGCGTGGTAGACTTCCATCTCCACGAAGCGGGGCAGCAGGCTGCGCAGGACTGCCAGGTTGTCGGGTTCGTAGATATAGCCGACGCGCTCGGCTCCGGTCAGCTCCGAGGGCGTTATGGGCAGCAGCCGCTCCACCACCGGCGTCTGGGACAGGGTGGAGTTGAAGCGGGTGTAGGCCACATAAACTTCATCGGCCTGCTGCTCCGAATAGGCGTCTATCAGCAGGCTGGATATGGCGATGGTGTCCAGCAGTTCCGGGGTCTCGCCCAAGTCGGTGAAGACGGCCCGCAGGTCGCTGCCGGAGCGCACCATAAAGTCGCGCCCCTTGCGCCCCACGGCGATGGCCTGCACCGGGGCGTCTTGGTCGAGGATGAACTGGCCCACGCGACGGTTCAGGTTGGCGTGCATCCCGCCGCACAACCCCCGGTCGGGGCTGATGACCAGCACGGCGATACGCTCAACGGGCCGCGTTTGCAGCAAAGGCTGGGCGGCGGAAATGTCATCGGCGGGCTGGGCGGCCAGGTGGGCGATAACTTCCTGGATCTTCTGGGCGTAGGGGCGGCCCTGCAACACCGCGTTCTGGGCGCGGCGCATCTTGGACGCGGCGATGAGCGACATGGCGTTGGTCACCTTGCCGGTGTTCTCCACGCTGCGGATGCGGCGGCGGATGTCTCTTACGCTGGGCATTTTCCTCGCCTTTTGCCCTCGCCCCGGCCTTATCCCGCAGGGAGAAAGGGCTGAGGGAGTTCTCCAATCTTCTCTATTCTACTTTCTCTATTCTACTATGGAGGGGAGATTGAACGGGCGCTGCCTTTCCCGGTTCCCTATGCCCCGCCATCCCTGCGGAGGCAGGAATCCGGTACGCCCCCTGTATTTCCGCCCCCCGGCGGCAAGCCGGGGGATCTCAGCCTTCGCGGAAATGATGGGGCGGCCACGTCTCCCGGGGCGTTCAGGGCGGGCCGCTTCCTGCTATGCCCCCTATGCCCCGAATATGGACTTGTAGGCCGCGATGGCCTCGTTCAGCCCGGCCTCGGTTTCGTCGGTGATGTCGCGGGTTTCGGCGATGCTTTCGAGGATGTCGGTGTGGCCGCCGGAGATGTGGCGCAACAGGCCCTGCTCGAACTCCGCAGTGCGATCCAAGGGGATGCCCTCCATGGCGCCGGAGTTGACCGCGAACAGGATTACCACTTCCTGCTCCAGCGGCAGCGGCGCATATTGGGGCTGTTTCAGCACTTCGGTCGCCAACTGTCCCCGGGCCAGTTGGGCCCGGGTGGCCGCATCCAAGTCGGCGGTGCCGAACTGGGCGAAGGTCGCCAGTTCGCGGTACTGGGCCAGGTCTAGGCGCAGGCGGCCCGCCACCTTGCGGATGGCCCGCGTCTGGGCCGCGCCGCCCACCCGCGACACCGACAGGCCCACGTTGACCGCCGGACGGATGCCGGAGTTGAACAGCTCCGGCTCCAGGTATATCTGCCCGTCGGTAATGGAAATTACGTTGGTGGGAATATAGGCTGAAACGTCGCCGGCCTGGGTCTCGATAATCGGCAGGGCAGTGATGGAGCCGCCGCCGTGTTCCTCGTCCAGCCGCGCCGAACGCTCCAGCAGACGGCTGTGCAGGTAGAAGACGTCGCCGGGGTAGGCTTCGCGCCCGGCGGGGCGGCGCAGCAGCAAGGACATCTGACGGTAGGCCCAAGCGTGCTTGGTCAGGTCATCGTAGACCACCAGCACGTCCTTGCCCTCGTCCATAAAGTGCTCGGCCATGGCGCAGCCGGCATAGGGGGCCAAGTATTGCAGCGGGGCCGAGTCCGAGGCGCCGGCGGTGACCACGATGGTGTGGCCCATGGCGTCGGCTTCCTCCAATGAACCCACCACCTGGGCCACCTTGCCCTGCTTCTGGCCGATGGCAACATAGATGCAGATGAGGTCGCCGCCCTTCTGGTTGATGATGGTGTCCACGGCGATGGCGGTCTTGCCGGTGGAGCGGTCGCCGATGATCAGCTCCCGCTGGCCGCGCCCGATGGGAATCATAGAATCAATGGCCTTGATGCCGGTCTGTACCGGGGTGTTGACCGACTGGCGCACCACCACGTTGGGGGCCACGGTTTCGGCGGAGCGGCTGCCGCTGGTGACGACGGCGCCCTTGCCGTCCAGCGGGCGGCCCAAGGGATCCACCACGCGGCCAATCAGTCCCTCGCCCACCGGCACCTCGATGATGCGGCCCGTGGAGCGCACCCGGTCGCCCTCCTTGACGGCGTTGGGGTCGCCCAAGATGGCGGCGCCCACCAAGTCGGCCTCCAGGTTCAGGGCCAGTCCCAGGATGTCGTTGCCGAAGTCCAGCAGTTCGTTGGAGCGCACCCCTTGCAGGCCCTGGATGCTGGCAATGCCGTCGCCCACCTGAACCACGGTGCCAACGTCCACCAGGGCCAGGTCGCCGCCGAACTCCTCAATCTGGCGCTTTATCAGCGAAACTATGTCCTGTCCTCTGGTTGTCGCCATGGCAGGCTCTCCTTACCTGGTGAAATAAGGACCTGGTGAAACAAGGCAGATCAAAAACAACAAAAAAACCGCCGGGCTTGGCCCCGATTATATCACTGGCGCGGATGCCGGATTGCGGCGCTCAGCGTGAACCCGCCGCCAGCCGCTCCCGCAGGCCGTCCAGCCGGGCGCGGGCGCTGCCGTCCAGCAGGCGGTCGCCAATCTGGATGACCAGCCCCCCTAGCACTTCTTCGTCCACCCGCGCCGTCACCACCACCTCGCGGCCGATGAGGCCGGAGATAAAGCCGGTAATGCGTTCGATTTCCGGCGGTTCCAGCGGCACGGCGGTGGTCACCTCAACCCTCTGGCGGCCTTCCTGCCGGTCCAGCAGTTCGGCGTATTCCGCGCAGGCTTCGGAGATGGCGTCCGCCAGCCCGCGGGCCACCAGCAGGTTGACCATATTCCGCACCATGGGGTTCACGCCGCCCAAGACGGTTTCGACGGCGCTCCGCTTGTCTTCGGCGGAAACCCCGGCGTG
Source organism: Dehalococcoidia bacterium (assembly GCA_965213725.1). GTDB lineage: Bacteria > Chloroflexota > Dehalococcoidia > Lucifugimonadales > UBA3495 > VXOI01. The sequence continues at coordinate 1,068,642 of OZ243924.1, forward strand.
CTTGAGCAGGGCATTGAAATCGGCGTCCTCAAAGGCTTCCGCCACCAAGGCCAAATCCTGCCCCCATTGACCGGTCTCGCCCTGCTCTTGGGCCAGCTCAAAAATCGCTTGTCCGTACCGCTTGCCTGAAGCCTTGCCTGGCATATCCGGCTAACCTCTACGCAGGCTTTCGCCTTCTTCCAGCACCTGCTGAATCAGGTCTTCGTGGGCCTGCCGGTCGAGGGAGCGGCGCACCACCCGCTCGGCGGCGGTCATAGCCAGGTCGCCGAAACTGGCCCGGACTTCCTCGAGCACCACGTCGCGCTCCCTTTGGATGTCGGCGCGGGCGCGTTCAACGAAGTTTTCGGCCTCGTTGCGGGCGCGCTCCATTTCCTCGGCGCGGTAGCGTTCCGCCGCCTCGCGGGCCTGCTCCACGATGCGCTGAGCCTCGCGGCGGCCCTCCACCAACTGCTCCTCGACTGCGGCCTGAGAGCTGGCGGCCTCTTCACGGGCGCGCTCCGAAGCCTCCAGGCTTTCCCGGATGCGGTCGGCCCGCTGGTCCATGAGGCGGAGAATGGGCTTGTAGGCAAACAGGAACAGCAGCCCCAGGACCAGCAGGAAGTTGACTAGGTAGATGAGCAGGCTTGGGAAGTGGATTCCCAATGTCTCCAGCATATCGCCCTTTCCTTTCTGCCGCGGTTAGAAGATGAAGCCAATCATTATGGCGGCGACCAAGGCATAAATGCCCAGAGCCTCGGCGAAGGCGATGCCGAGAATCATATTGGTCTGGATGTTGCCGGTGGCCTCCGGGTTGCGTCCGATGGCGCTCATGGCGGCGGCGCCCAAGATGCCGATGCCGATACCGGGGCCAATCAGCCCCAGCCCGATAGCAATGCCCGCGCCCAGCAGCTTGGCGGCGTCGGCCTCAATCTGGGCTAGTGGCAGGCTCAGCAATGCCGAAAGGATTTCCATTTTCCCTCCACGGTCGTGTCAGTTCGAGTATTTGCCCGAGTCCCGGTTTGCCCCGCCTAGTCTTGGCGGGACGAGTAGATGGCGAAAATTCCGCCCAGCGCGGCGGCGGCGATTCCCACCGTCGCCAGTACCATGCCGAAAATCAGGATTTCCATTTCTTTACTCCGTTCCCCCTCCCTCCCGGAGGGGGTCAGCATAGGCGCACCCGGATCAAAGCCCTCTAATGCTAATGATGCCCCTCGCCGTGTTCCTCATGCTCGTGGGCGGTCATGGCGATGGCGGCGAACACCAGGGTCAGGCCGGCGAAGATCAGCCCTTGGATAAAGCCGACCAGCAACTCCAGACCGTAGACGCCGACGGTGGCGATGAAAGGCACCAGGAAGGCGGAAATCAGCACTAGGATTTCGCCGGCGGTCATGTTGCCGAAGAGACGGAAGGTGAAGCTGACCAGCCTCACGAACTCGCTGAATGCCTCCAGCGGCCCGACGAAGAAGAAGTCCAGCAGGCCTTGGAAAGCGTCCAGCAGCTTGAAGCGGAACAGGGCGCTGATGCCGCGAGCCAGGCTGGATACCCGAACGAACTTTCCGAAATAGCCGACCCCCAGCATCTTCAGCCCAAGGAACTCAACGAAGACGAAGGACACCAGAGCCAGGGCCAGCGGCATATTTATGTCAGTCCCGGCGGGGCGCAGCAGGTGGACTTCGATGATGCCATCCACCTTGGACCCCAAGGCCGGGTAGATGGGCAGCAGTCCGATCCAAGCATTGATCAGGACAAAGAGGAAGATGGTGGCGATGACCGGGAAGAGCAGCCGCGACCGGCCCGGCCCCACCACGCCCTCCACGAAGCGCAGCAGGGCCTCAATGACTATCTCGCAGAAGTTCTGGAAGCGGCCGGGAACCATCCGGGCCCGGCGCGCCCCTAGGATGAAGATGCCCACCAGAACTATGCTGGCAATCCAAGAGGAAAGGAGGGTATTGGTAATGATGAAGTTAGTGCCTTTATATGGCCCTTCCTCCAGGACTTCGTGGGCGTGTTCGTCCAGCTTTTCCTCGCCGTACTCCCGTTCCTTGTGCTCGGCGTGGAGGAACTCGACGTAGTGTTCATAGGCGCCGCCGGGCGCGACGACCTGGGGGGGAAGGTGAACCGCCGGTTTAGGGATGAACGGCCCTTCCGCCGTCTTGCCGGCCGCTTTGTCTTCCTCGCTTTGGACGAGGCCGGCTCCGATGGCGCCGGTGATAAGCCCGGCCACAGCCAAGGCCACGATCACCAGCAGGCCGCCCAGCAGAAGCCCGCGGTTCACGGGGAAGATTCTCCGTTGGAGCGGGGCTTGGAGGATGCGGAAGCGCGGTTAAGCAAAGGACGCACCATCTTGTAGAGTCCGTAAAATGCCGCCGCCGTACCCCAAAGCACTCCCAGCAGGGTGAAAAGCGGCTTTAACCCGGTCAGCTTGTCCAGCCAGACGCCGCCCACCGCACCGGCGGCGATGCAAGCGGCAACATACCAGCCCAACCCCGTCAGGTGCAGGGCAACCAGCCGACGGTCCATCTCACCGCTCTAGCCGGACAGCGCTCAACTCAAACGGCGGAATTTTATCACCGGATACACCGAAAGTCAAACGCGATATCCGCGCGATGTCCTGGGGTATTCTTAATATGCGTTGGTATTTCCGGCACACGCCGACGTCAAGCGCCGGGCGAGTTACATCTGTTCTCTGCGGTGGTATGATGGTGCTCTCATTTATCAGCAATATGCGACTGTCGGCAGTATGCGACCACGGGGTTCAGCGAATGCGCTCTGAAGCTAACAATTCTCCGCGCCGGCCTATGTACTTCGGATGGTACGTCGTTTTTGCGTCGGTGTTCATCGGCTTCGCCGCCGTTGGCGCGCGCAACGGGTTCGGGGCTTTCGTCATCCCGATGAGCGACGAATTCGGCTGGAACCGGCTGACGATTTCCATTGCGGCGGCGCTGGGCATTCTGCTCAACGGCGTCAGCCAGCCTTTCATCGGCCAGATATTCGACCGCACGGGAGGGCGCAAGCTCATCTTGGGGTCGGCGCTGGCGCTCGGCCTGCTCACCCTCGCCCTAGCGCTGACCATGCACGTGCTGTTCCTGATTTTCGTGTTCGGCATCTTGGCTTCGCTGGCGCAGAGTGGACTGTCTTTGACCAACACCTCCGCGCTGCTTTCCCGGTGGTTTCGGCGCAAGCGGGGCACGGTCATCGGCCTCAATTCCACCGCGCTGTCCCTGGGGGGCTTGGTGCTGGTGCCGCTGGCGGTCTATCTGATGGAGGCCACCGGCAGTTGGCGCATCGCCTGGATGGGTCTGGGCGCCGTGGTGCTGCTGTCCCTGCCCGTGGGCTGGTTCTTCATCCGCGAAAATCCGGCCCAGATGAACCTGCATCCCGACGGGGACGAGGCCCCGCCGGAACAGACCGGCGGCGCGCAGCCTAGCCGGGCGGCCGGGCCACTGGAGGCAGAATCGTGGCGGGATTCCCTCCGCTCCGCCCCCTTCTGGCAGATGTCCGGCGCCTACTTCGTCTGCGGCGCCACCACGTTCATACTGTCGGTACACTTCATCCCCTACGCCACTGACCGCGGCGCGTCTCCCGGTACGGCGGCCCTGATTTTCGCAGTAATGAACGGCCTGAACATCGTGGGGGCCACTTCGGCGGGCTACCTCTCCGACAAGATTGGCGGCACCAAGAATTGGCTCACGCTGGTCTACACCATGCGGGGGCTGGCCTACCTGCTCCTGCTGCTGACCCCCCTCATCGGCGGGATGTCCGTTGCCGGGCTGTGGATTTTCGCCTGCATCGCCGGGTTCTCGTGGATCGCCACCCTGCCGCTGACCTCGTCCCTGACCGCTGAGGTCTACGGGCTGAGGGCGATGGGCACCATTTCCGGCATAACCTTTATGTTCCATCAGATAGGCGGGTTCGTCAGCGTGACCCTGGCCGGGTGGCTGTATGACGTCACCGGCTCCTACACCGTGCCTTTCGCCATCGCCGGGTCGCTGCTGGGGCTGGCGGCCATCTCGGCCTTCACCATCCGGGAACGCAAGTATTCGGCGCGCTATCAGCAGCCGCGGACGGCGTTGGCGACCGATGCCTGATCTGTTCCAGCCCTTTCGCCTGCTTCTGCTCCACCAGGGCGACGCCGCCGACGCGGAGTTGATTCACTGGCTCAAGGATCGCATGGACGAGATTTTTGGCGTCGGTCCGTGGGTGATGGTGGCGGCCACGGCCAGCATAGTCATCGCCATTCCGGCGGCCATCGGGCTGTTCTACTACTACCAGCAACGGCGGGGCGGGGCGCCGTGACCCGAAAGCCGAATCGCGGCCAGCCGCGCTTGCCAGCAGGCGGCTTATTGGGTAGACTAACGCTCGCTATCCCGCGTTGCTCTGCCCCGGCATAGAGCTGCGCGGCGCCGCTGCCGCGGCAGGCCGTGAAGGGCGGCGCCCAGACCCCGGCCAAGCGCTATTTTCAGCAAGGAGGATGCTGCGAAATCGCTATGTTTGACAAAGAATCGCTGGACAATCTATTCGACGATCTGCGCGACCAGTATGAGCTGGAACCCGACTGGGAGGAGATTCAGCGGGCGGCCCACTTGGGCGTGGCCCGGCTGGACGGCGGCGTGGAAATCGGCGATGTAGACCCCCGCGTCGCCGAACTGGTGCTCCGCTACAACCCCGGCTAGACCGGCGGACGCTCAGCCGCAGGATGAAAAAACGGCCCCGCCTTTGGGGCCGTTTTTAGTTTCCCCATTCAGGGGGCGGGAGCTACTCGATCTCCCGGAAGCTGCTCAGGATCTCCTCCTGCTGCTGGCCGTATACGAGCAGGTCAGCTTGGCAGATGCCCGTGGAGATGAAGAAGCCGTAATCCTCCGGAGCGTTCCATGAGTGATAGGCGTGGTCTACCACGTGATACCGGCAATCTCCCTCTTGGGGCTGCCAGATGTATTCCCAATAAATATATTCGCCTCCGCCGCCGCTATCCAGCGGCTTAAAATAAGCGTGGGTTCGGGCATTGTCTCGCTTCGACACTCTTTCACGATAGGCAAAACCGAATCGCCCATCCCCGTCCTTAACATTCAGGATAACGATGTTCAGATAGGGCCGCCCCCCGGCGGAAGGCGCGTCGGCGCCCCAAGCCCAGCTTCCGCCGTGTCTTATGGAGTATTTGTGCGTATTCCCCCCGTGGGTGAAGGTAAACTCCTGCTGGGGCAGCGGCCCGGGCGTTGGCGTCGGCTTGGGCGTTGGCGTCGGCGTCGGCGTCGGCTTGGGCATCGGCGTGGGCGTTGGCGTTGGCGTCGGCTTGGGCGTTGGCGTCGGCGTCGGTGTAGGCGTAGGCGTCGGCGTCGGCTTGGGCGTCGGCTTGGGCGTGGGCGTCGGTGTGGGAACTGAGGGCGTGGGTGTAGGCGTCGAGGTGGGTGTAGGCGTCGGGGTTGGCGTGGGCGTGGGGGTAGACCGCGGCGTCGGCACGGGAGTTGCTGCGGGCGTCCTGCCGGCGGGGCGGCCGGTTCCTATAGCATCCATCCACTGGATGAACCTGTCTAGCGGCACGGCCAGTTCCAATCGCTCCGCCGCCGGGTTTGCTGCCGTATTGATTCCGACAATACGCCCGGCGTTGTTGAGCAGCGGGCCGCCGGAACTGCCGGATTCCACATCTGCGCCATGCTCGATAAAATATCCGCCCCTGTATTGCTCAAGGCCGTCTTGCACAATCGTGCCTTCCGTTACCACCGGCTCGGAGACCGTAACCCCGCGGCCGGCTTTGTTGCCGCCGGGATAGCCGGAGGCGTATACCACATCGCCCTTGGCCCAACTGCCGCCCCAGCCATTCCAGTTTGAGAGTGTTTTCCGAAGACCTGGGGTTGAATTCATCCACCGAGTAAATATCTCATGTTCGATTACCGCTATATCGAAATCCCTGTCCGTGGCCGAAACCTGGCCGGTAACACATTCTTGCGTTAAGGCCCAGCACACCCTGACATCAGAATCACCCGCGACAACGTGCTGGCTGGTTGCTACCACGTAGTCGGGTGCGTCCCCGGATACTGCGTTCGCTCTGTTATAGAAAAACCCCGATCCCGTGCCGCTCGACGTTTCAATGTAAACAGTCAATGCAGCCGCAGTTTGCTTCATTCCCAGGGATTGAGCTAAAAGAGGGGTGGGCGCAGGCGTGGGCCGCGGCGCCGCAGGCGTGGGCGTGGGCTGCGGCGTTGCCGCAGGCGTTACGGTGGGAGGCGGGGCTAGGGTGAGCGTGGGCCGCGGCGTTGCCGTAGGCATGGCGGCGGCAGCGGCGGCGGGGCGGGCTTGGATGGTGGCTTCCGGGGCGTCGGTCGCCACCGGCAGGGGGGCGACCGTGGGTAGCGGAGTGGCGGCGGGCCGGTTAGCCGGCGTCGAACCGCCATTCCCTCCGTTGCCATCATCCCTTACCAGCAGCACGGCGACGACAATGGCGATGGCGGCCACGGCTATGACAGCGGCGAGGGTACGGATGCAGCCGCCCCGGAACATTGTTGTGGACGGGGGCGGCGCCGTCGCCGTGCCGCAATAGGCGCAGAACTTGACCGTGGGCGGGATGGTTCGCTGACAGTTGCGGCACCGCATCGCGGGCGGCTCAGGCCGCCTTTCTCCCGCAATCGTGGCAGTAAGCGGCGTTGACCGGCCCGCCTATCCCGCAGTAGGCGCAAGGGCGGCTGCCCGGTTGCAGCGTCGCGCAGCATTTCTCTTGGTCGCAGTAGATCAGATCGTTCAGATTCATATGGCCGCATTGAGGACAAGCGACAGCCCCGATAGGCGGCGGCGCGGGCGGCGGCGGGGCGGCCTGTCCGCTCTGAAGCAGATCCCGGTACGAAGATGAGCCGGGCGCCGCCGGGGCCGGTTGGGGCGCCGGGGCCGGTTGGGGCGGGGGCGCGGCGTTCCCGCCGCTCAGGATGCTTTCCAAATCCGGCACCTGCTCCACCGGAAGGGCGCAATACTCTTCCAGCTTTGCCGCCAGATTGCGTACAGCGTCGTCCGGGTTGTTTCTCAGCGCGCGGAAACAGTCGGAATTCGCCGGGTCTTGATAATCGCTTTTCTTGAGAATCAGGTTATCGTCGTTATTAAACTGCTGCCACAAGTCCGGCTGGGCGGCCAAAGCCCGCAGGCTGAGATAAATTACGAACGCCGGAAAATTGTCTATGCGTTCATCATAATTACCGGAGTCCCGCTGGGGATGCTGAAAATTCTGATGCCCGATTTCCGGGCTGCGTTCCCCCTGATACTGCGGCAGAAACACGCCATCGTAATCCACCAGCCGGATGGTGCCGTCGTCCTGCACCATAATGTTGCCGTGTTGCAGGTCGTTGTGGGCGATAGCCACCCGGTTATGTTGCAGACTATCGGCTACTCCCTTCCATCGCCGGACTATGCGGGATAGCGTGCCGGGCGCGTTCAGATGGACGGGCGCGTTAATCTGATTGCGAACGTATTTGTCCAGCGCGTTGCCGTTGACCCAATCCATTTTGATGATGGGATACCATTGCCCCCGCACCATGATTCCCTCTGGATGAAACTCAAACTCTACAAAAGCCGGGGGCAGGCTCCCTTGCAGAAAGGCGTGCAGATGGTCGTACCGCGCCTGCTGGTTATTCACCGGGCGGGTGAAACAGCGGACGGCGTAAACGGCGCCGTTGCAGGAGACTTTGTACACCGACGCAAAGTTTCCCGACCAAACCAGTTTCCGGCCCCGCGGGTCAGCCTCCGCCTCGCCGCCGCAAAGATCCTGATCCCGAAAACACAGCTTCGGGTTCTGAATGGCGTCGGTATAGTCGGTTACATTGGGCCACGGCATAGCTTCCCCTCGCTCTTGGGGATTTATTCGACCTTGATGGTGATCAGAGTGGTGTCGTCGTTTCGCATCGCCCGCCCGGCGCGTTTTGCTTGCAGCCAGGCTTCCCACTGTTGCGGCGAATCCAGGGACAGCAGCGTTTCCCACGGCTTGCCGCCGGATTCTTGTTCTTGCAGAATCCAGCAGGCCAGGGCGTCGGACGCCAGTATCAGCCGGTCGCCCCTCCGGCATTGGCCGTTCATTTGGCGAACTTTGGGCCACAGCCCGCCGTTGTTGGCCGGGTTGCTGCAGATCAAGGGCGGGGTGTCGTTGAAGCTCCCGGCGTTGTCCATCGGGAAAGACCGGGCGAGGGCGCTGTCGCGGATGACGAAAAGGCAGCAGTCGCCGACGGCCACAGCCCGCCAAGGGTAGACGCCGGGGCGGGCCGGGGTTTGGGCAAGCTCCAGCCCCAGCAGCGTTGACAGAGCGCCGGCCCGGGTCTTGGCTTCGCCGTGCCAGGGGATGCGCGGCCACGGCACCGCCCGATTCCATTCCTCTTGGGGCTGTATCAGCCACCGGGACAAGGATGCGCCGTCGAGGTTGGAAAGATCAAGGGGACGGTAGATAAAGGCGCGGGTCAGCGCTTGCGCCCACGGCCGGGCGAAGGCGGACTCGGTGGCGCCGTCGCACAGAGCGATTCTGGCCGGGCCGCCATTGGCCGGGTAGCTGATCCGGGAATCGTCCTCGCACTCGTCAGGGCGGTTGCCCGCTTTGGCCGTCTGAAATCTTCGCGGCGGTAGCAGTCCCATCGGAGCCTCCTTAATGCAGGTTGAGGTCGGACGCGGCCCTGGTGCCAATTTCGAGGAACTGCACCAGAGCATCCATATCGGCGTTGAAAACGTACCCCCGCGAATTGTTGCTGATGGACAGGTCCATGGCGGAAGCTTGGGCGCGGCTGGATTCGGGCAGCACCGACGACATTCGGAACAACACCTTGGCATATTCGTCATCCCGGGGGAGGGCGTCCTCACGGTCGGGATACTGCACTGGCAATGCCGAAACTTCGGAAAGGTGAATATTGAACACCAGCGCGTTGCCGTCGCCGGTCTGCATTCCCATTATCCGCTGGGCCGGCGGTTCCGGGTCGCCGTCGGTGGCGGCGCCATCGCTGACGTTTATGATGATGGGCGGGAAGGAGTCGGGATGTTGGGCAATCCAGTTTTCGACGGAGCGGGCGGCGGTTTGGAAGGCGGCGCACATAGGCGTGCCGTATTCGGCGTGGGGATGCAACCAGACGGGCATCTGCCGGGTAACTTCCACTAGGCCGCCGGCCCCGTCGCTTACCTTCACTTGCATTTCCACCATTTCGGCCACATCGACCACTTGGCTGATGGGCAGGAAGGGCTGATCCCGGGATGTTCCTTGCAGGATGCTGCTGATTATGGAGCTGCCGATTGAGTCGGTGCAGTAGCCGATGATGCCAATGTCGAAGTAATCGCGGACGTCCATTCCCTGGGAGCAGCGCTGGGACACGGTGTCCAGAATCCGGTTGATGGCGGCAGCGGCCTGGTCCATCTTGCGCTGGCCGGGCTGGCCGGCGAGGGCTTGGGTCATGGATCCGGACTGGTCTATGAGGAACAGGAAACAGGCGGGGTTGGCGCGGCTGATGTCGGCGGAATAGGGCATTTCGGGGCCTCCTGCGGGGTTTCGCGGTATGCGCCGGATTGTTTGGTATCATAGGCAAGGGATTTATGGATAGTCAAACTGGCTCTGCCATCACAACGGCATCACCCGCCGCCCGCCTGCCCCGGCCGTCCCCCCAGTTGGCGGCGGCGGCGCTGCTGCTGGCCGCGGGCCTGGCGGCGCTGCTGGCCTGGGGCGGCGGATTGCCGCCGGCTCAGAATCTGGAGCCGGGCGGCGTTCCCGCCTTTCGCTATGTCAACAGCGGGTGGGTCTCGCCGCTGGACTGGCAGGAGGCCGGCCCCTTCGCCGCGGAGCTGCGGGCCTTTGTCATCGGCAGCCAGGAAGAGCTGGACGCCTTTGAGGAGGGCTTCGTCAGCAAGCGGATTTACGGCAACGCCACCACCCTGGAGCGCATCGAGTTCGACCGCGTGGCGTTGCTGGCGGCCTACTATGTCTGGCGTCCGGTGCGGGGCGACCCGCTGTCGGTGGCCGGCTTGCAACTGGAGCAAGAGCGGGCGGTGGTGCAGGTTGAGCTGGACGAAGACCCGCAGGGACGCGAGTACCCCTACCTGTTCGCGCCGATGATTATGGTGGCGGTGGAACGCTCGCTGTTCCCGGAGGGCGAGCCGGTGGAGTTCGTCTTTGAGCTGAACGGCCGACCCGAGGTCATACGGACTGCCACGCCGAACCCGGCGGCCCCCTCTTCCTGAGTCCAGCCAATGGGGTACGGGGCGGCCTGCCGGCCGCAGGCGGGTAGAGGACAGCCGCGATTCGGGTTATGATGAGGCCGCAGTCAAACAACAGTCACCGGCAAGAATCACAGGACAGGAGCGAACAATGGCAGAGTACATACCATCAACCACCGATTGGGTGCGCGAGCAAGTGGAGGTCTATGAGAGCAGCGGCGGCACTCAGGGAACGACCCTGCGCGATACCGGGCTGCCGGTCATCATAGTCACCAACCGGGGCAACCAGACCGGGGCAATCCGCAAGACGCCGCTGATGCGCGTGAAGGATGGGGACAACTACGTGCTGGTAGGTTCCCGGGGCGGGGCGCCCAAGAACCCGGTGTGGGTCTACAATCTGCGCGCCGACGGCGACGTGGAAGTCCGGGACGAAACCGAAGTCCATACGATGAAGGTCCGCGAGGTTGCCGACGATGCCGAGCGGGCACGGCTCTGGGACATCGCGGTGGCGGCCTTCCCGCCCTACGAGGAATATCAGGGCCGGACTTCCCGACGGATTCCGGTGTTCGTCGCGGAGCCGGCCTAACGGCCGCCCGCAACGCAGCCCAACCGATGCAACCGCCCGCGGCAATGCCGCGGGTTCGCTTTATCCGCGGCACGCGAGGAGACCCGGCGCCCCGGCTTCGCGGCCGCCTGGAGGAGGGATATGACCAAACCCAGAATCGCCGTTTTCTCCGGCCCCAGAGCCACTATAGCCAACTCCCCCACGCTGGTGACCGGCAATAAGGGGAGGCTGCCGGGCGAGCGGATCCTGCCCGGCAGGTACGACCACCTGGCGCCCCAGATGCTTCACGAGCCGGTGACCGTCAGGATAAGGAAGTACAGCGCTCACCCGCTGGAAGCGGATGCCGCCTCCGTCTACCACCAAGACGGGAAGGACTACTACGAAGTGGAGCTGCGGCCCGAGGACGGCCCGTATCCCCTGCCCTACGTGGCGCGGCGGGCCAACGGCTCCGGCCAAGGCCGGCCCTTCGAGGACGCCGACCTGTACGACCCTTCCTTGGACTTCGGGGGCAGACAGTTCTTCTACCCCGACGCTTCACGGATGTTCGCGGAAATAGACCGCACCATCTCCGGCCGGGACGAAACCGGGGAGGGCAGCACGCTGGATCGCAAGGCCGACTTCGAGTTCATCCGCGTCCTTCCCCCGGGCGGCTACACCGGGAGGGGAGAGAAATCCGGCGTGGACTATTTCCCCTACAAGCCTCTCGCCATAAGGCGCTCCCCCAGGTATCGGGATCTGGCCCAGGCCGTCAACTCGGTGCAGGCGGCCATGGCCAGCGGGGAATACGCCGGGGGCATCTGGCTGGAGGGCAGCCCGACGGTGGAAGAGACCATCTACTGGTTGAGCCTGCTGATAGACACTGATTTGGCTCTGGCTGGAATCGCCGCCCAGCGCCCCCACGGGCAGTTGGCGAACGACGGCGACCGCAACATCGTGGACGCCGTGGACTACGCGCTTTCCGGCAAGGGCGCGGGAATCGGGGCCGTGGGGGTGCAGGACGAACGGATATACGCCGCCCGCGAGTTCAAGAAAGCCGACGACCGGCCGGGCAACTACAAGGCCACCGGCGGGCACGGCGGCATCCTCGGGACGGTGGGGCCGCCCGTGACCATCTGGTATAAGCCCGCCTACCGGCACACCGCCTCTTCGTCCGTAAACCTGTCCCGGCTTCCCGTCCGGCTGGAGTTCCCAGACTTCGCCGACGCTGCCGGGCCGGTTCAGGTGGCCGTGAAGGATGATGCGGGCGCGCTGCTGCCGGAAAGCATACCCAGAGTCCACATCGTCAAGTACGGCGCATACATGGACGAGGACGAAACGGCCAATCCCGACAACGAGGTGGACATCATGGCCCGCATCGCCCAGGGGCTGGAGTCCCAGGCCAGCAGCGACCCGCAGTCGCCCAAGCTGCACGGCTTCGTGCTGGAAGGGTCTTCACCCTACGGGCTGGCCTCCATGTCGCAGCACCGGGCCTTGGAAATCGCCGCATTCAGCGGTATGCCGGTGGTCAGGGTGGGCCGGGCCGACCCCGGCGGCCGGGTGCCCAGCGGCTGGGACGACCTGACCATCGCGGGCAGCAACTTGGACACCAACAAGGCCCGGCTGCTGCTGATGGCCTCGCTGCTCAAGCTGGGCCGCCTGCCCAAGGCCCGCGACCCCAGGAATCCCGGCCGGGCCGAGCGCAGCGCGACCGCCGACAAGGTGGCGCAGTACCAGGAGATTTTCGAGAACCACTAGGGGGCGTCCGTTCAACGTTCCGCGAAACGGGTTCATCCTTCGGCAAGCTCAGGATGAACTCGGCAAACTCAGGATGAATGGCCGCTCCGCCACAGCTCGTGGAAATGGTTGAGCGGGCCGTGTCCTCGGCCCATGGGGAAACCGGCGCGGATGGCGGCGGTCACGTAGTCTTTGGCCTGCTGTACCGCCGCGGGGAGCGCCAAGCCCTTGGCCAGCCCGGCGGCGATGGCCGATGCCAGGGTGCAGCCTGTGCCGTGGTTGTTGGCGGTCTGGATGCGCTCCGCGGTGAAGGTGAGGAAATCCGAGCCGTCGAATAACACGTCGGTGGCCGGGCCTTCGATGCGCCCTGCCTTTACCAACGCGTTACGCGCCCCCAACTCGCTGACCAACGCCCTCGCCGCCGCCTTGAGGCCGTCCACCGTGCCGGTTTCCAGCCCGGTCAGGATGCGGGCTTCGTGGCTGTTGGGCGTTATTACCGTCGCCAGCGGAAACAGGGACGACTTTACGGCATCCATCGCCGCGTCGTCGAACAGCCTAGCCCCCGTCCGGTTCACCATCACCGGGTCAATCACCGCCGGGGCCAGGGCGTGAAACTCCAGCCGCTCGGCTACGCAACGGATGACTTCGGCGCCGGGCAGCATTCCGGTCTTGACGGCGTCGGCGCCGATGTCCGCCATAATGGCGTCTATCTGGGCTTCAATCAGGGACGTGGGCATCGACTGGGCGGCGGTCACGCCTAGGGTGTTCTGGGCCGTGACCGTGGTGATGGCGCAGGAGCCGAAAACGCCCAATGCCCCGAAGGTCTTCAGGTCGGCCTGTATGCCCGCTCCGGCCCCGGAGTCAGACCCGGCGATGGTCATTACCCGAGGGATGCGCGGGGTGGTCATCGGCCTTTGCCTCGCGTTGGAAATGGGGCGGCCTTCACCAATTTTATCACGCCGCATCCGTTATACTTCCCGTATACTTCCCGCAGCTTCAACGGCGGATACGGATTCCACTGCACTGCTGAAAATCGCCTCTCCCCTAGGAAGGGGATTTGCCAATCTCTGGAGGTGAAAGACGATGATGGTAATGTATTTTCCCCAGACGGATTCAATCAGCCTCCACAGTGGGGAGAATGGTGAGGGCGAGGGCGACTGGTTGTTAAACGACCACCGGGTCACCTTGAGCTTTACGGGGGAACAGAACGGCCCCGTCAATGGGGTGGAAGTATTTGACATTACCGGCCGCTACCTACCCCTAGCGCCGGAGCGCGGCTATGATGCCGCAACCGACACCTTGACCTTGTGCAAAAAGTCGGCTGGCAACCTCCGGGTGGTGGAGAACGGCGAGTTCGTACTCTACATACTGCCAGACAACCGTGAGGATTGGGAATGGCCGGTAGCCCTAGACATACGCAACGCGTCCAAGCACCTAGGCGAGGTGAACGAGACCATCATCCGCAAGCTGAAACAGGAATCCGAGTCCAGCGCGGGCTAGGGCCTGCGCACACACGGAGGGATGGGAGAGCGGATATTCCACCAGACTGTAATCTGGCGCCCAAAGGGATTTTCCGCCCGTCAATTCGCCTCTTTCGCCAGCATCCTGTTGTATATTATGACCATGCCGCGGAGAGGGACTGCCCGGTAATGCTTGAATTTAACCATTTCCGCAAGGCCCGTATAGCGAGGTTCGGATATATGACTGCTTTGCAAGGTCATCCCGCATACAGGATGGGCGAGCGTTACGGGGATCACCCGGACGACGGCCAGTATCCGGGGACTCTGATTATTGTTGAGGGCATTGACGGCTCAGGCAAGAGCACCCAGATTGACCTGTTGCAAAAATGGCTCAGGAGCCGCAACCTGGTAACAGTGTTCACGGAATGGAACTCTTCGCCCATCGTCAAGCGCACCACCAAGCAGGCGAAGGTCAGGGAACTCCTTACCCCGATGTCTTTCAGCCTCATCCACGCCGCGGATTTCGCCAGCCGGGTACACGCGCAGATTCTGCCGGCCCTGCGGGCCGGGGCAATTGTGCTGGCCGACCGCTACGTCTACACCGCCTTTGCCAGGGATGCAACGCGGGGCGTGAACCGCGACTGGGTGCGGCGCATTTACTCCTTTGCGGTCAAGCCCTCGCTGAGCTTGTACTTCAGAGTCCCGCTGGACGTTTCCATTGAACGGCTCAATGCCGGGCGAACGGAACTCAAGTATTATGAGGCCGGCCAGGATATGGGCTTCTCCAGCGACCGGGAAGAATCCTTCCGCATCTTCCAGAGCAAACTGCTGGACGAGTACGAGGGCCTGACCGAAGAATTTGGCCTGATGACCATTGACGCCACCCTGCCCATCGCGGTGCAGCAACAGCAGGTGCGGCGCTACGTCGAACCGCTGATCGAGGACGCCATGGAAGTGGGGGGGCAGACCGTGCCCGAGGCGTTGGGCAGCGCCGGCCTGACCGGGCGCTACATCACCGATCCCCCGCGCCGGAGGCTCACCGAGCAGGATATTCTGCTTCAGCAAAACGGAAAAGGATAAGGAGCGTGTCTCCCCAGCAGCAGCGTGTCTCCCCAGCAGCATTGCGCAGCGGGGCAGTGAAGTGAAATGAGCAGGTTGAGCTTCTACGGCCATACCCCGCCGGGGATTGACGCCGAATCCGTGCCGGGCCGTCTTATCGTGATAGAGGGCACCGATGGCGTGGGGCGTTCGACGCAGATTGCGATGTTGCAGGAATGGCTGGAGTCCGAGGGCTATGCCGTGCTGGTCACCGGATTCCGCCGTTCGGAACTGGCCGCGTCAGGAATAGACCGGGCCATGCGGGGCAACACGCTGGACGCCCTCACCCTGAATCTGTTCTACGCCACCGATTTCTGGGACCGCCTGGAAAAGAACATCCTCCCGGCCCTCCGCACTGGCATGGTGGCCCTAGTGGACCGTTACATCTTCTCCGTCATCGCCAGGGCGAGGGTGCGCGGAGTGCCGGCCGGCTGGCTGAACGACGTCTTCGAGTTCGCCGTGGTGCCGGACCGCGTGCTGTTTCTCGACGTGGACGTGGAGCATCTCCTGCCCAGAGTGCTGTCGGTGCGCCAACTGGACCATTGGGAATCCGGCGAGGATTTCCTGCGCGGGCCGGACCTGTATGACAACTTCATCCGCTACCAGGGCGCGTTGATTGAAGAGTTCCGCAGCTTGGCCCAAAAGCACAATTTCGTGACCGTGGACGCCCGGCGCAGCGTGGGGGACGTATTCCGGGCGCTGCAAAGCGAAATCCGGGAAGTGCTGGGGGGAATGAGCGAGCAATAACCTCCACGCTACGGGGCAGTCATGCCCCGGCGCGAATATATGCCCGGTCTTGTGAAGCCCGTTCGCCGGGGCCGGGGCGCGGGAACCGGCCGCCGAGGAAAGCGTGAACTTGACCGGCCGCGCCTAGCTGACAACGCCCCCTAATCCTCCACCAGCGTCCGCGTCACGTCCACCGTGGCATACGACCAAGCAATGCGGAAAGGCCCCTCGCCGGTGTTTATCAGTCGGTGGCGGGTTCCGGGGGTGATGAAGGCGGCGTCGCCTGCCCCAACCCGGTGTTCCGCGCCGTTGATCATCAGGATGCCCTGGCCCTCGATGACGATCACCGACTCTTCGGCGTTGTGGTAGTGAGTAGTATTGGAGCAGCCAGGGTCAAAGCCGGTGATGCCGCTGGAAATCTCCGTCGCGCCGAATTCCTTGTTGATGTGGCTGGCAACGGTCACTCCCTCGGCCCGTTGCAGTTGCGGCACTTCCTCGCCGCGAATCACTCTCGGCTCCGGCATAGCTTCCCTCCTCGATTTTATCAAACGCCGGGCGCGCAAAGAGCGCCGGGTTTATTTCCGCTTTTCTTGGCGCTCTTGGCGTTTAATCAATTACTCCTGTTCCAAGAACCGGCGCACCCAATCGGCATGGGGCTGGCGGTCTTTCATATTATAGAGGATGACGGCGTTGCGGACGGAATCGGCTTGGAAGAAACGCTCGTAGAGTATCTGACGCGCTCCGAAAGCGCTGCATGACACGTCCCAGGCCAAGCGGAAGAGGCGCACCCGATCGCGGGCCGAGGCAGTGTCGGTTTCCAGGTAACGGTTGATTTCCGCGGCCAGCGGGCCTTCCAAGTCGGCCTCGGTGGGCAGGGCCATCAGGCTGCTGGAACCCAGCAGGTGGATGATCTCGCCCATACGCGGGTACATACGGATGAACAGGTTGCGGGCGGCTTGCAGGGGCAGTTCCGCCGGGGCCATCACGCCCCAGCGGTCTACGGCGGCGTCGGTCTCGGCGGCCCGCAGGCAGGCTTTGGTGACCTCCAGGTTCTCGATGATTTCGGCGATCATCTGCTGCGCCTGCTGCTGTTGCGTCGAGCCCAGCGCTTCGGTCATCAGCGTCGCCAGGCCCAGCACGAACTCGCACTTGGCGACGTTCTTGGTGACCACCTGGTGACCGGAATGCAGATGGCGGTTGGTGGCGATCTGCAAGTTGTTGCACAACTCCACGTCGCCCAGCAGAAACACCCGCTCCCAGGGCACCAGCACGTGGTCGAAAAAGGCCACGGCGTCCATTTCCTCGAACCGCGAACCCAAGGGGTGGTCGAAGCGGGAGCCGCCGTAGTCGAAGCTCTCGCGGCACTGGAAGCGCAGGCCCGGCGTGTTGTTGGGCAGGGCGAAGGCGAAGGAATAGCGCTCCGGGGCCTGGCCCGGCAACTGGTGCGAGGTGGTGGGATACAGCGCGATTTCCTCGGACAGCGGGGCCAGGGTGGCCAGCACCCGCGCCCCGTTGACGATGATGCCGGCGTCGGTTTCCTTCTCCACCGACAGGGCCACGTCGGTGCGGTCTTCCAGTGGCGTGGCGCCGGGGGCGCGGCTGCGTTGCAGGTTCAGCAGCGTATGAGTCAGCACCAAGTCGTTCTCCCGCACGTGTTCGTAGTAGTTGTTGATGTTGTCCTTGAACTCAGGGCGGTTCTGGGCGAAATAATCCCCGGCGGCAGCCATAGCCATTATGTTGACGTTCATAAAGTCGGGGCTGCGGCCCATCATCCCAAAGGTGGAGCGCGCCCAGTGGCGCATCTGCACCCGGCGGGCCTCCAGGTCGGCCATGGTGCGGGGCAGTATGAAGGACGTTCCCACCCGGTCGCCGGTGGCGGGCGACACGTAGGTCATCTCGTCACGAAGGGCCGGGTCGTGCTGCATATCATAGAGCCGGGCCAGCGACTCCACCCCGCCCCGCAGCGCCGGATGGGTGGTGACGTCCTTCACCCGCTCGCCGTGCAGGTAGACCTCCGGCCCGTTCTCTTTGAGGTTGGCGATGTATTCCGCCCCGGTTCTGGCTGGCATGGCGCGGCCCCCTGCGGTCTGCTTGCGGCTTCCTTGCGGGGAATGGTAACACGCCCGGCCCGCCCCGTCACGCAGTCCCGTCGAATAATCCCCTATCCCCGGTATAGGGGGAGAACCGAATTGAGAATTAGGATGTCATAATGTACCATTCCGCCGTGACGCCAATTCAGACGCTGGCAAGGAGATTGACCGATGTACGTAATCATCGCGCCCATTCAGGTTAAGGAAGGCTGCAAAGACCAGTTTATGGAGGCCATCATCGAGGACGCCAAGGGTTCGGTGAACGATGAGCCGGGCTGCCTGCGCTTCGACGTGATTCAGGACTCCGGGGACGAAAACCGCATCTGGCTGTATGAGGTCTACCAAGACGAGGACGCCTTCCACGCCCACACTCAGGCGCCCCACTTCATCAAGTTCCGCGACGCCACCGCCGATATCCGCGTCGAGGGCATCCAGGGCGCGGCCCGGGGCAGCAGCAACGTCTGGCCCACCGATGCGGAATGGAAGTAACGAAAGGAGACGCGCCATGTATGTCATAATCGCGCCCATACAGATAAAGGAAGGCGCCAAAGAGCAGGTGCTGGCGGCTCTGGTGCCCAACGCCCGGGCGGCGGTGGAGACCGAGCCGGGCTGCCTGCGCTTCGACGTGATTCAGGACGCGGGGGACGAAAACCGGGTGTGGGTCTACGAGATTTACGTGGACGAGGACGCCTTCAACCACCACACTCAGACCGACCACTACCTGAAAGCCATCGAGACCATCGGCCCCAACCGGGCCGAGGGCGGCTTGCAAGGCGCGGCCCGGGGCAGCGTCAACGTCTGGCCCCCGGACGCGGAATGGAAGTGAGGGAGCGCCCCTAGGCCGGGCCTCCTCCGGGGGCGGGGCAGTCCGGTTGACGCGGCAACAATACATTCCCTCTCCCAAAGGGAGGGGGCGAGGGAGCGGATATGTCCAAGACGATATTGCAGAGCGACGCCGTGGCCGTGCCGCGGGGCATAATGTCCCAGGGCGTCGCGGTTCCGGCGGGGCGGATGGTGTTCGCCTCCGGGCAGGTGGCCCGCGGCGTTGACGGCGAGCTGGTGGGGCGCGGCGACATCCGGGCGCAGACTCGCAAGACGCTGGAAAACCTGCAAGCGGTGTTGGCCGAGGGCGGGGCGACCATGGACGACGTGGTGAAAGTCACCGTGTTTCTCACCAACCTAGACGAACACTTCGCCGCCGTCCACGAAGTCCGCGCCGAGTTCTTTTCCGTCGGCTACCCGGCCAGCACCCTGGTGGAAGTCAGCCGTCTGGTAGACCCGGAGATGCTGATTGAGATTGAGGCTATCGCGGTGGCGCCGTAGGAGCAAAACGTTGGGGCGCTCATTTGCGCCCCAACGTAAATATCCGAACCTGCGCCCATTCCGCCCGGCCCCTTGCGGCGGCCGGTTCTAGCCGCGGTTGGCGGCTGCGGCCACGCCGTCGGGAACGAGGTCGGCTTCCCACGGGCCGGGGAAATTGCCTTGGGGCCGGTCGCCGCTCATAAACAGGCCGTCCTGCCGGTGCCACTGCTCGCGGGGCGTTTCGTAATAGACCTCGATGCCGTTGCCGTCGGGGTCTTGCAGGTAGATGCCCAGCGAGAGGCCGTGGTCGGAAACGCGCTTGATGGGCACGTTCTTTTCCTTCAGGTTGTTATAGAAGTCGGTCAGGTCTTCCAGGCTGGTCATGCGCCAAGCCATATGATTCAGCCCCACCTGCCCGGCGCGGGGGCCTTCGGCGTTTTCGCCGACTTCCATCAGCGCAATCTCGTGGGACTCGTTCAAGTTGGCTGACATAAAGGCGGCGCGGCCTTCCATGAAGTCATAGGTATGCAGTCCCAGCACAGACTCGTACCACTCCCGGGCGTCCTTGGCGCTACGCACATAAATGTTGACGTGTCCCAGATGGCTAGGCGTGTATCCCATATCCCGCCTCCTCAAGGATGATCGTATATCGCCGTAAAACTATCACAGCGCAGCCATACCCCGCAAGGCCGCCCAGCCGCCGGTATTTTCAGCATTTGTTGGTAATAGGTTAGAAGAGGAAATCTGTGAGCCGGCTCGCCGGCTTGGCGGGAGGCGCCGGGATGGCGCGGCAAAGGGTTTACCGGAAGGCCCGGCAGTGTCCCCGGTGCGGTTCCAATTGGCTCCCCAAGTATGGCAGGTCCCTGGGCAAGCAGACCTGCCGTTGCGGGCAATGCCTGTACCCCACTTCACCGAAGGCGCACCGCGGCCGCACCCAGCCCCGGAGGTCAGAAGCCGGGTGCTGGCGTTATACCCCGAGGGGATGAGCTTGGCGTCCACCGGCCGGGTGGAGGGTCTCAAAGGCGAGACGGTCTACGGACTGGTTAAAAAAGCCCGGGCCGCCGGGGCCTTGATGCCCCGTCTGGTGCGGGAACGGGTTCTCGGGCGCCGGAAGCCGGCCCGGGGCATCGCACTGGATGAGATGTGGCCCGGCGTGGGCGCCCGGGGAAGCGGCGGGAGGTCTGGATTTGGACGGCGGTCATTGAAGAAGCCGATGGCCGCCGGTGGGTGGATTTTGAGGCGGGCGGCCGGAGCGAGGCCACTTTCCTCCGGCTGTACGAACGGCTGCCGGAGGCGGAGTTGTACCGGAGTGGTCATTATGCGGTGTATGAGTGGCTGCCCCGGGACCGGCGCCTGGCAAAGAAGGGCGGGGCGGTGAACTGGAACGAGGGGCTGCATTCCCGGCTGCGGGACAAGTTGAAGCGGTTGCAACGGCGTGCCAAGGGGTACAGCAAAAGCCTGGGGATGCTGCGGGATTCCCTGGCCTTGGTCTGCCTGCGCTTGGGGCTGATTTAATGCCAACAAATGCTGAGAATACCCAGCCGCCGGTACTCTCGGCGTGCGTTGGCGTTGCTGTTGGCCGCGCCGTCCCGGTCATTCCCGCGAAGGCGGGAACCCATAGGCCCTTGCGGTAAGAAAGCCCGTATTCCCCGAAAGCTGCGGATTTCCGCCTTCGCAGGAATGACGGAGCGGGCAATGCCAGCACACCTTTTAGAACACCGGGAAACTGAACGGGCTGGTGCGGCGGACGAAAGGGTGCGCCGGAATCATTGCAATGCTGATGTATTCCCTTACGCCGGCCAGCCGGGGCGTCCGGGGGTCGGCGGCGCCATTTAATAGCAGCTCATATTGAGAATACCAAGCCGCTATTTCTTTGGGAAAAGGTTATCTTGCGCCCAAGGAGCGTCCGTTCCGGCCAGGCCCTGTGCTAAAATGGGAAGCAGCCCTTTCGAGACTGTTACCTTGGGCCGTTAGCTCAGCAAGGCAGAGCACCGGACTTTTAATCCGGGTGTCGTGGGTTCGATCCCCACACGGCCCACCAAGCAATGATAGGGGGAGCCTCCTGCGCCCGGTGGCTCCCAGGGTCGGGGACACCGATATGGCAGCCGCGCCCTCAAAAGCTGGGTTGGTACGCCTGTCGCCACAGGGCTAGGTTGAGCAGTTTATAGAGCAGGGGGCCATTGTCCCGGCGCCGGCCGATATGTTCCCGGATACAGCCAGCCAGAGCCTCGTTGTCGAAAAGGCCGGAGCGCTGCGTTGCCGGGTCCAACAACACCGATTGCAGATAATCGGCCAAGGAAGTACGCAGCCAGTGGCTCATCGGCACACCGAAACCCGTCTTGGGCCGGTCCAGGATGTAATCCGGCAAGACACCGCGCAGGGCCCGCCGCAATATGTACTTCTTTTGCCGGCCCTTCACTTTATACTCCGACGGCAGTCCCATAGCATAGGCGGCTAGGCGGGTATCCACCATCGGCACGCGAACTTCGATGCCGTGGGACATCGTGGACTTGTCCACCTTCTCAAAATAGAGGTCGGGCAGGATTATACTGGCGTCGGTGTGCAGAATTCTCTGCACGTTATCGAGTCCCTCGAGACGCCGGTGTAGTTCCTTGTAACGCTGGAAGGGATCGGTGGACTCCAGGCAGGAACGACTCTCTGCCGTAAGGAACCGGGTCGGCGGCCGGTCCAGAGGTTCAGTGGATAGAATGTTAGCTACCAGAATTTCCGGGTTGGATTGACTGAATGCTCTTGACTCTACCAGCGGCCGGTTTGCGCCGGTCAATCGGCGGGCGAGAGGTTCCATTTTGACCATGAAACGGCTGGCCAACCGCCACCAGAACAAGTTCCTCATACGAGCGTACCGGGCGTAGCCGCCAAACATCTCGTCGCCGCCCTCCCCTTGCAGGATGACCCTGGTATCGCCGTCCAGTTGTTCGCCCAAGAGGTACAAGGGGATGCTGGCCGGGTTGCCGAAGGGTCCATCATGGCGATTAACCAGCCGTTCAATTACTTCGGGAACATTCCCGGCGGATACATGCAACTCGTGATGCTCAGTCCCAAAACTATCGGCCACCATTCGGGCTTGGGGCAGTTCATTGACGCCCCGGTCAAAGTCAAACCCGGCGGAGAAAGTTTTCAGCCGCCCGGCGTAATGTTTGCTGGCGAAAGCTGTAATGGCGGAGGAGTCGATACCGCCGCTCAAAAACACGCCAACAGGAACATCGCTCACCAAGTGACTTTTGACGGCGGCCTCGAGGAGCGAATGGACGGTGCGCGTTGCGGTGGGCAGATCGTCGGTGACGGGCTCCACATCGAGGATCGAGGCGAATGGCCCGGATTTTACGCCAGAGGCGTCGCTGGTCAGCAGATGACCGGGGAGCAACTTGCTGATGCCGGCGAACATCGTGTTGGCGCCCAGTGCAGTCTGGTAATACAGGTATTCGTGCAAACCCGGCCAGTCCACCCGCGCCGGGACTTCACCGGAAGCCAGCATCGCCTTGATTTCCGAGCCGAATATCACCCCCCCCCCCCCCCCCGGGAATACAATAGTAGTAGAGCGGCTTGATGCCGAAGCGGTCCCGGGCCAGGCTCAGCCGCCGTTCCCGGCCGTCCCACACGGCCATAGCGAACATCCCCTCGAACTTGGGGAAGGCGGCCTCGCCCCACTCCATGTAGGAATGCAACGCGACCTCGGTGTCGGAATGGCCGCGGAAACGATGCCCCTTGCCTTCCAGGGACTTTCGCAAGGCGCGGAAATTATAGATTTCGCCGTTGTAGGCAATCACGAAGCGGCCGTCGTCCGACTGCATCGGCTGATGCCCCTGCGCCGAAAGGTCAATGATGCTCAACCGGGTATGCGCGAACCCCACCGGGCCGCTGGCGTACACGCCGCTGTCGTCCGGCCCCCGGTGGCGAAGGGATGCGGCCATGCGCCGGAGTACGGCGCAGTCAACGCCGGGCCCGTTCGGGTGGTGTATTCCGCTGATTCCACACATATCAGGCGAATTGTACACCTTTACCATAAACCTCTTCCAGAGGGAGAGGGAGCTTTTTTAACGGTGTTGTTAGCAACAGTTGCCGATTGACCGGGTTGACCGGCGGACGGCCTATGTGCTAGGATTTTTCCCGCTAAGAGAGGGGCGCGGTTGGGATTCTTCCAGATTTTTGCAGTTTTGGGCAGGGCAGGGCGATTGGTCAATACCCGTTCCTCAGACGATAACCCTCCGGGCAATGGCGAGTGGCTCTCGTTGCGGGACGCCTGCCGTCTGCTGGACGTCAGCGATACGACTCTGCGGCAGTGGGCCGACGCCGGTCATCTGCGGGTGTACCGCACGCCGGGCGGACACCGCCGTTTCCTGCGCCAGGATGTGGAGTCGCTGACCCGAACGGCCCGGTCGTCCGCCGCCCAGTCCAGCGGCGATTCCGGCGAGGGCCCGGCCCTGCGTCGAATCCGGCGTCGGCTGAGCCGAGACAGCGTTACCCACCAATCGTGGTTCCAAGCCGTGGAGCCGGAAGGCCACGACCGGATGCGCTTGTTCGGGCGCCGCCTGCTTTCTCTTCTGTTGCAGGAGTCCGGGCCACGGCGCCGCCGACAGGAATTGCTGGCCGAGGCCCGTATGCTGGGCCAAGAATACGGCTCGGAAATGCTGGAACGGAGCGTCGCCCTTACCGATACCGTGGAAGCGTTCGTCTTCTTCCGCAGCATGGTGCTGGACGGCGCTCCCGCCGCGTCGTGGTCGCGCATTCTTGAAACCTCCGACCGGGTTCTGGCCGGACTGTGCAGTTCCTACCAGCGCAATTTCAACGCAAACGAATTGCCCCCGGCCTCAAGGGGGAAGGGTTAGAGCGGGGGGCGATCTCCCGCAGGAAAGAGGTAATGGCTATGGATATGACTGACCGCAAGCTGCTCAACCTGATTCAAGGCCCGTTCCCAATGGTGGAGCGGCCCTACTTGGACTTGGCGGAACAGTTGGAAATTACCGAAGAGGACGCGCTGGCCCGGCTCACCGAGCTGAAGCGGCAGAACGTCCTCCGCCAGATAAGCGCCATCTTCGACACCCGGCGGCTGGGCTACAAGACCACGCTGGTGGCTATGGCCTTTGAGCCGGGAACCCTGCACCGGGCGGCCATGGAAATCAACCGGCATCCCGGCGTCAGCCACAACTACGCCCGGGAAGGCTCTTATTACAATCTCTGGTTCACCTTGGCCGTGCCGCCGGAGCATGACCTGGAAGCTACGGCGCAGCGCATGGGCCGCAAGACCGGAGCGCTGGAATCACGCATCATGCCCACCATCCGCTTCTTCAAAATCGGCGTCAACTTCGATATGGTGAAGCAGCAGGGGTCGTCCTATAACTTCAGCCCCGACGGGTTCGACAAGGCCGAAGCCGATAGCTGGAACAAGCCGCAGCCCGTAACCGAGTGGGAAAAGGATGCCATCCGCGAGATGCAGGAAGACCTGCCGCTGATTTCCCGGCCCTTTGGCCCCATCGCGGAGCGGCTGGGCATCACCACCCCGGAACTGTTCGCGCTGGCCGAGGATTTCCAGCGGCGCCGCATCATGCGCCGCTACAGCGCGGTGCTGCACCACCGCCGCTCCGGTTTCCGCTCCAACGCCATGATTGTCTGGAAGGTGCCACCGGAACGCTCCGAGGAAGTGGGCATGATCATGGCCGGGCACAAGGCGGTGACCCACTGCTACGAGCGGCCCACTTTCCCCGACTGGCCCTATACCCACTTCACCATGGTGCACGCCACCACGCCGGAGGGCTGCGAGGAATACAGCCGTGAAATCGCCGAGGCCACCGGCATCACCGACCGCTTGGCCTTGTACAGCACGCGGGAATACAAGAAGACACGGGTGCGCTACTTCGTTCCCGACTATGACGAATATCTGGAGTCGGAGGCTCCCGGCGCCCTCGCTACTGCGGACTGAATTCACCCCGGACGCCTGAATCAGGATTTTCTAATCCCGTTGATCCCTAATGACCCTGTAAATCTTGACTCAGACATCAGCGTCAAAAACGGATGGCTGTATGACCGCCTACTACCCGGTCTATCTCAACCTGAGAGGCCGCCGCTGCGTCATCGTCGGCGGCGGGGCCGTGGCCGAGGGCAAGATTGGCCGGCTGCTGGACTCCGGTGCGGACATCTGCGTCGTCAGCCCCGACGCGACGCCCGGCATCCGGCAGTTCGTTGCCGACGGGGCCGTGCGCTGGGAGCAGCGCCAGTACCGGCGCGGCGACCTTGACGGCGCGTTCATAGCCATCGCCGCCACCAACGTTCGCGAGGTCAACCGGCGCATCTTCGAGGAAGCGGAAGCGCGGGGCGTCATGCTCAACGCGGTGGACGACCCGCCCAATTGCAGCTTCATCGCCCCGTCCATCGTACAGCGCGGGCCGGTGACCCTGGCAATCTCCACCGGCGGCGTATCGCCGGCGCTGGCCCGCAAGCTGCGCGAGGCGCTACAGGCGTCGGAGGATCTGGCTTGGGCCGACCTGTCCGGCGTGATGGCGGAGGCCCGCGCCCGCCTTCGGGAGGCCGGGCTGCTGTCCCGCATTGCCCCCCAACGCTGGCAGTGCTGCCTCACCCCGCAACTGCTGGCGATGGCGCAGGACGGCCGGCAGGCTGAAGCTGCGGAGACCCTGCTGGCCGGGCTGATGGGCGATGATGGCCGCGGACTGTGCCCGGACATTTCGCAATGCCAGCCGGAAAGCTGCCAACGGCGCGAACTCCCGCGAAATTCCCCTCTCCCCAGAGGAAAGGGCTAGGGTGAGGGCTTCGCTATGACCTCCAACCGGTCCATCCGGGTCGGCAGCCGGGGCAGCCCCTTGGCGCTGATACAGGATGACGAGGCTATCACGCAACTCAAGGCGCGCCACCCGGAGCTGGAGTTCGAGGTGGTCGTAGTGCGCACCAGCGGCGACGCCAACCAGTCCGCGCCGTTGGCCGGCATGGGGCTGGGCGTGTTCGTCAGCGAGCTGGAGGAACGCCTGCTGTCCGGCGATCTGGACCTGGCCGTTCACAGCCTCAAGGACTTGCCCACCAGCCTCCCCGACGGCCTGACCCTGGGCGCGATTCTGGAGCGCAAAGACCCCCGGGACGTTCTGGTGAACCGCTGGAACTGCCCCCCGGAAGAGCTGCCCCACGGCGCCCGCATCGGCACCAGCAGCCCTCGCCGCGCCGCTCAACTGCGCCGCTATGTCCCCAATGTGGAGGTCGTGCCGATCCGGGGCAACGTCGAAACCCGGCTGCGCAAGGCCGAGGGCGACGAGGCCGACGGCGCGGTGCTGGCCGCCGCCGGGCTGGCGCGCTTGGGCTTGAAGGACCGGGTGGCCGCCTATCTGTCTCCCCAGCGTTTCGTGCCGCCGCCGGGCCAGGGCGCGCTGGCGGTGGAAGTGCGGGCCGACGACCAACGAATGCTGGACATCCTGGAGTCCATCGAACACCCGGCCACCCGTTTCGAGGTGACCGCGGAGCGGGCCTTTCTCGAAACCCTGGGCGGCGGCTGCTCCATCCCCGTGGGAGCCTACGCCCGCTGCATGGGCCGCGAACTGCTGATGACCGTCTTCCTCAGCAACACCGAAGGCTCCCGCGTTTTCACCGCCAAGGTTGATGGCCTCAAGCACGACCCCAAGCAGCTTGCCGGCGACGCCTACCTGGCCGTAGCCGAGCGCGGCGGCGCCGACCTGCTGGAAGGCGCTCGCCGGCCGCAAGGCCCGCCCGCGACGGAGAATCTGTGATGGAGACCGCAGCCGTCAAGTATGACCCTAGGGCGCTGGCTGTCGGCCAAGCCGTGTTGCGCGAAACGGGAGCGAAGGACGTTATCCTGTTTGGCTCCCGCGCCCGCGGCGACTACCGCGACGATTCCGACATAGACCTGCTGCTAATCCATCAGTCCATCCTTTGTCTCGACTCCAAATGCGATGAAGTCAGGGACAAATTCCGCCGTAATGCCGAAGCAAAAGCCCATGTCCTCTACGGAACGCCGGTATTGGTAGACTTGACGTGGTTCACGCCCAAAGAATTCGACCGGATGCGGCGCAGCCACAACGACGTAAGCGCCATAGCGGCCGAGGAAGGGGTTGCCATGAGCGGTGGGCCGGCCAACGAGCAATACCCCAACGATGACTACTCGGACGAGTGGAGCGTAACTTCCCAGCGTTGCTATCACGCCAAAATACATCTGCAAGGGATGTCTTCGTTGGTACAAGCCGGACAGCCGGATTTATTGATCGGTCAGCAGGCCCAGCAGTCCCTGGAACACGCGATAAAGGCCCTAATCTCGGCCAGCGGAAACCGATACCGGCGCGTCCATAACTTGGAGGAGCTGGAGCGCGATATGCGCCGGGCGGATCCCGGGTTCAGTTACCGTATGGAGTCTCCGCTGCGAATGCTTAGCGATTACGCCGGGCCGGAAATATATCGGGTAAAGTCCAATGCGTCTATAGGCGACAGCAACGAACTCCATCGCCAAGTTGAAAGTGACATTCAGCAAGTCTTCCGGCGCATCGCTATCCTGACCGGCAAAGACCCCTGGCAAGAGCAGCTCTGAAAACCCTCTGCGGCCTCGGGTTTAATCTCTACGAATAGGATGAATACGTTGGCGGGCAAAGTCTACCTAATCGGCGCCGGGCCCGGCGACCCCGGCCTGATCACCGTCAAGGGCCGCGACGTTTTGGCGCGGGCCGACGTTGTGGTCTACGACCGGCTGGCCCACCCGTCGCTGCTGGACTACGCGCCTCCCTCCGCCGAGCGGGTGTTCGCAGGCAAGGCACGGGGGCGGCAGGAGCTGACGCAGGACGGCATCAACGCCCTGCTGGTGGAGCGGGCGCAGGCCGGGCTGACCGTGGCCCGGCTCAAGGGGGGCGATCCCTTCGTGTTTGGGCGCGGCGGCGAGGAAGCGCTGGCCTTGGCCCGTGGCGGCATCCCCTTCGAGGTGGTGCCGGGCGTGTCGTCCGCGGTGGCGGCCCCGGCCTATGCCGGCATCCCGGTCACCCACCGGGGCATCGCCGCCGGGTTCACCGTGGTCAGCGGCAGCGAAGACCCGGCCAAGCCCGTGTCGCCTGATGGTGGTTCCGGGGTGCGCTGGGACGAACTGGCCCGGTCGCTGGCCGCCCGCGGCGGGACGCTGCTGACACTGATGGGCTGGGCGTCCATCGAGGGGATACTGGACGGGTTGCAACGGGCGGGGCTTTCCGCCGCTACGCCGGTGGCCCTGATTCAGTGGGGAACTTGGAATCGTCAGAAAACGGTGACCGGAACGCTGGCCGACGCCGCCGACCGGGGCCGCGCCGCCGGGCTGGCCGCGCCGGTGGCGGCGGTCATCGGCGAGGTGGTGCGGCTGCGCGAGGAACTGGCCTGGTTCGACAACCGCCCGCTGTTCGGCCAGCGAGTGCTGGTCACCCGCTCCCGCACTCAGGCGTCTCGGCTGTGCGAGCTGCTGGAGGACGCCGGAGCGCAGCCGGTGGAGTTGCCCGCCATCGAGATTGCCCCGCCGCAGGATTTCGCGCCGCTGGACCGCGCCGTATGCCGCTTGTCATCCTACGCCTGGGTCATCTTCGCCAGCGTCAACGCCGTGGACGCGGTGTTCGCCCGGCTGGATGAGCAAGGCCGGGACGCCCGCGCTTTTGGAGCGGCCCGCGTGGGGGCCATCGGCCCGGCCACCGCCGCCGCCCTGGCGCAGCGGGGCATCCGAGCCGACTTCACGCCGTCGCGCTCCGTATCGGCGGCGGCCCTGGAGGAACTGGCGGCTTACCCCTGGAGCGGCTTATCCGTGCTGCTGCCGTCGGCGGACATCGGGCGTGACGAGCTGGCCGAAGGGCTGTCCCGCCTTGGCGCCGCCGTCGAACGGGTGACCGCCTACCGCACCATACCGGCGCCGGACGCGGCTCAGCGGGCCGCCCGCGCCTTCACCGACGGCATAGACGTCGTTACCTTCACCAGCTCGTCCACGGTTCGCAACCTGCTTTCCATACTGGACCGGAACGGACTGGACCGGAACGGCAACGGACGCGCCGCACTGGACCGGAACGGCGTCGGACGCGCCGCACTGGACGGCAGCCTGGTCGCCTGCATTGGCCCCGTAACCGCCGCCGCCGCCCGCGAGCTGGGCCTCCGGGTGGACATCGAAGCCCAAGAACACACCGTGGAAGGGCTGGCCTCCGCTCTGGTTGATTATTTTTCCAACACAGAGACCGCCGAGAACAGTGAACAGATCAAAAATTGAATCTCTGCGCCCTCTGAGCATAATTAAAAAGGAGAAAAGCAATGACTGCCTATCCCGACACCCGGTTGCGCCGCCTGCGCGGTTCGCACCCGATGCGCAATCTGGCGCAGGAAACCCGCCTTTCGCCCAAAGAGTTCATCTACCCTATGTTCGTGATGCACGGACAAGGGAAGCGTGAACCCATCGAGCCGATGCCGGGCTGTAGCCAGATGTCGCTGGACGTGATGTCCGAGGAAGTGGGCGAAGCGGCGGAACTGGGCATCGGGGGGGTGCTGCTCTTCGGCCTGCCCGCCGAGAAAGACCCGCTGGGGACGGAGGGCTACGACCCGGAGGGAATCGTGCAGGAGGCGGTGCGCGTCATCAAGCGCGACCACCCCGAGATGCTGGTGTCCACCGACGTGTGTATGTGCGAGTACACCGACCACGGCCATTGCGGCGTCATAGACAACGGGCGGGTGGACAACGACCGGACGTTGGAGCTGCTGGCCCGCACTGCCCTGTCCCACGTGCAGGCCGGGGCCGACCTGCCCGCGCCGTCGGCGATGATGGACGGGCAAGTATGGGCCATCCGCCAAGCCCTCAACGCCAACGGCTATGACGACACGCCCATTATGGGCTACGCCGCCAAGTACGCCTCCGCCTTCTACGGCCCCTTCCGCGTTGCCGCCGGCTCCACGCCCCAGTTCGGCGACCGCAAGACCTACCAGATGGACCCGGCCAACGCCCGCATGGCCATGCGCGAAATCGAGAGCGACATCGCCGAGGGGGCCGACATCGTGATGGTCAAGCCCGCCATGGCCTACATGGACGTCATCCGCGAGGCGCGCCAGCGCTTCAACCACCCCCTGGCCGCTTACAACGTCAGCGGCGAATACTCTATGGTCAAGGCCGCCTCCCAGCAGGGCTGGGTAAATGAGCGCCCGGTCACCACCGAACTGCTGACCGGCATCAAACGCGCCGGGGCCGACATCATCATCAGCTACTTCGCCAAAGATATCGCCTGCTGGCAGCGGGAAACGGAGTAGTCCGGGAAATCCCCTCTCCAGGAGGGCGAGGGCGCGCCCTTGCGGAGGTAACGGACTGCCCTTTTGGAAAGCAGACAAGATTGGCGAGGATCAAGCGGCTGCGCAAGGGTTAGGCGGGTGTGGCAATGACCTAGCGTGATGCTGCCGCAAGCATGGCGGAGTTGGGCAATGGCCGCAATGACGCCTGAAGAGCGTTGCGCGCGCTTGGAGACTCGCCAAGAGAACGCGGCAGCCAAATAAGGCTTGACCAATCCCGAAACCCGTCTGATTAAGCGGCTGGCGGGTTTGATGATTGCCGCAACTGCTTTCGCAACCCTGATCGAGCGAATCAGTTAACAGACTGCTGGCCCGGTTCTGTTGCATTTTGCGGGGTAGTGGCAGTATTGTCACTCCCCACGGTTCCTTGACGCTATCAGTTCCGTCTGGTCGCCAATCCGCCCGCCCCGGCGCCGGTAGCCGTACTGCGGAAGGTTCAAGGGTTTCCCAGCCAGCAGGTTTTCTACGCTGAATCCCTGTATCACCGGGTAGGTGTCAGAATCGTCGTGGAACGTGGCCCTGCTGCGCTGGTTCTCCACTGTCCGCATAAACCGGCCAAAGCATACCATCACGCCGGCGGTGGCGCCGAAATCATCAACACTGGTCTTCAACGCCCGCACCGCGTCCGGCGTCACGTTGCCCCCCTTGACCTGGATGATGGCGAACTCCGGCGTTGGCTTTTTCCCTAGCCGGAAGGGGTAGAATTCCAATACCCCGTCCACCCCGCCATCGGCGCCCTTGCTTCCCGGTTCGTGAAACATCCCACTGGCTCCGATTGCCCCGCAAACCCACTTCTCAAACTCGAACTTGTCCCGCTGGGCCAGTTGCTCGGCGCCAGGGACATTGACCGGCACGCCCCGCACCAGCACGTCGTCGGTGGTCAGATGCTCAAAGTTGCGCAGTATCCGCTCCCTGACCAGCCCGATGGAGAAGGCTGATATGTCAATTCCAATCCAGCGGCGGCCCAGCCGCTCAGCGGCGTGTACCGCCGTGCCGCAACCGCAAAATGGATCCAGCACCAAGCCGTCTGGCGGGGAGGATGCGGCAATCACCCGCTCCAATAGGGCCAATGGCTTTTGCGTGGGGTAGCCAAGATGTTCTTTCGCCCATGGCAGCAAGCTATGATGCACAAAGACATCATCCGGGAGCTTTCCTTTGTCATAATCTCTTTCTGAACCGTCAGCCCGCTTTTGCCCGGAATCCCATTTGTGCTCGACTCTGACCTCATCCACGTTGAAGACGTAGCCTTTGGGCTTTTTGGAATAGAATAGCAGGACATCGTGTTTGCGCGCCCACCGTTTTTTTGATGCTCCGCCGCCGCTGTAATACCAGATAAACTCGTTCTGGAAGCTGGCCTTTCCAAAGATGACGTCCATAACGAGTTTGAGGTAGTGGCTGGCGGTAGGGTCACAGTGCAGGTAAATGGAACCCGTACCGGCCAGCACCCGGCGCATCGGGATTAGCCGCGCCGCCATGTTGAGCAGGTAAGCGTCCAGCCGGTACTTGCGGGTTTTGCCCCCCCCCGTTTATGTCAACTCGCTGCGCCAAGCGCACAATGTCGGCCAGCAACCGGGTGTGGGGGCCTGCCGACAACTCCCACAGCAACTCGTCCTCTTTCGGCCCCCACGTCCAAGTATCGTTGAACGCCTCTGCCGGGCGGGCATCCCGGTCTTTGCCCTTGAAGGGCAGGTTCTAGTGACTGTTGGAGTTGAAAGGCGGGTCTAGGTAAATCAGGTCAACGGAACCCGTCGGTAGGGCCAGTTCGTCCTTCAGGACATTCAGGCAGTCGTCGGCGTACAGGAGTCGGTTCACGGCGCAACCTCTCCAGTCTGGTATGTACATATCTACGCCGATTTTATACTGGAAGCTGGCAAGGGCGTCAATTCGCAGGGTAGGCCCGCTAGCCACTACCCCGCAAAATGCAACAGAACCGCTGGCCCTTGTGAGTGCCCCGCCGCATTGGACTTGTATGGCGGCGGGGTTTTATAGCTGAGGGAAGTACCCCTGGAGGGACTCGAACCCCCGACGCGCGACTTAGGACGCCGCCGCTCTATCCTCTGAGCTACAGGGGCATGACACAGCATCAGATACCAGCATCCCAAAAGGCCGGTTGCCTGTCAAGGGGCTTGCCGAAGCCTCCGTCCCTTTCCGATTCCAACCCCGCCGTTACCGGCTTTTGGCGTCCGCCCGTCATTGCGGCGAAAGCAGTAATCCGGCGCTGTACACGGCAAGGACTTTCCGTATTCCCCCTTGCCCCGTATTCCCGAATATCGGTGAGTGGCGGAGTGACTTTGGAGAGGCTATGGACGCCTCCAACGAACCGCAGGGCAACGAACCGCCGGGCGGCTGCGCTCATTCCAAGCGCCGGATGCGCGGCAGGGCGACGGCTGAGATGACGCTGATGGAGGCCAGCGCCGCGCCGTTTACCAGCAGCGCCCCCGGAGCGCCCACGGCCCCGGCCAAGGCCCCCACGCCCACGTGGCCCACCGGAGCGAATCCTATGCTGAGCACCCACGATCCCATAGCCCGCCCCCGTTCCTCATCGGACACCGCGTCCTGCATCAGGGTCTTATAGAGGGTGTCAACGGCCATGGCGCAGGCGTTGACCAGCAGCAGCACCCCGATGAAGGAGTAGATGTTGTTCGTCAGGGAGAAGGCCATCAGCCCGGCGCCGAAACCGGCCGCTGTGACAAACATCATCAGCCCCTTCTTCCTGACTCCCCCCAGTCCGGCCAGCACCCACAGCCCCAGCAGTCCCCCGCCTTGGCGGGAGGCGGTCATAACGCCCAGCCCGGCGGGGCCGACGTGAAGCACCTCCTTGGCGAACACCGGCAGCAGGGTCATGTGCGTGAAGCCGAGTATTTCGGTGGCCGCCGTCAGCAGCATGAGGGCCAGCAGCAGCCGGTAGTTCCGCAGCAGCCGGACGTATCCCGTCAGGTTTCGCAGCACCGACGCAGCGGCAGGCCGCAAGGAGCGGCCGGTGTCTCCTATCGTCAGGGTCGCCGCCGCAGACAGCAGGTAGCATACCGCCGCCGCCGCGAACTGCCAGCCGGCGCCCGCGGCCTCGATCACCGCCCCGGAGACCAGCGAACCGGCGATTCCTCCGCCCTGCATGGCCATGGCTCCCAAGGCCAGCCCGTTCAGGGCATACTCCGGGCCTACGATGTCGTAGGTGAAGGTTTGCCGGACGGTTAGGACAAAAGCGAAAGCGCCGCCCAAGCCGGCAACCAGGGCTATGATTGCCCAGACGTTCTCCAGGCCGCCCAGCAGCAGCAGGGCCATAATCAAGGCAACGGCGGCCGCTCCCAGCGTGCCTCCCTGAAGCAGCGCCCGCCGCTCCCAGCGGTCGGCGATGGCCCCGGACAGCAGCCCCAGCAGGAAGAAGGGCAGCATACGGGCCGCGGCCCCCACGCCCACCATCAGCTCCGAGCCGGTCAGCTCGAAGATGAGCCAGCCGACCGACACCTGCTCCATCCCCGTCGCCAGGGAGTAGAGAAGGGTGGAGGCCCACAGCAGGCGGAAGTCCCTGATGCGGAGGGAGACTGCCCAGTTCCTGATACCGCTCACAATGCCCGATGATACACCTTGCGTTGAGAGTGTGCGCAATAAATCCGCTCCCCTTATAGGGAGCCGGAGCAATGGCGGACTCCCGCGCATCCCAATTATCCCCTCTTGCGGAGAAGGGTTGGGGTGGAAGTGAAACCCGGCGCGCCTAAAGTGTTATTATTGGCCTGCGACTGCCCGGCACAGGAGGTATTGATATGCCGTTCGGGAATAATGACTGGCTGGCTCTCACCCGGGAAGAACCGCTCGAACCGGAAATCCCGCTGTGCGATCCGCACCACCATTTCTGGGATGGACGGTTGCAGAGCATCCCCTACCAGCGATACCTGCTCCACGAGCTTATGGCCGACCTGAACTCCGGCCACAACGTCCGCTCTACGGTGTTCCTAGAAGCCCGCTCGATGTACCGGGCCTCGGGGCCGGAGGAACTGAGGCCCGTGGGCGAGGTGGAGTTCGTGCAGGGACTGGCCGCGGCCAGCGCCAGCGGCGTCTACGGCGAAGCGAGGGCCGCCGCCGCCATCATCGGCGCCGCCGACCTCAAGCTGGGCGACGGCGTGGCCCGGGTGCTGGAGGCCCTACAAGCGGCCAGCCCCAACCGCTTCCGCGGCATACGCCACAACGTCACCTGGAGCCCGGATCCGGAAATTGATAACCGCGAAACGCCGGGCGTTCTGTCCAGCGACTCCTTCCGCGCCGGGGCGAGGGCGCTGGCCCGCATGGGCCTGTCGCTGGACATTATGCTGTCCTTCCCGCAGCTCGGCGAGGTGGCCGAATTCGCCCAAGCCGTTCCCGAAGCGTCCATCATCCTCAACCACCTGGGCGGCGTCAGCCGGACGGGGCTCTACGCCGGAAAGGATGGCGAAATCATCCCGGCCTGGCGCGAGGGTATCGCGGCGGTGGCCCGGAACCCCAACGTCACCTGCAAGCTGGGCGGGATGGGGATGCCCCGCTGGGGGTTCGATTGGCCCTACCGGAACGTACCCATCGGCTCCGAAGAGCTGGCCGAGGCAATGGCGCCGTGGATGAACTACGCCATCGAGCAGTTCGGGCCGTCCCGCTGTATGTTCGAGAGCAACTTCCCGCCGGACAAGGTGTCCTTCTCATACAACGTTATGTACAACGCTTTCAAGCGCCTCTCTCAGGGTTACAGCGCCAGCGAGAGGGCCGATATGCTCCACGACACGGCGGTCAGGGTCTACCGCATCGAAACGTAAATCTCCTCTCCCACCGGGGGAAGGTTAAGGCGGGAGACTTCCATGAAGTACGACGTCATCATCGTGGGAGCCGGCTCGGCGGGCTGCGTGCTGGCTAACCGGCTGTCGGAAGACCCCGGCCGCTCCGTGCTGCTGCTGGAGGCCGGGCCGGACTACCCGGAACGCCTGCCCGGCGAGCTGAAGTACGATATGAACCAAGCCGCCTCGGAAGAGGGCGCGGCCCACAACTGGTCGCTGGCGGGCCAGTCCACGCCCCAGCAGCCGCGCCCGCTCCACGTGGCCCGGGGGCGGGTGACCGGCGGCAGCAGCGCCATCAACCACCAGATCGTGCTGCGCGGGATGCCCGAGGACTTCGACGCTTGGGCCGCGGCGGGCAACGACCAGTGGAGCTACCTGAAGACGCTGCCCTACTTCCGCAAGCTGGAAAGCGAC
The DNA here is from genome assembly GCA_965213725.1 of Dehalococcoidia bacterium. Lineage (GTDB taxonomy): Bacteria > Chloroflexota > Dehalococcoidia > Lucifugimonadales > UBA3495 > VXOI01. The sequence continues at coordinate 1,104,235 of OZ243924.1, forward strand.
GCGGACATCCAAGACGACTTCCACGGCTCCGGCGGCCCCATCCCGGTGTGGCGTCATCCCCGGGAAAACTGGCTGCCCCTGCAAGAAGCCTTTTACCAAGCCTGCCGGGACGCGGGCTTCCCGGACGACCCGGATATGAACCACCCCGAGGCCGCCGGGGTGGGGCAAATGCCCCTGAACAACCCCGGCGGGGTGCGGATGAGCACGGCAATCACCTACCTGGACGCCTGCCGCCACCGCCTGAACCTCACCATCCGGCCCAACGCACTGGCGAGGCGCGTCGTGTTCGATGCCGGTTCAACCGGCCCGCCCAGAGCGGTCGGGGTCGAGGTGGACAGCGGGGGCGAGGCATTCATCGTCGAGGGTGAGGAGATCATCCTCAGCGCCGGGGCCATTCACTCGCCGCACCTGCTGCTGCTGTCGGGCGTGGGGCCGGCCAAAGAGCTGCGTCCGCTGGGAATCCGGCCCGTGGCCGACCTGCCGGGCGTGGGTCGCGGCATGAAGAACCATCCCTCGGTCTCCATCGTGTTCCGCTCGCATCCCGAAAGCCGTCTTGCGCCGGACGCGCCCCGGAACCAGGTCGGCCTGCGCTTCACCGCCGAGGGTTCCGACAGGCGCAATGACATACAGGTGCAGCCGACAACGTCGTACCCGGAAAGCGCGGAGCCGCCGGATATTCGTTTTGGCTGCCGCATAGAATACCCCTACAGCGAGGGCCTGCTGACCCTCGCATCCGCCGACGTGACGGAGCAGCCGCGCCTTGACTTCCGATTCCTCACCGATCCCAGAGACACCGAACGGTTCAGGGACGCGGTGCGGCGGACGGTCAGGATATTGGAGCATCCGGCCTTCAACGGGCTGCTGGCGGAGCGGCTGTCGCCCGCCGCCGCCGACCTGTCCGATGACGATGCGCTGGATGCCTGGCTCCGGCGGAACGCGGGCATCGCCGGGCATCAGTCGGTCACCTGCAAGATGGGCCCTGCATCCGACCCGGCGGCGGTGGTAGACCAGTATTGCCGCGTCCACGGCCTCGCCGGGCTGCGGGTCATTGACGCCTCGGCCATGCCCGACATCGTGCGGGCCAACACCAACGCCACCGTCATTATGATGGCGGAGCGGGCCGCCGACTTCATCCGGGAGGGCCGGTAAACGCTCTCCCCGACGGCGGCATCCTTTAGGAGTAACTATGTCCCTCCCCGATTCCGGCCGGTTCAATTTGACCGCCGATATGCCCATCTGCCGCATCCTGAACGGGATGTGGCAGGTATCCGGCGCCCACGGCCCCATCGAGCCAAAGGCGGCGCTCCGCAATATGTTTGACTACCTGGACGCCGGGTTCACTACCTGGGATCTGGCTGACCACTATGGCCCGGCGGAAGACTTCATCGGCGAGTTCCGGCGGCAGTTGGCGTCGGCGCGAGGCGAGGAGGCCCTGTCCGGGATACAGGCGTTCACCAAGTGGGTGCCCCGGCCCGGGCCGATGACGCGGCCGGTGGTAGAAGGCAGCATAGACATCTCCCGCCGCCGCATGGGAATGGAGCGGCTGGACCTGTTGCAATTCCACTGGTGGGACTATCGGGACAGCCGCTACCTGGACGCCCTGTCCCACTTGGCCGACCTGCGGGACGAGGGCAAGGTTCGTGAAGTGGCGCTGACCAACTTCGACACGCAACGGATGCAGGACATCGCCGGACATGGCCTTCCGGTGGTGTCGAACCAGGTGCAGTATTCCCTGATTGACCGGCGCCCCGAAGCGGCTATGGCCCGGTTCTGCCAGTCCCGCGGAATCAAGCTGCTGGCCTACGGGACGCTCTGCGGCGGCCTTTTGTCTGACCGCTGCCTCGGCCGGCCGGAACCCTCGCCCGGCTCCCTCAACACCGCCAGCCTGCGCAAGTACAAGCAGATGATTGACGCCTGGGGCGGCTGGGGGCTGTTCCAGCAACTGCTTTCGACCTTGCGGACAGTCGCCGACAAGCACAAAGCCACCATCGCCAACGTTGCTGTGAAGTATGTCCTCGACCGTCCCGCCGTTGCGGGCGTCATCGTCGGCGCCAGGCTGGGCGTGGCGGATCACATCGGCGGCAACGCCCGGGCTTTCGGGGTCAGCTTGGACGCTGACGACCTGGAGGTCATCGAAGCCGTCCTGTCGCAGTCGAGGGATCTCTACCGCCTTATCGGCGACTGCGGCGACGAATACCGGCGGCGGTAGGCGTGCGGCAAAGCCCGCCCTCCCATGGCGGTTTATCCCACCGGCAGCACCGGCTCGGTGCGGTCGCCGGGAAGGTCAACCTCAAAGGCGTTCAGGAAGAAGGCGGTCTGCGCGTAGTGGCCCATCAGCGCGGTCAGCTCGACGAGGTGCTGCGTCCCGAACTGTTCGAGGGCAATCTGGAAGGTTGACGCCGATACCCGGTGGTTGTTGTAGAACTCGTTGCAGAAGTTGACGATGGCCTGCTCGTCCGCTGCCATGTATGGCAGGGGCTGCCGATCCCGTAGGGCGTCTATGATGGCGTCGCTGACGCCTGCCTTTCGCGCGTCCCCGGCGTGGGCGTTCCAGATGTAGGGGCAGTCGAAGTGCCGGGCAGTCGCCAGGATCGCCAGCTCCTGTATCCGTTTGGGGAAGGCGCTCTCGAAGCGCAAATAGGACGTGAGATGAGCGCGCCGCCGGGCCATCTCCGGGCTGTTGATGGTGATGGAGTTGGGGCCTCCGCTGATGGTTCCCCCGGTGTCCTTGGTCAGTTCGTCGAACGCTTCCCTGAATTCCTCCGGCACCATGTCCCGGGAGACTATGGGTACTCTAGCCATGATTACCCCCGTTATACAATCGTGATACCCGATTCTATCATCTAGCGGTGACGGTTCCATAGAAGGGCCTCATAGCCGGTATTCTCAACATAAGGCGTAATAGAGTTATAATAGCGGCAAGCCGGTTGCAGGAGGCAGGATGATGGCCCGTCCCCCAAGCTCAACGCCACGGCCTCCGTTGCCCGGACTGTGGCTCCAACCGGAGGGCCAAGCATGGCTTCAATCAAGGGATGCAACGCTACCGTTGCGGGGACTGCGGCCGACGCTATCACGACCGGCGGGGCGTACCGCCGGCCCGGAGCGGCGGTCAAGGAGCGGGCCTTGCCGATGTATGCCAAAGGGAACAGTCTGAGGGTCATCGGGCGGGTGCTGGGGTACAGCGCCCCGGCGGTGCTGGGGTGGGTGAAAAAAGGGGACGCCAGGCCCTGAGCCTGTTGCAGGAGCGGAACCGGCAGCGCACCGAGGGAAAGGCGGGCCGTCGTCCGGCGAAGGAAAAGGCCCCAGGCGCGCCTAGGGCCTTTTCTCTGAGGGGAATCTCTGAAATATCCCCCTTCCCTGGGAGGCGGTAGAGCCTGCCTCAGCGAAAGCGTGGGGGATGGCGTTCCCCCTGCCCGGCCGGACCCCCTACCCGGGGATATCGTCGTAGTAGTGTTCCTCGGAGATGACCCGGTTCCGGCGCAGGGCCGCTATCTCCTCCCCGCTGTACTCCAGCAGACCCCCCAGCACCTCTTCGTTGTGTTCCCCCACCTGCGGCGTGCTGCCTATGCTTACCGGCGTCCTCGAAAAGTGCCAGTAGTCCCCGGACACCGCTATCTCCCCGGCCAGAAAGTCCGGCACCTCCACCATCGCCCTCCGCTCCCACGGATGCGGATCCGCCGCCGCCTGCGGTATCGTGTTCACCGGCGCCGCCACCACGTCATGCTCCGTGAAGTGCGCTATGGCCTGCTCCATGCTCTTGTCCGCCAGCAGTTCCCCCATGGCCCCGTCCACCAGTTCCCGGTGGGCCGCCCGCTCGTGCCGCGTGCTGAAGCGCGGATCCTCCAGCCACTCCGGCCGCCCCAGGGCGTTGCACACCCGGTGCCAGTGGTGCTGATCTCCGGCCGACACCAGCACCCAACCCTCCCGGCAGGGGTAGATGCCCGAGGGCGGCGCCGTAGTATCGCCCCGCTTGGGCGGTATCTTGGTGCCGTGATAGGCGGTTATAGGTATCTCGGTCATGGAATAGCCGGTGTCCGCCAAGCAGACGTCCAAGCTCTGGCCCAGCCCGGAAGCCTCCCGCTCGTGCAGCGCCGCCAAGGCCCCGATGGCCGCGTGCAGGGCCGTGATGCGGTCGATGATCGGCACCCCCGTGCGTATGGGGGGCATCCCCTCCTCCCCGGTCACCATGGCGATGCCCGACATGGTCTGCCCGATGGGGTCGTAGCCGATGTTGTCGCGGTAGGGGCCGAACTGCCCGTAGGCCGACACGTTGACCATGATGATGCCGGGGTTCAGTTCCTTGAGGGTTTCGTAGCCGAAGCCCATCTTCTCGATGGTGCCGGGGCGGAAGTTCTGCACCAGCACGTCGGAGACCTTGACCAGTTCCCGCAGGGCGGCCTGGCCTTCTTCCTTGCGCAGGTCGATGGAGAGGGACTTCTTGCCGGAGTTGTACTGCACCCAGTAGGACGACTGTTTTCTGACCCAAGGGCCGTGGTAGCGGGTTTCCTCGCCGCCCAGACGCTCGACCTTGATGACCTCGGCGCCCAGGCGGGCCAGCACTTGGGCGCAGCGGGGCCCGGCTTGGTGGCGGCCCAAGTCAATGACCCGCACGTGCTCCAGAGGATGATTCAATCCTGCCATGTCGGTAACTCCCTTTCCCCGCCGCGGGCGCGGGAACGCGGTTGGCTTGGCCGCATTCTACGGCCCCAGGCCGCGCCCGGCAAGACGGGAAAATCATAGGCGCAATTCGTAACATTCCTGTAAGGTTTAGTAATATAATATGGTCTCTCGCTCACTATATCGACGCTCAAAGACCGCAATAGGAGGAGCGACTATGTTCAAGCTGCGAGGCTGCCCCAAGTGCCGTGGAGACCTCTACACCGGGGAGGACATCTATGGCGTGTATCTATCCTGCATCCAGTGCGGCCGGTATTTTGCCGTTGCCGAAGCGCCCGGCCGGGGCGTCCAGCCAGCGCCGGACGCTCAGCCCGCCGGGCCTCCGGGGCTGGAGGAACTGGAGCTGGCCGCTTAGGGAGGCCGGGTCTTTAATCGGTATTCCCAGCGCGGGCCGTCATTGCCTGCACCGTCCCGCCTCTCGGGAAAGACCGGGAGGCGGGACGGCGCGGCCAGACAGCAATATCGGCGCACGTTGGGAGTACCGGCCCCTTAGGGCTGCTCGATGTTCAGCGGGCCGAAGGCGGCGCTGGGGTAGTTGTTTTCGCCCACGCCGGCGGTGTCCACCGGCACGTAGGCCCGGACGTGCTTGCCGTTGTCATCGGTATGCGGGGTGTACTCGAACGAGCATTCTCCTGCGGCCCGGGTGCCATAGTCCTTGGGCTGCCGGGCCGAGTCCATGTCCGTGAAAGTCACCCCGTCGTCGGAGCGCTGCCAGGTCCAGAGTTTGCGGCGGTCTTCGCCGGTGTCGGCGCCGCAGAAGCCGTCGCCGGCGTCGCCGACACTCTGGACTCGGTTGGGATACACCCGGTCGGGATCCAGCCGCACCGTTACCATCGTGTGAAAGCCGCTGCCATCGGTGTCGGCCTCGATGGTGCCGCAAATCGGGTCGGAAAGTACGGCATTAGAAGTGACGCGGAAGCGGGGTTCAACCAAGTCCGGGAACACGTCCCTGTAATCCGCAAAGCTAAGCGGCGAATCGCCGATGTCAGTGTTGCCGAAGCTCAGCTCCTCCAGGCTGTTCAATCCCCACCTGGAACCGTAGGCGGGGGCGATGTTGCCCAATTTGGTGTTGGAGAGATGCAGCTCGCGCAGTTCCGACAAGCCGTCAAACTGGCTGGCATGAATGCAGGCCAGCGAACGGTTGCCGTTCAGATACAGCTCGCGCAGGCTGGACAGCCCGTCAAATACCTCCGGCGGTAGCGGTCCCAGTGCGGAGTTGCCGTTCAGACGCAGGATTTCCAGGCTGGTGAGGCCGTCGAACACCTCCTCGGGCAGGTCGGTCAGATCGTTGCCGTTCAGACGCAACTGTTCCAGGCTGGAGAGGCCATCAAATACATCTTCGGGCAGGGTTGCCAGCGAGTTGTTGTCCAGATACAGCCGTTCCAGGTTTGGAGCGCCATCAAACACGTTTTCGGGCAGGGTGGTCAGCGGGTTGTTTTCCAGATACAAGTTATGCAATCCGGGAAGGTTGTCGAAGTCGCCTTCTTGCAGCTCGCGCAGTCGCTGACCTCTCAGGATAAACGTAAGACCGGCGGCGAGCTCCATTCGCTGGACGGTACGGCGCTGCAATCGCTCTCGGCAAACTCCGTGAGGACGATGTCGACCACCTTCTGCGTGCGTTCGTGGAGGGGGTTGCCGGCGGTGCAGTCGGCCAGCCGTTCCAGGGATTCGCAAATCGGGTCGGTCAGGCCGCCGGTGGTGATCCGGGTGTCGGCCTCGACCAAGGCGGGCAGCGCGGCCTGGTAGTCGGCAAAGGAGATCGACGAACCAGCGATGGGCGTGTCGCCAAACCGCAGATCCGCCAACGAGGTCAAGTTCCACCTGGTGAAGTGGGTGGGGTTTATGTTGCCCAAGGCGGTGTTATTCAAACGCAGCAGTCTCAGGCTGGACAAGCCGTCGAACTGGCTGGCGTGAATGCAGGCCAGCGGGGGGTTCGATTCCAGATGCAGAGTCTCCAGGGGCAACCCCTCAAACAAGTCCGGCGGCAGCCAGTCCAGTTGGTTGTTGTTCAGGCGGATGTTTGCCAGGCTGGTGGTCTCGGCGAACACGCCGTCGGGCAGGGTCGTCAGATCGTTGTTGTAAATACGCAGGTGGGTCAGGCTGGAAAGTCCGTCGAAGACGCCGCTGGGCAGCTCGGTCAGATCGTTGTCGAACAGATTCAGTTGTACCAGGCTGGTGAGGCCCTCGAAGTCGTCGCTTTGCACGGAACTCAGGTTATTGCCTACCCGGAGAGTACCGGTGATGCCGTTCAAGTCCGCGGTGGTGACAGCGCTGCAATCGGTCTCGGAGAGCTTGGCGAGGATAGCGTCAACCACCTTCTGAGTGCGCCCGTCGAGGGGGCGGCTGCCGCAGGAGGCCGTCGCTTCCTGGGCCTGCGCGGGGGCGCCAGCCCAAAGGCCACGGCCAGCACCGCCGCCATGGCCGCCAGCAGCGACAGCAACGCCAACTTCGCGCCAAGGGGTTTGCCGTCCTGATTTTCCCGTCCGGTCACAAAGGCGCCTCCTGCCGAACAATCCGCGGCCAATCCTAGCACAAATTCCGGTTAACTTCATTCCCGGCATGGGCATTTTCAACGCGCGCTGCCAACGCGCTATTTCCGAATATCAACCGTCATTCCCGCTTTCGCCGGAATGACGGAGTTTGAGCAATGCCAACGCATATTGGGAATGCCCTACAATTGGTCAGTTTCTGAATTTAATTCGGAAATTTGCCGAAAATTATTGACTGTTGCCGCGCTAAGGGCTAGCTTTGCTGTAGAGGGATAAGGCCCTTTTAAGGGTCTCCCGCACAGCATTATTTTTCTTTTCCCACACGTGTTTGAGGAGGTGGAGCGATGGTCTTGGAACAGGCGTATGGCGCGCTGGCGGTGGAGGATGCGCCGGTCTGTCGGCATCATTGGGTCATAGAGCCGGCCAACGGGCGCTACAGCAGGGGAGAATGCCGGAACTGCCACCAGATCCGCACCTTCGAGAACTCCATCTATGCCGGGGGCGACGACGAAGAGTAGGGCCGGCGCCGGGCCGTATCGTCTGCCGGGGCAGGCCGTCAGCCTGCCCCGGTTTGCGTCTTGCGGAGTCCTTACAGAAGGGCGACCGGGTTGACCGGGGAGCCGGTGCCGCCGACCACCCGCAGGGGGTTGATCGTGAGCATAAATTCGTAGCGGCCCTCATCGGCGCAGGCTTCGGCCAAGGGCTGGAGCAGCGCGTTGTCCAGCAGGCCAATGCCATAGGCGAAGATGGAGCCGTGCACCGCCCAACTCAGTTCATACCCGTTGGGGGTATGATCCATCATGTCCCACCCCAAGAGACAGATGTCCGACTCGCGGATGAACTTCAGGCAGCTCATGTGCAGGCCGGGGCGCTCCAGGGGATTGCTGCCCCATACCGGGTTGCCGTCGGCGTTCCAAGCCTCGCGCCCGCCATAGACCAAGAGCGCGTCTCCGGGCCGCATCTCGACGCCCTGCTCGCCGGCGATGTCCGCCAGTTCCCAGCCGTGGATGGGGGTATCCATGGTGACATAGGCCCCGCCCCGGTGCTTGGGCACGTCCAGCAGCACGCCCCGGGTGATTAGGCCCTCTTTCCAATGATGCACCGCTCCCCACTGGGCGCCGTCCATAGTGATTTCTTCCTCGGGGTTGCGCCCGTTCCACATCCCGTTCTCGTCCCAGACGTGGCACAGGGCGTCCAGGTGCGTGGTGGCCGTGCCATGGTAGGAGATGCCGTAGTAGTCGGCGGAGAACCCGGCGGAGGGGCTGCGGTACACCTTTTTCATATAGTGAATGGCCGGCGTCGGGTTATTGGGCGCCGGGATAGACGGGAACTCGCGGCTGAGGGACACGGCCCGGCCCGACTTGACCAGTCCGGCGGCCTCGATGCGCTTCTCCGGCGTAATCATATTGACCGCGCCCACCTGATCGTCGTCGCCCCAGCGTCCCCAATTGCGGTCGTCCTTCAGGTAAGCCAGCACCTCTTCCTTGGTGGGGATTCTGCGTTCCATATATGACGCCTCCTCGGTGTTCTGGGCTTAATTCTTCACCGCGGACTCGGCTAGGCAGTTGAAGAAGTTGTCCATCATATTGCGGGACACGTTCTCCATCATCCGCTGCCCCACGCGGGCTATCAGGCCGCCGGCCTGGCCCTCGCCGTCCACGGTGACGGTGGTGACGCCGCCGGCCTCGGCCAGCGTGACGAACGCTTCCCCGTTGACGAATCCCGGCGCGCCGTTGGCCGACACTACCATTCGGTAGGACTCGTAGGGGTTCCAGTCCTTGATGCTGACCTTGGCGTTGAAGCTGCCCCGCACCGGCCCGAATTGCGCGCTGATGGACGCCTCATAGTTGCTGTCGCCTACGTCCTCCAGCCGCTGGCAACCGGGGATGCAACCCTGCAAGGATTCCGGCTGGGTGATCGTGCGCCACACGGTCTCCCGCGGGGCGTTGATTTCATAGCTGCCGTTCAGTTTCACGATGACGGTTCCTTATGCGTATATCTCGTCAGGTATCATATTGTCCGATGCCCGTGGGCCGCTGTCAGCGCTACAGCCGCTCGTCGGCCAGCAGCAACAGTTCCAGCAATGCCTGCGCGCCGTTGGCGCAGTCCTCGGGCGAGGAGTATTCCTGTACGGCGTGGCTGATGCCCTCTACGCTGGGGACGAAGAGCATGGCCATGGGGGCAATGGCGGCGATGGCTTGGGCGTCGTGGCCCGCGCCGCTGGGAACGCGCTCCCAGGCGAAACCGGCCCGCCCGGCGGCCTCGCCCACCCAGTCCTGCATCGCTGGGACGATGGGAACCGGGTCGGTGAAGCGGTGGCGGTTGATGGTGATTGCCACGCCGTCCTCCATCTCCGACTGCCGGGCCGCGCGGGTCAGTTCCCGCTCGGCGGCCTCCAGGGCGGTCATCTCCAGGTCGCGGAATTCCACCCCGACGGTGGCGCGGCCGGGGATGACGTTGACTGCGTTGGGGGTGACGTCCAAGGCGCCGGTGGTGGCGACGCGGCAGATTTCGTCTTCGGCGGCCATTTTTTGTATTTGCACCACCAGCTTGGAGGCGGCGACCAGCGCATCGCGCCGCTCATCCATGGGCGTGGTGCCGGCGTGGTTGGAGCTGCCGGCGATTTCCAGCTCGAAGACCGCCCGCCCGGTGATGCCGGTGACCACGCCGATGGGCGTGCCGGAACGGTACAGGTACGGCCCCTGCTCGATGTGCAGCTCGAAGTAGGCCGCCAGCTCGCCCGGCCGGCGGGCCGCTTCCGCCACCCGCGACAGGTCGCCGCCGATGTCGGCCATGCGCTCGGCCAGCGTGACGCCCTCGGCGTCCACCGCCGCCAAGTCTTCCGGCTCCAGCATACCGGCCATGGCCCGGCTGCCGATGAGCCATCGGTGGAAGCGGGTGCCTTCCTCGTTGGTGAACACGATCGCCTCAATGGGATGGCGTGTGACGTGGCTGTTCTCTCCCAGCGTCCTGACCACCTCGATGGCCCCCATCACGCCCAGCGCGCCATCGTACTTGCCGCCCAGCGGCACGGTGTCGGTATGGGAACCGAGGGCGATGGCGGGCAGCGAGTCCTCGGCTCCGGCGCGGCGCCCGATGATGTTGCCGGCGGCGTCTATGCGCGTCTCCAGCCCGGCCTGGCGCATCAGGCCCATGGTGTACTCGCGGCTGGCAACATCGGCGGGCGAGAAGGCCAGCCGGTTCATTCCCTCCGGCGTCTCCCCGAACTTGCCCAGCTCGTCCAGGGTGCGGTTGAGGCGCGCTGCGTTGATGGCGAAACCGGGCATAGTGACGTTTCTCCGTTACAGAATGCAGTATTCGCGGGCCGGAACCAAAAGCGGCCCCGCGTTACTTGAACTTGGGAATCACCTTGTCGGTGAGGCAGCGCATGGTGTTCATCACCACCTCGCGGGGGACGGAGGACGTCCAATTGACCTCGAACATGATCTCGTCGGTGCTGAAGTCATCCCGCAGCAGCTCAATCTTGTCGCAGACCTCCTCCGGCGTGCCGAACAGGTTGACCTCCTCGGTGGCTTCGGGGCTGGCCGTGCCTGCGTCGGTGCTGCCGATGGCGATGCGGCCGGCGTAGTAGCGGCGGGCTAGGTTCATCAGGTTCTCGGTTTGCCGGTCGGCCTCTTCCTTGGTGTCGGCCACCAGGGTGGGGATGCGAACCACGGTGGCGGGATCTCCGGGGTGGCCTGCATCGCTCCAAGCCTTGCGGTAGGCTTTCACGTCTTCCTTCAGCACCGCCGAGCCGCGGGGGTTGTGGGGGGAGCTGCCGGCGCCGATGGCTATGCGGTAGCCCTGCTCGCCCATGGGCACAAAGCTCTCTTGGCTGTCCACCGGCAGCAGCATCGGCGGGTAGGGCTTCTGGTATGGCTTGGGAATAGCCAGGTAGGACTCGTAGAAGGCGGGGTAGCTGTAATACTTGCCCTCGAACCCGGAGAAATGATCCTCGGTCCAGAGCTGCTTCATCACCTCCAGGTACTCGAAGAACTGCTCCCGGCGGGCGGCGGAACCGCGGGTGCGCCCGCCGGCGCCGTAGATGAAGCGGCCCCGGCTGACCTGGTCTACGATGGCGACCTGCTCGGCGGTCTGGATCGGGTCTTCCAGCATCAGGTTGTCGAACCCGTACCGCTCGTGGGGCAAGGCCGCCGGGGACAGCGTTTCGTCGGGCTGCTTCATCACCGGGCGGTGGATTGACGAGCCAATCTTGATGCGCTCGGTGCGCTCGGCAATGACTGCGGCCAGCATCAGCACCTGGGGGTCCATGCTGGCCTGCTTGGAGAAGTGCCCGCCGCCCAGCCAGATGTAGTCCCAGCCCATCGCTTCAACGGCGTCAATCTCTTCGTAGTTCTTGATGTAGGCGTCTTCCTCAAGGAGCTTGCCTCCCTGATAATCGGGGTGCCACGGCACCAGATCGCCTTGATACAGGGCATTCCAAGTGTTGAACAGTCCGAAATCCATTTCGCCCCTCCTCCCGGTTCGGCGTTGCATCCTTTGCACTGCGCCCAATCTAGCACCGGCGGCAAACAGCGTCAACGCTGGCCCGGCCCTAGCCCGGCCAGCGGGAAGCCAGGAGCTTGATGAAGGAGAGACGCCAGCCGAAGGACGATGCGGAAGCAGGCGCTAGATTTGGCGCAGGCGGGGGTCCAGGCGGTCACGGAGCCAGTCGCCCAGGAGATTGAGGGCCAGAACCGTCAGCATGATAGCCAGCCCCGGGAAGAGCGATACCCACCAGTAGGTAACTATCACTTCGCGGCCATCGGCCACCATCAGCCCCCAGGCGGGGGAGGGCCGTTGAATCCCGACGCCGAGGAAGCTCAAGGAGGCTTCCAGCAATATGACAAAGCCAATTTGCAGGGTTGCGAGCACGATGATGGTATTGATGACGTTGGGAAGGATGTGACGGGTGATGATGCGGAAATCGGACGCCCCGGTTACCTTTGCGCGGGCGATGTAGTCCTGTTGACGGATGCTAAGCACCTCGCCCCTGACCTGGCGGGCGTAGTAAGCCCAAAGAATGTAGCTAATCACAATCAATACGGTGCCCAGCCCCGGCCCTATTGCCGCCGCCAGCACCAGGGCGAACAGGATGCTGGGAATGGAAAGCGTGATGTCCACCAGTCGCATGATTAGCAAGTCGAATTTTCCCCCGAAGTATCCCGCGACCAGTCCCAGGGAGATACCGATGAATCCGCCCAGCGCTATCCCAATCAACGAGACTTTCACGGAGACGCGCGCTCCGTGGATGATGCGACTCAAGATGTCCCTTCCCAGCCGGTCGGTGCCAAGGATATGCTCGCTGGTGCCGCCATCCCATACCGGAGGCAGGTAACGCTTGGGGAGTCCTCCCTCCTTGGGGCCGTAGGGAGCTATCTGGTCGGCGAAAGCAGCGGGAACTACCAGCAGAGCCAGAATCAATATGATCGGCACCCAGGGCAGGCGACGAATACTGGCTATTCTGGGCAATAACCTTGCGGGCGTGTACCAAGGCTTATCCGGGGCTAAGATTACATCCATCCGATGTCTCTTCTGTTGGTCTGGGCCTTGCGCTATATCGAGTAACGGATTCGGGGGTCAAGATAGGCGTAGAGGATATCAACGATTAGATTGCACGCTACGAATATGCCAGCAAAAACGATTATCACTGCCTGCAACACAGGAAAGTCCCGATTTCGCACCGCCTCTATGGCGAGCAGCCCGGTGCCAGGCCATTGGAACACTTGCTCGGTGATTACGGAGCCTGTCAGGAGAATCCCGGCAATGACGCCATAGTAGGTGAGAGGGCCTATGGCGGCATTTCGAAGACAATGCTTCCAGACCACCTTCCTTTCCGGCAGTCCCTTGATTCGCGCCATCTTGACGTACTCGGAATCCAGCACGTCAAGCATCGAAGAGCGCAACAGCCGCATTACGGCCGCCACCTGGAACCAACCCAAGGCGATGGCGGGCATTATCATGTGCTTGATGGAGCCGGTCCCGGACGCGGGCAGCCACCCCAATTGGACGGCGAACACCCACATCAGCATCAGCCCCAGCCAGAAGGAGGGGACAGACTGGCCCAGCAGGGCGATAATCTTGCCGAAGTAGTCGAAGGGAGTGTCCCGTTTCACCGCGGCCAGCACGCCGATGGGAACCGCGATGATAGTGCTAATGGCGAGCGAGAAGATGGCTAGCTGGATAGTCGCCGGCAACCGCTCCGCCACCAATTCCATTGCCGAGTCCGGCTTGACCAGCGAATCGCCCAAGTCCCCCTTCAGGGCGTTTTGTATGAACTTCCAGTATTGGACAACGATGGGCTTGTCGAATCCCCAGCGTTCGTTGAGCCGGTTGTACTGTTCCTCGGTGGCGTCCTCCGGCAACAGGATGTCCAGGGGGTTCCCGGAGAGGCGCCCCATGCCGAACACCAAAAAGCTCACCACCAGAAGGGTTATGAGGCTGTGGAGGACACGAATGAGGAGGTAACGACGCATGGCGATGCGGTTCCAAAAAAGGGATCAGTCAACGCAATTCAGCGGCCAATACACGATTGGCGCAGGTGCCGCCAGCCCCCTAGGGTATGGACTGGCGGCGCGACACAATTCGACCATTCCAGTGGCGCGAAGGGCACTCACTCCCTGACGCCGCGGATCAAGTGAATGTGGTCCAGGGAAGTCGGCGTCTGGCCTGAGAACACATACTCTGCGACCACCTCAGGGTCCACAGTCAATTCATAGAAGATTTGAGCGATTGGCACGCTGATGTAGTTGTCGAAGGCGAAGTTGCCCATTCGGCGGGCTATCTCGTCGCGCTCCGCCAAGTCTACAGTTGCCTTCAACTGCTGATACATGGCTTCAAGCTCGTCGTACATCGCGGCGTGCGTAACGCCCTCGTCGGCGTAGAAGACCCGCACCGCCTCCTGGGTTGTGCGAATGGGCAGGTTGCGGCTCATCCACATCTTGTCCCAAGCCTGCTTGGCTACCAGGTCCGGGCGCAGGGCAGTGTATTCCATCTCCTGAAGGTTGACCGTGATTCCCACTGCGTCCAGGTCAAGTTGAATCGCCTCGGCAATTTGGGACAACTCCGGATTTCCTGAGAAGTTCATGGTCGGGAAGTCAATCTCAATATCTCCGGGCCCGTATCCCGCATCCGCCAGAAGCTGTCTGGCCCGCTCCGGGTCGAATCCATAGTTGGCCTCGAAATCCGCCTCGAACCTCGGAGCCCATCCCTCATGGCCCGGAGTCCATCCGTAAACGTATACCGGCGTGGCGCTTCCCTTGTAGATGAATTCCATGATGTTTGCGCGGTTGACGGCCCGGTTGATTGCCTCCCGGACTCGGATGTCTTCAAAGGGCTGGTCCGGCCTGTAAGATTCGTCGCCGGTCAGGAAGTATTGGCCCAGCATGAAGGAGACAGTCTGAATGGTAGGCTGCTGGGAGCTGACGATGCGCATTCCGCGATTGGCGGCCTCCGCTTGAAGGTCGCGGCTCAGGTTGGCCATGTGGGCATCGCCGGCCAGCAGCACCGCCATGCGGGTGGCGTCCTCGGTGATGAACTTGAGCTCGAATTCGGGGAAATCGGGCGTGGCTCCGTCCCAGTGTTCGGTTTCGGCCATCTCGTAGGACACGCCCAACCCCGGCTTCCGCTCTAGGTAGCGGTAGTGTCCAGTACCCGCAGGACGATCGTCGATGGCGTCGAGCCCTTCGGCATCGAACTGCGCCTTGCTCATGATGTACAGGTCGCCAGCGGTGCGCGAGAACAGCCGCAAGCCGTCTAGGAACGGAGTCTCGAAGTTGAAAGAGACTTGATAATCGCCCCCGGGGACCAGCGTTACCGTGCGCCACACCGGGCTCATGGTGGAAACAGAATCATCGGACGAGAGCAGAGAATGCACCCAGGCCACGTCGGCGGAGGTGAATTCTCCGTTGCCGAAATGGAACTGGACCCCCTCGCGCAGGTCGAAACTCCACTGGGTGAAGTCATCATTGAATTCCCAACTGACGGCCAAGCCCGGGCCGGCTGCGCCTGTCTTCGGGTCGTTTCGCAAGAGCGTATCAGCGAAGGGCACGTGTTGCTGCAACAACGACCAAGGCCCTTCCCATATCCGGTTGGTTTCCTGTAGCACGGGCATTGCCGCGATTACCCGCTGCGCCTTAAGTTCCCCCACCGGAGCAGGAGCCATGGTGGCCGTAGGTACGGGCGTCGGGGTGGCGGCAGGAGCGCCTCCGCCAGCAGGCGTTGCCGTCGGCCTGAAAGTGGTTAGAGTCGCCGTGGGTTGCGGCGCGACAGTCTGCGCCGGTGCGGCAGGGGCAGTTGTTGGTGCCCCTGCGGGAGGTACTGTTGCCGGTTGCGCCGCCGGAGCCGGTGCGGAAGTTGCTGTCGGATCCTCGCCACCGCAAGCAACGATAATCGTTACCAGGATTCCCAAAATCCATAACGGATTTATCAAATGTTTGCTAAGAAATTTCATAAACCTGCTTACTTTCCTAGTTTTGTTGGCACTATGGCACTTTCTATTACTGGCAAGGATTCTAGATCGGGACGACCGCTATTGTCAAGTAGGAGTTACGCAGGGTATTGTTAGCAACAGTTGCTATTGCATCAGGCCCAGCCGCAGGCAGACCAGGGCCACCGAACCCGCCAGCATCGCCGCGCTCTTGCTGTACCCTTTCGTCTGCCGCATCAGCCGGTTCAGCTTCCCCCCGCAGCCGGGAATGCAGACCCTCGTTCCAGTTCACCGGCCCGCCCTTGCCGGCCCGGTGCCGGGCCGGCGGCAGCCAGGACTGATACACCACATAGGCATCACTACAGTACGTCTCCGCCTCCGGCAGCCGCCCGTACAGCCGCAAAAATGTAGCCTCGCCACGGCCGCCGAGCTCGATATCCACCTGCCGCCGCCCGTCAGCCCCCAGGCTCACCGCCGTCCAGAGCCACGCCTCCCGCCGTTTCTCCCCATGCCGGCCGCCCACGCAGCTCCACATCTCATCGAAGGCCGTTATCCGGTCCGCGGCCTAGCGTCCCCTTTCCTGCTGTTGCCAGAGCAGCAGGGTCAGGGCCCAGCAGACTTTTTTTCAATCCGGCCGTACACCGTCAGCAGTGGAACGTCCAGGGTGCGCCCCACGGCCCGGATGCTGGCTCCCTCGCAGTACATGGCGATGGCCTGCTCTCTGACCTCCTGGGAGTGGAAGCGGCGGCCGGCCTCCGGGGTGAAATGGCGGACGCAATCGCCGCAGCGGCAGCGTTGCTTGCCCAGGGCGGAGCGGCCATACTTGCGCACCCAGTTGGAGCCGCCATGGGGGCAGCGGACGTGGTGGCGGTATATGCGGGCAGCGGCCATGACAAGCCTCCTTGCCGGGTTGATGCCACCCCGATTCTGGCATAAACAACTGTTGCTAACAATACCTTACGCAGTTGAGGGGGTAACAGGTTCACTTGGGACTGGGTATGATTCCCCTGGAAGAGAGACGGAGAGGCGGTGAGAGAGTGAACCCGGCCAAGAGTGAACCGCTGGACTACATCAACTTTCTGGTGGCGGCCCAGAAGAGCTTTACTTGCAGCGAAGCGGCCCGGTGCCAGCCGGAGACGCCGGAGGCTGCGGCCCACGACGCTTTCACCCGCCTGCTGCGGAGACAGCCTCCCGATACTGGGGCGCTGTGGCAGGAAACCCAGGGGCTGGTTCAACGGGAGGCCGGGGTCCTGATTCTGGATGACACCACCCTAGACAAGCCCCGCGCCAGGAAGATGGAACTGGTGACCCGCCACTGGAGCGGACGGCATCGCCGGGTGGTGTCCGGTATCAATCTGCTCACCCTGCTCTGGTCTGACGGCGACGCCCTGATACCCTGCGATTTCCGCATCTACGACAAACCTTGGAGCGGAAAGAACAAGAACGATTATTTCCGGGAGATGTTGGCAGCGGCCCACGGGCGGGGATTCCAACTCAGCTATGTCCTCTTCGACAGCTGGTACAGCAGCCTGGAAAACCTGAAGCAGGCCCGCTCTTGCGGGTGGCTCTGGCTGACCCAATTCCGATGCAACCGGCGGGTGAACCCCGAGGGAAGGGGCAACGTCCGGGTGGACACGGTGGAAATTCCCCCGGAAGGCCGGGAAGTCCACCTGCGGGGCTACGGATGGGTCAAGGTGTTTCGGACCGTCTCCCCAAACGGCGGCGCGGAATACTGGGCCACCAACGGCTTGGAGTTGACCCGGCAACAACAGGAAGCACTCAAGGATCAGGCCTGGGGCATCGAGACTTACCACCGGGGACTGAAGCAGTGTTGCGGGGTAGAGAAATGCCAGGCGCGAAAGGCCGAAGCCCAGCGGTGCCACATCGGACTGGCCATCCGGTCCTTTTTGCGCTTGGAAGTCCACCGCCTGCGCTCCGGCGTCAGTTGGTACGAAGCCGTGGCAAAGGTCGTCCGCCCTGCCATCCAGCAATATCTGGCTCAACTCCAGTACTCCCTGAATCCAACTGCGTAACTCCTATCAAGTTAAAAATCGTCTCCAAGCAGGCTGTATCAAGCGGTAATCAGGCTAAAATAAGGCAAAGAGCAAAGAGTGGTAGAGTTCCGTCAACGGTCCAGTGCATGGAGTTGTTGGTTGAAGTTCGTGGTTGCCTGCCGTCTGGGGGCTTGAACGACTGTTCCCATCGTCCTGCCCTTCCGGGGCAGTATGTAAAAGACGGCGCCGAAGGGCTAAACTGCACCCCAGCGATTGAATTACCTCCGGGGGGCCACCGCCCGCCCGGAGCCGGAGGGCAAGCCCGATGAGTCAACTTGATGCGGCCAGCGGAATTGCTTGGCGGGAATGGAACGAGGAAGCATTCGAGGCCGCCAAAGCCGAGGGCAAGCCGGTGCTGCTTACTCTGGGGGCCACTTGGTGCCACTGGTGCCATGTTATGGACCGGACATCTTATGCCGACGAAAGGGTCATCGGGCTGATTAACTCCCGGTTCATCCCGGTGCGCGTGGATGTAGACCAACGGCCCGACATATCGCTGCGATACAACCAGGGCGGTTTTCCTTCGGTGGCCTTCCTGACCGGGAGCGGCGAGTTCCTCACCGGACGGCCCTATACGCCGCCGGACGAGATGGCCGCCCTGCTAGAGCAGGTTTCCCGCGGCGAGGCCCTTGCGCCCGGCGGACGCGCCGCAGATCATTCTGCACCGCCCGCCCGCGCCGGAGCCAACGCTTCCGTTGAGGCAGTGACGGCCCGGCTGACCGAGCTTTACGACGAGCGGTTCGGCGGTTTTGGACTGGAGCCCAAACAACCTCCCTGGGAGGCGCTGCGGTTCCTGACCGCCCGCTACGGCCTAACCGGAGACCGCGCCATTCTGAGAATGGTCGAGACCACCTTGCAGGGGATGTGGAACGGCATCTGCGACCATAAGGATCAAGGGTTTTTCCGTTACTCGGTCAGCCGCGACTGGAAAGTGCCGCATTACGAGAAGATGCTGGTCAGCAACGCCAGCCTGGCCGTGTCCTATCTGGAAGCGTTTCGGCTCACCCGGAAGGCAGCGTACAAGACTGCCGTCGTCAGTATCTTGGACTACCTACTGACCACGCTGTTCAGCCCCCGGCAAGGGTTGTTCTTTGCCAGCCAAGACGCCGACGAACCCTTCTACCAGATGTCCTGGAAAGACCGGAGCGCCACTGCGCCGCCGCCCGTTGACCGCACGTTCTACGCCGGTTGGAACGCCCTAGCCGCCGATGCCCTGATCCAAGCGGCCAACGCGCTGGGCAGCCCGGTTTATCTCCGTCTGGGAGCCGACATTCTGGAAAACCTGTGGCACGAGAGCTGGGCCTCGGCAGGCGGATTGCAGCGCCGCGCCGGGGAGCCGGGCGACGCCGCGCCCATCCTGGCCGACCAAGTGAATTTCCTGCGGGCCTGGCTGACCCTGCACCAGTCCACAGGTCAGCCGGAATGCTTGGCGCGGGCGGCGGAAGTCGCCGAGACCGTCGGGCGGCTGTTCGGCGCGCCCGGCGGAGGCTGCTACGACGCCGCACCGCCCCGGCCCTTTGAGGCGGGGCTGCTTCCGCGGGAGCAGCCGGCGCTGGACAACGGCTGCTGGGCCGAGGCGCTGCTGGCCTTGTCTCACCTGACCGGCGACTCCTGGTATTGGAACCAAGCGGCGGCGGCCCTGAAAATCTTTGAGTCCGTCGTGCCAGGCAAGAGCTACCTCGGCTCCCACGCCTCCCGGCGCATGGAGGAAGATGAGGAGGCGTTGTTCCTGCCGGCGGGCGCGGCCTGGGGACGGGCGCGGGATATGCTGACCCATGGGCCGGTGAGCCTGACGCTGGTGGGCGACTCATCCGGCCCGGCCTACCGTCGGCTGCACCGGGCGGCGCTGCGGGTCTATGCTCCCCACCGGGTGGTACAACCGCTGGACGTGGAGCGGGACGCCGGGCAAATACTCGGATTGGGGTTCCCCTTGCGCGAAGAAGCGGCGCTCTACGTCTGCATGGGAGAGCGCTGCCTGGCTCCCGTCACCACGCCCCGGGGCCTCCGGGAGGTGGCCCGCTCCCGCCCATGGGCCTCCGGGCAGGTTTCGGAACCCGCTCGGACGGCAGACCGCTGACCGCATCCGGCCCGCCCGGCATACAGCCAGTCCTCGAGTGAGCCCCTCGGCATTACCCGGGGCAATCGCGCGGGGACGGAAATCCTCTCTGCTTTTGGGATATGGGATTTCCGTCAGTGCTTTCTCAGCGCAGGTCGGGAAAAGCGCCACCTCCGGGCGTGCAGCCCGGCTAGTGCGGCGGCTGGGGCTGCTGACCTTCCACGAAGGTGTTGCGGAAGCGGTAGAGGGTGAACTCCGGCTCCACCGGGGCGACGGGCAGGTAGCCGGCCTCTTCGATTTTGGCGACTATGAAGTGGGGGCCGTCGGTGGTCAAGGCGGCGGACAGCGCGCCTTCCAGTTCCTCCAGGTCGTTGACGGTGGCGGCGCCGGAGATGCCGCAGGACAAGGCCACCTGCTCCAGGTTGGTGCCGGTGCCGGTGTGGCTCATCTGGTGGCCGGTCTGGCCCCACGCCTCGTTGTCGTACACCACCACTATCAGGTTCTTGGGCCTCTCCCGCCCGATGGACGCCAGCGCTCCGAGGTTCATCAGCAGCGAGCCGTCGCCGTCCAGCGAGATGACCTGTTCGTCGGTGGCGAGGGCCATGCCCAGGGCGATGGAGGAGCAGAGGCCCATATTGCCGTAGGTGTAAAAGTTGCGGTCGCGGTGCCCCGCATGCCACAGCTCGTCGGATGTGGGGCCAAGATTGCCCACGATGGGGCGGTCTCCGGCCAAGCGAACCGCCAGTTGAGTCGCGTCGAACCTACGCAAATTTCCCTCCGTGCAACCTCTGGGTCAGGCAGATCGCCACGGGCTGGCGGTTGGCGTAGCACAGCTTCATGGCGCCGTCTAGAAGGTTGTCCATCCGGTAGTCGTCTTCAATGGTGTAGCTGACTACACCGAACAGGTCGAGGATCGGCACCGTCGTCCGGCCCATGGGCACCTGGGAGATGTTGAATTCCCCGGTCCCGCCCCGCATATTGATGAAGAAAGGGATGGGAGCTCGGGCCGGCAGGCACAGGCTGGCCAGGGCGTTGATGCTGTTGCCGAAGCCGCTGGTCTGCATGAACACCGCGGCGTTTCGCCCGGCGGCGTAGGAGCCGACCGCGATGCCGACAGCCTCCTCTTCCCGCGTGGCCGACACCAAGTGGAAGAAGGGATCCTGATCAATGATTCTGGTCACCCGATGTATGGATGAGTCAGGCACGTAGGCGATGAGGGATGTGTCCCAATCCTTAAGCGCCTGCACGATGAGGCTCGCCCAATTCTCGGCGGGGGGGTTGTTAGCGTTCATGGTCAAATCCCGCTGTATATCTGGCTTGTCCGCGCCGGGGCGCGGGTCGCGTTCCAAAATATCAGCGGGGCGGGTTAATGTCAAAAGCGAGGGCAGCCCAGTGGCCCGGGTCTTTAAGGAATGCGGGGGCTAGTCATGGTCAACCCGCTTGATGAGAGAACTCGGTCCCCTTCGGATAGCTCCCGGCGGCATATCATAAAGCGACCGGAGAGACGGCAACCTGTGAATGGCCCGCGGCCCCACCTTAAAAAGGTGAGCCCCTTTGCCCAATTCAGCAGAGGCACGGTCTGTCAGGACGCGGTAATCGTCCGCCAGAATAGTTCGCCCGTCTGGGTGGACAGCCAGGTACTTCCCCCAATGCTCCGCCTCCAGCGGCTTCCCGTACTGCTCATACAACTGGTCTGTGTCGCTGAAATCCATTGGCTTGCCTCCCGCCTGCTGAATTGTGGGCGTTGCACCTGCTCATTTTAGCAGGGAACCGGGTAATCCCGTTGACTGGCCCGGAAACCCCGCCCGCCCCGCTTTCCCAATCAGGCGCGGCGTGTGTTAGAATAGCGGCATGGCGCAGCAGCAAGAAAACCCGATTTACTGGGAACAGCACGCATCCCGCTGGAACATTACGCTCATATTCGCCTTGGTGGTGGCAGTGCTGGGCATTACGACCATGCAACTCCTGCTGATTGCCTTGGGCTTGGCCATGGCAGCATATAGCTGGCTTACCACGCCCCGGCAGTACCTGCTCTACCGCGACCGCATGATGATCGTGTACGGGATGCCCCGGACACGAATCATATCCTTTGCCGAAATCTCCCACGCCGAACTGCTGGCAATGCCCTTTGGCGAGCGGTTGCGCCTCCGAATGGTGGCCGGCAACCGCATGATGCTGATGATGCGCGACCCCGGCGCCTTTCTCGGCCATCTGGAGGACGCCCTAGCCCGCTACCACGGCGAGCAGACGGGCGGCGGGGGTTACGTCGAAAGCTACGGCGCGGTCGTGGCCCCGCCGGGCGAGACTGACCGGGAAACGGCGGAAGAGATCGAAGCGGAACCCGCCGGAGCATACCGGGCCGAAGAAGATTATTCGCCAGCGGATCCCGAGACCTATCCCGGACGGGTGGAGGAAGCATCCAGAACTTCCGGCAGCTACACTGAAATTGAGGAGCCGCAGCCGTCGGCCCCGGCGACCCCCCCGGAGCCGGCGGAGGACGCGCCGCGGTTCTCCGGCAGCTACACCGAAACGCCCGAGCCCGACTACTCCGGCGAGGGCCGCCCGGCCTACGGCGCCGAGGTGGAGCCGGAAACGGGCCGCCCGCAGGAGCAGGATCGCCCGCCCAGCCCGTACTAACCCCAAGGTACGGGCGACGGGCGTCAGTCCTGTCCAGTCAGCAGCCGAACCTGCCGCCGGTGCTCCTTGCCGTGATGACCCGAATCCCGGCCTCAATTTCCTGGTAAACGACGGAATAGGGAACCGGGCCAGCCCATCCGGGCTTGGCGAACATCCGGCGCGCCCGCCATCCGTCATCTTGCCACCCTCCTGCCGAAATTGTGGGCCGCCCTAGCGGTATGCCGCTAGGCTTTTTTCCGGGTCGTAGACCGGTCGCACCAGCTCGAAGGTGTCGGCGGTATGGCAGTACATACTGCCGGCCAGGCGGCCCGTCGGCTTCATCAGGTGGTGGTTGATGCGGTGGCCGTTGATTAGGTCATCGCGGACGTGCATCAGCAGGATGGTTCCGATGACCAGCCCGTGCCCGCCCGGGCCTTCGCCGAGGTTGACCACTTGGTTGAGGCGGCATTCCATGTTGACCGGGGACTCGGCCACCCGGGGCGGCTTGACTAGGTCGGAAGGGATGGAGGTGAGGCCGGCAATCTCGAACTCGTCCACCTCCTCGGGGAACTCGGCGGCGGTGCGGTTCATCGCTTCCGCGATGTCGTCCACCACGATGTTGACCACGAACTCCCCGGTCTCCTCCACGTTGCGCAGCGTGTCCTTGCTCTTGCTCCCCACGTGGCGGGAGGACGAAAACACCACTGTGGGCGGGTCGTAGGCCACGGCGTTGAAGAAGGAATAGGGGGCAAGGTTGTCCACGCCGTCGGGCGACTGGGTGGAGACGAAAGCGATGGGGCGCGGCACCACCACGCCGGTCAGAACACGGTAAAAGTTCTCGAAGGTCTGTGGGTCGATTTTCAAGAGGCCACCTCAACTCGATTTTGCGCTATGGATTGCTCCACTGATTATAGCCGCAACACCGCAGCCGGGCCACACGAACAATTCTTGCCGAGAAGAGACGGCGCGGCAGGCGTTGCGGAAAGGATCACAATCTCGCGCCGCAGTCGGCGCAGAAGAGCGCGTCAGGCCACGGCTCCCAGCCGCACTTGGGGCAGGGGAGCGCTGCGGACGGTTCAGGGGTTCCCGCTGCCCCCGCTTCCGGCGGCCGGGCGCCCGCAGCAGGCGGCCGGATTCGTTGGCCGTCCGCCCCGGCCCGCAGCGGGTCGGGGCCGTAGCGGTTGGGGCCGGACGTTCCCGGCTGCGTCAGCAGCCGGGTCAACCGCACACCGGCAAAGGGCATGATTCCCAGCGCGGCCCACGTGCCTGGCCGGTCCACGTCGTGCAGCCGCCGCACCGTTACCGACCACAAAGGCAGCAGCATCGCCGCGATGTATATGCCCCACAAAGGGAGCAGGGCGGGAAACCAGCCAACGCTGACCACAAATATGACAATCAGCCAGACAACGAAGAAGGCGTAGAACCACCAGTATTCCGGCCGGCTGGCCCGGCCCTTAAAGTTGGCGTAGTTGCGAAAGCCGGACAGGACTGCGTGTATAGGATTCACGCCCGGCGTCCTCCCTGCGGCCAATGGCCCCCTTCGTCTGCAACGGGTTGGCTGCGGGAATCTCAAACAGACGTGCCGCAGACAGTGCAGAACCGGGCTTCCGGCTGCAACTGCATCCCGCATTCGGTGCAGAACCGCCTGTCCCCGGGCTCCTGATCCGGCGGGGAGTCCGGCAGGCCGGTGTCGTAGGGGTCTTCGACGTAACTTCCCGCTGTTGGCGACGGATAGTAGGGCTGGCCGGGGTCTTGGTAGTAGCCATAGCCGCCCGCGTCCTGCTGGGATTGCAAGGGGTTGGGGCCGTAGCGGTTGGGGTGCGGGTCGCTAGGCTGTATCAGGAACACCAGCAGGACTAGGAATCCGCCTATGGATCCCAATGCTATGAGAGCTATTCCAATGACAATGAAGCCGGTGAAGCTCAGAATTGCCCCGGCCACTACACCCCCTAAGGCCAAACCGATGGGCAACAGGACCCACCATCCTGTCCGGTTAGTGTCATGCAGTCGCCGCACTGTGACCGCCAGCGACGGCAGCAAGAGCGCCAAGGAGATGATAAACCCTATGAACGGGATCCAAGAGGTGACGAGCCTCACAATGAAGGTAAACAGGAAGAACCACCAGAATTCCGGCCGGGAGGCCCGCCCGCTGAAGTCTAGGTACTTCTGGAAACACGTTTTGATTGAATCGGTAAAGCTCACGTCCCTTGTCCCTCGCGGTAGAGTAGCCCTAATCGCTGCGGGCGGGCGGCTGCCGCCCGCCCTTTCTTTTGCTATTTTGACCTTGTGATATTATCACGTCAGAGCAACCTATTCAGCAATTGGCGCAGGGGGACGGTTATGAAAGTTGGCGTTAGCACGGTGATCAACAGCAACTCGATGAACGTGGCGGAACTGGCGCAGCGGGCCGAGGAAGCGGGCTTCGACTCCTTCTGGCTGCCGGAGCATCCCGTCATTCCGGTTCACACCACGTCGCGGTACGGCGGCACGCCCGACGGCTCGATACCGCCTTTCATGGCCGACATGGGCGACCCGTTCATCGGCCTGGCCATGGCCTCGGCCACCACCACGCGCATCAAGCTGGGCACCGCTGTATGCTTGGTGCCGGAGCACAGCCCCTTGGTGCAGGCCAAGCAGATCGCGGCCCTGGACCACCACTCCGGGGGACGGTTCATCTTCGGCGTCGGCACGGGCTGGCTGCGGGAGGAATCGGAGATAATGGGCGGCGACTTCGAGCATCGCTGGACGCAGACCCGGGAGGCCCTCGAGGTGATGAAGGCTCTGTGGACGCAAGATGAGGCGGAGTACCATGGGTGCTACTTCGATTTTCCGGCCATCAAGGTGTTCCCCAAACCGGCCCAGAAGCCGCACCCGCCGGTGTTCCTAGGCGGCGCGGCCCGCAACGTCCTCCGCCGGGTGGTGGCTCACGGCGACGGCTGGATGCCCGTCCGGGCCACGCCGGAGGATGTGCGAGCCGCCCGCGCCACGCTGGACGAGCTGGCCGAGTCCGCCGGGCGCGACCCGAAGAGCATTGAGATCTGCGTATCCGGCGCCGCCGACAGGGACGAAATTCAGCGAATGGAAGAGGCCGGCGCCACCATGGCCACCGTGCGCCTGCCCAGCAGCGCCCCCGGCGAGGCCCTGCCCGCGCTGGAACGGCTGGCGGAGGAAACGCTGCGGTAGGGGGTAACGCGGGCGTTATAAATCCAGGGGGTACAATTCACGTGTACACGGTTCTGGAGTTGGAAATCGAAGGCGGTTCCTGCCCGTACCGCGAGTTCCTCCAGTCGGTTCAACGGAGCGGCGACCTCAAAGCGATGGCGGTTATCGACAAGATTGTAGATAATCTCATACATGAGGGCCTCGCTCTGTTGAATACTAATATGATGGACAACATTGAGGACGACATCTACGAGTTGCGAGGCGGGAGATACCGGGTGTTTTGCTATTACGACCGCCGCTCCAACCTGTTTCTGTTGCTCCACGGATTTCGCAAGCGTACCCAAAGAACACCGGAGGGGCAGAAAGCGAGAGCCCGTTCGCTGGTCGCTCAATACCGAAATTAAAGAGGTTGCCGGGAATATGCGGAACGCCATTGAAGGTATAACAGAAAGGATAAAAGATGACGAATACCGGATGGAGTTCGGCGAGGAGGCCGCCAAAATGGGCTTTGCCCTCGCGCTGACCTTCGCCCGCCAAGAGCGGAACCTGACCCAGCAGCAGTTGGCCGACCTGCTGGGCGTCAGCAAGGCATACGTCATCCGGCTGGAAAGCGGCGAGGCCAACCCCTCCATCGCCAAGGCCGGGCGCATCTTCGCCGCGTTGTGGCTTACGCCCATAGACAAGCCCTTCCCCCTGCTCAGGGGCTACGGCCCCTACGAACCGCCCCGCAGCGCCGCGTCCGAACCTGCCACGCCGGAGCATCCCCGCCGGAAGGCGGCGCAGGCAGGGAACTGAGGGCAGACATCGGTTACAATAGGACATAAACGCCAACGCAGAGATGGGGAGCGTGCTGATTTCCGAAGTGCGGGAACACCAAAAACAGTCGGCCAACTCCGCCCCCCGCCGACCTCGAGGCCGGGCGCGACATCCCCTAGTCGCCTGGATCATTGCTTCCCTGCGGATAATGTGGTCGGCAGTGCGGCATCCCGGAAAAGCGGGGATGATCGATTACCGGACTGGGGATGTGTGGTTAATCGATGACTGAGCAGGAACCAGCCAGTTGGAACCGGCCATTCATCTTTCTCGTGTCCTTCTGTATGTTTATTGCTGTGCTGACCCTGCTCTTGGCCGTTGGGCTGTCGGTTTATGCCGACCGGGCCTTGGCGGATAGCGAGGGGATGACCGCCAGGGCGTCGGTGGAGCGTCTGTGGCAGGGTTTTTTCGCTGCTTTGGGCGCGCTGTTCGGGTTGTTGACCGGCAAGGGACTGTAGACTGTAAGGAGCCGCAGATGCGCGTAGACGTACACACCCACATCTGGCCCGACCGGATTGCGCCGGCGGTGCTGGAGAACATGGTGGGAACCTTTGGCTACCCGGCGGTGGGCATCAACACCGTGGACGGCATCAAGGCGCACATGAAGGCGTCTGGGGTGGACAAAGCCGTAGTGCTGGGCGTGGTGGAACGGCTGGAGCACCTGCCGGGGGCCAACGACTGGCTCATCAGCATCCAAGACGATACGCTGGTTCCCTTCGGGGCGATGCACCCCGACCTGGAGGACAAGGCGGTGGAAGTCAGGCGGATGCGCGACGCGGGCATCAAGGGTTTCAAGCTGCACCCGATGGTCAACGGCTACTACCCCGACGATCCGCGTATGTTCCCCTTCTACGAAGAAATGGGCAGCGATATGGTGGTGGAGATCCACTCGGGCCGTTGGGCGCATACCCAGCCGGGCGACACCATCTGGGCGGAACCGGCGCGGATAATGAACGTGGCGAGACAGTTCCCAAAACTGAAGCTCATCGCTCTGCACCTAGGCGGGTTCTATATGCTGGACGAGGCGGAGCGGGAGTTAATCGGGCGCGACAACGTGCTGATAGACACCACTTGGCCCCCGGCGCTGAAGGAGCTGGGCAGCGGGACGCTGGCGGGCATCGTCAGCCGCCACGGGGCGGAGAAGGTATGCTTCGGCACCGACTTCCCGCTGGCCGACATGGCGGAGGACGCCAAGTTCATCGAGTCCCTGCCCCTGCCCGACGCCGCCAAGGAACGGATGCTGGGCGAGAACGCCCGCGAGCTGATTGGGCTGTAGTATGCGCTGTTAACGGCTGGCAAGCCGCGTAAACCTGCATATGAGGCTAATAGCCTCTTATCTGTTGGGATAACGAAGTCTCGAAATGCTGATATTGCTCTCTCGCTTGCTCTGCTAAGTTGCGATATCTGCCATATTCGAATTGCGCCATTTGAACGATATTCTGACGCTGTTCGATAGGCGGTATCGGTATTCGTATGTTCTCAACGAATTTCCTGGTAATGCCACCTTGCGCCCCCCCTGATATTTCTCGGGCGATTTGTTGCTGCCCCAGCCACGATTTGAGGAAGAAAAAGAGATAAAACGTATTGAGTCGGATCCGCGCTTCTGTTTCTTCGAGAGGATAGTTTTCATCCCCAGGGAATGTCGCACTCACCGTGAGCTTGAATATGTGTTCATTTATCAAGCAACGTTCGATTTGAAAATCCTCCGGTACAAGGCCAACTTTTCCGGTTGTCGCCCCGTCTTTTGCGATAAGAATATCCAGAGAATTAACTCTCCCTCTGTCGCTGTTGCTCTTGAAAAAGTCGTCATCAACGTAAGATAGGTTTTCCAAGCTGATAGATCCGTCTGCGGTGATATTTCCGACAAGCAGTATCGGAATATCCCCCACGCTATATTTTGCGCCGCCTTTTGGAGACCTGCCGCTCTGAATCGCCTGGCTGACCAGTTGATTCAATTTGGCGGTAGGGTACGGGATGTTGCCGAATTCGCGTTCGATTATGGGGCCAAGCACATAATATTGCGGGTCCAGCCGTCCGCTGTCCTGCACGGATTTTATGGAAACTCGTGTAACGCCGTCATCCAGAGAACCCGTGCCGTTGACAAAATGTTTGAGCAGGCCGGGCAATTCGTTGGCGTCAGGACGTCCAGTGGCATCATATCCGATGTGATTAGTCAAGGCCATGAATATCGGATAATCTTCAGAGCGACTATCGCTGAGTTCCCATTTTTTCGCAATCAATAGGCTGGTTTTCATACCTGATCCCGCTTTGCGGAAGGCATGGGATGGCAGAGAAATGATCGAGGAAACCCTATAGTTCTCTAGAATGTAATTGCGCACGTGTCTGTCAGAGGGGTTGGAAAGAATACCATCAGGAACTACCATCCCTAGCATACCGCCAGGGCGCAGAAACAAAGTGCATCTTTCAATGAACAAAACTTCCGACTTGGCTGATTGTCTCTCACTTGCCAGTTGGTAGTCCACCAGTTGCGCTTGGCCCAGCTTGTCACTTTCGTTACTTCTTATGGTGTCTCCGAAAGGAGGATTTGTCAGAACATGGGTGAATCCTCTGTTGACAATACCAGGATTGTTAAAAGTCGCATCAAGGCCGCTGCCAATTTCGATATTGGTATGGCCGTCTTCGTTGATGACCATATCCATCATGGCTACACGGGCGATTTTTTCGTTGATTTCGATACCGTACAAACTCCGTTTCGCAAAATTGTCCTTCAGGCGGAAAATGGTCCGGTCGTCTCCAGCGTAATCAGCATCGATCTGGCTGAAAACCTGTTTCATTGAGTAGACCAAGAACCCGCCGCTACCGCAAGCCGGATCAAGAATTACAGCATCGTTAGAAGGGTCCATTATGGACACCATAAAGTCCACTATTTCCCGTCGTGTGAAGTATTGTCCCAGCCGCCCTCGAAATACCTCGCCCAAAAACTGCTCAAAGGCCCTGCCTTTGGCATCAGGGTCAGTACGATCAAGGGACACATGTTGCAGCAGCCTGACAACCGTAGCGATTTTTCGCGGTTCTGAGCCAATGCCATCAGTAAACAGCCCTGGGTCTTCCTTACAAGCGCTCTCGTATTGCCCAAGCACGCGCTGGGCAACCATGAATTCCGTTTCCCGCTCGCCCCATTGAAACCCGTAAGGCTCTCCGTTTCGCGTTTGCCGCTCGTCATACAGTTTGGCAAACATCAGTTTACTCATTTCGTCAAAAGCCTCGGTCGGGTCAAGCCGTCCGCCGGACCACAGCTCGTTATGGCATTGCTCGAAAATGTTGGACAGGGATGAAATGCTGATTTCTCGCAGGTCATTCTCGCTTGCCCTGACAAATGTATATTCAGGGACATCGCCGTAATTCACCGGAACATCAGCAATAATGTTCCGGCTGCGTTCCAGGCCACCAAACCCTTGAACTTGCCAGCTTATCTTTGTGATGGAATCATAATAGATAGCAAATTCGGACGCCAGCGCATTAGCGTATCCAAAGGCTTGTTCAGTCTTTTGAACTTGCTCTGCCTGGGTGATGGTCGGTGATGCCGTCTCGACTGTAATATAGGGAGATCGCAGGCGGTCATCTCGAAACACAACAACATCGGCCCAATTGTTAGGACTGCGATTCGGTATAGTCACTTCCAGGTCAATACGGCTTGGAGGGTATTGATAATCGAAAATAAGAGACAACACTATTCCAGCCCTGACCTTTTCTTCCGGGTCACTCCAGCGGTATCGCTTTTCCCTCGCTAAACTATACGTGACTGAATCCGCCGTCTCGTCAACAGCGACAATTCCTAGCTCGTGGCCTCGTTCCAACAATTCCGGCATAGGTATCAGACACCTTCCTTGCCAAGTACCTGCTCTTAATTTGCTAGGGCCTCTATCTTGCGACAATGGTAGCCCATGACTCGCAGCAGCGCGAGGGGCAAATGTCAGCAATTCACAACCTAGCGTACCATTCTCTGCCGTCCGGCCGGGGGGCGCGCCACACGCGCCCCCGGCAGTCGGCTCTCTACCGCCCCTCTTTGATGAACTCCGCCACGCGCTCGCCTATGGTCATGGTGGTGACGTTGGTGTTGGCGCGGATGCAGTTGGGCATTATGGAGGCGTCCACCACGCGGATGTTCTCCAGGCCGTGAATCCGGCCGTACTGGTCTACCACGGCCATGGGGTCGCTGGCCGGGCCCATCTTGCAGGTGCAGGATATGTGCTGGCCGGTGGTGGCCTCGCGCATCATGTAGACGTCGAGGGCCTCGTCGGTAGCCAGATCTTCGTCGGTGGGCTCGATGCGTTCCTCGACGATATCGCTGAACGACTCGTGGGCGCCGAGGCGGGCGCACAGCCGGACCGCGTCGCGCAGGCGGCGGCGGTCTTCGGGGTCTTCCATGTAGTTGTAATCGAGGAAAGGCTGCTCCTCCGGGTCGGTGGACGTCAGCCTGAGCTGCCCGGCGCTGAGCTCCAGGTCGAGAACGCTGAGCATACGGATGCCCACCGCGTCCATGCGCTCTCCGCCCCGGTCCACCCGCTCGGTAGCGTAGGATTGCATGAAGATCATCATGTCGTTGCGCAGGTCTGAGCCTTCGGCAGTCCAGCGCAGGGTCATCTGCACGCGGGGGGCGAAACCGTCCAGCGGATACTCCGGCTTGGTGCGGAAGGTGGTGTAGACCGTGGGATGGTCGCGCAGGTTCTGGCCCACGCCGGGCAGGTCGTGAACCACGGGGATGCCCACCTCGTCCAGGTGGGCCGCCGGGCCGACGCCCGACAGCAGCAGGATGTGGGGCGAACCGATGGCCCCGGAGGAAAGGATGATCTGCTCGCCCTCGGCGGTGAAGCGCTGGCCGCCGCTTTCCACTTCCACGCCCACGGCCTTCTTGCCCTCGAAAAGCACGCGGCGGGTGACGCAGTTGGCGCGGATGGTCAGGTTGAGCCGGTGCCGGGCCGGGTCGAGGTAGCCTAGGGCGGTGCTCCAGCGTATTCCGTTGGGGTTGTTGAAGGGAACCGGGCCAACACCGCTGGCCTCCGGGTGGTTGTGGTCCGGGGTATCGGCAAACCCGGCGTCGCGGCAGGCCCGGTAGAAGGCGGCTTGGTCGGGCAGCAGTTCCTCGCGCTTGAAGCGGCGGGCGATGATGGGGCCGTCGGAGTTGTGGAAGTCATCGCCGGGGAAATCGGTGTCGGTCTCGATGCGCCGCAGGAAGGGCAGCAGCTTGATGAAGCTCCATTCGTCGTTGCCCATTTCGGCCCAAGAATCGTAGTCCTGCGGGACGCCGCGCAGAAAGACTTGGCCGTTGATGGCGCTGGAGCCGCCGGTCACTTTGCCCCGGGGCACCATCATCGGGGGCGCGGTGCCGGTGGGCTGGCCCCAGAACTGCCAGTTATGGTCGCTGGTCATAACGTCGGTGGCGGTGGCGTAGCCGAACTTAACCTCGTCGGGCAGCCGCTCGAAATCAGGGTAGTCATCGCCGGCCTCCAGCAACAGCACGGATACCGAGGGATCTTCGCTAAGCCGCGAGGCCACGATGGAGCCGGCCGACCCGGCGCCCACCACGATGTAGTCATATTTCATCGCCGCTCTCCTTGCGCTTGCCTGTGTTTGTTCAGGGGCGATGATACGGCGGGGGTTGTAGGGCGTCAACCGGGGAAGGCGCCCGCTGCATCAGCATGAAGCGCCCGACCCTGCGCCGCCCGGGCGGACGGCCCTATGATATAGTTACGGCTCAGACGGCACCGGAGGCCCGATGATGACAACCGCCGCCAACATCGCTAACGCTTGGATCAACCGCACCCTGCCCGACATTTTCTACGAAGAGCCGGAGCCGATCGAGGACGCCATGCTCCAAGAGCTACCCCTAGTCTACATCTCCCGGCTGCTGCGGCAACGGTATGAAGGGCGCGAGGACGTTTTCATTTCCGGCAAGGTGTTCGTCTCCTACGACCGGAGCAACGGCAACGCCCGGGTCGCCCCCGACCTATTCATCGCCTTCGGCGTCCCGGCCGCCGTCATCCGGGAGAACCTGCCCAATTTCTGGCTCTGGGAAACCGGCAAGGCGCCCGACTTCGCGCTGGAAGTGGCGTCCAAGAGCACCGCCGCCAACGACTTGGGAAACAAGCGCCGGCTGTACGAAAGGCTGGGCATACCGGAATACTGGCGGCTCGACCCCTCGCCCGGGGCGGATCTGTACGGCCAGCCCCTAGCCGGCGACCGTCTGGTGGACGGGCGCTACGTCCCCTGCCCGCTGTACACCGGGGCCGACGGCTCAACGCGCGCCCTCAGCGAGCTGCTGGGGCTAGAGTTCCACTGGAGCGAGGCCACCGGGTTCGACCTGCTGGATCCGGCCACCGGCAGGACCATAGACCGCATGACGGCCATCGCGGAGCGCGCCGAGGCCGCCGAGGTCCAGCACAACGCCGAGCGGGACGCCCGCCTGGCCGAGCGAGACGCCCGCTTGGCCGCCGAGACCCAGCGCAACGCGGAGCGGGACGCCCGCCTGGCCGCCGAGGCCCAGCGCAACGCGGAGCGGGACGCCCGCCTGGCCGAGCGGGACGCACGCTTGGCCGCCGAGTCCCGCGCCCGCCAACTGGAGGAGGAAATCCGCCGCTTGCGGGAAGGCGGTTAAGCCGCCTCTGCCGGTCAGGGTTCTTCTTCCGGTGTCCGGCGGGAGCCGAAGTGGCGGGTTGCCTTATAGCCTATTCTTATGCCGAAGCTGAGGCAGCCCGGCCGATGCTGCCGCCATAGCCGCTGGGTGGCGGTTATGGCGTGGTCGTCAATCTCGTAGTCGCGGCTTTCGAGGTCAATGATCAGCATCCGGCCTTTTTGCTGCGGATACACGCGGGAGCGGATTTTCTCGCGGCAGAAGGTCTGGGCTTTGTTGACCAGCTTGTCTATTTCCTGTCCGGTGAGTTGGTCGTAGTTTATCGCTGTCATTTTGAGGTGAGGATGGCGGCATCATAACGCCCGCCCGTGGCCTGTGCCTCCGGCAGGCCACTCTTCCCTTCCGTCGGACGGCTATCGCGAGGGGATCCTGGCGCGGCATGTCTCCATAGCAACGCAGCCCGATTTTGTGCTAAGCATTTTGCGCTTCATCTCCTGCGTCTTGCGCTTCATTCCCCGAGATTGCCCGTAAGGTTTGCCAGCGTCTCGATCCGGTTTGACAACCCCACCGCCGCCAAAGCTACAATTTCAGCACGAAACCCGACTCAGCGAAGGTAGGAGCAGCATGATCAAGCACTTTGGCAGCCTATACGCCGGCCACGTGGACCTGGGCGACCTAGGATTGGAGGCCACTCCGGTCAACGAGCGCCGGTTCGACAACAGCCAGCTCATCACCATCTTTGACCGCTGCGAGCAGATTGCCAAGCTGATGGACCGGCTGGGCTATCACAGCTTTTGGGGCGCCGAGCATCACTTCCAGCACGAGGGCAACGAAGTCATCCCGAATTTATTGATGCTGTTCGTCCATCTCGCCAAGCTGACCAAGCAACTGAAGTTCGGCTGCGGCTTCAACATCAACCCCATGTGGCACCCCCTGCGGCTGGCCGAAGACTACGCCACCGCCGACATCCTGACCGACGGGCGGGTCATCTTCGGCGTGGGCCGGGGTTACCACTCGCGGGAGGTGGACACCTTCGGCGTACCCAGCACCAACAGCGACAACGACGCCAACCGCGAGATGTTCGAAGAGCAGGTGGAAATCATAATGAAGGCGTTCCATGAGGACTCCTTCTCCTACGCGGGCAAGTTCTACCGGATTCCGCCGGAGGTGCCCTACCGGGGCTATACGCTCAAGGAGCTGACCTTGGTGCCGCGCCCCAAATACCAGCCGGTGGAGACTTGGCAGCCCATGGTGTCCAGCAGCCAGCGGGCCCTCGATTTCATGGCGAAGCACGACATCCAGGGCATCATGGGCGGCGGGGCGGTCACCGGAGGCGCCAACGAAGACGTAATCATGCGCTGGACCGAGACGGTGAACCGCCACGGCCACAACGTGGCGCCGGGCGGACGGCTGGTCATCGGCCTGCCAACGTTCATCGCCGACTCGGAAAAAGAAGCCATCGAGCTGGGGCGCAAGTACCTGGAAGAGGACATGAAGATGTTCGCGCCGCTGGGATTCTTCCGCGCCCTGTCCGGCGAGCAAATCGAAGCTCTGGGCGACCCTCGACGGGCGCGGGGCGCCGGACTGCCGACCATGGAGGACATTATCGGGCAGGGCGCCTGGCTGGTCGGCACCGCCGACCAGGTCACGGAAAAAATACTGGCGATTCAGGACAAGTACCCCGGACTGGAATATATGCACGTGGGCTGCAACCGCATGGGCGCGCCGCTGGAGGTGATGCTGGAGCAGTTGCAGCGCTTCGGCGAGGAAGTGATGCCCCACTTCGAGGTGGAGGAAAAGCCGCTGGGGTAGCAGCGCGAGCTTGGCGCCCGTTTCGGCCGGCGCCCTTGATGTTGACATGCCCGCTCCCCGATAGCTATATTTCCCCCACTATCACCAAGCTAAGGAGACTGGACGCTATGATGCAACAGACCGGGAGAGTCCGGGTTGAGGCGGGCAACGTTACCTTCGTTGTCCAGCACGAGCTTTGGGACGGCAACATTCAGGACCACTCCGACCAGGGCGTGGTCATCCTGGTCGAGGCCGGCGACTCTACCGCGCTGCGCTTCAACTGCTTCGACCGTGAGAAGAGCTATGTCTACGGGCCGGACGGCAAGAACGTCAAGTTCCGAATGGACGAGACCGTTGACGGCAACCCCATCGGCTGGTCGGTGAAGACGCTGCGCAACAGCATCGGCATCATGCTGACCGAGGCCGGATACGCCGAGGCCGCCGGCGCGGTTGACTTGTCCGCCGTGAACCAGGCCCTGGACGAGGTCGAAAGCATCGCCCGCGCCAAGTTTATGGCCGAGCGCAACACCGTCAAGCACAACCGCGGCACTGACATCATCGAGGCAGGCAACATCCGCTTTGGACTGGAAATGCGCCGCCTGCCCTCCGGGGACGGCGGACTAGCCATCCACGTGCTGAGCGACTTGGCGGGCAACACCGGCCGGGTGTTCACCGAGGAAACGGAACTGCTGGCCTTCGACTGCTTCTGGGACGGCCCCCACTACCACTATGGCCCCCGCAACAAGAACCACCGCATCTACTGGGACAAGACCCTGGTTCCCGATCCTTTGGGCTGGTGCCTGGAGCAGTTCAAGACCAAGAAGCTGAAGGCGATGCTGGAGCGCGCCGGATACCCCGGCGTGGCCGCCGACTTGGACGAGGAACTGATCGCGTCGGTGATGCCCGCCGTCGAATCCCGCGCCCGCGAGATGGAGGCCGACGGCATTCCCGCCGAACCCACCCCCAATCTGGTGCAGTAAGCCGGGCCGCCGTTGAGCGGCAAGGACGCCGATTCCCACCGCCGCAGCCATGCCTGCGGCGGTTTTTATTGTCCAACCGGCGAAAGGCGTCACGGCGTATTTCGCTCTCAAAATCGTGTTGCCATTTTCTGAACTAAGGGTTGACACTCTTTAATTGTTAAAGTAAATTGCATCCCAATCAGCGGGCGACCAGAATCAGGGTGGAGGTCAGTGCTGTGTACGTTTGCGTGTGCAAGGGAATAAGGCTTTCCGAAGCCGTTGAGTCGGCCAAGAAACGCGGCTGCTCCCCGGATGCGCTCACGGAAACTTGGGGCTTCGACGACGGGGACGCCTGCGGCCGTTGCCTGAACAACATCAAGCGCATCTCGCAAATGGTGGAGCTGAAGCTGGAAGGGCTGCTGGTCAAGGCGAGGTAGTGCGCCTTCACGCCTTCAGAGGGTTAGCACGCTTCC
Organism: Dehalococcoidia bacterium; assembly: GCA_965213725.1. GTDB lineage: Bacteria > Chloroflexota > Dehalococcoidia > Lucifugimonadales > UBA3495 > VXOI01. Next base: position 1,140,345 of record OZ243924.1, read on the forward strand.
AGAGTGGTATAATCAATACGGGTGACCTTTGGGCCGTCGGTGATGCAGGGACAAGCCCCGCGTTCCGGCGGCGTATTATTTTCCCGCTCTAAGGAGTTCCGCCATGAAAGCGAAAGAAGGCGTCATTGAACGTCTCAACAACATCCTCACCATCGAACTGACCGCCATCAACCAGTACTTCATCCACTCCGAGATGGTCAGCAACTGGGGTTTCCAGCGGCTGGCCCGCCTGTTCCGCTCCAACAGTATGTCGGAGATGCAGGACGCACAGCATCTCATCCGCCATATCCTCTACCTCGAGGGACTGCCCAACCTGCAACGGCTCAACCAGATAAAAGTAGGCGAGTCCGCGATGGAAGACCTGACCTTGAACCTGGAAGCCGAGAAGGGCGCGGTGGAGGCGCTGGCTGAAGCCATTGCCCATTGCGCCTCGGTGGGCGACTACACCACGCGCAGCATCTTGGAAGGGATGATCCGCGACGAGGAAGAGCACATCGACACCTTGGAGACGCAGCTTGAGCTCAGCCACACCATCGGCATTGACCTATACCTGAGCCAGCAGATTCACGGGGAAGACTAGCCATCGGCAGGCATCGGACAATGCCGAAGCCGGGCCTGCGCATTTTACAGGCCCGGCTTCTCTTTTCCAGGATACTGTGTTTCAGGGATACCGTGTTTCCGGGATATATGTAGAACCGGGCGTTTCGTCTGTGCCATGGGGTCCGTGAATACGTCATTTGTTCCGCGCGCCGTTGGCTCGGCGAACCTACGGCCCGGAGCTGCTCTCAGGCATTGACGGTTCTCATCTCGAAAAAGCGAAAGACCACCCTTGGGTGGTCTTTCTCGCGTTCTGCATATTGGTCGGGGCGGCCAGATTTGAACTGGCGACCCCCTGCACCCCATGCAGGTGCCCTACCTGGCTGGGCCACGCCCCGACGCAATGGCTATTATAAAACCACTGCCCCGCTAAACGCAACTCTGTTTCGCCCGGAGTATTCCTAACTCGCGCTGGCAATTTGCCCTCATACTACCCCCGGAGAGGGGGTTGCAGCGGCTACTCCGGCTCCAGCGTTTGACTTGATTCGCTGTTGGCGATGATGGCGGGCCAGTCCCAGCGCATTGGCAGCATCTCGACCTGGCGCCAAGTCTCGGACTGGTCGTGATAGTGCGGGCTGCCGGGGTGGCCGGAACTGCCGAGGGGAACCACCCAGAGCGAATTATGCCAGTTGGCCGTGTCGTAGGCGTAGCGGACGACCGACAGGCTGGTGGCCGTGGCAAAAACGGCGGGCGAGTACCCGCCCTGCAACGGAGTGTCGCCATCGCCGCTGTGGGGAATGGCGGGCGGATCCAGCAGGCCGTCCAGCTCCGGGCAGGCGGCGGAGAGGGGATGACGCGGGACGGCGCGGTGGATGCGGCCCCAGGCCCACCCCTCGGGGTCGTCGCCCAGCAGTTCGCGTAGGCCGGCCGCCCCCCTTGCCAGAGCGCGGGAAATGGCGGCGGGCCAGGTGTCGCCCTCTGCCAGCAGGGAGCGGTCATCGTGGCGCAGCAGCTCCACCACTCGCGCCTTGAGGCGATTGCCGAAGGAACCGAGTCCCCGGTCGGCGGGATGCCAAGAGGCCTCGGCCAGTTCCGGGGTCAGGTTGCACTCAAAAAGTTCCTTGAGCAGCGCATCGCGCATCGCCGAGTAGATCGTGGGTTCGACGCGGTGGGCGTCCATCGCGCCATCCCAGGCCAGCAGACGCTCTCGGGCGATGGCCGACAGGGCGTCCTGCGGCTCGACGGAGGGCAGCGCGGCCAGGTAGGCCAGCGCGGGCTGCGATACCCGCTGGCCGTGAACCTTCGCCATGTCGGGAGCGGCGGGCTTGGTCAGGGATTTCAGGCCCCGAGTCACCCCCTTCACCCGGAACTCAGGGGTGAAGTCCACGGCGATGTAGTGGGGATAGTCATCCCCCACCGGCTTGTTGTTGGCTGTGGCGATATAGCCCTCGGGCGGATTGACGGACTTGGGCAGCTCCTCGAAGGGGATGTCTCCCTGCCATTCGTGTTCGCCGGTCCAGCCCGGCACGGGCAGCCAGCCATTCCGGCGCGTGCGGATGGGTATGCGCCCCCGGCAGAGGTAGCCGATGTTGCCGTCCGCGTCGGCCATCAGGAAGTTGTTGCAGGGGTCAACCCAGCCCCGTTGGGATTCGGCCAGCTCCGCCACGTTGCGGGCGCGCAGCATCCGCCACAGAATGGCCGTCCAGTCCGAGGCGGCTTCGGTGGCGGTGTACTTGAAGGCTAGACCGGCCCCCTCCTCTGTCTCCCCGTCGCTTGAGGGGGAATCAATGGAGGGGCCGCCGGAGATGACGGGGCCATGACCGGTGACCGCCACCCGGACGGATTCCTCGCGTCCGCTGTTGCTGCGGATGGTCTCGTCATAGACCTCTGCGTCGCGCCACTCGTCTTTGTAGCGATACTGCGGCGGGCTGCCGCCGCGCAGTTGCTCAATGTACAAGTCCTGGTAATCCGCGGCCGTGTGGGTGACGCTCCAGCAGACCCACGGGTTGTGTCCGAAGTGAGGAAAGGCGGGAACGCCGGGGAAAGACAGGCCAATGACGTCGAACTCGGGGCAGGCGATGCGGTTCTGGTAGTAGGCGTTGGGAGTGTCCAGGGCGCGGTGGGAGTCCCCGGCCAACAGGGGCCGGCCGGTGGCCGTCGCCTCGCCGGAGATGACCCAACTGTTGCTGCCCGCGTCCATCTCGGACAAGCAGTTGAGGGCTGCGGCGCCTTCGGCCAGTTCCTTCAGCCCGGTGTCCAGCGCGCCGTCTGCGGTGGCGCCCGGAGGCAGTATCAGCAGGTGGCCGGGTTCGTAGCCGGGGAAGAGCTTGCCGGCCTTCTCCGGCCCCATGGCGCGCACCAAGCGGGCCCGCCATATCTTGGACTCGAAGACGCCCATCAGGATGTGGCGCACCTTATAGACGACGAGGCTGTGCCAAGGCTGCCACGGCTCGGGCTCGATGCCTGCGATGGCGTACTCGGCAGGCAGCGGGTCGGGGCCTTCGATGAAGGCGTTGATTCCGGCGGCGTAGGCGTCGAAGACCATGCGGGTGTGCGCGTCCATAACGGCGCAGTCGGCCTTGGCGCTGGCGGCCAGCCGGAAGCGGCGCATCAGCCGGTCCTGCTCCAGCGCGCCGTCGCCGACGGCCTCGGCCCAGCGTCCGCTGCCGCGGAGCCGGTCGTACTCCATCTGCCACAGGCGGTCTTGGGCGGTGACGAAACCCTGGGCGAAGAAGGCGTCCCGCTCGCTTTCGGCGCGGACGTATGGAATGCCAAGTTCGTCACGGTAGACTTCCACCCGGCCATTCAGCCCCTTAAGCCGCAGCGTTCCTGAAAGCCGGGGAATCGCCGCCGCCAACTCGGCCCGGCCAATCTTGCTTACGCCAACCATTCCGTCACCTCTTTCGCCCTTCGCCAAGCTCAGGGCTAATGGTTTGTGGGATGATACCACAGCGCGGCGCATCGCCCCGCCCTTTGCCTTGAAAGGGGCGGCCAAGTCCAGGATATGGCCTGGCAGGCGGCAACTCCATCTGCAAAAGGAGGCAGCGAATCATGTTCGCCGCTAAAACCTCAGCAACAACCACATTGCTCTTTGCGGCACTGGCCTTGGCCTTCCTGTTGCTGGCGGCAGGATGCCGGCCCGACCCCAGCCCCCAGCCAGTCAGCCAAAGCGTCGGCATGGGTAAAACCCTGAAAAGCGGTATGGGATACTCCATAGCGAACATCCTGGATGGTACTGACCACTACCGGCGGGGTTAAGAATTACGATGGCACAGACCCTGGCTATGAGGGCGGTGCTGACGAGGCATCGTTCTTGAGGTCCGTGCGCGCTGCCGCCCAGTCATATAGCTTCAAGGAGTTCGGGAATTGGCCCGATAAGCCATAGCCCTTGAAATTGGCGACGCATCCCCGAATACACAAAGCCGCTCTGGGGAGTTCCGGCCCCCGGCGCGGCTTTTTGACGAAGGTCAGGGGTATGTTACGCGGTGGAGCGCCTGGGACTTATGGTTCTACTGACATGGACGACGGCAGTCTTGGCTAGGCCCCGGCTGTCGCCAAACACCAAATTCTACTGCCGGGTCTACCACTGTTAGCAGCCAACTCTATATGCGGGCAGGCGACTTTCTCTTTTTGCGGGAAGGGCGTTGAGCAGGCGTCCCCGGCGGCATATAATTGACCGCAGGATTCCGGGGGCGGCTTGCTCCCGATGACAGGGGTTTGCGGTGGCTGTACTGAACATCCGGCTGGTGCCTGACCCGATCCTCTTCAGGAAGGCGCGCAAAGTCGCCAAGATTACCGGGCAGCACAAGAAGCTGGCCCAGGATATGGTGGAGACTATGTCTGATAGCGGCGGCGTGGGGCTGGCCGCCAACCAGGTGGGCGTGCTGGAACGCATCTGTGTCGTCCAGACGCCGGACATGGAAGAAGCGATGATTCTGGTGAACCCGGAGATCGTTAAGAAGGAAGGCCGGCGCGAGGTCGAGGAAGGCTGCCTCAGCGTGCCGGGCTACCGGGGCATGGTGATCCGTTCGGAGAAGATTCAGGCCCGCGCCCTTGACCTGAGTTCCAAGCGCTTCAAGGTGGATGCGGAAAATGACCTGCTGGCCCAGGCTCTGGAACACGAGATTGACCACCTGAACGGCATTATGTATATGGATCACCTGGTGGCCCATACCACTCTGTACAAGGTCGAGGAGGCGGGGGGAAGCGAGGATGGCCCGGAAGAACCGCCCCAAGAACGTCAGCATAATGACGCGGAGCAGCATCACCTGGATCCCGCCTTCGGCGCCCGGCATCGCCGGCTGCACGCTATGAACCTCGGCGAGGGGCCCTCTGCCGGATTGGACCGGCCCGCCGCCCCATAACCGAACGTTTCCTCCTTCGCAGCGATGGCGCGTCGCGGCCCCGCATACCTACCTCTCTATTGCATTCCGGCAGGTTTATGGAATCCGTCATTGACCGGCTGACCTCTTTCTTTACCCTCCGCAAGCTGGACGCCTACGCGGTGGGCGGCATAGTGCGCGACCGGCTGCTGGGGCGCGCGACCGGCGGCGACATAGACTTGGCAGTGGCCGGGAACGCCGTAGCCGCCGGGCAGGAACTGGCCGCGGAACTGGGCGGCTCCCTGGCAGCCCTGAGCGTGCCGCGCGGGATGGTGCGGATAGTCCTCGCCAACCCGGCCGGGCAAGACCTGGGGCCGGGCCTGATTATTGACCTCTCCGGTTTCTCCGGGGACGTCGAAACGGACCTGGCGCGGCGCGACTTTTCCGTTAATGCCTTGGCCGTGGCCCTGCCGCAGTGGGGCAGCCGGAATTTCGGTGAAGCGGTGATTGACCCCCACGGCGGGCGCGGCGACCTGATGCGAAAGTCTCTGCGCGCGCTGCACCCGGAAGTGTTCAAAGATGACCCCGGTCGTTTGCTGCGAGCAGTGCGGCTGGCCGGAGAGCTGGGGTTGCGCATTGAGCCGGATACGGTGCGGCTGCTGGCCGCCAACTCCCGCCTGCTTCCCCAGGTGGCGCCCGACCGGGTGCGTGACGAGTTCCTGCGGCTGCTGGCCCTCAACGGCGCCATGGGCCGCATCGAGACGCTGGATTACCTTGGGCTGCTGCAACACATCATCCCGGAACTGCTGGCCGCCAAGGGCGTCGAGCAGCCCAAAATGCACTACTGGGACGTGTGGGGCCACTCGCTGCACACCCTGGAGGCCGCCGAAGGAGTGACCGGAGGGCACCAGAATTCGCCGGTGTTCTCCTGCGTGCCGTGGACGCCGGAGAGCGAAGCCTACTTCGCCGAAACCGTGAGCAACGGCCACACCCGCCGCACCGTGCTGAAGCTGGCCGCCCTGTTCCACGACATCGCCAAACCGCAGACCAAGACGCTGGAACCCGACGGACGCACCCGCTTCTTCGGCCACTCGGAGAAGGGGGCGGTCATGGCCGAAGAACGGCTGCGAAGTCTGCGGCTCAGCTCGCGGGGCGTGTCCATGGTGTCCCGGATGGTGGAGCATCACCTGCGCCCGGCCGGAATGTCCCCCGCATCATACGGAAACCGGGAGGAATGGCCCACCAACCGGGCCATCTACCGCTACTTCCGGGACGTTGGCGATGTGGCGCTGGATACGCTCTACCTGTGCTTGGCCGATTATTTGGGCGCAAAAGGCCCGGAATTAGCCCACCCGGAGTGGCTGAACCATGCTAGAATGATAAGTCACGTGCTTCATACTGGATCTCAGGAGCCGGTATCCGTTGCCACGCCGCGCCTAGTCAACGGGCACGACCTGATGTCCCGTTTCGGGTTGCCGCCCGGCCCGCGCATCGGCTCCCTGCTGGCGGCAATCGAGGAGGCGCGCGCGGCGGGCGAAATCGAAACACAGGAGCAGGCCCTGGAATTGGCTGCCTCGACATTGAAGAACCAGGAAAACTCCGGCCCGGACATTCCCGGCGGCCATCGGGAAAATGAATCGCGGCCCGGTTCCCTTTAAGCTATGCGTTCCCGAAGCGTCCGGATCACATTCGTCATCATACTCATCTTGGGCCTCGCCTTGGCGGCCCTGGGATTCCGGGCTATCAACATTAACATCCCCGGCCTGCCCGCCCTGGAGCGGGAGGGCGCCGGGCCTCTGGGCCTGAAGCTGGGCCTCGACCTCAGCGGCGGCGGGCATCTGGTCTACCAGGCCGACACCGGCTCCCGCTTCGACGTGACCCTGCTGGATCCCGCCGACCTGGAAGACATCGCTGCGTCCCTGGAAGGATTCCGCTTCGGGGACGACGAACTGGCGCTGGAGAATTACCAGATCTTCCCCCGCGACTTAACGCTGACGCAGCGGGAAGTCCCGCCCGCCCCGGCCGCGGAAGAGACTGAAGTTGCCGAGGGAGAAGAGCCCGAACCCGAAGGCGGCGAAGGTGAAGGAGGGGAGGAAGAAGCGCCGCCTGAACCGGAGTTCGTCACGGTTCCCGTAGCCAGCATCTTCCAGATACGGATGCCCCTGCTGGCCGCCGACGACCCGCGCCGCACCGGACTGCGCGACGCCATCGAGGAATCGCTGGGGCAGGTCAGCGTCTTCCAGGCCACCGACATCGGGCATCCCACCGCCGACCAAATGGAAGGCGTACTGGACAATATCACCCGCCGGGTCAACCGCTTTGGCACCGAAGAGCCGATTATCCAGATATTCGGCGATGACCGGATTATCGTCCAGCTTCCCGGAGCCAGCGGCTCCACCACTGAGCTGGTGTTCGCAGAGCCGCTGGACGCCTCGGCTCAGGTAAGGCTGGCTGATGCCCTGACCGGCGCCGGGTATCTGGATGTAAAAGTCGAGCGGGTGGATGACCGTTCCTTCCGCATACTATCCGGCACAGTAAGCTCCGAAACCGAAGCTACAGCCAGCGCCGCTGTGGCCGAAACCATCGCCCCCGTACAGTCTTTCAGCGTAAACAGCGCCATTGACGAAGCCAAGGCTCTCATCGGCCAGACGGCGCTGCTGGAGTTCCGGGAGCGCACCTGCGGTTCGGTAGACCCGATCACCAAGGCTTGTCTCATCCCGACCGACGCGGATCTGGGGCTGACCGGCGACGACCTGGAGCGGGCCGAGGCCGCTGCCGATGCCGTGGGTGTGGGCTGGGTGGTCAACCTCCAATTCGACGGGCGCGGCTCCGATATTTTCTCCGACCTCACCCGCCGGATTGCCGGGGTGGAAACCAAGCGCATCGCGGTGTTCATGGACGACCAGGAAATCATCGCTCCGGTGGCCCGCGCTTGGATCCGCGACGGCAACACGGAAATCAGCGGCAACTTTACCCGCGAAGAAGCCCGTACCCTGGCGATTCAGTTGGAGTCTGGCCGCCTGCAAGTGCCGCTGAAGCTGATCCAAGAGAGCGACGTTGGCCCCGTGCTGGGCGCAGAGTCGCTGAGAAACAGCTTGCGGGCCGGGTTGGTCGGACTCGGGCTGGTCCTGCTCTTTATGATTGCCTACTACCGTCTGGCCGGAGTGGTGGCTGCCTTCGCCCTAGTGTTCTACGCCCTCATGGTGCTGGCCGTGTTCAAGCTGATTCCCATTACCCTGGAGCTGGCCCATATCGGGGGCTTCATCCTGTCCGTCGGCATGGCGGTGGACGCCAACATACTGATCTTCGAGCGGATGAAAGAAGAAGTGCGTATTGGCCGGACGCTGGCCTCGTCCATGGAAGTTGGATTCAGCCGGGCTTGGCCGGCCATTCGAGACTCCAACATATCGACAATGATTACCTGCTTGGTGCTGATGTGGTTCGGCGACCGGCTGGGAGGCGGGCTGGTAACCGGCGTCGCCATCAGCCTGTTCATCGGCGTGGCGGCCAGTATGTTCACCGCCGTGGTGGTTAGCCGCAACCTGCTGCAACTGCTGGCCTTTGCCGGACTGGGACAAAAGATAAGCCTGTTTACCCCGGAGTCTTCGCCCCGGGCGGGCCAAACCGCGGGAGGGGGACGGCGGTCATGGACGTAGTAGGGAAGAGGGCTTGGTACTTCCTGTTCTCCGCCCTGATAATCATACCGGGCATAGTCTCGATGCTGCTCCCGCCCGGCTGGGTGACGCTGGATTCCGGCCTTCGGCCCGGCATTGACTTCACCAGCGGGTCGGTGCTCAACGTCACCTTCACCCGGGACGTGGACGAGGCCGACATCCAGGAGCGTATGACGGCGCTGGGCCACCCGGAGGCGCTGGTGCAGTTGGTGGGCGCCAACAACTACTTCATACGCACCGACGTGCTGGAAGAAGCGCAGGGCGACGGGCTGTCGGAGCGGGAGATTATCGAGCGCGACCTAGCGGAGAACCTGGGGCTGGACCGGCAGCGGGTGGAGTTCGAGAGCGTTTCGCCCATTGTGGCGGCGGAAACCGTCCGCATCGCCTTCTACGCCCTGGCAGTGGCGGCGGTGTTTATCCTGCTCTACGTCTGGTACGCCTTCCGCCGGGTGCCAAAAGCCTACCGCTACGGCGTCAGCGCGGTGCTGGCCTTGGTCCATGACCTGCTAATCATCCTCGGCGTGTTCTCCATCTTGGGGAGGGTCATCGGGTTCGAGGTCAACTCGATGTTCGTGGTCGGCCTGCTGATAGTCGCCGGTTACAGCGTCAACGACACCATCGTGGTCTTCGACCGCATCCGCGAAAACGTGGTGCGCCACCCTGACCGCGACCTAGGTGGTCTGGTAAACCTGAGCATCATGGAGAGCATGGGCCGCTCGCTGAACACCAGCTTGACCACGCTGTTCGTGCTGGTAGCCATGCTGCTGATAGGCGGCCCCAGCATCCGCGAATTGCTGCTGTGCCTCGCCATCGGCGCGGTGGCGGGGACGTACAGCAGCATCTTCATAGCCAGCCAGTTCCTGGTGATGTGGGACCGGGGCGAAATCCGCCGCTTCGGACGCTCCGCCGCCACGGCCCCGTCGGCCTTGCTCAACCTGTTCGGCAAGTAGCCCCGGAAATTCCCGTCCCGGCGGCGATGGTACAATGGACAGGGATACCGGCGACAGGGATACCGGCGATTCCCGCGAAACCATCTGGGGAATAGACCCGAAAGACCGGGCCTGGTTCCAGCTCCTGACCCTGATTGGCGGAGTGGCTGGATCGGTCATACTGACAACACTGGAGCTTGCCTCCACCCCGCCGGACGCTGCCAGCGGCGAGATAGCGAGAAACGTCGTTCTGGGCATCGGCGCCAGCTTCGTGGCCTCCGGCTTCATAGCTTGGGGACTGCTGCAAGCCAAGGAGTTGATAATGTCCATCGCCAAGTGGATTAACGACGCTACCGAAAGGCGCCGGAAAAGATTGCGGGAAGAGGGCCGACGAGAAGGCTATAACGAAGGTATCCGCGAAGGTATCCGCGAAGGCTATAGCGAAGGTATCGGGGAGGGCTATAATATAGGTTACTCGGATGCTCAGGAAGGAAATCCCCCGCAGCCGCCGGATGCTCGGCTACAAGAGACCGAGAGACCATCGAGGGATGGCAGTACCGACAGCCAACGCGATTAGAAGCTCGGAACCAGCGCCGCCCGCCCCATCGCGTTTCGCTCCGCCAGCAACTCGAAGGCCCGCCCTGCCTCCTCTAGCGGCATCACTTCGTTCTGGGCATCGGCGCCAGCTTCGTGGCCTCCGGCTTCATAGCTTGGGGACTGCTGCAAGCCAAGGAGTTGATCATGTCCATCGCCAAGTGGATTAACGACGCTACCGAAAGGCGCCGGAAAAGATTGCGGGAAGAGGGCCGACGCGAAGGCTATAGTGAGGGTGTCCGCGAAGGCTATGGTGAAGGCGTCCGCGAAGGCTATGGTGAGGGTGTCGGGGAAGGCTATAGTATGGGTTACTCGGATGCTCAGGAAGGAAATCCCCCGCGGCCGCCGGGCGCTCGGCTACAAGAGACTGAGAGACCATCGGGCGATGACAGTACCGACAGCCAACGCGATTAGAAGCTCGGAACCAGCGCCGCCCGCCCCACCGCGTTTCGCTCCGCCAGCAGTTCGAAGACTCGCCTCGCCTCTTCCAGCGGCATACTTTCGTTCTGGGCATCGGCGCCAGCTTCGTGGCCTCCGGCTTCATAGCTTGGGGACTGCTGCAAGCCAAGGAGTTGATCATGTCCATCGCCAAGTGGATTAACGACGCTACCGAAAGGCGCCGGAAAAGATTGCGGGAAGAGGGCCGACGCGAAGGCTATAGTGAAGGTGTCCGCGAAGGCTATAGTGAAGGTATCGGGGAGGGCTATAGTATAGGTTACTCGGATGCTCAGGAAGGAAATCCCCCGCGGCCGCCGGATGCTCGGCTACAAGAGACCGAGAGACCATCGAGGGATGACAGTACTACCGACAGCCAACGCGATTAGAAGCTCGGAAGCAGCGCCACCCGCCCCAGCACGGCGCGCGACGACAGCAGTTCGAAGGCCCGACCTGCCTCCTCCAGCGGCATAACCTCTTGCAGTACCGGCTTTAATCTCCCGTCCCCCGCTAACGCCGCCGCCCGCTCCAGCATATCGCGGGACACCCCGGAAACCCCGGTTAGCCGCGCGTCACGGAACACTATCTCCGGTATGACGCCCCGCAGACTGCCATCGCCGCCCACTTCCCCCAGCAGCGCCAACCGCCCGTATTGGGCCAGACTGCGAACCGATGAGCGAAGGGTTGCGGCGCCCACGGTGTCAATCACCACGCTGGCGCCCTCGTCGGCGGTGAGAGCCATCACTATCTCGGCAAAGTCCAGTTCGCCCGTTTCGATGACTTCATCGGCCCCGTACCCAGCGAGAGTCCGGGCCTTTGGGGGCGATGACGTAACCGCCAGCGTCCGCGCGCCCAGGGCCGCGGCAAGCTGTACCGCGTGAACGCCCAGCCCGCCGCCTGAGCCGGTGACCACCACCGTCTCTCCCGCCGACGCTTCGACCGCCGACAGGGCCTGCAAAGACACCCCGGCGGGGCAGGCCAGCAACGCCGCCGCCGTCAGCTCCAGCGCATCGGGAAGCAGCGCCAGGCTATGCTCCGAAATGGCTGCGTACTCGGCAAACCCGCCATTGCGCCCGTGGCCGATGCCCTCGCCGTTACGGCAACGGTGCTCCCTCCCTGACAGGCAGCGGTCGCAGTGGCCGCAGGCATTGGTGAGCAGCGACACCACCCGGTCGCCGGGGCTGACGCGGCGCACGCCGTCGCCCACCGCTTCCACCACACCGGAGATTTCGTGTCCCAACACCACTCCGGGCCGCACGCCGCGCCGAAGCCTGCCGGCCATCACCAGCAGGTCGTGGTGGCAGAAGCCGCAGGCCGCCACTCGCACCAGGGCCTCCCCCGGCTCGGGCACCGGCACCGGCAAGTCGGCTACCGACAGGCGGGGAGGCTTTCCCGTGCTTTGCAACATCAATGCGCGCATTGCCAATCATTGTATGCTGTCAACCGTGCATCTCCAACGGTCTGTCCCATATAATCAGCCTGACGTCTATATCGCATATATCGCATATATCGCACGCTCTCGCTGTAAGGAATTGAAGTTGAAAATAGGGGCGCACGTATCAACATCGGGCGGCATCAGCAAAGCCGTGGGGCGCGGGCAGGAAATAGGCTGCGAGGCGTTGCAAATCTTCGGCTCGTCTCCGCAATCCTGGGCCTTCCGGGAGGTTCCCGACTCTGAGGTCGCGGCCTTCCGGCAGGGCATGGCCGACGCTGGCATGGGGCCGGTATTCCTGCACGCCATTTATCTGGTAAATCTGGGATCCGGCAAACCTGAGGTGGTGCAAAAGGGGGTCAAGTCGTTGTCCGATCACCTGACCCTGGCAGCCCGCATCGGCGCCGACGGCCTTATCTTCCACCCGGGCAGCCATGGCGGGGCCGGGTTCGAGGCCGTGCTGCCGCAGGTGGCGGAGTCCATCCGCCGGGTACTGGACTCCGCGCCGGAAGGCCCATGCCTAGCGGTGGAGAATATGGCGGGCATGGGCAAGCACATCGGCGCCCGCTTCGAGGAACTGGGCGCCATTCTCGACGCGGTGGACGACGAAAGGCTCAAGATATGCCTGGACACGCAGCACAGCTTCGCCGCCGGATACGACCTCACCACCGGGGAAGGCATCGAGGATATGCTGGCCCAACTGGACGCCGGCCCCGGCTCGGCCAACGTCATCGCCATCCACGCCAATGACTCCAAGCGCGTGTGCGGCTCCGGGGTGGACCGTCACGACAACATTGGCGAGGGATTCATCGGCGAGGACGGTTTCGCCGTGTTCATGGGGCACCCTGCCTTCTGCGACGTTCCCTTCCTGCTGGAGGTTCCTGGATTCGACGGCAACGGCCCAGACCGGCGCAATGTAGACCTTCTGAAAGCTATTCGCAGCCGGGTGGGCGCGCCCCAGTGACACAGATGAGCCACCGGGAGTTCGTGCGCCATGTACGCCGGGCCTATGCCCAGTTGCCGGAGAATGTGCTGCGGCGGCTGGAGAACGTGGATATCGTGGTCGAGGAGTGGCCCGGCCCCGATGAGGCAGACCTGCTGGGCGAGCACGACACGCTCTTTGGCCTGTACAGCGGTCTGCCCCTTACCGAGCGCGACGGCATCGGCCCGCCGCTCCCCGACCGCATCATAATTTACCGCCAGCCCATATTGCGCGCCTGCGAGACCCGAGCCGAAGCCGTCCGAGAAATCCGCGTGACACTGTGGCACGAGATCGGCCACTACCTCGGAATGAACGAGGCGGACCTGCACCGGCTGGGATACGGATAACGGACGCTTGTTGAGTTTCTTGAGAACACCCGCCAAGTCAGCGGGCCGGCTCTTCGGGACGGCAATGGGATTGGGCCTGTTTCCGTTGGCCCCGGCGACGCTGGCCAGCCTGGCGGCGGCGGCGGTCTACTACCTGCTGCCCATCGGCAGCGATTCCCCGGCGTTCCTGGCCCTGATTGCCGCGTCGCTGGCAATCGGCCCCTGGGCCTGCAACAGCCTGACCAAGCCGGATGACCCAGACCCCAAACGGGCAGTCTGGGACGAAGTTGCCGGTATGTGGCTGACCTGCCTCTTCCTTCCCAAGACACTGCCCTGGCTGGCCGCCGCCTTTGTGGTCTTCCGGGCGCTGGACATTCTCAAGCCATGGCCCATCCGAAGCTACGAGCGGCTCCCCGGCGGCTGGGGCATTATGGCCGACGATGTTGCCGCAGGGGTCATCGGAGCGTGCCTGCTGAACGCCGTGTACCGGCTGGGGTGGTAAACGGGCGTCACCGGGTGCGGAAATCCAGTTCCTGGATCAGCCTAAATACATTGACCACTCGGATATTGAAATCTTGGCACACATCCGGGATATGTCTGTTAGCTCTGGCTTTACTAGGTCTTGAACCTTCATTGCTAACCACTATCCGGTTGCCACGGTTAGCAAGGGCGTAGGCGATGAGGTACGGGTCTTGCCCGATTTTCTCTAGCTCATAGTCAGACAAGTCAGGCGCATAACCTTCATTGATGACCTGCATGACCAACTGAGGCAATACCTCCTCGCTCAGCAGCATAACAGCAGCGTTTTGCCTCAGCCATTTGGCTAATGCGTCATTCCCTGCTGTGACCTCACCGTAGATTTCTTGTGGAATTTTGACCAGCCCCCTATTCCCTAGATTAAGCAGCCAATCCCAAAATTCCGGTACCCGGTCAATCGGATAATAATACCGATTGGCGTCTATCAGAATGTTGGCATCGAGCAAATAAAGCAATTGGAAATATCCTATGCCGGGCTGCCGACCGAGAGAATTTCCTGAACCTGGTCAGGGCGCACGCTCAAAATCCGGGCGGCTCTAGACGTAGACAGTTCTCCGCCCGCGGTCATCCGTTGCACCAGAGACGTAAGCCCTTTGCCCAGACGATGCCGACGCACTACGTAATGACTTGGGCCGCTATCTTGGTTCTGTCGTTGCGCCCGTTGGGCGGCCCGTTGTTGAAGCCACTCCTCACGAAATTTGCCGGAGAGCAACCGATATTGGGGTTGTCCTATATCGCCGGCGCGATAGGCGCGGTACGCCACCATAGTACGGCTGAGACGGCGTTTGTTGGCGAATTCGGTAATTCGTTCTGCGATGTTGTCAAGCTCTACAATGTTTTGCAAGCCGATTTCTTTGACTTCTTGGCCGGGCAGCAGAAAATCGCTGGCAACATCATCACAAAACCTTTCGGTTTCGTTCTCCGGTTGCCCTCCGCTTACTCCGGTTTGGCCCAAAATAAGGTGAACCATCTCGTGCAACAGGGTGAACGACCAAGCGGCGCGGGCATCTCTGTCATTTATTACAATGAATGGGGCTATGACGTCTGCAATGGAAAACCCCCGGAAAATCTCCAATTCTATAGCAGTGTGATAGCTGCCCAAATCGCCCTTGAGCAGCACAAAAACACCCGCCCGCTCCGCGCTGTCCCGTAGGAAACCGAAAGCGCCGTCCGCAGTTCGATGGGCGCGGTAGTCCGCCAGTTCGATTTCAAGCAATGCTCGCAAGTCATCCAATACCGCCGCTTGGCCGTCGGTGATGGCACGGGATCCCACGAAAGGCAAAGGCGTAGTGTCGTCATCGTCCTCAAGCATATCCCGCACCATGCTTTGCCGCGCCCGCATTTCCCGGATAAGCGCGTCGAGGATTGCGGCGTCGCGGGGATTGACTTCCCCGGGCAGGGTACGGAAATCCGCGCCCCTGTCGCCCTTGGGAGGCGGTTCCGGCAAGTAGAAAGCGAGCAATGGGCGTCGGTACTGCTGGGACATCCTTGCCAGCAAAGCCCGCGACGGTTCTTCCGCACCCGTCTCGTAACCGGACAGCCGGGCCAGGGCGTCCGCTTTCTTGGTGTCGCGGATGTCGAGCTTTCTTGCCGCCTCTGCTGGGGACAGGCCGGCGGTCTCTCGCGCCCAAACCAGTATTTCGGGATTGACGGCAGTCATGGCAGCTCAAATATAGCATACGGCCGCCTGCCGGCAAGCTCTACGCCCCGCGTTTGCCCCGCTTTCCGCAGGCGTGCTATACTTTAACGCAGATTGAAATTTGCCTTTCGGCAGGGCGGTCCGAGGTTGGGCCGCCCATCTCTGGTATAGCCAGTAAGGGATAGAAGGGGTATTGGATGGTAGAATCCCAGGGACGACAGCCCACACAGGAAGCACCGGAAAGAGCGGCAGTTGAAGCCTCTCCCGTGACAGGAGCGCCCGCTGGAGCGGCGCTCGCCCCGGAGCCTGCGGCTACCGCGGTTGCAGTGGCCGCGCCGCCCGCTCCGGCGGAGCGGGAACGCCCGCCCCGCCCGGCGCCGGAACGCCCCCCGCAGCCCACGGGCCGGGAGCCCATAAACATGAAGGCGCTGCTGGAAGCGGGGGTGCATTTCGGGCATCAGACCCGCCGGTGGAACCCCACTATGAAGCGCTACATCTTCACCCAGCGCAACGGTATTCACATCATTGACCTGCAACAGACGCTGGGCATGATCAACGACGCCTACAAGGACATGGTGGAACTGGTCGCCAACGGCGGCAAGGTGCTCTTCGTCGGCACCAAGCGTCAGGCTCAGGAAGTGATCCAAGGCGAGGCCGACCGTTGTGGCATGTGGTACGTCAACCAGCGCTGGCTGGGCGGCACCCTGACCAACTTCCAGACCATCCGCACCCGCATCAACTATATGCTGGAGTTGCAACAGAAGCGCGACCAAGGCTATTTCCGTCTGCTGCCCAAGAAAGAGGGCGTCAAGATGCGGGATACCCTCAATCGGCTGGAAAAGTATTTCACCGGCATGAGGGACATGACCACCCTGCCCCAGGCCATCTTTGTCATTGACATCGGGCGGGAGAATATCTGTGTCGCCGAGGCGCGGCGGCTGGGCGTAGACGTGTTCGCCATCGTGGACTCCGACTGCAACCCCGACTTGGTGGACCACATCATCCCCGGTAACGATGACGCCGTGCGCTCCATCCGCTTGGTCACCAACCGGATGGCCTCGGCGGTGCTGGAGGGTCTGGCGCAAAGGGAGGCCGCACTCCAGGCCGAGATGGAGGAGATGCAGCCGCCGCCCGGAGAGGAACCGGAAACACTGTCGGAACGCGAGGACGCGGCTCTGACCGACGCGGTTACGCTGGACCTGGACACCCTGGCTGAGCTGGCCGTCAACATGGGCGCCCGCGTAACCAACAGGGGCGATGAAGGAGACAATGGGTAGCCGGGCGAAGAGAGCGGTATGACCACGCCGTTGCCGGAGACTGGCAGCCTCGGCGTCGAGGGCCACGCGCAGATGAGCCGCCGGTTCCTCGAACACGCCGGAATTCAGTTGGCTCAGGGCGACCGCATTCAGGCGGCGGAAAAAGTCTGGGGCGCCGCCGCCCACGCCCTGAAAGCCATCGGCGAGCAGCGGGGCTGGATCCACCACAAGCACCCCAATGTTTTCGACATCGGGGAGCACTTGGGCCGGGAGTTTGACCGGGAAGCGCAATTCGATATGTACTTGGCCCGCGCCGAATATATGCACCGGAATTTCTATGAGAATGACCGGAGCGAGGGGAGCATCCGGCTGGCCTTGGCCGACATCGAGCGGTTCGTGAACGAACTGGACGCAATTCGAACCTCACCGCCCCGGCCCTACACGGTCAGGGACAACGACGACCGCATCCGGCTGGGGCGCCTGCTGGGATTGCGCCGCCCCGACCGGCCTCCCATCGGCGACTACTCGCCAGTCGGATACAGCCGGACACATCAGGCATAAGGCTGCGCTTGCCTTGGATTGGATAGTCTTTGGAGCAATCATCCGCGATACTGCCTGCTTGAAAACGGAACCGACAATTTCAACTCGAGGGACTGCGATGGAAACTGCGTTACTGGCGATGATGGGAGCGCTGCTGGCGATGATGGGAGCGCTGCTGGCGATGATGACAGGGATGTTCCTGAAAATGGTGGACATGGCCGGAAGAGTTGGCCGCCTTGAGTCCGCGTTGGAAATGTGGCTAAGGCATACTCACAACAGAAATACCGGCCAGCCGGTGGCGGCTATGCCCGCAGATACGGATTAGGGTTACGTCCTATCGGCGAGTATTCCAAATCAGATACAGTCAAACGCATTAGGCGCAAGGAGCAGGCAGTTGGTCGCCACGGCACTGATTTGCGTCCTGCACGACCAGAGCGGCGCAGGGTTATGGACTGCAAGCAGGCACTGGGAAGGGCGGGCGGCGAGCAGCCCGTCAGGGACGTGATATGATGACCTCGTTGCCTGAACCCGGTGACCTGGGCATTGAAGGCCATGCCCAAGTCAGCCGCCGGTTTCTGGAGCAGGCCAAAATTCACTTGGCCGAAGGAGATCGGCTTCAGGCCGCAGAAAAAATCTGGGGCGCCGCCGCCCACGCCCTTAAGTCCGTAGGGGAGCAGCGGGGTTGGGTTCACAACAGACACCCGAACATTTTTGACATCGGAGAGCATCTTGGCCGGGAGTTCGGGCCGGGAGAAGAGTTTGACCGATATTTAGCCCGCGCCGACTACATGCACCGGAATTTCTATGAGAATGACCGGAGCGAATCGTCTATACGGTATGCTCTTGCCGATGTGGAAAAACTGGTGGGCGCGCTAGAAACTATCAGGAATTTACCGCCTCGGCCTTTTACGGTTCAAGATGAAGAAGATCGCATCCGGCTAGGGCGTCTGCTGGGATTGCGCCGCCCAGACCGGCCCTCCATCGGTGATTACTCGCCCGTCGGATACAGCCAGACACATCAAACATAAGGAGTACACAGTTGGTCGCCACGGCGCTGATCCACGTCCTGCACGACCGGAGCGGCGCAGGGTTATGGACTGCAAGCAGGCACTGGGAAGGGCGGGCGGCGAGCAGCCCGTCAGGGACGTGATATGATGACCTCGTTGCCTGAACCCGGTGACCTGGGCATTGAAGGCCATGCCCAAGTCAGCCGCCGGTTTCTGGAGCAGTCCAAAATTCACTTGGCCGAAGGAGATCGGCTTCAGGCCGCAGAAAAAATCTGGGGCGCCGCCGCCCACGCCCTCAAGTCCGTAGGGGAGCAGCGGGGTTGGGTTCACAACAGACACCCGAACATTTTTGACATCGGAGAGCATCTTGGCCGGGAGTTCGGGCAGGAGCGGCAATTTCACCGTTATCTGGCCCAAGCGCAATATATGCATGTGGATTTCTACACCAACGGATGGAGTGAAGACGCAATCCAATCGGCCTTGTCTGACGTTGAAGAATTTGTGGCTGAAGTGGATAAAATCAGAAACTCGCCGCCAAGGCCGTATACAGTGATAAACGACAGCGACCGCATCCGGCTAGGGCGTCTGCTGGGCTTGCGCCGCCCGGAACGCCCTCCCATCGGTGATTACTCGCCCGTCGGATACAGCCAGACACATCAGGCGTGAGGCAGATCATCATATCGGCACCGTTCGCTTTCGGTTGGCTGGATATTCGGAGCTGTCCCTAATGCCTCCCTGCCCGAAAGAAGGGAACCTGAAAGCCAACCCAAGGATCTAGCATGAGACTGCGCTGGTAGCAATGACGGGGCTTTGCTGGCGATGCTGGGCGGCCCGCTTCTGAAAATGATAGACTGGGGAGCGCAGATGGGCCGCGTTGAAACTAAAGCGGGTACGGCACTGCGTTTTTTTGCGCGAGCATACTCGCTACAGAGATACCGGCTAGGCGGCCGCGCCCGTACCCGCAGGGGCGGGTTAGCGTTACGCCCTATGGACAAGTATTCCAAATCAGGTACAACCGGACACATCAAACATAAGGAGTACACAGTTGGTCACCACGGCACTGATTCGCACCCTGCGCGACCAGACCGGCGCGGGGATTATGGACTGTAAGCAGGCCCTGGAAGGGGCGGACGGCGATCTCGACAAGGCCGCGGAGGCGTTGCGGGCCAAGGGCCTGGCCGGAGTCGCCAAGCGGGTTGGCCGCGCCACCAATGAAGGGGTCATCGAAGCCTACGTGCATACCGGCGGGCGCGTCGGTTCGATAGTGGAACTGGGCTGCGAGAGCGACTTCGTGGCCCGCACCGACGAGTTCAAGCAGATGGCCCACGACATCGCCATGCAAGTCGCGGCCATGTCGCCGGTATACCTTTCCGGCGAGGACATCGAAGAGGGCGATGACCGGCCCGCGGCCCAAGTTGCCCTGCTGTCCCAGCCCTTCATCAAGAACGGCTCGTCCTCGGTGGGCGAGCTGGTGCAGGAACTGGCGGCCCGGATGGGCGAGAACGTGCGGGTGATTCGCTTCCAGCGCTTGGCGGTGGGCGAATAGCCTCCCCGATTATGGGAGAACCCCTGCAACGGCCTGTTCCACAGCCTCGGTACCGCCGGGCGTTGCTCAAAATGAGCGGCGAATCCCTCAAGGGCGCGTCGGGAATGGGTATAGACGCTGACGCCGTCCAGTACCTTGCCGGACAGGTCGGCGAAGCTCACGCGCTGGGCGTGGAGTTGGCAATAGTCATCGGCGGCGGCAACATCTGGAGGGGGAAGGGCGCCGAGAAGCAGGGAATGGAGCGGGCCACCGCCGATTATGCCGGTATGCTCGCCACGGTCATCAATGCCCTTGCCCTACAGGACGCTCTGGAGAAGCGGGGGATAGACACCCGAACCCAAAGCGCGCTCCAGATGCAGGCGGTGGCCGAACCCTACATTCGCCGCCGCGCCGTTCGGCACCTGGAAAAGGGGCGTGTCGTCATTTTCGCCGCCGGCACCGGCAACCCTTATATGTCCACCGACACGGCATCGGCCCTGCGGGCATTGGAAATAGAGGCCGAAGTCCTTTTGATGGCGAAGTTCAACGTTGACGGAGTTTACGACGACGACCCCCGCAAGAACCCGGAGGCGGTGAAGTTTGACGCCTTGGACTATACCGAGGCGCTGGACCGGGAACTGGCCGTAATGGACTCCACGGCGTTGACCCTTTGCCGGGAAAACAATTTGCCCATCGTTGTCTTTGATATGTTCAAGCCGGGCAATGTGGGATGTATACTCTCCGGTGATAAGATTGGAACAACGATAAACGGGAGGGCCTGATTATGGCGGGAAAGGACGGTGACGCGGAGTTAACGCCGGAGGACATACTGAATGACGTTAACTACCGGATGGATCGCACCATCGAGGCTTTCAAGCGAGAGCTGGGCCAATTGCGGACCGGCCGGGCTACCCCTGCGCTGATTGAAGACCTGTCCGTTGACTACTATGGCTCGGCCACTCCTCTGAAGCAGATTGCCTCTATTTCCGCTCCCGACGCCCGCGCCATTCTGGTGCAGCCGTGGGACAAGGGCGCGCTGCGGGAAATCGAACGGAGCCTGCAACGCTCCGAAATGGGCTTCAATCCCTCCAACGACGGCAACGTCATCACCGTGCCCATTCCCCCGCTGACCAACGAGCGGCGGCAGGAGATGGTGAAGCTCCTCCGCCGGAAGACGGAAGACGGCAAGGTGTCGGTGCGCAACGTGCGGCGCGACGGGCTGGAAACGCTGCGGAAGCTGGAGCGGGACAAGGCCATCTCCCAAGACCAGAACCGCCGCGCCCAAGAGCAGCTTCAGAAGGTCACCGACGGCCACACCAAGCTGATAGACGAGACCTCGTCCGCCAAAGAGGCGGAGATTCTCCAGGTCTAGCCTGTCCGGTGGCTGCTGCATCAGGGCCACAGCGCGGGGGATCCGTCACCTTTTCCAAGGCAAGTCCGGCCCCCCGGCATGTCGCCTTCATCATGGACGGCAATGGCCGCTGGGCCGTCGAGCGGGGTATGCCGCGGCTGGAAGGCCACCGCAAGGGCGTCGAGCGCATCCGCGTGGTGCTGGAAACCCTGCGCGCCCTCGGCGTGGAGTACGTCACGGTCTACGCTTTTTCCACCGAAAACTGGGGCCGCCCGCAGGATGAAGTGGAGGGGCTGATGGCTATTTTCTCCTCCGCCGTTGAAGAGCAGACCCGCGAACTGCACGAGCGCAATGTCCGCATATTCCACTTGGGCAAGACCGCCAACCTTGACCCTGAACTCCGGTGTGCCGTGGAGAACGCACAGAGACTTACCGCATCCAACACCGGAATCACTCTCAACGTGGCCTTCGATTACGGCGGGCGCGACGAGATTCTCCAGGCGGTGCGGCGCATCATCAGCGACGGTCTGGCCCCCGATAGGCTGGACGAGGATACCTTCCGCCGCTACCTGTTCACCGCCCACTGTCCCGACCCTGACCTGGTCATTCGCACCGGCGGCGAGCAGCGCATCAGCAACTTCCTGCTGTGGCAGTCGGCCTACAGCGAGTACTACCACACGCCCACCCTATGGCCCGACCTTCAGCCCGCCGAACTTGAGCAGGCCCTGGAAACCTACCGCGCCCGCCAGCGCCGCTATGGCAAGGTGGCCGGCCCCGGAGCCTAGTCTTGCGCCTGCGTCTGGCTACGGGGGTGACCGGCGCCGCCGTAGTGGTGGGCGCAATCTGGCTGGGCGCCCCTTGGCTGACGCTTCTGGCCCTGATTGGCGGCGGACTGGCTCTCCGCGAAACCTACCGGCTGGCTCCCCCCGGCCTGGGCCGTATGCCCGTCGCCCTCGGCGTGACGGCGGCGGCGGCGCTGCTGCTGACCGCGGAGGCAGCCTCCGCCGCTCACTACCCCACCGCTTCCGGGCTTGTGCTGGCGGCCTGGGCCTTTGCCGCCCTCCTGTGGTTCATCGCCTGTTACCGGGGGGAGCGTCCGGCGCCCGAGGATTCGCCTGTCCTCGATGATTCGCCGGTCAGGGAAGAGTTGGAAGTGTCCGGTTCGCCGGGGGAAAGTAATCCCCCGGACGGCGAGCCGTCTCTCGGCAAGCTCAGGCAAAACGAAGAACCGGACTTGCCCGGAGCGGAGACCCGCACAAGGGAGTTCGCGGCAGGCGGGGAGCCGGATGCGGCCGGGCTGTACGGGGACGGGGAACTGGACAAGTTCGAGCAGGACAGCAAGACTGACGAAAAGGCAGGGTGGGGCGCGCGCCCTTGGCTTGGCTTTCTGTTCCTGCTGCTGGGGCCGGTGTATGCCGGATTCCTCCTAGGGCATGGGCTGGTTCTCCGAGATTTGTCCGGCGGGGTAGAGAACCTGGGGCGGGCCTGGCTGCTGTTTACCCTTCTGGCCGTGTTCGCCTGCGACACCGGGGCCTTCGCCGTGGGGCGGCTGGCGGGGCGGCGCCGGATGGCCCCTCGCATCAGCCCCAACAAGACTTGGGAAGGCGCCGCCGGGGGGATGGCCGCCGCCGTGGGGGCCGGGCTGCTGGTGGGCGCCGTGTTTGACCTGGGCGTCGCGCTCTGGCAGCAGGCGGCGGCGGCGGCGGTGGCGGGCGCGGCGGCGCAGGCGGGCGACTTGGCCGAGTCTGTCCTCAAACGCGCTGCCAACGTCAAGGATTCTGGTAGTATAATGCCCGGACACGGCGGCATCCTGGACCGGATGGACAGCATTCTTTTCGCCCTGCCCGCCGTATACTATCTGTTGGCAGCGGGGTTCAGGCTATGAGAAGGATAGTGGTTCTCGGCTCCACCGGCTCCATCGGACGCCAGACGCTGGACATCGTTCGCGCCTTTCCCGATGAGTTCCAGGTGGTGGGGTTGGCCGGCGGCAACAACACCGGACTGTTGCGCCAGCAGGTGGAGGAGTTCCGCCCGGCCTGCGTCTGGAGCGCGGCGGCCGGGCCGGATGCCTTCCCCGGCCTGTCCTTTACCCCCATGGAGGAAATGGTCGCGCTGCCGCAGGTGGATCAAGTGATGGTCGCCCTGATGGGCAGCGTCGGTCTCGTGCCAACCCTGAATGCCCTGAGCGCGGGAAAGACCGTCGCCTTGTCCAACAAGGAACCCATTGTGATGGCCGGCAGAATTATCAAGGATTGCGAAGCCCGATACGGGGGGCGGGTGTTGCCGGTGGACAGCGAACCCAGTGCCATCTGGCAGTGCCTCCAGGGCGAGCCGATCAACGAAAAAGGCCATTGGGACATCCTGCGCCTGCTGATTACCGCCTCCGGCGGCCCTTTCCGAACCACGCCGCTGGAGCAAATGGAGAGCGTCACGCCGGAGCAGGCATTGCGCCACCCAACTTGGCGGATGGGGCGGAAAATCACCATAGACTCGGCTACGCTGATGAACAAGGCTTTCGAGGTCATCGAAAGCCGCTGGCTCTTCGGCGTGCCTTGGGAGCGCATCGAAGTGGTGGTGCATCCGCAAAGCACCATTCACTCGATGGTGGAGTTCGCCGATGGCTCGGTCAAAGCGCAATTGGGGCCGCCTGATATGCGCTTGCCCATCCAGTACGCCCTGTTCTACCCGCAGCGGCTGCCCAACGCCATGATACCGCGGCTGGACACCAGCGTTTCCCTCTCGCTGAACTTCGACCCGCTGGAACCGGCCCGCTACCCCTGCTTCCCGTTGGCAATCGAAGCAGCCCAACGGGGCGGAACCTACCCCGCCGTCCTCAGCTCCGCTGACGAAGTGGCGGTTCAGGCGTTCTTGGACGGCAAAATTAGCTACGGCGGCATTCACCGCCTAGTGGAGCAAACTTTGTCGGAACACGACCCTCTCCCCGGAGAGAGCGCCGAGGAAGTGCTGTACGCCGACGCCTGGGCCTCGGCCCGCGCCAGCCAACTGGCCGACGGACGATAGGCCGGATGGTCAACGAGTTTACGGCCATAGACCTGGAAACCGCCAACCCCGACGCCTTTTCCATCTGCCAGATAGGCATTGCCCGATACCGCGATGGCGAACTGGCCCAAGAATGGATGTCCTACATAGACCCGCAGGCCAATTTCAACCGCGACAACATCGCCGTCCACGGCATCACCGCCGCTGCGGTGCGCGGCTGGCCTGCGCTACCGGAGGTGGCCGGGCGGCTCCACGAAATGTTGGACGGCAAAATCGTGGTCAGCCACAGCAAGTTTGACCGGGTTGCCCTAGAACGGGCTTTCGACCGGCTCCGGATCCCCCGCCTGCAATGCCGCTGGCTGGATTCCGCCAAAGTGGCCCAAAGGGCGTGGGCCGGTTTCGCCAAAGGCGGCTACGGGCTGGAAAACCTGTGCCGGTTTCTGGGCTACCGCTACCAACGCCACGACGCGCTGGGCGACGCCAAAGCCGCCGCCATAGTGGTTCTGGCGGCCATTGAGCAAACCGGCATAGGACTGAATCAGTGGCTGCAACAGGTGGAGCTGCCCATAGATGACGGCCCCCGGCATCCCATCCGCCCGCTGCCCGCGCCCTCCGCCGGCGACACGAATCGGCCCCCGGCGTCCCGCCCGGCGAACCGGGTGCTGGGCCCGGAAATTCTGAGGTTTTTAACGAAGGACGGGGGCGGAGGCTGAATAAATAGGAGATGTCTTATTCCCATAGGTCCAGATCTTCGACCATCAAGGCAACGATTACCATAATTGCGGCATAGAAAGCGCCAAGGGCCTGTACTGCAACACCGAGAGCGGCTCTCTTGGCCCTTGCCCTTCGTGCGCTCCCTGTTTCCTGAAAAGGCGCAGAAATTCCAGAAATCAGGGCGTAAACATAGGCTGTCAAGCTAACGGTCACCAAAAATGATACCCACAACCGGAGTACTCTTTGGCCCGCCAGCCGCCCGGTGCTGGTAAATTCCGGCGCTACGGCGAAAATGCCTGCGGCAGTTGCCGCCGCCAA
Organism: Dehalococcoidia bacterium; assembly: GCA_965213725.1. GTDB lineage: Bacteria > Chloroflexota > Dehalococcoidia > Lucifugimonadales > UBA3495 > VXOI01. The sequence continues at coordinate 1,165,463 of OZ243924.1, forward strand.
GATTGTCGCCACAGTGATGATGCCGACGCTTACAGTCTCCCAGCTTGACGCATGTCTCCGTCTTCCGGGCATCCGCCTAACGCCACAGCCGACGACTTAGCAGGACAATCAGACAGCCCGTCAAGAGAGAAAGGACGAAGGGAGAGAAGGCGAAGGCTATCTTCGCCAAATCCCATTCGGCTTCCCGCAGCAGTAGAAAGGTGACGGGGAATCCCGCCGTGAGCGCGGCTAAAAGCACCGCAACGGGGTCGAACCAGCGGGATTCGATAGGGCTGCTAGATCGCTTTCTTACACGGCGCGCCATGACGGGGACGTCCCTGGCGGAGGCATTGAGGCATACCTTCAGTTTGCCTTCGGGCCGCCATCCGTGTCAATCGCCAATCTAGCCAACATGGCTCTGCGCCACCTTGAGGTAATCCAGCGCCAAGCGGGGGAGGAGGAAGCGGCGGCGGACACTGGCCCGGCCCGCCGCGCCAATGAAGGCGGACAGATCAGCATCCTGGAGCAGGGTGACTATGCGCCGGGCGCATTCCTCGGGCGAGGAGACCAGGTAACCATTGGCGCCGTCGTCTATCTGGATTCGGATGCCGCCCGCGTTCCCGCCAATCATCGGCTTGCCCTTCCACATCCCCTCGGTGACGGTGAGGCCGAAGCCCTCTCGGGTGGATTTTTGCACCAGCACCGACGAGGCCACCTGAAAGGCGTTGACCGCCAGATCATTGCCCACGGGCAGGCTGGCGGGGTCGTGGAACAGGTGAATGTCCGGGTCGTCCGCCGCGTGGGCCACCACGCTGTCCAACACCTGCTGCGCCTCCGGGTCGTCCGCCGCCTGCGATAGGCCCAACAGGGCCAACTGGAGGCCCGGAACCGACTCCCGCGCCAAGCGGTAAGCGTCTATGACTCCCCACGGGTCTTTCCACAGGTCGAAGCGGGATACCTGGGTAATGAGCGGACGGCTGCGGTCTATTCCCATAGCGGCGACTATGTCCCAGGCCGCCCCTTCGTCCAGCGGGTTGTTCTTCTCGGCCAGCGGGTCTATGGCCGGCGGCGCGATGTAGACCGGCTTGTTGGTCACCAGCCTCCGGGGCACGTACTGTTGCAGCGAGAAAATCAGGTGGTCGTAGTCCTGGTGCATGGGCAGCAACGAATCGACGGCGGACTCGTTGGGGCGGGTCAGGTCTATATGGCAAATCCAGAGCCAGGCCCGGGCGCCGGTGGTGCAGAGCCGGCGCAGCATACCGGCCAGCGGGAGCAACTGCGGGTCGTGCAGGAACCACACGTCGGCGGTCAGCCCGTCGCGGCTCATGGCCTGGGCCACCTGCCGGACGTTGCCGTGGTAGACCTCCAGCTCTTCATCGCTGAGCGATCCCTCGGCCCCTTGCAGCAGATTGTGAATTTTCTTGGTGACCTGAAAGAACTCCGGCTCGGTGGGGTTGATGACGACGCGCTCAGTAGCAACGCCCAGAGCATTGAACAGGGGAACCATGGATTGCAGAATCTCGGCCACCCCGCCGCCGTTGGCGGTGCTGTTCAGATGCGCCACCCGCAAATGCCGCATTCCGGCAGCCATGGAGGTCAGTTCGTCGGCCAGCTCAGGGTCCATATAGGGACGGTAAGCGTCCAGAGAAACGGTCGGGTGATTCAACTTCAGATACATTGTCCGGTTCCTGAAAATATGTAAGAGGGAGTTTACTCCGCGGCCGCGGAGAATTTACTACTCTACCGTTACCGATTTCGCCAGATTTCGAGGCTGGTCCACGTCGCAGCCCCGCAATAAGGCAATGTGGTACGACAGCAGTTGCAGCGGGATGGTGGACAGGGTTGGCAGCAGCAGTTCCGGGGCTTCGGGAATGAACAGCGGATAGTCCACCTGGGCTGCGGCATCGGCGTCGCCGCGGGTCAGCACTGCGGCCACCACGCCGCCCCGCGCCTTGACTTCCTTGACGTTGCTCAGCGTCTTGTCGCGCAGTGCGTCGTCCGGGGCCAAGGCGACGGTGCACATGCCTGGGTCAATGAGGGCGATGGGGCCGTGCTTCATTTCGCCCGCCGGGTAGCCCTCGGCGTGGATGTAGCTGATTTCCTTGAGTTTGAGCGCCCCTTCAGAGGCGATGGCGGCACTGGTTCCCCGGCCCAAGAACAGGAAATTGCCGTAGTGCCCGATACGCTGGGCCAGTTGGCCGCAGGCGTCCGCCCCGGCCAGCAACTCGCCGATGAGCCCGGGGCCGCGGGCCAAGTCGTCCACCATCCGGCGGACGGCGGCCCCGTCCAGGCAACCCCGAACTTGCCCCAGATAAAGCGCCAGCAGGTGAAGGATGGTCAGCGACGCGATGAAGGTCTTGGTGCTGGCGACGCCCACCTCCAGCCCGGCCCGCATATACAGGGCTCCGTGGGCGGCGCGGGCGGCCTGGCTTTCCTCGGCGTTGCAAATGGTGACCACAGTGGCGCCCTTTTCACGGGCCAAGTGCATCGCCGCAACGGTGTCGGCGGTTTCCCCGGACTGCCCGATGGACACCACCAGCGTGCGCGGGCCAATAATCGGGTCGCGGTAGCGAAACTCCGAGGCGCTTTCCGCCTCGGCCGGTATACCGCCCAGCCGCTCGATGTAGTGGCGGCCCACCTGAGCGGCGTGCAGACTGGTGCCGCAGCCGATGAGAACCACGCGCTCCAATTGCCTGACGTCCGGCGGTGTCAGGGGAAAGCCGGGCAGTTCCACCCGCCCGTTGGCGAAGTCGGCCCGGTCGCGCAGGGCGGCGGCCATGGCTTGAGGCTGATCCATAATTTCCTTGAGCATGAAGTGGCGGTAGCCGCCCTTGTCCACCAGCACGTCATCGCGGGAAACGCGGCGGGGCTGCTTGACGATGGGGTTGCCCGACAGATCGCGGTACTGCACCCCGTCGCGGCTCACCACGGCCATCTCGCCGCCCTCCAGGAAGCCCACGCCCGGCGCTCCGGGGCCGCGCTCCAGCACCGGCAATAGCGCCGGCAGGTCACTGGCGACAATGCCCTGCCCGTCGTGATGGGCCACCGCGATTCCCCCGGCGTAGCCCAGCCGCATAGCGCAGATGGGGCCGTCCTCTCCCTGGAGCATGGCGGCAATGGCCGACGAACCCCGCACCATCCGGCCCATCCGCAAAAACGCCTCCTCGAAACTCAGCCCCAGCGACAGCCCTTCCTCCACCAGATGTGACAGCGCCTCGGTGTCGGTTTCCGACCGGAAAACGTGGCCGGAGGCGGTGAGCCGACGTTTGAGATCCAGGTAATTCTCGACAATGCCGTTGTGAACCAGGGCCACGTGGCGGCTGCAATCGGTATGCGGGTGGGCGTTGGCGCGGGAGGGCGGGCCATGGGTGGCCCAGCGGGTATGGCCCAGCCCCAAAGAGCCGCGCGGCGCCGAGCCGTTGATTTCGGCATCCAGCCCGCTGACCTTGCCCACGGTCTTCCGCAGATGGAGCGCCCCGGACTCGTCAACCACGGCAATACCGGCGCTGTCGTAGCCCCGGTACTCCAGCCGCTTCAAGCCTTCGTAAATGATGGGCCAAGCGTCATTACGCCCCAAGTAAGCAACGATACCACACACGGCAACCCTCGATGTTCAGCTCTCGATGTTCAGATATGGAGTATTGGGTGGTTATCAGCGGACGGAGTGTTCCGAAAACCGGCCGGTGCTTGTTCCGGCTTGCGTTGTATCTTCTGTATCTTCTTGATCTATGGGATGGCGGAATCGGGTCAGCAGGGTAGCCGATGCGTTTCCCACGGTGAATCTGTTGGCCAGCCCGGCAGGGCCAATATGCACGGTGATACCCGTCGCCATTTCTTCGCTGCGCACCGCCCTTTCCCGGTTGCCAAAAACCAGAACGTCGGTTTCCCGGCAATAGTCCACCAGCAGTTCCGGGTACTTGGCGGCCTCCGTCATATCGTCCCGCTCCAGTACGGGCAGCAAGATACGGCCAGCATCATACCAATAAATACCAACGCATTTCCCCTCGGCGTAGAAGCTGGAACAATCCGGCATCATAGTTACGATTTTGGCGCCGCCTTTGGGCGGTCTCGTCCAGATAGATAAAAGATCTCCCAATGCCGAGTAGTCAACATCAAGTTTTGTTATTTCTCCCATAGTCTATTCCCCCTATCAGTGGCTTCGTATGCAGACAACACCTGTAGTCCGCCGACTTCTCGGGCGATAACTACTACTAGCCACCAATCTTCTTGACCTGATTCCACAATCTTTTTCCAATAGAGAATCCGGTTGCCTTCCGGAGGTTGAATATGGGCGGGACTGCTTAGGACGTATATGATGCGTTCGTCCGTTGCTTCCAGATGGTATCCTCTGCTTTTCCGTTCCATAAAATGCTTGGTGAATGCATAAAACTGGTTATTTACCGTAACGCCTGCCCTTTCTTCCGGTCTCAACCATCCATCCTCAACTCCGCGCCGCCATTTCCCGCTCCAGGTTGCGGGCGAACTCCTCGATGGTGGCCTGGGCTTTGCGGCGGATTACCGGCTGGCCCAACTCGCCCAAGCGGCCCATAAAGGTGGTGTCGGTTTCGATGGCAAGCTCGGTCTCGTTGGGAGAGCGGGCGGTCAGTTGCATCACCATATCGGTCTTGACGCCGCCGCCGACGCGCCGGTCGCTGGCCTCCACCAGAAAACGGGCGCGGCCGGATTCCGGTTCCTGCTCCTGAACCGTGACCGTGCCGGACAGCGTTATGCTCATCGGGCCAACCCGCGACCGAAGCGCGCCGCGGTAGCGGCCCGCGCCGTCCGGGGCCACCTCCAAGACGCCTGGGACGCAGCGGGCGGAACCCGCGACGTCCATCAGATAATCCCAAACTTCGGACATACCGGCGGGTATCCGGCAAGAGTTTAGCAGTTTCACTGCGCCGCCGCCCCTGCTTTGGAACCGGATTTCAGGGCTTGCGTCACCGCCCGGCGCGTGAACACCGCCGCCATTTCGCGCTTGTAGTCCGCCGAACCGCGAAAGTCGTCCAGCGGGTCAACGGCGTCGGGGACGGTAGCGGCGGCGGCGCGGATGGCTTCCTCGCTCAACTCTTGGCCTCGCAGCAGGTCTTCGGCGGCGCGGGCGCGAACCGGCGTAGCCCCCACCGCGCCCAGAACGATGCGGACATCGCGGCAAGTATTGTCCGGGCGGCGCGACACCAGCGCCGCCGCCGACACCGTGGCGTAATCGTCGGCCGTGCGGGGCAGGAATTTCAGGTACGCGCCGCAGGCATCCTCCGGCGGAACCGGCACCAGCACGGCGGTCAAGACCTCGTTGGGATGCACGCCGGTTTCGTAGTAATCTACAAACAGTTCCTCCACCGGGCAGGTTCGGGAGCCGGAGGGAGAGGTCAGCTCCACCGACGCGCCCAGGGCGATGAGAGCGGGCGGCGGGTCCTGATTGGGGTCGCCGTTGACCAGCCCGCCGCCGATGGTCGCCATGCTGCGGATGCGACGGGTGGCGACCCGGCCCACGGCTCCGGCCAGCAGGGGGATGCGGGCGCGGAGCAGCGGGTGGTCTTCCAACCGCCGCAGCGTACAGAGGGAGCCGATGCGCCATTCGCCATTGGTTTCTTCAACCGCGCCCAAGCCGCCTTGCGCCAGGGGACGCAGGCCGATGACGTGGGCGGGCTGGGCGAAACGCTGCTTCATCTGCAACACCAGCGCGGTGCCCCCGGCCATCAGCCGCGCATCGCCGCCGTAACGCTCCAGCATCTCCAGCGCATCGTCCAGCGACGCCGGACTGTGAAACTCGAAATCTATCATTGACTAATAGACCGCCGGCGCCCGAACTCTAACCCTCCCCTGGAGGGAGAGCGGATTGGCGAGCGGCGGCGGCCACCGAGTTGATGATTCCGTAGTAGCCGGTGCAACGGCAGAGGTTGCCCATCATCCAATCCTTGATTTCGTCCTCGGTGGGCTGGGGATTGAAGTCCAGCAGGGCTTTGGCGGCGATGACCTGCCCCGGCGTGCAGATGCCGCACTGGAAGCCGCCGTGTTCGATGAACGCCTGCTGCACCGGGTGGAGGCCCTCCTTCCCGGCGATGCCCTCTATGGTAGTGACCTCCGAACCTTCCACCGCGGCGGCCAAGGTGATGCAGGAGGCGAACAGCTCGCCGTCCACCAGCACGGCGCAGGCCCCGCAGACGCCCACGCCGCAGCCTTCCTTGGCGCCGGTCAGCCCCAGGTCATAGCGCAGAAAGTCCAGCAGCAACCGCCGCGCCGGAACTTCGGACTCGCGCTCCACGCCGTTGACTTTCAGTTTGACCATAACAGACATAATAGCGGCATCAGCGGCATGGCGGCAACCGGGTTTCGTCAAAATCCCCTCCAATTCCGGGAGAGGGTTGGATTGAAGGCGGCCCCTAGGCCCACGGCCACGCTGCTATACTGCGTCCACCCCAATGCGAAAGGAGCGGCAGCTATGGCGGAACGGAACGGAAACGCCCCCACGCAGCGCATCGGCAGCACGGTGCTGGTGGTCACCATGGACGTTGACCCGGAGGATGAGGCGGAGTTCAACAAGTGGTACAACGAGCAGCACCTGCCGGAACGGATGGAGATTCCCGGCTACGTCAGCGCCCGCCGGTTCAAGCTGGAGGAAGGCGAGGGTGCGCTTAAATACCTGTGCATCTGGGAGCTGGAAGACGGCAGCCCATTGCAGAGCAAGATGTATCAGGAACAGCAGGCCGACCCCACTGCCCTGTACCTGCGCGTCAACAAAACCATCAAGGCGCGCACCCGCGGCCTCTACCGCCAGATATTCCCGGAAACCGGCGCCTTCGAGGACCACTCCGGCTTCCACCCCCGCCACCAAGAGACCTCAGCGTAAGGGGAGGACAGGGATTGCCCCCTGCCTCTTCGACCTTGTTTGTCGGGTTGAGGCGGGGGCCGGGTTTAGCCCGGCCCAACGGCAACTCGGGAACCTGTCCTTTTCAGGAATCTAGGTGTGCCTTTTCCGCCGCGTTGTCTCATTACAACATACTGTGAACAGGATGCCAATACCCTAAACTTCATAAGGGCGGGCTGAAAAACAGTGGATTACCTTGCGGAAAACTGGGGCATCTTCGTCAGCGTCTTGGGACTCATGGCAAGCATCTGCGGACTGGCGTATGCCTTCCTAGCCCGCCGCGCCCCCGGTTTCTCCGCCGGAGCAGGAGCGGTCAGGCCGCCGCCGGTTCCACCTGCGTCAGGCGTAGCAGCTCGCTCAGGTCCGAAGCTTGGTCGAGGCGCCACAGACATTCCAGCAGGGCGTCGGACTGCGCTTCGGTCAGGGGGCCGACGGCCAGAGAGCGGAACTTGTCCTCTACCTCCGCGTCGCTCAGCGGGTTTTTGTAATGGCCCTTGTGATAGGCGACTTGGGATGAGTACCGCTGACTGGAGGCGGTCACCACCTCCAGGTCGCACAGCATCGCCTCGGGAACGCGGCGGTTGGCCTCTTCCGACACCGAGACGTTGACCTTGCCCGCCAGCTCCAGCAGAGTCCGGTCGGACAGGAATTCGCCGCCGAAGTGCCGGCTCTGCACCTCCCCGTAAAGCAACGCCGCCGCCGCGGTATAGGGCATGGAGTGGTCGGCGGTCTCGCGGTTGGCCGGGCGCCACTTCTCCGGGTCGCCGGCCATTATGCTTACCGCCGTCTGAAGGGTAGCGATGTTTATTTCCGCCACATTGCCCGGAATGCTTCCCTGCGGCATCCTCTCCCGCACTTCCAGGGCCGCCTGCGCCACCGTCTGGGAGTACTGACCCAGCGGGAACTGTTTGATGCTGCATTCGGCAATCTTGAACGGCTGCCCGTGGCCGCCCATGGTTTCCAGATCGAAGGGACGCCCGGCAACGGCGTTGAAATAGCCGCCCGCTCCCTCGTACACCGGGGACGGCCCGGTGATGCCGCGTTGCGCCAGCATCACGGCGAATATGGCGTTGCGGGTGGCGTTGGCGTAGGCGCAGCCCTTCCACATTGACACGTCGCCGATGCGCGTCTGGTACAAGGCCAAGTTGGAGGCGACGTTCAGGTTGAGGGCCTGGAGGGTCTGCTCCGGGGTCAGTTTCAGCGCCCTTGCCGCCGCCAGCACGCTGGCCGCTCCGCCGATGGTCACGTGGTCGAAGCCCCGGGGCTTGATGTCCACCGTATCGCACAAACGGCAAAACACTTCGTAGGCCAGCACGGTGGCGAGGATGAACCCCTTACCGCTGCCGCCCGCCGCTTCAGTGGCCGACAGCGATGCGGCGATGCTGTCGCTGGGGTGGCCCGATTCGTTGCTGGTGTAGCCGTCGTTGAAGTCCAGGTAGCGAATCATCACGCCGTTGGCGAAGGCGGCCTGCTCCAAGCCGGTCTGCTGCCCGCTGCCCAGCACGGTGACCGGGCGGGCGCTGGAAACGGCCCCGGCCAACTCCCGGGCCACCCGCGCCGGTTCGCTGTCGTAGCCGCCCAGAGCGCAGCCGATGGAGTCAATGATAAAGCGCTTGGCAAGGTGGACCACCTCGGCGGGCAGGTCATCGTAGCGCAACGCCGCCGCGTAGCCGCTCAGCGTCTCGGCTAGGGTAGTCATACAGTGCCTCCCTTATTATCCTGTCGCCTTTTCTATCCTGCTTCGGGCCGGAGGGCAGAGTTCCGGCTAGGCAAAGGCCGGCATCACCTCGCGGGCAAACAGTTCCATGGATTTCAGCACCTTGGCCTGCGGCATACCGCCAAAGGAGAAGTTGCAGCCAAAGTATCCAATGCCGGCGTCCTGCAAGGCGCGAATCTTGGCGCTGATTTGCTCCGGGTCGCCGATGAAGGCGCGATGCTGGAACAGGTATTCGTAGGACGGGGGCAGCTCCGTGCGGGTTTGGCGGAAGTCGGAGAGGCGGTCATAGACTTCGCTGCCCCGGGAGTAGGTGCGCCGCCACTGGTTCACGTCCAGCGTCCAGTTCAGGGCCGCCTCGGTGTCGCGCCGGGCTTGGGCCTCGGTGTCGGCCACGTAGAAGTAGCGGAAGAAGGGTATGCCGCCCAGGTCCATGGGCTTGCCGGCCAGGCTCGCGCCCTCCACTAGTATGCGGCACAGATCCAGCCCGTCGCCAGTGTCCAGCACCACGCCGATGATGCCGGAGTGTCCGCTGGCGGCGGCGAAGTCCTGGGTCTCGCGGGTGCGGGTGGCGGCGATAAAGACGGGCGGGTGAGGCCGCTGCACCGGCGGCGGCACCAAGTTGGCCTTTTCCACCCGGTAGAATTCTCCCTCAAAGCTGAAGTCCCGCGTCGTCCACAGCCCCTCGACGATATGGATGGACTCTTGGAAGCGGCCCTGGCTCTCCTCGCTGTTCACGCTGTATCCGCCGTATTCGTAGCCCGCAGTACCGCGGCCAAAGCCGCAGTCCAGCCGTCCGCCGCTGAGCAGGTCCAGCGTGGCGGTGTCCTCGGCCAGCTTCACCGGATGATGCAGCGGCGGGATGATGACCGCAGTTCCCAGGCGCAGCGTGGTGGTGCGGGCCGCGATGTTAGCCAGCAGCATCAGAGACGCCGACCCCAGCCCGTAGCGCGAGAAGTGATGCTCGGCCAGCCAACCGCTCTCGAAACCCAACTGCTCGCCAACGCAGAACTCCTCAATGATGTTGTCCACCACATGGCGGGGCGGGACGTCTTCGGGCCAAGGAACATGGGAAAACAAGGCGAATTTCATAGAGTTTTACATCCGTGTCAGGGTTGAATCAGCGCAGGCGCGTAGGCCATTATTCCATACAGGAAGTAGTATTCGCCACTTTCCGGTTGGCGGGGGCGCGTCGGCAATGGCACGGACAATGAATCAGAATATATCATCGTTGCAAGATTTCAGGGAAATAGCGGGATTGCCGGTAGCGGCGGCGCTGGCAGTCACTTGGGCAGTATGGTATTTTACCGGAAACCAGTGCACCGAAAAACTGGCCGCCGCCACGGGATGCAATGCCTCGGCAGCCGCCGCATTTATCAACCCGGCGCTGTTGAAAGACATCGCAACCAATTCTGCTATCGCTGCCACGGGCGGCGGTTTATGGAGCTACATGTTTATGGAGCTACATAATGATAACCAGAGAGAGGCGCGCCAGAGAGGCGGCAGAACAGGCCCTGGCCCAAGAACGCCAACGCGCCGAGGCTGAACGCCAGCGTGCCGAGGCTGAACGCCAGCAGGCCGACGCAGAACGAACCCGGCTCTTGGCTGAACGCCAGCAGGCCGAGGCAGAACGAACCCAGCTCTTGGCTGAACGCCAGCAGGCTGACGCAGAACGCCAGCGGGCTGACGCAGAGCGCCAACGGGCTGACGCAGAGCGAACCCGGCTTCTGGCGGAGATAGATCGCCTCACCCGCCAACTCAACAACCGGCAGGCCAGCCCGCCAGACCAGGAAACCTGACCCAACACCGCGTCGCCACAGGATGCAATGCCTTGGCAGCCGCCGCATTTATCAACCCGGCGCTGTTGAAAGACATCGCAACCAACTCTGCTATCGCTGCCACTGGCGGCGGTGTATGGAGCTACATAATGATAACCAGGGAGAGGCGCGCCAGAGAGGCGGCAGAACAAGCCCTAGCCCAAGAACGCCAACGGGCCGAGGCAGAGCGAACCCGGCTCTTGGCGGAGATAGATCGCCTCACCCGCCAGCTCAACAACCGGCAGGCCGGCCCGCCAGACCAGGGAATTTGATCCAACACCGCGCCTGCAAATTTATGTCCTGTGGCTTATCGAGGGAGTGATGCCTGCGTTTCTGGTGTTCGGTGACAGCTTCTTGGTGCGGCGGCGCGCGGCGGCGCTGGAGTCGGAGTACGGCGCCGATGGCCTGCTGGACGCCAACCGGCACCGGATGCAGGGCGGGCAGCTCGCGCCGCCGGAACTTCTCAGCGTATGTCAAGCAATTCCCTTCATAGACCCGTTGCGGCTGGTGGTAGTGGAGGGGCTGCTGGCAACCGCAGAATCGCGCAGCGGCGGCGGAAGCGGACGGGGGCGTGGACGGCGCAGCGGCAACGCATCCGACGCTTGGCGCGTTTTGGCTGATGCCATCCCTCAGATGCCCCAATCCACCCTTCTGTTGCTGGTGGACGGGCAGTTGTCGGGCAACAATCCCCTGCTGCGGCTTCTGCGCCCGGTATGCAGCGTGGAGGAGCATACGGCCCCCCGGGGAGAGCAACTGGCCCGCTGGATTAAGGAAACGGCGGAAGCCAAGGGCGCAGCGGTCAGCCCGGCGGCCATCCGCTCGTTGGCCGACTTGGTGGGCGGCGACCTGTGGACACTGGATCAAGAGGTGGAGAAGCTCTCGTTATATGCCACTGGCCGCCGGATTGAGGAGGCCGACGTGCGGCTGATGGTGTCTCAGGTGCGCGAGGCCAGCATCTTCGAGACCGTGGACGCTATGGTTGACGGCCGCCCGGAGGCGGCGCTGCGCCTGCTGGCCCAACTGCGGGACGATGGGCGTGAACCGCTCTACATCATCGCTATGGTGGAGCGGCAACTGCGGCTGCTGGCCTTGGCCCGCGACGCCCTGGAGCGCCGCCTGCCCGCCGACGAGATGAAGCGAGCGCTGGGAACGTCATCCGACTTCGTGGTGCGCAAGACCACCGGCCAAGCGCGCCGCCACTCCCGCCAAGACATCGCTTGGCGCTACGACCGCCTGCTCCAAACCGACCTCGCCATCAAGCAGGGCCGCCTCGACCCCGACCTGGCACTGGAACTGCTGGTGGGCGAAGCGCCGCCGCAGAGGTAGGAGCGGCTGGTAGTTCTTGCCGTAGCAGTGCAAAGCTGGAAGGGGAGTAAATGACATACTATGACAGGAGTAAGCCGGGAACGGGAAGAAAGCCAGTTGGCAATGGGCAGATTGCTTCTTTCCGCCCGGAATGGGCAGAGCATTGACGCTGACAGTGCCTTTCCCGAGGAATTTGTCAACGCCCTCTCCCGTAGAGAAGTGTTCAACAAGCATCTGTTTCGCCCCAATACCTACCTGCACAAATGGTGGGCGCGGCGGTGCGGCTCCACCTTTCGCGCTATTCTCAAACAATTCGCCAGTGAGGAACGCCGGGGTTACTACACTCCGGGCGGGCTGGAGAACAAAGTCGTGCTTGACCCGATGATGGGCGGCGGCACAACCCTTCACGAAGCAATCCGCTTGGGAGCCAACGTCATCGGAGCTGACATAGACCCCATTCCCATTGCCCAAGCCCGCGCCTCCCTTGTCCAAGCGCCGTTAAGCGATTTGAGAAGCGCTTTCGATTCGTTCTTCTCGAGCGTGCGGGGTTCATTGGCGCCCTGTTTCCAAACCAAGTGTCCTGTCTGCCAAAAGACGGCGGATATTCAATACACTCTGTACGGGATAGGCAAAACTTGCGCTTGCGGCAGCGTCGTGCAGGTTGACGGATACGACTTGCGCCATGAGGCTGATCGGGAAATCAGGATTTGCCCGGAAAGTTGGGAAATCGGCGGCAGCCTGACTGAAACGCCCAGGCTGACCACCAAAGCCGAGAAGGAATGCCCTTCTTGCGGACAGGAATATAAGGAACTGCTCGATTTGCCCTTTTACGCGCGTTATATGCCTGTAGCCATATTCCTCTTCTGTGACGAACACGGCTACTTGTTTCGCCCGCCCGGCGAGTCAGACTTGGCGCTGATTGAACTAGCCGACCGCCACAGAAGGGACCTGGATTTCGGGCCGGACTCGGATTTCAAGGTAAAAGACGGCCCCAAGTCCGGCGATTTGTTGAAGCGCAATGTATATTCGTATCTTGACGTCTTTTCCTCCCGCCAACTGATGTACCTTGACCAGTGCATCCGGCAATTGCGGGATTATACCGGGGCAGACAAGCTCAATTTGGGAATGCTCGTGTCCACGTCCCTGGAGTTCAACTCCATGCTGTGCGGCTACAAGGGCTGGTACCGGCGGCGGCCTGGGGCAATCCGGCATACTTTCGCGTTGCACGCATACTCGTTTCAATACACGGCCTTAGAGAATAACCCGGTCAACTGGCGCAAATCGTCGGGAAATTTGCAACAGCTCTTTCGCGACCGCATCGAAAGAGGCCGCAAGTGGGCGGCGCTGCCGGTTGAACGGATGGTCAATGAAGACGGCAAAACCTTGCAGGTCAAGATACTTGGCGAGACAGATGGCGGCGTTGAGGTTTCCAGCCCGGCGGACATCACGCACGGGCAGAACAGATTTTGGCTCATCCAGGGCGATTCCCGGAATCTGCCGCTGGATGACCACTCCGTTGACTTGGTCGTGACCGACCCGCCGTATTACGACAACGTGCAGTACAGCGACCTTGCCGCTTTCTTTCGCGGGTGGCTTTCCAGGCTGCTCCCTGGCGAAGCGGAATGGACTTACGACGAGTCGGTCAGCGCCGTCGCCGCAAAGGGCGCTGACGCCGGAAGTTTCCTGACGGCGCTCACAGGCATTTTCGCCGAGTGCGGACGGGTTCTGAAACCCGGCATCGGCCGCTTGGCGTTCACCTTTCATCACTGGGATCCCGGCGCGTGGGCCGATGTCACCATAGCCCTCAAAGAATCCGGTTTCAGGATGATAAACACCCACGTGGTATATTCCGAGCATCCCATATCCGTCCACATCCGCGGCCTGAAATCAATTAAGCACGATAGCATTCTGGTACTGGCGAATAACGGCGGCCCGGAAACCCGGCAGTGGGCGCCCATCAAAGCCATCAGCGACAGCGACAGCGAGACTTTTTGCCGACATTGCGGCGCGGCTGTGGGGTGGTTACTGGAAAGCGATTTCTCTCCAGACGAAATTCGAGCCGCTTGGAAAAACCTCATACGAGAAGGAGCCAAATGACCAACAGTCCCGGAAATCGGCCCGCCGAGATTTTCGGATTTCCCGCCGCCAACCGGGAAAATGCGACGGAAGAAGCCCGCAGACGGCATTGGTGTCCTTTTATGCAAAATACCTGCGACAAGAAAAGTCGCCTGCTTGACTTTCCTTTCGGCGTCTGCTCCGTAGAGCATAGGGGCGGAATTCGCGCGATTTGTCCTCATCGCTTTGATGAACGCGGAACTCTTGATTCTGTGCCATTAGTTTTGGAAAACATTGCCATGCACTATTTCGGTGACACCAACAATACGGTCATATTTTCTGAATTGTCTCTCCCGGGTGTGGGCAGAATTGATTATGCCATCGTCCGCCACAAACCTATGACCCGAGAAGTGGACGACTTTACGACGGTGGAGATTCAATCCGACTCTACCACAAGCACCGGGAAACTGGTTGAGGGGATGCGCGATTTTCAGCGAGGCAATGACTTGGCTCTCAAATCCTACGGCTTCAATATGAACACCTACGACTCCATTAAACGGGCAATCACTCAATTGATGAATAAGGGCATAGTCTATGAACATTGGGGAACAAAATGCTATTGGGTGATACAAGAATACATCTACGCGAATCTGGTCAACCGATACGGGTTTAAGCCGGATGGATTCAAGCCGGAAGACGCTTCGGTATTCGCGCTGTACGACATTGTTCCCCAAGGAGACCGGTTGAGGCTAACGCCCACTCGCTTTGTATCAACCAGCGTCGAGGAAGTGTATCAAGCAATGCGCCACAACCGGGCAATACCTCAAAAGGATGAATTCGTCCGAAAATTGAACGCCGAACTGCATCTTAAGCTGAACACGCCATCCCCATAAGCGCCCCTAGTCCGGCGGCAGCACCGGGTTGTAGCAGGCCACGCGGTGCCCCGGCTCCGTCTCGGCCAGCGCGGGGCGGGGCAGTTGGCGGCATTGGTTCACCGCCTTGAAGCAGCGGGGCAGGAAGGGGCATTCCTCACCCAGATTCACCATATCCGGCGGGTTGCCGGGGAGGGGCTGTATCCGGCGGCCCGCGTCGTCGAGGCGGGGCAGGGACTGGAGCAGCGACCAAGTATAGGGGTGCTGGGCGCGGCGGAACAGCGGAATCACGTCGGCGTGCTCCACCAAGCTGCCGCCGTAGATTACGCCCACCTTGTTAGCCATGGAAGCCACCACGCCCATATCGTGGGTGATCAGCAGCACCGAGGAACCCTGCTCCCTGACTAGGGCGCGCAGCCGCTCCAGCATCTCCGCTTGGAGCGTCACGTCCAGCCCGGATGTCGGCTCGTCGGCGATGAGCAGCTTGGGGCGCAGCACCAGCGCAATAGCCATCATCACCCGCTGGCACATCCCGCCGCTGAGGGCGAAGGGATACTGCCCCATCACCCGTTTCGGGTCGGGCAGGCCCATCTCGCGGAGCATATCCTGGGCCATGCGGTTGGCGTTGCGCAGCGATATATTGCTGTGCTGGTGGATTACTTCCTCCAACTGCGACCCGATAGGCTCCACCGGGTTCAGGGCCGCCTGCGCGTCTTGGAACACCATGGAGACCTGATGCCCCCGCAGACTGCGGATGTACTCCGGCTCAGCCTGCATCAAGTCCACCCCCCGGAAGTAGACGCTGCCGCCCAACACCGACGAGTTGTAGGGCAGCAGGCCCATAACGGCCAAGGCCAGAGTGCTTTTACCGGCCCCGCTTTCGCCCACCAGGCAATAGGTCTGGCCTTCGTCCAGGCTCAGACTGACGCCGTTAAGCGCCTTGACCGTGCCCGCCGGGCTGCGAAACTCTACGTGCAGGTTTTCGATTCTCAGGGCTTCCGCCATAACTGGACTATACTCCAACGTTCTTGCCCAAGGCGTTCCTGCCCAAGGCTTTTTGTCTCTTTGCCTGAATCAGAATTTGCCGGATTAAAGGATTCGCCGGATAGGGAAAATCTTGAGAATCCTCAAACCCGGATCCAGACAAGGGAGAGGGAGCTATGCCGATTCGGCCCGCAGGTCTACGGGGCGGTATTGCCCGTTTTTAAGCAGCCGAATCAGGTCGGCAAGGCATTCGATTTTGCCGTGAAACTCGGTGGCGGCCGTGCCTAGCTGAGCCGCGCGGTGGGCGTCGCTGCCGGCGGTGCCGGGCAGCGCCAGCGCCGCGCCCAAGTCGGCGGAATAGCGGTTCTGTTCAGCGGAGCCGCGCCCGTTCAGCGCCTCGATGGCTAGGCACAGGCCGAAAAAGGGATCGGCGGCGGCCCGCTCCAGCATACCGGCGCGGGCGGCGGGATCGCGCCCCGGCTCTTCCAAGAACCGGCGCCGGTAGGGGTGGGCGGCAATCAGGACGCCCCCGTTCCGGCCGGCGCAGGCCCACAGGAACTCCGGCTTGTGCATCCCGAACTCGTAGCGGTGCAGCCCGAAGGTCAGAACGTGACCGGCGTCGGTGTTGATTTCACTGCCCGCCAGCACCAGGATGCCGTGCCGCCGCGACAGTTCCCGCGTCTGCTCTTCCGCCCAGAAAGCGTCGTGCTCGGTCAGGCAAATGCCGTCCAGTCCGGCATCCTTGGCCCCGGCGACAGCCTCGTCAACGCTCATAAAGCTGTCGTCCGACTTAGGATAGCTATGGGTGTGCAGGTCTATGAGCAAAGCAAAAGCCGAGAGGCCGGGTCAGAATATCCCTAATGATAGCAAAATGAAGCAGGATAGCAAAATGGCGGGCGGGGCCTGGCATTCCAAGGGTGGGTTGGCAATGCCCGCCCGGTCAGTCCCGCCTTGGCGGGACTGACCGGGCGACGGGAGGGCGCGGCAGGGCGGCTTAGCGCGGCGTAAGGTAGCCTTCCTCTTCCAGCGCCTCAATGATTTCCTCGGCGCGGTTGCCGCCGACCTTCAGGCGGCGCTGCAAGAGGGAGGGGCTGAGGTTGGGATTGCGGGCGGCTAGGTCGCGGGCCTGGTCCATCTGCTGCCCGTCCACGCTGCCGCCGCCGTCTTCGTCTTCCTCGCCGGAAAGGAGGTTGATGGCTGGGACGGGCGGGCCCTCCTGTTCCTGCCAGAACTTGACCAGCGCCTCCACTTCTTCGTCGTAGACCAGCGCGCCCTGCATTCTTTGGGCCTTGGGGGATTCCTTATGCAGGATTAACGCATCGCCCTTGCCCATCAGCTTCTCGGCGCCTGCGGCGTCGAGGATTACGCGGGAGTCCACCTGGCCGGATACGGCGAAGGCGCAACGGGCCGGTATGTTGGCCTTCAGCAGGCCGGTAACCACGTTGACCGACGGGCGCTGCGTCGCCAGCAGCAGGTGGATTCCGGCGGCGCGGCCCAACTGGGCCAGACGCACCAGATTCTGCTCCACCTCGAAACCGGCCACCATCATCAGGTCGGCCAGCTCGTCCACTACCAGCACCAAGAAGGGCATCTTTTCCTCGGCCCGCTGGTTGTAGCCCTCCAGGTTGCGGACTCCCAGTTCCTCCATCTGCTTGTAGCGGCGTATCATCTCGCGGTTGAGGCCGCGAAGAGAATCGGTGACTTCCTCGGCCTCCACAATCACCGGCTGAATCAGGTGGGGGATGCCGTTGAAGGGGGTCAGTTCCACCCGCTTGGGGTCAACCATCAGGAGGCGCAACTGCTCCGGCGTCCGGGTCAGCAGGAAGGAGGCGATGATGGAGTTTATCTGCACGCTCTTGCCGCTGCCGGTGGAACCGGCGATGAGCATATGGGGCAGGGAAGCCAGGTCGAGGGCCAAGGGCGCGCCGCCGGTGTCTTGGCCCATGGCGATGGGCAGCCCGCCCTTGCCTGCTATCTTGCGGAACTCGGCGGTCTCCATCACCGCCCGCAGATGCACCTTGCTGGGCGACGGCACCGGCACTTCAATCCCCACCAGACCCGCGCCGGGCATGGGAGCCTCCATTCGGAGGTAGGGGGTCTTCAGGGCTAGGGCCAAGTCTTTCTCGCGGGTGATGATGCTCTGAACCTTGACCCGGCTGCGCTCGCCCCCGCCTTCCTTGCCCTCGGCGCCCCGCTTCGCCACCCAGCCGGGCGACAGCCCGAACTGGACGACGCGGGGGCCGGCCTTGACGTCGGTCACTTCCACGCGCACGCCGTGGTCGGACAGCGTCTCCTCCACCAGACGCCCCATTTCCCGCAGCGCGTCCTGGGATGCGTCCAGCGATTCGGGCGGCGCCAACATCCCGGCGGAGGGCAGTTGCCAGCCGGCGCCGCCCTCCGGCGCCGGCGCCGCTCCGGCCGGGGGCGCCGACTGCCACGGGGGAACATAGCCGTTGTCATAGGCGCCGTCCGGGCCGGGAGCGGTGGCGGCGCTCCAGATGCCGGCCACACCGTCGGCGGGCGCGGGTTCGGGTTCGCGGCGGCTCTCCGGGAGGGGTTCGCCGGTCTTGATTCGGGCGGCGGCCTTGGCCTGCGCCTTCTCCGCCCGGCGGCGGGCCAGCGACCGGTTGAACCGGCCGATCCCGCCGCCCAAGAAGGAAGCGGTGCGACGGACGCCGAGCCATAAGCATCCCGCGGCCACGGCCAACCCGCGCCAAGCACGGGCGGCTCCGCGGGAATACAGCGGCCCGGCGGCCCGGGGGTACAGCGCCAGCGGAACCAGCGCGACGATGACCAGCAGCTTCAGCAGGCCAAAGGGCAGCAGCGTTGGCCCTCCTAGGGCCAAGCCCCAGCGCCCGCCTAGGGTCACGTCCTCCAGCAGCCCGTCGGAGGGGGCGAAGTAAGACAGAACGCCAACGGACAGCGCCACCGCCGCCGCGGCGACAGCCCAGCGCCTCCAGCAGCGGAACAGCAGGCGGGGGAAGTAGCGCAGGGCAATGACGACGGAAGCGGCCCACAGGGCCACCGGCGCCCAGCCGTAGCCCAACGCCTGATAGGTCCATTCCCGAGCGGCGGGGAAAAAGAAGAAGAATGCTGCGGCGACGACGGACAGAGCGGCCACCACCAAGGCGTCCAACAACAGCCACGGGCTGGCGTCGGCAGATATATCGGGAAAGGGCGGGGGGGAGACGGATCGCTTCTTCTTGGCCGTAGCGGCCATAACAAGCCTCCTGCCGACAGGATTGCGGCGGGCAACCGGAGGCGGACGGGTTTCCAACGGAGGGCGCGCAAAGAATAAGGCGGAGTCTTTATAATTGTCACCCTGAGCGAAGGGAAGGGCCTCCGCCTCGCCGGCGAGGTTCTTCGCTCCGCTCAGAATGACAACCCAGACGGGAAGGCAGTTGAACGCCCCAGCAGTATTCCCGGCGAATCAGACCTCGGTTACCACCGGGATTATCATAGGGGATCGGCGGGTGGCGTTAGCTATAAAGCTGCGGGCAGTTTCCCGCACTTTGCGCTTCAGTTCGTCGTTGCTGAGCGGCGGGCCGCCGTTGGCGGAAAGCTGCGTTACGATGTGGGCGCCGAGTTCCGCAAAGAGCTGGCCGGTTTCCCCCTCTTCCATAAAACCGCTGGCAACGGTCAGCGGCTCTCCGGCAGGCAGGCGGCTGTCTTGGGCCACGGTAAGGGCCACAACCACCACCCCGTCGCGGGAGAGGCTGCGCCGCTGGGTCAGCACCGGGCTTTGCACGTCGCGGCGGGAAAGGCCGTCCACGTAGATCGGCCCCGCGTTGATGCGCTCCCCGGCAACAACGCCGCCGCCGCCGCTCAGCTCCAGCACGTCGCCGTCTTCCAGCACGAAAATACCTTCCTTGGCGACTCCCAGATCCCAGGCGAGCTGGGCGTGGGCGTTGAGGTGCCGGTACTCGCCGTGTACCGGCACGAAGTATCGCGGCTTGACCAGGCTCAACACCAGCTTAAGCTCTTCCTGGCTGGCGTGGCCGTGTACGTGCACCGTGGCGATGCGGTCATAGATTACCCGGGCGCGCTGGCGCAGCAGGTTGTCTATGGTGCGGCTAACCGGCAGCTCGTTGCCGGGTATGGGCGTAGCGCTGATTACCACCGTGTCGCCGGGCATTATCCGAACGTCACGGTGTTCCTCATTGGCGATGCGCACCAAGGCCGAGGTGGGTTCGCCCTGGCTGCCGGTGGTCAGCAGCACCACCCGTTCCGGCGGCAGGCTGCGGGTGGCGTTCAGGGGCAGCAGGATGCCGGGCGGCAGGCGCAGGTAGCCCAAATCGGAGGCCACGTTGACCGTGTCCACCATGCTGCGCCCGACGATGCTGACCTTGCGCCCGTGGCGTTCTGCGGCGTCCACCACCTGCTGCACCCGCGATACCAAGGAGGCGAAGGTGGCGACCATCACTCGCCCCGGCGCGTCGCGGATGGCGCGGTCCAGGGCCTCGCCCACCACCTGCTCCGACGGGGTGTAGCCCGGCACCTCGGCATAGGTGGAATCGGACAGCAGCAGCAGCACGCCCTCATCGCCGTAATGGGACAAGGCGTGAAGGTCTATGGTGCGCCCGTCCACCGGAGTATGGTCAATCTTGAAGTCGCCGGTGTGTATCACCATTCCCAGCGGGGTGCTGATGGCGATGCCCATGGCGTCGGGGATGCTGTGGCAGACCCGGAACCAGCGGGCGGCAAAGTGCTGGCCGAACTGGTAGGGCGTGCCGGGGTCTATGGGCGTGGCGGTGAACTCGCGGGTGGCGCGGCGCTCTTTCAGCTTGGCGGAAATCAGCCCGCAGGCCAAGCGCGGCGCGAACACCGGCGCCGGCAACTGCGGCAGCACAAAGGGCAGCGCTCCTATGTGGTCTTCATGCCCATGGGTTATCAGTATGCCCCGCACCCGCTCCGCCCGCTCCACCAGATAGGAAACGTCCGGGATGATGAGGTCAACCCCCAGCATCCCTTCTTCGGGGAACTGCACCCCGCAGTCAACGACGATTATGTCGTCGCCAAATTCGAGGGCCATCATATTCTTGCCGATTTCCCCCAGCCCTCCCAAGGGTATGACGCGAAGTTTCTCTGCCAATTCGGGTTCGTTCCTCTCTCAATTCGTCGTTATCCACAGCCGCCCTTGATTCCCGAAATCCCCGTCATTCCCGCGAAGCCGGGAATCCAAGCTGCTACTGCCGGGGACGCTCTCGCCATTGCCATCTCACGGAGGGAGCGGAAATCTCGGCTAAAACAGCGAAAGTTGCTGCGAGTCATCCTGGCGCCCCGGCGCATCCGGGCTTGGGGAGTCCGCCGGGCCGGGCTGCGGCGGCGGGGTTTCGGGGGCGCCGAATATGTCCGCCTGCGCCGCGGGCGTTTCGCCGGGAAAGTCCGCCGGTTCCGGGCCGGGGGCGGCGGTCAGAATGTCGGCGATGGCGTGGAAATCCTCCACCAGCGTCTTCCGCAGTTCGGGTCTGCGCAACGCCGCCGCCGGATGCAGCACCGGAAAGATAAGGCGTCCGTCCTTGCGGCGCGCTTTGCCGCGGGCGCGGGTGACGCTCTCGCCGGGGAAAAACCGCCCCAGCGAGAACCGCCCCAGGGTGACTATCAGCTTCGGGTTGACCAGTTCTATCTGGCGTTCCAGATACTTCCCGCAGGCGGCGATTTCCGTCGGCTCCGGGTCGCGGTTGTCCGGCGGGCGGCACTTCACCATGTTGGCGATGAAGACGTCCTCGCGGTTGGTGCCGATGGATGCCAGCAGCCCCTCCAGCAGATGGCCGGCCGGGCCGACGAAGGGGCGGCCTTGCCGGTCTTCGTGGAAGCCTGGCCCCTCGCCGATGAACATCAGCTCCGCCGACGGGTTGCCCTCGCCGGGGACGGCGCGCGTGCGGCCCCGGTGCAATGGGCAATGGGTGCAATCACGAACTGCCCGGGCTACCTCGTCCAGGCTATCCATAGCCCAGCTCCTCATCTGCGCCACTGCGGGGCCGGAAACGCAGGGCGGCGTCTCCGGGGGCGGCTCACTCGTCTTCGATGCCGCGGCCCTTCAGATAGTTCACCGCGTCGCCGACGGTGGCGATGTTGCCAGCGTCTTCGTCGGGAATCTCCAGAGGGTTTCCTTCACTGGAAAACTCCTCCTCGAAGGCCATTATCAGTTCCACCAAGTCGAGGGAGTCTGCGTTCAGGTCATCGACAAAGGAGGCCCCCTCCTCGACATCATCTTCAGTGACTCCCAGCTTGTCTACAACAATGTCTTTAACGCGCTCGTAAATCGTGGGCAAGGTTCAACTCCCTTTAGCGACGGGTTCGGCGGCAGCCAGTTCTCCAGACTCCAGGCCGGCCATAATGGAGCCGAGGACTCCATTGACGAACCTAGCGGAGCTGTCGCTTCCGAACGCCTTGGCCATCTCCACCGCCTCATCAACCGCCGTTTTGCGGGGAGTGGCCGGATTGTGCAAAAGCTCGAAAATGGCGATTCTCAAAATGTTGCGGTCAACGACGGGCAACTGCGGCACCGGCCACGCCGGGGCGTAGCGGCCGATGAGGCGGTCAAGGCCGGGCCAGTGTTCGCACACGCCTTGGTGCAACCGCCCGGCCAGCTCCATGATTGAGCCGTCAAATTCTTCATCCATCCACCCGTAGTCGGGGGCGGTCTTCCGGGAGCGAACATCGGCGGCAAAGAGGGATTGCAAGGCGACGGTTCTCGCTGTGCGCCTGGGGTCAACGGACTTGACCATACAACACAGCCCCCTTCGGCAAGCTCAGGGCAGGCCCGGATATTACAATAAGATTCAGGCTATTGGGCGGGCCAGCTTGCGGCCAGCTTGCGGATGGAATCGGGGTCGGCCACTGCCGACACCTCCACTCCCCGGTCAATTCGCTTGATCAGGCCCGCCAACACGCCCCCGGCGCCGAACTCAACGAAGTGGCCGATGCCGAAGCCGATCATGGCAAGCACGGAGTCCTTCCATTGGACGCACCGGCAGAGGCCGCTGACCAGTTCATCCCGGACTTCGCTGCTGGTGGTCAGAGAGCGGCAGTCGCAGTTGGCGACGATGGGTATCCGGGGTTCCCCGAGGCGCAGGGACGACAGTTCGGCGGCCAGCCCCTCCTCGGCCTCGCGCATCAGCGAGGAATGGAACGCTCCGCTGACCGGCAACGGCACAGCCTTGCGCGCCCCCCGGGCGGTGGCGAGATCAACGGCTTGGGCAATGGCAATCCGGTCGCCGCTGATGACTATCTGGTTGTCGGTGTTGATGTTAGCCAGCTCCACGCCGGTTTCGGCGCAAATCTGGTGAAAGGCCAGCTCGTCCAGCCCCAGGATGGCCGCCATGGCGCCGGGGCGGTTGACGGAAGCCTGCTGCATCAGTTCGCCGCGTCGGCGAACCAGGCGCACCGCGTCGAAAAAGTCCATGACTCCGGCGGCAACCAGGGCGGTATATTCCCCCAAGCTGTGGCCGGCGACGGCTCCAACATCCGCGGCCCGGAGGCCGCCCGCTTCGCGCCAAGCGCGCCATGACGCGACGCTCACGGTCATAATGGCCGGCTGGGAATTGACTGTGTTCTGGAGTTCCCCGGCCGGGCCCTCGAAAATCATCCGGGACAGCGGAAACCCCAAGCTGTCATCTGCTTCCTCAAAGGTCTCACGGGCAGCCCTCGACGATTCCAAGAGGGCGGCTCCCATACCTACCTTCTGCGACCCTTGCCCCGGGAACACATATGCCCGATCGTTCAATGCTGTTGTAATCGTAGCCTACCTCCTGAGGAGGAAACCGAAGACTGGGTTTCGTTTCGGACAATTTTAATTACGGCGCCAAAATAATGCAATGCGATAGCGCGGGGTGTTGCGCCAAAAATCGGCGTCCGCCGGGATCTACATTTGCGGCATTATGTCTGCTGCACTGAGTTGCCCGGCCTGCGGCGCCGTTACACTCCTGGCTGCGCCGCTACATTTTTGGATATGTGTAAACCCCGCCTCCCTACATCAGGAAAGGCGGCCCGGCCCGGTTTCGGGTAAAAGGGTAGCGTCCGGCAGGGACGCCTATAGGCGTCCCTGCGTTACCTGCCGCCCCCGGTAATAGCCGCATGCAGGACAGGCGGCATGGGGCAGTTTTGCGCTGCGGCAACGCGGGCATACCGCCGCGTGTACCGGCTTGAGCTTGTAGGCGCTGAGCCTTCGGCCCTGCCTCGCTCTGGTCAATTTCTTCTTGGGTACGGCGCCCATTGCGTTAAGGCCCTCCTCTGCCTGCCTATCCCTTCCCCGGTATAGGTGCGTTGGTATGGGTACGTTTTCCGGTATGGGTGCGTTGTTCCGCATAGCGGCAGGCGAAACGCATTCTTAGCCTGATTCCGGTTGGTGCAATGGCCCCGGCTACGGGGCCGGTGAATGGTCAATACCCTTGGGCATCAGCTCCGCCAGCGCCCCCCAGCGGGGGTCAATGGCGGGGCCGTCGCAGCTACATTTTTCCGTATTCAGGTCTGCCCCGCACTCGGGACACAGGCCCCGGCAGTCGCTGCGGCAGAGGATTTTCAGCGGTTCGTCCGTCAGCAGGTACTGGCGCAGCACGTCGCTCAGGTCAAGAATCTGGCGAGTGTCAATATGCAACACGCCTTCGGATTCGTCCGGCGGCGACATATTCCTGCCGGTATTCGGGTCAACGGTCGGGTAGCACTCCTCTTCCAAGTCCAGCTTCGAGAGCCGGTCGCAGGGGGTCAGGCAGCGGGCGCAGGTAGCAGTTACCTGCACGTCCACGGTGGCATAGACCAGCAGCCCGTGATGAGTGCGGAGCAGGCGCACCGTGCCGGTCGCCCGGCCAATGCCCGGTTTTTCCGGCGCGCCGCCGGGGGCGGCCACCGGCTCATCCAGTTGAAACCGCCTAGTGGAGCCGGTGGGTTCCATCAGAAGCTGCGAAACATTATAGAGCATTTTGATATGGCTCGTACCAGTTCATCAGAAAAGGCCAGTGGTAATTATAGATTTCCCGGAAGCGCGGCTGTCAAGCGAATTCGCCATAACTGCGGCGAATGAAGCGAGGCGCCGCTTGGCAAAGGCCCGGCCAAGCCGAGGGGAAGCGTCCCTATGCGGGCCTTCTAGTGATAGAATATCCGAAGGCGCAGACAGACAAAAGCGGAGCGAATGCTGACGACTGAGCCGGGCCGCCGCACAATGTCCGGCGATGGGGAGCTTTACTCGGACGCCGTGGAAATGCCGGAGCAGGGACGCATCTGCGACGCTGAATCTGCGGCCGATGGAGGAAGTTAGTGGCCTTGGCGATAGACACTCCCACCATTATTGTCCTGATTGACGGCTTCGACCCGGAATACCTTGACGCCTGCCCTGCGCCCAACCTGACGGACATGGCGCAGCGCGGCTTCCGGGTGGATGGGCGCGGGATGACGCCCAGCGTGACCAACGTCAACAACGTTTCGCTGGTGACCGGCAGCTACCCGGAGCGGCACGGCATCACCTCCAACTACTGGCTGGACCGGCAGCGCGGCGAAGAGTTCTATATGGAGTCCGGCGAGTTTATTCGCGCCGAGACCATGTTCCAGCGGGCTGCCGCCGCCGGCCTTCGCTCCCTGCTGGTCACCGCCAAGGACAAGCTGCGCCGCCTCCTCAGTCCGCCGGGCGGCGCCGCCACGGTCAGCATATCCTCGGAGGCCCCGCCCGGCTGGGTGGTTGACGGGGTGGGCGAGCCGCCGCCCATCTACTCGCTGGAAGTCAACCGCTGGGTGCTGGACGCCGGACGCTACGCCATGTCCAAGGAGCCTTTCGACCTAGTGTATCTGACCACCACCGACTACGCCATGCACGCCTACGGCCCGCAGCGCCCCGAGTCGGCCCGCCACGTTGCCCTGCTGGATGAGGGGCTGGGCGCGATACTGGAGCAGGCCCCCGGCTCCCGGATACTGGTCACCGCCGATCATGGCATGTCCGACAAGTCGCGGATGCTGCATCTGCCCGGCGAGTTGGCCCGCTACGGCATAAAGGCCCGCGCCGTTCCGGTAATCAAAGACCGCTACACCGTCCACCACTCCAACCTGGGCGGCAGCATCTATGTTCATCTGGACAACCCGGCCGACCAAAACGCCGCGCTGGACGCCTTGCGAAGTCTGGAAGGCGTGGATGGCGCCTTGCCTTGTGAGGAGGCCGCCTTGCGTTTTCGCCTTATGCCGGAGCGTATGGGCGATATTTTCGTGCTGGCCGACGCCGCCACAGTGTTCGGCGACCCCGCCGAGGTGACGCTGCCGCCGGGCCTGCGCTCCCACGGCTCGGCCCACGAAACCGCCGTCCCAATCATAGGCTGCGGCCCCGGACTGGACGGACAATCCGGCCCGGCCCGTTTCCGCGAAAACATGGACGTGGGCCGCTATATTTTCGAGGACGTGCTGCCGCCGCGAATATGAGCATCATCCGAGTTGCCGCGCCCGCCACCACCGCCAACCTCGGCCCCGGCTATGACTGCCTGGGTATGGCGCTGGACATCTGGAACACCATCGAGGTCGAAGCGCTGTCCGATGGCGCCGCCCCGTCGGTGTGCGTGTCGGGCGAGGGAGAGGGCGAGCTGGAATCCGGGCCGGAGAATCTGATCTACCGCTCCATGGAGTTCCTGTACCGGGAGCTGGGCCGCCCCATGCCGCCGCTGCGGGTGAGCTGCGACAACGAGATACCGCTGGCCCGCGGGCTGGGCAGCAGCGCCGCCGCCATCGCCGGGGGGCTGGCCGCCGCCAACGCCTTGGCCGCAATGCTCGGGGACGGCGGGGAGTTCGCGCCCCGCGACCTGCTGGAAATGGCCGCCACCATCGAGGGACATCCCGACAACGTGGCCGCCGCAGTGATGGGGGGCCTGCAATTGGTGGTGACCAGCGAACACGAAGCCGGGGAAAACACGCTGTACACCGTGCCGGTCAGCGTCCCCGCCGAGATTCACGCCGTGCTGTTTATCCCCGATGTCCGCATTTCCACCGCCGACGCCCGCGCCGTGCTGCCGCAGCAGTTGCCGGTGGCCGACGCGGTGCACAATATGGCCCGCGTTGCTTTGCTGGTGGCCGGGATGTCCACCAATCATCCCGAATACCTGTCCGTAGCCACCCAGGACAAGCTGCATCAGCCCTACCGCCAGCCCCTGTTCCCGGCCATGAAGCTGCTGATGAGGGCCGCCCTTGACGCCGGGGCGCTGGGGGCCTTCCTGTCCGGCAGCGGCTCCACCGTCTTGGCCCTGACCCAAGGCCGCGAGATGACCGTGGCCTATGAGATGGCCGAAGCCGCCCGCCAGGCATCCGTTGAGGGCGCGGTCAAAATAACCCGGCCTACCGCGCTGGGGGCGCATTTGTTATCGTAGAGTGGCAGCAGGCCAGAGCAAGGAGTAAGGGGCAAGGGGATATGGGAACATTCAGTGCAACCCTCGAGGTCGGTCACCCGGACGGCGGCGACACGACGGAAGTGGAAGCGGTGGTTGACACCGGCGCCGTCCACACGATGCTGCCTGAATCGCTGTTGACGCAAATGTGCATTCAGCCGATGCTGGAACGGAGTTTCGGCTTCGCGGACGGCAAAGAACATAGAATGGGCGTGGGTTTCTGCCGCGTGGTATGGCAAGGCGATGAAGCTATTTGCCCGGTTATCTTTGGCCCCGAAGATAAATATCTGATGGGCGCGACCACGCTGGAGATCTTTGACCTAGCGGTAGAACCCAGTCTTTCCGGGCTGAGCCAACGCATACACCATGAAAGGCCCTATTTCTAGGGCGCGGAGCCGTCCCCTTGAAAAACTTTCGAGAAAAGACGCTATGCCCTTGGTAGTCCAGAAATACGGCGGCTCCTCGGTGGCCGACGCGGAAAAAATCCTCAGCGTCGCCCGGCGCATTGGCGCGGTGCGGCAGGCGGGGACGGACGTGGTGGCCGTGGTGTCAGCTATGGGCGACACCACCGACGAGCTTATCGAGCTGGCCCACACGGTTTCCCGTGAACCCCACGCCCGCGAACTGGATTTGCTGCTCTCCACCGGCGAGCTGGTATCCTGCACCCTGCTGACGATGGCCCTGCGCGAACTGGGCCACGAGGCCATCAGCCTCAGCGGGCCACAGGCGGGCATACATACCGACACCAGCTTTGGCCGCGCCCGCATCAGCCGCATTGAGGCCGGGCGGGTGCGCCGCGAGCTGTCCGGCGGGCGCATCGTGGTCGTCGCCGGATTCCAGGGCATCACCGCCGAAGACGACGTAACCACCCTGGGCCGGGGCGGCTCCGACACGACCGCCGTAGCCATCGCCGCCGCCCTGAAGGCCGACCGCTGCGAAATCTATACCGACGTCGAGGGAATCTACACTGCCGACCCCCGCATCGTTCCCGGCGCCCGCAAGCTGGACGAGGTGGGCTACGAGGAAATGCTGGAGCTTGCCAGTCTGGGGGCCAAGATGCACCCCCGCTCCATCGAATTGGGCGGCGTTTACCGCGTTCCCATCTACGTGGCCTCCAGCTTCACCGGCGTTCCCGGCACGCTGATTCACGCCGTCGGCAACGGCCCGTCCGACGCCTTGTCCGCCGAACCGCCCGAGCTAGCGCAACCTCAGGCCCGCCGGGCCATTGCGTCCAGACCTTCAGCAGAGCATCAGATGGAAGACAGAATCAAAGTCACCGGAATCGCCTACAACGCCAACGTCGCCAAGATAACGGTTCAGGGGGTGCCGGACCGCCCCGGTCTTGCTGCATCCCTGTTCGAGCCGCTGGCCGAGGCCGGCATCAGCGTGGACACCATCGTACAGAACACCGGGGGCGACCGGTCCACCGACATCAGCTTCACCGTCACCCGCACCGACCTAGCCGCTGCCGTGCGCTTGGTGGCGTCCGTTGCGCCGCAGTTGGGCGCGGCCGGGGTGGTCAGCGCCTCCGGCCTGGCCATGGTCAGCATCGTCGGCTCCGGTATGCAGAACACGCCGGGCTACGCCTCCCGCATGTTCCGGCTCCTCGCCAACGGCGGCGTCAACATAGACATGATCACCACCTCGGAAATTCGCATCTCCTGTATAATCTCGGAAGCCCAGGGGCGCGACGCCGTGCGCCTGCTGCACGAGGGCTTTCAACTCGACCGCGAATGAGGCGCAAAGAGTGCAGACAGAGGAGTGATAAATGAAACGCCAGGCGCCCCCTCTTGCTCATTGCTCCTCTACCTTCAATCCCCGCCTGTCCGTCGTCATACCGGCCTACAACGAGGAAATTCGCATCTCCCGCACCATCCGCGAGATTGTCTCCTATCTGAACGGGCAGGATTACCCATGGGAGATAGTGGTGGCCGACGACGGCAGCTCCGACGCTACCGCCGGCCTGGTGGCCGAAGCCGCCGACGGCGACCCGCGAGTTCGGGTGCTTCCGCTGGAGCATAGGGGCAAAGGCTGGGCGGTCAAGAACGGGATGCTGGCCGCCGCCGGCGAGTTCCGCCTGCTGTGCGACGCCGACCTGGCGGTTCCCATCGCGCAGGTGGAGCGGCTGCTGCCGGAGGGAGACGCGGGCGTGGATGTGGCGGTCGGCTCGCGGGAGGCCCCCGGGGGCGCCCGCTACGGCGAGCCCGGCCGCCGCCATCTAATGGGCCGGGTCTTCAACGCCGCCGTCCGCCTCTTGGCCGCCCCGGGGCTGGCCGACACGCAATGCGGCTTCAAGTGCTTCCGGGCCGCCGCCGCCGACCGGCTGTTCGCCAGCGTCACGCTGAACGGCTTTTCCTACGATGTCGAGGTGCTGCATCTGGCCCGCCGCTCCGGTATGACGATGGCCGAAATCGGCGTGGACTGGCATTACCGCGAACACAGCAAGGTCAGGCCCCTGCGCGACGCCCTTTCGATGGCTATGGATTTGTTGCGTGTCCGGTGGCGGCACCGGGGCTTTTCCGGGTGATAAAATCCGCCGGCGGCGATTTTCCGCCTCGCAGGAATTCTGCGGAAAATTGCCCTCTTTCCGGCTGATTTTGCTATTGACCGCCCGCGCGAAATTGATATAACTGTTAATAGAGCAATGGAAACCTGCCCCCGGAGGAGCCGCCGGGCGCGCTGTGCCTGGAGGAAGCGCAGCGCAGAGAGGCGGCATTCCGGCCCGGGGCGCCAAATTGTGGATGGAGAAGAATGAATACCGAAATTCCTGCCGCCGCTAACGGAGCGAAGTTCAGGCGCAGCCTGGACCGTGAGGCAGTAGACCTCGCCCTCAAGGGCGAATGGGAGCGCGCGGCTCAAGTAAACCACGCCATACTGGAACTGTTTGCGGACGACGTCGAAGCCATGAACCGGCTGACCAAGGCACTGATCGAAATGGGCAGCTATGAGGAGGCCGGCTCGGTTCTCGACCACTTGGGCGAAATTGCGCCATACAACAACATCGCCCGCAAGAACCGCGCCCGCTTGGAGCAGATGCGCGGCAGTTCCGTCGCCGCCTCCCGCCACGCCCGGCGGGCGGCCGGAGCGCCGCAGTTGTTCATCGGCGAGAGCGGCAAGTCGGCCACCACACTGCTGATCCAGACGCCCCCCCGCCTATCCTCAGCCCTGGTTTCGCCCGGCGACCCGGCGCTGTTGCGGCTGGAGCATCACGCCCTCAACGTATATGCCGATGACGGCCAGTATTTGGGCCAAGTAGACCCGCGCTTGGGACACCGCCTGAGCCGTCTCATCGAGGGCGGCAACACCTACGCCGCCGCCGTCATCGGGGTCAACGACGCAGGCATCAGCGTCATCATCCACGAAACCCACCGCGACCGCAGCCTCCAGCACGTCGCGTCCTTTCCCTCCCGCGCCGCTCCCCTGCCGGAGCCGCGAACCGAGCGCGAGGACGACCCCGCCGACCGGCTGGCCGCCGACGAGGAAACCGCGGAGGCCGACGAGGAGGAAGAGGAAGACGTAATAGACGAAGAGGAATTGCAGGCCGCTTGGAGCGAGAGCGAGTAGGCGGGGCGGCGAAGCGGGGCCATTCTTTCCGCCCCAGCGGTTGGCGATGAAATCCCCCTCTCGGGGGCAGGGCGGGGGTGAAATTCCCAACCGCGCAACTCCCTTCCCAATTCCGCTGAGGAGATCTTGCTTCTCCTTTGAGGAAAGGAACCGGGCGAGGGGGACGGAAATCGCAGGCGGGGACGTTAGATCATAAACACGGGAGCGCCGTCCCGGTTTATTCGCGTTTCCGCCGCTATCCCTTGGCGCAGGTACTTGGGCAGCGCGAACATACCCCGGTGGGTTTCGGCGTCGTAGTGCCGCAGCTCTTTGTTGATGCGGCGGGCGATGCCGGAGTTGCGTTCGTCGTCCGGCAGTTGCGGAAGGGGCCAGTCTGAGGCGATGGTAAAACCCCATAGCGTCTGGAAAGCCGGCACGTGAACCTGCGCCGCCGCCGTGTGGGTGAAGATCCCGCTGAGGGTGTTGTAGATGGTGGTGAAGCATTCTTGGTGGTTAGGCAGTCCGGCCGGCCCCGATTGGGTCACCAGCACGCCGCCCGGATTCAGCCGCGCCTTGGCGATGCGATAGAACTCATCGGTGTATAACAGGTAGGCCGTGCCTTCTTCCAACGGGTCAACCAAGTCGAGGATGATAACGTCGAAACCGCTGCCTTCGGCTTGCAGATAGGCGCGGGCGTCTTGGTGCAGCAGGGTAAGGCGCGGGTCGTCGAAGCTGCCTTGGTGGTGCTCCGGCAGGTGGGCGCGGCATAACTCGACGACTTCCGAGTCCAGGTCAATCATAGTTACGCTTTCCACGGAACGGTGGGCCAGCGCCTCCCGCAGGGTGCCGCCCTCGCCGCCGCCGCCGATGAACACGGACTTGGGGCCGGGGTGGCACATCATCGCCGGATGCACCAGCGATTCGTGATAGACGAACTCATCCAACTCAGTGGACTGCGTTTTCCCGTCGAGTACCAGGCTGCGCCCGAACACGCACGAATCCAGAACCTCCGCCTTCTGATAGGCGGTGGCCCCGGAGAACAGCACTGCCCGCAGCCTTAGCATTACGGCCAAGTCAGGAGAAACGCTTTCAGCGAACCAGTTGCCCGTGAGTTCCATAAGCCGGGGTCTCAGCCGGTAACGGGCTGAGGTATCAACCCCCGTTCAATCTCCTTGATTTCGGCGTCCTGCGACTCCAGCCGCTCTGCCAGCCTCTGCGCCGCTTCCCTAGGCAGGAAAGACGAGCCGCAAGAAAATATGTCGGCGGCGGCATAGGCATATTCCGGCCAAGTGTGTATCGAGATATGAGACTCGGCGATAGCCAAGATGCCGGTAACGCCTTGGGGGCTGAAGCGGTGAAAGGACTCTCCGACGACTGTGGCGCCTACATCACGCGCGGCCGTCAGCATCGCCTGACGTATGTAATTGAGGTCGTTGAGCAGAGTGGGGTTGCAGTCCCTAAGTTCCAGCAGGACATGATAACCTAGAACCGTCAATCCACAAGTCCTCCCTTTATGTCATGAATTGGCGTCGCTCCTTTCAGTATCCGGTATCGGGCGACAGTTTGTAATTCTATATTGGCCGCCCCCGGTAATCAATACCTAATTTTATGTCTGGCGGACTTAATCCGGGCCGGGCGGATCCGGGGGGATTCCCTCCCCCGTCAAGGGGAGGGAATTCAGAGGGCGGAAGGGGAAACTTAAGGCTGTATCAGAACGCGCACGGCCCCGTCGGGGTCTTTGCGCTGGGTCAGCAGCCGGTGGCCGGCCTGCTCCGCCCACAGGGTGACGTCGTAGATGTTCAGGGCGTCGGCCAGTATCGCCTCAACGAAGGACTGGTTGTCCAGCTCCATCTGGCGGGTGAGAGCGGCGATGACGCCGGCGCAGCTCTTGCCGCGCCCGTCAATGACCACCCAGCCGTCGGCGGCAACCGGCGGGGCGTCGGTATGAACGTCAATCTCGCCGGTCTTGCGGAGATCTAGTTGCCGCTTGAACTCGGCCACCGCCTCCCACGCCACGGCCCGGCCCCGGTCGCCCGAGGCGCAGACCGCGCCGCGCACTCCCACGATGTCGGGGTTGATGCGGGCCAGCTCGTCTAGGTCGCTGATCTTCAGGTGGCCCGACAGCGCGGTGCTCATCCCCAATTGCTTGCCCTCCAGCACAATCCGGCGCAGCACCGGCTCGGGCATGAAGTCAAACAGATTGCGCCCGTCCTTGGCCAGGGTGTCTATCAGGAAGCCGTCGCATTCGCCGTCCTTGGCGAGCTGCACCATCAAGTGCGGGTCCAACCCGCCCTCGTACAGTTCGTTGTCGGCGAACAGCGAGCCTACCAGCTTGGTGTTGAACCCGTCCAAAGCGCGGCGGGACTCCCTCAGCACTTCCGCCGCGGTGTCATAATCGGCGACGCGGAAGCCGACCTTGACCGAAGTGGCGTCCATCATCGCGGCGGCGTATACCGCCATGGCCACGGTGCCGGCCTGGTTGGGAACCACGCCCAGGGTGACGCTGACGTGCTTCTCCACCGGAATGATGCCCCGCACTTGGCGCACGGTGGAAGGATGGCCCGAGCCGACCAGCGCTTCTTGCAGGTTCTTGACGTCCACCACGTCGGCGCCGCCCTGTTCGGCCTCCAGTGCTTCATCCACGTTCTGGACACTGACCATCAGCAGCATACCGGAGGCGAAGTTGTCGTTGCCGGTGAGCCAGGCGGCGCGTCCCGCAGCCGGCTCGGGGCGGGCGGAGGCGGCTGGCCGGGCATAGGCCGCCGACGAGTATACCGGCGCCCGGGGCGCAATGCGCCCGGCCGGCTCCGGGGCGGCCGCTTCAGGAACGCGGGGCTTCAACGGCTCCAGTTCCTCGCGCAACTGCGCCTTCTCGCTGGGAGTCAGCTCCAGCAGCGGCAGGCGGGGCTTGCCGGCGGCCAAGCCCATCAGTTCGCCCCAATACTTCACCAGCGACACGGGGAGCGCGCCGTTGTACTTGTCCACGGTGCGAGTCCACCAGGAATCGGAAAGCTCGTTGAGGCGGCGCAGGTGGTTGTCGTAGAAGGTTTCGTCCAGATGCCCCTCGGTGGCCTGCTCAATCCAGCGCACGTAGTTGTTGGCCCCGGGAACGTCGAACCGCCAGTCGGAAGTGTTGGCGAACATCACCTGCTGGTTGATGCCCAGTTCCTGCCCCTTGAAGAAAATCCACTCGTCGGGGGTGCTGATGATGAATTCCTTCCCCAGCGTCAGGTGCGCCTCGATGGAGAGCTGCTGGTTGAAGCTGGCCTCCTTGACGCCGACCACGTTGGGCAGGCGGCACAGCCGGGCCAGCCCGTTCACGCTCATGGTGATGCCGAACTGCGGCGAGTTGTAGAACATTATCGCCAGGTTGGTATGCTCAGCCAGCAGGCGGACGTATTCCACCACTTGGTCTTCGGTCTTGGTCACCATGTAGGGCGGGGCGACGATGAGCAGGTCGTAGCCGCGGCCCTCGGCGTGGGCGGCCAGCGACAGCATCTCCGGCGCCGAGGTGTGGGTGACGTGGGCGCCGATGGGCCAGCTCCCATTTCCATTGGCTGACTGGGCCTCTTCGGCGACGGCATCCATCACGTCCAGCCGCTCTTCATGGGTCAGGCTCCAGAACTCGCCCATACCCCAGGCGCAACCGGCCCCGGCGGTGCCCAGGCTGCGGACGTGGCGGATGTTGCGCTTCATCCCCTCCCGGTCAAAGCGGTTGTCGGGAGTGAAGGGCGTAATCAGCGTAGTCCACTGCCCCCGGAGCGTCTCCCAAGCCCACTCTTGGGCCTCGTGTTTGCGGTAAGTTGCCATAATCTATCTCCTGTGTCATACCTGCGCCGCTGAACCTGAAGGGAACATAATTGCATTATGACAGCATGAATCAGTGTTTCCAACAGCACCCGGTTTGTATTCCGTAAAGGCGCTATTCCGGCGGGGCGCCGTTGCGGGCTTCCTCCGGCAGCAGGGCCAGAACCTGGCCGATGGCTTGCTGTAAACCTGGCACCATAATTTCCACTTCCTCCGGGGTTTCCACCGGAACGTAGAAGTTATAGTGCAGCCCCCGGGCTGCTCCCAAGCCCAAGGTGAAGATATCACGGTCAATTTCCTGCCGGAGCTTTGCGGCGAAGTTCATCAGGCTGCGGTGGTCATGGATCACCGGGCCGCGCCAAGCGTCTACGGCGTGGAGCGCTTGGGCAAAGCTGCCCCACAGCATTTCCCCGGCCTTGCCCGGTTCGTTTTTCTGCAAGGCTTCCAGGGCATTGTCCATATACTGGCGGCAGTGAAAGAGGTGGTTACGGGCGCCTTCCCGGTCTGGGGCGGGCCGTGCCGTCATTGGCGAACCTCCGTTGAATCGGTTCAGATTACTGGGCCTGGCCGCCGGGGGTGCGGGTATGCGCCTCATTCCTCAGCCGACAGAGCCGTTGCGGGCTTCCTCCGGCAGCAGGGCTAGGATCTGATTGACGGCTTGCTGGATCCCAGGCAGCAATTCTGCCACTTCTTCCGCGGTTTCCACCGGGATATAGAAATTTTCGTGCAGGCTTCGGGCAGTTTGACGATAGTATGGATAGTTCGGATCGTTGAGTTCCCCGCCAATATCCCTGGCAAAATTCATCAGGCTGCGGTGGTCACGGATCACCGGGCCGCGCCAAGCGTCTACGGCGTGGACCGCTTGGGCAAAGCTGCCCCACAGCATTTCCCCGGCCTTGCCCGGCTCGTTTTTCTGCAAGGCTTCCAGGGCATTGTCCATATACTGGCGGCAGTGAAAGAGGTGGTTACGGGCGGCTTCCCGGTCAGGGGCGGGCCGTGCCGTCATTGGCGAACCTCCGTTGAATCGCCGGGCTGTTCTGCCGGTTGCGGGGGGCGTGGGGACGCATGCCCCCCGCAACCGCTGGCGGGCTTGCCAGGCTACTCTTCGTCCCCGTACTGCGCTTTCAGCGAGTCTACCACTGCCGGGTCAGCTAAGGTAGTGGTGTCGCCCAAGGCGCGGCCCTCGGCCACGTCGCGCAGCAGGCGGCGCATTATCTTGCCGCTGCGGGTCTTGGGCAACTCGGCGGCGAAATGGATGTCGTCGGGACGGGCCATAGCCCCGATCTTGCCGGCCACGTGGGCCTTCAGCTCGGTGACGACGTCGTTAGACATAGCCACGCCATCCTTGAGGGTGACGAAGGCAACGACGGCCTGGCCCTTGACCTCGTGGTCTTTGCCGATGCAGGCGGCTTCCGCCACCTTCTGGTTGTCCACCAGCGCGCTCTCCACCTCCATGGTGCCGATGCGGTGGCCCGACACGTTGATCACGTCGTCCACCCGGCCCAGCAGCCAGAAGTAGCCGTCCTCGTCCAGCCTGGCGCCGTCAGCGGTGAAATAGATGCCGTCGTACCGCGACCAGTAGGTGTCAATGAACCGTTCCGGGTCGCCGTAAACCCCGCGCAGCATCGAGGGCCAGGGCCGCTTGATCACCAGATAGCCGCCGCCTCCGGGGCCGATGGGATGGCCGTCGGCGTCAAGGATTTCCGCCTCGATGCCGGGGAAGGGCTTGGTGGCCGAGCCGGGCTTGAGGGTGGTCAGGCCGGGAACCGGCGCAATCATTATGCTGCCGGTCTCGGTCTGCCACCAAGTGTCCACCACCGGGCAGCGTCCCCCGCCGATGTGCTGCCAGTACCAGACCCAAGCCTCCGGGTTGATTGGCTCTCCCACCGTTCCCATCAGCCGCAGGGACGACATATCGTGCTTCTGCGGGTAGCCTTCGCCCCAGCGCATGAAGGTACGGATGGCCGTTGGCGCCGTGTACAGGATGGTGACCGCATACTTGGCGACAATGGCCCAGAAACGGTCCCGGTCGGGATAGTCGGGGGAACCCTCGTACATCACGGTGGTCGCGCCATTAGCCAGCGGGCCGTAGACGATGTAGCTGTGCC
This sequence comes from Dehalococcoidia bacterium, assembly GCA_965213725.1. Classification (GTDB taxonomy): domain Bacteria; phylum Chloroflexota; class Dehalococcoidia; order Lucifugimonadales; family UBA3495; genus VXOI01. Next base: position 1,201,869 of record OZ243924.1, read on the forward strand.
CGGTCACCCAGCCGATGTCGGCGGTGCACCAGTAAATGTCGTCCTCTTTGAGGTCGAAAATCCCCTTGGCCGTGGCCTGAACGCCCAGCAGATAGCCGCCGGAGGTGTGGACGATGCCCTTGGGCTTGCCGGTGGTGCCGCTGGTGTAGAGCAGGAACAGCATATCCTCGCTGTCCATGGGTTCCGGCTCGCAGGTCATTGGCTGGCCTTCGACTAGGTCGTGCCACCAGATGTCGCGCCCTGCCACCATCTTGTCGTCGGCGCTGCCGGTGCGTCGCAGCACGACCACCTGCTCGACGGTGGGAGCGCCGTCCAGCGAATCATCCGCGTTCCGCTTGAGGGGAACGATGCCGCCGCGCCGGTATCCGCCGTCGGCGGTGATGAGCAGCTTGGACTCCGAGTCGTTGATACGGTCGCGCAGGGATTCGGCGCTGAATCCGCCGAAGACCACGCTGTGGGGCGCGCCGATGCGGGCGCAGGCCAGCATGGCGATGGGCAACTCCGGCGTCATCGGCAGATAGATGGTCACCCGGTCGCCCTTCTTCACGCCCAAGCTCTTCAGTCCGTTGGCGAACTTGCAGACCTCCCGGAGCAGGTCGCCGTAGGTGTAGACCTGCCAGTCGCCCGGCTCTCCCTCCCAGACGATGGCGGCCTTGTTGCGCCGCCCGTTTCTGACGTGCCGGTCAATGCAGTTGTAGGAGACGTTGAGCTTGCCGCCGATGAACCACTGGGCGAAGGGGGCGCCGCTCCAGTCCAGCACCGTATCCCACTTCCGGTACCAGTCCAGCCCTTCAGCCAACTCGGCCCAGAACCCCTCCGGGTCGCTGGCCGCCCGCGCGTAGATCTCCGGGTCGGACATATTGGCCCGCGCCGCGAAATCCGCGGGCGGCGGAAAGCTGCGCTCCTCCTGAAGCAGTGCGTCAATGCTGCCGGTGTTCTCAACCATGCTCACACTCCTGATTTAACGGGCGGCCCGCGCCCAGCTTTGCGCTATGGAATCAAGCCCTGCCGCATAAGGCTGTACGCCTTTAGTATAGACCCTTGAGATAAGGAGCCATCCGGTTGTTGGAAGCCGCCCGCCGGAATTCGTGGAAGTATTCAATTTGACACACTATGGCACTCCGTGCGATACTCCGTATGGAGGCCCCGGTCCGTCCTATCCCAGCCTCGGGCTGGTGATGACGCCGGGGCAAAGTCTTTCTTGGGGCCTCGGTTGCCGCTGTTCCCGCATCCTGCTGACTGGATCTCCCCGTGTCAGCCTGTGCCGGCGGCCCGGATGTTCCCTCCCGGCTTTCTGTCAGGAGGCCGGTGATGACGCCGGGGCATTGGCTTTTCTGTGACCTAACGCGCCCGGCTTTGGCATCCCGGCGTATTCTACCACCTGTAAACGGACGACCGTTTCCTTGGGTTTCTTGCTTCTTTCGCCCCAACCTTTGCCCGATAGCGTAGAATCCTTTAACTATGGATTCACGCAGACGTTCCCCCCCAAGCCGTCAAAGCCGCAACCTCTCCGCGGGCAGGCCCCTTGGCCGCCGCTGACGCCGCCGCCGTCAGCGGCCCGATAGCGGGCGGCGGACGGTGGCGCAACGCCCTTATCGGCGCCGCCTCGGCGCTGGCTATGTTTCTGGCCGCGCTGGACTTCTCGGTCAATGTGGCCCTGCCGGAGATGGCCGCCGACCTGAACGCCGACTTGCAGAGCGTGCAGTGGGCGCTGGTGGTGTTCATGGGCATCCGGGCCAGCCTCGTGCTGGGCGCGGGCAGTTTCGCCGACCGCTTTGGCCTGCGCCGCGTCTACCTTTGGGGCGGAATGGCCTACCTGATTTCCATGTTCTGCATTGCCTTATCCCCCGACCTAGCGTCGGTGGTCGGGTTCCGGGTGCTGCACGGCATAGGCACCGCCTGTATGTACGCCGTGGCTCCGGCCATTGCGGCCAACCTGTTTCCCCCCCATCGCCGCGGCCTGAGCATGGGCTTCACCACCGCGAATCAGGCCCTGGGCATGGTGGGAGGCACTATAGGGGCGGGGCTGCTGGTGGGCTGGATGGGATGGGAGATGGTGTTCTGGGGCCGGGTTCCTTTCATGGTGGCGGCCCTGATACTGGCCTGGCTCTTTCTTGACCGGGATCCTCCGGTGTCCCGGGAAGGCCCGGCCTTTGACCTGACTGGAACCCTGACGCTGGCCGCCGGGCTGATCTGCCTGATTATCGGCACGCGGCTGGGACGGGAAATCGGCTGGGGCGCTTGGCCGGTGCTGACGCTGCTGGCGCTGACGCCGCCCATGCTGGCCTTTTTCTGGCGAATCGAGCGAACCGCCCCTTGGCCGGTGCTGCCCCTTTGGCTGTTTCGCAATCGCGGATTCGTCGTGTCCGGTTCCTGCTCCGCTTTGGTGTACCTTGCCGCCTTTGTCGTCTGGTTCATCTTCCCCTTCTACGTGGCCGACACCCTCGGACGCGGCCCGGAGACGCTGGGGGCGATGATGGCGACCGCCTCGCTGTGCGGGGTGGCGATGTCCCTGCTGGGGGGATGGCTGAGCGACCGCACCGGCACTGGAATGGTAGGCTCGGCGGGTATGCTCTGTATCGCCTCCGGCCTCGCCATGATGGGGCTGCTGGACGCCGAATCGTCCCTGGCCGAGGCGTCCTTATGGGTGTCTCTCACCGGAGCAGGGAACGGGCTGGTGCAGGCGGCCTGCTACTCGCTGGTGATGCGGAGCGTCCGCCCGGAGCGGTTCGGGACAGCGGGCGCGATGCTCTCATTGACGCAGGCGCTCGGTTCCATATTCGCCATTGTCATCTTGGGCGGAGTCTTCGCTCTCCGCGAAGACCACCACTTGGCCCAACTGGCCGGAACCGCGGGAGCCGAGGCCGCAGCATTCCTGAAAGCGTACCGCGACGTGTTTATGATGGGGGCGGCCGTCGGTGTTCTGGGGGCGCTAGTAGCTGCGTTTGGGCGGGCGCCGCACGGCGGGGATCAGATAGGCCCCTCGGGTGGCAATCCTAGGGCGACGCGACCGTAGTCGCGGCCGCCGAGGTCCATTACCAGACCGTCGCGGTGGGCCACGGCTTGGGCGTCGCGGTGGAAGCGCTGCATGGGCGTTGAATCGAAGATGCCGTGGCCGCCGCTGAGGTCGAAGAGACGGTTGACCGCCTGCTGGCAGAGCTGGACGCTGAACGCCTTGTCACGCCGGAAGCGGGCCCGTTCCAGCGGCGTGAAGGTCTCGCCTTCCTTACCCTTCCGCAGGATCTCGCGGATGTCGCCCTGCATCACCGTCCGGGCCGCGTCGGTCTCGGCGCTGGCTTGGGCCAAACGGGTATGGACGGCTGGGGAGTCGGCCGTCCGGCCGGGGCCGGAGGTTCCGGCCAGCCGCGCCGTGAATTCGTCAATCATCCCCTGCGCAATCCCTACCATGGGGCCAACCAGGTCCCAGCCCAGCAGCGTCCCGATGGGAACCCGGTATCGGGCTTGGCCGTGCAGTTCCCAGCCCGTCCAGTCGCCGTTGCCCGCCGCGTTGACATCAAGGATCCTGTGATGGGGAATGAAGGCTTCTTTGGTCACGATGTCCTTGCTGCCGCTGCCGCGAAGGCCGGAAACGTGCCAGGTGTCCACAATCTCGAAATCGCAGCGCGGCACCAGTGCCCAGTTGCGCTCCCCCATGGCGGAGGGAATCAAAGGCGGCAGGCCCAGCATCACCCAACCGGCGTGGTCGCAGCCGCTGGAGAATTCCCACCGCCCCGACAGACGGTAGCCGCCTTCAACGGGTTCGCAGGCCGTCCCTTCAGATCCTTCCCTGGCAGGCTTGCCGGGGTTGAGAGAACTGGACAAGAGGGTGTCGGCGCTCTCGCCAAACACTTCCTGCTGCGCTTGCCGCGGCCAGTAACCCACCAGCCACGAGTGAGCGGCCCACAGGCCATAGCACCATGAGGTTGAGGGGCAGCCGCGCCCCAGCTCGACGGCAACGTCCAGCGCCAGGGCGTAGCTGACATCCGCGCCGCCGAATTTCCTGGGCACTCCGATGCGGTGCAGCCCTGCGGCAAGCACGTCGCCAACCGTTTCGTCCGGGACGCGGCGTAACTCCTCGGCGCGGGCTGCCCGCTCCTTGAGGACAGGCACGAGGCCGGAGGCGCGGTTGAGCAGTTCCGTTTCGGTTAATGCTACCATCGCTTATAGATGCCGCCATCGCTTGTAGGGGAGGAATTTGCCCAAGATAGTGACTTTCGTGACCTTCACCGGGCCGCCCGTTAAGGGTCTTCTTCCTTCGATTCCTATTCCGCGTTCTTCGATCTGGGGCTTTTATGGCCTTGCCTGTCTCGACGGAGGCCATTCACGAACTCCCCCGCGCGTTGGTTGGGGCATCGTAGCCGCGCTCAGTCTGCTGGGGTTTACCGGCGGGTTTGCCGGGGTTCTCTCCCTTTGGGGGAGGATGCCCCGGTGCTTCTGCCGGAACTCGATGTCGGTGAGGGTTCCTTTGGCTATGTTGCAGCTTTGGCAGGCCAGTTGGGCGTTCCGTATGTTGTCCGGGCCGCCGAGTTTTCTGGGGATGATGTGGTCCATTTCCAGTTCGTAGTATTTGTAGACGTTCCCACAGTAGACGCAGCGCATCTGCTGGTCGTGGAATAGCTGCCGCTTGTCCCTGGCCTTTTGGTCGTCTTCTAACAGCCTGGATTTCTCATCGAAGGAGTTGGGGTTCCCATTGAAGTATGGTCGGGTTTTCGGTTTCGGCGGCGCGGCTTCCACTTCTTGGCGCTGGTTTTCTTGGCGCTGGTTCCCCTGGAAGCAGGTAGTGCATTGGTCATACCGGGCTTCCTTGAAATCGGCGCAGTCCCGGCACTTGGTGATTATCCCGCGCTTCAGCAGCGGCCAGTGGCGCCGGCATAGGTACATCCCCTGTTCGATTCTGGACTCGCAATGGACATACCGGCAAGTGTTGGTCGTCAACTGTGTTCCTCCCCGCGCGCACGGATTGGCGGTTTGGGGCGGTTAATTGGCGGCAGCCTGCCCCTACGCGCTGGGGGCCGGGCCCGCGCCCCGAATCCGCCTCGTAACGCCCCCTACTGTAAATCGGCGGCGGGAAGGAAAGCAACAGGCGCGAATCCGAGAGGCTAAAAGATCAGCCCTCACCGGTTGAGCGAGGGGTGGCTGCTTTCCGGCGCTGGACTGGGCTACGGACTTACCCTGGGTTCCCGGCGGCCTGCTTCTCCTTTTCCAGCTTGCGGAGGAATCAGGATAGTCCATATTGGTATACTGGTCGGGAAAAGCATAGTCAGGGAGGCCGATACTATCCGTTTGTTATCAGGGGAAATGACAACTCTCAGCGGATCATCGTGAATGGTTGAAGCCTATGGCCCTCATTACGCCGTCGCCGGAGCCAGCGCCTCATCCCGCGGCGCGCTGACCTGTTGGTAAAGCGGGGCCGCCGCCGCGAGCCTTATCACGGTCGGCGCGTTTCCCATGCCCGCAAAGTCAGCCCGGCGGCTAAAAGCGCCCGCGCCGTTTTCCTCGTTTCCAAGCATTGCCCCGGTCGTGGTATAAGCAGGGCGCGGAACACTACGAAGTATAACCCTTGCCGGCGTCAGAACCGGCACTGGCCGGCGCAATCGTCCGGCCGCCCCAGCAGCCTGCCGATGCGCAAACGGTTACGGGCGAACCAGCGGTAGAAGGCGTCGAAGGCCGGGCGCGCCGGCCACCAGCCGGTCCAGTTCATCAGCCAGCCCAGCCCGGCAAGCCGGTAGGCTTCGCGCAGGCTGTCCATCCCCACGGTGACGCTGCCGTCGGGCCGGATGCCGTAGAGAGCGGCGTCCACCTGCTCGCCGGTCAGTCCGTAACCCGCAGCGTCAAAGCCCTCCGCCGCGATGTCCACGGCTTCGATGGCCTCCGGCTGGCGATGGTGAAGCCACAGCACTTCCCGGCTGCATATCGGACACGCGCCGTCATACAGCAGACGATAGCGTTCCTTCACTGCCATATTCACACCCGCCGCGGCTGATTCACTGCCCTTATCATCTATCATTATACTTGTGATACGGGATGCGCATAACCCCACTCGCCCGAAACCCGCAGCCACCGTATCAGTCTGACGGCATATCAGGCGGCGTCTTCCGCGCGCCTTGACCCTTTGCGCTGCAATTGGTACACTGCTTGCGGCGCGGGCGGTTAGCTCAGTTGGTTAGAGTACTTGCTCGACACGCAAGAGGCCAGTGGTTCGAGTCCACTACCGCCCACCATCAGGTCAAGTTGCCTGCTTGCCTCGGGTTGGCAGGGACGGCGCTCCGCACCGATTCCCGAATTGACGGTTAAACTGGCTTGCGGCTTCTTGGCTGGCCGCCGCGGCCGGTTATATTTGATGCGACCTGACAGAGACTGAAAAATGAACGCCGCCGAGATCTACAAGCTCGAAGCCAATCCGCGCATTCCCCAGTTTTCCGCGGGCGACACCGTTCGCGTCAACTTCCGGATCCGCGAGGGGGAACGCGAGCGCATCCAGGCATTCCAAGGCGTGGTCATTCGATTGAACCACGGGAAAGGCCCCGCCGCCAACTTCACGGTGCGCCGCATCACCGCCGGCATCGGCATTGAGCGCATCTTCCCCTTCCACTCGCCGCTCATCGAATCGGTGGAAATCACCCGCTACGGCTCGGTGCGCCGGGCCAAGCTGTACTACCTGCGCGGATTGCAGGGCCGCGCCGCCCGAATCAAGGAGCTCAACCCGGCCCAACGCCTTCGCGCCGCCGAAGCTCAGGCCGCCGCCGCGGCCCGCCGCGAGGAAGCGGCCCGCGCCGCTGCCGAGCTGGAAGCCCAAGAGCAGGCCGCCGCTGAAGTGGAAGAAACCCCGGCCAGTGAAGAGCCGGAAGCCGGGGCCGAAGAGCAGCCGCAGAATTAACCTCCGGGCTGCTTTCAGTCCTGCTGAAGGGCGCGGCATATGCTGAGCTTGCCCAAGGGCGCTACGGCGCTGATGAGTCGTGGATGATTTGAGGTATGCGGACGTTGCGGTGGACGCCCCGGTGGGCCACGCCCGCACCTTCACCTATGGCATCCCGGCCCGCTTTACCGTGCAGCCCGGACAACTGGTCTGGGTTCCCTTTGGCTCGCAGACGCTTCAAGGCATCGTCGCCGAACTGTCCGCCGCCGATCCCGGCTTTCCCACCCGGGACATCCTCCAGCCCGTGGAACCCGCCCCGTTGCTAGGCCCGGAGCAGCTTCAATTGGGCCGGTGGCTAAGCCGCTACTACCGCTCTCCCTTGTTCGCCGCCTTCTCGCTGATGCTCCCCCCCGGGTTCGAGTCACGTGTCCGCTCCCGCCTGTTCCCGATCTCGGATTCCGGCGTTGACCGGGAAACGCTGCGGGATGAGACCGTGGCGGCCCTTGAAGCCCTGAGCAACAAGGGCCGGATGTCCCAAGCGGATTTTGTGAAGCCGCTGGGCCGCCGGGGCGTCCGCGAACTCAACCGTTTGGTGGAACGGGGCGCAGTCGGCCGCGAGGTGACCATTCCCGGGCCCGGCGTTTCCCCCAAGTACGAAGCATACCTGATACCGGCCCAACCCGTTAGCCCCGAGCTTGTTGAAGAACGGTTACAGTTGACTGCCCGGGAACAAGCCTTGCTGGACGCCGTTCGCCAACCGCCCGGGCATCTGCCGGTGAGCGAAGCCAACCGGGAGTTCCGCGCTCAGACAGTGGAAGCCCTGTGGCAAAAGGGACTGGTGGCGCAAGAGTGGTGGCGCACCTCCGGCGGCCCGCCGCCCATTCCCTCTCTGGGTGGAGCCGATGGGCCGGAACGGCTAACCCTCACCGCCGAGCAGGGGCGGGCGCTGGCGGAAATCACCGCCGCCCTGGACGCATCCTTCGGAAAACGCGCCCTCCCCCCGGCGGGAGAGGGCGCGCCTTCCCCCGCCCGTTCCTTCTTGCTCCACGGCGTAACCGGAAGCGGCAAGACCGAGGTTTACCTGCGGGCCATAGACCACGCCATACGCTTGGGCCGCCGGGCGGTGTTCCTAGTGCCTGAAATTGCGCTAACGGCGCAGACGCTGGAGCGGGTCAATGCCTGGTTCGCCGGGCGTGTCGCCCTGTTGCACAGCCGACAGACGCCGCGCCGGAAGTTCGACCAGTGGTGGGACATCCGGGGCGGCGCTTTCGACGTGGTGGTCGGCCCCCGCAGCGGCCTTTTCGCCCCGGTGGAGAACCTGGGGATCATCGTCATAGACGAAGAACACGAGTGGACCTACAAGCAGGAGGAAACGGCGCCCCTCTATCACGCCCGCGCCGCCGCGCTGGAGTTGGCCCGATGCACCGGGGCCGTTGTGGTATTAGGCAGCGCCACTCCCTCGGTGGAAAGCTACTACCACGCCTCCCGGGGGCGGCTGCGCCTCTTGGAACTGCCCCGGCGCGTTGCCGGCCGGTCTGAATCAGGCTTCGCCGGATGGAAGGATTCACCAGATTACCCCGGCAATCCGGCGAATCCTGATTCGGATATTCGCCCCCGCCTGGCCCAAGTGGAAGTCTGCGATATGCGCCGGGAGCTTCGGGCGGGGAACCGGCACATCTTCAGCGGCGCCCTGTCCAACGGACTCCGGGAGTGTCTGAGCAGCGGCAACCAGGCGATACTGTTCCTCAACCGGCGCGGCTCGTCCTCCATCATCCAGTGCCGCGACTGCGGGCATGTCGCGGCATGTCGCCGTTGCGCCACGTCGCTGACCTATCATGCCGCCCTGGCCCGGCTGCTCTGCCACCAGTGCAATTACTCCCGCCGCCCGTTGCGCGAATGCCCGCAATGCCGGGGCCGCCGCATCCGCCAGTTGGGGCTGGGCACCGAGCGCGTGGCGTCCGAGGTCAGCGAACTGTTCCCCGGCGTGCGGGTGGACCGGCTGGACTCCGACGCCCTTCGGCAGGGTCAAGGCAAAGGGGGAGGCGGCGGAGCCGCCGAGGAGGCGGTGGCGCGGCTGGCGTCGGGCGAAACGCAGGTGCTGGTTGGCACCCAAATGGTGGCCAAGGGGCTGGATATGCCCAACGTCGCACTGGTCGGCGTGGTGCTGGCCGACATCGGGCTGCACCTGCCAGACTTCCGGGCCGGGGAGCGGGTGTTCAGCCTGCTCTGCCAAGTTGCGGGCCGCGCCGGGCGGGGCCGCGCCCCGGGCCGCGTGTTCATACAGACCTACGACCCGGAGCATTACGCCGTTCGGGCCGGGGCCAATCAGAATTACTCGGAGATGTATCGGCCGGAAATCGAGTCCCGCCGCAGGCTGGGATACCCGCCCTTCAACCAGTTGGCGCACATCGTATACCAGAACTCCGACGCCGGCGCTTGCCAACGGCAGGCCGCCGCCATCGCTGACGAACTGAAACGCCGCGCCGCCGCCGCGGGCCGCACCGACATAGAGGTCAACGGCCCGACCCCCGGATTGCCGCCGCGACTGCGGGGCCGCCACCGCTGGCGTTTGTTGCTGCGGGGCCGCCGCCTCTCCGACTTCCTGCAAGACATTGACTTCCCGCCCGGCAGTACCATAGACATAGACCCGGCCCGCGTCAGTTAAGCGAGGAAAATCAGTCCAAGTCCCGGCTGAACTAGCCGCGCAAATCTCCACATTGGAAGAGGCCGCCGATGCAGATAGCCCCTCACATTTACAGCACTCACATCAAGGAAGACCCGTCCACCTTCGGAGCGATGCACCCCGGCGGAACGCAGATATACTTCGTCGGGGAGTCTTCGGAACAGATGGTGCTGGTGGATTCAGGCGAGCCTTACCGGGCTTGGACGCGGCAGATACTCGAATACCACACTGAATTGGGCCGCCCCCGGATTTCGGCCATCCTGATTACCCACGGCCACGGCGACCACATCGGCGGTCTCGACCGTTTGCAGGAGAGCTTCGACTGCGAGGTGCGCTGCCACCCCAAGCTGGAGCCGCGCCTGACCCACCAGTTGGGCCGGGGCATCGTGCGGGAACTGGCGGAGGGGGATACGGTGGAAACCGGCGGCGGCGTGTCGCTGCAAGCCTGGCACACCCCGGGCCACGAGGACGACCATATTGCCTACCATCTCCCCGCCGACGGAGCGGTGTTCAGCGGCGACACCATCCTCGGCAACTCGTCATCCAGCGTCCGCAACCTGAAGCAGTACCTGGAATCGCTGGCAACGCTGGCCCGCCTCAACCCGGAGATACTTTGCCCCGGCCACGGGCAGGTCATCCGCGACGGAGCGGCCCGCATCGCTTGGTACGCCCGCCACCGCAACGAGCGGGAGGAGCAGGTGCTGGCGGCGCTGGCCCAAGGCGCCCGAACCGTGGACGAAATCGTGACAGCAGTCTATCCCCGAGACTTGGCTGACAATCTGCGGGGCGCCGCCGCGCGAAACGTCCGCACCCACCTGGAGAAGCTGGCGGAGGAAGGCCGCGTTTCCGGGGAATCCCCCGCCTATGCCCTGAGCGAAAGCGCGCAGTGAACCACCGGCGGCGCATGCGGATTGGCGGCGGCGGGCCGGGCTGCGGCCTGATGGCGGGCATATGGCTGGCAGTCATCGGAGCGACCCTGATTTCCCCGGTGGGGGAGTGGATTATCAAGGGCATCGGGTGGCTGCTGCTGGGCATCGGCGCCATCGTAATCGTGCTGACGTTGGCGGGCCGTCTGACCGGGAGACGGCGCGACGGCCCCTAGCAGATCGTTGAGGGCGCAGTGCCTCCTCTGCTGCCTAAGTATGCGTCTCGTCTATGCGAACGATGTCGGCCTGCATCACCGCAAGAGCTTGCAGTACCTGTTGGAGCAGTTCATCTCTGCGCCGCTGGGATTCCGCAATCAGATGCTGATTCTCATCGAACTGCTGGATATCCTCCTCAATTTGACGGATATTTTCTATTATCCGCAAGTGATTTTCCGCCATCCGCCTATGGTTGTCCCTCATTTGCCGTTGGGATTCATCCATACGCTGTTGCGCCTGCGCCATTTCCTGAACTAGGTTGGCGCTGAGTTCCATAAGGATTTCCAGATTCCTGACTCGTTCTTGCATATCCAAATCTCTATTGATGAAGTTTCGCGCTAGATTCAGCCTGGCGACCGATCCGGAGCCTCTAGCCACTTTACCTTGCTCGCCCAGATAGCGCCAGCGCTTATCCTTACGATCCAACCCGGTTGGGGTCCTTCTCCAGCAGCTCGATGCGGATGTTGCCGGGGGCCGTCACGAAGGCGATTCTCACCCCTGGGCGGATTTCGTGGGGTTCCGAGGTGAACTCCGCGCCTTTTGCCCGCAGTTCCCCGGCGGCTTCGTCCAAGTTCTCCACCCGCAGGCCGAAGTGATCCAGCCCCTGGTGCGGATGGCTGGCGCTGGGCGTGGCGTCCTCCGCGCAACGGGCGATGAAAATGTCCAGCCCATTCAGGTCCAAGTCCACGCGGGGGTTTCCGTCGGACTGCACCGACTCCACGATTCGCGCCCCGAACATTTGGTTGAAGTACCGGGCTGTCTCCATCGGCTGCGGGCTCAGCAGGTGTATGTGGTCGTAAGCGTAGAATGCCATTTGCTCTCACCTAATTTTCTTTTTGCGTCTTTTGGCCCGGGTCTGCGGGACTTGCTTGTGTTGTCCTTCGGGGCCCGGTCTATTACCAATGGCTTTGGGGAATCGGCGCGAGTTATACGCATCACCGGGATATCCGCTCCGCGCTCTCGTTGAATCCCCGGGCATCGAACCGGTAGCTCTCTTCCGATTCTCCCTTCTTGATAATACTGCCGTTCTGACCGAAGTGAAGAATCCGCTGCTTCGGCAGGGAGACCCTTCGCTTCGGTCAGGGTGACAACCAGCCAGGGGGCGGACTATAAAGCCCCGCATCCGGTCTAGCGGGCTAGGCCGTAGGGGATGGCCTTGACCGCTTGGTCTTCCGACTGGTTCATCGCTTCGGCCAGCCTCACGATAAGGGCGCTCATGGCCGTCTCGCCCCAGTACCACTCGTGAATCTTGCTGTCGTCCGAACCTGGGCGCTGCTCCATCCGCGCCTCGTAATAGAAAGCCTTGAGGTCGTCCACGCAGTAGCGGATGAACTGCGGCACGCTGACGCCGCTAGGGCGCCCTTCGCAGTCCGTGGACTCCCCGGCGGCATAGGCTTCGAGGAAGCGCACGATGCCCCGGAACCGGCGCTGCGGGACGCCGCTGACGCCGACCGCCGTGCGTCCGCCGTTCTTTTCGACCCACCGCTCGTAGTAGGGCCGCAGCGAAGTCAGCTCATCGGCCGGATTGAGTCCCTTCGCCGCATCGGAGCGCGCCACGCCGGAAGCCTGCAAGAGCTGCTCGGGCATTGTGTCGTCCTCAAACTCCTCCAGCACCGGCCCTTTCTCCGCCTCCAGCAAGTCGAAGGCGGCCTTCATCACCTGATGCTGGATCAGGGGGTCGCCCGCCCGCCCCAGGGCGTTGCCAAAGGCGTAGGGAACCCACAGCATCCGCGGCGGCTTCGTCCGCTCGGCGTGTTCCTTCACGAACACGACGCCGGTAGTGCTGATGCCGGCCTCCTCAAAGCACCTTCCCAGCACGCTGACCGCGTGCGAGCAGAGGGGTCAAGTGGGGGTGAGGAACGCGACCTCCACGCCCTCGTCCAGCATCTTCCGCGCCACCTCGGGCCCGGTCTCGTTTACCACCTTCGCCGTGTCCCGCAGCGCGCCCATGTAGGAGTAGTAGTTATCCGCCAGCGAGCCGATGACTCCCTGCCCGCAAAGCTCTTCCAGCCGATCTACGGGGAACGTCACATTGATGTCGCGGTAGATGCCGGCGTGGTCGAATCCGATGCTGACGTGGCTCTGGATTATGTCCGCCGCCGCCGTACCCCGGGGAATGACCCGGTAGGAAGCGTCGCCGCCCTGCGGGTCGCTGATGAAGGGCCTGTCGCCCCGCAGATGCAGCCCCGCCGACGTGACCAAGGCCACCCGGCTTTCGCTGAGGGGCTTGCGCATTGGCGCCCACGGGGTATCATCGTGCTCCATGCACGGGAACATTTGCAGCATCCGCCGCTGGACTTCGCTAAGGGTCTCAAGTCTGGGCATATTCGCACCTGCCGTTGTTTGATAAGATCGGGGCAAGTCAAGGGTCGGCATCCTGAGATGCCGCCGGTTTGTCCGGCTGATTATCCGGTGGCGTTCTGCGCCGTGGATTGGAAAACCCGCTTCTTAGCAGGTCAATATGTTCCGAAAGTCCGGGAGATACCCTTTGCACAATGGATCAAGAATAAATGCGACGCCTTCCCGCCGGGCCAGTATTGCCGCAGGCACAAAGCCGCTGTCGCCGGATACCAGTACCCGCATACCAGTGCGATGATATTGGCTTGCTTTTTCAAGTGATTGTCGCTATATCTAGGCCAATGCGTATATCAACGCCTTTCTGCCAAAGATTTGGAACGAAATCATTGTCCGTAAGTTCCGATACCTGAATGCAGTCACTGAAAAGACGCCTTTGTGTATCAGTCCTTAATAGCCAGGAATTATCCCCTGGCTTGGTCGCTTCTCCCAATCTCAAAGTAAAGTTGCGTTCTCTGCGCAGGCGTTGGAACAAATTATTGTGAAACTGAGCCTCTTCAGTAAAGAGCAACGCTTTCCGGGTCTGAATCGTTTATGTCGTCAGGGACATATCTCAAACGCCTAAGCTAATATCCGCCATAAATCAGTATTGCCGCTTTGTCAGGCATTTCAATCCTCCGTCCTGAAAACACTTGCCTCCGTCCTGAAAACACTTGCACACAAAAAGCCCCAGGGGATCGGCTACTCCCGTGTAACGCCAACTTTGCCTAGCGGGAACAGCGTACTGCCAAGGGACGGATCCCTGTATGGCAGAGCTTGCCCCCCGGCAAGTCAAGGGGAATTTCCGCTGCGGCGATGTGCGGCCTTTAGCCCGCCGAACCGGAGCGTTCTCAATGACGCGCTGATAGATGCGCAACATATAGCGCAGCCACGCCGTTATGTCCGATCAATTTTCCGGGGCGGCTGCGACGAACCTTCTCTGGGCGCCGATCTCCCTCCGCATCATGCCACTCCGTAATGCCAAGGTGCGAAGGTTGTGTTATCGTACCGTTGGGCGCGGCGGGTGTCAAAAATTCTCGCCCGGCGCCATTCCATTCTCGTCAGCGTCATTCTAGGGTAGCTGATTATGACTCCAACCATCGTTGTGGCCGGGGTTCGCAGCGGGGTGGGCAAGACCACCATCGCCACCGGCATTATGGGCGCGCTGGCCCGGCGGGGCTATGCGGTGCAGCCCTTCAAGGCCGGCCCCGACTACATTGACCCTTCGTATCACCAACTGGCCTGCGGCGTGCCTTCCCGCAACCTGGACACCTGGCTGCTGCCCCGTCCCACGGTGCTGGAATTGTACGGCAAGGCGGCGGCGCGGCGGCAGATTTCCGTCGTCGAGGGTGTCATGGGCCTCTTCGACGGCCATTCCAGCCTCGACGAGGAAGGTTCCACCGCGCAGCTCGCCAAACTGCTGGGCGCGCCGGTGCTGCTGGTCGCCGACGCCGCCAAGGTGGCCCGCAGCGTGGCCGCCGAAGTGCTGGGCTACCAGCAGTTCGACCCCGGCCTCAACCTGGCCGGGGTCATTCTCAACGGCGTCGGCAGCCCGGCCCACCTGGAGTTTTGCCAGCCGCAGATCGAAGCCACGACCGGCCTGCCCGTGCTGGGCTACCTGCCCCGCCGCGCCGAGTTCGAGCAGCCGGAGCGGCACCTGGGACTGATACCCACCGTTGAAGGCACCGTGGCCCGCCAGTGGTATGATGCCCTGATTGCCCAAATCGAGGAGACGGTGGACGTTGGCCGCATTGCAGATCTGGCCCGTCAATGCGCCTCGCCCTCGCCTTCCCCGGACGCGCCGCGGGTCTATCCACCGGAGCCGCGGCCCAAGCGGGCCGTGATCGCGGTGGCGCAGGACAAAGCCTTCAACTTCTACTATCAGGACTCGCTGGACCTGCTGGAAGCGTGGGGGGCGGAATTGGTTCCCTTCAGCCCTATGGAGGACGCCCGCCTGCCGGGGGGCGTCGGCGGCGTCTACTTGGGCGGCGGGTTCCCGGAGTTGTTCGCCGCCGAGTTGTCGGCCAACCGCCCGATGCTGGAATCCCTCCGGCAGGCTGCGGAGCGGGGCGTACCCGTCTACGGCGAATGCGGCGGGCTGATGTATCTGGGCCGCAGCCTGACCGGGTTCGACGGGGTGGCCTATCCCATGGCCGGATTGGTGCCGGCGGTGTCGGCCATGTCCCAGTCGCGCCTGTCCCTGGGCTACCGGGAGGTGGAGGCTTGCTCCGACGGGCCGCTGCTGGCCTCGGGCCGCCGGGTGCGCGGCCACGAGTTCCACTGGTCCACTCTGGAGCGGCCGCCGCAGGTTGACGAATCGGTCTACCGCGTGGTCAACCAGGGCGGCCGGCCCGATGGCTTCCGCGCCGGCCGCGTCTGGGCCTCCTACGTACACGTACACCTAGGCAGCGCGCCGGAACTGGCCCCGCGATTCGTTGCGACCTGCGCCGCCCGCAGCCCCATCGGATGGTCTGAACCGTGATTCGTTTGGCCGTGATTCGTTGATTGAATGATGTCCATAATAATGATGTCCCTAATTACGAAGCGTCCCATCGGCAAATCCCGCCATCAGGCAAATCAAAGCTCAGCTTTCCTTGGCGGGTGAGAGTGAAATCCCCGCCAGCTAAAAGTCATCCCTTCTCCCGGAGGGAGAGGGTTGGGGTGAAAGGAAAATGACCACCAACAACCAGTCAGCCGCCGGCCGGGCCGCGGGCGACCCGGCGCAGGAACCCGGCCCCCAATCCGTTACCGGCCCGCGCATCAACAAGGGGCTGGTCATCGTCAACACTGGCAGCGGCAAGGGCAAGACCACCGCCGCCATGGGCGTGATGCTGCGGGCTTGGGGCCGCGATATGAAGGTCATCATGCTCCAGTTCATCAAGCACACCACGGCCAACTTCGGCGAACAGCGCGCCGCCCGCAAGATGGACATCGAAGTGCGGGCCATGGGCGACGGCTTCACCTGGCGCTCCAAAGACCTGGAAAATTCCGCCGGCCTGGCCCGGGCCCATTGGGAGGACTGCAAGAAAGTAATCGCCAAGGGAGAACACGACGTGGTGATACTCGACGAGTTCACCTATGCCCTCCACTACGGCTGGGTCCCGGTGGAAGAGGCGCTGGAGACCCTGCGCAACCGGCCCGAGATGATGCACGTCATCATCACCGGGCGCAACGCCCCGCCGGAGCTGGTGGATTTCGCCGACCTAGTCACGGAGATGACCCTAGTCAAGCACCCCTACCACGTGGGCATCAAGGCCCAGCCGGGGATTGAGTTCTAGGGGGCGCTAAACCATGACATCCGACGATATCGCGGCAATGGCTGCCGCGGGCGAGTCCGAAAGACTGGAACTGAAAAGCACTACCGGCCAGCGGCGCGAAGCCGCCAAAACCGCCTGCGCCATGCTCAACCACCAAGGCGGCCTCATCATCATCGGAGCTACGCCGGATGGCATGGTCGCCGGACAGCAGGTGGGTGGCAACACTATAGAACAATTGAGCCGGGAATTTCAGGATATTGAGCCGTCTGCGTTTCCGTCCATAGAGCGGATTCCTGTTACGGCAGACCGCGAAGTCTTGCTGATTAGAGTAAGCCGCGGCGATATGGCCCCGTATCGCCACCGGAATGAAGCCTACCGCCGGGTGGGCAACACCAACCGGCGGATGTCCCGTGATGACGAACACCGGATGTTTCTGGAGCGGGTGCATACCGAACAGCGTTGGGAGAACCAGCCAGCCAAAGGCTGGACGATGGATGACTTGGATGCCGTCGAAATTCGGCGCACGGTCAACGAAGCCATTCGGATAGGCCGATTATCCGATCCGGTGCCCGACGGCCTGGATGAAATGCTTCAAGGTATGGGTCTGCTCAAGGACGGCGCACTGCTGCGCGCCGCAGTAGCGCTGTTCGGACGGGAACAGAGCATCGTGACTGCCTCCGAATGGACTCAGTGTCTCTTGCGGGTTGCCCGCTTTGGCGGTGTCTCCCGCACTGCGGATTTTACGGACAACCGGCAGTTTCGCGGCAATGCCTTCGCGCTCCTCGCTCACGCCGAGCGCTTCCTGAGCGATAATCTGCCCATTGCCGGGCGCTTTGTGCCGGATTCCTTTGTTCGGGTAGATGAACCGCTATATCCGAGGGAGGCGTTGCGGGAGGCCCTAGCCAACGCCCTCTGCCACCGGGAGTATACGGACGGCGGCGGCTCGGTGGGCTTGGGTATCTACGATGATCGGCTGGAAATCACCTCGACCGGCTCTTTGCACTTCGGGCTAACTCCAGAGATGCTTTTCCTTCCCCACGCTTCGCGGCCCTGGAACCCGCTGATCGCCAACGGATTCTATCTGCGCGGCATCATTGAGCGATGGGGGCGCGGCACGAACAAGATGGCGGATATGACCACTGCGGCCGGACTGCCGCGGCCGGAAATCGAGGACTTTGCCGGCGCTGTCACCGTCCGGTTCCGCCCCGGCCGGTACGTCCCGCCCCGGCAGGCGCCCCTCGACCTGAGCGAACGGCAAAGAAATATCCTGCTGATCCTTGACGGCGCTCCCAACGGACTTGCCTTCCGGGAAATCTTACCGCTCCTGTCTAAATCCTACACGGAGCAACAAGTAAGATATGACCTGTCAATCTTGCGGGACCTGAATCTAGTATGCTCCAGTGGGCGGGCGCGAGGGGCAAGGTGGGAGAGAGTGAGGAGCCATTGACCGCTGTAACCGCTGAAAGACCGCTCAAACCGCCAATTAACCGCTGTAACCGCTGAAAGACCGCCCAAACCGCCAATTAACCGCTGTAACCGCTGAAAGACCGCCCAAACCGCCAATTAACCGCTGTAACCGCTGAAAGACCGCTCAAACCGCCAATTGACCGTTGGGCAGTTGCCCCGCCCCCGCTGTCGGCATTAGAATCACCAGACACGAATCAGCCGTAAAGGAGCGGGCGTTATGACAGCCATCAGAGACCAGGCAGTGAGCGAAAGCCGGTTCAACGGGCAGTTCGGGCCGCCGTCGGAGCGGGCGGTGAAGAAGCTCAAGGGCCACCTTACCCCGTGGGTTCAGGAGTTCGTCCAAAACGCCCCCTTCGTGGTCATGGCTACCGCCGACGCCGACGGCCGCTGCGACGCCTCCCCCAAGGGCGGCAAGCCGGGCTTCGTCAAGGTGATTGACGACCATCGCCTGCTCTTCCCCGACGTGGCCGGCAACAAGCTCTTCCAGTCCTACCAGA
The DNA here is from genome assembly GCA_965213725.1 of Dehalococcoidia bacterium. Classification (GTDB taxonomy): domain Bacteria; phylum Chloroflexota; class Dehalococcoidia; order Lucifugimonadales; family UBA3495; genus VXOI01. Next base: position 1,220,105 of record OZ243924.1, read on the forward strand.
ACATCGAAACCAGCCCCTTCGTCGGTCTCATCTTCTTCATCCCCGGCATCAACGACACCGTGCGCGTTAACGGCAAGGCCAGCGTGGTAAGCAAGGACGAGCTCGACCGCCAGAACATAGAGCTTGCCCTCTACGAGACCGATGACAATTCCCGCCACCTCCAGGGCCTGCTCATAGAAGTGGAGGAGGCTTACAGCCACTGCCCCCGCGCGCTCAAGTTCTCCAAGCTGTGGGACGCCGAGGAAGTCGCCAACAACCGGACCAACCCGCCCATCAGCGAGCGCACCGACGCCAACTACTGGCAACATCGGGACGGAAGCTAGATATGGGCCTTTTCAGCGTTTCCTTGCAGGTGGGCAATCCGTTCACCGATCAGTCGGAAACCGTGGAAGCGGTGGTTGACACCGGCGCCGTTGATTCGGTTATGCCGGCGCTGTTGCTGCGGCGGCTGGGCATTGAGCCAACGCGAACCAGACGCTATCGCACCGCCAGCGGCGAGCGCGTTGAGTACGGAGTGGGGCGGGCCTATTTTTCCGCCGCGGGAGAGGATTGCATTGCCAACGTCGTTTTCGGGCCGGAAGATACCCTGCTGATGGGCGCCACCACCCTGGAGCAGCTTTACCTGGCAGTGGATCCGGCCCGGCAGCGGCTGGTCCCGGTTGAGGGACTGTTGCTATAGCCGCTGCAACCCTTGGGGATTGAACTCGAACCGGCGATGAATTTCCATACCCGCGTCGGTGCGCGCGCGGAATTGCCAACTGCCATCCCCGGAGGTCACCCGTGGGCACATTCAGAGTTCCCCTTCAGGTGGGGAACCCCAATTGCGGCGCTACCGAGACGGTGGCTGCCTTAGTAGATACCGGCGCCACTTTTTCGATGATGCCGGCGTCTCTGCTGGAACGCTTGGGCGTTGCGCCTGACGCTATGCTCCCCTTCCGGGTAGCTACTAGAGAAGTAGTTGACTTCGCTACGGGCGAGGTGCCGTTAGCGGTACAGGGCCGCCGCCGCACCTGTCCGGTCATATTCGGGCCGGAGAACCATTACATTATGGGGGCTACGGCCATGGAACTGTTGCTGCTGACCGTTGACCCGGTACATCAGCGCCTTGTCCCCATAGAAGGGGAGGCGTAAGCGCTCTTCTGGATAGCGCCCTCTGCGCTATATGAATTTCAGCACACTCCAAAGCTAAGGAACGTAGAATGGTCACCATCGCCTTCGAGCAGCACCGGCTATCCAACGGAATGGACGTCATCCTCCACGAAGACCACACCATCCCGCTGGTGGCGGTAAATGTGTGGTATCACGTCGGCTCCAAGAACGAGGAAATGGGCCGCACCGGGTTCGCCCACCTTTTCGAGCATGTGATGTTCGAGGGCACCAAGCACCACAACCGCAGCCACTTCGAGCCGCTCCAGAAGGCCGGCGCCAACCTCAACGGCTCCACCACCACCGACCGCACCAACTACTGGGAAGACGTGCCCTCCAACTATCTGGAACTGGCCCTCTGGCTGGAGGCCGATCGTATGGGCTTCCTGCTGGACGGGCTGGACCAGCACAAGTTCGACGTGCAGCGCGACGTGGTGAAGAACGAGCGCCGCCAGTCCTACGAAAACCGGCCCTATGGCATGGCCCACTGGCATTTGCAGTCGGCCCTGTTTCCCCTGCCTCACCCCTACCACTGGATGACCATCGGCTCCCAAGAGGACTTGGACGCCGCCAGCCTGGAAGACGTTAAGGATTTCTTCCAGCGCTTCTATGGCCCTTCCAACGCCAGCCTAGCCATCGCCGGCGATTTCCACCCGGAGCAGGCGCTGGAGCTGGTGCACCGCTATTTCGGCGACCTGCCCCCCGGCGAGAGCGTACCCCGCGTCGGCCGCCAGGATTCCGCGCTGGCCGGGCGGATTGACCTGGAGCTGCGCGACAAGGTGACCCTGCCCCGCCTGTACATCGCTTGGCCCGCGCCCCCGGAAGGCCACCCCGACGACGCGCCGCTGGAGTTGTACCAAGCCGTGATGTCCGACGGCCTCAGTTCCCGGCTGCACCGCTCCTTGGTCTACGAAAAGCAGATCGCCCAGCACGCCTTCATCCGCTACGTTCCCTCGGAGATTGCCGGGCAGCTTCTGGTGCAGGCGACCGCCGCCGAGGGCCACACGCTGGACGAGGTGGAAGCCGCGGTCGAGGCTGAGCTGGAGAACATCCACCGCAACCCGCCCACCGACGAGGAAATCGCCCGCTCCAAGAACCGCATCGAGGCCAACCACTACCGGCAATTGGCCCGCATCGGCGGCTTTGGCGGCCGGGCCGACCAGCTCAACCATTTCAACGTGTTCGAGTCCGACGCCGGGCTGATCAACACCAGCCTCGACCGCTGCCTAGCGGTGCAGCGCGAGGACATTCTGCGGGTGGCCGGGGCCTACGTGTCCGGCGGCCAAGTGCGGCTGCGGGTGCTGCCCGAAACGCCGCTGTCCGCCGCCGCTGCCGCCATTGACCGCAGCATTATGCCGCCCCCCGAAGCGGAGCCGGTGTTCACGCCGCCGCTGCCCTCCCGCGACCGGCTGCCCAACGGTATGGGCGTGACCGTAGTGGAGCAGCGCGGAATGCCCATCGTGGCCTTCGGGGTGCTGCTGGACGCCGGAGCGTCCGGCGACCCGGATGGTCTGCCAGGCTTGGCCGGACTGATTGCCGGGATGCTCCCGGAAGGAGCGGCCGGCAAGTCCAGCCAGCAGATAGCCAACGATTTCGAGTTCATCGGCGCCCGCCTCTCGGTGGACAGCCGCCGTGAGTACACCCTGGTATCCACCGAAACGCTGTCCAAGCACTGGGACAGGGGCCTGGAAATGCTGGGCGAGATTGTTCTCTCCCCCGACTTCCAGGAGCATGAACTGGAGCGTGTGCGCCGCGAACATCTCACCGACCTGCGCCGCGGCAAGGACGAACCCAACGTAATCGCTGAGCAGCTAATGCCCGGCTTGGTCTACCCAAAGGGCAGCGGCTACGCCCACCCCATCGCCGGCACTGAATCATCCACCCAGGCCGCCGCCCGCGATGACCTGCTCGGCCAGTTTCGCCGCGACTACCGCCCCGGCAACGCCCGCCTGCTGGTGGTGGGCGACATAGACCGCGAGGAAGTGATGCGCCGCGCCGCAGCCGTCTTCGGCGCCTGGAGCGCAGATGCGCCATCCGCCCCCGGCGATGCCGGACCGTCCCTTCCGAGTCTGTTCAGGGACACCACCATATATCTGGTAGACCGTCCCGGCGCGCCCCAGTCGGTTATTCGGGCCGTTCACTCTCTGATCCCGCGCCGCCATCCCGACTACTTCGCCCTGCTGCTGGCTAACTACGCCTTTGGCGGCCAGTTCTCGGCGCGGCTCAACCAGAACCTGCGGCAGGACAAGGGCTACAGCTACGGCTACCAGTCTTACGTCCAGTGGTATCGCTGCCCGTCGCTGCTGGTGGCCGGCGGGTCGGTACAGAGCAACGCCACCAAGGAATCGGTCTACGAAACGCTCAAGGAATTCAACGAAGTGCACTCCGGTCGCCCCATCACCGCCGAGGAGCTGGGCAACGCGAAGGACGGCCTGATGCGGGCCTACCCTGCCAGCTTCGAGCGGCCTGCCTCCGTCCTCGGGCAACTGGTGTCCCTGGAGCAGTTCGGCCTCCCCGGCGATTACTTCCGCACCGTCCGCCCGTCGGTAGAGGCCGTTACCCTCGACGGCGTGCATCACGCCGCCAATACCCACATCCGCCCCGCCAGCCTGCAAATCCTAGTGGTAGGCGACCGCGCCAAGGCGGAGTCTCTCCTGCGCGAGCTGGGACTGCCCATAGTTCACCTGACGGAAGACGGCGCCCCGGCCTAGAGGGATTTTCGACGCAAAGGCGCGATGGCAGCGGGGTTCGATATCATCATTGCGTTTTCGCGCCTTTGCGGTAAGAAATCACACCCGCCGCAGCGCCTCCCGTTGCGCTTGGAACGCCGGCTCCAGCCCCTGCGCCGCCAGCGACAGCACCCGCTCCACCATCGGGCGCGGGAAAGGGCGGCCTTCCGTTGCGCCTTGCAGCTCCACCAGCCCGCCGCGGGCGGTCAATGCCACGTTGAAATCCACGTCGGCCTCGTAGTCCTCGGCATAGCAAAGGTCGAGGAGCAGTTGCTCCCCCAGCAGCCCGACGCTCACCGCCGCCACCGGACTATCCAGCGGCACCCGGCGCAGCGCCCGCTGGCGCACCAGCAGCGTCATCGCCTGATGCAGCGCCACGTAGGCCCCGGTGATGGCCGCCGTCCGCGTGCCGCCGTCGGCCTCGATAACGTCGCAGTCTATCTGTACCGTCCGCTCGCCCAGCGCCGCCATGTCGGTCACCGCCCGCAGCGACCGCCCGATGAGCCGCTGGATCTCCTGCGAGCGCCCGCTGACCCGTCCGGTGTCGCGCTCGCGGGCGGCGCGGGTGTTCGTGGCCCGCGGCAGCATCGAATACTCGGCGGTCACCCACCCGCGCCCCTGGCCGCGCAGGAACGCCGGCACCCGCTCCTCCAGGGATGCGGCGCACAGAACCCGCGTGCCGCCCATCTCGATCAGCGCCGACCCCTCCGCCGACCGCTGGTACCCCACGGCGATGTTCACCGGGCGCGGCTCATCCCACCGCCGCCCGTCAGCCCGCTTGATGTCCGTCAACAGTTTGCCCCCTGCTGTTGCTGTCCCGCAAAACAATAATCCGGCGGCAAAGAAAAGGCAACTGGCAGGATTGTCTCTGCGGAGATAGGCGCAAAGCCTTTGCCGCTAGGCGCGCGCCGCTTCTACCGCCTCGTCCGCACTTCCAGCGAAACCCCGTCCGACACCACATGGACATCCCCCTGCAAGTCGGTGCGAAACACGTTCTCTGCGCCAAGCCGGGCTTCCAGCCGCTCCACCACCGCCGGGGCGGGGTGGCCGTAGGAGTTATCGCGCCCGGCGGATATTACCGCAATGGCCGGATTGACGGCGTTCAGGAATTGCGGGGTAGTGGACGTATTGCTGCCGTGGTGCGCCACCTTCAGAACCGTGCCGGACAGTTGAGCGCCGCCCCGGAGCAGCCGCCCCTCGGCTTCTTGTCCGATGTCGGCGGTCAGCAGAAAGCTAATATCGCCGTAGGCCAGCCGCAGCACCAAGGAATCGTTGTTGGAGTCGCCAAACATCCGCTCCGGCGGCGGACTAAGCGCGCGCAGCTCAACCCCGTCGTCCAAGTGAATCACGTATTCGGCGCTCACCTCCACCAGCGGGATGCCGCGCCCTTCCAGCCGCTGCTCCCACTGCGCCCGCATCCCGTCGTCCGCCGCGTCCGGCGGCGAGGGGGCGGACAGCGCCGCGCCCACGGTGTAGCGGTCCAGCGCCGCCAGCAGGCCCCGGCTGTGGTCGGAGTCCGAGTGCGTCATCACCACCAGGTCCAGGCTGCGGTCTCCCCGGGGCAGCGCGCCGGCCAACACCTGCGATGCGCCGTCGGCGTCCGGGCCGCCATCTATCAGCGCCTGCCGTCCCGACGGCGTGACAATCAGTATACTGTCCCCTTGACCGACGTCAAAGAAATGGACGTGCAGGTATCCGTCCGGCCCGTCCGCCGCCCTGACCCACAGGATGGCTGAGGCGATGCTCAACGCGACGGCCGCCACTATGGTGAAGTATGGATTGGGCCACCGCAGCCCGGCCGCCGGGCTTCCTTTCAATCGCCCCAGACCATGGCTGATTGCTCGCCGCCACCGGCGCGTCCGGTGCGGCTGCGCCGCCAGCAGCGCCAACCCCAAGCCGCCGTACCACGCCAGCAGCAGCGGCTTGCCAGCCCATTCCGCCTCCGCCGTCCACGCCGGAAAGGCCCACACCACGGCAACCAGGTAGGCCACCGGAGCCGCCGCAATCCAGCCCAGCAGTTCCCCCAACGGCTCGAAGGCCAATCCGGCCGCAGCAGCGCACATTGTTGTCACGATGAGCGGAGCCATGGCCGGAATCGCCAGCAGCGACACCGGCACGCTCAGCAACGCGACTTCCCCGAAAATAGCCGCTGACAGCGGCCAAGTCGCCAGAGTAGCCGCCGCCGATACCCACGCCGAAGAAACCGCCCAGCCCGTGAGCCGCGCCCGCCATCCCGCCGCCGGAGAGCGCCATCCGCCAAATCCGCCGCCGGAAATTGCCAACGCCAGCGCGATTCCCCCCATGGCGGCAAAGCTCAACTGAAAGCTGACCTGCCGCACCAGATTGGGCGAGGCTGCGGTCATCAGCGCCGCGGCCAGCGCCAGCGCCGGCAGCGCCCCGGAGGGACGGCCCAGCCCCAGCGCCGTCAGGTATACCGTTCCCATCACCGCCGCCCGGAGGGCCGACGGCGAGGCTCCGGCGGTCAGCGCGTAGAGCCATACCACCGCCGCCGCCGCTATCAGGTAAGTTGGCCGCCGCCGCCCCAGCAGCCACGCTCCCGCGCCCGTCGCCACTGCCAGCAGCACGCCGACGTGCAGCCCGGAAATCGCCAGCAGATGCGCCGCTCCGGTGCCGCGAAACCGCTCAACCAGCTCCGGCGGCAACGATTCCCGCTTGCCCAGCAGAAGGGCCTGAGCCAGCGCCGACTCCGGGTAGGGCATAACCCGCTCGATGCTGTCGGCCAAGCGCTCTCGAACCGCGTAGATCGCTGCCCGCCACCCGGCGCCCCCCTCGCCAACGGCCTTCGCTTCTTTGGCGAACATCGTTGCCGTGATACCCTGCGCCGCTAGGTACGCCGGATAGTCGAACCCGTCAACCGGATGCGGTTCATGTAGCGTCCCCGATACGGTCAGAACGTCGCCGTAACGGAAATACGGAGCGCCCCGGCGCGCAATCAGCTCGCCGGGAGGGTGGGCGTAGACCAGCCAGCGTTCGTTGGCGTTCTGGATATCCCCGTCAACGCGGATTTCGGAAACCAGCAGCTCGAATCGGGTTCTCGTTCCCGCGTTCTCCGGGTCATCAGCAATCCGGCCGGTTGCGGTGACTTCCCGCCCTTCGAGAGCGGCGGCGGCGCTCTGTCCGGCCTGCGGCCCCTCGGCCCTCGCCAGTCCCAGCAGCAGAACCGCCGCCAGAACCGCCGGGAATGCGGGCAGACGCGCCAGCAGCAGCGCAACGGCGGCCAGCGCGGCGCCCCCGGCCAGCAGCAACGCTGCATTCGTTCCCAATCCCGGGGACAGCCCAAGCAGGATCCCGCCCAGCCAGGCCGCCGCCAACAGCCCCGGCTTCAATGCCAATACTCCCGTCCGGGCCAATACTCCCGTCCGGGCCGATACTCCTGTCCGGGCCGATGCTCCCGTCCGGGCATTTGGGTGGGAAGGGACAACCGGCTACTGCCCAGCCGAGACGGTCACCAGCGGGCGAATGGCATCCAACGTCTTGGGGCCGATGCCGGGAACGTTGTCCACGTCGTCAACGGCGGTGAAAGGGCCGTTGTCCTGGCGATAGGCGATAATCGCCGCCGCCAGCGACGGGCCGATGCCGGGCAGCGTCTCCAGTTCCTGGGCCGGAGCCGTGCTGAGGTTGATCAGCCCGCCACCCTCGCTGGCCGGGGCTGCCGCCGGGCCAGGGACGGGAGTTGCTTCCCCGATGGCGGGAATGTGGTAGCGGGCTTCGTCCTGGACCCGGCGGGACAGGTTCAGGCCCGACAGGTCGGCGTTGGGGCTAATGCCCCCGGCCGCGGCTATGGCGTCAATCACCCGGTCGCCAGCGTTCACCGGATACACCCCGGGAAACACAACCGCCCCGCTGACCTGCACCTTAATATCCGCGGCGGCTTTGACCGCGGCGGCGGTTTCCGGCGCAACGATACGCACCGGCGCGGCGTCATCGCTGCGGAGCAGCAGGGCCACCGCGGCCGCCGCCAACGCCACCGCGGCGAGAGCGGCCAGTGCCGCGCCAAAAACCTTGACTGCTTGCCCGCTCATTCTCCGTCTCCGTCGCCCCGGCCTGACCACGGCCGGCCCCTGGGGATTATAGCCCACAGGCCGGCGGTTTTGTCCCGGCGGCGCAATCGGGGCGGCCTGTGATCATCCGGCCCTTGCCGGTTGTCATAGATTTGCGCTTTCCCATATAATCTAGCCCTGATTCTGCCCCAAGGACTGTTAATATGACCAATCGCACGAGCGGCGCGTCCCAACCCCAGTTCGCCTTTTTCCGGGGCGAGGTGGTGCCTTTGGAGGATGCCCGCGTGAGTGTGATGACTCATGCCCTCCACTATGGCACCGCCGTTTTCGAGGGCATCCGCGGCAACTGGAACGCGGAGCACGAGACTACCTATATTTTCCGGCTGCGCGAGCATTACGAGCGGCTGCATCTGGGCTGCCGTATGCTTATGCTGGACATTCCTTACAGCGTTGACGACCTCTGCGACATTACCGTCGAACTGGTGCAGAAGAACGGCAACCGTTCCGACGTCTACATCCGCCCCTTGGCTTACAAGAGCGAGGAACTGGTCGCCAACCTCAAGCTGCACGAAATCGCCAGCGACTTCACCCTCATCGTCGTACCCTTCGGCAACTACCTCGGCACCGAAAACCTGCGCTGCTGCACCTCCTCTTGGCGGCGGCTCGAAGACCAGATGACGCCGACGCAAATCAAGACCTCGGCCAACTACCTCAACAGCATCCTCGCCAAGACCGAGGCCGTGCTGGCCGGCTTCGACGAGGCTATCCTGCTGAACCAAGACGGCCACGTGTCGGAAGGCTCCGGCGAAAACCTGTTTATGATGCGCAAGGGCCAGCTCATCACCCCAATCTTGGAGGACAACCCCCTGCCCGGCATCACCCGCGAAACGGTGATGGAACTGGCCCGCGAGGAGCTGGGAATCGAGGTGGCGGAGCGGCGCATAGACCGCACCGAGCTGTACCTGGCCGACGAGGTGTTCCTCAGCGGCACCGCGGCCCACCTGACGCCGGTAATTTCGCTGGACAGCCGCCCCATCGCCGACGGCAATCCCGGCCCGGTTTCCACCGCCCTGAAGCAGATGTACTTCGATATCGTGTTCGGGCGCAATCCCAAGTACCGGCACTGGTGCACCGCCGCCGCCCCCGGCGCAGCGGCTGCCTAAAGAAGCTGCCTATCCCTCCGGGGGTAGGGTGAGGGCATATTCGCCGGGGCGCACGCACTCCCCAGATTGCCGAGGGGCGGCGTCCCGGCCGCACAGAGGAGACGGCCGCAGGCGCTTGTGGATATACTGGTGGAAATCGCCCGCTGGCTCGGACTTGGAACGCTCGCCTATTTCATCGGAGCCATTCCCACAGCATACCTGTTTGCCCGCTATGCCCTGGGCCGCGACATACGCGGCATGGGCGACAACAACAGCGGCGCGGCCAACGTGTTCCGGGAAGTTGGCCCCAAGGCCGGGATGGCCTGCGGCGCAATAGACATCATCAAGGGCGGCGTTGCCGTTCTGGTGGCGCGGTTCCTCGTTCACGATACCGGGATAGAGATGCTGGCCGGCATATGCGCTCTGGCCGGACACATCTGGCCCATCTACCTGCGCTTTCGCGGCGGGCGGGGCGCCGCCGTCGCCGTTGGCGTGCTCATCGCCATGCTGCCGCTGATTGCGCTGCCCGTCGGCGCGCTGGCGCTGTTTTTCCTCTACCACGCCAGGAGGGCCATTGTTGCCCTGGCGATATTCCTCATCGGCATTCCCGTCTTGGCTTGGCCCGCCGGGTACCCGGTGGAAGTCATCATTTACGCCTTCTTCGTACCCATTCTGACGGGAATGTGCCACCTTTACTCGACCAGACTTCTGCCCAAACTCAGCGCCGGCCCTTCCTGAAAACCGGACTGCGAAGAGGATTACACGAATACGGTTCCCCCCGCACACGCGGGGATAGACCGGGATGACTTGGAAGAGGATGAAGGGATGTCCAACATTGAAGTAATCGGCATGATCGGCGTCAACCGCGAACGGGATTCCTCGCGCGGGGTGACCGTCAGCCTGTTCGGCGGGGGCATCAACCCCGCCGATGAGATCCCCGCAGGCGTTGACCCGGAATACATTGCCGAGTTCTCGCAGGCCCACGAACGCAGCGGCTTCGACAAGGCGCTGATTGGCTACTCTTCCGCCACCGCCGACGGGTTCGCCGTGGCGGGCTACGCCGCCTCTCGGACTGAGACCCTGGGCTACCTTATCGCCCACCGCGCCGGTTTTATGGCCCCCACCCTGGCCGCCCGCCACGCCGCTACCCTTGACCAGTTATCCGGCGGCCGCATCGCCCTGCACGTCATATCCGGCGGCAGCGACGAGGAGCAGCGGCGCGACGGCGACTGGCTGGATCACGATTCCCGCTACCGGCGCACCGGCGAGTGGATGGACATAGTGGCCGCACCTGGACCGAATACGCTCCCTTTGACTATCAGGGCGAGTTCTACCGCTTGGAGCAGGCCCACAGCCAGGTGCGGACGAAGCAGCGGCCCCACGTCCCGCTCTACTTCGGCGGCGCCTCCGAGGCGGCCATGGAGGTGGGCGCGCGGCACGCCGACGTCTACGCCCTGTGGGGCGAGCCGGTGGCGGCTATCCGGGAGCAGGTCGCCGACATCCGCGCCCGCGCCGCCAAGTATGGGCGCGACCTACGGTTCAGCCTCTCGGTGCGGCCCATACTGGGCGATACGGAAGGCGAGGCTTGGGAGCGGGCCCGCGGCATTCTGGAACGGGTGCGCGGTTCCGTGGGCGACTCCATTGGCCCCGGCCGCCCGGCACGGCTGCAATCGGTGGGATCCCGCCGCCTGCTGGACTTCGCGGCCCAGGGCGAAATCCACGACCGGCGGCTCTGGATGCCCATTGCCGCCGCCACCGGCGCCGCCGGCAGCACCACCGCATTGGTGGGCACCGCCGAGCAGGTGGCCGAGTCGCTGCTGGCCTACTACGACGTTGGCTGCACCACCGTCCTCATTCGCGGCTTTGACCCGTTGCAGGACACCGAAGACTACGGCCGGGAACTTATCCCCATACTCCGCGCCGAAGCCGCAGCGCGGCCATCCCCTTGCCCTTGAACCCGAAATAATCCTGATTCAGGTAATTGTGGCGGCAAAGACTTTGTGAAATTTCGCTGACTGCTTTACAAGCACGGCCCTAGCCGCCCGGGCCAGTTCCCAGCTCCAATTGCAGCCCGCACCCAATGGCTGTGGTGAGCAGCGTTATGACGCCGCTGCCGTCTTCGGATTGCAGCGCTGCGGCCATGCCTTCCGCCCCTCCCAGTTGTTCCATAACGCATCGCAGGTTTTCCCGTTCGCCGGGGTTCATGCCCGTGGCCTCGCTGGCCGCCTGCCACTCTTCATCGTTCAGACAGGAAAGAGTCGTCATATAGGCCGACATACTGACCGTCATGGCCGTCTGTTCGTTTCCTTCGGGGCCGGCCGACATCAAAGAGCGCAGGTCAATATCGGCCACGCCACCGCGAACGCATACCGAAGATTCCGCGCTCAGCGGCTCGGTGAGGCCGATGAGTCCGGTTATGAACAGCCGGAGCAAGGTTTCATCTTCCAGGCATTCAATTACGGCATCGCCCTCGTCGGGAGCGAGGCCGGGAGCGCTCATAATCCGGGCAAGCTGCTGCGGGCCAACGTTCTCTGAAACGCAGGATTGCTCGGCGGGCGACAGGCCGGACATAAACGCTGCCGGATCTTCGATGTTCAGGGGCGCAATTATGCTCGCGCTGTCCCCCGGCGCGGCGGCCGGGGGAGCCGCGGTCAGGGCGGCGAGGTCTGACTCCGACAAACCGCAGCCAACGGCAACGGCGATGAGGCTGAAGGACGTCTCTTGCTCCGACAATCGCAGGGCCTCGGCAGCTTCTTCCGGCCCGCCCAACTCGCGCAAAAGGCATTGCACCCCCTCCCGGTAGTTGAGACTCAAGCCCAGAGCCGGGGCGGCGGCGGCCCATTCCTCTCCGTTCAGACAAGCTATTGCCCGATGGAAAGCCACGCCATACTCGCTTTTGTCTCCCCCGGCCGGCCCGGCCGCCACTATGGAGCGAAGGTCAAGCCCGGCGAATCCTGTGCGAATGCACTCCGAAGTTTCCCCGCTCAGCGGGCCGGCCGGGCCGGCGATTCCAGTCAGGAACAGCCGTAACAGCGTCCGGTTCCTCAGACATAGACTCAGTTCAGCCGCTTCTTCGGGAGGAGCCGTATCCAGCGTTCGCAGCATCCCCAAGAGACTCCGGGCGTTGCCAATCCCGGCCAGACAGTCCAGCTCGACTTGCGACAGCTCGGACATGAGCGCCTGGGAGTTGTTCAGGGTCAAGGGGACAATGCTTTCGCCAGCCTCAACCCGCTGGGGCGGCTCCATCGCAAGGGTCGCCGCGGGCCTCGGGGCAGGATTTGGCGTTGGCGAGGGACTCGGTGTTGGCGCAGGAACCGGCGTTGCGGCAGGAACCGGGGTTGAAGTCGGCTGCGGCGTCGGTGTCGAGGCCGGTACGGGCGTGGCGGCAGGCGTTGGCGTCGGTTCTGCGCCGGAGCAGGCTAGAAGCGCTACCATCGCTAGGAGCAATGCGCCATAGAGGAGTCTCAGCATCTTGTGCCTTCTTTCAGGGTATCATTGCTATCTAGGATATAATATCCGCCTATCGGCAAAACATAATCGCAGGTATCCGAAAATTATCATTTCTCGAAGAGAGCAAGCCCTCGCCTCTCTTCGCCGCTTGGTCAAGTCCCCGTCGGCCCGGCGCCGTGGTTGGCGCCGGGCCGCGTCTGCGAATGGCAACAGGACGCGGCGCACTGAGCCGCGCTTAGCGCTGGCCCAATGCGCTCGTCCGGGGCTTGTCCAAAGAACTAGCCGCCTGGGGATTCCGTCATTTCCAAACCGCACGCTGCGGCCGCAGCGATATAGGCCGTGGGCATGCCGCTCGCATCGGGTTGCAGCGCGGCGGCCAGTTCCGCCGGGCCGCCCAAGGCTCCGGTTAGGCATTGCAGCTCGGCCCGGTCATCGCCGCTCATACCCAGGGCCGGGCCGGCGGCTTGCCATTCCTCATCGTTCAGGCAGGAAGCCGTCAGGAACAAGCCGCCCATGCTGCCCATCATGGCCGCCTCCGGGTCCCCCATATACCCGGCCAGCATCACGCTACGGATGTCGTAGCCGTCGAATCCGGCGCGAATGCAGCCCGAGGTTTCCGCGCTCAGCGGCCCAAGTCCGCCGACCATTCCGCCCAAGAACAGCCGCAGCAGGGTATCGTCGCTGAGGCAGTTTAGGGCCGCCACAGCCGTTTCCGGCGCGACGGTTTCCGGGGCAGTCAGCAATGCCCCAAGCTGCGGGAGGTCACCCGTTTCCGTCAGACAGGAGCGTTCGGCGTCCGACAGTTGGTTGAAGAGAGCCAGCGGGTTATCCGCGGGCAGGGGGGCAATCATCCCGCTGCCTGGGGCAGGCGGCATCATTCCCATCCCGGTTTCCAAACCGCACGCTGCGGCCGCAGCGATATAGGCTGTGGGCATACCGCTGGCATCGGGTTGCAGCGCGGCGGCCAGTTCCGCCGGGCCGCCCAAGGCTCCGGTTAGGCATTGCAGCTCGGCCCGGTCATCGCCGCTCATACCCAGGGCCGGGCCGGCGGCTTGCCATTCCTCATCGTTCAGGCAGGAAGCCGTCAGGAACAAGCCGCCCATGCTGCCCATCATGGCCGCTCCCGGGTCTCCCATATACCCGGCCAGCATTACGGCGCGGAGGTCGTAGCCGTCGAATCCGGCGCGAATGCAGCCCGAGGTTTCCGCGCTCAACGGCCCGAGGCCGCCGACCATTCCGCCCAAGAACATCCGCAGCAGGGTATCGTCGCTCAGGCAGTTCAGGGCCGCCACAGCCGTTTCCGGCGCGACGGTTTCCGGGGCAGTCAGCAAGGCCCCAAGCTGCGGGAGGTCACCCGTTTCCGCCAGACAGGAGCGTTCGGCGTCCGACAGTTGGTTGAAGAGAGCCAGCGGGTTATCCGCAGGCAGGGGGGTAATCATACCGCTGCCTGGGCTAGGCGGCATCATTGCCATCCCGGTTTCCAAGCCGCACTCCGCCGCCGCAGCGATATAGGCTGTGGGCATACCGCTCGCATCGGGTTGCAGCGCGGCGGCCAGTTCCGCCGGGCCGCCCAAGGCTTCGGTTAGGCATTGCAGCTCGGCCCGGTCATCATCGCTCATACCAAGGGCCGGCCCGGCGGCTTGCCACTCCTCGTCGTTCAGGCAGGAAAGCGTCAGGAACAAGCCGCCCATGCTGCCCATCATGGCCGCTCCCGGGTCTCCCATATATCCGGCCAGCATCACGGCGCGGAGGTCGTAGCCGTCGAATCCGGCGCGAATGCAGCCCGAGGTTTCCGCGCTCAGCGCCCCAAGGCCGCCGACCATCCCGCCCAAGAACATCCGCAGCAGGGTATCGTCGCTCAGGCAGTTTAGGGCCGCCTCAGCCGTTTCCGGCGCGACGGTTTCCGGGGCAGTCAGCAAGGCCCCAAGCTGCGGGAGGTCACCCGTTTCCGCCAGACAGGAGCGTTCGGCGTCCGACAGTTGGTTGAAGAGAGCCAGCGGATTATCCGCAGGCAGGGGGGTAATCATCCCGCTGCCTGGGCTAGGCGGCATCATTGCCATCCCGGTTTCCAAACCGCACTCCGCGGCCGCAGCGATATAGGCTGTGGGCATACCGCTCTCATCGGGTTGCAGCGCGGCGGCCAGTTCCGCCGGGCCGCCCAAGGCTTCGGTCAGGCATTGCAGCCCGGCCCGGTCATCATCGCTCATACCCAGGGCCGGGCCGGCGGCTTGCCACTCCTCATCGTTCAGGCAGGAAAGCGTCAGGAACAAGCCGCCCATACTGCCCATCATGGCCGCCCCCGGGTCCCCCATATACCCGGCCAGCATCACGCCGCGGATGTCGTAGCCGTCGAATCCGGCGCGAATGCAGCCCGAGGTTTCCGCGCTCAGCGGCCCGAGGCCGCCGACCATCCCGCCCAAGAACATCCGCAGCAGGGTATCGTCGCTCAGGCAGTCCAGCGCCGCCACAGCCGTTTCCGGCGCGACGGTTTCCGGGGCAGTCAGCAATGCCCCGAGCTGCGGGAGGTCACCCGTTTCCGTCAGACAGGAGCGTTCGGCGTCCGACAGTTGGTTGAAGAGAGACAGCGGGTTATCCGCGGGCAGGGGGGCAATCATCCCGCTGCCTGGGGCAGGTTCGGGCGCTGCCGTAGGCCCCGGCGTTTCGCTGCTGGCGGGTGGCATCATAAAAGGTGCGCTGCACTCCGCCGCCGCATTTATGAAGGCTGCGGGCGGCTGCCCCTCGCCGGATTGGAGCGCGGCGGCCAGTTCCGCCGGGCCGCCCAAGGCTTCGGCTAGGCATTGCAGCCCGGCCCGATCATCGCCGCTCATACCCAAGACCGGGCCGCTGGCCTGCCATTCGGCATCGTTCAAGCAGGAAAGGGCCAAGAAGAAGGCGCCCATGCTGCCTTGCATCGCCGCTTCCTCGCCGGAACCCGAGGGGCCGGCCAACATCACGCCGCGCAGGTCGAAGTGGTCGAATCCGGCGCGGATGCAGTCCGAGGTTTCCACGCTCAACGGCCCGGCGTCGCTGGTGAAGCTGGTCAGAAACAGCCGCATCAGGGTGTCGTCGGCAAGACAGCCAATCGCGTCCGCCGAGGCGGTGTCCAGCATTGCCAGGGTCTGCTCCGGGGCGATCTTTTCCTCAAGACAGGAGCGTTCGGCGTCCGACAGTTCGGACAGAAACGCCTGCGGGTCATCCAAGCTGAGGCCGGCAATCATCCCGTCCCCGGCCGGGGGCGCGGGCATCGCCGTTGGGGTAGGCTCAGGCGCCGGGGTAGGTTCCGGCGTTGAGGTAGGCTCCGGCATCGCTGTAGGAGCGGGAACCGGGGTAGGCGCCGGAACCGGGGTGGCTGTGGGCGCCGCCGTGGGCTGTGGCGTCGGGGTCGGAGCGGGGGTAGGCGTCGGGCTGGAACAGGCCAGCAACGCCGCTATCGCCGCAACAATAGCGCAGTACAGGAACATCGACATTTTCCGCATTTTCCGCCTCCTTTCTGAGTGCCTGGGTCATCTGGAGCATCGACATATTCAACCTCCTTATTCTGAGTACCCACTCCATCTATTTTACGCCAATCCCTTGCCAATGGACACAGCAACAGCG
Organism: Dehalococcoidia bacterium; assembly: GCA_965213725.1. Taxonomy (GTDB): domain Bacteria; phylum Chloroflexota; class Dehalococcoidia; order Lucifugimonadales; family UBA3495; genus VXOI01. The sequence continues at coordinate 1,236,191 of OZ243924.1, forward strand.
GCGGGAAACCGGACTTTTGTCTGAATCAGAATTTTCGGGATGGTAAGGATTCGCCGGGTAGAGAAAAATCCGGATCCAGACAATTACGCCCCATGGGGAAAGCCCTTAAAGCCCGCGCCATCCCAGCAGCCCGCCTAGCAGGGCGAAAAAGCGGGGCGCGTCCACCGCTGCGGCCAGCGCGACGGGGCCAGGTTCGCCGGCGACCGTGGTTTCCCCCCAATGCTCGCCCGGCGCAGCCGCCACGGTCAGCGCCACCCGGCGCACCGTCGCAACTCCGGGGTCGAGGGCCAGGGCAACTGCCAGCGGGTCGTAGAACTCGAACCGCCGCCTGCGTTCGTCGCGGGCGAACCAGCCCCGCAGTATCCGCAGGGCCAGCTCTCCCAGCGGCGTATCCGCCGACAGCCCGGCGGCCTGCTCCCGGCTGAGGCCCGCCTGACGGCAGGCGGCCAAGTCCACCAGCGTGACGGGATTGCCCGATGCCAGAACGTGGGCCGCGGACAAGGGGTCGCTGTGGAAGTTGAACTCCGCTCTCGGCGTAACATTGCCGCGGGTTTCCACCGCGCCGCCCATAATTACTACGCCGGCGCTCCGCTTCAGGATTCCTGGCCGACGGTTTTCCAGCCGCGAGAGATTGGTCAGCGGGCCCAAGGCGACAATGGCGACCCGTCCGGGGCCGGACTCGAGGCTTTCGGCCAGGAAGTCCCCGGCCGTCTGCGGAATGGGCGCCGCCGTTGGTTCCGGCAGCCGGGCCGACAGCCCGCCCGGGCCGTGAAAGGCGACCGAGGGACGAAACCGCCCCGACCGGGGACGCGCCGCGCCCCGGGCCACCGGAACGCCGGAGCGTCCGGCGGCCTGAAGCAGGGCCAAGGCGTTGCGCGTGGCCCGCGCCCGCGGCACGTTGCCGCCTAGGGTGGTCAGCCCGATCACCTCAGCCTGCGGCGCGGCCAAGGCCATCAGGATGGCGATGGCATCGTCCACGCCGGGATCGGTGTCTAGGATGAGGCGCAGGGGGAGTTCACGATAATCGGGGGCAGGCATATACCCCGCCGAATGTACGGCTTCAGGGAAGTACAAGGCGGCCTCTTCAGAGGGCCCCGGCCCTTTTGCGGAGCCGCCAATCCGCTTCCTCGATGGAGTTGGCAAAGGCGGTAACGGCCTCCTGCGCGGTGTGGCGGAAGCGGTAGCCGGTTGCTTGGTGCAGGCGGGCCGCGCTCATTATGATGGGCCAACGGGCTAGGTTGTGGTCGGCATAGGTAAACCCGCCCCCCAGCAGCCGGTTCAGCGGACGGGCCAAGGGCAAGGGCAAGCGGAATTTCCGAATCTCCAGCGCCTCGTCCAATTCTTTCAGGAACACCACCCCGTCGCCCGATACGTTGAAAACCCCGGCCAATTCTTCGGTGATAGCCAGACACAAAATCCGCGCCAAGTCATCGTCATATACGAACTGGAGCGGCGGGTTGTAGTCGGACGCCCTCAGCGCGCTGGGGAAATAGAACTCCCGCAGCAGACTCATTCCGGCCATCGTTCCCAATACCGGGGGGCAGCGGAGTATGGTCAGCTTCACCTCGGGCCTAGCTTGGGAAAATTCCGTCAAGACCCGTTCCGCCCGGCGGTGTTCGTTGGCGTACTGAAAACCCGGAGCCGGATGCAGGGGGGAATCTTCGTTTATCGGGAGCGGATTATCCGGGCGCGCGCCGTAAACGGTATGCGAACTCAGGTAGATCAAATGCCCGATGCCCGCTTGGATAGCGGAATTGATGACGCTTTCCAGCATTCGCCGGTTCTGGTCGCTGGCAATCGCCCGATCCCGCCGTTTCGGGCTGCCCCCCCGGGCGAAAGCCAGATGCGCCAGCGTGTTGACGCGGTGCAGGTTCAGCTCTTCCCCCATGGGGTCGGCGACATCGCGGCGATAGGCGGCGATGTTGTGAATCGGCGCGGCCATTGGCCGGGTGTCAAAGGTGACCAGCTTGCCCAGCCTCGGGGTTTCTTCAAGATGCTCCAGCAGCTTTGCGCCGATGTAGCCCGAAGACCCGGTGACCGCCACTACCTTCCGCTGCGTCGTCATACCGCTTGCCCGTCATACCCGCGAAGGCGGGAGTACATCCATTCTTCGGGCCATGCTTCGGGAAGGCAACGCCGCCGGTTGGCAAGGCTGCCGGATTCCTGCGGCCGCCGGAAACGGCGGGCCAAGCCCGGAACTGTCAACACACCCTAGGGCCGCCGGGCAGGGACAGCATGGTGGTCAGCCAAGCGCGCGCGGCGATGCGCGCCTTCTCGCCGCCGCTGAGGGCGATGCGCCGCTCGCCCAGCACGTCGTAGCCGGAAGCCTCAATGCGGTCCAGCACCCGGGAATAGATGGCGCCCAGCGCCGCCGGGCAGGCCCGGCTCCTCCGCGACAGGTAGGGCAGCAACCGGAAGCCGCTGCGGAAGTATCCCCGCGCCCTCTGCGTCTGGAACCGCAGCAGTTCCACGAAAGCCTCGTTGTGAACGCCCCGGCCCAACTGTTCCTCAGTGTAGCCGAAGCGGGCCATTTCGTCCTGCGGCAGATAGACCCGGCCCATGCTCCAATCCTCGCGCACGTCGCGCATGATGTTGGTCAACTGCATTGCCAAGCCCAAGTCCACGGCGTACTCCCGGGCCGCCGCGTCCCGGTACTGGAAAATCTGGAGGCAGACCAGCCCGACCACCGAGGCCACCCGGTAGCAGTATTCCCGCAGTTCGTCGAAGTCTTGATAGCGGGTCTTGACCAGATCGCTTTCCACGCCCCGGATTATCTCGCTGAAATACTCTTGGGGGATAGCGTAACGGTCGGCGGCGTCGGAGAGGGCCAAGAACACGGGCGTGGCCGGGGTGCCGCGGTACGCCGCGTCCAAGTTCGCTTGCAGCCCGGACAGCGCCGCCAGCTTGGCTTCCGGCGAGCCGGCATCGTCCACCGAATCGTCGCAATGCCGACAGAAGGCGTAGGCTGCATAGATGGCCCTCCGCTTGTCCGGCGAAAGGGTCACGAAAGCATAGTAAAAGTTCTTGGCCTCCCGCCGGGTAATGTTCCGGCAGTCGGCGTATGCCAGCTCCAGTTCCGTGTTAGCTGCCGCCAAGATTCCCGCTCCCTTCAATGCTCCCGATTCCACTCCCGGCGGAGAAAGGACAGGGTGAGGGCGCCAGGACAAAGGGGAACTCCGGCCTATTCTCCCAGCACCTGCACCATCACCTCCCGGTTGCGCGGGTGGTCCAGCTCAATGAAGAAAATGCTCTGGTAGGTGCCGAACTGCATTTCGCCGTTGATGATCGGAACGGTCTCACTGGTTCCCAACAGCAGGTGCTGCAAGTGGGCGTGGCCGTTGGGGGATTCATCCGGGTTCATGTTGACCGTGCGAATCTCGAAGTCGTTGTGCCGGTAGGCGGCGTGCCGCGGAGCGCTCTTCTCCAGAAATGCGGCCATGTCTTCCAACAGCAACGGCTCGTTTTCATTGATTTTCACCGCTGCCGTGGTGTGCTTGGAGAAGACGACAGCGAATCCATTGTCCACGCGGGAGTCGGCGACGCAGCCCGAAACCCAATCGGTGATGTCAATAAATTCCGGCGCTTCCTTGGTCTTTACGCTAAGGCAGAACGTTTTGCTTTTCATGTTTCCCATCCCCTTGTGCCGAGGCCGGGCCCGGCGTATTTCCGGTAGGCGAGGCCGCGGCCTTCAACTGGCGTGGCGCTTTCCCCGAATGGTCTTGCGAGACGTGCGGTTGACGGTCTTGCTTGATGGCCCTGGCGAAGCGTCCCAGCGCCAGCAGGGGCCAGTAATTCCGGTAGAGATGGTAGTTGATCATAAACCCGGCCGGCATATCCAGGCCCTGATAGTCGGCTTCGCCGGGCTTGGGCATCCCCTTGGGGGGTTGTCCCACGCGATAGCCGGGAAAGCCGGTGCCGGTGAAATAGGGTTCGTCCCAACTGCCGTCGGGCTGCTGGATGTCCAGAAGATAGTTGACGCCCTTGAAGCAGGCTTCCGAATTGGCTTCGCCCGCCGCGATAAGCGCCAGAAGCGCCCAGGCCGTTTGCGATGCCGTTGATGCGCCGACGCCGCGCAGCGACCAGTCCACGTAGGAGCCGCAGCACTCGCCCCAGCCGCCGTCTTCGTTCTGATGGGCCGCCAGCCAGTCCACCGCCGCGCGGATGTAGGGCCGGCTCATATCCTCCCCGATGGCTTCCAAGGCCGGCAGCGCCGCGCCGGTGCCGTAGATGTAGTTGACGCCCCAGCGTCCGAACCAGGGGCCGTCCGCTTCCTGTTCCCGAAGCAGGTATTGATAGCCCCGCTGCACCGGCGGGTGTTCCAAGGAGTAACCCAGCCGCCCGTACATTTCCAGAATGTGAGCCGTAACGTCGGCGCTGGGCGGGTCCAGCGTTTCGCCGAAATCAGAGAAGGGTATCTTGGCGACGTACCAGCGGTCGTTGTCCTTGTCAAAGGCGGCCCAGCCGCCTCCGCGGGACTGCATCCCCTCGATCCATTCCACGCCGCGCTGGATGGCCCTCTGCCGGTCGGCCTCGTCGCCGCCCTCCAGCCGGGCCAAGGCGAGGGCGATGATAACCTCCGATGAGTCGTCTATGTCCGGGTACTTTTCGTTGTGGAACTCGAAGGCCCAGCCGCCGGGGGGCGTGCCCTTGGCTCTCACCTGCCAGTCACCTTCGGCCAGTATCTGGTTGTCCATCAGCCAGCGGCTGGATCGCTGCACCATGGGGTCGCCGTCCGGCACGCCGGATTCCAGCAGCGCCACTTGGGCCAAGCAGGTGTCCCAGACCGGCGAGATGCAAGCCTGCACCGTGCAGGTGTTCTCGTTCTCGATGGCGAAGGAGTCGAAGCCGTCGAAGCCCTTGTTCAGGGCGTCGGCGAACTCATCCCGGCCGGCGTGTTGCAGGGCAATCAGCGAATAGACCCATGGGGGCTGGATGCCGCCCCAGGCGCCGTCCGCTTCCTGATGTTCCAGTATCCACTGGATGGCCCGGCGGCGCGCCAAGCCGCGGAGGGGCTGCATCGGTGCCTTCCGGTAGAGATTCATCAGCCGGTCAAGGGTGAACAGGCCCCGGGAGATCCAGTCATCCGGCACGCTCAGGGAGAAGTCCGTGGCTTCCTTGCCATTGGGATAGAGCTCGTCGATCCGGGCCGAGTCCGGTATGGCGCAGTAGGGCCGCTCGGTCAGTATGATGCTCATAGGGACGATGGTTGCCCTGGCCCAACTGGAGAACTCGTAGATATTGAAGGGGGCCCACGAAGGCAGAAGTATCAGCTCCGGGGGCAGGTTGGGCGTTCCGCTCCATTCCCATTGACCGAACAGGGCCAGCCAGATCTTGGTGAACACCCGGGTTTTGGGCACCCCGCCCTTGCTCAGGATGAACTCCCGCGCTCGTTTCAGCGCCGACGAGTCCGCCGGATGCCCGGCCAGCTTCAGGGCGAAGTAGCATTCCACGCTGGTGCTGACGTCTCCGGGGGCCTCGAAATACTGCCCCCACGAGCCATCGGATTGCTGTTTGCCCAGAATGTAGTTGGCGACCTTCCGCCACCTTTCCGGGTTCTTGCGTCCCAGGAAATGGCTCAGCATCAAGTATTCGGCTTCCATGGTCGGGTTGGACTCCAGTTCGCCCCACCAGTAGCCGTCCGGGTGCTGCGAGTCCCGGAAATACCTGTGGGAATGACCAATGGCCTTCTCTACTTTTCTAGCCAACCTGTCCGGTTTTTTCAGTCCGTTTAGCATCGAACCCATAGATTCTGCCTCAAGACCTTGCGCCGTCCTTCCTGGAATTCAGATAACCGTTAGCGGCGAACCACTCCGCCGCCTGTTCCAACGCCCGCTCCACCGGGCTTTGGGGCAATCCCAACTCCTGCACCGCCCGCCGGCTGCTGACCCAAGCGGGTTTTCTCGAAGCCAGCACCCCCTCCACGGGTATCATCGGCTCGCGCCTCAGCAACCCGCCGGAAAACGCCTGCTCGGCATAGCTGGCGCCGACCACCAGCCAGTAAGGCAGCCGCACCCGGGGGGCGGGGCGGCCCGTGATGCGGCTCAGCATCCCGAACATCTCTCGCAATGTCACGTTGCGGTTTCCCAAGATATACCTTTGCCCGATTTCCCCTCGCTCCAGCGCCAGGATATGCCCGGCGCTCACGTCGGCCACGTCCACCAAGTTCAGCCCGGTGGCGAGGTAGGCCGGGATGCGCCCCCGCATGAAGTCAAGCACAATCCTGCCTGTGGGCGTTGGCTTCACGTCCCATGGCCCCACCGGAGCCGTGGGGTTCACCACCACCACGGGGATGCCCTCGCCGGCCAGCCGCAGCGCTTCCTGCTCTGCCCGGAACTTCGACTGCTTGTAATGGCCGTGAAGCGCTCCGGGCGGCAATGGGGTGTTCTCGTCGCCCAAACAGGTTTCGCATCCCGGCGTTTTCACCCCCGCCCTGGCTTTTCCCTTCAAGGGCGCGGAACAGGCGCAAGGCGGCAGGCCAATGGTGGAAACGGTGCTGGTGTAGACGATGCGCTCGGCCCCGGCGGCGGCGGCGCATTCCAGAACGTTGACCGTGCCTTCCACGTTGGCCCGCCGCACGCCCTGGGGGTTCCTCGACCAGAAGGTGTAGGCGGCGGCGCAGTGGAAGACGGCCCGGCATCCCGATGCCGCCCGCCTGACCGAGTCCCGGTCAAGGATGTCCCCCTCGACCGGCTCAACGCCGGTTTCTTCGATTGTCAATGGGTTGCTTCCGGGCCTTACCATAGCCCGGACCTCGTAACCGCGGGCGCAAAGCTCGCGGGCCAGATTGCCGCCGATGAACCCCGTCGCCCCGGTTACCAGGACTTTCATTGACGCTCGGCCCTCATCCCTCGACAAGCTGGAAAGAGCAGTGTTCCTGCCCTATACCGCCGCGGCCTAGTAGATGGCCTCGGCGGAATCTTTATCCCTGGCGCTCCTTCGCCTTTCGGCTTCCAGTTGGATGAATGACAGCCCGAATCGTGTGAGAACCGATTGGCACAATTCCATCTGCGCCTTCAGCCGCCTCAGGGCGGGAATGCGCCACGGCCTAGCCAGCACCTCGGTAAACAGCGCGTTACGGCTCCGGTACAGCCTTGGCAGGTATTCGGGCAACGGCTGCTCCGCGGTGTCCAAGATTACGCGGACGGACAGGAAGGGCACATTCTCTGCCTGCGCCGCCGCCGCCACGGAGTGGTCTTCCATATTGACTGTGCCCGCCACGTACTTTTCCTGAAGCCATTGCCGTTCCCGCCCCTGAGCAATCAGGCGATCCACCGTCAGCGAGCCGCTCCGGTGCGCCGGCATCCGGGCTTCGGCGGCCGCCGACTCCGCCACCCGCAGCAGCGTCGGGTCGGGGGCGATGGCCCCGGCCGGTTCGGCGGCGGAGTCCAGCGCATAGCTCCCGGAGAGGACCAGCTCGCCCGTTTCCCGGCCCGGCTCCAGGGCGCCGGCAACGCCCAGCATCAGCACGCCCTGGGGCCGCCGCCTGCCGTTGACGATGGCCGCCGTCATTGCCTCTCCCGCCCGGCTTGGCCCCACGCCCACCACGTGGAATTCCACCGGAAACCCCGCCCCAGGCGACGCATCGAGGGCGTCCAGTTCCTGCCGCAGTCCCAGCAGTTCATTTTCCATAGCGGCGACGATGTAGAGCAATTTTCGGTTCAACCTCTCGGGGGATTGCTAGGCGGCGGTGATTCCGCCCTTGTGGGCCGCGCCCGACTTGATCAGCGTGGCCCAGTCGCGGGGCGACTGCACCGCGTTGAATATGGTTGCCGACTCGAAACCGCAGTGCATCATGCAGTTGGAGCAGCGGGGGTCCTTGCCCACGCCGTAATTTTCCCAAAGGTCCTTGTCGAACAGCTCGGCCACGTTGTCAACGTGTTCGTCGGCCAGCGGATAGCAGGGCTTGCGCCAGCCCATCACCGTGTAGGTGGGGTTGGACCAGGCAGTGCATTGATACTCGCGGTCGCCCTTGAGGAAGTTCAGGTAGAGCGGGTTGTTGTAGAACCGGGCTCCGTCCGAATTTCCTTGGTCGAGAATCTGCCGGAAAATACTGTGGGACTCCTCGCGGGTCAGAAAAATTTCCTGGTCCGGCGCGTCTACGAAATCATAGCCCGGCGAAATCATCGAGCCTTCCACGCCGATGCCGCCGACCAGCCGGAACATCTCCGTCAGGTCTTCCACGTCGCTGCCGCGGAAGACGGTGGTGTTGGTGCAGACCCGGTAGCCCCGGTCGAGGGCCTGCTCCAAGACGGCGACCGCCTTCTTGAAGACCCCGGCCCGCGCCACCGATTCGTCGTGCTTTTCCTCCATCCCGTCGAGGTGCACCACCCAGCACAGGTACTTGGAGGGCGGCACCTTGTCCATCACCCGCTCCAGCAGCAGGCCGTTGGTGCAGCAGTAGACAAAATACTTTTCCGCCACCAGCCGGTTGATGATTTCGTGGATGCGCGGGTGGATGGTAGGCTCGCCTCCGGCGATGGACACGATGGGCGCGCCCGATTCCTTGACGGCGTTGATGGCCTCGTCCACGGGCATCATCTTGTCCAGCACCGGCTTGTACTCGCGGATGCGCCCGCAGCCGATGCAGGCCAGGTTGCACATCTCCAGCGGCTCCAGCATGGTGACTAGGGGAAACTTGCTCCTGCCCTTGGCCTTGTTCTTGAGGATGTAGGCGGCAAGGCGGACGGAAAGCTCCATTGGACGTTTGGCGCGCTTTGCGGTGGTTGTCATCGGCTATCCTTATATTCTGAATCAGGGCCAGCCAAATGTCAGGAATAGCAGGATTACCCTGCCCATCCTCTTAATCCCTGAATCCTGATTCTGACTTCAAGAATGGGAATGGGGCGGGTTAAAGAGGCACGGCGCCATTCTACTCCACACTTCCCCCTCTAGTATTCCCTTCTGGCGAGGAAATCCACCAGTTCCTCGGCCTCGGCCCGGGCCCAATCGGGCAGGGGTATGGGGGCCAGGGCTTCCAGGGCGCGGTTGGCCGCCGCTTCGGTCAGAGCCTGGGAGTTTTCCCGGGCGCCCACCTCATCCAGAATCGCCAGGACTCTCTGCACATCGTCCTCTTCCAGTTCCGTCTGGGCATAGATGCGTTGCAGGTCATCCAAGGCCGCGCCTGCGGCCCGCTCCAGGGCGAACACCACCGGGTAGGACTTCTTGCGGCGGCGGATATCGTTGCCCGTGGCCTTGCCCAGCGTGGCTTCGTCGCCCCAGATGCCGAGGTAGTCATCCCGTATCTGGAAGGCGCGGCCCAGCCCTTCGCCGAACTGCGCGAAGGCGCGCACCGTCGCATCGCCGCCCCCGGCCAGCAGCGCCCCGGCCTCCAGCCCGCAACGGATGAGCGCTCCGGTCTTGCAGGCAATCATATGCAGGTATTCGTTGGTAGTGATGTCGGTGCGGCCCTCGAACTCCAGGTCAAGACACTGCCCTTCGATCATTTCAAGGTAGCTGCCGGTGAGGATGCCGGAAACCTTCAGCGCCGCCTCCGGCGAAACGCCCTCCTGCGCCACCCTCAGCATTGCCAAGTCGCCCGTAGACTGCATGGCGTCGCCCGCCGCCAGGGCCTTGGGGATGCCCCAGATGCTCCAGGCCGTGGGCTGATGCCGCCGCTCCAGGTCCTGGTCCTGGATATCGTCGTGCAGCAACGAGAAGTTGTGAATCAGCTCCAGCGCGGCGGCGGCGGGCATGGCGCGGGCGCAGTCCGGGTTCAGAGCCTCACAGGCGAACATGCACAAGGAGGGGCGAAGGGCCTTTCCCTGGGAAGAGGCCGAGGCCACCGGGCCGCCGCGGCGGTCAACCCAGCCTAGGTGGTAGCGCAGGAGCAGATGCGCCCCGTTCCCGGCCAAGGGTGAGGGGGCGGTTTCCGGCACGGCGCGGCCAAGCTCCTCCTCTATCCGGGCCTTGTACCGGGAAAACATCCCCGGCAGCTTCGGGCCGGAATGGGACTCAGTCGCAGAAACGGAAGCGGGATCCGGTGGCATCGTCTGCGCCTTTTCCAACGGCATATTGCGTAATTGACGGCGGGCTATCGAAGCGGGAGGCAGGGGCCGCCCGCAGGACACGCTCGTGCCCCAACATCGGATTCCGATGTATGGCTGAAAATCCTAGCAAAGGCACATACCTATGTCAAGCAAAATTGTTTCCCGGTTGCCGGATTATTCTGCCTGATTCAAGCCGCCGGGAAACGCGGCACACCCGCGACGGGGGGGATCGCGCCCGCTCCGGGGGTATTCTCGACACGTGATGTCTTGGCAACGCTGACCGGCTGTGCCGTCTCCTCTCCCGGTCATTCCCGCCTGCACGGGAATGACGGAGCGGACAAGGCCAAAACACGCTCAGAACGCGGCGGCCGGGAAACACGGCGACCGGGAAAACTGTTGACACATTTGCCAGATTGCCATATATTCTTATCTTGTAACGAATGTTACATAAGGATGGCGCCCCCAGCCTGCGCACGGTGCGCGGGCGGCGCGTCGCTCTCAGCAACCGGGCCAAATTCCCTCGCGCACGACAGCTTGGCGACCGAGCTTGAGGAAACAGGCAAAAGGCTAGATTTAAGGAGGAGCATATGGCTGACCAGGACATTGCATTGGTAGCCCACCTGATGCGCCGCGCCGGATTCGGAGCGAGCCGGGATGAGATCGAGGCCAAAGCGGCTCAGGGCTACGACAACGTAGTCCAAGATCTGCTCAACCCCACCGGCGGCGTTGAAGATGACATCCTGATGCGCTACAACCCGGCGTACTACGAACCGGGCGCCATCGAAGTCAATACCCAGCTCTGGGTATACAAGATGATTAACAACCCCAACCAGCTCCAGGAAAAGGTGGCGCTGTTCTGGCACATGATCTTCTGCGCCGGCCACAGCAAGATCGACAGCGGCCAGGAAATGGGCATCATGGTCAATATGTTCCGGGAGCATGGCATGGGCCGCTTCGACGACCTGCTGCTCAAGCTGTCCGAAAACCCCGGAATGATGTACTACTTGGACAACACCGAGTCCCACAAGGCCAATCTCAACGAGAACTATGGCCGCGAGCTGCTGGAGCTCTTCTCCCTCGGCGTCGGCCACGACGGGGCCTTCAACTACAGCGAGGACGACGTAAAGGTCTGCGCCCGCGCCTTCACCGGCTGGAACGTGGCCCCGGCCTACCCGCCCTTCCCCCATGGCCGCAGCCCTTGGGTCTTCCGCTTCGACCCCGCCGACCACGACGAGAGCGAAAAGACCTTCTTGGGCGAAACCGGCCCTTGGAACGGCCACGACATCATTCGCATCATCTGCGAGCAACAGGGAACCGCCCGCTTCCTCGCCCGCCACATGTATAACTTCTTCGTGGCCGACGAGCCGCAGGTGCCGGCCTGGCGCCTGACCCCGCCGCGGGACGTCGAGGCCATCAAGATTCTCGAACAAGCATACTTCGATTCCGGCCACTCCATCAAGGCCATGCTCGAGGCCCTGTTCACCTCCGACTTCTTCAAGGACGAGTCGGTCCGTTACCAGAAGGTCAAGAACCCGGCCGAGATGGTGATAAGCCTGCTCCGCATGGTGGGCGAGCACAAGGAAATCAAGCCCGGCCTGTTCGAGCTGTCCCAGGAGCCCAAGTACATGGGCCAGGATCTTATGAACCCGCCCACGGTGGAAGGCTGGCACACCGGCCGCGAGTGGATTGACAGCGGCACGCTGGTTGAGCGCATCAACTTCGCCGCCGAGATGCTGGGCAACACCGATCTGGAAGGGGTTCGCGGCTTGGTCTCCCGCCTGATGGCCCGCGGCGACACCATGACCCCCGAGCAGTTCGTGGACGGCTGCTTGGACATGACCGGCCCGGTGCAGGTCACTGCCGACACCCACGCCCAACTGGTGGCCCACGCCTCCCAGGAAGGCGACCTGAGCCACGGCAGCGACGCCGAGCGCGCCACCTTCACCCGCCGCACCGGCGAAATGTTCCAGATGATCGCCGCCACGGCCGAGTTCCAGTTCGAGTAACCAGGTTTCTGCCTGAATCAGGATTGCAGGAATTCCCGGTCAGAATCATCCTGAACATCCGGGGAATCCCGGGAACCCGGCTAATCCTGATTCAGGCAATCCCGTCAAGGCGAAAATCACAACGCTAAAGGAGCAGCACATGGTATCGACCGCGAAAGATCCTGTCCTGGCAGTCCTCTCTCTGTCGGGCGGCAACGACGGCCTGAACACCGTCATCCCCCGCAACAACAGCTACTACCGGGACTTCCGCCCCACCATCGGCGTGCCGGAAGACCAGATCCTGCCCATCAACGACGAGCTGGGCTTCCACCCCACCATGGCCCCCCTGATGAAATTCTGGGAGGCCGGGCAGTTGGCCGTGTTCGTGGGCATCGGCTATCCGACCCCCAGCTACTCTCACTTCCGCTCCATGGACATCTGGCACACCTGCGAGCCTGAAATCATCGGCACCGAGGGCTGGCTGGGCCGCGCCGCCAAGCTGATGGACCCCAACGCCGAGAACGTGCTGACCTCCGTTAACTTCGGCCGCGGCCTCCCCCGCGCCCTGGTGATGGAAGGCGTCCCCGTCGCTTCCGTCGGCAACCTGGAGACCTACGGCCTGCTGACCGGCATTGACGGCGACGCCCAGCGCGCCGATGCGCTGGACGTCTTCGGGCGGATGTACTCCCCGGCCATCGGCACCGGCCCGGTGATGGACTACATCCACTCCACCGGCACCGACGCGCTGAAAGGCGCCGACATCCTGGCTACCGCGCCGGACAAGTACACCTCCAACGTCGAGTACTCCGGCACCGTCGTCGGCCAGTACATGAAGAACATCGCCCAGACCCACCTTGCCAACTTCGGCACCCGCATCCTGTACACGACGTCCCCCTACAACGGTTTTGACTCCCACGCCAACCAGGCGCAGGCCAACGCCGCTCTGTGGACCGACGTCTCCAACACCGTGGACACCTTCTTCACCGATCTGCGCGACCATGACGCCAGCGACAATGTCACGCTGTTCCTGTTCACCGAGTTTGGCCGCCGCGTCGCCGACAACGGCTCCGGCACCGACCACGGCGCAGCCGGCGTGGCCTTGGCCGTCGGCGAGCACGTCAAGGGCGGCGTCTACGGCGTCTACCCGTCCCTCGCGCCGGCCGACCAGGAAGAGGGCGGCAACCTCGCCTTCAACCTCGACTTCCGCTCCGTCTACTCCACCATCCTCGAAGACTGGTTCGGCATGGAAGCCGAGCCGATCGTCAACGGCAACTTCGAGCGCGTCAGGTTCTTCAACAAGTAAGACCGCTCCCGGCCACCGAATCCAAAGGGAAGGCGTCCCAAGAGATGCCTTCCCTTGCACAAAGCGCGATGAGGTAAGGATATGGCAACACATTTCTTCGGTCTGAAAGACCGGACGTTTTACCATAGCCATTCCGTCGGCCGGAACGAATTCGCCGGCACCGGCTTCCGCAACCCGGTGGACATGGCTATCGCTTCCGACGGCTCGGTCTATGTCATAAACCGTTCCTACGAGAACCGCCCCGATGGCGTGCACATGACCGTCTGCACCCTGGACGAGGAGTACATTTCGGCCTTCGGCGAGTACGGCCAAGGCGACGGCCAGTTCGTTTGGCCCACCGCCGTGGCGCTGGATGCCGACGGCAACGTTTACGTCGCCGACGAATGGCTGAACCGCATCACCAAGTTCACCCCCGACGGTGACTACGTCAGCAAGTGGGGCGTCGCCGGCTCCGGCGAGGGCGAGCTCAACGGCCCGTCCGGCTTGGCTATAGACTCCCGCGGCCACATGGTCGTGGTGGACAGCAAGAACAACCGGGTTCAGAAATTCTCCCTCGACGGCCAGTTCATCAGCAGCTTCGGCTCCGAGGGCAGCGACCCCGGCCAGTTCAACATGCCCTGGGGCATCGCCGTGGACAAGGGCGACAACATCTATATCGCCGACTGGCGGAATGATCGCATCCAGGTCTTCAACTCCGACGGCGAGTGGCAGCAGTCCATCGGCGAGAGCGGAGATGGCGTTGGGCAGTTCAACCGCCCCAATGGCGTAGCCGTTGACGCCGACGGAGACATCTACGTGGCCGACTGGATGAACAACCGGGTGCAGGTCTTCGCTCCCGACGGCCGCTTCATAACCCTGTTCCGGGGCGACGCCGCCCTCTCCAAGTGGGGCAAGGACAAGCTCAATTCCAACCCCGATATGATTCGGCAGCGGAATCTGGCCTACGCCAACGACCCGGCCTACGAGCAGAAGCTCGCCCACCCCTGCGGGGTGCGGATTGACGACCAAGGCCGCATCGCCATCATAGACCACACCCGCGGCCGCATCCAAGTCTACGTCAAGGAAGACGAACCCGTCCTCCGCTAGGCTTTAACCGCCATCGGACAAATGCGCAGGGGCGCACCGTGGTGCGCCCCTGTTTGCTTTTTCTCATACAACGTTGCGCGGGAATTGCGGGTTATAAGATGGCTGCCTGCATGTGACAATCAGCAGTCCGGGCCGTGGGGCATTCCGTTGTCAATCCAAGCGATGATTTCCTCGATTTCGTCGCGGGGCATGAACGGCCCCCGCAAGGGCATACGCCCGGAGGTCCCGACGCTGCGGGCCAGCGAGCGGACCAGTTGCGTCTCCCGGCCCGGAACCCCCGGCTCGATGGCGCGGATGCCCGACAGCACGGCCGATTGCAGTTCCTCCGGCGTTTCCCAGTAATATGCGTGGATGCCCGGCAATGGCTCGCGCCCCCAGCGCTCCACCCACTTCGCCATAATGCCGTCCAGAAGCTCCTTGACCCGGGGCCAGTAGACCACTTTCTCGTTGGCGGAACCTTCGCTCATGCTCCCTTACCCGAATTCAGATTGTTGCGGCGCCGTTCAGACCGGATGCTCGCTCACCGTTTCCCGTTGCAACAGCTCAATGGCGTGATGCAGCACGGGCTGCACCACCTCCAGGCATTCGCGCACGCCCTTGGTGCTGCCGGGCAGGGTGATAATCAGCGTACTGCCCCGAATGCCGGCCACCGAGCGGCTGATCATCGCCATTGGGGTGAACTCCAGCGTCTTGGCCCGCATCGCCTCGGCCAGTCCCGGCACTTCCTTGTCGATAATGGACCGGCAAGCCTCCGGCGTGACGTCGTGCCTTCCCAAGCCGGTGCCTCCCGTGGTCACTATCAGGTTGACGTCGGAAGCGTCGGCCCATTGGGACAGCGTGCTGGCTATCGTGGCGTGATCATCCGCCACTATCTCGGAGCGCACCACCTCGAACCCGTCCGCTGACAGCATCTCGCGGATGGCCTGCCCGCTAGTGTCCTCGCGGTTGCCCTGCGCCCCCGAGGTGCTGACCGTCAAAACGCCCAAACCAAACATGACATCCTCCGCCGCAAATAATACCACAAGCCGCCAAGCCGGAAAATGCGTCCGTGGCCCGCGGTATTCTCAATACGTGTTGGTATTCCCGCTATCAACCGTCATTCCCGCGAAAACGGGAATAGCACATTGCCAACACACGTTGAGAATACCGCAGCCGGAACCGGCCCTCGCCCCCGCTCCATCCGGGGGAAGGGGTTTGCCGGAGTATGAAAAAGCGCGGCGGCGCGCCTGCTCCGCGTTGACAACCCCACAGCCCGCGACTATATTCACAGCGCAAAACCGCCGGAAACCCGGCCTTGGGAACGAGCCGTTGAGAACCGACCCTAATTGCGTCTTCTGTCAAATAGTCGCGGGCAAGTCGCCTGCAAGAGTGCGCTATCTGGACAACGACATCATCGTAATCGTCAACCGGCTGGACTGGGTGCCGCTGATGCTTCTGGTGATGCCCAAGGAACACCTTTCGCAGATTGGGATGTGGGACAGCGGCCTGTTGCCCCGCTTGGGCAAGCTGGCGGTGGACCTGGGAGCGATGTATTCACCTAACGGCTTCCGCATCCTCTCCAACTTTGGGCGGGACGGGCTGCAAAGCCAGAGCCACGGCCACCTGCACGTCGTGGGCGGGGCTTTCCTCGGCCACTACGTGGAGCACGACGTATTCTCTTCCGCCGTTCCCAGCCCCTATCCGGCGCGGCCCAGTTCCTGACCGGCGCGCCTGTGGCGTCCGGCTCATCACCAACACACTTCGCAAGGGAGCAAACCGACTTGGCTGAAACAGTCCTTTACGAAAAACGGGACAACATCGTAGTTATGACCCTCAACCGGCCGGACGCGCTCAACTCCATCAACCGTCAACTGAGGGGCGAACTGGCCGAGGCGATCACCGAGTTCGACAACGATCCCCAAGCCTTCGTCGCCATCATCACCGGAGCGGGACGCGCCTTCTGCGCCGGGCGCGACCTCAAGGAGCGCGCCGAAGACAACGCCGGGGGAGTGCAGGCCCGCGCCTCCCACAGCATGACTCCCGACCGGCCCTATATGTGGCCGCAGACCTGGAAACCGATGATCGCCGCGGTCAACGGCTTCGCCTTAGCCGGCGGCTGGTCCATCGCCCAGATGTGCGACCTGCGCATAGCCGCCGAGGACGCCAGTCTGGGCATCACCGAGAGCAAGTGGAGCCTGCTGCCGCCCTTTGGCACCATCCTGCCCAAGATGATTCCTCTTTCGGCAGTGCTGGAACTGGTGTTCACCGCGGCGCCCATCACCGCCCAGCGCGCCTACGACATCGGCTTCCTCAACAAGGTAGTCCCGGCCGATGACCTGATGGAAGAAGCCATGGCCCTGGCCCAGCAGATAGCCGAGAACGCCCCTCTGGCCGTGCAATACTTCAAGGAGCTGGCCTACCGCGGCCTGAATATGTCCACTCAGGACGTCTCATCCCTGACTTACCACATGTACGACCAGTTGCTCACCACTGAAGACAGCAAGGAAGGCCCCCGCGCCTTCGCCGAAAAACGCAAACCCAACTGGCAGGGGCGATAGGAAACGCGGCGTTGCGTCTGTGACGCGAACGGGGGCGGGTTGAATGCCCGCCCCGGTTTGATTTGAGGAATTGCCCGGTCTGCGGCAACGCGGCGGGCTACGGGTTAGCCCGGTATCCCTTTGGGCACGGATGGAGCGGAAGTTGAATCACGCAGTAGACGTTGTCTCTGGCAGTGACGGCAACTGCCCGGTGGCGTCCAGACTGGCTAACTACCTCCGGCCTGCTTATTCTCCGCGCGACGATGAGCACCCGGTCGCCACGCAGGGCGTCACCTTCATCAAACAGCGTTGTAGGCATCTAAGCCTATAACCCCCTCATCCAGCAATTCTTGACAGATTTCCACCACCAGCTCCGGCTCAATGCCAAGCCGCTTCATAATATCGTCATAGTACAGCGGCGTCTCAGTTTGGTCAAAAAGCTCAACGATTTCCGCCTTAGCCTGTTCTCTGCCAACTTCCCGGATTTCAATGATCTCCGGCATATAATCCGCCGTTATCTTGGCAAACCCCGCCTCGAGAATCATTACTCGGTTCCGTAAATCGGCGACTTCACTCAGAAGATGTTGGATTACCGCGCTCTGATGTTCGGCGATAGTAACCACAGCGTACTCCGATACTATTAGGATGCGCTAGGTATCGTAGGCGAACCTTGCCGCCAACGTCAACCGCCGCCGGCCTCCCGCACCAGCCGCCGCACCCGGTCCGGGCTGAGCGGCAGGTCGCGCACCTGCGCTCCCAAGGGCGCTAGGGCGCTGGATACTGCGTTTGCCAGCGCCGCGCCGGTGGCGACGATGCCGATTTCGCCGCCGCCCTTGACTCCCAGCGGATTCAGCGGCGAGGGCGCCAGGTCCAGCACCTTCGTCTCGAAGTCCGGTATGTCCGTCGCCGTGGGAAGCAGGTAGTCCATCAGCGTTCCCGCCAGCGGCTGCCCCTGTTCGTCGTAGACCAGCTCTTCCAGCAGCGTTGCTCCAACGCCCTGGGCCGCTGCGCCGGTGATCTGTCCGTTCAGCAGCAACGGGTTGATGACGTGGCCCACATCCTCGGCAATGACGTAGCGAAGGATGTCCACTTCCCCGGTCTCCGGATCCACTGTCACGTGCACGGCATGAGCTCCGCACGGGTACAGCTCCTGCGGCGACTGGAAGTAGTGTGTGGCCTCCAGCCCGGCCTCGCCAAGATTGTAGCGGCTGGCGGGCGCAGCCAGACGCAGCGTCTCAGCCAGCGTGAGGGTCAGGCCCGAGGCGGCGCCGTCCCTGCGCCGGATCAGCCCGTCGCTCAACTCCAGCTCCGAAGGGTCAACGTCCAGGTACGCCGCCGCCACCGCCAGCGCCCGGCCCCGCAGTTTCTGCGCGGCCCCATACACCGCGTTGCCGGCCAGCGTGGTGCCGCGGCTGGCATAGGTTCCGCCGCCATAGGGCGTCAGGTCGGTGCTGCCGTGGTAGACGGTTATGCTTTCCAGCGGCACTCCCAGCCCATCGGCGCAAATCTGGGCGAAGATGGTTTCGTGGCCTTGCCCCATGGTGGCGATGCCCAGGTATACGGCAATCTCCGCCTGGGGCGCGTCGCTCTCATCCCCCCAGCCCGGGTGCGTCTGCATCCCCCGTTCGCCGGGCAGCGGCCCCCGATGCGGCCCGCCCGCGTTGGTTACAACGATTCGCGCTCCCTCGCCCGGGTCGCCCGTGCCAGTGCTTTTCACGAAGCACGCCGTCCCCACGCCGTGGCGCTTGCCTTCAATGCTGCGCCCGATAAGCGGCCTCAGCGATTCGTAGTCTATGCCCGCCAAAGCCTGCCGCAGCAGCTCCGGGTAATCGCCGCTGTCGTAGATGATGGAGTAGGATTCGGGGCGGGTGCGGCCCACTTCATAGGGCATCATCGAGGGGGGTATGAGGTTTTTCAGCCGGAACTCCGCCGGGTCAAGGCCCAAATCGGCGGCAACCATGTCGAACATCCGCTCCCGGAAAAAGCACGACTCGTACCGGCCCGGCGCGCTGAACGTTCCCATGCCCACCTTGTTGGTCAGCACGCACTTAACGTCCCACTCGTAGTTGGGAATGTTGTACGGCCCGGTCAGCAGCGCAGTGGTGGACGTTGGCACCGATGCGCCATGCGTCCGCACGTACCCGCCCAGCGCGCCCAGCACCCGGGCGCGCATCCCCAGTATGGTGCCATCTCTCCGCGCCGCAATCTCCAGTTCGCAGACGTGTTCCCGCGAGTGATTGGACGCTATCAGATGTTCGGCGCGGTCCTCGATCCACTTCACCGGGCGGCCCGTCTTGATGGCGGCGAAGGGCACCAGGAAATTCTCAGGGTAGAACTCGCCCCGCACGCCGAACCCGCCGCCCACGTCCGGCTCCACGAAGTGAATGCGGTGCTCCGGCAGCTGGAGCAGCGACGAGAGCACGCCGCGGTTGTAGTGGGGAACCTTGGTCTCTCCCCAGACGGTTAGCTGTTCCCGGCCCGGGTCCCAGGATGCGGCCAGACCCCGCGTTTCCATCGGGTTGGCGGTGTGGCGATGGCAGCGGAACTCTTCCTTGCGGACGTATTCGGCATCCTGGAAGGCGCCCTCGGGGTCGCCGATGGACGAAGAAAACTCGAAGGCCACGTTGGTGCCTTGCGCTTCGTGGATCAGCGTTTCGCCCTTCAGCGACTCGCGCACGTCCACCAAGGCAGGCAGCGGCTCGTACTCCACCGCAACGGCGTCCAGCGCGTCCTCGGCCAGGTAGCGGCTCTCGGCCAGCACCACCGCCACCGGATCGCCCACGTAGCGCGCCTTGCCGTGGGCCAGCGGGTATTGCAGGAAGCGCAGCAGGTCGCTGTAGGCCCGCAGCCGCACCGGAATGGGGCGCGGCTCCACCATCGCCGCGATGTCCTCGAAGGTCAGCACCGCCGCCACCCCCGGCATCTCCCTCGCCGCCCCGGTATCTATGGAAAGAATACGGGCATGGGCATGCGGGCTGCGCACAATGGCGGCGTGGAGAGCGTTGGGCAGTTTCACGTCATCCACGAATTGTCCCCGGCCAGTGAGAAATCGCCGGTCTTCCTTCCGCCGGATGGGAGCGCCGATGTAGGCTGTAGTCATTTCTTCACCACCAGGGCCGCAGAGATTTTGAGGTCATTCTCAATGAATCCGGTGCGCTCTACGGCAAATCAGTTATTGCGGCTCGGCATTCGGTCGTTTTATCCTATGATATATGATTAGGAGAAGGCACCGGAGGACACTGGAAGCAATTTTTCGTCACCCTGCACAATCGGGCATACGTTGGGATGATATTGAATCCCTGTTTCTTGCTTGTGGGGCCTATATCGAAGAACGAGCAGGCTCAAGGGTGGCGGTCGAACTCAATGAGATTCGGGCAATTTTTCATCGTCCTCACCCTCAGCCGGATAGCGACAAGGGTACCGTCGAGTCAGTGCGGAGATTCTTGACCAGAGCAGGAATTACTGAGGAACACCTATGATTGAATACAAGGGTTATCACGGGGAGTTCGGTTTTGACGACGAAGCCGGTTTCTTTCACGGCGAAGTTATGGGAACGCGCGATGTCATTACCTTCCAGGGGCGGTCTCTGGCGGAATTGCAGGCTGCTTTCAGGGATTCCATTGATGAGTATCTGAAGTTCTGCGCCGAACGAGGCCGACCACCCGACAATGCAAAACCGCTAGGACGCAAGAGTACGGCAGAAACACTTTAACCTTCTTGGCGGCATGGCTAAATTTTCGCATCCTGAATCAGATCCCACACCCGCCGCGGCCCAACCGGCGGGTGCGTGACCTCCACCCCCAGCGGCAGCAGCGCGTCGGCCACCGCGTTGCCCACGGCAGTGAAGGCGCCCACGGTGCCCGCCTCGCCCACGCCCTTGACGCCGCCCTCGGTGAACGGCGAGGGCGTCTCCGTGTGCGTGGTCTGAATTTCGGGGACATCGGGCGCTATGGGAACCAGGTAGTCCATGAACGTGCCAGTGAGCAGATCTCCCGATTCGCTGTAGACCAGCTCCTCATGCAGGGCGTTTCCGATTCCTGTTGCCACGCCGCCGATCACCTGCCCGTCCACGATTACGTGATCAATGATGGCGCCGCAGTCCTCCACGCAGAAGTACTGCTCCACCTTGACCATACCCGTTTCTCGGTCAACGCGGACGAAGGCCAGGTGCGCTCCGTGTCCGAAGGTCTGGTGCGGCGGGTCGAAGGTGCGGGTGGATTGCAGGCCCCGCTCAATGCTTTCCGGCAGGGAAACCACGCGGGAGGCGTCGTGGGCCGCGGCGGCCACGCTGGCAAAAGGCACCCGGCGCGCCGGATCCCCGGTTGCGTATATCTCGCCATTGGCGATTTCCAGGTCTTCATCCTCCCTTTCCAGGAAAAAGCGGGCAATCTCGATAGCCTTGCGCTTGATGTCGCTCGCCGCCAGCCGTATTGCTCCGCCGGTGCTGACTGCGCTGCGGCTGACCCCGGTTCCCGCGCCGAAAGGCACGGCGTCAGTGTCGCCCTCCAGGATCTTGACCGTTTCGTAGGGAACGCCCAGCTCGCGGGCGACCAGGCTGGCGAAGACGCTGTCGTGGCTCTGTCCGGTGGACTTGGCGCTCACCGCCACCATTACGTTGCCGCCTGCATCCACTTTGATTGTGGCCGAATCGAAGGCGGGCAACCCATAGACGCCCCGCCTGCGGTAGTCCTGGGAGCCGGTGCTGGAATGCTCCACGAAGCAGCAGATGCCGACGCCGGCCAGCTCGCCGCCCTCCCGCGCCTCGGCTTGGGCCTCCCGCAGCCTCTCGTAGGCTGAGGCTTCCAGCAGCTTCGCCAGCGTGTCCGGGTAGTCGCCGCTGTCATACAGCCGCCCGGCGGAGGTGCTAAAGGGCTGCTCTTCCGGCTGGATAAAGTTCTTCATACGCACGTCCGCCGGGTCCAGCCCCAACTCGGCGGCAATCATATCCATCACCCGCTCGATGACGAACACTCCCTGCACCGTGCCGACGCCCCGGTAGGCCGCGCCGGGGCACTTATTGGTCAGAATGCCGTAGGCGTCGCACCGGAAGTTGTCTATCCGGTAGGGGCCGACAATGGACTGCCCGGCGGTCATCGGCTCCAGACCCGCCGAGGTGGGGCCGAGGGTATGCGCCCCTTGGTCTACCAGCACCTTGGCGTCTATGCCGAGGATCCGGCCGTCGTTTCTGACCGACACCGACACGTCAACCGTCATCTCGTGGGCGTGTCCGCAGGCCAGCAGGTTCTCCATCCGGTCTTCGATCCACTTCACCGGGCGGTCAATCTTGCGGGAGAGAAAGGCCAGGATGATGGACTCCGGGTATGCCGCGCCCTTGATGCCGAACTCGCCGCCCACGTCGGGCGATATGACCCGCACGGCGTGCTGCGGCAGGCGCATTACGTTGGAAATGGTGGTGCGAACCAAATGAGGCGAACGGCAGGAAGCCCAAACCGTGAGCCGTTCCTGCCCCCGGTCGTAATGGGCGATGACTCCCCGCGCCTCCACCGGAACGCCGGTCTGACGGGGAAAGCGAAAAGTCTTTTTCAGTGTCAGATCCGCCTGCCGGAAAGCCCGCTCCACGTCGCCCCCGCCAAACTCGCGGTGAAACACGATATTGTCGTCCATCCCGGCGTGTATCACCGGCGCGCCGGGCGAGATGGCCTGCTCGGCGCCGCCCACCACCGGCAGCGGCTCGTATTCCACGATGACCGCTTCAGCCATGTCCTGAGCGGCGTGAGCGGTTTCGGCGGCGACGGCGACCACGGCATCGCCGACGAAGGTAACTTTGCCCGGCGGCACCGGAAAGCGGTCGTAAGGGCGGGCAAACTCGCTGGAGCCGGGCGCGGCGGGCCGCACCGGGTTAACGTGGGGCAGCACTTCCTCCGGGGTGATGACGCCGATGGCCCCGGGAACTTGCAACGCCTCTTCGACGTTGACCGCCTTGATATTGGCGTGGGCGTATTCGCTGCGCACGAAGGCCGCGAAACACATTCCCGGCAGCTTGACATCATCCACAAACCTGCCTCGCCCCCGCACCATGCGGGCCAATTCCGGGCGTGCCACATCCTCATGAATCACCATCGGGCGCTCCTTGCGACGGTCGGTTTAGTATTGCCTGCGAAAGAGCCTCCAGACCGGGGCGCTGAAGCCGGGCAGCAGGCCGCCGAGGTCAAGTACGTCGTCCTCGCCCAAGGAGAGCGGTTCGGCGTTGGGGAGGTACAGGACTGCTGTAGTGGTGGCCGGGTCCAGAGTCAAGGCTGCCTGGGAGCCGTAGCAGAGCCACATCTGGGCTTTAGCCGCCAGTTCGGGATTGGAGTTGCCGGGCGATTTGACTTCCACCGCCAGGTCGGGGGCCAGTTCCGGGTAGCCTTGCGTGCCAGGGGCGATGCGTCCCGGCGCAATCCAGGCCACGTCCGGCGCCCGCACGGTGTCCGGGCCGCGCTCCAATCGGTAGCCCGGCTCGCCGGTCCGGACAACGCCGTAATCCTTATCTTCGGAGTAAGTAAATATCAGGTTGGCAGCGCGCATTACTGTATCCCCGTGGGGGTCTCCGGTGGGCATCTTTTCTATCAGCACTCCCCGGACAAGCTCGTACCGCTTGCCTTCGCCGCGGGGCATTCGCAACAGCTCGTCGGCGGTCATCAGCTTTTGTTTCGTGGTCATCTCTTTCCGCACTCCAACATCAGCGTTGCCTGCGAAAGAGCCTCCAGACCGGGGTGCTGAAGCCGGGCAGCAGATCGTCCAAGTCAAGGGTGGCGTCCTCGCCCAGGGAGAGCGGCTCGGCGTTGGGCCGGTAAACAGCCACAGTGACCGTGGCCGAGTCCAGCGTCAGGGCTATCCGGGAGCCGTAGCTGAGCCACATTCGGGCCTTGGCCGCCATCTCAGGATTTGAGTTGCCGGGCGACTTGACCTCGACCACCAAGTCGGGGGCCACTTCCGGGTAGCCTTGGACGCCTTCCGGGAGGCGGCCCGGGGCGAACCAAGCGACATCGGGAGCGCGCACCGTGTCGGGATCCCGCTCCAGCCGGTAACCCGGCTCTCCTACGCGAGTCACCCCGTAGCCGCTCTCAAAGGTATATTGAGTCAAGAAATAGTGGGTCAGACTCGTTGTATCCCCGTGCGAATCCCCCGTTGGCATCTTTTCTAGCAGCGCCCCCCGGACAAGCTCATATCGTTTGCCCTCCCCCCGGGGGAGCCGCAACAATTCGTCGGCGGTTATCAGCTTTGGTTTCGTGGTCATCTCTTTCCGCACTCCAACATCAGCGTTGCCTGCGAAAGAGCCTCCAGACCGGGGTACTGAAGCCGGGCAGCAGGCCGCCGAGGTCAAGTATGTCGTACTCGCCCAAAGAGAGCGGTTCGGCGTTGGGGAGGTACAGGACTGCTGTCGTGGTGGCCGGGTCCAGAGTCAAGGCTGCCTGGGAGCCGTAGCAGAGCCACATCTGGGCTTTAGCCGCCAGTTCGGGATTGGAGTTGCCGGGCGATTTGACTTCCACCGCCAAGTCGGGGGCCAGTTCCGGGTAGCCTTGCGTGCCAGGGGCGATGCGTCCCGGCGCAATCCAGGCCACGTCCGGCGCCCGCACGGTGTCCGGGCCGCGCTCCAATCGGTAGCCTGGTTCGCCGGTTCGGACAACGCCGTAATCCTTATCTTCGCTGTAGTTTCCTATCAAGAGAGTTGTCCGCATTACTGTATCCCCGTGGGGATCTCCGGTGGGCATCTTTTCTATCAGCACTCCCCGGACAAGCTCGTATCGCTTGCCTTCGCCGCGGGGCATTCGCAATAGCTCGTCGGCAGTCATCAGCTTTTGTTTCGTGGTCATAATTCGGCCCCTTTGTTCCCTGGCGATAAGCCTGGTCAGACCGTTCCGGTTTGGACGATGGCGCGGATGATGGGGGCATAGCCGGTGCAACGGCAGATGTTGCCGCCGATGCCGGTGCGAACCTCGCCTTCCGTGGGGTTGGGGTTGTCGCGCAGGAAGGCGTAGGCCGTCATCAGGAAGCCGGGAGTGCAGAACCCGCACTGGAGGGCGTGGTTTTCCTGAAAGGCGGCCTGCAAGGGGTGAAGTTCATCGCCATCAGCCAGCCCTTCGACGGTCATCAGAGCGGCCCCGTCGGCCTGCACCGCCAGCAGCAGGCAGGAACGCACCGCCTCGCCGTCCACCAAGATGGTGCAGGCGCCGCAGACGCCATGCTCGCAACCCAGGTGGGTGCCGGTAAGGTTCAGTTCGTTGCGGAGAAAATCGGCCAGCGTGAGCCTCGGCTCCACCCGCCCGGCGTATTCCCGTCCGTTTACGGTCATCTTGATGTCAATCAGCGGCGTCATATTCGTCATCTCCCGGGGCGATAGTAGAAGGGCAGGCCGGGTTTCCGGGGATCTCAACCGGCGGAGGCGTCTTCCAAGGCGCGGCGGGCCATTACGCCGCTGACTTCCTTGCGGTATTGGGCGGAGGCGTGGATGTCGGAGCCGGGGTCAACCGCTTGGGAAACCAGAGCGGCGGCTTCGGCGCGGGCTTCGGCGTCCACGGCGCGGCCTTGCAGGGCGGCTTCGGCCTCGGGCATCCGGGCCGGGCCGTCGCCGACGCCGAACATGGCGATACGCGCCTCCCGGCACACCTTTCCGCCGTCGAGGCGCAACAGAGCAATGGCGCCGACGAGGGCAAAGTCGCCGTCGCGGCGGCATACCTCCCGGAACCCCCAGCGCCATTCGCCTTCGCCCTCGCTGTCCAGCCGGGGCAGGCGCACCTGGGTCAGCAGTTCCTCTGGCTCCAGTGCCGTGGTCAGCAGGCCGAGAGAGAAGCCGCCGGCCGCGATGGTTCGCTGGCCGCCGCTGCTGGCCGCCGTAATCTCTGCGTCCAGAGCCAGGCACAGGGCGGGAATTTCAGCGGCCGGATCCGAGTGGGCCAAGCTGCCGCCCACGGTGCCCCGGTTGCGTATCTGGAAGTGGGCGATGTGCGGGATGGCGGCGGCGATCACGGGAAAACGCTCGCTCACGTCGGCGGAGCGCTCCATCTCCCGCTGGCGGGTCATGGCGCCGATGGTCGTGCCGTCGGCGTCCGTGGCGATGCCCCCCAGACCGGCCACGCGGTTTATGTCCACCACCACGGCGGGCCGGGCCAGCCGCAGGTTCATCATTGGCATCAGGCTCTGGCCCCCGGCCAGGACTTTGGCGTCGTATCCATACTGCGCCAGCAGCTCCAGGGCTTCGTCCAGGGTGGCCGGGGCATGGTAGTCGAACTTGGCCGGTTTCATATATGCAGCCCTACAGTAGAGTGGGAATGCCGGTAATATACTATGACAGGAACTAAAGGGGCGGAAACTAACGGCGCATCCGGCCAACGCCGAATCCGCCAGCGAAACGGCGATTGCTCTGCTACTCAGGTTGAACGCCGGGTATTTTCCCTTGCCGGTGGCCCTACACCTCCCCCTGAACATAATCACCTGACGCCCGGCGTATTTATGCTGGGCATGCAGGACGATACTACCGAAATTGAGCGGATGGCCCCCCAACCGCCGCCCTAGACCTGGTACTCCGGGCGGCGGAGGAGCTGGCGGGCGATGACCAAGCGCATTACCTCGTTGGTGCCTTCGCCGATAATCATCAGCGGAGCATCGCGGTAGTAGCGCTCCACCGGGGATTCCTTGATGAAGCCGTAGCCGCCGTGAATGCGCATGGCTTCCATGGTTACTTCGCCGCAGACTTCGCTGGCGAAGAGCTTCGCCATGCCGGACTCCAGGTCTATGCGGCCGCCCTGATCCTTCTTGGTAGCGGCGTCGTAGACCAACAGGCGGGCGGCTTGGATTTTGGTGGCCATATCGGCCAGCTTTAGCTGGATGGCTTGGTGCTGGGCGATGGGCTGGCCGAAGGTTTCCCGCTGCTGGGCGTAGCGGATGGCGGCGTTGAAGGCGGCCTGAGCCACGCCGACGGCCCGCGCCGCCACGTTGATGCGCCCGGTCTCCAGCCCGCTCATAACCTGTCCGAAACCGGCGCCCTCGGTTTCGCCCACCAGGTTTTCGGCGGGGATGGCATAGTTGTTGAAGTTCAGCTCCACGGTATCAAGGCCGCGGTAGCCCAGCTTGTCGAGATCGCGGCCCACCTCGAAGCCGGAGCCGGGGGCGCCGCGCTCCATCACGAAGGCGCTCAGCCCCCGGTGACGCGGCTCGGCGTCGCGGTTGGTGCGGGCCAGCAGGCAGAACATATCGCCGTAGCGCCCGTTGGTGATAAACATTTTGGAGCCGTTGACGACGTATTCCTCGCCGTCCTTGGCGGCGGTGGTCTGGAGGTTGGCGACGTCAGTGCCGCCGCCGGGTTCGGTCAAGGCCAGCCCGCCCCGCTTGCGCCCGGCGGCCAAGTCGGGCAGGAACTTTTGCTTCTGCTCTTCGGTGCCGTAGTGAGTGATGACGTAGGTGAGGATGTGGTGGGTGCCGATGGCCCCGCTCAGGCTCATCAGTCCCATGCTCAGTTCCTCGAATATGGCGGCGAAGGTGGTGTAGTCCAGCCCCAGCCCGCCGTACTCTTCGGGCACGGTGATGCCGAACAGGCCCAGCTCCTTCATCTGGTCTATCAGGTCGTGCGGCACCCGGTCGTCGCGATCCAATTCGGCGGCCACCGGCTCGACCTCGCGGCGCACGAAATCGCGCACCAATGCGACTATCTGGGAACGGGCTTCCTCCGGCGTAGTTGCCACGGTTCACTCCTTACGATTCGTTTTAGCCCAGAGCGAGCAAAGGACGCAGAGATTCCCTTAAACTTCCCGCGTGCTCTATGTTCGCTGCGGCTAATTATTGGTTCGGCGCGCCCGGCGTTATGTTGTTGACGGTTTGGAAGCCGCCGGTTATGTCCGGGATGCGGGCGTAGCTTTGGCCCTCGCCGGACTGTCCTTCGTCCCAGTCAACCATTGCCAGCAGAGTGCCGTCCAGCGTCCAGATGCCCAGTTCCTCGTCGCCGCCTAGGGCGAAGCCGGGCCAGCCGTCCTTGTCCAGCTCGAACCGCAGGTACTCGCCCGGCCCGATCTCCGTGCCGGGAGGGAAGGCCACCCGCTTGGCGGGATCGGCCAGATCGTCGGCCACCACCAAGCCGAACAGACCTATGGGGTCGTTGTCCAATGCGTTGTACAGCTCGAACCAGTCCAGCGGATCGCCTTTGGCGGCCACTTCGTTGATGACTAGGCCAACGTATAAAGGTTCTTCGGCGTCGAACGGCGGGTCTTGGGCGGCGCCGGTTGGCGGCAGGGGGCCGAGTCCGATGGCGCCGGAGAAAGTAGCGGCGATGGCGGCGCCCGGTTCCGAAGCGGCTTGGGAGAACTCCAGCCGTCCTTCCGTGAAAGGAAAGAACTCGTCCGGGGTAAAGGAGCCCGGCGGTGTTGACCAAGCCCCGCCAGCCAACTCGCCCGCGCCAACGTCAAGGACGGCGCCGGGCGTCAGCCGCTCCGGGGACAGCACGAAGGTCAGTCCCTCCAGCGAACCGTCCGGGTTGGCGCGGATGACGGTGATGGACGCCGGGCTGGCGGCCCCCGGCAACAGAAGGGCTTCCAGCTCGCCTGCGGGGCCGGCGATGACGCCGATGCCCTCGACGGGTTCCGCTATGCCGTCGAGCATCAGATAGTCAACCTTTCCCTCCTCGAAGGGGTTGATATTGTCCGCCGACCCCCAGGTGGTCGCAAAGCCGGTTTCCACGGCGGCGCTGCCCGTACCCGCATCCGCCACCGGCGCGCCGCGGCCCCAAGAAACGCTGAGAATACCTGCGATGGTTGCGCCCGGTTCCGCGGCGGCCTCGGTCAGAGCGATGCCGCCGCCGGTGATCGGAATGAACCCCTCCGGCTCGCTCCCGCCCGGGGGTATCTGCCAGATGGCGCCGCCAACCCCGGCGTCCACGCCGATAGCCAGTTCGGCCCCGACGGAAAGCCGCGCAACGGGCAGCCAGAGGGTAACGCCCTGAATGGTAAAGTCAGGATAAAGGCCCATAACCGTGATGAGCGCGGCATCCTCCACGCCGATATCCGCGGCCTGCTGAGGGTCGGCCAGGCCGGCGGTCGCTCCGGCGTCTCCCTCTGCCGTGGCGGCCCATTCCCCACTCTGATTCAGCTCGTAAACCGTTCCCTCCGCCAGAGGGTTGGCGCTGTCCGATGTGCCCCAGGCGGTTTGGAATTTCACCTCAAAGGCGCCGCTGGCCGGGAGGCCGCCGGCAGTTGCGGCGTCCTCCCCGGGTTCGGGCCAGTCGGGCGGTTCCGGCGTGAGGTCGGCCAGGATTTCGCCGCGGCGTTTCAGGATGAACTTGCGCACCCGCTCCGCGTCTTTGTCGGCGGCCTCGCGGTTTTCAGGCAAGGCGTTTTCCTGAACGACGGCGGCCAGCCGGTCAACGTTTTCCAGCAGATACTCTTCGTCCCAGATGGTATCCAGCAGCTCCCGCAGGCGGTCTACGTATTGCGCCCGCCCATCGGCATCGTTGTACAAGCGGTTGGCGATGGCCCCGTTAGCCAGCACCGATGGCGGCGGGCTGCTGACATTATCAAAGATATTGGGGTCGTCTTTCAGGTGAAAAACGTCATCCACGCCCCAGGGGATGAACACGAAGAAGCCGCCGGGTTCACGGTAAAAATGATAGTTGTTGTTGTTGCCGGAATAGCTGTCCCAATGGCCGGTCAGAACTTCCGTGGCCCAGTAGGACAGGAAGCGTTCGCGGTCAACGATGGCGTCCAGCGCGTTCAATCCGGCGGGTGACGGGTCTTGCAGGGCGGCGACCACGGCGTCTATGTCCGACCAATCGGCTTCGTCCTCATTGGTCTTCTTCTCGAAAGTGCCGCGCTGCTCGGTCGTGAAATCGCTGATGGTTCCCTCGTACAGGTTGCCCTCGGCGCTGTCGAAGTGGCGCGCCAGCATGGGCTTCTTGATTTCCTCGACGTGGACGTAGAGGCCGAGGTCTTTCCCGTTCACCGTGACGGTGGCGAAGTTGCAGCGGGAGGACGGCAGCCCGGCGGCGGCAAAGACTTGGTAGGCCAAGCAGGTGTTAATCATCGAAGGGTCTTGCTTGCTGTTGTTGAGGGTCATCCGTTGCATAACCCCGCCCAGGGACTGGTCATCCACGTACTTGTCGTAGCGAAGTTTCAGGGAAGGCTTGGTGTCGCTCTGGGAACCTAGGAAGCCCTTTTTGCGGACGCCGACGTTTTCGCGGGTTTCCCCGTCAATGGTCACCGTCGCGGAGAACCAGGTATAGATGTCGGCAAAGGGACGGGAGAGGTTGTATTCTTCGATTTCCGCCAGTAAATCCTCGAAAGTGCGGGTCTGGTGGCGCAGGGTGTCCCAATCCTCCGGGGCAATCTCGATGCTGATCTCCAACACCCGGTCGAGGGCAAAGTAAGCGTCACTGGGGTCGGCGGCCGGCGGCGGCGTAGGTTCCGGGGCAGGCGTTGCCGTCGGCGCGGGAACCCGCGTGGCCGTAGGCTTAGGCGTTGGGGACGTCGAGTGCGTCGCCCCTGTGAAGACCAGGGGCGTGGCCGTAGGCGCAGGCGCGGGGGCCTCGGTAGGGGTTGCGGCCGGCGTGGGAACCGGCGTGGCCGTCGCGTCTTCCCCGCATCCGGCTACCAAGGCCAGGGCTGCTATTACTAGAAGGCACAAGACGCCTGGAATCCAACGGGCGGGAATAATTTTCATTGCTTTTTGGTATCCTCTGGGCCCTCTGGATTTAATCATTTTTCAGGGCGGCCTGGGCGGCGGCGAGGCGGGCGACGGGGACGCGGAAGGGGGAGCAGCTCACGTAGTCCAGCCCCGCCTCGTGGCAGAAGGCGACGCTGCGGGGGTCGCCGCCATGTTCGCCGCAGATGCCGATTTCCAGATCCGGGCGCACCTGCCGGCCGGCGTTCACCGCCAGCCGCACCAGCTCGCCCACGCCGTCGCGGTCTATGCTGGCGAAGGGATCGCCGGGCAGCACGCCCTCGTTGATGTAATTCCGCAGGAACTTGCCCTCGGCGTCGTCTCGGCTGAAGCCGTAGGTCATCTGAGTCAGGTCGTTGGTGCCGAAGCTGAAGAACTCCGACTCCCCGGCCACTGCCCCGGCGGTGAGGGCGGCGCGAGGCGTTTCAATCATCGTGCCGAACTTGTAATGCACTTCGACGCCCATCCGTTCTTGGACTTGGGCCGCCACCTGCGTCAGGTCGGCGCGCAGGCGGCGCATTTCTTCGGCGTCCACCGTCAGCGGAATCATAATTTCCGGGTTGACCGGCACGCCCTCGGCGGCCAACTGCGCCCCGGCGGTGATGATGGCTTCCACCTGCATCCGGTAGATGTCCGGGAAGGACAGCCCCAAGCGGCAGCCCCGATGCCCCAGCATCGGGTTCGTCTCCCGGAGCGAGTCCACCCGCTGCAAAAAGGCTTCCTTCTCAGCAAGTTCGCCGGGGGGCGCGCCGGTGGCCCGCAGGGTTGCCAGCTCGGTGAGCAGTTCATCGTAAGGCGGCAGGAACTCGTGGAGCGGCGCATCCAGCAGCCGGATGATTACCGGACGGCGCGACATAACCCGCAGGATGCCGCGAAAATCGTTGATCTGCAACCGCTTTACCCGGTCCAGGGCCTGGTAGAACTGTATAACCGCCGACGGGATGTCGGCTACGTCCGGGTTCATAAAGGGGTTGGACAGCGGGTCTATGGGGTGGCCGGCGTGTTCGCGCCGCCACTCCTCGGCGGCCTCCGAATTCAGCAGCATCTGCCTGACGGCGGGCAAACGGTTGGGGTCGAGGAACATATGCTCGGTGCGGCACAGGCCGATGCCTCCGGCGCCCATGGCCAGCGACTGGCGGGCGTCGGCCGGGGTGTCGGCGTTAGCCATCACGCCCAGCCTGCGGGTCTCGTCGGCCCAGCCCAACAGCACGTTGGCCTCCGGCAGGTCTTCTAGGCGCGGGTTTACCGTAGCCAGCTCGCCGACGTACACCTGCCCCAGAGCGCCGTCCATGCTGATGCGGTCTCCCTCGCGCAGGGTGTGGCCATTGCCGCTCATTTCCTGGAGCTCCAGGTCAACCTGCATACCCTCGCAGCCGACGATGCAGGGCTTGCCTAGTCCGCGGGTGACCACGGCGGCGTGGCTGGTGACCCCGCCCCGGCTGGTGACCACCCCGGCGGCGGCGATGATGCCGTGGATGTCGTCGGGCTTGGTTTCCGGGCGCACCAGTATGACCCGCTCGCCGCGCCGGGCCAGGTCTTCGGCAACGTCGGCGTCGAAACACACCTTGCCGGAAGCGGCCCCCGGGGAGGCCCCGGCTCCCGTCGCCAACAGCCGCTCCGCCAGTTCGTCCGGCGTAAGGTCGGCGGCGAACTGGGGCACCAGCAGTTGGGTTATTTCCTCCGGATCCACGCGGTTTATGGCCTCATCCCGGCCAATCATACCTTCGCGGGCCATATCCACGGCGGTCTTGACCGCCGACAGCGGGGTTCGCTTGGCGCTGCGGGTTTGCAGCAGGTAGAGCCGTCCCTGCTCGATGGTGAACTCCACGTCCTGCGCGTCGCGGTAGTGCTTTTCCAGGTTGAGGGCCAGCCGCAGCAACTCCTCCGACCGCTCCGGCATCGCCGCGGACAATGCCGATAAGGGTTCGGGGGTGCGCACGCCGGCCACTACGTCCTCGCCTTGGGCGTTGCTCAGAAACTCCCCATACATCATCTCGCCGGGAGCGGGCCGCCGTCCGGTGGAGGGATCGCGGGTGAACAGCACCCCGGTGCCGCTGGTGGGGCCGAGGTTGCCGTAGACCATGCCCATAATGGTGACGGCGGTTCCCAGATCGTGGTCAATGCCGTACTGGTTGCGGTAGACGATGGCGCGGGGGTTGTTCCAACTGCGGAACACCGCTTCCATCGCGCCGAATAGCTGCTCCCACGGGTCATCGGGCGGGGCCGCGCCGGCAGACTGCCGGGCGATTTCCTTGAAGTCCGCGGTCACCGCCTGCAACTGGGCGGCGGTAAGCTGGTAGTCCAGTTCGACGTTGGCGCGGGACTTGTGGGCGGCCAAACATTCCTCGAAGGGTTCCGGGGGCGCTTCCAGCACCACTTCGGAGTAGATCTGGACGAAGCGGCGGTAGGCGTCCCAGGCCGGGCGGCGGTCGCCCATCATCACGCCCAGCCCCTCGACGATTTCGTCGTTGATGCCCAGGTTCAGGATGGTGTCCATCATGCCGGGCATGGAGACGCTGGCCCCGGAGCGCACCGACACCAGCAGCGGGTTGGCCGCCGCGCCGAATTGGTGGCCGATGGCCTGCTCCAGCTCGGCGATGCGTTCGCGGACGGCAGCCGCCAGCCCCTCGGGCAGCCTATAGTCCCCGGCCAGATAGTCGCGGCAGACTTGGGTGGTGATAACGAAACCCGGAGGCACCGGCAGCCCCAGCCGGGTCATCTCGCACAGATTGCTGCCCTTGCCGCCGAGCAGGGCCGCCATGGAGGCGTCCCCCTCGCTGAACCGATAGACTAACTTAGCCGCCTGAGACTGCTGAGCAACCATAGGCCGAATGCTCCTTATTAAGTTTCACAAACGCTTCTTTTCGCAGGCCCCAGCCTGCCAAAGGGCCAAGAAAAGATTATACCCGACAGTGGCGGCCAAGCAAAATTCCGGCCGACGGGGGTATTCTCAACATATGCTGATTATGCGCGATTCGGTATTCCCAATGTGCGTTGGCAATGCGCTATTTCCGCCGTCAACCGTCACTCCCGGCCCGTCAGCGTTGCCGGCACACGCCGAGAATACCCGGCGGGATAAACGCCGGGCACCCAGGCGCCGCCAAGATTTGACCGGGAATCCCGGCTCGCCTGGCAATTAACCCGTCCCTAGATTTCGCGGAACGCCGGCTCCACGTCCTCCAGGTAGAACTTGTTCTGCCACAGTTCATCCAGCAGGGCCTGCTCCTCATCGGTCAGCGGCGGGGTGTCCACTGCGGCGACGTATTCCCGCAGTTCCGCCAGCTTGGTGAAATTGGGCAGCACCGAGACGATTTGCGGCTTCTTCAGCACGAACTGAATGGCTGACTGCGCCATGGTGCGCGAGTCCTCCTGCACCAAGAACTTGACCCGCTCCACCTTTGCCAGCGCTTCCCGCATCCATTCGGCGCGGCGGAAGGCCCGGTGGTCCGACTCGTCGAAGGCGGGCACCTCGGTGAACTCGCCCGTCAGGGTGTTGGAGGCGTGGGGCACCCGCGACAGCAGCCCGACTTCGCATTCCTCGGCAATGGGGAAGAAGTCAATGGCCGGCTCCATTTCCAGAATGCTGTAGATGATTTGCAGGCTGTCCACCCGCCGGTCGCGCATGGAAGTCTCGCCCTCCTCGAACCAGCCGATGTCCGGCCCTAGGGCCACGCCGAAGTGGCGGATTTTGCCCTCGAACTTGAGCTGCTCCAGCGTCTCGAACAGCTCGTCGCGCTCCAGGGCGTCCAGCCGCGGGTTGTGAATTTGGTAGAGGTCAATATGGTCGGTATCGAGGCGCCGGAGGCTCTGCTCGCAGGCGAACTTGACGAACTCCCGGTCGAACTTCTGCGGGCGTTCCCGGTGGCCGTCCCGGGGCGTGGGGTCGTAGATGTCATAGCCGAACTTCGTGGCGATAACGATGTCGTTGCGCTTGTGGCCCAGCACATTGGCTAGGATTTCCTCGCCGTAGCCGTCGCCGTAGGTATCAGCGGTATCGAAGAAATTGATCCCCAGCTCCACCGCGTTCTCCAGCAGCGCGGCCCGCTCGGCATCCTCCAGCCGCCCCCACCAGTTGGTGGCAACGGTCCAGACTCCAAAGCCCACTTCGGAGAGGGTAAGGTCGGTTCGGGGGAGTTTACGGAATTTCATCTAGCCTGCTTCCTCACTGCTCAAAACTTAGCGAACTTGACCGGGCGGCGGCCCATATTTCCCGGTACGGGCGCCGCCGGGCGGATATGCGGCGGATGCATCAGCCGCTCCTGAGAATCAAAGCTATCAAAGCAGCAATAATGCCGCCGCCAATGCCGATGGCGGCATAAAACAGCCGGTCAATCTTGGCATTGGTCTGGTCGATGCGGGTATTAGTCTGATCAATGCGGGCATTGGTTTGCTGAAGCTCGGATTTCAGATCTGCAACGCCGGTTTGCAGATTGTCAACAATACCTTCAAGACGGCCCAGCACCCGGTCGGTCGTTTGTTCTTGGGTGGTCATGGATTATCCCTCTCCGTCAGGGCAAACTTGACGAACTCCCGGCGGATATGCGGCGGATGCATCAGCCGCTCCTGAGAATCAAAGCTATCAAAGCAGCAATAATGCCGCCGCCAATGCCGATGGTGGCATAAAACAGCCGGTCAATCTTGGCGTTGGACTGATCTATGCGGGCGTTGGACTGATCTATGCGGGCATTGGTTTGGTCAATGCGGGCATTGGTTTGGTCAATGCGGGCGTTGGTTTGCTGAAGCTCGGATTTCAGATCTGCAACGCCGGTTTGCAGGTGGTCAACGTTAGCTTCAAGACGGCCCAGCACCCGGTCGGTCGTTTGTTCTTGGGTGGTCATGGATTATCCCTCTCCGTCAGGTGGATTCGCCCAGCCAGCGGCTCATGCCCTCAATGAAGGCGTCCCTCCCTTGGCTCCCGGCGCCGCAGAATCTCTCAATCACCTGTTCCTTGAACTCCTGCGGGGCCTGCCCTTCCGGCACCGGCAGCGTTTCGATGGGATCGCAGGCCAGCGCCATATCCCGGCCGGGGCGGAAAGCGCGATTCACGGTCATGCCCAGCGGCTCGGCGCTGCTGGGCCAGGTGGCGTCAACCATCGTCCAGCCCTCCGCCGTCTTCACCCGCAGGCAGGTATGCACGTCGGGGATGGGGCTGACGGCCACCAGCTCCCGGAGTTCCGCCGGGAAGTGCCCGGTATTCTCCGGCGTAAAGCGGTGGGGGCACATTATTATGCGCGATACCAGGCCCAGTTCGCGGAATACGTCAGCCAGAAGGTAGTGCTTCCCGGAGCAGGTGCCGCGCCATTCTGCGATAATCGCCTCCGGCTTCCGGGAGCTGGCCCGGCGGTAGGGCATATCCCGCACTAGGGCAAAGGCCCGCTCCGCCGTAAGCGGCTCGCCATCGGACAGAAGGCCGCGGCGGCGGCTCTCTTTTTCGAGCAGGGAAAGCAGGCCGGTCATATCAAGCCTCTCAAGCCTCCAGCGAATCCAAACGCAAAAGCAATGGCCCGGTTACACCGCCGCTACCGTCGTCAGCCCCAGACTGCCCTTGATGGCGTCCACCCGCGCCTGAAACTCGGCGCCGGTCAGCGCCGGCTCCGGGCGGCCCAGCGGAACGCGGGTCAGCACTTCCACCCACGAGGTGCAGCCGCCGTATTCCGGCAGCCACGGCACCGTTACCGGGGCTTCCAGGCGGTAAGCCCGCAGCAGCAGCACCGACAGCGGCAGCATTGGCTTCCAGCGCAGGCGCGACTGGGCGTAGTCCGTGGTCCAGATGTAGTGCGGGGCCAGGTCGTCCACCTGCTGCTGGCCGTCTACCTCCAGCACTTCCTCGGCTACGGCGAAGTGGGTGAAGGTGATTTGCGCCGGGTCGCGCGGATGCTCCAGCAGCGCCTCCAGAGCGGGTTGATGCTCCGTCCGCAACAGTTCGGGCTTCTGGTGTTCGTAAGTGGGATACAGCAGGAATTCCCGGTGAATCACGCGGAAGTCCTTGCCGTCCTCGTGGATGCCGCCCTTCCGCAGCAACAGGATTTGCTCGCCCCGGGCTATGGCTTCGCAGGTAATGGCCCATTCCTTCAGGGCCATCTGACACTTCTCAGGAAAGCTCATCGCATCAATCCTCCGGGCCTATTAACGATGCGGAAGAATAACAAGGATAGTATCACAACACGCAGGAGCCGGTTGCTTGCCCCGGCTGCAAAACTCCGGGTAGCCGTCGGCATAGAGCCAGTAAATAGGCGCCGCCCATAAACTTGAACTTGCTTGCCCACGTACCTTAGCAGAACGCAGAAATCGCCGCGGGAACGCAGGCCGTTGCGGATGCCGCCGAATTCGTCCTCCGGTTCAATGCGCCGCGGCGCGTTGTGCGCCGTGGCGGCAATCTTGCGGCGGTTGCGGAGGAAGGAGCAGGGCGCGCGTGCTGAGCGGTCAGATAAACGTTGCGCTCCGGTTCAGCATTTTCCTGAGATTGGCGGTGGTGACCGCGGCCACCTCTTCGACGGATACGCCCTTGACTTCGGCCAAGCATTGGGCGACTTCGGCCACGTGGCGCGGCTCGGTCCAGTTGGAGCGGTACTTCTTGAAGGGCTGGGGATAGGCGTCGGTTTCCAGCACAATGTTTTCCAGCGGGATGGCGCGGGCCGCTTCCTGCACCTCCGGCAGCCGGGTCAGCGGACGGGCCAGCGAGATGAAAAAGCCGCAGTCAATGGCTTCCCGCGCCGTTGCTTCGTCGGCCTGGAAGTAGTGCATCGCGCCGCCCACGTCGCCGGCCTGCTCCTCCCGCAGCACCCGGAAGCAGGCGGAATGGGCCTCCCGCGAGTGGAAGATGACCGGCAGATCGAGACTCTTCGCCAGCCGGATGTGCTGGCGGAATACCTGGTCCTGCACCCCGTGGTCCGGCGACTCCGGCAGATAGTCCAGCCCCACCTCGCTGATGCAGACCACCTCGGGCGACAGCGCCAGCCGCTCCAGCTCCGCATACATGGCGTCGTCCACCCGTTCATATGCCTGGCAGGGGTGGATGCCGACGCCGGCATGGAAGGCGTCGTACTGCCCGGCCAGCGCGATACAGTGGCGGGTGGACTCCAGCGTGGTTCCGGCGAGAATCACCGACGTCACCCCCGCCGCCGCGGCCCGCTCGAGGATGCCCGGCAGCTCGGCGGGGTCGTACTGGTCCAGGTGGGTGTGGCAGTCGCCAAAGGTCAGCGGGGTGGTCATGGCGTACGCTCCTGTGGTGCGGGTTTGTGGTTTTGATGATAGCTATGGGGTCTACGGCGGTCAACCGGGGCGGGAGCCTGTTTAGCCGGGATGGAAATACTTGACAAAACTCCCGCGGTATGCTGAAATACACTATCTGATTTGTGGCAGGCGAGAGAAAAATGCAAGAGCGTCATAGCAGAGTGAATTTCAGGAAGCTGGTCAAGGACTTGGCTGATATGTATCCCGACCATCCTTTTGACGTGGTGGTTACTGAGCTAGTGGCGAACTCATTAGATTCCAAGGCGAAATCCATATCTATATACTGGGATGATGAAGCTAATGTGCTGACGGTTGCCGATGATGGCGATGGTATGGACCAAGCCCAATTCGAGGAATACCACAACTTGGCGGCCGAACTCAAGCCCCGCGGCTCCGGTATAGGGTTTGCCGGGGTGGGTGCGAAAATCAGCTTCAACATTGCCGACAAAGTAATCACCGAAACCCGGCGCGATGGCACCGTCCACGCTTCCGACTGGCATTGGAGCGACGACGATTCGCTGGTATGGAGCGACGTCAAAGCCAACAACCTGTCTGGCAATGGCACACAGGTCGAGGTGTATTTCAACCGGCATCAGATACCGCCGAAAGTCAACAACGGGTATCTGGTTGACGTGCTGCGTTGCCATTACTTGCCCCTTCTTATCACTGAGTTCGCTCGCTCGTATGAGGCCAGCGGCATATATAGCTCTTGCCCGAAGTTCGCGGTCAACGGGACGCCCATGGAACAGGGCGACTTGGCCGTGGTTATGGGGTTGACGCAAATAGATCGCTTTCCAGTCAAGAACGGCAACCGCTCCGTCGGCTTGGGCGCTATTGGCCTGACAGAAGATGACACCTCCGTCGGAGGGCGAGGCTGCGGGGTGTTGCTTTGCGCCCACGGCAAGGTAATCAAGCCGGAGCTGTTCGGGCTGCCTACGGGCACGCTGGGAAACAGGCTGTCCGGCATCGTCGAAATCCCAGAACTCATCCAGTTCGTAACTACCAACAAATCCGACCTGAAAGGGGGGCGCGGACGATACCGCGAATTGGATGCGTTGATCAGCCCAGTGAGCGACAAATTGAAGGAATTCCTGGCGAAGAACGGCGTAGCATCCGTTGAGCAAAACCGCAACCAGCTATCAGCAAAGCTGAAGAGCGAATTGACCAAGATGGTGAAAAGCCTGCCGGAATTGCAGGACTTCGACGGACTGTTGGCAAAATCCGGTAAACTGCGCCGGAATGAAACTGGAGACATTACGGCCTCGGTTGCTGCTCGACAGAATACCGGAGAGAGCGACAGGCAAGGCGGCAACAACGACAAGGACAAGGAAAGCGATAAGAATAGGGCGAGCCGTAGGAATCCCTTGCAACAGGAACATCAAGGCAAAGAACGGGCCAAGCGGCAGAATTCCCGGAGGAATCACGGGCCGCGTGTCGCCTTCGAGGAACACCCGGAGCGGGCCGAAACGGCCTGGCTCGACTCCAGTACCATCATCATTAACAGCGGACACAACGCCTATTGCCAGCGGATCAGCCATGACCAAGCGAAACTCACCTACTGTATCTTCTCCATAGGAGTCGCTTTGGACAAGGCTGGACTGATGGAACCGGCGGACGAATTCAGTTACGTTGACAAGTTCATCGCCGCTTGGGGGGCGTCGTGAGCGAGGGCCGCGGCCCTCTGGCCGCTCTCGATTTTAAGAAGCGAGGCGGAACTTACCGCGGCTCGGTGCCGGTGGGCGAGCTTGCGTTGCTCCCAGATGACCCAGCCGAAACCATGCGTACTGTAACCGCCATCTACCAAAGCGCATTGGACGAGATACACCAGTGGCAGCAGGAAACCCAAGCCTTGCGCCGCTCTAAAACTCCTCTGTCAGCCCGGAGAGCTTGGCAATTGGGAGACATCGTATATCGGCTTGAGTCTGACCTGGAACAACATTCATGCCGGATTGATGGCCTGTATGACCACTTGGCGCAACACGCTGGAACTCCTTGTTGGGTGGGTTCTTTTCACACCTTCCGGCGTTACGCAGATGACCCTGAGTCCATACCTGAAAACCTCAAGTGGAATAGTATTGCCAAGCGGGCGAAAACAGCGGGGCAAGCCATTGCAGCTGGCATTCCAGTGGAGGGTTAGCTATGGTATCTGTCAAAGAGCAAATCGAAGAGGCAATCCAGATAATATCCCAGCGTAGGGCTGTTTTTGCTGTTGCGGATATCGCTGCCTACGCCAATATGGAAGGTATGGAAAAGCCTATCCAACAAGTTATGCAACGACACTGTGGGGATGGTACGTTGCTGAACTTGGACTCGCCTGGCGTCAAACCTACCCCCGGCAGCCTCTATATCAGGAAGCTCGAAGTTGAAAAGTGGTGGGTCAGGCAAACGCTGCGTTGGGCTGAGTCCGAGTTGGATTGCCTTACCGCCGGCCAACTAGTCGGGGCTATGTCCTTGTCATTCGACGGCCCCCGGTGGGCTGTCCCCCCTCGGGCTGTGCTGGATACCGGGTGCCGGTGGGCTATGGTGGACGATGGTAGCGTGCATGGAACCTATGTCTTTCCGTGGGCGTCTGTTCTGCGAACCCATCCTCAGTTTGAAGAGACATTTCGCTCAATTTTCGACCCCGAATCTCCAAAACACCATCTGAAAAACAGGTCGGATGAGACTTACCAGCAGGACAAGTGGAAGCGGACTTGGGGCGATGTCCCGGCTGCGGGTCTGGGCCAATCAGCTATCATCGAGGCAATGGATGAAGCACTGAACACTCTTAGGAATCGGGAAGC
The DNA here is from genome assembly GCA_965213725.1 of Dehalococcoidia bacterium. GTDB lineage: Bacteria > Chloroflexota > Dehalococcoidia > Lucifugimonadales > UBA3495 > VXOI01. The sequence continues at coordinate 1,276,727 of OZ243924.1, forward strand.
AGAGATAATCCGCGGGCGTTACGGACTTGATACTGGGCGCGCTCTCACCTTAGAAGAACTAGGTTTCAAGTTCGGCATAACTAGGGAGCGGGTTCGCCAAATTGAAAAGAAGGCTTTGAAGAGACTTAAAGGTCTGCCAGCCTGGTATTATGGATTCGCTGCCCATTTCATCCGCTCCGGCGGTTCACTGCTGATTTCCGAGTCCGATATAACGCCGCAATGGGAATTGCTTTCCAGAAGCACTGGGATGAACACTGTCGAAATTCCTAGATTAAAATTGTGGGTTATCGGAGCCATGTCGAGGCTTGAGGGCTACAGCAGCTATCTCGACACTGTTGATGCCTGCGCCGATGATCTGGGCGGGAAATCTGACATTCCGGTTTACGAAAAACTTCAGTTCCTGCCCAACAGGGACGCGATTCATTTGCGCGTTTCTGAGCGGGAGTATGGAGATATGCAGAAAAAAAACTGGACTCGCTCCCGTATGGCCTACGAAGTCTTGCGTTCATTGGGATGCGCGGCTCATTACAGCGCGATAGCTGATGAATGCAACCGACTGTTTCCCGAAAGGCCAAACACTACGCATAACTGGCACGCTGCGCTCCTCCTTCCAGAATCCCAGGCTCTCGGCATAGTATGGATTGGTCGCAAGGGAGTATACGGGCTAGTGGAGCAAGGTTACTCCCGCCCAGCCCGAGACCTGTTCGACGCGGTCGCCTCGATAGTTGAAGCCCGTTTTGCCCATACTGGACAGCCAGTGTCATCTGATTTCGTGATACATGAATTGAGCAGAGAACGCCAGGACCTGGACCCAGGAAGCGTCAATATGGCGCTTAACTTCAATGACAGACTGGCATCCAAGGGCGGTGGGCGGTACGTGCCAAAAACTCATGCTCCCGGCAATGCATTCGGTTCTCAGCCCATCCTCTACGACTTCGACGCAGGGTTGGACGCCTTTCTTGCCGACCCGGGCGGTTAGATACAGTCACCCTAATCCAGGGCCTGGGTGACCGCTTTGACGCCCCCCGCCTGCCGATGGTAGCATCATTGTTGACTTATCCGGTCAACAATGATAGCCTACCTGTTGACCGCCTCTGGCGCGGCGGCCGGCGCCCGACAACCCTCGCACGGGAACCCTCCCGCGCGCCATTCCCGCATTATGAGGAGCAGCCCATGACCACGCCCAGGGTCATTTCCCGCGACACCACGTCCAGCGAGATGGACTCCGACTACAAATGGGGTTTCACCATTGACATAGACTCCGACCTAGCCCCCAAGGGGCTCAGCGAGGATGTCGTCCGGCTCATCTCGGCCAAGAAGGAAGAGCCCGGTTGGTTGCTGGAGTGGCGGCTGAAGGCGTTCCGGCACTGGGAGCGGCTCCAGTACCGCGAACCGGCGTGGGCCAACATCAGCCACGCCCCCATTGACTACCAGGACATCTACTATTACGCCGCCCCGTCCACCAAGGACGCTCCCAAGAGCCTGGACGAAGTGGATCCCGAGGTGCTGGAAGCCTTTGACAAGCTGGGCATCCCCCTTCAGGAACGGGAGCGGCTGGCCGGCGTGGCCGTGGACGCGGTGCTGGACAGCGTGTCGGTCGCCACCACCTACCAGGATATGCTGGAGAAAGAAGGCATCATCTTCTGCTCCATGAGCGAGGCGGTGAAGAACCACCCGGAGCTGGTGCAGAAGTACCTCGGCTCCGTGGTGCCTTACACCGACAACTTCTTCGCCACCCTCAATTCGGCGGTGTTCAGCGACGGCTCCTTCGCCTACATCCCCAAGGGGGTGCGCTGCCCCATCGAGCTGATGACCTACTTCCGCATCAACCAGGCCGACTCCGGCCAGTTCGAGCGGACGCTCATCGTCTGTGAGGAGGGCGCCTACGTCAGCTATCTCGAAGGCTGCACCGCCCCGGCCCGCAAGTCCCACCAACTGCACGCCGCCGTGGTGGAACTGGTGGCGCTGGACGACGCCGAAATCAAGTATTCCACGCTGCAAAACTGGTTTCCCGGAGACAAGGACGGCAACGGCGGCGTCTATAACTTCGTCACCAAGCGCGGCTTGGCCTGCGGGCGCAACTCCAAGATTTCTTGGACTCAGGTGGAAACTGGTTCGGCCATCACCTGGAAGTACCCCAGCGTCATCCTGCAAGGCGACAACTCCACCGGCGAGTTCTACTCGGTGGCCTTGGTCAACCGCTTTCAGCAGGCCGACACCGGCACCAAGATGATTCACCAGGGCAAGAACACCAAGAGCACCATCGTGGCCAAGGGCATATCCGCCGGTCAGGGCAACGCCACCTACCGCGGCCTGGTCAAGATGATGCCCACCGCCGACGGGGCAAAGAATTTCACTCAGTGCGATTCCCTGCTCATCGGCGACCAGTGCGGCGCCCATACCGTCCCCTACATCGAGGTCAGAAACCCGACGGCGCAGATGGAGCATGAGGCGTCCACCAGCAAGGTCAGCGACGATCAGCTCTTCTACTGCCAGCAGCGCGGAATGTCCGTGGAGGACGCCCACTTTATGATTATCAACGGCTTCTGCCGCGGCATCTTCCAAGAACTGCCCTTCGAGTTCGCCATGGAGGCGTCGCAGTTGCTGAAGGTCAGCCTCGAGGGAGCGGTGGGGTAGCCCCAAGAAACGCAGCCACAGTTCCCTCTCTCAGGCGGAGAGGGCCAGGGTGAGAATAGCAGCCATGCTGAGCACTTACAGGGCCATTGTCGATGACGAAGGCACAATTCGTCTCTTGGAGCCGGTCAAGCTGAAAGAAGGCACTCATATCTTGGTCACCGTGGCAGACAGAGATACACTGATTGCGCTAATGAGATCTTCCGGCCGGACTGCCCTGCCGGAAGAGCAACTCCGCGAAGAGTTGCAAGAGGACGAAGCGTGGGCCTATTTATTGAAAGAGCGGCCATCGTAATAGCGCGGTTTCCCTACTCTGACTTGTCCGATTGGCCGATTCGCCCAGTAGTCGTGTTGGCAAGAGCAGGGTATAGGGATTGGGTACTAGGGCAGGTGACCAGCAACTCTGACATAGACAACTTGGCAATAGAATTGACGAATGAAAGCCTAGACCAAGGGGCTCTTCGCTTCGTCAGCTACTTTCGGCCCAACAAGCTGTTCACCGGAAACGAGGCTTTGATTCGCAGGCCGGTAGCCAGACTGAAACCGGAAGTGTTCAACCGTTTGCTCGACGCCACAATGGACATTCTAAACCGGAACCGGATATGACAATGACCAGCGATAACCAATCCCTCCTCTCCGTCCGGGGCCTGTGCGCCTCGGCCGGCGATCTCGAAATCCTGAACGGCGTTGACCTGGAGGTCTGCGCTGGCGAGGTCCACGCCATTATGGGGCCCAACGGCTCCGGCAAGAGCACCTTGGCCAACGTGCTGGCGGGGCGCCCCGACTACTCCGTCACCGGCGGCGAGGCCATCTACGACGGCGAAGACCTGCTGTCCCTGGAGCCGGAAATCCGGGCGCGTATGGGCGTGTTCCTAGCCTTTCAGTACCCGGTGGAGCTGCCCGGCGTGCGGGCTTGGCAGTTCCTCAAGGCCGGTCTCGACGCCAAGCGGCAGCACAATGGCGAGGAGGAGCTTTCCGCCCGCGATTTCGACCGCCTGCTGCGGGAGAAAATCCGGCTGGTGGAAATCGACCCGGAACTGACCCGCCGCGCCGTCAACGAGGGCTTTTCCGGCGGCGAGAAGAAGCGCAACGAAATCCTGCAAATGGCCGTGCTGGAACCCCGCTTGGCCCTGCTGGACGAAACCGACTCCGGCCTGGACATTGACGCCCTGCGCATCGTATCCGACGGCGTGAACAAGCTGCGCTCCGAAGACAACGCCATGGTGCTGGTCACCCACTACCAGCGGATGCTCAACTACATCCAGCCCGACAGGGTTCACGTGCTGCTGGACGGCCGCATCGTCCGCTCCGGCGGCCCGGAACTGGCGCTGGAGCTGGAGGAAAAGGGGTATGAATGGATTCGGGAGGAAGTGGGGGAATAGGCTGTGACCGCGCGACGTATTGGGGGAATCTCTTCTTGCATCGGGGGACTCATTTCAAGGATAGAAGCAGCTAAATGACCACTCGAACCATCGGCAGCCATCGCTATCAGGAAGACCACCAGGCCCTCGCCGCCGCCAGCCCCGGCCCGGCCTGGCTGGACGAGCTGCGCGCCGCCGGGTGGGAGCGGTTCAGCGCGCTGGGATTCCCCACGGCGCGGCGGGGCAACGAGCGCTGGAAGTACACCGCCGTAGCACCCATCGCGCGGGTGGGATTCGCTTACCCGTCCTCAACCCCGGAGAGCGCAGAGGACACCGGGATTGATTGGGGTTTCCCGGCGGTCTCCGCCCTCTCGGCATTCAATGAGAACGAGGAGGAGATACGGCGGCATCTGGGCAGCCTGGCCCCCCTTGACGATGACGGCTTTACCGCGCTGAACACGGCATTCCTGCGGGACGTGGCCGTGGTGAGCGCGCCGGACGGCTGTGAGCGGAACGTCGCGGTGTGCGTCAATCACCATAGCCCGGCAATTGACGCCGACGGGCCGCCCGCCGCAGCGCATCCCCGCACGCTCATACTGGCCGGGCGCAACGCCAGCCTCACCGTGGTCGAGACCTATACCGGCCCCGCCGGCCCCCGCTACTTCACCAACGCCGTGACCGAAATCGTGGTGGGCGAGGGGGCGCAGGTTGAACACTACCGGCTGCTGAACGAAAGCCCGGCCGCCTTCCACGTTGGCACTACCCGCGTGCATCAGGAACGCGACAGCAGCTTCAGCTCGGCGTCCTTCGCGCTGGGAACCGCGCTGGCCCGCAACGACTTCGCGGTGACGCTGGACGGCCCCGGCGCCTGCTGTTCCCTGAACGGCCTGTACTACACCGGGCCAGGGCAGCACATAGACAATCTGGTCAGCATTGACCACGCCCAGCCTCACTGCACCAGCCGCCTGAACTACAAGGGCATACTCGACGGCAACTCCCGCGCCGTCTTCGGCGGCGAGGTGCTGGTGCGCCGCAACGCCCAGAAGAGCAACGCCCAGCAGACCGACAAGAACCTGCTGCTGTCGGAGGACGCCGAGGTGGACAGCAAGCCGAGCCTGCTGATATACGCCGACGATGTGCAATGCAGCCACGGGGCCACCGCCGGGCAGATTGACGCCCAAACCCTGTTCTACCTCCGCAGCCGCGGCCTGGACCTGGAAGCGGCCAGCCGGATGCTGATCAGCGCCTTCGCCCGCGAAATCGTGGACGCGGTTAAACCCGAACCGCTGCGCGAATATCTGGATTCCTTGTTCGACCGGAGCATCGCCGTCAAAAGCCTGCCGGTTGGCAAGTAGGCCGTCTTCCCGTGCAGGCGGGCATCCGTAAAGCGCCGGCCACAGGCGCGAGGTTGGCTTACTCTTAAACGCCCTGAATTCCCGCGCAGGCCGAATGACGGGCAAAGGGAGAATGTAAATGCCTACGGGCTTTGATGCGGAAAAAGTGCGGGCCGACTTTCCCGTGCTGCAACAGTTGGTCAACGGCAAGCCGCTGGTCTACTTGGACAACGGCGCAACGGCGCAGAAACCCCAGGCGGTCATTGACGAACTGGTGCGCTACTACACCACCGAGAACGCCAACGTGCATCGGGGCGTCCACACCCTGAGCCAGCAGGCCACCGAGGACTACGAGGGCGCGCGGGCCAAGCTGCGCGGGCTGATCAACGCCGCCGACGACCACGAAATCATCTACACCAGCGGCACCACTGAGAGCATCAACCTCGTGGCCCAATGCTTCGGGCGGACGAACGTCGGCCCCGGCGACGAAATCATCGTGTCCAACATGGAGCACCACTCCAACATCGTCCCCTGGCAAATGCTTTGCGAGGAAAAGGGCGCCAAGCTGCGGGTGGTTCCCATTGACGACACCGGCGAGCTGCTGCTGGATGAATACGAGCGGATGCTGTCGCCCCGCACCAAGCTGGTGTCCGTCACCCACGTTTCCAACGCATTAGGCACCATCCTGCCGGTGGAGCAAATAATCGGCATGGCCCACGCCCAAGGCGCGCCGGTGCTGCTGGACGGGGCCCAAGCCGTGCCGCACATGGCGGTGGACGTGCGCCGACTGGATTGCGACTTCTACGCCTTCTCCGGCCACAAGCTCTTCGGCCCCACGGGAACCGGCGTCCTCTACGGCAAGGCCGAACTGCTGGATGCCATGCCCCCCTTCATGGGCGGCGGCGAGATGATAAAGTCGGTGACCTTCGAGAAAACCATCTACAACGACCTGCCCTACAAGTTCGAGGCCGGAACCCCCAACATTGCTGGGGCCATCGGCCTCGGCGCGGCGGTGGACTACGTGCAGTCCGTCGGCTACCAGGCTTTCGCCGCCTACGAAGACGAACTGCTGGAATACGGCGCTAGGGCGCTGGAATCCATCGGCGGCCTGCGCATCATCGGCACTTCGCCGCGCAAGGCCGGCATACTGTCCTTCGTCATCGAAAACATTCACCCCCACGACATCGGCACCATCCTGGACGCCGAGGGCATCGCCGTCCGCACCGGCCACCACTGCGCCCAGCCCGTGATGCAGCGCTTCCGGATTCCCGCCACCGCCCGCGCTTCCCTGGCAATGTATAATACCAAAGAAGACATAGACGCCCTGGTAAGGGGCATTGACCGGGTTATTGAGGTGTTCAGTTAATGTCGGGACTCAGCGAACTGTATCAGGAAATACTGCTGGAGCATAACAGCAAACCCCGCAACTTCCGCAAGGTAGCAGACGCCAGCCGCACCGCCGAGGGCTACAACCCCCTCTGCGGCGACCAGATTACCCTCTACCTGAAGCTGGCGGACAATGTGGTGGAGGACGTCGGCTTTCAGGGCGTCGGCTGCGCCATCTCCCGCGCCTCGGCCTCCATGATGACCCAGAGCATCAAGGGCCGGAGCCTGAACGAGGCCAACGTCATCTTCAACGCCTTCCATGACATGATCACCCGCCCCGACGCCGAACCCGACTATGATACCCTGGGCGATCTCGAGACCCTGGCCGGCGTCAATGAGTACCCCACCCGCATCAAGTGCGCCATCCTCCCCTGGCACACCATGCGCTCCGCCCTCAGCGGCGAGGGGGAAACCGTGACCACGGAGTAGCCGGTTTTATGACCCGGCGCAACGGCCCAGTCTTCGACGGACTGTACGGCGACCTGATCATGGAGCATTACCGCGCCCCGCGCAACCGCGAACCGTTGCGCGGGGCCAGCCATTGCGCCTACGAACTGAATCCTTTCTGCGGGGACCTCATAGACCTGCAATTGCGGTTAAACGGCGATGGAGCAGTGGATGGCGTGTTTGCCAACAGCGAAGGCTGTTCCATAATCCAGGCTTCTGCGTCCATGATGTCAGAGGCCGTCATGGGCAAAACGGCGGAGGAAATTGAGGCCCTGTCCGGCCGTTTCCGCTCCTTCCTCCGCTCCCGGCGCGAAGAAGACCCCCAGTCTGTGCCGGCTCTGGGTGATCTGTGCGCCCTGGGGGTAGTGCGGCAATACCCCGTCCGCGTGAAGTGCGCGCTGCTTCCCTGGACCGCGCTGGAGGAGGCTATCCGGCAGCAATAGCGCCAAGGCGGACGCCGGATACATACCAAATCTGCGCAAACGGCATTCTCGACGTGTACCGGCATTGCCCGCCCGTCATTCCCGCCAAGGCGGGAATCCACAGGTTTCAGCGGAATGCGGGCCTTCTCACGGCCGGGGCATATGGATTCCCGCCAAGGCGGGAATGACCGGGAGACGGGGCGGCGCGGCCAGACAGCATTGGCAGCACACTTTGAGAATACCGCGCAAATGCGGCGATTGACAGCCGCGCAACAAATAAATATAATCACCGAAGTAATGATACTTCCTTCCTTCCCCCTCGCGCTGTCCCTGTAATTTTCCTTACGCCAAGTTGGCAGTGGCGGTGTTCGTTTAACAGCGCTCCCTTATCTGTCGCTGCGCGGAAATATGCCTACAAAGTTCATCTTCGTCACAGGCGGCGTCGTTAGCTCCCTGGGCAAGGGCATCTGCGTCGCCTCCATCGGCCGCATCCTGAAAAGCCGTGGCCTCAGCGTTTCGGTATTGAAGCTCGACCCCTACCTGAACGTTGACCCCGGCACTATGTCGCCCTATCAGCACGGCGAGGTCTTTGTCACCCAGGACGGCGGCGAAACCGACCTTGATCTGGGGCATTACGAACGCTTCATAGACCTTGAACTGACCCGCAGCTCCAGCCTCACCGCCGGAGACATCTATCTCAATCTCATCACCAAGGAGCGCCGGGGCGACTTCCTCGGCGGCACAATCCAGTCCGTGCCTCACGTCACCAACGACATCAAGGAGCGCATCCTCCGCTTGGCCGGGGAGTCCGGCGCGGAGGTGATTGTCGTCGAGGTCGGCGGCACCGTGGGCGACATCGAGGGCCTGCCCTTTCTGGAAGCCATCCGCCAGATGCGCAATCAGGTGGGCCGCGACAACGTCTTCTACATCCACCTGACGCTGCTGCCCTACCTCTCCGCCGCCCAGGAACTCAAGACCAAGCCCACTCAGCACAGCGTCAAGGAGCTGCGGGCCATCGGCATCCAGCCCGACGCCATCATCTGCCGCAGCGACCATCCGGTTCCCCAGCATATCTGCGAGAAGATTTCCTCCTTTTGCGACGTTCCCAGCAACGCCGTCATCCCCTTGGAGACCGTGCAGAACGTCTATGGCGTGCCGCTGGTGCTGGAAGAGGCCGGTCTGGGCGACATTATCCTCGACTCCCTGGGGTTTCGCGGCTATGCCCGGGGGCTGGACGAGTGGCGGGCAATGGTGGAGATGATGGATCGCCCCAAGGAACCCCTGCCCATCGCCCTGGTCGGCAAGTATGTGGAGTACCCGGATTCCTACCTATCCGTCCGCGAGGCCCTGCGCCATGCCGGACTGGAGCACACCCGAGAGGTGGCGTTGCAGTGGGTCCACTCCGAGGACATCGAGCGCTACGGCCCTAGCGACCTGCTGCGCAGCGTCTGCGGCATCGTCGTCCCCGGCGGCTTCGGCACTCGCGGCGTCGAGGGCATGGTGGAGGCCGTGCGCTACGCCCGCGAACAGAGGGTGCCGTACCTCGGCCTCTGCCTTGGCTTGCAGGTGATGGTCATTGACTGGGCTAGGCACATTCTGGGTTTGGGGGGCGCCAACTCCGAGGAACTGGAGCCGGATACCGAGCATCCCGTGGTGCATATAATGCCGGAGCAGGAGGGGGTCACCAGCAAGGGCGGCACCATGCGCTTGGGCAGCTACCCCTGCCATCCCCAGGCGCACACCATGACCGGCGAAGCCTACGGCCCCGGCGAAGTGATGGAACGGCATCGCCATCGCTTCGAGCTGAACAACGCCTACCGCGGGGCCCTGGAGCAGTCCGGCTTCATCGCTGCCGGGCTGTCCCCGGACGGCCGGCTGGTGGAAGCCGGGGAGGCGCGCGGCCACCCGTTTATGGTGGGGGTGCAGTACCACCCTGAGTTCAAGTCGCGGCCCAACCGCCCCCATCCCCTCTTCGTCCGCTTCCTCGCCGAAGCCGCCAAGACCATACGCAAAGGCAGCCAGCCGCCGCTGCCTCTGGGCTAACGGAACAGAAAATCCCGCTCTCCCGAGAGAGGGCCGGAGTGAAGGCAATGAAACTCTTTCTCGACACGGCCAACTTGGGCGAAATCCGCGACGGCGCCCGTCTCGGCGTGATCCGCGGCGTAACCACCAACCCCTCCCTCGCCGCTTCCGCCGGCATCGGCGACCGCGAAGCCTACCGCTCCGCCGTCGCCGAGATTGCCGCCCTCATAGACGGCCCCATATCCGTCGAGGTCGTGTCCACCGACGCGCCGGGCATGGTGGACGAGGGCCGCGACATCGCTGGCTGGATTCCCAATCCTTGGGTCAAGATACCCAGCACCATCGAGGGCATCGAGGCCATTGCCGCCCTGGCCGCCGAGGGCATCCGCGTCAACCAGACCCTCTGCTTCTCGGTCAACCAGGCCCTGCTCGGGGCCCAGGCCGGCGCCACCGTCGTCAGCCCCTTCATCGGCCGCCTCGACGACATCGGCCACGACGGCGTCGCCCTCATTCGTGACATCGCCGGCCTGTTCCGCGAGGCCGACGTGGCGACGCAGGTTATGGCCGCCAGCGTCCGCCACCCGTTGCATTGCGTCAAAGCGGCCCAGGCCGGGGCGCACATCGCCACCGTGCCCTACAAGACACTGCTCCAGATGGCCCAGCACCCGCTGACCGACGCCGGCCTCGCCCGCTTCATCGCCGACTGGCAGAAGGCCGGGCAGGCGTAGGGACGCCCGCCCCCCGCCATCGCCGGGGCAGGCTCTGACCACCCTCCGGTGAAAAGCGACTACGGGAGACCTCCCCCGGCGAAGAGGGAATAAGACAGACGAACCAGAACTGAGGTGACCATGACGGCAACCCGCAAGAGTTTGGATGTGGTAGAGTTGGGCGGCAAGTCCAAGGAAGAACTGCTGAACCTGGCCCCCATCGTCGGCATCGGCGATGCTGCGAACCTAGACAAGATGCACCGCGAGGACATCCTCGGGCGTCTGTTCCAAGTCGCTTCCGCCAACCAGTCCCTCATCTCCACTGGCATCCTGGAGATCATGGACGAAGGCTATGGTTTCCTCCGCCAAATAGCCTCATACCGCCACTCCGGCGATGTCTACATCTCCCAGTCTCAGATTCGGCGCTTCGGACTCCGCACCGGCGATACCGTCACCGGCCAGGTGCGCCCGCCCAAGGAAGGCGAGCGCTACTTCGGCCTCGTCCGTGTCGAGAAAATCAACGGCTTCGACGCCGGAGACCAGTCCGGCAGGATTCACGGCCGCAGCCGTCCCACCTTCGAGCACCTGACCCCGGTCTTCCCCGAGCGGCAGGTCGTCCTCGAAACCTCGCCCAATGAGCTGTCCACCCGCATGGTGGACCTCTTCGCGCCCATCGGCCTCGGACAGCGCGGCCTCATCGTCTCGCCGCCCAAGGCCGGCAAGACCACCATGCTCAAGCAGATTGCCCACGGCGTGGTCACCAACTGCCCCGAGGCCGTCCTCATGGTCGCCCTCATCGGCGAGCGCCCCGAGGAAGTCACCGATATGCGCCGCTCCGTGGACGGCGACGTATTCGCCTCCACCTTCGACGAATCGGTGGAAGAACAGTGCCGCGTCGGCGAACTGTGCCTTGACCGCGCCAAGCGGCTGGTCGAGCTGGGCAAAGACGTTGTCATCCTTCTCGACAGCATTACCCGGCTCACCCGCGCCTACAACCTTGCCGTTCCCACCAGCGGACGCACCCTCTCCGGCGGCATTGACCCCATCGCGCTCTATCCCCCCAAGAAGTTCTTCGGCGGCGCGCGCAACATCGAAGAGGGCGGCTCCCTCACCATCATCGCCACCTGCTTGGTGGATACCGGCAGCCGCATGGACGAGGTCATTTACGAGGAATTCAAGGGCACCGGCAACATGGAACTGCACCTGGACCGCAGGCTCGCCGAGCGGCGCTACTTCCCGGCCATAGACATCGTCCGCTCCGGCACCCGCCGCGAGGAACTGCTCTATTCCGAAGAGACCCACCGCCAGGTCGTCCTGTTGCGCCGTATGATTGGCCTGCTCTCCAACAACAACGACGGCAACGCCACGGAGCGCGTTCTGGAGCGCTTGTCCAAGACCCCCACCAACCGCGACTTCCTGCGCACCATCTCCGCCGCCAGCAGCAACACCTAGGGCAAAATCCCCTCCCCTAGGGAGAGAGCTGGCGTTTGCCGCCACGAAAGCGGAGGAATGGCGGACTGCCGTCCCGCCTCTTTCGTGGGCCTTTGGCGCACACCCTTTCAGGGTTGTTGCGGCAGGTCTTGAGCGGCAGTCTCACGGCGAGAGACCCGGCTTGCTCCCGGAGTCCGCTTGATCAACCCGGCAACCAGCCACGCCCCGGACAAGATCAGCCATACCAGGAAGGCGATGCCGGTTATGCGGTGAATGGCGGTGGCGGCATCGAGCCAGATGAACAGCATCGCCACCCCCAGCACGGCGTCCACCACGGCGGTGACGCGCAGGATGCCGTCCATCCGCCACTGCACCGGCGCCAGCGCCGTCAGCCCCAGCCCGGCTAGGGTGAAGCCCAGCGCGCCGGCGGCCCAGCGGAGGGTCATCAGGGCGCGCTCGGCACCGCCCGCCAAGTCGCTATCGGGAGTCAGCGCGGCCGTTGCCTGGGGGTCAGGAGCCAGCGACGCCAAGGCAAGGGCAGAAGCGCCCGAGATTGCGGAGGTGATCCCCGAGGCTGCAAGCAGGGCCGCCGCCGCGCCCATGGCCGACGGGTGATACTCCTTCATCGCGCGCCACAGGGGAACACCGGCAACCAGCAAGGTCAGCCCGCCGACGAGCCGGGCCGCCCCGCCGGTTCCGTAGGCAAGGTCCGCAGCGCCGATGGCCCTCAGTTTTTCCGAGGCCGCGAGCCGCGCCATATCCGCAGCATCCAAGTTTAGCCGTTGGGCCAGCGCATCGGTAAACGGCGTGGCATCGGCGTCGGCGCTCAGGCGGGCTACGACGGATATGGCGGTGGCCAGGGCGGTGAGCAGCAGCAACACCCCGGCAGTGCGGTAATCGGGCATTGGCGCACCAAAGCAAGGCTGGGGAAACCGGGCACCTCATCCGAATCCTCTCGCGGAAATGGAGAGAGGCGATGAGGCGGCCCAAGCCTCAGATAAGCAGGTTGAAATTGGGAGGCAGGGAGCTTCTGCCGGTGAGGGCGTTGGCAAGGGCGGGGCCGCGGCCTTCGGCGACGGCCACCCCGGTGAGTACCTGAAGGGCCACCTGCACCCCGCTGACGGGAGGCTCGGCAGCCACGCCCAGCGCGTCGGCCAAGTCTCTGCCGTGGATGACCAGTTCCATGATGCGAAGCTGGAGGTAGTCTATCAGCCTCATCCCGCCTTGCGGCGTAGCGAGAATAAAGTCCTCATCCAGCTCGTTCACCCGGTCGCGGGCCATGTTGAGGAAGCCGCGCACCATCATCTGCGGGTTATCCATAATTTCCAGCCCGGCCGACCGGCCCATCTCCGCCACGCGGTCGGGATCCGCGTTCCGGCGCACATTCACAATCCACTGGGCCGGGGACTCGACGTCCACCTGGGGCGCGGGCTTCTCGGAGTAGCCGACGACGGTGCTGATGGAGCGGTAGGTGTGTCCTGCCAGGTCGCGGACAGTCCACTGGCCCATAGCGTGTTCTTCCCAGCCGTCTAGGTCCACCCCATCCACCAGTCCGGCAAAGTATTCGGCGGACTCCAGGTATGCCTCTCTTATCCTGTCGCCAAAAGGAGTTCGGGAACTCACGCAATCCTCCATACCGATGGCGTTTAGGACGCTCCCTCAACCCTCACTCCGACTTTCTCCCGGCCGGGAAGGGCGGCGGAAAGGGGAGGGAACTATGGATCCCCCACCAAATTCTCGACTTCCAGCGAGTTCATCAGGCCGCTGATCTGTTCCCAGGTGTCGTCCTCGACGAATATGCCATCGCGCCGGCGGGCTTGCTCGGTGCGGTGCTCGATCTCGCCGGGGTACAGCACTTCACTGAAACCGGCGGCGGGCGGCGAGTCCTTGATGAACTGCACAAACTCGCCCATATCCTTCTTGAACTCGTCCAGCGGGCGGAAATGCTCCAGGTTGAAGGCGGCGATGAAACAGCCGTCGTTATGGCGGCCCTCCGGGTCTATGCCGAAGCCGAGGCCGGTGAGCAGCCCGGAGAACACTTCCACCATGAAAGACAGAGCGTAGCCCTTATGTCCCTGGTCAACGCCCACCGGCAGGATGGCGCCGCCGGAGAAGTAATCGTTGGGGTCGGTGGTGGGGTTGCCCTCCCGGTCAACGATCCAGCCGACGGGGATGGACTCGCGCCGGTTGCGGGCCAAGGCTATCTTGCCCAGCGCGACGGTGCTGGAGGCCATGTCCATCAGCACCGGGCCGTCAAGGTTGCTGGGCATACCGATGCAGATGGGGTTGGTGCCCAGCTTGCGCGCCCGCCCGCCAAAGGGGGCCACGTGCTTGGGGGCCGCCCCGGAGTCGGCGGTAATCAGGCCAATCATACCCTCGGCGGCGGCCATGGTGGGATAGTCGCCGAGCCGTCCGATGTGGCTCTGGCTATGAACCGTGACAGCAGCGACCCCGTGGCTGCGGGCCTTGTCTATCGCCATCCGCATGGCCCGCTCGGTGACCACGAAGCCGAAGCCCCAGTTGCCGTTGATGACGGCGGTGCAGGGGGCCTCCCGCTCCACCACGAAAGGCGCGCCGGGAACGATATGCCCGGCGTCTATGCGCTCGGCATAGGTGGGAATCTGGATGACGCCGTGGGAGTCGTGGCCGCACAGGTTGGCCTTGACTAGGTGCGCGGCCACCGTTTCGGCCTCGGCCTCGGGCGTGCCTTTGGCGCGGTAGATATGGTAGGCCACTCTCTCCAAATACTCAGCGGAAAAGACGGGCATAGCGGAACCTCTGGCGGTGCGGTTGTGTCGGAAACCGGGCCGATAACGCCCGGCCCAAAAACCATCCTAAGTCTAGCCCCGCCCCCGGCCGTTGTCCAGAACGAACTCGGCAGGTGCGTTTCCTTTCAGGTTCAAGGACAAGCGTCAAGCAATCAACCCCCGAAAGGAGTGCTGCTGCCCGCTCCAGGCTGTTGTTGGAAGCAGCGGCCCGTGCTATCATTTAGTGTAGAGTGCCCCTGTAGCTCAGTGGATAGAGTGCCGGCCTCCGGAGCCGGAGACGAGAGTTCGATCCTCTCCGGGGGTACCACCGAAACCCATCTCCTCTCCCCTCGCGTTCACTTCGGGGCGTGGCCCAGCGGCAGGGCGCCTGGTTTGGGACCAGGAGGTCGGCAGTTCAAATCTGCCCGCCCCGACCACTCTTTGCAAATCTAACAGACTTACGAGCTAACATGCCTGCCGCCGACTGGTATAAAGGCGACGCAAGTCCTGTGGCTTGATCCTGAACCTGGTTCCGTGGTTGCGGATAGCCCCATTCTCACGGATGTAGGCGTTGAACTCTAGGCACACCGTGCCTGGCGTGATTTCCCTGATTAGGTTGGAGACTCTGGCACCAGACAAGAATTCAGCCGATTCGTAGGTTACAACACGGCCTGCCTTTGTCCCTCGGACGTATATCAGATTTCCCAGTTTGCGGGCGAAAGCCGTCAACAAAACGTCGCGCGGCCAATGGGGGGCAACGTCATCGTGTCCTAATCTCCTGACTCTGATTTCCCCGGCGTCATCAACGACTTCTAAGCAGTCAGAGCGACCGCAGATTGTATGCTTGAAGCCTTGTAGTCCATTTGTGCCAATCCAACCCCAGCTATTGATGATATGCCTAATCATTCGACCACGAGGGAAAGGTTCTTTCTGGAACAGGGTAATCAAGGCATCGCCACTGGAAAATTTGACTTCCCATCCCCCAGCGTCAGGAATATCTGCATTGGAGGTCTTTAGGTCGAGCAGATGTTCCAAGTATAGGCCGGGCGCTCCAGTTCCCTCGAAGCCCTCGTCGCGCGGGATAGTGTACGTTCCGATTGCCAAAATTTCACTCAGCTTGTGTCTGGTGTCCATTGGTGGAGTTGTCATAACTTCTCCTGTAATCTTCCAAACGCTGATTGGCGTGGCTACAGTACTTTTCTGAAATTTCTATCCCGATCCAACTTCTGTTAGCCATTTCTGCTGCTATGGCTGTAGTTCCCGAACCGATGAATGGGTCAAGCACTATGCAGGCAGTGGTAGCTTCGATGCACCGCTGGGCCAGTTCCACAGGGAACGGGGCAGGGTGAGGATTATTCGATTCTTGAGGAATGTGCCAAACGTCTCTCTGGGCGTTAGCCTTGGGCGCAAGCCGAAAGTCCGGTTTGGCGATGAGGTAGATTACCTCGTAGGTAGGCAAAAAGTAGCCGGGATTGAAATTGATCCCGCCGTTACGCTGCCAAATGATGATCTGTCGCACCGGAAAGCCGTCGAGGATGTCCGCGCGGTCTTGGAGGCGCCCGCCTTGAATTCGCCATTTATGGTTGTAGAAGATGGCACCATCCTGACGGAGAACACGCATCATCTCTTTAAGACATTCCCGTTGCCATTTGACATATTCGTTGTGAGGCATTGCATCATCATGTGCCTCGTAGCCGTTGATTAAGGCAGCTTGGGGCCATTTTCCGCCGCTTCCGTTTTTCAGTCCGTTTCCGGTGCTGTTCTTGATGTTGTATGGTGGACTCGTAACAATCAGGCCGACTTCTTCAGCAGGCATTTTACTCATTATGTCAATACAATCTCCGCAATGAATTTGGTTGAGCCATCGGGCCATCCCGTCGGGACTGGACGGCGCAGTCGAAAGCCTGTCCATCTGAATAGGCTTGGGAACCACTTCGCTCATTACGCAACCAACTCTTCAGCGGAGAATTGTTGTAAACTTTAGCCGCCATTATACCCGCCGTCAACCGGCAGGTGTCAGCACCAGCCGGGCGATTTCGTCTATAATGGCGGGCGACAGCTAGTCTTGGAGGCTTGATATGCGGCTGGAAGGAAAGGTTGCCATCATCAGCGGCGGCGCTCGCGGCATGGGGGCCGAGGAAGCGCGCCTGTTTGCCCGGGAGGGGGCCAAGGTGGTCATCGGCGACGTGCTGGAGGAAGAGGGGCGGCAGGTTGAAGCGGAAATTAGCGAAGCCGGCGGCGAGGGCCTGTTCGTTCCCTTGGACGTCACCAGCGAGGAATCGTGGGCCGAGGCGGTGGCCGCCGCGGTGAGCCGCTTCGGCAAGCTGGACGTGGTGGTCAACAACGCCGGCGTGGTGGCCCGCGGCGTGCTGGAGGATACCAGCGTCGCGGAATGGGATCGGGTGATGGACGTCAATGCCAAGGGGGTGTTCCTGGGAACCAAGGCGGCCATACCCGAAATGCGAAAGGCCGGCGGCGGCTCCATCATTAACATTTCTTCCATGTCGGGAATGGTGGGGCAGAGCTACATCCAGCCGGTTTACAACGCCTCCAAGGGCGCCGTCCGCATCTTCACCAAGTCGGCGGCAGTGCAGTACGCCCGGGAAAACATCCGGGTCAACTCGGTGCACCCCGGCCCCATAGACACGCCCATGGCCGGGGAGCGGCTGAACGACCCGCAGTTGCAGCGCGAAGCCGAGGAACGCTCGCCCCTAGGCCGCACCGCCCATCCCATCGAGGTGGCCTACGGCGTGCTGTACCTGGCATCGGACGAATCGTCCTTCGTCACCGGCGCGGAGCTGGTCATAGACGGGGGCGCCACGGCGCAGTAGGGGCGGAGCCAAACGGCTGTCACTCTAATGACAGCAACGCCGTTATTTCGTCTTGCAGAAAACCGCGAATTTCGTCATAACGGTCACGAATGAGAGCCTCGACTTCTGCCGCGGGACAGTTGCCCCGGCGAATCAAAAGGACCTTGGGCGGATGGCCGCGTTGCTGGCTCAGTTCCTGATAATCGGAATCTTTGGTTACCACAGCCAAGCCGTGGCGTTGGGCATACGCCCAGATTTCGTCGTCGCCGGTTGACTCCAGCCCGGCGCCTTTTACATGCTGGGAACCGGGTAAAATGTCTTGCAAGGCGCGGGGCAGTCTGGGGGATAAATCCTCGTCAATCAGCAAACTCATCCGGGCGGATTCGCCTCGTAGCGGCGCTCCCGTGCGGCGGCAAAAGCCAGGCAGGCCCGGATGTCTTCCTTGGTCAAGTCAGGGAAATCGTCAAGTATCTCATCCTCGGACATCCCGCCGGAGAGATACTCCAGGACATCTCCCACAGTCATACGTAGGCCGCGAATGCAGGGCTTGCCGAAACGTTTTCCTGGTTCGAGGGTAATGATTTTGGTGTAATCCACTGGAATGTAGTCGGCCATAGTTTCTCATCTCCAATCACGCGATGAGGCCATTTTATCATGTCAAGGCTGGGACAAGGTTGGGCGGCTTGCCGGGCCTCATCAATTATCAGGAGCGTGCCAATATGCAAGAACGGCCCCTTGACGGCAAAATCGCCATTGTAACCGGCGCGGCCAGCCCCATGGGTTTGGGCCGGGCCATGACCGAGGCCCTGGTGCGCGCCGGGGCGCGGGTGTCCATGCTGGACGTCAACCCGGACTGGCTGGGGCAGTCATCCAATGACCTGCGGGAAATCGGCGGCGACGATTGCGTGATGGCGCAGGTGGCGGACGTCACGTCGGTTCAGGAAGCGGAGGAAGCCGTGGCCCGCACCATCGCCGGGATGGGCGGACTGCACATACTGGTCAACAACGCCGGCATAGCGCCCCGCAATATGCTGCTGGGCGGCGACACCCACAACAACTTCTGGGAGGTGTCTCCCGCCCAGTGGGACCGGGTGATGACGGTAAACGCCGGCGGCCCCTTCTACCTGGCCCGGGCCGTGGTTCCCCACTTTCTGGCCCAGGGGTGGGGGCGCATCATCGGCGTGACCACCAGCATGAACACGATGTACAACCCCGGCGGCGCGCCCTACGGCCCGTCCAAAGCGGCCCACGAGGCCCTCATCGCCATGGCAGCCCGGGAGTTGGAGGGCACCGGCGTCACCGCCAACGCACTGGTGCCGGGCGGTATGTCCAACACCAACCTGATTCCCGACGACGCCGTACACCGCCGCGAGAGCATGATCCAGCCCGACGTAATGCGCGCCCCGGTGGTCTGGCTGGCCTCCGACGCCTCCGGCGGTATCACCGGGCAGCGCTTCATCGGCTACTACTGGGACGAATCCCTGCCCCTGGAGGAGCGCATCGAGCGGGCCGGCGCCCCGGCCGCCTGGCCGCAATTGGGCGCGCAGGCAGTGCGGCCGGGGGAGTAGCCGAAGGGCAAATTGACCGGCACTCCGTTAGCTTGGGGCAGGCTCCAAACCTGCCCTCTTTTGTTGCCTTTGTTGGTATACCGAGGAGGGAGATGCAATCCTTTGCGCTGGCGGCAATTGGGTGGCTGCGTGGATTCATTTCAGGGGGGCATTTCAACAGCAAGGGGTGGCCGGTGACAGCCCAGAACCTGGGGCATGCCGGGGGCGCCGGGATGGAGGCGGCAGTAGCGCTGATCCGGCTCCCGGCACCCACACGTTCTTTGATGGCAACGGACTAGTTCCGAGGGCGGAGGATCTCTCCGATAGCCGGGACTCCTCGGGAGATTTCCGCGCGACGTGGGGATACCCGCCTGCCAGCACTGGCCGAGGACTGCGACCCGGAGATTTCCGCGCGACGTGGGGATACCTGTCCGGTTGTGCGTCCGGGGCGGCGCAGCCGACGGTTTGGGACTTCTGTGCCGTATGCAGCGGATGTTTTCAGGCGGACGGGGTTTCGTTGGCTGGGGGCGCGGATTGCGCTTCTGCTGCCCGGGGCGCTGGGCCGGTATGTCTGCTGCGCCCATTTCAACAGTGAGGAGATAGATGCCCTGCTCCCTCGCAAGTTCTTGGATCGCGGCCTAGCGGCTCTCGTACTGCTTCAGCATTTTCCTGATGCTCTCGTTGCTGTCCTAGCTTCCTTTGGCGTCAAGGGGAGCTATGGGGGCTGGTGATGGTTCCTGGTGGGGCTGCCTTTCCGGTGAATGCAGCCGATCTTTGAAGGGTAGGTCAAGCGCGAGTTCAGCCGATGTCCGGGACTTCAAGGAAGAGTATGTCTCTGGTGTCTAGCCCTTCTTCTATGGCTGTGCCGATCAGGATTGGCTGTGTTCTGATCCCGGTGGCTTTTTCCAAGATAGCGGCCCGGTTGACGGCTCTGGTCAGGTCACGTTCCTGAATGGTTATGGAGATTTCCACCAGTAGTTGGAAATCGGGGGTTTCAGGGCCTTCGCCCATGAGGACGAGGTCGGTGCTCGTCAGTTCCGTGTTTTCGTTCCGGGTGATGACGCCCTGTAGCTGGGCATTGAGGGCCAGTGCGTCAAGGTATTGAGGGTTGCCGGTGGTGAACAGGGTTTCGATGCGGGTGAGGTTGAGGTGGTCGGCGGTCATCGAGGGCGCCCGGCGGGCGGCGCGGGTTTCGTAGTCCCGTCCGGTGAGGCGGCTGAGGTCACCGCCCATTCTGGCCTGCCCGGCTTCCAGTCTGGCCTGGCCCGCTTGCAGTTTGGTTATGTCGGCCCGCATCTCAGTTTGGCCGGCTTCCAGTCTGGCCTGACCCTCTTGCAGTTTGGTTATGTCGGCCCGCATCTCGGCCTGGCCCTCTTGCAGTTCGGCGATATCGGCTCGCATCTCGGCTTGGCCGGTTTCCAGTTTGGCCTGTCCGATTTCCAGTTTGGCCTGTCCGGTTTCCAGGGATTCCAGCCGCTGGTTCACTGCCCGGAAGTTTTCCCTGGTTTCCGTTACGAAGGCGGCGAAGGTTTCCGGCAGCTCCAGGAGTTCTTTGGTCAGCAGCACGTTGCGGAGCGTCTCAGCCCAGGCCGGTTCTTCCTGTAGAAGCCTTATCAGGTCCGTTATGTCGTTGATGGTGGTCATGGTGGCCCTCATATGGTTCTGCGATAGTTTATTCTATCACGGGTTGCGGGGATGTTAAGGGCGGTCTGGCTGCGAGTGCCTACGAGGGAAAGGACGGCGACCCCGGGCCGAACCATTCGACATACTGAGGCGCGTATTCGTAGGAGGCGCGGTCAGTGGTGACTGTGTACTGGTTCCCGTCGGGGCGCTTCACTCGCCAGTGATTGCCTCCGGCGTGTTCCGCCTGCCAGCCCTCCGGCAGCAGCGACGGCTCAACCAGCGCTCTTTGCAAGTCCGGCATGGCAACTCGGGCGCCGGGCGTTTCGAGGGTGTCTAGGGCGCTGTTCAGATTGTCTAGGTTCAGCCGCGTCTCGCTTTTGATGCTGCGCACCGCTTCCCGGATGGCTTCGGAGCCTGCGTTGCCGCGGATGATGCCCGCCAACTGGTTGGCCGTTGCCGGATCGTACAGAATGGGCTGGTATTCGCCGACGTGTCCGTGGATACTCGCCAGCCTCTCGCGCATGGCTTCGTAGGCGTCCCACTCGGCGGTGTCTTCGTAGAACAGGTTCACGATGTCCACTTCCCGGCGCTCCTGTCCGATGCGGTCAATGCGGCCTATGCGCTGTTCCAGTTTCATCGGGTTCCACGGGATGTCGTAGTTGATCATGGCGGAGCAGAATTGCAGGTTCAGGGACTCCGAGGCCGCCTCGGTGCAGAGCAACAGGCCGGTTTCCGCGTCTTTAAGGGCCTGGATTCGTTGTCCCCGGTCTTCCTGTTCCCGGTCTTCCTGCCCGGATACGCAGACGATGTTCCGGCAGCCCTGTTGCTCCAGCCGCCGGGAAAGGTAGAGCATGGTGTCGCGGAACTGGGTGAAGATGATGATTTTGCGGTGTCCGTTGGCTTGCAGCGCCGCCAACTGCTTCCCGAGTTCGCGCAGCTTCGTATCGCGGCGCTCCAGCCGGTCAGCGTCGCAGGCCGTCTGCTCCAGCCGCGCCCTTGCGGGAGCCGTGAGGGCGGCATCAGGCAGGGACCCGTCCAGCGCGTCTTCCATTTCCTCGCCGTCCATCCGCTCGATTTCTTGCCACCTAGCGGCGTCGTACTGCCTGCGCTGCATCAGGTTGCGGCAGGTCTGCGCGAAGGCATAGGGCGACGATCCCAAGCGGCGGCGGTAGGTGGTCATTATGAATCCCATGGCCGTCGAGTTGATGCCGGGGGTGCCTGCGTAAACCTCGCGGGCCAGATCGTCTATGTCGCCGTACAGGGCGCGTTCTGCGTCGCTCATTCGGATGGCGACGGGGTGGATCCTGCGTTCCGGGATTACGGCCCCGATGCGACCCTCGCGGGCATACCGGCGCAGCGTCTCCCTGGTGTGCCGCGACATCCGCCGTTTTGCCGGGCTGCGCTCCCGCATCAGCCGGGCGGTGTCTTCCCTGGCTTCGGGCGTCAGGCGGCTGTTGACGTAAACGCGGTTGAGGGAGTGAATCAGGCGCTCGTCCCTGGCGTCCTTGTCGGGCGAGTGCGGCCGGTAGCGTTCCGCCATAAACCGCCAGCCTTCGGGGGTCGCCGGTTCCTCCGGGTCGTAGAAGCGGCGAAAATCATCCGCATCCCAGCCGGTGGGCTCCAGCAGTTCAAGGAGAGCGTGCAGCTCTGCTTCGTGGAGCTGCATCGGCGTGGCGGTGAGCAGGAGCAGGCTCCCGGTGCGCTTTGCCAGTTGGCGCAGCAGTTGGAGGTACTGATTGGGCTGGCGGCGGCCGGGAATGGTCACTTCCGAGAACCGGGCCCGGTGGGCTTCGTCAACGATGACCAGATCGTACTGCGGCTCGCTTTTCAGGAACTCGTCTTTGTGCTGGCGCAGCCAGTGGTAGGAGACAATCAGCCTCTCCGCGGCCCACGGCGGGTTGGGCGCGGGGGTTTCCGTCCGGTCAGGGTAGACCAGAGTTCTTCTGCTGCCAGTTTCCAGCATTGGAACCGGGATGCAGAACTTTTGGCGCAGTTCGTCCTGCCATTGCTGGCAGGCGGGCTTGGGGGCCAGAATCAGCAGGCGTTTTACCCGTTCCTGATTGATGCGAGCCTTGAGCAGGATGCCGGCCTGGATGGTCTTGCCCAAGCCAACCTCGTCGGCTATGAGCAGGCGGTCGGGAGCGGAGTTGCCGGCGTGGCGGTGGAAAAAGGCGGCCTGATGGGGCCACAGCGCCGCCGGAACGGTGGCTATGGTGGCGGCGGGGTCGTGGCGAAGGGCGTCGCGGATACGCTGCCAGTAGCGTTCACGGCGGCTATCGTAGTCCGCCCGGTCTTCCTTGACGTTCCGGGTTGGTTCGGGAGTCCGGCCGCCTGCCGGGTTCTCCTTGGGCGCGGCTGATTTCAGTTGCTCGGCGTAGGCTTCCGGGAGCGGTATCACGTGTACGGTTGCCGACTGGTTGTTCCATAATTTTTGGAAGTGTTCCCAGTCCTCAAGGACACGCTCCGGTTCGGCCCAAGAACGGAACAGGTGGAAACGCTCGTAGTTGCGGCCCCAGCCCCCATCGGTTTCGTTGGGGCTGCCGTCGAAGGAGATGCGGTTGTCGGCGGCGTCGGTCATTATGCCGGTCTTGGCGTGGAAGATGCCTTGCTCCGCCGTCTTGGGCAGCGCGACGCGGATTTCCAGGCGGCCCTGGGCCACCAGCCAGGTGATGATGTCCAGTTGGTTCTTGGCGCGGATGTCGCACTCGGTGATGTTTGTCAGAGCCTCCGGCGGCACGGCGTCCAACAGGGCCTGCTCGTGTCCGGCGATGACCGCCTGCCGCACTTTGTCCGACAGCTCCGTCGGTTCGCAGATGATGCGCACATACCCTTCGTTGCGCAGCAGACCGGCCAACCCTGCGGCGGCGGCGGCCAGCCCCTTGGCGTTGAAGGTGAAGGTGCTCCGGGCATAGGCCACCGACTCGGCCAAGGCGGGCGAGTAGAACTCGGCCACCGGGTCGGGGCAGCTTTCCGGATCGTAGGTCTGACGGAAGCTGAGGTCTTTGAGAGGCATAATGCACTGCCGTTTTAGTCTGATTCCGGCTGCTGGGGATTGCCCGTCACGCGGGGGCTAGGGCTGCCCGCCTGCGTCCTCCGCGATGGGCAGCTCTCCCTGCGTGGGCCGTTCCGCTTCGTAGAGCAGGGCGTGCAGGGCGCGGGCGGCGGGCTCGTCCGGGTGGCCGGGCTTGCGGATGCGGCGCAGGGCCTCGAGGGTGGTGCGCAGTTCGCCGTCCTGCCAGCGGTGGCCGTTGAAGTCCAGCCAGTGCCGGGCCGCCTCGGCGTTCTGGCGGGCGGCTAGGGCGATGGCGGTGTGGGCCTGATCCAAGGGCGTCGTTGCCGGGCGGACGGGCGATATGATGCCCTCGGCCATTCGCTCCGTGGCTGCTTTCAGCGTAACCTTGCCGCTTTTGTTTTCCATAATCCGCTTGGCTTCGTTGCTCGCCAGATCCACGCTCAGGGCGCGGGCGAAGAGGTTGGCTTCGTCAAAGGGCATGGCGGCGCTGCCGGCGCCGTCTTGGGCTAGGATGTAGAACCAGGTCAGCGGGTCGGTCAGGGTTTGGTGATTGCCGTCGCTGAGCTGCTCGGCGCGGAAGGCGATCACCTCGTTCCGGGCCACTGCCAGCGCGTCCATGGGCGTTATGGCGAAGGGGTCTTCGGGCCGGTCGGGATTGGCCGTTTCCCGCCGGGTGCCCCAGTTCTCGGATATGACCTGCAAGGCCGGGCCGTAGGCCGCTAGGTATATGTCCACCGGGCTGAGGTTGTATTCTTGCAGCCGCTCCAAGTCGGCGCTGACGGCGGCGGCGATGTTCTGCGCCACTTCGTGCCAAGCCTTCGGGTTTCGCTTTCCGCCGGGGCGGCAGACCAGCAGGATGGTGGAGCGGGCCGCGGCCTTGTCGCGGATGTGCATGGACGATTCCGCCTCGGTTTTCACCGGCCAAGTGCGGGTTACGTTGAACCCGGCCTCCATCAAACCGATGGTCAGGGCGTTCCATGCGTCGTTGGAACGGTGGGTGAACATCACCACCATAATGCCGTCGGGCTTGATGACGCGGCGGCACTCGCGGAAAATTTCGTCCATCTTGGCCTGGTAATCGCCGGTGGCAAGCTGGGCGGCGGTGACCTTGCCCCGGCCGCCGCGCCCTTTGCCGACGGCCTCGGCCTGCTGCTTGAAGCGGGCCGGGCTGGCGATGGCCTCATTCACCTTGTCGGTCAGGTGGTCGGCGAACAGGCCGTCCTTCAGAACGTAGCCGGCGGTGCGTTTGAGCCAGACATAGAAGAAGTCGGAGAGTTCGGCGTAGCTCACGTTGTTGTGGTAGGGCGGGTCGAATACCACCGCGTCCACGGAATTGTCGTCCAGATCCAGCATCCGGGCGTCGGCGTTCGTAACGGTGGCCGCGGGAGCCACGGCGGGCTTTTCGGCGGCGGTGTCGGCTTCGAGCAATTTGGTATCGGCAGTCTCTGCTTTGCCATCAGCAGCGGCGGCGGGGTGGCCGGACATCTTGGCAAGCTCTCCGATGCACTGTTTCATTTCATCCAATGCCCACTCTAGCCCCAAACTCTCAACAGCAACCGCCATCTCTGCGTATGACCACTTCATTCCGAAGTCGTGGGTTGCGAATGTTTGAGCAACTTTGTTGGTACCCGGATCCCACATACACAGCAGGCTGTTGCGGTTGACCATCTTATCGAAGGCCAGTCCGACGCAGGCCCACGCCGCCCGGCGGCAGTCATCCAACCGCCCGGCGTTCTCATCGGCGTCCACCAGTTCGCGGAAGGCTTGGACGCAATAGCCGTGGGCCAGTTGCTGGCGGGGGCTGAACATATGGCGCCAGGGCGACATTCCGTAGGTGATGGGGCGCGGGTCGTTGCCCATCGGCACGGGTTCGTTGGGCAGGATGTTATCGGCGTCCCATTGCGCCCGGTTGGCCTCCAGCAGGGCGGCGACGTGGGCGGAGTTGTCGTCCTCGGGGCGGACGGCGCGGAACTCGCGGGGCGGGGTATCGGGCCGGTCTTTGGGCTTGCGGATGTTGACCCAGCCGCCTTGGCCGTCGGCCCTCTGCCACTGGTTCTTGAGGATGACGCAGTAGAGCTGATGCCCCATACGCCCGGCCCCGGCTTCTTGGGCCAAGTAGCCCTTGGCAGTGGTGGCGCCGCAGCCGGGGTAGGGGCAGGCGGCAACGCCCCGGGCCACGGTGCTTCTGCTCTGCTCCCCGGCGGTGGATACCACCTCGAAATCGCAGACGCCCCGGGCCGGGTCGGGCCGCAGCCGGAGGCCCTGGCCGCCGCCGTCCAGCCGCCAGTTGGGCGACAGCGGTATCAGGTTCCCGCAGTCGGGACAATTAACCGTGCGGCTCCACAAATACGTTTGGGCGTATTTGTGGAGCCGCACGGTTAATTTTTTTTGGCCTGGAAATTCGCTGTTTTGTTCGTATTTTTGCGGTTCCGGGGGGTACACCTCGTTGCCGGATATAAGCTGGCGCACCCGCGCCAAGTACCGGCGGCTGACTTCGGCGTAGGCGTCGCGCAGGGCGGGGCCATACTGCTGGGGCCATTGGCAGGTGGCGCGGAGGATGAGGGCGGCGACGGGGTTGAGTTCGTTGGCGATGCTGCGGAGGCCCAGCCGCCCGGCCTCGAAGGGGATGCTGCCGCCCCCGGCGGTAACGTCCAGCACCACCGGGCCGGCGGCGGCTAGGTGGTCGCGGAACCAGTCGCGCTCGCTCCCGGTGAGGTTGTGGGTGAAGGCGCGGGGCATGGTGTAGGCCGTTTGGAGCCTTTCGCCGGTGGTTTTGGCGTCGTCAAGACGGCGTTGCTCTTCGGCTACGCCCGGATGGGTTCCCATAACGCCGAAAAAGCCTTCCTGTCCAGCATCGGCGTCCAGCAGAGCCGCGGCCACCGCCGCCCGGCTGATAGCCAGCGGACGCCGCGCCCACCAGACGTGAAGCTGATGCGGAGCGGGATTGGGGATTGCTCCGGCGCGTTCACGGATGGCCTCGACGGAGATTTCCTTGATGGGGAGCCAGTCCTCGATGAGGCGGCGGTTGGCGGGGGTGGTCATGTTTCGCGTTCCTTACGTATGCGACGTATGCGCAGGGTGTTGTGGCAATGCAGCTTGCCGCGCCGTTAGGATACACGTTATTTTGTCCGGGCGGCAGGCGGATTACACGTGATCGACGCGATGCAGGTAGAGGGTCTGCTTGTCCCGCCAGAGGGGGTCAAGCTCGGTGACCTGGGCGCACTTGAAACGATAGCGCTTGCCGACTTGCAGGCCGTCGAGGAGGGGGCCGCCGGGGTAGGTTCTGCCGGCTCGGATGCCGTCTTCCGTGAGCAGGGCCCATTCGCCGGCGCTGCGGTCGGCTTGCTCGACCAAGCCGGTGAGGGTAACGACCCCGCCCCGTGCCAAGGCTTTCCCCACGGCCCGGCCGTCGGGCGGATCATCCGGCTCCAAGAAAAAGCCGTACTTGGGCAGGCAGCCGAACTCGGCCAACGGCGTTGACTGAGGCATCAGCGTCTGCGGATCATCAATATCGCCTTCGGGCATCGCAATGTACCATTCGCCGCCGGGCGCCTCCAGCAGCAGGGTGCGCAGATCAACCCGCCCGGCCCGGAAATCCTCCAGCCGCTCCGGGCTGACGCCCGCCACGGCGTAACGGTCGTGGTTGCCCACGGTGTCAATCATATCACCGACGTAATGGCCGCCGATGGGGTCGCGGGCCGCGAAAACTTGGATTCCATCGTAATACAGCAGAATTTCGGTAAGCCTGATAGTTTTCATCGCGCAACCACCCGGCAGTTTGCCAGAAGGTCGTAATCGGCCAAGGGCCACCAAGTGCTGTGGGAGTGTCTTCCTGTCGGCAGGATGCGCCCTGCGCCCGGTCCCAGGGCAACTCCGCAAACTTCCGTCCCGGTAAATCTTCGGCTTGCCGATAGTTCCTCGGCGACATCGAAGTTGGCGAATACCGACAGCCCGCAGGCCTGGCATTCAGTAACGCCGCGAAAGATACGGCCGGGACTTTCAGCCCGCTGCGACCGGAAGTCGTCATCAATTGGCGGATTGTTCCGAACCAGGCGATAGACGACACGCGGCGCGGCGATTTCCTCGGCAGTATCCGGTGGACAGCCCTCCGGCAAGGGTTCGCGGTAAGTCGCCGACATTGATTCCGTTGCTCTCCAGTATAATCAGACAGGCTGCGGGCGGCCAAGCGGCCGCCAAACTAGCCGTAGAGCAGCTCCAGCGCCTGCATCACCCTGCGGGGGCGGTGTCTGTTGGTGTAGAGGGCGTACCACCAGCCGGCCTCGCAGTCGTGCTGCCGGGCGATGGCCTCCGCCAGCCGGCCGCCGCGGCGGATGTCCCCGGCGTCGCGGATTGCGTGCATGGCGAGGAGCATCTGATGGGCGCAGTATTCGTTGATGGCGTGGTACTCGCCCGGCGGCAGGTCGTCGGCGGCGGTGCGCAGCCGTTTTCCGGTGTGGTCGAACAGTATGTCGGACACGGCCTGGTACACCGCATCCCGCTCCGGGCCGGTCAGCGTAAGCAGCCGCTTGCCGCCGCCCCGCTTTCCCTTGCGGGCTAGGGTGACGGCAATGCGGGGCGCGCCGGCCGGAGAATGGTCCAGGTAGACGGCATGGGTTTCCGGCGGCGGGTAATAGAGCATAGCCTTGCTTCCTTATGGGATGGGCGCCGTCCCCTGCCGGGTCAGGCTTCCGGCTGGCGAAATTCGATGTCCAGTTGCAATTGGTGGGTGTTGTCCAGGTCGTGAAGCATAGTCTTGATTGCACCGTCGGCGTTGCCCTCGGCGGGGATGGTGATCTCCGCGTTGGCGACGGTTACGCCCGCGGCCCGCGCTATCCGGTCGCAGACGCTTTTGATCTCCTGCCACTGTTCGGGGGTCTTGCCGGAGACGCGCAGCTCAATGCCGTTGCGATCAAACTCGTAATTCAGGGCGGCTTTCACCTGGCTGGAATGGGCCTTTGAGGCCATGTAATCAAGCACCTCGATCTTGGTGGCGTACAACACGGCTTGGGCGATGTCGGGCCAGTCCAGCCCTTCGGAGCGCATATGGGTGATCAGATCACTCACCGCCACTTGGCCGCTGACGGTGTTGGTCTCGAAGCGCGGCCTGTGGGCCGGGCGGGAGGCCCGGTCGGGTTCCGGTTCGGGATCCGGGGCGGGCGGCGGCTCCGGCGGCTCCGGCTGCGGCGCGTGTTCCGCCAGCCAGACGCGCATATCGTCCTTGTACGAGACGCCCGAGCCGTGTCTGATTTCCAGCCCGGCGGGGTTGCGTATGACCACTATGCCCTTCTCGTTGGCCTGGTCCAGCGAGCGGTCGAAGTGCGCCCGCTTGAGAAACATCTGGCGGCCCGGAGTGCGGCTGAACCGCTCCCGCAGGTCGGCTACGGTCATGCCTGCGGCCCCGGCTTGGCCCAGCCCGACCGCGGCCCACACCTCGGGCGCCAGCGCCGGGTTCCTGGGGTGGGCCATCCTGCCGATGGAACCGCCGGTGAGGAAGTCAACGATGGCGTTCTGGCCGCGCCCCTCCTCGTCCGGGAACTGCAACCGCGCACTTGCCAAGCCTAGCGGCTGGACGCTGGAATCGGGGTAATAGAGGTTGACCCAATTGCGCTGGATGCCCTGATATACCGCCCTCCGGCTGCTTTTCTGGATTGAATCCAGGATTTCCCGCTGGTAGTCCAGCAGTTGGCCGGCGTTCGCTTCCAGCATCGTTGCGGCCGCCTTGTGCCGGGCCATCTGCTGCTTGATCCCGGCCAGGTCTCCGTTGTCGGGGACGAGAAATACCACTTGGTTGGGGTAGTCACGGAAAGCGTTGCCGTTGCTGCCGGACTGGTGGCGGTAGAGATCTCCCAGCACTTCATCGAGGTCATCGCTTTGCTTCGTGACGTGGTTGTGGTTCACGATGCCGATGTATACCAAATCAGGGTCATCTTCCACATTGTTGACGCGGCTGGGGAATACGCGGAGGCCCATGCCCTCGCGTTCAGTGAATATATCCCGGATGGCCTTGGTGATGCCGTCCTCGCGTTCCGTCTCGCTGACGGCGTTGGCGCGCTGTTCCACCTCGCGGCGGACGTTGGCCTGCCGGTTGAACCGGGTGGTTCCGGCCGACGGGTTGTCGTCAATGTAGAGGCCGTTTTCCTTCATATGGCGGACGGCCTGCCTGGCCAAGGAATCGTCCGGCTGGGCCGGGCTGATGAGGGAGTTGACTATTTCGGTGTCGCTCAGGCCGTTGTTGGCCGTGGGAGCCAGGCTGCCCAGCAGGATTACGTTGGCCGCCCGGCGGGCTGCCGGGCCATGCCGCTGCGCCGTGGCGTTGGCGCCGGTGACGTCGGCCTCGATGGCCGAGCGCAGCGCGGAATGCCCGGTTCGGTTGACCAGTTCCTCCGATACGTCGGAAACGCTGACGTCCAAGTGGTAGGGGTGGATGAGCGGTTCGGTGATTGCCTGGCCGTGATGTATGACCGCCGACATCGCCCGGAGGGTGCCGCGCACTTTCTGGAAGTCATTGTTGCTCGCCAGCCTTTCGGCGATGATGCGCAGCGTCTCCGGGTGAAAGGGGTAGCAGTCATAGAAGCGCTCCTCGGCGCCGGAGTCGCTGGGGTTGTAGCGCCGCCAGACCTCAGCGTAGGCCCCGGCCACTTCCCGGCGGTAGCCCTCGCTCCCGGTGTATTGGAAGAGACGGCGGCGCAGTATGGCCGGGGCGTCCGCCGTTTCGGTGGGCGTGAAGTCGCGCGCCACCCTGGAGACCACGGAATCCAGGTTGTTCATGGCGTTGTGGACGAATTGCGTTTCTTCCCGGTAGGCGTCGTGGCCCTCTTCCGGGGTGGTGATTACCAAGATGGCGCGGGGGGAGTTGGCTACGGCTTTGCCGATGGCGCTGAGCGCGTTGCGCAGGCCGTTGGCCGCCCTTTGGCTTTCTTCGGGCGGCAACTGGTGGGCGGCGGCCACCCAGCGGACCAGCTCGTCTAGGAGTATCAGCGTGGGCCTATCGCCGATAAGGCTTTGGATGTCCTCCGCTCCGGGGTCGCTGAACGATTGGTCGTGCCTGCGGATGGCGTCATAGGCGGGTTCTCCGCCCAAGTGGTAGAAGAGGAACCCGAGCAGCGTCTTGGCCCGGCGGGTGGTTCCTTCCAGGGCCATGCCCTCGATCAGGTTCGCGTTTTCGCCAGTGAAGCATACCAGCTTCACGTCATCCACGGCCAGGCCGGACGGGAGCAGCTCCCCGGCATCGCCGGAGCGCACGAGCGCGGGATGCTTGGCGGCGGCGGCTAGGGCGATCAGGGTATGGGTTTTGCCGCCGCCGAACATGGAGTTGAAGCGGATGATGGCCGGCTGGCCGGCCGCGCTCCCGTGCTTCAGGCGGTCGAAGATGCCGACGGCGACGCGGCGCATGGCCGGCGTGGCGTGGGTGCCGGCGAAGAAGTCGGCGGCCGCGGCGGCGCTTCCGATTTCACCGCGCAACGCCCGGTGGAGGTCGGCGGCGTAGTGTTCGCCGGTTTGTTCACGCGGCCGGGGAGGGCATGATTCAAGCAGCGGCAATAGCGTGGTCATTCCAACCCCCTGTCGGTTGGCCCGGTTGGCTATTTCCCGGCGCCGGTTCTTTCTATGCCCCTCCGGTTTGCCGCCGGCTGCCAAGAGCGGATGATGGCATCCTCCAGCGCCAGGGTTTCGTCTCCGGGGCCGGTGCAGGCTGTGGAGAATTCTACTATGTCCCGGTATAGCTGCAACAGCCGCCTCAGCTCCGGGTTGGTTTCGTGGTTCAGGTGCTGGAACAGGCGGCGGCGGAGGCAGACGGCGGACATTCCGGCGTAGAGGCATTCGTCCGGGCCGCCGCCGGGCAGCCAGAGGGCGTAGACGCCGGGGCGGTTGCGCTCCAGTCGGCGCAGCTCGCCAAGCCGGAAGGGGCGCCGCTCCCGCTCCAGTTGATACTTCAGGCCCAAGGGCGTGCGGGGGCCGTTCATTGGGGCATGTCCAGTTGGCCCTGGGGCGGGAGGCTCATCTTTTCCCGGATGTCGTCCCACCTCGTTACCAGGGTGTTGAACATCACCGCCATGCGGGAGTCGCGGAGGCGGTCGTAGTGGTTGTACAGGACGCGGGCCAGACGCTCCACCGATTCGGCGCCGCCGCCCAGCCGCCGCGCCACCTCCGCCGCCCCTTCGATGCTGCCGTCCTCGTGGTCGAAGTGCCAGGCCATACGGAAGCAGCCCTCCCAGGCCGTCGCCCGGTCCGATGCGGGCAGCCGTTCAGCGGAGTAGTGGCCCGGCGGGGTCAGGCGCACCCGGCCGCCTTGGGCCGTCAGCAGCCCGTGGCGGTCGCGCAGTTCGTCCTCCACGGACACGCCCTTGGCTTGGGCCAAGGTCTGGGCTTCGCCGTAGTCGCCCTCGTTGAAGCCGTGCTGTTTCAGCCAGTCCAAGCAGAAGCGGGTGGGCGGGTCGAACTCCCCCTCTTGGCGTTCGTCATAGTTGGCGATGGCCTGGTTGACGGCGGCTAGGGCTTCGCGCACGGTCACCGGCTCGCCCCCGATGGTCTCGACGCTGCTGTATCGGGAATAGACCTGCATCCCCGGCCCGATGGCCGCTTGGGCCAGGTCCGTCGGCGCGATGTGGCCCTCGCGGGTGAGCTGGTCCAGGGCGGCGGGCATCTCTGCCTCCAGCGCGTTCAGGAACTCCCGGCGGCTGGCCGACGGCGCATCCTCGGGCCGCGGGCGGCAGACCAAGACGACGGAGGAGGCGAGGGCGTTGGATCCCAACGAACGC
Organism: Dehalococcoidia bacterium; assembly: GCA_965213725.1. GTDB lineage: Bacteria > Chloroflexota > Dehalococcoidia > Lucifugimonadales > UBA3495 > VXOI01. The sequence continues at coordinate 1,308,967 of OZ243924.1, forward strand.
GGGCGATTGGATAACTCTGTTCGCATGGGCCAAGTGCCTACTATCTGGAAGCCAGCGTTTACCACTGCCGTGAGCATTGTTTCCCAGCCAGTTGAGGCTACCCCATCCCGTTCTTCCTCTTGCTGTTTGTAAGCGTAGAAAATGGACGACGGGAGATCCGGGCTGCAATGTCTCCTTACAAGCTGAAGGGTCTTGTTGAGTAAAGACTCAAATCTCTCACTAGGGTTATCAAAACGGAATGGAGAGGCAATCATCTCCTCGGTTTTAGGCGTCAGGATGCCGCCAAACAGTTCCGGGTGAATGTCTCGCAGTAGCGGACGCAACCAGACATAGAAAAAGTCTGATAGGTCAGCGTATCCGATATTATCGTAATATGGCGGGTCAGTCACAATGACGACACCCGAATCAGTGTAGATTGTAGTTGATGCGTCGGCTTGGTATGCTTCACTTGGATTTGTCATAGGCGGCAGGTTTTCGACCACTTCTGCAATCCACTCGACTTCAGCCATCCAATTCCGTGTTGACTCGGAAAATCGGTTTGCTTCAGCGAAATCCCATAACATCGGGAGTGCTTGACGGGAGAAAACGCCGGCAACTTTGTTGCCGGCGTTTTCCCATCTTGAAAAATTAGAACAACTATACGTATTTTTGCTAATGCAAAGTGCCAAGTACGAAATAACGAGATTGGCATATTCCCCACTCGCCCCATCCTGAACAATTTCGCGGCGAGCCTCTGGCAAAAAATCGCTAAACGTAGTAACCGCTGTCAGTTGCCTGTTGCTAAAGAGCTGATGCCATCTGACAAATCCGTAGCTCTGCACTCTAAAACCCAAAGCGCGTTCCGGCAAATCACCATTGGGCAGCCAAGCCGGTACTGCGGCTTGAGCAATTTCTCTATGCTCCTCCGTGGGCGACACAAACAGACGCTTGCGGTCGCCCTCGGCGACGATGCCGGTCATCACCTCGCCCATATTGCCGGCCCGCGCCTGCTCCCGCACATACTCCATCGGAGTCACGCTGTTGCAGGCGACGCAGGTTGCACCGACCCGCCCGCCTATCGTGGCTTCCGTCGGCACGCCGCGAGGGTGGTTCTGCACAACGAAAGAGACGGTTTTGGCCTCCCGGTCAAACACGGGGCGCGTCCAATGTTCATTGCCCTTCTTCGTAGAAAGTTGAAAGGTCTTCATCAGCGGCATTGCCACGCCGCAGGCCGGGTTGGGGCAGGGGACGGTTCTGGCCCAGAGCCAGGCGATGACGGTGGCCTCGCCGCCGCTGGGCAGCTTGGCGGCGGGGTAGAGGTGGCCGATGCGCTCCCAAGCCATTTCCCGCATCCGGCGTCCGTAGTAGCGGATGTCGTCGGCCAGCCCGGCGGCGCCGCGCCAAGGGAGCTGCTTGGCCCGCCTGCCCCGGCCCACGGTTATGCCCATCGGGTCGGCGTCCGGGTTGACCGGGGGCCGGTTGGCGAACTGATGGGGCAGTTCGATGAGGGCCTTGGTGATCAGCACGGCCACCGGGTTGAGGTCGCTGCCGACGGCGCGCAGGCCCAACCGCTGCACTTCCAGCGGAATGGAGCCGCCGCCGCAGAAGGGGTCGTAGATGGGCAATGCCCTGTCGTTCAGGTATTCCAGCACGGCGGCCGGGTCGCTCCTGTCCGGGGGCGGCTCGCCGTGGTTGCGGGCCACGGAGCGGGCGATTTCCCAACGGGCTTGGGCCAGCAGCTCCACATTCTGAGGGTTGGATTCGTCGGTGCTTTCCCACCTGACCAGCCGCCGGATGAGTTCGTGGAGGCGCTCCCGCTCGGCGGCCTGGGCTTCCGGCGTATCGAACTCCGGGCAGTCAATGGGGTCGTCCACCATACTGCCGAAGATGACGGCGCGGCAGGCAGCCAGGGGGCGGCGCGCCCACCACAGGTGCAGCGTCGAGGGGTGGCCGTGGCGGATGGACTTCTCCCGGGCCGACTCGGCGTTGATGGCGTCGAGGGGCAGGTCAACCTCAATGAGCTTGCGGCGATAGGCGGCGGGTTTGGTTGTCATGGTTCCGGGATTACTCCGTTGCGTGGTTAGATTCGCCTAATTCCAGTGTGAAGGTTTGTATAATGGATAGCCGTTGGCGTCGAAGACTTGTGGAGGGAACTGGCTGTCGGCAAGCACCCTGCGCCCTAGTCTGAACGTCGCGGTAGCATGGCGACGCAATTGCTCGGAATGTCGCTTCGGCGGAAAAGCGACCACTACCCGCTTTTCAGGGCAGCTATGTAGTACGGTATCTATCGGGCCGACCAAATCACTGTCCGCGGAAATGACGATTGCCGTGTCAAAGGCGCCCTGCATCGCGTCTTGGAGCAACGCCACGGCGATGTTCACGTCAGTCATTTTCTCCTCAAAGGTTTCCCAAGTCGCTCCGCACCGCCGGCAGGTTCCGGTCTTGGGCAGGTGATACCCGTACCGGATGGACAAGCCGGGCAGGGTTTCCAACGCCTTCAGGTAAGTATCCTGACGAACGTATTGATCCGGGTCGCCGACGGGAGACCGGAACCGGGCAGTGAAGTATCTGACTAGGGCCAAACTCTGGTCAGTGCGTAGCAGGCGCTCGGCCAACCGGCGCAGGTCCAGCCAGTAATAGCGGCGCCAGCCTCGGGACCTCAGGCCGTAATAGAGATTGAGCCCGTCAACGTACACCGCCACGCGCCGAGTCCGCTGGTGATCTCCCTCCGCTACGTTGATGCTGGAAATGGGGGTTGACATACTGCCTTCGCCGGTATAACCTAGTGATACCCCCCCAGCGGGTAGTGCCGCTGGCCCGACGCTCCCGCAAGGGGGCGTTTCTTTTTGCCGCGACTGCCCCGGCGACGCAAACTTACATTATTCCGGCCCGAATCGCAACCGCGCTACGGCTAGGGGCGTAGTCCGCTGACGCCATCCTCGCTGGCCTTGATGTGCTTGCGGCGGCAGAGAACGGTCATGTCGCGGCCCTCAGTGCCAAGTTTGGCGGTTGGGGGCGGGGGATTATTGCCTGCCGTAATTAGCGTTTTGACGTATGCGCACCCTGTTCTGTGTCACCACGATAAAGGCTCCCTCAAGCATAGAATCGGAATGGTTATCAATCAACTCCCGCAAGCACTCCGCCTTTTCCGTTGCCGGGATTTCTACAAACCGGATGACACACCAATGGGGCAGCCCTTGTGCGAACACCAACTCTCCGAAGTCCTTGTCTTCAGTGATAATTATCCGGCGCTCCCGTGTTGCCAGGGAAAGCAGGTATTCATCGGCGGCTATCGGGTCAATATCAGATGCTAACAGGACATCGTACCCGGCCTCGGTCAGCATGGCGCAAATGCTGCGCGAAGCCGCGCATATATCGACAAGGAACTTCACTTCATATTCTGGACAGTTATGCGCTCAAAGACCTGTTCGCCCGACATGGAGCGGTAGGCGTATAGCAGGCAAGCGCGGATGTCCTCGGCCTCCAAGAACGGGTACTCCTCGAGAATCGTCTCGGCCGTATCTCCGGCCGCCAGCATTGCCATGACGTGCTCCACGGCGATGCGCATATCGCGGATGATGGGTTTTCCGCCGAACACGTCCGGGCGGGCGGTGATGCGGGCCAGCAGTTGGGTTTCTTCGCTCATTATGTCCCCCTTCGGCAACCTTGGGATGGACGGCCTACTGTGGCGTGTCGAAGTCCAGCCCCAAGTGGCTGCTGTTGTCGCGCACGGCGCGGATCAAGCCTTCGTCGAAGCCGTCATCCTTGCTGGCCTCGATGGTGATGGTAACAGTAACCCCCCCGCCGCCGTCGCGCAAGACGCGAATGATGTCGTTGCGCAGGTTGCTGAGGTCGTCCAGCGACAGGTCGCCCTGGGCCTTCTTCGATGCCCTGATGCGGCGCGTCCTCGGTGTTTGCGGCGGAGGCGGGGGAGCATCCGGCGCCGCCCGGCTTGCGGCCCGCAGCCCGGCGGCGTAGGCGGCCGGGCCGTCCGGTGTCTGTTCACCCGCGGCATCCTGCTGCTGACGCTCCGCTTCCCTGCGCTTCTCCGCGGCGGCGCGTTCGGGGGCTACCAGCAGGCCGCCGGAGTTTTCGTTGATGACCCCGCCCAGCGCCGGGTTGTGGAGCGGGCCTTCGTAGCGCAGCCCCCGGTACTCGCCCGTTTCGGGGATGTATTCCCGGGCGTAACCGAAAGTCCCGGCAACGACGCCCTCCTCAATGCACTGTTGCAGCACGCTGCGGCTGCGGAGCCGGGGCAGGTAGACGTAGCTGGTCAGCATCTCCCACAGGACATCCACGCCTATGTGGTCGCCGTAAGCCGGGTTTCCCCAGATTTGCTCCCGGAGCAGCCGGGCCAGGTTCTTGGCCGATATTTTCTCCACCAGCGCTTCGTCATTGATGAAACTGTTGAAGGCGGCATTGACGATTTCACCGTCATTTGAGGCGTTGGCGCGGGACTCGACGAACCGGATTCCGGCGGCGTCCTGCGGGTCGGGCTGCGAGGGCGCCAAGCCCCAGCGGTAGGCCGCCACCAGCTTGGCGCGGACGTCTCTGTCCTTGTCGCGCAGGCTGGTGTTGGCCTGGTTGGCCCGCTCTCCGGTCAGCCCGGTGATGCGGCGGTCATCGCCGTTCCTGACTTGGGTGATGGATTGCCACGCCAGGAAGTCGCGGACGGCGTGCCGCAGGTTTCGCACATCGTCGCGCTTGGCCGCCAGGAAGAGGATGGTGTTCCTGTGGATGCGGTTGCCGCCGTTGGCAGTGGTCAGCAGCGCCCGCTTCGCTTCGGATTCGGCGTCGTTGGGTTCAGCCGCCCGGCTGTTGATGGCCTTGTCCGGCGGGAGTATGACCAAGCGAACTCCTTGGCTGTTGTCCGGGATAACGGCGCCATCGGAGTAGACGGCGACGTCTCTGTTGTTCCGGCGCACTTCGTTGCTGAGCAGTTCAATGATGTAGCGGTCCGCTTCGTCCTCGGGGAACTGGGTGGCCCGGTCTGCCGCCACCTTGTTCAGGTTTTCCTCGGCGTGGAAGTAGTAGCGGTCATTGGCGTGGTACAGGTAAAACAACTCCTTGGACATTTCCTGCAACGCATCGGTGTAGCTGGCGGCGCGGTCGCCGGGCTGCATTACTCCCAACCGGATCTGCTTATCTTCCACCCCGCGCAGGGCGCCGGTGGGGGCGCTGCCCAGGAAGACGGCGCGGGCCACCCGCTTAGCAGCCCCGCCCACCCGAGCGAAGTTTTCATTCTGGTCAATACGGTCGGTGCGGGAGCCGTCGCCGTCCGCTTCGGAGATGACCGGGCCCCAGTTGCCGGGCAAGAGCCGGTCGAACTCGGAGGCTAGGGAATGTTCGGACTGGTCCCGCAGCGGCAGGTTGGCCGGCATTATCAGCGGACTGGAGTCGTTGTTGCGGTACAGGTAGCTGATGCAGCTCGCCATCATGCGCAGCACGCCCCGGGTGCGCTGGAACCGGGACAGCGATGACCAGTCGGAGTACAAACGGTCGTATATCTCCGGGTGCACCGGGTAGCAGCCTTTCAGCCGCTGCAAGTATGCGGACTCGCCCGCCCCGCTGGGGTAGTTGCGGCGGCTGTTGGCGTACAGGCGGCTGAACGCTTCGCAGGTACGGTCCCGCTCCTGGGGATCCAGGATTTCGCCGAACAATCTCCTGCTCACCACCTCAAAGGCTTCGTTGACCGCCAACGGCTCCCAGACCGCTTCGATGCGGGCGAAGAGCCGCTCCAGGGTTTCCAGGGCCTCCCGGCCTCGCTCGCCGCCGGCCTCTTCTTTGTATGCCGGCAGGGTTACTACCAGCGCCACGTTCTCGCTGGCGCTGACCGACTGGGTGAGGGCCTGCAAAAAGGTATGCACTCTGTCAGAGTCCACGGCACTACCGGAGTCCGCAGCGCTATCAGAGTCCGCGGCGCTGCCGGAGTCCGCGGCATTGCGCCAGTAGGCGACCAGTTCGTCGATGAGTATGATGCAGGGGCCTACGTGATCGAACAGAGCGTTCAGTTGGGCCTGACCGGGGGCGATGCCCGTCCGGGCCGCCTCTCCGACGATTTCGTAGCCCGGCTGACCGGCCAGTTGCCAGGCCATTTCGCCCCACAGGGTGTTGAGCGGATCGCCGGAGTCCGTCATGGTCGAGTCGGTGGGAGAGAGGTGGGTGCCGTCCAGCACGGCTACTTGACCAAGCCCCGACGGGTGGTCCTTGAAACCGGCCTCGTCAAGGATGCTTCTTATATCCCCGCTGGTTTTGGAGTCGCTTCCAGACGGGGGCGCGATGAGAATGTCGGCGCTGCGCACCAGATGATAGAGGGCGATGAGGCTGTGGGTCTTGCCGCCGCCGAACCCGGTCTTGGTCTGGATTACCGGGTCGCCGCCGGAACCGTTGAGCCTCCGAACCGTGTTCACCAGCAAGGCCCGCATACCCGGAGTGATGTACGTCCGGTTGAAGAAGCTGACCGGGTTCCCATATTCACTGTCGCGGGCGCGTCCGTCGTACACCTGTTGCAGATTGGCGGCGAAGTCGGCCTGCCTGAACCGCCCCTCGGTGACATCCTCATTGGGGCGTATCACCTCCCGCCACGGGCGCAGGCCGCCGGAGCGCGGGGCGGGAATCTCCACGAAGGTTCCCTGAATTTCCTGGGACTGCTCCGGCGCCGTTGCCGTATCGGGCGGTGCAAAGAGAGCGTCCCTGATGCTTTCTACTGCCTTCTTCTCTTCCCTCTTGCCGATTCTGTCGAGCACGTCTGCGACCATATAGATGTAGAACCTGGTTTTCTCCTCGTCCAGGTCGCCGGCTCCCGGATGGGATACTTCATCCCGGAGCGTCTTTATGTCATAGAGCCGGTTCTGGATAGAACGGTCCTTTGGGAATCTGTCGGGAAAGACTTCGCGCCAGTGAAACCTGACCAGTTCAGGGAAATCGTTGACGTCGATGCTTTCCTCAACCGACCTGCCGTTTCGGAGGTTTTGCTCGAACTGATTAACCTGGTTGTCCCTGAGGGACTGCCTGATGGCCTCTTCCAAGCGTTTTCCAGGTATTCGCTTCAGGTGATAGACCAAAAAGGGCCTCATGGCGTCCCGGTAAATGTCTATCACCCTGACCAGGGCGTCCTTGTTCGGCCTGTTGACGGTCGTCATCGCGGCTCCTCGGCATGCCACCGGCTGGACTTCGGGCTGCCCGGCGCTGGCTTCGGCGCGGGCGCGGGCTGTGTGCTCCATCGTTAAAGGGCCATTGTACAGTACTGCCTGATTCGCAAGCACTAGGGCGTGTTGACAACCGAAAGTAGTTGGATATTGACATACAGTAATTGCCCGGCGGCGCAAGAGTGCTACAATAAGGCCGTGAGGGTGTCAGAATTGCCCAATGAGCTGTCGGAAAGAGGAATCTGGTGGCAAGTCGCCGGATTCACCATCGCTGCCCTCTCCATCCTGGTGATTCTGGCTGAGTTTTCCGGCTCGGAGGGCCGGGCCTACCTCTATCTTGAAATTGCAGCAACCAAACTGTATTGGGCATTCATAATCCCATTGGGCGGTCTGTTTGAAGGGGTAAGGAAAATGTTTGAGAAGGCATCTGAGATAAGGGCGGCGCAGCGGGCAAAAATGCGGGAAAGATGGACTAGGGAAGGCCGGAGGGAAGGCCAGAGAGAGGGCCGGATGGAGGGCCAGAGGGAAGGCCGGAGAGAGGGCCGGAAAGAAGTTGCCGGGCGTATGCAGGAAGCGTATGAGCGTTTCGGCATAGAGCAGAATGGCGTGATGGTGTTGCCCCGCACCCCGGAAGTGGAGCAGTTCCTGTTTCCCCCTGACGAACATCCCTCCGGCGAAACCGGGGAGCGCTCCTGATTCAGGATACATCTAACAGGAGGCAGCGCGATATGCTTGACGATGCTCCCATCTCCCGGCAAGCCTTCGACGAAACGGCGGCGCGGCTGGACATCTCCGGTGCCGACGCTCGCATGGATGAAAGGGGTAAGTAAAATGTTTGAGAAAGCATCTGAGATAAGGGCGGCGCAGCGGGCAAAAATGCAGGAAAGATGGACCAGGAAAGGCCGGGTGGAAGGCCAGAGAGAAGGCCGGATGGAAGCTCAGAAAGAAGTTGCCGGGCGTATGCAGGAAGCGTATGAGCGTTTCGGCATAGAGCAGAACGGCGTGATGGTGTTGCCCCGCACCCCGGAAGTGGAGCAGTTCCTGTTTCCCCCTGACGAACATCCCTCCGGCGAAACCGGGGAGCGTTCCTGATTCAGGATACATCTAACAGAAGGCGGCTCGATATGCTTGACGATGCTCCCATCTCCCGGCAAGCCTTTGACGAAACGGCGGCCCGGCTGGGCATCTCCGGCGCCGATGCCCACATGGATGAGCTGTACAATCAACTGCGGGGCGTCCTCGCGGGAGCGGCGTCGCTGCGCAACATTGACTTGAGGGGCATCGAGCCGGACATGGCCTTCATCCCGCACGGGCCGGGTTCCGGGGCCTCATAAGGCCATTCCCGCGAAAGCGTAACCAGCATTTCTAACCTCCGGGGGGCAGGCCGTGGACGAACTGGAAATCTGCTATATGAGCGCCGGAGACCTGAGCCGACTGATCCAGGGCGGCGAAATATCGCCGGTGGAGGTCATCGAGGCCCATCTCTCCCGCATCCGCGCCACCGAACCCGTGCTCAACTCTTTCATCACTCTTCTGCCGGACGAGGCGCTGGCGGCGGCGCGGCAGGCCGAGCGGGACATCCGGGCCGGGCGTGGCCGGGGGCCGCTCCACGGCATCCCGGTGGGGCTGAAAGACCTGTTCAACACCGGCGGGGTACGCACCACCTCCGGCTCCCGCATTTACGATACTTTCGTACCCGCCGAGGACTGCACTGTGGCGGCCCGTTTCCGGGAGGCCGGGGCCATCCTGCTGGGCAAGCTGAATATGCACCAGTTCGCCTACGGCCCCACCGGGGAGAATCCCGACTACGGCCATATGCACAACCCCTGGAACCCGGAACTGGTCAGCGGCGGCTCCAGTGGCGGCTCCGGCTCGGCAACGGCGGCAGGCCAATGCACCATCACCACCGGCAGCGACACCGGCGGCTCCATACGCATCCCGGCAGCCCTCTGCGGCATCGTGGGCCTGAAGCCGACCTACGGCAGGGTTAGCCGCCATGGCCTGACTCCCTTGGCTTGGTCAATGGATCACCCCGGCCCGATGACGCGGACGGTGGAGGACGCGGCCATCGCCATGAACGTCATAGCCGGACACGACCCGCAGGACGTTGCGTCGTCCCATCTGCCCGTCCCCGACTACACCGCCGCGCTCACCGGCGACATTCGCGGACTCCGCATCGGCGCCCCCCGGCAGTATTTCGAGGCGCCCTTGGCCCCTGGCGTGCGCCGCTGCGTCAACGTGGCCCTGTCGCAACTTGAAGACTTGGGAGCCGAGCTCGTGGAGGTGGAGTTCCCGGAGTTCAATGACGCAGCGGCTATTTCCACCACCATGCTCATGGCAGAAGCCTCGGCCGCCCTGCGCGACGTGCTGACCAGCGACGGGGACAAACTCTACGAGCCCGTGCGTCTGCGGCTGGAGGCCGGCCTGTTCATCAGCGCGGCGGACTACCTGCGGGCGCAGCAGGGGCGCGCCGCCTTCGACCGCGCCGCCCGCCGCCTGCTGGACAACGTAGACCTGCTGGCCGGCCCCACCGAGCCGGTGACCGCGCCGCCGCTGTTGCAGCAGCAGGTATTAGCGGGCGAGCAGGAATTAGGCACGGTGGCCGCGCTGACGCAGTACACCCGGCCTTACAACATTACGGGGTTTCCGGCCATTTCGGTTCCTTGCGGTTTTTCGCCGGACGGTCTGCCCATCGGGCTGCAACTGGCCGGCAAGCCCTTTGATGAGGAAACGGTGCTGCGGGCGGCCCACGCCTATGAGCAGGCAACGGAATGGCGCACCCGAAGACCGCCGGTATAGGGAGTCGCAGTTTTCCCGTCCAAAAGCCTAGGCGTACCCGCCAAGCGGGAGACCGGGCTTCCCCATCGCTCCGTCCGTATCGTGTAGAATGGCAGAGTTCCCGCGCCGGGAGCGTCACCCCTGCGGTAATATGAATCTACTGTGAATCTATGAGGCCGACTTGCCGGGAATTACTGCCGTCACCTTCGACCTGTGGCAGACTCTGCTGATTGACAACCGGGAGCTGGGGATTACCCGTTCCAACGCACGGCTGGAAGGCGTGCGGCGCATCCTGTCGGGCTGCGGCGAGGAGTTCGGCGCCGAGCGCATCAGCGAAGCCTATTGGGACTGCTACCGCCAGTGCGTGGCAATCCGCGAGGGCCTGCTGGACATCAGCTTCCCGGAGCAGATTGGCATTTTCGTCGAGAACATCAGCCCCGGCCTGAGCGGACGGCTGGAGCCGGATGCGCTGGCGGAAATCACCCGCGTCTACGCCGACTCCTTCCTCGACTATGCGCCCCCGGCCCACACCGATGCGGTCAAGGTGCTGCGCAGCGTCCGCGATATGGGGTTGCGCATCGGCCTGATTTCCAACACCGGAATGACTCCGGGAACCACCTTTCGCACCTACCTCGCCAACACCGGAATGCTGGACTACTTCCACACGCTCACCTTCTCCGACGAAGTGAGGTTGTCCAAACCGGCGGAAGAGATATTCCTGATGACCCTGCGCTCCCTGAACGCCTCCCCCGGACGGACGGTGCACGTCGGCGACAGCATACAAACCGACATAGCCGGCGCGAGGAAGTGCGGCCTCAGGACCGTCTGGATTGCCGGATTCAGCGAGCGGGAGGAGCCGTCCGACCCAGCCGCCAAACCCGACGAAACAGTGGAAGAGCTGAGCGCGGTCGTGCCGGCCATCATCCGGCTTTGCGGGCAAAGTTCCTAGAACCCCCTCCCTCTCCCGAGGAGGGACGGGAGCGTCCTCCTCTAGGGCGGATAGATTCCTCGTTCTCAGGAATAATGGAGAGTTGGTGTTAAGAGCATGGGAGCGCGCCCATCGAGACAAGGACACCCCCGCCCTAACCCTCCCCCTCCGGGGGAGGGAATTATGCGGGCGGATGTTAATGACCTGTTCGCCAACGTGCTTTCGCGGCGCCCTCTGATACTGGTCAGCAATCGCGGCCCAGTGGAACACCATATGCCCGAGGCTTCACCCCCTCCGGCAAGCTCAGGAGACCGGGGCGCGCCTCCGCGGCAGGCCCTGCCCCGCCCCGAGCCGCGCCGGGGCAGCGGAAGCGCCGCCACCGCCTACGGCTCTCTGGCCCAGAACTTTGCCTTCACCTGGGTGTCCCACGCCATGGGGGAGGGCGACCGGCAGGTGTATGCCAACAGCGTCGGCCTGAGCGTCAAGTCGCAGATGCCCGGCCACCGGATCAACCTTCGTTACGTGGTCGCGCCGCGCCGCTCCTACCACAAGTATTACAACGTCATCTGCAACCCGTTGCTGTGGTTCCTGCAACATTATCTGTGGAACCCGCCCTACAATCCAACCATAGACGCCGGCATTCACGACGCCTGGGAGACCGGCTACGTTCCGGTCAACGAGTCCTTCGCCAAGACGGTGATTGACGAAGCCAGGACCAGCAAAACGCCGCCGGTGATTATGGGCCACGGCTACCACCTATATCTGCTGCCGGGGCTGGCGCGCCGCGAACTGCCGGAGGCGGTAATCCAGCACTACGTTCACATCCCCTGGCCCACTCCCATGTACTGGAGTATAATCCCGCGTTACATCGTGCGCCGCATCTGCGAGTCGCTGTGCGCGTCTGACATAGTGGGTTTCCAGACGCCGCAGGACCGCCGCAGCTTTTTCGACACGGTGGAGGAATTCGTGCCGCGGGCGCAGGTTGGCCGGATAGCCGAAGTGGTGGAGTTGGACGGGCATCTCTGCGCGGTCAAAGTGTACCCGTCCTCCATCAACGTCGAGGAAGTGCAGCGCATCGCCGACGCGCCGCGCACCCTGGAATACGAAGCCCGCTTGCAGGCCGAAACCGGCGAGTCCACCATCGTCCGCATAGACCGGGCTGAACCCAATAAGAACATCATCCGCGGTTTCCGGGCCTATGGGCAAATGCTCTCTCAGCACCCGGAACTGAAGGGGAAGGTGAAGTTTCTCGCCTTCCTCGTGCCATCCCGCACCCACATTCGCCAGTACCAGCGCTACCTGGATGAAGTGAAGCAGACCATCGAACAGGTCAACAAGGCCCACGGCTTCGACGGCTGGCAGCCGATAGTCCCCTTCATCGAGAATAACTACCCCCTAGCCGTCGCCGGAATGAAGCTGTATGACGTTCTGCTGGTCAACACGCTGGTGGAAGGCACAAACCCGGTGGCCAAGGAAGGGCCGGCGGTCAACCGGCGCAACGGCGTGCTGGCCCTCTCCCAAAGCAGCGGGGCCTACCGTCAGCTCGCCGAGGGAGCCCTCGCCCTGGCCCCCGCCGACGTGGAAGGCACAGCCCAAGCCCTCTACCTAGCCGTCGCCATGTCCCCGGAGGAACGCCAACGCCGGGCCGCTCTGCTCTACGGAGCCGTTTGCCGCCAAGACAATGACGATTGGCTGGCCCAGCAGTTCCAACACATTGCCGCGCTGCTTTAGAGCGTGTATAACCCTACCCCCTCTCCCCGGAGGAGGGTCAGGGCAATGTGCCTACGGTTTGGCAAAAACGCCGCCCCAGCAGGCGAGAGGAAGCGGGGACGGGAATCGGGGGTGAACCGCTGGATTATTCCCCCGGATAGGCGTAAAGTGACTGGTATGGAACAGTTTTTCAATCCCGCCCATCCCGAGGCCGGGTTTCCCGACCTCCAGATCTGCATCTTCCCGCACCTGCACGAGTTCCTCGTGTTCGACTCCCGCGCCGGGCAGCCGCAAGTGCGGGCGCTGAACGTTGGCGATGTTTTCGGCGAAGACTTCTTCCGCGCCGTGGAACACGAGTTCTCCCACGCCCTGCGCGAAATGGGAGACTACCCTTTCGACCACCTGATGAACCTGACAATGCACTTCGAGGAAGCCATCCGCGAAGTGGCGATGATGTTCATCCTCGACCGGCTGGGCGTGCGTATGAATGACCACGACCTGTCCGGCTCCGAAATCAACGGCTCCGATTTGCCCACGGTGGTGGTCTACGTGATCACCGGAGGCGCGGTCTCGATCCAATCGGAAACGGTGCTGGGCGCGCTGCGGGAGTTGCTGCAAAGACCCGGCAGCAACGAATCGCTGCCCGATTGGGAACGCAGGTTCGCCGACCTGGCGGCCCAAGAATCGGAAATCATGCAGCGGCTCAACCGACAGGAACTCGCCCAAGCCGTCCGGGGCGAGTCACCCGACTACTTCGCCCTCTGGGACAATCTCAACTGACCAAACGCCGGGAACGGCAAGGAACGCGACAGAAATGACCCCCATAAACTCACTGGACGATTTCCTCTCGGCCCTCGACAACAACCCGTCGTGGCGCGAGGAAATACGCGCTCGCATCCTGGGCGAGGAACTCTTGCAGTTGCCTGCCCGTTTCAACGCCTTAGTCGAGCGAAGGGACAGTTTTATTGAGGAGCAAAAGCGGCTCGACGATCGGATGGAGAATCACATGACGCTGACTGACGACATTCTATCCCGGATTGAATCCGACATCAGCTTTGTGAAAGGAAGCCAAATTCAAGCCCGGGTCGCCGCCTTCACCGAAGTCATAGCGGCCAACATGGGTTTGGATTTCGTCAGAGCGCTCACGCCAATGCAACTTCACGACATAGCCAAAAACATCACGGATCCAACCGCCAACGCCGACCAGCGAGAAAGTTTCATCAACGCCGACCTGGTCATTGAGGGCAGCGACAGTGACGGCCACACCGTTTACATCGCGTTGAGACGTCGTGGACGGCCGACCGGCGCGACTCAGGCCGGGCCTTGCGGAATGCCAGATACCTGACCAATTCCACGGGCCGCCCCGCCATCGCGGCCATCGCCAGTGTCCGCAACGACCACGAAGTCACCGAACAAATCAGCAGCGGCGGGCTGCGCTGGCACCGCATTCCCGACCGCGAGATGGAGCCGGCCTAGCGCCAAGGGGCGACAGTGCACAGCAGGCAAGAGGCCGGAAAATCCCCGCGCAACCCTGGTTTAGTTATGAAAATCGGACTTATCTCCGACACTCACTCCGCAGGCAGCGGGCGCGACTTGCCGGGCCGGGTGCTGTCGGCCTTGGCGGGCGTTGACCTGATTCTGCACTGCGGCGACCTGGAGTGCCTCGGCGTCCTCGACTACCTGGAAACCATCGCGCCGGTGCTCGCCGTCCGGGGCTACGAGGACCCGGTTGAACCGGGGGAGCGGTTGTCCTTCTCCACCCGCGTGGTGCACGCAGGCGGAGTCGCTATCGGCATGGTGCATGACATTCAGTGGCCCGGCCCCAGGATTGCCACCACAGGCGACGGCGCCGGGCTGATACTGCCGCTAGGAAAAGCAACGGAAACCCTGAGCCGGAAGTTCGGCCAGCCCGTGGACGTGGCGGTGTTCGGCGATACCCACGAGGAACTCATCTGCCCCTGGGACAGCGCCCTGATGGTCAACCCCGGCAGTCCCACCTACCCCGGACGGCGCCACCGCCGCGGCGCGTTAGGCACCATCGCACTGCTGGAAGTCTCGGGTGGTGCGGCGGAAGCGCGGATTGTTGATTTGGAGGCGGGCTGATTGGAGCCGGGCCTTTGGGTTTCCTTGCCTGAGTCAGGATTTTTCAAGATTAGAGAAGTCCTGGCAGGAGTCACGCAGTTGGGGGATTTCACCCCCGCCCTCTGAGGGGGCAATTTCACAGCCGACTGAGCTAGTCCTGCTCTGATTCAGACAATTCCGGCGGAAGTTGTTCGCCCGTCTTCAGATGTTCTGGTTGATTACCGAGATTAGCGGCGTGACTTCCACGAACACCGGGGCGAACACCAGGGACACTATGGACATCAGCTTGAGCAGGATGTTCAGCGACGGGCCGGAGGTGTCCTTGAAGGGGTCGCCCACCACGTCGCCCTCGACCGCGGCCTTGTGGGCCTCGGATCCCTTACCGCCGTAGTTGCCCAGCTCCACGTACTTCTTGGCGTTGTCCCACGTTCCGCCAGCTGAGGCCATCATTATCGCCAGCATGAAGCCGGAGGCCACCGCGCCGATGAGCAGGCCGCCCAGGGCCGCTTCGCCCAAGATGAAGCCGGTGGCAATGGGGGCGACCACCGCCATCACGCCGGGGAGAATCATCTCCCGCAGGGCGCCGCGGGTGCTGATATCCACGCAGCGGGCGGAATCGGGCGTGCCGGTGCCTTCCATCAGGCCGGGAATTTCGCGGAACTGGCGGCGCACTTCGTCCACGATGCCCTGCGCGGCGCGGCCCACGGCCTGCATGGTCAGCGCCGAGAAGATGAAGGGCAGCATGGCGCCGATGACCACCCCCACCAGCACTTGGGGCTTCAGCACGTTGATGCCGATGCTTCCGGCTATCAGCTTTCCGTCCTCGCCTATGTTAATCAGGTTGGCGCTGACCGAGTAGGCGGCCAGCAGGGCCAGAGCGGTCAGCGCCGCCGAGCCGATGGCGAAGCCCTTGCCGGTGGCGGCGGTGGTGTTGCCCAGGGCGTCCAGCGCGTCGGTGCGCTCCCGCACCTCCGGATCCAGGTTGGCCTGCTCGGCGATGCCGCCCGCGTTGTCGGCCACCGGGCCATAGGCGTCGGTCGCCAGTGTAATGCCAAGGGTGGACAGCAGCCCGACGCCGGCCAAGGCCACGCCGTAGAATCCGGCGAAGTAGTAGGCCAGCAGGATAGCCACCGAGACGCAGGCCACCGGAATCAGCGTGCTCATCATCCCGGTGGCGATGCCGCTGATGATCACCGTTGCCGCGCCGGTCTGCGATGACTCCGACACCTTTTGCGTCGGCTTGTAGCTGTATGAAGTGTAATACTCGGTAGCCAGCCCGATAATCGTCCCGGCCACCAGCCCGGCGACGACGCAGCCGAACCACCACCAGTTTTCGGTGAGTGTCAGGGTGAGGATGGCGGCGAAAACAATCAGCAGCCCGCCGGCGGCGAAAATCCCGTAGCGCAGCGACCAGAGCAGGCGGTCGAAGTCGGCCCGCTCGCCGCTGCGAACCAGGAAAGTGCCCAGAATGGCGGCCACAATTCCGGCCCCGGCCAGCAGCATCGGGAACACCGCCTGAGAGTCGGTGTAGCTGCTCCCCGCCGCGCCCGCTAGGGCCACGGCGCTGGCCGACAGGGCCACCGCGGAGATAATGGAACTGACGTAGGACTCGAACAGGTCGGCGCCCATCCCCGCCACGTCGCCCACGTTGTCGCCCACGTTGTCGGCGATTACGCCGGGGTTGCGGGGGTCATCCTCGGGGATGCCCGCCTCCACTTTCCCCACCAAGTCGGAACCCACGTCGGCGGCTTTGGTGAAAATGCCCCCGCCCACGCGGGCGAACAGGGCGATGGAACTGGCCCCGAACCCGAACCCGGCTACTACGCTTATGTCTTGGAATATCAGGTACAGGATGGTAACGCCCAGCAGGCCGATGCCCACTACGGTGACGCCCATAACGGTGCCGCTGGAGAAGGCGACGCGCAGGGCCGGGTTCAGCCCGCGCATGGCCGCGGCGGCGGTGCGCACGTTGGCCCGCACCGCCACGTTCATACCGATGAATCCGGCGCTGCCGGAGCAGATGGTTCCCACCAGGTAGGATATGGCCGTTGCCGGAACCGGCAGGTCGTGGTCGAAAACGGTGTAGTCCAGCACGCCCAGCACCACGGTAACGGCAACCACAAAGGGCAGCAGCGACATATACTCCCGGCGCAGGAAGGCCCCGGCCCCCTCGCGGATGGCGTCGCCGATGGCGCGCATAAGGTCGTTGCCGGGTTCGGCGCTAAGCACCCGCATAGCGGTATATGCGGCGAAAATCAGGGCGGCGACCCCGGCGGCCAAGGCAACGATGAGTGATTCCATGCAGCGACTCGCAAAAGAGAATCAAAGGATTTTTCGTTGCGGAATCTACCACAATACAGGCAATTTTCGCAACCGCCGACGGGAGCGGGTATTCCAAAAGTGGGCCGATATTGCCCGCTCCGTCATTCCCGCCAAGTCGGGAATGGCCGGGATACGGGACGGCGCAGCCCGTCTGAGCATTGCCAACACGCCGAGAATGCCCCTTTTCTGAACCCCCTAGGGCCGGAGGTTCAGCGGGCCGTAGGCGGCGCTGTGGTAGTTGTTTTCGCCCACGCCGGCGGTGTCCACCGGCACGTAGGCCCGGAGGTACTTTTCGTTGTCATCGCTATGCGGGGTGTAGTGGAACGAGCATTCGCCTTCTGCCCGGGCGCCATAGTCCTTGGGCTGCCGGGCCGAGGGCAGATCCGTCCAAGCCACCCCGTCGTCGGAGCGCTGCCAGCGCCAGAGTTTGCGCCGGTCTTCGCCCGTGGCGGCGCCGCAGAAGCCGTCGCCATCGTTGCCGGTATCCTGGGCCCGGTTGGGATACACCCGGGTATGCTCCAGCCGCACCCGGACGGTTCCGTCATAGCTGCCATCCGCGTCGGCCGTGATGGAGCCGCAAATGGGGTCGGACAGTACGGCAGTAGAAGTGACGCGGGTGCGGCTCTCAACCAGGGCCGGGAACACGGCCTGGTAATCCGCAAAGCTAAGCGCCGAATTGCTGATGAGCGTGTCGCCGAATCTCAACTCCTCCAGACTGTTCAGTCCCCACCGGGAGGCGGGGGCGGGGGCGATGTTGCCCAATTTGGTGCCTTGCAGATGCAGGATTTCCAGCTTGGACAAGCCATCGAACTGGCCGGGGTGGATGCAGGCCAGCGAGCTATTGCCGTTTAGCTGTAGATCTTGCAGGAGGGACAGCCCATCAAACAGGCCCGGCGCCAGCCACTCCAGCGAGTTCTGGTTCAGATACAGGAATTCCAAGACGGAGGGGCCGTTGAACACGTCTTCGGGCAGGGCCGCCAGCAAGTTGCTGTGCAGATGCAGCCCTATCAGTCTGGGGAGGCCGTCAAACACGTCTTCGGGCAGGGCCGTCAGCGAGTTGTCGTTCAGATGCAGCGCTACCAGGCGGGAGAGGCCGTCGAACACGTCTTCGGGCAGCGTTGCCAGCGAGTTGTTGTTCAGATTCAGTTGTTCCAGTTTGGAGAGGCCCTCGAACACGTCTTCAGGCAGCGCGGCCAGCGAGTTGTCATGCAGATCCAGATGTTCCAGTTTGGAGAGGCCCTCGAACACGTCTTCGGGCAGCGCGGCCAGCGAGTTGCTGTACAAACGCAGCTCTTGCAGGGTGGAGAGGCCCTCGAATACGTCTTCGGGCAGCGCGGCTAGGGAGTTGCTGTACAGATTCAGGGTTTGCAGGCTGGAGAGGCCGTGGAACACGTTTTCGGGCAGCGTTGCCAGCGAATTGCTTTGCAGACGCAGGGTTTGCAGGCTGGAGAGGCCATTGAACACGTCGGCGGGCAGGGCCGTCAGGTCATTGTTGTCCAGATCCAGCGTGTTCATCCCGGCAAGTCCGGCTAAGTCGCCGTCTCGCAGGGAACTCAGGCTCTTATAGTTCAGGCGAAGCCGGCCGATGCGCACCAGTTGCTCGTTGGTGACGGATTCACAATCGTCGGCGGCGGAGATACTGGCGACGATGACGTCGACCACCTTCTGCGTGCGTCCGTGGAGGGGGTTGCCGTCGCCGCAGTCGGCCGGCCGTTCCACGGATTGGCAAATCGGGTCGGTCAGGTCGCCGGTGTTCTGGACGTAGGTGTTGCCTTCGACCAAGGCGGGCAGCACGGCTTGGTACGTCGCAAAGGCGAGGGGCGAATCAGTGATGAGCGTTTCGCCCAGCCGCAGATGCTCCAACTGGTTCAAGCTCCACCGGGTGAAGTGGGCCGGGTTTATGTTGCCCAATTGGGTGTCATCCATCAGCAGCAGTTTCAGGCCGGACAAGCCATCGAACTGACCGGCGTGAATGCAGGACAGTTGCGGATTCGATTTAATATACAGTTCTTCCAAGGCGGACAGCCCCGCAAACGCGTCCGGCGGCAGCCAGGTCAGCAGGTTGTTGTTCAGGCGGAGGATTTCCAGATTGGCGAGGTCGGCGAACGCGCCGTCGGGCAGGGTCGTCAGATCGTTGTTTTCCAGACCCAGGTGCGTCAGGCCGGAAAGGCCGGCGAACACGCCGCTGGGCAGCTCCGTCAGCTCGTTGCTGAACAGATTCAGCTCTTCCAAGCCGGAGAGTCCGGCAAAGTCGTTGCTTTGCAGGGAACTCAGGCTCTGGCCGGTTACCGCAAGGCTGGTGATGCCCGTCAGTTGCGCCGCGGTGACTATGCGGCAATCGACCCCGGGGAGCGCCGCGAGGATGGCATCAACCACCTTCTGCGTGCGCCCGTGGAGCGGGTTGCCGACGCCGCAGTCGGCCGTCTCTTCTTGGGCCTGGGCCACGGGCGGGGCGGGAGAGGCCAGCCAGAGGGCCGCGGCCGCCACAACCGCCGCCAGCAACGGCAACGCAAACTTCGCCCGTAGGGTGATGCCACCCCGGTTTTCCCGGCCGGTCACTGACGGCGCCTCCCGCGGAATAATCCGCGGCCAAGCCTAGCACACATCCGGCTGGGCCAACAGCGGAAAGGCCCTCCCGGTATTCCCGGAACGGGCCGATACTGGCCGCGCCGTCCGCCCCTCCCGGTCTTTCCCGGGAGGCGGGACGGCGCGGCCGGACAGCACTGCCGGCACACGTTGAGAGTACCGGCCCCCTATGGCTGCTCGATGTTCAGCGGGCCGAAGGCGGCGCTGTGGTAGTTGTTTTCGCCCGTGAAGCCGGCGGTGTTCACCGGCACGTAGGCCCGGACGTGCTTGCCGTTGTCATCGGCCTGCGGGTCGTAGAGGAAGGAGCATTCGCCCGCGCCCCGGGTGCCATAGTCCTTGGGCTGCCGATCCGAGGCCATGTCCGTCCAAGCCACCCCGTCGTCGGAGCGCTGCCAGACCCAGAGTTTGCGGCGGTCTTCGCCGGTGTCGGCGCCGCAGAAGCCGTCGCCAGCGTCGCCGACACTCTGGACCCGGTTGGGATACACCCGGTTATGCTCCAGATCCACCTTGACCATCGTGTGAAAGTTGTTGGCATCGGTTTCGGCCGCGATGGAACCGCAAATGGGGTCGGACAGTTCGAAGGGGTCCCGGACGTAGGTACGGTCCCTAACCAGGTCCCGGAACTCGGCCTTGTAAGGATTCCAGTTAATCGTCGAACTGACGATGGGCGTATCGCCGAACCGCAGCTCTTCCAGCTCGTCCAATCCCCACCGGGAGGCGTGCGCGGGGGCGATGTTGCCCAGGCCGGTGCCGGTCAGATGCAGCTCGCGCAGTTCCGACAAGCCGTCAAACTGACCGGCGTGGATGCAGGCCAGCGGACTGTTATCGGTCAGGTACAGCTCGCGCAGGTTGGACGGCCCGTCAAACACCTCCGGCGGCAAATACTCCAGCGAGTTGCCGTTCAGACGCAGCAGTATCATGGTGGTGAGGCCGTCGAACACGCCTTCGGGCAGGGTGGTCAGCGAGTTGTTTTGCAGACGCAACGCGCTCAGGAAGCCCAGCCCGTCGAACACGTCTGCGGGCAGGGTGGTCAGCGAGTTGTTGTACAGATTCAGTTGTCCCAGACTGGAGAGGCCGTCGAACACGTCTGCGGGCAGGGAGGCCAGCGAGTTGTTGTAGAGATCCAGTTGGGTCAAGCTGGAGAGGCCGTTGAAGACGTCTTCGGGCAAGGCGGCCAGCGAGTTGTCGCGCAGATCCAGCCGTTCCAAAGCGGAAAGGCCGTCGAACACGTCTGCGGGCAGGGCCGTCAGCTCGTTGTCGAACAGATCCAGGCGTTCCAAATCGGAGAGGCCGTTGAACACGCCTTCAGGCAAGTTCGTCAGCGAGTTAGTGTTAAGATACAACTGTTCCAGGCTGGAGAGGCCGTCGAACACGTCGGCGGGCAGGGCCGTCAGTTCGTTGTCGAACAGATCCAGCCGTTCCAAAGCGGAGAGGCCGTCGAACACGTCGCTGGGCAGGGTGGTCAGTTTGTTGATTTGTATATGCAAGTTTTGCAGGCCGGTAAGGTTGCCGAAGTCGCCGTCTTGCAGGGCGCGCAGGCTCAGCCGGTTCAGGTGAAGCGCAGTGATGCCCGCCAGTTGCGTGTCGGTAACGGCGCTGCAATCGGTGGCGGGGAGCGCGTCGAGGATGACGTCGACTACCTTCTGCGTGCGTCCGTTGAGGGGATTGTCGGCGCCGCAGTCGGCCAGCCGTTCCAGGGTTTGGCAAATCGGGTCGGTCAAGGTCGCGCTGTTATTGACGTAGGTGTTGGCCTCGACCAGGGCGGGCAGCACCTGCTGGTAGGTGGCAAAGTCAACTTGAAAGTTATTCGCGTTAGCGATGAGCGTGTTGCCAAACCGCAGCTCCGTTAACGAGTTCAAGCTCCACCGGGTGAAGTGGGTGGGGTTGATGTTGCCCAAGTTGGTGTTATGCATCGCCAGTTTGGTCAGGCTGGACAAGCCGTCGAACTGGCTGGCGTGAATGCAGGCCAGATTAGAGTTATTATTCAGATGCAGCTCTTCCAGGTTCGACAGCTCCTCAAATGCGTCCGGCGGCAGCCAGACCAGCTCGTTGATGTTCAGCTTGAGGAATGTCAGGCTGGTGAGGTCGTCGAACACGCCGTCGGGCACGGCCGTCAGTCTGTTTTGCGATACGCGCAGATGGGTCAGGCTGGAAAGGCCGTCGAACACGCCGCTGGGCAGCTCCGTCAGACTGTTGCGGGGCAGATTCAGCTCTTCCAGGCTGGAGAGGCCGGCGAAGTCGTCGCTTCTCAGGGAACCCAGGCCCTGATCGGATAACTCGAGTTCACCAGCGAGGCCGGCCAGTTGCGTGGCGGTGACGTTGCTGCAATTGGTCTCGCCGAGCCTGGTGATGATAACGGAGACTACCTTCAGCGTGCGCCCGTCGAGGGGGCTGCTGCCGCAGGTGGCCGTCGCTTCCTGGGCCTGCGCGGGGGGGGGGGGGGGTCCAAAGGGCCACGGCCAGCACAGCCGCCATGGCCGCCAGCAGCGACAGCAACGCCAACTTCGCACCAAGGGTTATGCCATCCTGGTTCCTTAGGCTATCCATAAATGCTTCTCTCTTCGAGGCGCTTTCGACATGGGTTGGCATTGCTTGATTGGCCGACAAAACCTATGACGGCAATGCCGTCCGTTCATTGTCGGCTTCGACAGAGATTATAGCGGCAATCCCGCCAAAATCAAATCGGCGCAACCCGATTCACGAAGCGCTCCACTGCACTTTCTCAGGATGAGGCGTGTTCCGGGCCTTCCAAAATGCGGCAACCCGGCGCGCGCGCCTCATTCCTCTTCCCACACTCCTAAAACCGCATTACAATCAGACTATGATGCAACTGACCGTAAGACTGTTTGCCCTGTACCGGGAGCGGGCCGGCCGGCGGGAGTTCGCGCTGGAACTGCCGGAGGGGGCCACGGTGGCCGACTTGACCGGCGCAGTGCGCCGGCGGTTCCCGCAACTGGCGCCGCCGGAGGTGAACATCGTGGTGGCGGTGAACGCCGACTACGCCGAACCGGAAGACGTCCTGAATCCCGGAGATGACGTTTGTCTCATCCCGCCGGTAAGCGGCGGATAGCTTGGCCGATACGCGAGGGTAGCATGATTGAGTTGACCGCCCAGATTCTCGACCCGGAAAAGTTCACCGCCGCCGTGCGCCGCAATAGCAACGGCGCGGTGGTCACTTTCCTGGGAACCACCCGCGACAGCTTCGAGGGCAAGCGGGTGCTGACGCTGGAGTATGAAGCCTTCGACGAGATGGCCGTCAAGAAGCTGGAAGAGGTGCGCCAAGAACTGCTGGCCGAGTTCGGGCTGGACGAAATCGCCATCGGCCACCGCACCGGAACCGTGGGCATCGGGGAAATCAGCCTAGTGGTCGCCGTCGGTTCCCCCCACCGGAAGGAGGGTTTCTACGCCTGCCACCAGGCCGTTGACCGCATCAAGGAGGTCGTCCCCATCTGGAAGAAGGAAGTCTACGAGGACGGCTCCCGCTGGGTGGCCTGCGAAGACCACGAGTTCACCCCCGAACACGAGCGCCAAGCGGCGCCGGAGGGAGTCTGATGGCAGAGAAAAGTCGCAAATTGAGCCGGAAGAATACCGAATTCCAGAAAATTAAAGCGGACCCGCAAATCAGCCTGCACTCGGGTAGCTGGTCAGAAGTCAGAGAAGAGTACGATAAAAAGTACCCTTTGTTCGGCAGTCAGATACACTTTGCCATTGACGTAATCCGGCAAACAATCAAAGATATCAGGCGGAAGTAGTTGAGCCAGGAAACCCGTACCATAGACAGGATTAAAAGCGAATTCTCCATCAGGATGGCGGTGCAAATTGTCATCAGCCTCTGCCTGTTGGGATTCGGGTTTTACGTTCTGGTCACTACCGACTGGAAAGAAAATCCGGAATTTGCGGCGGCGGCTACCGGATGGATCGGGTTAGTCACAGGGTATTGGCTGCGCTGACTATGATTCCCCTGCGGCGGCAAACATCCGCTCCAGCTCGTCGGCCGGCGGGGCGAGGGCGGCGCGGATGGCGGCTCCGACGGTTTCCGCCCCGATCAGCCGCATTCCCGGCGGGGCCGCCACGCCGGACAGCGCGGCGGACGGAAGGATGCAGCGGACGATGCCGAGACGGGCGGCTTCGTTGACGCGCCGCTGGGCTTGGGGGACGGTTCGCAGTTCGGCGCTGAGGCCCACCTCGCCAAAGGCGGCGGCGGGAGGCAGCGGCGCGTTGCGGTAGCAGGAGGCAACGGCGAGGATGACGGCTAGGTCGGACGCCGGTTCGGTGGCCCGGAACCCCCCGGCCACGTTGACGATTACATCCTGTCCGGCCAGTTCCAGCCCGGCCCGTCGCGTCGCCACTGCCGTCAGCATTATCAGCCGGTTGTAGTCCACGCCGTTAGCCACCCGGCGGGGAGCGGGAAGCTGGGAGAAGTTGGTCAGCGCCTGCACTTCCAGCAACAATGCCCGGCTGCCTTCCAGCACCGGCGTTAAGATGGCCCCCAGTTGCGGCCCGGCCCGTTGCGGCAGCAAGGCGCGGGACGGATCCAGAACGTCGGACAGCCCCTGCTCCTCCATCTGGAACACGCCGGTCTCGTCGGTGGAGCCGAAGCGGTTTTTTGCGGCCCGCAGCACCCGGTAGCTGCCGGATTCCTGCGATTCCAGGTGCAGCACCACATCGGCCATGTGCTCCAGCACCCGCGGGCCGGCCAGCGCCCCGTCCTTGGTCATGTGGCCGGATATGAACACCGGCTTGCCCCGGGACTTGGCCCAGCGCAACAAGCGCAGCCCGCATTCCCGCACCTGCCCCACGCTGCCCGGCCCCGACGGTTCGCTCTCGGAGTGCAGGGTCTGGATGGAGTCTATGATTGCGAGAGCAGGCTGCTTCCGCTCCAACTGTTCCAGGATGGCGTCAACCTCGGTCTCCGCCAGAAGCAGAATGCCCCGGCCTTCGATGCCCATGCGCTGCGCCCGCAGTTTCACCTGCCCGGGTGACTCCTCGCCCGTAACGTACAGGACCGGCCCGGCCGCCTGCGCCGCGCCGGATGCGGGCGGGGACGACGCCAGCGAGTGGGCCAGTTGCAGCAGGAGGGTTGACTTGCCGACGCCCGGCTCTCCGGTCAGAAGCGCCACCGAGCCGGGAACGACGCCCCCGCCAAGGACGCGGTTAAGCTCGGAAGATGGCAGGGCGACTCGGGGCTGGGAGTCGGCGGACAGTTGGGACAACTCCAGTGTCTCGCCGCCGGGCAGCCCGGTCCATCCGGCCCGGCCCGGCTTGGCCGGGGCCTCCGCGGGGGCGGCCGCGCCTTCCGTCAACGGCCGGGCGGAGCGGCAATGCGGGCTGGGGCAAAAGCCCATCCACCTAGCGCTTTCATGGCCGCACTCCCGGCAGAAATAGACCGTCTTGCGCCGCTCGGCAGCCTTCGCCATCACCGTTTCTCCCGCCGCGAAACTTGTCTATGGCAATTATACGGGGGCAATTCCGGTCTGTCGGCGGGCAAGTGTCAGCAATTTGTTTCGGGGCTAATTCCTTAAAGCCTGCGACCCTTGCAAGGTTTTATGCTTGCAGGGGTCGCAGGCTTCCGAGGGAAAATGTCAAACCGGATGTCGTTCCGTCCCCTCCGGGCGCACGTTACGCGGATCTGCCCTTAGTCGCCGGCCGGGGCGGGCTCCTCTTCCAGCATCAGGCCGTCGGCGAGAGACTTGGCGGTAATCTTGATTTCGCCCTCTTCCACGTCTACCACGGCCACGTCGCCGGCGCCCAGGCGGCCGCCCAAGAGTTCCTCCGACAACTGGTCTTCCACTTCGTTCTGAATCAGGCGGCGCAGCGGGCGGGCTCCCAGCACCGGGTCGAAGCCCTTCTCGCCCAAGTATTCCTTGGCCGCGTCGGTCAGCTCCAGGTCAATCTGCTTGTCTTCCAGCTCGCTCCGCACCTGATTCATCATCAGGTCAACGATGGAGAGGATCTCATCTTGGGCCAACTGGTGGAACACTACCGTAGAGTCTATGCGGTTGAGGAACTCGGGGCGGAAGAAGCGGCGCACTTCGTCCATCACCTTGTCCTTCATCCGCTCGTAGGCGCTCTGGTCGGTGCGGGCGTTGTCGGCCTTGACCGCGAAGCCCACCGTGGTTTCCCGCTTGATGAGGTCGGAACCCAAGTTGCTAGTCATCACCAGGATGGAGTTGCGGAAGTCCACCCGGCGGCCCCGGGCATCGGTCAACTGACCGGCGTCGAAAATCTGGAGCAGTATGTTGAAGACTTCCGTGTGGGCCTTTTCGATTTCGTCCAGCAGCACGGCGCAGTAGTTCTTGCGGCGCACGCCTTCGGTGAGCTGGCCGCCCTCATCGTAGCCCACGTATCCGGGAGGGGCTCCGATGAGCCGGGCCACGGTGTGCCGTTCCTGGAACTCGGACATATCCAAGCGAATCATGTTGTCTTCGTGGCCGAACATGAACTCGGCCAGCGCCCGCACCAGCTCGGTCTTGCCTACGCCGGTGGGGCCAAGGAACATGAACACGCCAATGGGGCGGCGCGGGTCTTTCAGCCCGGCCCGGGCGCGGCGCACCGACTTGGATATGTTGACGATGGCTTCGTCCTGGCCGATGATGCGCTTATGCAGTTCGGCCTCCATCTGGAGCAGCCGCTCGGTTTCCTCTTTAGCCATACGGGCGACGGGGACGCCGGTCCACATACTGACCACTTCGGCAATGTCGTCGTCGGTGACGATGGTGCGCTCCTTGCCCCGGCCTTCCTGCCACTCATTGCGCAGCACGTCCAAGTCCTGCCGCTGGCGCAGTTCGCGGTCGCGCAGTTCCGCCGCCGCCTCATAGCGCTGTTCGGCGATGGCCTCGTCCTTCTCGCGGCTGACCTCTTCCAGCACCCGCATGGCGTCGGTGACCGAAGTGGGGGTCACGCTGCCGCGCAGCCGCACCCGGGAACCGGCCTCGTCTATGAGGTCAATGGCCTTGTCGGGCAGGAAGCGGTCGGAAATGAAGCGGGCAGCCAGGTTGGCAGCGCTGCGAATGGCGTCGTCGGTGAAGGTGACGTTGTGGTGGTCTTCGTAGCGATCCTTGACGCCCATCAGGATGTCCACGGTCTCGTCGCTGGAGGGCTCTTCCACCCGCACCGGCTGGAGGCGGCGCTCCAGCGCCGGGTCGCGCTCCACGTACTTGCGGTAGTCATCCAGGGTGGTGGCGCCGATGCACTGCAACTCCCCGCGAGCCAGGGAGGGCTTGAGGATGTTGGAAGCGTCCACCGCGCCCTCGGCGGCGCCGGCCCCGACCAGCGTGTGTATCTCGTCAATGAACAGGACGCAGTTGCCGGAGCTCTTGATTTCTTCGATGACTTTTTTCAGGCGTTCCTCGAACTCGCCCCGGTACTTGGTTCCGGCGACCAGAGAACCCATATCCAGGGTCACCAGCCGCTTGTTCTGGAGGGTGTCGGGAACCTCGCCCTTGGCGATGCGCTGGGCCATGGCCTCAACGATGGCGGTCTTGCCTACGCCGGGTTCGCCCACCAGCACCGGGTTGTTCTTGGTACGGCGGCTGAGAATCTGGATGACGCGCTGGAGTTCCTGATCGCGGCCCACCACCGGGTCGAGCTTATCGGAGCGGGCGGCGTTGGTCAGGTCAACGCCCAAGTTGTCGAGGGTGGGCGTTTTGGTGTTGGTGCGGCCGGACTGCTGTCCCTGGCCGGAGGTGTGGCTCAGGATGCGGTGGGTCTCCGTGCGCACCTTGTCCAGGGTCACGCCCAAGCTCTCCAGCACGCCGGCGGCCACGCCTTCGCCTTCCCGCAGCAGTCCGATGAGCAGGTGTTCCGTGCCGATGTAGGTGTGGTTCATCCTGCGGGCTTCGTCCACCGCCAGTTCCACGACCTTCTTGGCTCGCGGCGTGAGTCCGATTTCGCCCTGGGCCGGTTTCTCGCCGCGCCCTATGATGAACTCGACGGCGGAACGAACCTTCGAGAGATCGACGGAGAGGCTGGACAGCACCCGGGCCGCCACTCCCTCCGTCTCGCGGACAAGGCCAAGGAGTATGTGCTCAGTCCCGATGTAGTTGTGGTTAAAGCGCTGCGCCTCCTCTTGGGCCAGCGATAAAACCCGCCGCGCTCTCTCCGAAAACTTCTCGAATCTGCTGCCCATAATTCCGCTCCTGGCCTGTGGGGGAGTATCAAAATAGTGTCTGGCAATTAAGGCGGGCGTTCTCTTGGCCTGCCCGCTGGCGCCTCAAACAGCAATTCAATTGTATTGAGCGCCCTGACGGGTGTAAAGGCGCTAAGGGTGCGGGAGCTTGCCTGTCCCTATCGTTCCGAAAGGGTACGGCGGCAGGGGAGCGAAAGGCGATACAGTCCGGTGCATCCGGCCTGCCGTCAGCCGCTTCCGTGGTTGGCCGCGCCAAGCTCGTCCCGGTATCAGAGGGGCTGCTAAATGAAATACCCCCGGCGGTGACCTATTTTCCCACCCAGTCACCCAAGCAGTATCGTCGGCGCTGAGGCGTTTCACTTCCGTGTTCGGGATGGGAACGGGTGGGGCCGCCTCGCTCAAACCACCAGGGAGCATTCGGGCGATAGTATGCACCATTTTTCACAATCGCGCAAGGGGTTTGTCCGCTTTCCCAGAAATTCCTGAATTTTCTCTGTCCTCTTCGGCAGGCGGGAAGGGCAAGGGCGCCCGTCAATTCCGGCCGGATCCCCGCTTTCGCGGCAACGGCGGGAAGGCAGGAAGGGCCGGCGCCGGGCAGGTGCGCCACACGGCCCTCTAGCGCAGCCGGCCCAGCTCGATTGCGGGGACGCGCTCCAGCAGCCACGCCGCGGCGCAGCGCCGGTGGCATGGCTGCCCCGCAGGCTCGAAGCATAGCAGTGTGAAGTCGCCCATGGCGGGCAGTTGCTCCAAGAAGGCGCGAAATTCTGCGTTCTGCCGGTGGGTCTCGTCCAACTCCTCGCGGTAGCGCGCGTCCAGCCCGGCGAAGGTGACGCTGCCCTGCCGGTAGTCGGCGAGCAGGGCGCGGGACGGGTAGAGCGCCGGCAGCGTCTGCCAGTCGGCGGCGCGGCCCCGGGGATGGCCCCGAGATATGCGGTATCGCGTCCCGGCCCAATGCTCCGGCTGGTAGAAGCTGGCGGTGTAGAGCATTGGCTGTACCGGACTCTCCCTAGTTCCTTTCAATAGTTCTCTCTCCCTCGGGGAGAGGGTCGGCGTGAGCGCGCGCGCCGGGCGCGGCCCGCCGGCGAAAGACCGGGCTGGCGGCGAAAACCGCGGCGCCCACGATTATCGTGCTGACGTAGGTAATGAAGCGGTCTACCAGCACCAAGGCCGTGGCGGATTCCTTGGCCAGGGACGACAGGCGCACCGCCAGCCCGGCCACGCCGGACTCCACCGCCCCGATGCCGCCGGGGGTGGGAACCAGCGACAGCAGGGAGTTGGACAACGTTAGGGAAATGACCACTGCGGGGCTTAGCTCGAAGCCTAGGGCCATTGTCACCAGATACATACGGCCCGCCTCGGACAGCCACCCCAGCAGGCCCAGCAGCGTGGTCTGGGGCAAGCGCCGGAAGCTGCCGATGGTGCCTTGCTGGAACCGCTGATAACGCGAAGCCAACCAGCCGGGGAGCCATCGGGACAATCGTTCTCCGGCCATCGCCATGGCCGCCACTACCAGCAGCAGCAGCGCCACCATCACCCCGGCGGTGGCGGTCAGCAGCAGCCAAGCGCCCCCGCCGTCCTCCCCGCCGATGAGGAAGGGCGCCGCCGCCAGCAGCAACAGCCCCACCAGCGCAATGTCCAGCACCCGCTCCGCCAGCAGGGTTCCAACGGCGCCGGAGAAAGGCGCTCCGTATTCCTCTCGATACAGGTAGGCGCGAAAAGCGTCGCCCAGCCGCAGCCAGCCGATGGAGTTGACGAACCAGCCCAGCAGAATCGCCCGGCTACAGAAGAGCAGGCCGGGAACGGGAGCGCTGCCGCCGGAAGCATTGGCGGCGTTCTCCAGCAGCATACGCCAGCGGGCGCCGCGAAAGATGAAGGTAGTGTAGTGGACGGCGAAGGCGGCCGCCAGCAGCCAGGGGTTGGCCCCCCGAACCTGCTCCCAAGTGACGCCCAAGTCAACATCGAACCGGGTGACCATAAACAGCAGAAAACCGCCGGCCACCAAGAAGGAGACCAGAACCGGCAGGGACAACACCTGCCGCCGCAATGAATGGAACCGGGCCGGGGCCGCAATTTCCGGGCCGGGTTCGTGCCCGGAACCGGGCGCGGCGTCAGGCTCGTTGTTGGCTGACATCAGAAACCCAGCCGGTTCGCCGAGGGAAGCCGGGGCATGACCAGGGCTTCACCAAAGGCATTCCGCCGTTCCCCCGCAGGCGGGAATCAGGAAGGTCTTTGCCATGGCGAACGCCGGATCCCGGTTTTCGCCGGAATGGCGGGAGGCCGCCAAAAGCCGGCGGCAGCAACTTTGGCAAGGCCCTAGGGCATAACCGGAGCGTGTTCACCAAATCCGGCCCCTCGCGCTGAGCTGGCCGAGAGACGGCGGCAGGGAAGGCGCAGGGGAGCAAAACAGGCTCCGGGCGGGCGGGTTTCGCAAAACGCCTGGCAAACACACTCTAGCGCAGTTCCCGGGGCATGGTGAAGGAAACGTCTTCTTCGACGCCGCTGAGCATGGTGACGCGGTCCGGGGCCAGGGCCTCGATTACGCTTTCCACCAGCACTTCAGGGGTGGAGGCGCCCGAGGTTATCCCCACCTTTTCCTTGCCGCGCAGCCATTCGGAGTCAATTTCTTCCGGGCCGTTGATCAGATGGGCCGGCACGCCCTGGGCCGCGGCCACCTCGCGCAGCCGGTTGCAGTTGGAGCTGTTCTGCGCCCCAATGACCAGCACCAGATCCACGCTGCCCGCCATCTTGGTTACCGCTTCCTGCCGGTTGGTGGTGGCGTAGCAGATGTCGTTGCGCACCAGGGCTTGGGGGAAGCGCGACTGGATGGACTCGATGGCGTGGGCCGTGTCGCGCACTGAGAGCGTGGTCTGAGTGAGGACGGCGATTGCCTCGTCGTCGCCCCAACTGGGCAGTTCGGCGGGGGTGTTGTCGTCAATGAGGGTCATCTCCACCTGGCCCATGGTTCCCCGCACCTCCTGGTGGCCTCGGTGTCCCACCAGCAGGACGCGGCGGCCCTCGCGGTTATATTTCTTGGCCTCGTTGTGGACGCGGGTGACCAGCGGGCAGACGGCGTCTATGACGCGGAGGTTGCGGAACTTGGCCTTCTCGAAGTCCTCCGGCGGCGAGCCGTGGGCCGAGAACACCACCAGAGAACCTTCCGGCACTTCGTCCACCTCCTCCACGGTGATGGCGCCGCGGCTCTCCAGGTCATTGACCACGTAGGGGTTGTGGACAATCTGATGCTTCACGTAGACCGGCGGGCCGTAGCGCCGCAGGCAAACATCCACCACGTCAATGGCCCGCACCACTCCGGCGCAGAACCCCCGGGGCGAACTCAACAAGACTTCCAAACCACGCCTCCTCGCTATGAAACCGGGGATATGATAGCACAGCCTTGGGAAAGGGGGCGTGCCGTCGGCTTGGATATTCTCAATGCGCAACGCGGCGGCGGGCGGCGCACCGCCACCGATGGCGAGACCGGCCCGGCCGCGAGAGGCGGGGCGAGCGGCGGCGCGGGGCGGAATGCCGCCGGACGGCCCCGGCATTGACTAGGACGTATCCGGGGTTCCGCCCGCTCTCTGCGGTTTGGGCCAAGATGCCGTGGCCGACCAGTTCAGCAATGTCTTGACGGGCCGTTTCCTGAGAGCATTTCGTTATCTTGGCCCACTTGAGCCAGGTGAGTTTGCCGCGGAAGCCGTTCAGCATCAGGTTGATCATCTTGCGCTGGCGCTCGTTGATCGGAAGGCCGCCGATTCGCTCCCAGAACCGCGCTTTCGCCAGCGCCGAGTCGAGGGTATTCTCCGAATTTTCTATGGCCCGGCCCAAGCACCCCGCGAACCAGCTCATCCACGGGGTGACGTCCATGGTTTCTTTTTGAGTTTGTTCCAGTATATCGTAGTAATCTCTGCGTTCTTCGCGGATTTGAGCCGACATACTGTAGAAGCGTCTCGGACTGCCGTCCGATCGGGCTAGGGCCATATCCGCTATGGCCCGCGCGATGCGGCCGTTGCCGTCATCGAAAGGGTGGATGGTGACAAACCATAGGTGAGCCAACCCGGCCTTAAGCACCGCATCGATATCAGACGGCGCATTGAACCAGTCTAGGAACATCCGCATTTCGTCGGCTACTCCGGCGGCTTCCGGGGCCTCGAAATGAACCCGTTCCTTTCCAATGGGGCCGGATACTACCCGCATCCTCTCCATACTGTCATCGCGCCAGCCGCCTACGGTAATTCTGTGTCCCCCGCTCCGTCCCGCAGGAAACATATCGGCGTGCCAGCCAAACAGCCGCTCGCCGGTGAGGGGTTGGGCGTAGTTCTGCGTTGCGTCCAGCATCAACTCAACGATGCCTTCAACGTCGCGGCCAATGAACTTGAGGCCCCCTATCTCCAGCCCCAACCGCCGGGCCACCGAAGAGCGGACTTGTCCGGCGTCCAGCCTTTCGCCCTCAATTTCGCTGCTCTTCAGCACGTCCTCGGTCAGAGTATCCAGCGCCGCTTCCTGTTGCAGGTCGAGGCCGAGGGACTCCATCCGGCCAGTCAGCCGGTTCTTCCGCTCCCACACTCCCTCCAGTGGGACGGCCAGCTCTTCCTGCCGCCACCGAAAGTTGGGCCAGTCGGGTTGTTCATATAAGTACAGTGCGCTTGTCATCACTGAATTACGCAATGACGGCGCGGCCGGCCGGGTCAAGTCCGAATCCCGATCCGATTGGTGCGACGAAACGGGCTTCCCGTAGTTGCGGATTAGCACGATAGCCGGGAACCGCTTCCGAAGGTGATCCTTTGTCTTCTGAAATATCGTACCCGACAGGGCGTTGAAACCGAAAACGATGGCAGTCTGACGAGAGGGGCAAAGAATGTCAATCTCCTAACTCGTCATGGCGATACAAAACTCCGCGGGCCGGAATAGGAATGGCCGGGCGGCTCACCGATGGGGGTCATCGAAGCGCCAGTAGTCCCAGGGCTGCGGGCGGCGGGGCAATATCGGCCTGCGAGTGAGTGCGCGCGCGGCGGCAATCAGCAGCAGGCCGGCCACGAATCCGCCCACGTGGGCGAAGAACGCCACGTTCACCGAGTTGGACAGTCCCAGCGACGTTAGGCCCTGAATCAACTGCCAGACGAACCACCCTCCCAGCAGCCATACCGCGGGCAGTTCGATCACGGTTATCAAAATCATCAGGATGAGGGCCCGGATGCGGTTGAAGGGAAAGGTCAGCAGGTAGGCCCCCAGCACGCCGGAAACGGCTCCGCTGGCGCCGATGAGCGGGGCCTGCGATTGAGGGTCAACGGCCAGGTGGCTCAGAGCCGCGGCCACCCCGGTTGCGAGGTAAAGCAGCAGGAAGCGGCCCGGCCCCAAGGACTGCTCCATGCTGCTCCCGAACACCCATAGGAACAGCATATTGCCCGCCAGGTGCAGGAAACCGCCGTGAATGAACATCGAGGAAATAATGGTGGCCCAAGTGGGGATGGGCGAGGCGATGTCTATGCCGCCAAGCAGTCGCTGGTAATCCCGGCCCTCGGCCAGTTCGGAGGGTATGAAGCCCCACTTGAAGAAGAAGACGTCGATTTGGATGCTGCCGCCCCCGGCAAGAACGCCCAGACCGCCCGTTTGCAATTCGTAAAGGAAAACCAGGCAGTTGAGGCCGATCAGCCCGATGGTAACCGGGGGAAGGCCGGTTCGCCGGGCCCCGGCGTCAGCGAAAGGAAACACGCCTCATTCCTTCACCGGCCCTGCCGCCCTTGCCGAGGGAACGTCCGCAGGATCACGCGGCGGCGGGGGCGGCGAAAATGTCACTGCTGGCGTGAACGATGATTCCGGCGGCGATTTCGGGGGTCATCAGGCCCATGTTCAGCATCATCTGGTAATGGCTGGGATCATAGAAATTGTAGTTGAAGAACCGCCGGAAGAAATTCTCGTGGGCCCGCTCCAGTTCCGCGCCATAGTTCTCCGCCTCTTCGCGGGTGTAATTCTCGCGCCGCATGAGGGTCTGCACCCGGACTTCCAAGGGCGCCAGGAGGCCAACGTGGAAAGTGCCGGGCATACCCTCCAGGATGGCGTTGGCGCCTCGCCCGATGATTACCGCGTCGCCGGCCTCGTAGATGTCCTTCACCACTTTCTCGGTGGCTTCGATAAATTCCTTGTCGCTGATCTGGCGGTTGGCGCTGCCTTCGCCCATCATTTCCATGAGGGTTTCCGGCGGCAGATTCTCAATTCCCCGTCCGAAGTAGGGCTCGCCGCTGACGCCCGACATCGCCGACCGCTCCAGCATGGTTTGCAGGAACCGGCCCAGCCGGTCGCGGAAACGGTCAACGCGCTGCTCCTTGGCGATAACGGCGGCCACCGGAGTGCCGATGAGCCGGGCCGCCTGGGTAAAGACCAGCCGATCGTAGAAGTTCAGCTCCAACTTCTGGGCCACCATCTGGCCGATGGAAACCGCGCCCGCTCCCAAGGGGCCGTTGATTGTTATTACCGGCATGGCTCCTTCCTCCCGTGTAGAGTGAGAGGTTTTTTCCTTGACGCCAAAACCGCCAAGCGGTTAAACGTTGGTTTCCATCAACCGGGCGCGGCGCCGGGGATATTCCTCGGCCAGCAGGCCCAGCGCATAGGAATCGAACCACTGGTCTCCCCGGCGATGGGCCTTGCGAAAGTGGCCCTCCACCACGAACCCGATGTGTTCCACCATATCCAGCGCCGGTTTGTTGTACTCCGGCACGTCCACCCAGATGCGATGCAGGCCCAGGTCGTTAAAGGCATGGTCCAGCAGACTGACCAGCGACATGGTGCCATAGTGATGGTGCCACAGATCTTTGCGGCCCACTAGGATAAAAGCCTGGGCTTCAAGCAGGGGCCACTCGATGACCAGTTGGGCCTCTCCGATATGCTCGCCCTCGCTGGAGTAGACGGCAAAGACCTTGCGATTGTCGTCATTGAACACCCGGTCCCAGTCATTGCCGTCGCCTTCCAGGACGTGCGAAGGCAAATAACCGGCGTGAAGGGGCCGCCCGTCGTCGCCCAGGCCGTACCAAGACGTGTTAACCTCATCATCCTCGAGCCAACCCATCAGCCGTTCCACGTCGCCGCGGGTGGGCGCCGTCAGAGAAACCTGTGGAAACATATCATACCCCCTGCTGGCGTCACTGGCAGGATCCATAATGCCCGCCGCCCGTGTCTCCATGGTGCTTTCCATTATATCAATCCGGCTTCAATGGTTCACTCCCGGATTCACTCCCGAATTATGTAATTCCGAAAAGTGGCGAGTAGTATACTCCGGCGCAGCGCCAACTGCCAGACAAGCAGCGGCCAATTCAACAAAGGACGAGAGGACGTATGCGAGAGAACAAGCTGAAGGAAACACTGCAACAGGGAAAAGCGGTTTTCGGGGTGATGATTACCTTTCCGTCGGCCCCGGTGGTGGAGATGCTGGGCTGCCTGGGTTTCGACTGGGTGCTGCTGGACAATGAACACGGCTCGATAACCGTGGACAATTCCGAGGATTTGGTGCGGGCCTCCGAGCTTTCCGGCATTGCGCCCATCGTCCGCCCGGTAGCCAACAAACCGGAAATCATCGCTCCCTTCCTCGACCGCGGGGCCTGGGGAGTGCAGGTCCCTCACGTCAACACCGCCGACGAGGCCCGGGCTGCGGTGGAGGCGGTGAAGTATTACCCGGAGGGGCGCCGGGGCATCTTCAGCCGCAGCCGGCCGGCCGGCTACGGTTTCAGCGGCTCCACGGGCGACTACGTGGCGGAGGCCAACCGCAACACCCTGGTCTGCCTGATGCTGGAGGAGGTCGAAGCCATCGAAAACCTGGAGTCCATGGTGCAGGTGGACGGCGTGGACGTTTTCTTCATCGGTTCCGGCGACCTTTCGCAGTCCCTGGGGCTCCCCGGCCAGCAGACCCACCCGGAGGTGCAGGCGCAGATGGAGCGGGGGGTGGACGTCATCGTAAAGGCCGGAAGGGTGGCCGGCGTAAGCTGCCCCGACAACCTAGTGCCCAAATTCCTTGATCTCGGCGTACAGTACTTCCACGGCAACGTCAACAGCCTGCTCCAGACCTCCGGCGTCGCCTACCTGGAGAGTATGCGCGAGTCGGCGGCGAAAGCCGGGCTGTAGGCGGCGGCGGTGCAGCGGCGTTTAGCGCCTCCTTGCCGGTCAAATTTTGCCGGGCGAACGCGGCAACAGGCGTCCGCCGGGCGGGACGCACAAGAAAAGGGTGGCGGAGTGTTCCGCCACCCTTTCGCGTATCTTGACCGAAGCCGACGGCTAGACGAGGGCGGGGGCTCGCCGGACGGAGTTCAGCGCCTTCACTTGGGCCATCAGCAGGTCGAAGTTCTCGAAGGTGAGCGACTGTGGCCCGTCGCACTTCGCTACGTCGGGATTGGGGTGGACCTCGATGAGCAGCCCGTGGGCCCCGGCGGCTACGGCGGCGAGGGCCACGGGGGTCACCAAGTACCATTTGCCGGTGCTGTGGCTGGGGTCGGCCACGATGGGCAGGTGCGAGAGCCGCTGGATAACCGGGATGGCCGCCACGTCCATAGTGAACCGGGTGAACTGCTCGAACCCGCGAATGCCCCGCTCACACAGTATCACCTCCTCGTTTCCATGGGACATCACGTACTCGGCGGCCAGCAGCCACTCCTCGTAGGACGCCGCCAGTCCGCGTTTGACCATTACCGGCTTGCGAGTCTGCCCGACTTCGTCCAGCAGGTTGTAGTTCTGCATATTGCGGGCGCCGACCTGCAAAATGTCGGCATACTCGGCCACGGTGTCCACGTCCACTGGGGACATTACCTCGGTGATGATGGGCAGGCCGGTCTCCTGCTGGGCCAGCTTGAGCAGTTTCAGCCCGTCGAGGCCCATGCCGCGGAAGCTGTATGGCGAGGTGCGGGGCTTGAAGGCTCCGCCGCGCAGCACGGTGGCTCCGGCGGCCTTGACCGCCTTGGCCGTAGACACCATCTGTTCTTCGTCTTCCACCGAACAGGGGCCGGCCATGATGACCGGATCGTTCCCGCCGACTAGGGCCTCTCCTATCCGAATCGTCGTCGGGTCGGGGTGGAATTCGCGGCTGGCGAGTTTATAGGGCTTGGAAACCACCAAGACCTGCATCACTCCGGGAAGCAGTTCCAACTCATCCTTGAAATCCGGGGGAATGGAGCCAAGCACGCCGACCACGGCGCGGTCCACTCCATAGGATACGGCGGCGGTGAGGCCGCGAGCCTCGATACGCCTCTGTACTTGGTCTACGTTTTCCTGGGTACTGCCGGCAGCCATTGCCACTATCATTTTCGCGTCACCATCCGGTTTATTTTCTCATGGAGTCATGGGCCATGTAATTCAGGGGGTGAACCGGGCGTTACATAAATACGCGCCGGGACGGCGGCAACAGTCAACGCGACTTGCCGTGTGGTCCCGGCCCTCTGCCTCCGAGGACATATAGCCTAGCGGGAAACTCAAGCTATGATGACCTGAGCGTTTCTGTTCCTCGTAAATAAACGTTTACCAACTCCTCGGGTTGTTTATCCGTGTTCGCCAGTATAAGAATCCTGATGCAGCGGTTCAAGCTGCCCGGCACGTCCACTTCCACCGCGCCCAGCAGGGCCGTGCTGTTCCAGCCCAGCCGCCGGGCGGCGGCGGCGGGAAACACGGCGTTCAGGTCCGGCGTCATGGTGAAGATCACAGACGCCAGGTCTCTTTCTTCCAAGCTGTTGGCTTCGATGAGGGCCTCCAGCAACTCGGTGGTGGCGCTGTGGATGGCCTCGCCCGTGTTGGCCTCGGCGGTAGTGGCCCCTCGTATGCCCCGGCAAACGGTCATTGGGGACCTCCATCAGCGGACTGAGCGGCGGCGGGGCATCCGGCCAGTGACGCGACGAAGGCGCCGGCCCGCTCGGCCAGTTCGTGGCGGGGCGATTCCAGCATCACCCGGACCAGCGCGCTGCCCACCACGGCGGCGTCGGCGGCGCGGCCAACCTCGGCCACGTGTTCCGGGGCGGATATGCCGAACCCGATGGCCAGAGGGAGGGCGGTATGGGCGCGAACCCGCTGAAGCAGATCCAGCCCCCGCCCGGAGACCTCGCTTCTCGCCCCGGTGACGCCGGTGACGCTGACGCAATAGACAAACCCGCTGGCGTTGCGGCAAGACTCGGCAATGCTTTCCTCGGTGCTGGTGGGAGCCAGCAGGGGAATGAGTGAAATGTCCCGTACATCACACTCCACAGCCAGCGGCCCCGACTCCACGCCGGGCAGGTCCACGGTGATGAGGCCGTCCACGCCGACGCGCTGGCACTCTGCGGCGAAGGGCGAAAGGCCGTAGGAAAACACCGTATTGTAGTAACCCATCAGCACCAGCGGGGTATCGGGAACCCGGTCGCGCAGCGTTTCGACGGCCCGCAGGCAGTCGGCGGTGGTGACGCCGTTCCGGAGCGCGAGGAAACTGGACTGCTGGATGACCGGCCCATCGCCCAGAGGATCGCTGAAAGGCACGCCCAACTCTATGGCGTCGGCCCCGGCGGCCGCCAGTGCCGGAACCAGTTCCAGTGTTGCCTCCATATCGGGAAAGCCGGCAGTCAAAAATACAATAAGTCCGGGGCGCTCCCGCTCCCGGACGCTGGCAAACATCTGATTGATGCGCTCTCTGCCCATTACCCGGAAAAGCCTTGCTCAGATTCCGTAGGGATGGTTGCCGAATACGCCAAATTTACCCCACCGGCGTAGCAGTGTCTAGTCCCTTGCGGCGAGGGCGCGGCATTTCGTTTTACAGATACCTCACCGACAGCAGGGCCAGGGCGTTCTGCCCGGCGTGCGCCGCAATGCAGGGCCACACGGAGCCGGTCTTAACGCAGAGCCAGCCCAAGGCCAGCCCGGTGATGAATATGGGAATCATAACCTCGGGCTTCAGGTGAAGAACGCTGAACAATAACGCGGAGGCAACTACCGCAGGGCCCGGGCCGATGCTGGGAAGCAACCCCCGCAATAAGAAACCGCGAAACAGGACTTCCTCGCTGACGGGCGTCACAACAGCGAGGGCCTGGAGCGTAAGCAGGATGCCAGCCCCCGGAAAGATGGTCTCGCCGTCAATCTCCGGCGGGCGCAGAAACTCCGGCCCCAGGCCGTCCACTACGAGACCGTAAGCGAAAGTCGCCAATATGCTGACCGCCAGCGCCGCCAGCGCCAGCGCCGCCGACACTCCCGGCGAGGTGGAGGGGAAAACGAATCCCAGCGCCCTGAGGGGAGAGGCCGCCATCCGCGCGCCCATAAACCAGACCACGGCCCCGATACCCAAGGCCAGCAGGTGAACTCCCGCCCAAGTCCGCAAAGCCGGCTCCTGCGCCGGATAAACAGATCCGATTGCCTGCGAAACGAAAGCCGCGGCAATCAGCAGGCATAGGAAAAGGAACAGGCCGACGGTGACATGCCACACCGTCCACGGAACTTCCTTGTCTGCACCGGAGGCCGGAACCGGCGCAGCCGCCGGTGCCAGCGGCGCTCCGCAGCCGGTGCAGTAACCGCTGCCGATACCGGGCAGCCGGCCGCAATTGGGGCAATGCAGATCAGAGTTCATCATGTCAATACAACGGATATCAACGAGGGGATTTCGCTGCCCGGTTTTCATTGGCGCGGTGGCTTCAGACGGTCGTTTTTGATGCGATCCAGCCATCCGTTTATGTCTAGTCCGGCGCGTTGACAAGCGTGCAGGACAATCTCCCCGGCCGCTCTGGCGTCCTCTACTGCGTTGTGATGCTCGAAGGCTATGCCCAGGTCGCCCGCTATTTTAGCCAAATTCCATTTGCGCCGGTACTTTCCCGGCCAAGCCAAGCGCGCAATTGCGGCGCTGTCGAGCCAAGTTGCCCGGAGTTGCGCCAGTTGGTATTTGCGCATCGCTCCTTCCAGCGAGGTACGGTCGAATTGCGTGTGGCTTATGAGAATCCTTCCATCCAGACGGCGGCGCAGTTCGGCGTGGACTTGGGGGAGAGTCCGGCTGCCTTGAACGGCGGTTTCACCTATCCCGTGGAGCTGGAGGTTGAAAGGGTTGAACCGCTCTTCGGGGTTGACCAAGATGGACCACTGTTCCTGAATCTCGCCATCGTTGAAGTGAACAATGCCTATTTGACAAATGCTGGAAGGGTCTGCATTGGCTGTTTCCACGTCTATGGCGCTGAACGTCAGATTCCTCATCGCGCTCATCTTCTCTCCGGCATCTCTTCTCCGGGGCTGCGTGTTTAGTTTCCTTTATAATCGCCCCTAGGCGCAAGAACGGCCGCTATGTGGTGTTGTTAACGTAAGGCGCAATAGAGTTATAACAGCGGCAAGCCGGTTGCTGGTGGCAAGACGACGGGCCGTCCCCGCTCCGGCGACACCCCGGGCCATCGGCCCTATGATATAGTCACGGCTCAGACGGCACCGGAGGCCCGATGATGACAACCGCCGCAAACATCACTAACGCTTGGATCAACCGCACCCTGCCCGACATTTTCTACGAAGAGCCGGAGCCGATTGAGGACGCCATGCTCCAAGAGATACCCTTGAACTATATCTCCCGGCTGTTGTGGCAACGGTATGAAGGGCGCGAAGACGTTTTCATTTCCGGCACGGTGTTCGTTTCCTACGACCGAAGCAACGGCAACGCCCGCGTCGCCCCCGACCTGTTCATAGCCTTTGGCGTCCCGGCCGCCGTCATCCGGGAGAATCTGCCCAACTTCTGGCTCTGGGAAACCGGCAAGGTGCCCGACTTCGCCTTGGAAGTGGCGTCGAAGAGCACCGCAGCCAACGACCTGGGCAGCAAGCGCCGGCTGTACGAGAGGCTGGGCATCCGGGAATACTGGCGGCTCGACCCCTCGCCCGGGGCTGGGCTATACGGCCAGCCCTTGGCCGGCGACCGTCTGGTTGACGGGCGCTACGTCCCCGTCCAACTGTACACCGGGGCCGACGGTTCAACCCGGGCCCGCAGTGAACTGCTGGGGCTGGAGTTCCACTGGGACGAGGCCACGGGGTTCGACCTGCTGGACCCGGCCACCGGCAGGAGCATAGACCAAATGGCGGCCATCGCCGAACGCGCCGAGGCCGCCGAGGCCCAGCGCAACGCCGAGCAAGACGCACGCCTAGCCGCCGAGGCCCAGCGCAACGCCGAACGGGACGCACGCCTGGCCGCCGAGGTCCAGCGCAACGCCGAGCGGGACGCACGCCTGGCCGAGCGGGACGCCCGCTTGGCCGCCGAGTCCCGCGCCCGCCAACTGGAGGAGGAAATCCGCCGCCTGCGGGAAGGCGGTTAAGCCTCCTTCGCCGTCAGGGTTCTTATTTTCACCCATTGGCTCACCGCTTGGGCACTGGATCCCAGCACCCGGTCGATGGCGCTCAGGCTGCTCCCTTCGGCATACATCCGCAAGGCCCGCTCCTTGCGCGCCTCATGTTGAGAGTACCTCCTATGTCCCCGGCCTGAAGGGTTCCAGCATAGCAATGAGGTTAAAACATGACGGACAGCGGAATGCCGCCGGTTTATACCCAAGACTTCTGGGCCAAAACCTTTCCTCGCGGGCAACGAGGGCCTGAGCGCATTCACCTGCTGGAGCATCACTTGGCCGATGTCGGCGTCTGCTTTGAGGCGCTGGCCGCCCAGCCCACCATCAGGCAGCGGTTAGCCCGCGCCGCCGGCCGCAGCGGCCTGGATGAGGCGACGGCGGCCCGGCTGGCGGTATTCGCCGCCCTCCACGACATCGGCAAAGTCAACACCGGCTTTCAGACGCAGGTCTGGCGGGACGCAGATTTGCCGCCCGGCCAGCGCCGTCCGCATCGCCTGGGACACACGCTGGATTTGACGCCGATACTGTGCGGCGAGGACGCTGAAACCGCCGACTGGTTCTTTGAGGCGCTGGGGTGGGAGGATTTCCTCGCCTGGGACGACCGGGACGGTGAAACGGTCAGCGCTCTGTTCGTCGCCGCGCTGTCCCATCACGGCCGCCCCCTTCGGTTGGAGGGAGATCGGCAGAGCAATCCCCGGGCCTGGCGCTCTTATGCGGACTTAAATCCCCGGCAGTTT
This sequence comes from Dehalococcoidia bacterium, assembly GCA_965213725.1. Lineage (GTDB taxonomy): Bacteria > Chloroflexota > Dehalococcoidia > Lucifugimonadales > UBA3495 > VXOI01. The sequence continues at coordinate 1,350,654 of OZ243924.1, forward strand.
GTAGCGCGCCTCGGCCGGCTGGTGCGCCAGTGGTTTCCGGCGGCCTTCGGGCCGGAGGCGCCGCCGCTGCCCGCCGCGCCCCCTTTCCAGCACCACTTCTTGGGCCTGTGCAACCTAGCCGACTGGATTGGTTCCAACGAAAAATGGTTCGAGTTTGTGGACGCGCCCCAGGACGGCTATATCGCCGCCGCCCGCGACAAAGCGGCGCGGGCCATTGACGACGTTGGCCTGAACCTGACAGCCCAGCGCCGGCGTTTCGCCGGTGTCCCGGATTTCGGCCAACTGTTCGGCATCATCCGGCAGCCCCGGGCCATCCAGCAGAAAACCCAAGACATTCCCATCGACGAGCAACTGGTCATCATCGAGTCGGAGACCGGCTCCGGCAAGACCGAGGCCGCGCTGTGGCGGTTCGCCCGGATGTATGAGGCGGGGCTGGTGGACGGCGTTTACTTTGCGCTGCCCACCCGCGCCGCCGCCGCGCAGATTTACGGGCGCGTCCGGCGTTTCATCGCCGCCCTGTTTCCCGCCGAGGATCACCGGCCCCCGGTGGCGCTGGCCGTGCCCGGCTATGAGCCTGACGCGGCGGCGGAAGCAATGAGGCTTGCCGACTACAACGACTCGTGGAATGGCGAGCATGATTCCGAAAAGCCCTGGGCCACCGAAAACCCCAAACGCTACCTGGCGGCGCAGATTGCCGTCGGCACCGTTGACCAAGCCATGCTGGGCGCGCTTAAAGTCAGGAACGCCCATCTGCGGACGTCCTGCTTGGCCCGCAACCTGCTGGTGGTGGACGAAGTGCACGCCTCCGACGTGTACATGGGGGCCGTGCTGGAGTGGTTGCTGGCGGCCCACACCGGCGTTGGCGGCTACGCCCTGCTGATGTCGGCCACCCTGGGGTCGGCGGCCCGCCGGCGCTGGCTTCGTCCGGGGCAGCGGGCCGAGGCCCAACTGTCCCTGCCGGATGCCATTGCCACTAGCTACCCGGCTGTGACCATCCCTTCCAGCGAAGGCGAGAGAGTTGCCGGAGCGGGCGAGAACGGGCAGGAGAAAATCGTAGACATCGCTGCGGCGCCGGAAATAACCGATTTCGCCGCCGCCGCCCAGCGCGCTCTGGCCGCGGCCCGGGCCGGAGCCAAGGTGCTGGTGGTCCGCAACACGGTGGGCAACGCGGTCAGTACGCAACAGGCGGTAGAGCAACTGTCCGCCCCAGACGATACTGGGCTGCTGTTCGCCGTCAACGGCGTGTCAACGCTGCACCACGGGCGGTTTGCCACTCCCGACCGCCGCCTGCTGGACCGGCGGGTGGAGGAACTGCTGGGCAAAGACCGCCAGCCCGGCGGCTGCGTCGTGGTGGGGACGCAGACACTGGAGCAGTCTCTGGATATCGACGCCGACCTGCTGATCACCGACCTGTGCCCGGCGGACGTGCTGCTGCAACGCATTGGCCGCCTGCACCGCCACCGCGACAACCCCCGGCCCGCAGGCTACGGCAAGCCCGCCTGCATTGTGCTGACCCCGCCGGACAATGACCTATCCCCGCTGCTCAGCAGAGGGCAAAACCCCGGCGGGCTGGGGCCTCATGGAGGCGTATACCACAGCTTGCACGTCCTGGAGGCCACGCTGCGGCTGGTGGCCCAATACCCCCAGTGGCGCATCCCAGAGATGAACCGGGAACTGGTCGAGCGGGCCACTCATCCCGACGCGCTGGAGGCTATCACCCAACAAATGGGCGTGGCCTGGAAAAACCACGCCATAAATAACGAGGGCGGCTATATCTCCGATGCCCAGACCGCCCGCAACGCAGTCATCAGTTTCGGCAAGTCATTTTATGCGGACAACCGGGAAATTCTTTTCCCCGACATCGAAGAAAAGGTGCGCACCCGCTTGGGCGATGACCGGATAGAGCTGATCTTCGACCCGCCGCAGGCCAGTCCCTTGGGCGCGCCGCATCCCATTGATCGGATGGCGATGCCGTCGCGCTGGCTGGGGCAGGAAGCCCCCGACAGGGTAACGCCCGCGCCCGGCAGTGAGGGCTTCGAGTTCAGCATCGGAGACCGGGAGTTCCGCTACAACCGGCTGGGGCTGCACCGGGCATAACGGCGCGGCTTCCCAGCCACAATCCCCGCGTGTGCGGGGGAACTGTCCGGCAGGATAAACTGCATTGGTCTACCCCCCCCCCGTGTGCAAGGGGAGGGGCTACAAAAAGAAGTGACCCCTAAAAACGATGGGAAATTCGTTTGCTGCCCGCTTTGCCTTTATGGTAGGCGCCACTGACACCCGGCCATTGACGCAGTCTCGGATGGCAAGTAGATTGCCTTAGAAAGCTCGACTGAACCAAATCCCTCCCTCAAAAGGAGGTGAGTTTCTATGTTCAACACCCTGACCGAGCCCTTGATTCGAGTCGAACCGGCTCGGGGCGTTTACGAATCGGTATCCCTGCCGGAAGTTTACGCCCGGCTGATGGCGGACACGGTGGAGGCTTTCCCGGCACTGCGCCCACACCAGCGCCACCCTTGGCACGCCTTTCTGGTGCAGTTGGGGGCGATGGCAATGCACCGGGCCGGGCTGAGCGAGCCGCCGGACGACGCCGAGGAATGGCGTCGCATCATCCAAGCCCTGACACCAGACTGGCCCGGCGGCGAACCCTGGCAACTAGTGGTCGAGGACATCACCCAACCCGCCTTCATGCAGCCCCCGGCCAGCTCCGCAGACAAACAGGCCGAGTATAAAAATACGGTGGCAACGCCCGATGAATTGGACATGCTGGTCACCTCAAAGAACCACGACCTGAAGTCGGCGGTAGCGGCTCATGCCGATGTGGACGACTGGATTTTCGGGCTGGTTACGCTGCAAACCATGGAGGGGTTTGGTGGAGCTGGGAATTACGGCATATCACGAATGAACGGCGGAATGGGCAGCCGCCCGGCCTTCACCCTCGCCCCACAGGGGGGAAGCGGCGCCCACGTCCGCCGGGACATTGCCGTCCTACTGGAACGCCGCTTCGAGATTTTGGAAGAGCATCCGGCTTACAGAACGGAAGGCGGCGCGGGGTTGCTGTGGACGCTGCCGTGGGATGGAACCTCGCCGGAAAAGCTGTCGCCGAGCCGTATGGATCCCTTCTTCATCGAAGTTTGCCGCCGCGTCCGCCTCGGCTCTGGCGCTAACGGACACCCCCGCGGAATCAGAGCCAGTTCCAAAGCGGCCCGTGTCGAGTCGAAAGCGCTGAACGGGAAAACGGGAGACCCCTGGACGCCGGTCAACCGCAAAGACAATAAGTCGCTGACGTTAGCCCTCGGCGGGTTTACCTACAAACGTGTTACTGATTACATGACTTCCGGAGATTGGGAACAGCCGGTTCTGTTAAAACCGACGGATGCCGAACGGCGCTCGCCGGAGACGATGCGGCTGGTAGCCCGTGCTATGGTGCGGGGACAGGGCAAAACCGAGGGCTACTATGAGCGCGTCATTCCCATCAGAAGTAAAATGCGATCTGCTATGGGACGGCGCGACAGCGCCCAAGAACTGGGGGACATCGCCCAGGCCCGTATTAAGCAGATTGGCCTCGTCCAGCGCATCCTGAGCCACTCGATCCAAGTGTTTGCGGCTCGCGGCGACAGTGGCAAAGTCAGCCCGGAACACCGTCGGCTGGCCCGCTCTTGGCTGAACCGGCTGGACGAAATCGTTGACGCCAGCTTCTTTGACGACCTGCAAGACGAGTTTGAGGCAACCGGCGGCGAGGCAGAACGGAAGCGCATCCAAAACGAATGGTTGCGGGATTTTGTAGTGCCTAGCGCCCGCAACATCCTCCACAACGCCGAGGATGCTTTGCCCTGCCCCGCTATTCACCGTTACCGGGCCCGTGTCGCCGCCGAGGCGCTGTTCGAGGGCCGGATACGCGGGCCATCAGGGTTCCCGGAACTGTTCGATAAGACTGACCAAGAGCCTGACCCGGAGAGTTGTTAATGACCACCACGCCAACTGCCGAACCGCCGGGAAGGGGATCCCAACCCCAGAACTGGGGTGGCATTGCCGTCGGTTATGCCAACGAAATATCCGGCGCGGCCTTCGGGCGCGGCGACTTGGCCGCTCTGCGCCGGATGGATCCCGGCGCCCCGGACGCCGCCGCCTTTTACCGGCTGCTGGCCCGGCGGGAACTCCTGGGCAACGAAACCGTAGAACTCAAGTGGGCGCTTATCCTGCACGGCATCGCTCTGATGACCCGTACCGCCAACGACGGTCAGGAAAGCCCCTCGGCTCACGACAGGGCTGTGCCCGTTGGTCAGGCCCTGTTCAAGGGCGGCGATGCGAGCCGCAGTAAGGGATTTTACAGCGAGACCCGCCTCAACCGGCTGCTGACGGCGCGGGAGGAAATGCTTCGCACCCTGCTGGCCCGGCTGTTTCGGATGCTGGCGAACGAAGGGTGCGCCTTCGATTGGCGGGAAATGGCCCGATTCATCCTCTACGACGGATACGACGAAGAGGCCGCCGAACGCTCCCGCCGCCGGATTGCTCGCGACTACTACCGCGCTGAACGTCAGGCGGCGCCGCCAAGCAACGAAAGCGACTAACTCAAGCGCAAGGAGTTGTCCCATGACTATACCTCGCTTCCTCCAAATCCATACCCTCCACTCCTACCCGGCGGCGCTGCTGAACCGGGATGACAGCGGCCTCGCCAAGCGGATGCCCTTTGGCGACGTGGTGCGCACCCGCATATCCTCCCAGTGCCTGAAACGCCATTGGCGGGTGGCCCAAGACGATTTCGCCATTCACCGGATCCCCGGCGTGGCCGAGGCGGTGCGCTCCCGGAACGTGGTGGAACGCCTAGTGATACAGCCGTTGCGCGACGCTGACAACACCAACGGGGAGGTTCTGAAGGCAGTCGAAAACGCCTTCAACGTGGGCGTTTACGGCAGCAGCGGAACCAACGAAACCGGCCGCCAGCCCCTGCTCTTGGGCCTGCCCGAAGTGGAGTACCTGCAAGCCAAAGCCGCCGCCATCTGCGCCGAACATCCCAACGACGCCAAAGCCGCCGATGAGGCCGTAAAAGAACTGTTCAACCCGCGGCGGGGCGAGGGCAACAACTTCCGGGCCTTCCGGGAACAGGCCGCCATGCCCGGCGGGCTGGAGGGCGCGCTGTTCGGGCGGATGGTCACCTCAGACCCCGGCGCCAACATTGACGCCGCCGTTCACGTGGCCCACGCCTTTACCGTGCATCAGGAGGAAAGCGAAAGCGACTATTTCTCGGTGGTGGATGACTTGCAGCGGGAGGACGAAGACCCCGGCGCGGCGCATATCGGCGACATGGAGCTGACCGCCGGGCTGTTCTACGGCTATGTGGTCGTGGACGTGCCGGGGCTGGTCTCCAATCTTGAAGGGTGCAAGGGCGATGATTGGGGGGCCGCCGACCGGGAACTGTCCGCCAAAGTCATCGAACACTTGGCGCATCTCATCGCCACCGTGTCGCCGGGAGCCAAGCTGGGATCCACCGCGCCCTACGCTTTTGCCGACCTGATGCTGATTGAGGCCGGTTCCCGCCAGCCCCGCAGTCTAGCCAACGCTTTTCGCCAGTCCGCCAAGGCCCAAGTTGCCGACGCCACGAACAAGCTCTCCAGTCATCTCAAAAAACTGGACGACGCCTATGGCGTCAAGGAAGCCCGCCGCGTGATGTCGGTGGAGGACTGCGCCATTCCCGCCGCAGAGCGGGTCTGCTTGGACGATCTGGCGTCGTGGGCCGCGGATGCGGTTCGCAACGGCGAGGCGGGGTAATCATGCGCCATTTGATGCTGATCTTGGAAAGCCCCCTGATGTCCTTCGGCGGGGAGGCCATTGACAACCGCGGCGTCATCCGCTGGTTCCCGGCGGCTTCGATGCTGACCGGGCTGCTCGCCAATGCCTTGGGATGGCGGCGAATCGAAAGCGAAAAACACCAAAGGCTACAGGAACGGCTGATCTTCGCCGCCCGCATCGACCGGGAACCGGAACTGCGCACGCGTCTGACCGACTTTCAGACGGCGCAGTTGGGCGGGGATGACCGGGGCTGGACCACCCGTGGCCGGCCGGAGGGCCGCGATGGCGGGCCGGCGACCTACAATGCCCCCCACCTGCGCTACCGCGACTACTTCGCCGATATGCGGGTTGCCGTTGCCCTCCGCCTGGAGCCGGAGGATGAAGCGCCAACGCTGGACAACCTGGCGGCGGCCTTGCAGGAACCGGCGCGCCCTTTGTTCATCGGGCGCAAGCCATGCCTGCCCGCGACCCAGCTATTCAGCGGTTTCAGCGAGGGCGATACCGCTCTGAACGCCCTCCTGAACGCCCCGAGGGAGTGGCCCTTGGCGCAACCGGAACACGCGCCGGAGCGCATCCGCCTGCTCTGGCCGGAAAACGAGGGATCGGCGGATGTCACCCCCTCCCGCAACTATTCGCTTACCGACCAGCGCAATTGGATTTCCGGGCTCCACGGCGGCGGGCGGCAGGTATATGAAGGCAACGTCGAACGCCGTCTATTGACGCCGGAAAGGAATGAATCACCATGACCAGCTTGCAAATGATAAGAGCGGAAGTCAACGTAAGGGAGCTGCATCGCTGGATGGGTATGCGGCGGTTGCAAGACCCGGACCACGCCATGCATTGCCTGCTCATCGAGTGTTACGGCGACTTGGCTCCCAAGCCCTTCCGCACCATATTTCCCCGCGGCGGGGGACCTGGCTGCCTCTATGGCTACACCTCCGCCGACGCCGATGCGCTGCGAGAGGCGTCCGGTCTGTATGCCTGCCCGTTACAGGCCCGCATCATCCCCCCCGGCGGCTTGGACAGCAAGCCCATGCCATCGGAATGGCGGCCCGGAAAGCGGCTGGGGTTCGAGGTGCGAATCCGTCCCGTAGTGCGCCGCTCCCGCAACTCCGGCTCCCGCCCGGGCAAGGAATGCGACGCCTTCCAGTCGGAAGCCACGCAGCACCCCAAAGGCGGAATGAACCAGACCCGGGAAGAGGTTTACCGGCAGTGGCTGGCGGAGCGTCTGGAGATGCAGGGCGGCGCGCAGTTGGACTGGAAGGAAACCAAGCTGGTGTCCTTCCAGCGCACCCGGGCCTTTCGCAAGCTCCATTCCCGTTACAGCGAAGGGCCGGACGCCGTGCTGCGGGGCGTTCTCGCCATCACCGGCTCCGCAGAGTTCGCCAACCTGATGGCCCACGGCGTCGGACGGCACCGGGCCTACGGCTACGGGATGCTCCTCCTGCGGCCGGCGCCGGACGGCCGGTAAAGGGAGCCGCGTGCCGTCTGCCGGCCAGGCGAGGACGCACCCGCAAAGCCTCAACCCGATGCGCACCTTAACAATCCAAATTTCCCCGCCCCCACAGAGATAGACCTCCCACATCTTTACTGAAAGGATCCGATATGCTGCGAGGCAGACTAGGACTGGAGACCGCCAGAATTCCCCACGCCGACCGCCACGGCCTGCTATGGCTGAGCCGGGGAGCGTTAACCGTCAGGGACGGCACGCTGCGTTTCGAGCGGCAAGGTTCTCCCGACCCCGGCAACGCGCTGGATCCTGGGGAATACGGCATCCCCTTCCAATCCCTTTCCATGATCCTGCTGGGCCCCGGCTCCACCGTCAGCCACGACGCCCTGCGCCTGATGGCCCGCCACGGCACGGCCCTAGTCGCGGTGGGAGAGGACGGAGTCCGGTGCTACACCGCCCCGCCGCTGTCGCCCGACACCTCCGACATCGCCCGCAGGCAGATGCGGGCCTGGGGCGACCCTCACGGCCAGCGCATCACCATCGCCCGCAAAATGTACGCGCTGCGTCTTGGCGAGGTCTTGCCCCACCGGAGCATTGACGCCCTGCGGGGCATCGAGGGCGCGCGCATGAAGCGCACCTATCAAAATCTGGCCCGGCGCTACGGCATCTCTTGGCAGCGCCGCCGTTACGACCGTTCCGAACCCTTGGCGGCGGACATTCCCAACCAGGCCATCAACCACGCCTCCGTCGCCGTAACCTCGGCGGCGGTGATCGCCGTGACTGCCTTGGGCGCGATTCCTCAATTGGGGTTCATTCACGAGCACAGCGGCGACGCCTTCGCCTTGGACATAGCCGACCTGTTCCGCGACACCATCCTCCTGCCCGCGGCGTTCAAATCTGCCAAGGCCGTGATGGACGACCCCGCCATCGACATCGAACGGCATACCCGGAAAATCACCGGCGAGATGCTGCGGACTGAGCGGGTGATTCCGAAAATGATTGACCGCATGAAGGCGCTTTTCGATGATGTCCCTCCTTTCGGAGAAGCTGCGCCGGAAGCCGGATGAGGAGCGGAACATGACCGTAGTTGTCACCACCAACGTAGCAGCGCGTTACCGGGGATTTCTGGCCTCGGTGATGCTGGAGATAGCGCCGGGGGTCTACACGTCGCCGCAGATGACCAGCGGCATCCGCGACCGGATCTGGGACGTAATGGCCCGCTGGTATTACGAACTGGGCAACGGTTCGATTGTGATGACCTGGCGAGACCCGTCCGCAGCAGGCGAACAACGGATACTAACGCTGGGAGAAGCGCCCAAGGAGATAGTGGACGCTGACGGCGTATACCTTGTAAAATACCACTAGCTCTATTGGGCAAATCAATAATCACCCCCACCCAACATCACCCCCCAAGGGGTTCCCCCGCACACGCGGGGATAGACCCCGAATAGCAAGCGCCCGCGGCCGAAAATCAGGGGTTCCCCCGCACACGCGGGGATAGACCCTCCCGCATCCGCACCAGCACCCCGCACAATGAGGTTCCCCCGCACACGCGGGGATAGACCTTTATTTTTGGGCTTTACTGGACAGTTGACGTTGGTTCCCCCGCACACGCGGGGATAGACCCCAGCGGCGGCGACAAGGAGTTCCGCGACCGGCGGTTCCCCCGCACACGCGGGGATAGACCCCGGCGGCAGGGGCTCGCCCTGCTCCTGGCGGTGGTTCCCCCGCACACGCGGGGATAGACCTCTCCCGCATCCGCACCAGCACCCCGCACGGAGGGTTCCCCCGCACACGCGGGGATAGACCCCACCAGCCAGCACAGCGCCGTGCTTGCCACTGGGTTCCCCCGCACACGCGGGGATAGACCCCCCGGCCTCGGCATCGAGTTGAGCCGCGACCGGGTTCCCCCGCACACGCGGGGATAGACCCTATCATCTGTCGTCCTGTCATATGGCGGCAGCGGTTCCCCCGCACACGCGGGGATAGACCCCTGCGTGAGGACATTGCCGAGATGAAGGCGGAGGTTCCCCCGCACACGCGGGGATAGACCTCGCCGCCATCAACGTAACCTCGCTCCGGCTGAGGTTCCCCCGCACACGCGGGGATAGACCCTAATATGGCCGCTGACAAAATACTCACCTGGGGGTTCCCCCGCACACGCGGGGATAGACCCTACGCCCTCCCGGTGGAGCTGCGGCGCTCCATGGTTCCCCCGCACACGCGGGGATAGACCCCCGAGCTCGGCGTAGAGCTGGGCCACCTGGTCGGTTCCCCCGCACACGCGGGGATAGACCCACCCGATCCGCCTCATCGTCTCCATGCCACCAGGTTCCCCCGCACACGCGGGGATAGACCCCACCTCAGGGCACCGTCGTCCACCAGGATGATGGTTCCCCCGCACACGCGGGGATAGACCGCGCGCAACACCCGGCCCGCCTGGCCGATGGGCGGTTCCCCCGCACACGCGGGGATAGACCGCATCTACCTGGTCATCATGCAGCCCGCCGGGGGGTTCCCCCGCACACGCGGGGATAGACCCGCTGGGCCGGCGGCGAGGTGCTGACCGCGGCCGGTTCCCCCGCACACGCGGGGATAGACCTTCGGTTGCGTTCCCCCGTCCGGTCTAGGGTGAGGTTCCCCCGCACACGCGGGGATAGACCCTGCTGATACATCCCAACCCAGTCAAGCGGCCCGGTTCCCCCGCACACGCGGGGATAGACCGCAGCGGGCGGCGTGGATTGGCGGAAAGACCATGGTTCCCCCGCACACGCGGGGATAGACCCCGCTCTGGCCGGCGCGGTTTGACATCCCGGCCGGTTCCCCCGCACACGCGGGGATAGACCCCGACGGCGGCGTCAAGGAGTTCCGCGACCGGCGGTTCCCCCGCACACGCGGGGATAGACCCCGGAGCATCCCCTTCTCGGCCTGCGACATGCTGGTTCCCCCGCACACGCGGGGATAGACCCACCCGGCCCGCCTGGCCGATGGGCAGCAGGCGGGTTCCCCCGCACACGCGGGGATAGACCGTGCGCGCCATCAGCATCGCCGCAGATACCGAAGATACCGAGGAGGTTCCCCCGCACACGCGGGGATAGACCGCATGGATCTTGTCAGCACCCTCGCCGAAGACTGGTTCCCCCGCACACGCGGGGATAGACCCCCGCTACCCTAGTCCGGGTGGCCGTGGGGCCGGGTTCCCCCGCACACGCGGGGATAGACCTGCGCTCGGCGGTGGCGTCGGCGCCCAGCCCCAGGTTCCCCCGCACACGCGGGGATAGACCTCATCATTAGTCCTCTACCACTACGTCGACCAGGGTTCCCCCGCACACGCGGGGATAGGTATTGTTAGCAACAGTTGTTTATGCCAGAATCGGGGTGGCATCAACCCGGCAAGGAGGCTTGTCATGGCCGCTGCCCGCATATACCGCCACCACGTCCGCTGCCCCCATTGCGGCTCCAACTGGGTGCGCAAGTATGGCCGCTCTGCCCTGGGCAAGCAGCGCTACCGCTGCGGCGATTGCGTCCACCATTTCACCCCGGAGGCCGGCCGCCGCTTCCACTCCCAGGAGGTCAGAGAGCAGGCCATCGCCATGTACTGCGAGGGAGCCAGCATCCGGGCCGTGGGCCGCACCCTGGACGTTCCCCTGCTGACGGTGTATGGCTGGATTAAAAAAAGTCTGCTGGGCCCTGACCCTGCTGCTCTGGCAACGGCGGGAAAGGGGGCGCCAGGCCGCGGACCGGATAACGGCCTTCGATGAGATGTGGAGTTACGTGGGCGGCCGGCATGGGGAGAAACGGCGGGAGGCGTGGCTCTGGACGGCGGTGAGCCTGGGGGCTGACGGGCGTCGGCAGGTGGATTTCGAGCTCGGCGACCGTGGCGAGGCTACATTTTTGCGGCTGTACGGGCGGCTGCCGGAGGCGGAGATATACTGTAGTGATGCCTATGTGGTGTATCAGTCCTGGCTGCCGCCGGCCCGGCACCGGGCCGGCAAGGGCGGGCCGGTGAACTGGAACGAGGGTCTGCATTCCCGGCTGCGGGGGAAGCTGAACCGGCTGATACGGCAGACGAAAGGGTACAGCAAGAGCGCGGCGATGCTGGCGGGTTCGGTGGCCCTGGTCTGCCTGCGGCTGGGCCTGATGCAATAGCAACTGTTGCTAACAATACCCGGGGATAGACCTGCTTGACAGCCGCTTGCGGGTCGGCTATAGTGGGTTCCCCCGCACACGCGGGGATAGACCCCCTACGGCAGCGTCATCGTGCTGGGGCAGGGGGGTTCCCCCGCACACGCGGGGATAGACCCTGGCCGGACGGCTGGCTGCCAGCCGAAAGCTGGGTTCCCCCGCACACGCGGGGATAGACCTCCGGCCCTCCCACCGGGTCATACCGCTGGTGGGGTTCCCCCGCACACGCGGGGATAGACCCGCACAGCTCAGCGCCGCCCTCTCCGGCGGGCCGGTTCCCCCGCACACGCGGGGATAGACCCCCCGGCCTCGGCATCGAGTTGAGCCGCGACCGGGTTCCCCCGCACACGCGGGGATAGACCTCATCGGCATGATGTCTCCTTATTTTTTATTTGGGTTCCCCCGCACACGCGGGGATAGACCCCCGCCTCGAACCCGGCGGCTCGGTCATCATCAGGTTCCCCCGCACACGCGGGGATAGACCGCGGAAGAGGTTTCCGCCCTGCTCTGCGGGGCGGGTTCCCCCGCACACGCGGGGATAGACCCGCGCCGAGCGTGTGGGACCCCAGCGAGCAGTAGGTTCCCCCGCACACGCGGGGATAGACCGGCTTGCAGCGCTCTGAGGGGGCCGGGGTTCAGGGTTCCCCCGCACACGCGGGGATAGACCTATCCGCCCACCGCTGCCAGTCCACCTGGCCGGGGTTCCCCCGCACACGCGGGGATAGACCGCATCCACCTGGTCATCATGCAGCCCGCCGGGGGGTTCCCCCGCACACGCGGGGATAGACCGCTGGCCCGTCGGCGCCTGCTGGAGCGCGAGGGGGTTCCCCCGCACACGCGGGGATAGACCCAGACGGCCCACCAGGTCGCCCTCATGCCAGCGGGTTCCCCCGCACACGCGGGGATAGACCGGCGTGGCGCACGTCCAACCTCGCGCTGGCAACGGTTCCCCCGCACACGCGGGGATAGACCCGGGCGGCGTCCACGTAGCCGCGGACGCTGACCGGTTCCCCCGCACACGCGGGGATAGACCCCTGGCCCTGGATTGGCGGCTGGGATGCCCGAAGGTTCCCCCGCACACGCGGGGATAGACCGTCGGCGCTCCAGTCGGCGAGGTACTGCGCTGCGGTTCCCCCGCACACGCGGGGATAGACCGTTTGTGGACTACTGCTTGGCGGAGGGTATTCCGGTTCCCCCGCACACGCGGGGATAGACCGAACGCGAGCAGTTGGGATGTTGCAACCGATGCGGTTCCCCCGCACACGCGGGGATAGACCGAGCGGCGTCAGGGTGCTACTGTGCCAGCGGGCGGTTCCCCCGCACACGCGGGGATAGACCGAAGATTTTCGGGTGGTTCGGGTTCGCCAAGCTGGTTCCCCCGCACACGCGGGGATAGACCTGCTAGCGGCCTTTCGCTCCCGCTCTTTGCCCTGGTTCCCCCGCACACGCGGGGATAGACCCAGCCGTCCCATCTCCTCGACAGTCAGCCGCCCGGTTCCCCCGCACACGCGGGGATAGACCTCTTCTTTTCCACACTGGCGACGCTGGGCGGTTGGTTCCCCCGCACACGCGGGGATAGACCCCGCGTTGGCCCGGGCCAGCTTGCTCCGGTCCAGGTTCCCCCGCACACGCGGGGATAGACCGCACTGCGGCTATGAAACGGTGGTGGGAGAGGCGGTTCCCCCGCACACGCGGGGATAGACCTCCCGCTGGAGCGCGTCCGGCAGACGCCAGGCGGGTTCCCCCGCACACGCGGGGATAGACCTTCGGCGGCGACAACCGCGGCTCGGTGCTGGCCGGTTCCCCCGCACACGCGGGGATAGACCGTCGCCCAGCCAGTCGCTCATATTCTCGATTACGGTTCCCCCGCACACGCGGGGATAGACCGGCCGGATGGAGGACTGACAGGGAGGGAGAGTGGGTTCCCCCGCACACGCGGGGATAGACCCCCCGGCCTCGGCATCGAGTTGAGCCGCGACCGGGTTCCCCCGCACACGCGGGGATAGACCTTCCGCGGCGTAGCTGATGAGGCCGATGCGTCCGGTTCCCCCGCACACGCGGGGATAGACCCGGCAGCGTCATCTCCGCAGCCGCCGACGCCATGGTTCCCCCGCACACGCGGGGATAGACCGCCAGCAAGCAGGCCGTGGACGAGACCATGGGGGGTTCCCCCGCACACGCGGGGATAGACCCTCGTCGGGCTGCACCGGGGCGAGGCCCGCCAGGGTTCCCCCGCACACGCGGGGATAGACCCACCCGATCCGCCTCATCGTCTCCATGCCACCAGGTTCCCCCGCACACGCGGGGATAGACCGTTCTTCCGAGCCGACGAGGGGCTCACCGTGGCGGTTCCCCCGCACACGCGGGGATAGACCTTTATCGCCCTCACCGTGGGGCGGCTGTGGGCGGGTTCCCCCGCACACGCGGGGATAGACCCTGCCACCGCCCACCGGAGACCAGCAGTGGGCCGGTTCCCCCGCACACGCGGGGATAGACCTTACCGGCGCCCAGTCCGTCGGCTCCGGCGGCGGGTTCCCCCGCACACGCGGGGATAGACCCCGGGAGCGCCGCCCCGTCCGGGGCGATGACGGGGTTCCCCCGCACACGCGGGGATAGACCGCAGCCAGTCCTGCACCGGCTCATGCCCGCGGGGGTTCCCCCGCACACGCGGGGATAGACCCTGGACGCTGGCCCGCGCCCCGGAAACGGGCGCGGGTTCCCCCGCACACGCGGGGATAGACCGTCATCGGGCAGGCCGTGGCCGGGCGGCTTGGGGGTTCCCCCGCACACGCGGGGATAGACCGTATCCGGCCCGCCCGGCCTATCTCCACCAGCCGGTTCCCCCGCACACGCGGGGATAGACCGCCCCGTGCACTGCCGGTTATGCACGGGGCTTTGGTTCCCCCGCACACGCGGGGATAGACCCGTCGCGCCCTTTCATATGGTCAGCGGGCCTGCGGTTCCCCCGCACACGCGGGGATAGACCTTACCGGCGCCCAGTCCGTCGGCTCCGGCGGCGGGTTCCCCCGCACACGCGGGGATAGACCGTACTCCAAGCCCTGGATTGGCGGCTGGGATGCGGTTCCCCCGCACACGCGGGGATAGACCCTCTCCCACCATGCGCGAGCATACCTGGAGCTGGGTTCCCCCGCACACGCGGGGATAGACCCAGGCGCACGGCGTGGAACAGAAAGGTGCCGGAGGTTCCCCCGCACACGCGGGGATAGACCGGTCGTGTCCAGAGCAACGGCGGCGTTTTTCACGGTTCCCCCGCACACGCGGGGATAGACCGCAGCGGGCGGCGTGGATTGGCGGAAAGACCATGGTTCCCCCGCACACGCGGGGATAGACCTCGCACTGATACCGGACAGATTGAATCGCAGGGGGTTCCCCCGCACACGCGGGGATAGACCCCACACGGCCCCAAGCCCAAGCGCGGGACGCCGGGTTCCCCCGCACACGCGGGGATAGACCGGCAAAATTGCCGGCGCAGTATACATCCCGGCAGGTTCCCCCGCACACGCGGGGATAGACCTATCATCCCGTCCCCCGACGCCGGTCGCGGCGCGGTTCCCCCGCACACGCGGGGATAGACCGCCTGGACATCGTCTCGGCGGTGAGGTCCATCAGGTTCCCCCGCACACGCGGGGATAGACCGTTGGGGCGGGCATCCCGCCCGCCCTGGGCTAGGGTTCCCCCGCACACGCGGGGATAGACCGCCCGCGCCCCGGCCCCTCTTTCCGTCCGGCGCGGTTCCCCCGCACACGCGGGGATAGACCCTGCCCCTGCCGCGCCCGGCGCCGCCCAGTCAGGGTTCCCCCGCACACGCGGGGATAGACCCCACCGGGGTGCGCGGCTTGGCGTGGTTCACCGGGTTCCCCCGCACACGCGGGGATAGACCCCGCCCCGGTAATGCGGCAGGCCGGTGGCAAGCGGTTCCCCCGCACACGCGGGGATAGACCCTGGAGGGCCAGGCCCGCCCGTGGATAGCGCGGGGTTCCCCCGCACACGCGGGGATAGACCTCGTCAGCTCCGGCATCTGCTGGGCGGGCGGCTGGTTCCCCCGCACACGCGGGGATAGACCCTCCCAGAGCTGGCCGTGGGCCTGGAGGCAGGGGGTTCCCCCGCACACGCGGGGATAGACCCCCATCCACCGAGCCGGGGGTTTTGATGGACACGGTTCCCCCGCACACGCGGGGATAGACCCTCGGCACCAGGCCGCGCACCATGATGCCCTCCGGTTCCCCCGCACACGCGGGGATAGATCATTTTTTTGCGTGGGTGAGATGAAGAAATCCTGTTGCCGGCCACGACTCTCCGACGGGTATCACTCTGACTACGGCGAGCTTGGCGGCTTGGTCGAGCGCCAGGACTAGGATCGTGGAAATGATGCCTACCCGGCGGCGGAAGACGAAGGCAGCGAATCCGGTTATGCCGGCGGCGGTCCAGCTAGTCGGCAAAAGTCCGCCCGTGGCCTTGGCCGTTGACGGTCAGACCCGCCGCTGGGGCAAGCTCACGCAGCGTTTCCATCCGTTCCGGAGAGGCGACTTTCTCAAACCGTTCGATTGCGGCGGTCTCGCCATTGGCTCTCCTTTGATCAAGCGCTTGGTTCACTTTCTCTTTGTTCTCCTGCTCCTTTTTAGCCGTCATAGCCAAGGCGTAAAACATGATCCATCCCACCTCCAATAGTCCGGCAATGGCGCCGCGTATCAGGATCCCCCGCTCGATAAGCGGAGAATTCGACACGGTGTCCAAGGGCATACTCTGTCCCCGCATCGGCACGAAGCACCGGAAGATGTGCTGAACGGGGCCGCTATGACATGGTTGCGCTGCTATTTCTCCCGCTCTGTCACGCAGGGGACGGGAATTCGTCCCTAGCGCGGCAGGAACGCTTGCGGCCGCTCTCTATGGCCGGTTTTTGAGCCGCTTCACTAAATCAAGTTCTGGCTGCATAACAACAAAGGCCGGTGGCCTGAGTCTGTCTGCCGGCCAGGGATCCTGGCGTCGGTACACACGGGACCCGGCAATCGCTCGCATCCGTCTGGACCCCCGCGAGCCGGGAAGTCGGCAAAAGTGGCGCTGTCCCCGAAGCGCCGCCGGGGATGGCGTGGGGGAGTTGCCTGGGCGGCGATAGCGCAACCGGACTATTCCCGGCGTCGGCAACGTGTTTCGTTCCCGAGACGCGAGAAGCTTCGCGCCGGAGCCGGCGGGCTGTTTTAGTCGAGAATTTCGGCAATTACGGTTTCATGGTGCCTGCCGACGGGAGAGAGGCAACCGGGTCAGTTGGATCGTGGGGGGTTCATGTCCCAGATGGGACCATGACACCTGTCTAGGTCCTTGCCGATCGCGCCGCCGCCGATGCTCAGCATGGTTCCGGTTCTGGCCACCACTCGTCCCTTGTCGTCCAGCACCTCAATGTCCGCGCCGACGGCGCGGGGTGCGTATCCCCGAGGCCATAGGATGACGGGGCCGTCTTCTTCCTCGCCCAGTCGCAGACAACCGTCCTGTAGCGTCAGCATGCCTTCTCCCAGTGCGTCCATGTACATCCTGTTTGCGGTGGTTTTGTCGCGGTGGAATTGCAGGTACGGTTCTTCCACCGTTAGAACCTCCACATCGTCAGCCGCGGGAAACCTCTCCTGACAGGCGATGAGGGTGCAGGTTATGAGCAGTAGCGACAATACTCCGGCTTTGCTCAAGTTTCCGTTCCTCCCGTTCCGGCGTCGGCAACGGAGGCCCTCTGGCCGGCTGACGGCGGAGGGCCTCCCGCGTCCTCAGTCGGTCAGAACCTCGATACCCAGGTGAGAGAAGAAGTTGACGGCCATGTAAATTGCATCCCGGTCTCCCGTAGCATTGCCGTTGTTTTCGAGGACGGCGATGGAAGCGTTATGAATTCCGTATGCGTCGTTGCTGACGAATCAAGGCCCCCCGCTGTCCCCCTGGTCGCTCAGGTTCGTGCCGAGCCTGCGGACCTGCATCCACGTGGTGTTGAATGTCTTGGATATGAGCTCGCCGCAGGTGTAGCCCGTGACCCTGCCGTACTTGCGTATCGTCGAGCCTATGACTTGGTTGTTGCGGTGCACGGTCCCGGTTATCGTGCGTGTGCTGTTGGCTCCGATCTTTATCTTGTTGACGGACGTGTAGTTTGCCGAAGAACCCCACATGAGGTCAATAGCGTTGCCATTGCCCCGGGGCAGGACGATTGCAAAGTCCTGTTGATGGGGGTAAAGGGTAGGACAACACGAGCGATGAGAGTGCGACAATGACGGCGGCGGCAGGTTCTTTATTCAAAAGCCTGGAACGGATCCGAACCCGCGACAGCCACGGGGAGTGCGGCACCCGTTTCAAGCCATCCTGCGCTTGACCCTGTTGGGGCTGATCAGTGGCCAAACCACCATGGCCCACATCGCTCGGTTCGGGGAATTGCATTGGCCGGAACTGCGGGAGCCCCCGGGCTTTGACCGGGACCGGGCGCCCCACGCCGCCGCCATCTCCCGCACGCTGGCCGGAGTGCCTTTCGCCCAGTGGAAGCCGGATTGGGGGAACCCCAAGCCCGCACGGTGGCAAAAAGGGGGGCCAAGTTGAGGTGAGGGAGCTGTGGGCCGGCGCCGGGTTGGCCGGCTATATCCGGGAGGAGCTGGGGTTTCCCAGCGCCCGGCAGGCGGCGCTGGCAGTAAAGACGGCAACGCAAACCGCCACCGGCGCGGTGGCCCGGGAACGCTGGTACCTGCTGACCAGCCGGCCGCCGGAACGGTGCCGCCCGGCCGAATTACTCCGGCTTTTCCGGCAGCATTGGAGTATTGAAAATGGCCTGCATCATGTGAGAGACCGCAGCTGGGACGAAGACCGGCATACCCTGCGCCGTCCGGGATTGGGCGCAGTCCTCGCCGCACTGGTGAACGTGAGTTTGAGCGTCCTGCGCCGAGCCGAGTGGCTTCCGGAGCGAATGTCCTTGCCTTTGCGCGCCAAGACCTGCGCCTTCCGCCCAAAACAGACCATCGCCTGCCTGACTGGACTTCTACCCTGACTTTGCAATCGTCCTAGCAGCCTCACAAGGCGCTTGCCCCTGAACCTTGACCGCCATAGAATTCAACCTGTCGCCAGCGACAGGAACACCGGGAGGGACGCTCGATGACCACTGTACCTAACACAGTCTTCCGGCTGCCCGACCCGCCGGAGAAAGATCCGGAAGATATGACCAACGCCAGGCACTTGGCCGAAACCGGCAATATGCACCATCTCAAGCTCCACTTGGGCAACCCGGAAACAACCATTGTCAAGTCGGAACTGTTCCTAGCCAACGACCGCCGCGGCCCTGATGAGGAATACCGTATCCCGGACCTGCTCGTCGCCTTCGACGCCGATCCCGAACTCTACGACCGCAACAACGGCTACGTGGTGTCGGAACAGGGAAAGCCGCCGGACTTCGTGCTGGAGGTGGCTTCGCCCGGCACCAGGGCGGCGGACAATGCCGTCAAGCGGGACTTCTACGCCCGTCATGGCGTGGGGGAGTACTGGCGTTTCGACGAACAGGACGCGCCCGGCTCGGTGAAGCTGGCCGGAGACCGGCTGGTGGACGGGAGATACGAGCCGTTGCCCGTAATGGAACTGGCCGACGGGGTGGTGCAGGGATACAGCGCCGCCCTCAAGCTGCATCTCCGCTGGGAGCGGGGCGGTTTGCGCTGGCACGACCCGGAGACGGGAGAGCAGATCGCCACCTTTGAGAGCGAGCGGGACCGGGCTGATAGAGAACGCGACGGGCGCATCGCTGAGCGCGACGCGCGTATCGCCGCCACCGACCGGGCTGACGCAGAACATCAAGCTCGCTTGGCCGCCGAGGCCCGCGTTCGCGAGCTGGAGCGGATCCTGTCGCGGCGTGATTCCTGACCCGCGGCCGGTCTTGATTCTCCAACTGCTTCCTTACTTCTCCGATGCCAACCTCCGAGCTTTGCAGGTTGTGGCCGTCTGCAAAGGTGGTTTCCCGGCGCAGTCGTCCAGGTCAGGTTCACGTGGGCCAACTCGTGCAACAAGGTGAACCGCAAGTTGTCGGTATGGGCGTAACGCAACGTCGTTCCTGCTACTGGCCGGTCGTCGGCGGCTAATTCCGCCAGCAACTTCGTGATATTCTCGATCTCAATGTAGAGTTGTATGAGATAGAATTCTCCATCACTTCCTCCACATTATGAGTTGATCCAACTCAGAGAAACACCTGCCCCGCGTGGTCGGCAAAGGCGTCGGCGTCGCGGATGTACCGCATCACCGTTGCCGGGTTCGTGCACGGCCTGCGCTGTCTCTGCTGCGGTTCCAAGTGGCTGCCCAAGTACGGTTTCTCCAGCGGCAAGCAGATTTGCCGCTGCGGGAATCGCGGTATCATTTCACCCCGGGCGGCTTTGCGCAAACAATGTTCGACCAGACGGGATAGCGGGAGCCGCCAAGCAGTTGCTACGGAACCAGCCTGAGCCAGATGGTGAAAGTTCTTGATTTTGTCCAGCGTGGTGGGCCTGAGCGTACCGTATTGCGAACTTTTCGGTGGGATGTGACGATATAGAGGATACATCCGGCAGACGCCGGAGGCAACCAGAGTGGGCGCTGCCGTTTCAACGTCCCTCCTGTTTTGTCCTCGGATGCTACCAATATCTGTCAGTGAAGTTGGCCTTGAAGTCCTTCGCCATTGGGCAAGTGGCGTCTAATCACTCTTATCATGTCTAAACTAGTTCTAATGTCGCCGCTTGCTCCCAATCGCTGTGTCATTCGTACTTCACACTCGAAAATATCTCCGGCAGAAAAGGATACTCGCCCTTCGACAACAGAGGTGAGGAAACTGTCATCTAGCATTCTGTACATATTTATTCTATTGCCATCATGGAAGCGCCACTGTCGGGACCGCGTGCTAAATCGTGACGTATCGATTGTCAAGAATTGATAACTGATGGTCTGCCCTAAGACGTTCTCCTCTGGCGGTACGACGAATGCCCGCACATCGTCTGACGTGAAACTTTCCAGTTCTTGATCACCTTCGCGAACGTACATACGATCAATATCATCTCGCCGCAAAGGAGACATGACATTGGACGCAGCTCTCCGGACATTTGGATCTTGGAGCAACCGGATAACCGCAGATGGAACTTCAGCTCTGAAGCACTGGGCCTCAAGCATATCCCCAATGCGAATCTCATCTGCCTCGATAATCATCGTCTCATCGGAAGGGTTGGGAGAATCAGTCACGCTAGGTGTACGGCCTCTCAAGCGCTTGATCAAAGTGAAAAGACCCGGTGCTGAACTGCCAAACAGGAGGCGGAGCAAGTTTGTGGCATAGGCCAATTGGTCGCCCCCAAATCCGGCAGCGAAGACCGGGATGACGCTCAGAACGAATTCGACCTCAAAAGAACCAGCACGGTGCGTTCGTATCCGTAAGGATGAAGTAGCGATGTTCGGGTTAGCGACGGCGTTAGATCGCCGAATCAAATCGTCAACCGCAGATAAAGTGAGCACCAGGTCCTGGGTGCTCATGGTGTGGTCGGCCAAACCAATACCATCGTAGGCCAGAGTGAATTCGCTAACTGACCTTTCGTATTGCCGCATTTGCATTGCAGAACTCTTTGGCAGATGGTGGCGGATTAGGGTGGGGAATCGGATATACCACTATCTGTGAGTCAGCCGCCAACTATCCACCCCAGCTCTTCGGTTTTCCACGAACTCGGTAACTTCAATATACACCATACACCGCCCCTTGCGATAGCAGTCTACGGAAAGTGGCGGTAGATTTCGCCACGCGGCAGAAATCGGCGCAGGACGGCGGTCTCGCCGTCCATGGTGGTGCCCAAGCGGTAGTCGCCCATCCTGATGCGGTAGTGCTGTCCTTCGGCCCTGAGTCGACTGACCCCGTTTACCTCCCTGATGTCGGCGGCTTCAATCAGTTCTTGGATTGCCCGGTCTAACCGGCGCCGAATTTACGCCGAGCCGGGCTGCCACACGTTCGGCTGAACTGGCGGCTGGGTTCAACAGTCATCGGGGGGCCGCAGGGTTTGCAGCACCTCTTCCAGACTCACGCGATCATCAATGTCACCCTCTTTCATCGCTCGCAGCAGCGCTTGGTTCTCTTCTTCTTCGGACAGGGTTCCGTCCCAAAAGAAATCGGCCACCACTGCGGTTTCCTCGTTGGTCAGTCCGTATAGGTCGTACACCAGCCAGTCGATTTCCTCCTCCAACTCACTGGTATCGGCAGATGGGTTGGAGGCTTTGACTTTCAGAACTCGGTTCGCCAGTCTGCTAAGCCGTCGGCGGTTCGCCTCTGTCATTTCTGGAATTGGCAGCTGTTCCAACTCGTAACCTTGCACGTTGTTGTTTGTGGAAGTGATGCGGAAGAACCAATCCATGAACTTGGAATTGAGCAAGGTCAGAAATGCCTTGCTATGCGTTTGATCCCGCAGTTGCGTCTTGTTGACGGAGTGCCCGCACAGGAAGTCGGTTGGCGGATTTTCAGAGAGACCGGAGTGCAGGCGTCGAGCGTCATTAGTGCCAGTTACTTGCTGTGAAATGAGGAAAACGCTTTCCTGGTTTACTTTGACCTGCTCCCGCATGAAACTTTGGTCGCAGTACTCGTTGGAAGTTTCGTACTTCACGGCGTATCTTCCGATATTGCGACCTCGGATCAGGCGCACTTTGGTCGGTTTTATTTTCTCTACAATCCGCGTCTATTGGCCCTTTCTTGGATGTCCTGGCACCTATGCATCAGTTCCCCAAAGATCTTTTCATCGCCTAGGAGCAACCCGCCGTTCACCATTCTTTCGTGGCCGTCGGCCAGGGCCTCACGGAACGAACCTTCTGGTACGAGTTGCAAGTCGCCGGAAATCGCAGCCTCGTGGCCGATCCAACTCCCTGCGGCGTCCTTCTCGCGGAAGAACGTAGCCTTCAGTTCGTCGATGCCCTCTTCAGAGAGCTTGCGATCAATCACGGCGACGTTCCCCTCAATCTCTTCCGGCCCGAGCCACGCCAAGGCGCGAACGGCGGCGCCAGCCGTTCTGTGAGGCGCTGGCAACCGCCATCTGTGGGCGTGGCGCGGGTGCAGCATCAACTAGCCGAAATTCAGTCAGCGGTGTAGCCGTAGGTTGGTTAGCGCAGTTGACCCGACGCCCACAGCGTCGCCCTCAACCACAGCACCATAGCCGCCACGCAGCATTTGACCTTTGCCTATGCCGATTGCCATCGCTTTACGTCCACTCCAAACCGCCGGATTCATTGAAAGCCAGAATGCCAGTTACGAAAATCCCGTCAGCCTCAGCAGCAGCCTCACCGGATTCGTAGGCGCAACCCTCGCAATCGTCAGGACACGAATTGACTCTGACAGTCAAAGGCAGAAGCCTTATATGTCTGTCAACATGCCACTCGCCAGTGTTCAGCAGAAGCCAGTCAGTACCAGCAGAATCGAAGCCAACACCAAGCCAGCCTTGTTCAACCGCAACAGTCATTGCCTTGCCGAAGGACAACAGGAACTCGGAAGCCTCCCTCTTGTTGGCCAGCGATAAGTCTAAGAATTGCCCGTTGATTTCCATTTCAACTCCTTTCTTGATGGGGTCTATTATACCGCTTTCGCGGTCACCACGTGGCCTGTCCCGTATGTCAGAGAGCGTCGATTGTGGAACTGCCAGGAACGCAAACAGCGCTTCACCAGTTCCGGCGCGTTTTCCCAACCATGGGACCAGAAAACATGGGACCAGAAAATCCAGATAGCTCTTGGGAAATCGCTGTATCACCCAGCAAGCTGCGGAGCCTGAATTTGCGGATAGCCGTGGTATTGGCGGATCGGAGAGACTGGACTTATCTTTACGTTTGGATTTCACAGGCTAGTCTCGTTCAGTTTAACCGACTCCATTGACCGGGGTTCTGCTGGAACTGCTAATGGCGCGGCCCGTTCGTAGGCCAGAGCCGGATTAGGCAAGTTCAGATCTTCGATGCCAGCTAGAGCCGGGTTCCAGCCAGCGATTATCCCGTCGGCCAGCGCGAGGAAGTGGTTATTTGTACGTCCCAAGTCAGGAAATCAGCAAAGTGCCCCCGGCAAGACCTCCAATCTGAAAGCGTTCGCTGCTCCGTTTGGTAATTTGATGGTGCGGTCCGGCCAAGCCAGATAGACAAACTCGTGGAATTTACCTACCAAGTGCGCGCATGAATACTCCCTAGCCAATACAATGTCCCGGAGATGGTCGGCACTATACGCGGCGGCGTCCATCTTAGTCAACAGTGCCCCACTGGAGGTATTGTTAGCAACAGTTGCTATTGCATCAGGCCCAGCCGCAGGCAGACCAGGGCCACCGAACCCGCCAGCATCGCCGCGCTCTTGCTGTACCCTTTCGTCTGCCGTATCAGCCGGTTCAGCTTCCCCCGCAGCCGGGAATGCAGACCCTCGTTCCAGTTCACCGGCCCGCCCCTGCCGGCCCGGTGCCGGGCCGGCGGCAGCCAGGACTGATACACCACATAGGCATCACTACAGTATATCTCCGCCTCCGGCAGCCGCCCGTACAGCCGCAAAAATGTAGCCTCGCCACGGCCGCCGAGCTCGAAATCCACCTGCCGACGCCCGTCAGCCCCCAGGCTCACCGCCGTCCAGAGCCACGCCTCCCGCCGTTTCTCCCCATGCCGGCCGCCCACGTAACTCCACATCTCATCGAAGGCCGTTATCCGGTCCGCGGCCTGGCGCCCCCTTTCCTGCTGTTGCCAGAGCAGCAGGGTCAGGGCCCAGCAGACTTTTTTTTAATCCAGCCATACACCGTCAGCAGGGGAACGTCCAGGGTGCGGCCCACGGCCCGGATGCTGGCTCCCTCGCAGTACATGGCGATGGCCTGCTCTCTGACCTCCTGGGAGTGGAAGCGGCGGCCGGCCTCCGGGGTGAAATGGTGGACGCAATCGCCGCAGCGGTAGCGCTGCTTGCCCAGGGCAGAGCGGCCATACTTGCGCACCCAGTTGGAGCCGCAATGGGGGCAGCGGACGTGGTGGCGGTATATGCGGGCAGCGGCCATGACAAGCCTCCTTGCCGGGTTGATGCCACCCCGATTCTGGCATAAACAACTGTTGCTAACAATACCCCACTGGAAGTATTCTCAACATTTGTTGGTATTAAATCAGCCCCAAGCGCAGGCAGACCAAGGCCAGGGAATCCCGCAGCATCCCCAGGCTTTTGCTGTACCCCTTGGCCCGCCGTTGCAACCGCCCCAACTTGTCCCGAAGCCGGGAGTGCCGCCTCTCGTTCCGGTTCACCGCCCCGCCCTTCTTCGCCAAGCGCCGGTCCCGGGGCAGCCACTCATACACCGCATAATGGCCGCTCCGGTACAACTCCGCCTCCGGCAGCCGTTCGTACAGCCGGAGGAAATGGCTTCGCTCTGGCCGCCTGCCTCAAAATCCACCTACCGGCGGCCATCGGCTTCTTCCCATCGGCTTCTTCAATGACCGCCGTCCAAATCCAGACCTCCCGCCGCTTTCCCGGGCGCCCACGTAAGTCCACATCTCACCCAGGGCGATGACCCGGGCCGGCTTCCGGCGACCGAGAACTCTTTCCCGCACCAAGCGGGGCATCAAAGCCCCGGCGGCCCGGGCTTTTTTGCACCAGGCCGTAGACCGTCGCTCCCTTAAGACCTTCCACCCGGCCGATGGACGCCAAGCTCATCCCCTCGGTGTATAACGCCAGCACCCGGCTTTTGACCTCCGGGGCTGGGTGCGGCCGCGGTGCGCCTTCGGTGAAGTGGTACAGGCACTGCCCGCAACGGCAGGTCTGCTTGCCCAGGGACCTGCCATATTTGGGGAGCCAATTGGAACCGCACCGGGGACACTGCCGGGCCTTCCGGTAAACCCTTTGCCGCGCCATCCCGGCGTCTCCCGCCAAGCCGGCTCGCCGGCTCACAGATTTTCTCCTATTCTAACCTATTACCAACAAATGTTGAGAATACCAGCAGCGCAACCCCTACACCCTTGCCGCAAATCTGGTATAAAATACGGCCCATTGCGGCCCCGGCACAGCGGGCCTCCAACCGTAAGGAGCAGTTTGTGAAGCTCGGATTCTTTGTCACCAACCAGTATCTTCCCGGCGAGTCCATGCCCCGGAAGATCCAGGACAGCGTGGAGCAGGTGGCGGCTGCCCGGGACGCCGGTTTCAGCCTCATCGCCACCGGACAACACTATCTCGCGGCTCCCTACCAGATGAGCGCCATGTTTCCATTGTTGTCGCGGCTGGCCGCCGAGTCCGGCGATATGCAGGTGGCGGCTACGGTGTTGCTGCTGCCCCTGCACAACCCGGTGGAACTGGCCGAGAGCATCGCCACCCTCGACTGCATCACCGGCGGGCGGTTCGTCTTCGGCATCGGCCTGGGTTACCGCGACGAGGAATACACCGCCTTCGGCGTGAAGCGCGAGGAGCGCGTTGGGCGCATGAACGAGTCGCTGGACATCATCAAGCGGCTCTGGGCCGAAGATGAACTGGAGTATGAGGGCAAGTATTACACCATCCCCAAGACGCAGCTCATAACCCGCCCGGTGCAACAGCCTCATCCGCCCATCTGGGTCGCCGCCAACAATGACGTGGCGATACGGCGGGCCGCCCGCTGGGGCTACCCGTGGCTCATAAACCCTCACGCCACCGTGCCGATGGTGGCCGATCAGTGGACGCGCTACATCGCCGCGCTGGAGTCCTACGGCAACCCCGCCCCCGCCGATCTGCCCATGATGCGCGAGATGTACGTGGCCTCCGACCGCGAGACGGCCTATATCGAAAGCCAGCTCTACCTCGAGGGCAAGTACGCCGCATACGCCGCTTGGGGTCAGGACAAAGCCCTGCCCGGCGAGGAATCGTTCTCCGTTCCCTACCAAGATTTGGCGAAGGATCGCTTCCTGCTGGGTTCGCCCGAGGACGTGGTGGCCGAACTGAAACGCTACTCGGAAGAACTGGGCGTCAACATGATGATTTTCCGGATGCAGTGGCCCGGAATGCCCCAAGAACAGGTGCTGAAGCAGATCGAACTGCTGGGTCGCGAGGTCATCCCGCAGGTGGCGGATTTCTAGCCCGGCCCCCGCTGGCGGCCCGTGTTATCATCACCCGCAATCCTTAGCCCGGCTCAAGCCGGAGGCCCGCAATGACCACCACAGCAACCGGAAGACTGGCCTACCAATGGAATACGATCATTGACTACGCCCAACTGGAGTACAACCCGGATGCACCGGAGCCGATGCCCGACGCCATGCTGCAAGACCCAGTTATACAGGATTTCCTGCCCATACTGGCAGAGCGTTTCACCGATGCCAATCACAGCCCAGACAACTTTCTGAGCACCAACACCATCCTCTGCCATAATCCCGGCAACCTGAACGCGCGGGTGCAGCCGGACTGCTACCTGGCCTTCGGCGTGGATGTCCAGGCCATCCGGCAGCGGAAAATGTACCTGCCCTGGGAAGCGGGAAAACCGCCGGACTTGGCGCTGGAAGTGGGTTCGGAAAGCACCAAAGGGCAGGACACCGGCGAGAAACGGCGAATCTACGCCCGTATGGGCGTCCCGGAATACTGGCTCTTTGACCCCACCGGCGGCGATTTATACGGGCAGGCTTTGACCGGGCTGCTGCTGGCGGGGGGCGTCTACCGGCCCGTGGCACTGACCTCAGAACCCGACGGCGTGCTGAAAGGGTACAGCCCCCTCCTGGAACTGTACCTGTGCTGGGACGGCGGGGAACTGCGTTTCTACGATCCCGCAATCCGGGGCTATCTCCGAAACTTTCGCCAAGAGAAAATAGCCCACGCGCAAACTCAGGCCGACCACGCGCGGACTCAGGCCGCATATGAGCGAACTCAGGCCGACCACGCGCAAACTCAGGCCGCCTATGAGCGAACTCAGGCCGACCACGCGCAAACTCAGGCCGCCTATGAGCGAACTCAGGCCGACCACGCGCAAACTCAGGCCGCCTATGAGCAGACTCAGGCCGACCACGCGCAAACTCAGGCCGCCCTGATGGCGGAACGGGCCCGAGTGCGGGAGTTGGAAGACCAACTGCGCCGCCTGCGTTCCGGAGAATAATCCCCCAGGCTTCGCCCTTAGCACGGGCGCCGCGGCAAAAATGACGGGGCCGGAGGCCCGCAATGACCACCACAGCAACCGGAAGACTGGCCTACCAATGGAATACGATCATTGACTACGCCCAACTGGAGTACAACCCGGATGCACCGGAGCCGATGCCCGACGCCATGCTGCAAGACCCAGTTATACAGGATTTCCTGCCCATACTGGCAGAGCGTTTCACCGATGCCAATCACAGCCCAGACAACTTTCTGAGCACCAACACCATCCTCTGCCATAATCCCGGCAACCTGAACGCGCGGGTGCAGCCGGACTGCTACCTGGCCTTCGGCGTGGATGTCCAGGCCATCCGGCAGCGGAAAATGTACCTGCCCTGGGAAGCGGGAAAACCGCCGGACTTGGCGCTGGAAGTGGGTTCGGAAAGCACCAAAGGGCAGGACACCGGCGAGAAACGGCGAATCTACGCCCGTATGGGCGTCCCGGAATACTGGCTCTTTGACCCCACCGGCGGCGATTTATACGGGCAGGCTTTGACCGGGCTGCTGCTGGCGGGGGGCGTCTACCGGCCCGTGGCACTGACCTCAGAACCCGACGGCGTGCTGAAAGGGTACAGCCCCCTCCTGGAACTGTACCTGTGCTGGGACGGCGGGGAACTGCGTTTCTACGATCCCGCAATCCGGGACTATCTCCGAAACTTTCGCCAAGAGAAAATCGCCCACGCGCAAACTCAGGCCGACCACGCGCAAACTCAGGCCGACCTGATGGTGGAACGGGCCCGTGTGCGGGAGCTGGAAGACCAACTGCGCCGCCTGCGCTCCGGAGAATAATCCCCCAGGCTTCGCCCTTAGCACGGGCGCCGCGGCAAAAATGACGGGGCCGGAGGCCCGCAATGACCACCACAGCAACCGGAAGACTGGCCTACCAATGGAATACGATCATTGACTACGCCCAACTGGAGTACAACCCGGATGCACCGGAGCCGATGCCCGACGCCATGCTGCAAGACCCAGTTATACAGGATTTCCTGCCCATACTGGCAGAGCGTTTCACCGATGCCAATCACAGCCCAGACAACTTTCTGAGCACCAACACCATCCTCTGCCATAATCCCGGCAACCTGAACGCGCGGGTGCAGCCGGACTGCTACCTGGCCTTCGGCGTGGATGTCCAGGCCATCCGGCAGCGGAAAATGTATCTGCCCTGGGAAGCGGGAAAACCGCCGGATTTGGCGCTGGAAGTGGGTTCGGAAAGCACCAAAGGGCAGGACACCGGCGAGAAACGGCGAATCTACGCCCGTATGGGCATCCCGGAATACTGGCTCTTTGACCCCACCGGCGGCGATTTATACGGGCAGGCTTTGACCGGGCTGCTGCTGGCGGGGGGCGTCTACCGGCCCGTGGCACTGACCTCAGAACCCGACGGCGTGCTGAAAGGGTACAGCCCTCTCCTGGAGCTGTACCTGTGCTGGGACGGCGGGGAACTGCGCTTCTACGATCCCGCAATCCGGGACTATCTCCGAAACTTTCGCCAAGAGAAAATCGCCCACGCGCAAACTCAAGCTGCCCACGCGCAAACTCAGGCCGCCCACGCGCAAACTCAGGCCGACCTGATGGTGGAACAGGCCCGAGTGCGGGAGTTGGAAGACCAACTGCGCCGCCTGCGCTCCGGAGAATAATCCCCCAGGCTTCGCCCTTAGCACGGGCGCCGCGGCAAAAATGACGGGGCCGGAGGCCCGCAATGACCACCACAGCAACCGGAAGACTGGCCTACCAATGGAATACGATCATTGACTACGCCCAACTGGAGTACAACCCGGATGCACCGGAGCCGATGCCCGACGCCATGCTGCAAGACCCAGTTATACAGGATTTCCTGCCCATACTGGCAGAGCGTTTCACCGATGCCAATCACAGCCCAGACAACTTTCTGAGCACCAACACCATCCTCTGCCATAATCCCGGCAACCTGAACGCGCGGGTGCAGCCGGACTGCTACCTGGCCTTCGGCGTGGATGTCCAGGCCATCCGGCAGCGGAAAATGTACCTGCCCTGGGAAGCGGGAAAACCGCCGGACTTGGCGCTGGAAGTGGGTTCGGAAAGCACCAAAGGGCAGGACACCGGCGAGAAACGGCGAATCTACGCCCGTATGGGCGTCCCGGAATACTGGCTCTTTGACCCCACCGGCGGCGATTTATACGGGCAGGCTTTGACCGGGCTGCTGCTGGCGGGGGGCGCCTACCGGCCCGTGGCACTGACCTCAGAACCCGACGGCGTGCTGAAAGGGTACAGCCCCCTCCTGGAGCTGTACCTGTGCTGGGACGGCGGGGAACTGCGCTTCTACGATCCCGCAATCCGGGGCTATCTCCGAAACTTTCGCCAAGAGAAAATCGCCCACGCGCAAACTCAGGCCGACCTGATGGCGGAACGGGCCCGAGTGCGGGAGTTGGAAGAGCAACTGCGCCGCCTGCGCTCATGAGAATAATCCTAGGCTCCGCGCCTGGTACAGATGCCGCGGCAAAAATGACGGAAGGTGAACAACCTTGGTTCCTCCCGGCGATATTGGTCCCATCCCCATATGGGTGGGCGTTTACGTTCTCTTCGCGCTGGCGTTGGCGGCCGGCGGCTATGCTATCTACCAGCGGGTGTTCCGTTTGGTGCTTCAGGGGAGGGCCGAGGCTCGCTTCGACCGGCCTATGGAGCGGCTGAGCGGCGCAATGGCTATCGTGCTGGGGCAGAAGAAGGTGCTGCAACGGGTTCCCTTCGGCGACTGGGCCGGCTTGGGCCACGCCGCCATCTTCTGGGGATTCCTGACCTTCATGCTGTCCTACGCCATCTTCATCTTCGGCGCGGCGGCGTGGCAGCCATTCCCGGAATGGCTGCTGACCGAGACCGGCGCGATGGTGTACAGCAGCTACCTGGACATTCTGGCCGCCGTGCTGCTGGTGGTGCTGATCTGGGCCGCCGTCCGCCGCTGGGTGATAAAGCCCCGGCGCCTTAGCTTCGATCTTACCCGCAATCCCGACGCCATCATCATCGTCGGCATGATTGCCGGTTTGATGGCGTCAACTCTGCTGGCCCACAGCTTTTACGTCGCCGAGGGAGGCGCCGGCCCGGAGGCTGACGTGCTCATCGGCGGCGCGCTGGGCGGCCTGTTCGTGGACTGGGGCATCAGCGAGTCTGCCGCCAGCGCCTTGCAGGGCCTGTTCTGGTGGATTCACTTCGCCATCATCTTGTTCTTCACGGTTTACATACCTTTCTCCAAGCACATGCACATGGTGGCCGCGCCCATCAACGCCTTCTTCCGCACACTGGACTCCCGCGGGGCGCTGCCGGCCATGGACCTGGAGCACGCCGAGCGGTTCGGCGCGTCGCGGGTGCAGGACTTCACCTGGAAGCAGCTTCTGGACGGCTACGCCTGCGCCGTCTGCGGGCGCTGCTCCGACGTATGCCCGGCCAACGTAACCGGCAAGCTGCTTTCGCCGATGCACATTGTGGAAAACCTGAAAGATCACATGGTCAGCATCGGCCACCAAGGGGCGCGGGACCCGGAGCATGTCGAGCCGTTGCCCATCCTGAACAACGCCATTCCCGAAACGGCTATCTGGGACTGTCTTAACTGCGGCGCCTGCATGGAGGAGTGTCCGGTCACAGTGGAACACGTGCCGACCATCATGGATATGCGCCGCTACATGGTGCTGGAGGAGTCCAACGCGCCGGAAACCGCGATGAACGCCCTCATCAGCCTGGAGCAGCGGGGGCATCCGTGGCGCGGCACCCAGTTCGCCCGCACCGACTGGGCGCAGGGGCTGGACGTGCCGACGCTGGCGGAAAATCCCGGCGCCGAGATTCTCTTCTGGGTGGGCTGCACCCCCGCCCTGGAGCAGCGCAGCCAGGCCGTGGCCCGCTCTATGGTCAAGGTGCTGAAATCCGCCAAAGTTGATTTCGCCATCCTGGGGGATGAAGAAACCTGCACCGGCGACCCGGCCCGGCGGATGGGCAACGAGTATCTGTTCCAGATAATGGCGGCGCAGAACATCGAGACCATGAAGGGTTATAATGTAAAGAAAGTGGTCACCATCTGCCCCCACTGCTTCAACACCATCAAGAACGAATACCCTCAGTTGGGCGGCGAGTTCGAGGTGCTGCACTATAGCCAGTTCGTGGACGGCCTGATACGGGAAGGCAGGATCAAGCCAGTGAAAATGATGGACGTCACCGTGGCCTATCATGATTCCTGCTTCCTGGGCCGGCACAACGGGGTGTACGACGAGCCGCGCAACGTGGCCCGCGCCATCCCCGGCCTGAAGCTGGTGGAAATGGAAGGCCGGTGCCGGCAGCGCGGATTCTGCTGCGGCGCCGGGGGCGGCCATATGTGGATTGAGGAGAGCCAGGGCCAGCGAGTTAATCACGCCCGCACCGACCACTTCCTCGAGACCAACGCCCAGACGGTGGGCGTTTCCTGCCCCTTCTGCCTGCAAATGATGACCGAAGGAATACAGGCAAAGGGAATGGCAGGGCAGAAGGAATCCAGGGACGTGCTGGAGTTGCTCTCCGAGAGCCTGGAAGACTAAGCGCCTCGCGCGGCTCCGCAGGGGAAGCGATATCAAGGAGGAAAGAGACGATGCCCGGAATTGACCAAGTGACCATCGTCCGCAAGTGCAGCGTCTGCGACACGGCAATTGAGAGCGTTCAGGTCAAGAAGGACAATATGATGCTCTCGTCCAAGGCGCTTATCTGGTGCCCCGGCTGCGAAGGCGAGCATCCCGAGCGCCGCGATATTGCCGGGCGCCTTGAAACCATCCGGGAAGAGCAGGCCGCCTATCCGCCATCCCGGCTTGCGACGCCTTTCGGCGCGCCCCCGGTGCGCTGAAATGACGGCGCAGCTCAACGAAGCCGAAGGCCGTCCTCCGGTCGCCTTGGTGCTGACAGGCAACCTGTTCTTCATACCCCGCATCGAGTCCGCTGCCATGCGCTCCGGCATGGAAGCGGTGTACGGGAACTCGGCGGAGGGCCTGCTGAAGTCCACCTCCGGGCGGGACGTGGCCTTGGCCCTGGTTGACCTGGAGTCGGACGAAGCAGTATGGGCGGAGGGAGTGTCCTTGTTGGCCGCTGCCTTGAAGCCGGGTACAGAGCGGGGCGAGGACGGCGGGGCCGCGGCCTTGCTAATCGCTTACGGCCCTCACGGCGACGCAGAAACGCTGCGGAAGGCGCGGGGGCTGGGCTGCGACGCAGTGCTGACCAAGCGCGATTTCTCCCAACGGTTGCTGGAACTGATGAGAAGCAGAGGGCAGTCCGTCATCTCCGCATAGGACTCTGATACCCGGTATATGTTGTGGGCTTGGGCTGAAAAGCGGTTTGTATTCTTCCCGGAACCGGAAGTCGCCAGTACCCCGGCCCATGCTGGCCTGCGCTTTGAGGAAGTCTGCCTGAAATCTCCCGACGGCCTGAAGCTGCACGGGTGGTTTCTGCCGGCTCCAGACGCTTTTTCCGGGCCGGAAACGCAAACTTGGCTGTGGTTCCACGGCAACGGCGGGAACATCGGCACCCGCGTCGGCCAACTGGAGCGGGCGCACCGACTGCTGGGCGTCCACCAGTTCATCTTTGACTACCGGGGCTACGGGCGCAGCGAAGGCAAACCGTCGGAGCAAGGCACTTACCTCGACGCCCGCGCCGCGCGGCAGTATCTCCAGCAGCGGACGGATATAAACCCCGGCCGCATCGTTTACTTCGGGCATTCCCTGGGCGCGGCGGTGGCTATTGAGCTGGCGGTGTCGCAGCCCCCGGCCGGGATGGCTCTGATTGCGCCCTTCTCATCCATCTACGACATGGCGAAACTGACTTTGCCGTTGTCCCTAATCGGATGGATGGTGCGCCGCCATTACAACTCGGTGGGGTTGATCCCGAAGGTTCGCGCGCCGCTGATAGTGCTGCATGGCGAATTGGACGAAATTGTGCCGCACTCCCAGGGGATCAAGCTGTTCAGGGCCGCCAACCCGCCCAAGCAGTTCGTGACCCTGCCCGCGGCCGCCCACAACAACTCCCACCACGTGGCCGCAGACGTCATGGCCCGCGCGCTGGTGGATTTCCGCGACGGTCTGTCCAACGGAAACCCGTACCCGGCTACGCTCCGCTGATGATTTCGGTCTGAACGTCCAGCAGCTCCGCGTCGAGCCGCGACTCTTCGATGAAGTTGAGCAGGCCGGACAACATGGCGTCGGCGTGTCTGCGGTCGTTGCTGACGCAGCAGACGCCTAGGGTGAGCCGCTGGCGCATACCGGCGTCCTCCACCTCAGCGACGGCCACGTTGAAGCGATGGCGGATGCGGTCAATCAGGGAGCGGGCAATCTGCCGCTTTTCCTTCAGGCTGGACGCCTCCGGCAGATACAGCGTCAGCCTGCAAACTCCAACGTGCAACGCGCCTCCTGTCGGCTTGGCGCCGCTTTGCGGCCATTGAGCCCCGGATTGTTTCGTTGATTGTGGGTATTTTCAGCCTTTGTTGGTATTAAATCAGCCCCAAGCGCAGGCGGACCAAGGCCGGAGAATCCCGCAGCATCCCCAGGCTTTTGCTGTACCCCTTGGCCCGCCGTTGCAACCGCTTCAACTTGTCCCAAAGCCTGGAATGCCGCCCCTCGTTCCGGTTCACCGCCCCGCCCTTCTTCGCTAGGCGCCGCTCCCGAGGCAGCCACTCATACACCGCATAATGGCCGCTCAGGTACAACTCCGCCTCCGGCGGACATCGGCTTCTTCCCATCAGCTTCTTCCCATCAGCTTCTTCAATGACCGCCGTCCAAATCCAGACCTCCCGCCGCTTCCCCGGGCGCCCATGCAGGCCCACATCTCATTCGGGGCGATGACCCGGGCGGCTTCCGGCGCCCGAGAACCCGTTCCCGCACCGGACGGGGCATCAAGGCCCCCAGCGGCCCGGGCTTTTTAACCAGTCCCTAGACCGTCTCGCCTTTAAGACCCTCCGCCCGGCCGATGGACGCCAGGCTCATCCCCTCGGTGTATAACGCCGGCACCCGGCTATTGACCGGGGGCTGGGTGCGGCCGCTGCGTGCCTTCGGTGAAGTGGTACAGGCACTGCCCGCAACGGTAGGTCTGCTTGCCCAGGGACTTGCCATACTTGGGGAGCCAATTGGAACCGCACCGGGGACACTGCTGGTCCTTCCGGTAAACCCTTTGCCGCGCCATCCCGGCGCCTCCCGCCAAGCCGGCTCGCCGGCTCGCAGATTTTCTCCTATTCTAACCTATTACCAACAAATGCTGAAAGTACCGTGGTTTGTGGCCGCTTGCCCATCCCCGCATCCACGTGCGACACTACCCCCAAACTCCGCCACAACGGGAGGGATGGCTATGAAACTGGCGCTTTACGATGATTTCCGGCTGGGAGTGATTGAGGGAGACCGGATTGCCGATGCCATGTCGGCAGTAGAGGGGATGAGCTTCCGGCGGCCCCAGGACCTGATGGAAGAAGTAATCATCAACTGGAAGGAGATGCGGCCCCGCATTGAGGCCGCCATTGAAGGGCAGGATGGCGCGGACTTGGGCAGCGTGCGGCTGCGCCCGCCGGTGCCGCGCCCGCCCAAGCTCATCTGCGCTGCGGTCAACTACCTGGAGTTCGGACAGCGGGAACCGGCGGTGCTGGACGCCTTCCTGAAGTCGCCCACGGCGGTCATCGGCAGCGGCGACACCTGCGAACTGCCGCCGGCCCCCGCTTCGGTGTTTCATCATGAGCCGGAACTGGCCTTCGTCATCGGCCGCCAGGCCAGCAAGGTGGAGCAGGACGAGGCGCTTTCCTACATATTCGGCTACACCAACTTCCTGGATATGTCGGCCCGCGGGCTGCGCGGCGCAGTGGGCAACAGCTTTTTCCTAGGCAAGTGCTGGGACACCTTCGCCCCCATGGGCCCGGCGCTGGTCACCGCCGACGAGATAGCCGACCCGCAAAACCTTCAGGTCAGACTGTGGAACAACGATGAGCCGCGCCACGACTTCCCCACCAGCGACATGGCCCACAAGATCCCGGAGCTGATCTCGGAAATGTCGAAAATAACCACGCTGGAACCCGGCGACGTCATCGCCACCGGCGTCAACCACCAGCACATAGGCGCCATCCAGAACGGCGACGTGCTGCGCATGGAAATCGAGGGCCTCGGCCCACCCCTGATCATCAGCGTATCCGACCCGTCGGGCCGCGAGTGGCCGCGAGGGATAGACACGGAGTTCGCCGCCATGATCATCGCCGGGGCGCCGGCGCAACGGGGCTAGGGGACTGCCCCGCCCTGAACCTCTCCCTGAGAGAGGGAACTTTGGAGATAGCGAAGGGGCGGGTTCCCAGCCCGCCCCTGACTCTTGGATGTGCCGGCGCGTTAATCCGGCTCCAAGTCCTTCTCTTGGATTTCGCGCCAGTAAACACTGCCGGACTCTATCCGCCAGTTGACGTTTTCTTCACTTCTTACGCTGGCGATGGCGGCCCGGGCAGGCCGCCCGGTAAGCTCCGTCAGAGAGCTGGCATTGATAAGGGCCCGGTTGGCGCCCCGCCGGTCTCCGGTGCAAGACGCTTCTGCTGCGATGTGCTGAAATCGCCAGTGCGCGGTCGGGCAAGTTCAGGGTTCCCATATCACGCTGCTTGCCTCCGGCGATTCGGGGCTGCCGCGCCATAGAATATAGGCGCTACCGTCTTCGCCGGGGATGCGCAACCGCCGGGCGCAACCGCGGCGGCGCGAATTTGCAGATGCGGAGCGGCGGGCGTATTATAGTAGTAAATTCAGTTGTGAGAGCATCATCCTGGATATGGACGAAATCAACGACATCCACGACCTAGTGCGAATCCTGAGAGAGCAGCCCGATTGGGCCGACGTGATCCGCGGCATTCTGCTGAGCAAGGATATGCTGAACCTGCCGCTCCTGTTCGCCGAGCTGACCGAACAGGTAACCGAGAACTCCCGGCAGATTGCCGAGCTAACCCGCCGGTTTGACGGACTCGCCCAACAGACAGGCCAGTTGACCCGGCTAGTCGGCGAGCTTGCCCAGCAGACCGCCGAGTTGACCAGGCTAGTTGGCGAGCTTGCCCAGCAGACCGCCGAGAATTTGCGGCAGACCGGCGAGTTGGCTAGGCTAGTTAGCGAGCTTGCCCAAGCGGTCCAAGAAAACCAGCGGGAATTCGAGAGATACCACCTCAGAATGGGCTTGATTGAAGGCCGCTTGGGGAACCTGGAAGGCAGCGACTACGAGCGCAAGGTGCGATACCGGGTGTTGTCCCGCGCCCGCAGCCGGTTCGGTTTGGAAAATCCCTACTTGGCGCTGACTCAGAACGATCCGGAGGCGCCTCAGCTAGCCAGCGCCACCGCGCGGGCCGTCAACAATGGCGTCATCTCCCGGGAAGAAGCCGACGACCTCAATGATACTGACATTATCATTTCGTCCCAAGACAACCGCCACGTCGCAGCGGAAGTCTCGCTAACTGCCGACAACGGCGACATCGCCAGGGCCAAAGCTCGCGCCGGCATCCTGCGGAACGCCACCGGCGGCGACGTCACGCCCCTCGTCGTCACCGCCGTTCTGAACGGCCCCCAGCATGAATTGGCTATCGCTGAGGGAGTAGCCACGCTCATCCTCCCTTACCCTTAACCGCAAACGCGATTACCTTGGGCAGGAGCTAAGCCATGACGCAGGCCAACACGCTTAACGATACCCTGCAATTCGGGCTTTTCGACTGGATTGAATGGGACAAGTCAGCGCCCCATGACATCTTCGAGAACCGGCTGAAGCTGCTGGAATACGCCGACCGCGCCGGCTTTTACAGCTACCACCTAGCGGAACACCACATCACCCCCCTCAGCGTATCGCCGTCGCCCTCGGTGTTCTTGGCGGCCGCGGCGCAGCGCACCTCCAGGCTGCGGCTGGGGCCGCTGGTCTTCCTGTTGCCCTTCTATAACCCCATCCGCCTGTACCACGAGATCTGTATGCTGGACAATCTCAGCAACGGACGCCTCGACCTGGGTGTGGGCCGGGGAGTCTCGCCGGTGGAGGCCGAGAAGTTCGAGGTTGACTTGGACACTAGCTGGGAAGTGTTCAACGAGCAGATGGATATGTTTACCAGCGGCTTCTCCACCGGCTTGCTCAATTATCAGGGAAAGCATTACAACTACGAGGATATAGAGCTCTGGCTCAAGCCCTATCAGAAGCCGTATCCCCCGCTCTGGTACGCCAGCAACAACATCGAAACGGTGCCCTGGATGGCCCAGCACGGCTTTAACACCTGCCATGTCTTCGCAGACAACGCCGCTACCAAGGAACACTACGACCTCTACAAGCGGGTCTGGAACGCCGAGCGAATGTCCGACGGGCTGAACAGCCACGTACCTGTCCCCAAGCTGGGACTCGTTCGGCACGTCTACGTCGCTTCCAGCGATGAGCAGGCTAGGAGCGAATGCCGGGAAGCATTCCAGGCTTGGTTCCACAACATCAACTTCCTGTGGGACAAAGCCGGTTACGACTTCCTCAATTTCATACGCGACTTCGATGACCTTGAGCCGCGAGAAATCGTCATTACAGGTTCTCCGGCCACCGTGCGGGAGAAGATACAGCGGGCAATAGACGAGACCGGCGTCAACTACTTCTGCCCCATCCTTGCCTGGGGCGACCTGACCCCCGGCCAAGTGATGCGCTCCATGGGCCTGTTCGCAGACGAGGTGATGCCTAACCTGCGGCCCGGCTCTTCCTAGAGTTCCCTCCCCCGGGGAGGAAGTTAGGGTTAGGGAGAAACGCCAGAAAAAGAGACTTTGAGGGCTGGCGCGCCCTCACCTACCCTCTCCCCTTGGGGGGTGTTGAAGAGAGGAGCAAAGCAATGACCACTGGCAATCCCACCGCCCCGGCATCCGCCGAAGCCATCCAGCGGACGATAGAGGCGCTGGCCGCCCGCAACGTGGCGGCCTTTCTGGTGGACAGCCGGGAGGCCGCCCTCGCCAAGATTCAGGAGCTGGTGCCTGAAGGCTCCGAGGTTTTCGTCAATACCTCGGAAACGCTGGACACCATCGGCTACACCGAATATATGCACGGCAACGACCGCTACGTGAACCTCCACGACCGGATGATGACGCAACCGGACCCGGCGGCGCAGCGCGAGTTTCGGCGCAAGACCACCACCGCCGACTACTTCGTGGGCAGCGTGCAGGCTATCGCTGAAACCGGCGAGATAGTGATAGCCAGCAGTTCCGGCAGCCAGATAGGGGCCTATTCCTATGGCGCGCGCCGGGTCGTTCTGGTGGCGGGGACGCAGAAGATATGCGCATCGCTGGCCGATGCCGAGGCCCGTACCCGCGGCTGGACGCTGGAGCGCCATGACCGGTGGCTGGAAAATCGCGGCGTCGCCCCCACTCCCATCGGCAAGTTCCTTGTGATGGAGCATGAGCCGGTGGAAGGGCGCATCTCGCTGGTGCTGATTCCCGAGACTCTGGGGTGGTAATCGTCCGCCGGTTGTAAGCATCCAGTGAGGGGTTTGGCGCCGGTGGCAAGGCGCAATTCCACCCCTCTACCCCCGCGCGTGCGGGAATGCGGGTATGAATTTACGTCAAAGCGGGCGTATTGCCTAGCGGTTCGATAGGCTCCCCATTCAGTGTTGACTTGTCCTCGAATGGGGTGGGGTTGGCTACCGCGGCGCGCACCCAGCAGCCGTTGCGGGCGTTGCGCAGCATGGCCGCCACCCGGTCGCGCCCTTCTTTGGTTTCAGCCAAGGGCGACTCGATTTCGTAGCTGGTCTCCACCTTGGGCGCGCTGGCCTCAATCGTCCCGGCCAGCACCGAGCCTTGCAGTCCAAAGTGCACTGCAACGTGGGCCTTGACGCTGCTGATTTCGACCTTCATCAATTGAGAGTACCTCTCAATCTGGGTCATCTCTCAAAATGCGATGGACGCCGCGAAGTAGTGGAGCGGCGCCGGAGCCGTCCCGTTGCCGCCAATGGCCGCGGGTTCATCGCAGTAGATGGTGAAGCTGCCATGGGAGCTGACGAAGGCCCGGCGGAGCATCTGCCCCATATCTTCGACGTCCAATTCAATGACCATCGAGCGGCTGGACTGTCCGGGCGGAAAGGGATTGTAGTTGGGCTGCGGTTTTCCTGTTTCCTCTGCCATTGCTCCTCCTAGGCCGGAAAGTGAATGAAACACTAGCATAGCCCGATATTCCCCGCAACGCTTCCCGGTTGACGGCTCAGAGTGATTACAAAGCATTGCCCGAATCAGGATGGGACTTTCGCCAGCCGGGTTTGGGGCAGCGCAGCCGCCTAGAACCAGTTGGCCTTGTCCACCACGTTTCGCAGGGGGCGCCCTTCGTTGAACCGCTTGCAGTTGTCTATAAAAAGTTCGGTGCGGCGGTCGTCCAGATAGGGGCCGGCTCCGGCCACGTGGGGCGTTATCAGAACGCCCGGCATCGTCCAGAGGGGATGCCCGGCAGGCAGCGGCTCCACCTGGAACACATCCAGTCCCGCCCCGGCAATCTCGCCCGCCCGCAGCGACTCCGCCAAATCGTCCAATATCACCGTCGCCCCGCGTCCGATGTTTATCAAAAAGGCGGTGTCCTTCATTGCCTGAAACTGAGTCCGGGTGAACATACCCTGGGTTTCCGGGGTCTCCGGGACAGTGACGATGACGAAATCCGCCCGCGGCAGCAGGGCCAACAGGCTGCCGGGGCGGTGCAGTTCCGAAAGGCCCGGCCCCGGCTCCGTCAGCCGCGGATCAACCCCCAGCACCGTCATCCCGAACTCGGCGCACAGCCTCGCCGTCTCGCCGCCGATGCCGCCCACGCCCACCACCACAGCCGTGGCCTCCGGCAGGTAGACTGTGGGATAGCCTTGGCGCCACACCCCCGCCACCTGCTGCGGAATGTAGACTTGCAGCCCCCGGGCGAAAGCCAGCAGCAACGCCATGATATGGGCGCTGATGTGATCGTTGTAAATTTCGCGGGTGTTGGTAACGCTAACGTCGCTCTCGATGAGCTCGCGGGTGTAGTATCCGGCCTTGGGCCCGGCTTGAGGACAAGCAATCCAGCGCAGCTTTTGCGCCCGCTCCAGCAGTTCCGGCACGATGTCGCCGAAAGCGGCGTCAGCGTCGCCGATGACCTCCATTGCCTCCCCCACCGTGGGGCAAAGGTGGACGTCTATGCCGGGAATCTCTTGGCGCAGCCTTTCCGTCCAGTGTTCCTGATAGTTGGGAGGACAAATAACCAGCTTGAAACCCATGCGCTTCACCTTTCAGTCCACAGCAATCTGCCGCCAGTGTAGATACGATTGAGCTTCCGGGTCAAATGCGGCCGGGTTCCCGTATCCTAAACGTGTTTTGGAATTGCCCGCTCCGTCATTCCCGCCTTAGCGGGAGTACACAGGTTCGACTCCGGTCTCGCAGGAACGGCGAAGGGACCACTAAAAGACCTTGTTGCCGGAGGGAGCATTGACGCGCGCTTCGAGGGAGTGACGGGATTTCGCCGGCCCCCTACCCCGCTGGCCGGTGCACCGCTACCGCGTCTGCATGGCGGCGGGCCAGGGACACCGTTTCGTCGTCATCGCCGCCGCGGCCCATCACGCAGACGATGGCCCACAACCCTTCGCGGGTTTCGCGGGCGGCGCGGTTCACCAGTTCCTCGCGGTTGCCGGGGCGCATCGTCAGTTGGACGCCCCGGACGATGTGGCTGACGGCGGCCAGAGCGTCCGGCTCGCCCACCACGTAGTCGGCCATGTTCAGCAGATCCTTGACCTGCTGAGACAGGCGGGCCGGGTCGCCGTCGCCCAAGGCGGCGACGTTCAACGCCCTTTCCTGCGAGCGGAAGGCGGCGATGTACTTGCGGGTGAGGTCAATCTGCCGGGCATGGGCGGCCTCATGGCCTGCCGAGCGTTCCAGCAGTTCGAGCAGCGTCAGGCCGGGGAAGGAGTTGTCCGGGTTCGGCGGGGTCGCCGGACGCGCCAACTGTTCCGGCGTAAGTTCGGTGAGCAGGGCGCGGAACCGCCGGTGGGTGGCTTCCTGGCGCTCCAGTTCCTGCCGGAAATGCTCCTCGCGGCTGGAAAAGGGCGGCAGCATTTCCATATCGCCCCGGGCAATCCGCTCCAGCGCGTCCACGTACCGTTCGGAGTCGAGGTGGAGCAGCACGTCGCGCACTGACCAGCGCTGGCCCAGAAAAGCCTCCTCGGCCTCCATACCCTCCAGCGATTGCAGCAGGATCCGGTGACCTTCATCCAGACGGGCCAAGGCCGCGTCGCGCCGTTGCAGGATTGATTCTCTTTCTTCAGGACTCAAAGGCTTCTCCTTGTCCGTCAGGTTGCGGCGTTTCCTGGCGTGATGGCTTGAATCGGGATTGGCGGGATCTTCAGAATTTTCCCATCCGATGAATCCTTGTAATCCAGCGAATCCTGATTCAGGCAAAACCCGGTGGCATAGCCGTTTCCCCAATGGCACAGCTATTTCCAAGGATTATACCCGGCGGTCGGGGCGACTGCGATGATACAATCGTTGGTGTATGAGCGATAAGAAGGCAATGAGCGGCGCGGCGGTTTCCGAAGCCCGGCTGCGGCGGATGCTGGACGAGCTGGCAGCGGACGCCGGTACGGGCGCGGCGTCGTCGCTGTATGTGGCGCCGGGCGACAGCCCCGACCCGGCGGCGATGGCGGCGACCGGCTGGGCAGCGCACATCGCGGAGCTGGGCGAGCGGGTGATGCGGGACGGATGCGGCCTTGTGGGATTACGGGTTGACCGGCGGGGGCTGCTTATCTCGCCCCCCTTGCCCGTTGCAGAAACCTTTCTGACCACGGACTGGGACGATGCTCCCCTGCGGCGGATCTTGGACGCCGACGTCACCATTGGGGTTGTCTTGGTGCGATTGGGGCGTTTCTCGGTAGCGGTGTTTCGCGGGGGAGAGCTGGTGGAATCCAAGACCGGCTCCCGCTACGTCAAGGGCAAGCATCACGCGGGCGGCACCTCGCAGTTGCGCTATACGCGGGTGCGCGAGGGCCAAATCAAGCGCCTGTACGACAAGGTATGCGAGGAAGTCCGCGCCCGCCTCGCTCCCCCCGCGGCGCAGCCGGACTACCTGGCGCTGGGCGGTGAGCGGTTCACCCTCAACGGCCTGCTGAAGGAATGCCCGGCTCTGGCCGCGCTGCAACCCATCACGCTGGGGCGCCGCCTGAACATCCGCGACCCGAAACGCGATGCTCTCCCGCAGGTCGCGGAGATGCTGGCTGAGAGCCGGGTGTGGGCCATTGATTTCAGCACAGAGATCACGGGGGTATAAAAATCATAAGGCTCTGTGCGCTCCGCGTTGAATTAACCTCGTAGGGATGGAGACTGTTGGATGACTCTGGGCGGTTTTGAGAAGGCCGGGCGGTTGCTGGAGTTTGACCAAGTGCTGGCGCAGGCGGCGTCATACTGCCGCACTGCGCTGGGGCGGGAGAAGATGGCGGCACTGGAGCCGTCCGACGATCTTCTGGAGGTGGCGACGCGGCAGCAGGAGACCACCGAGGCGCGCCGGTACATAGACGGCGGCGGCTCGCTGGAGTTCGGGCCGGAGAACGACATCAGCGAGCTGATTCACCGCGCCATGCTGGGCGGCCTGCTGCGCGGCGAGGAGCTGTATGCTGTACGCGCCTTTGCCCGGGCGGCGGGATATGACCGGGACGAGTTGAGCCGCAAAGAAGAACTGCCGCTGCTGTCAAGCCTAGCCAGCAATATCCCGGATCTGGGCCACCTGGACCGGGAAATCGGCGCGGCCATCAGCCCGGCCGGGGAGGTGCTGGACTATGCCAGCCCCCTGCTGGGACGGCTGAGGACCGAGTCGCGGCAGGCGCAGAACCGGCTGAACGAAATTATGGAGCGCAACTTGCGGCGCTTCCAAAGGGCCGGGGTGGTGCAGGAGCCGCTCATCACCCAGCGCAACGGGCGGATGGTGCTGCTCATCAGGACCGAGATGCGCTACCGCGTCCCCGGCATCGTCCACGACGTCTCCGACAGCGGCGCGACGGTGTTCGTGGAGCCGATGGCGGCGGTGGACATGGGCAACCGCTGGCGCGAGGCCCGGCTGGCCGAGGAGCGCGAAGTGGAGCGGGTGCTGCGGCAGCTCACCAACCGCGTCGGCGACACCGGCGAGGATCTGCTGCTGACGCTGGACATCGTGGCCCGTCTGGATCTGGACGCAGCCAAGGCCCGCTACTCGGCGGCCTTGCGGGCCGCTTCCCCGGTTATGGAGGACGGGGATACGCCTGAATCAGAGTTGGCCGGAGGCCAGGATTGGCCGGCTGAGCGGCCGGCGCGCCGCCTGCGCCTCAGCCGCGCCCGGCACCCGCTGCTGCCGGGCGACGTGGTGCCGATCAGCCTGTCGCTGGACTCCGATCACGGGGTGCTGCTCATCACCGGCCCCAACGCCGGGGGCAAGACCGTGGCCCTGAAGACCGTCGGTCTGCTGGCTATGATGGCTCATGCGGGGCTGCACATCCCAGCCGACGACGCCCGCTTTCCGGGATTCGACGGCATCTATGCCGACATCGGCGACCAGCAGAGCATCCAGCAGTCGCTCTCCACCTTCAGTTCCCACGTCACCAACCTGCTGGATATTATGCGCCGGGCCACCGGCCGCTCGCTGGTGCTGGTGGACGAATTAGGAACCAGCACCGACCCGGAGGAAGGGGCCGCCCTGGCCAGTGCAGTATTGCGCCGCTTCCAGGGCATGGGCTTGTTCCTGATTGGCACCACGCACCAGCGCGGCGTGGCTCGCACGGTGCAGGAACACCCCGGGATGCTGAACGCCAGCGTGGACCTGGACCCGGTCACCCTGGCGCCCACCTACCAGCTAACCGTGGGGCTGCCGGGCCGCAGCTATGCGCTGACCATCGCGGCGCGGCTGGGGATGCCGCAGGAAATCATCGAGGACGCCGGCGCCGGCGTGTCCCCGGTGGAGCAGGCCACGGAGTCGCTGCTGCGGGAGTTGCAGCAGGAACGCCGCACGGTGGAGCGGTTGAAGGAAGAGGCCGAATCGTCACGGCTTGCCGCCGTCAAGCTGCAACAGCAACTGGAAGAGCAACTGGGGTCGGTGGAGGCTGCCAAGACCGAACTGGTGGAGGAAGCCCGCCGCGAACTGCAATTGCGTACCGGCGACATCCTGGAGCGCCTGCAACGGGCCGAACGGTCAATGGAACTGGCCGCCAGCGCCGCCGCCGTCCCGTCCGCCGCAGGCCCCGCCCGGGCGCCCGCCTCCGGGCGCGAGAGCAGGGGCGAGCTGCGGGAGAGTCAGC
Source organism: Dehalococcoidia bacterium (assembly GCA_965213725.1). GTDB lineage: Bacteria > Chloroflexota > Dehalococcoidia > Lucifugimonadales > UBA3495 > VXOI01. The sequence continues at coordinate 1,395,387 of OZ243924.1, forward strand.
AGGCCCTGCGCGAGGTGCAGCGCGAGTTGGACGCCCCCAACTGGCAGCCCATAGAGATCAAGCGCACGCCTTGGCAGGAGCGGCTCAAAAGCGGCGACCGGGTATACGTGCGCGGCATCAGCCAGCCGGTGGAGGTCATAACCCCGCCCGACCCGTCGGACAGCTCGGCGCAGGCGCAACGGGTGGAAGTGCTGCTGGGAACCATGCGGGCCAAGATCCCCGTGTACCAGTTGCAGAGCCTCGCCGAGGGGCACCCCGCCGCCGCGCGGCAGGGCGTCTACCTGGACCGGGCGGCCAGCCGTCCCGCGGACAATGCTCCCCTGCGGGGCCGCAGACGCGGCTATGCGCATTCGGGCGGCCGTCCTGACCCGGAGATGGACCTGCGCGGTTTGCGGGTGGATGAGGCCGTGGCTCGCGTGGATACGGCCCTGAACGACGCGGCCTTGGATGGGGTTTCGCTGCTGCGTATCATCCACGGCAAAGGCACCGGCGCCCTGCGCCGCGCCATCCGCGAGTACTTGGCCGACCATCCGCTGGTGGAAACCGCAGCCGACGGCGAAGGCCCCGGCGGCGAGGGCGTTACCGTGGCCCAACTGCGGTAGAGAATGACCTTTACCATCGAAGGAACGCAGGAGGAGAAGAAGGTCGTCGTGAATAATTCAACGCCCTACTCCTACGACAATGGCCTGGACATCCTATCCCTATCAAGGGGATGGGATTACGAAGAATCCGCAACTGTCGCGGCCTTTTTGATGGCGGATTTTGATGCTAAAGGGCGATGTACCGGCTTTGAGTTTCTCGACGCGGCAGACTTGTTTTTGCCGCATTTGCGGCCGGGCGAATTTGCCAAGCCCGACACAGGAGAGGAAGATTTAACGATTGATTATTGTGAAGAGTCCGATACGCTGTCTTTTCGCAATAGCGAGCCGGTGAGTTACAGCGAAACCGTCATTGAGCACTGCGTAGCTCATCTCGACCGGGAAGGCTATCCGGTCGGGTTTACCTTGGAAAAAGCATCGGAATATATCCTGCCGCTCCTGCTCAAAGGAACATGGAAAAGACTCCGCCCCTTGGGGAGTGACGGGCATCGCCAGGGCCTCTGATTGCCTGCCGCAAGGCGTGCGGAATATATGGTTCCGTGGGAACGAAAAGGGGGCGAGCGCCCCCCTTCCCGTTTCCGTTGTTTCTCGCAGGGTTCTGTGGTTCGCAGTCCCTAAACCGGCAGGTCTATATTGTATTGCGACATCACCTTGTCGATTTCGGCGGCGGCCTTCTCGGAGGCCGGAATCAGGGGAAGGCGCGGGCTGCCGACGTCGAAGCCCGCCCGGTTCAGGCCGTGCTTGACCGGGATGGGGTTGGACTCGACGAACAGCACCTTGAACATCGGGTGCATCCGGCGGTGCTCGGCGGCGGCCCCTTCGATGTCGCCCTCCAGCAGCAGGCCCATCATCTGCTTTATCTGGCTGCCGATGAGGTGGGAGGCCACGCTGACCACGCCGTAGCCGCCCATAGCCATGATGTAGAAGGTCTCGTTGTCGTTGCCGCTCCACACCAAGAAGCCGGGCTTGGCCCCGTCAATGATGCGGGCTATCTGGTCCATATCGCTGCCGGCCTCTTTGATGCCCACGATGTTTTCAATTTCGCTGAGCCGGATGGTGGTTTCGTGGGTCATGTTCAAGCTGGTGCGGCTGGTCACGTTGTAGACGATGGCCGGCAGGCTGGTGCTGTCGGCGATGGCCTTGAAGTGCTGGTAGAGGCCCTCCTGCGGGGGTTTGTTGTAGTAGGGGACCACCAGCAGCAGGCCGTCTACGCCGGTCTTTTCGGCCTCTTGGGTGAGTTCGATGCTCTCGGCGGTGCTGTAGTTGCCGGTTCCCGCGATGACCGCGCCCCGGTCGCCAACGGATTCCTTCACCTCAGCGTAGAGGCGCAGCTTCTCCCCAGTGGTGAGGGTCGGCGACTCGCCGGTAGTGCCTGACACGATGACCCCGTCGCTGCCGGAGTCCAGAAGGGCGTTGGCGAGCCGCTTGGCCTGCTGGTAGTCCACCTTCCCCTCGGCGTCGAACGGCGTGACCATCGCCGTGATAAGCCTGCCCAACTCAGTCATGGTAGCCCTCCTTTCGGCTGGAATGTCTCGGATGCGGGCGTTTGCGCCCATTATACGCGCGGCTGACCCAGCCGCAACCCTGCTTGGCGACCGGGGTTGCGGCGCGTTTCGGGAGACAGCGAGTCCTGATGCCCAATGCCGTTGCGCTAGGCGGCAGGTTTACATGCGGGCGCTGGCCGGGCGCGGCTTCAGGCGGCCGCGGGCCAGCAGTTCCTCGGCAATTTGGAGGCTGTTCAGGGCGGCGCCTTTGCGGAGGTTGTCGGAGACGATCCACATTGCCAGGCCGTTGGGGTTGGAGATGTCTTGGCGGATGCGGCCTACGAACACGTCGTCCTCGCCGGAAACGTCCCAAGGCATGGGGTAGGCGTTGTTGGCGGGGTCGTCCAGCACGGTCATCCCCGGCATCGCGGCCAGGGCCTCGCGGGCTTCGCCGGGGGATATGGGGCGGTCGAACTCCAGATGCACTGCCGCGCTGTGGGACACGTATACCGGGACGCGGACGCAGGTGGCGGAAATTTGCAGTTGCGGGTCATGGAGAATCTTCTGCGATTCCTGCCGCATTTTCTGTTCTTCGTAGGTGTATCCCGATTCCAGGAAACGGTCTATCTGCGGAATCAGGTTATAGGCGATTTGCCCCGGCTCGCTGGCGGCGGCGCGGTGGCTGGCGTCAATGAGCCGCTCCGACTGCTCCCGCAGGCAAGCCACCAAGGAGGCCCCGGCGCCGGAAACCGACTGGTAGGTGTCGGCAATGATGCGCCGGATGGCGCCCAGTTCCCGCAGAGGGTGGGCGGCCATCACCAGCGGCGTGGTGGAGCAGTTGGGGATGGATATGATGCCCTCGTGCCATTCCACGTCGGCCCCGTTGACCTCCGGCACCACCAGCGGCACGTTGGGCTCCATGCGGAAGGCCGAGCCGTCGTCTATCACCACCGCGCCCGCGGCCACGGCGGCCGGGGCCAAGCGGCGGCTGACCTCGGAGCTGGCCGAGATGAAGGCCAAGTCCACGCCCGCGAAGGAATCCTCCGTAGCCTCCTCAACCACCAGTTCTTGGCCGCCGGCGGCAATGCGCTTCCCGGCGGAGCGGCCGGAGGCCATCAGCCGCAGGCGGGGCGGCTCGGCATAGCGCTGCTCCACGATGCGCAGGAACTCTGCGCCCACGGCTCCGGTGGCGCCAACAACGGCGATGGTCAGGTCTTGCACGAGGATACCCTCATCCTTCAACTAGAATTTTGGAAATCACCAAACTACTATACCAGACGGGCGGGTTTCGAGGTGCCGACTTGGGAGAAAATCGGCGTGAGTATCTTCGCAGCGGGGTTGATAAGCACGCCGACGGGTCTGTCGTCGCCCTCGCCAAAAGAAACCGACAGCTCGTCGGCAATTTCCTTGCCGTCATAGGCCGGTTCACCATTGTTAATCCACAAGTAATCGCTGATGATAGTGTATGTGATTTCCAGGTTTTCAATGCAGAGCACTTTTTCAAGGACGCCGTTCTCTCCGTACCGGACGACCGGCCAGCGCGTTACCAGAGCGTCGCCGGGGCGGAAAAACCCGGCCAGCAATTCGTAAGCTCCCGATACCTTGACTGCGGACGGATACCATATATCGGCCTCGAAATAGGCGGTTACTCTGTCCTTTACGATATCGCAGCGCCGGGGCGTGGGCCTGCCGTTTTTCAGCCATAGGGTGTCGCTTTTCACGTCATAATGAACTTTCGGCGCCTCCAGTCGTTTGTTTCTTTCGGCTTCGGGCAAGCCGTCCCAGAAAGCCATCTCGCCATTCAGGACTTTTACCCGTTCCTCCATATTCCGGCGTTCTGTTTCAGACATTCTATCTATAATCTCTTGAAATGTGGTCAATTTATACTTTCCCATTGCTTATCCTCGCAATCTGTCAAGGTGGTCGTCGAACCTAGCATCCGCTCTCCCTATCAAACGCTGGTAAAAACTCCTTTCATTGTCTCCCTTTTATTTTCGGCCAGTAACAATATAGCTTGACGGTTGGGGTCGAACGCGAAAGCAACCCGCCACACTCCGTCTGCGTCAAATCGAAGTTCTTTCATGTTGGCGTGACGCGACTCTCTCAGCGTGTCCGCGTATGGGCGCCCCAACGACGGGCCGTGTTGTCTTAAAAGAGCTATTCTGTCGTTAAGCACAACTCGCACGTCTGGCGGCAATTCCGCATATTCCACCTCAAAGGCCGGGTAAAATTCAACTTTCCAAGCCATCCCGCCCTACAGCCCCAGCACGTTCTCCAGTCCCACCACCAAGCCGGGGCGGGCGGCGGCTTCGCGAATGCAGCGGACTACGCCGGGCATATAGCAGTCGCGGCCCAGGGTGTCATGGCGGAGGGTGACCGTCTGTCCGGCGGCGCCGAAGACTACCTCGTGGTGAGCACTCTTGCCGGGCAGCCGGACGCTGTGGACGGTTACGCCGTTGACGCTGCCCCCGCGGGTTTGCGGCAGGTTTTCCTTCTCGGTCACGTTGCGAGTGAACTGCTTTTGCTCCGCCAGGCTGTTGGCGAGGGCCAGAGAGAAGCCGGATGGAGCGTCTATCTTCATTTCGTGGTGGGACTCCACGATGTCCACGTAATCGAAGAAGGGAGCGGCCTGCTCCGCCAGCTTTTTCAGCACGATGGCGCCTAGGGCGAAGTTGGGGGCGACGATGATGCCGACGCCGTTGTCGTTAGCCAGAGCGTCGAGCTGCGCTAGGTGTCCGGCGGTCAGCCCGCTGGAGCCCAGCACCAAGTTGACCTTGCGGGCGGCGGCGGTGTGGGCGGCCTCCATACAGGCGGCGGCGTTGGTGAAGTCCACCATTGCGTCGGGGCGGGTATCATCCAGCATTTGCTCAAGATCGGTGGACAGCGGAACATCACCGGACGGCGAGGGAAGGACTCCGCCGCGGTCGGTGCGGCAGACGGCTCCCGCCAGCTCCAAGTCGCTTTCGCGGCAGACGGCGGCGACAGTCTCGACGCCCATCTTTCCGGTTGCGCCGTGTATCACAACTCGAATCGCAGGCATCTCAATCACCTCAGTTATAAATTAAACGCAGAGCGCGCCAAGGGCGCCGAGTTTTTCTGCATATTCTCGGCGTGCTTGGCGCGCTCCGTGATGGACAAAACCTAGTTGCGAGGGCCGCGGTTGCCGCCATCAAAGCGGCGTTCCTGGCCTGCGCCGGGGCCGCCGCGTCCTCCCCCCGTGGGGCGTCCGCCGCCGCCGCCATTGCGCCGCCCTCCGCCGCTGAACCCGCCGGGACGGCCTCCCCGGTCGCCGCCGCGTCCGCCGCGGTCAAAGGCCGGCCGGGGCACGGGCGGACGGGGCGCGGGCGCGCTGTCGTCGCCGAAGAGGGCGCGGCGCGACAGGTTGACCCGGCCCTGCGAGTCTATTTCGTGGATCATCACCGTGATTTCCTGGCCCTCAGTCAGGTCTTCTTCCAAGTCGCCCAAGTCGCCGTTGCGGATGAGGCCGTCGCGGCCCGGCACCAGCTCGATGAAGGCGCCGAAGTTGGTCAGGCGCACCACTTTGCCGGTAAAGATGTCGCCCACAGCCAGCTCCCGGGTCAGGCTGTCCACCTTGGACTGGGCCACCTCCAGCATGGTCTGGTCAACGCCGCCGATGGTCACGGTGCCGTCATCCTGCACGTCTATATTGGTGCCGGTCTCTTCCTGGATGCCGCGAATGACCCGCCCGCCCGGGCCGATGAGGGCGCCGATCTTGTCGGGGTTAATCTTCAGCCGGATCATCTTGGGGGCGTGGGGGCTCATCTGCCGGTTGGGGCTGGTGATGGCCTGGGCCATTTTGTCCATAATATACAGCCGCCCGGCGCGGGCCTGCTCCAGAGCCTGGGCCAAGATTTCCTGGGTCAGGCCGGTCCACTTAATGTCCATTTGCAGAGCGTTGACGCCGTTAACGGTTCCGGCGACCTTGAAGTCCATGTCGCCCAGGAAGTCCTCTATGCCCTGGATGTCGCTGAGGATGGCGTATTGCCCGTCGTCGCCAGTCACGAGGCCCATGGCGATGCCGGCCACCGGGGCCTTGACCGGGATGCCGGCGTCCATCAGCGCTAGGGATGTGCCGCAGACGCTGCCCATAGAAGTGCTGCCGTTGGAACTCAGCACTTCCGACACCACGCGGATGGCGTAGGGGAACTCGTCCTCGGCGGGGAGAGTGGGCAGTATGGCCCGCTCCGCCAGCGCTCCGTGGCCGACTTCGCGGCGTCCCGGCGATCCGACGCGGCGGGCCTCGCCGGTGGAGAAGGACGGGAAGTTGTAGTGGTGCATGAACCGCTTGGTGTTGTCCGGCCCCACGGTGTCGAGGGTCTGCTTCATCGCCAGCGAGCCCACGGTCACGGTGGAAAGCACCTGGGTCATGCCGCGGGTGAACAGGCCGGAGCCGTGGGTGCGGGGCAGCACGCTCACCTCGCAGGCGATGGGGCGGATCTCCTCCAGAGAGCGACCGTCAGGGCGGATGTGCCGCTCAAGAATGCGCCGGCGCACCTCGTCGCGCATCACGCTCTTAAAGCCTTCGGAGAGGGCCTTGTCGGGGTATTCCCCGGTCAGTTTCTCGGAGACCTCGTCGCGGAGGGCGTTTTCGCGGGCTTCCAGCGCAATCTTGTCCAGGTTTTCCTCCAGCGCGTCGGCTAGGCGAGAGCCTATGACGCCGCGGATGCTGCTGTCGAGCTTCCCGGCAGCTTCCTTGTCGGTCTTGACCTCCGTCTTGGGCTGGCCTGCGCGGGCGACCAGCTCTTCAATGAGTTCGATAATCTCGGAGTTGGCTTCCTGGGCGCGGCGGATGGCTTCGAGGATGACTTCCTCAGACACTTCGTCGCTGCCGGCCTCCACCATGATGATGGCGTCCCGGGTGCCACCGATGACCATGCTCAGGTCGCTGTCGTCGCTTTCCTGGTAGGTGGGGTTGATGATGTACTGCCCTTTGCGACAGGCGATGCGGCAGGCGCCGATGGGGCCGTCGAAGGGTATCTGGGAGATGGACAGGGCCGCGGACGCACCCACCATGGCCAGGATCTCCGGCGGGTTTTCCTGGTCGGCGGAGAGAACCGTCAGCGTTATTTGCACGTCGTTGTGCAGGCCCTTGGGGAACAGGGGCCGGATGGAACGGTCGGTGAGCCGGGAGGCCAGGATGCCATCCTGACCGGGGCGGCCTTCGCGGCGGAAGAAACTGCCGGGAATGCGCCCGGCGGCGTACAGCCTTTCTTCATAGTCCACGGTCAGGGGCAGAAAGTCAATGTCTTCGGCGCGGGGGCGGTCCGACATGACCGCGGTCGCCAGCACGATGGACTCGCCGTAGCGCACGGTAACGGCGCCGTGAGCCTGGAAGGCGAGGCGGCCGGTTTCCAGCACCAGGGTTTCCCCGCCGATTTCGCGGTGGACCACTGTGGGAGTTGCAAGTTGAGTTGCCATAGCAGGAATAATTACCTCACGCAAAGGTGAGTTAGGCCGGAAGACAGCAGGGGAGGGACGTTGCTAGACAAAAAACAACCCCGAGGGAATCGGGGTTGCGGTGGTGTAAACCTACCGGCGCAGGCCAAGCCTTGTTATGAGCGTCTGGTAGCGGTTTACGTCTTCTTTGCTCAGGTAGTTCAGCAGGCGCCTCCGTCTGGAGACCATGCCCTGCAAGCCACGACGGGAGTGGACGTCCTTGCGGTGCGTGCGCAGGTGATCGGTAAGCCGCCTGATGTTCTCGGTAAGGACTGCTACCTGAATCTCAGCGGAACCGGTGTCCCGGTCGTTGATGCGGTACTCGCGGATGATGTTGGCTTTGGTTTCACCGTCTAGCATTTGGCGCGTCTTCGCTTCTCTTGCTTCTTCTTTATCTAACTTCCGAGTGATTATACCACGCCCCGGGGCGGTTGGCAACCGCGTTAAGGGCACTCAGCAGGGCCTTTCCAAAATCATCCGTCATTCCTTCGCAGACGGAGATCCAGAAAGGCTTTGTTACGCATAACGGCGGATTCCGGCTTTGGCCGGGGTATGACGGGCGGCTGCCAAAAGCCGACAGCACTGATTTTGGAAAGCCCCGGACACTTGACTAAGAGGCCGGGGGAGGAGGGCGCCGCTCCGTGAAGGAGCGCCCGTCCCTTTCCGCCGCCTCCTTGCGTTCTTCCCAATCTTCCAACTTCCTTATCCATTCCTGCCATGCCTCGCGTTCTTGCGTGCGGCCTTCTGTCCGGCCTTCTGCATGGCCTTCTGCATGGCCTTCTGTCCGGCCCTCTGTGCGGCCCTCTGCGCGGCCTTCTACCCGGCCCTCTTCCCTGGCTTGGTTGATTTCCTGTCTCCTAATCCACGAAGCAAGCATAGGCACCCCCTCAACTATTATGAACGTGGCAGCCGTCGCAACGAAAGTCAGCCGCCCTAACCCTTGACCAATTCGCAGAACAACCTTAATCCATTCTGTATCTGAGAATTCTCCGGCAATCACCAGTGCCAACGCCGCCAGGAAAAATATGGTAAAAACCAAGATGAAAGCGCGAACACGGGTTGCCGAGGGCATAATAGCTCCATCTGAATGATGTTCCCAAAAGTAAATCTCCGGTCTATCTCTGTCAACCAGTCTGGAAAGCAATGGCGGAAAGGGAGGCAGCGCCAGCCGCGCCCTTACCGGCGGCGCTGGTCCCGGTAGTTTGGGGCGGTGATTGGCACCCAGTCCACTACCATGCTGTCCACCAAACGGGAGGATATGCGGGGCTTGGCTTCCTCCAGGTCTTCGATGTCCGAGGCGGTGGTGATGACCGTGGGCAAGCGGGCTTCGTGACGGTGAACCACGATTTGATACAGCTTTTCCTCGGCCCAGGGGGTGCTGTTTTCCGCCCCCAAATCGTCGAGAATCAGCAACGGGACGGTATTCAACTGCTCGAAAAGCTCATCGAACCCCACCGAACTGCCGGGGCTATAGGTGGTGCGCAGATGGTCCAGCAACGTCGGCACGAAGGCGAAAAAGACTTGCCTGCCCTGCCGGAGGCTCTCGCCGGCGATGGCTACGGCCAGGTGGGTTTTGCCGGAGCCGCGCGGGCCGGTGAAAAGCAGCCAGCCTTCGGGAAAGGAGGCAAAGGTTTGGGCGGAAGCCACGGCGTTCGCCAGCAGTTCCCGGTCCCGCTTCGTCGCGCCGGTGCCGCCGGCCGGGTCGAAATTGGCGAAGGTCATGCGGGCCAGCATATCCGTCCGCACCTCCCCGATGCCCAGGGCCAAGCGGTTGTTGAAGTGGCCCAGGGGAAGCACCGTTGACTGCCCCCCGGCGGCCTCCAGCCGGGTTCGCAGCGTTTCGTCCAGCCGGGACAGCGGCCCCCGCACGGTCACGACGGTGGGCAGGGCGTTATTGTGGCGGTGATTGATGACCTGAAACAGCTTTTCCTGCGCCCACGGAGTGGCGCTGTGAACTCCCAGGTCGTCAAGAATCAGCAGGGGGACGTTGCGAACCTGCTCGAACAGCTCGTCGTAAGGCGTGGCGCTGTCGGGGGCGTAGGCGGCGCGCAGGTGGTCCAGCAGGTCAGCCGTCATCGTGAAGAAGGTGGTCTGCTGCCGCTCAATACAGCGGTTGGCGATGGCTGCGGCCAGGTGGGTCTTGCCGCTGCCCGAAGGGCCGGTGAAAACCAGCCAGCCTTGCGGGTTTTCGGCGTAGGAAACCGCCGTCGGAAACGCCTCGGCGAACAGGCGCCGCGAGGCCGAGTCGGGCAGGGGGCCCTCGGGACGGGTGGCGGCGAAAGTGGCGCGGGAAAGGGCCCCCAGGTTGCTGTAGCGCCGCAGGGAGTCCCGGCGGGCCGGGGATGCTTCATCATCCCGGCAGGAGGGGCATGGAACGGCTTGACCGAACTCCGGGTGGCCGACGGGCATACGGCGGGTGACCCAGCCGGAGCCGCGGCAGGTGGAGCAGCGGTCAGCCGCCGCCGGTTCGGGGGGATGCGCCGCGCCGCCGTTCGTAGACTTCGATATGCTTTTGTCGCTGATTCTGCGCAGAATGTCGCCCAGGCTTTCCATCGTCATTACTCCCGCCGCTCCATCCGCCCCTGCCTTCCGAACCCCAGCGTTTCAGTATGGTGTCTATGTAACCCCAACTGCGCTTGTTTTCCAGTGCCGCAATCTCGAACGCTTCCCGGATCCAGCCCGGCGGGTAGCGTTCTTCAGCTTCCTTGAGCCGCTCTGCGATGATGGGCGACAGCATCCCGATGGTGTCTTCATACATGGCGAAGATGTTGGGGCGCTCCTGCGGACTCGCCGGCGCTTCGTCCGCCCCTAGGTCGGAGCCGTCCGGCGCCGCGCCGGACTGTTTCAGCCGGGCGATGGCGCGGCGTCCGGCGTCGCTGTTCAGCGCAAAGTACACCTTGCCCGGCCCGGCTTCGTGGGCCAGAAAAACGCCCCGGCGCACCGCCAGCCGCAGGCCGCGCCGGATCTCGTCCGCAGTCTCGCCGGGTTCGGGATTTTCGGAGTCCGCCACAGGCCGCAGGGCCCGCAGCAAGGCGGTGTCGGACAGAAATTCGTCCAGCGCGACGGCCCTCACGTCCGGCCGGACGCCGGGCCGCTTGTGGTGCAGCAGCCACAGCCCCCGCAACGTCACCTTCAGTTCCGCCATGTCGCGGATTTCCTCCAGCAGCGGGCCAAAAAGCTGGTCGGGGGCAGGCGTGTAGAGCGTGTCTCGGGGGAATCCGGCGAAGGGCATTTCACGCACCCCCCGGCTAGTACTCGGGGGCGCGGGCGAAAGAATCAAACCTCACCAAGTTGTCGCGGAACTCGAGTTGTATGCTGCCCGTGGGGCCGTTGCGGTGCTTGGCGATTATGATGTCGGCCACATTCTTGGGGTAGGGCTGTCCGGGGCGCTGCTGCTCCCATTCCTCCTCGGTGGTGTAGACATCCTCGCGGTGAATGAACATCACCACGTCGGCGTCCTGCTCGATGCTGCCGCTGTCGCGCAGGTCGGAAAGCAACGGCCGGTGGCTGGGGCGGTTCTCCACCAGCCGGCTCAACTGCGAGCAGGCGATGAGGCCAACGTTGAGGTCGCGGGCCACCGCCTTTAGGGAGCGGGAGATTTCGCTGATTTCCTGAACCCGGTTGGCCCCGTAGCCCCGCCTCGGCCCTTCCACCAGTTGCAGGTAGTCCACCACAAGCAAGTCCAGGCCATGCTCCAGGGACAGCCGCCGGGCCTTGCTCCTCATCTCAACCATGCTCTGATTGGGGGTATCGTCTATGTACACGGGCAGGTCGGAAAGCTGGCCGATGGCGTCAATGATGCGCTGCTGTTCGGCGAAGGTGGTCAGGTCCAAGCGCAGCCGGTGGGAGTCAACCTCGGCCTCGGAGGAGAGGATGCGCATGCCGAGTTGCTCGCGGCTCATTTCCAGGCTGAAAATCCCGGCGGCGGAACCGTTGCGGGCGGCGTTGAGGCAGATGTTCAGGGCCAGGGTGCTCTTGCCCAGCGACGGGCGGGCGCCGAGGATTACCATATCGGAGCGCTGCACCCCGCCCAGCAGTTCATCCAAGTCGGCGTAGCCCGACATCACCGGGCCGCCCGTATCCAGCAGCGGCTCGGCCACTCCGGCCCGGTCTTGCAGGTACTGGTCGTATATCTCCCGCAGGGGGACGAAACCGCGGGGCCGGCCGGCGCCGCGGACGGCGAACAGCGCGTCCTCCGCCTGCCGCAACGTGCCCTCCACGTCGTCGGTGTCGTTATAGCCCAACGCCGAAATGTGGGCGGCGGCGTCAATGAGCTTGCGCATGGTGGAGGTTCGGGAAACGATTTCGGCGTATTCTTCCGAGTGGGCCGAGGTGGGGGTGATGGAGACCAGATGCGACAGATAGGCCATTCCGCCCACGGCGTCCAGCTTCTCGGTGCGGGCCAGTTCCCCGGCCAAGGTGAGCTGGTCAATGGCTTGGTCACGCTGGAACAGGGCCATGGCCGCGGCAAAGCAGATTTGGTTGCGTTCCCGGTAGAAATCGCCGGGTTGCAGCACGGGGGCAACCCGCGAGAAGCACTCGCCATCAATCAGCAGCGAGCCGATGACCGCTTCCTCTGCCTCCAGATTGTGGGGCAGCAGCTTTTCCGCGTACATGGTCACGGCCGGTTACTCTTCGGCCCCGGCGGTTACATGGATGGTGGCGGCGATTTCGGTTGAGAAGCGCAGGGCTATGGCGTACTCGCCCGGCTCGCGGATCGGTTCAGCGACCTCAATCCAGCGGCGTTCCACCTCGCGGCCGGTGACCTCGGCCAGCGCCTGGGAGATGTGGGTGCTGGTGATTGCGCCGTAGTATCGTCCGGTGGGGGTGACGCGGGCCTGTACCGTTATCTCGGTGCCGTCCAAGGCTTCCTTTAGCTCCTCAAGCACCTGGGTTTCCCGGAGCCGCACCGCGTCGCCCGCCGACTTGATCTTGTGCAGGCGCTTCAGCACTTCCGGGGTGGACATCACGGCTAGGCCCTGGGGCAGCAGATAGTTGCGGGCGTAGCCGTCGGGCACTCTCCGCACCTCGCCGGCGCGGGCTTTGTTGGGAACGTCTTGGGTGAAAACAACTTCCATAGGAATCACATCCGCGGCATTGTAGGGATTAGCACCATTATACGCCGACTGCGGGGCGCGGCGAAAGCGGCGTCTGACACCGTATTATGCGGATAACGATGCTATCCAATACCGTCCGGGCGCCTTCCTTACTGGTACAATCATCCTGTCCGGCGCGTAATTCCCCAATGCGCGGACACGGAGCCGGTAATGACCACCACAAAATACCGTACCGGAATGCGGATGTCCCTCGACGAGTTCCTGGACTTGGGCAAGACCGACGGCAAATGGGAGCTGGACGACGGAGTGCTGCATATCATACCTTCCGGCACGCGCGACCACCAATTCTTGATATTTCAGTTCGGCTGGAACCTCCAAAATTACCTGAACGGGTTCGATGAACCTCCGGCCTATTTCTACCACGAAATGACCACTATTCTGTCCCGGGAACTGCAACGCGCCCCGGAACCCGATATAGTCATCGTCCGCGAAGGGCGGCCGGGTGTCTTGGAAGGACGATGGGTCGAGGGGCCGCCGGACATCGTGGTTGAAATCCTGTCCACCGGCCGCGGCCAGGACCTGGTGCGCAAGCGGCGGATATACGCCGAAGCGGGCGTGCCGGAATACTGGCCCATAGATCCCGGCAACGACACGGTAACTCAACTGGAACTGCGGGATGGCGAGTACGTCGAGCGGGCCGTGCTGAGCGCCGGCGACACCCTGACCACGCCGTTGCTGCCGGGCTTGTCCATTCCGCTGACCGATATATTCCGCCACCGCCAGCGCCCGCCGCGGGATGGCGAGGAATAGGAGGGTCGCCGTGCGCTTCATCGAAGGCGTCGAGGAACGCTGCCTCCCCGTGCGCCGAGCCATCGTGGAGCATCCCTTCGTCGTGGGCCTCGGGCAGGGCGACTTGGACGAGGATCGGTTCCGGTTCTACGTGGCTCAGGACTACGTGTATCTGATTGACTACGCGCGCGTGCTGACGCCGGCGGCGGCCCGGGCGCCGGAACCGGAGGTGATGTCGCGGTTCGCCGGGCTGCCGGACGAGACGCTGAACACCGAACGGAGCCGGTGATGACCACCACAAAATACCGTACCGGAATGCGGATGTCCCTCGACGAGTTCCTGGGCTTGGGCAAGACCGACGGCAGATGGGAGCTGGACGACGGAGTGCTGTATATCATGCCTTCCGGCACGCGCGACCGCCAATTCCTGACGCTCGAATTCAGTAGAAACATTCTCAATTATCTAGATAGCTTTGAGCATACACCAGCGCATATTTATACTGAAATGACCACCATCCTGTCCCGGGAACTGCAACGCGCCCCGGAACCCGATATAGTCATCGTCCGCGAAGGGCGGCCGGGTGTCTTGGAAGGACGGTGGGTCGAGGGGCCGCCGGACATCGTGGTTGAAATCCTGTCCACCGGCCGCGGCCGAGATCTGGCGCGCAAGCGGCGGATATACGCCGAAGCGGGCGTGCTGGAATACTGGCCCATAGATCCCGGCAACGACACGGTAACTCAACTGGAACTGCGGGATGGCGAGTACGTCGAGCGGGCCGCGCTGAGCGTCGGCGACACCCTGACCACGCCGTTGCTGCCGGGCTTGTCCATCCTGCTGGACAGCATATTCCGTCACCGGCGCCGCCCGCCGCGGCCGGGATAGGGAAAGGGTTATGGGATTTATCGAAGGCGTCGAGGAGCGTTGCCTGCCCGTGCGCCGGGCCATCCTGGAGCATCCCTTCGTCGTGGGCCTCGGGCAGGGCGACTTGGACGTGGAGCGGTTCCGGTTCTACGTGGCTCAGGACTACGTGTATCTGATTGACTACGCGCGTGTGCTGGCGCTGGCGGCGGCCCGGGCGCCGGAACTAGATGTGATGTCGTGGTTCGCCGGGCTGCTGGACGAGACGCTGAGCACCGAGATGGAACTGCACCGGGGCTACTGCGCCCGGTTCGGCATCAGCCGCGCGGAACTGGAGGCCACCCGCCCGGCTCCAACCACCGTAGCCTATACCTCGTACCTGCTGAGGGTGGCGTCACAGGGCAGTTTCGGCGAGCTGGCCGCATCGTTGCTGCCCTGCCAGTGGGGGTACTGGGAGATCGGCGAGCATCTGGCCCGGCGGGGGGCGCCGGCCCACGCGCCGCTCTACGCCGAGTGGGTGGGGATGTACTCGTCCGGCGAGTTCCGCGACCTGGCCCTGTGTCTGCGGACGCTGACCGACGGCTTGGGCAACGCAGCGTCACCGGCGGAGCAGAGGGCGATGGAGGCGGCCTACGCCACCAGCCTGCGGTTGGAATACCAGTTCTGGGACATGGCTTGGCGGATGGAGCAGTGGCCGGTTTGACCCGGCGCAGAAAGCGCCATAGACCACCCGGTTACGTGGGGCGAACCATCAGGGTTATCAGCAGCCCGGTTTGGGCCGTTCCAATGCCCACAATTGCCAGAAACAGCCGGTCAATCCGGGCATTGGTTTTCCGCAGGCCGGTATGCAAGGTTTGATTCGTTTGACGTTGCCCGGTCTCAAGTCTGGGGGGCTTCTGATTGTTTCGCCAATGGCCCTTCCATTATGCTCAGGCGGGTATCCCCAGTTGCCGGTGTCATCCCGCTCTTCCCTTCTGCCGCCGGGTTTGGCCGCTGCCCGGTTGTATCACGGTGAAGCCCGGTGGTATCACGGTGAAGGATGTAGGGTTCCAGAGTTTAATCACCCCTTGACGGCGCGGAAAATCCAGCAGGGCCAAGAGAACAGGAAGTCGCCGTCCTCTTCCGGGTCTCCCACTTGGAACGCTTCTTTTATCTCGGGCGCAGCCTCCTGGAAGTCGCGGCGCAGGGCTGCCGCCTCGCTGTCCGCCACCTTCGTCCGCATCACCCAATCGTTGAACCACAGGTAAATCCGCTCGGCTTCGCTGCCGATTACCTCGAAGCCCCGATCCTTCAGCATTTGGGTAATGATCGAGATTTTGCGGTTCTGTATGTGGCTGAAGTCGCGCCGCAGTTCTATGGCGTTCATCCATTCGGCGACGGCGTCATCCTCCGGGGCAATGCTGTCGGCCATTACCAGCGAGCCGCCGGGGCGCAGCGTGCGGCGGGCCTCGTTCAGGGCCGCCGCGAAGTCGCGGAAGTGATGGGCGGCAACCCGGCAGGTTATCAGGTCGAGGACGCCGCCGGCGAAGGGCAGGGACTCGGCGGCGTTCTGGGCCAGCGACAGATTGCCCAAGCCCCGCTCGCCGCCGATGCGCCCGGCCTGCCGCAGCATGGGCCGGGTGATGTCGGTGGCTACCACGCGGTCCGACACCTCGGCCATGGCGAAGGCGGTGAACCCGGCCCCGGCGCCGATGTCCACGGCCCAGCGGTAGGGCGCGGCGCCTAGCGGAAAGTCCGGGCCGGTGAGCCGTTGCACGGAATCAAGGCTGTCGTCGCGGATGTGTACCTTGCTTTCGGCGTATACCCCGGCTTGGGGGCCGAACATCTGCTGGGCCAGGGTGCCGCCGGGTTGTTGCCGGTTTTGCGTCATGGAAGCTCCAAGAAGAGGGGGCAGGCTTGAAGCCTGCCCCTGCGGATTTGTGACCTAACGGGCCGGGGATTCGCCCCGCTCTGACCACCCCCTCCGGGGGATTTATGGCCTAGACCAGCACCGGCTCGGTGTTCTTCTGGTAGACCTGGAAGCGGTGGCGGGTGGTGTCTGCGATGAAGACCCGGCCTTCGTCGTCCACCTTCACCGCCACCGGGGCCCAGAGGACTTTCTCCGGAGTGAAGTCCCGGACGCCGTTGCGCTGGCGGATCATATCGGGGTTGGACTCAATCTTCTGGACCCCCAGCCGGGACAGGGCGGCGTCGCCGGTGAACTCGGTGATGAACCGGCCCTCGGGGGTCAGCACCTGCACCCGGTTGTTCAGCCAGTCGGCCACGTAGACGTCTCCGTCCTTGTCCACGGCCACGCCGGTGGGTCGGTTGAAGTGGCCCACCGGCTGGCTGACCACGCGGATGCCGCCATGCTCGCGGGCGATGGAGGCGTCGCCGCCGGTGCCCGGCTGGCCGAAGCTGGCGAGCCACTGGCCGTCGCCGGTGAAGGACTGGATGCGGTCATTGCGCCAGTCGGCCACGAAGATGTTGCCCTCCTTGTCCAGCGCGATGCCCCATGGCGTGTTCAACTCGCCGGGGCCGCTGCCGAAGCTGCCGAACTGGGAGATGTATTGCCCGTCTAGGGTGAACTTCTGGACGCGGTGGTTGCGGCTGTCAACCACGTGCAGCACGCCGTCGCGGATGGCCAGACCCGCCGGGCGGTCCAGCTCGCCGTCGCCGGAGCCATGGGTTCCCCAATGGCCTGCGTAATTGCCATCCTTGTCGAAGACGGTGATGCGATGCAGGTACTCGTCGGACACGTACACGTTGGTGTTGCTGTCTAGGGCGATGGACATGGGCCAAACGAACTGGCCGGGGCCTTCGCCATAGCCGCCGAACTCGGTTACGTACTGCTCTTCGCCGTCTTCGCCCAAGTAGAACAGATTGATGCGGGTGCCGTCGGAGCGGGACTCGTAGGAGCGGTTCACGACGTACATCGCGTTGTCCGGCCCGAAGGCGAAGTCCATCGGGTTGCGGAACCCGGTGCCCTGGAACTCGGATCGGCCGGCGACGTACCGATAGGTAAACGTCCGGTCGTTGATGCCGAGAAATACGCTTGCCACGGCTTGCCTCCTAGTATTGTTGATTGCGGGGAGTCCGCCCGCCGCGCGGGCGCGCTCCTCTACACTTCGGTGGCGATGTTGGATATGACGCGCTGGGCGACGGAACCGACCAGGGAGCTGATGGCGCCCAGCACCCACTCAACCAGCGCGCTGACGAGGTTGCGGCCAGTGTCCACAACGGAGGTTATCACGCTTCTGAGGGCGGTCACTCCGGAGCGGATAAGGTCAAGGATGAACCGTAGAACGCCCCGCCCTTCGTCTTCTTGCGGTCCGCTTAGGATGGCTTCGGTTTCTTCTGACATAACAGTTTCTCTCTTCACACTGCCGGAACGCAGGCATTTGTTGCGCCTGCGTTCCGGCGCTTTCCTCCATAGTGTTGTATCGTCCGGGCTTCTGCCCGGCGGCCGGTTAGATGAAGCTGTGCTTCTCCCAGACGCTGCCGACGATGGGCTTGGAATCCACGCCCATCCAGTTTTCCAGCAGGGTGGCGTAGGTGGAGCGGAAGTCGTTGTTGTGCAGCAGGTTGCCGCCGTCTTCCAGTTCGTTGGGTTCCAGGGAGGGGTACTCGCCGTAGAGACCGCCCTTGACGTTCTCGCCGATGACGAAGGCCACGCCGCCGGTGCCGTGGTCGGTGCCGGAGCCGTTGTCCATGGCCCGGCGGCCGAATTCGGAGTAGAGCAGCGTTACTACGTTGTCACCGATGCCGTGGTGGCGCAGGTCGGCCATAAAGGAATCAACGTTGCGGGCCACGTCGTTCAGCAGGTTGGACTGGCCGACGGCCTGGTTGGCGTGGGTGTCGAAGATGTTGTAGGGGGCGGTGGTGAAGAACACCCGGGTGCCCAGGCTGGCGTTATGCACCTGCACCATGTCGCGCAGGTAACCGCCGATGTTGCCCAGCAGGTATTCTTCTTCCCCGCGGTACATTCCGGGGGCGGTGCCCAGGATGTCGGCGCCCATCATGGCTTCGACGCCGGTGCTGCGGATGAAGTCTTCCACCGCGCCGCGCCCGATGGCCGGGCCGTACATCCGGCCAAAGAGGTCCAGCGCCTCGTTTCGCTGCTCTTCCCTCTCCAATTCGGTCAGCAGGCCATAGCTGTTCAGGTCGCCTACGGAGGCGACGGGGACGCCTTCCATGGCCAGGGCGCGGGGCAGGCCGCGGCCGAAGTTGACGCCGGTGAGGACGTTTTCCTTCTGGGGGTCAAGTTCCTTGACCAAGCGGCCCAGCCAGCCTTCCACGCCCAGTTCCACCGGCTCGCAGGTGGCCCAGATGTCCATGGAGCGGAAGTGCGACAGGCTGCCGTTGGGGTAGCCGATGCCCTGGATGATCGCCAGCTTGCCCTCGTCCCAATACTTCTTGAGGGGGGCCATGGCCGGGTGCAGGCCCAGGGTGTCGTTCAGGGGGACAATCATCTCCTCGGGGATCCCCAGGGTCGGGCGGTAGTCCCGGTAGTGCGGGTTGGCGTAGGGGATGACCGTGTTCATCCCGTCGTTTCCGCCGGACAAGGAGACTACAGCCAGCACCGGATCCTTGCTGGTGGATACCATCGTCATTCCTCCGTTAATGTGAGCGTTTATCAGGAGTGAGGGGCGATGGTGAAGAGTGAGAGGGGGCCGGGGCGCCGCTCTCACTCCGCACTTCTCTTTCCTCATTTCTCGGTTTAGCCGAACTGGAACTCCGAAGTGGTGGCGATCATCTGGAAGGTCTCGCCAACGCGGCGGGAGAAGTCGGCCTGCTCCTCTTCGGTGCTGTGGCGCAGGTCGCCGCCCTGGGCCACGTGGCCCACCAGTTCGCTGCGGGTCTCATCGGAGATGGTCAGGGGGCCGACCAGGTCCAGACAGCCGTCAACCATCTGCTCGGCGGAGAGGCTCTCGCCCCGGGCCATCAGCCGGTTGACCATGGACTGGACCCCGGGCAGGCTGGTGTCGCCCAACACCTTGGAGGCGAAGTTGATGCGGTCTATGAGGCTGCCGCTGTTGATCCATTCGCGGCCCATATGCCAGCCTTCCACGGTGGGGGGGTTGAGCAGGTCCATGCCCATGTACTTGGGCTCCATCGCCACGAAGAACAGGCCGGGCTTGGGCTCGGTGTGATCCTGGGCCATGCGCATGGTGCCGATGACCACGTCGGCCGGGCTCTTCACCTTGGCGTAGCGCACCGCTTCGTCCTTGAAGAAGTCGCCGGTGAACAGCACCCGCAGCATTTCCTTGATCTCATAGCCGGAGTCGAAGTAGGCTTGCTCCAACTGCTTGATGGCGTCTATGTCGCGGGGTTCGGACAGACGCCAAGCCGGAACCGGCGGCTCGTCGGCCACGAAGAAGTCGTAGAGCTTGCGGGCGACGAAGCGGGCGGCGGCGGGCTGCTTGCAGATGATGTCAACTACGTCATCCCCGTTCCAGTTGCCGGTCTCGCCCAAGAAGGTCTTTTCGCCGTAGTCGTGGTCGGCGGGGTCGAAGCGGAACTCGAAGGGGGTGCGGCCATAGGGGAAAACCGGGATCGTCGGCGCCAAGTTCCAGCCGGTGAAGGCGCGGGCGCAAGCCTTGACGTCGTCCTCGGTGTAGTTGAACTCGTTGTCCATGCCAACGCCCAAGGAGAACAGCTCCAGCAGCTCGCGGCCATAGTTCTCATTGACCGCGGTCTTGTGGCTTTCGATGTTGTCCAAGTAGTACAGCATCGCCGGGTCGGTGGACAGCCACAGGAGCAGTTCCTTGAAGTTGCCCATGCCCTTCTCGCGGAAGGTGTCGTACTGCATGGATGTGGTGCGGGCGTTGTCCACCTTGTTGTCGCCGGCGCAGAGAATGGTGTGCCAGAAGAGGGCCATCTTCTCTTTCAACTGGTGCTTGTTGTTGATCATCCGGTAGACGATTTCGGTCTGCCCCGTCTCGATAGCGGCCTTGTCGAAGTACGACGGATAGGCGCGATACATGAGGTCTTCATCAATGCCGGGGGCGTCGGCGGGGTTGAGCAGCTCTTCAACCACCGAATCATAGCCCTGATGCGCCCTGGCTTCAATTTCGTCGCGGCTGGCGCCAAAGCCCGCCCGCCGCAGCAAGTGGGCCATTAGGGCGATGTCTTCTTGGGATACTGCGTGGTGCGTCATCCATTCCTCCTTTTTCGGCTTCGTTCTAGTCTTGGTCTCTACTCGGCTTTCTTAGTCCGCATCTGTCCGGCGTATCCGTCGTGCCGGGCAGGGGCGGCCGATACTCGAATAGCGGGCAAGCGAAGGCGCAACGCCGCTTGCCCTCTGCTTACCAGTCCATTTAAGCCGCTGTATATGGCGTTGTCAATACTGATTCCAGCATAATAACGAAAGCGGGATAACATCACGGAAAGCGATTAGGTCTATGGGCGCCGGCCCTCCCGCACCCCCGGCCAACGGTTGAAGGGCGGGGGCAGCGTCCGGCGCGATGAAGCCCGTGGCATAGCGGAGCGGGACTGGCGCACCGCCTTCCTGCATTGGGGGTTCAGACATTGGGGGTTCAGATAAGATTTCCCAGCCCGGCGATGAACAGTCCCGGCAGGTGCCATACCGCCGCAACTATGAAAGGGGCCAAGTTGTCGTGCGGGGCTATGCGCTCGCTAATACAGGATGACAACGAACAGGATAAGGTATACCGCTACCGAATACGCCAGTGGCGTAGATTTGCCGGCTATTTGGAACAGGTAGGAGCCTGACGGGATGATAAACAGGGGCGTGCAAATTGCGCCCGCCAGTGCTGCATCTCCCCTTTTCCGACCGGAAGCCGCGGCAACCGCTGCGCTTATCAGGGCGCCGACGGACAACAGGAAAAAGCACACTGTACATATGAGAATGCGATGTACAAAGTGTAGTCTTCCATTATGGCGCGCCTCCTTTGCCTCCAGGAACGCCGATTGAGGTAAATGTATAGTAAATTCTCGCATGGGCAGAGGGATAACACAAGCTGCTGCATGAGAATGTCAATGTGTGAATTTGACGGCTGACCGGAGCGAACAGGGCATCAACAGGATTGAGACGCGGCACAATTCCTCGCCGGATAACCCGCCCCGTTTCCTATATCTGGCGCAGCCGCGGGTCCAGCTTGTCGCGCAGCCAGTCGCCGAAGAGGTTTACTGCCAGCACCGTCAGGGCCATGGCGATGCCCGGGAAGAGGGCGGTCCACCAAGCGGTCTGGAGCAAGCCGCGTCCTTCGGCGATCATCAGGCCCCAAGCGGGCTGCGGCGGCGGCACGCCCACGCCCAAGAAGCTGAGGGAGCCTTCCAGCAGGATGACATAGCCCACTTGCAGCGTCGAAATCACCAGCAGCGACGGCACGATGTTGGGCAGTATGTGCTTGACGCTGATGCGCAACCCCGAACTGCCCGCCACCACCGACCGGGCCACGAAGTCCTGCTGCTTCAGGGCCAGCGCCTCGCCGCGCACTTGCCGCGCGAAACGGGGCCACAGCAAGAGGCCGATAATCACGATTATATTTTCCAGCGCCGGTTGGGTGATGGCGGCCACCACCACCGCGATGAGGATGAGCGGCATGGACAGCACGATGTCGGTCAGGCGCATCAGCACGGCGTCGGCCAGCCCGCCCCGGAACCCGGCGATGAGGCCGATGGTGGTGCCGATGCTCCCCGCCACCAGGATGGCAACGATGGAAACTATGAGCGAGGGACGGGTGCCGTGAATCACGCGGCTCAGCACGTCGCGGCCTTGCAGGTCGGCGCCCAGGATGTATTCCCAGGTGCCGCCGGGCCGCAGCATCTCCAGCTCAGCCCCGGCAATCAGCTCGCCGTTGCCGGCCACCCGGGCCTTGCCGTCGTCAATCTCCTGCTGGGCCTCGGCCAGGCTGATTTGGGTGAAAAAGTCGGCGGCCCGCCCCGCAACAACGGTTCTGGTTTCCGACACGCTTTCGCCAATCCAGACCGGAGGCCGCAGGCTTTGTTGCAGGTCGCCCCGGGTAGGCGAGTGAGGAGCGATGAAGTCGGCGAAGATGGCGGTCACCAGCAGCAGGGTCAGGATGGTCACGGGCAGCAACGGCAACTGGCGCAGCCCGCGATAGATAAAACCTATCCAGTCTCCTAGCCTTCGCTGGGGCGGTCCGAGAACGACTACGGCCACAGCTCACTCCAAGTCCTACGCCCTCAACCCAACCCTCTCACGGCGGAGAGGGGGCTAGGTCAAGCGGATTCGCGGGTCGAGATAACCGTACAGGATGTCCACCAGCAGGTTCGCCAAGATGTAGATGGCGCTGAACACCACCACCCCGCCCTGTATCAGCGGGTAATCCCGGGTTCGCACGCCATCCAGAATCAGGCTGCCCAAGCCGGGCCAAGCGAACACCGTTTCCGTCACTACCGCCGCGCCCAGGAAGAGGGTGAAAAGCACCACCGAGAAAGTTATCACCGGGATTAGGGAATTCTTCAGCGCGTGCTTCCAGATGACCTTGGTCTCGCTAAGTCCCTTGATGCGGGCCAGCTTGATGTATTCGGCGTTCATCACGTCCAGCATACTGGAGCGGGTGAGGCGCATGATGGCGGCGGTGGTCAGGTAGCCCATGGAAAAGGCGGGCAGGATGATGCTCTCCGGGCTTTCCTTGCCGCCCGGCGGCAGCACGCCCAGAATCACGGCGAAGATGAGGATGAGCAGCACCCCCAGCCAGAAAGAGGGCATGGACTGGCCCAGCACGGCGAACAGGCGGGCCAAGCCGTCCATCCGCGAGCCGCGATGCACCGCGGCGTAGATGCCGATGGGCAGCCCGATGAAGATGCTGATGGCCATGGCGGCGAAACCCAACTGCAAGGTGTTGGGCAGCCGCTGCCAGATTAGCTCCCGCACTGGCTGGCGGCTGGTCACCGATTCGCCCAAGTCAAAGACGACCATATCCCGCACGTAGGTTCCCCACTGCACCGCCAACGGCCGGTCCAACCCCAGATCCCGGCGGATGGCCTCCATCTGCTCCTCGCTGGCGCTGATGTCGGCCAGAAGCTGCACCGGGTCACCGGAAAGACGGGACAGCATGAACACGATGGTCATTACGACCAGCAAGCTAATGATGGCCTGAAGAAACCTTAGTGCGATGTAACGGGTCATCTGCTCCGCCTGTCGGGTCTAACAGGAAAGGGAACCGCATACTCCGTTAGCGCCCATCCGATGGTTGCGACAGCGCGAGCGGCGGCTGCCTGTAGCGGGGTGAGTTTCCCCTCATATCCTTCTACCGGGTTACGCGCTGCCGGGTTACGCGCTGCCGGGTTACGCGAAATTCGCTACTCGGCCAGGGTCACCGGCTGTCCCGGCGGCGCCCAGTTCAGATTGACGTAGGCCGTGTTGTGGATGAAGCCATTGCCTGGGGCGGTTTCCCAAGTCTTGACCGTCTCGCCGACGCCGAAGATGCCGAATACCTCGGCCAGCTCAATGCGCGGCAAAGCGGAATACATATGCCGTCCCATTTCCTGGAGCAGCGTCACCCGCTTGTCGAAGTCGGCGGTGGCGCCCAGCTCGTCTAGGTAATCGCTGAACGTCCGGTCTTCATAGGCCAGCATCACCGGGCCGTCAATGTGGGAGTTGAGCCGCAGCAACTGCCAGGGTTCCCGGCCCACGAAAGGCATCGCGTAGGGGACGGCCACGCCGGGATAGGTGCGCTCGCGGAAATCGGTGGCGAACACTGCCCGGTCCAAGGGCCGCCGGGTTATCTTGCAGCCCAGGTTGGCCTCCCACTGGGTAGCCACGGCCTCGCCCACCGCTGGCAGGAAGGCCCGGCCCGGCCAGGGCACCAAGTTTATGGTGAACTCCCAGCAGCCATCGTGACCGGCCTCGGCCAGCAGGCGGCGGGCCTCTTCCGGGTCATAGCCGATGGGCTCGAACTCAGGCAGCGTCCACGGCTCCCCCTGGAAGTAGAAGGGCAGGGAAACGTTGGCCCGGCCCAGACCGCCCAAGGCCACATCCACCACCGCGTCCTTGTCGATGGCTAAAGCCAAGGCCAAGCGCACCTTGTAGGCCCGCTCCGCGTCGGGCTGGGCCCAAGGCACTGTGGGGTCATAGGTTTCCTTGGTGCCCCACTGCCCGCCCAAGGTGATTCCCACGGTGGCGAAACCGGGGACGGACTTGATTTCCACCCCGCCCGCCTTCAATTCGTTGGCGAAGTCCACGCCGATGCCGATGATGTCCACCGTGCCAGCCCGCAACTGAGCAACGCGAGTGGAGTTCTCCACGGTTTTCAGGAAGCTCATGTTGGCGAAGGCCGGGGTCAGCTTCCAATGCCCGGGCACTGCCTCGAAGTCCATACGGACGCCCCGGTCGTGGTTCACCAGCTTGTAGGGGCCGGAGGCGATGGGTTGCAGGTCGGCCGTTTCGTCGCCGACGCTTTCGACGTAATTTTTGGGGTAGATATACTGGGTTCCTGGGATTCCTGAATTCAGGTCGCCGCCGAAAAGGATTTCCGGCTCATTGAAGTTGACGATGATGGTCTGCGGGTCTGGGATGTCATAGCTGCCGATTTTGCGGAACACGCCGGCACGGGAGTTGGAACTGTTTTCCGCAGCGTACCGCTCGAAGGAGAAGCGCACGTCATCGGCGGTCACCGGGCCGTTGCCGTCGTGCCACTGCGGCCCTTGTCGCAGCCGGAACTCCCAGGTCAGCCCGCCGTCCCGAATATCCCAAGACTCCGCCAGTTCCCCGATGTTGTCGCCGGTCTCCGGATGGCGGGTCAGCAGGTTCTCGAGGATGGAGTGGAAAGCGGTGGCCTCGGCGCCGGCGGACGCTCCGGGGAGCCACCGCTCGTTGCCGAAGGTAGCCATGGCCACCCGCAGTTCGCCGGTGGGCGTGTGCGACGCGGCGGGAGCGGGCGGGGCGGCAGCCGTGGGCTGCGGCACAGGCGTGGCGGCGGTCGCCCTGGTAGGCGCCGGGTCCGCCGTTGCTGCGGGGACTGTAGGCGCGGTGGTCGCCGCCGGGGCCGTCGGCGCCTGCGTAGCTGCGGGCGTCGTGGCCGGTTCATCTTCAGCCGCGCCACCGCAGGAGACGATGGCGGCCAGCGCCAGCGCCAAGATGAGCGGAATTATCGCCTTGATATATCCGAGTCTTCTGAACCCCACGGCTGGACCTCCCCAATAATGCTATCTGTGGCCCGAGAGACATAGCTGAATTGTGCCTCATTTATTACGCATTTCGTAAAATTAAGAGGGATAACGTTACCTAATAGGTATCATAAATGCAGTATTTTCGGACTGAAATCCGTGCCAATCGGGGGTTGGACGGGATATTAGCATCGGGCATAGGGGCTGTCAACGGGTAATCCGCGGAGAAAATTACAAAATAGATTTTGCTTAAATTACGGCAACTACATATTGTGCAACCTACTATTTTTATACCAGGTAATGTTACATGTAATGCTACATTGCACTATCAATTGCTGAAAGCAAAAAGCAATCAGAATATCAAGTGTTGTGATATTGAGAGCCGGAATTGCAGAAAACATAGCTGTTGTTTTGGATAGATCCGGGGTGCTGTCTCTCAAAGCAGGGCGGATAGAGATCGAGGCGGTTAAGAGGCGGATTGACAGTCCCGGGCATCGCCGGAACCTGACGGTAAGGAAGGCGCCACTACCGGGGCGGGGGCGCCCTTCGGCGAGCGGCAAGGCTATGAGGCGGGGCCCTGACCCAAGGGTTCTGCTGAAAGGCAAGGAATTGGACACTTACTGCTCAAGGCGGCAACTTCCATTCCCCTACTTCTGGTTCTAAAATACCTTCATCCGAGGAACGAGGTTCGTAAACAGGCCCTAGGATAATTCCACAATGGAAAATTCACCCAACGAGGCCCTCCGCGCCCTAGGAAAGTTCTACTGCGCGGTCTATCTGGTATCCTTGTCCGCCTGCTCTCTTGCCCTGTGGCTCTATTGGGACGCTTGGCGGCTGGATACCCTGATACCTACGTTTGGGGATGTCTCCAGCGCGTCCGTAGGCGTTGCCCTGCTGGCCGCAATCTGTCGGGAGGCTGGATGGTATATGGTGCTAGCTACTATGCGGGCAATAAAACTGAAAGAGGAAGGCCGCAAGGAGGGCCGCGAGGAGGGCCGGGCGGAGGGCCGGACGGAAGGCCGGACGGAGGGCCGCGAGGAGGGCCGGGCGGAAGGCCGAACGGAAGGCCGCGAGGAGGGCCGAACGGAAGGCCGGGCGGAAGAGCGCAAGCGCCGGAACAAACGGCAAGCGGAGGCTCTCGCCAAATTTGGCGTTGCGGTGGACGGCGTAATCATGTTGCCGCAGACGCCGGAAGTGCAACGGTTTCTGGACGAGGAACCGGAGGAAGAGGAATAGAGGCGCAGAACCGCCGTTTGGGGATGTCCCCAGCGCGTCCGTAGGCGTTGCCTCGCCGGGTGACCCCAAGCACCTGCCGGGGCGATGTCCCCAGCGCGTCCGTAGGCGTTGCCCTGCTGTCCGCAATCTGTCGGGAGGCTGGATGGTATATGGTGCTAGCTACTATGCGGGCAATAAAACTGAAAGAGGAAGGCCGCAAGGAGGGCCGCGAGGAGGGCCGAACGGAAGGCCGAGCGGAAGAGCGCAAGCGGTGGAACAAACGGTATGCGGAGGCTCTCGCCAAGTTCGGCGTTGCGGTGGACGGCGTAATCATGTTGCCGCAGACGCCGGAAGTACAACGGTTTCTGGACGAGGAACCGGAGGAAGAGGAATAGGAGCGCGCGTTTCTGCGCCCCTATTCGCGCGCCGTCCCGGTTACTTAAACGCCGGCATCACCTCCCCGGCGAACAGCTCCACGGAGCGCATCACTTCTTGGTGGGTCAGGTCGCCAAAGGCGAACAGCGCGTTGAAGTAGTTTATGCCGCAGTCCTCCACCGTTCTGACTATCAGGTCGGCCACGGTCTGGGCAGAGCCAACGATCAGCGTTTCCTCGCGGATCAGCTCGTCGAAGTTGCCGAGGCGCTCCAGCGGCTCAATGGTCACCCCGGCCTGATCGAACAGGAAGCCGATGTGGGAGCGCCATACCCGGTGCGCCGAGCGGGCCCGGTCCAGCGCCTCGGCGTCGGTATCGGCCACGTAGACCGGGCGGGCCATGCCGATTTTCGGTTGCGGCACGTGGGCGTTGATGCGGTCGGGCTTGTCCTTGTTTTCCGCCCAGATTTTCTTGTAGAGGTCGTAGTGTTCCCGGTACTCCCGTGACGGCTCGATGATGCCGCAAGTGTTCATTCCGGCCTCGGCGACCCACGGGATCATGTCTATGTTGGCCGTGGGATACCATAGCGGGGGATAGGGTTTCTGGTAGGGCTTCAGCCACAGCTTGATGCCGGAATAATTAAAATACTTGCCCTCGAAGTCCAGCGTCTCGTGGTTGAAGCCGTAGAGCAGCACCTCCAACGCCTCGCGCATCATCTCGCGGCGCTCCTCGTCGGCGGGCAGCCCGAACCGTTCCGCCTCCATCGGCACCACGCCGCGGGCGAACCCCAGCTCCAGCCGTCCCCGGCACAGGTGGTCCAGCATACAAATTTCGTGATACAGCCGCAGCGGGTTGTGGAAGGGCAACAGGAACCCCAACGGCCCTATGCGGATACGGCCGGTGCGCTGATCGATGGCCGACAGGAAGATGCCGGGAGAAGGCGCAATGCACAAGGGTGTGGTGTGATGCTCCACCAAGTGGAAGGCGTAGAAACCGTTTTTGTCGGCGAACTCCGCCATTTGCAGGCGGTTCTCGTAGATGTCCGCCGCCTGCTCCTCGCTCCACTCCACCGAGTCGAAAATTCCGAAGTCCAAGGGTATTCCCGTGGGTTTGACGCTGGGCATTTGGCTTCCTCCCTTTCGGCTATGGCTCCTTTCGGCTATGACTATGGTTGGCCCCGCCCAACCCTCTCTCTGGCGGGATAGTTTTTCATTTTCCTAGCGGCTGATGGCTTGGCGGATGAACTCGTTGCAGCGGGCGTTGGCTTCCTCGGCGGCCTTGACGGGCATCAGAGGGAAGGCGTGGCAGGCTCCCGGATATACGGCGATGTCGGCGCCGTTGCCGGAGGCCAGCCAGCGGGCGTGCATGAACAGCGTGTCGTCCAGCAGCGGGTCAACGGTTCCCACCGAAAAGAGGGCAGGCGGCAGTCCGGCCAGGTTGGCATAGAGCGGGGAAACGTCCGGGTCTGCTCGTTTTTCCAGCGCCACGAACATATCCAGGCACCAGTTGATGTAGGGGCCGCTCAGCACCACGTAGCGGTCGCCCCAAGCGCGGACGCTGGGCGTAAGCGTCAGGTCATAAGCTCCGTAGAGCAGGTTCGCGCCCCGGTAGGCGCCGGCCAGTCCGTGGCGGTCGCGCAGGCGCAACAGGGCCACCGCCGACAGGTGCGCCCCGGCGGATTCGCCGCCGATGACCAGCTTCTCCGCGCCAAACTCCGGCGCGGCATTGGTCGCCAGCCACAGCGCGGCGGTTTCGGCGTCGTCCGGCCCGGCCGGGTAGGGATGCTCCGGGGCCAGCCGGTAGTCAACGCTGACGACCGCCGCCTCGCACTCCCTGGCGATGCGCTCCAGCCGCGGATCCTGCAAGTCGGCGGCGCCCTGCGCCCAGCCGCCGCCGTGGAAGTGCAGGTATATTCCCCTGACCACCGGCGGAGTGAACACCCGCAGCGTCAGGCCGCCCGCCGGGCTGTCAATGACCCGGTTGGCGGCAATGTCCGAGTGAACTACCGGGCCAAAGAAGGACTGCCCCGACCGGGCCGCCTCGCGCACTGCCTGGATACCCGCTATCTGGGGCGGGGCGATGGCGGAGAGCCGCGCCTCCAGCTCGGCGACAAAGGCCGCCGTGTCCGGGTCCACCGCCGCCGGGTCGAATTGGGCCTGCTCCGGCCCTTGCGATGCCGTCATCACCGGCCTCCTGCCGCTTATCGCAGTTCGTCGCTCCATACTTGGTACGCCATCGCCGCCGCGCCCGCCGCCGCCCCGAAGGTCGTCAGCAGCAGACCCCAGGCGGCCCGGGCGTCGGCGTGATAATACTTGCCCGGTTCGTAGACTCCCGGCATATTGCCCACGTCCGCCCAGTTAAGCATCCCTATTGCCGCCGCCACCAGCAGCAACACCGCGGCCAGCCCGGTCAGGAAGCCGCTGGCCCGGCCCCGCAGAACGCGCCAGAGAATCAACAGCGCCGACGCCGCAGACAGGGTTAGCGTAAACACGCCGTCGCCGACCAGGCCGCCAACCTGGAAACGCTCCACCTGTCCGCCGGCGTAGAGTTCGCCGGCAACGCTGGCCCACGGGCCGGCTGCGGAGCCCACCGCCGCCAGCGTTGCGGCCAGCAGGGCGCACGCCGCCGCAAACCTCAGCCGGATTGTAGCGCGCCGTGACACGATCAGGTCTTATGCTGGTGTTATCAACCGGAACAGATAGGCTTCCGCTTCCCGCGCCGGGCGAAAACCGGCTTTGCTGGGCGGCCCTTTGGCGTTGGCCGCCACCATCTCCGGCGTCAAAATCTCGCCCTTGACCGTCCTGAAATACTGCGAAAGGCCCGGCGGGGATGATTCCAGAAACAGGCTCCCGCCGTCAACCGCCCCAACCAGCCGGTAGCCGGGGTCAACATAAGCGCGATCGGCGTCATAATGACCGTTGTTGACCAGCAGAAGACCGCCCGGCTTCAGGAAAGTCCGGCAGGCTTGCGATATGAACCCGGCATTTAGCGAAATCAGCAGGTCAAAGGAAGCCAACGGTTCCGAGGCAAAGTTGACGTAGTCTTCCTCATAACACCGGATGCCGGCATCCGCCGCATAGTCCTTATGCTTGTTGACGTATTCCAGCAGTTGGGGAGACGCCAAGGCGGAGCCGATATTCTTTACCGAATCCACGTAGCATACTTCGGGAAACACCAGCGAGGGCGTTACGTGAAGGTAGCTGCCGGGATACAGCGCCCGGCGGCAGCCGAAATGTTCGCCAACCAGCCGGAAAGCCCACAGCAGATCGTGCTGCCCGGCGTACTTGTCCCGGTAATAGGATAAATACGTTTTCAACGCCCGCTGCGATCTAGCCCCCGCCACATACATGGACATTCCTGCCGCCACAGTTCCTCAGAAGCCAAGCGCGCGCCCTCCACCAGTAGGGCCGGCTTCATCCACACGATTCTGGAATCCGCCTAGAACGCTCCGCGCTCCGTTTCATAACACGACAGGAGTTTATCATACCAAGGGGCGCATTCTAAACGTGTGTTGGCATTGCCCGCCCCGTCATTCCCGCGCGCAGGCGGGAGTCCGCAAGTTTCAGCGGAATACGGTCTTTCTCACGCCAGGGCCTATGGACTCCCGCGAAAGCGGGAATGGCCGGGAGACAGGACGGCGCGGCCAGTCAGCATTGCCGGCACGCGTCGAGAATACCTCAGGGGAAACGGGAGTGACGGCGGATACGATTTTCGGCTATACTGCCGCAGGCGTCATTGCCGCCCCTATACTCCCGCCCCTATCTCAAAGATATCAGGAGCTTCCCCGTCCGATGCGAACCGTAGACATTCACGCCCACATCAGCCCGGAAGGGATGGTCAAGGCCATGGCGGAAGGCCGGGACTGGCACGGCATTTCCTCCGCCGAGATGCGGCCCATCCACGAATACACGCCCCGCACCACTTGGACGCCCGACCAGCGCCTCCGGGAGATGGACGAACTGGGCGTTGATGTTCACGTCCTTTCCACCAACTCTTTCTTCTACTTCTACGAGAGGGACGCCGCCGCGGTTGCCGCCATGGCCCGCGAGTGCAACGAGTACGTATCGCAGCTAACCCAAGACCACCCAACCCGATTCGCCGGGTTCGCCACCCTGCCGATGCAGGACGTGAGCGCCTCCGTTGCCGAGCTGGAGCGAGGCGTCGGCCGGTTGGGGCTGAAAGGCGCGATGATCGGCGACCACGTGAACGGCGTCACCTACGATGATCCGTCCTTTCTGCCCCTGTGGAAAGCTGCTGAAGCATCGGGCGCGGTCATCTTCATCCACCAGGCCGGAGACACCATAGTCAGCCCCCGGAGCGACAGCTATCACCTCCCCAACACCATCGGCAACCTAGCCGACCGCGCCGTCACCTTCGCCTCCTTCGTCTTTGGCGGCGTGATGGACGCCTGCCCAGACCTGAAAATCTGCCTAGCCCACGGCGGCGGCTACACTTGTTTCGGCGCGGGCCGGATGGACCGGGGCTGGCAGGTGCGCTCGGAAGCCAGGGGCAACATCCGGCAGCCGCCCAGCCGCTACCTGAACCGGTTTTACTACGACTGTCTGACCCACAGCGAGGACGCCCTGCGAATGCTCATAGACCTGGTGGGCCTCGAGCGGGTGGTGTTCGGCACCGACTGGCCCTTCGACATGGCTATAGACGAGCCGGTGTCGTGGGTGCGAAACATGACCAGGCTCACCGAAGCCGAGAAGGACGCCATCCTAGGCGGCAACATCGAAAGCCTGCTGGGCTTGTAGCGTCCCGCTCAATCTTTTCCGGTGCCGGAAAAGATGTTTCCCGCTGCTGCGAAGTCGCGCTCCGAGTTTCGCAATTTTCTAATTGCCTGGGCGACACTTGTGTATGGGCTGTGTATGGGCGATGCCGTGCGGCGGCAAGCGGGTATGTGTTACGATGGCGTCCGCCCGATTCAGCGCTTTCTGTGAGCCTTTCCAATGCCGTTCCTGATCCCCCGCCGACGGGCAACTATGACGCCGGAGCCGACGCCCACGGCCACCGCTGCACCGGCCCCACGGCCTGCGCCCACCGTAGCGCCGGCTATGGCGATTACTTCCGTTTCCCAGAACTTAAACTCGGATACCGCTATATCGGAGCCGGAGCCGGAGCTTTGCCCGGAAGACGGTTATTGCGACCGGCTGGAAGTAGGCCGGGCGGCTCATAGCGGCGGCGTGGCTGGATGACAACCGGATGTATCCGGCGGGCTGGGAAGGCCGCATATGTCTGTTGAATGTTAAAAACCGGCGGCGTGACGATAACGTTGGAAGGGCTGAGCATACCGCGGGGGTTGACCGTATTGGACGGACGCCTCTACGTGAGTGAGACGGGGAATGTCTGTCAGTTGATCGAGACGATGGAAGAGGGGCAAGGGGCCGGGTGCAAACGCTGGCCCTCCGGTCAGAGAACGGAATTTTTCAGTCAAGCCAGCGCGCAAATCCCATCGTACAAAATAGACGATTCCGGCGGACTGCGAAAAGCAAGTAGCAGTGGATCGGATTATAGCCTGGGAGAGAGACCATGCTCCGGCCAATAATGGCGAATATGTGTATGTCAGCATTGGTCATCCGATGCACATTGCGACCCCCCAAAGCTATTTCATAACTCACGCCGAGGCGCTTGAGGCGCACCAACGCCGGACGGACCTGATGGGAGCGGTAGCCCGTTTTCGTCCGCCGTATGATGATGTCGCGGTTTATGCCACCGGATTTCGCAACGTCTATGGGATTTCCGTAGCTCCCGATGGAACGATTTACGGGGCGGACAATGACGAGCAGGAGGGGCCGGCAAAAGAAGGGTGCTTGGAGGAATTGAACGCCTATCCCGGAGCGGATTTTTAGCGCCGCTAGTTACACCACCGCCATACTGGAGCGCCACGAACCGCTGTGCCTGGTATCATTCGACGGGAATGTTCATATCATCAACCCGGATGCCGCGCCCGTCCGCATCAGGCCCAAGCCCAGCCCTTACCATACCGGCGACTATGTGGAGCAGGTCATCGCCGTCGGCGTTCCCTCCATAATACCCCCCGGCTATGACGTGTACGTTGACGATGGCCGTCTGATTTACGACAAAGACCCCTGCGAGCCGACGCATACGGAAATGAGTTTCTTTTTGCATACAGTGCGCCAGATGCCGGAGTGCGACATCAGCGTAATCAGGCCCGGCCAGTCTATCCGTGAAGAGACGGGTTGGCGGCGATCCTGGGAAGCCGAATACCGTTTTGAGCGTTAGGCGCGGCCGTCATTAGGATATAATCTGACTCAGCGTCCCCCACCCGGCTAGGCCCCGGAGGTTCATTATGACCACTGCCAAACCCACTGCCGGCCTTTCGCAAACCGGCCCCCGCCGCGCCATGCCCGACCCGCCCGAGCGCGAGCCTGACGATATGACCAGCTTCGACCACCTCGCCGCCACCGGCAGCGTCTACCTGCTGATTCACCACCTGGGCAACCCCGAAACCACCATCGTCGGCGGCGAACACTACCTCACCCGCCGCTACACCACCAACCTGGCGGGAGTCAGATACCCTGACCTGTACATCGCCTTCGGAGTAGACCCGGAAGCCTACCACGAAAGCAACGCCTACCTCATCGCGGAGCAGGGCAAGCCCCCCGACTTCGTGCTGGAAATCGCATCGCGCCGCACCGGGCGGGAGGACACCGGCAAAAAGCGGGACGACTACCAAGACTTGGGCATCCCCGAATACTGGCGTTTCGACGAGACCGGACGGTACCACCGCACCCGTCTGGCCGGGGATCGGCTGGTCAACGGCGTCTATCAGCCAATCCCAATCACTGAAATTGAAAGCGGCGTGCTGCAAGGCTACAGCGAGGTGCTGAACCTGTGCCTCAGTTGGGAAAACGGCCAACTAAAATGGCGCGACCCGGCCACCGGCCAGACCATTGCAACGCTGGAGGACGAAATGGCCGCCCGCGCCCAAGCCGAAGCCCGCGCTATGTATGCCGAGGCCCGCGCCGACCAAGCCGAAGCCCGCGCCGACCAAGCCGAGGCCCGGGAACGCGAACTCAGAGAGGAAATCAGAAGACTCCGCAACACCTGAACCCAGGTTTCCGCCGCGCCCTCACCCCGGCCCTCTCCCGGCGGGAGAGGGATATAAACGACTGGAGGCTTCACCCTTGTTTCTAATGCGGTTCACCGAGCGGGCCTATACCAACTACACGGAGGAGGACGTGCTGCGCAGCCCCAACAAGGCGGTGCGCGTCACCTTTTCCAACTCCCACTTCGATCCCGCCGTGGCCTCGCGGCAGTACAACGAATATCTGGACGAATGGGAGTTCACCGAGGAGTTGGGATTCGAGGGAATGATGCTCAACGAGCACCACAACACCCCTACCAGCTTGGGCGCGGCGATGAATTTGGAAGCCGCCATTCTGGCCCGCATCACAAGGAAGCCCAAAATCGTGCTGATGGGCAATCCCCTGCCCATCCATGACAACCCCCTGCGTCTGGCCGAGGAACT
The DNA here is from genome assembly GCA_965213725.1 of Dehalococcoidia bacterium. GTDB lineage: Bacteria > Chloroflexota > Dehalococcoidia > Lucifugimonadales > UBA3495 > VXOI01. The sequence continues at coordinate 1,429,793 of OZ243924.1, forward strand.
GGCCGAGATTGACCTGATTTCCGGCGGGCGTCTGGTGTCCGGCTTTGTCCGCGGCGGCGGCACGGAAACCTGGGCCACTAATGCCAATCCCGTCCATAACCGGGAGCGGTTCGAGGAGGCCCACGACCTGATTCTGAAGGCGTGGACCACGCCTGGGCCGTTCCGCTGGGAAGGAAAACATTACCACTTCCGGGTGGTGAATCCCTTCCAGGTGCCGTTGCAGAAGCCCCGCCCGCCGGTGTGGATTCCCGGCTCCGGCAGCGCCGACACGGTGGTATGGTGCGCCCAGCGGCGCTACCCCTACTTCTACCTAGGCATCGTTCCCGATTCCTTCGGACAGATGCAGCAAATTTACCGCGAGGCCGCTCGGGAGTTCGGCTACCAAGCCGGGCCGGAGCACTTCGGCTATATGCTGCCCATCCACGTGCAGGACACCGACGAAAAGGCGCACCAAGCCGGGCGCGGCTTCCTCGAGGCGCTGGTCGGCGTCGGGCGCGTTCCCATGCCGCGGGAGTACTCCTTCCCGCCGGGTTACAGCCGCCCCGCTATGCGGACATCGGAATCCGCCGCGGCCCTATCGGCCCAAGCGCGGACGGCCCGCCTGAATGACCCCTTCCGCACCGGCCCCATCACCGACGAAGCCTATCAAGGGATGATCAACGCCAACCGCTTGGTAATCGGCAGCCCGGACACCGTGATACGCAAGCTGCGGGAAGTGCTGGCGCGAGTTCGTCCCGGCATCCTGGGCGTCTGGACCAACGACGGCTCCATAACCCACAAGGACACCATGCGCTGCCTGGAGCTTTTCGGGAAAGAGGTAATGCCCGCGGTGCGGGAGCTGGGGGAAGAACTGGAATTGACCGACCCCTTCCAGCGCGAACCATGAAGGGACTGATGGACTGAAACCCGCTGTCCGTCAATTGACTAGGTTTTGGGCAATAGTTATAATTCGGCCCTGTTGTGGCAGACGTCTCAACAGCCCCCTTTTCCTGCTTTTCACTCTGACCCGCAGGCGGGGTTTTCGCAGAAAGGGGCGCGCTCAACCCCATTTTTGGATACGAGGTATGGATGTTAGCGAGATTTCTACTGAACGGTAAGTTCTTGACCTTTGCGCTGGCAGCGGCGCTGGTTTTTGTAATTGCCTGCGGCTCGTCGGAGTCTCCCACGGAGGCGCCCACGGCGACCGAGGCGCCCGCCGCCGCGCCAACCCAGGCAGCCGCGCCGGTAGCGACTCCGGCCGGAGCGCCGCCCAGCGAGGATAAGCCCACCGCCACGCCATCGCAGCCGGCCGGAGCGCCGCCCAGCGAAGACAAGCCAACTCCCACCTCGCCTGCGGCTCAGGCAAGCACGCCGACCCCGGCGCCCACGCCCACGGAACCGGCGCCTGCCTACATCTCCGAAACCCCCCGGCTGGTCTACGCCATAGGCGCCGTCGCCAACGAGACCAACCGCCCTTGGGCCGGCAGCCGCCAAGCCTACGTCCAGTATGAGCCGATGCTGGAGAATCTGCTGGCCAAGGACGTGAACGACGGCCAGATCGTGCCGCGTCTAGCGGAATCATGGAGTGCCAGCGAAGACCTCAGCACCTGGAACATCAAGCTCCGCGAGGGCGTCCAGTTCCACGACGGCTGGGGCGAGTTCACCGCCGCCGACGTGATGCACACCCTCAAGGTTCTCTGCCGCGAGGACAGCCGCCTCTCCACCTGCGGCGGCGTCACCACCCGCTCCGAGCGGGGCGACGCTCTGAATTACGAGGAAGTGCTGGAAATCGTGGATGATTACAACATCGTTTTCCGCGGCACCCGCACCAACTCCAATATGCTGTTCTACCTCGGCGCTCAGTCCGGCGAAATGTCCCCCTGGAGCGTCAAGTTTTGGGAGGCCGAGGGCGAGGCGGGCCTAGACGAGAAGGGGCTGGTCGGCACCAACACCTACCAGTATCTCGACCGCAGGCAAGGCTCGTCCATCATCATGGAGAAGATAGACTACGACCACTGGAGCGGCGAGAATCCCGAATTCCAGGAACTGGAGATAACCTGGATTCCCGAGGATGCCTCCCGCTACGCCGGTCTGCTGGCTGGCGAGATTCACGTCGCCGACCTGCCCATAGACCTGCAACAGGATGCCGTGGCCGAGGGGATGGCGCTGATCAAGTCGCGCTTCACTTCCAACGACGTGTCCATCTTCTTCGGCGGTTCCTACTACGCCACGGAGTCCGGCTCCGGGGAAATCGGCAAGGTCTCCGAAGAAGCCTTCGACCCCGACCAGCCGTGGAACGACCTGAACATCCGCCGGGCGATGAACAAGGCCATCAACCGGCAGGAGCTGGGCGATTTCCTCTACGCCGGCTTCTGGCAGCCGATGTACATTGACGGCTTCCACCCGACGCTGGAGGGCTGGAACGACGAGTGGGTGGAGCGGTACGACGAGGAGTATGGCTATGACCCGGACGCGGCCCGCGACCTGATTGAAGCCGCCGGCTACTCCACCGACCGCGAAGAAGGGCCGAAGGGGGCCATCAAAGTGACGGCCAACTCCTACGTCTCCCCGGGCGAGTCGGAGCTGCCGCAGATCATTGAATCAATAACCCAGTACTGGAACAAGGTGGGCATCGAGGCCAAGCTGGTTGACTTGGACGGCTCCGAGGTCGCCAATCGCTACCGCGGCCGGGATATGCAGAACCAAGTCTGGCCCAACATCATCATCTACTTCCCCATCGAGTACTACGTCAACATCGCCTACACCAGCACCGGCGTGACCAAGCACTACGAGGATGACTGGCTCAACGCCAGAATCAAGGACCTCCAGGTAACCTACGATTCCACTCAGCGGGACGAGATAGCCAGGGACATCGGCAACTATATGTACGACAACCACGTTTCCATGCCGCTGTTCTGGTTCCCGCACACCATCACGGTGAACCCCAACGTGGTAGCCGACTGGGTCTACCCAGGCAACACGGTGCCGCGCCTCTGCTGCGCCGCCTACGCCAAGGCCGCCCGCTAGGACGCAAACCCAAAACCACACAGGGAAGGGGCATCCCGGCAACCCGGGTGCCCCTTCCTTTATTGACAGTATTCGGCCTAACGGCCTAGCATAAAATTGATGAAGCAGTTTCTTGACGTATATTGGATTATCTACTTTATCGGATATATCGTAGCCATCGCAACTTTGCTATGGATTCACTGGGATGGCCTGATAAGCGGGAATAACCCCGCTTCCCGGTTGGCCGACATATACGCTATAGCCGCCGGTTCATCCTCGGCTTTCGCAATCATCGTAGAAGGAGGAGGACGCATGGTGTTGCTGATTCCGAAAACAGTCAAGAAATTGATGAATGAAGGACGCAAGCAAGCAGATGCCGAATGGGAGGCATGGTTGAAGCGGCGCGACAAAGCCGAGGCCAACAACGAACCCTTCGACGAGCCCCCGCCGTCTGAACGGCGATAGAGAATCCAAATTAGCAGGTTCCCTGATTTCGCCCTGCCGATTTGGAAACACGTCCTAATACAAGTGGCAGCTCGTCATGTGGCCCGGCTCAACCTCTTTGTACTCCGGCACTTCCACCGAGCAGCGGTCCATGGCGAAGGGGCAGCGGGGATGGAAGCGGCAGCCACTGGGCGGGTTGATGGGAGAAGGCACCTCGCCGGTCAGCACGATGTCCTCCCGTATCAGGTCGGGATGCGATGGCAATGCTGCGGAGAACAGAGCGCGAGTATAGGGATGGAGCGGATTCTGGTAGATTTCCTCAGTGCCTCCATACTCAACGATCTGGCCCAGATACATTACCGCGGTGTCGTGGGCCATGTAGCGCACCGTAGCCAGGTTGTGGGCGATGAGCAGGAAGGCGACGTTGTACTCGGTTTGCAGCACTTTCAGCAGGTTCATAACTTGGGCCCGTATTGAAACGTCCAGCGCGGAAACCGGCTCATCAAGAACAATCAGCTTGGGATGCGGCACCAGCGCGCTGGCGACGGCGATGCGCTGGCGTTGACCGCCGCTGAACTCGTGGGGATACTGATGCGCCTGCTCCTGGTGCAAGCCCACCTGTTCCAGCACCTCGGCAACCCGGTCGTCCATCTGTTCGCGGGACATTTCCCCTCGGTTGACCACCAGCGATTCGGCCACGATGTCGCGGACTCGCATCCTGGGGCTTAGGGACGACCACGGGTCTTGAAATACCGCGCCAACGGTGGTGCGGTATTCCTTCAGCTTGTCCCCTCGGAATGTCTGAATGTCCTCCCCGTTGAGCATAATCCGCCCGCCGGTAGGGCGCTCGATGCGAAGCAGCAGCTTGCTGGTGGTGGTCTTGCCGCAACCGGACTCCCCCACCAGCCCCAAGGTCTTGCCTTCTTCGATAACGAAGCTGATGCCGTCCACTGCCTGCACGTGGCCGATGGTTCGCATCAGGATTAGACCCTGAGTGACCGGGAAGTACTTTTGCAGGTTTTCGACCCGAATTAGCGGCTCCCCGCCATTCTGACCTTGCCGAGTCTCTGAACCCCGGTTGGCTACTGCCATGAAGTATCCAGCCTCCAGCAATCGGCTGTGTGTTCGGAGCCGACCTGAAACGACGTTGGGTACTCGCCCAAGCACCGTTCGCGGGCCTCGGGACAACGCGGCGCGAACCGGCATCCGGGCGGAAGGTCGCGCAGCAGGGGCGGCTGCCCCTCAATGGAATACAGCCATTCCACCCGCTCCTCCAGCTTCGGTACCGACGCTATCAACGCCTCGGTATACGGATGGGAAGGATTGTTGAAAATGTCCCGCACCGGGCCCTGTTCCACAATGCGCCCGGCGTACATCACCGCCACCCGATCACACATCCGGGCCACCACCCCAAAGTCGTGGGTGATAAAGATAATCGCCAAGCCGGTGCTTTCCTGGATTTCCTTGAGCAGCCTCAGATACTGTAGCTGAATGGTGACGTCCAAGGCCGTAGTCGGCTCGTCGGCAATGATGACCGACGGCTCGCAAGAGATGGCGATGGCCCCCACCACCCGCTGCTTCATTCCGCCGCTCATCTGGTGGGGGTAGTCGTGGAGACGGCGCTCCGGGGCGGCCACGTTGACGCTGCGCAGGGCGTCTATCGCCCGGCGCACCATGCTCTGGCTGCTTTCCCGGTGGGTCTGCCCCAAGGCTTCCCGCAACTGGTTCCCGATAGTGTACAGCGGATTCAGGGAGGTCTGCGGGTCTTGCAGAATCATGGAAATGCGCTTTCCGCGAACCTGCCGCATCTCCTCTTCGCTCTTCAGCACCAGATCTTCGCCTTCCAGCAGGATTTGGCCGCTGACAATGCGCCCGGCGGGCTTGGGAACCAGCCGAAGCAGCGAGCGGGCGGTCATGCTTTTGCCGCAACCGGACTCGCCGACGATGCCCAAGGTTTCGCCCTGGCGCAGATCGAAGTCTATGCCGTCAACGGCCTTGACAATGCCGGCGCGGGTGTAGAACCAAGTGCGAAGATCCCGGACTTGCAGGATTACGTCACCGGGTTCCTTTGCGGCCGGCCGGGAACCCTCGGATTCAGTTCTGGTCGTCATAAATTCCTCTGTTTCGGGTCCAGGCGGTCGCGGAGCCAGTCGCCCATCAGGTTGAAGGACAACACCACCAGCACGATTGCGATGCCGGGGAAGAGGGAAAGCTGCCAGCCTTTGCCGGAAATCACCAGTTCCCGCCCCTCGGAGACCAGCAGCCCCCAAGCCGGGGTTGGCCGGGGAATCCCGGCGCCCAAAAAGCTCAGGATGGCCTCCAGCAGAATCACGAACCCGACTTGCAACGTCGCCAGCACTATAATGGTGTTGAACACGTTGGGCAGGATGTGGCGCACGATGACGCGGAAGTGCGATGCGCCGATCACGCGGGCCCGGGCCACGAAGTCCTGGTTTTTGATGGTCAACACCTCGCCCCGCACTTGGCGCGCATAGCGAGACCAGAGGATGAAGCAGATGACGAAAATCACCACGCCGAAACTAGGCCCCCGCGACGTTACCAGCGCGAGGGCCAGCAGTATTGCCGGTATGGCGAGAAAGACGTCCACACCCCGCATTATCAGGTTGTCAAGCCAGCCGCCGAAGTAACCGGCCATCAGCCCCAGTGACACGCCGATAATGCCGCTGACGAATATAACGCTGAGGGAAACCATCAGCACGTATTTGGCGCCGTGGATGATGCGGCTGAGGATGTCGCGTCCCTGCTTGTCGGTTCCCAGCACATGGTCCCAACTGCCGCCCTCGGCCCATACCGGCGGCTTGAGCCGGTTGGGCAGACTGCCGTCGTCTATCGGGTGGTAAGGGGCGATCCACGGCGCAAATATAGCCGGGATTATCAGGATGACAACCAGAATCAACATGGGGATCAGGGGGTAGCGCCGCGCTTCCCGGATAAAGCGCAAGAACCGGCCGGGCCGGGGTTCCGCTTGCGCCGGTGTTGGCAGAGATACTTCCATCGGTTATCACCCATCGTGGAATGCCCGAATTCGTTGCCGGATACTCCCCTGCCCCCGCCGGGCAGACGCAGGGCTAGGCCCGGTCGTAACGGATGCGGGGGTCGATATAGGCGTACATTATGTCCACAGCCAAGTTCATTGCGATGTAGATGACTGCGAAAAGAACCACCACCGCTTGGATTACCGGGTAGTCGCGGCCTCGGATCGCTTCGATTGCCAGGTTGCCGGTTCCCGGCAAGCTGAACACCGTCTCAGTTACGATGGCGCCGGTCATCACCTGCGCCGCCAGAATGCCAAAAAGCGTCAGCGGCGGTATGGAAGCGTTTCGCAGGCAGTGCTTCCAGATAACCTTCCATTCCTGAATCCCCTTCACTCGCGCCAAGGTTACGTATTCGGTTTCCAGCACCTCCAGCATGGCGGAGCGCACCAGCCGCATCAGCGCGGCCACTTGGAACCAGCCCAGCGTAATCGCCGGGAGGATAATCCAGACTATCCCTTCGTCCCCGCCGGTGGGAAACCAGTCCACCTCCACGGCGAAAATCCAGATGAGCATGATGCCCAGCCAGAAGGGGGGCGTCGCTTGCCCCAGAAGAGCGAAAACCTTGCCGCTAAGGTCGAAAGGGGTATCTTTTTTGACCGCGGACAGCACCCCGATAGGGACGGCGATAAGCATACTGATGCCTATTGCCACCGCTCCCAGCTTCAGGGTGAGGGGGAAGCGTTCGATGACCAGCCCCATGGCCGTGCGGTCGGCCCACTTGACCGAATCGCCGAAATCACCCCGGAATGCGTTGCCGAGGAAGTCGAAGTACTGCTCGGGGTAAGATTTGTCCAGCCCCCACAATTCCTTGAAGGCTTGCTGCTGCTCCGGGGTGGCATCCAGTGGAAGCATCGTGTCTATCGGGTTGCCGGAAGCGCGGGCCAGCACGAAAACAATAATGGAAACCGCAAACAGCACCAGAATCGCGTAGAAACAACGAATGATGATGAAACGCTGCATAGCAATTCACCGGGAGCGTGTCCGCTCCCTCCGCGGAATGGCTTAGAATAGATTATCGCCTATCCGGTGTCAACAAAACCGCGCCGGGGCATATGCGGCCTTACGGGGCGCCGGTGGAGGGGACGGTGGAGTATGCGGCGGCTTTCGTGAGTTCGCGCAGAAAGGCGGTGGCATAAGAGCCGCTGGGAAGGGTGAATTCCGCGACGTAACCGTCCGGGCCAGGGCGGAGCGCCATATCTTCCGGGCGGACCCGGCTGATGCGCCAGTCCCCGCGGGTGTAGCGGCGGAAGTCGCTGCGCCGGAGTCCGAATCGTTGCAGAGTTTTATCTTCGTGCGCGGCGGCGGCTTCCAGCCCGCCGGCAACCTTCCGTCCATAAAGGGGCAGCGCGGCGCTTATCTCCAGCCGCCGCGCCCGCTCCGACTCCTCGGCGGCATCACCTATCAGGAACATCCCTCCGGTGTCATGCCGCCGGGCGCGGTCGCCGGTCAGCACCCGGTCATACAACCCCGATTCGATTCGTTCCTTGAGGTTCCAGTTGAAGAGATGCGACTGAAGGGCGGAGATGAAAAATCCGTTGAGCCGCCGCCCGCCCGGCACCTTCTCGCCGCGCAGCATACGCACGGCGTCCATAGCGTTGCTGTTGTATCTCCCGAACCGCTGCGGGCCGAAGTAATTGGGCAGCCCGGCGCCTGCCAGCCGCTCGATAATCGAATTGGCGCGTTTCTCCCAGCCGGGTTCCGGCTCGCGCACTCGCGCCTCAAAACGGTTGCCATAGAGTCGCCCCCGTCGCAGCCCGGAGGTATGCCGGGACGTTTCCAAGACACGCACGCCGTCCAGTTCGTCCAGAGACTCCAGGTGCGCGGCGTAGCGAACCGGCACGCTGAGCCACTGGCGGGTCACGGCGTGCTTGTCCTTCAGCCCGGCGACGCCGACATCGTTGTACGGAACGCTTCTCTCGCGCAGCGCGGAAACCAGGTCGTGGGTATTCAGGCCGCGCTTTTCGACATAAGCGTAGGCGTAATCACCCTCACCGCTGGGCGGCTCGCGCGAAATTTCGGAGACGGCAAAATCGTCGAGGCAAACGAAGGTTCGCCCTCCGGTTCCGGCCAGCCCCTGGGTAATCGCAGGCAGTGCGGGCCAGCAAAACCGGAAGTCCGCAAGTTCCGGCGAAGAAGCGATAATTTGCGACGTGCTTTGGAAGGTCATTCCTAATAACCCGCCCCTGCCGGGTTTCACGCCCGGAAGCCCTTTATACCGCGTGAAATCCCGGCAATCAGCCAAGCCCCTTTGCCCGGAAAATCTCGTTGGCGGCGTCGATGGCGGCGCGGGTGAAGGGGATGCCGCCATAGAAGCAGGCGTGAATGAACACCTCCACGATCTCCTCCGGCGTCAAACCGATATGCAGCGCGCCGTTGATGTGGCTGCGCAGCGGCCCCTCGCGGCCCAGCACGGTCAGGCAAGCCAGAGTGCAGATGGAGCGGTCGGCCAGCTCCAGGCCCGGACGGTTCCAAACCGAACCCCAGTAGTATTCGGCGCTGAGGCGGTTGAAGTCGCGCTCGGCCTGGGTCACCGGGCCGGGGCGGCCCTCGGCCGGCGGCCCCATCAGCTCCTCGCGGCGGGCCACGCCTCGCTGGTACAGGTCATCCGGCGTTTCCGACGGGTCGAAGACCAGTTGCGGCTGGAAGTCGATGCCCAGGCCGTCGAACACCTCTTTGGCGATGCCCATAGCGTTAAAAGCGGTGGGAACGCCGCCGTACCAAGAGGCGTGGATCATCACTTCGACCACCTGCTGCGGCGTCAGACCCAGGTTGAGCGCATTGCCCACGTGCCGCGTCAACTGGTTCTCCCGTTGCAGCACGGTGAGGGCCGAGAGGGTGATCATCTCCCGCCGACGGAGGGGCAGGCCGGGGCGCTGCCAGATGGTGCCGAACAGGGCCTCGCCGGCGATGCGGTGCAGGTCCGGGGCCAGCTCTTGGGACGCCGGCACCGAGCCGCTGCCGATGGGGCCGCCGCCGACAAATTTCGACCTGATTTCTTGCCCTTTCTGGAATCGCTCGTTCAGGGTGGTCATTTCATTCTCCCCGGCTAAAACGGAATTTCCGCTTATCTTTCTTCTTCCGGCGTAGTAAGCAGGTAACGATTTATACGGACGCTGCCGGGTTCATCGCCTTGAAGGGAGAACCCCTTTTCCTCCAGCATTTGGTGCACCTTTCGGTTGTGGGCAAAAAACTCCTCGGCCAGACGCTTGTTTTCCTCGGGGTCTTTGGAAGCGCGGCCCATACTCCGGATGGAATCCAGATACTCAGTTCTTCCATCGGAGCGGAGACGCACGTGCCTGTCGTCGGTCATCCGGTGCGATGCGTAAAAGTCCAGGTATTCCGATTCGCCGTCCGAGCCGGACAGATACCAAATAGTCCAGCCACGCTTGAGGATTCTGCCGACCTGTCGGGATTCAATGGCGCCGGGCGGCAGCGTGATCTCCCAGTGAGCGAACGTTCTGTTGAATTCTTCCTCGATGCTTGCCATTTCTGCCTCTGTGCGCCCCGGCGGCGGGCCGGTTCCTGGTATTTTATGGGGCAACGGGCCGGGGCGCCGGTAATCGCGTCCTAGTTGAGATGCGCCACCTTGGGCGCTACCTGCTCCATAAGGAGCCGCTGCGAGCGCTGCACCAGCGTATGGTCATCGGGATCCATGGTGATGCCCAGCAGGGTTCCGAACCCGCCGGTCTCCTCGTAGGTTTGCTCGATTTTCTCCACCACCTCAGACGGGTCGCCGACCATCCAGACGTTCTCCATCATATAGTCAACGGTAACATCTTCGTCGGCCATCCCCGGGTCGTTCTTCAGGTGGCCCAGGATGCCGCCGGCCTGTCGGTTCTTCCACTGGTGTTCCTCGAAGGGCCGGCCGAGGACGATGCGGGCCTCTTCGCGGGCTTCCTGCGGGGTTTCGCCGACATAGATGTCGCGGCCCAAGCGCAGTTCGCTGCGGTCGGCGACGCGGCCCGCGCTCAGGGCGCCCTGTTCGCAGGTGTGCCACAGGTCGGGGATGAAGCGGTTGGGCAGGTTGGTCATGGGAATCCACCCCCGCTCGCCGGCCATGCGGATGGTCTCGGTGTTGGGCGAAGAGGCGGCGACGCCGATAGGCGGATGGGGCTGCTGGTAGGGCTTGAAGTAAAGGCGCCGGCCCAGCTCGGCCATCGCTTCCGGCGCGTGAACTTGGTAGTGCTTCCCTTCATACCCGAATTTGCCGCTGTCGGCGTTTTCCCACAACCCCAGCACCACCTCCAGGGCCTCCCGGCCCCGCTCGCGCACGTCGTCCATGCTGTCGTATTCCACGCCGTATAGCTGCAAATCGGTGGGCAGGGAGCGCAGGCCGATGCCCCAGTAGAAGCGCCCGCGCGCCATGTGATCCAGCATGGCGATGCGATGCGCGGTGTCCACCGGGTGATGCAGCGGTAGCATGGTAACGCCGGTGGCGAGTATGATGTTCTCCGTGAGCGCCAGCGCTTGGGCGATGATCAGCTCCGGCACCGGGGCGTTCTCCCAGGTCTCGGTGATGTGTTCGCCGACCCAAGCCTCCCGCACGCCCAGCTTGTCGGCCTGGACAATCAGCTCAACGTCGCGGTCATAAGAGTCCGAGGGCGAACGGCGCGGGGGATGCAGCGGCATCATAAAAAGTCCGAATTCCATTAGACTTCCTCCCGTTAATGGACTGTTGAAACTTGCGGATTTTGGGGATGGCTTCGTCTGGCCTGAAAAGGTATTTTGCTCTCTGAAAGATAAAGTCCATGCCCTCCAATCTTCAGTTTCCCCAACCCTGCTGAAGCTCTGATTTGAGGCGAGGGCAGATTTAACCCGTCCCCTTTTTTTTCCGAATTATACCAGCGCGGCTAAAACTGCCTTGCTATGCCGGGCGCGGAGTTGGCACCGGGATGCCGGGGATGTTGACGCGCACCGACCAAAGTTTGTCCCAACTGGTGAAGTACAGCGTTTTCCAGTCGCCGCCGCCAAAGCACATATTGGTGTGCAACGGGGCGCCCGTCTCAATGACGCCCAGACGCTTGCCCGACGGGTCAATTATCCAAACACCGCCGGAGCCGCCCACGTAGACGTTGCCTTCGGTGTCCACTTTCATCCCGTCGGGGATGCCGGGACGGTCGCCCAGATTGTGGCTGAAGATGCGGCTGCTTGCCAATGCCAACGTGCCGTTGGGCAGCACGTCAAAGGCCCGCAGGTGCCCCCGCCGGGAGTCTATGACATACAGCACGCTCTCATCGGGCGAAAAGGCCAAGCCGTTGGGGCCGACGTAATCCCGCACCAGCAGGGTGATGGTTCCCAGGTCGGGCGAAACGCGGTAGACGCCGGGAAAGTTGAGGTCGAACTGTGTCTGCCGGGGCATTCCGGCGTTGGGGTCGGTGAAGTAGATAGCGCCGTCCGACTTCACCACAACGTCGTTGGGGCGGTTCAGCGGACGGCCCTGAAAGCTGTTGGCGACCACTGTGATGCTGCCGTCCGGCTCCTGTCTCGAGACGCGGCGGCCATCATGCTCGGCGGCGATAAGGCGGCCCTGGGGGTCGCGGGTCAGGCCGTTGGCGCGGTTGGTGGGTTCGCTGAACACCGACGCGCCCTCGCCTTCGGCCCACTTGATCCGGCGGTTGTTATGGATATCGCTGAACAGCAGGTAGTTTCCTTCCTGCCACCACACCGGCCCTTCCGCCGGGCCGTGTTCTCCGCCGTAGCCCCCGGCCAGTTCGTTGATTGGCTGCGAGGTTGAGATAATCCGCTCCAGCTCGGGATCATGGGCCACGATAGGCATAGTTACCTCTCTTCTTGACGTTTGTTCCGAATCAGGATCAAAGGGGTTCGCGGGATGGGGAAAATCCTCAAATCCAGAACATCCTGATTCAGACATAAAACAGAATGCTCCCGTCACCCGGAAAAGGAGCCGTCCGCTAATCCGACAATGGGATGGTGGCAGTGACCCGGGGACGGTCTCCCACGGCGCGGGTGGTGTGGCCCTGGCCCGTCAGGTCTTCGGCCAGCATGGCGTGGCCGGGGCCGAAGCGGTGCAGCGTTCCGTCGCCCAAGCCAATCTCCACCTCGCCGTCCAACGTGATTACGAACTGCCGACGCGGGGCGGTGTGCCAATCGCTGAAATAGCCGAGGTCAAAGGTGCGGAACACTATGCCGGCGGCGGATTGCAGGGCCGCCAGCTCCGGGTGCGATTCGGGGTTCATTTCTTCGATGTGGGATTGACCGTCCTCGCCGGTGTACAGCCGGGCGATGCTCATTTTCGTTTCCTCCTATGCCCTTCCGGGCCGTTGCTGCCCCCTATATTACCATTGTTGACCGCAGGCCGCGCCGGGGGCAGAAAAAACGGGCGGCCACAGCTCCCCGCCAAGGCCGTGGCCGCCTCAGTTTCAGGAACGCCGGACTGCTAGGAGGATGACCGCAGCACTTCCTCGACAGTCCCGGTCATTCGGTCGTCGCCGCCAAAGGCCGGGCCGGTGGTTCCCGACCGGTACTTGTTCATTGCCAAGTTGTATATGGCGTCCGGGAAGGGGATGTAGCCGGTCTCGCTAATGAAGTTCCGGTTGGCCGTATCCAGGTAGAACTCGACGAACGCGTTGACGTGCGGCCGGTTCAGGGCGTCCGCCGCCACGTAGATGAACAGCGGCCGCGAGAGCGGCGAGTAGCTGCCGTTGTTGATGGTTTCGTCCGTGGGAATTATGCAGCCTTCTCCGCCGTCAATCCCCACCAGCTTCAGCCGGTCGGCGTTCTCGGCGTAGTAGGCGTAGCCGAAGTAGCCCAGCGAATTGCGGTCGCCGGCGATGCCGGTGACCAGAACGTTGTCGTCTTCGCTGGGCAGGAAGTCGCCGCGGGACGCCTGCGATTCGCCGTTGACGGTTTCCGTGAAGTAGTCGAAGGTGCCGGAGTCCACGCCGGGGGCATACAGCCGGACTTCTTCGTCCGGCCAGCCAGGGCGAACCTGGCTCCACTTGGTCACCACGCCCTCGGCTTCCGGCGCCCACAGGGTGTGCAGCTCAGCCACGGTCAGGCATTCTACGAAGTCGTTGGCCGGGTTGACCATCACGCTGAGGCCGTCAATGGCTACCGGAAGCTCGATGTACTCAATCCCGTTCTCAGCACACAGGTCAACCTCGGACTGCTTGAATGGTCGTGAGGCGTCGGAGATTACCGTTTCACCGGCGCAGAACTTCTTGAAACCGCCGCCGGTGCCGGAGACGCCCACGGTAATCCTCACGTTGCCGTCCGTGGCCTTGCCGAACTCCTCGGCCATGGCCTCGGTGATGGGGAATACCGTGCTGGAGCCGTCAATGGATATGTCCCCCGAGAGGTCGGCCAAGTTCATCGCCGAGGCTACCGTGGGAGAGGGCATTCCGGCGAGAGAAGCCTGTAACACCTCTACGATGGTGCCGCTCATGCGGTTGTCGCCGCCGAACACCGCGCCGGTTACGCCGTTATGAAACTTGGCCGACGCTAGGTCGTAGACTTCATCCTGGAACGGCACATAGCCCACGTCGCTGATTAGCGTCCGCGAGTCCGCGCTCAGGTAGAATTCCACGAATGCCTTGACGTGGGGCTCGTCCAGCGCCCTCGCTGTTACATAAATGAACATCGGACGGGAGAGAGGCGCGTAGCTGCCGTCGTTGATGGTCTGCTCGGTCGGAGACACGCACCCGGCGCCGCCGTCTACTGCCACCAGCTTCAGGCGGCTGGCGTTCTCCGTGTAGTAAGCATAGCCGAAGTAGCCCAGTGCGCCCCGGTCCCCGGCGATGCCGGTCACCAAGACGTTGTCGTCCTCGCTGGGCAGGAAGTCGCCGCGGGACGCTTGCGATTCGCCGTTGATTACTTCGGTAAAGTAATCGAAAGTTCCCGAATCCACGCCGGGGGCGTAGAGCCGCAGGTCTTCGTCGGGCCAGCCCTGGCGTATCTGGCTCCACTTGGTTACGGCGCCCTCGGCCTCCGGCGCCCAGATGGTGTTGAGTTCGTCCACCGTCAGGCACTCTACGAAGTCGTTGGCCGGGTTGACCATCACGCTCAGGCCGTCCACGGCCACCGGGATTTCGATGTACTCAACCCCGTTCTCGGCGCATAGCTCAACTTCAGACTGCTTGATGGGGCGGGAGGCGTCGGAAATCTGGATTTCGCCGTTGCAGAATTTCTTGAAGCCGCCGCCGGTGCCGGAGACGCCCACCACGATTTTGACGTCGCCGTCGGTGGCCTTGCCGAATTCCTCAGCCATGGCCTCGGTGATGGGAAACACCGTGCTGGAGCCGTCAATGGCTATATCGCCCGACAGCCCCGAAACCATTGCCTGGGCTGTTGCGGGCGCCGCGGCAGCGGGTTGGGATTGCGACGCCGGGGCCGCCGCCGTAGCCTGGGACGGGGCGGACGTGGGCGCCGGGGCGGACGTGGCATCGCCACCGCAGGCGGCGACGGCCAGGGTCATTGCGCCGGAGAGCAGAAGAACCGCGAAGGCCAGAAAGTTGCCGGAAACCTGATTCAGCTTGAGCCGCATCTATCCTCCCGAATTTTTCTGGTGTTGTTACCGGCCCGGCCCGGCAAAACATCGGGCGGGGGTTTGCCGGGGCCGGATCCAGCCAAAATTAAGGCGGGCCGCTTGCGCCGCGCCGCAGCCCGGGGCGCGGGAAAAAAACGGCCCCGAAAAATCGGGGCCGGAATCGCGGGGCGGAATAAAGACGGGCGGGGCAAAAAAATAACCCCGTTTTTCGGGGTTTCTCTTCTGAAAGGGGTATGTCATCGGGGATACGCAAGCGCTCCCCGCAACAACAGGTTCATTTTTTACCCGGCAGCCCAAAGCAGGCTTCCTCTTTGTCCGTCTCAATCCAGCAGATTTAAGGGATATTGTACCGGATGGCTAATACAGATGGCAACTTACCAGATGGCCGCTTCCCACGTCTTTCTGCACCGGCTCCTCCACGGAGCAACGATCCATGGCGAAGGGGCAGCGGGGATGGAACCGGCACCCGGCCGGCGGGTTGATGGGCGAAGGCACCTCGCCCTGCAACACGATTTCCTCCCGCTCCACATCGGGATGGGAGGGCAGCGCCGCCGAGAACAACGCCTTGGTGTAGGGGTGCAGGGGATTCTCGTACAGTTCCTCGGTGGGGCTGTATTCCACGATCTGCCCTAGGTACATTACTGCTGTCTGGTGGGCCATATAGCGCACTGTCGCCAGGTTATGGGCCACCAGCAGGTAGGCCACGCCCGTTTCCTGTTGCAGGTCTACCAGCAGGTTCATCACCTGGGCGCGGATGGATACGTCGAGGGCCGACACCGGCTCGTCCAGGATTATCAGCTTGGGGTAAGACGCCAAGGCGCTGGCAACGGCGACCCGCTGGCGCTGGCCTCCGCTGAACTCATGGGGGTAGAGGTCGGCTTGGGCCTTGCGCAGGCCCACCTGGTTCATCACCTCTTCCACCCGGTCGTCGCGTTCCTTGTTGGTGACATCTCGGTTCACCACCAAAGCCTCGGACACGATGTCGCGGACCCGCATACGGGGGCTTAAGGACGACCACGGGTCTTGAAACACGGCCTGAACCTGGGTGCGGAAGTCCTTCAACTCCGCGCCGCGAAAGTCCTTGATGTTCTTGCCGTCCAGGAAGATGTCGCCGTCGGTGGGTTCCTCCAGCCGCAACACCAGCTTGGAGGTGGTGGTCTTGCCGCAGCCCGACTCTCCGACCAGCCCCAAGGTTTCGCCTTCGTTGATGGCGAAATTGATGCCGTCCACCGCCTGCACGTGGCCGACGGTCTTCATCAGGATGAGGCCCTTGGTGACCGGGAAGTATTTTGTCAGGTTTTCAGCCCGCAGCAATTCTGTGGGCATTACGCCACCCCGTTATCAATATCTCCGCGTATGCGGGGGAATTGGTTCGGACCAAGATGGGTCTAGCATCCAGCCCGGTCTATCCCCGATAGCTGAGGGGCGGGGGTGTACTGGGATGGAGTGAGCATCCAGCAGTTGGCGGTATGGCGGGGCTGCACTTGGGTCGTCTCCGGGTACTCCCGGCGGCAGATGTCCTGGGCGTGCTGGCAGCGCTCCGCAAACCGGCAGCCTTCCGGCAGGTCATAGAGCGCCGGGGGCTGCCCCTCGATGGCGAAGAGCCGGTCGGTGCGCTCCATTTGGGGCACGGACGCCATCAATGTTTGAGTATAGGGATGTTGCGGGCGGTTGAAAAGGTCCCGCACCTCCGCATCTTCCACCACCCGGCCAGCGTACATCACCGCCACCCGGTCGCACATACGGGCGACGATGCCGAAATCGTGGGTGATGAAGATGATAGCCAGCCCGGTCTCCGCTTGGATTTCCTTCAACAGGCGGAGGTATTGCAACTGGATGGTGACGTCCAAGGCGGTGGTCGGCTCGTCGGCGATGATGACCTTGGGAGCGCAGGATATGGCGATGGCGCCGATAACCCGCTGCTTCATTCCGCCGCTCATCTGGTGGGGGAAATCGTCCATCCGCCGTTCCGGGGCGGCCACCCGAACCCCGCGCAGGGCCTCGATGGCCCGGCCCACCAGTTCCTTGCGACCGCCGGACCGGTGGATGCCCAACGCCTCGAGGAGCTGGTTGCCAATGGTGAACACCGGGTTCAAGGAAGTCTGCGGGTCCTGCAAAATCATGGAGATTTTGCGGCCCCGAATCTGGCGCATCTCCTTGTCGGTCTTCTCGACCAGGTTCTCGCCGTCGAGAATGATCTCCCCGGACACGATGCGGGCAGCCGGGCGGGGGATGAGGCGGAGCAGGGACAGGGCAGTCATCGTCTTGCCGCAACCGGACTCCCCAACGATGCCCAGCGTTTCGCCTTCGCGCAACGCGAAGCTCACCCCGTCAACCGCCTTCGTTGTTCCCCAGCGGTTAAAGAAGTAGGTGTGGAGGTCTTTTACCTCCAGAACCGTATCGCCAAAGTTTGAAGCGATTGCTTCACCTCTTGCCTTGCCGGGTCTCAGTATCCCCCCGAATGCGACCCCGGAGGCTGCAAACCCAGTCCGTAAAGGTCTGCACCTTAGTTAACACGGGGCGGGAATCCGTGTCAAGCGTTTGGCCGCGGCCGGGTCAAAATACGGCGGCAACGGATGACAAGAGGCGATATGAGACATATAATGCCCTGTAATGAAAGGCGGCCGTATGGATCGACCAAAGGCCGCCCCCAGCCGGGCGCCGGGCAACAATTGAGGAGGCCAAGCATGGCTACCCAGACAAAGTTCGAAGTTGTGACCCAACCCTTGGTCAAAATCACCGAAATGGATCACATCGTCCTGCGAACCCGTGACGTGGAAGAGTCGTTGCGCTTCTATACCGAGGTGCTCGGACTACAGGCAGAGCGGGTGGAGCAGTGGCGGGCCGGCGAGGTTCGCTTCCCCTCGGCGCGGCTCAACGCCGACACCATCATTGACTTCTTCGCTTCGGACAACCTGCCGGCCAGCAAGGACGAACCGCGGAATCAGGACCACTTCTGCATGGTGATAGACCATACCGACATGGAGGAGCTGAAGGAGCGGTTTGAGGACATTGGCGTGGAGATACAGGCCGGGCCGGGCAAGCGCTGGGGTTCCCACGGCGACGGCATTTCCCTCTACATCTATGACCCGGACAACAACGTGGTTGAGCTGCGGCATTACTGAAAGGCCGCGCCAAAACTCTCTCTCCCACAACGGGGCGGGCTTTCAGGCCCGCCCCGTTGTTATTTTGCGGCGTAGGACGCCCTCGCTCTAATCCCCTCCCGGATGGGGAAGGAACCGGGGGTTAACCCGTCTGCCGGATTATCCAGTCCGCCACACGTTCGCCGATCATTATGGTGGTGAGGTTGGTGTTGGCGCGGATGACGTCGGGCATCACGGAGGCGTCAGCGACGCGCAGTCCCTCAATGCCATGAACGCGACCGAACTGGTCCACGACGGCCATAGGGTCGCTGGCTCGGCCCATCTTGCAGGTGCCGGATAGATGCTGGCCTATATCCACGGTTTCCAGCATCCAGGCGTCCAGGGCGTCGTCGGACTCGATTTCCTCGCGGGTGGGAGAGATTGCCTCTTCTACAATGTCGTCAAAGGACTCGTGCTCCATAAACCGGAAGGACATCCGAATCGCCTCACGCATCCGTTGGCGGTCGAAGTCCTCCTCCAGGTGGCGGCAGTTGATGTCGGGATTGTCACCGGGCGTCGTCGAGCGCAGCTTGATTTCCCCGGAACTCTTGGCTAACTCCAGGATGCAGGTGAAGCGGATTCCTTCCTCCGCATAGGGGTCGCCGCCTAGGGGAGTGGAGAAGGAAGACGGCAGAATCTGCATATCGTTCCGTAAGCCGGAACCGGAGGCGGTGTAGCGCAGCACGGTCTGAATGCGCGGCGCGTCGGGATCCAGAGGGAAGCCGGGCTTGGTCTTGATCCGAACGGCGCAGAGGGGATGGTCGCGGAGGTTCTGCCCCACCCCGGGCAGGTCTTTGACCACGGGCAGGCCCATTTCCTGCAAGTGGGCCGCCGGGCCGACGCCGGAAAGCATCAGGATTTGCGGCGAGGCGATGGCTCCGGCGCACAGCACCACCTGCTCGCCTGCCACGGCGAAGGTCTCGCCGCCGCTCTCCACCTCGACGCCGCAGGCACGCAAGCCGTCAAACAGGATGCGGCGCACCAGCACGTTGGCGCGGATGGTGAAGTTGAGCCGGTGGCGGTTGTTGGTGATGTAGGTCAGGGCCGTGCTCATACGCACGCCGTTGGGGTTGTTCATCGGCAAGGGGCCGACGCCGGTGGAGTCGGGATGGTTGTGGTCATAGACCTCGGCATAGCCCGCGGCTACGGCGGAAACGTTGAAAGCCTCCTGCAAGGGCAGCCAAGCCTCCCGCCTATGGCGGCGCACCGGCACCGGCCCGTCGAAGCCGTGGAAGTCGTCAACGATGTCGGTGTCGGTCTCCAGTTTGCGGAAATAAGGCAGGCACTTTACGAAAGACCATTCGTCGTTGCCCCACTCGGCCCAACTGTCATAGTCCTCGGGCACGCCGCGCAGGAAAACCTGGCCGTTGATGGCGCTGGTGCCGCCGACCACCTTGCCGCGCGGCACCACCACGTCCTCGGAGCGGGCCGCGCTGCCCTTGCCGGTGAAGGACCAGTTATGGGGCGCGCCCATTTCCGAGGCGCGAGGGGCATAGCCGAACTTCAGGTCGTTGGGCGTCTGCTCCAGGTCGGGGTAGTCAGGCCCGGCCTCCAGCAGCAACACGGAACGCTGGGGGTCCTCGGCCAGCCGGGTGGCGAGGGCGCCCCCGCCGGAACCGGCTCCAATGACGATTACGTCGTATTTCATTGCGTCCTCCGGTCTTCTCGGCTTTTGCCTGATTGGATGATTTTCAGGGTTGCCGCCGCCCATCCGGTCAATCCTTTCATCCCGATAATCCTCTTCAGACAGCCACGCGGCTGCCAGCCATGGCCTCATAATGCTCGGACGCCTGGGACACCAGCGGCTCTACGTCTGCTTCAAGCAAGTAGCCGCCGGTCACCAGTTGGCGGGCGGCGTCCTCGACCAGATCGAGGAAGCGCTGGCGGGAGGGATAGCGCTCTTCGATGGACAAACGCGGGTCGCCGGTTTCCTCGCGCTGGCGGCGGGTGGCGGCGAAGGGGATGGACGAGCCGCGCAGGGTGCCGCCGGATGCGCCGCCGGTGGAAAGGGTCTGCCCGGCGCCGCCGATGCCGGCGTGGCGGCGGTTCCAGCCTAGATGCGTCGCCAAGGGAACCGACACCAGCGGCAGCCGGATGCCCGCCAGTTCGTTGCCGTCGGCGTCCACTTGGGAGACGAGGCCGGGGTAGTCGCGGCCCGCGGTGGGCGGCACGATGGACGGGACGCCCGGGTCAGGGCCGAAGTCCAGCCGGGTGAACTTGCGCCGGGGACGGGGCAGCTTCACCCCCGGAACCGCTTCCAGGTTCGACGCGGCCCCTGCGGGTGTGACGGCGGCGCCGTCGTTCAGGCGCGGGTATTGGCTGGGCGGAGGCGGTTCGCCGCCGGAAACCCAGCGGTCGAGGTTGACCAAGGCCGCCCGCAGCAGGGCGCGGTAGTCCAGGCAGTTGAAGGGGTGCGTTCCCCGGTAGCCGTCCACCGGGTCGGTGTCGGTGAGGGGCAGGCCGCCCAGCGCGTGCTGCGTTCCGGCGAAGGCGTAGACCCGCACGGCGTCCGGCGGCTCCACGTCCTGCCGCCCTTCCACGTCGGTATGCACCAAGGAGCCGTGGCCCGCCCAGTATTCCGACGACGTGTAGGTATACATCACCTTGGGCAGCTCGCCTCCGTCTTTCGACAAGCGCAAGAGCAACCCGTCGGTCAGTCCGGTGTCGGGGTCGGTCTGAGGGGCGTCAGCGAAGGGGAACAGGCTGTTGACGCTGCGGGTGGCCTGGCTCGAAGGCTGGGCGAAACGCTGGTTGAACTCGCCCCGCTTGCCGCCGGCGACGTGGGGCATAAACCCGTCAAAGGCCGCCCGGCCCGCTTCGTCACGGTTGAGGCCGTGGTACAGGAAGGAACGCAGGAACCGCCCGCTCTGGGATACGCCAAAGGCATAGGCGTGTTCGATGGCGAAACGCCCCCACCCTGACCCTTCCCCGGCGGAAGCGGCGTCCGGGGCGGAACCGGCATCGTAGCGCAGATGGGCGGCGATGTCGCGGGTTGCCAGCAGCCCCAGCCCGGCCACGGGCGCGCCGGTGGTGTTGTAGATAACCTGGTAGACCTTGCCCGGCTGGAATCCGCCCTCCAGATGGACGTGGCAAGGGTCAGGGATGCGGCGTCCGTCCTCCAGCCGGGCGAACCACCACTGCTCGCGGGGTATGACCTGCTCCGGGGCGTCTTCGTGTTCCTGAACGGTCAGCGCCGACTCCCAATCCTCCAGATGGTTGGCGGGATAGGCCCGGTGCATCCGGTCGGCCAAGTACTGAAAATCAGTGGGCGCGTTGGGCTGGAAGGTTACGACCACCTTGCCGGAAACGGGCCGGCCGCCTTCCAGCGCCTCCGGGACGCGGATTCGCAGCAGCCCCGGCGTGTCCGGCACGTCGTGCTGCCAGCCGCACCAGACGACGGTATAACCCTCGCGCATCAGGAAGCCATTGCCCGGATGGAGGGGCAGATCGGGGGCGATGTCGGGCGCGCTGTTGATGTTGCGCAGGGCCAGCGCCTTGCCCCGGTTCAGCACGTCCAGCAGCAGCCTGCGGTTGCCCTTGCCGGGATCATCGGGCCTGAGAAGGCGGAAGTCGGCGCTGAACTCCACCAACCCCTGTTGGTTGCGCGGGGCCAGCCTGATGTCGGCGATGGTCTCGTTGGCCGGATGGAGCGGGTCAACGGCAAAGCGGGCCGTGCCGTCCATCTGGGTGTACGGCCCCACACTGCCGAAGGACTGCCCGTCGGCAAAGGGCCTCTGCGAAGTGATTTCAAGCCTGGTCACGGGCATAGTTGCCTCCCTGAACCAATTTTCCGCCACGGAGCGCACCGGGGTTTTGAGATTCACCGCTCAACTGAGAATCGCATCGTATTCCCCTCGCGCTCCGTGGTTAATCTATCAGCGGAACTGCCGGAAGAACTCCCGGACTTCGTGGGCCAGCAGGCCAGGTTCCTCAAAGGCGGCGAAGTGGCCGCCACGGGGCATTTCCTGCCAGCGGCGGACGTCGTAGGAGCGCTCGGCCCATTCGCGGGGCGGACGGGCGATTTCCTGGGGGAAGAGAGCCATGCCGGCCGGGGCCGGAACCCGTTCCTCCTGCTGCATCTCCCACACGTGGGTTTGGTTCTCCCGGTACATCCGCACCGAGGAGCCGATGGTCCGGGTTACCCAGTAGATGGTGACGGTGGTAAGCAGTTCATCCTTGGTATAAACGCTCTCCACGTCGCCGTTGCAGTCGCTCCACGTGCGCCACTTCTCGACGATCCAAGCGCACACGCCGGCGGGGGAGTCGTTAAGGCCGTAGGACAGGGTTTGCGGCTTGGTGCCCTGAATGTGGTTGTAGCCGCCCTCGTCTTGGAACCAGCGCTCCCGCTGGGCGCTGTGGGCCTCTTCGGCTGCGGTCAGGGGGCGCGAATCCGGCCCTAGGTAGGGAGTGGGACGGGTGACTGAGGTCAGGTGGATGCCGTGCAGCTTGTCGGCATGGGAGTAGCCCAGCCGGGAGGTCACTCCGGCGCCTATGTCGCCGCCTACGGCAACGAACTTCGGATAGCCCAAGTTCCCGGTCATCAGCTTGGCCCACAGGTCGGCCACCCGTCCGATTTCCATGCCCTTCTCCCGGGATGCTTGGGAGAAGCCGAAGCCGGGCAGCGACGGGGCCACTACGTCGAAGGCGTCGGCAGCGTCGCCGCCGTGGGCCGCCGGGTCGGCCAGCAGGGGGATAATCTTGCTCATCTCAAAGAAAGTGCTGGGCCAGCCGTGGGTGATTACCAGCGGCATCGGGTTGGGGCCTTGTCCCTTTTCGTGGATGAAGTGAATATCCAGCCCGTCAACCTCGGACTTGTAGTGGTTGAAGGCGTTGAGCTTCTTTTCTTGGGCGCGCCAGTCAAAGTCCGTGCGCCAGTATTCGCACAATTCCTTTATGTAGTCCAGGTTGCTGCCGTAGTCCCAGCCGGAGCCGGGGATTTCGTCGGGCCAGCGGGTATCGGCCAGCCGCCGGCGCAAGTCGTCCAACACAGCGTCGTCTATGGCAATCTCGAAGGGCCGCGCTTCCATCAATGTGACCTCCTTTATTTATTCAACACAGAGCGCACAGAGATTCCGTTTTCTTTCTCTGCGCCCTCTGTGATCTCCGGGTTTATTGGTTAGTCCAAGCGGTAGACGCGGGCGGCGGTGTCGTGGAACAGGTCGGCGCGCTCTGATGCCGAGTAGTCCGCCGAGACGCGCTTGAAGGCGTTGAACAGCACATGGTAGGAAAAGGACACCTTGTCCACCGGAAAATTGCTCTCGAACATACAGCGGGCCGGGCTGAACTGCTCAATGAGGTGGTGAATGATGGGCGCAATGGAGCCGGCTATCTCTTGGGAGCCGACCGGCGCGGCCCGCTCATGCCAGTCGAAGCCGATGCGGGGCATGCCGATGCCGCCGAGCTTCATCACCACGTTGGGGCAGGCGGCCACGGCGGCGATGCCCCGCCGCCACTCGGCCATCACTTCCTCATCCCGGTTGGCGTAGGGGCCGATGCGGCAAAAACCGCCGAGGTGGTTCAGCACGATGGTGACTTCCGGCACGGCGTTGGCGAAAGCGGCCAGGTCGTGAAGCTGGGGGAAGTAGAGGGAGTTTTCCAGCACGTGGCCCATTTCCGCCAGCACCCGGGCTCCGGCGCGGTAGTCGTCGCGCAGCAGGCAACCCTCGACTTCGCGGTTGTCCAGTTCCGGGCTGGGGTCCCAGCCGACGGAATGGCGGATGCCGCGGAAGCGGTTGGGACTGGCTTCCTGCAAAGCCTCCAGCACCGGGCGCACCGCGCCGCCCAGCTTGAGGTCGGCGCGGCCGATGATGCCGTGGGCCGGGCGGCCGGGGCCGTATTGCCCGGCGGCCCCGGCGTCGGCGATGGCCTGCACGAACTCCACCTCGCCCACGGAACGCATTTCTTCCGGGCCGCCGGTGCGGTAGCCGGAGCGGGCTTCGACAAACACGGTGGAGCGGACGTTATGCCCGCTGTTGATGTCGGCGGCCAGATCCTCCAGCAAGTAGCGCTGGTAGTCCACCGGCTCGGGGCGGTACTCCCAGAAGTGATGATGGGGGTCGCAGATGGGTATGCCTGGTTCCAGCGTATCCTCGCTGGTCAAAGCGAGCCACTCGTTGCCTCTTGCGGTCATAATCGCTGCCCCCGGATGCAAAGTCAGGATTGGGAAGACATTTGGGGTGAATGATAGCACAAGCCATTGCCGCTTCCCCAACACTGCCCGGCCAGGGCCGAATCAGGTAAACTGTCATCCATCCTTTGTTGGGGAGAGGGACATGGGCGACGGTAAGAGTGAACGCGGTTTTTACCGCAATTATTATCGGGAGATTGACGTGCTGCACGGGCTGCAAGCCGCGCCCGAGGAGCGCGACTGGCTGCTGACCGTCCCGAAGGACGGCGTGAAGCAGTCGGACATTGTGCTGTACCTAGGCTGCAACGTGCTGCGGACGACGCATCTGGTGCGGACGGTGATGGATGTCTTCAAGCTGCTGGAAGCGGACTTTATTGCGGTGGGCGGCGCGTCCTACTGCTGCGGCATACAGCATCACCAGAGGGGTGATGAAGCCTCAGCCCGCTCCGTGGCGCAGACCACCGCCAGCAACTTCCGCAAGTTTCAGCCGGAGCAGGTGGTGATGTGGTGCCCTTCGTGCATTTTCTTCTACGACGACATTATGGATATGCGCGAAGAGTTCAGCTTCCAGCACGTTACCGAGTATCTGGTGCAGAACCTGCACAAGCTGAACTTCCAGCCGCAGCGGGAAACCACAGTGGCGCTGCACTACCACACTGGCCGCCCGCAGTCCGACGCCGAGGCCCAAAGCGCGCTGACCCTGCTGGGGCGCCTGCCCGGTGTGACCATCCGCGACATCGGGGCTGACCCGCGCTTTGGCCGCCACTGCACCCCGGCAGTGCGGCAGCAGATGGGGCCGGAGGCTTGGGACGCGATGTCCGGCCAGTGGGCCCAGCGGGCCGTGGACGCCGGGGCCGACACCTACGCCACCCTCTACCACGGCTGCCAGCGCCATATGTGCGGCCTGGAATCGGACTACCCGGTGCGGGTGGAGCATTACCTGACGCTGGTAGGCCGCGCCTTGGGAATTGAATACGAAGATCAGTACAAGAAGCATACCCTGCTGGGCGATCCCGGCGCGGTGCTGGCCGAAACCGCCCCTTGCGCCCTAGCCGGCGGCATCCCTCTGGAGGAAGCCCAGGCGGTCATCGGCCGCACCTTCCCGGCGCGGTAGACCCGTTTGCCAACCCAGCCGCCTTTGGCGGCCGGCAAACCGGAGCGATTCACCCGGGGCTTTCCCAAAGTCGTTGCCGCCGCTTTGGGCAGCCATCCGTCATTCCTGCTCTGGCCGGATTACGGGCATTCTCGACGTGCGCCGGCAGCGCTGACTGCCGCGCCGTCCCGCCTCCCGGTCATACGCGCCTTCGCGGAATGACGGAGCGGGCAACGCCAATACGCGCCTGGGATACCCAAATTACGCCTCAAACTTCCGGTTTTCCGGCGTATTCAATAGCCCCGTCGGCGTAGACGATTCCGTCCTGGCAGCGGGCCTCGATACGGCCATCGTTGAACTGCTCGGCATACAGCCGGGCATAGACCCCTCAACGTTCCAGCAATTCCTGATGCGTCCCCCGCTCCTTTATTCTTCCTTGATACACCACGAAAATGACGCTGGCGGACATTATGGTCGAAAGCCGGTGGGCGATTACCAGAGTGGTCCGCCCCTGCATCAGGGGTTGCAGCGCCGCCTGCACCTGCCGTTCGCTGGCGGTGTCCAGGGCCGAGGTGGCTTCGTCTAGGATCAGCACCTTCGGCTGGTGCAGAATGACGCGGGCGATGGCGAGGCGCTGCCTTTCGCCGCCGGACAACTGGTAGCCCCGTTCCCCGACGACGGTGCCGTAACCCTGGGGAAACTCTACGATGCGGTGGTGGATGTTGGCGGCTTTGGCCGCAGCGACAATCTCGCCGTGGCTCGCCTCGGGCCGGGCGTAGCGCAGATTCTGCTCGATGGTCCCGCTGAACAGGTAGCTCTCCTGAGTGACGAAGCCGGTGAATTGCATCAGGTCGGCCAGCCTTATCCGCCTTACGTCGGCGCCGTCAATGGACACCGAACCCTCGGTGGGGTCATACAGGCGCGGCACTAGGAAGGCGATGGTGGTCTTTCCGGCGCCGCTAGGCCCGACGAAGGCGGCCACCTGCCCCGGCGGGACGCGGAAACTCACGCCGTCCAGCACCCAGGGCCGGTTCAGGGCGCCGGTGTCATCGGGTTCGACGAGGGGCTGCGGGTTGGAGCGCGCTACGCGAACCGAATCGAAGACCACTTCCCCGGCCACCTGCTCCCGCGGGAGCCGCTGGGCGTCCGGCGCGTCGGTAATCTCCTGTTTCAGGTCCAGGTAGCCAAAAATCCGCTCGAACAGCGCCAAGGATGACTGCAACTCCACCGACACCTGCAACAGCCGCTCCACAGGCTGATACAGCCGGGACTGAAGGGCGGTGAAGGCGATGATGGTTCCCGCCGTTACCAGAGCGCCCCCGCTTTGCCGCTCCAACAGGTATCCGGCCAGCAGATACACCAGCGCCGGGGACAGATTAAGGAATGCGGTTGCGGCGGTGAAGAAGGAGTGAGCAATCATTTGCTGCCGCACCGACAGCCGGGACAGCTCCCGGTTATGGCGCTGGAAGTGGGCCAGTTCCCGCCCCTGCCGGCCAAAGAGTTTTGCCAGCATGATGCCGGAGGGGGACAACGTTTCTTGGGTCACCGCCGTGACCTGGGCCATGGAGCGCTGGGCGTCGGCCATCACCTCGCGCCGCCACCGGCCCACCCAGCGGGTCAACAGAAAGAAGACCGGAACCAAGGCCAAGGCAACCGCCGTGAACTGCCAGGAAAGCGCGGCCATGGCGGCGACGGCGCTGAGCAGTATGAGCGCACTGGAGACGGTGTCGGTAATCGTATTGGTCACTGCGGAGTGGATGCCGTTCACATCGTTGGATACCCGCGATTGCAGCTCCCCGGTGCGCGTGCGGGTGAAAAAGCCGAGGGACATACCCTGCAAGT
Source organism: Dehalococcoidia bacterium (assembly GCA_965213725.1). Classification (GTDB taxonomy): domain Bacteria; phylum Chloroflexota; class Dehalococcoidia; order Lucifugimonadales; family UBA3495; genus VXOI01. The sequence continues at coordinate 1,456,989 of OZ243924.1, forward strand.
GGGCATACACCGCATCCTGCAAGTCGCCCATAACGTCCTGCCCGATGTTGTTGGTCAGGTAGGCTTGGAACATGCTGAGCGCGCCGCTGGATACGGTAATGACCGCCATTGCCGCGCACAGCATCCACAGCAAGGTCAGGTCGGGCGGGCCGCTTTCCGGGAAGAGGGCCGAGTCGAATACGTACTTGATCAGCACCGGGTTGAGCGCTCCCAGCCCGGCGGTCAGCAGAATCAGCAGCCCGGCCAAGGCCACCCGGGGCCAGTAGGGCCGGAACAGCCCGATTATCCGAGGAACCATTGGTTTATTCAGATGGGGTGACGCCATGCCGCCCGCCGTTAATTGCGGCCGTCTCCAAGACCTGGCCGGCCGGGACTAGGCCGGCTCCCGCCCCGGCCGGTTCCCGGGAAGGCTCGAGACGGTAGATGTGGCCGTCGCGGAAAACCACCCCGTCGTCGCACCGGGCCTCAATCAGCCCGCCGCCAAACTGTTCGGTATAAAGGTTGGCGTACAGGCCGCCCCGCTCCAGCAGCTCGTAATGAGTGCCGTAATCAACGATCCGGCCCTGATCCACCACGTAAATCACGTCGGCGGACAGTATGGTGGAAAGGCGGTGGGCGATTACCAGCGTGGTGCGCTCCCGCATCAACGGCTGGAGCGCCGCTTGGACGTAACGCTCGCTGGCGGTGTCCAGCGCCGAGGTTGCTTCGTCCAGAATCAGCACCCGCGGCTGGTGCAGGATGACGCGGGCGATGGACAGGCGCTGCCTTTCGCCGCCGGAGAGCCGGAAGCCGCGTTCGCCGACTATGGTATCGTAAGCCTCGGGCAGTTCCATAATGCGGTCGTGGATGAAGGCCGCCCGCGCCGCCGCAACCATCTCCTCCCGGGTGGCGCCGGGGCGGGCGTATAGCAGGTTTTTCTCCATGGTTGCGTGAAACAGGTAGCTTTCCTGGGTCACGAACCCGATTATCTCCGACAGGTCAGCCAGACGTATCTGCCGGACATCCACGCCGTCAATGGACACCGATCCCTCGGTGACGTCGTAAAGGCGGGGCACCAAGGAGGCGATGGTTGACTTGCCGGCGCCGCTAGGCCCGACGAAGGCCGCCAGTTGCCCCGGCGGGATGCGGAGGCTCACGCCGTCCAGCGCCCACCGGTCTTTCTCGCCGCTCTCCGCCGCCGCGTCTTCCGGCTCCTCTCCGGGCTCGCGCTGGTAGCTGACCCGCACTGAGTCGAAAGTTATTTCCCCGGCGACCTTGTGGCCCGGCAGGGAGCGGGCGTTGGGAGAGTCCACGATTTCCTGTTTCAGGTCCAGGTAGCCAAAGATGCGCTCGAACATCGCCAGCGAGGATTGAATCTCCACTGACACCTGGAGCAGCCGCCCCACCGGGAAGTACAAGCGGTTTTGCAGAACGGTGAAGGCAATGACATCGCCCGGGCTGACCCCCGTCGAGCCGCTCCCGGACATCATGTACCCCGCCAGCAGGTAGATCGCGACCGGGCTGGCGGAAAGAAAGGCCATCACCACGGCGAAAAAGGAGTGCCCGATCATTTGCTGACGCACGGTCAGGTCTGACAGCTCCTGGTTATGCCTGCGGAAGTTCGCCATTTCCTCTTTCTGACGCCCGAAGAGCTTAGCCAGCATTATCCCCGAAACCGACAGCGTTTCCTGAGTGATGGCGGTCATCTCAGCCATGGACTTCTGGGTTTCGGCAGTAATCGCCCGCCGCTTCCGGCCCACCCACTGGGCCATAAAGAAATAGAGCGGCACGGTAGCTACCGCCACCAGGGTCAACTGCCACGACAAGATAACCATTGTGCCGACGGTGCTGGCCAAGATGGCGATGTTGGCTATGGTGTCGCTCAGGGTGGTGGTCACCACCGACTGAATGCCGCCGACGTCGTTGGAAACCCGGGACTGGATCTCGCCGGTGCGGGTTCCGGTGAAAAACCGGAGCGACATCCCTTGCAGGTGGGCGTACACCGCGTCGCGCAGGTCGCGCATCACATACTGCCCCACCTTGTTGGTCATGTAAGTCTGGAAGATTCCCAAGGTCGCGTTGGCGGCGGCAATGGCGATCATAACTCCGCCCAGAATCCACAGCAGCCTGATGTTGGGCGCGCCGCTCTCCGATGACAGCCCCAGCCCATCGTCAAACACCACCTGAATGAGCCTGGGGTTCACTACGCCCAAGATGGAGGTGGTCAGGATGAAAAACACCACCACAGCGACCTGCGCGCGGTAGGGGCGGAAAAGCCGGATTACCCGCGGCACCAAGGGTTGCCCGGCGTCGGGAGCCGGGTCAGCGGCGGGCGGGTTACCGGCAAGGCGTGTCCCTTGGGAGCGGTCTGGCGTGGGCATAGCCATTTCGGAAATTCCACCGGCCCTTTTCAGCCCCCGCGCCGTGGGGAGGGCTGATTTGGTTGGCATTCTATTACAGTATTCTATATCAAGTATAAATTAAGGCCGCCCTAACTGGAAACGGCCGCCGCCCGCCCGCCACAAGTCAAAATTGCCCTGTCTCAGAAGCGGACGCACCAGCCCGCCCCTCTCAACGTGGGTTGGCGTTGCCCGCTCCCTAGTCCGGGGCGGTTTGCCGAAAGGCCCCCGCAGCCATTGGGAAAGGGCAGTCGCAATGACTGCCCTTTCTTCATCGCCGCCCCCGCCCGGCTTCCGTTTTATGCGGCGGCCTGCCAGGTCTTGATCACCGGCAGTATCTCCTTGCCAAACAGCCCGATGTTGGACATAGTGGCCTCGTGGGACATTTTGGATTCCTGACCGTACATTATGAGATGGTCCATGCCCAGCCGCTTGTGGATGTACTCCAGCTTCTCGAGAACCTGGTCGGGAGTGCCGCAGACGATGTGGGAGTTCTCCTTCAGTTCCTCGTAGGTCTGGCTCGCCAGAGGCTTGACCGTGCGGCGGGCGGCAATGGAGGCGCTGACCTGGGAGCGGTAGCCGACCGGGTTCATATACTCGCGGGGCGCGCGGGTGGTGGCGCCCATGCGCCAGACGAAATGTTTCGCCTCCTCATTGGCCTTCTCCTCCGTCTCGGCCACGTAGCAGCAAAGCAGGTAGCCGAAGTTGTCCGGCGAAGTCTCCCGGCCCTCCTCGGCGGCGGCCTGCCGGTACATCCCGAACAACTCCTCGGTCACGTCCACGTCGGTCAGGAAGGCGACATAGGTGTAGCCGCGGCGTCCGGCCCACTGGGCGGTCTCGGGGCTGGAGGTGCCGGGCACCCATACCGGAGGGTGGGGCCGCTGGATGGGCACGATCCACGGGTTGACGGCGCGGAAGTTGTAGTGCTTGCCCTCCCAGCGGAAGGGGCCGGGAGTGCTCCAAGTCTTGATCAGCAGGTCGTGGCATTCCTCGAACCGCTCCCGGTTCTCCACCGGGTTGACGTTGGTGGAGACGGTCTCCACGCCGGTGCCCCGCACCATCCCGGAGATGACCCGCCCGCCGGATATGACGTCAATCATGGCGATTTCTTCGGCGAGGCGCACCGGGTTTTCGTGAATGGGCAGGATGTTGCCCAGCAGCAGAATCTTGGCTTTCTGCGTGGTGCGGGCCAGCACGGCGGCGGTCAGGTTGCACGAGGCGTTCATGCAGGACGGCGTGCTGTGATGCTCGTTGACCATGATGCCGTCATAGCCCAGCTCGTCCACGTACTGGCACTCGTCGAAGTAGCGCCTGAACAGCCCGTTGGCCGTCTGCGGGTCGAAGAAGCTGTTGGGGAAGGTTAGCCGGATGGACGGATGCTTTTCCGCCTCTTCATCCGGGTACTCGTGGTAGGGAAACTCGCTGAAGTAGTAGACCTTCATTCAGGGCTCCTTTGCTGATTTGGTTCATCCGATTCAATCAATTCCGAACTATGGCAAAAACAGGATACCACTGCATCCCCACCCGCGCGGCGCCGGGTTCACTGGAACTGCAACTCGACGATGGCAGGATCGATGCCCTGTTTTTTCAGCAGGAACTTCGAGCTATCTATCAAACCCTTTGGAGCATCATTGGTCTCTATGAAGAGTCCGCCTGAAATTGGCCGGGAGTGGGCGAAATCTTTTCCATCGGGATATCTATTGGATGGCGGATGTTTCGGCACGGTGTTCACTAGCACTCTTGCACCACTGCGTTTTTGGCTTGGCACCGGGCAGTCTGTAACGGACAGCTTTCCATTTTCGGTCAGCCACTCGCAAACCTTGATCCATATATCAGTCCAGCTATTGAGGGGTTTGGGTTCACCTTTGGAAAATCTGACGGCGTCCGGCTTTGCGTCACCTATCTGATAGTTGACGTCTGTCAAAACACGCCAACCTGCTCCATCCGGTTCGGGAGCGGGCGGCACAGCTTCTTGGGAAAGGGGCTGGGTCTCATATGATGGCCCGTTCGTTGGCTGTATGGGCGGGGCTTGAGTAGGTTGGATAGAATCAAGCAACACCGGCTCTTTAGCCGCCACCGGCTCGCCCGATGCCAAGTTGGGCCGCCAGAGAAGCAACAAGTTCAAGGCGCACTCGTGGGCTGGAGCGTTAACGATGGACAGATTCAGCAACCGACGCTCCTCCAGTGTCCCTCTCTCGAAAACTTCATAGAGTTCCCAATGGTTGCCGTCGGTCAGACCGGCATAGGGAACACCGGACATATTGGCATAGTTGACTATCTGCATCCGGTGCGACGCCAATGGTTCGCCCAATCGCTTGGCCTCCACTAAGCCCGTTGGCTTACTCCCATTGGAAAGCAGAGCGTAATCGGCTCTCGGTCCACTCAAGTCATACTCCGGCGCCACTAGTCCCGGGTCGGAAATGTCCCAGCCCAATACCCGCAGCAACGGGTCAATCAGCGCCATGCGGGTGCGGATCTCGTTTTCGCGCAAAAACGCCCCGTGAGCGGCGATACGCGCCTTGAGCGTCTCGATTACTCCGGTCAACTCATCCAGCAGCATAGCGGCTCCTGTTGCCGACGTTTTGGCTATTGTAGCAGTTCATCCGCCGTAACCCGGACATTGGGCAGGGCCTGAATGGTCAGCGCGTCGCCGGGCCGGTAGCGCCGCACGTCGGCATAACCATCGGGGGCGGGTTGGCGATAGACTTCGATTTCCTCAATCCTCAACATGAAAACCCACAACTCAGGAATGCCGCTTTGGGCGTAGCGTCTTGCTTTCTCGCCCCGGTCGGTGCGCCGGGTAGAATCTGAAATCTCGATTACAAGCAAGACCCCTTCCGAATTGGGGATGTTCTCATGGTCCAAAGACGCTTGCTGTGACAAGAGGGCGATGTCGGGTTCAGGGCCGGTGCAATCGTCGAGGCGGATGGTGCTTTTAACGCTTATCTCTATCTCTTCAGGTAATATCCTCCCCAACAATCTGGCAACGCGGTGGGTTCTGCGTCCGTGGGGCCTGCCCGTTGGCGCCATTTCCCATATCACCCCGTCCGCGAGTTCCACCTGGTCTTCACGAATGAGTATCCCGGCTTCTGCCATACGCATATATTCCTCTACGGTGAACTTGTGGAACGAATGAATCTCGCGCGAGGCGTTGGACGATATTGGCAAGATTCCAGACTTCACCAACTCGCGGCGCTGTTCGTCACTGAATTTGTAGGGGCCTATCGCTTCTCGCATACCGGCCTCGCACGGATAACGTTTTGAGAGACGGTCACGCCGCCAAATCCTCCACCACCAAGCGGCAGCCCACGGCGTCGAGGGCCTTGGCCACTTGCTTCATGTGGGAGTATCGGTCGGGCATAAGCATCCGGCGCACTGCCGATTCGTTGATGCCAAGGCGCTGGGCCAGTTCAGATTTGCTGATTTCCTTCCGCCGCATGGCCGAGTACAGGGCCATCTTGACCGCGGACAAGGGCGGGACTGCGATTAGTTCTTGCCCCTTGACCAAGGGGCTAGGTTTGGGAATGTCCCTATCGAGGTCCACGTAAGCGCACAGCGCGACAAGCAGGCAGTCCTCTGCAAGCTCATGGGCGTCCTTGTAAGTCTTGCCCCCCGTGTTGGCTCCGTACACGTCCGGGAATTTGACCGCAAAACCCTTCCCATCTTCTTCGTTTCCGATGATGTTGCAGGGATAAGCGTACTGCATTCTCAGAAATCCCTCCTGTTGATACCCAAGTCCCGCAGCATTCCGTGCAGTGTTCTCGGTTGTATCTCGCCGTGCTGCACTGTCGTTTGGCGGTCTCCCACATAGACCGTTCCATGGCTTCCCTTGCCGCGGACCGGGTCGAAATCGAATTCCAGTCCATTGTGCCGGGCATACCGCCGTGCTCGCTGGACAAATTCTCTTCTGTTCATCTGGTGCCATCTCCTTGATGCTTATTAGATGAGATCCATTCGGCCATTCGGGCTGGGATGTCACCCACGGCAGACCGGATTTCTCCCATCGTACATTCGGATTGACACCAAGAGTTTGACGATTGCGGTATTTTCCCTATTCCTCCAGCGTAGTTATGTCGCCCGGGTCCAGCCCCAGCTCCTGCGCCTTCAGCAGGCGGCGCATTATCTTGCCGCTGCGGGTCTTGGGCAGCGTGGGCGTGAAGTCAATCTCGGCGGGAACGGCGATGGGGCCTAGCTCGTTGCGGACGTGGAGCTTCAGGGCATTGACCATTTCGTCCGACGGATCGTTGCCGACGCGGAGGGTCACGAAGCCCTTGATACTCTCGCCGCGCAGTTCGTCGGGCTTGCCGATGACCGCGGCCTCGGCCACTGCCGGGTGGGACACCAGCGCGCTCTCCACCTCCGCCGAGCCGATGCGGTGGCCGGCCACGTTCAGCACGTCGTCGGCCCGGCCCACCACCATATAGTAGCCGTCGGCGTCGCGCAGGGCCACGTCGCCCGTGAAATAGACGCCGGGGATGGTGTTCCAGTCGCGGGCGTAACGCTCCGGGTCGCCGAAAACGGTGCGGAAGAAGTGGGGGAAAGGACGCTTGATGACCAGCAGCCCGCCCTTGTCCGGCTCGGTGATGGGCTGGCCTTCCCGATCCACGATGTCCATTTCCGCGCCGGGCAGGGGGCGGCCCACCCGGCCCGGCTTGACCGGCATGGTGGCCGTGGCGCCCAAGCAGGGGCCGCCGGTTTCGGTCTGCCACCAGTTATCCACGATGTGGCCCCACTGCCCGCTGCCGCAGATGTGTTCGTAGCTCCAGCGCAGGGCCTCGGGATTCAGCGGCTCACCGGCGCAAGTCAGGAAGCGCAGCGTCCGCAGGTCGTACTGCCGGGGGTAGTCCTCGCCATAGCGCATCAGCATCCGCAGCGCGGTGGGCGCGGTGAAGATGACGTTGACGCCGTACTTTTCGATGGTCTCGTAGAACACGCCGGGATGGGGGTAGTCAATGGTGCCCTCGCGGAACACCGTGGTGGCCCCGGCGATGAGGGGGGCGTAGACGATGTAGCTGTGGCCCACCACCCAGCCGATGTCGGAAGTGCACCAGAACACGTCATCGTCCTTCACGTCCCAGAAGGTCTTGAAGTGGTAGTAGGTGCCGACCATGTAGCCGCCATGGACGTGCTGCACGCCCTTGGGCTTGCCGGTGGTGCCGCTGGTGTAGAGGATGTACAGCGGGTCTTCGGAGTCCATTTCCTCGGCCGGGCAGTCCACGGAGCCGCCGTTCAGCAACTGCTCGAAATCCGCCTCCCGGCCGCTCAGCGAACTTATTATCCCCTCCTCGTCAGGGGGAGAGTCGGGGCCGGGGTGATTGGCAGCGCCCTTGCGCCGCCAGACGACGACCTTCTCCACCACGTCCAGGTCTTCGACGGCGCGGGCGGTGATGCCCAGCAGGTCAACCTCGTTGCCGCGGCGATAGCCCGCGTCGGCGGTGATGACCACCTTGGCTTGGGCGTCGAGAATGCGGTCGCGCAGGGAACCGGAGCTGAAGCCGGCGTAGACCACGCTGTGCACCGCCCCGATGCGGGCGCAGGCCAGCATGGCGATGGCTCCTTCGGGGGTCAGCGGCATATAGATGACCACGCGGTCGCCCTTGCCCACGCCGAGGGAGCGCAGCCCGTTGGCGAAGCGGTTGACCAGTTGGGCCAGCCGCCCGTAGGTAAAGACGCGCTCGGCGCCGTCCTCGCCCAGCCAGATGAAGGCCGCCTTGTTCTTGTTGCCGTTGGTCAGGTGGCGGTCAAGGCAGTTCCGGGTGATGTTGCAGCGCGCTCCTAGGAACCAGCGGAAGGAGGGGTAGTCCCACTGAAACACGCTGTCCCAACGGCGCGACCACTCCAGTTCCGAGGCCACGCCCTCCCAAAATCCCTCGGGCGACTCCATCGAGTCGCGGTAGGCGCCCTCGTAGTCCTGCAAATAGGCTTGGCGTACCAGGAAGTCCGGCGGCTCAATCCGCCCGGTCTCCTGGAGCAGGTGGTCAATCTGTCCTTGCTGCACCATCATCGTGGCTCCTTTATCGTCTGTGTTCCCGGCGTGTTCCCGGCCATCCCTTCGTCATTACCGCGTGGGTGGGAATAATCGAGAAAGGGCGCTGAATCAGAGCTTGCGCTTTTGGGGGCGAGGTTAGCGGGCTGCCGGTTCCTGACGGAAAGGGCCGTCCGCATTGTCAGATTTGCCCCGGCTTTGGCGGGCGCGGCGCCGGAGGATAACCCGCAGCAGCCCCTCCGCGAAAATAAGCCCGGCAACGCCGCCGATGGCGTCTATCATCACGTCGGCGGCGGTGGCTGAGCGCCCCGGAACAAAGGACTGGTGTACCTCATCGGAAACGCCGTACAGCACGGTAAACACCAGAACGGCGCCCCACAACGCCGGGCGGGACAGCCTTCCGGAGCTGCGAAAGGCCCAGTAGGTCAACGCCGACAGCACGGCGAACTGGCTCAGGTGGGCCAGATAGTCGCTGAAAGGCAAGCCGGCCCCCCCGTCCGGCCCCCCACTCAGCAGGCGAGGCAAGATGACCTCCAGGGATTCCCGGCTGAAACTCGACCCCGCAAATATGACTGCCATCCAGCAGAGCAGCGGCGCATAATACACTGCGAACCGCAGGAGCATCGGTGTCAACCTCTATTGCCTCGCCGTAATATGATGCAGCCCGCCCCGGGCTTTGGTCAGGGGTGGGCTGCGGGATTGGGCTACATTCTAGCTTTCGGGGGCGAGCAGCGGCAAGGCAACGCCGCCCGCGGGTACTCTCAACATGAGGAGCGATGGAGTTACAACTGAGGCCAGCCGGTTTCTGGGGACAGGTTCATAGGCCGCCCCAGCTCACCTCCGCGGCATCCGTTACCCCAGTGGTGTCTCCAACGGGATGTCCCATCACTCGGGATGTCCCATCACTGCTTCAATCAGGGACTGTAGTGCTGTCTTTGCGGGGACTGCGGCCGGCCCGGAGCGACGGTCAAGGAGCGAGCCTTGCGGATGTATGCCGAAGGGAGCAGCCTGAGCGCCATCGGCCGGGTGTTGGGATCCAGTGCCCAAAGGGTGAGCCAATAGGTGAAAATAAGAACCCTGACGGCGAAGGCGGCTTAACCGCCTTCCCGCAGGCGGCGGATTTCCTCCTCCAGTTGGCGGGCGCGAGCCTCTGTAGCCAGGTGTGCGTCCCGCTCCGCGTTGCGCTGCGCCTCGGCGGCCAAGCGGGCGTCTCGCTCAGCGTTACGCTGGGTCTCTGAGTCCAAGCGTGCGTCCCGCTCCGCGTTGCGCTGCGCCTCGACGGCCAAGCGGGCGTCTCGCTCGGCTAGGCGGGCGTCCCGCTCGGCGTTGCGCTGGGCCTCGGCGGCTAGGCGTGCGTCTTGCTCGGCGTTGCGCTGGGCCTCCGCGGCTAGGCGTGCGTCCCGCTCGGCGTTGCGCTGGGCCTCGGCGGCCTCGGCGCGTTCGGCGATGGCCGTCATTTGGTCTATGCTCCTGCCGGTGGCCGGGTCCAGCAGGTCGAATCCCGTGGCCTCGCTCCAGTGGAACTCCAGCACCAGCAGTTCGCTGAAGGCCCGGGTTGAGCCGTCGGCCCCGGTGTACAGTTGGACGGGGACGTAGCGCCCGTCCACCAGGCGGTCGCCGGCCAGGGGCTGGCCGTACAGCCCGGCCCCGGGCGACGGGTCGAGCCGCCAGTATTCCGGTATGCCCAGCCTTTCGTACAGCCGCCGCTTGCTGCCCAGGTCGTTGGCTGCGGTGCTCTTTGACGCCACCTCCAGGGCGAAGTCGGGCGCCTTGCCGGTTTCCCAGAGCCAGAAGTTGGGCAGGTGATCGCGGATGACGGCGGCGGGAACGCCGAAGGCGATGAACAGGTCGGGGGCGACGCGGGCGTTGCCGTTGCTTCGGTCGTAGGAGACGAACACCGTGCCGGAAATGAAAACGTCTTCGCGCCCTTCATACCGTTGCCACAACAGCCGGGAGATGTAGTTCAGGGGTATCTCTTGGAGCATGGCATCCTCGATCCGCTCCGGCTCTTCGTAGAAAATGTCGGGCAGGGTGCGGTTGATCCAAGCGTTAGTGATGTTTGCGGCGGTTGTCATCATCGGGCCTCCAGCGCCGTCTGAGCCGTGACTATATCATAGGGCCGACGGCCCGGGGTTGAGCCGGAGAGGGGACGGCCCGTCGTCTTGCCACCAGCAACCGGCTTGCCGCTGTTATAACTCTATTGCGCCTTATGCTGAGAATACGCCGCCCGCACATTGACCCGGTTCTCGCCGGTAGCCTACAATCCCTGAAACATTGTCATAAGATGCCCCTTTGCCGCTGCCTGCTATTCCGGCAAGGGCTGGCGAGGAGGGAACGATGGCCCACGAAGATTATTCCCGCCCCGAATATCTGGTGGAAGCGGACTGGCTGGCGGCCCACAAGGACGACGCCAACGTGGTGGTGGTGGACTGCGACACGGACGCAGCCTATAACCGGGGCCACATCCCCGGCGCAGTGGCGGTTCCCGACAACTTCGAGAAAGACCCGGATACCGGCCGGGTGCATCTGATGTCGCCCCCGCAGTTTCAGGCCATGTGTCAGCGCCTGGGAATCGGCGACGATTCGCTGGTAATCTGCTATGACAACTCCCAGAGCCTTTACGCAGCCCGGCTGTGGTGGGCCTTGAACACCTACGGCCATGGCAACGTCAAGGTGCTTAACGGCGGCTGGCGCGGCTGGATCGCCGCCGGCGGCGGCGTGGGGCTGGAGCGCCCGGCTCCGGGCCAAGACGCAACCTTCACCCCCAACCGCGACGAGTCGCTGCTGGTCCTGGCGGACGAGCTGAAGGAAGCCTGTAATCTCGACAGCTCGGTAATATGGGACGTGCGCAGCGACGGGGAGTGGGACGGCAGCGAGATGCGGGGCAACAAGCGCGCCGGGCACATCCCCGGAGCGGTGCATCTGGAATGGTTCAACGTGATGGACCGCCAGACCCACCGCTTCAAGCCGGCCAGCGAAATACGGCAGCTTCTTGCCGGTCACGGCATCACCCCAGACAAGAACGTCTACACCTATTGACAGGGCGGCATCCGTGCGGCGCACGGCGTGTTCGTCCTGCAACTGGTGGGCTACAATCAAACGAAGAACTACGACGCTTCCATGGGCGAGTGGGCCAACCGCGACGATACCCCGCTGACGTTCTGAATAATTCTCCCGGTTTGCGGCGGAATTACCTGCTCCCTCTCCCGGTCGGGAGAGGGAGCTTTTTTCGAGAGCACGGGAACCAGTCAGGGCGCGCAAGAAGGGGCAAGAACCCCTATAGCGGCAGCGGCACCACTTGCCGGGTCTGGGAGCTGCGAGTCACGGCTTCGGTGAATTCCATGTAGTGAACGCCCACGTCGAAGGGTGTGCGGGTGATGCGTTCCCGCCCCCGGATGGCGTTGCAGAACTCCTCTTCAACCCGCCAGTACGCTTGGCCTTCAGGCGGGTTGGGGATTTCGGCCATGGCGCTGTCGCCGCGGCGGCCGCCGTAGACGTTGAGGGCATGGTCCAGCCGCAGGGTGCCTTCGCTGCCGTAAATCCAGACCTCGTTGCCGGAGCCGAACCCGGTCACTGCGCTGAACCGCAGGTTGGCCTGCGCCCCGGAGGCCAGGTCGGCCAGGATGTCCACGTGGTCCGGTATGGTCACCGGCACTGGATTCCCTTCCTCGTCCCGGCGCTGCTTTACGTTGACCTTGGTGTTAGCCATAACCCGCGTGGCCGGGCCGACCCAGCGGATCATCGCCTCGTACCAGATGCCCATGTTGAGTATGTTGTAGCCGCTGAGGTCACGGTCGTTGCGCCAGTGCATGGGGCCGCCGATGTCGGCAAAGCCGGGCGTCAGAGACTGCACCGACACCGCCAGCACCTCGCCCACATAGCCCTCGGCAATCTTCTGGGTCAACAGGTTGTCCGCCTTGAAGGTCAGGGGCGAAGGCACAATCTGGGTCACGAGGCCGGGGCAGGCCCGGGAGGCCGCCAGCATCTCGCGGGCTTCCGAGGCCGAGGCCGCCATGCGAGCTTCGGTCAGGACGTGCTTGCCCGCTTCCAGCGCGGCGATGGTCAGCGCGCGGTGCATATAGGGCCAGGTGCCAATGCAGACGGCGTTGATTGATTCGTCTTCCAGCAGTTGCTGCCAGTTATCGTAGACCGTGGGGATGTTGAACTGGTCGGCCACCGTCCGCCCCGACTCCCGGGAGCGGTTAGCCACCGCCACGATTTCCGCCCCGTCCACTTGGTGGAAGCCGGGGATGTGCCGGTCGCGGGTGTTCCGCCCCGCGCCGATCAGCCCGATTCGGATGCCTTCGTTCGCCATTCTTATCCTCCTTTTGCTGTTGGCCGGTTGGAGTTGAGTCCGCAGGTTCCCTATGCTCCGGGCGGTTCTGCTCTATTCATTCCTTTCGCTATCCCCGTCCCAAATACTTCATCCTTCCCCTCCGGGAAATCAACCGTTCCCCGACAGGATCCACCACGAACAGAAACTCTTGCAGCGCATTGGCGCCGATTAGAGATTCGGCGTTGTCATCACCGAAGATGACGCGCTTGGGACTTTCGTTGCCGTTAATCATCAGCATAGCCAAGCCGACATCCCGCTCGACGACACTGCCATCAGCCATCTCGAAGGGCAGGAGAAATCGGGGCGCAATTCCCAACCGCTCCAGCATAGTCCGGGGAAACACGGAATACGATGAGCCGGTACCCACCAAGGCATCTACGGTTTCCAAGCGTTCACCGTCGGCACTCCAAACGCCCACCTTCCAATCGAACTCTCCCATCGCTTTCCTCTTCCGTTATGCTCTGCGCGCACTCCCCAAGCGCAGCGCGGGCAGGGAAATGTGCCCCCCGTAAATGTTTCGCGCCCGTCAATCCGCGCCCGGATTTCGGCGGCAGGGGCCTCCGCCGCCCGCCCGCCGGCCAATTCAGCTTCCACCGTGCCAGCGGGGGAAATTTGCCTTTCGTGGCAGAAAGTTCCCGCCCGCCGTTCTTCTCCTCAGTCTGCCCCGTTTCTGCGCTCTGCTAGTGGCGGCTTCCGGTTACAGCAACAAGGCATCCGTGGGGACCAGCCGCTCTTCCACCTGGTCAACCGCCAGCAGGATGCCTTGCCGGGTGTCGGCTCCCAGCAGAGGCGGAACATCGTCGCCGCCGAAAGCCACGATTCTGGTGGCCTCCAGCCCATTGACGCGCAGCTTGGTTTCCCCGATTTCCCTGGGGATCCTGCTCCCGTCGGCGATGCGATGCAAGACAGTGCGAAAGGGAACCACGCCCAGCCGGCGCAGCATACTGGCGGGCAGCACCGTATGGCCGACTCCGGTGTCAACCAGCGCATTGACCGTCTCGCGCCTTGATCCGTCGGGGCTGAATACTTCCATAGGCCAGTAGAACGTTCCCATTTCGCTACGCCTTGCGTGCAGACTTCAGCCTGCCCGTCCGCCGCACCAATTCTTCCGCTGCCGGATCCACCACCAGCAAAAAGCCTTGCAGAGTTCCCGCGCCTATAAGGGGTTCCGCATCGTCATCGCCGAATATCACTCTCTGAACGTCCTCGTCGTCGTTAATACTCAGCAGGGCGCGGCCAATGTCGTATTGAATGACATTGCCATCGGCTTGCTCAAACCCGCGCTGTCCGATAGGAACTATCCCCAGCCGCTCAAGCATACTCCGAGGAAACAAGGAGTAGGAAGCGCCGGTGTCCACCAGCGCATCCACGGTCTCTTGCCGTTCCCGGTCGGCGCTCCAGACGCCGACGGGCCAATAGAACTCGCCCACAGAACCTCCGGCTGCAGCGGCAGGGCCACCGCCGCGACGCCATATCGGTCTCCAAATTGACCCTCAGAATTTTCGTTGCTCTCTTGCAACGGCAGAACAGCCCTCCGGCCGGTCTGCGAGCCGCGGCTAATACCGGCCTTGACGGCGGGTCAGCCGGTGGGAAGCGGAATCTACGAGCATCAAAAAGCCCTGGAGGGTATCCGCTCCGATGAGCGGTTCGGCGTCATCGTCGCCGAACATCACAGTTCGGATACGCTCCCGCCCGTCCAGACTCAGCCGGGCGTGGCCGAGGTCGCGTTCAATGACGCTGCCGTCGGCCAACTCGAACACATCGCGCTCCTCCGGGGCGATTCCCAGCCGCAGCAACATAGCGCGGGGAAACACCGAGTAGGAGGAGCCGGTAGCCACCAGCGCATCCACCGTCTCTTGCCGTTCCCGGTCGGCGCTCCAGACGCCGACAGGCCAATAGAATTCGCCCATCATATTCCCCCTGATGCTATGCCCCGCTCCGCCATCGCCTGCCCTTTCTGAGGGATTTCATGCGCCCGGTTCGGGGAACCAATTGTTCGTCAACGGGATCCGCCACCAACAGAAACTCTTGCAGCGCGTTGGCCCCGATCAGGGCCTCTGCGCCGTCGCGGCCAAAGGCCACGCTGGAGGCTCTCTCTCGGCCGCTGATTGTCATCCAGGCCACTCCCACGTCAAATTCAATGATGCTGCTGTCGGCCTGCTCGAACTCCACGCGCTCCAGCCGCCAAATCCCCAAGCGCTCCAGCATACTTTCGGGAAACACCGAATAGGACGCGCCGGTATCCACCAGCGCATCCACCGTTTCCATACGCTCCCGGCCGGCGCTCCAGACGCCGACGGGCCAATAGAATTCGCCCATAACCCCCCCCCCCCCCGTTGCGGCGGCCAGTTACTGTTGATGCATTCGCAGGATATGGGCGGGAATCAGGCGCAGCCGCACTGGGTCAACCGCCATCCTGACCCCTTCCAAGGTGTAGGCGCCCAACAGTGGAGCAGCGGTTTCCGAGCCGAAGGTGACCCAGGTGAAAGTTTCTTGCCCGTCAACCCGTACCCGGACTTCAGCAATGGGATCCTCCACCACCCGCCCGTCGGCCAGTTCAGTCAGAGCTGAGCCGGTGGGGAAAACCCCCAGCCGACGCAGCACTGAACCGGGAATTTGGGAATAGAAGGCGCCGGTGTCCACCAGCGCATCCACGGTTTCCAGCCGGTCGCCGGCCGGGCTGATGACCGCAACAGAATGGCAGAACGTTCCCACTTTTGCCCCTCAACTATATGCCTTCCATTACAGCGGCAAGGCCACCGCTTGGCCGGTCTGGGCGCTGCGGGTTACGGCCTCGGTGAACTCCATGTACTGGACTCCGATGTCGAAGGGGGTGTGGGTTACGGGTTCCTCGCCGCGGATGGCGTTGATGAACTCCTCCTCGACCCGCCACTTGCCGCGCTTCTCCGGGGCGATGGGCAGCTCGGACAGGGCCTCGTCGCCCCGCTGGCCGGCCAGCACCTTGTTGAAGGGCGGCCCTTGCAAGCTGATGGTGCCGTCGGTGCCGAAAATCCAGAAGTCGGTGCCGGTTTGCAGGCCGGTGACCGCGCTCCAGCTAAAATCGGCGGCGGCCCCGCAGTCCATCTCGGCCAGCACGTTCACGTGGTCGGGAACCGACACCGCCCGCATCGCGCCGTTTTCGTCGCGCCGCCGGTTGGCGAACACTCGGGTCATGGCCGACACCTTGGCCGCCGGGCCGACGTATCGCATCACGGTTTCGTACCAGATGCCCATGCCCAGTATGTTGTAGCCGCTGAGGTTGCGGTCCTGACGCCAATGCAGCGGGGCATCGGCGTCTATGAAGGTGTCGGCCCGGTTGCTGCGCCCGTGGTAGTCGCAGACCCGCAGGCGAACGGCTAGGATGTCGCCCAAGCAGCCGTTGCCCACGTGTTCGATAACCGTGTTGTCTACCTCCAGGGTTTGGGGAGCGGGCACAATCTGCGTCACCAGTTCGGGGTGCAGGCGGCTGGCGTCCAGCATCTCATGGGCCTCGTCGGCGTTCATTGCCATGCGGGCCTCGGTCAGCACGTGCTTGCCTGCGTCCAGCGAGGCCAGCACCAAGTTGCGGTGCATATAGGGCCAGGTGCCGACGCATACCGCGTCTATGCTGTCGTCGTCCAGCAGGTCAACCCAGTTGTCGTAGACCCTGGGAATCTCGTACTCAGCGGCGATGCGCTCGCCGGACTCGCGGCTGCGATTGGCAACGGCAACGATATCCACGTCGCGCTGCTCGCGGAAGCCGGGGATGTGGCGCAGGCGGGTGTTGGCCCCGGCCCCAATCAGGCCGATGCGGATGATTCCGTTCTGCATGAGAAACACCTCAGCGTAATCTGTGCCGCCAATTCTATCACGGGGGAAAATCAGCCACCGAGACCACGGAGTTCTCAGAGAAATTTTGAGAAATCCTTTATAATCCTTGATGTATTCTGAGATTTCTATGGTTGAAATGGGACTGCTTGACACTGCGGCCGCTCCCTTTCAAGGTTTCTTGAACGCGCTGTTTTCGGCGCGGGTCCGGGTGGAGGGCGACAGCATGACCCCGACGCTGACCGACGGGCAGTCGGTGCTGGTGGTGCGTCCGGTGTTTCCCTGGAACAGGCTGCAACGGGGCGACGTGGTGGTGCTGAACCCGCCGGGCGGGCCGAATTCGGCGGATTGGTTCATCAAGCGGATAATCGGGATGCCCGGGGAGGAAGTGGTGCTGGACGGCGCCTGCGTTTACGTGGACGACCTGCTGGCGGCCACGCTGTCCGTCCCGGCCACCGCCGGGGCCTATGCCCGCCGCGAGTGGTGGAACGGCCCCGACGAGTATTTCGTTCTGGGCGACAACCCGGCGGACAGCCGCGACAGCCGCGCCTTCGGCCCGGTGGCGAGCGAGCGGATCGTGGGCCGGGTGTGGCTGCGCTGCTGGCCGCCGGGGGCGTGGGGACGGGTACGTTAGGGGTGTTTCGCAACGGCGCGGAATATATTAAGATATGATACAGGCGGAGCATAAGCGGCGGCGCTGACAAGCAGGGAAAGGGCGTGAGTGAATCAGGAATTCAGGCAGGCGCGTTTGTTCGGTATAACCACTTGGACGACATATCAAGCATTGGCAAGGTCAAGCAAGGCGGCGATAGCCCCTTGGTCGAGTTCTGGAACGGCAAAGTTGAGCGCAAAGCCGCCACTGGCCTGACGCCGCTGCCGGATGCCGACGCCGAGCCGGTGGCTCGGCTGTGGGACCGGCCCGAGGAACTTGGGGCGTGGGCTAAGGAAAAGCCGCTAAAACTGGTGGCGCTGGCGCTGTCTATTGACGGCCACACGGGGGGTAATCTCAATAGTATCAAAAGTAAGCTGGATGGCCGCGCGCTTTTAGGCGGAGATTGGAAGAACTGGTGGAGTCAACGCGCCAAGTCGCTCAATGAGTTTTCGGCCCTTCCTGAACCAAAGCATTTTGCCAAAAGCCCCAAAGGCAACATATACCGCCTGCTCTGCGACATTGAAGCAGTGCCGGATGACCTGCGGCCTCCGGTATCGCTGAACGACTGGAAAAAGTGGCTGTCCAGCGAGGCGAACCTGCCAACCTTCGGCAAGAATCCCAGCAAAGCGTTGTGCGACGCCCTAGCGGAATGGCCTGCCGACACCATTGAGAGCGCGCTAAGGCGTATTCTGTGGGGCGCGGAGCTGCTGCTGCATTCCCCCAAACCCTCGGCGTCGGCCGCGCTGGCGTGGCTGGACGCCGTGGGCAGCGCAGTCTTGCGCCGGAACGAACTGAACCCTGACGGCCGCCGCGAACTTGCCGAGCAAAGCAGTGATGTTCTGATAAGGCTGGCCCGCCGCATAAAGGTAAAGGAAAAGAGAAAGGAATCAACGCTGTTCCTAGCCGGCCAGTTATCCGAAGCGCCCGACAGAGCATATCAGTTGGAGCAGCAACGGGAAGCCCAGCGCGCAGAATACGATAACCGCCTAGAGCAGCAACTGGCACGCGAGCGCAAGAATCACGCCGACAAACGGGAAGCCCAGCGCGCAGAATACGATAACCGCCTAGAGCAGCAACTGGCACGCGAGCGCAAGAATCACGCCGACAAACAGGAAGCCCAGCGCGCAGAATACGAAGCGGAGCTGGAGCGATGGCGGCAGCAGGTGCGAGAACGCAACGCCGAATTGGAATCCAACCGGGAAGAATCACGGCTGGAAATCCGCCAAGATATGTTGCAGGCCATCGGTGAGACCCTGCAAACAGTGGCGGGCCGCCAGGGCAGCGTTGATGAACTGGCCCGAAATGTGGAAGCCGGTCTAATCCTGGCCCTGCGAGCAGGCGGGGCCGACCTGCTGGACACTTCGCCCGAAGGCAAAGTCATCGCCCCCGGCGTCATTGTCCGCGGGGGAGTCCACGGCGACCGTGTGCTGCTTAAGGCACAAGTCAAGCACGAGGGAGTTTAATGGAGATCGTAGGCATTGACTTTGGCACCACCAACGTGCGCATCTCTACTTGGAACCCGGACGGCCCGGATGCCGGACTGCCTCAACCTCGTTTAATCGGCAGGGGCGATACCACCACTATGCCGGCAGTTGTTGCGTTGCAGCGGCAGCCCGGCGGTGCAGTTTCAGTTATTGTGGGCGAAGAAGCGGAGGAATTGGAAGGCGCGCCCAATGCCGAGGTCATTTATAATATCAAGCGGTGGGCGCTGGCCGATGATTCTTATGTGAAATGGCGTATGGAGGTCAGTAATGTTAAATGGGAAACTTGGTGGAATCCTGAACTGAATTGCGTTGAAGTATGGGGGCAACAGTTTCAGGTCAGAGAGTTGATCGCCGCCGTTTTACAGGAGGCGATCGCCCGTGCCGGGCTTCCCTCTGAATTTGAATGGCGGGCCGGCTGCCCGGTTAACGCCGGCTACGAATACCGGCGGACGTTGAAGGAGGTTCTGACTGGCGTTGCCGGAAAGGGCAGCCTGAACTGGGTTGTGGATGAGCCGGTGCTTTTCCTGGCGGCGGTGCAGCGCAACATTGCCCCGGATTCCGCTTTTAAGCTGGGCGGGTCATATATGGTATATGACTTGGGCGGCGGCTCCTTCGACTGTACGCTGGTGGAAATGCGCGACAGCGGCGAGATGATTGTCTATGGCGCAGATGGGCATCCGGTATTGGGCGGGGCAAACATAGATAAAGATCTCCAGGATAAAATGCCCCATGCCGTTCCGGGAAATCTGCTGCGACTGGCGAAAGAGCAGGTATCTCCAGACAATCCCACCGCCCGGATTGACGGCGTCCTGGATCTGACTTGGGCCGATGTGGAAACCGTGTTGAAGGATGGCAAGTTCATCCGCCATTCCCTTATGGCGTTACGCGACGCCTATATCAATGCCAAATCGGTGATCTGGCGACGAGAGGAGGGCGTCGGTAACTCGGGCGACATGGTTTTGCAACAGGACGAAAACACCGGGGAAGTGCGTTTCACCTGGCAACTCGGCTATGAAGACATGGCGAAAGACTTGGATGGGGTTATCCTGTTCGGAGGCCCCACAAGGTCGCCGTTTTTCGCGGAAAACCTGCGCCGCCGGTTCGGGGATGACAAGGTATTTCTGGCCCGCGACCTGATTAGCGGCGTGGAAGCCCCGGAAATAACCGGGGTTAGCATGGGGGCCTGCTATTACCCCAGCGGGGAGTATTTCCACAATGTCCCCAGCCGTCTGCCTTACCGGGTTACGCTGGAAAATCTGCAAACCGGCGATAAAGAAGACCCAATTGAATACGAACCCCACCAGCATTTCGTGGATACATTTCAGCCTGCTGAGCAATTCGCTTCCCGTTGGCTGCAACAAAACCGGGACAATCCGCAAGACTACGAGCTGACTATAACCGATCCGGACGGCGTGGTGCTGGAACGGCAGAACGTGGACGGCTACCTGGAGCCGGGAAACCGTCAGCCCGCCACCAGCCTGCGGTTAGTTATAGACCGGCTGGGGCCGGTGTATGTCGAGAAGAAGTCGGAGGGGATTGGCTTGTCTTGGGCGAAGAAAGAAGTGGTGGTGGAAAACCCGCCTTGGCAAACGAAAGAACAGCGGGAGATCCTGAAGTCCTTGCGGCAAAGGGAACGGGAACGGGAAGAATCAAGGGGGCAGCAGGCACAAACAAATCTCGACCGCCCCGCACAGTTGGATGTCAATTAACCCCCACCAAGGGGGCGGCCCGGCGGGCCGCCCTTTCGTGGTCTACACCCGCCACACGTCCCCGGTTTGGAAGATCAAATCCACTTGGCGCACCTCGTCCGCGGGCCAGCCGGCCATTTTCATCCAGTCCTCGAAGTGGGATTGCTCCACCGCCTCGCACTCAGTGAACAGCTTGCCGCCGGCGGTGTCGGCGTAGACTTTCAGTATGGTGGTGCGGCGGTCGGGG
Organism: Dehalococcoidia bacterium; assembly: GCA_965213725.1. Taxonomy (GTDB): domain Bacteria; phylum Chloroflexota; class Dehalococcoidia; order Lucifugimonadales; family UBA3495; genus VXOI01. The sequence goes on from OZ243924.1 coordinate 1,477,567, forward strand.
CGCCACTTGCTTACGCCGCCGGTGTAGGCGCCCAGCTTGTCGCGGAATTCGGCTTCGGTCAGTCCTGATATGGTGTGCGTGGCTAGAAACCTGGCCATAGGGCGTTTCCTCTCGCTGATTTGATTAAAGGCCGTGGGAGCGGAGAACCCCGGGTTATTTTGCTCTCTCCCGGCGGGCCTAGCTCCCTTTGGCTTTATAATCGTTCCCTAGTCTTGGGGCGGGACAAAGGGGTAGGGGATGGGCGGGCCGTCGCGGAGGGGCAGGGCTACGGTGGCGGCGCCGGGCATACTCTCGATGCCGTCTTGGGTTTTCATGCCGATCTCCAGGTCAACCAGGCCCATACCCCCCTTTTCCTCCTTGCCGGTGACGATGCCCCACATAATCAGCACGTCGCCGGGCACCAGCATCGCCCGGTGCTCGAACCGCGCCTTCCACGGCCAGCCGCCCGGCAACGTCCAGTCTTTCAGATACTGCGGCACCACGCTCTGCTTCCAAGAGCCATGCACCAGCAGGCTGGGGTTCCTGTCGTGGTTCAGTCCGAAGTCCAAATCGTAGTGAATGCGGTGGAAGTTCTCGATGGCCGCGCTCCAGCGGAACAGGTGGGTGGGCGTGGGGGCGTAGATGTACTTGGGCAGTTCGTCGCCCACCGCCACGTCCTCAAAGTAGGTCTGCTCCTTGTGGCGCAACTGTTCGCCGGTAAGCCGCTCGTTGTGAGCCAGAATTTGCTCCGGCGGCATTTGCAACAGATCTTCCAGTTTTACGCTCATGTTCGCGCTCTCTATTGGTTTTAATGGCGCCGTCTGAATCAGCGGCGGATGGACGATTGCCTGGTGATGCAGAGCAGGGCATCGTCCTGGTTCTTGTAGCTAGTTTCGACGGTGATGATCAGGAAGGCCCTCCCGTCGCGCCCGGAGCGCTCGCGGATGTCGGAATAGCGGTTCTGGAAGTAGATTTTGTCGCCGATGTTGGGGTACTGATAGATTTCCAGCTCGTTGCCGGCGTTCAGCACCCGCACCAAGTCGGTGGGAACCGGAGGCAGGGCGCCGGGGCGTTCGACGCTGCCGATGCCGTCGGACTCGGGGTTTTCCTGAAAGGCGCGGGTGATGGGGTCTTCCTGCTCGGGCCGGTGGCGGCTCACCATGTAGCTGACCATGATGGGCGGGGCGATGACGCCGCCGAAGCGGGTGCCTTGGGCAAATTCCCGGTCCCAATAGCGGGGGTCGGGGTCCATCACCGCTTGGGTGAAGCGGCGCAGATATTCCTCGTCCACATAGCCCCAGGATTCGACTACCTCGCCAGCCACGCCAATCATCGCGCGGACTTCCGGCGTGAGGGCCGACTGGGTATCGCGCTGCGCATCCTGAGTCATAACCATTTCCTCCATAGGGTGAGGGACATCCGGTACAGGAAATTACGGGGCAAGCCTACCTTAGCCCCGGCGGATTCGTCAACCGGGGCAGTGATGCGGTATTCTCAACATAAGGCGTAGTAAAGTTATAATAGAGGCAGGATGATGGCCCGTCCCCGAAGCTCAACGCCACGGCCTACGTTGCCCGGACTGTGGCTCCAACCGGAGGGCCAAGCAGGGCTTCAATCAGGGGATGCAGCGCTACCGTTGCGGGGACTGCGGCCGGCGTTATCAGCCCGGCGGGGCGTACCGCCGGCCCGGAGCGGCGGTCAAGGAGCGGGCCTTGCGGATGTATGCCGAAGGGAACAGCCTGAGGGCCATCGGGCGGATGTTGGGACACAGCGCCCCGGCGGTGCTGGGGTGGGTCAAAGGGGGGCGCCAGGCCCTGAGCCGACCGCGGGAGCGGAACCGGCAGCGCACCGAGGGGAGCGAGGCGCCCTTCCTGCGGCTGTACAAAAGCTGCCGGAGGCTGGGCAGCACCGCAGCGATGCCTATGTGGTGTATCGGGCTTGGCTGCCGCCGGAACGGCACACAGTGGGCAGGGGTAGGGCGGTGAACTGGAACGAGGGGCGGCACTCGGTGTGGCGGGGCAGGCTGAACCGGCGATGCGGCGGACGAAGGGATACACCAAGAGCGTGGCGATGCTGGCGTACTCCCTGGCCCTTGGTCTGCTGGCGCGGGCGCTGCAAAATCAATTCCGCCTTACGCTGACAATACCCGGCGCATTCCCGGCTTGACAATAACAGTCTTATGTAACAGAATCGGATTGCCTTTAGGCCATATTTGCGGCATCCAGCACTAATCACGGCCAATCCCCGCGCCCTCCAGTTTTGGCGGGAACGCGATACTCACTGAAAGCGAGGTATAGCGCATGACGCTGGCAGCAGTGGGCAACAAATCAACGGTGCAGGTCTCCGGCACGCCCGTCGAGGTGTTTTCCGGCGGCTCCGGGCCTCCCCTTCTCTTTTTGCATGGCGGCGGAGGGTTCGGCACCTTCGATCCCACCAGCGGCCCCATCGCCGACCGTCGCACGGTCTACGCGCCCTCCCATCCCGGCTTCTTCGGCACCCCCCGCCCTGAGTGGGTCTACTCCATCACCGATACGGCTCATTTCACCCTGGAACTGGCTAGCGCCCTGGGACTGAGTGATTACGTGGTGGCCGGTCACTCCATCGGCGGCTGGATTGCCGCTGAGATGGCGGCCATGGGCGGCAGTGACATCGAAGGGCTGATACTCATCAACGCTGCGGGCATCCGGCCCCGAAACTCGGAAATCGCCGAGGTTTTTATGGTGGGCGGCTCCACCCGCTTGCAGCTCGCCTTCCATAACCCGGAGCAGGTGCCAAATTACGATCACTTCACCCGGGAACTGACACCGGAGGAGGCCGCGATGGACCACTCCAACCGGGAGATGCTGTCTCGCTTGGCCTGGAAGCCCTACCTGCACAACCCCAGTCTGCCCTATTACCTGGGCAAGGTGCAGGCCCGCACGCTGATAGTCTGGGGCGCCAACGATGCTATCATCCCTCTGGAATGCGGCGAGATTTACCGCAACTCCATCCCCGGCTCGCAATTGGCGGTGATAGACCAATGCGGCCACAGCCCGCAAATGGAGAAACCCGATGAGTTCAACGCGGCGGTAACCGGCTTCCTGGACCGCCTGTAAGCCCGCATCTACTCCGGCAGGTTAAAATTAGGGGCGCACAGCCGTGCGCCCCTGTGCATCGGGACAAGCGCCTGAACCCGCGGCTGTCAGGCCGATCCCGCCAGTGAAGAACGCCCTCTCCCCGCAGGGAGAGGGATTTTTGTAAAATACCGCCACATTTCCGACGCATCGGAGGCGCAGATGCCCGACGCTTCCCTGAAAATCGAGAACGCGCGTTACATCGTCACCATGGACCACGACCGCCGCATCGTCCGCGACGGCGCGGTGGTAATCGAAGGCAGCCGCATCGCGCAGGTGGGGAAGTCGGCGGACTTGGCCCCCGTTGCCGCCGGCCGCGTCATTGACGCCGACGGTATGCTGCTGGCGCCGGGGCTGGTCAACGGCCACATGCACGTCAGCTACGCCCATGCCACCCGGGGCATCTTCCCCGACAGCCTGGGGGCGGACTACCTGCCCAACGTATTCCGCCTGCAAAGCGAAATGACCGCCGAGGAGGAATACCTGACCTCGCTGCTGGGCATCACCGAGTTGCTCAAGTACGGCACCACCACCTTCATCGACCCCGGCAGCACCAAGTTCCTCGACGCCGGACTGCGAGCCTACGAGCAGTCCGGCTGCCGCATCATCGTCGGCGCTCACGTAACCGACCGGCCCAACCCGGTCAACCTGCCGGTCTACGACACCGATGAGGCCATCGCCATGGTGGGGCGGACCATCCGCGAGTACGACGGCGCGCTGGACGGGCGGGTGCGGGCTTGGGCCATGCCTTTTGGCCCCAATTTCGCCACTCCCAAGCTGCTCCAGGAGTCCAAGCGACTGGCCGACGAAAACGGCGTCTCCCTCACCCTGCACTTCAATAACGGCCGGGCCTATGTCGAGTCCTGCCTTCGGGATCACGGAATGCGGCCCACCCAATACCTGGAAAGCCTGGGCGTTCTTGGCGAGAATGTCGTCCTGTCCCACTCCATCGGCTTGGACCAGTCCGAAGTGGAAACGCTGGCCCTTACTGATACCAGGGTGGTCGCCGTGCCCACGGCGGCGGTGAAGTCCGGCTTCGGCATGACTTTGGAGGGATTGCTGCCCGAGATGCTGGAGGCCGGCGTCACGGCCGGCATCGGCACCGACGCGGGCAACAACTCCAACCTCATCGAGACCAATCGCGCCATGTATCTCATCGCCGTGCTGTATAAGGACGCCCGCCGCTCCTCCACCGCCATCACCGCCGAGACCGCGCTGGAGCTGGCGACCATCCGCGGGGCGCAGGCGCTGGGGCTTGGCGGCGAAATCGGCTCCATCGAACCGGGCAAGAAGGCCGACCTTACCCTGTACGATACCCGCCGGGCCGAGTGGGCCACGCTCTTCAACCCGGTCAACAGCTTGGTCTACAATGCCGACGGGCGCAGTGTCCACACCGTCATCGTGGATGGCCGGGTGGTGGTGGAGAATCATAAGCCGCTGTTCGTAGACGAGCAGGCCCTGATAGCCGAAGTGCAGACCGTGGGCGAGAATATGCTGGCCCGCACCGGCCTGTCCTTCCCCCCATCCTGGCCGGTGGTATGAGCATTCCATTCCGTCCTCCTGCGGGGAGAGGGTTGCGGTAAGGCGTTCTTCAAGCCGAAGGTATCCCGGAGGTACGCCCGGAGGTATGCGATGTCACAGCTAGTCTTGATTCACGGCCCCGGAGCGGGCGGGTGCGCGGCATCCTACCGCTACCAGATGCAGCGCTTCCCCGGCGCCCTCGCCCCCGACCTGCCCGGCCACCTGGAGGGCGAGTCCTTCGAGGACGTGCCGGGCTACACCCGCTGGCTGCGGGAATGGCTGCGCGAACGGGGACACACTGGCGGGCTGGTGCTGGCGGGTTTCACCCTAGGCGCCTGCGTAGCCCTCGATTACGCCCTGACCTGGCCCGGCGAAGTGGACGGGCTTCTGCTTATGACCGTAGCCATGCGCCCCAAGGAGAGGGATCCGGGCAGCCTGGAGTTCCGTCTGAACGCCGCCAAGGGCGGGGAGCCAATGCAGAAGTGGCTGGACGCAATGGATCATATGCTGATGTTCGTCGAACCGGAGCTTCGCGCCGAGTTGATGGAGTGCCACAAAAGGGTCGGCCCGATTTCGCAGCACAACGACCTGCTGACCATAGACCGCTTCGACGCCCGCGACCGCATTCACAAGTTGACGGCTCCGCTGACCTTGGTGCGCGGCGTTGACGACCCCATGCAGCCCGCCGAATACGAACTGGAAATCCACCAGGCCGTCCCCGGCTCCCGCTATATCAAGCTGGAGCGGGCCGGTCACTTCCCCCACTGCGAGCGGCCTGACGACGTGAACGCGGCTATCGCGGAGTTGTTAAACGCCGAGCGCGTCAAACCCGCTGAGTAAAGGGCCATAATAATTTGGCCTTCTCGCCGTTTGATTTTCCCTGTGGAGGTACGGACGATGCCCGGCCCATTGGACGGCATAAAGGTGGCCGACTTTACCGAGATTATCGCCGGGCCGCTGGCCGGGCGGATCCTAGCCGAGATGGGAGCCGACGTCATCAAGGTCGAACCGCCTTGGGGCGAGCCGTGGCGCTTGACCCAACGGTTCACGGCCCCGGATTCGACAAAGCCGGAAAGCCGCACCTTTATGACCTATAACCGGGGCAAGCGTAGTCTGCCCCTCGACCTCACCAAGCCGGAAGCGCAGGAGATTCTGTCGCGGCTGGCGCAGCGCATAGACGTGGCGCTGGTCAACTACCGCCCCGACGTGGCGGAGAAGCTGGGCGTGGACTACGAAAAGCTGTCCGCCATCAATCCCCGGCTGGTCTACTGCGAACTCACCGCCTACGGGCGCCGGGGGCCGGACGCCCACCGCCCCGGCTACGACATGATCATCCAGGCCATGACCGGCATGATTGCCTCGGAGACCAAGACCGTGGACGACGTGCCATCCTGGGTCTGGTCCAGCCCGCTCATAGACACCTCCTCGGGCATTGCCATGGCCGGCTCGGTCAGCGCCGCCCTGTACGCCCGCGAGCGCACCGGCGTGGGCCAGAAAATCGAAACGACGCTGCTGGGCCAGGCCCTCAACCTGATGGGCGCCCGCTTCCTGCACGTCGAGAAGCTGGACAAGGAAACGAGGGAAAAAACGCTCCGGGACATTCGTGAACAGCGCAATGCGGGCGCATCCTTCGACGATCTGGTGAACCTGTCGCCCGGCAGCCGCCGCCGCGAGCATCACGGCAACATCTACTACCGCGTCTACCTGGCCGCAGACGGGCCCATCGGCGTCGGCTGTCTCAGCCAGCCGCTGCGCCTGCGCCTGCTGGAAACCCTGGGCCTAACCGATGAATCCATGTCCCCCGGCTGGGACCCCAACAAGCCGGAATCAAGAGAATACACCCGCGACCTCGAGCGCCGGGCCGAGGAACTGTTCCGCAGCAAGACCAGCGCCGAGTGGCTGCGCATCCTCGAAGAACGCAACATCCCCGCCGGGCCGGTGCGCTTCATTGAGGAGATGTTCGACGACCCGCAGGTGGTTGCCAACGGCCTAGTGGACGAGTTCACCCACGCTCAGGAAGGCAAGGTCAGGATGGTCGGCCCCTACGCCCGCTTCAGCGGCACCCCGCCGCCCCACGCGCCCCCGTCTCCCGCCCTCGGCCAGCACACCGCCGAAATACTGGAGTGGCTGGGCTACGCCCCCGAGGACGTGGAGCGGCTGCGAGAGGGAAAAACCGTGACCTGAAGTCTCTAATTCGGCGTGAATCCCGCTACTGAGAACGGGAATGGAGGTAAGGGTATTCCCTTAAACTCCTGAAAATTTTGGAGCTATCTCAAAAATGCCCGAATCCTCGCCGTCCGCCTACGATCGGCTCACCCTGCTCGACTACTGGGAAATACTGCGCCTTCCGGTCTTATTCGCTCTCATCGCCATTGCCGCAACTTGGGCTGTCTGGTATTTTACGAGTGCGTCCTGCTCTCCGGAACTGGTGAAAAGCACTGGCTGCAACCTGTCCAGCTTTGCCCAATACATCAACCTTGAAGCCCTGAACAAGATGGCGACTCACGCCGCCATAGCAGGAGGCGGCGGCGGGATCTGGAGCTACGCTATGATTACCAGAGAACGCAAGGCCCGCGAAGCCGCAGAAAAGCAATTGGCCGAGGAACGAGCGCAAGCCGCCGAGGAACGGGAGATGTCTGCCCAGCAGTTGGCCGAGGAACGGGAGAAGGCTGCCCAGCAGTTGGCCGAGGAACGAGCGCAAGCCGCTGAGGAACGGGAGAAGGCTGCCCAGCAGTTGGCCGAGGAACGGGAGAAGGCTGCCCAGCAGTTGGCCGAGGAACGGGAGAGAGATGCCCAGCAGTTGGCCGAGGAACGAGCGCAAGCCGCTGAGGAACGCAGGCAGCTTCACTCCCATATCGAGCAGCTTACCCAGCGTCTGAACGGCGGCAACGGGGCGGGATATCAGTAAAGATTAGCTGCCCCGGTTTCCCCGGCGCCTTGACCACCCCGTCGCCTCACCCCTATCACTCCGTCATCCCATGGGGGGCAGATGGATCGGGCAGACATTCCCTTCCTGACCGTAGCCGGTTTGGGCGATCTGATCCGCATTGGTGAGGTCTCGCCCGTCGATGCAGTGGAGGCATACTTTCACCGCATCGAACCGCTCAACAGTGACATCCAAAGACTACCTGACCGTCACCGCCGAGCAGGCCCGCCAGTCTGCCCGCGAAGCCGAGGCGGAGATTTCCGGCGGTCAGTACCGCGTCCGCTCCACGGCGTCCCCGTCGCAGGCGGTGGCGGCGGAATCTGAAGCTACGCTATGATTACCAGAGAACGCAAGGCCCGCGAAGCCGCAGAAAAGCAATTGGCCGAGGAACGAGCGCAAGCCGCCGAGGAACGGGAGAAGGCTGCCCAGCAGTTGGCCGAGGAACGGGAGAGAGATGCCCAGCAGTTGGCCGAGGAACGAGCGCAAGCCGCTGAGGAACGCAGGCAGCTTCACTCCCATATCGAGCAGCTTACCCAGCGTCTGAACGGCGGCAACGGGGCGGGATCTCAGTAAAGATTAGCCGCCCCGGTTTCCCCGGTGCCTTGACCACCCCGTCGCCTCACCCCTATGATTCTGTCATCGAATTAGGGGTGGAGCAGATGGACCGCGCAGACATTCCTTTCCTGACCGTGGCCGGGCTGGGCGAACTGATCCGCACGGGCGAGGTCTCGCCCGTTGATGCGGTGCAGGCGTACCTGCACCGCATCGAATCGCTCAACGGCGACATACGAGCCTACCTGACCATCACCGCGGAGCAGGCCCGCCAGGCCGCCCGCGAAGCCGAGGCGGAGATTTCCGGCGGGCAGTATCGCGGCCCGCTCCACGGCGTCCCCGTCGCCGTCAAGGACCAGATTTATACCGAAGGCATCCGCACTACCGGCGGCTCTCCGGTGTTCGGCGAGTTCGTACCCGAATACGACGCCACGGTAATCGCCCGCCTGAAAGAGGCCGGCGCCGTGTTGTTGGGCAAGCTGAACATGACGGAGTTCGCCACCACTGGCCTGTCGCACCAGTTCGACCCGCCCCGCAATCCGTGGGCCCGCGACCGCTCCAGCGGCGGTTCCAGCAGCGGCAGCGGGGCCGCCACCGCAGCCTTCATGTGCGCCGCGTCGCTGGGCGAGGATACCGGCGGCTCGGTGCGCTTCCCCGCCGCTTGGTGCGGGCTGGCTGGCCTGCGGCCCACTTGGGGGCTGGTCAGCCGCTACGGCGTGATGCCCGGCGTCCGCTCCATGGACACCATAGGCCCATTGGGGCGCACCGTCGAAGACTGCGCCATCCTGCTTCAAGCCATCGCCGGCCACGACCCGCAAGACCGGCTGACGCGGCGCGAATCGCCGCCCGATTACCGCGCCGCCCTCACCGGGGACATTCGCGGCCTGCGTTTCGGCATCCTGCGCGAAGTGCTGGACGCCCCATCGGTGGACGCCGGGACGCGGCAATCAGTCCTCGACGCCGCCAACGCGCTGGCCGGGCAGGGTGCGGAGGTGAAGGAAGTGTCGGTGCCGCTGGCGGCCCACGCCGGCCCCATCAACGGCGGCATCCGTGTCGAAGCGCCAACGACCTACCGGAACTTGCTGCAAGAGCGCGCGCGGGACATAGCCCATGACAACCGCATCGGCTACCTGACCAACGCCATAATGCCCGCCGCTTACTACTACAAGGCCATTCAGTTGAGAACGCTGCTCCGCGCCCAGGTACTACAGGCGCTGCAAGACGTGGACCTGCTGCTTTCGCCCACCGCGGGCGTGCCCGCCCAGCCGCTGGCCCCCGACCCGGAAATCACCGGCCGGGAGAACGTCAACCGCACGCCATACCTGCTGACCACCGTGCCCAGCCTAGCCAACATCCCCGCCCTGGCCGTCCCCTGCGGCTTCAGCGACGAGGGACTGCCCCTCAGCCTGCAACTTGCCGGCCGCCCCTTCGACGAAGCCACAGTCCTCCGCGCCGGCCACGCCTACGAGCAGGCCACCGGGTGGCACACCCGCCGCCCGCCGGTGTAGGGAAGCAGGCGATTATCTTGCAGGAACGCGACAGGGATTCTCAATTTCCGCACCGGGTGTGTGTTATACTATAGTGCGGTGCTTGTAATTTATGCCGCACGGAAGTTGTTATGACCCACTCAAATTCTCTCAATAATATGGAGATACTTCGAAATGTACTGGCATGATGACGAGAAATGATGCTGAGGGTCAGATATGATAGTGAAGTAGATATCCTGACCCTTGACACTGGCCGGAAAGCAACAACTTCGTCCAGCGTTGACTTTGGCCTTATTGCGGACTATGGCAACGAAGAAGGCTATGACGTTGTGGGAATCGAGCTTATGTCAGCAGGGAAACTGATAGCCCCTTTCTGCGCTTTGGAGTTGCTCGGCTCTCGTAAATTTCAGGAAGTTGCTTCCAATATAAAGTCCCTGAAAACCGCCTACGATAAAGAAGCCGATATTTTGACCATCAATACCACACGCGATATCGAATTCTCGTTTGATGTCGGTGGCGGCCTTATAGCCTATATGGGCTATGAGAACAACGCCTGCCGGGACGCCTACGACGTAGTCGGACTCGAGCTTCATAACGCCTCGGAACTGCTGGCCCCCTGGTTCCGGCTCAACCGCCGCCTCGCCAATAGCCGGAAGGACGCCGGTTAGTCCGCGGTGAATTGTTGCGGCGTCCACACGAAACTAAACTAGCCCCGAATACGCCAATTTATACTGGGAAGATCATCCCCGGAGATTGCCAATGAATTTCGGAATGTTTACCGACTTCCACGTGCGCAAGGGCAGCTCGCAGGCCGAGGCCTTCGATGAATCCTTCGCCCAAGTCGCCGAGGCCGAGCGGATGGGTTTCGACACCGTATGGCTGGCCGAGCATCACTTCAGCCCGGAGCGGGCCGTGCTGGCGTCGCCCATGGTCATCGCCAGCGCCATCGCCGCCCGCACCGAGCGCATACGCACTGGCCTTGCCGTGCAGGTGCTGCCGCTGACCAACCCCTTGCGCGTCGCCGAGGAGGCAGCCACCGTGGACCACATCAGCAAGGGACGCTTCGACTTCGGCATCGGCCGCAGCGGGCTTACCCGCTACTATCAGGGCTACAACATACCTTACTCGGAAAGCCGCCCCCGCTTTCTCGAAGCGATGGAAATCATTATGAAGGCGTGGCGTGAGGACAGTTTTTCCCACGACGGCGAGTATCATTCCTATCAGGACGTCACGGTCACGCCCAAGCCCTACCAGCAACCCTACCCGCCGGTGCGCGTGGCGGTGGCCGGGGAGGACACCTTTCCGCTCATCGGCAAGATGGGGCACCCCATCTTCATCAGCGCCAACACGGGACGCCAAGCGTTGAAGGAGCGGCTGGCCGCCTACCGGGAAAAGCTGGCGGAATCCGGCGCCTCCGGCCCGCCCGACGTCGCCATCCGCGTGCCGGTCTACTGCGCCGAGACCACGGAGAAGGCCCGCGAAGAGCCGCGAGTGAGCGCGATGGGGGCCATTCAGTACGCCGTCACCGAGCTGATCCAGACCGCGGCCAGCGAGGAAATCGCCGCACGGATGCGCCGCATCGCCGCCGCGCCCTACGAACAGGTGCTGGAAGAGCGCGTGGTGTTCGGCGCCCCCGCCGAAATCGTGGACACCTTTAGGGGTTACCAGGAAGAGTTGGGCGTAACCGGCGTGGTCATGGAGGTCAACTACGGCGGCCAAATCCCCGCCGACCGCATACGCAACTCCCTGCGCCTGCTCAGCGACGAGGTGATGCCGCATTTCAAGGCGTGAACTTAAACCCAGAGGGCGCAGAGATTCCCGGTGATGACATAAAATCCGCTCGGCGCTCTCTGGATTTAACTAGCGCCCCTAACTCACCGCCCCGGCCAGCGGCGCCGTTGGCCCCTCGCACTCCAGGAACTGCCCGTAGCCAGGTTGCCGCTCCAGCCGCCCCTCCGGGTTCAGCAGCGTCTGGCCGCGCAGCAGGGTCATCCACGGGCGGCCCGTGACCTGCCAGCCCTCGAACAGGGTGTAGCCCGCGTTGCCCAGGTGCTCCTGAGCCGTGATTATGCGGTCGGCGCCGGGGTCCAGGATGAGCAGGTCGGCGTCGGCGCCGGGCTGGATCACGCCCTTGCGCGGATACAGGCCAAAGATGCGGGACGGGTTTTCCGACATCGCCCGGGCCAGCCACCAGATGGGCAGCCCCCGCTTCACCACCCCCTCGCTGTACATCAGCGCCGCCAGCGTCTCGATCCCCGGCGAGCCGAAAGGCACCGACGCGCCGTCGGGTGTGACGAAGATATTGTCCCACCCAGGCCGCTTCAGCTCCTGCGGGTGCGGCGAATGGTCGCTGGCGACGATGGAGATGTGGCCCCGTTGCAGTCCGGCCCACAGCGCGTCGCGGTCGGGGCCGTCCTCGGGGCGCAGCGGCGGGCCGATTTTCGCCAGCGGCCCCACGCGGCTCATCTCGGCATCGGAGAGCAATAGATACTGCGGGCAGGTTTCCGTCCAGATGCGCTGGCCCAGCGCCTGCGCCTGCTTGATGCGCTCCAGCCCCAGGTGGGTGCTGAGATGGACGACGTAAGTAGGACAACGGGTAGCGGCCGACATCGCAATGGCCCGGTTGACGGCCTCTTCCTCGGCCCAGTCGGGGCAAGCGGCGGGAAAGTTCTCCGGGTGGGTATGGCCCTCAGCGATGAGCTTGTTCTCCAGGTACTCGATGATGTTGCCGCTCTCGCAGTGCAGTTGCAGCACGCCGCCGCCCCGCGCCACCAGTTCCATCGCGTTGCAGATGTAGTCGTCATCGCACATCCGCCCCGGACGCTTCTTGTAGGTCATAAACATCTTGAAAGACTTGAAGCCCATGGCCATGGCGCCGGGCAGCGAGCGCAGGATGGACGGCCGGTTCTGCAAGATGAAGTGGAAGCCGAAGTCCACCACCGCCGAGGCGTTGATCTCTTCGCGGATGCGGTGGCCGGCCTCCGCCAGGGTCTCGTCTCCTTCCAGGGTGTAGTTGGCGAAGGGAATCAGCGTGGTCATGCCGGCGTGGGCCGCCGCCTGCGCCCCCAAGGCGTAGTCGTCGTGGCCGTCCAGGTGAACGTGGGCGTCAATCAGACCCGGCAGCACGAACTTGCCCTCGGCGTCAATGACCCGGTCGGCGGGCGGCAGCAGATGTTCCGGGGCCACCGCCGCGATTTTCTCGCCCTGAATCGCCACCGCAGCGTCCAGCACTTGGGACGATGTGACCACCTTGCCGCCCCGCACAATGGTGTCAACCCTCGGCTCAGCCATGCTCCACCTCCGCAGTTGCCCCGATATGCTACTAATTAGCGGCGAGTGTAGCGGCGGGGCGGGGGTTTTTCAACGCCTTACTGAATCAAGGAAAACTCCCGGTAGCGGGATTGAATTCGGCCTTTATATCCTGTACTTTGACTTACGCATGTCGCCAATCATTGACTTTAGCCGGATAACCGCCTTTCAATGGGACGAAGGCAATGCCAGCAAAAGCGAAGAGCGGCACGGGGTCAGCCAGTCGGATGCCGAACAAATCTTTGTCGGCGAACCTATCCTGATAGCCAGAGACCTTCAGCACAGTCAGTCCGAACAGCGATATAATGCCCTTGGACGTACCGCAAATGGACGCTTGCTGCACATAACTTTCACTTTGAGAAACAATGGCGCGGTCATCCGGGTCATATCCGCCCGCGACATGAGCCGCAGGGAGCGAAACCGCTATGCGCAAGAAACTTAAGCCCATACCATCATTCGCCAGCGAAGAAGAAGAGCGCCATTTCTGGGAAACCCATGACTCCGTTGATTATGTGGATTGGGAAAATGCCATCCGCGCCAGGTTTCCCAACCTGAAACTCTCACCGGAGACCGAGCCGATATTATCTGCTGGCGATTCTGCGGCGAGCTAGGGACTGTTATGCTCCGGGAGATTCCGGTCAATTCGGATGTTGCGTTCTCGCAGCGTCCGTTCCAGCTCGCCAACTTCCTCGAGTCCCCCTATATCAAGCTCAATGGCTTCCCCAATGACAGCAATTCTGAATTGCTCTCCATCCGCTCCCGCATTGAAATCCCCGGTTGCCTGCCCTAAACTCGCCGCACATATCCCCCAAGGAGGACGGAGCCGTATGGAGCTTCAGGATAAGATTGCGGTGGTCACCGGCGCGGGGCGCGGTATGGGCCGGGCCATCTCGCTGCAACTGGCCGACGCCGGGGCCAACGTGGCCGTGGCGGACCTCAACGCCGAGAACGTGGAGGACACCAGCGCCGCCGTCAAGGAACTGGGCCGCGAGAGCCTGGCGATCCACGCCGATATGGGCAATCTGAATGACATTGACCGCATGATTGAGCAGGCCAAAGACGCCTTCGGGCGCATAGACATTATCGTCAACAACGCCGGAGTAACCCGCTACCTCTATGTGATGGACGTGGAGGAAGAGGACTGGGATCGCATCCACCGGGTCAACGCCAAGGGCGTGTTCTTCTGTATGCAGCGCGCCGCCCGCGAGATGATCGCCCAGGGCGGCGGCGGACGCATCGTCAACATCGCCTCCATCGCTGGCAAGGGCTACTCCGGCACCTCCAACGCCGCCTATGCCGCCAGCAAGGGCGCAGTGCTGGCGATGACCATGATTGCCGCCCACCAGTTGGGGCAGCACAACATCAACGTCAACGCCATCTGCCCCGGTTCGACGCTGACCGAAATGGCCGCCGAGACGATGCTGGGCCGGGCCGAAAGCTCCGGCCAGAGCATTGCCGAGCTGGAGCAGGCCCGCGATGCCCGCATCCCCATAGGCCGCCCCAACACCCCGGACGACATCGCGGCCATGGCCCGCTTTCTGTCCGGCCCCGGCGCCCGCAACATCACCGGCCAAGCCTTCAACGTGGACGGCGGCCTAGTGATGCACTGATTAGGATTGAGGACAAGTCCCCTCTCTTGGGAGAGGGCTAAGCGTGCGCCGTCCGGCAAGCGGATTACCGTCTGCCGACGGTTCAACCGCTGGGTCAAGAGCGGCGTCTTCGACGCCGTTTTTGCGTTCATAGCCGACTAGCTTGGCTTGGGGGGCCTGTGGATGGCGCCTTTGTCAGGTTCATCACGAGAGGCAGATCAAGGCTCAAAGGCAGTTCGCAATTTCTTCTTATAGAAAGTAATTGACACAAATTGTATCAACTGATATAGTCCTTTCATACAGTTAAACAACGGAGGCGATGCGATGACAGCGGCAAAGATTCAGACCCGGCCAGAGACAACGGCGGCGGAAACCGGCCCGGAGCTGAACGGCAAGCTGGCCCGGCAAGTTTCGGACATACTGGCCGAGGCCGCGCTGCGGGAGAGCGTCCGGCAGCCCATCCGTCCCGCGCTGGCCTACCGCGTGCCCAGCCCCGGCGTCCGCTACTACTTCTGAGGGGACGGGCCAATACCCTATCCCGGAAGTGGGGGGGTGAGAGCGAACCCGGCAACCGGCAAACCGAAACGAACCGGATTCTAAGGAGGGAACCAATATGTTGCAGCGAAGAAGCCCTTTCAGTGAACTGCGCCAGATGCAGGAGAATATGGACCGGATGTGGCGGCGTTTCGGCGCCTCCCACAGCGACCCGGCGGAACACCCGGAAATTGAGGCATGGGCCGCTCCCTTGGACGTGGTGGCCGACGGCGACAACTTTGTCGTCCGGGCCTCCCTGCCCGGGGTATCCCCGGAAAACATCAGCGTATCCATCGAGGACAACGTTCTGACCATCCGGGGCGAAACCGCCTCCCAGTTCGAGCATGCCGAGGGGGCCTACCTGATGCGCGAGCGGCGCACCGGCGCTTTCCACCGCTCCCTGCGTCTGCCCGACACGGTGGACCAGGACAAGGCGGAGCCGCGCTACGAACACGGCGTGCTGACCGTCAGCCTGCCCAAGGCCGAGGCCAAGCGGGCCAAGCAGTTCGAGGTGAAGGTTGCCGAGGGGCCGGCCGCGATCGAAGGCAGCTAATCCCGGCGGGGCGCCGAGGCGCGTTGCATAAAAAGGGCCAACGCAAAGCCGGGGCGGGTTGAACAACCCGCCCCGGCTTTGCGTCCGGGGGTAATGCGCGGCGCCCTCTCTCCGGGCTCTCTTATTCAAGGGGAGGAGAGGGATTTTTGTTTTGCCCGCCGCCTACGCGCCGTAGCGGGCGGCGGCCAAGGGATCGCTGTACTCCTGATTCTTGGTGGCCCAGAAAGCGGCGGCGATGTCGTCGCAGGCGGCCACCAGATTCTCGGCGTTCTCCATGCTGACGGTCTGCTTGCACTGGCCGGCCAGCTTGAGGGCGGCGTTGAACTTGGCGGCAATCTCGTTGGCGTCGGTGTTGGGCCAAGCGTAATCGGCCCACAGGATGCGCAGCTCTTCCTTGCACTTCTCGGCGTGTTCTTCCTTCACCTGCACGTAGCGGCTGAAGGTATTGGCGAAAGCCTGGTGCGCCGCCATATCGGAATCGGGCGCCGGACGCTCCAGGTTCTGCATCCGCAGCACCATCTTCTGCACCGTCTGCGCCGCGATTTTCGCCGCAATGGGGTCATAAATGCCGCAGGGAATGTCGCAATGGGCCTTGGCTACCGCAGGCTTGAACCACCCGATGGGGTTGAACATCATGCCCCTCCATATCTGAATCTGAAAATCCGAATCCGAACCGCCAAAAGGTTAATGGAAATCCGCAATTGGCGCAACCCGCCGCCCGGCGCCGGATACGGGTTGACACGCAGGATAAGATGCCTCTATTATTACGCGCATTACGAAATTATGCTGAAATGTTTGTCTCAATCAACGGCAATTAGGTGATGAATATGCTCAAATTATTTACGGTTTTCGTAACAGCACTGGCAATCGTCTTGATAGCCTGCGGCAGCGCCGAGCAGCCAACGGAGGCTCCGACAGCCACCGCCCCGGCGCCGGCCGCCACTCAGGATACATCTGGCCCCGCCCAGCAGGCTACGGCGGCAGCCCCCACAGCGGCGCCAACGGAAGCGCCGACACCTCCGCAGGTAGTAACCGCCGTGGTGCCTACGCGGGGCGTGGTGGAGGATACCGAGGGGGAAAAGCCTTGGAATAAGTTCATAGACCAGGGAAAGCAGGGGGGAGTGCTTCGCAACGCCGAGGCGGTGCTTCCCGACCATTGGGACCTGCACCAGTCCTGTTGCAATCCAGGCCCCGCCGCTTCCAGAGATTTGTTCAACAACCTGCTCATTTATGACCCCACGGACCAGCTCACCATCGTCGGCGACCTGGCCAAGAGTTGGGAATGGTCCGACGATGGCTTGACAGTCACCTTCCGTCTTTGGGAAAACGCCATGTGGTCCGACGGGCAACCCCTGACGGCGGATGACGTAGTGTTCAGCCTAGAGCGCATGATTCAGAAGGATGTTTCCCGCCCAAGGGTGAAGAACATTACGCCCTATTACGACGGCTCCGAGGCAATTGCCCCCCACACCGTTGCCGTAAGAACCAAGTTTCCAACGCCGGCCGCTTTCCTGCCCTTCCTAGCGGTGGACTTCATGTCAATCCAGCCTAAGCACATATTGGAAGGGAGGGCAGACGCAGAAGAGTATTTTGACGATCCTGAGAACATCGTCGGCTCCGGCGCCTTTGTGTACATCCCCGGGAGCCTCCAGGTGGGCCAGGGCTGGGAATTTGAGCGCAACCCCAACTACTTCAAGGATGGCCTGCCCTTCGCAGACGGCAAGAAGACATTTGTCATCACCGATAAAGACCGCTTTGTCACCGCCTTTATGAACGACCAGGTGGACATTGTTCACCGCGGCTCCCTGTTGCCGCTCACCGATATGGTGTCTTTCAAGAACACCTGGGAATCTCAGGGGTTGGGCGTAGTTTATTCTCCGGGCTTCACCCTACAGGGGTTGACCAACATGAAGTGGACAGCGGAGCCTTTCGATGACCCGAAGGTGCGCCGCGCCGTATTCCTGGCCATAGACCGGAAGGAACTGGCCGATGTTGACAAGCTGGGCTTCGCCAAGATGGGCCAGCCCTTCTTCCCCGGCTCTCCTTGGGCTTCACCCGACGAGGTGGTGGCGACCTGGCCCGGCTTCCGCTACGTGGACGAAAACGGCGAGCTTTACCTGGGCGACCCCATCGGGGTGGATGGCTTAACCAAGCATCCTGAAGACATAGAAGAGGCCCAGCGGCTGATGGCGGAAGCGGGCTACTCCGAAGGCTTCACCGCCAACTATCACACCTACACGGCCAACCGGAATGTGCCGGTAATCCTGAAGCAGCAGTTGAACGAAATTCTCAACATTGAGCTGGACATCAAGATAACCGACACCGCCGCAACCATCGCAGCGGAGCAGGAAGTGGACTTCAGCCACTTCGTCAGCGTACACAACGGGCCGAACATCGTTGACCCGGATGACCTGCTCAGCGGCGTGTATCTGGCGGGTGCGCCCCGCAACCCCATTGATTACGAAGACCCGATGATCCGGGAAATCTTCGAGAAGCAGAAGAGTGAACCTGACCTTGCGGCGCGGCAGGCTCTCATCCGAGAGGCCGAGGCGATTATCCTCCAGGGGGAGCACCACATGATTCAGTATTACTGGTACGGCGATCCACGATGGATAGTCCCAAACCGAATCAAGAACTATGTGCCGCGGCAGACTGTGCAATACGGCATGGGCGTCGAGCATCTCTGGTTCGAGGAGTAACCTCCGAATAATTGACGGCGGATTCCCCCTGGCAGGCGTTATGCCCAGGGCGGGGAATCCGCTCTTATATTCCCTGAAACCGCGCGCGCCACAACGTCAGGTACGCCGGAGTCATGAGCGCGGCAACCATCCTTAGGATATGAGTGTATGACGGGCTATATCCTTCAGCGGCTGGCCCTGTTTCTGCCGACATTGATAGTGGCTTCCTTCCTGGCTTTCGCAGTAATGCGGATACTCCCAGGAGACCCTGCCATTGCCATGCTGGGAGGAGCCGAGGGAAGTTTCACTCAGGAAGACCTGGACCTGGTTAGAGAGAAGCTAGGCACCAACCGGCCTATTCATGTTCAGTATTTCACCTGGATTGGCGACCTGTTCGTAGGGGACTTCAACGAGTCGTATTTCCTTCACGTTCCGGTGGCGGAGCTAATGAAGGATCGCTTCCCGGTTAGCACGCAACTGGCTGTCATGGCGCTGGTGATGTCCTACCTGGTAGCGATTCCCCTGGGTATTCTGTCTGCCGTGAAACAGGATACCATCTTCGACCACGCCGCCAAGATATTCACCATAGCGGGCGTGGCCCTGCCCACCTTCTGGGTGGGCATCCTGATACTGTTCGTTCTGGGCTACTACTTCAACTGGGTACCGCCGCTGGACTACGCCTCTTTCTTGGAAGACCCACTGATCAACTTGCAGCAGATGATTTTCCCGGCCATTGCCTTGGGTTACTTCAACACGGCCTTCGCCGCCCGGCTCACCCGCTCTACCATGCTGGAGGTGATGCACGAGGACTATATCCGCACGGCGCGTTCCAAGGGGATGAAGGAACTGGCAGTCATCGGACGTCACGCCATCAAGAACGCCTTTCTGCCCGTGATAACGATAGTGGGCTTCCAGTTGGGGCGATTGTTTGGCGGCGCCGTGGCTATTGAAGCCATCTTCGTGGTACCGGGAGTGGGTCGGCTGCTGGTGGAGAGTGTTCTTGTCCGCGACTACCCGGTGGTGCAGGCATCCATCCTGATGATTGCCTTAGTGGTGCTGGTGCTCAATCTGGTGGTTGATCTCCTCTATGGCTGGCTAGACCCGAGGATCCGCTACGCTTAAAGGGCGCGGGGAGCGCCAGGATTCTTGAATGCAGGAGTTCCGATGCTGAGAGGGTTACCACAAGAATCCGCTGAATCGCAAAGTGCCTTGAGAGTGCCGTGGTATTCTCGCATCCTGGACATAGTTGTCGACTTTTCGCGCCGCAAGCCGCTGGGGGCCATTGGCGGCGCTTTGCTGGCCATTCTGGTGCTGATTGCCATTTTGGCCCCGTTAATATCACCTCACGACCCTTATGAGATCAGCGTGGGCAACATTCTGGCTTCGCCCAACGGCGAGCATTGGCTGGGCGGCGACTCACTGGGGCGAGACGTTTTTAGCCGCCTATTCTACGGAGGTCGGATTTCCCTGTACGTGGGCTTGGTCAGTATCGCCATCGGCATTTCCGCCGGGTCTTTCCTGGGCGCGGTCAGCGCCTATTTCGGGGGCAAGGTAGACCTGATAGTACAGCGTTTCGTGGACGCCTTCATCGCCTTCCCCGGCATTATTCTAGGGTTGGCCATCATGGCCGTGCTGGGGTCGTCGGTCTACAACATCATCATCGCGCTGGTGCTGGTACTGACGCCCAGCGCCATCCGCACCGTACGATCGCAGGCGCTGGCGGTGAAGGAAATGGACTACGTGCTGGCGGCCCGTGCATTGGGCGCCAATGACCTGCGCATCATCGTCCGTCATATTATTCCCAACTGTATGGCCATATTCATAATCCTGTTCACTCTGAACCTAGGCTACGCCATCATCGTGGAGGCCACGCTGACCTTCCTAGGCGTAGGCGTCCCGCCCGACGTGCCAAGCTGGGGCGGAATGCTGGCCGAGGGCGGCATTGCCTATCTGCGCGACGCGCCATGGCTGGCGATAGCACCCGGTATAGCGCTGTCCCTAGCGGTCTTCGGCGTCAACCTGTTCGGCGACGCTCTGCGCGACGTGCTAGACCCCCGGCTGCGGGGCCGGTAGGTGCCAGGACTTTTCGATATCGCAGAGACTCGCCTTAGCTGGGTCAGTGAAGCCCGTTCTGCATTGGAATACGTAGCGTCCAGCGAGAATTTCACCCCCACCCTGGCCAGGGGGAGGGAATAATCGAAAGTCCCTGAGTAGGCGGTCTCCGGCTCCGCGCTAACCCTGCCCTCAAGGGGGAGGGGTTTTTGTTCCGATGGGTTTTCCCGGCCCCCTGCCCCGCCTTGTGCCGCATTATGTCCGCAACCTATAATTGCGCGACAGACTTTCCCGTTATCGAGAAGTGAAGGGAGAGAGTGGGCAGAAAGACGTCAGGCCCTTTCGCTGGGCGCTGCTTTTCCCTCGATACTCTAATTCCGCACCGTAGGAGATGACCCTGTGGCTACCATGAGCAAGCCCGCTAGGACCAAGCATCGCAGCGCCGAAATCACGCACGACCCGCAGCGCGCGCCGGCCCGCGCCATGCTGATGGCCATGGGCATCACCCGCGAAGATATGGAAAAACCCTTCGTCGCCATTGCCAACCTGGCCAGCGACGTCACCCCCTGCAACGTTCACCTCAGCCGTTTCGCCAACGGCGCCAAGGAGGGCGTGCGCGCGGGCTACAACGGAAACGGCGGCGTGCCTTTCGAGTTCGGCACCATCACCGTCAGCGACGGCATATCCATGGGCACCGAGGGCATGAAGACCTCGCTGGTCAGCCGCGAGGTTATCGCCGATTCCATCGAACTGGTGACCTTCGGGGAGCGGATGGACGGCCTCATCACCATCGCCGGCTGCGACAAGAATATGCCCGGCTGCATGATGGCCTTGGCCCGGCTCAACGTCCCCGGCATTTTCATGTATGGCGGCTCCATCATGCCCGGCCAGCATAACGGCCGGGACGTGAACATTCAGGACGTGTTCGAGGCCGTGGGCGGCTATGCCAAGGGCGATGTCTCCTTCGAGGAACTGCGCGACTTGGAATGCCGCGCCTGCCCCGGCGAGGGTTCCTGCGCCGGCCTGTTCACCGCCAACACTATGTCCACCGCCATCGAGGTGATGGGTATGTCGCTGCCCGGCGACGCCTCCCTCCCGGCCATTGACCCGCGCAAGCTGGGCGAGGCCCGCGACGTGGGCCGCACCCTGATGCGCCTGCTGGAAGAGGATGTGCGCCCCCGCGACATTATGACCAAACAAGCCTTCGAGAACGCCATCACCGTCGGCGTCGCCATGGGCGGCTCCACCAACATCGTCCTGCACCTGCTGGCTATCGCCCGCGAGGCCGGGGTGCCGCTGAGCATTGACGACTTTGAGCGCATCAGCCAAGGCACGCCCTACATCGCCGATATGAAGCCCGCGGGCCGCTACGTGATGGCCGACCTGTCCCGCTATGGCGGCATCGCGCTGGTGATGAAACGGCTGCTGAACGCGGGCCTGCTTCACGGGGACGCCATGACCGTCACCGGCAAGACCGTGGCTGAGAACCTGGAAGGCATCGCCGTCGTTGACGAGCAACCCGTAATCACGCAGGTGGACGCGCCGCGCAGTCCGACCGGCGGACTCGCCATCCTGCGGGGCAACCTAGCCCCGGAGGGCGCGGTGATCAAGGTGGCCGGCCACCAAGAGCGGGTCTATCGCGGCCCGGCGCGGGTCTTTGACCAAGAACCGGCGGCGTTTCGCGCCATCCAGAACGGGGAAATCCAGGCCGGCGACATCGTTATCATTCGCTACGAAGGCCCCAAGGGCGGCCCCGGAATGCAGGAGATGCTGGCGGTCACCGCCGCCATCGTCGGCCAGGGGCTGGGCGATGACGTGGCCCTGGTCACCGACGGCCGCTTTTCCGGAGCCAGCCACGGGCCAATGGTGGGTCACGTGGCCCCGGAAGCGGCGGTAGGCGGCCCCATCGCGCTGCTCCGGGAGGGCGACGAAATTACCCTGGACATCCCGGCCCGTCAGCTAAACGTTCAGCTTACCGAGGAGGAGCTGACCGACCGCCGCGCTTCCTGGCAGCCGCTGCCGCCCAACTACGCCACCGGCGCCCTTGCCAAGTACGCCAAGCTGGCGTCGTCGGCGTCGGAGGGCGCGGTGACGGGGTAGGGGTTGCAACGAGAAATTATCTGAAGCAGTATTAGCAGGTAGCCGATGCAAAATGAAGGCTGCCTGCTAAGGCAGGAGGAATGGGACATGACGCCGGAAGCAGACGATGTAATCGAGCGAATCGAGTCCGAAGAGGAAGACAAAGACGCAGGAACCCCTGTTTATCAAATCCGGTCGTACCCATCTGACCCGGACTTGGAAACGTTGCATTTGAGGTGGAAGCGTGGGGATATAATCATCCCTGAGTTCCAGCGAGGATATGTCTGGAAGCCAGCCCAAGCCAGCAAGCTGATTGAGTCTTTTCTGATGGGCCTACCAGTCCCGGGCATCTTTGTGTTCATTCAAGAACATCAGATACATCGAAGCAATCCTGTACAGTTAGTAATTGACGGCCAGCAGAGGCTCCGTAGCGTGTTCGGATTTTTCGAGGGCAAAATGCCTGCTAGCGAACGGCCCTTTCGTCTAACCGGGGTAGACGAAAAGTGGGTTGGTAAGGGATATAGCGACTTGGAGCATTGGGAACAAAGAATACTGCTCACATCCATTCTCAGGGTGGTCAATATCGAACAACGGGAACCGCGACATGACAGCTCTAGCATATACCAGATTTTCGAGCGGCTGAATACCGGCGGAACTGCCTTGACGCCGCAGGAGATACGAAATAGTTCATTCCATGGCCCTTTCAATAATATGCTAGTGGAGGTTAACAAAGATCCTTGCTGGAGGGATATATTCGGCACTACACAACCGGACAACCGAATGCGAGACGTGGAATTGATTGCGCGATTCTTAGCTCTTCATGAGGGTTCTGATTCATACACGCAACCAATGAAGGTGTTCATCAACGATTACATGAAAAAGCACCAGCGGAATTCAAACTCCGAGAATGCCCGGAATACCTTCTTGGATTGCGTGCGCCGCATATCTGACTCTCTCGGCCGTCGTCCATTCCATATCCGGCGTGGGATCAATGTCGCCGCGTGCGACTCGGTGATGGCGGCTTTCGCACAAGCAAAGGATATTCCGCACGATATCAAAAAGAGATACGAAGAACTGAAAAAGAATCCTGATTTCATTGACGCGACGACATCTGGGACTACTGCGTTTGCCGCCGTAAGGCGACGGCTGGAATTGGCAAGGGAGATATTATTCGGATAATGCCTCACGATATTTACGTATCAAACAGATGCTCAGAAATTGAGGAAATGATTCAATACGCTACTGAAAAAGCGAGTGACGACGCTAGATTGGGTGGTCATCTGGCCGGATATATCAGTGTCTTAATTTCTGGTGTCGTAGAGGACTGCGTCGAGCATTTTGTTGTTCAGAGAGCGCGAATGTCAGGCGATACCCAGTTACAGGAATTCGTGCGCTCTTCGATAGACCAACAGTTCAGGAATCCAAGGTTGCAAGATATAGAGAACTTCTTGGGGCGATTCAGTGGTGACTATCAGAATTCCTATGCCAACTCTGTCAAGTCGGAAAACCGCCAGGCATTGGGGGACATTGTCAGAAATCGAATGTCGCTGGCCCATAGGGGCCTTCAACAATCCAGCTTCACGGTGAACGACGTGAGGCTGTACTTCGAGAAGGTGGTTGAAATTTTGGAAGTCGTGGAAGATATACTCCTCCCGGCCAATAGCTCTGAACCATCCTCGCCCGAAGTGGCTAACACTCTTTAGCCTTCCCATCGCAACCCAACCTCAACCACGTCAGGAGTGTGCATATCATGACAACGGATTACGGAAAGGAGGCCATCCGGCGGCACCGGGAGAGCCGCGGCAAAGTCAGCGTCACTTCCAAGATGACGGTGGAAACGCTGGAGGATCTGTCCATCGCCTACACCCCTGGCGTGGCCTCGGTGTGCCTGGCGATTCACGCCGACCGCGCGGAGTCGTATAACCTCACCAACCGGGGCAACACCATTGCCGTGGTCACCGACGGCTCGGCGGTGCTGGGACTAGGGAACATCGGCGCAGAGGCCGCCATGCCCGTGATGGAAGGCAAGTCCATCCTGTTCAAGACCCTGGCCGGCGTGGACGCCTACCCCATCTGCGTCGCCTCCCAAGACAGCGAGACCATCATCAACACGGTGCGGGCCATCGCTCCCAGCCTCGGCGGCGTCAATCTCGAGGACATCGCCGCCCCCAAGTGCTTCGACATCGAGGACGCGCTGCAAGACCTGGGCATCCCGGTCTTCCACGATGACCAGCACGGCACCGCCATCGCCGTCCTGGCCGCCGTCATCAACGGCCTCGCCGTCACCGGGCGAAGGATTGAGGATGCCTCCTTCGTGTTCGCCGGGGCCGGGGCCGGCGGCATCGCTTCGGCCAAGCTGCTGCTGGACTATGGCGCCGCCAACATCACGCTGGTGGACAGCGTGGGCATCATCCACCGGGGCCGGACTGACCTGACGCCCATCAAGTCCTCAATGCTAGACACCACCAACCCCGAGAACCGCACCGGCGGCATCGCCGAGGCCATGCGCGGGGCCGACGTGTTCATCGGCCTGGCCGTAGCGGACATGGTCACGCCCGAAATGGTGTCGTCAATGGCCAAGGGTTCCATCGTATTCGCCATGGCCAACCCCGTCCCTGAGATTATGCCCGACCTAGCCGAAGCGGCCGGCGCGGCAGTGGTGGGAACCGGGCGCAGCGACTTTCCCAATCAGATCAACAACAGCCTGGTGTTCCCCGGAGTGTTCCGGGGGGCGTTGGACGCCAAGGCATCGCGCATCACCACCAGCATGAAGCTGGCCGCCGGGGAAGCCCTGGCCGCCCTGATACCGGAGCCAACGCCGGAGCGGGTGATCCCCTGGTCCCTCGACCGGGCGGTTGCCGATGCCGTGGCCCGGGCCTGCGCTGAGTCTTGGGCCGCCCACGGCGCCGAAGGCTAGGGTTCGCGTCAACGCAGATCTGCGTTGAGACGCCGGACGCCCGATAGCCCTGCCTTTGGGCGCCCATCATCGAGCAGTGGAAGGCGCAGAATCTTGGCTTGGGAAAGGAGACCCTTCGCCATGGCAGACGAATCGGTGAAGTTCCAGGTATCCGGCGCGGTGGGGAGCATCACCCTCAACCGGCCGGAGTCGCGCAACGCCCTCACCCCGGAGATGATCGCCGAGCTGGGGCGGGCCGTGGAGCAGTGCGCTTCGCCCAACGTGCGGGCCGTGCTGCTCACCGGCGCGGGGGGCGCCTTCTGCGCCGGGGCCAACGTGCGCGACTTGGTGGCGACGCTGGAAGAGAAGGGGCCGGAGGGCATTTCTCAGGCCGTCCGCGATCTGGCCGACGCGCTGCACAACCGGGTGGTGCTGCCCTTGCGTCGCCTGCCCAAGCCGGTGGTCGCAGGAATCAACGGAGCGGCGGCGGGCGCGGGTTTCAGCTTGGCCTTGGCCGCCGACCTGCGCCTAGCCTCCCAGGGCGCCCGCTTCCTGATGGCCTATGCCAACATCGGCGCGCCGGCCGACGGCGGCTCCACTTGGCTGCTGCCCCGGCTGCTGGGGGCCGGACGGGCGATGGAACTGTACCTCGCCAGCCAGCCCATCGGCGCGCCCCGCGCCCTGGAGCTGGGGCTGGTGTCGCAGGTGTGCCCCGATGAAGAGCTGGAGCGCCATGCGCTGGAGACCGCCACCCGTCTGGCCGGCGGCCCCACCGTTGCCTACGGCCGCGTCAAGGAGCTGTACGAACGCTCGTGGGACTCGACCCTTGAGGAGCAACTGGACGCCGAGACCGAAGCCTTCGCAAAGACTGCCATGACCCGCGACTTTCAGGAGGGTATACAAGCCTTCGCCGGACGGCGGCAGCCGTGGTTCCAAGGAATTTAAGGCTCCGGATCCCCCTCGAACGGAGGGACGGCATGACTAGGGCGTGCCGTAAAATCAATCCATACTTCGGCTTTCGCCACAATCCAAGGGCCTTGCGACTGAATACGTATCTGCCCGATGTTGGTTCTGAATGCCGACGAAAAAGGAAATTGACAACACTCCCTAACCCTCAAAAAAGTGGGTTACCAGAATGGCGGCCAACAATGCGCCTCCCATACCGAGGATGGCGTAAAATAATCGGTCTACACGGCGGCCCAAGTCGTCTGCACGGCGACCCAAATCGCGTTGCCCTTCCCGCAACGAATGTTGTCCTTCCAACAGCGCGGCGGTGTCGCCTTCTAGTCGACCGATGGCCCGCCAAATTGCAGCAACGTTAGACTCGGCGTCTCTTTCGGTTTCCGCTGCCATAGCTCGCTTCCGAAAAGTGCTACTCGAACACCGGGCTTAACTGAATCGTCTCGGCGCGGCTGGGGCCGGTTGAGACAATCTGAACCTGGCAGCCCACCAGTTCCTCGATGCGGCGGATGTAGGCCGCGGCGTTGGCCGGGAGCTGGCATAGCTGGGTGGCGCTGGCCGTTGGCTCGGCCCACCCCGGCAGTTCTTCGTAGACCGGCTGGCAACGGGACAGCAGGGCCGTATTTGCCGGAAAGCGGGAGACTTCTTCGCCGTCGGCCCGGTAGCCGACGCATATTTTCACTGACTCGAAACCGTCCAGAATGTCGAGACGGGTCAGCACCAAGCCGGTGAAGCCGTTGACCAGTTGGCTGTATTTGGCGGCCACGCCGTCGAACCAGCCGATGCGCCGCGCCCGTCCGGTGGTGGTGCCGTATTCCTGGGCAATCTCGCGTATCCTATCGGCGGTCTCGCTGTCCATCTCCGAAGGCATGGGGCCGCTGCCGACCCGCGTGGAATAGGCCTTGAACACGCCCAGCACCCCCTTGATGGCCTGGGGGTTCAGGCCAAGGCCGGTACAGGCCCCGCCGATGGAGGGCGAAGACGATGTGACATACGGGTACGAGCCGTGGTCGAGGTCCAGCAGCGTTCCCTGAGCGCCTTCCAGCAAAACCCGTTTCCCCAAGGCCAAGCGGTCTTGCACAATCTGCTCGGTGGGACGGGCGTATGGCCGGAGCTGCTCGGCCCATTTCCGGCACTTGGCCTTGATGTCTGCCAGCGGCATGGCCTCGCCGCCATAGATTTTGGTGATGAGTTCGTTCTTGCGCGCCAGAACGCTCTTCAGCTTGGGCGCCAAGGAATCCCAGTCCAGCAGGTCGCCGACGCGGATTCCGTCGCGGCTGGTCTTGTCAACGTAAGCCGGGCCGATGCCGCGCCCGGTGGTGCCGATGGCGCCGGAACCGCGCGCCTGCTCTTCCAGGGCGTCCAGCGTGACGTGGTAGGGCATAATGACGTGGGCGCGCTCGCTGACGTGCAGCTTGGCAGTGTCTATGCCCCGTCCGCGCAGCATCTCCATTTCGTCCAGCAGCACGTCGGGGGCAACCACCACGCCGTTGCCGATGATGCCGTCGCAGTCGGGCCAGCAGATGCCTGAGGGCACCAGGTGAAGCTGGAATTCGCCATGCTCATTGACCACGGTATGGCCGGCGTTGTTGCCGCCGGCATAGCGCACAACGCTATCCACCTCCCCGGCAAGGTAGTCAATGACTTTCCCCTTGCCTTCGTCGCCCCACTGTCCCCCGATAACGGCGTATGCCGGCATTCCTGAACCGCCTTACGTAACACGATTAGACTGCGCCGCGCGCAAAAGAGGGCCGCCCCCTCGGGGAGCGCGGCAACATAAGCATCAAGTATAACAAAGAACCCCGCCGCAAGAAAGCGCGCCAGCCGGGGGTATTGTTGGCAACAGTTGCTATTACATCAGGCCCAAGGGCAGGCAGACCAAGTCCAGGGAATCCCGCAGCATCCCCAGGCTTTTGGTGTACCCCCTGGGCTTGGTCTGCTGGCGTGGGCGCTGCAAAGTCAATCCCGCCTTATGTTGAGAATTACCCTGACTCCGGTATTCTAAGCGCGTGTTGGCATTGCCCGCTCCGTCATTCACGCCTTCGCGGAAACGGCGCCCGGAACGCGGCGGGCAATTTTATACCCGGTAGAACATTACCGCCCTTTGCGGTTCGCGGCCTTGGCTGGTGGAGGCGACGTTGTAGCGCTGGCCCAGCATATGTTGCAGGCGGCGGATGTGGGAGCGCTGGGGGGAGAGCTTGACTGTCGGCTCGCCGCTCAGCACGCGGTTGGCGGCTTCCTCGGCTTCCGCCATGGCCCGTTCGATGTTGGGCGCCGGGGGTTCTTCGGAGGCCGGGGGGCGGCCGCCGTTGCGGTTCCACTGCGACACCACAGTGCGGAGAAAGTCCTGCAACTGGGGCAGCGAGTTCTTGCGCAGCACGTACACCGGCTTCCCGTTGGCCTCTGCGATGCGCACCAGTTGGGAGCCGCGCCGGTAGTGGGTCTTGGTGGTCAGCACTAGGTCGGCGCGGCGCAGTTCGTTGACAATCTGCACCGGCGTTCCCGACTCCACCATGGCGGACTCCAGCTTGTCGCGGCCCACGCCGAAGAGAAAGACGCGCACCTCCGCGGCCATCGCCGCCTCTTCCTCCGACATTTCGCCCATGGGGCGAGGCGAAGGAGCGGCACGGCCCGGCTCGCGCTCGACGTCTTGGCGCCGTTCCCGGCCGGGGTCCCGGGCCGGGCGACGGTCTTCAGTTTGCCTTCTGCTCCCGTTCATAGCAAAGGGCGGCGGGGCGCTGTCGTTGGGCCGGTATTCTTCCTCCGCCCGCTGCACCTCGCCCTTTTCGTCCAGCCAGCGAACCTCGGGGACGATGGGGTAGCCGCGCAGCCACTGGTCTACCACGTGAGCCACATCGTCGTGAACCGCCAAGCGTTCCCAGCTTTGTATCTCCACCACCACGTCGAAGGTGGGCGGGGCCTTGCGCTCCAGCACCGTCTTCTGCGTGCCGCGGTAGCGCGCTTCTTGGTCGCCCAGCGTGACCGTCTGAATGCCGCCCACCAAGTCGGACAGCGTGGGATTCATTATCAGGTTGTCCAGAGTGTTGCCGTGGGCTGTGGCAATGAGCTGCACGCCCCGTTCGGCGATGGTGCGGGCGGCGGCGGCTTCTTGTTCGGCCCCCATTTCGTCAATGACGATGGTTTCCGGCATATGGTTTTCCACCGCTTCAATCATCACTGCGTGCTGCTGCGACGGCGTGGGAACCTGCATCCGCCGTGCGCGTCCGATGGCGGGGTGTGGCACGTCGCCGTCGCCGGCGATTTCGTTGGAGGTGTCAACGATGATGACCCGCTTCTGGGCCTCCGCCGACAGCACCCGCGCCGTTTCGCGCAGCATGGTGGTCTTGCCCACGCCGGGACGCCCCAGCAACAGAATGTTCTTGCCGGAAAAGGCCAGGTCTTCAATTATTTTGATGGTGCCGAATACGGCCCGCCCCACGCGGCAGGTGAGGCCGATAACCCGCCCCCGGCGGTTGCGGATGGCCGAAATGCGATGCAGCGTGCGCTCAATGCCGGCCCGGTTGTCGTCGCCAAACTCTCCCAAACGCTCAATGACGCTCTGCAAGTCGGCGGAGTCCACTTCCTGAGCGCTAAGCGGCGCGTCGCCGCTGATGAAGCGGGCCTCCGGCTCCCGTCCAAGGTCCAGCACCACCTCCAGCAGCTCCTCCAAGTCTTCCCGCTGCCGCAGCGCCGCGGACACCCGCTGCGGCAGCACGTCCAGCATCAACCCCAGCTCTTCCCGCACTGCGCTATGCACCGTCGCCAATATCATTCCTCCCCCAAGGTTGATTCACAGTCCGTTGGTGCTGAGCTTGCCGAAGCATTACCGGACGGCCCTCGACAAGCCCGGGTGAATGGGAGATTTATGCTTCCGGTCACCGTCTATTGTAGAGATGACTCCGGGGGATTGCCTTCCGCAAGGCCAACGAAATACTGGTGAACGCGGGGGTCTCGGGTGAGTTCAGGGTGAAAGGCGGTTGCCAGCAGATTGCCCTGCTGCACCGCCACCGGGCGGCCGTCATCGAGGCTGGCGAGGACGTCCACCGGCGGGCCGACGCGGATGACCACCGGGGCGCGGATGAAAATGCAGTTGTAGGGTTCCGGGGCCAGCGGTCTGATCTGCAACGGCTGCTCGAAGCTGTCCACCTGGCGGCCGAAGGCGTTGCGCCGGACTCCAATGTCCATCAACCCCAAAGGTTCCGGGTCCTGCTCGGTGATTTCGTTAGCCAGCATAATCATGCCGGCGCAGGTGCCCCAGACGGCGCGGCCCTCGGCCGCCATCCGCGCGATGGGTTCGCGCAGGTGATAGATGGACATCAGGCGGCTGAGGGTCGTGCTTTCGCCGCCGGGGACAATCAGCCCGTCCAGCCCGTCCAACTGCTCCGGCAGCCGGACTTCCCGGCTCTCAATGCCGATACTGCGGAGAATAGCGATATGCTCCGCGAAGTCGCCCTGTATTGCCAAGACGCCGATGTTCAAGGCTTCCTGCTGATGGCCCCCTTGGGGTTAATGGGCATCCCTGTAATAGATCCGCCGGCCTGGCGGGACAAGGTGTTATTCGGGACCCGGCTGGGATTCTCCTGCGCAGCTATGGCCTTATGGCTTTGCCGCGGCCTATTCCGCTTCCAATAGCCGCCGCGGAATTTCGTAGCGCGCGCATTCGTCCTGCCCGAAAGCGGACTCTGCCTCGGGAGTGGCGCTCACGCAAGCGACGACGGCATGGGCCGGGCTGCCGGTGAACTTGGCGAGGTATCCGGCGTTGCGGATGGCGCGCTCGATATCGCCGATTCCGCCGGTAAAGGATGCCTCAACGGCGAAGTAATGGACTTCGCCGGTCTCTTCGTGTTCAGCCTCCACCACCAGGTCAGCGTTGCGGAAGCTTTCCTGGTCGCTCCGGCTGATGTCGCCAGGGCCGTTGTCGCGCATCATCCGGTAGAGGTCCAGCTTGGTAAGCTCCCTGGTGGGGAGACAGTTGCGGGCCAAGGTAATTTCCAGGGCATTATCCTTCATGGCGTTGCGGGCGTGGGCCGCTTTCAGCGGGCGAATATCTTCCCGGATGCCCATTACAATGATGGTCAGGTTTTCGTGCTTCCGTTCCAGCTCCGCTTGGCTGCGCTGCACTTCCCGCAAGCCCTCCTGTAGTTCAGCTATGTCTTGCCGCATTTCTTTCTGGCCCTGCCGCAGTTCCTCTTGGCCCCGCTCCAGGTTTTCCAGCCTGCGGTTTGTCTCGGCAGCGAATTTGGCGAACCGTTCCGGGAGTTCCAATAAATCCGGGGTCAGCAGTTCGCGCCTGAAAGCCTCCCGGACTTCGGGGTTGTTGCGTATGGCGCTCAGTATTTCTTCGATGAGGGGTGTCATATGCTTTGTTCCATAGCCAGGGCATGAGGGATTGCAAGCATTCCCTACACGCTCCGCGGCGCGAGCAGTTCGGCTTCGGGAATCTCTCGGACATTGCGGCCGACCATGGGCTCTCCCAAGTCTTTGGACACTTCGGCCAAGATGTGCGGGTCATTGTAGTGGGTTACGGCCTGCACGATGGCGTAGGCCCGGCTGGCCGGGTCGCCCGACTTGAAGATGCCGGAGCCGACGAAGACGCCATCGGCGCCCAACTGCATCATCAGCGCGGCGTCGGCGGGGGTGGCGACGCCGCCAGCAGCGAAGTTGACCACCGGCAGCCGTCCCTGCTCGCGGGTCTGCTGGAGCAGATCCAAGGAGACGCGCAAGTCGCGGGCTTCCACCACCAGTTCGTCGTCGGGCATGGTCCGGAGCTTGCGGATGGCGTCCTGCACCGCCCGCATATGGCGCACCGCCTCCACCACGTCGCCGGTGCCGGCCTCGCCCTTGGTGCGAATCATCGCCGCGCCCTCGGATATGCGCCGCAGCGCCTCGCCCAGATCGCGGCAGCCGCAGACGAAAGGCACCTTGAAATCGTGCTTCCAGACGTGATGCGTTTCGTCCGCCGGGGTCAGCACTTCCGACTCGTCAATATAATCCACGCCCAGCGCTTCCAGAATCTGGGCCTCGACGAAGTGGCCGATGCGAACTTTCGCCATCACCGGGATAGTGACCGCGTCCATAATGCGGGTGATGATGGCCGGGTCGGTCATGCGCGCCACGCCGCCGTCGGCGCGGATGTCGGCCGGCACGCGCTCCAAGGCCATCACGGCCACGGCCCCGGCCTCGGCGGCAATCTGGGCCTGCTCCGGGGTTACCACGTCCATGATGACGCCGCCCTTGAGCATCTGGGCGTGTCCGCTCTTGACGGTAAAAGTGCCGGTTAAAACGTCTGCTATCGCCATGCCTGCCATCCTCGCAGCCCAGGGCGAGTTGCCTCGCCTCCGGCCTCAAATTATATGTCCGAATCCGGCGGCCCCAAGCGCGAAACCGCCGGGAAATCCGCTCTTTGGCTTGTTACCATTATACGGGCCGCAATCAGGGTTATCAATTGCGTTATTCCGGGGGTATTGTTAGCAACAGTTGCTATTGCATCAGGCCCAGCCGCAGGCAGACCAGGGCCACCGATCCCGCCAGCATCGCCGCGCTCTTGCTGTACCCTTTCGTCTGCCGCATCAGCCGGTTCAGCTTCCCCCGCAGCCGGGCATGCAGACCCTCGTTCCAGTTCACCGGCCCGCCCCTGCCAGCCCGGTGCCGGCCCGGCGGCAGCCAGGACTGATACACCACATAGGCGTCACTACAGTACAACTCCGCCTCCGGCAGCCGCCCGTACAGCCGCAAAAAGGTAGCCTCGCCACGGTCGCCGAGCTCGAAATCCACCTGCCGGCGCCCGTCAGACCCCAGGCTCACCGCCGTCCAGAGCCACGCCTCCCGCCGTTTCTCCCCATGCCGGCCGCCCACGTAACTCCACATCTCATCGAAGGCCGTTATCCGGTCCGCGGCCTAGCGCCCCTTTCCTGCCGTTGCCAGAGCAGCAGGGTCAGGGCCCAGCGGACTTTTTTTAATCCAGCCGTACACCGTCAGCAGGGGAACGTCCAGAGTGCGCCCCACGGCCCGGATGCTGGCTCCCTCGCAGTACATGGCGATGGCCTGCTCTCTGACCTCCTGGGAGTGGAAGCGGCGGCCGGCCTCCGGGGTGAAATGGTGGACGCAATCGCCGCAGCGGCAGCGCTGCTGGCCTAGGGCGGAGCGGCCATACTTGCGCACCCAGTTGGAGCCGCAATGGGGGCAGCGGACGTGGTGGCGGTATATGCGGGCAGCGGCCATGACAAGCCTCCTTGCCGGGTTGATGCCACCCCGATTCTGGCATAAACAACTGTTGCTAACAATACCCTTGCGGGGGTGTATTCTCAACAGATGGCCTGCTTGCTACTCCGGGGGTCGAAACTCCTCTCGCCAGATGTGGCGAAGGACGCCGTTCTCGTACAAGAACTGGCCCGCGTATATCTCTGCTAGGTCATAGTCCGGCAGGGTGACTTGGGCCAGGCACTTCCCGTCGAACCTGACGCCGTGCTCGTAGAAATAGAAATCGAGGTTATCGAACCCATGCCGTCGGCGATGGTCGGGCAGGTCATCCATATTGGCCGGAGTCAGATGGAGCAGATACCTCGGCTTTGTGTCATCGTGGCTGCATTCTTCTTTGTAGTACGTGAGCCTGCCGTCTTGGAAATATACATCTTGCCCGGAGCGTATCACAGGATCCCTTTCGCCGATATTCTCGACCATCCCCCGGAGGGAGGCCGAATAATCTCCCGGCCGGTAGAGGAACCTGAGCCGGTTTTCGGGCGTGAGGCTGCGCCCCGGCTCCAACGGCGGACGAGCTAGGACGAAATCATAGTCGGAGAGGGGGTATTCCAGCACTGTCTGATAGCGGATGATTCTACCGCTCAAATAGAAATTCACGCCGCTTCTCGCCCCGGCAAAGGGGACGAGATATTCGTTGGCATCGGGCACGGGAACGAAGACGCGGTCGCCCGGTTCAGTAACGTGTCGAATACGCTCGAAGTCCGCAATCAGCGCTTCTTGGAACCGGGCGGCTTCGGCCTCGTGGCTGATGCGGCTCACCTGAAAGGCGGAAACGGCGAAGGCCAGCGCTGCCGCCACTCCTAGTACGATGGTCAAGCGGCCGCCCGATAGTCTGTGGAGGCACAGCATCGCCAGCGAGTAGAAGAGCAGCGGGATCCCTATGGAATATAGAATCATAAAATCGTGGAAAGTCACGGAATACCGGAACGTCAGCGCCCAGACGAACCCGGATACCGTGAGGGCCACCAGCAGAACCCGGTAGCGAGATAACAGAGCCCGCGCCAAGCAGACGACAGCTATGACAACCCCGGCAACGGCCACCAGGGTTCCCGGCAGGCCCACCGGCCTAGCGGGGTTTTCGTGCAGGTTTCCGAAGTGGCTCGACAACCAGTGCGGGAGCGTCAGACCGCCGAGACGGTAGAAATGCTCTTGCAGAAACGGCCCCCAATCTACAAGCCCGGGGTAGTTGGCGTTGAACTCCGCAGAAGCACCAATGCGGCGTAGCAGCGATTCGATAGTGGGCAGCTCAGTCAGGGGATATTCGCCTTTCAGGGCGAGGTATTCGTTGGTGAGGTTGAAGGCCAAGAGGAGGAACCCGAAAAGGAAAGCAACCGCTCCCAACATTAGGAAGGGGCTATGGGCTACCGAAGCCGCTAAGCGCTTGAAGTCTTGCCCCCCCCCCCCCCGAGAAAGACGAGCGGGCGCGGATGATCACGCTCACCAGGCCAAAGACAACGAAGGGCAGAAGCAGAGCGTATACGTGCCAGCCCAACAGCAGAGCGGCGCATGCCTTGACCAGCATCTGCCGGATGCGGCCTTCCTGCATGAACACAACCAAGCCGTGAAGGGCCAACATCATTCCGAACAGGGTGGGCGCCGCCTCATTGGTAACCATATCGTTGTAGTAGAGAGCGTAATACGATGAGAAGGCTAGGAGCGTTGCCCCCAGGGCGGCCCAGCGGTTGGAGAAGAGCCGGCACAACGCTAGGTAGGCCATCACCGCTGCCCCGGCGAAGAACAGCAGCATCAGCACCCTGCCGGCGTAGATCCAGGCCGACAGATTCTCTCCGAGAGGCAGGATAGCCAGCTTGATGAGTGCATAGCTGCCGATCGGCCAGCGGTTGTAGACTCTGTAGCCGGAATCGCCCTCCTCAGCAGGGAATTGGTAGAAGAACATCAGGAACCTGTGTTCCGGGGATAGATTCGCGGCCAAGGCCAGGTGTTCCGATGACACCCAATCATGGTGAGGGTGGCCGGGCCGGTAGAAGTGGCCCCGGTCGCCGCCAAACAGGAACACGGTGAGCAACGCCAAGCCCAGCAGCAGTAACGGCAAGTATCCGGGCGCCTTGGATTTCAGCTTCTCAACTATCCTTGAACCGCCTTGACCCGCATGATGGCCCCGCCTCTATGGGGATCGCAGTTGCGCCTCCCGGCAGCAGCGTCCGGTGAACCCCGCGCAAGCCGAGTCCCTACGCCTCTCCCCCGTTCCCGGTCTCCAGCGCTTGCGCCATGCGGCTCATCATGTGGGCCAGATGGCGGGCGCCGGCCATTGCCCGGGAGTACCCCATGCGGGTAGGGCCGACCACGCAGATTGCGCCGCCCACGCCGTCGGGCCGTCCGTAGCGGCATACAATGACGCCGAAGCTGCGCAGCGATTCGTCCTGATTCTCCGAACCGATGTAGACCTTGGGGGCGTTGGGATCATGCTCGCGGGCTGCGGCCACAATGCGCTCCAGCAGCACCCGTTCTTCCACTGCCTGCACCAACTGACGGGCGCGCTCGCCGGCGGCGAACTCCGGCTGCCCCAGCAAACGCCCCAGGCCCTCAACATGATGCTCCGGCATATCCGACCGCTCCGCTTCCAGCATCAGCTCCAGGGAGTCTTGGCGGACCCGCTGTTCCAGAGGGTCGAACTCGGCCTGCCGGACCTCTATCTGCCTACGGCTTAGACCGGCCAGAGACTTGTTCAGGCGGCCCGCCGCCTCATCGAGCTGCTGCTGGCTCACCGGATCATCCAGCGAAAGCAGGCGCTTGAGCAGGCGCGCCTCGCCCAGCACGATGACCAGCAGCGCGACGGACTCCTGCAAGAACACCAGTTGCAGCCGTTTCAGGCGCGGCGACGAAGAACGCGGCTGGGTCACGATGGCCAGGTTGGCGGTCAACTGCGAGAGGGCGGCGGCGCAGCGGCGGGGCCACGCCTCAACGTCCGGCTCTGCATCGCCCAGCCAGCGGGCCACGCGCCGGCGCAGCCCGTTGGGAAGCGGCGGCGGTTCTCCCAGGGATTCAACGTAGTGCCGGTAGCCCAAGTCCGACGGCACGCCCCCGGCGGATACGTGGGGGCGGGAGATATAACCTGCCTCGGTGAGCTGCGACATCGCGCTGCGAACCGTGGCCGGGCTGACCCGCAGGGCCGGGCTGCGCGCTATACCGTCCGACGCCACCGGCGCGGCGGTCTGCACGTATTCCTCTATCAGTAGGTTGAGGATGATTGACGTGCGGTAAGATAACATCGGCATTCCCCCTGTTGCGGGGATAACCGGGCATTGGCCTTTTCTCGAAATTAGCACAGCATTTGCGGCAGTGTCAAACGGGCGGGAAGCGGGATATTCTCGACGCGTGTTGGCAATGCTGATTGGCCGCCCCCTCCCGCCTCCCGGTCATTCCCGCTCCTCTGTCAACCATCATCCCCTCTAAAGCAGGAATCCACTTGCTGCTGTCATTGAAAAGCCGGTGGTATCCGGCCAGCCGCTCGGTCATCCCCTCGAAAGCAGGAATGGCGGGGGTTGGGGGGTGATACCAACGTATTCCGAGAATACCCCGGCGGGGGCGGTCTCGCAGCGCTGGCTAAGGGATGATATACTCAACGGCGCGGCGCGGAAGACGGCTGAGAGCCTCAGAACAGCACGCCGGGCGCCGGCTGCAAGCAGGGCGGGGTACGGAGGGAGCGGCATGGACTTGGTATACTTGGGGCATTCTTCCTTCCGGTTGCACGCCAGCGGCATGGTGGTGGTCACCGACCCCTTCCCCGATTCCCTGGGACTGCGGACGGATGCCCGCCCCGCCGCGGTGGTCACCGTCAGCAACACTCACCCCAACCACTCGGCGGCGGATGCGGTGAGCGGCGCGCCCAAGGTGTTCCGCGCCCCCGGAGAGTACGAGTACAACGGAGTCGTGGTGCGCGGCGTCATGACTCCCCTGCCGCCCGGCGTTCCCCACGAGCGCCGCAACGTGGCCTTCACCATCGAGATGGACGGCGTGAACGTCTGCCACCTAGGCGACTTGGCGCTGCCGCCGGCCACGCGGCAGGTGGACGAGCTGAAGCCGGTGGACGTGGCGCTGGTGCCGACGGGCGGCCACTGCGCCATCGGCCTCGACCAAGCCTTGCAGACCATCCAGGACCTGGATCCCCGCATCGTCATCCCCATGCACTACGCCCACGGTCAGGCCGGCGTGACCCTCGACGGCCCGGATGCCTTCCTGCGCCGCCTAGGGCAGGACGACCTCCAACCCCAGCCGCGGCTGGTGGTCACCACCGGCAACCTGCCCGCCGACCTGCGCGTCAACCTGCTGTCGCCGCCTCGGCCCTAGCGGAAATGGGACTCCGCCTCAACCGGAATGACGTCTACGGCGTTCTCAAGCCGGATGTCGGTCTCAGGGAGGCCCGCCCAGCCGGAATGACGGCGCGGGGCGCAGGCATAGCGGCAATGGCAGACACGCCACGAACCCCCCCGGTACGCTAATTTTGCGTCACCCTCTCCCCATCAGCCCGTTCGGATCCTGGCCCGGCCGTCACGGGCGTCTGCATTTCACTCTCCACGGGGGGCATGCCTGTGTCCGCTAACCCGGCCCGTCCGGGCCGTCGCCGCCCGCAATGTCCGAGGCGGGTATGTCGGCCGGGGGCGGACGGCGCACTGCAACCGGGGGCGGGATGGGGCGGCGGTCGCCTTGTCGCGGCGTTGCACTGGGAAATTGCAGGGCGCGCACCGGGTAGTTGATGACGATGCCCTCGGCGTCAAACCGGCGATGCAGTTCGTTGATCAACGCCGACCGCAGCTCGAAGCTCGCCAACCGGTCTTTGGCCTGCACGAAAAGCCAGAAGTCAACGTTGGACTCGCCGAAGCTGTCGAATCCGAAATATGCGCCGTATTCCTTCACCCCGTGCGGGCTGTCCTCCAGCACCCGGTTCATCACGTCCAGGGACACCGCTTCGACGCGGGCCAGGTCGCTGCTGTAACTGACGCCGCAGGTCAGGTACACGTTTACCTGCCGCTCCGGCTCGTAATAATTGGTGATGATGGTTTCGGCGAAGCGGGCGTTGGGCACCACCACCAGATTGTTGCTCCAAGTTCGCAGACGGGTGCTGCGCCAGCCCACCTCCAGCACGTAGCCCGCAATGCCGCCCTCCATCTCGATATAGTCCCCCGGGGACACCACGCCCTCGGTCATCACGTAGGTGCCGGCGAACAGGTTGGACAGCGTGGGCTGGATCGCCAAGGCCACCGCTACGCCGCCCAGACCCAAGCCGGCGATGAGCGGGCTGATGGGAATTCCCAAGGTGTTTATCACCAGCAGCAGGCCCAGCCCGTAGATCAGGACCACCAGCACCCGGCGCAGCATGATCAGCAGCCGAGTGTCCACGGTGCTATGCTCGCGCTTGCCCTGTTCCTCGATGGCCCAGTCCATCCCCCGCGAGACCAAGCGCCCGAAGACCACAACGAAGAGCAGCGCCCCCGACGCTTGGGCCACAATGTCAACGAATCCCTGAACATCTTCGGGAAGGTTCAGCGCAAGGGTCAGACTGAGGTATACGCCCAGCACCACTACGCTGACATTCAGAGGCCAGCGGACAGCCTGGATCAGGATGCCGTCCAGTTCCGTGGGGGTGCGGTGCGCCAAGTGCATAACCACCGGGAACACTGCCAGATGCACGAAGGCGGCCACCAGTATGGAGACAAGCACAACTGCGGCGGCGACCGCCGGATCAACCCAGGGCTGGTCAGGCAATCCGAACTGGGCCAGCAGGAAAGGCATATATGGCGGCTCCAATTCAGTTGAATGGCAAGGGCGCGGATGACAAGGGCGCGCAGAACGTCAGCGTTCCAACGTCAGCGTTCCGGGAATAATTATATCCACCGGAGAAGCTCGGGCAGAATGGCGTTGGCCGGGCCGGACAGGGTCAGGTCGCACCACGGCGTTAGCGAGGTCGGCTCGGGGTTGATCTCTATCAGCGTTGCGCCCCTTTCCTGAGCCAGCAGCGGCAGCCGGGCCGCCGGGTTCACCGTCCCCGACGTGCCGACCAGCAGCATACAGTCGCACCGCTCCGCCGCCTCGCGGCAGGCTTGCAGCGTGTCGGGCGGTATCGGTTCGCCAAACATTACGGTGTCCATTTTGAGGACGCCGCCGCACTGGGCGCACAAGGGCGGCAGGCTCTCGAAAGCGCCTCCTCCTCGGGGAATGCGCCGGCCGCATTGCAGGCAGCGCAGCCGGTTGCGGTTGCCATGAATCTCCAGCACGGCGCGGCTCCCGGCGGCGGCGTGGAGGCCGTCCACGTTCTGCGTGATGACGCAGCGCAGGATGCCCCGCCGCTCCAGTTCGGCCAGGGCCAGATGCCCGGCGTTGGGCGCGGCCCGGTCAACGGCCTGCTTCATCTGGCAGATGGGGTGCGACAGGTCAACCTCGGCGGCCAGCCGCGCCCGCCACCACTCCGCCGGGTCGCGGGCGAACTCTTGATACGAAAGCAGCGGCGGCGTCCCATCGCGCGTATAAATGCCGCCCGCGCCGCGATAGGTGGGAATCCCGCTGCCCGCCGAAAGCCCGGCCCCGGCCAGCGCCGCCACGCAGCGGGCGCGGGCGACGAGGGCGGCGGCGTGTTGAATTTGCTCGGCTAGTGGTGTCATGCTGGGATTTTAGCACGGGGCGCATACCAGCGGACTAACGCGAGCAGGGCAGAAGTGGAAGGGACACGGCGGATAAAATAATATAAGGCAGATACTTAGCGTGGAGCAGTCAATGGCTACGGAAATCACTTGGGAACAGGCAGTTCTGCAAATCCTCAATGAAGCCACCGAACCGATGTACTGTGGTGATATTGCCGACGAAATTCTGCGGCGCGGTCTGAAAACCACAGTAGGCAAGACACCCAACTTCACCGTAGCCGGAGTTATATCCAGGCTCAGGGCCAATGGAATGGATATAATAAAAACACAGCCGGGCGTCTTTTGCTTACGCCGTCCAGAGGTCGCTTTCTCCGAGGTCACTCCGGCGGCGGATGATGAGCTGGACGCTACGGATGCTTCCCAGAACCTCGCCGTGGCCGCCTACGGTTTATATTGGGAGCGCGACAATGTGGACTGGTCGGCTCGCCGCCTGCTGGGCTACGATATTGACCCGTCGCCGGAGCAAGCCATAGACTTCGCCAACCAGCAGGGCGTTTACCTGTTGCATAGCTGGCAATCCGTTGTTTACGTGGGCAAGACCGCGGCACGAGAAGGCGGCCTTTTCCAGCGTTTGCACAATCATCACAGCCGACAAGTTTGGTCCGGCAAGTGGGAGCGGTTTTCCTGGTTCGGCCTGCGCCGCGTTGATGAGACCGGTACGATAGTTGACAGCCCAGACAGCGCTTCCAAAGAAGTTGTGGCCGCGTTAATGGAGGCCGTCTTAATCGAAACTCTGCGGCCATCGTTCAACAATCAGCAAGGAAACTATATGGGCACTCTCTACCGCCAAGCTATTGACCCCAACATAGCTATGGCGAAAGCGCGAGCCGTTTTGCGTCCACTAACAGGCTCTTGACCTTGAGCAAATCCCCATCAAAGAGCAGTGAAAGATGAGAGAAGATGGGGATACTCAGCAGTTAAGGACAACTTCCGTGTCTCTTAGGAGGGCGAACTGTCACTCCGCAAACCCCTCCGGCCCCACCAGCGGCACGAAGCGGCATGGCCCGAGGGCGCTGATGGATATGCCCTCGCCGGTTTTCAGAACCAGCAGCAGCTCCTGCTGCTCGCGGGGGCCGACGGGCAGGGTCATGCGTCCGCCCACTTTGAGTTGCGACAGCAGGGATGGGGGGATGGCGGGAGCGGCGGCGGCCACTAGGATGGCGTCGTAGGGGCCGCGCTCCGGGCAGCCCGGCACCGGGCCGGCCGGCTCCACCACGATGTTGCGGTAGTCCAGTTCGGCCAGCGTGGCCTCGGCCCGCGCCGCCAACGCGGGCAGCCGCTCCACGGTGACCACCAAGCCCTCCGGCGCCAGTTGGGCCAGCACCGCCGCTTGGTAACCCGAACCGCAGCCCACCTCCAGCACCTTGTCGCGGGGCGCAAGGCGCAGGGCCGCGGTCATTTCCGCCACCATGCTCGGCTGCGAAATGGTCTGCCCCTCTCCGATGGACAACGGTACGTCCAGATAGGCTAGGCCCAGGTATTCCGGCGTCACGAACCGCTCCCGCGGCACCGACGCCATCGCACGCAGCGTCTCCGGCGACCGGACGCGCCGGGCCAGCTTCGACATCAGTTCCAACTTTTCCCGCTCCAACTTGCGCATACCTAATTTTAGCACGAGAGGACAAAGACCAAGCGCGTCAAGATGATAAACGGAAAACTCGGCGCCCTGGGCGTTCCCGGCGTTTGATCCGGTATTCCCGGCGCGTGCTGGCAATGCCGGCACACGTTTGGAATACGTTCAAC
The DNA here is from genome assembly GCA_965213725.1 of Dehalococcoidia bacterium. Classification (GTDB taxonomy): domain Bacteria; phylum Chloroflexota; class Dehalococcoidia; order Lucifugimonadales; family UBA3495; genus VXOI01. Next base: position 1,519,454 of record OZ243924.1, read on the forward strand.
CCCCGGCGGTTTGACAGGTCTTTGAGGGCAACCTAGAATCCCAAGCAGGCGATTTACGGGCGGGAGGGTTCATGCACATCGGACTGGTGATGGAATGCGATTACCGCTATGGCGAGACCGAGGAGTCCGCTTTCGACGAAGCCTTTGCCATGGCCGAGGCGGCGGAAATGGGCGGGCTGGACGGCGTTTGGCTGGCGGAGCGGCACTTTGCCGCGCCCCGAAGCCCGCTGGACACCGGCGGGGCCGGCATCCCCTCGGTGGTGTCGGCGCCGCTCATCATCTCGTCAGCCATTGTGGCCCGCCACCAGCGGCTGCGGGTGGGCGTGGCGGTGAACGTGCTGCCCTTGGCGCATCCCATCCGGGTGGCCGAGGAAGTGGCGACCATTGACCACATCAGCCGGGGCCGGGTGGAGTTCGGGGTGGGCCGCAGCGGTTTCGCCCGGGCCTATGAGGGCTATGGCGTGCCTTACACCGAGAGCCGCGAGCGGTTTCAGGAGTGCTTGGACGTGATACTGGCCGCCTGGAGCAACGAGCGCTTCTCTTACGAAGGCAAGTATTACCAGTTCAACGACGTTTGCGTCATTCCCAAGCCCTTCCAGCGGCCCCATCCGCCGCTGCGCATCGCGGCCACCACCCGGGAGACCTTCCCGCAGGTGGGCGCCGCCGGCATTCCCGTATTCGTCGGGCTGCGCGGCATGGACCGCCCCGACCTGACCCGCAACCTGAACGAATACCGCGCCGCTTGGAAGGATGCCGGGCACAAGGGAGAGGCCAGCGTTTTCCTCCGCATCCCGGTGTACGTGGGCGAGACCGACCAGCAGGCCCGCGCCGACGCCGAAGAATCCACCATGCGGGCCTACCGCAGGCTGGCCCAGAACTTCCTCAACAGCGCCGCGGTCGCCGGGGCCACCCCCGACGAAGAGCGCGCCGAGCGGGGCCAGCGCCTTTCCGCCATCACCTACGAAGACCTGCTGCGCGACCGCTTGGCCTACGGCAACCCGGACAGCGTAACCCGCCTGCTGAGCGAGATTGCCGAGGAATTGCAACTGTCGGGCGTGGTCGCCGAGGTAAACGTCGGCGGCGGCATTCCCAAAGACAAGGTGCTGGCCTCCGTCAAACGCTTCGCCGGGGAAGTGGCCCCCGCCCTGCGCTGACCGGGGCCGGTAAACACAGAGGAATTTTTGTTTTCCGCTTAAATCTCTGTGCTTAATCAAACCCGCGGCAGGACGTAGTGGTCTATGGTGTAGGCGAGGCCGTCCTGCTCCACCGGCGGGGCGGTGAGGTGCGCCGCGGCCCGGATTTCTTCGGGCGCGCCGCCCATGGCTATGGTCAGACCGCAGGCCCGGAGCATGGGCAGGTCGTTGTAGCTGTCGCCGACGCAGGCCATTTCGGCCGGGTCTACGCCCAGCATCTCGCCGACGCGGGCCACGCCGCTGCCCTTGTCTATTCCCGTCCGGGTGAAGTCCACCGCCCACAACCCGTTGTAGGGCAGCGACGCTAGGATGACGCTCATCCGGGGATGGTCCTGGAAGCGCCCGGTGAGGGCCTCAGCCGCCTCGCGGGAAAGGTCCAGGGCGGAAATCCGCACGATGTCCCAGTCGGGGATGTCGCTCACCCGGTGGAAGGCACCTTGAACGTGGGTGGCGACAAAATTGGCCTCCAGTTCGCCAACCAGTCCCATTACTTCCGCAGCCAGCTCCGGCCCCAGCCCGGCGCTCCAGATATGCCGGCCCGCCACCGGGTCAAGGATGGCTGCGCCGCCGTCGGATAGCTGCGGCGTGGTCAGCCCAAGCTGCCGGGCGTAGCCGATAACGTCGCCCGGCTCGCGTCCGGTGGCGATGAACACCGGAACCTGCGCCGCCAGACGCTCCACGGCGTCGCGCACCCCCGGCGTGATGCGCTCGTCCGGGCCGATGATGGTGCCGTCCAGGTCAAAAGCCGCTGCCCGAATGTATTCCGGTAAACTCATCGCCTTTGCGGTAGGTGCCAACATTGAAAGGATATTGAGGGAAAGGGTATTGAGGAAGCGCAGCCGCGTCTCCCGGTTCCGGGTCACATACCGCCGTTATTCCGCCGTCGGGGGAAGCGGCGGCAACCGCCTCTTACGGGGGCGGGCAGACCTGCTCGAAGGTCTGCCAGTGTTCCGTTTCGCTCTGAAAGGCGGGCTGCATCGCCAGCGCCGGCGGCCCTTCATCCAGACACGGGCGGCGATGGAGCGGCGTCAGCGTGTCCAAGTCATATTGTCCGGGGCATACAGAGAGAGGAGCGCACGGTTGTGCGCCCTCTATAATACGGAAACCCGCGGCGGCTGATGGCCTAGCTGAAGACCAGCGCGGTGTTCTGGCGGCCGGGGCGGCGCATCTCGGCCAAGCCCTCTTCAGCGGTGTCGAAGCTGTTGCAGAACAGCTCGATACCGTTGCCGTCGGGGTCTTTGATGTAGATGCTCTTGGTCATACTGTGGTCAACGGTGCGCAGCTCGTCAACCTCGAAGTACTGCTGGAGCTTGTGGTAGTAGTCCTCCAGCTCCTCGTAGTCCTCAACCTGGATAGCCATGTGGTTCAGGCCCAAACCACCCTCGGCCACTTCCTGCGCGTCCTCCTTGGCCTGGAACAGGGCCAGATCGTGGTGAATGCGGCCGCAGGTCAGGAACGTGCCGAAACCGGGCCGCTCCAAGGCGATCTCAAACCCCAGCACGTCGGTATAGAACTTGGTGGCGGTGTCCACGTCCTTGACGTTGAGCACCAGGTGTCCAATCCTCTTCGGCTTCGCCATGGCTCCCTCCATAAACAGCGCTAACGCCGAGTCTTCAGTCTCGTGCTGCCTAATATACGCCTGCGCCCGCCGTTTGCCAAGAGCAGGGGCGCTCTGGCACGCTTCCTCGCGGGGCGGATGATTGATGTCCGCCGGGACACGTTTGGCAACCATAAACGCAGCACTCCGGCCTGAGCTTGAAACCGGCCCCGGTTACGCCGGTGCTGCGGTCGGAGACACGGTTGGTAGTATCAACCGGAACCGAGAAATTCCAGCACCCTCGCCACCGCCATGCTGCGGTAGGTCAGCAGGGCGTTGCGCCCCGGGTCGCCGCCGAAAAACCGCTCATAGAGCGCCTGCCGCCCTCCGAAGGCGCTGCACGCCACATCCCAGGCTAGGCGGAAAGCCGCACCCGCTCCCGCGACGACGCCGCGCCGGTGGACAGGTAACGCTCCACGTGTATAATCGCAGCGATTGGCCTATGCTCCCGCCGCGCCGCCGGGGTGCAATCTCGCCATTTTCCTTGCCCGGAGGCACCGTATGACCCTCAAGCGCCATGCCGCCGCCGGCCCGCGCGTCTGGTTTTCCGACCCGCCGCCGGGCTATGTCCAATTCCCGGACGCGCCCCGGAAGGAAGATATGACCAGTCCCGAATACCTGCTGGACCCCGGCAAGGCCCGGGCTCTGCGCCACTGGCTGGGCAATTTCGATACCACCCTGATTACTTTCGACAAGTTCCTCAGCCCGGTTCCCTTCGCCGAGTTGCGGGAAATCGAGGGCCGCAGCGACGTGTTCTACCCCGATATGCTAATTGCCCTGAACGTGGACCCGCAAGTGTCGGCCAACCGCAACGGATACGCCATCTCGGACTACGGCAAGGCGCCGGATCTGGTGATGGAGATAGCGTCGGGAAGCACCGTCGGCCACGACGAAACGCGCAAGCGGGAAGGCTACGCCGCCCTGGGTGTGGGGGAATACTGGCGGTTCAACTCCGGCGTCGGCCGCCGGAGCCTCCCCGGTCTGGCCGGCGACCGGCTGGCGGGGGGGCAATATGAGCCGGTTCCCATCGAGGAATGGGCGCCGGGCCGCTGCCGGGGCTACAGCGAAGCGCTGCGGCTGTACGTATGCTGGGAAAACACGCGGCTGGAATGGTATGACCCGGTGGAAGGCGTTTACCTGCCGGGCTATGACACAGTGCTGGAAGCCCGCGACGCCGAGCGCTCGGCCCGCCTGGCCGCCGAAGTCGCCCGCGACGCCGCCGAGGCCCGCATCCGCCAGCTAGAGGCCGAGAACCGCCGCCTGCGCAACCAGTAGACCTTCCGCTTCGCCAGACCTCGGCGGGGCTGTCGCGCAAGTTGGCGATGTATTGGGCGCCGGTTTTCGCTGGCATGCGGGCCTCCTGCTGCTGCTTGGGTACTTGTCTAAGAAGGCATGGCAGGCGCGGCAATTATAAGGACGCTCCACGTGTATAATCGCAGCGATTGGCCTATGCTCCCGCCGCGCCGCCGGATTACAACCTCGCCATTTTCCTTGCCCGGAGGCACCGTATGACCCTCAAGCGCCATGCCGCCGCCGGCCCGCGAGTCTGGTTTTCCGACCCGCCGCCGGGCTATGTCCAATTCCCGGACGCGCCCCGGAAGGAAGATATGACCAGTCCCGAATACCTGCTGGACCCCGGCAAGGCCCGGGCTCTGCGCCACTGGCTGGGCAACTTCGATACCACCCTGATCACATTCGACAAGTTCCTCAGCCCGGTTCCTTTCGCCGAATTGCGGGAAATCGAGGGCCGCAGCGACGTGTTCTACCCCGATATGCTAATTGCCCGGAACGTGGATCCGCAAGTGTCGGCCAACCGCAACGGATACGCCATCTCGGACTACGGCAAGGCGCCGGATCTGGTGATGGAGATAGCGTCGGGAAGCACCGTGGGCCACGACGAAAGGCGCAAGCGGGAAGGCTACGCCGCCCTGGGGGTGGGGGAATACTGGCGGTTCAACTCCGGCGTCGGCCACCGGAGCCTCCCCAGGCTGGCCGGCGACCGGCTGGCGGGGGGGCAATATGAGCCGGTTCCCATCGAGGAATGGGCGCCGGGCCGCTGCCGGGGGTACAGCGAAGCGCTGGGGCTGTACGTATGCTGGGAAAACACGCGGCTGGAATGGTATGACCCGGTGGAAGGCGTTTACCTGCCGGGCTATGACGAAGTCATAAAAGCCCGCGACGACGCCGAAGCCCGCATCCGCCAGCTAGAGGCCGAGAACCGCCGCCTGCGCAACCAGTAACCCTTCAGGTTCGCCAGACCTCGGCGGGGCTGTCGCGCAAGTTGGCGATGTATTGGGCGCCGGTTTTCGCTGGCATGCGGGCCTCCGAGGGATGGTTAAACGTCGTTGGGAGTGGGGATAACAACATACGGAGACTGCCGCTGGCTGTACAGCGCAGCCACCGGCCATCCCCTGCCCAGAGGTGCGGGATGCCCCGCAACGTCCTTCACCCGCTCGCCACGAATGCAGTTGTCCGAAATTGGACTGACAGCAGGCCATTGACCCCATGGTCGGTCAATGGCTAGACTTTCAGCCGCAATGCCGACCGACACGGTTTTGGCGAGGGATGTTTGGGAATAAGAAAGAATGACGCAATGACTAGGCAGACGCCGCCAAATGCGGGGAGGCAACCTGACCTGCCGCCGCGTGAGAATAAACAATGCCCGCAGGTATACCGCCGGGAGCAAGCGAACTTATATCTGGGCGATTTTTCGGAAGTGTCCAAAGGGTGGCCGTCCCCGACAGTAATAGTCGCAGACGGGCCCTACGGCGTGGCGAGTTATCCGGGAGACCCCGCATCCCATGAAGACTTGGCGGAGTGGTATTCTCCTCATATTGCCCATTGGTCGAAGCGCGCTTTACCGGAAACGACGCTCTGGTTCTGGAACACCGAAATCGGATGGGCCAGCGTTCATCCCATACTGGCGAGCCACGGATGGGAATACCGCTCCTGCCACGTTTGGGACAAGGGGTTAGGGCATATCGCCGGCAACGCTAATAGCAAGACGCTACGCCGGTTTCCAGTGGTCACCGAGGTCTGCGTACAGTACGTGCGCCGCGTAACCGTAAACGCTGACGGGCGAATGATGAGTCTAAAAGAGTGGATACGCCACGAATGGGAGCGCAGCGGCCTGCCTTTCAGCGAGTCCAACTTGGCCTGTGGCGTTAAGAACGCGGCCACCCGCAAGTATCTAACTAAGTGCCACCTCTGGTACTCCCCACCGCCCGAATCCTTTGAGCTTCTGGCTCAATACGCCAACCGCTACGGACGATCGGAAGGCAAACCCTATTTCAGCCTGGACGGTATACGCCCCGCCACCGCCGAAACATGGGGAAAAATGCGGGCCAAGTTCCACTGTGAAGTTGGCATAACTAACGTTTGGCGGGAGCCGCAGGTACGCGGCGAAGAACGTATCAAGGACGTTTACAAAAGTGTCCATATAAACCAGAAACCGCTCCGGTTACTGGAGCTGATGATAAGGGCGTCATCAGACCCGGGCGACGTGATATGGGAGCCTTTCGGCGGATTGTGCTCCACCGCCGTAGCCGCTCTCAACACGGGCCGCCAGTGCTACAGCGCTGAAATTCTGGAAAGCTACTACCGGGCGGCTCGGAACCGTCTGGAGGGATATGACACCGCCTAGCCCAACGCAGCCCGATGCCGCTTGGCCCCATTATCCGGCATACCGTCGGGTTATAGAAGCTGTCTACGCGGTTCCGGCCCACTTCAACAGCCGAACAGTTATCGAAGGCATACCCGCCACAGACATACAGACGCTGAACACCGTGCTGGCAGCTGCCATTGAAGAGCAAGTGGTAGCGACGCTGAACCGGATGCGTTCCGTATGGGATCCGGCTGAGGAATATCAAACCCACTTCTTCCAACGCCAAGCCCAGGTGTTCCCTGACGTTCTACTAAAATCCGACCATAACGGCCGGGATATTGTGCTTGGCATTGAACTTAAGGGATGGTATCTCCTGTCAAAAGAGAGAGTCCCCAACTTTCGGTTCACAACTACGATTAACGCCTGCGCCGACGCCGACCTTGTGGTTGTGGTTCCTTGGGCGTTAAGCAATGTGCTTTCCGGCAGTCCAGTGGCCTACCGTCCCTTTGTCACTCCGGCCAAATACGCTGCGGCCTACCGTAATTATTGGTGGACTGAAGTAAGGAGTTCCAGCACAGACAAAGGCATAGTCGTTCCTGCTTTCGTAAGCCCGTATCCATCAAAGAGCGATGCAGTAGCCGACCGTCCGAATAGCGACGGCGGCGGCAACTTTGGGCGGCTTGCCCGCACGGGGATGATGGCCCAATATATTGAGGAAACGCTCAATCTTCCTCTGGCTGGGATTCCTGCGAAAGAGTGGATTGATTTCTTGCGGCGATTTGAGCAATAGCCAGGATGCACGTTCGTAGTCCCATCCCAACGGCGACTAACCCGCCCGGTATCAATTCGCCCGCCCTTGTGATACATTGCGTCCCACCTGAACCCACCCCTATCAGGAGGCGCGACATGAAAGGCCGAGTTGTTGCCTGCGTGGAATACGGCAAGCCCTTCGAGATCCAGGAGTACGACGTCCCCGAACCGGCGCCCGGCGCGGCGCTGCTGCGCATGACCCAGGCCGGCATCTGCGGCTCCGACCTGCACGTCTGGCGCGGCGACCAAGTGAACGTGCCGCTGCCCCCCACCGGCCGCGCCATGGGGCACGAAGGCACCGGCGTTATTGACACGCTGGGCGACGGCGTCACCACCGACTCCGGCGGCGCGCCCGTCGAGAAGGGCGACCGGGTGGTGTACGCCGCGGTGTTCCCCTGCTATCACTGCCACCAGTGCCTCAGGGGCAACACCAACTGGTGCATGAACCGCAACTACCCCGCTGCCGGCACCTGGCCCTACTTCACTGGCACCTACGCCGACTTCCTGTACCTGCCGCCCCGCCATCCCTTCTTCCGCGTTCCCGACGAACTGGACGACGACCTGCTGGGGCCGGTGAACTGCGCCATGGGGACGGTCACCACCGGCCTGATTCGCGCCGGGGCGGGCGAGGGCGACTACGTGGTGATTCAGGGAGCCGGCGGCTTGGGCGTCCACGCCACCGCCATGGCTAAAGAGATGGGCGCCGACCGCGTAATCGTCCTCGACCGTTTGGAGAACCGGCTGGAACTGGCCGAGGCTTTCGGCGCCGACCATACCATCAACATCGAGGAGTTCAACACGCCCGAAACCCGCGTCCGCCGCGTCAAGGAGCTGACCGACGGCCGCGGCGCAGACGTGGTTATCGAGCTGGTGGGCCGGGCCGAACTGCTGGCCGAGGGCATTGATATGCTCAGCAACGGCGGCACCTTCGTCGAAATCGGCGACATCGTGCGCGGGCGCGAGGTGTCCATAGACCCGTCCAAGCTGCTCCAGGGCAAGAACATCATGGGATCGCTGATGTACAAGCCCGACCTGCTGCCCCGCCTGCTCAATTTCCTGGTGCGCAACAAAGACCGCCTGCCCTTCGAGCGCATAGTCTCCCACAAGTTCCCCTTGGCCGAAGTAAACGAGGCGTTCCCGCAATGCGAGTGGGACCAGCGCCAGCCGGAAATCACCCGGGCCATGCTGGTGCCGTAGGGGTATCTCGTGCTGCGTGATTGCGTTATGCTGACAAGGCAATGATACGCAGCTTCAGGGACAGGGATACGGAACGGTTCTTCCATGGGGAGGCCGTTCCAGCCTTTCAGTCTTTCGCAGCCCAAGCGCTACGACGGCTTCGGTATCTGGACAGGGCCGAGACACTAGCTGATCTGGGTAGCCGGTCCGGCAATCGTTTAGAGAGCTTGTCGGGTAATCGGGCCGGACAATACAGCATCCGAATCAACCGTCAGTGGCGCGTATGCTTCCGCTGGTTGAGTGGCGACGCCTTTGACGTTGAAATAGTTGATTACCATTGACGGATGGCGAACTATGAAAATTGATGATAGGCCCTTCAAAGACGGGATGCCTCCGATGCACCCCGGTGAATTCTTGGCTGACGACCTTAACGAAATGGAAGTAACTCCAGAAGAGTTCGACACCATATTGTCAGTCCCGGAAGGGACGGTATTGGCCTTGGTCGAGGGTCGCCGTAATATGGATGCCGAGATGGCCTTGCGATTGTCTCACTACTTCGGAACTACCGCGAGAATATGGATGGAGCTCCAGATCATTCACGACCTGAAAGTCGCGGAACGAAAGCACGGCAAAGCCATCCTCAAACAGGTGAAGCCCTGTCCGCCCAATCTGATGAGATTCCCCGGAGACACTCTAGCCCAAGAGTTTTCAACCTGGTGAATGTCCATTGCGCGGATAAACGGCCCCGGATTCGTCCGGGGACGTTGCAGGTTAGCGTCCTATGCGGCAGTATAATGCAAAATCGCAGCGGCGCGGTTATCATAGACACAAACCGAACCGGCGAGGTTGGCTATGGCTAAGAAAGGCACCGGGCTGATGATTGTTTGGGCCGACATTCCTGCGGATATGGAAGACGATTTCAACCGCTGGTATAACGAGGAGCATCTGGCGGAACTGCTTTCGGTTCCGGGCGTGCTGAGCGCGGCCCGCTACGAGGCCACCCGCAGCGGCCCCAAGCACATGGCGGTCTACGAACTGGAAAGCCCGTCAGTGGTGGAGTCCGAGGCGTTTACCAGCCGCCCCCGCACCGAGTGGGGCAAGCGGGTCAGCCCCAGCATCATCGGCTCCAACTTTATGAACAACGTCTACGAGATGATTCACCCGGCGGAGCTAACCGGCGACATCGCCGACAGCGACATGGCCCCGGCGCTGCAAATCGGACGGATGGACGTTCCCGCCGACCAAGACGCGGCTTGGAACGAATGGTACTCCGGCGTCTACGTGCCGAACTACGAAAAGGCGCCGGGCTGCATCCGCGGCCGCCGTTGGAAAGCGGTGCGCGGCGCGCCGTCCTACGCCACGGTGTACGAATTCGAGAACGAAAACGTCTCGGAAACTGCCGAGTGGCTGCGTCAACGGGACATCCACCCCGACAACCAGCGGATGCGGGACGTTATGACCCACGCCGCCGGTTCCCCCGGCATCTGGAAAAAGACCTTCCAGTTGTAGCCGGCGGCCCAAGCGCCTTAACCCTGCGCCCCTAGAGGAGGACGGTAATGGCGGCCGGCCCGCAGCGGCAAGACAATGGCAGCGCCCGGGGAAGCGGCGGCGGTATGATTGCCGCGCCGGTTTTGATTGTCGGCATAATGATTGCCGAAATTGTCGGCGGTTTTCTCTCCGGCAGTCTCGTGCTGCTGGCCCACGCCGGGCTTATGCTGGCTACCGGCGCCGCCATCGCCATTGCGCTGTTTACGGCGTGGGCCGAAAGCCGCCCCGCATCCATTGAGCGCACCTTCGGCTACCACCGGGTTGAGGTGGCGGGCGCTATGCTCAGCGCTCTGGCTCTGTGGCTGGTGGCCGCCTGGGTGCTGTTCGAGTCCATCAACCGGCTGCGGGATCACTCAGAACTGGAAATCGAAAGCGGGTTGATGCTGACGGTTGGAGCCGTGGGGCTGGGCGTCAATGCCACCGTCGCATTGATTCTCCGCTGGGAAGCCGGACGCAACCGCAGGGCTGATGACGCTCTCCGCCACCTGCTGGCCGACCTGCTGGGTTCCGTTGGCGTCGTCGTTGCCGCCGCGCTGGCCCTCGCCACGGACTGGATGATTGTTGACCCTCTGGTTTCCATTGCCATCGGCGCTCTTATCGCGGCCAGTTCTTGGCGGCTGATTCTGAAAGTGTTCTACGCCTTAATGGAAGGAACGCCTGAGCGTATTGACTTATACCGGCTTTGCAGCGATATCGAGGACGAGCCGGGCGTCACCTTGATTCACGACGTTCACGCCTGGAGCATCTCGGATAATAATGACGCCCTGACGGCCCACGTAGTCCTCGAACCCGGCTACTACGGGGAAACTGAGGAGCTGTTGAGCCGGATGCGCCGGTTGGCTTACGAAAAGCATGGCATTCGCCATTTGACGCTGCAATTCGAGGAATCGGCCTCCGAATGCCTGGAAGACCACCACCTCGGCCACCTGGAGGCCAGGTCGCGGACGGAACGCTGACTCAGACGCCGGCGCGGGCAATGCCAGCACGCCTTTGGAATACGCCCCCAACTGCACCGTGCGCCGTTGGCCGCCGCGCGTTATACTGGTATCAGGCGTTTCGCCATCAGCCGGTCATCCCGCTAACGAGCGGGAAAGTGAAGGCCGAAATGACTCCTTCAATAATCTTGCGCCTTTCCCCGCGCCGCGTTGCGCTGGCGGTCTTGGCGGCGCTGTTGGCCTTGGCCCTAGCGCCGCTGCCGCCCCCGATGGCCGCAGCGCAGGATTCGGCGCGGGAGTCCGATGAAGTGCGCTACACCGGGGCGCACGACATCCGGGTTGTGCCGGTCAACTACAACCTAGGCGCAGGTTCGGCCCAGTTCGCGGTCTTCGTATACGACCCATACACCGGGGCGCCGGTGCCGGACGCCCGCGTGGTGATGCTCACCGCTCACGAAGAAGAGGGCAATCCCGGCTGGGCCTTCGCCACCAACTCGCCCGCGGCCCCGGAACGCTATAACACGCACCTGAAACTGGACTCGACCGGCGAGTGGGCCATAAGCGTAGACGTTTCCTCCTCCATCGGCGCGGACATTTTCGATGTCACTACGCTGGAGGTGCCGTCTCTGAACCGCTTGACGCAAGGCACTTGGGTGTTCGTTGGAGTGTTCGCCGCCATAATGGGCGGCATCGGCTACGTCTGGTGGAGCGCGCGACGCGACTACCGCCGCAGACAGGCGGTGGAGGGTGATTCGCCATGAAAACCGCAACGATATTGACCGCAATGGGCCGCCGCCGACTGCTTATGGCGTTGGCCGTGGCCGGCGCCCTTGCCGCGGCTTTGGCGGCGGCTCCGGCGGCGCTGGCCCACGGCGGGATTGACGCCGGGCAAGAGCCGTGGACGGCTTGGAACACCAACCCGCTGCCCACGGTGCTGCTGTTGCTGGCCGCCTACGTCTATCTCAACGGGCTGAGCAACTGGGAACGGCCCAGCCATCCGGTAAACAACTGGCAGAAAGCGTCCTTCCTGTTCGGGCTGTTCCTGATGTTCTTCGCCTTGCAGTCGCCTTTGGACCCGCTGTCCGACCATTTGCTTTCCTTCCACCAAGCGCAGCACTTCATCCTGCGGATGGTGGCGCCCATGTTCATACTGCTGGGCGCGCCGCTGACCCCGATGCTGCGGGGGTTGCCGGGCTGGGCGCGGCAGGGCGTTGTCCGCCCGCTGGCCCGCAACCGCTACTCGCGCCAAGCCTACCGAGTGCTGACCAACCCCATCTTTACCGTCGGCTTCTTCTTGGGCAGCCTGTACCTGTGGCAGTTTCCGGGGGCCTTCAACCTGGCCCTGCGCAACGACGAAGTGCACGCCCTGATGCACCTGACCATGACGGCGTCGGGGTTCCTGTTCTGGTGGGTTATCATAGACCCGCCGCCCCACCGCTCGCGGCTGCACTATGGATTGCGGGTGCTGTACCTAGGGCTGATTGTGCTGCCCAACACGCTGCTGGGGGCCGCCATCACCTTCTCCGACGGGCTGGTATACACCGCCTACGCCGAGGTGACGCAGCCCTACGGCCTGTCGCTGATGACCGACCAGCAGTTGGGCGGGCTGATGCTGTGGGTTCCCGGCGACATGATGAGCATAGTAGCCGCCGGTATCGTGATGGTGATGTGGTATCAACGGGAAGAGGGCCAGAACCGGGCCGAATCAGTTAGGCCCTCACTCTAACCTTCCCCTCCGGCGGAGGGAATCTTCACTCAGACAGGGCAGCCAATGCTTAACGGCGCGGACGATATACGCTTCAGCTGGTTCATCCCCATAGACGGCGACGGCAGCCGGGCAGGAACGATGCGGGCGGAACGCCCCCCGGACTTCGCTTACCTGCGCCAAGTGGCGGAAACCGCCGAGGAGTGCGGCTACTATTCCCTGCTGATACCCACCCGCTTCGCCAACGGGCTGTTCGCCGAGGATGCGCCGCTGGCGGAAACCTGGACCACCGCCGCCGCCCTGGCCGCAGTCACCGGCCGCATCCGCTTCCTGATTGCGGTGCGGCCCGGCTTCATCGCCCTGGGGCTGTTCGCCCAGATGGCCGCCGCCCTGCATCAGATTTCCCGGGGGCGCGTAGACATCAACATCGTGCCCGGCGGGATTCAGAACGATTTTGAGCGGGTGGGCGAGGAAAGCAGCCACGAAACCCGCTATGAACGGGCCGAAGAGTTCATCGCCGCCTGCCGCAAGCTGTGGACGCAGCCCGGCCCGGTGGACTTCGAGGGCGACTACTACCGGCTGCGCGGCGCCTATTGCGCTCCGCAGCCCGGGGAGGACGGCCCCCGCTTCTACCTCGGCGGCGCCTCGCCGCGGGCCTTGGCGCTGTCGGGCCGTCAGGCAGACGTGCATCTATCCTGGATCGAGCCGCTGGACGCCACGGCCCAACGCAACGTGGCGGTTGCCGCCGAGTTTGCCAAAGCCGGGCGGACGCCCGAGCTGGGCCTGCGGACTCACCTAGTGGTGCGCGACGCCGAGGCCGAGGCGTGGGACGCCGCCAGCGAACTCATCGTCCACGCCGACCCGGCGGTGAAGGCCCAGCGGCAGGCGGCCATCGTTGGCACGCAGATGGTGGGGCAGCGGGCGCAGGCCCGCGAGGCCCTCGACCACCGCGTCGGCCCTCGTCTGTGGAACGGGCTGTCGGAAGTGCGGGTCAACTGCGGCACCGCCATCGTCGGCGACCCGCAACAGGCCGCCGACACGCTGTACGACTACGCCAAGCTGGGCTTCCGCGAGTTCATCCTCTCCGGCTTCCCCCACGTGGAGGAATGCCGGAGAATCGCGTCGGAAGTGCTGCCCCGGCTGCGGGAAAAGCTGGCCGGGAGCTGATTAAACGCCGGGAAAGGCATTCCCGGCGTTCAATTTACTCAAACCCCGGCGGGCGTTTGTTGGCCCAAGGGCGGGCGCGCTCGAAGGCCGCTGACGCCCGGAGCACCCGGGCCTCGGCGCGGCGCGGGCCGATGATGTGCAGGCCAATGGGCATACCGTCGGCGGAGAAGCCGCAAGGAACGCTGGCGGCGGTCTGCCCGGTCATATTGATCGGATAGGTGAAGGGCAGGAAACCCCACTGCGGATCCACTTCCTTGCCCCCGATGACCACAGGCCGCTTCCCGATCTCGAAGGCCGGGGTGGCCATGGTGGGCGAAAGCAGCAGGTCATAGGTGTCGAAGAACTCCTCTATCTGCCGCCCCAGCTGATCCACCCGCAGGATGGCCCGGGAGAGCCGCGCGCCGTCAACGCGGGAGCCGTGCTCGATGGAGTGCAGCCCGGGCGGCGAGAAATCGTCCCGGTGTTCCTCCAGCAGGTGGCCGTAGGAAGTGTAGGCCGCGGTGGCGAACACGTCGAAGAAGGCGTCGAAGGGGTCTTCCAGCTTGAGGGGCGCGTCCTCGACGGTGGCGCCCAGATCCTCGAAGACGCGGGCGGCGCGGGCGGTGATCTCGGCCACCTCCGGGTCTACTCCGGCATAGCCGTAGTCGGGACTCCAGGCAATCCGCATCCCCCCGACCCCGCGCTCAAGCCCGGCGCTGAAGTCGGGCGGCGCCTCGCGGATGGAATTCGGGTCGCGGCTGTCCGGGCCGGCCAGCACTTGCAGCAGCAGGGCGGTGTCGGCCACGGTGCGGGACATCGGGCCGGACTGGGAGAAGTGATTGGCGGCGGGCCGTCCGTAGCCGCCGTAGCGCGGCACGCGATGCTGGGTTGGCTTGATGCCGAAGACGCCGCTGAAGCTGGCCGGTATGCGTATGGAGCCGCCGCCGTCGCTTCCGGTGGCGATGGTGCATAGCCCGGCGGCCAAGGCCGCGCCCGCGCCGCCGCTGGAGCCGCCGGGGGTGCGGCCGGTGTTCCACGGATTGCGGCAGGGTTCGCTGACCTGGTTCTCCGTGGTTCCCGACTGCCCGAACTCCGGCGTGTTGGTCTTGCCCAGCACCACCGCCCCGGCGGCTTTCACCCGCTCCACCACCACCGAGTCAATGTCCGGCGTGCGGTCGCGGAATATGGCCGAGCCGAGGGTGGTGGGGATGCCCTTGCTCATTTCCAAGTCCTTGATTGATATGGGTATGCCGTGAAGCGGCCCCAGCGCCCAGCCGCGGGCCACGGCGTCATCGGCGGCGCGGGCGTCGGCCATCGCCTGCTCCGGGCACCGGGCCAGGTAAGAATTCAGCCGCGGGTCCAGCGCCTCGATGCGCCGGAAAAACATTTCCGTAACTTCCGCCGACGACACCTGCCGCGACCGGATGGCCCGGCTCAATTCCGTGGCGGACATATAGGCCAGTTCGTTGCTCATAACGGCTCCTGAGAGGTTGGCTTGCCGGGGATGCGGTTCCGCCGCTGATAATGACGCCTGCGGCGCAATAGCGCAACTAGGGGATTATCTTTACGGCCTACCTCTCCCTCCGGGGCGGAAGGCTTTGACCCCGGCTTACGCCGAAGGGCGGCGCATTACGCAATGTACCCGCAATGCCCCTGTTCCCGCC
Source organism: Dehalococcoidia bacterium (assembly GCA_965213725.1). Lineage (GTDB taxonomy): Bacteria > Chloroflexota > Dehalococcoidia > Lucifugimonadales > UBA3495 > VXOI01. The sequence continues at coordinate 1,534,832 of OZ243924.1, forward strand.
CCCACTGTCGCCAGGCAGAGGCGATTTCTTCTGCCTTGCCCCAGATTTCCCGGGGCGCGGGAGTCGTTCCGGTGATATCGTGCAACACCAAGAACCAGTGGGGCCTGTTTCGTTTTTGCTCCATTTCCCGAAAAATAAAGGGCAACGCTTTCTCTCCCATGGCGATGATTTGCGGGTATGCCGGATGTCTTGTAATTATTGCGGGATTGGAGTGTAAGGCCGTTTCCTTTGTCCACTGCTCCGCCAGCTTGCTGAAAGCGGCCTCCAACTCCGTGGTCTCCGTCGTCTTTGGCTGCATTGCGGTTCTGTTGCATTTTGCAGGGTAGACCTGCACCGCGATAGCAAGCGCCGTATAGCTCCCGCCAGGATAGGCCAGCCCGTACCCTTGTCGTCCGCCAAAACTACATGCTACCCTTTTGGGCACAGGAGGAATAGTACCTTATGAGCCATAAATGCGGGTCAGGATGCTGCCGGAAGCAGACTCCCAGCACCCGGAAGGACTGCCCCAGTTGCGGGTGGGGAGAGAAAGAAGATCCCGCGCCTGAGCCGCAGCCCACGCCTGAACCCCGGACCATTGAATTCGAGGGCATGACCCTGACATTTGGCCCACACTTTTACGACAAGCACGAAAACGTCACAGAGGACGACGCTGAGCAGGCGCTGAGAAACTGGGTTGCCTTCGGGCTATGTTGGGATGGGCCAAGGCAAAGAGAGAGGAGAAAGACCTATTGGGGTAGATCCCCAAACCACAACCATATACTGAGGGTTGTTATTTCCGCTGACGAAAAACGGATCATAACGGCATATGAAGACGATAGAGCGATCGATCGTCTCGCGGATAAAGACACCCCCGGCTCGTGGTTCCAAGAGCGTTGCAAAGATTTGGAGGTGAGATGAACTTGGAAGTTAATTACTATGCCGAAACGGATTCAGTGATCATAGCCACAGGCGAAAGAGGGGGTAGCGGTTGCGACTTGCGGGACGACGGAAACGTCATTTTGACCTATGCCAGAGAAGACAAAAAGACGATTGCAATGGTGGAAGTGCTTTACATTTCCCTCGACTACCTCCCCCTTGCGCCGGAGCGCGGCTACGACGCCACCACCGACACCCTGACCCTGGGCGAAAAGCCGGTTGGCGACTATCTGGTGGAGGAGAGCGGGGAATTCGTGAGCTACCTACAGCCCGACCCGGGTATGGACTGGTACGAGGTGAGGGCCCTTGACATACGCAACGCATCCAAGCACCTGAAGGATGTGAACGAGACCATCATCCGCAAGCAGAAGCAGGACGCCGACAAGCACATGGTAAGCCAGTAGCGTTCCGTCTGGGCCGGAACCGGGAAGTGAGCCAGCCCCCGCTCAATCTGCGGGGGCTGGCTTTTTGTGTCGGTTGCCCTCAATGCGGCGTGCGGCGGTATGATTCTAGCCACTACCCCGCAAAATGCAAAAGAACCTGCATTTCACTCGCTCCGTTGCAGGTTCAGGGCCAGCAGCCGCTCCAGGATGGCGGCGGCGTCCAAGCCGGCGGGCCAGCCGTAGGCCGCACCCACGGCGGCGTCCAGCGCGGCGTGGGCCTGCTCCAGCCAGGTGGGGCGGGCGTTGTACAGGCCGGTCAGCGTCCGCCGCTTCAACTCCGCTTCCGTCGCGCTCGCCGGGTTCAGCCAGCCCTCCCGCAGTTCGTTCAGCCGCGCTGCCGCGTCGGCGACGGCGGCCCGCTGCGCATCGTCCGGCTCCGGGAACGGGAAGGTCTCGAAGCAGGTGGTGGGTGTGTAGCGGGGGCGACTTTCCAACTGCGTACCCATCGCCAAAGCCCAAATCTCGTGAAACCGCGAGTGCAGGATGCCGAAGGTGTAATCGTCATCAAAAGCGAACACATCCGTGCTGTCATTACACATTATGTTGCTTTTAATCCATACGAAAATCCGATGTTTGGAAACTCTGGGCGTTGCGATGTATCGAGACAAACCGGCCAATGCTTGGTGCATTTCCGGTCTCGGCCTTGCATATTGCCACCATCTGTTTAGGAATGTTATCTGCGACTTTTCAAGTCTCTTGGGGTATACTTTCTCTTTGATGTGTTCAAAAGGCATTTCGTATTGGCAAGCGTCGTCCATGCCCATCATTACAAAGTCGATGGTATACATACCACGCGACCGTTGAGTAATGTCCCGGGCATTCATTACCGGACGCACAACATCGGAGTTAAGCCGACCATTGACATTAAGCGGGGCAGCAAGCATTTTGGCAGCAAGTTCCGGTGTAATGTCAAACGGCGCTTTGGGAGAAGGGCCTTCAAATGACTTTCCATAATTTTCTGCCAGACGCCGAGCCAAAGTAACATCAACGCCAACAGTCAAGTCGGCATTGATGCTGCTTGAAGTTTCTGTGCCGTCAAACATTCGCTGCGTTTCGCTGCCATCGTCAAAGCCGATAATTGATATGTGAACGGCAGCGCCGTCCAGCGTCCATTCCCTATCCGGGTAGGCCATGAATATGTCCCCGGACTGTTTGATACGCTGCAAAACAGCCCGGTTATCCCGGCCACGGATGCCTTGAGTCGCCAAAAGCCCTGCTCGCTTTGTAACTCCTTTTTCAATCATGTCTCGCGCCTTTTCAAGCCAGTAACAACAGAAGTCCGAGGCATTGGGCAACCGTCCTCCAAAGACGGAATACAAGTTATTGGTGTACTCGTCTCCCAATGCGCTCCTTAACCCACCGCGCCCCAAAAACGGCGGGTTGCCGATGATGAACTCGGCGGCGGGCCACTCCGTTTCCCGGGGGTTGGCGGTGTCGCCGTCGGCCAGGATGGCGTCGGTCCGGCGGATGGCGTTGTTCATCGGGGTAAGGATGGGCGTCTGCCGGTAGCGGATGCCATTGGAAAGATGCCACTGGATGTAGCCAATCCATAGGGCGGTGCGGGCAAGCTCGGCGGCGTAGGGGCTTATCTCCAGGCCGTGCATCTGGCTGGGTTTCACCAAGGGATACATTTCCTCCCAGCCCTGAGCGTCGTTGAAGTCAATGACCTGCTTTTCCAGGTCCAGCAGGGAGCGCAGGGCGACGTAGAGGAAGTTGCCGCTGCCGCAGGCCGGGTCGAGGACGGTCACCGAGGCCAGGCGTTGCCGGAACGCCTCCAGCCTGGCCCGCGCCTGGGCGTCGGCGTCTTGGGACAGCAGGACGGCCACTTCCAGAAGAACGGTTTCCCACTCGCGGCGCAGCGGCGCCATGACCACCGGCTCCACCACCAATTCAATGTCCTCGGCGCCGGTGTAGTGGGCGCCTAGCTGGGAGCGCTTGGAGGCGTCCAGCGCCCGCTCGAACAGGGTGCCGAAAATGGAAGGCTCAATGTTGCGCCAGTTGCGTTCCACCGCTTCATTTATCTTCAGCAACGCCCTGCCGCTGAATTGGACGGTATCGGTGGCATTGAACAGGTCGCCGTTGAAATAGGCGACGCTGAAAGGGCCAAACCGCCCGCCCTTGGACATCTGCCCAAACAGGTCGCGGATGGCCGCGTCGAACACCGCCGGACTGCCGTTCTGCTGCCGCACGGTTTGAGTGAACAGCTCGTTGCGCAACAGTCCGGCATCCTCGGCGAACAGGCAAAAGACGATTTGGTTGAGATAGCGGGCCAGCTTTTCCGGGTCGGCCCCGCGCTGTTCCATTTCAGTGACGATGCTGTGGAACAAATCAGCGGTTTCCCGGGTCACCTTGGCCGTCGTGCGGTTGGGGCGGAACTCGGCCGGGGCATGAAAAGCGCGCCGCAACTGGGCCAGATATTCCGGCTGGGCCAGGGAGGCCACCGGAATTTCATGCAGCACCGTTTCCATGCCGGGGAAGTTGGTTTGTATCCGTATGGTGCGGAACGAGGACACGATCAGCAGGGGAGGGGTCTTCAGGTGGACCTGATAGCGGAGCAATTGATTCATAGCGGAGTTCAGCTCCGCGTCGCTGCCCTTGAACTCCCAGCCGAAATGCTCCTCAAAGTAGGCATCGGCGAACCCGCCGGGAACCCGCTTCTCGAAGGTGAAAACGTCGGGATTCCCAAACTCGGCGGGCGTGGGGTGTTCCGCCAGCGCGCAGATGTCGTTGAAGAAGGACTGCGCCCCCTGCCGCTCGCCAAAGCTCGTGCCGCTCCACTTGGCGATAAATTCCTCCGGCCGCATTTCCATCGTCCTGCCATTCGGGATTGCCGCTGTTCCGCCCCGCCAGTATAGCTTTCCGCCGGGCCATTGAAAAAGGCGGCTATGTCATTGACAATGAGCAGCCGGGGCAACGGGCAACCGGGGACGCCCGCCCCCTGACCCTCTCCCAGGATGAGCGGGAATCATCAGCGGCGGCCCTCTCCCGGCGGGAGGGGGAAGCGCCGGCGGCAGGAGGCGGCCTTTGGCGTTAGTAGGGATTATCGCCAACCCGGCGGCGAGCAAGGACATCCGGCGTCTGGTGGCCCAGGGCAGGGTGGTGCCGGACTGGGAGAAGGTGAACATCGTCCGGCGGGCGCTGCTGGGCTTGCAGTCGGTGGGCGTGGAGCGGGTGCTGGCAATGCCCGACAGCTCTCACCTAGCGCAGCGGGCCGCCGACGACCCCCACCTGTCGGTGGAAGTGGAGCTGCTGCGGATGACCGCCCTGTTCAACGAGGGCGACACCGTGCGCGCCGCCGCCGCCATGCAGGAGCAGGGCGTGGACTGCGTCATAACGCTGGGGGGCGACGGCACCAACCGGGCGGCGGCCAAAGGGGCCCGCGGCCTGCCCTTGGTCGCCATCTCCACCGGCACCAACAACGTCTTTCCGGTGATGGTGGAAGGCACCACCGCCGGCCTGGCCGCCGGGCTGGTGGCGACCGGCGCCGTGCCGGTGGAAGCGGCGGCAGTGCGCAGCAAGACCATCACGGTCATCGTGGACGGCGAAGACCGGGACATTGCGCTGGTGGACGTGGCCCTGTCCAAAGAGCGGTTCGTAGCCACCCGCGCCATCTGGGATATGAACACCATCTACGAGGTGTTCCTGACCCGCGCCGAGCCGTCGTCCATCGGCCTGTCTTCCATCGGGGCGCGGCTACAGGCGGTGTCGCTGGCCGACGCCGGGGGGCTGCATTACCGCATAGCCGGCGGCGGCCTGACGGAGGGCGGCATGCCGCCGCAACGGAGCGACGGCCGCCTGTACGTCCGCGCTCCCATCGCGCCCGGCTCGGTGCCGACGGTGGGCATCGAGTCGTGGCAGCGGCTGGCCGACGGGCAGCGCGTCGCCATCGAGCGGCGGCATTCCACCGTGGCCTTGGACGGGGAGCGATCCTTCTCCGTGAACCCCGGCAACCTTCTGGAAATCGAAGTGCGGCGCGACGGCCCCCCGGTGGTCAGCGTAGACGCAACGCTGCGCCATGCCGCCGCCTCGGGCGTGTTCCACGTATAACCCGGCGGGAAAGGCGCCGGCCCTCACCCCCGCCCGCTGGACCTGGCCGAAGGGCCGGGCCGACTGATGCTTACCGGCTGGGAACTGGGCCTGGCCCTAGTCGCCGTCACCGCCGGGTGCGTGGCGCTGGGGACGGTCAGCTTCGGCTTGGGGATGGTGGCCTCCCCGGCCTTGCTGCTGCTGCTGGGGGCCAAGCCGGCGGTGGTGATAATCAACACCTTCATCGCCATCCAGTTGGCCTTGGTGCTGTCGCGCACTTGGCGGCACCTCAACCCGCGGGTCAGCAAAGGGCTGATTCTGGGCGGGCTGGCCGCCGCCCCTCTGGGGGTGTTCGTGCTGAACATCGCCGAGCCGGGCCTGCTGCGCATCATCATCGGCGTGGTCATCGTGACCCTGGGCCTGCTCAACCTGCGCGAGCTTCGCCTGCCCATCGCCACCTTTCCCGGGTCGGGAACGACGTTCGGCTTCATAACCTGCTTGGCGGTCACCGCTATCAGCATCGGCGGGCCGCTGGGAGCGGTGTACGCCATCGCCCAGCGGTGGCCGACGCAGACGGTGCGGGCGGCATTGGCGGCGATGTTCACCGTCTCCAGCGGGGTAGCCGTGGCGCTCTACGCCGCCACCGGCCTCTACGACCGCGAAACGCTGATCAATATGGGCCTCCTGCTTCCCGGCCTTCTGCTGGGTTTCGTCATCGCCGGGCTGCTGGTGGGCCGACTGAACGAGCGGGCCTTCCGCTACGTCGTCATCGCCATGGTGGTGCTGGGCGGGGGGATGCTGCTGGCGCGGGAGGCGCTGGGGTGACTGCCCGAATCAGGGTTCGCCGGATTGGAGGGTGTTCATGATTTTCTCCGCCTGTCCGGCGAATCCTCCCCGGTGAATCCTCCAAAGGGGCGAATCCTGATTCGGGCAAAATAGAGACGCTCCCTCCGCTACCCCTGCAAATCGTGGTAGGCGGCCAGGGCGGCGGTGATGCCATCGCCCACGGCGGCGCCCAACTGGCGGGTGGAGTCGGCGCGGGCATCGCCGCAGGCATAGACGCCGGGGACGCCGGTTCTCATGTGGATGTCGGTGTAGACATGGCCCAAGGCGTCCATTTCCAGCAGGCCCTTGAGGTACTCCGTATTGGGGTGGAAGCCGACGTAGATGAAGGCGGCGGCGGTGTCATAGTCGTAGACCTCTTCGGTCTTGAGGTTCTTGACCCGCGCCGCTTCCAGGGCTTCGTTGCCCACGAATTCCTCGACGACGTGGCTCCAGAGGAATTTGACTTTCTCGTTGTTGAAGGCGCGTTCCTGTAGCAGCCTGGTGGCCCGCAGCTCGTCGCGGCGGTGGATGTAGGTTACGGAGTTGACGATGCCGGTCAGGTAATGGCCCTCGTCCATGGCGGCGTCGCCGCCGCCGACCACCACCACGTCCTGCCCCCGGAAGAAGTTGCCGTCGCAGACCGCGCAGTAGGAAACGCCGCGCCCGGAGAACTCGTCCTCGCCGGGAACGCCCAGCTTGTTGTGGGAGCCGCCGGTGGCGATGATCAGGCTCTTGGCGGTGTAGCTGCGGTCATCGGTGTGGACCGTCTTGACCGGCTCGTCGGCCTGCCCGATGCCCTGCACTTCGGCGTAATCTATTTCGGCGCCGAAGCGGGAGGTCTGCTGCTCCATCATCATAGCCAGTTCCTGGCCCTTCACGCCTTCCGGGAAGCCGGGGTAATTCTCGATGTCGTCAGTAATGAGAAGTTGGCCGCCGGGCCCGAGCTGCTCAATTATCAGCGTCTTGAGCATGGCCCTGGTGGTATAGAGACCGGCGGCAAGACCGGCGGCTCCGGCTCCCAGGATAATCGTGTCGTAGTCTGTCGCGGGTATCGCCATATTTGACTGCCTTCCTTAAAATTATTTTCAGGATCGCGGGTTATTTTCAGGAGTTGCGCCGTTGGCGATTTCACCCCAACCCTCCACCCGAGGGGGAGGGGATTTCATAGCCAACGGCGCAACTCCAGTGTTTTGTTGATGCTTGACGCCACGGCGGACTACCGGATTCCCGCCGGAGCATTGGCCTTCAGATATTCAACGGTCTTGGCTAGTCCGTCGGCCAGGCCGGTGCGGGGAGTCCAGCCCAGCACCTCGGCGGCAAGGGAGCAGTCGAGGCTGATGCGAAAAACGTCGCCCGCTCTGGCCGGGGAATGGCCGGCGTTCCACCGGAAGCCAATGATTTCCTTGAGCAGCTCGAAGAGGCGGTTGACGCTGGTCAGTTGGCCCGTGGCGATGTTCATTGCCCTGCCGCCGCCCCGGCCAATGGCGGCCATATTGGCCTCGATAACGTCCTCCACGGCCACGAAATCCCGCTCCTGCCCCCCGTCGCCGAAAATCACCGGGCGGCGGCCCTTGAGCATAGCCGCGATGAAGATGGCGATCACCCCGGCCTCGCCGCCCGGGTCCTGCCGGGGGCCATAGACGTTGCCGTACCGCAGCGAAGTGTAGTTGACCAAATACTGCCGCCGGTAAAATTCCAGGTACTGCTCGGCCACGTACTTGGACATCCCGTAGGGAGATATGGGGGCAACCGCAGCGTCGTCGGGGCAGGGCACCGATACCGGGTCGCCATAGAGCGCGCCGCCGGTGCAGGAATATATTATCTTCTCCACCCCGCTTCGCCGGGCCGCCTCAAGGAGCCGCAGCGTCCCCAGCACGTTTACCTCGCTGTCCAATATGGGGTCTTTGGTGGAGCGGGAAACGCTGGACTGGGCCGCCATGTGAAACACCAAGTCGGGCTTTTCCCGGTTGAAAACGTCCATCAGCAACGGATGGTTGATGCTCATGTGGAGGAAGTTAGCATGGTGGTTGACGTTCTTCAGCTTGCCCGATGAGAGGTCGTCAACGATTACCACCCGGAAACCCTCTTCCAGCAGCCGATCCACCATGTGAGAGCCGATGAAACCGGCCCCCCCGGTCACCAGCGCGCACCTTCCCTCAACCATCCCTCACACTCCTGTATCCTAGGCAGCCCGACTGACTCGCCGCAGGCAGCCCCGCCGTTCAATTTCTGCGCTGCCGCGCTCAACATCCCCCGGAACGCCGAAACACCCGCCCCCCATGATAACCTGCCGGGCTATCCGGCACAACGGCCCCGGTCGAGGCGCCAACCCCCTTCCTGCGTCCTCAAAAATCATCCAGGGATTCTATGTGCGTCTAGAAAATACATACAATGTCTTGACATAGCTGATATGTATTTTACACTTAGTAAAGTATTGTGTTATAACATAGCCAATAAATAATAGGATACGTAATATGATGCACAATCTCTACGGAATGGCAAGAATGTCCCTACTGGTTCTGGCGCTGGCGGCCATCGCGGTCATGGCTGCCTGCGGAGCGAGCGCCACGCCCGATCCGGCGCCGACGGAAGCTGTGGCCGCCTCTGTCCGGCCAACGGCGACATCCGCGCCCACAGAGCCGCCGCCCACGGCCACCCCGCGCCCTGCGCCTACGCCCACGCCGACGCCTGCGCCCACGGCCACCCCGCGCCCCACGCCGGTGCCGCCAACCAATACCCCGCTGCCAAATACTCCAACGCCGGAACCCCAAGGGCCGGCCCTGCCCGTCACGATGGTCGACGCCACCGGCGAAGAGGTGACGGTGGAGGACATCAGCCGCATCGTTGTGCTGAACGGGGACATCACGGAGGTGGTCTTTGCCCTTGGGCTTGGCGAGAATGTGGCGGCCGTCGATACCAGCGCCACCTATCCCCCGGAGGCTTTGGCGCTCCCCAAAATCGGTTATCAGCGCAGCCTGAGCGCGGAAGGCATCCTGTCTATGGAACCGTCGCTGGTCATCGGGAACACGCTGGCCGGGCCGCCTGAAGTTATCGATCAAATTCGCGCCACAGGCACGGCGGTGGTCATCCTTGACCCCACAGTCACCTTGGCCGGAGCCGCCGCCAAGATCCGCAACGTCGCCCAAACCCTCGGCGTTTCCGATGCGGGAGAGGAGATTGCGTCCGGTCTCGAGATGCAGATTGAAGAAGTGAAGGAGATATCCGCCGAAGCGCAAGACAAGCCAAGCGCAGTGTTTCTGTATATGCGCGGCCTCGATTCGCTCTTCCTCGCCGGGCAGTATGACTTGAGCCACGAGTTGTTCGAGGCCAGCGGGGCCATCGGCGCGGCCGAGACCCTGGGCGTAAGGGATCGGTTCATACCGCTGACCGCTGAGTCTCTCGCCGCCACCAACCCTGATTGCATCGTCGTGTTCTCTTCCGGCCTTCAGTCTGTCGGAGGGCGCGAAGGGCTTCTGAAGATTCCAGGAGTGGCGCAAACCGCCGCCGGGCAGGAAGGGTGCATCCTGGATTTTGACGGCCAGTACTTTGGCGGCGGCGGCCCCCGAACCGGCATGGTGTTGCAGGAACTCCTAGCAGCGTTCCATCCAGACTTGGCCCCAACCCCATGACAACCAACCCCATGACAACATGGTAGTCAGCGAGAGAGCCGGAGCATGGCGGCGCGGCAGCCAACCGCGCCGCCCTCGGGCCGCAGACGGCTATGGCCGCCAGCAAGAAAGCTAGGGCGTGGCGGCGCGGGCTGCGGCAGGCGGCGAGCCGGCGAAGGGAGACGTCCCGGCTTGCCGCCCCGGCTTTGCTGGCGGTCATGGCGGCTCTCTTTGTGGCCGCTCTGTTCGCCAATATCGGGCTGGGAGCCGTTGATATTCCTCCGGCGCAGGCGATTTCCATATTTTTCAGCCGCGCGGGGATTGACATCGGCGTGCCGTTTGAGCCTCGCACCGACGCCATCCTCTGGAACATTCGCCTGCCTCGAATCGTCTTGGGCGCACTGGTTGGCGGCAGCCTGGGGATAGCGGGGGCCGCGCTACAGGGCGTCTTTCGCAACCCCCTCGCCGAACCCGGCATCATCGGCGTATCCAGCGGAGCGGCCGTCGGCGCAGTGGCCGCCATTGTCCTCGGCCTCAACTTTTTCGGCTCCGGGGGCATCGCCGTATCAGCTTTCATATGCGGCCTCATCGCTACCGCCATTGTCTACCTGGTGGCTAGGTCGTATGGGCAGACGGAGGTCACCACCCTGGTTCTGGCGGGTATTGCAGTCAATGCCACCGCCGGGGCCTTCACCGGACTGTTCGTTTTTATCGCAGACGACGACCAATTGCGCAGCATCACCTTCTGGACATTGGGCAACGTTGGCGGGGCGACTTGGCCGGTGATCGGTTCCGTGCTGCCTTTCTTTCTCGTCGGCCTGATTTTGCTGCCCTTCTGGGCCCGGCAACTGAACCTCCTCTCCCTGGGAGACCGGGAGGCTCGCCATTTGGGGGTGTCCACGGAGCGAGTGCGCTTGAGCGTGATTGTGCTCAGCGCGCTGTTGACCGGGGCGGCGGTCTCGGTGTCTGGCATCATCGGGTTTGTGGGGCTGGTGGTTCCCCATATCATCAGGCTGATCGTTGGGCCGAATCACAGCTTCCTGCTGCCCGCCAGCATACTGGGAGGGGTGACCTCCCTTCTGCTGGCCGACCTGCTCGCCAGAACGGTGGTGGTGCCGGCGGAGTTGCCCATTGGGGTCGTGACCGCAATGATCGGCGGGCCGTTCTTTCTGTGGCTGGTTCATAGAACCCGCTCGACCCGCGGAGGGATGGAATGACCTTAGAAATGTCCCCCGGCTTGAAGGCGACTCGTGTCAGCTACTCGGTGCGGGACCGGCCGCTGGTGAAAGATGTTGACCTAGACATCCGTCCGGGCGAGCTGCTGGCGGTAGTGGGCCCCAACGGCGCCGGGAAGTCCACCCTTTGCGGGATACTGGCCGGAGACCTGCCGCCGACCGGGGGGGAGGTGGAAATCTGCGGGCGGCCGTTGCGCGGACTCAAGCCCGGCGATCTGGCCCGGCTGCGGGCCATGCTAAGTCAACATACGGTCTTGCGCTTCCCGTTCACTGCCCAGGAGGTGGCCCTGATGGGGCGGCATCCGCACATACCGTTGTGGAAGGCCCCCACAGAGGCCGACTATTCGCAGGTGGAAACCGCCATGCGAAGCCTTCAAGTCCTGCATTTGTCGGAGCGCATTTACTCAACGCTCTCCGGAGGCGAGCAACGGCGGGTGTCTATCGCCCGGGTGCTCGCTCAGGACACGCCCGTCCTTCTATTGGATGAACCCAGTTCGGCCCTGGATATTGGGCATCAAGAGTTGGTGATGACTTTGTGCCGGCGACTGGCCGACGAAGGCCGGTGCATCTTGGCCGTGCTCCATGACCTGAATCTGGCCGGGGCTTACGCCGACCGGGTGATGGTAATGTCAGGGGGCGAAGTCGCCGCCGTGGCCAGCCCGGCGGAAGCCTTGAGGCCGGAACTCCTAGCATCCGTGTTCCATCAGGAAGTCTTGGTTATACCGCATCCCCAGACCAACCGGCCGGTTGTTCTGGCCTCCTACGATGCAAAGGAAGCAGGCGGGCCAACGCCGCGTGATTTGCTGACATTTGGCGGCAAAACGGAAACCGGAAACCGATAGATCCGCCCGCGGGCCGCTGTCTGCCCTTTGCGGCGGACGCGAGGCTCGCGGAAAGGCCGTCCCGGTGCCAGCAGAGCGGGCGTTTGGAGCGCAAGGCGATGTGTGATACAGTTTTTTCGCCCGCCCGGCTCATTGGCGGCCAGGGGGCGGCGAGAATTGAAAATTGGGAGGCCGAAAGATGGCCGAAAAAATCGGTTTCGTTGGACTGGGCATTATGGGGAAGCCCATGGCCCGCAACCTGCTCAAGGCCGGCTACGAGCTGACCGTCTACGACATCGTAGGCGAGGCGGTGGAGGAAGTAGCAGGCGACGGGGCCGCGCCAGCGTCTTCCAGCCGGGAAGTGGCGGCGGCTACGGACAAGATTATCACCATGCTGCCGGACTCGGCGGACTCGGAGCGGGCCATCCTGGGGCCTGACGGCGTGCTGGAAGGCGCCTCCCCGGGCAAGACCATCATAGACATGAGCTCCATCGCCCCGCTGGTGTCGCAGCGCATCGCCGCCCACTGCGCCGAAAAAGGCGTGGAGATGCTGGACGCCCCGGTAAGCGGCGGAGAGCCGGGGGCCATTAACGCAACCCTGGCGATAATGGTGGGCGGCAAGCAGGAGATTTTCGACCAGAACTTCGACCTGCTGAAGACCATGGGCGGCAACGTGGTGCTGACCGGCGACATCGGCGCCGGGGGAGTAACCAAGCTGGCTAACCAGATTATCGTCGCCGCCAATATCGAAGCCTTGGCCGAGGCGCTGGTGCTTTCCACCAAGGCCGGGGTAGACCCGGAAAAGGTGTTCAACGCCATCCGCGGCGGGCTGGCCGGAAGCAACGTGATGGAAGCCAAGGCGCCGATGATGCTATCGCGCAACTTCCGCGCCGGATTCCGCGTCCGCCTGCACCAGAAAGACCTGCGCAACGTGCTGCAAACCGCCCAGGAACTGAACGTGCCGCTGCCGGTGACCTCCCTGCTCCAGCAGATGCTGGGAGCGCTGGTCAACGAAGGCGAACAGGATGCCGACCACTCGGCCCTGCTCAAGTTCGTGGAAGACTTGGCGAAAATCGAGGTCAAGGCCGGGGGATAAGACGCTTAAGGTTAAAGGCAGAGGGGCTTACTCCAGTTCCTTGAAGCGGGCGTCTCTCCAGTTGAGGGCCGCCCGCAGGCCTTGGCCGGCGGCGATGGCGTTGAACTCTTCCTGCTCCGGGCTGGTGCTGGTGTCGAAGATGGTCATCAGCTCCAGATTCTGGGAGACGGCGTTGAGGAAGCCCATATTTTCCAGCGCGCGGTTGACCGCAATCTTGGTCATCTTGACCCCTAGCTGGGACATCAGGCACATCTTGCGGGCCACGCGCTCGCACTCGTCCATCAATTGGCCGTGGGGCACGACGCGGCTCACCAGCCCGATGCGGGCGGCCTCGTAGGCGTCCACCGTGTCGCCGGTGAGCAGCAGTTCCTTGGCGGCGGCGAGGTTGACGCTGTACGGCGTGATGAGCAGCGGCGGCCCGAACCCGGCGCGAATTTCCGGCTCGCCCAGCACGGCGCGTTCCGAGGCGATTTTCACATCGCACACCTGCACCAGCTCGCAGGCCCCGCCCAAGGCGTATCCGTTCACCGCCGCGATTACCGGCTTGGGCAGGTTCCAGACCTTCATAAAGGTGTCTATGAGTTCCTGCAAGTGACTGCGCCACGAGTCGGGGGCGCCGTCGTGGGGGCCGGGAGAACCGGGCCCCGGGTTGATGTCGAATCCCGCCGAGAAGGCCCGTCCGGCGCCGGTGATGATGGCGACGCGAACCTCCGGGTCGGCTTCCACCACGTCCAGCGCGTCCTGCAAGTCCGCCACCAGCCCGGAGTTGAGGGCGTTCAACTTGTCAGGCCGGTTGAGGGTGAGATAGGCGATGGCGTCCCGGCGTTCGTAGATGATGTTTTCCAAAGCCACTGAATGCACTCCTGATTGGCGCTCTTTGGCCCGCTACTGGCGGGGCGATTGGTTAATGTCTATGCGCTCGATGACCACTCTCTGCAACGGGGCGTCGCGGTTGTTGGTGTTGACGCGGGAGATATTGTTCACCACCGACTGGCCTTCGGTGACTTCGCCGAAGATGGTGTGCCTGCCATTGAGCCAGTCCGTTGCCGCAACGGTGATGAAGAACTGGCTGCCGTTGGTTCCGGGCCCGGCGTTGGCCATGGCCAGCTTGCCGGGCCCGTCGAACACCAGTCCGGGTATGATTTCGTCCTGAAACTGATATCCAGGCCCACCGGCACCGGTGCCGGTGGGGTCGCCGCCCTGAATCATAAAATTCTCAATGACCCGGTGGAAAATCAGCCCGTCATAAAAGCCCTGCTTGGCTAGGAACACGAAGTTGTTGACCGTCACCGGCGTCTGGGTTGACAGCAACCGCACCCGGAAGTTGCCGTAGTTAGTGCGGAAGTCGGCCACGTAATCGGACTCCGGATCCAGCGTCATCGCCGGCAGAGCGGAATACGAGGTCTGCGCCCCGGAGCGCGCGGAAGTTGCCACGGGAGTAAACGCCGCCGTGGGGGGCGCCCCGGAGGCCCCGCTTTCGGTCGGGGCAACGGTGGGGGCGGCTGACGTCGGCGTACCCAGCTCGGTAGTTTCTTCTTCCGGCTCCGGCGTTTGCAGCACACAGGCCGTTAGCGCGAGCAGCGTCAGGATAATCGCAATTGCAACGGGAACTCTCATAACTTTATACACCCGCGGGCCTCGGCGTTAGAGGCAGTTCCGCCCCGCGCGGACTGGCGCGCCCCCCGCCGACTGCCGCATATTTTGCGTATCTCCGATTTTATCCGGCGTCCCTTCTGCCTTGGCCGCGGTTTCCGGCGGCTCAGGGCAGTTGGCTGAAGAACCGCCCTTGCAGTTCCGGGTCGGGCCTGAAACCGCCGCTGAAAGCCGTGGTCTCCACGGTGGACTGGCGCGCCTCCAGACCTCGCGCCATCCGGCATAGGTAGGTTCCCTTCAGACGCACCGCCGCCCCCTCGGTCTTGTCGGCCAGGGCGTGACAGATTTGTTCGGTCAGCCTCTGCTGGGTCTGCAACCGGCGCGCCAGCGCATCCACCAGCCTCGGTATGTTGCCTGGGCCGTTCCACACTCCCGCGGTCAGGCAGGCCGCGTCCGCCGCGCCGAAGAAGGGCAGGAGATGACTTTCACAAGTGCTTATGAACGGGATGTCAGGAAAGATGAGCATCCCGTCGCCATTTCTCCCGGCCTGCGGCGCCGCCGGGGCCGGGCCGTATTCCAGCAGCCCCGCCACGTCGCTATGGGCATAGCGGTAGCCGGAGAACAGGTCATCCCAGCACTGCACCACCTGGCGAGGCGTGTCCGCCAGCTCCGGGCGGTTGGGGTCTTCCCCTATCTGCTGGAGCATCCTGGTAACGGTGTTCTCCGCGTCCTCGGCCAGCTCCGTGCCTTCCCACGGGAAGACGATCCAGTCGGTGTTGTCCTTGACGAGGAGCGGTTCCAAGTCGAGATGGTATTTTTCCTTCACCATCCGCGCGGTGCGCCCGCTGTCTATCAGGTCGTCCACCGCGATGGTGGCTTGGGAGAAGTCGGCGGTGACCGCCACGCCGTGCTTGCTGCGCAGCAATGCCGCCACCACGCTGCCGCCGCGCGGAACGCCCCAGCAGAGGCTCCCGGAAGGCAGGCGAGCGGCCAGCCCGTCAACCATCCGGTCTATTTCGCTCCAGGTCAACTGCCTAACGCGCAAGCGGGCCCCCCAGAACCGCCAACGTTCCGGCTGTCTGCTTGGCGCGGCGAAGCGGGGGATGAAAGGCCGGAGCGTGAGTCAAGGCCGGGTTCGGGGCGAAGGCTTGACCGGGGCCGGAGGCGCCGGGGCCGAAGGCAGGCTTGAGAATCATCTCCCGACAGGCAATGCCGAATCCGGCCGCGCCGGAAGGGGTGCATCCCGCCCCGATAATGGCTACTCGCTCATACATAGGCCCTCAACCCGCTTCGGCCAGCTCGCCATAAGTTCCGGGCAGGCATGGTTTCTGCCGCCCAAGAATATAACAGAGAAAGGGCTGGCAATACAAAATTGGGCGTTCAGAAATTCACAGGGTGTCTCAGCCAGGCCCATCATCCCAATCCGTTGTATCTTCGTAGTCTCCGCGTCTGTTGCGGCGTATTCGTCTATATGCGAAGCGAAGTCCGACGGCGGCGACGGATACCAGGGCCACCCCGGCCAGCAGCCAGACGTCTATGAAGGCGAAGGGCGATGGCTCATCCCGCGGCGGCGGCGCCGGGAGCGCCGGCGGCCGGTTGTCTCCCTCGGCAACCGGCCCGGGAGTCGTATGGGACGGCGAACCTTCCGAATCCTCGCCGGGCTTTCCCTCCAACCCGAGGCTGGCCGTGGCTGCCGGTTCGGGTTTCGCCGAGGTTCGCGCCAACCGGGAAACAGTGGGCGCAGGCGTGGCCGCCGACGCCACAGGCAGCCCGGCCCAGCGGTCATCCAGCCCGTCCACGTCGAAGCCGTAGACGTTGAGCAGCGCCTCTTCCATGGCCCTTCCCGCCTTCAGTTCGCCGAGCAGCCGCCGGAAGTTATCCTCGCCGTGCGCTTCAATCAGGTATGCGACGACGCTGGCCGACTTGTGGTAGAAAAGGGGGATGCTTTGGGGAGTGCCGAAAATCTGATCCATAGCCCGCAGGGGCGGCGTGCGCCCGTACAGGCCGCCGCTGCCGTGAATCCACACTTCGGGTTCGCTGTAGGTGGCAAAGCCCTCATCCAGCCAGGCGGGCACGCCGAGGACTTTTTCGCCCAAGGCATCCCGGAACAGCAGGTGGGCGGATTCGTGGACGATGATGCGGCGGTCTAAGCCTTGGCCCACGAAAACGCCCTGTTCCGGGAAGGCGTAACCGGCAAAGGTGCCGTGGTCGGTGGTGGTCTGGCTCTGCACCGGAAAAACGGCGTTGGCGTCGGCGTAGCTGTTGTAGATAACGCCCTTGAAGCCCTCGCGCGGCTCATGTTGCAGCAGCGCCGCGACTCGTTGCAGGTCGCGGTTCAGAGCGCGGGCGGCATCGGCGATCCGGCCGTCGCCAATGTCGTGATACACCAGTTCCAGCGGGCCGATGCTGACGCGCCGCCAATCGAACCGGGCATCCAGGTACTCCACCGTGGCGCGCTCCGTATCTAGGACGGCGCCGTGGGCGTCCCGAATCCGGTAGTAATACTCCACGTCGGCGCCCGGGGCCAGATACCCCGCCTCGCTCACCGGAATAGAACGGGTGGCGACAATCCGGGAACCCGGCTCGAAATCGGCGTAGGCATAGCCCCAACTCCGGGAACCGGCCGCCCGGAAAAAAACCCTCACCTCCACGATGTCGGCATCGGATTCCGCCGTGAGCGTAAGCCCCACGCCGTTGGGAAAGTTCACCTGCTGCCGCATTTCCAACACCTGAATCGCGCCCCCGGCGGCGTGCGCCCCGGTCAGGAAAGAGGCAACGCCAACGGCCGCCGCAATCAGAGCGACGGCAAAAAGGAGCGGCAGCAGCGCCGGAACCGACGGCTTGATTACCGTCAAGGGTAAACCTCCCATAGTAGTCCAAGCGTAGTATCCCAAGCGTGGTATCCCAAGCGTAGTATCCCAAGCGTAGTATCCCAAGCGTGTGCCGGCAATGCTGATACCTGGAATGCCGACGCCGATTATACGCTTGCCGGGGCAGGCCGGACTTGTCTTCAGCCGCCCGACCGTCGGCGCTCCAACTCCAGCAGCGCCTCCTTGCGGTGCAGGCCCCAGCGATACCCGGCCAAGCCGCCATCCTTTCGCACGGCGCGATGACAGGGGACGACGGGGGCCACGGGATTGGTGGCGCAGGCCCGGCCCACGGCGCGGCTGGCGGCGGGCTGCTCCAGTTCCTCGGCCAACTGCTGGTAGGTGCGCGTCTCGCCTGCGGGTATGGCTTGCAGCCTGCGCCAAACCCGCCACTGAAATACGGTGGCAAACACGTCCAGCGGCAGGTCAATATCCGCGCGGCCCCCGGCCAGATACTCCAGCACCGCCCTGGCCCAGTCCGGCAATTCGCCGGATTCCGGGCCGCGGTCATCCGGTTCAGCCCCCAGTTCAACCCGGCGTATTTCCGCGGCCGGAAACTCGTCCTTCAGTTCGGCGGTCAGGGCCTCGAGATCGTCCCCCAGTTTGACGGCGCAGACGCCGTTGGGCGTCCCGGCTACCAGCAGCCCGCCCAGCGCCGATCCGGTAACAACGTATCTGATTAACGCGCCTGCGCCGCCTTTCCGGTAGCTGGCCGGAGTCATGCCCAATTGCTCTGAGGCGTTTTCGTACAGTCGGCTGGAAGACCCGTAGCCCGCTTCATACATGGCCGACGTCACGTTTGCGCCGTCACGAAGCAGCCCCTTGAACCGCCCCAGCCGCCGCCCGCGAAGGTATTGAGCCAGGGTCAGCCCGGTCTCTTTTCTGAAAACCCGTGTGAGACGGGAAGCGGCAACGCCCATGGCCCCGGTCAGTTCAGCCAACGAAGGCGGGGAACCGTGAGCTTCCAGGTGGCCGTCAATGCGCTCGCAGGAGCGCCGGGCCAACTCTGCGTCCTCTCCGGGCCGGTCGGGCCGACAGCGGCGGCAGGCCCGGAAGCCCGCGCTCCGGGCCTCTTCCGGCCCGTCGAAGAAGAGCGCCTGCGATGGCCGCGGGCGGCGACTGGGGCAGGTGGGCTTGCAGTAGATTCCGGTAGAGCGGACGGCATAGACGAAGCGGCCGTCAAAGCCGGCGTCCCGCGACAGCACCGCCGCCCATAACTGCCGGTGGTCGAGCCGGGCCGGTTCGGTCGTTGTCATTTCCTAACCCTCCATAGCGTTCAGCGCATTCCCGCCAGTCCGCGCGTTGGCGTCACGACGCGGACGGACAAATTAGCCAACCTTTCCCTCGCCTGCTGTTCGGTGTCCGTCACGCCGCGGGCGGGCGGACGAAGTGGGTTGAGTTGACCAGGGCCAGCAGCCGCCCGCCGCCGTCCGTGACACGGGTTGCGGCGGCCATCAAGGTGCGCCCGGGGTGGGGTATGGCCGCTTCGGCCACCATCAGCCCCTCGCGGATGTTGGCGACAATCTGGCTGGATATGGAGACCGCCACCGGCAGCCGTTCCGGCTCCAGGCCGCCGCGATAGGCGGCCACCGAGGCCAGCGTGGCCGCCGTATCGGCCAGAGAGAGCATTACGCCTGCGTGGATATAGTGATGCGGGGTATACAGGCCGGGGTGCACCGGGAGTTCCACCACGGCGCGTTCCCTCCCCACCTCCACAACCCGCATCTTGAGTCGGTTCATCAGCGTCTCTTCGCCGTACTGCCGGTTGAGCCACTCTCCCAGCTCTTGGGGCGAAAGGTCTGTGGGCCACTTTTCCACCAGCGTTCCTCGCATCAGACAAATTATTGACCCTTCAATTATTGACCCTTCTAAGGTTAGCCGCTGCCGCCAAGCAAATCTATCCGGTTTTCGCAGTCAAATTTCAAGATCCGCCCCTGCTGACAGCCGCTCATTGTTATACGCACTAATGTTCTGTAAAATCCAAATCTGCCATCCTGCCGGTTCCCTCTGACGGAATTACTGAGCGATGTCCGAATCAACCATTGCCTGCCTGCTGGTCACCCGCCTGCCGGTAAAAGCGGAGAGGCAGCGATACCCGGCCCTGCGCGGCAAACCGCTGGTAATATCCGAAACCCGCGGGTCAAGAGACCTGGTGCTGGACAGTTCCCCGGAAGCTCGAGGCGTGTCGGCGGGAATGCCCATACCGGAGGCGCTGGCCCGCTGCCCGCAGGCGACCCTGCTGCCGGCCGACACGCAGTTTTACAGCGAAGTATCCGGCCGGCTGACGGATATGCTGGCAATGCGATGCCCGGTGGCGGAAGCGGCGGAGCCGGGCTGTGTCTACGCTTGGCTGGAAGAATTGTCCCTCACTTACGGCGGCGAAGCGCGGTTCATCGCCTCGCTGCTCCAAGCCGCGCCGCCGGAATTCAGCCCGAGGTTGGGCTTGGCGTCCGTCAGGTTCGCCGCATACGTCGCCGCAGCCACCGCGCCGACGGGCCGGGCAATCAAGGCGCCGCCCGATCAGGCCGCCTTTCTCAGCGGCCACTCCGTCGAACTGCTGCCCCTCTCCCGGGAAGGCCGGGAGCGTCTGCGGCGGGCCGGCATACACACCCTGGGCCAACTGGCCGCCCTGCCGGCCGCCGCGGCGCAGGCGCGTCTGGGCGCGGAGGGCCGCCGCGCCTGGGAGTTGGCCCAAGGAACAGACCGCGGCCCGATGCGCGAATCCGAGCCAGCGGCCGCCTGACGCCGGAGAGTTAATGATAAAATAGCGCATCAAATCATTGGCTTCGGACAGCGCCTTGCCCGCAGCCCCAGGTCAGGAGGCCCTAATGGACAATCTCCTCGTCATCTCCTCTGATTCCCACGTATTCGAGCCTCCCGATCTCTGGACTGAGCGCATAGACGCCGAGTTCCGGCAGCGCGCCCCGCGGATGCAGCGGGTCGGTGAAGCGGACCATCTGGTGGTCGAAAAAGACCAGATGATTGCCGGCATCGGCCTAATATCCAACGCCGGCGCCCGATTCGATAACCCGGAACAAATTTCCGCCCACGGGCGCTTTGAGGACGTACACGCAGGCGGCTATGACCCCGGCCAGCACATCCGGGATATGAAGATTGACGGCGTTTCCGGGGAACTGCTTTATCCCTCCCAGGGGCTGTTCTACTTCAAGGTCGCCGATTCCCGCCTGATGTCCGCCATCTTCCGCGCCTACAACGACTGGCTGGCGGAGTTCTGCGCCACCAACCCCCACCGGCTGAAGGGTGTAGCGATGGTCAACCTCGACGATGTGTCCGAGGGCGTCGCCGAGCTGGAACGCTGCGCCAAGATGGGCATGGCGGCGGCGATGATTACCGAGTATCCGCAGGAAGACCGGCGCTACGACAGCCCGGAATACGAACCCTTCTGGGCCGCCGCCCAGGACCTGGATATGCCGGTCAGCCTGCACACCGCCACCCGCCGCGAAGGGCGCAGCCGGGGCGCGGGCGCAACGTCGGTGCGCGACGCCAGCGGACGGGCAACCAAGGTCTTCTACCCGGCTGCCTCGATGTGCGACATCATCTTCTCCGGCGTGTTTGAGCGCTACCCCAAGTTCAAGCTGGCTATCGTGGAATTCGAGCTGTCTTGGGCCCCCTACCTGCTGGACTCCATGGACTACACCTACGTCGAGCGGCAGGAGGAGGCGTTCTACCGCTTCAAGGGCGATGCTCGCCCCAGCGACTTCTTCCGCAGCAACGTGTACCTCAGCTTCCAAGAAGACGCCGTCGGCATCCGCCTGCGTGACATCATCGGCGTTGACCGGCTGATGTGGGGCAGCGACTACCCGCACTCCGAGTCCACCTTCCCCCGCTCCCGCGAGGTGCTGAGGGAGATCCTAGCGGGCGTGCCCGAACAGGAGCAGGCCAGCATAGCGGGCGCCGCTGCCGCGGCCCTCTACGGCTTTGACCTGGAGAAGGTGGCCGAGCCAATAGCCTGATGCCTAAATCCGTGGCGGGAGAATCAACCTTGACGCAGGAAATACGCTGGCATTACCGCTTCCACAACTTTTCCCGAGCTTATTCTCTATTGAGCGAGGCCATGGAGGAAGAAGTGGAGAAGTTGAATAACTTGGAAAAGGAGGGAGTCATCCAAAGGTTCGAGTTCACCTTCGAGTTGGGCTGGAACACTCTGAAAGACCGTATGGAGTATGACGGCGTGGTAATGGAGTCAGTAACACCGAGAAATGTCATCCGCACTGCTGCCGCCACAGGTCTAATCACCGACGGCCAGACCTGGATTGATATGCTCGAAGACCGTCGGAACACCTCGCACCGCTACGACATCGAATTACTGGAAGAAGTCCTTAGCAACATCCGGGATAACTACCTGCCTGTACTGGAGACGCTGCACGAACGGCTATTGGCGGAGATGGAGGAATGACAAAGACCGGCCTGCCCTCAAACATTCTTGAGCAGCTGCGGAGGGTCTTCACTCAGTACTCCGAGTTGAAGGCGGTCAGACTCTACGGCTCCTACGCCACTGGAAGGGCCACGTCGCGCTCGGACATAGACCTCGCAACGGTGGGCATCACCGACCGTTACCGCTTGGGCCGGTTGTCCCTTGACCTCGAAGACTTGCCCATCCCGCAAAAGTGCGACGTGCAAGCATACGAAAACATCGCTTACGAACCACTCAGGCGTCACATTGACGAATGGGGGATCACTATCTACGAGAACGTCAAGGATCGGGAGGCGATATGAAGCGAGCCTACAAGGCAGTCCTGCACGGCGACCGCGTGGAATGGCTCGGCGGCGCGCCCGAAGTCGAGGGGCCGGTGCCGGTGTACATTCCTCTCGAAATGGAGAAACCCGTTCACCTGCAAAGGAGAACGGTATTGCTGGATAACCGGGTGAAATGGCTGGACGATGCCCCTGAGCTTGATGGCCCGGTTCAAACTTACGTCGTCATTTTGGACAAAAGCGAACCGAACTATCCTGAGAATAAGAGGGTGATAGGAACCGCCATGTTAGAAATTCTGGCCGACTTGGGCGCCTTCGCCGACATCGAAGACCCGGTGGCCTGGCAGCGGGAGCAGCGCAAGGATCGCCCCCTGCCCTTCCGTGATTACGATGTTGATTGACAGCAATATCGTAATCTACACCTCGCACCAAAACGATGAAAAACTCCTGAGTTTCATTGCCAACATCCCTAGGTCGGTATCAATCATCAGCTACATTGAATCCTTGGGGTATCATGGACTTATTGAGGTTGAGCGACAATTTCTGGAACATTTCTTCCAAACTACCGAAATCCTGCCCCTCTCCGATGTGATAGCCCGGCAAGCCGTCGCCCTGCGCCGGCAGCGCCGCATAGGGTTGGGCGACGCAATCATCGCCGCCACCGCCATAACCCATAACCTAACGCTGGTAACCCGCAACACCGAGGACTTTCGCTGGATTGCCGGACTGGGATTGTTAGACCCTCTCACAAGCCACCCGTAAGGAGTTGAAACGATGCTGGATATGCTGATCAAGGGCGGACAGGTCGTTACGCCGTCGGGCGTCGGGAACTGGGACGTGGGGGTGGAGGGCGAGCGCATCGTGGCCGTGGCCCTGCCGGGCGTGCTGCCGGAAGAGGGCGCCACGGTGATCGACGCCGCCAACAAAATCGTGGTGCCGGGCGGGGTGGAAGCCCACGCCCACGCCGCCGCCAACGTGCAGCCCGGCGCCCCGGAGAGCGTGCCGGGCACCCCCAACGCCGGGCCGTCCGTGCATTCCCTGGGCGCCATCTGGGGCGGCACCACCACCATCGTGGACTTTGCCCCGGTGCCCAGCGAGGGCGACCTGGCCGCCGGCATTCACAACTTTATGAACGTCTGGCAGGGAAACGCCTACACTGACTACTCCACCCACTGCATCTATCGGGAAAACAATTCCCCCGACTCCATCGCCCGGTTCCACGAACTGGTGGAGGCGGGATTCCCCAGTGTCAAGATATTCACCACCAACATCCGCCCGCCGGGGGCCGAGGGAACCAGCCTGACGCCCATAGGCAGAATCGACACCGGCCGCTTGGGCGACCTGATGGAGCAGATGCACCGCCACGGGGGCGTGCTGGCCGTCCACGGCGAGGACGACGAACTGGTGATGTACAACTACCTGCTGGCCCGGCAGCGCGGGCTGTGGGACTGGCACAACGTCCACCTGATTCACTCCAAGACCGTCGAAGACCTGGCCTTCCGCCACGTGGTGCGCCTAGCCCAGCGCACCGGCGTTGGGATGTACTTCGTCCACGTCACCGCTTCGGACGGGCTGGACGTGATTTCCGAGGCCCGCGCCGCCGGTATGCCGGTCTACGGCGAGGTGCTGACCCTGGCCTTGTCCTTCGAGGCGGAGCAGTACAAGGAAACCGACGGGATGAAGTACCATACCTACCCGTCGCTGAAGTTCGACCAGGACCGCACCGCCCTGTGGGACGGCATTATGGGGGGCGACCTCTCCTTCACCGCCACCGACAGCAGCTTCACCACCTACTTGGACAAGATCGCCGGAACCAACGTGCGCGACATTCGCGGCGGCAACGTCGGCATAGAAATCCGCATGGGCGTCAACTACACCGAGGCGGTGGTCAAACGGGGGATGCCGCTGGAGCGCTATGTGGACGTCACCTCTGCCAACGCCGCCAAGCTGCTGGGCCTCTACCCCCGCAAGGGCTGCATCGCCGTCGGCAGCGACGCCGACTTCTGCATCATTGACCCATCGGTGAAGAAGGCCCTCGCCATATCCGATCTTCACGTCCGCGACTACAGCCCCTGGGAGGGCTGGGACGTGGCGGGCTGGCCTGCCACGGTCATATTGCGCGGCAAGGTGATGGTGGACGGCGGCCAGCTCCTCGGAGGCCCGGACGACGGACGGCTCATCCTGCGCAAGGTAGACCAGTCGGTGCTGAACCGGCCCGCGTTCTGATTCCGCCTCCGGCGGCCATGACGGCTTCCCGGCTTGCCGGATTGAAGGGAACCCGAGATTTCCGGGTTCCCTTCAAATTTTCTTAAAAGTCAGCGGCTAAATTGATATTCACAGCCGGGCGCACAGCCCGGCAAGTCTGGAGAAACGGGGTGGAGCATTA
The DNA here is from genome assembly GCA_965213725.1 of Dehalococcoidia bacterium. Taxonomy (GTDB): domain Bacteria; phylum Chloroflexota; class Dehalococcoidia; order Lucifugimonadales; family UBA3495; genus VXOI01. Next base: position 1,559,363 of record OZ243924.1, read on the forward strand.
TGAGAAAGAGGTGGATCCTAATAGCGCTGGCCGTTGGGCTGCTGGCCGCGGCCCTCACCGGCGGCGTGGCCCTGGCCTGGGGCGGGCCGGGCCACGGCTGGGGGCGCGGCGGCCACGACGACCGGATGTCGGCCCTGGCCGACAAAGTCGCAGGCATCCTGGGCACCGGCGAGCAGGAAACCGCCGACGCCCTGGCCCAAGCCCGGCGGGAACTGCGTGACGAAGTCCGGGAGACTGCGCTGAACGACCTCGCCGGCCGCGTCGCCGAAACGCTGGGCACCGATGCCGAGGCCACTGCCAACGCCATGGCGCAGGTGGCCGACGAAATGCGCAGCGAGGCCCTGGAAAGCAGGTTGCAGGCCGCCATTGAAAGCGGCAGACTTACCGAGGAGCAGGCCCAGGAAATTCGCAACGGCGTCGAGTCCGGCGGGTGGCACGGCAAGGGGTTTGGCTTCAAGGGAAACACCGAGGAGTTCGCCAACCGGGTCGGCGCAATCCTGGGAGTGGCAGGCGGGGATGTAGCCGATGCCATGGAGCAGGCCAAGCGCGCCATAATGAGCGAAGCCGTGGAGAGCCGGTTGCAGGCGGCCCTAGCCAGCGGCACAATCACCGAAGAACAAGCCGCTGAAATCCGCGAGCGAATCGAGTCGGGCGATTGGCGCGGCTTCGGCAAACGCGGCCACCGCGGGCGGCACGGCGGAGAGGGCCACCGGGGACGCGGCCGCTGGGGCAATCCCGTCGGCGCTCCCAAACCGGCCAGCGGCGGAGATTCTGTCTAACGACTGACTGATCGGCGCGCTATCTTAACCATGCCAACGGGCGCAGGGTGGGCATACGGCCCGCCCGCGCCCCATTGGGCCCCACTGCCAGCCGCTGGGTATTCTCAACCCGGGCTGGCATTCCCGGTTGCTTCATCATTGCCGCTAGAGCGGGAAGGCAGGACAAAGGACAGCGATGACGGTATCGCCAAAGCGCGTTGAGAGTGCCGGCCGCTACCCGGCAGGATCAGCCATGAACACAGATTACCGTGAAGCCGGACAGACGGTATTGGTCGTTGACGACGACCCCAACGTCGTCGAACTGGTGCGGCTGTATCTGGAGCGGGACGGGTTTCAGGTAGCCACCGCCAACGACGGGAGCCGCGGGCTGGAGCTGGCCCGTGAAACCAGCCCGCAGCTAATCGTCCTAGACTTGATGCTGCCCTATCTTGACGGCATTGAACTGTGCCGGACGCTGCGCCGGGAGTCGCCGGTGCCGATAATTATGCTTACCGCTCTGGCCGGCGAGGATGACCGGCTGGTTGGCCTGGACCTGGGAGCCGACGACTATGTGACCAAGCCCTTCAGCCCCCGCGAACTGGCGGCGCGGGTGCGGGCCGTGCTGCGCCGCGCCGCCCGCGACGGCGACGAGCTAGGAACTGAACCCGCCCCGCTGTCCGCCGGCCCGGTTGAGCTGGACCTCCGCGCCCGCCGGGCCACCGCGGGCGGCGCCGAGCTGCGTCTGACGCCCACCGAGTTCCGGCTGCTGGCCCTGCTGATGCGCCAGCCGGGCCGCACCTTTACCCGCGATGAAATTATAGACCGGGCCCTGGGCGACGATTTCGACGGCTTCGACCGCACCGTGGACGCCCACGTTTCCAGCCTGCGCCGCAAGCTGGCCGCCGCCCCGGGCGGCAACGCAAAGCTCATCCAGACGGTTTACGGCAGCGGCTACCGGCTGAATTATGCCCCCTGATTCCCCCAAAGTCCCCTCTCCCTCCGGGAGAAGGTTAGGGTGAGGGCGATGTCTGATTTTCGCTCCGGCCTCTTTTCCAGCCTGCAATTCCGGCTTGCGGCCGGGTTCGTGCTGGCCTTGGCCTTGGCGCTGGCCCTAATCGGGATTGCCGCCGGAGTGGTGGCCGGCAAGCAGACCGAACGCTTTGAGCGAGACCGGGATTCGGCTCAGGTGGAGCGCGTGCGGCAATTCGTTTCCGAATACCACGCCAAGCGGCAAAATTGGCGATATGACCCGGCCGGGTTGCAAGAATTGCTGGAGCGGATTGGCCCGGTGTCAGGCGTCCACATCCGGGTCTATGACGCCAAAGGTTCTCTGGTTGCCGATTCCCACGCCTATCTCCCGTCTGTTCCCGGGGACTGGGATGGACAAGGCCGGGGGAAGCGCAGGCCCGGTGTGAATAAGTTTCCGGTATTCGAGGGCGGGCAGCAGGTGGGCGCGTTTACCGTTTCCGCCGCCGGGCCGCCCGGCCAGGAACCCGGAACGCCCGTCCTGTCCGACCCGGCGCCTTCCCGCATTTCCGGCGTGGTCAATCGCTCGCTGCTGTGGGCCGGAATTGGCGCCGCCGCACTGGGAACCCTGCTGGTCTGGCTGCTGTCGCGCCGCACCCTGGCCCCGCTGCAAAACCTCGGCGCCACCGCCCGTCGGCTGGGCCGGGGCGACCTCTCGCAGCGGGCGGATACCGTTGGCCCGGCGGAGATACGGGAACTGGCCCACAGTTTCAACGTCATGGCCGAGGGGCTGGAGGAAGCGGAACGCCAGCGCCGCAACCTCACCGCCGACGTTGCCCACGAACTGAGAACCCCCTTGTCTAACATACAAGGCTATCTGGAGGCCATCAGGGACGGCCTAGTTGATCCCACCCCCGAAACTATCGACACCATCCACGGCCAAGCGCTGCACTTGTCGCGGCTGGTGGAAGACCTGCGCTTGCTGGCCCAGGTCGAAGCCGGGGCATTGCAACTGCAACTGTCCCGGACGCGAATGGAAGAACTGCTCCAGTCCGGCCTCGAAGCGGTGCGCCCCCGCGCCGAGGCCAAGGGGATAGACCTCGGCTTGGACGCGGGGCCAACCCTGCCAACGGCGGACCTGGACGCGACCCGCATCTCCCAAGTCGTTGGCAACCTGCTGGAAAACGCCATCACGCACACCCCGGAGGGCGGCCGGGTGACGGTGTCGGCCCGCGCAACCGGCAATGCTATTGAAGTGGCAGTGTCTGACAACGGGCCTGGCATAGCGCCCGAAGACCTGCCGCGGCTTTTCGACCGCTTCTACCGCGCCGACCCGTCCCGCTCGAGAAGCACCGGGGGCGCGGGATTGGGGTTGACCATCGCCCGCAGGCTTGTCGAAGCCCACGGCGGCGGCATCGAAGCCGAAAGCGCGCCGGGGCAGGGTAGCCGCTTCACCGTGCGCCTCCCAACCGGAGGGCCGGATTCCCCGCCGGACCGAGAATCGCCCGGAAAATGGGGTTGATTTGGAATGAGGAAAGGGGATAGCATTTTATTATGCCGAGAAAGACAGTCAGGGGTTGCATCAAGGCCGCTTCGCCGGCGCCTGATATAGAGCCGTTCGCCCCGATCTTTTTTCCTGACGCCGCTTGGCTCCCGGCGGTTCGGGGAGGCCGCGCCCGGCGTGGCTGAGCCGCCTGACATGCGCCCTTCCGGCACGGTTCCGCGCCGGGCGGGTTTCTTTTTTTCGTGGAACAACCGCCGTTGGCCGGAACTGGCGCGCCGTTGCGTTGCGGAAGTGATCGGCACCTGGCTGATGGTGTTCGCCGGTACGGCGGTGGTGGCGGCGGCGGTGCTGGCCGGAGCGCAGACCGGGCTGTGGCAAGTGGCGGTGGCCTGGGCGCTGGGCGTCGCGCTGGCGATCTACCTCACCGCAGCCGCTTCCGGGGCGCATCTCAACCCGGCGGTCAGCTTGGCCTTCGCCCTATTCCGGCCCCGCGATTTCCCCAGGCGTTTCCTGCTTCCCTACTGGCTTTCCCAGCTACTGGGCGCAACGCTGGCCGGTGTTTCCGTGCTGACGCTTTACGGCTCCTTCATACGCCGGTTCGAGGAGCAGCAAGGGGTGACGCGCGGGGAACCGGGCAGTCAGCTTTCCGCGATGATGTTCGGTGAATACTTTCCCAACCCCGGCGCGGCGGGAACCGGAGAGGCGGCCATGTCCTTGGTGTCGCCGCTGGGAGCGATGGCAGTGGAAGCGGTAGGAACCGGCATCCTGGTGCTGGTGATCTTCGCCCTGGTGGATCGGCGCAACAGCGCGCTGCCGGTGAAACACCTAGCCCCGGTGTTCATCGGCCTCACCGTGGCCCTGCTCATCAGTATGCTGGCGCCCCTGACCCAAGGCGGATGGAACCCGGCCCGCGACTTCGGCCCCCGGCTGGTGGCCTTCTTGGCCGGCTGGGGCGAGATGGCGATTCCGGGGCCGTCCGGCGGGTTCTGGGCCTACATCGCCGGGCCGCTGATCGGCGGCCCCTTGGGCGCGTCGGTATACGAGTTCCTGCTCCGTCCCGCTATTTCGCCGCCCGCTATTTCGCCGGAGGAAGGGCCGGAGCAGTGACCGCCAACCCTTTCCGCGCCTTGTATTTTTAGTTATGGAAACCTGCTGTTGCGGCGGTTGCGCCGTTTAGTTGCAACTTATACAATAGCTTATCCTTCCGCGCCGGGCGCCGGTTGCGTGCCGCGGCTTGCGTCATGCGGCGGCCCCGCCCTTCCTTGCCTGGCATTGCTATCGCGGCCGGGTATGGCGTGGATACAGATAATCAGCTAGAGGGAGCAAGCCCTATATGGATGCCAACAGCATAAGAAACGTGGCCCTGCTGTCCCATTCCGGCGCTGGCAAAACGTCGCTGTGCGAGGCGGCGCTTTTCAGCACCAAGGCGGTGACTCGCCAAGGCCGAATCGAGGACGGGAACACCGTCTCCGACTACGAGCCGGAGGAAATCAGGCGGGGCGGAAGCATCCAGACCACCCTCATTGCCGTCACCGACTGCGGCGCCAAGATCAACCTCTTGGACACGCCCGGCTATGACGACTTCCGGGGCGAAGTGGTCGGCGCGCTGCGGGTGGTGGAAGCCGCCGCCATCCTGGTGGACGCGACCTCCGGCGTTGACGTAGGCACCGAACGGGCTTGGGGTATGTGCGAGTCCGGCAATCTGCCGCGCCTCATCGTCATCAACAAGATGGACCGGGAAAACGCCGACTTTGATCGCAACGTGGCCGACATCCAGGCCACCTTCGGACGGCAATGTGTTCCCTTCCAGATCCCCATAGGCCAAGCCGACTCGTTCAAGGGCGTGGTCAGCGTGACCGACCCCAACGCGGACGTTCCATCCGACTTGGCCGACGAGGTGGAAACGGCCCGGGAGCGCCTCATCGAGGCCGCAGCGGAGAGCGACGACGAACTGGCAGACCGGTATCTCAGCGGCGAGGAACTGACCGCGGAGGAAATCGAAACCGCCTTGCGCGGCTCCGTGCTGCGGGGCGAGCTGGTTCCCATCGTGGCTGCCTCGGCCACGGAAAACGTCGGCGTCACCGAATTTCTGGCGATGACCCGCTCCTATATGCCCTCGCCGGTGGAAGGCGTGAAACCTCGCCTTACCAAGACCAATTCCGGCGAAGAAGTGTCTTTCGAGGCTGATTCCGGCGCCCCATTGGCCGCCTTGGTCTTCAAGACCACCGCCGACCCCTTCGTGGGCAAGCTCTCCCTCTTCCGGGTCTATCAGGGCGCCATCAGGAGCAACTCGGAGGTGTATGACGCCAACCAGGGACAGTCGGAGCGGGTTGGGCAGCTCTATCTCCCCAAGGGCAAAAACCAGGAAAACCTGACCGAAGTGACCGCCGGCGACATTGGCGCAGTGGGCAAGCTGTCTTCCACGGTCACCGGCGACACCCTCTGCGCCCGCGATAACCAGGTCACCTTCGAGCCTATCCGTATGCCCGTGGGCTATTACCGGGTGGCGGTGTCCCCGGCCTCCAAGGCTGACTTGGACAAGATGTCCCTGGCCTTGGGGCGCATCGTGGAAGAGGATCCCAGCCTTCAGATGTCGCGCAATGCCAGCACCAGCGAAACGCTGATTACCGGCTTGGGGGACGCTCAGATTGACGTGGCAATAGACAAAATCAAGCGCAAGTTCGGGGCCGAACTGCGGGTCAGACTGCCCCGCGTTCCCTACCGCGAGACCATCACCCGCACCACCCAGACCGAATACCGGCACAAGAAGCAGTCAGGCGGCCACGGCCAGTTCGGCCACGTGCTGCTGCGCCTAGAGCCCATGGACCGCGACCAAGGCTTCGAGTTCGGCAACGAAGTAGTGGGCGGACGGGTGCCCAGGGAATACATCCCGTCGGTGGAGAAGGGCGTGGTAAAGGCCCTGGACGAAGGGGCGCTGGCCGGCTACCCCCTAGTTGACCTTCGGGCCGTGCTGTACGACGGCAGCTTCCACAGCGTTGACTCATCGGGAATGTCCTTCGAGATTGCCAGCATTCAGGCCCTCAAGAAGGGCGTTAGCGAGGCCAGCCCCATCCTGCTTGAGCCGGTGATGCGCCTGTCGGTGACGGTGCCGGACACCTACACCGGCGACGTGATGAGCGACCTGAACGGCAAGCGCGGCCGCATCCTCGGAATGAATCCCCATGATCGCGTAACCGTCATTGACGCCGAAGTGCCGCAGTCGGAATTGCTGCGCTACGCCCAAGACCTGCGTTCCCTGACTCAGGGCCGCGGTTTCTACTCCATGGAGTACGACCACTACGAGCCGGTCCCCCAGAACCTGGAACCGAAGGTCATCGAGGAAGCCAAGCGCCTCCGCGAAGAGGACGACTAGGCCCCAACCCCCAGGAAAAGCAAAAGCCAAGCAAAGGCCCCGATGCGACTCGGGGCTTTTGCTTGGCGCTCTCCTTGCGGGTTGGGCGGGTTGGATGGCCGGGGGCTAGAACGCCCAGCCGGGCTGGTACTCCCCGAACACGCTGCGGAACACGTCCATCATCTCGCCCAGCGTGGCATAGGACTTGACCGCGTCAATCAGCGGGGGCATCAGGTTGCCATCGCCCCGGGCGGCGGCTTCCAAGGCCCGCAGCTTCTCCGCTACCTCGCGGTTGTCCCGGGTGCGGCGGACTTCGTTGATGCCTTCGATTTGCCGCCGCTCGCCCTCCCGGTCCACGCGGAGCAGCGGGATGTCCGCTTCCTCGCCGGTGTTGTATTCGTTGACGCCGACGGTGATACGCTCCCGGCGGTCTTCCTCCATCTGGTAGATGTAGGCCGCGTCGGCGATTTCCCGTTGCAGGAATCCGGTTTCCAGCGCGGGAATCACGCCGCCCACGTCCTCGATGCGCCGGAAGTAATTGTAGCTGCCCGCCTCCAGCTGATCCGTCATCACTTCCAGGAAGTAGCTGCCGCCCAGCGGGTCTACGGTGTCCGTGACGCCGGTTTCGTGGGCGATTATCTGCTGGGTGCGAAGGGCCTGTAGGGCCGCCGCCTCCGAGGGCAGCGCCCAAGCCTCGTCCTTGCCGTTGGTGTGGAGCGACTGGCATCCGCCCAGCACGGCGGCCAGGGCCTGGAGCGACACGCGGACAACGTTGTTCTCCGGCTGCTGGGCGGTCAGCGACTGGCCGGAGGTCTGGGCGTGGAAGCGGAGCTTGTGCGAGCGCGAATCAGCCGCGCCGAAGGTGTCGCGCAGCTCTTGGGCCCAGATGCGGCGGGCCGCCCGAAACTTGCCGATTTCCTCGAAGAAGTTGTTATGCACGTTGAAGAAGAAGCTGAGCCGCGGCGCGAACTCGTCCACGTCCAGCCCTCTCTCCTGGGCGTGGCGGACGTACTCGAAGCCGTCGGCCAGGGTGAAGGCCAGTTCCTGCACCGCGTTGGAGCCTGCCTCCCGGATATGGTAGCCGCTGATGCTGATGGGGTTCCAGCGGGGCGCGTGCCGGGCGCCGAACTCCACCGTGTCGGTAACCAGCCGCATGGATGGCCGGGGCGGGAAAATGTATTCGTTCTGCGCGATGTATTCCTTCAGGATGTCGTTCTGGATGGTGCCGCCAATCTTGTCCAGCGAGGCCCCCTGCTTCTCGGCCAAGGCCAGGTACATCGCCCAGATGATGGCGGCGGGAGCGTTGATGGTCATAGACGTGGTTACTTGATCCAGCCGGATGCCGTCGAACAGCGTTTCCATATCGGCCAGCGACGATACCGCTACGCCGCAGGTGCCGAACTCCCCGAAGGCCCGCGGGTCATCGGTGTCGTAGCCGTACAGCGTCGGCATATCGAAGGCTACCGACAGGCCGGTCTGCCCCTGTTCCAGCAGGAACTTGAACCGCTCGTTGGTTTCCTGGGGCCGTCCGAACCCGGCGAACATACGGAAGGTCCAGAGGCGCCCCCGGTAGCCGGTATCGTGAATGCCGCGCAGGTAGGGGAACTCGCCGGGCAGGCCCACCGAATCCACGTAGCCCTCGCGGGCAGTGTCGGCGGCGGTGTAGAGCTGCTCCACCGGCAGTTGGGAGGGGGTGCGAAAGTCCGGGCGCCGCTGCGCCGCCGGGTTCTGCCGCGCCCGCCAACCGGCGGCGCGCTCGTTCAACTTCTGCAATTCTTGGTCGGAAATCAAAGGACTACCTCACTTGTGCGGAAGGATCTCACCCTATCCTCCCTCTCCCTCGGGGAAGGAGGACAGGGAACAGGTCAAAGGGCAACCGTTAAGGGAGTTTTATACCGGCAAGTCTAGCCAGCGGCGGCGTGGGGTGTCAACGCGGGGAAAGGGTAGGCGAAGGCAATCGCCGCTGATTATAATGGGCGGTATGGAATTACCTCTTTTTGTCATCTATTTGTCGGCGGGCGCATACATCGCAATCATGCTTGCCGTGTTGGGGGTTCCCCAATTGCTGTCCAGCTATTTCGACCTCAGAGCGCGCCGCATTGAGCGGGCCGAAAACGAAGCCAACACGGAACGCCGTCATCAAGAGCGTCTCTTGGAAGAACGCCGCCGCGAAGAGCGACAAGAAGAGTTGCGCCGCGAGGAGCGACAAGAGGAACTGCGCCGCGAAGAACGGCAAGAGGAACTGCGCCGCGAGGAGCGGCGGCTGGAGGAAGAGCGCCGCCGACAGGATGTGGAAGCGTCGGAACGCCGCCACCAAGAATTGATGACCACGCTGATCGCCGCCCTCAGCAACGGCAGGAATCAGGATAACGGCCAGAGCGAACTCATTCTCTCTCTGCAGCAGACCATCGAAACCCTGGAGACCGAAAATGCCCGGCTGCGGCAGGAGAACGGCGACGGCGATACCGCACATACCCCCTGACATCAGCGCCATTGCCTTGGGGCCGGGTCTCTATAAGGGAGTTCTATACCGGCAAGTCTAGCCGGCGGCGGCGTGGGGTGTAACGCGGGGGAAAGGGTAGGCGGAGGCAATCGCCTCTGATTATAATGGGCAGTATGGAATTACCTCTTTTTGTCATCTATCTGTCGGCGGGCGCATACATCGCAGTCATGCTCGCCGTGTTGGGGGTTCCCCAATTGCTGTCCAGCTATTTCGACCTCAGAGCGCGCCGCATTGAGCGGGCCGAAAATGAAGCCAACACGGAACGCCGTCATCAAGAGCGTCTCTTGGAAGAACGCCGCCGCGAAGAGCGGCAAGAAGAGTTGCGCCGCGAGGAGCGGCGGCTGGAGGAAGAGCGCCGCCGACAGGATGCAGAAGCGTCGGAACGCCGCCACCATGAATTGATGACCACGCTGATCGCCTCCCTCAGCAACGGCAGGAATCAGGATAACGGCCAGAGCGAACTCATTCGCTCTCTGCAACAGACCATCGAAACCCTGGAGACCGAAAATGCCCGGCTGCGACGGGAGAACGGCGACGGCGATGCCACACACGCCCCCTGACATCAGCGCCATTGCCTTGGGGCCGGGTCTCTATAAGGAAGTTCTATACCGGCAAGTCTAGCCAGCGGCGGCGTGGGGTGTCAACGCGGGGAAAGGGTAGGCGAAGGCAATCGCCGCTGATTATAATGGGCAGTATGGAATTACCTCTTTTTGTCATCTATTTGTCGGCGGGCGCATACATCGCAATCATGCTTGCCGTGTTGGGGGTTCCCCAATTGCTGTCCAGCTATTTCGACCTCAGAGCGCGCCGCATTGAGCGGGCCGAAAACGAAGCCAACACGGAACGCCGTCATCAAGAGCGCCTCTTGGAAGAACGCCGCCGCGAGGAGCGGCAAGAGGAGTTGCGCCGCGAAGAACGGCAAGAGGAACTGCGCCGCGAGGAACGGCAAGAAGAGTTGCGCCGACAGGAGCGGCAAGAGGAACTGCGCCGCGAGGAACGGCAAGAGGAACTGCGCCGACAGGATGCGGAAGCGTCGGAACGCCGCCACCAAGAATTGATGACCACGCTGATCGCCTCCCTCAGCAACGGCAGGAATCAGGATAACGGCCAGAGCGAACTCATTCGCTCTCTGCAACAGACCATCGAAACCCTAGAGACCGAGAATGCCCGGCTGCGGCGGGAGAACGGCGACGGCGATACCGCACATACCCCCTGACATCAGCACCATTGCCTTGGGGCCGGGTCTCTATAAGGGAGTTCTATACCGGCAAGTCTAGCCGGCGGCGGCGTGGGGTGTAACGCGGGGGAAAGGGTAGGCGAAGGCAATCGCCTCTGATTATAATGGGCAGTATGGAATTACCTCTTTTCGTCATCTATCTGTCGGCGGGCGCATACATCGCAATCATGCTCGCCGTGTTGGGAGTTCCCCAATTGCTGTCCAGCTATTTCGACCTCAGAGCGCGCCGCATTGAGCGGGCCGAAAACGAAGCCAACACGGAGCGCCGCCATCAAGAGCGCCTCTTGGAAGAACGCCGCCGCGAGGAGCGGCAAGAGGAGTTGCGCCGCGAAGAACGGCAAGAGGAACTGCGCCGCGAGGAACGGCAAGAAGAGTTGCGCCGACAGGATGCGGAAGCGTCGGAACGCCGCCACCATGAATTGATGACCACGCTGATCGCCGCCCTCAGCAACGGCAGAAATCAGGATAACGGCCAGAGCGAACTCATTCGCTCTCTGCAACAGACCATCGAAACACTGGAGACCGAGAATGCCCGGCTGCGGCGGGAGAACGGCGACGGCGATACCGCACATACCCCCTGACATCAGCGCCGTTGCCTTGGGGCCGAGTCGCTAGTCGGTAAAGCGGACGAAGCGGCGGCGGCCGGCGCGGATCACGTCACCTGGATTGATCTCCGCGCCTTCACCAACAACTAAGGGTGTACGAGTGCCGTCCGGGTGAATAACTTCCATTGCGTTTTGGGACATAAGGCGGCGCGCCTCGCTGACGCTGCTGGCTAAACCTACATCAACCATCATACGGAAGAGGTTGCCGCCGCTGCTTTTTATGATGGCCTCTTGGCTGTATTCGGGCATCTCGTCGGGCAGGCTGCGCCCCTGCACCACGCGCTCGAAGCGGGACTGGGCGGCATCGGCGGAGACGGCGTCGTGGAACTGGCGGGTGATGTCCCAGGCCAGCCGCTTCTTGTGCTCCATCGGGTTGATGACGGCTTGGTCTAGGTCGCGCTCCAAGTCTGACAGGGCGGCGGACGGCAGATCCGTCAGAAGTTCGTAGTAGCGGACAATCATATTGTCGGCGATGGACATTACCTTACCGTACATATCCGCCGGGGGATCGTCAACGGCGATGTAGTTGTCGAGGCTCTTGCTCATCTTCTGCACGCCGTCGGTGCCGGGCAGAATGGGCATCATGAAGCACTGTTGCGGCGTCTGGCCCATCATTCCCTGCAACTCGCGGCCCACCAGCAGGTTGAACATCTGGTCAGTGCCGCCGAACTCTACGTCGGACTTGATGGCAACCGAGTCATACGCCTGGAGCAGGGGGTAAAGCAGTTCGGTCAAGGCAATGGGCCGCTGCTCGGCGAAACGCTGGGCGAAGTCGGCCCGTTGCAGGAATTGGGCCACAGTGAAACGGCCGGTCAGACCGATGATGTCGGCCAAGGTAAACTTGCCGAACCATTCGCTCTGCTCCACGACCTGAGTACGGTCTTTATCCACCACCTTGAAAAACTGGCGCAGGTAGGACTGTGCGTTTTCCATCACCTGCGCATGGGTCAGCATGGGACGGGTGGCCGACTGGCCGCTGGGGTCGCCAATCTGCGCCGTCCAGTCGCCGACGATGAGGATGACCTGGTGGCCCAAGTCCTGCAACTGGCGCAGTTTGCGGAGGCCGACGACGTGGCCGAGGTGGATGTCGGGGCGGCTGGGGTCGAACCCCATCTTGAGCCGCAGGGGGCGGCCCGATTCCAGCAGGCGAATGAATTCGTCCCGGGAGATAATGTCGCTGACGCCTCGGTTAACGACGGTATCCAGCGTTTCGGAACTGAGCATAGGTCGAGTCCACCCCCACCCTAACCCTCTCCCTGCGGGAGCGGAGATGCGGCGCGGGCCAGCGCCAATCGGGAATCGGCAACGTCCTGATCTATCCGGGCGATCAGGGTGTCTATGTCGGCGAAGGTTTCCTGATTCCGAACTTTCTCGACGAACTCCACCGTCATCCGCTGGCCGTAAAGGTCGCCACTGAAGTCCATCACGTAGACTTCCACCAGCCGCTGCGTCAGCCCGAAGGTGGGGCGGACGCCGATGGAGGTGGCCGAAAGGTAACGCTTCCCGCCAAAGTAGGCCCAAGTGGCATAGATGCCGTCGCCGGGCCAGAGCAGGCCGGGGTGGATGTCCAGGTTGGCGGTGGGGAAACCCAAAGTGCGCCCCCGCTGATCGCCAACTACCACAATCCCGCTCAGGGAGTGATTCCGGCCCAAAAGCCTGGCCCCTCCCGCCACGTCTCCGGCAACCAGGGCCTCGCGGATGACCCGGCTCTTGACTGGCTGGCCGTTCAGCTCAAGCGGCGGCACCGAACGCACCCAGAAGCCCAGCCTCTCGCCCTCGGCCTGCATATAGGCCAGATCGCCCTCGCGCCCCTTGCCCAGAGCCGAATCAGGCCCCAGCACCAAGCCCTTCATCCGCATTGAGCCGCATAGTATTTCAGCGAACCTGCGGGCCGGGACTTGGGACAGTTCCTCGGTAAATTCCATGGGCACGACCAGCTCTATACCCGATTCCCGGAGCAAGTCAATCTTGTGCTCGGGTGTGGTAAGGTAGCTGGGAAAGGTTCCTGGGCGAAAAACGGTCACCGGGCGGTTGGAAAAGGTGATAACGGCCGGGGCGCAGCCTGACCCGGCCCAGTCAATCAGGTGGTCAAGCAGGTGCCGGTGGCCCAGATGCACGCCATCAAACACGCCGACGGTCAGCACCGTGTCCCTATCCGGCGTGTAGTCGGCCATGCGCTGGCTGAAGCTCATCGGTTTTGTGGTCCCCTACTCGTCCCGGTATCCCGCTTTGCTTGAGGGCGGTATGAAACGAAGGCATCGGAGCGCTACGGCTGCGTCGGCCCGAGGCCATCGGCGCGGCGCAAAACGCCGGCGCTGTCAGTCTATTCCGTAGGCAGGATGTTAGCACAGCGCCCCTGGAGCGTCAACTTGAACCGGCGCAGGGATAAACCCGGAAATTTGGTTAAAGTCTTAAAATTGGACGAAATTGACCGCCTAGCGTCAGGCAGCGAGGGACTGCGGCTTGTATAATTTCGACTTGTCCGAACCATGCGCGTAGGCGGCGGGGAGGCCCGGGGGCGGCGGCTCAGAGGCGCGGTGGCTCCGGGAGTCCGCCCCACCACCGAACGGGTGCGAGCGGCGATTTTTAACATCTTGGCGGTCGAGCAATACCGGGAAGGCCGCGTTCTCGACCTGTTCGCCGGCACCGGCAGCCTGGGCATCGAAGCCCTCAGCCGGGGCGCCGGATGGGCCGACTTCGTGGAGCGCGACCGGAGGCAGTGCGCCGTCATCCGGGAAAATCTGGCCTCGGCCGGATTCGGCGGAAGGGCCGCAGTGCGCCAGGGCGATGCCGTCCGCTCCCTGACCGCGCTGCCCGGCGGCTACTGCTTGGCGTTGCTGGATCCGCCCTACCGCGCCGGAGCTTTCCACCCCGTCTTGGAAGCCTTGGCCCGTCGGCCGGGGCTGGTGGCCCCCCACGGGATGGTGGTGGCCGGGCACTCCCGGCAAACGGAACTGCGGGCCGCCTACGGCGGTCTGCGGCGGATTATCCTGCGGCAGTATGGAGACAACGTGATTGAGTTCTACCTGAACGAGCCGGAAGGCGAAGCGGCGGGGCGGCCATGGTAGTCGCGCTTTATCCGGGCAGCTTCGACCCGGTCACCGTGGGGCATCTGGACATCGCGGCCCGCGCCTCCGCCCTGTTCGATGAAGTGGTGGTCAGCGTCTACGATACTCCGTCCAAGAGCCTGCTGTTCACCACTAACGAACGGGTGGAACTGTTCGAGAAAGCCTGCGGGCATTTGCCCAACGTGCGGGTGGTCAAGTATTCCGGGCTGACCGTCCGGTTCGCCCGAGAAATCGGCGCCGGGGTCATCGTGCGGGGATTGCGCAGCGGTTTCGACTTCGAGTACGAATTCGAGATGGCCTTTATGAACCGCAAGCTGGAGCCGGAGGTGGATCTGGTCTGCTTTATGACCTCACAGGACTATATGTTCGTGAGCGCCAGTCTATTGAAGGAGGTTGCCAAGCTCGGCGGAGACATCAGGGAGATGGTTCCTCCCAATGTGGCGGATGCCTTGTACGCGAAATTCGGAAATCCGGTCGTTGAAGGGTAGTGACCGGGAGAGGGGGATATCATAGATATTATAAATGTCATCGACAAGCTGGAAACTCTGATCGACACCAGCAAACCATCGGCCCGCGCCCAGGGCCACATCCTGGTAGACCACGACAAGGCGACCGAGCTGGTTGACCAGTTGCGGCTGGCCGTTCCCAAGGAAGTTCGCGCCGCCGAGGAAGTGCTGGCCCAGAAAGACCACATCCTGAACCTAGCCCAGACCGAAGCCCGCCGCACCAAGTCTTCGGCGGAAGACGAATACCGCGACCGGCTCAACAAGCACGAACTGGTGCTCCAAGCCGAACAGCGGGCCATGACCCTGCTGCGCGACGCCGAGGAACGCGCCCGCCGTATGGTGGAACAGGCGGAAAACCAGGCCCAAGCCTGCCGCGCGGAGGCCGACGCCTACGCCCTGCGCAGCCTGCGAACCCTAGAACAGGAAGTGAGCAACATCAACTCCGTGGTGCGCCGGGGCATTGACGTGCTGTCCGGCCCGGTCTCGTCCAGCCTGTCCTCGCACTACTTCGACGAGCCGGAACTGGTCCGGTAACTCGGTCTGCCGATGGACTCGCCGCCGCGCCTGCGGCGCGCCGGGGCAGGCTGACGGAAAGGAAAACGGGGGAGCGGCCGTCCTGGCCGCCCCCTTCTCTATGACCGCGGCGCGAGGCGGGCAACCGGATCCCGGAAGTGCCGGGTTGACACGCTATTTGTGTGAGGAATAAAATTTTGGATTATCCCGGACTTGTTCGGAGGCAGGGTCAATGAAACAGATGACTGTTGATAGCATCCGGGTGAGTCCGATGAACTACCAGCGGGTCGTTATCCTGCGCGAGAACGACTCCGACCGTTACCTGCCCATCTGGATTGGGCCGGCCGAGGCCGACGCCATCGCGGTCAAGCTCCAGGATCTGAGCGTGCCGCGTCCGCTGACCCATGACCTGCTCCGCGAGGTCATTGACAAGCTGGGCGGCTCCATCCGGCACATACTGGTCAGCGACCTCCAGAACGACACCTTCTTCGCCACCATCGCCATCGAGGTCAACGGCGCGCAGGAAGATATAGACTGCCGCCCCAGCGACGCGGTGGCCTTGGCAGTGCGGGCTCAGGTTCCCATCTTCGCCAACGAGTCCGTCCTCGACAAGGCGGGAATCCAGTTGGACAAGGAAGGAAACAGGCTCGCCCCCCCGCAGTCCGAAGAAGAAGGCCCGTCTTCCGGCGAGCGGCGCACCGAGGTCAAAGAGGAAGAGCTGGAGGGCATGTCCGCCTTCACCGACTTCATAGACTCCCTGGACCTCGAGGACTTCGACAAATAGGCCCGCTCCGGCATCCCGGCCTTGACCAAAGCGGCCCCGGCAGCATCCCGGGGCCGCATTCCGCGGGACGGAGATAACACTCTCGGCCTCTGAAAGGCTTTGCGATCTCTCTGATGACTCCCCCCAAGCATTGCCGCGCCCAGCGGCTTTCGCTACAATCGGCGGGGCGGCCCGCGCGCTGCCCTTAGACCCTTGCCTCTGGGGTTGTTTGCCTTGACCGATGATGCCGCGTTCCCGCCTCCGGTGAGCCACGGGCCGCTGGACGGGGTGAAAGCGCTGGACCTGAGCGAGGATATCGCCGGGTCTTTCTGCGCCCGCCTGCTGGCCGACTATGGCGCCGAGGTTCTGAAGCTGGAGCCCCCCGCCGGGGCCGCCCTGCGCCGGATGCCGCCCTTCTTCGGCGACGACCCGCACCCGGAAAAGAGCCTGTTCTTCCTGGCGATGAACCTGAACAAGAAGAGCGCGACCCTGAACCTGAAATCGGCCGCCGGGCGGGATCTGTTCCGGGAGCTGGTTCCCCACGTGGACGTGGTGGTGGAGAGCTGCCGGCCGGGCTATCTGGCTGACCTGGGCCTGGGATATGCGGCGCTGGAGGCCATCAACCCCGGTCTGGTGCTGACCTCCATCACCCCCTTCGGCCAGACCGGGCCGTACAGCCGGTACGCCGGGGAGGAGATCGTCAGCTACGCCATGGGGCTGATTATGAGCATCAGCGGGCAGCAGGACCGCGAGCCGCTGAAGCACGGCGGGTTCCAAGCGCAGTACGAGGGTGGGCTGAACGGCGCGGCGGCCACGGCCATGGCCCTTTTTATGCAGGGCAACACCGGCGTGGGGCAGCATATTGACGTATCCATTACCGAGTGTGTGGCCTCGACTATGATGGCAACGCAGACGATGTATCCCTTCATCGGGGCGACTCAGCCGCGGCGGCGGGCCTCGGGCAGCAACTTCGGGCATCCCATGCCCTGCGAGGATGGCTGGATCATCGTGCAGACCGGCGGCGGGGCGACCTGGGAGACCATCGCCGACTTCTTCCGCGACCCCAGGCTCCGCGAAGAGCGCTTCACCGACGCCGCCGAGCGCAACCGCAACGGCGAGGAACTGGACCGCATTGTGCTGGAGGCCATCAGCCAGCGGGGCAAGTGGGAGCTGTTCACCGAGGCGGCCCGCTCCCGGATGCTGTTCGGGCTGGTCCAGACGCCGACGGAGCTGGCCGGGTGCCCGCAACTGGAGTCGCGGGACTTCTACCGCGAGGTCGAACATCCGGTGATGGGCAAGATCAAAGCGCCGGCTGCCCTGTTCAACATGTCGCTGACTCCGTACCAGTACGCAATGCCGGCCCCGACGCTGGGGCAGCACAACCGGGAGATATACGTGGACGGTCTGGGGCTTACCCCCCAAGAACTGACCGTGCTGCGGCAGACGGACGCTATCTGATGACTGCTTCTAACTCCGGCCGGGAAGTCCCCCATCCCAACCCGCCTCCGAAAGGAGGACACAAGCTGCCCTTGGAAGGGATACGGGTGCTGGACTCCACCTATGTTTTCGCGCTGCCTTACGCCGGGGGGTTGCTGGCCGACATGGGCGCAGAGGTCATCAAGGTCGAAGGGCCGGGGCGGCCCGACGTTACGCGGACGGGCGGCTACTCCGGGGTATTCGCGGAGAACGACCTGGGCGAGGATTGGTGGAACCGCCCCTCGACCTACAACCTGATTCACCGGGGCAAGCAGTCCGTCACGCTGGATATGACCGGCGAGCCGGGCCGGAAGCTGTTCCGTGAACTGGTGATGGTCAGCGACGTGGTGATGGAGAACTTCACCCCGCGGGTGATGCGAAACTGGGGGTTGGACTACCCCAATATGCGCAAGCTGCGGCCCGACGTCATCCTCGTTTCCAACACCGGCTACGGGCACGGCGGCGGGCCGTATTCGGGCTACCCGGCCCAGGCCACCACCCAGGAAGCGACCCACGGGCATTGCTGGGTTACCGGCTACGTGGGCGGCGGGCCGGCCAAGGCCGGGGCGTCCTTCGTGGACTTCCTCTCCACTTGGACGGCGCTGTTCGCCATCGGGGCGGCGCTGCGCTACCGCAGCCGCACCGGGCTGGGGCAGTGGGTGGACATGGGGATGTACCAGGCCGGGGTGATGTTCCTTTCGGAGTACATACTGGACGCCGCCGTCAACGGACGCGAGGGCGGGCGCATCGGCAACCGCCACCCGTGGCGCGCCCCCCAGGGCTGCTACCCCGCCAGCGGCACGGATCAGTGGATTACCCTCTCGGTGGGCGACGACGCCCAGTGGCAGGCGCTGTGCCGGGTGATGGAGCAGCCGGAACTGGCCGCCGACCCGCGCTTCCAATCGCTGTCGGGCCGCCGCGAAAACCACGACGCGCTGGACGAAATCATCGCGGCTTGGACTGCAACCCGGGACCGCTACGCCGCGATGCACGCCCTCCAGTCCGAGGGCATCCCGTCCGGGCCGGTGCTGACGGGACGCGACATACACTATGACCCTCATTACAGAAGCCGCAACTTCCTGGAGCGGGTGCAATACCCGCCGGAGCGCAAGCTGGGCGAGCGGATGTTCCTCAGCCGACCCTACAAGTTCTCCAAGAGTCCGCTGCGGATACAGGGGGCTTCACCGGCCTTCGGGCAGCACAACGAGCCGGCCCTGAAAGACCTGCTGGGCGTCTCCGATGAGCAGTACCGCCAACTGGCGGAAGACGCAGTAATCGCCGCCGTGCCAACCACCGGCGAGCCGTCGCCGGTGGTCCCGCAGCCGGAGGCCCTGAAGCGGGGCATCATAGCGGCCTGGGATCCCGACTACCGCGAGCGGCTGGGGCTGGGGTGACTCTCCGGGCCAGGAGCCGTAAGGAGTAAATTATGATAGTCAGCACCACCGAGAACGTGCCGGGGCTTGAAGTATCCGAAATTCTGGGACTGGTGACCGGAAACATCGTGCAAGCCAAACACATAGGCCGCGACATCCAAGCCGGTCTCCGAAGCGTTGTGGGCGGCAGGGTAGGCAGCTACACCGAGATGCTTTCCGAAGCCCGCGCCGAAGCAACGCAGCTTATGATTGGCGAAGCGCAGAGTCTCAACGCCGATGCGGTGGTCAACGTGCGTTACACCACCAGCGCCATCAGCCAGGGTATGTCGGAAATACTGGCCTATGGCACCGCCGTTAAACTCCGGTAGGCGCCACAGGCCGGTATGCTGGCAAAGCCGCCCCGCCGCGCCGTTCGGCATCCTGAGCGCGCTTCTCTCCGCGCAGAGGCCTTGCCGCGCCGTTAGCGCGCTCTTGGACGGCCCTGCTGCATCGTCCTGACCGGAACCCGGCTATATGTCCGGCAGCAGCCGGCCTTGGGCGGCGGACTCGTAGGCGTGGCCCGCCTGTACCAGCAGCGGCTCCGCCAAGTGCCGGCCGACGAACTGGATGCTGAGGGGCAGCCCTTCGCTGTTCAGTCCGCAGGGCAGGGATATGGTGGGCGCCCCGCTGAAGTCGTATGGTATGGTGAACCTTCCCCAAGTCCATTCCTCCCCGTCCATCGGGCCATATAGCGCTTCCGGCGTGACCCGTTCGGGAGGCGTGGTCATGGAGGGGCAGACCAGAACGTCGATGCCGTCGAAAATTTCGGCTAGGATTCCGTTGCAAGCCAGCCTCTGGTAGCTGGCAATGGCATAGTCGGCGGCGCTGTGGCGCAACCCCAGCTCCAGCCAGCCCCGGAACCAGGGGCCGTATTCGCCGCCCCGGGAAGGGAAAGTTTCGCGGTGGGCCGCGGCCGCTTCCGCCGAGCAAAGCACCCCCCAAGCCCGGGAGAAAGGCTCGATGTCCGGCATTCGCACCGGCACCAGCCTTGCTCCCAGGCTTTCCAGCAGGCGGGCGCCCTCCAGCACCGCCGCGGCCACCTCGGGGTCAACGCCGTCGCTGATATATCCCTCGTCAACGCCGATGCGAAGGCCGCGAACCCCCTGAGCCACGCCTTCCAGCATATTGGGAACCGGAGCGGTCAGCGAAGTGGGGTCGTTGGCGTCGTGGCCCGCGATGGCTTGCAGCATAACACCGGCGTCGGCGGCGCTCCGGGTCATCGGCCCGATGTGATCCAGGGACTCGGCCAGCGCCAGCACGCCGTACCGGCTCACCCGCCCCCAGGTGGGCTTGATTCCCACAATGCCGCAGGCCGCCGAGGGGAACCGGATCGAACCGCCGGTGTCGCTGCCCAGCGAACCGTAGCACAGTCCGGCGGCGGTTGCCGCTCCCGATCCGCTGGAAGATGCGCCGGACCAGCGGTCGGCGCCCCAGGGGTTTATGGGTATCTGGAACTCCGGGTTGTAACCGGCCATGGCTCCCTCGGTGAGATTCAGCTTGCCGAGAATCACCGCGCCTGCGGCCTTGAGTTTTTGCACCACCGTGCCGTCGAAATCGGGCACGAAGTCCCGCAGCACGCGGGCGCTCCCGCAGCACGCGGGCGCCCCCCATGGTGGCGACCCCGGCGGTGAAACACAGATCCTTGACGGCGATGGGCACCCCGTGGAGGCCGCCCCGGTAGTTTCCGGCGGCGATTTCCCCCTCGGCGGCCCGGGCCGCCGCCAAGGCCGAGTCGGCCATTACCGTGGCGTAGCTCTTCAGGTAGCCGTCCAGGGCCTCAATGCGCTCCAGAATCGCCGTGGTCAGCTCCACCGGCGACAGTTCCCCGGACTGGAGGCGGCTCCCCACTTCCGCAATGGTTTGATAGTGCAAAGGCGTATCAGGCATTATTCCACTCCTGAGTAATAATCCGGCGTCAACCCTCCAGAGGATACTGTATGCGAGACCGGTGGTAAACTTGGCCCAGCCCCGCGCCCAAAACCCAGGCGGGGCTAGGAGGCGAGATAAATGCGCATCGCAGTACCCGATCTGGTATCCAACTCCTATTTCCCGGCGTTGGCCGCCGTAGAACTGGGATTTTTCCAAGCCCAAGGAATAGACGCGGAGTTGGAGCTGGTCTTCCCGATAGGCCAGGCGATGGAAGCGTTGCGGGATGGCCGCGTTGACTTCGTGGCCGGGCCGGCCCATGCCACCCTGTCGGCCTTCCCCGGTTGGCAGGGGGCCAAGCTGCTGGCCGCCTTGTCCCAGCATACCTTCTGGCTGCTGGTGCTGCGTTCCGGCTTGGGAGTCCGGCCCGGGGACGTTGCGGCGGTCAAGGGCCTGCGCATCGGAGCGGCCCCCGGGCCCGACGCAGCATTGCGCCGGTTGCTGGCCGATGCGGGCGTAGACCCGGAGCGGGACGGCGTGACACTGGCTCCGGTGCCCGGCAGCGGCGAGGCGGGCGTGTCCTTCGGCGTTCAGGCCGCCCGGGCCTTGGAAGAGGGAGTGATAGACGGGTTCTGGGCCAACGCGATGGGGGCCGAAGTGTCGGTGCGTAACGGGATAGGCAGTGTGGTTCTTGACCCGCGGCGGGGCATTGGCCCTTCGGCAGCGAGGGACTACACCTTTGCGGCGCTGGTTGCCGCCGACCGGCTGATTGAGAATTCCCCGGCCACGGCTGAGGGAGCGGTGCGGGCGATAGCGGCGGCGCAACGGGCGCTGCGGGCCGATCCGTCTCGGGCGGCCCGAGTGGGCCACCGGCTGTTCCCGCCCGATGAGGCCGCATTGATCGAAACACTGGCGCGGCGGGACTCTCCCTACTACACTGCCGGAATTTCTCCCAACTCGGTAGCCAGCCTCAACGAATTCTGCCGGAACATCGGCCTGCTCTCCGGCGATGTTGCCTATGAGCAGGCGGCGGCCAGCCAGTTCGCCCATCTATGGAACTAGCGGGCTGGTGGCAAACCCTCTCCCGGTCCGTAAGCCATTCGCCACGCATTTTCTTAGCGGCAGGTGTTTTCGATGAAAGTGGATATCAGAGTTCCAGTGGGCCTTCCTGTCCCGGAGACTGCCGATTTCATCGCGGGATGCGAGGCCGCCGGATTTTCCGGGGTCGGGGTGCACGACCACCAGCACAGCGGGCGGGACGTTTTTCTCACCCTGGCCCTGGCCGCCGGGCGGACTTCCCGGCTGGCCCTGTACCCGGCAACCGCCAACCCGGTCACCCGGCATCCGATGGTTCTGGCCTCGCTGGCCCACTCGCTGGAGGAGATCGCGCCGGAGCGGGTACGCCTGACCGTCGGCCCAGGCTACCTGGCCGTCGGCAATATCGGCCGCCCCCGGGCCACAGTGGACGCAATGCGCCGGGCCATCCTGACCATTCGCCGCCTGCTGCGAGGGGAGCGAGTGGAATTCAACGGGACGGAAACCCGGCTGCGCAACTTGAGCGACAGGACAACGCCGGTGTTCATCACCGCCGCCGGCCCCCGGATGGTGGAATTGGCCGGGGAGGTTGCCGACGGCGCCCTGCTGCTTGTCGGCCTCCATCCCGAAGCGGTCGGCGCGGCCCGCCGCCGTCTGGAAACCGGAGCGGCGCGGGCCGGCCGCAGCCTCGACGGTTTCCAGACGATCTTCGTCACCCCAACCACGGTGTCGGATGACGGCCCGGCCGCCCGCCGCTTTCCGCAACAGTGGTTCCGGCCCGGCCAGCCCTACCTGAAATACCCCAGCGATTCCAACCTCTTTTGGCTGCGGGAGGCCGGCATAGACCTGCGCGGCGATTTCGTCCCAGAGAGCATCAGCGACGCTCAGGCGGCGGAAATATGCGATGCCTTCGGTCTGTTCGGCACGCCCGAGGAATGCTTGATTAGGCTGAAGCGGGCCGGAGACGAATCGGGCATCAATCACGTATTCATCTTTCCCACCCACACCCAGGAGGGCGGTTACGATATGCCGCGGGCCGAGGCGGACGCCTTCCGGGAGATAATAATCCCGGGCCTGAACGCCCTTTCGTGACGGCGCTCCAAAGACAATCGGTTTGCCGTTTTGTTGGATGCGCGGCCCGGCCCCCGGCCAAGAGCGGGCGGAAGGAACTAGGCGGATCCCAGGTCCGGTATCCCCATGCTCACGCTGCGGTAGCTGCCATTGATGGCGCGGGTCTGGTGGCCCTGGCCGGTCATATCCTCGGCCAGCAGCACGTCGCCCGGCTGGAACCGGCGGGCGGAGCCGTCGCCGCAGGTCACTTCCATCTGCCCCTCCAGCACGATGAGGTACTGGCGGCGGGTGGGGTGGTGCCAGTCGCTGAAGCCGTTCTCGGCGGAGCGGCGGAACACGAGGTCTTCGCCGGGCTTGGTGGCGACCCGCAGCGCGTCGCCGCTGGGCATTCCCAGGTCTTCAAAGTGCGACTGGCCGTCGTCGCCGGTGTATATGCGAACCAACATAAAAATCTCCCCATGCGGAATTGGCGCGGCGCGACGGGGTTGGCCCGCCGTCAACACAAGTATAATCTATGGCACAAGAACCGGCGGAAAATTCCATAGTCAGAGAGGTTTGCGGTTATGAAGCGGCTGGAAGGCAGGACGGCGCTGGTGACTGGCGCGGGGCGGAACATCGGGCGGGCGATTGCCCTGAAGCTGGCGGGCGAGGGGGCCAACGTGGTGGTCAACGCCCGCTCCAACCGCGAGGAAGCGGAAGCGGTGGCCGGGGAAGTCCGCGACTTGGGCGTAGGGGCGATGGCGGCGCTGGCCGACGTCGCCGACCACGGGCAGGTGGCGCAGATGTTCGCCGCCGCCGCCGAGCGGTTCGGGCAAGTGGACCTGCTGGTCAGCAACGCCGCCATCCGCCCGCACAAGCCCTTCACCGAGCTGACCCTAGCCGACTGGGAACGGGTGCGCGGCGTGGTGCTGGACGGGGCCTTCTACTGCGCCCATAGCGCGCTGCCGACGATGCAGGCCAATGGCTTCGGGCGCATCGTGTTTCTCACCGGCGACGGGGCTTGGAACGGCTCGGCGGAGCGGGGCCACGTGTCGGCGGCAAAGATGGGCATCGTGGGCTTGGCCCGGGGGCTGGCCTCGGAGTTCGCCCCCAGCAACATCCGGGTCAACGTAGTCTCGCCGGGGCGGATAGACACCAGCCGCGACCTGACCTGGTATCCGCAACAGAACATGGCCGACACCTCGGATATACCCCTGGGACGGCTGGGCCACGTGGATGACATCGCCGCCGCCTGCCTGTTCCTGGCAACCGACGACTGCGGCTTCATCACCGGCCAGACAATCCACGTAAACGGGGGCGCGGCGTATTTCTAGGGAACGTCAGAGTTTGCGTAGGAAATCGACGACCAAGTCAAACGTCGGCGATGACCAATTCCATACACGAGCTTCGGCCGCCTCGCCGAGACGGAGGCCAGGCCGCCGACGGTCCGAAGACTCGTTGGGTTCTCCGGTATAGAACAGCGGCACAGGCCCGCTTGCCAAATAAGCGTGAATTTTGGCTTTCGCAAGATGGTTGTCAGCTATTGGAGGCCCGGATCTGCTTAGACAATCGAAGTACCTCTCCATGCACCTCATATCTAACGAACCTGCGACAGAATTCAGACAAACATCCTCCAGTTCCCCTTGTATCTCATCAGGGGGAAGGATGAGTACAGAGATCCGTTTGCCGTCCCGCTCTATTGGCGTCATTGGGCCATCGGGCGTTGGCAGTTTAGCTCTCCGCAGCGAACCTACCACGCCATCGAAGGCGGAACGCGAACTGTCATCTGCATCTCTTACTATGCCCAGACTGAAGAACCGATGAAAATCGGGGTTCCTAACCCGCTCGGACAAATCGTTTCCCAAGTTAGGTTTGCCATTATATTTATCTATTTGGGTAATGTTTATACCAAGATGCCGGGACATTGCGCTAAAGAGCCGGACGTCATCATTGCCTTCGACCAGCAATAACTTGCTGCGCTCGGGTTCAGTGGTTTGTGGTAGCATTACCGCACCTCGCGTCCGTATTCCATAGCGTAGTCGAAAGCCGCTATGTCATCGTAAGGCACGCACTCAATGCGTTGCGTCTGGTAGTTCCTCTGTAAGCGAATGTATGCTAACTCATCGCCTGATTCACTTAACTTGAACACGGAGCGGGCCGCCCTGATGCACTCATAGCTGTGGGTGGTGGCGAAGACCTGCACGTTGAACTCTCGGGACAACCAATCAAGGCTTTTCCAGACATCAACCAGCACGTTATGATGCAACCCGGTTTCGACCTCATCAATAAGTATCAGGCCATCGCGCGCGCCTAGAAATGCCAATGACAAGGCCAGCAGACGTTTGGTCCCTTCCCCCATAATTGCCATAGGGAATAATCGGCCTGCGCCGATGTCGCCGTGAATTGAGGGGACGCCGCGGTTGTCGGTGATGGTGGTCATCCGCTTCAATCCAGGTTCCAGCAACCGAATTATCTCTTCGATGTCAGGCAAATACCCTTCAAGATCCGCCCTTCCGAAACGGCTGGCAAGGGTGCGCGCATTGACCCGGCGCATAGGGTGGCTAAACACGCATGGATAGGCAGACATGGCTCTTGATGTTCTGTTGTCCCTCAGCACAGGGCGCAATCTGCCTGATACGGAGTCGGCATCAAGCCATGCGCTATTCAGAAATCCGCTGCCGGTTTCGTCCACGTACTCAAATGCCATTTCATTGCTGAAATCGAAACCCGCAATTGCATCATCGTCCAATTCAGTTTCGGACACCACTGCGGACCAGTCAAAGAGAGTTTCCTGAGCGCGATACTTGCGCTGGATATTGAGAGTCCTGATACCGGGCGCCGGAACGTTTTCGGACTGCAACCTAATAGTCAAATCAGTGCGGTATTTCGGGAACAGCTCTGCGAAAAATCCGCCTAACCCATAATCCATCAAGTCTCGCTGGGTGTTCTGAAGCGCCACCCTGGGCGCTGTGGGATAGCTGAGAATCCATAGCGCCTCGAGCAAAGCCGATTTGCCGACGTTGTTTCGTCCGGCAATCAGATTGACGCGAGTCAGAGGCTCTATGCTCAAGTCATCGAAGCAGCGAAAGTTCCTGATAGCGAGCGAGGCGTGCATACTCTTCAACCTAGATGGATGCTTGCGGGCAACGCGGCAAACTTGCCGCATTACCCGGATATTGGAACAGCCCGTCGTGCCGCGAAACGCCCTTGCTTACCCCCGGAACCGGAACTCCCGCAGCTCCTCTGCCACGTGCACCGTGGCCCCGGTCTGCTCCTGGATCTCATCCGGCGTCCAGCCCGGGGCAGGTTCCAGCAGCTCGAAGCCGTCAGCAGTGATTCCGAACAGGCCCAGGTCGGTCACCAGCATCTTGACGACGCCGGGGGCGGTGATGGGCAGCTTGCAGCGCTTGAGTAGGCGAGGCTCGCCCTCGCGGGTGGTATGCTCCATGGCGATGAAGACGCGCTTGGCGCAGGCGGCCAGGTCCATGGCGCCGCCGATGCCGCCGCCCTTGCGGGCGGGGATGCGCCAGTTGGCGAAGTCGCCGTTCTCCGCCACTTCGTAGGCGCCCATCACGGTCACGTCAATCATGCCCCCGCGGATAATCATAAACGAGTCGGCATGATGCACGATGCCCATACCCGGCTGCGCGGTGACGTGCTGCCCGCCGGCGTTGACCAAGTGACGATCCTCCTGCCCCTCGGCGGCCAAGGGGCCGTAGCCGATGACTCCGTTCTCCGAGTGATTGATGATGCTCCGCGACGGGTCAATGTAGTTGGAGCATAGGGTGGGCATTCCCACGCCCAAGTTGACGATCCAGCCGTCTTGGAACTCCATTGCCAGCCGGTCGCACATCTGTTGGCGGGTCAGCTTTGGCTTGTCGCTCATTTCAGCGCTCCGTGTTGGATGTTGTTGCGGGATGGGCGCCCGGCCCGCTACAGGCCCGGCTTGGCGCCGGCCCAGATGCCGTCCTCCGGAATCTTGACGATGCGGTCAACATATATGCCGGATACGTGAACTTGGTCGGGGTCCAGCTCGCCGGTTTCCACGACATCGTTTTCAACCTCGACGATGGTGGTACTGGCGGCCATAGCCATGATGGGGTTGAAGTTGCGCTGGGAAAGGCGGAATTGCAGGTTGCCGAACTTGTCGGCCTTCCAGGCGCGGACCAAGGCATAGTCGGCGTGGAGGGGGTATTCAAGGACGTAGGTGCGGCCGTTGATCTCGCGGTGTTCCTTGCCCTCGGCCAGCTCGGTGCCTACCGACGTGGGGGTATAGAACCCGCCGATGCCCGCCGCGGCGATGCGTATGCGCTCGGCCAGCGTTCCTTGCGGCACCAGTTCGGCGTCCACCAGCCCTTCGTTGTACATCCGCACGAAGGGGCTGATGACCGAGGGATGGGTGGGCGCGGTGAAGGCGCAGATCATCTTTTTGACCTGCCCGGCCTCTACCAGCGTGCCGACGTCCACCAGTTCGTCGGTAGTGCCGGCGTTGTTGGAGATGCAGGTCAGCTCCCTGGCGCCCTGCCGGTTGACCGCGGCCAGCAGGTTGCGGGGAACGCCGACGCCGGAAAATCCGGGGCACATGATGGTGGAGCCGTCGGGGATGTCGGCCACCGCCTCGTCCATGGTGGCGTACACCTTGTCTTTCATGGGCATATACCTTCCATCGGCAATTGCGCGGTAATGTATCGCGGTAATGTATCAATGAATGATTGTATCAAGGGGTGATTGTGTCAAATAGTAGCGCAGAGCGAGGCGGCGCGCCACCGGGCAGGGCGGGAATAGCAGGATCTTCCGGTTCTTTGCCTGAATTCAGGACAGAACTTGCGCCGGCTGAACTCTCCTCCCGCCCGTGTTCCGCATTCTATCACGGAGTTGGCCGCTCCCTTGATGACCACCAAGAAGGCGAGGGGATTCCGCATTTTATCACGGAGTTGGCCCTTAAACCGGGAGCATCTGCTGCGCGGTATTCTCGATGTGCGCTGGCAATGCCCGAAAGCTCTGTCATTCCGGCGCGGCCGCCCGGAATCCCGCCTTGACCGGGAATTCGGGCTTGCCCGGGAGGCCGGGAGATCGGGAATGACCTGGCAAGGCGGAGTTGTAATGAGGCAGCCGCAAGGCGCGGCTTGGGAGCGATGTCAGCGCACGTTGGGAATACCTTGCCGCCGCGCCCCTTGACAAAGGGAAGGGTTAGGCCAAAATATCCCAAGAGCAAACGATCCGCAGAGGAGTCTTTTTATGGTCGCAACCAATCACCGGACCTATACCTACATCGGGCTGGCAGGCGAAGGTGACTATATCGGCGAGGGGGGCATCTTCCGCCAAGCCGACGGCGAGGACGGCTGGGAGGACATATCCGCCGGGCTGCCGGGCGAGCCGCAGGTGCGCGCCCTGCTGCTCAAGCCGGACAACCAGGAAGTGGTGTTTGCCGGCACGCAGGACGGCGTCTACCGCAGCCTGGACCGGGGCGCGAGCTGGCAGCGGCTCCCCGACCCCGCCGGGGGGCGGGAGGTGTGGTCGCTGGCGGCCCACCCTTCCGACGCCAACACCATTTTCGCCGGTTATGAGCCCTGCGCCATCGCCCGTTCTCAGGACGGCGGCGAAACCTGGCAGGAAATGGACACCGGCGGGGTGATCTTCCCCCACATCACGACCTATATGCCGCCGCTGGGCAAGCGGGTCATCGGCATCTCCGTTGATCCGGTGGACTCCGGCAACGTGTACGCGGCCATCGAGGTCGGCGGGCTGCTCGCCAGCCGCGACGGGGGCGAGACCTGGGCGCAGTTGCTGGACGGCCCGTATGTCCGCAACAACACCCTTGACCTGCACCAGGTCGCGGTGAGCGCGGCAGACCATGACACCGTGCAGATTGCCACCCAAATCGCCATGTTCCGGGGGCGCAATAACGGAACGCGCTGGGAACACGTGAACGTGGACGATATGTTCCCCGGCGGCTCCTACTGCCGCGACCTAGCGGTGGCGCCGGACGATCCCGCCACCATCTACCTGGCCTCGGGAGCCGGCGGCGGCGCGGCGCCGCCCGACACGGTGCCGGAAGGCGCGCTGTTCCGCAGCCGCGACGTGGGCCAGACCTGGGAGCGCCTAGACCTGGGCGACGTTCCGCCGGGACGGATGATGCAGGTCGCCATTGACCCCGCCGCGCCCAGCCGCATAAGCTGCGCGTCGTATTCCGGCGAGGTTTACAGCAGCAGCGACGGCGGGCAGAGCTGGAAGAAGACCATGCTGCCCGTGGAGTCCACCCGCTCGGTCCATGTTTATCCCATGGTCTGCGGTTAACCGCAGCGCTGGAACCGGGGGCGGCGAATTTCGCCGCTCCCGGTTCATTCGGAACGCTTTCCCGAACGCCAATTCCACTTTCCCGGAGGGCCGGTTTGGCTACCTCTGCAATTACTAGGGCCACCTATCGGGTTACCAAAGAAACGCTGCCCGAAATGGTATTGGAAAAGGGCGAGTTTCCCGGCGATTTCCAGGCGCATCAGATTGTCCGCGAAGGTGAGCTGGACAACGAACAGTTGGCCCGCAACGGGTTCGCCGGCAGCACCGCCCAGCGTTTCCTCGATGCGGGCCGGGTGACCGGCGATATGCGCGAGATTGGCCCCACTTCCAACATGGCGATGTCTGACGGGTTCGACTTTATGGCCGCCTCGGTGGTGCATCTCTTCGACACCCCCGAGTCGGTCAGCCGCTGGATGCACGAAATTTTCCTCAAGGATTTCGAGGATCACGTGGGCGACAGCGTGGGGCAGGGGCATCAACTGGTCGCCGCGTCCCGCCTGGAAACCGGCGGCTTCTTCGACGAATCGGTGGCTCTGCACGTGCTGCAAGGCGGCCCCACCGGCCTCATTTCCTCGACGGTGGTGGACTTCCGCCTAGGCCGGCTGCTGGGCGTCGCCTTCGTGGGCACCATCGGCAACCACCGGCGCTTGGAACTCGCCATGCAGATCGGCCAGGCCCTGGAGAAACGCATGGCGGCAGTGGTGCTGGGGGTGTAGGGAGCGCCAATGGCTTGCGGACGGCTCGACTAGGGACTTAAGCCGGAAAGCGCGCGCCAGAGCTGCCCAAGCGCATTTTCTTGGCCGTCACCGGCCCGCCCAATGCCCCGCCGGGCGGGAAAGGAACTCCTCAATCTGAATACCGCCGCCGGCCAGCAGTTTGCGATCAGGCGTTCGGCGGCTCCCTTAGACACTGGAGCAGCTCTTTTGCCTGGGGGCGAATGTATTGCGAAATACTCATTGCATTGAGCAATTTTACTCAACGCGTTGAGTAAATGGCAACGGCCCGATCGCGGATCCCCTACCCCTCGCGCACCAGCCGCGCCGCCTCGTCGCCCATCTGCGCCGTGCCGGCGCTGCCGCCTAGGTCGGCGGTGACCACCCGGCGTTCCAAAAGGCAGCGGGCTACGGCGGCGTCCACCCGGGCGGCGGCGTCCGGCTCGCCCAAGTGATCCAGCATCATCGCCACGGCGGATATGGTTGCCAGGGGGTTGGCGATGCCCTTCCCCATTATGTCGAAGGCCGCGCCGTGAACCGGCTCGAACAGCGATGGATGAACCTTGTCGGGGTTGATGTTGGCGCTGGGGGCCAGGCCCATGCTGCCCGAAACCACCGCCGCGATGTCCGACAGGATGTCGGCAAACAGGTTGGAGGCCACCACCACGTCGAAGTCCTCGGGCCAGCGCACGAAGTCCATACAGGCCCGATCCACCAGCAGCGATTCGCTCTCCACCTGCGGGTATTCGGCGGCCACCTCCTCGAACACCTCGTCCCAGAAAACCATGCCGAAGGACTGGGCGTTGGACTTGGTGACCGAGGTCACCTTGTTGCGCCTGTTGCGGCGGACGCAATGCTCGAAGGCGGCGCGGATGATGCGCTCGGTGCCGCGGCGGGTGAACACGTTGCTCTGGATCACCGTCTCATGGGGCGTGCCTGCGTTGAGGCGGCCTCCCACCGGGGCGTACTCGCCCTCGGTGTTCTCCCGGAAGATGACCATATCAATATCGCCCGGCTCCTTGCCGGAGAGGGGAGAGGCTACGCCCGGATAGAGGTAGGCGGGGCGCACGCACACACCTTGGTCAAAGCCCCGGCGCATGGGCAGCAGCAGCCCGTGCAGGGTGATGTGGTCGGGGATGTCCGGGTCGCCCACCGCGCCGAACAGGATGGCGTCGAAACCGGAGAGCAGCTCCAGCCCGTCCTCCGGCATCAGGCGGCCGGTCTCGCGGTAGTAATCGCTGCCCCACGGGTACTCGGTGAACCGGAAGGCCGGGCCGCCCGAAGCCGCCAGAGCTTCCAGAACCTTGC
Organism: Dehalococcoidia bacterium; assembly: GCA_965213725.1. Classification (GTDB taxonomy): domain Bacteria; phylum Chloroflexota; class Dehalococcoidia; order Lucifugimonadales; family UBA3495; genus VXOI01. Next base: position 1,590,295 of record OZ243924.1, read on the forward strand.
GCCCTTCGGCGATAACCTCCGGCCCCACGCCGTCGCCGGGAATCACTGCCAGGTTATACTCCGCCATCGTTTGCCATCCTCGCTTTGTCAATTAAACGGCCAGCGCGCCAAGTTTGCCGGGGTCTGTCATTCATCATAAGCAAAACCCGGCGCGCCGGCGTTTAGCTCACCCTTTGCACGCCGCCGCCCAGCAGCCGGAAGTGGTAGACGGTTTCAGCGTCGGGAAACGCCTGCCTGGCCTTGATGTAGGTGGACTTGCCGCGGCGCTCCGTGGCGTCCAGCAGCAGGCCGGTCACGCCCTCGGCATGGCCGCCGTTGACCCCCACTGCGCCGACTTCCCGGGCGAACTCGGCCGCTTCCTCCAGCCGCGGACGGGGAGCAACGCTGCTGCCCGCCTCGGCGGCGATGGTCGCGCCCCGGCCCACCAATGCCGGGCTTCCCTCGGCCACCCCCCGGCGAATCAAGGCCAACGCCTCTGCCGTCCGGCGGTTCACCCCGCGCCACTGATGGGAACTGCCGTCCAGGTGGGAGCGGGAAGAGGCGCCGAAGTCCAAAGCCACTATTTCCATGGGCGGCGGCGGCCCGATGGTCTCGCGCACCATCCCGGCGCGGTGGTCGAACAGAGCCAGGCCGGGCATCATCACGCCGCCGGTGGGTTCGATGGACAGGGCGATTTGAGCGATGTCATAGGGGCTGAGGGTTTGGCCCAAGGCCAGAGCGGTGGCCGCGATGGCGGCGGACAGGTCGGCGCTGCTGCTGCCCAGGCCCCGCCCTCGCGGAATGGGGCTGCTCACCCGCACGTCGGCCCGCACCTTGGCCTTCCGAAGGCGCATAAGGGTGCGGCGCACCACGGCGGCGGTTTTCTCGCATCCCTCCGGGGCGCTCACCGTCGGCGGGCCGGGCCTCAACTCGACGCGCACTCGGGAAAAGAAGTCCACCGGGCAGGTTACGGAGAAGGGCATCTCCCCCAAGAGGCCCTGGGCCAGAACGCCGCAGACGCCCGGAGCGCGGGCCGTGGCGGAACCGATGACGCCGTCCCCGGAGGCTGATTCGCCGCTGGATTCTCTTCCGGCGCTCAACGGTCTTCTCCGTTCCCGGCCGGGCCGGGGGAAGCAATGCTGTTCGCGGGCCGGGTTTCCAGGCCATCCATTTCCAGTCCATCCAGGTGGGAACCGTCGTTGAACAGGCGCAGCACGGCGTTGTCTTGGTAGGTGTCCACCACCGTCAGGGTGCAGTTGCCGAAGACGAAACGCCAGTTGGCGTCCAGCGGCATTCCCAGCAAGGCCATCATGGCGGCGCGCAAGGAACCGCCGTGCCCCACCACCAGCGTGCTGCCGCTCAAATGCCGTTCCTTGATTTCGTTTATGACCCCGGTCATGCGGGCGCTGACGCCGCGGACGGACTCCCCGCCTTCGGGGGCGTAGTCCAGATCCTTGGCGATATATCCCGGATACTCCGAAGGATAGCGGGAACGAAGCTCGAACTCTGTCAAGCCCTCGAACGCTCCCTTATGATACTCGCGCAGGCGCGGCGTGGGGTGGAGCGGAACGTCGCGGCCTTGCAGTATCTCGGCGGCGGTATCCGAGGCGCGGCAAAGATCGCTGGCGTAGGCGGCATTGAGGGGAACGGATTTCAGCCGTTGCGCCAGCAGACGGGCCTGCCGCCAACCCCGTTCCGACAGGCCGACGTCGGTATGGCCCTGGATGCGGCCCTCCCGGTTCCAGACAGTTTCGCCGTGCCGGACAATATACAGTCTGCCCATCGTTCCCTGCGAGGCTCAGGATAGATGTGAATTCCAAAGGCGTGTTGGCCCTGCCCGCTCGGCCGTTTCCACCCCATTATTCCCGCGAAGGCGGGAGTGATGGGCGACGGGACGGCGCGGCCAGTCGGCATTGCCAACACACGGCGGAATACCGAGCAGATGCCCGAACCGCCCTCTATTCTAACACGCATTGCGGCTCTAACACGCATTGCGGCGCGAAAACCCGTTCGGACGGTTGACGGCGGGGCGGGAAGGACGGTTGCAGGCGGGAATAGCGCATTGCCAACGGACGCAGAGAATCGCGGGTTCGCGCACGGCTTGACCACAGGCCGCAGTTGTGGTTGACTAATGCGGGCTTGGCAATCCCAAGAACTCAGACTGCCGGGATTGGGAAAGCGGGCGGCAAACGGTTGAATTACGGCCCCAGCCTGTGTATTATGTTGCGCGAGCTGTTAATGGGGCGGCCGGATATTTTGCTGTGGCTGTCCCTGAAAGCAAGCCCAAGCATGGCTGTTGACTCGCACCCCATCGTCGGCAGCAAGCCCGCCAGCTATGGCGACATACTTTTTCGGGAGCCACATTGATGAGCTTAATTCAACGAAAAACTCTCCTCTTGGTCACCCTGCTTGCGCTGGTCGCCATGGGAATCGGGGCCTACATGTCTCGCCCCCCTGTCGCCTTTGGTGAAGAGCCTGCGGGCTGTAACGTCTCCACCGTTGGCATATCCGTCCTAGTTACCAAGAATGGCGAGTCCATAACTGTGACCCGCCACGGCGAAACCCTCCAGTATCAGGTCATCCTGTCCATTCCTGAGCTGTCGGAAGGCAATATCGCTTGTAACTTTGAGGGCGGCACCCTAGCCTTGGTGCTTCCCGGCGGCGAGGAACGCACAGTGGCCGGCCCGTTGCGCGGGGCAATCGGCAAGGTTTCGCGCGGCAACCCCTTCGAGAGCTTCACGGTGGACTACACCATTAACCAGCAGCACGCCACCGCCGACGGCGACGTGGTGGTCACGGCCCGCTACGAGGGCGGCAAGTCCTTGAGCGTACCGGAAGGGCTGTCTCCTCCTGAAGCCTCCGGCTCCGTTTCCAACATTATCAAAATCGAGGGGCCTGCCGTTGAAGTGGTGAAGACTACTTCAACCCCGACAATCCATCAGGGCCAAACGGCCAACTTTGTAATCACTGTGACCAATACCGGCGGGCTTGAGTTGTCCAACGTCACCATCACGGACGCCGATGCCCCCGACTGCGAGCGAACTTTCCCGGTGATCGGCGTTGGCGAATCAACGGAGCCGTATAACTGCGGCGCCGCGCTGGAGCGCAGCACCACCAACGAAGTAGTGGTGACCGCCGACGTAATTGGCGGAGTGCCGCCCGATACCCAAGTCCAAGCGACCGACACCGCAGACGTGGTACTGGTGCCGGTGGACGTGGCCGTTGACGTCACCCCCTCGGTGCAGGTCGTGCGCACCGGAAATCAGGCCACTGTCGCCATCAACGTCGTAACCCCGACGATAACCGACTTGGACGACGTCACTGTCACCGTGGTAGCCAAATACTCGGACGGCACGGATGTTGACCTCAACGACTGCAACCGCAACTTCGGCACGGTAGGGGCAGCCGAACAGCCGCCCGAGTATGAGTGTACCGTCCTCTTCCCTCTGGGACGGAACGTGGTTTCCGCGGTGGCTACGGGCACCTTGCCCGGCACCACCAGCCCCCTGCCCGCGGCGACCGCCTCCGCCGAAATCCGGGTCATCGACCCTGGCCTGAACATCATAGCCACCACGGATACTGAGATCATTCGGGGGCTGCCGCGAGTTCGCAGGGGCGAGTCATCCCCCATAACCATTACCGTGCTCAACGCCGGGGACTCGCTGCTGACCAACGTGTCGGTGTCCAACAAGTCCGGCTTCCCTGAAGTGCATAACTGCGATCGCGACCTGAGCGACCTGGGGATGCTTGACAGCAACCGGGAAATAACCATCCAGTGCTCCAGCCTCCCGCTGGACCGTGAATCGGTGTTTGTGTTCACCGTCACTGCTATCGCCGCGGACAACAACTCAGAGGGAGCCGAGTCGGATTCCTTGGTCATTGGCATAATTGACCCCAGCACCGTTATTGGCATGAGCGAGCATGACACCATAGTGATGCGGTTCATAGTGCAGACCCTGACCATAACCGAAACCAACGACGGCGACGCCCCCCTGACCAATGTCCGGGTGGATCTCAGTTCCAACGGGGTTGTGCCGCTGGCCCGTGGGCCTCTGACCCGCGACTCCCAGGAGTACGTGGGCGGCGACCTGAACAATGACGGCGTACTCGACCCCGGCGAGTCTTGGGAATGGCGGATGGTAACTGTGGCCGTGGCCGGTGACGTCGTATTGATGTCCGAAGAGGCGCAGAGCATGGAGCTGATCGCCATTGGATTCGGTCTTGACGAGCTGGGCGGCGAGATAACCCATCCGGCCGACGTGGAGGAGCTGGGCACCTTGTCAGTCCCCATAATCCCCCGCTAGTCCGATCCCCAACAGCGACCCGCAGATGGCCGGAGGCAGTGCCTCCGGCCATCCTGTTTTTCCTGCAAAGGCGCTCTCTCCCCTCTCTTTTCCTTACAATACTTCCGGCGAGGTCTTCCGGCGGAGGAGAATTTGGTGGCGGCGCCAGTGGCTTGCTGGTATCATTTGGCGGCATCCCCACCTTTGCCTGCGGCTCCGGGAGGTCGTTATGTCCCAAAGCGAACCCATCGTTTTCCTCAACGGCGAGCTTGTGCCGGAATCGCGGGCGGGCATTCCCATCCGCGACCGGGGTTTCATCTATGGCGACGCGGTGTTCGACGCCGCGAGAACCTTCAACGGCGTTCCTTTCAAGCTGGCCGAACACGTGCGGCGGCTCTACGACTCCCTGCGCTACGTCCGTATTGACCCCGGCATCGGGATGGACGAAATGGAGCAGTGGTCGCGCCGGGTGGTGGAGCATAACTACCCCTTGCTGCCGCCGGGTCAGGATCTGTGGGTGATGCAGCGGGTAACCCGCGGCGAGGAAGGCGGCGGCGCCCCCACCGTGCTTATCGAAACCCACGCCATACCCTTCGCCGCGCGCGCCCCGCTCTACCGCGACGGAGCGCGGGTCACCACCCCGTCGGTGCCCCGGGTCCCGCCCCGCTTTATGAGCCCGCGGGCCAAGACCCACAACTACCTGAATCTAGTGCTGGGCGACCTAGAAGCCCAGGGAACCGACCCCGGCTCCTGGGCCGTGCTGCTGGACGAAGCGGGCAACCTTACCGAGGGGCGCGGCTCCAACATCTTCCTGATCAAGGACGGCGCGGTAGCCACCCCCAAGGGCCAGTACGTGCTGGAAGGCATAACCCGCCGCACCGTGCTGGACCTGGCCGCAGGACTGGGGCTGGAAACGGCGGAACGGGATCTGGACCTCTTCGACGCCTACACCGCCGATGAAGCCTTTCTTACCTCCACCAGCCTCTGCATCTGCCCGGTTTCCGCCTTCAACGGCGCGGCCACCGGCGACGGCCCGCCGCCCGGCCCGGTAACCCGGCGGCTGATGCGGGCTTTCAGCGACCTGGCGGGAATGGACTTCGAGGAGCAGTACCTAGCGCAGCTCCAGGCGTGAGGGTCAGGCCGCGGGGAGCGAGAGCGCCGGAGGGAAACGTCTCACTCCCGGCGGCCAATTTATAACCCCTCACCAAAGGGGGAATCATGGCAGACTTGCTACCCGGAATCGTGGCGCCGGGCGCGGAAGCGCAGCAGCTCGCCACCGGCTTCGGCTTCACCGAAGGCCCGCTATGGCACCCCGAGGGCTACTGGCTGTTCGTGGACATCCGCGCCTCGCTGGTTCACCGGATGACGCCGGAGGGGCAGACCGAGGTTTTCCGCGATAACAGCGGCGGCTCCAACGGCCTCACTTTCGATCTAGCCGGCAACCTGATTCTGTGCGAGGGCGATAACCGGCAACTGACCCGCCGCAACGCCGACGGATCCTATACCGCCATCGCCACCCACATCGGCAGTCGGCGCATCAACCGGCCCAACGACGTGGCGGGCCGCTCCGACGGCTCGCTGTATTTCACCGACCCCAACGGGCGGCTTACCGCCGAGGAACGGGAGCTGGACTTCAGCGGCGTGCACCGCGTCTCCCTCACCGGACAGCACACCATCGCCACCCGCGATACCGAGTACCCCAACGGCCTCGCCTTCTCGCCCGACGAAAGCGTGCTGTACATCGCCATCACCCGCCGGGACGAAACCTGCATCGGGACCAAGGAGCGGGGCGAGGTCTGCGAGCATCAGTTCATCCGCGCCTTCGACGTGGCCGCCGACGGTTCGCTGAGCAACAACCGCGTCTTCGCCGAGATGTTTTCCGGCGAAGACGGCGTTCCCGACGGGATGAAGGTGGACGCCGAGGGCCGCGTCTACTGCACCGGGCCGGGCGGCTGCTGGGTCTTCGACGCGGCGGGCGGGCTGCTGGGCGTCATCCGTCTGCCGGAAATCCCCGCCAACTGCGCTTGGGGCGGCGAAGATAACCGCACCATGCTCTTCACCGCCCGCACCTCAGTCTACTCCCTGCGGATGACCACCCCTGGAACCGCCATTCCCCAAGGATAGAACGAAACTAAACGGAGAGAGCGCCGGGAGCGCAGAGGGTTTTGGCTTACAAGAATAACCTTTGTGTTCCCGGCGCTCGCTGCGTCCAATACAGGACGGGTTTATGAACGAATACGACGCCATCGTCATCGGCGTGGGCGGGATGGGCAGCGCGGCGCTGTATCATTTGGCGCGGCGGGGTTGGCGGACGCTGGGGCTGGAGCAGTTTGACGTGCCTCACGAGATGGGCTCGTCCCACGGCTATTCCCGGATGATTCGCTACACGCTCCAGGAACATCCCTCCTATGTGCCGCTGGTGCGCCGCGCCTATGAACTCTGGCATCAGATGGAGAACGCCTCCGGGGAGCGGCTGCTGGTGATCACCGGCTCCATCCGCGCCGGACACGCCGAAAGCGAGTTCTTCCAAGGCGCGGTGGCGGCCTGCGAAGAGCATCACATCCCCTATGAGGTGCTGACCGGGCCGGAGACCGGCCGCCGCTTTCCCGGCTACCGCTTCGACCACGACATCGCCGCCGTCTACCAGGCCGACGGCGGCTTCCTGCTGCCGGAGCGGTGCATCGTCAACCACGTCAACGCCGCGCTGGAGGCCGGAGCCGAGGTTCACGGGCGCGAGCGCGTTCTGGAGTGGGAACCGGCGGGCGAGGGCGTAACCGTCCGCACCTCGCGCGCCGGCTACCGGGCGGCGCGGCTGGTGGTGACCGCCGGGGCCTGGGCCGCTCAGGCCGCCCCGGCCCTGGCCCCCTACGCCGTGGCCGAGCGGCAGGTGCTGGGCTGGTTTCAGCCGGAAAGCCCGCAGCTTTTCCGCCCCGACGTTTTCCCGGTCTTCGGACTCTATGCCGAAGAAGGGCGCTTCTACGGCTTTCCGGTCTATGGCGTGCCGGGCTTCAAGGTGGGCCGCTCCCACCACCGGCACCAGCTCGCCGACCCCGACCGCCTCGACCGCGACATCTACCCGGAGGATGAGGCGGTGCTGCGAGACTTCGTTCAGCGCTACTTTCCGGCGGCGGCCGGGCCGGCGCTGTCGCTAAAGACCTGTATGTTCACCAACTCCCCGGACGGGCATTTCATCATAGACCTGCACCCGGAGCATCCCCAGGTGTCGCTGGCCGCAGGCTTTTCCGGCCACGGCTTCAAGTTCGCCAGCGTCATCGGCGAAATTATGGCTGACCTGGCGATGTACGGCGAAACCGCCCACGACCTGTCTCTGTTCCGCCTGAGCCGCTTCGCCGCCCAGTGACGGCGGGATGCAGGCGGTGCTAGACTGGAACGCAAGAAATCTATAGGTGAAGAATATGACTACTCCCAACCTGGATGCGGAAACGCAGCAAACCGCAGAGCAGGAACCCGAGGGAATCCGTATGTTACGGCAGGAATACCCGCCGGAAAAGGTCGAGGCAATTCTGGAAAGCATCCGCCGGGGCTTGGAAGATCGCGCCAGAGGGGACTGCATCACCTTTGAGCAGTATCTTAAAGAGAGGGGCCTCGTCAAAGATGACGCCCTCTAACCGAGTTATCCTGCACAGACAAGCATGGGAAAACTTGTACGCAATGAGCCCGGACATCGAGCGGCAAGCTCGGGGGCTGATTGTGATGATAGCCGCTTCCCCTCTGAGCAGGCTGGCGCGGCGCATTGATTTTGGAGCAGCGGACCAAGAAGGCCGCCGAATTTGGGGCTATCAATCAGATGATTTCTGGCTCTATTATGTTGAGGAAGCCGACGGGATCCTCAGTATAATCAGCATCTGGCAGCGATAGCCCACAACCTGCCGCCGTCCGTGTTAGACTATCTCCATCCTGCCAGACCAGTTTGGGAGCGCGATGGATTTTCTTTCCATAGACCACCAGCCGGACCGCAAGCTGAACACGCTGCTGATTGCCTTCAGCGGCTGGGCCGACGCCGCAGAGGGCGCCACCAGCGCGGTGAAGTTCCTCAAGCGCAAGCTGAAGGCGCGCAAGTTCGCCGAGTTCGATCCGGAAGAATTCTACGACTTCACCCAGACCCGGCCCACCACTACGCGCACCCGCGACGGCAAGCGTCACATCCAGTGGCCGGCCAACGAATTCTTTCACTTGGACAACCCCGATACCGGCTCCGGCCTGATGATATTCATGGGGGTTGAACCCAATCTGCGTTGGCGCACCTACTCCCGGGGCATCGCCGGCCTGGCCCACGAGCAGGGCGTGGAGACCGTCATCCATATTGGCGCGTTGCTGGATGCGGTGCCCCACACCCGCCCGGTGAAACTCAGCGGCACGGCCACGCGGCCCGATCTGTCGGAGTTCCTAGAAGGAAGGGAGATCCGCTCTTCCAACTATCAGGGGCCGACGGGCATCAGTTCCTCGGTGATGGACGCCTGCGTCAAACAGGGGCTGGGCTATTCGTCCATCTGGGGCCACACGCCCCACTATCTGCAAGCGGCGCCCAACTACCGGGTGGCCTACTCGCTGTTGCAGCCCCTCACCCGCCTGTTGCGCCTGCCGCTGGATCTGGAAGAATTACGCGGGGCCGCCGCCAAGTTCGACAGCGAAGTAGCCCGCGCCGTGCAGGCCGATGAGCAAATTGGCTCCTACGTCGCCAAACTGGAAGGGCAGTACGACGAAAAGGCCGCCGCCAGCAGCAACCTCGACCCCGAAGAACTGTTGCGCGACGTGGAGCGATTCCTCCGGGGCGAACGCTAAGGACGGTTCCATCCGGCCAATTCGCGTAAATTTCAACCGGCCTTGCCGGGTCATAATTATCTGAATCAACGCACATTCGCAGCATATTTAGTACCCTTTCCGCCTGGTCATTACGAATTCGTTCTCTGCCTGATTCTGCGGCTTTGCGGAGCATCGCCCCGGCGCACCCCTTGACAAAAGCGCGAGAAATCAATATGGTCTTGCGCTAAGGTCGCACTCCCGGCGGCGGGCCACGTCCCGTTCGGGAGTGTAGTTGTATGTATCTTTTGGAGGAGCAGGAGTGATTAACCCAAGAACAGTCATCCCAAGACTCTGGCTTCCGGTTGTGTTGGCGCTGTTGCTGGCGCTGGTAGCGGCCTGCGGCTCTGCGGAAGAGCCGACGGCTACAACGGCGCCAACGGCTACGGCGGCGCCTGCGCCCACAACGGCCTCCGCGACGCAGCCGACAGCCATGCCGGGCGAGACGCCGCAGGCACCGCAACCCACCGCCATGCCGGGCGAGACGCCGCAGGCGGCGCCCACCGCCGCCATGCAACCGGCCACCCCAGTACCGCCCACTTCCACCCCGCGGCCCGCGCCCACCAGGGCGGCGGAGCCGTCCCACGTGCCGGAAGGCGTGATGAATTATGGCGTCAAGGAAACGGGCGTTTTCGAGGGGCACCCCCGGTTTATGTCCAGCCCCCGCGTCCAGTATTCCGCCGTCTCCTTCGGCGAGTCCATGGTCGCCATCCAGCAAGACCTGTCGCCTGGGCCGCTGCTGGCTTCGGAATGGAACATCTCCCCTGACGGCCAATTCTGGACCTTCAAGGTGCGGGATGACGTTGAGTTCCATCACAAGTGCGGCGCCTCCGGCACCGAGAGCTGCGGCAACCTGACCATTCACGACGTTCTGTGGACGTATAAGGAATGGCACGAAGGTTCCCTCAACGCCCGCGCCGGCATCATCGGCGATTTCTGGGTCGGCAATGCCGGCGGTTCCCAGACCGTTATTGACGATTACACGGTGGAGCTTGACACGGGGGAACCCTGGCTCCAGCAGCGGGCCTTCGAGTTCATGCGCCACCTGGGCGGCGTGAGCACCACCATCGTCAGTATGCAGCAGACCCGGGACAAGTTCGAGCAGGCCGGGGGCAACTGGGATAACCGCTACAGTGAACCCGGCGTGGCAACCGAGGAATACGAGGCCGCGGCCAAAGAAGCCAGCAAGGACATCTCCGCCACCGGCCCGTGGGAAATCGACTCCCACGACAGCGGGCGTGTCTGGCGTTTCCAGGCCGTGGAGAATCACTGGCGGCAGACCCCGTATTTCGCCGAATTCAATATGTGGTCCATTCCCGAAGAGGCCACCCGGATCGCCGGATTCCAGGCCGGTGAACTGGACATCATGGAAATGGCTTTCGACTCCTTGCCCGCCGTCCAGGCAGTGGAAGGCACGGAAATCGTCGCTTGGCCCAACGCCGGACAGGCCGGCCTGAACATCTACGGCCAGACCTACGGCGTGGACAAAGACGGCAACCCCTACGAGCATCTGGATTGCAGCAATGCCTGGGTGTCCTGCAACGAAGATCCCGCCTCCGAGGAATGGCTGAACGCGGTCAAGGTCAAGAAGGCCATGGCCATAGCCATTGACCGGCAGGCCATCGTTGACAACCTGCTCTCCGGTTTCGGACAGCCCCTGTACCTGAGGGACTGGATGGGCCACGAAGCCAAAGCCGACCCGCGCTGGACCCACGAGTACGATCCTGACATGGCGCGGCAACTGTTGGCGGAGGCCGGTTACGGCCCGGACAACAAGTTCTCCATCACCCTGGTTCCCGCCATCCGCGGCGCGCCCGCCGAAGTGGAAGCCTGCGAAGCGGTGGGGGGCTACTGGGAGGAAGTCGGCATTGACGTCGATCTCCAGCGCATTCCCTACGCCACCATCAGGCCGGAGTTGATTACCCGGACGTTCCAGGGCGCGACCTGCCACACCGTCAGCCAGCGCCTGACCCCGGCCATCGGCGCCTCCAACTACGTGGCGAAGTCCACCTTCAGCTACGGCACGGAGCATCCGTGGATGGAGGAGGCCATCACCGACCTACTGGCGGAGACCAACCCTGAGCAGGTGGGCGAGAAGGAGCGGCTGGTCTACGGCTGGTTCTATGACAACGTCATGGCCTTCGCCATCTACGCCCACGACGGCATCTGGCCCGTCGGCCAGCGGCTCGACCCGGACTGGCGGCCCATAGACTTCAGCGAAGTCCGGTCTCCCTCCGGTTTCGAGTACATCAAGCACCGGCGGTAAACTGCCATCCGGCAGGACGCTAACCGCAGCCCATTGGGGAATGGCGGGGAAGTGAACATCGCGCTTTCCCGTCATTCCCGTGAAAACGGGAATCCACAAGCAGACAAACCGGCGTATCCGTAAGACTTTGGATTCCCGTTCTCACGGGAATGACGCATACGGGATATTGAATCATGCAAAGATACCTAGTCCGTCGGCTAGTTCTGGCCGTCGTCACTCTCTTGGCGGTCTCGCTGATAATTTTCATACTCAGCCGATCCGCCGGCGATCCGGTTTCTCTCATGCTGGACGAATACTCCACGCAAGAAGATATCGACCGGATGATGGCGAAGCTGGGCACCGATAGACCCTATTACCAGCAATACTTCATATTCCTGCGGGACGCAGTCCGCGGGGACTTCGGCATGTCCATCAAGGAGGGACGCCCGGTAACGGAGGTCATTCTTGAGCGCACTCCGGCCACCCTCTATCTGGGAATCACCGCTTTCGTCGTCTCGCTGCTGGTGGGCATCCCGCTGGGCATACTGTCATCCATCAAGCGCGGGAGCCTGATTGACCAGGCGGGCAAGGTGGTGGCGCTGCTGGGCCAGTCGGCGCCGCCCTTCTGGCTGGGCATAATGCTGATTATCTTCTTTGCCGTGTCCGTAGAATTGTTCCCGCCCTACGGACGGGATGACTGGAACAGCATCGTCCTGCCGGCCGTCACCCTGGGCTGGTACTACGCCGCGGCCAACCTGCGGCTGGTGCGCTCGGCGATGCTGGACGTGCTGGATTCGGAGTACATCAAGCTGGCCCGGGCCAAGGGCGTGCCATACTGGGGCATCGTGATGCGCCACGCCTTCCGCAACGCCCTGATACCGCCCCTCACCTTCGCGGGCGTCACCTTGGGCGCGCTGGTCACCGGCTCGCTGGTGGTGGAAACGGTGTTCGCTTGGCCCGGCCTGGGCAAGCTGGCTATCGACGCGCTCTACGCCTTCGATTACCCGCTGCTCCAAGGGGTGGTGGTCGTCTTCACGCTGCTCTATGTCTTGGTCGCTTTCATGGTGGACGTGCTCTACGCCTACATAGACCCCCGCATCCGCTACGCATAGGCAGGGAAAGAGGGCATCATGGCCGTCAACGCAACAACCGATATTCTTACCCCCGCGGCCGGCGGCATCGGCGCGCGGCTGGGCGGAATCTACCGCACTTTCCGGCGGTGGCCGGTGATTCCGGTGATTCTGCTGGCCTTGGTGCTTTTCGCCGGAATCGCCGCGCCTTGGATTTCGCCCCACGACCCCAACAAACAGTCGCTGGCTGAGCGAAAATTGCCCCCCTTCTGGTATGAAGCCAAGACAGAGACCGCCACCAAGACGGTGGTGCAGCGGGTCTTGCCCGGTCAGGACGACCAAGTATCCTTGGCGGACGCCCAAGCGATAGCCCCCGACGTCCAGATAGGGGATGCCATTGAAATCGAGGACGTGATTCGCGCCGGGGGCAGCAGCAAATACTGGCTGGGCACCGACCAACTGGGCCGGGACATCCTCTCCCGCATCATCTACGGAGCCCGGATTTCCCTGCTGGCCGCGGCGGTTACCTTGGGCGTCGGCGGCTCCATCGGCGTACTGCTGGGACTGCTGGCCGGCTGGTACGGCGGGGTGGTGGACGAAGCGATAATGCGGTTTGTGGACATCCTGCTGGCTATTCCCTTGGTTTTGATCGCCCTGGCCATGGTTGCCACCCTGGGAACCTCGTTAAGCATCATTGTGGCGGTGCTGACGATATTTATTTGGCCCCGCTTCGCCCGCCAGTTGCGGGGCGAGGTGCTGCAACTGAAGAATATGGACTTCGTGGCGCTGGCCAAGGTGGCCGGGGCCTCCACCCCCCGCATTCTGTTCATACATATATTCCCCGGGACGATAAACACCCTGATTGTGGTGGCGACCCTGCAAGTGGGCATCGTGATTCTGCTGGAGGCCACGCTGAGCTTCTTGGGCGCGGGCGTGCCGCCGCCAACGGCAACCTGGGGGGGCATGGTATCAGACGGACGCAATCACTTGGCTGGAGGGTTCGAGACCGGGTCTTGGTGGATTTCCACCTTCCCCGGCATCGCCATCGTACTCACCGTGATGTCCCTGAACCTCTTCGGCGATTGGCTGCGCGACAAGCTGGACCCCAGGTTGCGGCAAATAGAGTAAAATAAGAGGAGCAAGCAACGACAGGGCGGACGTAAGGGGAGCCAAGCCCAAGGAGGCAGGCTATGGCGCTAACAGTGCCGAGTCTCCGAACCACGCTGAACGGGAAACATCGCACGGCTGGGCGCGTGGCATTCGTTGCCGTATACCTAGCCTTTGTCATGGGGACAACCGTGGCGGTGTTTCTGTTTGTGCCGTTGGTCAGAAATTCTGTCGAATTGGCCTTGGACGAAGGCGGAGCCGTCTTTGTCTGGGCAGTGATTGTGCCGTCCGGGATATTTTCTTTGGTAATCACAGTATGGGCAATAAGGATCTTGTGGCGGATCAGCGAATAAGTCCCATCAGAGGAGAACTAAGATGGGGTTTAATCGCAATGACTGGAGATTGTTCGCATGGTTTTGGATGATCGCAATGACCTGTTTGGGGATAGGCGTATTGGCCGCTCCCTTTCTGCTCCCGCCGGAAAGCGATTGGATTAGAAAAGGCGCGGGCACGGCTTTGCTCTTGGTGGCGGCAAGCATACTGTTCGTGGCAGTTTTTGAGGGTAAGGGTATGCTGGTTAAAGTTGCCGGCGCCTTGACCGCGATTTTCGGATATACAGGAACCATAAGGGTCTTGGAAAGCGAAAATCCCCTGCTATTGGCTATCATAATCACGGTCACACTTTATGTTCTTTGGGCAGGGATGTTTTTAGTCTTGATGGCATGGATGCGGCGCAATGTTTTCGGCGGACGCCCCTAGCCAGCTTAGAAACCGGGCGCAACGTGAACCGGAGCCGCATCCCGGCGCTCCCTGATACCGCTCCGTTTAACCCAACCCTAGAGGCTGAACATGGCTACCGAAACAGCAACCGGGCGCAACGCTCCGGTACAAGAGCCGGTCTTGCAGGTGGACGACCTGCGGACCTACTTTACGACCCGCTGGGGCACGGTCAGGGCCGTGGACGGCATCAGCTTCGACCTGCGCCGGGGGGAGACGCTGGGCATCGTCGGCGAATCCGGCTCCGGCAAGTCGGTGACCATGCTGTCCCTGATGCGTCTCATCCCCATGCCGCCGGGCCGCATCGTTTCCGGCAGCATCAAGCTGGACGGCGAAGACCTCTTGCAGCTATCCGACAGCGAGATGAACCGGGTTCGGGGCAGCAAGATCGCCCTCATCATCCAGGATCCCATGACCTCGCTGAACCCGGTGTTCACCATCGGCAGCCAGGTGTCGGAGGCCATCAAGATTCACCAAGACATACCGAAACGTTCGGTGACGGAGCAGGCCCTCTCGGTGCTGCGGAAGGTGAACATACCCGCCGCCGAATCGCGGATGCGCGACTACCCCCACCAGATGAGCGGCGGTATGCGGCAGCGGGTGGTGGGCGCCATCGGCATCTCCTGCCAGCCGCAGGTGCTCATCGCCGACGAACCGACAACCTCGCTGGACGTCACCATTCAGGCGCAATACTTGGCGCTGCTGAAGGAATTGCAGCGGGACTCCAACGTGGCCCTGATATTCATTACCCACGACTTCGGCATCGTCGCCAAGATGTGCGACCGGGTGGCTGTGATGTATGCCGGGCGCATCGTGGAGCAGGGGAGCGTCCGCGACATATTCAACCACCCATCGCACCCCTACACCGAGGCGCTGCTGGCCTCAGTGCCCAGGATGGAAGAGGACGTTGACCGGCTGTACTCCATAGAAGGCCAGCCGCCCACGCTTCACGACCTGCCCCCCGGCTGCCCTTTCGCCCCCCGCTGTCAGTACGTGATGGACCACTGCCGCGAGGAATACCCCACCCGCGTTACGGTAAGCGAAGGCCACGATGCTTCATGCTGGCGGTTAAGCTGATATGACGACTGCAACCCTGGACAATACGCCCCCCGGCCCCGGCGCCACCCCCAACGGCGGTGCGCTGCTGGAGGCCGTTGAACTGAAAAAGCATTTTCCGGTCACCAAGGGCCTGCTCCTCAGCAAGACCATCGGCCACATCAAGGCGGTGGACGGAGTATCCTTCGAGCTGCGCCCCGGCGAGACGCTGGGCATCGTGGGAGAGTCGGGGTGCGGCAAAAGCACCACCGCCAAGATGATGCTGATGCTGGAAGAGCCAACGGAAGGCTCCATCCGCTTCGAGGGCAAGGAAATACGAGACGCCGACGCGGAGACGCGCCGGGAATACCGCCGGTCGGTGCAGGCGGTGTTTCAGGATCCGTGGAGTTCCCTCAACCCCCGGATGCGGGTGCGAGACCTCATCGCTGAACCTATGGTCATCAACTGGGAAATCAGCCGCTCCGAGATTCAGGATCGGGTGATGAAGCTGCTCAATGACGTGGGCCTCAGCGCCTATCACGCCAACCTCTACCCCCATGAGTTCTCCGGCGGCCAGCGCCAGCGCCTAGCCATCGCCCGCGCCCTCTCCCTCAACCCCAAGGTCATCGTTCTGGACGAGCCCGTTTCCGCGCTGGACGTGTCCATCCGCGCCCAGATAATGAACCTCCTGAAAGACTTGCAGGCGGAATACAACGTCAGCTACATGCTCATCGCCCACCACTTGGCGACGGTGCGCTATATGTGCACCTGGGTGGCGGTGATGTATCTGGGCCGCATCGTCGAACTGTCGCCGGTGAAAGACCTGTTCGACAACCCCTCCCACCCGTACACCAAGGCATTGATGTCGGCGGCCCTGCCATCGCACCCGGACATCATTCAGGACGAGATGATACTGACCGGCGAAGTCCCGTCCCCCCTTAACCCGCCGGAGGGCTGCCACTTCCACACCCGCTGCCCCTTCGTAATGGACCGTTGCAGCCTCGAGGATCCGGTGGTTAAAGAGGTATCGCCGGGCCACACCGTCGCCTGCCACCTGTTCTAACTCGAACCAAGATTTGCGGAATGCGAGCGGGCCGGTTCGTATTCCGCACTCGGTATTGTCAATATATACAGGTATTGAATTTCAGCCAGTGCGCCGGCAGACCAAGGCCAAGGGAGTACACCGGTATCGCCACGCTCTTGGTGTACCCTTTCGTCCACCGCATCAGCCGCTTCAGCTTCCCCCGCAGCCGGCTCAGGGCCTGCCGCCCCCTCTGCCGCCCCCTTTTTTCACCCGCCCCAGCACCGCCGGGGCGCTTTATCCCAACACCCGCCCGATGGCGCTCAGGCTGCTGCCTTCGGCATACATCCGCAAGGCCCGCTCCTTGACCGCCGCTCCGGGCCGGTGGTACGCCCCGCCGGGCTGATAACGCCGGCCGCAGTCCCCGCAACGGCAGCGCTGCATCCCTTGATTGAAGCCATGCTTGGCCCTCCGGTTGGAGCCACAGTCCGGGCAACGGAGTCCGTGGCATTGAGCTTCGGGGACGGGCCATCATCCTGCCTCCCGCAATCGGCTTGCCGCTATTATAACTCTATTACGCCTTATGTTGAGAATTACCCTTGCATCCCCGCCTTTACAACCGGCTTGGCCGTTGCTAGAATCAACCTATGTCGGGAGGGTCGCGCTCCGCGCTGGCTCTCCTATGCTGCTTGCCTCCCCGGAGGGTTCCTCGATGCCTCAGCCCACTTATCTGACCCGCGAGGGTCTGAAGAAGTTGCAGGATGAGTTGACGCAACTGAGCACCGTCCGCCGACGCGAGATTGCCGAGCGTTTCCAGCAGTCCCGCGAGCGCGGCGGCACCGTCAGCAACGCCGAATACGAGGAAGCCAATAACGAGCGCTCTTTCAATGAAGGGCGCATCCAGGCGTTGGAAAATATGATAAACAACGCCATTATCATTGACGAAGAACACGGCCGGCGGGAGGCGGTGGTCGTCGGCGCCACCGTCACCGTGCAGAACCAGCAGGGCAAGGCCATCACCTACACCATCACCGGCAGTGCCGAAGCCGCCCCGGCCCAAGGTAAAATCTCCAACGTCTCCCCCATCGGCAAGAGCCTGCTGGGCAAGAAAGTCGGCGAAGTCGCCGAAGTCAGCGCCCCCTCGGGCAAAATCAAGCTGGAAATCATCGCCATCGAATAAAGACTTGCTAATTCCCTCTCCCCACCGGGGAGGGTCAGAACGGGGGCGTTTCCTAATTCCGCTATGCAAGATTCTTTCGTCGCCAACCGGGAAGCCAAGCTGGGGCGTATCCGTGAGCGGGGCATTGACCCTTACCCGCCGCGATACCGGCGCACCTGCGACAACGCCCACGCCGCCGCGCTGTTTGAGGCCGTGGAAGCCGAGTCGCGGCCAGCCGCCGCCGCCGAGGGCATCTCCCTGGCCGGACGCATCATCTCGATGCGGGTTATGGGCCGGGCCGCCTTTCTCGACCTCCAGGACGCTTCCGGCTCCATCCAGACCCTGTTGCGAAAGAACAACTTGGGCGAAGGCTTCGATCTGCTGAAAGACCTAGACATCGGCGACCACCTAGGGGTGGAGGGCAGCCTCATCCGCACGCGCACTGGCGAAATCACCCTGGATGCCGCCCGCGCCGTCATCATCGCCAAGGGGATGCGCCCCTTGCCGGAGAAATACCACGGCCTGCGCGACACCGAAACCCGCTACCGGCAGCGCTACCTCGACCTCATCGCCAACCGCGAGAATATGGACGTTTTCCGGCTGCGCAGCCGGGTCATCAGCGGCATCCGCCGTTTCCTCGACGAGCGCGGTTTCCTGGAGGTGGATACTCCGGTGCTGGTGCCGGTGGCCGCCGGGGCCCACGCCCGGCCCTTCATCACCCACCATAACGCCCTCGACGAGCAGCTATACCTCCGCATCGCCACCGAGCTGTACCTGAAGCGGCTGATTGTGGGCGGGTTCGACAAGGTGTATGAGATTGGACGGGTCTTCCGCAACGAAGGCATAGACCAAGATCACAACCCGGAGTTCACCCTGCTGGAAAGCTATGAAGCCTACGCCGATTACAACGACGTAATGGAAATGGTGGAGCAGATGATTTCCCGCGTCGCCGTCGAGGCGGCGGGTTCGGCCCAGGTGTCCGTCGGCGGGCAGGTCATAGACTTCACCCCGCCCTGGCGCCGGGTGTCGCTGCGGGAGGAACTGCAACGGCGCGGCGGCATAGACCTGGACGCCTGCGATGACGGCGAACTGCAACGCCGCGCCGCCGCCTTGGGCGTGGATACCGGCATCCGCGAAAGCCGGGGCCGCATCATAGACAAGCTGCTCTCGGCCTTGGTGGAGCCGCACCTGATACAACCCGCCTTCGTACTGGACTACCCGGAGGAAATGTCGCCCTTGGCCAAGGCCAAGCCCGGCGCGCCCGGCTACGTGGAGCGTTTCGAGGCTTTCGCCTGCGGCATGGAAATCGCCAACTCCTACACCGAGTTGAACGACCCGCAGGCGCAAAGGCAACGGTTCGAGGGGCAGGAGGAAATCCGCCGGCTGTATCAGGACGAGGAAGTAGACCGGCTGGACGAGGATTTTCTAACCGCCATGGAGTACGGAATGCCCCCCACCGGCGGCCTCGGCGTCGGCATAGACCGGCTGGTGATGCTGCTCTCCGGCCAGCGCTCCATCCGCGACGTGGTGCTGTTCCCTCAGATGCGAAGCCTCGACGGTTAGCCCGCTCCGGAAAGCGCGGCTTTTGTGGCGCCCGGTAAGCTGTTCCTCATCTTCCATAAATAAAATGGGCTGCAAAGCCCGCCGGTTTTGGGAGCAACGCCAAGATTGCCCGGTCTAGGAATGCGTTTCGTCAATGCGGACGATCTCGGCCTGTATGACCGCGACGGCCTGGAGCAGTTGTTGCAACAACTCGCCCCGGCGCTGCTGAGATTCTTCCAGGCGTCGCTGAGACTCTTCCAGGCGCTGCTGGGATTCTTCTAGTTCCCTGGCCAACTCCACCGCAATCAGAGCAAAGTTTTCCAAGTTCCTTATACGCTGCTCCATTTGATTAACCTCGTCAGGGGCAATTCGGATCGCCATTATCTCAACTGGCCGGATTACTCCTGCGTTAACCAGGATAAGGGCTCATTCTGCGGGGTGACTGCGAATCCGGTTATCAGACGTCCGCAAAGTCCGGGTCTTCGTGGCGGATGATGGTTACGCCCAATTGCCGGGCGGCATCGTTCACCTCGTCCGGCCAGCCGCTATGGGTGGCGACGAAAGCGGCAGTGCCGACCCCGATAACTCTCGTGATGATGGCGGCCCGGCGGGCGGCGTTCTCCAGGTCGCCGCGGTTGAAAGTGACTGATGCTTCCACAATGGCAAGGCGTCCGGTTTGGCCGATATCCGCAACCTCCCGGGCAATTATGTCCGGCCTGAGCCCGTCCAGATATTCTTCCCGAGTAATGGCGTTGTTTTGGCGCGCTTCCAGTAGCTTGGCATTGATGAGGCCGCGGTCGGCAATAATCGGGCCGTCAAGCCAGCCGTCCAGAATCACGCCAATCTGGTCGCGGCACTTGTCTTCGTATGCGTTTCCGGTTAATCGTCCTACGTGACCCTCCAGCCTTCTAATGGCGCGGGTGTTTTCGTCCATACGCTGGCTGAGGGTGCGGACTTCCAATCTGGTGGCATCCAAAATCTCGTTGGTGGCGTCCAGACGCTCGTTGGCAGCGTCCAAGCGCTTAGTGTTATCGTCCAGACGCTCGTTGGCAGCGTCCAGACGCTCGTTGACGGAGCGGAATTCCGCTCTGGTTTCCTCGCGGAATTCCTCAAATTCGCCTTGCAATTTATCCACCCGGCTTGGGAGGGACAGAAAGTCCTCGGTGAGCAGAACGCGCAACAGCGGCTCCCGCACTTCCGGGTGGGCGGCGATGGCGTCAATTAGCTGACGCAGCAGGTGGTCATGCGGCAGATCCATTTCGGATATTGGGGATGTCATTGGAGCATGTCCCATGCTGAGAATAACTTTGACTCGAAATCCTAGCCAAATCTGAGGAGATTCAGCCATTGATTGTAACACGATGGCATCGCGTTCGGAGTCCTTGCGCTTGAGAATCACCCAGGGCCTTTCCATTCTTCGCACAATTGCCTGAATCAGGATTTGCCGGATTTGAGGGTTGCCGAGGTTTTCCCGCCGGATGAATCCTTCAATCCTGAATCAGGCAGAAAATAGAATGTCATTGGAGCATCACCGGCGGTTAATTCACGCCGACAAAGCGCGGGTGGGCAGCATGGTTATGGAAGCTAAACCATTCCGGTGCGCATGGCGGCGAAGAGGCAGGCGGTGGCGTAGCTGCGCCACGGACGCCATTGCTCGGCCAGTTGCTCCACTCCGGCGTCGGTGACCGGCTCTCCGCTGTGCCACAGGCGGGAGACCCCGCGCCGGAGGGCCAGGTCGCCCAGGGGCAGCGCGTCGGGTCGGGCCAACCCGCGGAGCAGCGCCCACTGCGCCGTCCAGTGGCCCACGCCGCGTATGGCCGTCAGGCGGCGCACAATTTCAGCGTCGGGCAGCTCATACAGATTGTTCCAGCCCGGCTCCAGTGCCGCCGCCGCTATGTTGCGGACGTATTCCGCCTTGCTGCGAGACAGCTTAAGGCTGCGCAGCTCCTCGGGCGAGGATGCCAGCAGGGTTTCGGGGCGGGGAAAAGCGTAGTAGGTTACGCCGCCGAACTCGGCCCGCGGGCCGAACCGCTCGATGAGCAGCGTCCGCATTACCCGGGCCACGGCGGCGGAGATCTGCTGCCCCAGGACCGCCAAGGCCAGCGCCTCGAACAGCGTCGCGGTGCGGGGCAGGTGCAGGCCCCGAAACTGCCGCGCCAACCCCGCCAGCGCCGGGTCGGATTCGGCCAGAGCGTAGAAGGGGGCAACTTCCTGCCCGGTTCCCAGCATCCAGCGAACTTGCGCCGCGGCGCGCGCTTCGTGGGCGCCGGTCATTCCTTCGCCGCGCAGCTCCAGCCACAGTTCCGGCGACTCCACGCTGCCGGTCGAACGCACGGATGCCAGGGCCAGCCGTCCGTCTAGGTCAAGCAGCCGACGGTATACGCCGCCGTCCAAGTTGTCGGCCCCGCTGCGGCCCTGAAAGTAGGTGTGGTATCCCGCGGTCAACCGGAAGTCGAAGGGCGGCCTGGGCCGCAGGCGGATGGTCAGCTCCCTCATCGCATCCTCTCACCCTAACCCTCTCCCCGATGGAGAGGGGATATGAAGGGCAGCGAGCCGAGGATGGTGTAACGCGCGCCGGAGGGCCGCAATTCGCTTTGCATCACATCCAAGGCTCCCGCCAGCCAACTGACGGAAGCGGGCGGCGCCAGGCCGGACACCACGGAGCCGATGCGGGACAACTGAGCTCCTGAAATACTGCCGCGGGGACGGCCCAGGGTGATGTGCGGGCGGAAAGGCCGTTGTTCCGGCGGATAGCCCAGCGCAGTTATGGCCCCCTCCGAAGCCTGCTGCAAGCGGGTCAGCGCGCCCAGATCGCCGCCCACCCCGGCCCACAATACGCGGGGTTTGCGGCGGTTGGGGAACATCCCCAGCCCGGCCAGTTGCAGCGGAAAGGGGCCGGCTTGCGACGCTACCGGCTCGAGGCATTCCAGCAGAGGCCCCACGCCGGCGGGCGGGATGCTGCCGAGGAACTTCAGCGTAAGGTGCATCCCGTTGGGGTTGGCCCACTGGACTCCTTCTGGCGCTTCCCGGCGAATGCGCTCCACGGCGTCGGCCAACTGCTCCCGCGCCTCGGCGGAGAGGCCAACGGAGACGAATACGCGGACGGCGCCTTCCGCCGAGCGGGCGCGGGCCGTCACAGGGCAGCCAGATTGATGCAGGACTTGACGGCGTTGTCCAGTTCGCCGCCTTCGGTGTAGTCCGCAGGAACCACGCAGTTCACCCGGCCCTCTTCGCGGTACCGCTCGGCCCGCTCCCGGGCTCCGTGGGGGTATACGGCGATGGACAGGCCGCCCAAGTCCTTCACCAGCCGGAAGCAGGGCACGTCGGTCTCGCCGTCGCCGATGTAGACCATATTCTCGAAGGGAATGGGCCGCTCGTTTCGAGGCACGAAACGGTTGATTGCCGAACTGTCATTCAAGTCGTGCGCCCCTTTGTTGATGCGAAACAGGTATTGCGTTTTGGTGGTGAAGTTGATGGCAAGAGCGGGCCATACGGCCATGCCCGTGTCATCATAGAGAAACTTGGAAGCGTAGATTCTGCTGAATTTGCCGGCTATGGCCGTGCCTTCGATGATTTCGGCATTGCCGGAGGAAATCAGATAATGCCCGACGGCCACTCCCCTGCCGCAGCCATAGGCGGTTATGCGCTCGAACCAGCTTTCGACGCCGGGAAAAAAGCGTATTCCCCGGCTCCGGGCCGATAGATGTTCCCGGCGCACCGGCTTTCCGGCGGATTTGGCTTTTTCGAGCATCACGTACATATAGGCGAGAATCCGGTCGGCGTGATTTTCCTCGGCCAGAGAGTCCACCTCACGCCAGAACGCCTCCGCGGTCATGCCGATGTCCGGTATGAACTGGCGGTCCTGCATATTGCCGGGCGCAAGGGTTCCGTCGAAGTCGTAAATTATCGCCAGCGGCGTGGCGCGCTCAGGCATGGCTGTTCCTCAGTTCTCCAGGGCCATTGCGGCCGGCTTTCGGCAAATCACATCCCGGCTATGTCTGTCCCCAGCAGTGCGGCGGCCACCTCATCGTACCACCCGGCCAGATCTTCGACGGAGTAGCGGGCGTTGGCCGGGCTGGGGTTGGGCACCACAAAGACGCCGGACTCGCCGACCAGGCGGGGCTGGCGGCCCAGTTCCGGGGCGGCTTTCTCCCCCTCTGCGTAGCGCAAGTATGCCTTGTATGCCATCAGTCCGTGGAAACAGACCAGCCGGGGCCGGTATTGCAGCAGCTTCCCGCGCAGCAGCGGGGCCCAGCGGCGGTAGTCGGCGGCCTTCAACCCGCTCCCTTGCGGCGTAGGGCGTTTCACCACGTCGGTGAAGCCGATGCCGTGATCCAGCAGCGCGGCGTCGTCCGGCGGGGCGCAGGGGCGGCCCAGCGCAGGCGGGAGCAGGGCCGAGCGGTTAAAGGCGGGCCAGAAACGGTTGCGCGGGTTGGCGAAGTAGCGGCCCTCCCGCGCCGAGTATTCCGACGGGTTCAGCCCAACGAACACCAGCGCCAGCCCCGGCGCCAGCAGGTCGGGCAGCGTCCGCAGCTCTTGGGATTCCTTCCCTCCCCTCATCCTAGATATCCAGCCCCAGCAGACGGGCGACGTTCTCGCCGAGGATGCGGCGGCGCTGGCCGGGGGGCAGCGGCCGGCCCTCCACCTCGGCTAGGGCGCGGGAATGTGGCAGCAGCGGGTAGTCGCTGGCGAAGAGAACGCGCTCTGCTCCCACCAGGCCGGCCGCCGCCGAATAGACGCCGGGGCGGTACAGGAAGGGCGACGCCGCCGAGTCGAAATATACGTTGCTCAAGGCTGCGTCCACCTCCGGCATCAGCGCGTAGAAGGGCAGGCCGCCGCCCCAGTGGGCGCAGATGATGGCGTTGTCGGGGAAGCTCTCGATGAACCGCCATACCTTGCCGGGCGTAGTCCTGCCTTTTCCGGGGTACTGATGCCCGGCCGGTTCGGAGCAGTGGAGCAGCACCGGCAGATTCAGGGAACGGGCTAGGGCCATCAGAGGCGACATTACGCCAACGTCGGTTATGTCGAATCGCTGAGTGTCGGGGTGCAGTTCGCCGATGCCGCGCAGTCCGGCGTCGGCGCAGCGTTGCGCTTCGCCGACGGCAGCATCGCCCCACGCCGGGTTGACCGAGGCGAAGCCGGTCAGCCGGGCAGGATGGGCCGACACGGCCTCAATGAGGTAGTCGTTGGCTTCTGTGGCAACCCGGAGGTCAGTCCAGCCCAGGCCCATCGCCACGGCGTGGTCAACGCCGTCCCGGGCCATGGCGCGGAGCAGGGCCGGGGCATCGGCCATACGGGCGGCGGGATTGGCTAGGATGTCGGCAAAGGTGGCGTCGCAGGCCGCCAATTCGCGGCGGCGTTCCGCGAAGGATGGCGGCAGGATGTGACAATGCGCGTCTATTATCATCGGTCGGCATCGAGGGTCGGCATCAGGTTTTGGGGCTGCGGCGGGGAAAGCGGAAAATTCGGTATCCTATACGTGTGTTGGCATTGCCCGCTCCGCCATTCCCGCGAAAGGCGGGAAGCACAGGTTTCAGCGGTATCGGAGCTAATGGTCGTGCCCGTTTTCACTGAATTCGTTGTCGCTGTAAACCGCGGTTTCGCGGCCCTGAAATACGTGAACCACGAAGTTGTTGCGTTCGATGCCCACCGCGTCGGCAATGTCTTCGTCCACCGCGTCCATAATCTCTTGGATGGCCTGCTGGGTCAGGCTTTCGTCCACGGCCAGGGACACGTGCACCATTTCGGCGGTGAAGTGAATATCCACCCGCCCCACGGTGCGGTCGAACTCGACGATGTTGTAGGCTTCGGAGTGCGGGGTGCGAACTTCCCGCTCGAAAGTGAAATCGGCCACCGCCGTCCTCCTGCCGTTCAGGTATTTTGGTTGCTGCCCCAGGGACGCCCCGCCCCGGCCCTCCATCGGAGGGGGAGCGGAATCCGGCCCGGTCAGGGTCTTGTCTGTCCGTTGCCCATTATGACCCATTTGTAGGAAGTGAGCTCTCTCAGCCCCATCGGGCCGCGGGCGTGCATTTTCTGGGTGCTGATGCCCACCTCCGCGCCCAGCCCGAACTGCCCTCCGTCGGTGAACTGGGTGCTGGCGTTGACGTACACGGCGGCGGCGTCCACCTCGTCGAGGAAGCGCATGGCGGCGGAGTAGTCCTCGGTGATGATGGCCTCGGAGTGGCCGGAGCCGTAAGTCTCGATATGCTCCAGCGCCTCGTCCATGGAGTCCACGACCTTCACGGCGGCGGCAAGGGAGAGGAACTCGCGGCCCCAGTCTTCCTCTGCGGCGGGCTGTATATTCCCGTTCTTCATGGAACCGGCGTCCGGCGGCCCCAGAATGCTGAGGGCGCGATGGTCGCAATGCAGCTCCACGCCGGAGGCCGTCAGCCCGGCGGCGATGCGGGGCAGCCCCGCCACGGCGACGGCGGAATGCACCAGCAGCGTATCCAGGGCGTTGCAGATGTAGGGACGGCGCACCTTGGCATTGAGGGCGACGCTGGCCGCCATATCCATATCGGCAGCCCGGTCAACGTAGGTATGGCAGACGCCGACGCCGCCGGTGACCGCCGGCATGGTGGCGTTGGCCCCAACGAAACGCACCAACCCGTCGCCCCCGCGCGGCACGATGAGGTCTATGTACTGATTCATCTTCAACATGGCGTCCGCCAGTTCGCGGTCGGGGTTGTCCACGAACTGGACTGCTCCGGCGGGGGCGCCGGCCTCGTCCAGGGCGCGGCGAATCAGGCGAACCAAGGCGCTGTTGGAGCGCAGGGCTTCCTTGCCGCCGCGCAGGATGCAGGCGTTGCCCGACTTGAAGCACAGGCCGAAAATGTCCACGGTGACGTTGGGGCGGCTCTCATAGATGCTGGCAATCACGCCCAAGGGGACACGGCGCCGTCCGGCCACCAGACCGTTGGGGAGGGTGGTCAGCTCAAGGGTCTCGCCCACCGGGTCGGGCAGGGAGGCCACCTTGAGTTGCTCGGCGGCGATGCCCTGCAACCGTTCCGGGGTAAGCAGCAGCCGGTCGATCATTGCCTCGCTCAGCCCGTTGGCCCGGGCCTCGGCGCAGTCCTCGGAGTTGGCTTGCAGCGTTTCTTCGGCGTCGGTCTCCAGCAGCTTGGCGAGGGCGTGCAGCGCCCGGTTCTTGACCCCGGCGGAAAGGCGGGCCACTTGCCGGGCCGCGCTGCGGGCGGCCTGCCCTTGGCGCATCAGATCATCAACGGTACTGGTAATCATTTCGCTCCCGGCTTGTTTGTTTGTAAGTCTGCGAACACTGCCGGCTCAAAGGCTTTCCCAATCAGGTCTTTGCAACTCTTTGTGAATAATTTCTCTTACAGCAGCACCAGATTGTTGCGGTGCACCACTTCTTGGCCGTAGTGGTAGCCCAGGGTTTTCTCGATTTTGCCGGAGTGCAGGCCCCGGATCCGGGCTATGTCCTCGGCGCTGTAGTTGGCGATGCCGCAGGCGATGCGGTTCCCGGAGCCGTCCGCCACGAATATCGTGTCGCCGCGCTCGAACCCCCCGGCGACTTCACGCACCCCGGAGGGCAGCAGGCTGCGGTGATGCTCCCGCAGGGCGGCGGCGGCGCCGTCGTCCACGGTGACCTGGCCGCGCTGGGAGACGCCGCCTTGGGTAAGCAAATTCAATAACCAGCGCTTGCGGGCCTCCAGCCGCCCTTCGGCGGCTTGGAAGAATGTCCCCACGGCCTCGCCGCGGGCGGCCCGAAGGGCCGCCTCGCCGTCGCGTCCATAGGCCATAATCATGGGAATGCCGGAAGTGGTGACCAGCCGGGCCGCTTCCAGCTTGGTGGGCATCCCGCCTCTGGCCCAAGGCTGCAACTCGCGCCCGGCCATCGCCTCGATGCGCTCGTCCACCAGCTCGACGCGGGGGATGCGGGTGGCCGACGGATCCACGCGGGGGTCGGCGGTATACAGGCCGTCAATGTCGGTGAGGATAAGCAGCAGGTCGGCGTCCACCAGGTTGGCTACCAGCGCCGACAGCCGGTCGTTGTCGCCGAAGACCGCGCCGATTTCGTCCACGGCCACCACGTCGTTTTCGTTGAGCAGCGGCACCACGCCCAGCTCCAGCAGGTCTTGCAAGGTGTGGCGCACGTTGAGGTAGGACTGCCGGTTGGACAGGTCGCCGATGGTGAGCAGGGCCTGGGCCACAGTGACGCCGTGAACGGCAAACTGCTCTTGGTAAATCTGCATCAGCCTGCTTTGCCCCACGGCGGCGGCCACCTGCCGGGAGCGAATGCCGCGGGAAACCGGGCCATGCCGGCCCAAGGCGGCGCGTCCGGCGGCGATGGCCCCGGAGGTCACCAGCATCACCTCGCTCCCCTGCTCGCGGATCTGGCAGACCTGGGCCACGATACTGCTCAGGACGCTCAGGTTGACGCCGGCGCTGTCCTCGCCGCCGCCGGAGAGAATGGCTGTGCCGGCCTTCACGACGATGCGCCGGTACAACAACGGCTGACGGGCGTCACTGTCCGGGACAGTTGAATGAAGCGATTGGGCGCTCTGGCCGGTCGTGGACATATAAACAAGGCATCCGGTCATCTTAAAGATAGGGGAGTATGGGCCGGGCGTCTTTCCCACTACGATTATAGCACCATAGCCGAGACTGGCCGCGCCACATCTGTTATCATCAACGATACCTTCAGGACATATCCATTATACCCACCCTGTCGCCGCCGGTTGGCGCGAGGGACTTATGACCATCAAAACATCCCGTCCGGCCCCTCAAGTTCTGCCCTACCGCAGGATTCTGCCCGACGGCTTCATCTGCCCCCAACGCGAATATCTGCGGGAAGATATGCTCCAAGCCGAACCTATTGATGAATCGGGCCACCTGCTCCGCGACCATTTCCGCAACCGGCCCAACACGCTGGTAGATACCGGCGGCATTGTGTTCTACGCCCCCGAGGACCTCGGCCGCCGTCAAGTGCGCCCCGACGTCTACATCGTCTTCGGCATAGACACCGAATCCGTGTGGGAACGGCTGGGATACATCATAGACGAAGCGGGCAAACCGCCGGACTTCGTCTTGGAGGTGGCCTCCCGGAGAACCTACCGCACCGACCTGCGGGACAAGCCCGGGCTGTACGCCCGCATTGGGGTCAGCGAATACTGGCGCTTCGACCCCTCCGGCGGCAACTATTACGGCTCCGCCCTGGCCGGAGACATTCTGGCGGAAGGAGCGTATCAACCCATTGAACTGACCCGGGAACCGGACGGGATGCTGTGGGGCTACAGCCCGGCCTTGGATCTATGCCTGTGCGCCAGCGGCAAACGGCTGATGTACTATGACCGCAAGACCGGCCGCTATCTGAACAACATCCGGGAGGAGCGCGAGGCTCATCTCCAAACCGCGGCGGAGCGCGACGCGGCTCAGTCCGCCCACCTGCGGGCGGCGGCGGAGCGCGACGCGGCTCAGTCCGAGGTGGAGCGGTTGCAGGCAGAACTGCGGCGGCTGAGGGGAGAATAGCCTGTCCGCAAAGCTATTGAACCTCCGCGCCCCCGCGCTTGAAACGGGGAACGGGTTAGATTAGGCTGGGCTGTATGCCAGCTTCAAGGCTTATCGGGACATCCGGCCGGAGGGTTGGGAATGGTTCGCGCCGGGGCCGCTTTTTCCTGCGTCAAGTGCCATAACACCCAGTACGAAATCGAAGAGATTCGCACCACGGGCAAGTATTCCCGGTTCTTCGATATGCAGAACAAGAAATTCACCGCCGTGTCCTGCACGCGGTGCGGCTACACCGAGATCTTCCGGGGCGACTCTTCCAGGCTGGGTAACTTCTTGGACATTCTCGCCGGCGGCTAGGGCTTCCGACGCCGCCGTTCTTTATAACTGCCATCGCCAGTGAAATCACCGGACATCGCGCCGCGCCTTCGCGCTTGCGGGGGTTGGTTCCCGAGCCAACCCTCTATTCGGCGTTGTTTCTCCCAGTATCATAACTATTCATTCCAGATTCAAGGGACGGTTTCATGTCTCTCAACGGCATTCTGGACTTACTGGAACACCACCCGGAGTTGCGCCGCGCCATCGAGTCGGCGGGGAATGGCGGAACTGACACCGCCAAAGTTCGGCAAGGGGCGCGTCCGGCGTTCATAGCCGCGTTGTACCGACAAATGCGGCGGGCGCCCCGCCGCAACGGGCCTCTGCTGGTTATCGCGCCGCGCCCCGAAGACGCCCGCCGCCTGCACGACCAACTGCTGGGCTGGCTGGGCGATGATGCGCCGGTTCACCTGCTGCCTGAGCCGGAGGTGCTGCCCTTCGAGCGGTTGGCGGTGGACGCCAACACCGGCAACCAGCGTCTCGCCGCCCTGGCCGCGCTGGCGCAGGCATCCGGCGACGGCGGGCGCGCGAGAAGCGCGGAGGAGTACGAATGCCCGGACGAGCTTCCGGCGGTGGTGTGCTCCATCGGCTCGGCCCTGCTTTACACTGCGCCGCCGGAACTGATGGCCGGGCGTCTTTCCGCCATGGGCAAGCCCGGTGTATGGCGGGCCGGCGACCGGGTGCGGATAGAGGCCGTGCTTTCCCAATGGCTGGATCTGGGCTACCGGCATGAGCCGGTGGTGGAATCGCCCGGCGCCTTCAGCCATCGGGGCGGCATTCTCGACATCTTCCCGCCCAATTGCGAACTGCCCCTGCGCATCGAGCTGTTCGACGACGAAATAGACACCATCCGCCGTTTCGACCCGCTGACGCAGAGATCGGTGGGCGCGGCGGACGAAGTGCGGCCCATTCCGGCCCGAGAGCAGTTGCCGGCTCTTACAATGTCCAACGGCGCGGGGTTTAACGGCGCGGGCGGCCGGAATACCGCCCGCGCCATGGCGATGGACTTCTCCCGCTGCGGGGTCGAGGTGCGGGAGCGCATCCAAGAAGAGCTGGAAACCCTGGCCTATGCCACCAACCCGGAAACCCTTTCCTTTTACAGCGGGCTGGTCAACCGGGCCTGCCTGCTGGACTACCTGGGGCCTGATGCCTTCGTGGTGCTGGAGCGGGGCGGGCGGGTCGAGGCCGAAGCCTGCGAACTGGAAGAACGCTTGTGCCGCATGCGGGCGGCGCGGGAGGAACGGGGCGAATTGCCCGCCAACTTCCCTTCGCCCGGTATGGCTTGGGCTGAATTCGCGGCGCGACTCAGCGAGTTCCGCCCCTTGGACTTGCAGTCTTGGGTTGGCGAAGAGGATGATCCTATATTCCTTCCCGCCGTCCCTTACTACGGACGGCTGGAACAGCTTTCGGCAGACCTGCGGCGGCAGCAGGGCGAGGGCGCGGCACTGGTGGCCGTCACCCAGCACGCCCGCCGCGTGGCCGAAATCCTGGAGCAGCAGGGCATTGAAGCGGCGGCCCAAAGTGGGCTGGACTGCCCCCCTTCGCCGGGCCAGGTCTGCATCGTTCCAGGCTCCCTGCCCGGCGGCTGGACCGTGGAGCTTCCGGCGGCCGCTTCTAATTCCTCTCCCCCGGTAGGGAAAAGGGGAGGGAAAAGAAAGGGGGGCCGCCGCAACGCCGTTTCCCGGCTGAACCTGCTCACCGACGCCGAACTTTTCGGCACGGTCAAGGAACGCCGCCACCGCAGACCCCGCCGCGCCGAGCGCGGGCCGGACGTGTCCCTGGCCGATCTGGAACCGGGAACCTTCGTCGTCCACATAGACCACGGCGTGGCCCGCTTCGCCGGCACCACCCAGATGGGCGAGAACGGCGACGGCTCTTCCACCGGCTCGGCGCGGGAGTATCTGGTGCTGGAATACGCCGAGAGCGACAAGCTGTATGTTCCCACCGACCAGCTCAACCGGGTCAGCGCCTACGTGGGAGCGCAGGAACACGCTCCCGCCCTTACCCGGCTGGGCGCCGCCGACTGGGCGCGCATCAAGCAGCGGGTAAAGGGCGCGGCCCGGGAGATGGCCCAAGAGCTAATCCGTCTCAACGCCTCCAGAGAGATTGCCCGGGGCCACGAATTCAGCCAAGACACCGCTTGGCAGCAGGAACTCGAAGATTCCTTTCCCTACATCGAAACGCCCGACCAAGCCCAGGCCATCACCGACGTCAAGACCGACATGGAACGGGAGCGGCCCATGGACCGGCTCATCTGCGGAGACGTGGGCTACGGCAAGACCGAGGTGGCGCTGCGGGCGGCCTTCAAGACGGTCAACGACGGGATGCAGGTGGGCCTGCTGGTGCCGACCACCGTGCTGGCCCAGCAGCACTACGCCACCTTCACCGAGCGGCTCAGCCCCTTTCCGGTGCGCGTTGAAGTGCTCAGCCGCTTCCGCACGCCCAAGGAACAGCAGCAGGTTATCGAGGGCCTGAAGTCGGGCGAGGTGGACATCGTCATCGGCACGCACCGCCTGCTGCAAAAGGACGTGCAGTTCAAGAACCTGGGCCTGGCCGTGGTGGACGAAGAACAGCGTTTCGGCGTAAGCCATAAGGAACGGCTGAAGCAGTTGCGCCGCCAGGTGGACGTGCTGACGCTGAGCGCCACGCCGATACCGCGAACCCTGAACATGGCCCTGTCCGGCCTGCGCGACCTGTCGTCCATGAACTCGGCCCCGGAGGAGCGGCTGCCGGTCAAAACCTTCGTTTCCGAGTATTCCGAAGACGTGGTAAAGGAAGCCATACTGCGGGAAATGGAGCGGGGCGGCCAGGTCTTCTACCTACACAACCGGGTCAGGAGCATCCATCAAGCCGCCGCCGACCTGCGCGAGCTGGTTCCCCAAGCCCGCATCATGATCGGCCACGGCCAGATGGCGGAGTCGGAACTGGAAGACGTGATGGTGGACTTCGCCAACGGCGAGGCCGACGTGCTGGTCTGCACCACCATCATCGAGTCGGGGCTGGATATGCCCAACGTCAACACGCTGATTGTGGAGCGGGCCGACCGCTTCGGGCTGGCCCAGCTCTACCAGCTCCGGGGCCGGGTGGGGCGCAGCCAGCACCGGGCCTATGCCTACCTGCTGGCCCCCCGCGGGCGGCGGATGACCGAGGCGGCGGAGCTGCGGCTCCAAGCCATCCTTGAGGCGTCGGAACTGGGCGCCGGCTTCCGCATCGCCATGCGCGACCTGGAGATTCGCGGCGCGGGCAACGTGCTGGGGGCCGACCAGAGCGGCCACATCCAAGAGGTCGGACTTGACCTCTACACCCAGCTATTGCAGGAAGCGGTGCGGGAACTGGAGCGGGAGCAGTACAATGCTGCCATCGCCCCCGCCGTGTCCGAGGAACCGGCCCGCATCGAACTGCCCTTGAACGCAGGCATCCCGGAGGATTACATCCCGCACCTGCCGACGCGCCTGTCGGTCTACCAGCGGCTGGCGAAGCTGACCGAGAAGCGGGAACTGCCGGAGATACGCGAGGAACTGCGCGACCGGTTCGGCCCCGTCCCGGACGAGGTGGAAGCACTGCTGAAGGTGGCTGAAATCCGCGCCGTCGCCGGGGCCGCCGGGGCCGAATCAGTAATCCGGGCCGGCGACGCCATCGTAATATCATTGCGGAACGCGGTGGGCGGCGCGAAAGCACCGCTGCAACGGGCCTTGGGCCCGGCGGCGCAAGTCGGCAACGCCCAGATTCAGATGCCCCTGCGCCCGCTGGGAGACCAGTGGCTAACCCGCCTGACTCGCACGCTGGAGCGGCTGCAAGTCTTTATGGACAATATGCGCCAACTGGCCGCCGACGCCCAAGGGCGTTAACGGCAGAGGAATCAGAGATGATCTACAAGCGCCGGACGATCTGGGTGAGTCTGATTCTAGCTGCGTCCCTGTTGGCCTTGCTGGCCTGCGGCGGCGGTTCGGACGGGGCCGCCGGCAACGGAGAGGACGGGAGCGACCGGGATCTGGCCGCCGACTTCCCCATCATAGTGTCGCAGGGGCAGGACATACTGGGCGGCGAACAGGTGGCGATGGCGTCGCTGGTGGGCGAGAAGCCGGTGGTGCTCAACTTCTGGGCCGCCGAATGCCCGCCCTGCCGCGCCGAGCTGCCTGAATTTCAGAAGTTCTACGGCGAATACCACGACCGGGTGCTGGTGCTGGGCATAGACCTCGGCCAGTTCACCGGGCAGGGCACGCCGGAGCAGGGCCGGGAACTGCTGGCCGAACTGGGCGTCGGCTTCCCGGCCGGGTACACCGAGGATACGGAGATCCTGCCCAAGTACCAAGTTCTCGGCCTGCCCACCACCGTCTTCATCAACGCCGACGGCTCCATACACACCAAGTGGACCGGCGCGCTGAACGAGGAAGTCCTAATCGAGAAAGCGGACGAGATGCTGGATGGATAAAGGACGGCCCAGCCCCGCAGCGGCAATATCCGGTTTGTCCGAATCAGGGTTTTCAGGATTCGCGGAATGGAGAAAATCCTCAAATTCGGCAACTCCTGTCCTGATTCGGACAACCCCGCCAAGCATCGCCAGGCTAGGGTAACGGCCGGGGACGGGAATGACGGAGCGGGCAATGCCGGCGCACTCAGAGAATGCGCTAGTGACCGGGAAACCCTGTAAAATTCCCCGCCTGTGCGATATTATGTTCCCATAGCCGTCCGGGAGGTTCCGCCATGACCACCAAGCCCGTCGCACCGCCGGAAGCCCCGGCCAGCAGGGAATTTCCCAGCTTCCCGCCGCGGGATGATATGCAGAACTCAATCCACTTGCACGAACCGGCCCACCAGTCCGCCCTGCGGCGGCACTTGGGCAACTCCGGCTCCACCATCGTGCTGAGCGAACTCCCCTTGGCCTGGCACGCCCGGCAGCAGCGGGATTACCTTATCCCCGACCTGCTCGTTGCATTCAACGTCAATCGGGCCGACATCCTCATGGATAAAGGTTACGCCATTGACGAATGGGGCAAGCCGCCGGACTTCGTGCTGGAAATCGCGTCGCCCTGGACGGCGCGCAACGACTACGTATCCAAGCGGAAACGCTACGCTGAGTACGGCGTGCCGGAATACTGGCGCTTCGACGGCACCGGCGAGAACAAGTACCCGCAGCCTTTGGCCGGCGACCGGCTGGTCAACGGGGAATACCGGCCCATAGAAATCCGTCAAGCCTTTCGCTACCGTCATTGGGGCCGCAGCCAAACACTGAACCTGGACCTGTGCTGGGAGTACGGCTACCTGCGCTGGCACAATCCGGCCACGGGGCTCTATCTGCTCACCCACGACCAGGAAGCCGAGGCCCGCCTGGCCGCCGAAGCCCAGCGTGACGCCGAACGCAATGCCCGCTTGGCCGCCGAAGCGGAGGCGATGCGGCTGCGCGAACAACTCCGCCGTTTGCCGGGAGAGTGAAGCTCCCTGCGCGGCCTTTCTGCGTATTTTCCCGAAAATCCGGCCAACATCCTGTTCCCTCCGCGTTCTTTGTGCTATAATAGGTTCATCGGGGTGTAGCGCAGTGGCTAGCGCGCTACGTTCGGGACGTAGAGGCCGGTGGTTCGAATCCACTCACCCCGACCAGCTTTCCCCCTTTGTTCTATCGATAATGCGATGGGCTTCAGCCCTCTCCTCCCAAGGGAGAGGGATTTTTTGCGGACTTCCGATGTCTCTGTGCTATCATTGGGCCGCCCTTGATTCCTGAATGCGTATAGGGAGGCCCGCATATGCCATTTGGAGGCAACGACTGGCTCGCCTTGACCCCGGAGGAGGCCCTGGAGCCGGAAATACCCATCTGCGACCCGCATCATCACTTCTGGGACTTCCGCTCTGAGCGGATCCCCTACCAGCGTTATCTGCTCCACGAACTGGCCGACGACCTGAACGGCGGCCACAACGTGCTCTCCACGGTGTTCGTCGAGGCCCGTTCCATGTACCGGCCCGGAGGCCCGGAGGAAATGCGCCCCGTGGGCGAGGTGGAGTTCGTGCAGGGGCTGGCCGCGGCCAGCGCCACCGGGCTGTACGGCCCGGCCAAGGCCGCGGCGTCCATCGTGGGCCACGCCAACCTGAACTTGGGCGAAAACGTGCGCCCGGTGCTGGAGGCGTTGCAGGCCGCCAGCCCCAACCGCTTCCGCGGCATCCGCCATTCGGTGACCTGGGATCCGCACCCGGAGGTGGAGAACACCGCGGCCCACAAGGTCGAGGGGCAGATGAGCAGCGACGGCTTCCGCGCCGGCGCCCGCGTGCTGGCGGAGCTGGGCCTGACGCTGGAAGGCTGGATGTTCTTCCCCCAGATGACGGAACTGGCCGAGTTCGCCCGCGCCGTGCCGAACCTGACCATCATCCTGAACCACATCGGCGGGCTGCTGCGCGAAGGCCCTTACGCCGGGCGCGACGATGAGGTGTTCGATACCTGGCGCAAAGGCATCGCCGCCACTGCGTCCTGCCCCAACGTGGTGGTCAAGCTGGGCGGCATCGGTATGCCCCGCACCGGCTTCGACTGGCACACCCGGGCCCGGCCGGCCGGTTCCGAGGAACTGGCCGCGGATATGCGCCCCATCATCGAATACTGCATCGAACAGTTCGGCCCCAGCCGCTGTATGTTCGAGAGCAATTTCCCGGTGGACAAGGTGTCCTACTCCTACACGGTGATGTACAACGCCTTCAAGCGGCTGACCACGCAGTACTCGGCCGGCGAGCGGGCCGATATGTTCCACGACGTGGCCGCGCGGGTATACCGGGTGGAGTACTGAAACCCCCTTCCCCTTGGATAGGGGCGAGGGCGGAACCCGGCGCAGGAACGATGGCCGCCTGCGAATGATGGCCCGCCTGCGCCGGAAGCGCCCTCGCCCCGACCCGCTCCCTTTGGGGGTGGGGAACTGTTGGAAGACTCGGCCCGGGCGGAGCCGTCGGCCCGCCCTTGCCGGAGTTTTCCGCCATCGGCTTAGCCGGAATGTGTGCCAGGCTTGAATGTGTGCCAGTCTTGGCAGTGGATTATTCGGCGGGAGGCGCGCTTATGGACGGACAGGAAAATCGGGGGAACCTAACCTGTCGGGCGAAGTTTGCGCTGCTGGCGGCCATGGTGGCCGCGGCCCTTTGGCTGGCGCCCCCCGCGCAGGCTCAGGAAGCGACCGCCGACTGCGGCGACGGCAACCCCCTCCACCAGCGCACGCAGAAGGTGGTCGATGCCATCCTCGCCGTGCTCTCCGCCGACGATTGCAGCGCCGTCACCTCCGAGCAACTGGCCGGCATCACTACGCTTAACCTAGACAAGAAGGGCCTGACCTCCCTGCTAGAGGCCGACTTCGCCGGATTTCGCAATCTGGAAAACCTGCATCTGAACAACAACGAGCTGACGGCCTTGCCCGAGGACGTGTTCAGTGACCTCACCTTTCTGCAAAACCTGAGTCTGAACGAAAACGCGCTGACGGCCTTGCCAGAAGACGTGTTCAACGGCCGCTTTCTCCTGATGACCCTGAGCCTGAACGAAAACGCGCTGACCGCCTTGCCCGTAGACCTATTCGCCAGCTCCGGCAACCTGAACACCCTGCGTCTGAACAACAACGCGCTGACGGCCCTGCCCGAAGACGTGTTTGACGGCCTATCCAGTCTGCGAAACCTGCATCTGAATAACAACGATTTGACGGCCCTGCCCAGCGATGTGTTCGACGGCCTTACCAATCTGGAAAACCTGCATCTGAACGAAAACGAGCTGGCGGCTCTGCACAAAGACGCGTTCGACGGCCTCTCCAGGCTGCGAAACCTGCATCTGAACCACAACGAACTGACGGCCCTGCCCGAAGACGTGTTCGACGGCCTATCCAAGCTGCGAAACCTGCATCTGAATAACAACGAGCTGACGGCCCTGCCCGACGACGTATTCGCCGACCTCGCCGGCCTGCGAAACCTGCATCTGAACGACATGAAAAACGATTCGCTGGACTGGCTCTCGCCGGACGCCTTTGCCGGGCTGTCCAACCTGGAAGATCTGCATCTGGGCGGGAACAGGTCGCTGACCTGCATTCATGCCGGCCAGTTCAACGGCTTGCCCGAACTCCGCCTGCTGCGTCTGGATGGCGCCGGATTGGGCAACATAGACGCCGCCTACTTCACCGGGTGGGAACTGGACAATTTGGCGGAGCTGAGGTTAGGCACCACGAACCGCAGCCAAGTGTATGCGATATACCGGGCCGTGCTGCCGGCCCTGAAGCAGAGCGATACCTACGTCCGGGATACCGCCGATATGTCCCACCCGATTTGCGGCTCCATAGAGGCCGACAGGGACGACAACGGCTATCACCGGACCGTCCGGGTATCCCTGGAGGGGGACTCGGTGTATCCCAACCGCGTCCGTAGCGGCGCCTCGGGCGACGGCGTCTGCGGCTCCGACGCGAGGGCGGCCCGGCACGTGCTCTGGACCTGGCAGCGCTCCGCCGACGGGGTGACCTGGACGGACATGGCCTCAGACCGGCAGCCCAAGGGCTATGGCGACCGGGTGGACACCGAGTCGGACAGCGAATGTTCGTTCGCCTACACCCCCCAGAGCGATGACGACGATATGTACGTCCGGGCCTACGTGACGGTGAACACCCTCGGCGTGGGCGAAAACACCTACCACAGCGCCGTCTTCGGCCCGCTGAACGTCCGGCCCTAGGGTGGGCCTTTCAGATTGCGCAGCGCATTGCCAACGCACGTTGAAAATACCTGCGTCATTGGTATTGTTAGCAACAGTTGTTTATGCCAGAATCGGGGTGGCATCAACCCGGCAAGGAGGCTTGTCATGGCCGCTGCCCGCATATACCGCCACCACGTCCGCTGCCCCCATTGCGGCTCCAACTGGGTGCGCAAGTATGGCCGCTCCGCCCTGGGCCAGCAGCGCTACCGCTGCGGCGATTGCGTCCACCATTTCACCCCGGAGGCCGGCCGCCGCTGCTACTCCCAGGAGGTCAAGGAGCAGGCCATCGCCATGTACTGCGAGGGATCCAGCATCCGGGCCGTGGGCCGCACTCTGGGCGTTCCCCTGCTGACGGTGTACGGCTGGATTAAAAAAAAGTCTGCTGGGCCCTGACCCTGCTGCTCTGGCAACGGCAGGAAAGGGGGCGCCAGGCCGCGGACCGGATAACGGCCTTTGATGAGATGTGGAGTTACGTGGGCGGCCGGCATGGGGAGAAACGGCGGGAAGCGTGGCTCTGGACGGCGGTGAGCCTGGGGGCTGACGGGCGGCGGCGGGTGGATTTCGAGCTCGGCGGCCGTGGCGAGGCCGCCTTTTTGCGGTTGTACGAACGGCTGCCGGAGGCGGAGACGTACTGTAGTGACGCCTATGTGGTGTACGGGGCCTGGCTGCCGCCGGCCCGGCACCGTGTGGGCAAGGGCGGGCCGGTGAACTGGAACGAGGGTTTGCATTCCCGGCTGCGGGGGAAGCTGAACCGGCTGATGCGGCAGACGAAGGGGTACAGCAAGAGCGCGGCGATGCTGGCGGGTTCGGTGGCCCTGGTCTGCCTGCGGCTGGGCCTGATGCAATAGCAACTGTTGCTAACAATACCGCGTCATTCCTGCTCTTTTCAAGACGGCCCGTTAGTGATAAGTTAGCCGAGTGTTTTGTCCGGGCGGTTCCTGCTGAGGGCGCGAACTGGAAACGGCCCCCGAATTCCTGCGGGGGCCGCCGTGTGTCAAACAGGCTTGTGGTCTCATAATTCCGAAAATGGCGGATTCCCCGGCTGAGCCGGGGAACCGAAAGGTTGTACCCCTTGGCTATCGCTATAGCATTCACCTTGATGACCGTCTTCTTCCTGGCCGGGCTGTACGTGGCCGGGGCTTTGGGCAGCCTTGCCCTGCTGCTGATGGAGATTTTCTCCGAAAACCCGCTCTCCAACATCATGGCTAACCGCGCTTGGGACACCTATACCCGCTTCCTGCTGGTAGCCATTCCGCTGTTCATCCTGATGGGCGAACTGGTGCTGCGCAGCGGCATCGCCGACCGGATGTACCGGGCGCTGGATCGCTGGGTGGCGCCCATACCGGGGGGGCTGCTGCACACCAACATCGTTTCCTGCGCCATCTTCGCCGCCTGCTCCGGCTCCAGCATTTCCACCGCCGCCACCATCAGCCGGGTGGCGCTGCCCACCTTCCACACCCGGGGCTACAACGACCGGCTGGTGGTGGGGTCGCTGGCGGCCGGGGGAACCCTGGGCATCCTGATACCGCCCAGCGTGCTGCTGGTCATCTACGGCCTCAGCACCGGCACATCCATCGGCCGGTTGTTTCTGGCCGGGTTCATTCCCGGCGCTCTGATGGCCTTGACCTTTATGATCCTCATCGGCATTACCGCCGTCATCTGGCCCGGCATCGCTCCCAAAGTCCCCGGCGAGACCTTCCGTAGCTGGCGGGGCTGGGTGGAGCGGGTCACCGGCTCCATCGCCGTCGGCCCGGTGGTTATCCTGATTCTGGCCGTGCTGGGGTCCATCTACGGGGGCATCGCCACGCCCGGCGAGGCGGCGGCCATCGGGGTGTACGGCGCATTCATTCTCGCCTTCCTGTACAACTCGAAACAGCTATGGGCGCCGGTAATCGGCGCCGTTCTTCGGAACACCGGACTAATGGGCGCCTACACCCCCCTGCGGGTAGTCTTGGTAACCTTCATTGGCCTGGTGGTGCTGCACCTGGCCGTGCAGACATTTTACTTGGTCTTCTTCCCAAACCGCTCCCTTTTCGTCGAGCAGGAACTGGCCGAGGCCATCTTCATGGTCGAGGTGCTGTTCCTTCCGCCCATGGGGTGGGTTTCCATACTGACGGAAGTGTCGCGCGAGGAACTGGAGGAATCGCGGCTGCCCTCCATGGAACACGTGGGCGCGGTGATGCGCTCCAACCTGGCAATGTTGCAGGAAGTGTTTTTGTCCACCATGCGCACTACCTGCATGATTATGCTTATCCTGATGGCCGCGTTCACCCTGCAATTCGCCTTCGCCTACCTGCGAATCTCCCACGCCCTAGCCGACGTAGTGGTGGGACTGGAGCTTGAGCAGTGGCAACTGGTGGGGATACTGGTCATCTTCTATCTGCTGCTGGGAACCTTCATGGAAAGCTACTCCATGCTGGCGACCACGCTGCCCATCCTGCTGGAGACGCTGTTCCAGAGCGGGATAGACCTGCTGTGGTTCGGCATCATAATGATTATCCTGCTGGAGGCGGCGCAGATCAGCCCGCCCCAGGGCCTTTCGCTCTACGTGCTGCACGGCGCGCGGCACGAAACCGCCGAGGCCCGGGGGGTGACCGAAACCGAGACCATAAACGACGTCTACATCGGGGTAATGCCCTTCATGGGGTGCATGGCCCTGGTCATCGGCATCATAATGCTGTTTCCAGAGATAGTGACCTGGCTGCCCGACCAAGCCAAAGGAACCCGTTGACCGCGCCCGCCGCATTGGGCGGGATAAGCGGCCCGGCACTAGCCCTTGCCATAACTGATTCCGGCGCATTGCCGCACAGTTTCGTTATGTCAAGGGCGGTATGCGTTCAGCAGCGTTCATTGACCTGACGGCTTTCAGACATTAAAATGCGCGGCTGTGCCTATCCGTTCAGCTTCCGGGCATCCTGTAAAGAGAGTTGTTTATGGCGCGCTTGATTGTTCCGGCGATTCTGATTATCGCCCTGATGGCCGCCCTTGCGGCCTGCGGCGGTGAAGACCCCACGGCCACGCCGGCACCGGCCACGGCTACGCCGGAGCCTACGGCGATGCCGGAACCCACCGCTATGCCTGCTGCGACGGCCATGCCGGAACCGACGGCGATGCCCTCACCCGCCACCACGATGCCGGAACCGACGGCGATGCCCCGGCCCACGGCTATTGCGCCCGCGGCGGTCATCGCCACGGCGGCGCCGGAGCCGACGCCCATCCCGCCCACTCCCACGCCGGAGGCCACCGCGCCGCCCGCAATGACCCCGGAGCAGATGCTGGCGGAATATGCCGCCGCGGCGGCCAACGGCCCCGGCGCCATTTTCGTCGGCGACCCGGCCAACCCGGCCAGCTTCGCCCAGCTTATCGGGCCGCCGGTTCACGAAGGCTTGGTGTTCCTGCCGCCGGGCGAGGGCCGGCAGGAGCAGTTCCAGCAGCTATTCCAAGTTGGGCTGTTCGGGCTGGAACAGCTCGGTGTTTCCAGCCACCAGTTCATCTATACCAGCGGCTACTACCAAGAGCTGATTGAAAAGGCCAACCTGCTCAACCCCACGGTGGCGACTTCCTCCGGGGAAGACATTGAAATCCAGCACGTCTGCATCAGCCGCAACCTGCCCACCTGCGTGATAATGGATGCCTACTTCGCCCCGCAGGTGGCCGCCCGCACCAACGGGCAGGTGAAAGTTTCCATAACTTCCTTCCCGGAGTTGGGCCTGACCGGGGAAGACACGCTGACCCTGGTATCCGACGGAACCCTCTCCGCGGCCAACGTCTACACCGGCTACGTGGCCGGTGAACTGCCCGCCATCGAAGTGCAATCCCTCTGGGGCATGGGGCCGGACTGGGAAACCACCTACCTGGCGCTGGTGGACATGATCCCCGACGTCGAGCGAATGCTGACGGAAGAAACCGGCGGCGCGATCATAAATCGCAACTGGTTCGCCGGGTCCGACCAGTGGTTCTTCAGCAACGAACCGATCCAGTCGTTGGAAGATTTCCAGGGCAAGAAAATCCGCACCCACGCCTCCGCCCTGAGCAGCCTTATCGAGGGGCTGGGCGCCGACCCTCTGTTCATTCCTCCCGGCGGCGACTATCTGGCCCTGCAAAACGGGACGGTGGACGTTGGCACCACCGGGGCACTGCTGGCCATTCCCGGCCGGTATTACGAAATATCCGAATATATGGCCGGGCCGGTAATCGGCTTTGGCTACACCACCAACGTCATCAACGGCGCCCTGTGGGAAGGCATACCGCCCGACCTCCAGCAGATTATTATCGAAGAAGGGGCCAAGGCGGAGCTGGAGGCGCTGCGGATAGCGCCCTACCACAATATACTGTCGGTGCAGGCCAACCAGTCCTTGGGCATCACCCCCGTCCTGTTCAGCGAGGACATCGTCCGCTACATCGCCGGGGTGGTGCTGCCGCAGAACATCATCCCCGACTGGCTGGGGCGGCTGGGCTACCCGGGCGAGAACGAGGACGCCGTGCGCATTTTCAACGAACACGCTGGCCCCTACATCGGAATCCGCGTCGAAGAAGACGGCAGTATAACGCGGACGGAAATCACCAAAGGGCCGCGAGCCAACTGAAGCGGCAAACCGGCCCCCGGATTTCGCCCCGCCGGGCGAACCTTTCCGGGCCCGGCTTACCCGGTCACCGAAGGGGAACCCGGAAACAACGGCCAGCGCCAAACTCAGGAATCCGCCCCCAACGGGGCGAAAATTAGGAGTTGTAACTCAATATGATCCATCGCAGACTACTCTTTGTCGCGCTCCTGATGGTTTCAATGCTTCTGGCAGCGGGGCTGGCGGCCTGCGGCGAGGCAGCGACTCCAGTGCCGCCGACAGCCACATCCGCCCCGGATCCCACGGCCACCACCGCCCCGGCGGCCACTGAGGCGCCAACGGCCATGGCCGAAGAGCCTACCGAGGCTATGACTTCCGAAGATGACTCCTTGATGGAGTACGCCGCCCGAATGGCCGGGGGGCCAGGCGCAATCTATGTCGGCGATATCAACCAGATGGTCGGCCCGGCCCCCAAGACTCCCTCGGGCGAGCCGGACGCAGACTTGGGGGACTTGCAAGGCAACGTTCCCCTGGACGCTCTGGAAGACCACCTGTGGCTGTATGAGAGCGACTATTACAAGTCGCTCATCGAGAAGGCCAACCTGACCGACCCCACGGAGTTGACCTCCAGCGGGGAGAGCATCAAGGTTCAGCACGCCTGTATCAACCGCGCCCTGCTGCCCTGCAAGATTATCGAGCAGTACTGGGCCCCCAATCTCGAGGCGCGGACCAACGGCCAACTGATACTCGAGGTAAGTTCCTTCCCTGAGCTGGGCCTCGCCGGGCCGGACACCCTGCAACTGGTTTCCGACGGCACCCTTTCGATGGCGAACATCTACACCGGCTACGTGGCCGGAGAATTGCCCGCCATCGAAGTCCAG
Organism: Dehalococcoidia bacterium; assembly: GCA_965213725.1. Lineage (GTDB taxonomy): Bacteria > Chloroflexota > Dehalococcoidia > Lucifugimonadales > UBA3495 > VXOI01. The sequence goes on from OZ243924.1 coordinate 1,633,306, forward strand.
TCCCTGTGGGGCATCTACCCAGACTGGGAGACAATGTACTACTCGCTGACCGATATGCACCCGCAGTTGGAAGAAATGGTGGCGCGGGAGACCGGTGGCGGCATCATCGTCAACCACAACTGGTACTCCGGCAACGACCAGTTCTTCTTCAGCAAGAAGCCCCTGCGCACGCTGGAGGACTTCGAGGGCCTGAAGACCCGCAGCCACGCCGCGGCCCTCTCCGACTGGATTAACGGCATGGGCGCCGATGCCCAGTTCTTGGCTTTCGCCGAGGTGTACACGGCCCTGGAGCGCGGCATACTCGACGCCGGCGTTACCGGCTCGACCCCCGGCCACGGCCAGCGGTGGTATGAAGTAACCCAGTATCTCAACGGCCCGCTTAAGAGCCTGCTGTCCACCAACAATATCGTCAACGCCGAAGTCTGGGACAACATTCCCTCAGACCTGCAACAAATCTTCATCGAGGAAGGCACCAAGTCCGAGCTGGAGCAGTTGCGGCTCACTTCCATCCAGAACGTCACCGGCGTGCAGAAAAACGTGGACGCCGGAATGGAACTGGTGGAGTTCACGCCGGAGCTGGCCGAATACAGCCTGAACACTGCGGTGATCGGCAACGTCATCCCCGGCTGGCTGCGACGGCTGGGCTACCCCGGGAGGAACGATGACGCCGTGGGGATGTTCAACGAACACGTCGGCCCCTACGTCGGCGTGAGCATCGGCGCAGACGGCTCCGTCAGCACAACCGGCATCACCAAAGGCCCCCACGCTCCGTAACGAGTTTCTGCCGCGATCACAAGCGCCCGCCCTCGGACGAGGGCGGGCGCTTTCATTTCCTGAGTGGCCCGTCCTGAGCGCCCCGCGTGACGTATAATAGCGCTGATTCATCACCCTGCATCGAGGTCTGCCATGACATCCCAGCGCCGTCCAAGAACACCGTCCGGCGCCCTGCGGCTGCCGCCGTTGCCGGATCCGCCGAGGAAAAGCGATTTGCAAGAAAACATCCACTTTGACCGTTCGGCCACGATGCACACTTTGGCGCACCATCTCGGCGCCCTGCGCGACGGCGCCACCACTTTTATCGCCGGCCGGGGCTACCTGTGCCGCCGTCGCAGCGACCTGCCCGCTTGCCCTTACCCGGATATGATGGTGGCCTTCAACGTTCCGGCGGCGGACATAGAAGAAACCAACGGCTACGTGATTGACGAAGTGGGCAAGCCGCCGGACTTGGTGCTGGAAGTGGCGTCGTCCTCCACCGGGGATAACGACTACCGCAACAAACGGAGCCGGTACGCCGAATTGGGCGTAACCGAGTACTGGCGTTTCGACCATACCGGCGGGAGATACCACGGCGCGGCCCTAGCCGGCGACCGGCTCGCTGCGTCCGGGGTCTACCGTCCGGTGGCTATGTATACCGAATCCGGCGGCGTGACCTGGGGCTACAGCGAAGCCTTGGGGTTGTCCCTGTGCTGGGTGAACCGGAGTCTGCTCTTTTGGGACCGGGCGAACCGCCGCTATCTGCCGGACCTGCCGGAAGCCGAGGCCAGAGCCAACGCCGCGGCCGCCATCGCCCGCGCCGAGGCCGCCAGAGCCGATGCTGAGGCCGCCAGGGCCGACGCCGCCATAGCCCGCATCCGGGAACTGGAAGACCGGCTTCGGGAGCGCAATTCGTGATAATCCTGCGTCAGGGCCTTTTGCTCCTTCCCATATCTCTGTAATTCGGGCGAATGAGGTTTGCCATGACATCCCAGCGCCGTCCAAGAACACCGTCCGGCGCCCTGCGGCTGCCGCCGCTGCCGGATCCGCCGAGGAAAAGCGATTTGCAAGAAAACATCCACTTTGACCGGCCGGCCACCATGCACACTTTGGCGCACCATCTCGGCGCCCTGCGCGACGGCGCCACCATTTTTATCGCCGGCCGAGGCTACCTGTGCCGCCGTCGCAGCGACCTGCCCGCCTGCCCTTACCCGGATATGATGGTGGCCTTCAACGTTCCGGCGGCGGACATAGAAGAAACCAACGGCTACGTGATTGACGAAGTGGGCAAGCCGCCGGACTTGGTGCTGGAAGTGGCGTCGTCCTCCACCGGGGATAACGACTACCGCAACAAACGGAGCCGGTACGCCGAATTGGGCGTAACCGAGTACTGGCGTTTCGACCATACCGGCGGGAGATACCACGGCGCGGCCCTAGCCGGCGACCGGCTCGCTGCGTCCGGGGTCTACCGTCCGGTGGCTATGTATACCGAATCCGGCGGCGTGACCTGGGGCTACAGCGAAGCCTTGGGGTTGTCCCTGTGCTGGGTGAACCGGAGTCTGCTCTTTTGGGACCGGGCGAACCGCCGCTATCTGCCGGACCTGCCGGAAGCTGAGGCCAGAGCCAACGCTGAGGCCGCCAGGGCCAGCACTGAGGCCGCCAGGGCCGACGCCGCCATAGCCCGTATCCGGGAACTGGAAGACCAGCTTCGGGAACGCAATTCGTGATGACCCTGGCGTCAGGGCCTTTTGCTTTCTTCCATATCTCCATCTCCGTATCTCTGTAATTCGGGCGAATGAGGTTTGCCATGACATCCCAGCGCCGTCCAGAAACACCTTCCGGCGCCCTGCGGCTGCCGCCGCTGCCGGATCCGCCGAGGAAAAGCGATTTGCAAGAAAACATCCACTTCGACCGGCCGGCCACCATGCACACTTTGGCCCACCATCTCGGCGCCCTGCGCGACGGCGCCACCACTTTTATCGCCGGCCGAGGCTACCTGTGCCGCCGCCGCAGCGACCTGCCCGCCTGCCCCTACCCGGACATGATGGTGGCCTTCAACGTTCCGGCGGCGGACATAGAAGAAACCAACGGCTACGTGATTGACGAAGTGGGCAAGCCGCCGGACTTGGTGCTGGAGGTGGCGTCGTCCTCCACCGGGGATAACGACTACCGCAACAAGCGGAGCCGGTACGCCGAATTGGGCGTAACCGAGTACTGGCGTTTCGACCACACCGGCGGGAGATACCACGGTGCGGCCCTAGCCGGCGACCGGCTCGCTGCGTCCGGCGTCTACCGTCCGGTGGCTATGCATACCGAATCCGGCGGCGTGATCTGGGGCTACAGCGAAGCCTTGGGGCTGTCCCTGTGCTGGGTGAACCGAATGCTGCTCTTTTGGGATCGGGCGAAGCGGCGCTATCTGCCGGACCTGCCGGAAGCCGAGGCCAGAGCCAACGCTGAGGCTGCCAGAGCCAACGTTGAGGCCACGAGAGCCAACGCTGAGGCCGCCAGAGCCAACACTGAGGCGGCCAGAGCCGACGCCGCCATAGCCCGCATCCGGGAACTGGAAGACCAGCTTCGGGAGCACAATTCGTGATAGCCCTAGCGTCAGGGCCTTTTGCTCCCTTCATCTCTGTATCTCTGTAATTCGGGCGAATGAGGTCTGCCATGACATCCCAGCGCCGTCCAGGAACACCGTCCGGCGCCCTGCGGCTGCCGCCGCTGCCGGATCCGCCGAGGAAAAGCGATTTGCAAGAAAACATCCACTTCGACCGGCCGGCCACCATGCACACTTTGGCCCACCATCTCGGCGCCCTGCGCGACGGCGCCACCACCTTTATCGCCGGCCGGGGCTACCTGTGCCGCCGCCGCAGCGACCTGCCCGCCTGCCCTTACCCGGACATGATGGTGGCCTTCAACGTTCCGGCGGCGGACATAGAAGAAACCAACGGCTACGTGATTGACGAGGTGGGCAAGCCGCCGGACTTGGTGCTGGAAGTGGCGTCGTCCTCCACCGGGGACAACGACTACCGCAACAAGCGGAGCCGGTACGCCGAATTGGGCGTAACCGAGTACTGGCGTTTCGACCACACCGGCGGGAGATACCACGGCGCGGCACTGGCCGGCGACCGGCTCGCTCCGTCCGGCGTCTACCGTCCGGTGGAGATGTATACCGAATCCGGTGGCGTGCTCTGGGGGTACAGCGAAGTCCTGGGGTTGTCCCTGTGCTGGGTGAAGCGGAGTCTGCTCTTTTGGGACCGGGCGAACCGCCGCTATCTGCCGGACCTGCCGGAAGCTGAGGCCAGAGCCAACGCCGAGGCCGCCAGAGCCGACGCCGCCATAGCCCGCATCCGGGAACTGGAAGACCAGCTTCGGGAGCACAATTCGTGATAGCCCTAGCGTCAGGGCCTTTTGTTCTCTTCCATATCTCTGTAATTCGGGCGAATTACGAATATCACGCCAACGCTAGGAGATGTCCGTTATGACTACCCGCGTTGCCCGCGCCGCCGCCTACATTCCCTATCAGCGGGACTACACCGACGATTTTTGTTACCCTGACCCGGATCCCAAAAGGCCGGAGAGTATGCTGCAAGCCCCCGTTATCGAAGAATGCGGTCACATCCTCCGCAACCACTTCTCCGGCCAGCCTTACGTGCATATCGACACCGGCGCCGACGTTTATTACGACCGGCAGGACCGCATCAGGGGCAAGGTCGGCCCCGACCTCTACATCGCCTTTGGCGTCGAAGCCGACGAAGTGATCCGAAGGCGCAACTACCTGGTTTGGGAAGCCGGCAAGCCGCCGGACTTCGCGTTGGAGATAGCCTCGTATACTACTCACAGGGTGGATACGGAGGACAAGCCCGGTATCTACGCTCGCATCGGCATCGGCGAATACTGGCGCTTCGACTCCACCGGCGGCGGGTTCTACGGCTACTCCTTGGCTGGAGAAATTCTGGTTGATGGCGTCTATCAGCCCCTTCCTTTAACCACGGAACCGGACGGAATGGTCTGGGGCTACAGCCCGGCGCTGGATCTCTGCCTGTGCGCCCAAGGCCGGCGGCTGCGGTTCTACGACCGCAAGACGGGCCGCTACCTGAACAACTTGGCTGAGGAACAGGCCGAGCACCGCGCGGAACAGGCCGCGCACCGCAGGACGACTGAGGAACTTCAGGCGGCGCTGGCCGAGTTGGCGCGGTTGCGGGGCGATGACGGAGCCAGGCAATAAAATCATCGCATTCCATATAAAAAGGGATTGCGCGAATTGAAAATTCGTGTATCATTGCCAAACGTAAGCAGGCAGAAGCCGCGCTCCTGCCTGGTACCCGGCTGAACTCGGCAGCAGCCCCAAATTCAATGGGTTGGCGGTAACACAAATGCCTAGTGAAATGATTTGGATGCTGGTAACCATAGTAGCATTGGGTGGCATCCTGGTGCTTTCGGGGCTTATCCTAGGGCCGCGCACCGCGCTGTTTGGAACGCGGGCGATAACTCAGTGGCTGGACCGGTTTTACTTCGTATTGGGATACGTCTGCGGCGTTGAGCTGCTGTTGCTGGGCTTCTTCATCACCTACCAGGTGGTCGCCCGCAAGCTCGACTGGACGCAGGCCCCCGGCACCGACGTGATGAGCGGTTACGTGCTGGCCATGGCCGCAACCTGGGCTTTTTCCTACTCTCTGCGCTCCGGCGCCCACGTCCGCATTGACGTGCTGCTGCCCTACATGGGAGCCAAGACCCGGGCCACGGCCGACTGGCTGGCCATGGCCGCCGTGCTGTTCCTAGGCTGGGTCACGATGTGGAAGATGTGGGAAAACGTAATCAACAACTATGAGCGCGGCGTGGTCACCAATGACTACCCCCTCACCCCGCTGTTCATCCCGAAAATCGTGGTGTCGCTGGGCTTCACGCTGCTGTGCCTCACCGCCCTGCAAATGATGTATATGATGGTGGCGGAGGCGTTGCTGGTGCGCTGGAACGCATGGCGCGGCGGCGAGGAAATCGAGGCGATAGCGGTTACCGAAGGCGAAGCCGCCGGCGCAGCAGACTAAGAACCCCGCTGCTGAAATCTCGGTCAAATCCATCCGGCCCAAACCGGCTTGAGAGGTTAAGGCATGGCAATTGGCGTCGCATTCGGATTGATGGGGGCCTTCTTCCTAGCGGGGATGTACGTGGCTGCCGCCTTGGGCGCGCTGTCCCTCATCATCATGCATTTCTTCTCCGATGCTCCCTTGTGGAACATCATGGCCAACAAGTCGTGGGAGGGCAACACCAGCTTCATTCTGGTGGCCGTGCCGCTGTTCATCCTGATGGGCGAGCTGATGAACCGGAGCGGCATGGGCGAGCGGATGTACGCCGGCATCACCCGCTGGATCTGGTGGCTCCCCGGCGGGCTGATACACACCAACATCGTGTCCTGCGCCATCTTCGCCGCCTGCTCCGGCTCCAGCGTGGCGACTTCCGCCACCATCAGCCGGGTGTCCCTGCCCAGCTTCCGGCAGCGCGGCTACTCGGAGCGCATGGTCATAGGCTCCTTGGCCGCAGGCGGAACGCTGGGCATTCTCATCCCTCCCAGCATCAGCCTGATCATTTACGGCGTGCTGGTGGAAGAATCCATCGGCCGCCTCTACATGGCCGGGTTCGTTCCGGGAATGGTGCTGACCCTGTCGTTCATATTGATGATCCTGCTGCTGGCCCTAGTCTGGCGAGGTCTGGCTCCCCGCGAGCAGGGCGACAGCTTCATAACCTTACAGGGCTGGATGAACCGGCTCATCGGCTCCATCGCCCTAGTTCCGATTGTCGCCCTGATCATAGTGGTCATCGGCTCCATCTACGGGGGCATCGCCACCCCGTCGGAGGCGGCGGCCTTCGGCGTGTACGGCGCCTTCGTGCTGGCCGGCATCCTCAACACCGAAGAGATTCTGCTCCCCCTGTTCGGCGGGATGATGCGGTCCCTGGGACTGATCAGCGTCTCAACGCTGGTGAAGTGGGTGCTGGGACTGCTGGTAGCCGCGCTGCTGGCCCATCTGATTGTTCAGATAGCCCTCGCCCTCGGAGGAAACGACTTGGGTGACCCGACGATTCCGTTGGCGGCAATCGTGGGGGAAAACATCTTCCTCGTCGAGGTGGTGATCGTCCCGTGGAGCGGATGGGTGCCCTTCCTGGTTAACGCAAGCCAGGATGACCTCCGCAACGCGCGATTCCCGGACAATGCGGTGCAGCGGCAAATCATCCGCCGCAACTTCCTCATCGTTCAGGAAGCCTTCGTCTCAACGGTGCGCACCACGGGAATGATCTTCCTGATAGTGCTGGCGGCGTTCACCCTGTCCTTCGCCTTCGCCCGGCTGGGAATCTCTCAGCAGATCGCCGAAGCCATCTCCGGCCTGGGTCTGAACGACTGGCAGTTGGTCTTGGTGCTGGTCGTGTTCTACTTGGTGTTGGGCACCTTTATGGAAAGTTTTGCCATGATGGTGACCACCGTGCCGATCCTGTTGCCGACCTTGGAAGGCGCGCAGGTTGACCTGGTCTGGTTCGGCGTCATCATGGTGCTGCTGGTGGAGGCGGCCCTGATCAGTCCGCCGGAAGGAATCAACCTCTACGTGCTGCACGGCGTGCGGTTGGACGTAGACCGGGAGCAGGCCGAAGCCGCCAACGAGGTGCTGCAACAAAGCACTATCGCGGACGTATGGATCGGCGTGCTGCCCTTTATGGGCTGCATGGCTATCACCACCGGGCTGGTGCTGGTTTTCCCGGATCTTGCCTTGGCCTTGCCGGACGCCATCTACGGCGCCAGACAATAACCGCAACACAGGCGGCAATCAGCGGCAGGGGCGGGATTCAATCCCGCCCCTGTTATAATATGGGGGATCGGGCGTCAGGGGGCGATTATGACAACTTACGTGTTCAAGGCAACCGTAGAGGAAGAAGAGGACGGGCGCTGGAGCGCGTGGATTGACGCCCTGCCCGGTTGCGCGACCTGGGGGTATACCAGAGAAGAAGCCTTGGAAGCACTGCATGAAGGAACTGAAATTTTCGTCGAGAGTATGTTGGACCGCGGATTACAGGTTCCAGTAGAAGAAATCGAAGGCCCCGATGGAACGACGGTGTCAGTTACGGTGGAAGCGGTTGCGGCGTGACATTGCCGCCGGGTCTAGTTCATCTTCTGAGAAATGTCACAGTCCGGGAATTGGCTCGGGCCTTGGAGCGGGACGGATTCACGCTTTCCCGCAGAAGCAGAGGTTCAGGCCAGACTGTATGAGCATCAAGACGGTAGAACGGCGCTTATACATTACCACAGAGCCGGAGATACTCTGCCCCGCGGAACGTTAGCCAATATCATTAGAGGCGCGCAGTGGACGGAGGCTGACGCCCGGCGGCTGGGGCTTATCCGACCCTTTGCGGCGCATAAAGAGGGGCGGGATTGAATCCCGCCCCTCGCGCATTCCCCGTATATCCCGGCAATCAAAGGAAACGGCCTAGCGGTTGCTGTCCGTTACCTGGAAGTGCTTGACCCAGAACTCGCCGCGATACAGGCTCTCCACTTCCCGGGCGAGGTTGCGGCGGAGGTCGCTGCGCTCGTAGCGGAGCAGTGCTTCCTCGGTATCCCAGACGCTGACGCTGATGCCTTCGTCGGGGTCTTCGGTGCTGCGGAGCAGCAGGCGATCGCTCATACCCTCAATGGCCCCGCCGCCGCCCGGCAACACCTGATGGCGGTAGAACTCCTCGTACTGGTCCCATGAGCCGAGACGGAGCTTGCCCCAGGCCATCAAGACCAGCGAATGCTGCGCCGCCGAAAGGGTGGCAGCGTCACCGCCGGACGCCACAATCTCAAAGTGCTTGATCCAGGTCTCCCCCATCGGGTAGGCCATCGGGTGGAAATACTGCTCCGCCTCGCCGGCCAGTTCCCGGCGGGTCTGGCTGGTCTCATAGTCGCGGAGTTCCCCTAACGACTCCCACTCGCTCCAGAACGCCATTTCGTCGGGGTCTGACGTGCCGCGCCAGAGTTGGCGGCCTTTCAGACCGGGCATCCCCGCGGTGAAGGGGATGACTTTTTCGACGTAGAATTTTCTCAGGTCTTCCCAAGCGCCGGAGCGCGCCCGTCCCCATGCCATTTGTACGTACATTTCTCACGCCTTCAATCAGGTTCGCTCCGCATCCGTGCCGGAGCGGCGGCTGCGGATGGAGATTCTATAGCAGAATGACCCTCTCGTCGATGAGTTTGACCGGCAGGGGCGCCATTTGCGCCGGAGCGGGGGGAACGGTACGGGGCTTTCCCGCAGGCAGGTAGGAATAGTACCTGACGCCGGCGCAGGGCGTCGAGTAACCCCACGCATACCGCCGGCCCCTCTCTTGCACCGGCTCCGGGAGCGGCGCCGGCTCCTGAACCGGAGCGGGTTTGATGGAAATGACCTCCCTGGGTTCCAGAATCGTAACCATCACACACCTCCAAACTTTACCTAGAGATGCCTGGGCTGCCGCCTGTGTCTATGCCCCCGGGAGACCTTTGGCCGGACTTCTATGAGTCTTCTTGGCCCTCCTCGCTATCCCGCTGCATCTCGCGGGTCGCGCTCATGCCCAACTGGGTCAGGGTGCGGCTGTAGCGGTTGGCGAAGAGCTGGGCGGTGGCGGCATAGATTCCCCGTCCGATTCCGGCGTCCTGGGTGCATAGATCCAGCAGCCGGGAGCGCGGAATCTGCAACAGCGTCATATCGCTCAGGGCGGAACCGGCGGTGATCAGCGTGCCTTCGCCCAGCAGCACCGCTTGGGGGAAGGACTCGCCGGGGCCGGCCAGGCGGACGGCGATCTGGCCGATTTCCGATTGGGCCGTCAACTGGGCCTCGCCGGTCTTGATGATGAACAGGCTCTGGCCGGTCTCGCCCCCGGCGGCGCCCAGAGTGTCGCCTTCGGAGACGGAAACGTTGCTTCCCAAGGCCACCACCGAGGCGATTTGATCCCGGGAGAGCCGGGCGAAAACGTCAACCGTGGTGTAGTCGAATTCCTCTCCGGCCTCGGCCGGGGCCTGCGGCGCACCGGCGGCCAGGTCTTCGGGACGGAATACCCGCACGGGCATCACCGCCCGGCGCTCCACTTCCCGGGCCACGCTTCCCTTGACCAGCTTCGCCAGCCCCCGCCGGTCGTGGGTGAACATGGAAATCAGGTCTACGGCGTTGCGATTGGCGTAAGTAACGATGGCGGAGGCCACGGAGTCGTGAACCACCACGGCCGTGGTGGCGGCAACCGAAGATTCTTCCTGCAATCGTCTGGCGATGCGGTTGAGATAGACCATAGCCCGGGCGCGGTCTTCCTCTTCCTGCTGGGTGCCCAACACCACCAGCTCCCCCAGCGACCGGGTGCGGCCCGGCGGTATCACCGACAGCAAAGTGGCCTGCCCCTCCGGGTTAACCAAGCCGGGAATCACCTCCAGCACTCCTTCGGATTCCACCGACCGGTCCAGCGGCACTAGCACGTTCTGGTACATTGGAAATCTCCCGCCCTGAAATCTTTGTCCTTAAAAGCCCGGTTTACATCCAATTGCCGGATAACTACCATTTTAAGTACGCATAGGAAAACGGTCAACAATGTGCAAACAATCACAAAATGGAGCCTGCCGCAACTGCGCCTTCGCCCCGGCCATCCCCTGGGGAACCGGGAATTCCGGGGGGCGGGGAATTTTGCCGTCCGCTTATATGCGGCCCACCAAGCCTTGCAGGAAGTTGCGGGTGCGGGTGTAGGAAGTCCGGGAGCCGTCCACGGGAAAGATGGCGGCCAGCAGGTCGGTGGCGCCGATGTCGGCCAGATGCCGCAACTGATCTTCCACCGCCGCTTCGTCGCCGACAATGGCTATCTCGCCCGGGCTTTCGGCGCCCTCCCGAGCCAGCACGGCCCGGTAGCCGGGCAGGGCGGCGTAGTGCTGGAAGAGCCGGTCGGCCCGGGCCCGGGCGCGCTCCGGGTGGTCGGTGACGGCGATATGCACCCCGGCACAGACCCGGGGCGCAGGATTCCCGGCGGCATCGGCCGCGTCCCTGAGGCGCGGCACCACGTGGTCGCGCAGCGTGGCCGGGCCGGTCATCCAGGTAACGGCGCCATCGGTCAGCCGGCCGGCGATTTCCAGCATCCGGGGGCCGAGGGCCGCCATCACCACCGGGACGGAAACCATGTCGGCGTCGGGTATCTGCAACTCCCCAGCGACTTGGAACTCCCGCCCGTGAAAATCCACCCCGCTCTCGTGCAGCAGGGGCCGCAGCACCGACAGGTATTCCTCAATGTGCCGGGCGGGATGGGCGTAGGAGAGGCCCAGCCAATCCTCGATGGTCGAGCGGTGGGAGACGCCGATGCCCAGGGTCAGCCGCCCGCCGACGGCCACCTGGGCGGTGAGGGCCTGCTGCGCCAGCGCCACCGGATGGCGCGGGTAGGTCGGGACGACGGCGGTGCCCAGCTCGATGCGGCCGGTCTGCATCCCGGCCATGGCGATGATGGTTAGCATATCCGCGCCGAAGTGCTGCGGCAGCCAGTAGCTGTCGAACCCGTCCGCCTCGGCGGCGGAAATGCGGCGCAGCCGCTCCGCCACGTCCCGCATTAGCTCCAGAGCGCCTACGAACAGTCCGATACGCATGGCGGCGGCTCCTCCGGCGGGGTTGCCTCCCGCCCGTCCGGTTGCCTATGGAGAGGCGGGGGATAAGTCTAGCATATCACGAGATCGCGGGCTGCGGATTGACGTAAGTTTGCGCCGATAGTAGGCTACGGACGGGTTGGGATGCCCCGGCCTGAACCCTCCCCCGGAAGGGGAGGGAATTTTGCGATTCGCGGAGGCGCTGCCGGATGAGCTACGAAGGAATGATCGCGGAAACGGTGAATATCCAAGGGCATGAGGGCGACCAGATAGACGCCTACCTGGCCCGTCCCCTGGGGAGCGGCCCCTATGGCGGGGTGGTGCTGATTCACCATATGCCCGGCTGGGATGAGGCGTCCAAGGAAATGGCCCGCAAGCTGGCCCATCACGGCTTCGTCACCATCTCGCCCAACCTGCACTTCCGCGAGGGCCAAGCCACGCCCCAAGAGAACAGCGCCAGCATCCGCGAGAAGGGCGGGATGCCCGACGTCCGCACCATGGGCGACGTGGCAGGCGCCATGGCCTACCTGCGGACGCTGCCCTACCTCAACGGCAGGGTGGGACTCATCGGCTTCTGCTCCGGCGGACGCCAGACCTACCTGGCCGCCTGCACCCTGGCGGGCGTCAACGCGGCGGTGGACTGCTGGGGCGGCGGAGTGACCCAGGGCAACGACCAGCTTACCCCGGCCATGCCCGCCTGGCCGGTGGACTTCACCGAGGGGCTGAACTGCCCCCTGCTGGGGCTGTTCGGCAACGATGACCCGCGCCCCTCGCCGGCCGACGTGGATGAGACCGAGGAGGCGCTGAAGCAGCACGGCAAGGACTACGAGTTCCACCGCTACGATGACGCGGGCCACGGCTTCTTTGCCGTAGATCGCCCCAGCTACCGCGTCGAGGCCGCGGTGGACGGCTGGGAGAAGGTGCTGGGATTCTTTGGCAAGCACTTGGGCTAGGCTTTTTCAACCCAGGCTTTAGCCGCCCGGTCTTTATCAGCACAGAGCGCGCAGAGGACGCCGGGATTGCCGCCGCAACCCGGCTCTCTGCGTTTTCTGCGTCTAAAAGACGCCCCCGCCCCAACCCTCCGCCGGAGGGATAGGGAGCTTTTGGTGACCCCGTAAATGACAACTATCAGACTGAAGCCGAGGATGGCCGTTCTGATCATTCTCGCAGCTGCAACGATCACCGCCGTTGCCGTCTTCTACTTTCAAGGCTTGTTCGTGGGAGCGGGAGACTTCAAGGGCGACGACTTCCAAGCTGGACTGCTGGCAACTAACAACACCGGGGAATCAGATTCAGACATCCTGATCGCCAAGATCGGGGAGTTATCAGTAACGCTGGCGGACCTGAAGGAAGAGATTTCCCATACGGCGCACATGAGCACTGTCTCCCAACGGGAGTTGGACGGCCTGGGGCCTGAGACCGGCTCGCCAGGCAAGTACCTTCAAGCTATGCACGGGGTCGTAGCCAAGTGGGGCACGGAAACCGCATCCCTGTCCAAATTGATCCAAGACCGGGTTCTGCTTGAGCAGGCAGAGGATCTGGAGGTTGCCGCGACAGAGGATGAGATCGCGGAAAACCAGGCCATGGCCCGCGACGCCTACGACAACGGGAAGTTTGATGAATACAACAAGGGCTACGTCGAATCAGTCGGGAAGGACACCTATTGGAATGAAGTGTACCCCGCTAAGGCGAAGCTGTTGCTGTCAATCGGCAACTTGCGAAACCATATCGAAGAAGAGGGTGAAGCAACCGGCTACGCCTCTGCCAAAACCCTGTGGGTGGACTTCACCGAGGCCGCCATGGATGAAGCCGACATCACCCTGCCGGAAAGCGCACATCATTCGACCACCCTGGACGATGTTCTGGATTACCTTTCCGACGTTAGGGACGTGGACCGGGAAAGCCTGCTGACGCCGGACGAACACTTGGAGACGGCGCCGGAAGGAACATGGATTATCTATGCCATGGCCGAGGATGGAACCGTCGAAAAGACGGAAAGCCTTGTCGCGGCCATAGTCTGCTTCGACGAAGACGAAGAGGGCAATGTAACTCGCTGGGTCTGCGACGAAGCAACCGAAAAGGAAACGATTGCCGAACTTGAGGGCGCAATCTTGTACATCATCGTCGAACCGGGTTCTCCCCTGCCTGTGTTCGAGGAATAGAACCACGCGGCCAGCAGCAGTGTTGCGGCGTGGAGAAATGCCAGGCGCGAAAGGCCGAAGCCCGCTGGGCCATATCGGCCTGTCCATCCGGGCCTTTTTGCGCTTGGAAGTCCACCGCCTGGGCTGCGGCGTCAGTTGGTACGAGGCCGTGGCAAAGGCCGTCCGCCCTGCCATCCGGCAATATCTGGCTCAACCCCAGTACTCCCTTAACCCAAATGCGTAACTCCTGCCCGTTTTGCTGTTAGCCGCCCGGCTCCAGCGTCTCTTGCCTTTCTACTACGGCTGGGTGGTGGTCGGAGCGTCCGGGACGGCGGTCTTCGCCCGGATGGCCCCGGCCATCACCACGCTGACCGTCTTTATCTACCCCATGTCCCAGGAACTGGGCTGGTCGCGGACGCTGATTGCCGGGGCGGTCAGCGCCGGGGCATTGGCGTCTATGGCGCTATCGCCGGCCGTCGGATGGGCCATAGATCGCTTTGGGGCGCGGCCGGTGCTGACCGGCGGGGCGCTGGTGGCGGGCGCCGCCATGACCTCCCTCGCTTGGGCCACGCTGCCGGTCACCTTCTACTTGGCCTATGCCGCCGGACGGGTGGTGTTTCACACCGCCGCGCCCATCGGGGCCGGCACGGTGGTTTCCCGCTGGTTCGTGCGGATGCGGGGCCGGGCCATCGGCGCCATCTACCTCTGCGGAGCCGTCGGCGGCGTGGTTTTTACGATGCTGGCGGCGTTGGTGATTGACCGCCACGGGGTGGCCGCCGCTTGGATCTCCCTGGGCGCCGTCACCTTGGCCGTGGCCCTGCTGCCCAACCTGCTGCTGGTGGCGGAGCGGCCCGAAGACCTGGGGCTGCAACCCGACGGCGCCCTCCGACAGGCCCAGGATGTCCAAGAGCGGGCCGGGGGCGGCAGCGAATCCTGGACCGCCCCGGAAGCCTTGCGCACGGCCGCCTTCTGGATTCTGGCCTTAATGGGGTTTGCCACCTTTTTCGTTCACGCCGGGATCAACGTCCACATTGCGGCCTACCTGCGGGATCAGGGGCTGTCGCTCACCGGCGCCGCAACGGTGGTGACGGCGAGCTGGGTGGTGTCGGCGGCCGGCAGCGTGGGCTGGGGCTGGCTGATGGAGCGGGCGCCGGCCCGTTGGCTGTATTCGGCGATGCTGGCCCTGCTGTCGGCCTCGGCCCTGCTGTTGCTGCTGGCCGGGGGCGCCGCCGGAGCCTTCGCCGCCGCCGCGCTGATCGGGCTGGTGGCCGCCGGGGGCAACATCATTCCCGCCGTGGTCTACGCCGATTACTACGGGCGGGCCTCCTTGGGCCAAATCCGGGGCATCGGCGAAATTGGCGTGCTGCTGGGCCAGTCCACCGGCCCCCTGCTGGCCGGGCTGGTCTTCGACCTGCGGGGCAGCTACACGCTGATATTCCTGATTTTCGCCGCCATGGCGGCGGCGGGCAGCGCAACCGTGCTGTACGCCCGGCGGCCGGCGCGGGCGGGGCCATCGCCCTGACATCCGGTTGTTGACTGTTGCCGTCGCCTTCTGCTATATCACAGCCATAGGACAAACCGGCAGGACGGATATGAGCGGCGCACAGAACTTCCCTGACAACGTGATGTACGAGGGCGACAACCTGCCGTTTCTGCGGGGGATGAATTCGGAAACAATTGACCTCATCGCTACCGACCCGCCTTTTAACAAGAAGCGCAACCGGGCAGGCACGGCCGGACGGTATGAAGACGCTTGGCGTTGGGCCGACCATCCCACCATGGGACGGCAGCAACGGCAGCGCCCCGACCAGTGGAAATGGCAGCCCGTTCACCGGGAGTGGCTGGATGAAATCAAGGACGACAACCCCGCGCTGTACGCCGTCATTGAGACCACGCGCCTGACTCAGGACGACGATACCGCCGCGTTCCTGTGCTTTCTGGGGATCAGGTTGATGGAGATGCGCCGGACGCTGAAGCCCACGGGCAGCATCTACTTGCATTGCGACCATGGCGTGAACGGGTATATCCGGCAAGTTATGGACGCTATATTTGGAGCGGATAATTTCCAGAATGAGATCGTTTGGCGTAGGCACAGTTCGCATAATGATGCCACGCGCAAATATGGCGCGATACACGACACAATCTTCTTTTACACCAAGACCGATGACTACACTTGGACAGATGATGTGAAGGGCATATCTGTGCGTGATATGATCCTTGACATTACGTTGAATAACAGCAAAGAGCGCACCGGCTCGCCGGACCAGAAACCGTTGGCGCTTTACGAGCGAATCATCAGGGCCTCCAGCAACGAGGGCGATATTGTGCTGGACCCCTTCGCGGGCTGCGCCACCACTCCCATAGCGGCGCACCGGCTGGGCCGCCGCTGGGTGGGCATAGACCGCCGGACGGACGGGTATCAGCACATACTCAACCGTTTGTCGCAAGAAACCGGCGTTTCACTGGGCGAAACTGCGGACGTGCAAAGCCAATTTGTTCTGAACGGACGAACCCTCGCCCAGCACAGCACGAAGCCGCCGGTTCGCACGGATGAGGGGGATGAGGCCGCGCCGGAGCTGGTACTTAGACCCCAGCGGGTAAAGGCCAAGTGGGAACTGCTTACCCACGGGCAAATGCGTGACATTTTGGCCGAGGCCCAGGCCAGCAACAACCAGGTTGTCTGCGCCGGATGCGGGATAGCCTTGCCATTGCGCTACATGGAGCTAGACCACCGGGAACCCCGCAAAGACGGCGGGGCCAACACCATTGACAACCGGGTTTTGCTGTGCGTCCCTTGCAATCGCGCCAAGCGGGAAAACCTTACGCTGTCGGGATTAACCCGCCATAACCAGCGCGAGGGAAACACCGTCAGCCGGGAGCTGGCGGCGTTGGCGGCGTCAAAGGCGCGGGACGCCGCGGAACGATGCAAAGCTGAAATGGCCTAAAACAGGTTATCCCGCTATGAGTAATCAGAACCCGCGCCCGGCCAGCCCGCAACCAACAGACCGGGAAATGCTGCTCATCGCTTTTATGCAGGCGTCCAACTGTTCCAACTACACCGGGTCTTGGCGGCACCCGGAAACGGCTCCCGATTTCCTTGACCTGCGCTATTACCAAGACATCGCCCGGACGCTGGAGGCGGCGCGGTTTCACCTGGCCTTCTTGGACGACCGGCTGGCGATGCCCAGCGTCTACGGCGACTCCTACGCCGAGGCGGTGGAGCATGGCGTGCGGGCGGTGAAGCTGGATCTGGTGCCGGTGCTGACCGCCATGGGGCTGGCTGCGCCGCATCTTGGGCTGGGCGCGACCTACTCCACCACCTACTACTCGCCCTTCCACGTGGCGCGGCTGTTCGCCTCGCTGGACCACTTCACCGGCGGGCGGGCCGCTTGGAACGTGGTTACCTCGCTGAACGATGCCGAGGCCCACAACTTCGGCGTGCCTGAGCATCTGGAGCACGACGACCGCTATGACGTGGCGGACGAGTTCCTGGAGGCGGCCATCGCGCTGTGGGATTCGTGGGACGACGGCGCGGTGGTCTACGGCAAAGACGGGGCCGGCCGCGACGGGGGCCGGTTCGCCGACGCGGCGAAGGTGCGAAGGGCGGACTACGCCGGGCGGCATTTCCGGTCGAGGGGGCCGCTGACCACTCCCCGCCCGCCCCAAGGGCATCCGGTAATCATCCAGGCCGGGCAGAGCGAGCGGGGCCGCCGCTTCGCCGCGCGGTGGGGCGAGCTGCTGTTCGTCATCTTCCCCGCCGCCGAGGGGTGCCGGGCCTACCGCGACGACCTGCGCGCCCGGGCCGTGGCCGCCGGAAGGCCGCCGGACGCCGTGAAGGTGGCTCCGGCGGTCTACGTGGTGACCGGCGAAACGGAACAGGAAGCGGCGGAGAAGCTGGCCTTCATTGACGGCTTGGCCCGGCCGGTGGATTCGCTGGCCTTGCTTTCCGAGGTGTTCAACTACGACTTCTCGCAGCGCCCGCCGGACGAGCCGCTGCCGGATGATGTGCTGGCGTCCATGACCGGGCTGCGCGGGTTTCTCGACCGGATAATCCAGTTGAGCGGCAAGGCCAACCCCACGGTAAACGACTTCGTGCGCTGGTCGGGACGCGGCACGCTGCGGGAGCTGCCGGTATTCGCCGGCACGCCGGCGCAGGTGGCCGACCAGATGGAAGCGTGGCATGCGTCCGAGTCTTGCGACGGTTTCGTGCTGGCCGCCACCCATATGCCGGGGGCCTATGAGGACTTCGCCCGGCTGGTAGTCCGGAGTTGCAACGCCGCGGCCTGTTCCGCCGCGACTACGCGCCGGGGACGCTGCGCGACAACTTGGGGCTGGCGCGCCCGGAGCGCACCGGGGGCGGCGCCTCCCCCGCGCCGCTGTGACGGCGCGGGTTTTAATTCGCGCCTTCGGGAACGGGGGCGGGAAGGGTCGGCAATCCCGGCGTTGCATCAGAATAGAGCCGGTATGCGTTCTCAATCGCTTTTTCCAAGCAGCTTTCCCCGCGGGGCGCTTCTCCTGTGGTTGCCAGCAAACCCTTGGCCCGCGCGATAGCCACCAGCGCCGCGGCTATCAGCTCGGGCATTCCGTCCTCCAGAACTACTTTCAGGTAGAGAAGTATATCCTCATCGGTTTCCCAATGTTCAGTAACATCCCATTTTCTGAGCTTCATATCAGACATTTCAGCGACGCTCCCAATTGCCTTCTTGCCTCATGCGCCAACTCCATTGCCCTTGGTATGTCCTGCCTTTGCGAATCCTTGTCTCCTCCGGCGAGAAGAACGATTATTGTGTCCCCGTAACGGCAATAGTAAATCCGGTATCCTGGCCCGTAGTTGATGCGTAACTCTGAAACTCCTCTCCCGACCGACCTTGCGTCTCCCGGATTGCCCAACAGCAGTCTCTCTAGCCTAGCGTCAATACGGGCTCTGGCCTCCCGGTCACGCAAGTTTCTATACCAGTTCGAGTAGGCCGCGGTTTGGCGAAGTTCCATTACATTGCGATTGTATCCATAGCCATACCAACGATTCAACTGCCCTGGGCAGGATGCGGGGCTTTCGCGCCGCGCCTTCCCGCCGGAGCCGCCGGACGCTGCGCCGGGCGGCGGGCGGCGGGCGGCCCGCTCGTTGGCATACCGCGCCGTTGGCGGCTATAATTGCGGCAAACGCGGACAGAGTTGATAGGAGAATTGAGCGTTATGCCTTTGCCGGAACGTATGAAATTCGGAATTTTCATGGGGCCTTTCCATCGGGTGGGCGAAAATCCCACGCTGGCCTTGGATCGTGACCTGGAACTGGTGCAGTGGCTGGACTACCTGGGCTTCGACGAAGCCTGGATCGGCGAGCATCACAGCGCCGGTTGGGAGACCATCTCCTCGCCGGAAATCTTTATCGGGGTGGCCGCCGACCGCACCAAGCACATCAAGCTGGGAACGGGCGTCATCAGCATCCCTTACCACCACCCGTTCAACGTGGCAAACCGCATGGTGCAGCTCGACCACATGACCCACGGGCGGGTGATGCTGGGCGTGGGGCCGGGCGCCCTGCCGGGGGACGCCTATATGCTGGGCATTGAGCCGACGGTGCAGCGGCGGCGGATGGACGAGGGTTTCGGCATGGTGCTGCGGCTGATGACCGAGACGGATCCCATCACCTACGAAAGCGACTGGTTCACCCTGCGGGAGGCGATGCTGCAGCTGCGCCCCTACACCAAGCCCCATATGCCCATAGCGGTGGCTTCGGTGCAGTCGCCGTCCGGCGTGGCCTTGGCCGGCAAGTACGGCGCGGCGGTGCTGACCATCACGGTGCCGCGGGATCCGGGCGCCCCGGACTCCGACCTGAAGGCGTTGTGGGAGGTTGCGGAAACCTCGGCCGCAGAACACGGCCAGACGGTGGACCGCGACGACTGGCGGCTGGTGCTGCCGGTGCATTTGGCGGAAACGAAGAAGGAAGCGATGGCGCAGGCCCGCGTCGGCGCCGGCCGCTATCAGCGGGAATACTTCGAGCATACCATGGGCCGCGACGCCATCGTGGACGGGCCGCTGGAAGACATCATCGAGGTGATGGACCAGAACGGGGCTTGGATCATCGGCACTCCCGAAGACTGCATCGAGGGCATCAAGCGCCTTGAGGAACGCAGCGGCGGCTTCGGCGGCTTTATGGTGCAGGCCATTGACTGGGCGCCTCGGGAGCAGGTGCTGCACAGCTACGAACTGTTGGCCCGCTACGTGATGCCCGCCTTCCAAGGCAGCGTTGCCAGCACCGCCGGATCCAATCAGTGGGCCTACGAGCGCCGCGACACGCTGAAAGCGGGCCGCGCCGCCGCCATAGACCGGGCGCGGGCCGACTACGCCGGCCGGGCCGGGTAGCCGGGTTTCGCCATAACCCGTTTCAGGCGGAATAAAGGGAATTATCAGCATCAGGCCGGGTATACGATGAAAGCAGTCTGGTACGAACAGAACGGCCCCGCCGAGGTTATGCAATTCGGCGAGACGCCCGACCCGGAGCCGGGCCCGGGCGAAGTGCGGGTTCGCGTGGTGTCCTCGGGCGTCAATCCCTCGGACTGGAAGCGGCGGGCCGGGCTGACCGCGCGCATTGCGTTTCCCAGAGTCATCCCGCACCAAGACGGCGCGGGCGTCATTGACCGCGTCGGCCCGGGCGTGCCGGAGTCGCGGGTTGGCGAGCGGGTCTGGCTCTTCGAGTCGCAGTTCGGGCGGCCCTTCGGCTCGGCGGCGGAGTATACGGTGCAGCCCTCGGTCCACGCGGTGCCGATGCCCGGTTCGGTGAGCTTCGAGCAGGGGGCCTGCTTGGGCGTTCCGGCCATGACCGCCCACCGCTGCCTGTTCGCCGACGGGCCGCTGGACGGCAAGGTTGTCTTGGTGCCCGGCGGGGCCGGCGCCGTGGGCCACTACGCGGTGCAGCAGGCCAAGCTGGCCGGCGCAACGGTGATAAGCGCCGTTAGCTCCGAGCACAAGGCCGGCATCGCCAGGGACGCCGGGGCCGGCCATACCGTCAACTACCGCACCGAGGATGTCCTAGCGCGCGTTATGGACATCACCGGAGGCGAAGGCGTTGACCATATCGTGGAGGTGGATTTCGCCGCCAACTTCCCGGTGACCAGCCAGGCGCTGAAGTCGTCGGGGGTGGTGGCAATCTACGCCGCCGGCACGGGCCAACAGCCGCCGGTGCCGTTGCAGTTCCGGCGCAGCAACACCGTAGTGCGCAACGTGCTGGTGTACGATATGCCGGAACCGGCCAAGGAAGCGGCCATTGCCGACATCACCGCTTGGCTGGAGTCGGGCGCGCTGACGCATCTGGTCGGCCCCCACTTCCCGCTGGAGCAGACGGTGCAGGCCCACCGGGCCGTGGAGGGCGGCGCCATCGGCAACGTGATTGTGGACGTGGGCGAGGGGTAGCGGCTGCGGGGTTCTGCCCGGCTGATAGACAAGCCCCGGACACGTTGCGCAACGTGTCCGGGGCTTGCCCTTTCCGGCCCGGACGAAATGCTACTGGATTACCCTGAGTTCTCGGATTCCTGCCTCTGCTTGCGGATGATGGTCTCGTTCACCTCGCCTAGGTGCTTGGATGCGTTGCGGATGTCTACGGCCGACGGCTGCCATATGCCCTCATCACACTGAAAGTAGGCTATGAACTCATCGCTTTCCTCTATGTGGCAGTCAGCAACCGGCTTGTCGCCCAGGGTCAGGGTGTCGGTTTCGGCATCGTAGCCATGCTCTACTGAGAGCGGTAGGACATTACCAACCGTAACGCCAAATATCTCCACCATCGTGACGGTTTTGTCAATGCCCCATTTGTTAGCATAGCTCAGGATGATTGACATGTTGTCCCGCAGGTCGCTGCTCCCCCCCCCACGGCCCTTTATGCTGCTGGCTATGATGATTGAATCTGTGTCGTCGTAGTATGTAACCTTCATTACTTAACCTCCAAGTCTATGCAACGATTTTGGAACCAAGGGCGGTCTTTTGGGCAAGCCGCTTAGCGGCATCCTCGTATTGACGCATACTTAAGCTATCACGGCGGCCCGGCGCGTAAAAGCCCCAATGCGCGCCCATCTGCTATCATCATGGCACCAACCGGCAGCACCCCGGCGAGAGGAGGCGCGAATATGGCGAAGAACGGTTACCGGGTTATGGACTCGGATATGCACGTGGTGGAGCCCGCGGACTTGTGGGAGCGCTACATTGATCCGGCCTTCCGGGAGCGGGCGCCGCGGGGAACCAGCCGCCACCCGCGCGACCTGGGGGTGCAGGTGGGCGAGAACGTGTTCCCGTTGCCGAACCGCAGCTACGCCAACGCCATCACGCCTTTGATGACCAGCCAGCAGAATGTCTACGCCGAGCCGGAGCGGCGCGGGTGGGACAGCGCATCCCAGTTGACGGCTATGGACAACGAGGGCATTGACGTTGCCGTGCTGTTTCCCAGCCGGGGCCTGTTCACCCTGGGCGACGGCAGCCTCGAACCGGCCCTCGCCACCGCCATATCCCGGGCCTATAACGACTGGCTGGCCGACTTCTGCGGCGGCGGGCCGGGCCGGCTGTTCGGCGCGGCGATGATCCCGCCGCAGGACATTCAGGGGGCAGTGGCCGAGGCGCGGCGGGCCGTGCGGGAGCTGGGGTTCAGGACGGTGTTCCTGCGCCCCAACCCGGTGGCCGGGCGCAACTGGCACGACCCTTACTATGACCCGCTATGGGCTGAAATCCAGCGCCTCGGCGTGCCGTTGAGCTTCCACGAGGGCGGGCGGGTCAACCTGCCGCAACCGGGAGATAACTTCGACACCCATATGCTGTACCACACCTGCACCCACCCCATGGGGATGATGCTGGCGGTGGTGGACATCGTGGGCGGCGGCGTGCTGGAGCGCTTCCCGGAGCTGACGGCCGCCTTCCTGGAGGGCAACTGTTCCTGGGCGCCCTGGCTGCTGTGGCGGCTGGACGAGCATTATGAAATGTCGGCGTCCTATGATCATCCCGAACTCAGGATGAAGCCCAGCGAGTATTTCCGCCGCCGGTGCTACCTGTCGGTGGAGTGCGACGAGGAACCGGCGGAAATCGTGTCGCGCTTCGGGCTGGAGGATAACGTGGTGTTCTCCACCGATTACCCCCACGCCGACTCCAAGTATCCGCAATCGGTGGAGCGGTTCCTGGAGCTGCCCTTGTCCGTCAGCGCCAAGCGCAAGTTCCTGTGGGACAACTGCGCCCGGCTGTATGGGTTTGGGGACAGCGGCTTTCGCAATTGACTCGTATTGAGCGCAGCGCAACCCCTGTCAGGGAAAGGGAGAGCGGGCGGCTTGGGTTCAGCCGCCCGCCTTGATGAAATCCGCCACCCGCTCGGCAATCATCATTGTGGTTACGTTGGTGTTGGCGCGCACCACGTCGGGCATTATGGAGGCGTCGGCGACTCGCAGGCCGGAGACGCCCCGGACGCGCAAACGCTGGTCAACCACGGCCATGGGGTCGTCCGGCGGCCCCATCTTGCAGGTGCCGGAGATGTGGTAGGACGTGCTGACGTTGCGGCGCAGCCAGCCGTCGAGGGCCTCGTCGGTCTCCAGATCGGCGGCGGCCGGGGACAGGATTTCGTCAACGATGCCGTCATAGGCGCGGTGTTGCAGCAGCGATACGCAGAGCCGGACGCTCTCCCGCAGCCGCTCCCGATCCCAGTCCTCTTCCAGGTAGCGGTAATCCATGCTGGGCGGCGTGTTGGGGTCGGCGGAGACCAGCCGCAGTTCGCCCTTGCCCGCCGCGAGGTAGAGGCCGCAGTTGATGGTGTGGGCCGGGTTGTCATCGCGCACCACCGTGTTCAGAGAGGCCGGCGAAAGTATCATGTCGTGCGGGGTATCGGAGCCTGTTGCGGTGTAGCGAAGCCGCAAGGCCCGCATGGCGTTGGGGTCAACCGGAACGTTCTCGTTGACCAGGAAACGCACAGTTACGTTGGGATGATCCCGCATATTCTGTCCCACGCCCGGAAGATCCGCCGCCGCCGGGATGCCATGCGCCGCAAGCTGTCCGGCGGGGCCGAGGCCGGACAGCATCAGCAGTTGCGGAGAGGCCACCGCGCCGGCGCAGAGTATGATCTCGCCGCCCTCGGCGACAAAGGTTTCGCCGCCGCTTTCCGCCTCGACGCCGACGGCACGCTGGCCGCCGGGGCCATCCGCCAAGACAATCCGGTTGGCCTGGACGCCGGAGCGGATGGTCAGGTTCAGACGGTGGCGCACCGGGTCTATGTAGGCCAAGGCCATGCTCATCCGCACGCCGTCAATGTTGTTCTCGGCCCGCAGGCTGATGCCGGTGGCCTCGGGGTGGTTTACGTCGGGATGGAAGGGGTATCCGGCGGCGGTGGCGGCTTGGAAGAAAGCCTCCTGAGTCGCCGGCCAGGTCTCGCGGGGGTGATGGCGCACTGGCACCGGGCCATCGGTGCCATGAAAATCGTCGTGAAAGTCGGCGTCGTTCTCCAGCTTGCGGAAGTGGGGCAGGCAGTCGAGGTAGGCCCAGCCCGCATTGCCCTGGGAGGCCCAGGCGTCGAAGTCCTCGGGCGCGCCGCGAATGAAGGTCTGGCCGTTGATGGCGCTGGAGCCGCCCAGCACTTTGCCCCGGGGAACGGGCATCGGCCCCTGCTCCTGGGTGGCCGTGCCGGTGAAAGACCAGTTGTAGGGCGAGCCGGCGGCGCGGGCCTCCAGATTCACCGCGCCCCAGCCCAGCTTGAGCATATCGGGGAGCCGGGCGAAATCGGGAAAGTCAGGCCCGGCCTCCAGCAGCAGCACCGAGCGGGCCGGGTCTTCCGACAGCCGCGCCGCCACGATGCAGCCGGCCGTGCCGCCGCCAACGATGATGTGGTCGTATTTCATTCTGCACCCCTGTTTAGATAGAGAAGGGGGAGGAGTAAGCAGCGAGAGGCGCCCTCGCCCCGGATAGCCTATTGTACACGCTCACGGGCCTGCTATCGCCATCGCCGGTCAAAGGGTATTCTCAACGTGTGTTGGCAATCTGCCATTCACGCCATCAGCCGTCATTCCCGTCCCGCTATTGGCCGCCATTCCCGCTAAAGCGGGAGTGACGGGAATCGGGCAATACCAACGCATATGGAGAATACCTGCGATCCCCTGCGGTTGACCGTGGTATAGACCGCTGATAGAATGCGGCCACCTTGTCCGGGTCGGCCGGACGGCGGCGGGCCGCTACCCGCAAGGCCGCCGCAGCTACATCTCGCAATGCTGGGGGAGGACATGACCAGGAAACTAAGCGTATCGGTCGACCACAACCTTTGCGTTGGCAACCAGATGTGCATCAGCATCGCCACCAAGGCGCTGACTCTCAACGACGACCGCCAAGCCATCCCGGCGGACGTTGACGGCGACACCGAAGAGGTGATTCTCGATGCCGCCGAGCAGTGCCCCATGGCCGCCATCAGCGTAACGGACGCCGAGACCGGCGAGCAGCTCTTCCCATAACCGCCCTTGCGCCTCGTACCCGCCGCCCTCCTTTTCCGGCGCAAAGGGGGGCTTTTTCTTGCCTTCCTCCCTAGCCGGCTTGGCCCGGCAAGGAGAAGCTGACCGTTTTGGTGACATTTATGGCGTGAAATAACCGGGGGATGTGTTGTACACTTGACGGAGTTTGCGCCCTAGTATTCCTCTATCGGGAGCCGCCCCTATGGAGCATCTTTTTCACGCCGGGGACAATTTAGACGGGCTGGCCCGCCTCGCCGAATTGGGCCTACAGGTTGACCTAGTGTATATTGACCCACCCTTTGCCACCAACAATGAATTTTTGATGGACGCCAACCGCGCCAACACGGTCAGCGCGTCGGGGCAGCTAGCCTACGCCGACACCCTGCCAGTGGACGATTATCTAGAGCAGCTATTGCAGCGGATGATAGCCATCCGATCGGTTATGTCGGGCAACGGTTCTATATACGTACATATAGACGTAAAAATGGAGCATTACGCCCGCTTTTTAATGGATCAAGTGTTCGGTATCCGCAACTTCCGCAACAGCATTACTCGTATCAAGTGCAACCCCAAAAACTTCAACCGCTATTCCTATGGCAACATTAAGGACACCATACTTTTCTATTCTGCATCGCCCTACCGTATCAAGTGGAATCCACAGGAAGAGCCGCTGACCGATGACGACGCAGAGTCGCGCTACCCGCTGGTGGACAGAGAGGGCCGCCGCTATGCCACCACGCCGCTGCACGCCCCGGGAATAACGCGCAACGGCGCCACCGGCGGCCCTTGGCGGGGGATGCCGCCGCCGCCGGGCCGACACTGGCGCTACCCGCCGGAGAAGCTGGAGGAACTGGATTCGGCCGGGCTGATTGCGTGGAGCAGCACCGGTAACCCCCGCAAGATAATCTACGCCGACCAGTCGGCGGGCAAGCTGCCCCAAGACGTGTGGCTGTTCAAGGACCCGCAACGGCCCGTCTATCCGACGCAGAAGAACGCGGCAATGCTGGAGCGCATCATTCTGACATCCTCGGAACCGGGCGATACGGTGCTGGATTGCTACGCGGGCAGCGGGACAACGCTGCTGGAAGCGGCGCGGCTGGGCCGCCGTTTCATCGGGATGGATGAGGCGCCGGCGGCGCAAAGGATCAGCGGGAAGCGGCTGTCGGCGAATGGCGTAAGGTGGCGGAAAGTCAGGGATGCCGGCGCAGAGGCGCACAGCCGGGCGCCCTGACCCTTGCCACCGGGATGCCGTTGCAACCTGGCGGCGCGGGAGCATAACCGGGCGCCCCTATGGGCCGCGCGACTTGGGGGAATTAACTGGCGTATGATTCAGGGAACATTATGCCGGGGCCTGGAGGGTTTTGTGGCTAACGTTGGCATTTGCCTGCTGATGACGCAGCACGACTTTGACATCGTGGGACTGGCCCGGAAAGTGGAGGAGCTGGGGTTCGGGTCGCTGTGGGCGCCGGAACATGGGGTGGTGCCGGCCGATTTCAGCGTCGGCGCCGCCGGGGCTAGGGCCGGGGCGCCCAGCGCCTACGCCGACGGACGCATCAACCAGATTATCGACCCGCTGGTGTACCTAGCCGCCGCCGCATCGGTTACGCAGTCGGTCAAGCTGGGGACCGGAATCTGCTTGGTGCCGGAGCGAAACCCCATCCGGCTGGCCAAGGAGGTGGCGACGCTGGACCTGGTATCCGGCGGGCGGTTCCTGTTCGGCATCGGGGCGGGCTGGCTGCAAGGCGAGGCGGAAGTGCTGGGAGCGGACTTCCCCCGCCGCTGGGCGCAGACGCGGGAGTACGTGTATGCGATGAAAGAGCTTTGGCGCGAACCGGCGGCGGAGTTTCACGGCCGGTGGGTGGACTTCCCGCCCGTCATCTGCAATCCCAAGCCCGTGCAGCAGCCGCATCCGCCGGTGCTGATCGGCGGCGAATTGAACCGGGCGGCGCAGCGGGTGGCGGACTACGGCGACGGGTGGCTGCCCCGGGCGCGCAGCACGTCGGCGTACAACGACCCGGACAAGCTGCCGGAAGCGCGGCGGCGCATCGAGGAACTGTACCGGGCCAACGGACGGGACCCGTCCGGGCTGAACATCACGATGTGGGACGCGCCCCCCGACCGGGAGCAGAACCGGCGCTTCTTCGACGCCGGGGCCAACCACATCGTCCACCTGCTGACAACGCGGGGCGAGCGCGAGACCCTGGAGGAGCTGGAACGGGTGGCAGAGGCGGCGCTGTGATTAAACGGGAGAGCGCATACAGAATACGGGGATATGTGAGCATAGATTAACCGTGTTCTCTGCGGTTTAGCTCACCCCCGGATTGTTTCTGGAGGGCTATCTGGATTAGTTGTCTGGCATAGGTGCGCCCGCGGGTGATGTGGATTTGGAGATCCCCCTCGCCGAGTATATCGTGATAGAAATGAGCATGCAGCTTGGTTTGAGCGTGGTGATACTGAGAAAATATGGTAGGCGGCAGGTTGCGGGCCAAATCCCGCCGGGCCTTGTTACTGAGGTTCCGCATATGGTTTCCTGTGGCTATATGGCCGATGGATTCAATAGTGTTGACGATAGCTCCCCATACCATTTCGGCGGCCTCATTATTGAAACCGCCGCTTTGGAGGGAATCGGAATTTTGCAAGTATGCTAGGGCCAGTTCAATGTGCCGAAGTGTTTGGGCCATGGCTACGCCGCGGGCATTTTAGCTTGGAGCAGGGCCAAGTGTTCGCCGACGACGCCAATGGCTAGAGGGAATTCATCGAACTGCCAAGCGAATTCGGGGTCTTCAGTCCAGTCCGCCCCTTGCGAATGCTCCAGCATAGTAATGCCGAAATTCAGTATTCCATCGTAGTGGCCTAAGTGTTCGCTGCCCCGGTCCAGCACTTTGGCGAACTCTCGGGCTTCCTCTTGGTCGCTGCAAGAGTATCCCATCCGAGTTGCCACTTCCTGGAACCCGGACATAGTGGCCTCCCATAGGAGCCGGGCGCAAGTGGCGTCGTTGCCGTCCGAGTAGGCGGCTTCGGCTTTATGCACCAGCTCACTGGCGGTTTTGAGGCGGACGGACGCGGTCATATTCTCTTGCTCCGCAAAATTTCGTCCAATGATTGCCCGCCTATCCGCCGCGGCAAACCGGCAGCGGGATGGCGAAGGCGCGGGGTTACAGAGAACGCAGGTGGCGGGCGAACTCGAAGCGGTTTTCCAGCAGGCCGATGTCCATAGCAAAGGAGGCCGGGCCAACGGCCTCGACTTTGGCGTGGATTACCGACAGGCCGGGGCGGTCGCTGGCGGCGGCGTAGGCTTCTTCGAGCGCTTCTACGGTGTCGGCCCTGGCGACGCGCTCGACGCCGGCCTCGCGGGCTATGCCGGCGAGGTCGGTGCCGGCGCCGGTGGCCGAGGGGAAGCCGCCCACGGAGAGCAGACTTTCGTTGTCGAATACGATGTGGGTCAGGTTGGGCGGGCGATAGCGGGCCATGGTGCTGAGCGTGCCCAGGTTCATCAGCAGCGAAGCGTCGCCGTCCAGCACGGTGACCTGCTGGCCGGGCAGGGACAGGGCGATACCAAGGCCCAGGGACGACGCCAAGCCCATCCCGTGCTCCAGGTAGAAGAAGTTGGGCCGGTGTCCGCAGTGGTACAGTTCGACGGCCACCGCGCCCATGATGGTGACCACTATCTGGTCTTTCAGGCGGGGGTAGATGGCCCGCAGCGCGTCTTCCCGCAGCATGGTCAGTCCTCCCACATCAATTCGCGGGTCAGCAGCAAAGCCACCGGGCGCAGCGAGCTTTCCGCGAGGGTCTGGGCCTGCCGGATGTCCCGGGCCGCCAGCGCCGGGTCGGACATCTTGCGGTACATTATGCCGAGGGCGTCCAGCACCCGCTCGGTGACCAAGCCCCCCTCGGTCTGCCATGGGTCGCGCTCGCCCATCTCGCCGCGGTAGCTGATGAGCATAAGCAGCGGTATGCGGTAGAGCTGGGCCAGAGACACGATTCCATTGATGGAGGTCAGGAGGCCGTGGTTCTGCATCAGCATGGCGGACTTCCGGCCGGCCAGGTGGGCCCCGGCGGAGATGCCCACGCCTTCCTCCTCCTTGTTCAGGCGCACCAGCGTGACCTCGGGATCGGCGTCGGCCATGCTCACCAAGTGAACCAGCCAGGTCTCCGGCAGGGCGGAAATGATGCTGACCCCGGCATCCTTCAGGGCGCCGTAAATGACCTTCGAGTTGGCGGAGGATACAGGCAAGGCTACACCGCCGCAGTTGGGGATGGGAGTCGCGCTATTCTAGGGTTCCGGGCGGAAAGCGGTCAAATGGCGAGCGCCCCGGAATCAGGATCAAAGGGCCTGCCGGATGCAGGGATTCCGGCGGGCGGGAAAATCCTGGAACCCCCGACACCCGGAGAATCCTGACGCAGGCAAACGAAAGGCCCCGGCTCACCGGGCCGCCGGGGGCATAAAGTCATCCACCGCTAAGGCCACGTCGGGAAAGGCGCCGAGGGTGATGCTGTCGCCGGGCCGGTAAGCGCGGACATTGGCGTACTCCGCGCCGGCCGGGCCGGCATAGACAATCACCTCCCGGGTTCGCAGGTTGGCGACCCACGCCTCGGCAATGCCCGCGGCGGCGTAGCGGGCCAGTTTCGCGCCGCGGTCATAGGCCAGCGAGCTGTCGGCCAATTCGATAACGAAGTACACGTCGGGCGGGTAATTTCGGCCGGCCTCGCTGACGGGGCGCCACCGAACCACGGCGATGTCCGGTTGGGGCGCGCTGCGGTCGTTCAGGTAGACCGGGCACTGAACCAGCACCAAGGCGCGGCCAACCAGGGCCGGGGTCAACAGCATAGTGAGCCAGGCCGTGCCGCTCACGTGGGAGTCTCCCACCGGCGCCATAACAATTATCTTCCCGTCCATCAATTCGATTCGGTCGTCTTCGTTCAGGATGCCGGCCTTTTCCATAGCCAGATACTCGCCCACGGTGAAAGAGCGGACGCCGGCCATCACGCCGGGTTGTTCGCCCTCGGCGATGATGTTGGCCGCGGCCAGGGCTTCGCATTCCTCGGCGGTGAACGGACGCACCGGCGGGAGCTGGGTCATCGTCGTCATCGCAGCCTCCAGGAAACCGGCCCGCGGGCAAAACTAAGTCCATAGAGTATACTGATTAAACAATGCCGGAGGCAAAAGACCGACGGCCCGGTTCGGGATGAGGGAAAGCTATGCAATTGGAAACGATGCGCTATGAAAGCGACGGCGACTTGATCCGGCTGACGCTGAACCGTCCCTCCGTGCTGAACGCGGTCAATTTCCAGGGGACGGTGGAGCTTCACCGGGCGGCGCAGGCGATCCACGACGATCCGGCGGCGCGGGCGGTCATCATTCGCGGCGCGGGGCGGGCCTTCTGCACTGGCATAGACCTGAAGGAGCTGGCCGCCGGGGATACGCCCCAAGCCTATTTCGACCATTGGGACCAGGCGCTGCGGCTGCTGGAGCTGTCGGACAAGCTGGTGCTGTGCGCCATGCACGGCTACGCCCTAGGCGGCGGGCTGCAACTGCCGCTGGCTTGCGACATACGCATCGCCACGCCCGATTGCCTCATCGGGCTGCCCGCCGCCAAGGAGGGATTCATCCCCGGGCTGGGAACCTACCGGCTGCCCCGCTACGTCGGCTTGGGCCGGGCCAAGCGTATGGCGCTGTCGGGCGAGAGCGTGAACGGCAACGAGGCGCTGCGCATTGGGCTGGTGGACTACGTGGTTGACGCCGCCGGTTTCGATGCCGAAGTGGCGGCCCTGACCCAGCAATACTTGTCCCTCAGTTCCGAGGGCGCCCGCCAGACCAAGCTGATGCTTTCGGCGTTCCAAGACTACCCCCACGGCCAGTTTTTCGAGGAATACCTGCGCCGCCAAGCCATCGCCACGGCCTCCCCCGACCACCGGGAAGCGCTGGCGGCCTTCCGCGAAGGGCGCGCGCCGGACTACCGGCGGGGGTAGGAGGCCGGGTTACCGGCGGCCGGTGCATCGGATGATTCGGGTGTTGCCGGGCGGGCCGATGGGAAATAAAATACCTCTATGGTGTTCGCGTTCAGTATCCCGTAGCGAAAGCGCCAACGGTCAATAACGCATTCGATGACTCCTGCAAGAGGCGGTGAGGGGTGGACGTATTGGGGCAAGGCCAATTTCAACGGCAAAGACCGCCTAATGAAGGCCGTGACCTCAATGGACGCCGAATAGATAGTCAATGCCTATTTGGATGGGGAGGCAACAGTAAACGCAAAGACGGGAGTTTCAAGAGTTTTGAGGAGCGAAGATGACCTTGAGAACATTATACAGCGACAACATTATTCGCCTGTCCACGGGTGAAAGTTGCGGGTGCAGCTACTGCGGGTACAGCTACTCTGTCGAAGGGGAGACTGGGACAGTCATATATCCCTATTTTGACGAGGGGTACAAACCCATGGAACTGGAGATAATGTTTTTCAGTAGCTATATGCCGCTGGAAACGAACGACGGCTACTGCTCCGATACCGACACCCTGGTCATTGGCAAGGGCAAAAACACTGCAACTCTAGTTGAAAGGAACGGCGACCTGGCTGCTTACTGGGTCTCAGATGAGTACGACCCGGATGACCTGGATCTTGTGGCTGTCTCTCTCGAGAATGCATCGAAACATCTGGGCCCGGCGATTGCTGCTCACGCAGCAAAGGAACGAGGGGCGAAGATGAGCTTGAGAACAAGCTGCTTTGACGACTGTATTTCCCTGTCCATAAGTGAAGGGGGCCATAGCTGCTACGGTGGAAGTTGTGATGTCGGAGGGGCTATCATAGACTTCCCTGACCCTGATTGCGAGTGCGAGGGCAAGTACAAACCCAAGGCTCTGGAGATGCTGTTTGTCAGCGGCCTTATGCCGCTGGAAACGAAGGACCGCTACTGCTCCGATACCGACACCCTTGTTTTTGGCAAGGGCAAAAACACTGCAACCATGGTTGAAAGGAACGGCGACTTAGTTGCTTATTGGGCCCCAGATGAGTACGACCCGGATGACCTGGATCTTGTGGCTTTCGATCTCGAGAATGCATCGAAACATCTAGCTCCGGCGTTTGCTGCTCACGCAGCAGGGGAACGAGGAGCGGAGATGAGCTTGAGAAAATTATACAGTGGCGACATTATTTCCCTATCCACGGGTGAAGAGGGCGATGGTTGCCGCCATGTCAAAGGGGAACAGTGGACGGTCATAGACCTCCCTGATGGCGAGTACAAACCCGTGGCTCTGGAAATAATGTTTGTCAGTTCCGAGATGCCGCTGGAAACGAACGACGGCTACTGCTCCGATACCGACACCCTGGTCATTGGCAAGGGCAAAAACACTGCAACCCTGGTTGAAAGGAACGGCGACTTGGCTGCTTACTGGGCCTCAGATGAGTACGACCCGGATGACCTGGATCTTGTGGCGGTCGCCATCCAAAACGCATCGAAACATCTGGCCCCGGTGATTGCTGCTCACGCGGCAAAGGAACAAGGTTTGTCCAACCCGCCTGCATAGGGAAGCAAGCTAATTTCATATTTGTGCGGAAAAGGGAACATTAACCGCGCTAGGGGCATCTACCACAGTCGCGGGAAAAGGCACGCCGTAGACCACGCAGGAGCGTCAGGCTTGAAGATTGTCGTCGGGATAGCCCTAGCCTATCCCCCCGCTTTTTAGGGAATAACGCCCAACTTATTCCCTTCCGTGAAATAAGGGATTGATCCAGCCCAAGCCGCCGCCGGTTGGCCCGCGGGCATTGGCCGGAAACACGCAGCCCCGCTTGGTGATTTGAGGAGATTCGTATGCCGGCCGGGCGGACGCCACCCCGGAAGAACTGGCCTCAGCCGCCCCGCAAAATGCAACAGAACTGTGTGTTGGCACTGCCCGCTCCGTCAGCGTGTCTGATTTGATACAATAATACTAAGAATCGCAATACTGGGAATCGCGCAGGCGGCGGGACGGTTATGGCGTTGGCGGAAACAGGAACGCAGCGGATTGACTTCGCCACCGGGCCGGAGCAGTACCGGCATTGGCGGCTGGAAGTGGCGGGGCCGGTGGCCCGGCTGACGCTGCGGGTGCAGGAAGACGCGCCGCTGCATCCGGGTTATGAGCTGAAGCTGAACTCCTATGACTTGGGGGTGGATATTGAGCTGTATGACGCCGTGCAGCGGCTGCGGTTCCAGCACCCCGAGGTTGGCGCGGTGGTGGTAACGTCCGGCCATGAGCGGGTTTTCTGCGCCGGGGCCAACATCCGTATGCTGGCGCAGGCCGACCACGCGCTGAAGGTGAATTTCTGCAAGTTCACCAACGAAACCCGCAACGGCATCGAGGACGCCAGCGCTTGCTCCGGCCAGCGGTACATCTGCGCGGTCAACGGCCCGGCGGCGGGCGGCGGCTACGAGCTGGCCCTAGCCTGCGATCACATCATCCTGATAGACGATGGGGCCAGCACCGTGGCCCTGCCGGAACTGCCGCTGCTGGCGGTTTTGCCCGGGACCGGCGGCCTGACCCGCTTGGTGGACAAACGGCGGGTGCGCCGCGACCACGCCGATTTTCTTTGCACCACATCGGAAGGCGTGCGCGGCTCCCGCGCCCTGGAGTGGCGGCTGGTTGATGAATTGGCGCCCCGCTCCCGCTTTCAGGAAGCGGTGGCGGAAAGGGCTTCCCAACTGGCCGGGGCGGGCGTCCGTCCGGCGGCGGGCGAGGGTATCGCGCTGACTCCGCTGGCGCGGAAGTTCAGCGAGAACGGCGTAGCCTGCGAATATGTCAGCGTGGCAATCGACCGGCAGTTGGGGGCGGTCTTCTTTGAGATCCGCGGGCCTGTCAGTCCGCCGCCGCAGGACGCCGAGGGCATTCGCGCCGAGGGCGACCGCTTCTGGCCCTTGGCGCTGGCGCGGCAGTTGGACGACGCCATCCTGCATCTCCGGGCCAACGAGGGCGACGCGGGAACGTGGGTCTTCCGCACCAGCGGCGATGCGTCGCTGGTCGAGGCTTTTGACCGCCTGCTGCTGGACTGCGCCGGTCACTGGCTGGCCCGGGAGGTAACGCTGTATCTGAAACGCACTTTCAAGCGTCTGGACGTCAGCTCGCGGTCGCTGGTGGCGCTGGTGGAGACTGGTAGCTGCTTCGTTGGTACGCTGCTGGAGTTGGCCCTAGCCGCCGACCGGTGCTATATGCTGGACGGCGCGCCGGAAGATGGCGCTGCGCCCCCTTCGGTGCGGCTGACCGGGATGAACTTCGGGCCGTTGCCGATGGTCAACGGCGCAACCCGCGCCGAGAGCCGCTTTCTGGACGCCGATGAACTGGAAGAGCATATCGGGCGCAAGCTCGCCGCCGAGGACGCCTACGCGCTGGGGCTGGTCACGTTCATCCCGGACGACATTGACTGGGAGGATGAGGTGCGGCTGGCCCTGGAGGAGCGGGCCAGCTTCTCGCCGGACGCGCTGACGGGGCTGGAGGCGAACCTGCGTTTCGGCGGGCCGGAAACGCTGGAGAGCAAGATATTCGGACGGCTGAGCGCTTGGCAGAACTGGATCTTCCAGCGTCCCAACGCTTCGGGCGGTCAGGGCGCCCTGCAAACCTACGGCACCGGGGCGCGGGCGGACTTCGACCGGCGGAGGGCGTGATTGCTTCAACGTGATTGCTCCAATATGTATTCCAAAGGAGTGTTGGCCTTGCCCGCGCCATCGTTCCCGCCTCGCGGGAATGACGGGAGACGGGACGCCGCCGCCGGACAGCATTGCCAACACACGCCGAGAATATCCTCCCATAGGGCATTCCATAGGGCGTTTGACGCAATGGCGCAATGATTATTCTGTTCTTGGGCATTCCGGGTTGACCGCCGGACAGGTGGGGTTATGAACATTAACTACACTGATCGCATTCCCAACAACGTAGGGCTGTCGGACAATCGCCGGCTGCAACGCGCCCTGGAGTCGTGGCAGCCCAACTATATGAAGTGGTGGCAGGATATGGGGCCGGACGGCTCCGCCGACTTCGACGTTTACCTGCGCACCGCCGTCAGCGTGGCGTCGGACGGCTGGGCCAACTTCGGCTTCGTCAAGATGCCGGAATACCGCTGGGGCATTTTTCTGGCGAAACCCGAACCGGAGCGGGTCATATCCTTTGGCGATAACCTGGGCGAGCCGGTATGGCAGGAAGTGCCGGGCGAGCATCGCGCCTCGCTGCGGCGGCTCATCGTTACGCAGGGCGACACCGAACCGGCGTCGGTGGAGCAGCAGCGCCGGCTGGGGCTGACCTGCCCCTCGCTGTATGACTTGCGGAACCTGTTCCAGATAAACGTGGAGGAAGGGCGGCACCTGTGGGCCATGGTGTACCTGCTCCACGCCTACTTCGGGCGCGACGGGCGCGAGGAAGCCGAGGCGATGCTGGAACGGCACTCCGGCGATGCCGACCGCCCGCGCATTCTGGGCGCCTTCAACGAACCCACTCCCAACTGGCTGTCCTACCTGATGTTCACCTATTTCACCGACCGCGACGGCAAGTATCAACTGGCGGCCCTGGCTGAGTCGGGGTTCGACCCGCTGTCGCGCACCTGCCGGTTCATGCTCACCGAAGAGGCCCACCATATGTTCGTGGGCGAGACCGGGATCATGCGCGTGGTCCAGCGCACCGCCGAGGTGATGCGGGAGCTGGCAACCGACGACCCGGAGCGGCTGCGGGAAGCGGGCGTTATTGACCTGCCAACGGTTCAGAAGTACCTGAACTTTCATTACAGCGTGTCGGTGGACCTGTTCGGGCAGGAGGTATCCACCAACGCCGCCAACTACTTCACCGCCGGGCTGAAGGGGCGCTATCTGGAGTCGCGGCTGGATGACGACCACCGGCTGGCTGAGGACTTATGGCCGGTGCATACGGTGCGGGAGGGACGCATCGCCGTGGAGCAGTTGCCGGCCCTGAGCGCAGTGAATGAGCGGCTGCGCGACGATTACATCAAGGACTGCCAGCGGGGCCTTGACCGCTGGAACCGGGCGCTGGAAACGGCGGGCGCGGATTTCCGGCTGGAACTGCCGCACCGCTGCTTCAACCGGCGCATCGGGAACGCCGCCGGGCTGCGCATTTCGCCGGACGGGCGGGTAATCGGCGAGGCGGAATGGCAGGCCAACGCTTCCCGATGGCTGCCCGCCCCGGAGGATATGGCCTTCGTGAACTCACTGATGCGCCGGGTCATCGAGCCGGGCAAAATCGCTGGCTGGATTGCGCCGCCGATGCGGGGCATAGACGGCAAGCCGTGGGATTTCGAGTACGTGCGGTTCAACGCCCTTTCCTGAGCGGCAAAGCCCGCGGTTATTCCACCGTGAATTTCCCCCCGGCGTCGAACTGCATGTAGACCACGCCGTCCGCTTCTGCGGCGGCATCCGCCTCGTGGTCGATGCGAATGCCGATCACCGCCGGCTTGGGCCTGGTCCCGGTGACGCTCCCGAGGATTTCGGCGCGTTGCCGGGCCTTGACCACGTCCTCTTCCTGGACAGTCATCGAGATTTCGATGAGGACGTAGACGCTGTTCCCCTGACTATCCGTACCCGCTACGATGGCATCGGCCAGTTCCAGGTCAACGGCGTCATCATCCTCAATGACTCCCGATTCGACGGCCTCGGAGGCGAGGTCGAGTATGCTTTCGGGCCATTCCTGTCTCGCGGAGGCCACCAGGGTAGCGTTCTTCAGTTTCATGTGCTTTCTGACCAATCGAGGGGAGACCCTGCTGGCTATGCCTTCGTAGTCCGTTCCCATGAGGTTGCTCAGTTGTCCGCCCATTCTGGCTACCTCTCTTTCGAGCCGGGCCTGTCCTTCTTCCAGCCGGGCGGTTCTCCCCTCGAGGAGAACCTGTCCTTCTTCCAGCCGGGCAGTTCTCCCCTCCAGCCGGGCCACGCTCTCCTCCAGCCGGGCCATCCTCTCCTTCAGTTCTTCCACATCGGCCCGCAACAGCAGCAATTGCGCGGGCATCTGCAACAATTCCTCGGTGAGGAGGTGGCGGCGAAGCTGGTCTCGGAGTTCAGGGTTTTGCTCTAGGGCGTCTAGGATGTCTTGAAACGTGTTGATGGGAATCATAAGCGGTTTATTCTCTCTTAATTCGTGCCTTGATTTCAATTTTACCACGCCCGTGAGCGCCCTACATTCAGTCGCCGTTCTTGCCGGCGCTGTTTGGGGGTAAGAGAGGCCGGCTCAGCGGCGCCGGTTGCCGCCGCTGAGAACAGCGTTAATCAATGCCGGGCAAGGTGTATAATTTCAAGACAGCCATTTCGCCGCCGTTTCCGGGGGCAGGCAGAGCTGGAGGCGTTATGCAGCAGCACGAAATTGCCGTTGACGTCACCGCCACTCCATCGGCCATCCGCTACCCTGGCGTTTTCAACGTGGCCGTGCCGTTCATTGACCGGCATCTGGACGAGGGGCGCGGCGGGAAGACGGCCATCGTCTTCGACGATACCGGCGAGACGGTCAGCTACGCACAGTTGGCGGAGCGGGTCAATCGGTGCGGGAACCTGCTGCGGTCGCTGGCGGGGGAGTCCGGCGGGCGGGTGCTGATGGTGGTGAAGGACTGCCCGGAGTTCTTCTACCTGTTTTGGGGGGCGATAAAGGCCGGGCTGATTCCGGCGCCGCTGAATACGCTGCTGCGGGCCGCTGACTACCGGCACATCATCGAGGACTCGGAATGCGTGGGGCTGGTGTATTCCCCGGAATACCGGGGGGAGGTTGCTTCGGCGCTGGCCGGAGCCGATCATCAGCCTGCGTTCATCCTCTGCACTGAGGGGCCAAGCTCGGTGGCCGATATGATGGAGGAGTCGCCTGCAACGCTGCTCCCGGCGGCTGCCTCGGCGGACTCGGAGTGTTTTTGGCTGTACTCGTCCGGCTCCACCGGGCGGCCCAAGGGGGCGGTGCACCGGCACCGCGACATCGTAGCCACCTGCGTTCACTACGCCGCCGCTACGCTGGGAGTGACGGAAGACGACATCTGTTTCTCGGCGGCCAAGCTGTTTTTCGCCTATGGGTTGGGCAATGCCATGACCTTCCCGCTGTGGGCCGGGGCGACGGCGGTGCTGAGCGGACAGCGCCCCACGCCTGAAACAACCTTCGACATCATCGAGCAGCGCCGGCCGACGCTGTTCTTCGGGGTGCCAACGCTCTACGCGGCGCAGCTCCGGGCGCTGGACGAAGCCCCCCGCGACCTGTCGTCGCTGCGCTGCTGCGTCTCGGCGGGGGAGGCCCTGCCGGCGGACATCTTCCGGCGCTGGCGGGAGCGCACCGGGACGCTTATCCTAGACGGCATCGGCTCGACCGAGGCGCTGCACATCTTTATATCCAACACCGTCGGCGACTACCGGCCCGGCACCAGCGGGCGGGTGGTGCCGGGCTATGAGGCGCGGATTGTCGCTGAGGAAGGCCGTTCCGTAGCGGCCGGGGAGACGGGGAGGCTGTTCATACGCGGCGATTCGACGGCCTCACACTACTGGAACAACGCAGAGCGCACCGCCGAAACGATGGTGGACGGATGGCTGAACACCGGGGATACCTACTACCAAGACGGGGACGGCTATTATGTTTACTGCGGACGCAGCGATGATATGCTCAAGGTGGGCGGCATCTGGTGTTCGCCGGTGGAGATCGAGAGCCGGCTGATCGAGCATCCGCTGGTGCTGGAAGCGGCGGTGGTGGGCCGGGCCGACGCCGATGAGCTGATCAAACCGGAGGCGTTCGTGGTGCTGAAAGACGCCCAAGACGCCGGCGGCACTCTCGCCGCCGAGCTGCTGGAACACTGCAAGAGCGGTCTGGCGCGGTACAAGTACCCCCGCTGGGTAAACTTCGTGGACGAACTGCCCAAAACGGCCACGGGTAAGGTGCAGCGGTATCTGCTGCGGGAATAACCGCAGCCTGGGGGTATCCTGAGCGGGCGCCGGGCCTGGCCCGCCATTGCGCGGCGGGCGGATAAACGGTATTCTGGCACAAACTACCGGGAGGGAACGAAATGGCGAGAATTGCGCGAGTGGGCCACGTGGTGTTGAACGTGAAAGACACCAAGGAGGCCGTAGACTGGTATACCAATGCGCTGGGCATGGAATTGATGAACCACGACCAAGGCATGGATATGGCCTTCCTGTCCTTTGGCGAGGCAGACCACGACATCGCCCTCATCAAGGCGCCGGAGGGCGTGGCGACGGGAAGCCCGGGGCTGTCGCACACCGCGCTGGCGCTGGAGGGCGGCGAGCCTGAGTTGCAGGAAATGTACGGCAGGGTCAAGGCCGCCGGTTACCCCATTGACTTCACCGCCGACCACGGCCTGACCAAGAGCTTCTACTGCTTCGACCCCAGCGGCAACCGCATCGAAATTTTCTTCCAGCACCTGCACGACGAGGAAGCCCGCGACTTCATGCGGGCGACCGGCGCAGTGCTCGACCCCTACGAACTGGAAGCGGCGCCCGCCGACTAGGGCGCCCGCTTGCTAGGGCCAATGACTAGGCCGGACAAAGGGGCGCGGAGAATTCCTCTGCGCCTTTATTGTAGATTCTTCCGGGTAGATTCTTTCGGGTGGTGCAGCCTTGACGGCGAACATTCAACGCAGCGGCATACCCTTCCTCAGCGTGGCCGAATTGGGGCGGCGGATCCGGGCCGGGGAGGTCTCGCCCGTCGAGGCCACCGAAGCCTACCTGGAACGCATCGGGCGCATTGACGGGCGGCTGAACTCCTACATCACCGTGTGCGCTGACGAAGCCCAGCAGTCGGCGCAAGCGGCGGAGCGGGAGATTGCCGCCGGGCGCTGCCTCGGCCCGCTGCATGGCGTTCCGGTGGCGGTGAAGGACCAGTTCGACACGGCGGGCATCCGCACCACCTACGGGTCGGCGCTGGAGTGGGGCCGCGTGCCGGACGAGGACGCCGTGGTGGTGGCGAAATTGAAGGAAGCGGGGGCCATCCTGCTGGGCAAGCTGAACCTGTCGGAGTTCGCCCTCGGCGAGAGCTTCCACCATCCGGGCGGGCAGCCGCGCAACCCCTGGGATTTGTCGCGCAACC
The DNA here is from genome assembly GCA_965213725.1 of Dehalococcoidia bacterium. Lineage (GTDB taxonomy): Bacteria > Chloroflexota > Dehalococcoidia > Lucifugimonadales > UBA3495 > VXOI01. The sequence continues at coordinate 1,673,281 of OZ243924.1, forward strand.
CGGGCATATCCAGCAGCGGCTCCGCGGCGGCCACGGCGGCGTTCCTCTGCGCCACGGCGCTGGCCGAGGACACCGGCGGTTCGACGCGCATCCCGGCGGCCTGGAGCGGGTTGACCGGGCTGCGGCCCACCTGGGGACTGGTGAGCCGGCGCGGCGTGGCCGGGGTGTCTTGGTCTATGGATACCGTCGGCCCCATCTCCCGTTCCGCCGAAGACTGCGCCCTGACCTTCCAAGCCATCGCAGGCCACGACCCGCAGGATCCGTATTCTTGGAACGTTCCTGTGCCGGACTACGCCCAAGAAATCCTGGGCGGCGTCGGCGGCCTGCGCGTGGGGGTGCTGCGGGAGAAGGTGGCCGGGGGCGGGCTGGAGCCGGAGGTGCGGCAGGTCATTGAGTCCGCCGTAGCTCAACTGGGCGAACTGGGCGCGGCGGTGCGTGAGATCTCCATTCCCATGGTGGAGAACGCCGGAGCGGTTTCCAAGTGTATTACGGACTTGGACGGAGCATCGGTCCACTACAACCGCCTGCGCACCCGATCCGCCGAGTACGACCATAATACGCGGGTGCGGCTGCTGACGGCCATCCTGACCCCGGCCCAGGCTTACTACAAGGCGCAGAAGGCGCGGACGCTGATCCGTCAAGCGGTGCTGGCGGCCCTGGAGGAGGTGGACATCATCGCGCTGCCCACGTCGCCCGCCGGGGCGCCGTTGCTGCCGGAGGAAGCGGGGATCAAGAGCCAGGAGGACGCCCGAAGCCGTATCGCCGGAGTGCGCAACTTCACCGGGGCCTTCAACGTAGCGGGAGTTCCGGCGCTGTCCATCCCCTGCGGATTCACCGCAGACAACCTGCCGCTGTCGCTGCAACTGGTGGGGAAGCCGATGGCCGACGGGCTGCTGCTGCGGGCGGCCCACGCCTACCAGCAGGCGACGGACTGGCACCTGCGGCGCCCGCCGCTGGGGGAGTGATTTCAGCTACTCGAAAAGCTGCTCTATATCTTGGTTGCCGTGCACCACTCGAGCTATCTCGATAGGTCTTTCACTGGGAAAGTACAGAACGACGTAACGAGTGACCGGCACTGCATAGCTGCGCATTCTCGGCACATAAGAACGTTCCACTCCAATTTAGGCGTGTTCGGCTAGAAGCTCGAAAATATCAACCAAGCGGGCAATTATCCGGTGACCAACCTGCTCGGCGCCCATTCTACGGAAATAGTACCATATACGTGCCAGGTCGTTTGCCGCCTCGTCGGACAAAAGGCAGTTGCCCATCACACCCTGCGAGGCTGCTTATGCTCTGCCTCAAGCTTCAGAGCGCGTTGCTTTATGTCCTCAAAAAGCTCATTGCGGTTTTCCTTTGAGTAGACCTTATAGCGCCCGTTTTCCAAATCGTCTATTCCTTTCTGCACCATGTCGCGCACTATGGCTATGGTTACATCGCGTTGGTCAAGGAGGTCCAGAGCCTGCTCAACTACGGCGTCTATCGAGGGATAAAGGACCTGGCCCACCTTCCATTGGATCCGTTCCCACAAATCATCGCTAATTGAAATTTCCATATCCTGACGCCTCCTGATTTCCCGGAGATGTTACGCCCGTTTCCCGGCGTAATCAAGGTGGTTTCCCGGCCTTGCGCCGCCGGATACAATGCCCCAAAATCATCCTAGCCTTCATACTCCAGACTTCATTGCGAGACTCGGATTAAGGAAATTGCTCGAATAATCTTCTTGTGTCCCGGCTGCCGTGAACCACGTGGGCTATCTCGCCTTGGTCATCCCGCAGGAAATACAGGATTGCATATGGAGGATTCGGAGAAATGAAGCTCCGCATTCCAGGGGCGTACTCCCTTCGCTCCCGGCCGATATGAGGGTAATCAGCCAAAAGCTCAAACCTGTAGTGCAGTCGGGCAATTTGCTGGTTGACAAGCTGTTCACCATCAAGCTCTTCGTAACGTCTCCAAATACCGGCAAGATCCCTTCGGGCGGTTTCAGACAAGAAATAAGAGGCCATCAGCCAACAAACGCCTCTTTGCGGGCGGACTCGCGGGCATTTAGTTCCCGGCTCATCCTGCTGATATCTGCAATTAGTTGAGCGGCCGATTCGTACTTGGTAGAGCGGCCATTTCGCAGATCTTCAATCCCCTCCATCACCTTGGCGCGAATACCGGCTAGTTCCGCGGCTGTCGCCGGGTCGCTGTCGGCCAAGTCGCGCTCTTCCAGCAACGCCAGCGACCGGGCAATCACAGCGTCCGCCGACGGATAGCGGCCGGTATCCACCTTCTGCTGGATGCGGGCCCAAAGCTCATCGCTAATCGAAATTTCCATACTTCCGGCGCCTCCTGATTTCCCGGAGATGTTACGCCCGTTTCCCGGCGTAATCAAGGCGGTTTCCCGGCCTTGCGCCGCCGGATACAATGCCCCAAAATCATCCTAGCCTTCATACTCCAGACTTCATTGGGAGACTCCGAATATGGACAGTCTGATTGCTCGCGCCTTGGATACCGCGGCGGCGCGGGGCGCGTCTTACGCCGACGCGCGAATGGTGGAGACGGCGCAGGAACGTTACTCGGTGCGGACGGGCGTGGCGGACGTTATCAGTTCCGACGAGTCCATGGGCCTCGGGGTGCGGGTGGTGGCGGACGGGGCCTGGGGGTTCGCTTCCACCAGCGCGATGACGCCGGAAGCGGCAGACCGGGCCGCCGCGCTGGCCGTGGAGATAGCGCGCGCCTCGGCAACGTCGGGCGGGCCGAAGGTGGAACTAGGCCCTCCGGTGACCAGCCGGGGAGTGTACACGACGCCGATGGAGGTTGACCCCTTCAGCGTCTCGCCGGAGGAAAAGCTGGCGCTGCTGCTGGAAGCCGACGCTCGGATGGGGCGCGTGGCAGGTATCTCGGCGCGCACCGGCAACCTGATCTTCATCCGCGAGCGAAAGGCGTTCGCCAACAGCGAGGGCGCGGACGTGGAGCAGACCATCCATGAGGCCGGGGGCGGCCTCCAAGCCACGGCAGTGGGGAACGGCGAGGTTCAGCGCCGGTCTTATCCCCAATCCATGGGGCGGCAGCAGGGATGCAGCGGCTGGGAGTACGTGCGGGACTTCGACCTCCCGGGCAACGCCGAGCGGGTGGCCAGCGAGGCCGTTGCCCTGCTGACCGCCGACCGCTGCCCCAGCGACATCACCACCACGCTGATCATCGGCGGCTCCCAGGTGGGGTTGCAGCTTCACGAATCCTGCGGCCACGCCATCGAGCTGGACCGGGTGCTGGGTTCCGAGGCGGCCTATGCAGGCACATCGTTCCTGACCACCGACAAGCTGGGCGATTTCCGTTACGGCTCCGAGCAGGTGAACATCACCGCCGACAGCATCCGGCTGCCGGGGCTGGGCTGCTTCGGATGGGACGACGAGGGAGTGCCGGCGCAGTCAACGCCCGTCGTGGCGGCGGGACGTTTCGTCGGATACCTGATGTCGCGGGAGACGGCGGCCACCCTGGGGCTGGAATCCAACGGCACCATGCGGGCGGCGTCGTGGAACCGGCTGCCGCTGATTCGCATGACCAACGTAAGCCTGGAACCCGGCCAGTGGGAGCTGGAGGACCTCATCGCCGACACCGGCGACGGCATTTTCATTGACACAAACCGCTCTTGGTCCATTGACGACCGGCGCTACAACTTTCAGTTTGGCGCCGAAGTGGGCTACGAAATCAAGAAGGGCAAGCTGGGGCGCCTGCTGCGCAACTGCACCTATACCGGCATCACGCCGGAGTTCTGGAATTCGTGCGACGCGGTATGCAACGCCAATCACTGGACTATGTGGGGAACGCCCAACTGCGGCAAGGGGCAGCCGGGGCAGCTCGGCCACACCGGCCACGGGGCGGCGCCGGCCCGGTTCCGCAACGTGCGCGTGGGGGTGATGCGATGATCGGCGAGGATGCGGCCCTGAACCTGCTGGAGCGGGCGCTTTCCCTATCGTCCGCAGAGCAGGCGGACGTTTACCTCAGCAGCCAGGACTTGGGGCTGACCCGGTTCGCAGGCAACGCCATCCACCAAAACGTTTCCCACAGCAACGTCAGCCTGAACATCCGGGCCGTCGAGGGCCGGCGGCTGGGGCGGGCCACCACCAACAATCTGTCGGACGAAGGCATCCGGCGGGCGATGGAGTCGGCCAGACGAAACGCCCTGCTGATGCCCGAAGACCCGGCCTTTCCCGGCCTGCCGGAACCCCAGCCCGCCCCCCGCGTGGCGAGCTGGGACGAACCGGCCGCCGCCTGCTCGCCCCTGACGCGGGCGCGGATGGCGGGGGAGGTCTGCCGCCTGGGGGCCGCCGAGGGGCTGGACACCGCCGGGGCCTGCCGGACAGGGACGCAGGAAATCGCGGTGGTCAGCAGCCGGGGCGTCCGGGCCTACCATGCCGGGACTTTCGCGGGCCTGATCATCACCACGCGCAGCGGCACGTCGGCGGGCTGGGCCAAGGGCGGGGCTTGGCGGCTGGACCGGATAGACTACCCGGCGCTGGCCCGGGAAGCAGTGGACAAGGCAGTAAGGGGGCGCGAGCCACAGCCAATAACGCCCGGCGAGTATGCCGTGGTGCTGGATCATTATGCGGTTGACGACATTCTGGAGGCGCTGTCGCTTTACGGCATGGGGGCGCAGGCGGTGCAGGAAGGCCGTAGCTGGATGTGCGGGATTCAGGGCAGCCGGGCGATGAGCGATTCGGTGTCCATCTGGGACGACGGCGCGGCGCTGGACGGCTGGCCCATGCCCTTCGACGCGGAGGGCGTGCCGCGCCGCCGGGTGGAGCTGGTCGCAAAGGGCGTGGTCAACCTTCCGGTGCACAACACCTACACCGCAGCGCAGGACGGCGTTTCCTCCACCGGCCATCAGGTCTACTTCACCGGCCCGCCCATCGCCTCCAACCTGTTCATGCAGCCGGGCGACAAGACAGTGGAACAGCTTATCGCCTCAACGGAGCGGGGGCTGTACATCACGCGGTTCTTCTATACGCGCTTGTCGCACAACCGCGGCTGCGTGATGACCGGCATGACCCGGGACGGAACGTTCCTGATCGAGGATGGCGAGATACGGCATCCGGTCAAAGACCTGCGTTTCACGCAGTCCTACGTGGATGCGCTGAACGGCGTGGAGGGCGTGGGCCAAGAGGCCAAGCTGGTGCTGAACGAGGTCGGGTTCGCCACCCGCGTTCCGGCGCTGAAGCTGGGCAGCTTCAACTTCACCGGGGTGACGGTGTAGCCCCGGGTTGATTGCATCGCCTTGAACCATTCGCCAACAGCGGCACCGAGTCGGCCTTCCCAGTCCAGTATGTTCCACCACTCCCGGCGGACCTTCGACAGCAGGCGCCAATATGGCCTTTGGGAGCGGGCGGCTTGCCTTGTCGGCCCGCGGCGGCAACGGGCGCAAAGGCGGCCTCCGGGCCGACGTATTTCCTCAAGCAGACGCGGGCAACAGCATCGCCGGGGAGCATTTCCGGCCGTCCGGCGTCCCTTGCGAAAACCATTGCCCGCCATTGCCGTTCCCCGGCCCGATTGATAGCGTAACGGCGCGTCAATCAGGCTGATATCTCAACCCTTCTTGGCAATTCCCATTCCTAAAGATGCAGCCTAGCCGGACAGCACAACCTTCTCTTCCCCGGTCTTGGGGCGCTGGATGATTTCGACGCTGACCTCGTCCGGGGCGACGATGAAGGCCACGGCGGAGCCGGAAGGCATCACCCACGGCTCGCAATTGAAGTGGACGTTGTTGGACTTCAGCGTATCCGTCAGGGCCATGATGTCGTCGGTCTGGAAGCCCAGGTGGTCCAGACCGTAGCGCGGCTCGGTGGAGCCGGCCACCGGGTTTTCGCCCTCGGCCCGCCCGGAGATGGTCATCAGGTAGGAGCCGTTCAGCGAAAGCTCGATGGATTTGGTGTTGGACAGTGGCCGCTCGGCCACGATTTCCGCTCCGAAGTTATCGCAGTAGAACTTGGCCGCATCATCGGGATCGGCGCTGCGGAAGTGCAGGTGATTGTAAAAGACGTTCACGGGTTCCCTCCTAGATTGATTCAGTCCGGCCCATAGTTTACCTCAAAAGCGGCGGCCTGGGGAATTAACCGGGATAAAAGGCTTTGCCATTTTGGTTTCTCTGTAATATATTAGGATATGACCCGGCCACCGCGAGCGGGTGTAACTCAGTGGTAGAGTGCTTGCTTCCCAAGCAAGACGTCGTGGGTTCGAATCCCATCGCCCGCTCCAACCCACCCGTTCCCTGCCCCCGGTTTCGCCGTCCTGCGTATTTATGCTTTAATCCGCAGCGGTTCCGTTGCCCGCCGATGGGAGCTGTGGTAAATTACCGGCAACATTCGATACTTATGTTAGGAACAGGGAGTTTTGCATGGCTTACGTTACCCCCCGCGAAGGTGAAGGCCCTGAGAGCCTGGTCAACCGCTTTCGCGCTTCGGTACAGCACTCCGGCATCCTGCGGGAACTGAAAGACCGCCGTTTCTTCCGCTCCAAGGCCCAGAAGGAGCGGCTGGCCGCCCAGCGCGCCGCCCGACGCCGCCGCCGCCAGAACCGCCGCAACCGCTAGGCCGCCCGGCAGGGCTGGCTGGCGTATGCCAAAGGCCGGTATTCTCGGCGTGTGCCGGTTGCCGATTGGCCGCCTCGTCTCCCGGTCATTCCCGCTTTCGCGGGAATCCATATGCCCTTGCGGCGAGGAAGCCCGTATTCCGCTGAAACCCGTGGATTCCCGCAAGGCGGGAGCAGCGGGGCGGGCAGCGCCGACACCCGTTTAGGACACCCGCTCTGGTATTGTTAATGTAAGCAGATATTGAATTTCAGCCGGTGATCCCGGCAGGCCAAGGCCGGGGAGTACACCAGCACCGCCACGCTCCTTGTAGCTGCATATCCCGGCCCCACGGCGTCCACCGCGGTGTTGTCGTTTCCTTCGGAGGACTCCACAGCCAGCTTGGCTAGGTCTTCGATGAAGACCGGCTGGATGCCGTATTCCCCCTTTCCCGTTTCCCCGGGATTTTATGAGAAAACCCGGCAGGACCGAAAACCTGCCGGGTTGCAGTATCCGGGCGGCTGGGTGTCCCTGTGATTCAACCCCGTGAGTCCGGAGTCTACTCCTTGGACTGGACAGCCGAGCCTGTTCGTCCAGGGATTCTCCTCCGGCATCTCTTTCAGGTGTTTTGGCGGGACGGACTTGACGGTAGGCAGCACTATTTTCGGGATGCGGGTGGGGCTGTGAACCTGCCTAATCATTGGGCTCAATCAATCATGCCTTACCAGAAGTAGCTATCACCTTTTCGGTTCATGAAGTGCAATAATCGACTTTGTACGGACCCTCCCGCTACGTTCTATAGGGTCCGCCACTGCGAGGTGCCAGCATCTGTTCAGGCCACTGCCCACCCCTCTGACAGCACTTCAGCTTGCTCCAGCACCGTTTGAGCAGCCTTTTCCTCCTTGTCGGGCGGGTAGCCGTGCTTGCGCAGGATGCGGCGCACCTGCACCCGGAGTTGCGCCCGAACATTTTCGCGCAACGTCCAGTCGATGGTGACGTTGCGCCTGACGGTCTGGACCAGCTCCTGGGCGATAGCGCGGAGAGCCTCGTCGCCCAGCACCTGAGCGGCGCTATCGTTGGTCTCCAGGGCGTCGTAGAAGGCCAGTTCGTCCTCGGTCAGGCCGAGTATTTCGCCGCGAGAGGCCGCCTCCCGCATATCCCTGGCAAGTTCAATCAGCTCCTCGATGACCTGCGCCGCCTCGATGGCCCGGTTCCGGTAGCGGCGCAGGGTCTGCTCCAGCATCTCCGCGAAGGAGCGGGCCTGCACCACGTTCTGGCGTCGGCGGGCGGCCAGTTCGCCCCGGAGCAGCTTCTGTAGCAACTCTACGGCCAAGTTGCGCTGGGGTATATTCTGCACTTCTGCCAGGAACTCTTCGGACAGCACCGATACGTTCGGCTTGTTCAGCCCCGCCGCAGCGAAGATGTCCAGCACGCCCTCCGAGGCCACTGCGCGGGACACTATCTGGCGCACCGCCAAGTCCAGGTCATCTTCCGGACGGGCTTCTCCCGCCGCCCGCTTGGACAGGGCCGCCCGCACCGCTTGGAAGAAGCCCACGTCGTCCCGGATGCGAAAGGTTTCCGTGTGGGGAACGGCTAGGGCGAAGGCTTGGGAGAGTTCCCGTACCGCCTGCAAGCAGCGATCCTTGCCGTTTTCCTGGGCCAAGATGTGCTCTTGCGCCGCTGGAAGCAGTCCCAACCGTTCTTGGGGCGCGCCCGTGGGCCAGGCCGACCAGTCGAAGCCGTGGAACAGGGCGCAGCAGACCTCGCGCTTCTCCAGCATCAGCGCCACCGCCTCATCCTGGTCGAGGGTGGTCTTGCCGGTTCCGCCGCTTTCGGTATAGTCAGCCAGCGCCTGCCGCAGGTCGTTAGCCAGTCCCAGGTAGTCCACCACCAAGCCGCCGGGCTTGTCCCGGAACACCCGGTTCACTCTGGCGATGGCCTGCATCAGCCCGTGGCCCCGCATCGGCTTATCGACGTACATCGTGTGCAGGCTGGGGGCGTCGAAGCCGGTCAGCCACATATCCCGCACTAGGACGATGCGAAAGGCGTCGCCAGAGTTGCGGAACCGCTGGGCCAACGCCTCCCGGCGGGTCTTGTTCCTAACGTGCTGCTGCCACTCCGCCGGGTCGGAGGCCGAGCCGGTCATCACCGCCTTTATTACGCCCTTGGCGTCATCGTCGTCATGCCAATCGGGGCGCAAGCTCACCAATTCCCGGTAGAGGTCAACGCAGATGCGCCGGCTCATGCAAACCACCATCGCCTTCCCATCCAGCGTCTCCAGCCGCTGCTCGAAGTGGCTAACGATGTCTTGGGCAATCTGACGGATCCGGTTTTCGGCGCCGACGATGGCTTCCAGTTGCGCCCACTTGCTCTTGAGGCGCTCCTTGCGCTCCACCTCCTCGCCCTCGGTGGCCTCCTCGAAGTCCAAGTCAATGGCGGGCCGCTCGCTTTCGTCCAGTTCCAGCCTGGCTAGGCGGCCCTCGTAGTAGATGGGCACCGTGGCTCCGTCCGCCATGGAGCGTTGTATGTCGTAGATGCTGATGTAGTCGCCGAACACGGCGCGGGTGTTGGCGTCCTGCAACTCAATGGGCGTGCCGGTGAAGCCGACGAAGGAGGCGCGGGGCAGGGCGTCCCGCATATGGCGGGCGAAGCCGTCAATGAAGTCGTACTGGCTCCGGTGGGCCTCGTCGGCGATGACCACGATGTTGCGCCGTTCCGACAGAGCGGGGTAGGCGTCGCCCCGTTCTTCCGGGAGGAACTTCTGGATGGTGGTGAACACCACGCCGCCTGATGCCACTGATAGTTTTTCCCGCAGGCCGGCCCGGCTCTCCGCACGCACCGGCGGTTGGCGCAGCAGGTCCTGGCAGCGGGAGAAGGTGGTGAAGAGCTGGCCGTCCAAGTCGTTGCGGTCGGTGAGGACGACGATGGTGGGGTTCTGCATAGCCGGTTCGCGGACGATGGCCCCGGCGTAGAAAGCCATGGTCAGGCTCTTGCCCGCCCCCTGAGTATGCCAGACCACCCCGATACGGCGGTCGCCCGGTTCCCCGCCGGGTTTACGGCCCGATTCGTAACGGCCCTCTTCCTCGCCAATGCGCCGTTCCTCCCGCTGCAACACCGCCGCCCGCAGGGTTTCGCCGACGGCGGCGCGGACGGCGTGGAACTGGTGATACCCGGCCAGCTTCTTGACCAGCCCGCCGCTGCCGTAGTCCTCGAACACGATGAAGTCACGCAGCAGGGCCAAGAAGCGTTCCGGCTGGCAGACGCCCTCCAGCATCATCTGCAACTCGGGCAGGCGCGGGTCGGCCAGTTCCTCGCCGGAGATGGCGCGCCAAGGCTTGAACCACTCCCGCCCGGCGGTTAGGGCGCCGATGCGGGCTTGGGTTCCGTCGGATACCATCAGCAGCTCGTTCATGGCGAACAGCGTCGGCAGTTCCGCTTGGTAGGTCTGAAGCTGCTGCCAAGCGGTCCAGATGGTGGCGTCCTCATCGGCGGGGTTCTTCAGTTCGATGACGCCTAGGGGAAGGCCATTGAGGAAAAGGACAATATCGGGGCGGCGGGTGTTGCGGTTCTCGGTGACCGTGAACTGGCTGACCGCCAGCCAATCGTTGGCCGCCGGGTCGTCGAATTCGATGACCCGCGCCTGCGCCCCGCGAATAGCGCCGCCATCGCCGGCCCGGTACTCCACGGTCACGCCATCCACCAGCATCCGGTGGAAGGCGCGGTTGCGGGCCTCCGGCGTCGCCCCCTCCGGCCGGGTCAGCCGACGGAAGGCGTCCTCCAGCGCCCCGGCGGGCAGGCCGGGGTTCAGCCGGGCCAGGGCGTCCCGCAGCCGACGCTCCAGCGCCACCTGGCCGTAGCCGGTGCGTTCAGAGCCGGGAGCGCCGGGGGCGATGTCCGGCCCGCGGAGGGTCTGCCAGCCGAGGTTGGCGAGCCAGTCCAAGGCGGCCTGCTCAACGGCGGCTTCGGTGAGGGTGGTCATGGTCATTCCCGAATGCGGATTCGCCGGTCTTCTACGATCCATAGTTGGCCTTGCAAAGGGACGGTCAAATCACGAAGGAGAACGGATGCGATTTCCAGCAAGTAATCCCGCGATTGTTTGCCAAGTCGGAATACCACTATTCCAGGATAGAGCTGAGGAGGATATGCCCGGATGTCGGCGAAGTCCCCATCCAGAGTCACGAGGGTGCGGCCCTCCCTGAGACAGACCAAGGCAATGCTGGAGTCCTGCGCCCCGCCCAATTGTTGCTCAAGGATAGTTACGGCATCGTGTCCCGCTTCGGCGAAGAGCGCGGCCATCTCGCTGGGCAGGTTCTCGTCTAACTTGAACCTCATTTCTTGCTTATTGGGCCGGCGGCGCTATGCGCTCGCGGGCCAACTCGGCAGCGTAGTGAAGGCAGGCTTGCACCGCCTCACGCGACACCGATGGGTAGCTATGCTTGACGTCCTCGACGCTCAGGCCATCTGCCAAGCTGTCAAGTATAATGGTCACCATGACCCGCGTGCCAGTGATGCACGCCTTCCCGTGGCACACCATGGGGTCCGACGATATGTAGTCCCGCCAATTCATTGGTTTTACCTCCGCGCCCCCGCGATACGAGATGGCCGAGCCCCGCCACCCGAGGTTGGCGAGCCAGAACAGGGCGGCCTGCTCAACATCGGCTTCGGTGAGGGTGGTCATGGCATTGTCTGCCTATTTGGACTATCCGAGAGACGCACGATAACCGAACCACTCGGCAACATCATCCACGCCCCTGATCAGCGTACACCTGCTACATCGGCTAAAGCGGCCTTGATCACTTGGAAACATACTTTAGCGGTGTACTCATCAGGTGCAAAGTCTGAAACCAATTGTTGATACGGATGGATGTAATTTCTGAAATGCCGCAACCCGTGACTGAATTTTTGAACATCTGGCTTTAACACCCCAATGTCATGTGCCACATCGATGAACTCTGATAGAGACCATTCCTGGAAGGCTTTTACCTTGCCATCTCGTTTTGGACTGGACTGCGACCGATTGAATTTTTCAGGCTCCTTCTGGGCTGCACCAAGAAGAACTGCTTCCAAAACACTCCCGCACTGGATGATTGAAGATAGATATGCGCGCCTCAACAGACACTCTTGTGCCTCCCATAATCGGTTTTGAATGATCTCGGATACGGCAAATTCTACTGGCAACTTCTGAACGTTCGGTATCTCAAACTCCCTGTTCAGAAACTCATCAGAGGTCGAGGAGTGCGCTTTGAGATGTTTCCCGCAAAGCCTCGCAACAATCTCCCGGCTCTTTTCGAGTGTTGGCAGATTCCGTTCGCGCCCGCCCAATTCACATTGCGCTTCATAGTTGTCGAGCATTTCTGACAACACTCTCCCTACTACTGAGTCGGAATCCCTCTCCCAAAACGCGCGCATCTTCTTGGCTTTGGATGTACCATAGGTCTGATATTGGTCGCTGTGAATGCTGATCCCGTGGCGTTTGAAGAATCTTCCAAACTCGGCGTCATTGAAATTCAGAACATACCCGTCACCCATGTTCAAGATCTTCTCGACATAGAGTTGTTCGGTAGGTGTAAGACTGCTCATATTAAACCCTCCACATGTTTCTCGGTGCCGGTAACCCGGATTTCCCCCGAAACCAGCCGCGGCAGCAGCGCATCCCGCAGGGCGGCTAGGGTTCGGACTTCTCGTTCGTTCACAACGATTTTAGCATATAGGGGCCTGGCAAAATTGTCAAAAGCCGCTATGATATCCAATTGAGGAGCCACAACCGGAATCGACCTGAAATTCCGCTTGCTGATTTCAAGGAAGGTAGTCCCGTTAGCACGGTTGATAATCTCATCCTGCAATATGTCGGCGCTATGCAGCAGGAACAGATTTGAGATGCCAGGCTTGGATTTTATGGCGATAAAGCCTTGGTTCACTGCTACCGGAACCTCCGCCACAGCCAAGTAACCGATGGGAGCGCGCGAGGATAGTAAAACCGTACCTATAGGCAGCAGGCCAGAGCTAATTTTTGACAGGCCCGCATCGGTTATCCGACGTTCTGTGTCCAGCAGTACCGGAGCGGATAAGGCCGACAGATCTTTTGGAGTAGCAAAAGGGTATATCCCATCTTCCCAATAAGCGGCCTCTTTAGTCGACGGCGTACTGCCACCTACTATATCGGCAAAGTCTCCGAAATTTTTCACCCCCCACCCCTCCGGCGCCGAGTCCGCCAGCCGGTCGGGGAACAGCGCCCACAGCTCCGGCGGCAGGTGGGGCTCCCGGCCCGCCAGCTTGGCGCGCACCGGGCCGAAGTCCACGAACCAGTCTTGGAAGACGGCCCGGGCCATCTGCTCCAGCGTCCGGTTCATCCGCCGGTTCAGCTCAATCTTGTCGTCCAGCGCGCCCAGGACGTGGGCGATGGCCCGCTGAGCGTCCTCGCCCAGACTGGGGTAAGGAATCCCAGCAATTTGAGATGCAGACACGTTAGTAAAGACAGATCCAGTCGCTTGAGCTAACAAATCGGATAGTTCGAGTTCAATTACTCCACGAACAAAGGGTTGGAGAGCCGGTTCTTCCCGGTGACGGATAGCTGCAATTCCGCGACCAATGGCGTATTCTTGGTCCGCCCAATTCATTCGACCCGTCGAGCCACGGACACAAAAGAGAATGTCCCCCGGTAAAGCGCGCTTGCGGGCGTCAGTGGTGAATTGCACTGGGGTCGGATGGTGAGGGCCGAATTCAGTCGGTCCGTTCAGAAGTGCAAGCCCACGGTCCCCTGACACTGTGTTACCTGATGGTGATTGTCCCATGACAATATCTGCAACATCGCCAAGCGTCACTTCGCGCCACTTGCTACCTTCGTTCGCTTTGTCGCCTGCCATCGCCAGCGGCACCCTCTGCGCTTCCACAATCTGCCTGAAGCCTTGGCTGACGGCGTTGAGGTCCACCACGTCAACGGTGTAGGGGAGTTCCGATTCCTCGAAGGCGATTTCCAAATCGGTTACGGCCCGGTAATCAAGCCGGGTTGGCCCGGCTACGGCCAGGTCCAGGTCGGAAGCGTCGGTGGCCGTCCAGTTGGCGCGGCTGCCGAACGCCCAGGCCCGGAATCCGGCCGGCAGATGGGCGCGCAGGATGCCCCGCACGATTTCCAGGTGGTCGGGGCGGATGTCCACCGGGCTAGTCGAGGAGTTCATTCTTTTCCTGCAATTGCTTCAGAAGATACCGGGCTTCATCCAAGAACTTCGGTATGCCCTGGAATACTCGGTCGGCCAATTCTTCATTGTAGGTATGGCTGGTAGCGCCGCGGGCAGTGCGATAACTTTCCCAATCGCCGGGTTCTGAAAGCAACAGGTCATATTGCGCTGCCCTTCGCATCAAGTTGCGGAAGGATAGTTGGTCAACCTGACGCGGATTGGCCGAAACTTCTTTAAGGTATCGCATAATCATGCTGACGCTGAGTTCGTAGGTAAACTCGAACGCCTGGATCGCGCCGGCCCGGATATGGGTTCGCATTACCGGGTGCCGGCGCACGACGTCAGAGTCATACAGGTACAGCGCCTCTTCCAATTGTGAGACGGCATTTTCCAGCGACGACAAGTCCAGCTTCATTCAGGCCGCCCCTGCTCGCCCGTGTCCGGCAGCAACGCTACAAGTCCAAGGGGCGGGACTCCAGCGGCCGCCGCTCAAAATCGAAGTCGCCGCCTTTGGGTATCGCCAACAGGTGTTCCACAAAGGTGGGTGTATTGTCAGGCGCCCCCTGGCGCAGTCTCTCATATTCTTCAACGGCTATCACGATCACCGCCGGTTGTCCCCGCCGGGTGACCCTCTGGGGTTCACCGGCCAGGGCGGCATCCACCACCGCGCTGAAGCGATTTTTGGCGTCCTGCAACGACCATTCGGCCATAACAACTCCGGCTAGACTATCTGGCTGGATGATAGGCTTTACCCTGCCGGTGTTCAAGAGCCGGCACAGCTTACACCTGGATCACCGAACCCCAGCCGCTCCAAATTCTCCGCTATCGCCGCGTCCAGCCGCTGCGCCTCGGCCTGCTGCTCCCGCCATTGAGCGGTGAGGCGGGCCATCTTTTCCTGGAAGGGTTCGCCGTCTTCGGGCTGCGGCGCGGCGCCGACGTAGCGGCCCGGGGTCAGGACGTGGCCGTGTCGGCGGATTTCCTCCAGCGGGGCGCTCTTGCAGAAGCCCGGCACGTCGGCGTAATCTCCGGCGCCGTCGTTGCCCCGCCAGGCGTGGTAGACGCCGGCGATGCGGGCGATGTCCTCGGCGGACAAGTCCCGGTGGGTGCGATCCGCCATGTATCCCAGCTTGCGGGCGTCAACGAACAGCGTCTCGCCCAAGCGCTCGCCTGCCCGCCGCCCCCGCCGCAGGAACCACAGGCAGGCCGGTATCTGGGTGGAACGGAATAGCTGGCCGGGCAGGGCCACGATGCAGTCCACCAGCCCGGCCTCGATGATGTTCCGGCGGATTTCCCCCTCGTTGGACTGGCTCGACGACATGGAGCCGTTAGCCAGCACGAACCCGGCGATGCCCCGGGGCGCCAGGTGGTGGAGGAAGTGCTGCACCCAAGCGAAGTTGGCGTTGCCCGCCGGAGGGACGCCGTACTCCCACCGCCGGTCGTCCCGCAGCCGCTCGCCGCCCCAGTCGGAGACGTTGAAGGGCGGGTTGGCTAGGATGTAGTCGGCCCGCAGGTTGGGGTAGTGGTCATTGCGGAAGCTGTCGCCGCGGACGACCTGACCCTCGATGCCCCGGATCGCCAGGTTCATCCGGGCCAGCCGCCAAGTGGTGTAGTTGGATTCTTGGCCGTAGATGGAGATGTCGCGTTGTGCCCGGCCCCCGTTGCCGTTGCCGGTGGCGTGGGCGCGGATGAAGTCCACCGACTGGACGAACATCCCCGAAGAACCGCAGCAGGGGTCATAGACCCGTCCGCTGTACGGCTCCAGCAGTTCCACCAGCAGCCGCACCACGGAACGGGGGGTGTAGAACTCGCCGCCCTTGCGCCCCTCGGCCAAGGCGAACTGCTCCAGGAAGTATTCGTATACCTGGCCCAGCACGTCGGTGGCTTGGGCCTCAGCCCCGCCGACCCGGATGTTGCTCACCAGATCGACCACTTGGCCCAGGCGCTGCGTGTCCAGGGCCTCCCTGGCGTAGTCCTTGGGCAGCACGTCCCGCAGCGCCGGGTTGTCCCGTTCCACCGCGGCCATGGCGTCGTCCACCAAGCGGCCGATGGTTGGTTGGCGGGCCTGGGCTTGCAGCTTCGTCCAACGGGCCTCGGCTGGAACCCAGAAGATGCTCTGGGCGCGGTACTCGTCCGGATCCTCCGGGTCGGCGCCCTGCTCCCGCTAGGTCTCCAGCGTGGCGTGGGCTTCCTCGAAGGCGTCGGAGATGTACTTCAGGAAGACGAGGCCCAGGACGACGTGCTTGTACTCGGCGGCGTCCATGCTGCCCCGCAGGGCGTCGGCCATACGCCAGAGGTCGGCGCGGTAGTCCGTGCCGGAGTTGCCGTTGCCTGAGCCGGAGTCGTTCCGCTTCGCCGCCGTCATCGTGATCTGCTCCTGCGATTACCTTCGGAGCGCCGCCGGGCCATCTCCTGCTTGGGATTCCTGCCGCCGGGTCCGTGACCGTGCCGCACCAGGAACCCGGTGGCTCCGCCGTACTCCGCCAAGATTACCGCGGTCTCGGCGGCCTTGTCGTGGCCTGGCAGGAAGAATGACCCGATTGCCGTCTCCGCGCCGCGCCCGAACCAACACTCACCCGTGGGCAGCAGGCGCTTGCTTGAAGCCATTTCCGGTTCCTCATATCCTTGGCATCGGTTCGAAGCTATGTTCCATTGGGCATTGTTAACATAAGGCGTAATAGAATTATAATAGCGGCAAGCCGGTTGCAGGAGGCAGGATGATGGCCCGTCCCCAAAGCTCAACGCCACGGCCTCCGTTGCCCGGACTGTGACTCCAACCGGAGCCGCTTGAGGTTTTCCTCGGCCCAGACGATAAGGGATTGTGCAACGCACAGGTTCGGTGATTGAAGTACACAAGGACTGCATACAATTCCGAGACCCGAGTTGAAATCTCGAAAACGAGCTTCACCCGATGTACACTAGGTAAGGGTACGTTAGCCGGGCGATTCTTCTCAACCTCTGGCTTCAACCAAGACACTTATCCCCTGCCAGCGGGCAGCCCCGGAGATTCCAGGAAATGAGATATTCAGAACTTTTCAGGAAAGCGACCCAGGGTGAATTCGCCCCTTACCCTTACCAGCAAACACTTGCCGAACGCACTGACTTACCTGCCCTGCTGAGAGTTCCCACGGGGGCCGGAAAAACCGAAGCCGCAGCACTAGGATGGTTGTATCGGCGCTTCGAGCATCCCGACCAGAAAGTGCGGGACGCTACGCCGCGCCGGTTGGTTTACTGCCTTCCCATGCGCACCTTGGTAGAGCAAACGGAAGCCCGAATCCTGTGGTGGCTCGAAAACTTGAGTATGACAGATTTGGTTGGCGTAGCCACCCTCATGGGAGGCGGAGAGACTGGGGAGCGGTGGTATCTCTACCCCGAAAAGCCGTTCATCATCGTTGGCACCCAGGACATGCTTTTGTCCCGTGCTCTCAACCGTGGGTACGGAAGCAGCCCTTTCATGTGGCCGGTGGAGTATGGCCTGTTGAACAACGATTGTCTCTGGGTTATGGATGAGGTGCAACTCATGGTCAACGGACTGCCTACGTCCACGCAGTTGGCCGGGCTACGGCGCAAGCTGGAAACCTACGGCCCAACCCATAGCATATGGATGTCGGCCACCGTCCAGCCTGACTGGCTGACCACCATAGACCACCCTGCGCCAGCGGCGTCCGAGGTTCTGGAACTCGGGCAGGGCGACAAAGCCAACCCCAACTTGGGGAAACGCCACCACGCACGGAAGGTCGTGTCGCAGGCAACAGGCATTTCCGGCAACCGCTGTGCCAGAAACATGGCCGCGTTCATTAAAGGGAAACACAAGCCCGGCACATTGACACTGGTAATAATCAACACTGTGGAACGTGCTCAGGAAGTGTACAGGGAACTAAACAACGCCGGGCGTATTTCGCTCGACGCCGAAAAGGTGTTGGTGCACTCGCGGTTCCGGGCATCCGAGAGAAAGAAAAAACAAAGAGCGATCACGACAGCAGTGGATTCGTCCGGCCCCGGGATGGTTGTAGTGGCAACCCAGGCTGTTGAAGCCGGAGTGGACATTTCGGCGCGGACGCTGATTACCGAACTGGCTCCCTGGCCGTCGATGGTGCAACGGTTCGGCCGCTGCAACCGCAAGGGCGAATATGAACCAGGCTACGTTTTCTGGGTGGACACGGGAGAGCGTGAACAGGATACGGCCCCATACAAGCCCGAAGACGTAACGGTGGCTCGGGAACGTCTGAAATCACTGGAGGGTAAATCCGCCGGCCCGGCGGACCTTGAAGGACTAGGCGATGTCATGGAGCCTGTTGACTACCTCACCGTAATTCGCCGGCGCGACGTGGTGGGGTTGTTCGACACCACCCCTGACCTTTCGGGGAGTTATCTGGATGTGTCGCAGTATGTTCGCGGGACGGATGAGCGGGATGTTTCGGTGTTCTGGCGTGACGTTCCCGAAGGTGGGCCGGCCGAGAATGTGCCGAAGGTTCGCCATGATGAGATAGTGAACGTATCCCTTGGCTCCCGAGGCATAGGAGACTACCTGAAGGACGGCAATCGCAGGGCATGGAGATGGGATTTCCTGGATAGCGAGTGGCGGCAGATTAGCCCCGGCGATATACATCCTGGGATGACTCTCATGCTGGACGCCAAGGACGGCGGCTACTCGCCGGACATCGGATGGGATGCTTCCAGCAAAGCCACGGTGGAGCCCGTCCCCATTCCAGACCAGTATCGAGAGCCGGAAGATGGGCAGGGTTCCGAACCCACCAATGTCTCGCAGAGGTGCTGGGTTCCACTCTCCGACCACTGCCGCCGCGTCAAAGCCGAGGCGAGCATAATCTTGGATACGCTTTCGCCGTGGGTCGCCGAGCCCGACGTCAGCGAGGCCGTGACGCTGGCGGCCCTGTACCACGACGCGGGCAAGGCCCATCCCGCATTTCAGGAGATGCTCCGTAAAGAAGGCGAATGTCCGTTTGAGGAAGGGACATTGCTGGCCAAGAGCCGCGGCAACGGGAAGATGGCCCCCAACCGCCGGCACTTCCGCCACGAGCTTGGCAGCGCCCTGGCCATCCTGAAACACGTGGAAGGGCTAGATGATATGACGCGCGACCTGGCCGCTTATCTGGCCGCCGCCCATCACGGCAAGGTTAGGCTCGGCATAAGGTCGCTGCCGGGACGGGCCGGCAGAAACCCGGAACCTGACCGGCTCCTTGGCTATCCGGTCTCGGAACCCGAAACGCTCCCGGCAGTTGACCTTGGCGAGGGGTTGCGAATAGGCCAAACGACTTTGAGGTTATCCATCGCCCGCATCGGGCTGGATGGTCAGGGCCGCCGCTCCTGGCTGGACCGTAGCACGGCCCTGCTGGACTGGCTGGGGCCGTTCCGTCTCGCCTGCCTGGAGGCCATAGTCCGCGCTGCCGATATGCGGGCCAGTAAAGAAGAACAGGAGGACGCAAGATGAGCCAATCCCACCAACTCGAACTGGGGGGATGCGCCCCGGAGGCTCTGATGTCCTACCTGAAAGCACTGGGCATTTTTCGCCTGGTGGCGGAACAGAAGGATTCTACGGCCATTGCTTGGTGGCAGAACGACGGCTTTGTCCTTCGTTCGACCTTGGACCGTGATGTGTTAGTGGATTTCTTCTTGAATGAATATAAGCCCACGCCCGTTGTCTCGCCTTGGAACGGCGGCAGCGGTTTTCATGCCAAGGATAACTCGAAGGCGATAAATACCATCTTGGAACTGGAATCTCCCAAATTCCAACTGTGGAACGAAGTAATTTCGACAAGCAAGCAAATTTTGGCTCAACAAGGGTCAAACAAAAAGGAATGGGTCCTCGCACAGTGCCGGGCCCGGTTCCCGGACGACGCGCTGGATTGGCTGGATGCAACCTATGTCCTCACTGGAGATGGTGCAAAATATCCGCCGTTGCTTGGCACCGGCGGAAACGACGGCAGGTTGGAATTCAGCAACAACTTCATGCAGAACGTGGTATCGGCGTTGAACCTTGACGAACAACGCAATGGCGTAACCGTCATCAAAAACCAGATTATAGCGGCCCTGTTCAATGAGGGTTCGCCGGAGCTCAGGGAAAAGTCCACCACCGGATTTTACAACCCTGGCAGTGTTGGAGGGGCCAACTCCTCAGTGGGGTTTGACGGCAAGGCATTGACTAATCCTTGGGACTACGTGCTTATGTTCGAGGGAGCTTTGCTATTTGCAGGCGGGGCCGCTCGGCGGTTGTCGCCTCAATCGTCATCTAAAGCCGTGTTTCCGTTTACTGTGGATAACTCCGCTGCTGGGTACGGGACATCCACGGATTCCGAGTATGGAGGCTCGGCGCGAGCAGAGTTCTGGGCTCCGCTTTGGGACCAACCCGCAAGCCTGCCTGAGTTGGAATTCCTAATGTCTGAGGGGCGTGCACAACTCGGCAGGCAACAAGTCTCCAACGGAACGAATTTCGCCAGAGCTGTTGCCGGGTTGGGCACAGAGCGCGGTGTTTCCATATTCCAACGTTATGGATTCATAATGCGTAACGGGCAGGCGTATCTGGCAACTCCGCTAGGCCGCTTTCACGTTCTCCGCAGCAAGGAAACCGCAGAGTGCGCCAACATCCTTTTCAACCTGGACTCGTGGCTGGAAAGTCTGCGGCGCGCGGCAAGCGGCCGCAACGTGCCAGTCGGCCTTGGCGCGGCGCTGAGGCAGATTGACCAAGCCATTATCCAGTTCTGCCAGCACGGTCAGCCGCACGACTTGCAGAACGTGTTGATCGCCGTGGGACATGCGGAGAGGTGGCTGGCAACTTCTTCGCTTCGCAAGGGAAATTACCCCGTGCGCCCGCTCAAAAACCTCTCCTGGGAGTGGGGGCGCCATGCTGATGACCGCACTTCTGAGTTCCGGTTGGCCCGCGCCCTAGCGTCCATTCTTCCCGGTCAAAAGGATGGACAGGTCCACGTTGGGCCAATCCGGGAGAATCTGGAGCCGGTTGAAGCCCGCCAAAGGGCCGAGTGGAAAGAGGGCAGCGCATCCTTTGTCTGGACTGCCGGTGTCTGGACTGCCGGCGATGCGCTATCCAACATGCTGGCCGTGCTGGAACGCCGCTGCCTCGAAAGCCGGATGCAAGGCCTAGAGCAATTGCCCTTAGCCTCGGTGTATTCAGCAAGGCTGGACGACATCGCAGCCTTCTTGAGCGGCGGCGTGGATGTGGGGCGCATCGCTGACCTCGCCTTGCCCCTGTCCTTCGTGCGTTACCGGCGGCGCCCCGAAACGGATACGCCCTCCAAGCAACGCGCTCCCTTCGACCTGCCGACGGCGTATGCCGCGATGAAGCTGACACTGTTGCCCGACGTGTTTAGCAGCCCGGAGTTCGGTGAAGACAGGGACATCAAAATGGAACCACAGATGCTTGCGATGCTGCGGGCAGGCAGGGTCAATGACGCCTACCAAGTAGCATATCGCCGCCTCAGAGCTTCGGGTTTGCAGCCATTATTAGATAACCCTAGCATCGCCGACAGATCGGAGCAGGGACGCCGGTTAGCCGCCGCGCTGCTCTTCCCGCTGGAACAGAGAGCGTACACTATTCTTGCGGAACGAGCCTTGCGCAAACCCGACCGGCTTACAGAATAGAGATGCAAGCGGACGAACCACCTGGTCCGTAACCGCAGCAGCTTAATCCACACTTCGGAGAATGAAAAGATGGCGATTCAGTTGCAACAGCTTAGCGGTCAACCTCGCCTTCTGATGGAGGCCGGACTGGCGCCTGTACAAGGCACACGGTTCCAGCCAACGGGTTTCCCGGACTTGGGCGCCGCCGTGTACGACGCTCCCGGCGCCGACGGCCCTCCGGTGAACATGGTGCTGGTCGAGTCTGCCCAGTCAGTAGCCAACAGGCTGGAAAGCGTTTGCTGGGACTATGCTGCCGATTCGCCATATTCCGCAGTTACGGGTATGCCCTACATATTAGTGGCCCTGTGGGACAGCGGAGACACTACGAACTCGTTGCTGGAAGCACACAGGCTCAACTCGCCCTACATCATGAGCGATGCTCTTTTTGCTCAGCAATTCAGGGCCGCGGCGAAATTGCGGGCACAAACAACTCGAACCAGAGGGCGCGCCAGGCGGGGTGCGGAGAACCATGCAAGCGACCAAGAGCAATCAGTAGAACAGGACGGACAGGTTGGGGTATTCAACCGCGCTGCTCTGGCCCGGGCAATTTTCAAGTACGACCCAAACTCCGTACTGCACGGAGTATTTTTGGAGAAACTGGACGGACGCGCTCGCCTGCAACGATGTTTGTCCGGGTTCATCGAAGCGCAAAGAGTGAAAGCCGCCGATAGCGGCGGAGTCAAAAACGACCGGGTGGCTCCCGCTCCGTCGTCTCTGCGGGAAATCGGACTGACCGTTAGCGCCACAGAGGGATACGGCAACGTCCCTTTCCACCGCATCGAGTACACCGCTGAGAGCATCACTGCATACTTCAACCTGGACCTGGCCCAAATCCGGGCCTACGGCTTAGGAGAGAACGCTGAGCGGTTCCTGGTGACGCTGGCCTTGTGGAAGGTGCGCAAATTCCTGGACACCGGTCTGCGTCTGCGCACCGCCTGTGATTTGGACGTAGTGGGAGACTTGGAAGTCACGCGGCCCAAGGACGGGTTCGCCGTGCCAACAATCTCCGAATTGGAAGCGGACCTGCCCGTGCTCATTGAAGCCTGTGCTGCCGATGGCCTGTTCGCCGACCCGCCTGTAACCAGTCTGACCTTCCAGAGGAACCGGAGGAAATAGGAATCTGATCGGGGAGGGAGCAGCCATGCTCGCCATCAAGTTCACGTTTACCGCCAACCGCTACCATGCCACCCAATGGGGCCGCCACGTCAACGAGGGCGTGCTGGAGTGGCCCCCCTCGCCGTGGCGGATACTGCGGGGCTTGGTGGCGACTTGGCAGCGCACCCTGGCCGATCTGGCTCCAGACCGGGTGGTTCCCATACTGGAATCCCTGGCTTCAGAACGCCCAAAGTTCGTGTTGCCGGTCGCCTCGACAGGTCACACTCGGCACTATATGCCCTATAACGAGGGCAGCAGAGAACGGCCCACTTTGGTCATAGACTCTTTCGTAGCCATCAAGCCCAACGACCCGATGTTTGTCATGTGGCCGAACATGGAACTGACTTCACAGCAGCGCAACGACTTGGACAGTATCCTCCGCAATATGCCCTACTTGGGACGGGCCGAATCGTGGGTCGAGGCCGAGCTTGCCCCGGAGTTTCCTGGAGAAGCCAACTCGTTTCCTATGGAAACCGGCGCCGTCCCCGAAGGCGACTGGGAGATTGTGCGGACGCTGACCCCTCGTACTCCGATCAGCCTGAAAGACTTGGTGGTAGAGACATCCGATCTCCGGCGCAACGGGCGCATTGACCCTGAAGGGGCCGAGTGGTGGGCTTATGTCCGCAAACGCGATTGTTTAACCGATTTCCGCCGCTTGGCTCCGCGTCCGACTGGCCGCGGAGAGGGTGCGCAGGTTGTCCGGTTCGCCCTAGCAGGCAATGTGTTGCCCATGACTTTCGATACCCTCCGCTGGGGCGAGTTGGCGCGCAGGAGCGCAATGTCCCAATACGGCAGCAGCAACAATGGAGAAGCGTCCCAAACCCTGTCCGGCAAGGACGCCTGCGGAGTTCCCCTGAAAGGACATACGCATACTTTCTATCTGCCCACTGATGAGGACGGCGACGGACGGCTGGATCATCTAACAGTCTGGACACCGGCTGGGCTTACCACAAAAGAGTTTCAAGCTGTGGCGTCAATAAACACTCTCAATCCCGGCGGCCATCGGGATCCCCTCCGATTGATCTACCAGTCCCACGGCGAGCCCCGCGATTTCTCAAGCGTATCCCAATTGTTCGCCAGTTCCGATCGCTGGCGGTCGCTGACGCCTTACGTTCTGACACGCCACGTCAAGTTTCGCGGCCGGAAAGACGAGAATGGCCGAAAGGCGATGTTTGACGGCCCCAAAGAACAGATTGCCCAGGAAGTCTCCCTGCGCCGCCCACTGTGGCCGAGCCTGATCCGGGTGAATATGGAGGATGTGCGGAAGCCCATCTCTCCTATGCGGCGGGGCCAGTCCGGCGGATTCAGGCCCTTCGATTATTTCACGCACAAACAGGGCGGTGGTTCCAATGGAGGCGGGATGTTCAATTTCGAGATCGAGTTCGATAGCCGAATCTCCGGCCCATTGGCGCTGGGATTCGCCTGCCACCAAGGTCTGGGAATCTTCATTCCGGCAGGCGATTGGGGTATGTAGGAAAGGCGAGACGATCTACGGACTGGTTAAAAAAGCCCGGGCCGCCGGGGCCTTGATGCCCCGTCTGGTGCGGGAACGGGTTCTCGGGCGCCGGAAGCCGGCCCGGGTCATCGCCTTGGATAAGCTGTGGACCTGCGTGGGCGCCCGGCGCCAGGGGGAAGCGGCGGGAGGTCTGGATTTGGACGGCGGTCATTGAAGAAGCCGATGGGAAGAACCCGACGGCCGCCGGTGGGTGGAATTTGAGGCGGGCGGCCAGAGCGAGTCCGCCTTGCTCCGGCTGTACGAACGGTTGCCGGAGGCGGAGATGTACCGGAGCGGCCATTATGGGGTGTATGAGTGGCTGCCCCGGGACCGGCACCTGGCAAAGAAGGGCGGGGCGGTGAACTGGAACGAGGGGCGGCACTCCCGGCTTCGGGACAAGTTGAAGCGGTTGCAACGGCGGGCCAAGGGGTACAGCAAAAGCCTGGGGATGCTGCGGGATTCCCTGGCTTTGGTCTGCCTGCGCTTGGGGCTGATTTAATATCAACAAATGTTGAGAATACCCCGCTCTTGTCTGCCTTGCCGATGGCGGGAGTATTTGCTACCATAAATGCAGCCGGAGGGATCGCATAGTGGCCTAGTGCGGGCGCCTGCTAAGCGCTTAACCCGTTAAAAGCGGGTTCATGGGTTCGAATCCCATTCCCTCCGCCATACCCCGCTGAAAAGCCAGCAGACTGATCTTGCGGGTGGCGTACCAGTAGCGGCTGATGCCGTCACAAAGCACTGAAACTTTGAGGGTACGCTCCCGCTCCCGGCAACGGTATTGCCCAAACCCCGTCATTCCCGCGAAGGCAGGAATCCAAGCGGTTCTGCGCTGGCATAACCGGCGCGTGCCGATCGCGCCGGCCGGTGGTATTGTTAAGCCTCATACACCGTTTTGCCGCCTACTATCGTCCGCTCTACCGGAATGTCCTTGATGGTCATGGGGTCTACCTGGGTTGGGTCTGCGCCCAGGGCCACCAGGTCGGCCAGCTTGCCCACCTCGATGGATCCCTTCACGTCCTCCTCGAAGGAGGCGTAGGCGCTGTGCCGGGTGTAGATGCGCAGCGCCTCTTCCACCGTAACCTTCTGGCTTGGCCCCCAGACGTTGCCCCGGCTGTCCGTGCGGGTCACGCAGCTCTGAATGCCCAGCAGCGGCTCGAAGGGGCCGGGAGGATAGTCGGTGGCTCCCGTGCCCACCACGCCGTAGTCAAGGAAGGAACGCTGGGCAAACATCCACTGCAAGCGCTCCTCCCCGTAGAAAGGCATCTTCTCGCCGTGGTGGTAGACGTAGGTGCAAAAGGGCGTGGCGATGACGCCCAAGCGGCGCATCTTGGCGAGGATATCCGGGTTCACCAGGGTGCAGTGTTCAATCCTGTGCCGGGGATTGGGACGAGGATCGGCGGCCTGGGCCTTGGCGTAGGCGTTCAGCACCAGATCAATGGCGAGGTCGCCGTTGGCGTGGATGCACACCTGAAAACCGGCCCGGTGCATTTCCATGGCGTTTTCTTCGATTTCCTCGGCGCTCATTGCCAGGATGCCATGGTCGCAGTCGCTACCCACGTATGGCTCAGACAGATAAGCGGTGCGCGCGGCGATGGCTCCGTCGGCAACCATCTTGATGCCGCCCAGCCGCAGCATATCATCGCCTAACCCGGTTCTCAGCCCTGCTTCCCGCAGCGACCGGAAATGGGGATGGTACATCAGCGCGTACACCCGGAGGGACAGGTCGCCGGCGTCTCTCCCCTCCTGATAGGTGACGAACTCATCCCGGACAACCCTGGCGTCGTGGACGCTGGTGAGGCCGGCTTCGGTCAGCATCCGGCAGATGGCGCGCAGCCCTTGGCGGCGAATCTCCGGCGTGTCCGGGGGGATGAGTTCGAAGCGCACGCGCTCAATGGCCCGCTCGTAGACCACCCCGTTCAGTTCGCCGGTGTCCGGGTCGCGGCCCAAGCGGCCGCCGAAGGGGTCGGGCGTGTCGCGGGTGAACCCGGCGGCTTCCAGGGCCATGCTGTTGAGGTAATAGATGTGTCCGGCGCGGTGGGCTACCATAATGGGGTGGAAGGCGCTCGCCGCGTCCAGGTCTTCCCGGAACAGGAAGCGGTTCTCCGCCGTCTTGGTGTCGTCAAACTTGAAGCCCTGTACCCACTGGCCCGGCGGCGTGGTCTCGGCCCGGTCCCGCAAAGCGGTCTGGATTGCGCCCACCGAGGGCAGGTCGCAGTCGGCGGCCATAACGTGGCGGATGCCGCTGTTCAGCACGTGGATATGGGCGTCTATGAACCCGGGCAACACCGTGCTGCCCGTAAGCTCCATCACCTTTACCCCCGGCCCGATAAAGGTCTCCACGTCCTCGTTGCTGCCCAAGCCGATGATGCGGCCGTGGCTCATCGCCACCGCTTGGGCGCGGGGCCGGTTGGGATCCATAGTGATGACGTTGGCGTTCCTGATGACCGTATCGGCCTTGGTGGCGGTGGCTGGCATAGTTTCACCTGTCGCAAACGCAGATGGTTTCCGTACATCAATGAATCCGAATCAGCGTAACTAAGAATGCCCGGGACAGGGGCATTCCTTGAAATTCTGTTTCAGGGAACGGCTTTGCAATCATCCTAGCAGTGGCATTCTCGGCGTGTGCCGGCAATGCCCGCTCACGTTCAGGATACAACGGCAGTTTACCACTTGCATGGTTCCGGTTAACCTCTGGGATAGCAGGTTCAAGTTAGCGGTTTAAGTTTTTCCCTTGATTGTAATACAATGCCGTCTATTCAGCGGAATTCTGAAGCGGACGCATGACGCGGAAGGAGGTTTGAAGCATGGTCATCGTCAACGCCAACAAGCTGGTTGACATAGACCGGGGACTGATCAGCCCCAAGATATTCAGCGAGCATGACATCTACCAGGAGGAGCTGGAGCAGATTTTCGCCCGCTGCTGGCTGTTCCTCTGCCACGAGACGCAGATTCCCAACCCCGGCGACTTCTTCACCACCTACATGGGCGAAGACCCGGTGCTGGTCGTCCGCGACCGGCAGGGCCAGGTCAACGCCTTTCTCAACATCTGCCGCCACCGCGGCAACCGGCTCTGCCGCGCCGAATCCGGCAACGCCGGCACCTTCATCTGCGCCTACCACGGCTGGGCCTTCAACGCCGACGGCAGGCTCCAGGCCGTGCCCAACCTCCAGGACGCCTACTACAACGAGCTTGACCAATCCCAGTGGGGCCTCATCCCGGTCGCCCAGCTCGACAGCTACAAAGGGCTGATTTTCGCCACCTTCGCCCCCGATGCCCCGCCGCTGCCGGACTACCTCGGCCCGATGACCTGGTATCTGGACGCCCTGTTCGACCGCCGCGAAGGCGGCGTCGAAGTGCTGGGCGGCGTCCACAAGTGGGTCGTGCCGTGCAACTGGAAGATGCCCGCCGAGAACTTCGCCGGGGATGCCTACCACGTTCAGTGGTCGCACCTCTCCCCCATCCGCACCGGGTTCAGCGTCGGCGTCACCGCCCAGCCGACGATGAAAGGCGGGCCGGTTTCCATGGGGAACGGCCACGGCATGATTGCCGTCGGCGCGGACCAGTCCGGCGCGCCGATGCAGGTTCTCAAAGACTACGATGACGATACCCGCGCCGAGCTGGAGGCCCGCCTCGGTCCCCGCGCCAAGCTGTTGAATCCGGTTGTCGGCACCGTGTTCCCCAACTTCTCCTTCCTGCGGAGCAGCTCCCACTCCTTCCGCGTCTGGCACCCCAAGGGGCCGGACAGCATCGAAATCTGGTCCTGGGCCTTCGCCGACAAGTCCGCCCCGCCCGAGGTGAAAGAGGCCGTCCGCCTGAGCGCCGTCTGGGGGTTCGGCCCCTCCGGCACCTTCGAGCAGGACGATATGGACAACTGGCAGGAATGCACCCTCACCAGCCGCGGCGTGGTCGCCCGCCGCCAGATGCTCAACTACCAGATGGGCCTAGGCCACGAGAACTACAACGCCGACTATGAGGCTCTGATGGCCGACTACCGCTACAGCGACAGCAACCAGCGCCAGTTCTACAAGCGCTGGAGCGAGCTGATGGCGGCGGATAGCTGGGCGGATTTGTAGCTCCTGAACCGCGGCTCCCCCGATTCATTTGATTGCCGTGATTTCTTATTCGGGAATTACGGCAATCAATAAAATCACCAAATCCCCGGCTCAGGCAAACAACCAATCACCGGCTAGGAGTTCCTTATGGCAGCGACGCAAATGGCCGCCCTAGTGGACACCGAAAACGGGGTGCTCAACCCCCGCATATTCAGCGACGAGGAAATCTACCGGCAGGAGCTGGAGCAGATCTTTGCCCGCTGCTGGCTGTTCCTCTGCCACGAGACGCAGATTCCCAACCCCGGCGACTTCCTCACCACCTACATGGGCGAAGACCCGGTGCTGGTGGCGCGCGACCGCTCCGGCAAGGTCGGCGCCTTCCTGAACATCTGCCGACACCGGGGCAACCGCCTCTGCCGCGCCGACTCCGGCAACGCCGGCACGTTCATCTGCGCCTACCACGGCTGGGCCTTCAACGCCGACGGCAAGCTCCAGGCCGTCCCCAACCTGCAAGACGCCTACTACAACGAACTCGACCGCTCCCAGTGGGGCCTCATCCCCGTGGCCCAGTTGGACAGCTACAAGGGGCTGGTTTTCGCCACCTTCGACCCCAATGCGCCGCCCCTGCCCGAATACCTCGGCGATGCCGCTTGGTATCTGGACGTGTTCTTCGACCGGCGCGAGGGCGGGGTCGAGATCATCGGCGGCGTCCACAAGTGGATTATCCCGGCCAACTGGAAGATGCCCGCCGAGAACTTCGCCGGCGACGGATACCATACCGGCTGGAGCCACCTGTCGGCCGTGACCACCGGATTCGGGGGCGACTTCCGCGCCCGCCCCTCCCGGGAAGGCGCCGTTGTCTCGCCCGGCAACGGCCACTGCATCGTCGGCCTCGGCCCGGACGACCCTTCCGACCCGGCCGTGCCGGAGATCCTAGCCTACGAGGACGAAATCCGCGACGAGGTGGCCCGGCGGATGGGCCAACGCCTGCGCCTGATTCGCCCTCACGCCGGCACCATCTTCCCCAACCTCTCCCTGTTGCGCAGCGTGGCCCGCACCTTCCGCGTCTGGCAGCCCAAGGGGCCCGGCAAGACCGAGATTCAGGCCGCGGTATACGTGGACCAGGCCGCCCCGCCGGAGGTCAAGGAAGCCTTCCGCCTCCAGGCCCTTCGCGCCTTCGGGCCATCGGGAACCTTCGAGCAGGACGATATGGACAACTGGGAGGGTTGCAGCATGGCCGGGCGCGGCACCGTCGCCCGCCGCCACCAGCTCAACATCAGCATGGGCCTCGGCCACGCCCGCTACGACGAAGACCTAGGGGGCTGGGCCAGCGACTACCGCCTCAGCGAAAACAATCACCGCGCCTTCTACGGACGCTGGCGCCAGCTTATGGACGCCAAAGACTGGCCCGCCTGATTTTCCTCCTCCGGTTCCCGCTTTCGCCCCATCCCGGCCTTCGCCCTTGCGCCGGAAGGCCGGGATGGGGCGAAGGCCCGTTGACCAACTCTCTTTCCAACTCTCTTTAAGGAAGCCTCAAATGCGTGACGACACCATCCGCGAAGTCGAGCAGTTCCTGTACCGGGAGGCCAGAATGCTGGACGCCCGGCAGTTCCACGACTGGCTGGAATTGCTTACCGACGACGTCCGCTACTGGATGCCCCTGCGCTCCAACCGCTACCCGGCATACAGCAAGGCCATCTCCATCCTCGACGGCTCCCGCTACGAGGAGGGCGAGCTTTCCCGGGAAGACGAGCTGGCAATCCTCGACGAGGACAAGGACTCGCTGACCCGCCGCATCAACCGACTCGACTCCGGCATGGCTTGGGCCGAGGACCCGCCCTCCCGCACCCGCCACTTTGTCTCCAACATCGAGGTCGAGCCGGGGAACCGGGACTCGGAACTGCGCGTCTACTCCAACTTCATCATGTACCGCACCCGCGGCGAGACCGAGCAGGACTTCTACGTTGGCAGCCGCGAGGACGTGCTGCGCCGCGAAGACGGCCGGCTCAAGGTCGCCTACCGCAAGATAGTCCTGGACCAGACCGTCCTCCTAGCCAAAAACGTCAGCAACTTCTTCTGACGCGCAAAACCCGCCCCCGCCCCGGCCCCCCGCCGCCGGGGGAGAGGCCGGGGCGGGGGAGAGGCCAGGCTGAGAAGAACCCCCGCACGGGACAGCCGCAAGCCGGATTACAAAAGGTTGGGAGATTATGACGCAACAGTTTGACGCCAACGCCCGCCCGGAGCCGCAGGATGCGGCGCTGCCTGAATCCCTGCCCCGGCAGGAAGAGTTTTACCGCGCCCCGGCCCGTTTCGGCTCCATCCCGGTGGAGGCCGAGCCCAAAGGCTGGGACCGGCGCGAGGGCTTCCGCAAGCACTACCCCCACGTCAACCTCCCCACGCAGATAATCGAGCGCGTCCCCCTGGGCCAGAACGAACCCCACGAACCCAACCGCCTCATCTGGGGCGACAACCTCCACGTGATGCGCCAAATTCCCTCCGACAGCGTTGACCTGATCTACATTGACCCGCCCTTCTTCTCCGGCAGGCAATACAACGTCATCTGGGGCGACAACAACGAACTTCGCTCCTTCACCGACATCTGGGAAGGCGGGATGGACGGCTACCTGATCTGGCTCAACGCCCGCCTCTACGAAATGAAGCGGATGCTCAAGGCCACTGGCTCCATCTACGTCCACTGCGACTGGCACGCCAGCCACTACATCAAGGTGGAGATGGACAAGATTTTCGGATACGAGAATCTAATCGACCAGATAGTTTGGCATTATGGTACACCATCCGGCGGCAGGTCATCTGGGAAAAAGCCCGTCAAAGTGCATGATACTGTGCTGGTGTATGCTGCCAACTACGGCAGGCATACTTACAACCGGCAATTCACACCTTATAGTGATAAATACATTGGTGATTGGTTCCGTCACACTGACGAGAATGGGCGAAAATATCGTACCCGCTCCCGCAACGGAGTAATAGTCCCTCAATACCTTGACGAAAGCCCCGGCGTTCCCCTTTCTAATGTGTGGTCTGACATTATGCAACTATACGGCTCAGCAGGGTGGTTCGCCAAAATGGGGACAGACGAAAGAATCGGTTACCCAACCCAAAAGCCAGAGGCATTGCTTGAGCGCATCATCCTGGCATCGTCCAATGAGGGGGACATCGTTGCGGACTTTTTCATCGGCGGCGGCACAACCGCCGCCGTCGCCCAACGGCTGGGCCGCCGCTGGATTGCCTGCGACCAATCCCGCGTCGCCGTGGCGGTCACCGCCGAGCGGCTCAAGCAGCAGGCGATGACGCGAGGCGCAGCGGATGCTCCCATTCCCGACTTCACCATTGAGGAGTGGGGCATATACGAAGCGGCGCGGCTGTCCCAAATGCCGCCGGAGCAGTTCCGCGATTTCGTGCTGCGAGCCTATGGCGCCACCCGCAACAGGCGGGATGATGACAGCCCGCAGATTCACGGGTGGCGTAACCAGTTCCCCATCTGGGTTGGCGACGCGCCGCTGGAATCCCGGGCCGCGGCGCGGGACGTGCAGGATTTTGCCAACGCCATCCGGCAGACGGCGCAGTACCAGCAGGCCGGCCTGCGCGACGGCATAATGCTGGCCTGGGGCTTCGGGCCGGACGCCGTGGACGCCGCCGAGCAGTTGCGGCGGCAGGAGGACGTGGACGTCAACTTTGTCCGCATAGGCCAAGTGAGAATCGGGGATGACGGGTTCCGACAGCACATCGTGGGCCGCTCCACCGATAGGGCGGATTACAGCGAGTTCCTGACCTTCATTCAGCCGCCGGTGGTGGATGTGGGCTGCCGCGCCCTGGGCGGTCAAGCAGTGACTTTCGACGCCGGGGATACGGCGGTGGTCAACCCCGGCGCCGAGATAATCAACATCCAATGGGATTTTAATTACGATGGAAAGATCGGGTTCTCCGCCACGCCGGGACATTCGTTCCAGCGAGAAGGCAGCGGCAAAAACAGAAAGCCCATGTTAAGAGTAACCCACAAATTCTCCCGGCCCGGCCGGTTTCAAGTGGCCTGCCGCGTCCAAGACAGCCGCGGCGGAGAGGCGATGTGGCGCGGTGAAGTGGAGGTCAAGTAGGCCATGATCAACGAATTCAGCCCCCACGAAGACGATTTCCGGCAGTGGATTGACGACGGCTATCCCGGCGTCGGCCAGGCAACGCTGGACTACCTGCAACACCTGAGAGACCCGGAGGATTACACTCAGCCCCGGGAAGGCGCGCTGTGGCTCCACCAGTGGGATGCCCTGCTGCGGGTCATCTACGCCCACGAGATCCGGCGGGACGAACTGGCCCAGCCTGACGGAGTGCTGCTGAACGTGGTCACCGGCGGCGGCAAGACGGCCATCATCGCGGCGCTGATGGTTTGGCTGCGGCTGGCCCACGACGTGCAACGGTTCCTGCTGCTATGCCCCAACCTCATAGTCCGCGACCGTCTTGAGGAGGATTTTCAGAAGGGCAAGGTGTTCGCTGACCGCGGCCTGATTCCGCCGGACGCCATCGTAAGCAAGGACGATTTCGCGCTCACCACTCTGGGCAGCGACCGGCCGGCCGGCTGGGCCAATCTGCTGGGGGTCAATGTAATCCTAGGCAACATCCACCAGTTCTATACCAGCAACACCGCTGGGCGAACCAATCTGGCGAACCTGCTGAATGGCCCCCGTTTCGCCATATTCAACGATGAAGCCCACAACTCCCCGGCCCCGGAGTGGGACGCCGCCCTGGAAAAGCTGCGCCCCCAAACCATCCTGCGGGTAGACACTACGGCCACCCCCGATCGGGCCGACGGCCAATCTCCCGGCAGCCGGATGATCTGCGAATACCTGATTCAGGACGCTCTGGCCGAACGACTGGTCAAAACGCCGGTGGTCTATCAGCCCAGCATCGCCAGCGTGGAGTTAACCTACACCGACGCCATGACCGGGGAAACCCGCAGCGTTGAGGAGATAGATTGGGCCGATGTTGACCGCCGGGGCATCAACGCCACCCAATGGGTCACCGACGACCGCCCGATGCAGCAGCAAATGGCTATTGCCCTGCAACGCCTCAACGAGCAGAAAAGGCGAGCCAAGGGCCGCTATCAGCCCATCCTGTTCGTCGTCGCCGTCTGCAAAGCCGACGCCCGGAAAGCGGCCCAAACCCTGAAGAATCATTTTCGGACGGAAACGCTGCTGGTCACCGAGGACAGCCCGGACGAAGACCGCCGCCAAGCCGCCGAGTTGGGCCGGGCCCGGCGCAGCGGCGCTCCATACGAAGCCGTGGTAAGCGTGCTGATGCTGCGGGAAGGGTGGGACGTGCCGGAAGTAGGCGTGATTCTGCTGCTGCGTAAGTTCGGCAGCCCGGTTTACGGGCAGCAGGTCATCGGACGCGGTTTGCGGCGCGTCCGCAGGCGCAATATCAAAGAGGATGAACCGCAGATTTGCGCCGTGGTTGACCACCCCAAGCTGGAGCATAAATGGCTGTGGGACATTTTCGAGAGCAAGATCCGCACCAACGTTGGGGTGGACGACCTCTTTGACGAAGACGAAGACTTGCCCGAACCCCGGCGGCGGCAGGAGTTGAAAAACCCGGGGAACCTCATAGATATCCCGGAGCCTTCCGACGATGACGCCGGGGAATTTGTGATTGACGTCACCGTTCAGCCTGCCGAGCCTATGCGGAACTGGCAGGAATTCCTGGATGGGCTGGCATATCCGGCCGAGACGGTCGCCATCACGGATCAGAACATTACCGGAGTGGAACGCCGCGAGCTGGACGGGCAAGGGTGGCGCACTACTGAATCAGCCCCGGATGATGTGGCCGCCGCAGAGGTTAGCCTTTCCAGGCCGGAACTTGAGGAAGCCGTCAGGGCGGAACTGTTGGCGGTGGCCGGCCGTTTGCTGGAAAACGCCGGGCATTCGTCCCAATTCCAGGGCTGCGTATACTCCATCCTCCTGAAACACGCCCGGAGCAAGTTCCTCGACGGCGCTTCCATAGGATTGGCCGAGGAGCATCACCTGGAAACGGTTTGGCGGATGCTCGCCATAGTCGAAGAAACCATCGGCGGAACCTCCGGTCTGGTGGAAGGGATGGTGAAGTATGCCAATCAGTAAGCGCGGCATCTACGAAGACCCGGCCAAAAGCCCATACAGCTACGAAACCTACCATAGCGATCTGGAGCGCCGGATGATGGCAAGGCTGGAGGCGGACCCTGCTGTGGTGAAGTGGCAGAAACGTCACGGCATATCCATACGCTGGATTGACGCCAATGGCCGCCAAAGCAACTACCGCCCCGATTTTCTGGTCGAGTACGCCGACAGCCGCAAGGTAATTATAGAGGTGAAAGACCCCTCGAAGCTGGACTCGCCGGCCGTCCGGCGCAAGCGTCGCGCTGCCGAGGAATGGTGCCGTAAGCGCGGAATGACCTACGAACTGGCAACTATCTCCGGCTAGATTGACACAACCATACAAGAACCTATCAAGGGCGCCCCGGCCGGGGCGCCCTTGTTGCGCCATTATTGTATGATACGGCCCAAACCGGAAACGGCAAAGGAGGCGCGACATGAAAGTGGGATTCATCGGACTGGGAACTATGGGCGCCAGCATGGCCTACAACTGCTTGCAGGGCGGCAACCAGATGGTAGTCCACGACATCCGGCGCGAAGCCGCCACCCAGCACCTGGAAGCGGGCGCGGTCTGGGCCGACTCCCCCCGCGAGGCCGCCGAGGCGTCGGAAATCGTCTTCACCTCCCTGCCAGGCCCCACGGAGGTCGAGGCCGTGGGCCTAGGCGAGGACGGGATCCTGGAGGGCATGAGCGAGGGCAAGGTCTATTTCGACCTCAGCACCAGCACCCCCACCCTCATCCGCCGCATCCACGAGGAGGCCGCCGCCCGGGGCATCCACGTGCTGGACGCCCCGGTGAGCGGCGGCCCCCGGGGAGCGGCCTCTCGCAACCTCGCCATCTGGGTGGGCGGCGACAGGGAAGTGTTCGACCGCTGCAAGCCGGTGCTGGACAGCATCGGCGACAAAGCCTACTACGTCGGCCCCATCGGCTGCGGGGCCATCGCCAAGCTGGTGCACAACTGCACCGGCTACATCGTGCAGGCGGCCTTGGCCGAGGTGTTCACCATGGGCGTCAAGGCCGGCGTGGAGCCGCTGGCCTTGTGGCAGGCCGTCCGCAAGGGCGCCCAGGGCCGCCGCGGCACCTTCGAGGGCTTGGCCGAACACCTGCTCCCCGGCAAGTTCGACCCGCCCGACTTCGCCCTCCGCCTAGCCCGCAAGGACGTGGACCTGGCCGTGGGCGTGGGCCGCGAGTACGACGTCCCCATGCGCCTAGCCCAGCTAACCCTGCAAGAGATGACCGAGGCCCTGAACCGCGGCTGGGGCCACCGCGACTCCCGCGTAGCCATGCTGCTCCAGGAAGAGCGCGCCGGCGTGGAAGTGCGCGTGGACGAAGCCGCGCTCAAAGCCGCGCTGGAGGAGGAGCGGGGGGCGGGGAACTAGTATAATTGTCGGAGTGAGGCACAAATAGCCGCGAGAAAGGAGGGGGCTGTGATTATCACTCGTTTGAAATTGACGAACTGGCGCAACTTCACAGAGATTGACGTGCCTCTCCTCGACCGAGCGTTCATAATTGGCCCCAACGCATCGGGCAAGTCCAACTTGCTCGATGCCATCCGCTTCCTGCGTGATGTCGCCAAGCGGGAGGGCGGCGGCCTACAGGCTGCGGTACGGCGCCGCGGCGGCGTGCGCCAGATACGCAGTCTCTCGGCTCACTCCGGCGGTGGCGTGGGCATTGAAGTTCACCTGAGCCGCGACGCCGGTGAACCCGTTGAGTGGATGTATCGCTTGGTCTTTACTGTGGAGCGTTCCGGGAATCATCGCATTCTAATACAGGAAGAAATCGTTAAGCACAATGGCGATACCTTGTTGCAACGCCCAGACCCAGACGACAAGGACGACTCGGAACTTCTTACGGAAACCGCGCTGGAGCAGATTAACGCCAACCGGCACTTCCGCGCCGTGGCCGAGTTTTTCGACGAAATTACCTACTTGCACCTGGTCCC
Source organism: Dehalococcoidia bacterium (assembly GCA_965213725.1). GTDB lineage: Bacteria > Chloroflexota > Dehalococcoidia > Lucifugimonadales > UBA3495 > VXOI01. The sequence goes on from OZ243924.1 coordinate 1,709,434, forward strand.
GCAGCTAGTGCGTTATGGCGCGGAAATAGGCGGCAACCGCTTGGAAAACGACCCTTTTGGTCAAGGTTTTTTGGAGAAGATCGCCGCTGCTAACAGCAAAACTCGCCAAAGCCGCTTGAATAAAATTGCGGATTCCTTGTCGCACATTGTGCCGCAATTGCGAGAAATCACCTTCGAGCGCGACCAAGCAAACGGTCAACCCCATCTGAAAGCCCGCTTTGAGAACTGGCGCGCCAATGATGTCTGGCAACGGGAGGACCAGCTTTCCGACGGCACGTTGCGGCTGATTGGCCTGTTCTGGTCCCTGCTGGAACGTAGCGGCCCGCTGCTGCTGGAAGAGCCGGAAATTTCCTTGAACCGGGATATTATTCTGCGCCTTGCCGGTTTGATCTACCAATTGAGCGTTCCCGTTCGGCGGCGGCGAGGCGACGAGCGGTACAGTGAACGTCGCCAAGTCATTCTTACTACCAACAGCCCAGATCTGTTGTGCGATAAAGGGATAGATGGCTGGGAAGTGCTAAGCATTACCCCTGGGAAAGACGGTTCAGTGGTGAAACCACTGGCCGATGATCCCGGGATGCGCAAAGTGCTGGAAGCAGGAGTTATGCCCGGTGAAATTGCTCCTTTCCGCAATCAAGCCGTTCAGCTCCCCATGCACTTGGGACTCTCGGTCTAGCGTAATGCTAATTACGATTGCGGTGGAAGATGTCCTATCGGAATCGGTGGCTAGGCGATTGATTGCTGCTTATACCTCAGGGGCAGAAGTCATTGAAGTGTTCGGATTGGGGGGAATTGGCTCGGTCAAAAGCCGGATAGCAGAGTTGAATCAAAGAGTCCAGTATCTGGGGCCTGTCTTGACTCTCGCGGATTTGGACCGGCCCTCAGGATGCCCAGCCGAGGTGGTTCAGGAATTGAGGGGCGGGCTGACTCTTTTGCCCGGTATGCTAATTCGTGTTGCTGTCCTGGAAATAGAGGCTTGGATATTGGCTGACCGAGAGGGAATAGCCCAGTGGCTAGGCGTTGCCCTCAACACTATTCCCCCTTCCCCGGAAAACCTCGATGATCCCAAGAGGGCGTTTGTGCATTTAGCCGCTCGCAGCCGTAACCGGCAATTGCGGGAAGGAATAGCCCCTAAGAATGTGCGTGGCACGCACCGGGTGGGACCAGCCTATAATATCATTGTAAGCGAGTTTGTAATGCAACTCTGGAACCCGGATGCCGCTAGCCGCAACTCGCCCAGTCTGCAACGAGCCGTCAATCGTATCGCCGAACTGAATTCCCCCTAACTCCACCCCGTCCACCGCAAATCCGGGCGCCGCGCCGCCCGGGCCTCGTCCAGCCGCGCCACCGGCGTGGTGTGCGGCGCGTTTCGCACCAAATTCGGGTCCGTTTCGATTTCGGCGTTGATTTGCTTCAAGGCCGCCACGAACTCATCAATCGTTTCCTGCGTTTCCGACTCCGTCGGCTCAATCATCAGGCACTCCGGCACTATCAGCGGGAAGTACATCGTGGGGGCGTGGAAGCCGTAGTCCAGCAGGCGCTTGGCGATTTCCAGCCCCCCGGCGCCCTTGGCTTTCTGCCAGTCGGCGGAAAAGACTGCTTCGTGCATACAGGCGCGGTCATAGGGCAGGCGGTAAACGTCTTTCAGCGCGTTCATCATATAGTTGGCGTTCAGCACCGCGTTGCCGCTGATGGAGCGGACGCCCGCCGCGCCCAGGGTGCGGATGTAGGTGTAGGCGCGAACCAGCACGCCGAAGTTGCCGTGGAACCCCGCCAGCTTGCCGATGCTGGACTGTGGCGTGGTCAACTGATAACCGTCATCCCCCGCTGCCACCACCGGCGCGGCCAAGTAGGGGGCCAGCCGCTCCGACGCACAGACCGGCCCGGCGCCCGGCCCGCCGCCGCCGTGGGGCGTGCTGAAGGTCTTGTGCAGGTTCAGGTGCGCCACGTCGAATCCCAGATCGCCCAGCTTCACCCGGCCCAGCAGCGCGTTCATGTTGGCGCCGTCGCCGTAGACCAGCCCGCCCGCGTCGTGGACGATGCGGCATACCTCGACGATGCTGGTATCGAACAGCCCCAGAGTGCTGGGGAGCGTGATCATCACCCCGGCCAAGCTGCCGTCGGCCACCTCGTGCAGCGCCTCCAGGTCCACGTTGCCCTGGGCGTCGGAAGCCAGCTCCACCACCTCGAAACCGGCCATGGCCGCCGATGCCGGGTTGGTGCCGTGGGCGCTGTCGGGAATCGCTACTTTCGTCCGTCCGCCGCCGCCGTTGGCTTGGTGCCAAGCCCGCACCATCAGCATACCGGCCAACTCGCCGTGGGCCCCGGCCAGCGTGGCCAGGCTGACCGCCGGCAGCCCGGTAATTTCCCCCAAGAACTCCTGCAAGCGGTGGAGCAACTCCAGCGCGCCCTGAGACTGCCCGGCGGGCTGGAGCGGGTGGATTCCGGCGAACCCGGGCAGGAAGGCGGTTTCGTCGTTTATCTTGGGGTTGTACTTCATGGTACAACTGCCCAGAGGGTAGAAGTGCGTATCTATGGAGAAGTTGCGCTGGCTCAGTCCGGTGAAATACTGCACCACCTCCGGCTCCGAAAGCTCCGGCAGGGGCAGTTCGTCGCGCAGCAACGCCGCATCGGGCAGCGGCGCAGGCGGCACGTCCGGCTCCGGCAGGACGCACCCGGCGCGGCCCGGTACGCTGCGCTCCATCAGCAGTTTCGAGGTATCCCGGTTTCCGCCTTGACGCATTAGCCTGCCTCCATACTTATATCGCTCGCCGCCCGCCGTCATTCAGCCCTGCCTTAGAGCGGCTTGTAAAGTCTCTATAAAATCCGTTGGCCCTGAGCTTGGCGGGAAGGATACGGAAATCATCCGACGTCCAACCATCCGTGTTTCACTGCCCCAGAAAAACGAGGCCCGGCGCAAAATGCGCTCCTTCCCTTTTGATGACGGGATTCGGCGCTCAGCCCTGCTCCCGCGCTCTCAGTTGCGCCTCCAGCTCTTCAACCCTAGCTTCCGCTGCGGCGCGGGCTTCGCGCTCCGCTATATGGGCTTCTCGCTCCGCGGCGTGGGCCTCGCTTTCTTCGTCAAAGGTGAGCAGGTGGCGCTGCGTTGCCGGGTCATGCCAGCGCAGATGCCCGCTGTCCCAGCAGGGGTTCAGGTTCAGGACTTCGCTGTATCCATGATAGTGGCCCGGTTCGACCTCGCGGATTTCTATGGGCTGGTAGGTTCCTCCCGACAGCCGGTCTCCCGCTATGGGCGCGCCGTAATGTCGCCCGCCGGTGGGGTCGAACCTCCAGTATTCCGGTATGCTGAAGGCGGCGTAGTCGCGCCGCTTATCAGTATAGTCATTTCTGGCCGTGGTGGGGGACGCTATTTCCAGGACGAAATCGGGCGGCTTGCCTTGGTCGCGAATGGAGTATCCCCGCTGCTCCACCCCCAGCGCCCGGTCGGCGTTGAAGGCAACCAGCAGGTCGGGGATGCGGTGGCCTTCCTGCTGGCTTGGCGTCCACCGGACCGGAATCTCGCTCAACACAATGGTTGTGGCCGCGTTTCCGAAACGGCGGCGCAGGACTGCCTGGTGGGCGGCGTCGTCCAGATGAAGGGAGTTCTGCATATCATCCCTTGGCGGGAAGTCCGGGAACTTTTCCAGCGTCCGGGCATATGTCGCATCATGGCTCAGTCTGCTGGTCATAGCGTTCCTCATGGGTTCTCAGGGTTTGGCCTGGACAGCGGCAAGGGTTCGGAAATCATCCGACGTCCAACCATCCGTCTTTCACTGCCCCAGGAAAACGAGGCCCGGCGCAAAATGCGCTCCTTCCCTTTTGGCTCCGTCCCCCGGCGTTCAGCCCTGCTCCCACGCTCTCAGTTGCGCCTCCAGCTCTTCAACCCGGGCTTCCGCGGCGGCGTGCGCCTCGCTTTCTTCGTCAAAGGTGAGCAGGTGGCGCTGCGTTGCCGGGTCATGCCAGCGCAGATGACCGCTGTCCCAGCAGGGATTCAGGTTCAGGACTTCGCTGTATCCATGATAGTGGCCCGGTTCCACCTCGCGGATTTCTATGGGCTGGTAGGTTCCTTCCGACAGCCGGTCTCCCGCTATGGGCGCGCCGTAATGCCGCCCGCCGCTGGGGTCGAACCTCCAGTATTCCGGTATGCCGAAGGCGGCGTAGTCGCGCCGCTTATCAACGTAGTCATTTCTGGCCGTGGTGGGGGACGCTATTTCCAAGACGAAATCGGGCGGCTTGCCCTGATCCCGGATGGAGTAGCCCCTCTGCTCCACCCCCAGCGCCCGGTCGGCGTTGAAGGCCACCAGCAGGTCGGGGACGCGGTGGCCTTCCTGCTGGCTTGGCGTCCACTGGACCGGAATCTCGCTCAACACGATAGTTGTTGCAACGTTTCCGAAGCGGCGGCGCAGAATCGCCTGGTGGGCGGCGTCGTCCAGATGAAGGGAGTTCTGCATATCATCCCTTGGCGGGAAGTCCGGGAACTTTTCCAGCGTCCGGGCATATGCTGCATCATGGCTCAGTCTGCTGGTCATAGCGTTCCTTATGGGTAGTCAGGGCTTGGCCTGGACAATAGCGCCTCCAGCTCTTCAACCCTAGCTTCCGCTGCGGCGCGGGCTTCATGCTCCGCTATACGGGCCTCACGCTCCGCCATATGAGCTTCACGCTCCGCGGCGTGCGCCTCGCTTTCTTCGTCAAAGGTGAGCAGGTGGCGCTGCGTTGCCGGGTCATGCCAGCGCAGATGACCGCTGTCCCAGCATGGATTCAGGTTCAGGACTTCGCTGTATCCATGATAGTGGCCCGGTTCCACCTCGCGGATTTCTATGGGCTGGTAGGTTCCTTCCGCCAGCCGGTCTCCCGCTATGGGGGCCCCGTATCGCCGCCCGCCAGTGGGGTCGAACCTCCAGTATTCCGGTATGCCGAAGGCGGCGTAGTCGCGCCGTTTATCAACGTAGTCATTTCTGGCCGTGGTGGGTGACGCTATTTCCAAGACGAAATCGGGCGGCTTGCCCTGATCCCGGATGGAGTAGCCCCTCTGCTCCACCCCCAGCGCCCGGTCGGCGTTGAAGGCCACCAGCAGGTCGGGGACGCGGTGGCCTTCCTGCTGGCTTGGCGTCCACCGGACCGGAATCTCGCTCAACACGATAGTTGTTGCAACGTTTCCGAAGCGGCGGCGCAGAATCGCCTGGTGGGCGGCGTCGTCCAGATGAAGGGAGTTCTGCATATCATCCCTTGGCGGGAAGTCCGGGAACTTTTCCAGCGTCCGGGCATATGTCGCATCATGGCTCAGTCTGCTGGTCATAGCGTTCCTCATGGGTAGTCAGGGCTTGGCCTGGATATAAGTAACCATTATAAAGATTCATCCAACGCGCGCCATCAGCAGTTTCGAGGTATCCCGTTTTCCGCTTTGATGCCGAAGTTCTGCGCTCAGGCTTGATCCCGCGCTCTCAATTGCGCCTCCAGCTCTTCAACCCGGGCTTCCGCTGCGGCGCGGGCTTCGCGCTCCGCGGCGTGCGCCTCGCTCTCTTCGTCAAAGGTGAGCAGATGGCGCTGCGTTGCCGGGTCATGCCAGCGCAGACGGCCGCTGTCCCAGCAGGGATTCAGGTTCAGCACTTCGCTGTATCCATGATAGTGGCCCGGTTCCACCTCGCGGATTTCTATGGGCCGGTATCTTCCCCCCGACAGCCGGTCTCCCGCTATGGGCGCCCCGTATCGCCGCCCTCCGGTGGGGTCGAACCGCCAGTATTCCGGTATCCCGAAGGCGGCGTAGTCGCGCCGCTTATCAACGTAGTCGTTTCTGGCCGTGGTGGGCGACGCTATTTCCAAGACGAAATCGGGCGGCTTGCCCTGATCCCGGATGGAGTAGCCCCGCTGCTCCACCCCCAGCGCCCGGTCGGCGTTGAGGGCCACCAGCAGGTCGGGGATGCGGTGGCCCTCCTGCTGGCTTGGCGTCCACCGAACCGGAATCTCGCTCAACACGATGGTTGTTGCAACGTTCCCGAAGCGGCGGCGCAGAATTGCCTGGTGGGCGGCGTCGTCCAGATGAAGGGAGTTCTGCATATCATCCCTTGGCGGGAAGTCCGGGAACTTTTCCAGCGTCCGGGCATATGCCGCATCATGGCTCAGTCTGCTGATCATAGCGTTCCTCACAGGTGGTCAGGGAATCAGGCATAAGCATTATTCCGCCAACGCCGCCGCTAGTTGGTCTATCTCGTCCTTCGTGTTCATCTCCGTCACGCACAGCAGCATCCCGTTGGGGTAGCGGTCGCTTACGTCCAGCCCGCCGAGGATGTTGCGCTCCATCAGGCGGCGGTTGATCTCGGCGGGAGGGGCCGGGCACTGGGCCACGAACTCGCGGAAAAAGGGGCCATCGTTGGCGATGGAGTAGCCCGGCAGCGCGGCGATGCGAGAGGCGGCGTACTGCGCCTTGTGGTAGCACAGTTCGGCCACCTGCCGCAGCCCGGACTTGCCCAAGGCCGCCAGGTAGATGGTGGAGGCCAGGGCATACAGGGCCTCGTTGGTGCAGATGTTGGAGGTGGCCCGCTCGCGGCGAATGTGCTGCTCCCGCGTTTGCAGCGTCAGCACATAGCCCGTCTCGCCGTTGCGGTCTACGGTGCGGCCCGACAGCCGACTGGGCATCTGGCGGATATACTCCTGCTTGGTGGCGAACAGCCCCACGTATGGCCCGCCGAAGCTGGGCGGAATCCCCAGCGGCTGCCCCTCGCCGGTAACGATGTCGGCCCCGTAGTCCCCCGGCGGGCGGAACATCCCCGCCGCGATGGGATCGCAGGACACCACCGCCAGCGCCCCCGCGCCGTGGGCCGCACCCACCAGCGCGCCCAGGTCTTCGACGCCGCCGTAGAAGTTGGGATACTGCGTCACCAGGCAGGCGGTGAGGCCGTCCACTTCGGCGGGGCGCCCCTCGCGCGGCGCCCTTGCCGTCGTCACCTCCAGCCCTTGCGGACGGCAGTAGGCTTCAATGACGCTGCGGTATGCGGGCGACACGGTGTCCAGCACGGCCACCCGCTCGCGCCGCGTGACCCGGCAGGCCATCAGCGCGGCCTCGGCTAGGCTGGTGGCCCCGTCATACATCCCGGCATTGGCGACTTCCATGGCGTAGAGATTGCAGATAAGCGTCTGGAACTCGTAGATGACTTGCAGCGTGCCCTGGCTGGCCTCGGCCTGGTAGGGGGTGTAGGCCGTGATGAACTCGCCGCGGGTCACCAGCGCCTTGACGATGGCCGGGATGAAGTGGTGGTAGGAGCCGGCCCCTAGGAAGGACGGCCCGCTGCCCAGCGGACGGTTGCGCCCGGCCAGCGCCCCCAGTTCCCGCTGTATCTCCAGCTCCGGCAACGGTTCGGGCAGCCGCAGGGGAGGGTTGCGGTGTTCCGCCGGTATGTCGGCGAAAAGCTCTTCGATGGACGATAGGCCGAGGGAGGCCAGCATCCCGTCCTGCTCTTCCGGGGTGTTGGGGATGTAGTGGGACTGGAAATGCCCGTTGCCGCCGCTGTTGACGGCGCCCTCCGCGGGCATCAGTGCAACCCGGCGATGTAGGCGTCGTATTCCTCCGCCGACAGCAGCGAGTCCATTTCCGAGGGGTCTGACATAGTTACGCGGAGCAGCCAGCCCTCGCCGAAGGGATCGGTGTTGGTCAGCTCCGGCCGGTCGGCCAGCTCGGGGTTGACCTCGATGACCTCGCCGCTCACCGGGGAGAACAGGTCGGAAACGGCCTTGACCGATTCCACCTCGCCCATCTTGCCCAAGTGGGTAAGGGTGTCGCCGGCCTTGGGCAGCTCGAAGTAGACAATATCGCCCAACTCGGATTGGGCGTAGTCGGTGATGCCCACCAGCGCCCGGCGGCGGTCGGCGTCCTCAACGATAATCCATTCATGCTCGCGGGTATAACTTCGGTCTGACGGGTTCAACTGGGCCTCCTGTTGCGCCTTCGGGGGCGGGAGTAGAAGGGCAGCGGCACCACTTCCGCCTCCGCTTTTCGCCCGCGCACGTCCAGCTCCAGGAGCGTGCCGGGCTCGGCGCAGTCTGAAAAAACGTATGCCATGCCTATGCTGGTGTCAAGGGTGGGCGAATAGCTGCCGCTGGTGACCTGGCCTACCTCTCGCCCATGGCGCGACAGCCGGTAGCCCGCCCGCGGCGCCGACCGCCCGGCCAGCCGGATTCCGGCCAGCCGACGCTCCGGGCCGGATTCGCGCTGCCGCCGCAGCGCGCCGGAGCCGACGTGTTCCTTGTCGAAGGCCACGAAGCGCGACAGCCCGGCTTCGACGGGCGTGATGTTCTCATCTATTTCGTGGCCGTGGAGGGGCAGGGCCGCCTCCAGCCGCAGCACGTCCCGCGCTCCTAGGCCGCAGGGCGCGGCCCCGGCGTCCATCATCCGTTGCCAGAAAGGCGCGGCGTGCCGGGCGTCGGCCAGAATCTCGAACCCGTCCTCGCCGGTGTAGCCGGTGCGCCCCACCAGCGCCGACGCGCCGCCCACGGCGGTCTCGGCGAAGGCGAAGGGCCGCAGCCCCGACACCGGCTCGTTAAACAGACCGTCGGCGATGTCGGCGGCTCCGGGGCCTTGCAGCGCGATGAGCATAGTCCGCCCGGTGGCGTCGGTCATCGTGCAGAAACCACGGAAATGCCGGTCAATCAGCCCTTGCAGCCACTCCACGACGGCGGCCCGGTTCCCGGCGTTGGGGATGAGCAGGAACAGATCGTCGTCCAGCCGGTAAAAGATGGTGTCGTCAATAACGCCGCCCTGCTCGTTGCAAATCAGGCTATAGCGCGCCCGCCCCGTCTCCAAGGTGGACGCCCAGCCGGTCAGCGCCAAATCCAGCAGCGCCCCGGCGTCCGGCCCCGACAGGTAAAGCCGCCCCATATGGGAGACATCAAAAAGCCCGGCGGCGGTGCGCACCGCCCGAACCTCGGCCAAGATGCCCGCCGGATACTGCACCGGCATATCCCATCCGCCAAAGGGCACCATCCGACCGCCGAGGGCAAGGTGGGTATCATAGAGGGGAGTGTGGAGGTTGGAATCCAAAGCGAGGGACCTCGAAAACCGCAACGGGAAGCCCGTTACGGATGTTGAAAGAGTAGAGCTAAGGCAATGATAAACAACCCGCCGCGCCATAGCAACCCCGGCACGGCCGGGGTATTCTCAACACACGCTGATTATGCGTGATCCGGCATTCTCACCGCGTGTTGGCAATGCGCCATTCCCGCAGCAACCGTCACTCCCGCTTTCCCGGGAATCCGCTTGTTCCCGCCACTGAAAAGGCGGTATAAGATGCGCCCTCATCCTGCCGCCGCGGTTTCGTCCGCCCGTTGCAGCACAGCGTATTCCCGCTCAATCCGCCGGTGGAATGAGACGGGCAGTTCGTCCCACAGAAACAGGTCTACGCGGATGGGCAGATCGCTTTCCTCAAAGGCTTCCCGCAAGTTCACGGCCTGCGCCGACTGCATCGGAGCGGTGAAAGCCACCAGATCCAAATCGGAGTAGCGCCGGGGGGTGCCGCCAACGCGGGAGCCGTAGGCCCAAACCTCGACGCCGGGCAGATGCGCCTGCGTCAGGCTCCGCACCAGCCGCAGTTGTTCCGGCGGCAGAATGATGTCTGTATTCATTGCCAGGCTTCCCCGGGCCAGGCTTCCCCGGTGATGGTCTGGCAGAGAACAATGGCGTCGGCTATGAAATTGTCCATTTGCCCTAGCGCAGCAACGGCTTTCTCGTTGCTGTAATCATGGGAGGTTCCAATACGCAGGTTCACGTATTCCATCCATCGCTCGACCGGGGAGGTCAGCGCGCCGGTCTCCCCGGCAAGGCGAAACACGGGGCGGGGCGACGCCGGTACGCCGGGCAATCCCGCCTCCTCCATCAGGTGACGCCGCAGCGATTTCCAGAGAACATCGCAGCAGACCTCGAATCGCTGAATAACCGATTCGTCCACCGCTTCGCGCAAGAGCTGCGGCAGTTCCGGCGGCAAGTTCTTGCGGTTATCGTTTTGCAGTTCCAGGTTCTTTAGCGATCTTTGCAGATTGCCGTAATCAACCATTTTCCCCTACCCCGGCGGCGCCAGCCGGAAGCGCCACAGCGCAACGGCCAAGAACACGGCGGCGAAGGCCGCCAGGGCCGCCATTTCCGGCACAACGTCGCCGAACTCGGCGCCGAAGAGCATCAGCTTGTTCAGGCCGCCGTTGGCCCAGCCGTGAGGGGTCAGGCGGGCCAAGGACTGCATGAAGGGCGGGGTGATGAACAGCGGCCACCAACTGCCGCCGATGGGGGCCAGCAACAGCGAGGTCAGCACCCCGGCCGCCGCCGCCGTCCGCACGCTGCGGACGAAGCTGGCAAGCATTACCCCAAAGGACGCCGAGGCCACCGCCATCAGCAGGGACAGCAGTATCACCGCCGACGGAGAGGCGCCCAGGTTGATGTTAAAGGCCAGCCCTCCCACCGTCCACATCACCGCGATTTGGGCCACGCCGATGACGCCCCCGGCTAGGAATTTGCCGAATATCAGCGACTGACGGCGCACGCCATTGGTCATCAGCCGTTCCAGCGTATGCGTCTGCCGCTCCCGGGCCAGGGCCTCGGCCCCCATGGCGGCAGCGAAAAAGACGAACATCGTGAGGTAGCCCGGCAGGGCGAAGTTGGAGGCGTTGAACGGCTCAATATCGCCCACCTGCTCCACCCGGATGCCGACGCCCGGCCCGCCGCTGTCCGACAGCAGTTCCTCCAGCGCGGCCGCCGCCGCATCGGGACGGCCCAAGGCGAGGGCCGCGCCCACCGTGGCCCGTCCCTCGGCGAAACGGGCCGCTATCTGATGGGCGAAGCCGCGGAGCGCCGCCTCGTCCTCCGGGGCGGCGGCGCTGCCCGTCACCACCTCCAGCGCCGCCCTTTCGCCCGACAGAAGCCGTTGGGTGAAGCCGGACGGGAAGGATACGAAGCCGTCTATGTCTCCCGCGTCCGCCGCGGCTTGGGCCTCTGCGTAGCCCATCGCCGCTATGCTGCCATCGCCCGCCGCGGTCAGCGCCTCGATGGTCGGCGCGCTTAGGCCCTCCGTCTCCTGCGTCGCCACAACGAACCGGAGCGGTTCGTTGTCCGGCCCGGCTCCCTGCAACGCCAGCGAGAACCCGATGACGAACACGAAGGGAAGCAGGAAAGCAAAGGCGAGCGCAAAGCGGTCTTTGAAGAATATGCGCGTGTCTTTCCAGGCCAGCAGCAGCGACTGGCGGGCAATGGTGGTCATGCTGACGGCTTTTCCTCGAAGATTCCTTTTCCCTGCTGGCAGGAATCGTTTACCGGCCCTCCGGCGTGATGCGGAACAGCAGGCGGGCGATGGTCAGGCCAACGGCGGCGACGCCGGCCATTACCGCTATGGGCAGCCATTGCTGGCCCAGATGCTCGCCGTTGGCGATAAGGTTTGCCATGGCTTCTATGGCATAGGAATTGATGGTGGCTTGGGATATGGCATCCAGCAGGCTGCCGTCGGCTATCTCAAAGAAAGTGCCGCCGAACACCACCATAAGCAGCGTGAAAAACACCGAGGCCCACACCGCTTGATTTCGGGTGCGGGCCACCGCGCCGATGACCAGCGCCACCCCGCTGAAAGCGGCGGCGGCCAGGACGGCAAAGGCCAGCAGTTCCAGGAACGTCAGCGCGCCCGCGGGCCGGAACACGATGAAAGCCAGCGACAGCATCAAGACGGCCTGAAGCATCGCCCGCGCCACCCCGGCCAAGAACTTGCCGGCGAATAGCTGGTTGATGCCCAGCCGGGTGGTCATCAGCCGCTCCAGGGTGCCGGTGCGCCGTTCGTCCACCAGCGCCTGCGCTCCCAGCGTCACGGAGAACATCACGAACATCACCAGCAGGCCGGGCATCAGGCGGGAAATCAGGCCGTTATCCCCGTCATCCTCGGCTGCATCCGCGCCGGGCCGCCGGACTTCCACCGTCACCGGCGGGTTGGCCCGCAGTTGGGCCAGTTGCCTCTCGACCTCGGACTCGATGTTCTCTTGGGTTATGCCGGAACCGGCTAGGGCCAGGGGCGTGTAGTGCCGCACCCGCGCTTCCGTTGCCATGTCGCGGGTAATGCCCCGGACGACGGCGGCCACAATCTGGCCGGTTTCCCCGCCGCTGCCTCGCTGCCGGAAGACCAGCGGCATCGGCTCCCCCGCTTCCAGGGCGTCACTGAAACCGGCCGGAATGACCACGGCGAACAGAATGGCCGAGCGTTCCAGCGCTCCGTCGGCATCGGCCTCGGTACGCTCCTCCACCGAAATCTCGGGCAGCGCGTCCAGCCGCTCCACCAGTTCGCGGGCTTGGGGGCCGCCATCCAGGTCAACCACGCTGGCCGGGGTGTGAAACTCGGATTCGCTGCTCAGCGCCCCGTACATCAGCGCGAACAGCAGGATGGGCAAGGCTACGCTGAAAGCCAGTTCGCCGCGGTTGTTTACGAACAGCTTGAGTTCCAGCAGGGCGATGTGCAGTGGGCGCAGCATGGGGAATTTCGTTGCGGCTAGTCCCGCAGGCTGCGGCCAGTGTGTTCCAGGAAAACCGTTTCCAGCGTAACCTCGGCGGGGTTGCCGATCTCGGCTTTCAGCTCATCGGGGCGGCCTAGACGGATCAGCCGTCCGTTGTCCATGATCGCCAGCCGGTCGCAGAGCCGGTCGGCTTCTTCCATATAGTGGGTGGTGTAGAGGACGGTCATGCCGGCGTCGCGCAGGCCCTCGACGGTCTCGAAGATGTGGCTGCGGGACTGGGGGTCAATGCCCACCGTGGGCTCGTCGAGGAAGAGCAGTTGGGGACGGCTCATCAAAGCCACGGCCAAGTTGACGCGGCGTTTCATTCCGCCGGAAAACTTGTCCACCTTATCGCGGGCGCGCTCGGTGAGGCCCACGGATTCCAGATGCTCCGCCGCCGCGCTTTTGGCCTCGCGGCCGCTCAGCCCGGCCATGCGCCCGAAGAATACCAGATTGTCGGTGGCCGACAGTTCCGGGTACAGGGCCAGTTCCTGGGGGCAAACGCCCACCAGCCGCCGCACCGCGTCGCTGTCCCGGTTTGCCGAATGCCCGCCGATAACCACGTCGCCCTCGTCCGGGGCCAGCACGGTGGACAGTATCCTGATGGTGGTGGTCTTGCCTGCCCCGTTTGGTCCCAGCAGCCCAAAAATCTCCTGCTTGCGGATGCTGAAAGAAACCCCGTCCACCGCCAGCAGTTCGCCGAAGGACTTGCGCAGGTTGCTGGCGGTCAGGAAGACGCCGGTTTCGGGCATATCATTGGCTCCGCCGCTGGATGTTTATGACCCGGACGTTTCTGGCATCGGCCTGGGCCATCTGCGGCTGCGGGATGCTGTCGCCGATTACCACCGGGTACGCCATCAAGCCGGTGCCTTCTCGCAGAATAGCGGCCCTTTCATCCGCTCGAATGATGTCTTCCTCGTGGACGGTGATGGATATTTCGGCGACTGTGTAGACCGTTCTTCCTTCCTCCGTGGCTCGCAAAATGGCGTCCGTGTTCAGGAGTTCGTTCAATTGGCTGTCCGTGATCCGGTCTGCTTCCACTACGGCATCCATCTGGTCATGGAATTCCGGGTTGGTTCCAAAGGCGGCGGAGTGGACGATTCTGCCCCGGCGCAAGTGCAAAATATTGCTGACCTCGCCCGTGAGGGTGCGGCTGACGTGGCGTTCGTAATCCGATCCCTCAAGCCGTCCTACGGTTCCGTCAAGCCGTCCTACGGTTCTATCAAGCCGTTCCACCGTTCCCTCAAGCCTGTCTGTCCTTTCGACGAGCATGGACACGGTTCCCTCGACCCGATCCATCCTTTCGACGAGCATGGCTACGGTTCCCTCGACCCGGTCCATCCTTTCGACGAGCATGGACACGGTTTCGACGAGCTTGGTTACAGTTTCGACGAGCCAAGCCACGGTCTTTTCCAGCCGTTCCAGCCTGGCTTTAATTTCCGAGATTTCCTGAAGGGTCTGCGTAACGAACTCCGCGAATTTTTCCGGCAGTTCGATTAACTCTTGGCTCAACAGTTCCCGGCGGACGTCGGCCTTGAAGTCCGGGTCTTCGCGGAGCAGGCGCAAGAAATCCTCAGTGTTGCTTATGGAGCTCATACGGGCGTTCACTCACAATAATTCCGAGTATTACGAAACTATTATACACGATGGGCCCCTGCTCTTCCGTCGCCGCGGCTGCCCTGTCGGGGGCAGGGGGGCGGCGCGTCTCTACGGTTGCGAGGTTGGCGCGGGCGGGGTCACCAGCGGTTGGCGCGGGTCGTAGCCCACCAGTTCCACGAAGCCCCAGCCGGTCACGGGTTCGCCGCCGCGCTGCCCGGCTGCCGCGACGGCGCCTTCCCAATAGGCCACGCCCAGGATGGCGCTGGCGAACTCCGCCTGCTTCAGGTAGGGCGTCAGCTCCAGCCGCAGTTCCAGCGGGGCGATTTCGACTTGCCAGCCCATGGGGTACTCGACGCCGGTCTCGGCGCTGACCCATGCGCCTTGCGCGGTAAACGAGAGGTCGTCGCCCTCCAGGTACGTTGCCCTGCCGTCCGGCTCCAGATAGGTGCCGTGTCCGGCCAACCGCCGGCGCCCGTCGGGATGCCACACCACTGCCACCATCAGATCCGCGCCGTCCTCAAACTGGATGCCGGCCCAGTCCCAGCCGATGCGTCCGTCGGCAATCTCGCCCCACTGATGGTCCATCCAGCCGGGGCCGGTCACCGGGCGGCGTCCGGCGTCATCCTCAATCCAGCCGGTCACATGCAGGCGAGTGCGCGAGTAGTAGTAAGTGGAGCCTGCTTCCGGCCCCATGCTCACCAGCCCGTTGCCGCCGTGCAACACCGGGTCACGCCTGGGGACAGCCCCCAGTTCCAAGCTAACCAAACCTTCGCCCCGGCCAAAGTGAAAGCGCAGATCGTAGCCCTTCGGCCCGGCGGACATACGCCAACCGCCCGTTTCCACGTCCACGCCCGGGGCTTCGGGGCGCTCCGGGGCCAATATCCCCGTTTCCGCCGCGTAGTGGAAGCCGCGCCCGTGGTCGCCCAGCGTTGCTTGCAGCAGGTGGGGCGCGACCCCGGGAGCGCCCTCAGATTGGAACGTGACGTAGTGATAGCTATATTCGCCCCCGGCGGAATCCCGCAGCATCCCGTTGAAGTACCACCACTCGATGGGCGCATCGTGGGCGGCCTCGTCAGCGGGGAGGAAAACCAGCGGTTCGGGCGCGGGCGCCGCCGTGGGGGTCGGGACGGGCGTAGGCGTGGGCGTGGGCCGGGCGGTCGGCGCCGCCGTCGGCTCTGCCGCGCAGCCTGCGGCCAGCAGTACCGCGGCGGCCAACAGGGGAAAGACGGCGAGACGAATGGTGTATCGAGACATAAACAGCGTTCCAAGCGCCGGAAATTTCGGCGGGGGCTTATGCTATAGTTGGCTTAAGTACCTGCTTTACCATCATACCCGAAGGAGGCACAAGCATTATGGCGAATCTGACTGCCGAAGAAATACACGCATTCCTGTCCCAGCCCCGGACGGCCCAACTGGTGACGCTGCGGGCGTCGGGGACGCCCCATGTCGCGCCGGTGTGGTTTCTATGGGACGACGGGCGGGCGCTGGTGATGGCCGACGCCGGAGCAATCAAGGTCCGCAACATACAGCGCAATCCGGCCGTCGCCCTTTGCGTATGCACCCCCGGCCATCCCTACGAATTCGTGACCCTCGAGGGGAGGGCCAACATCGCCTCGGAGGGGCTGGCGGATATGGTGCGGCGAACCTGCATCCTCTACGAAGGCCCGGAGCGCGGCGCAGAATTTGCCGACGAATTGCTGGGCGACGAGCGGCTGACCCTGATAACCATTTCCGTAGACCGCTTCATCTCGTGGAAGGAAGACGGCGAGTAAGCGCGCCGCGCATTCATCCCGATATTACCGAAAGGCTGCGCCCCCGAGCTTGCCGGAAGGCTACGCCGATTGGCGCGGCGGCAGCACATTGTTCATCCAGCCCACCAGGTCCCGGATAACATCGCCGCTGATTTCGTGGCCCATGTCGTATACGTGAAACTCCGGGGAGTAACCCGCCTTTTCCAGGTAATCCTTGGCGGCATAGGCAGTGGTCTCGGCGATCATCTGATCATAGCGGCCGTGGGCCACGAAGATGGGCTGGGTGCGCTGCTCCGGCAGCCGGTGGTCCAGTTCCTCCGCCCCTGGCAGCGTGGCACTCAGCGCGGCCAGCCCGGCGAAGGTGCCGGCCCGGCCCAGCCCGCAGCGGTAGGTCATTCCGCCGCCCTGCGAGAAGCCCAGCAGCAGGCTGTTGCCCGGCTCGACGTTGAACCGCGCCAGCGCCTCGTCGAAGAAACCGGCCAGCAGCGACTCCGAGTTGGCGATTTCATCCGGTGTCGAGCCGCCCCGGGGCGTCATCCAGCCGAACCCGGCGTGTCCCAACCCCAGGTTGAAGGGGATGGGCGCGTTGGGGCAGACATACACGTAACCCACGGGATTGATGGCCGGGGCCAGCCCGGCCAAGTCGTGCATATTAGCCCCAAAGCCATGAAGCATTATCACCAGCGGATATGACGCCTCCGGGTCATAGTCGTCGGGAGTTATTGCCAGGTATTTCAGCCCCGGCCCGTCGTGAATTTCGCCTTTCATGCCGTCCCTTGCCCTTCAGGTTGCTTTCCCATAGTAACATTATGTCACGGAAATAGTAGTGTACAATTCCCCTGTGCCGAATGAGGAGCGAAAGCCTTGACTGTAATCCACCACCTGACCACCCCGAAAGCCTGGGACGGGGCGCAGGCCGCGGGCGAATACGAGGCTCCCAGCCTGGCGGCCGAAGGGTTCATCCACTGTTCCGGGGACGAGGCGCAGACCCTCCGGGTGGCGGAGCGGCTGTATCCCGGCCAAGCCGGGCTGATAGTCTTGGACGTGGACACCGCCCGGCTCAAGGCCGAGGTCAAGCGCGAACCCAGCCGCTCCGGCGAAACCTACCCCCACATCTACGGAAAGATAAACCTCGACGCCGTGGTGCGCGTCCGCCACTTGACGCCGGACGCCGAGGGCCGCCACCGGCTGCAACCCCAGCATCCTTTTCCGCCGGGAGGGAATCCGAGTAAAGGCGTCTCCTCGCCATGAGCGCCGGCGGTTACTCCGAAACCGAACTGGCCGCCATCCGGCGGGCCATCGCGCCGCCTCCGCCGTCCGCGCCGCCGGAAATCATCGGCGCGGCGGAAGCCCCGCCGCAGCGGCTGAAGCCCTTCTGGAAGCTGGCCGGCCTGGAGCCGGGACTGTTTCGCCGTTTGGCCGCCGACCCGTGGGTGGAAGCGCTGTCGCAGTATGCCTTTTTCCCGCCGGTGATGGCTTGGCGGGAGGGCGGGCGCCCCATACCGGACTTGCGGATTACCGGGAGGACGCGCGGCCCGGCCGCCATCCTGCATTCCCGGAGCGACGCCATCGTCATCAAGCCCTTTCAGAATACGCGGGAGGACGAAATCGCCCGCATCGCCGCCGGGGTGAACGCCGGCCCGGCGCAGTTGCCGTCGCTGCCCGGCTATCTGACCGAACGGTTCGCCGAGGGCGTCTTCTTCACCGGCCTGCCACCGGAAAGGCGCGACGACGCTACAATGCGGGCCGTCGGACTGACTCTGGGCGGGATGCTGCGGCGGCTTCACGGCGCGGGCGTCTATTACAACGACGCCACCCTCGCCGACCCCGAAGGGCGCTCCCACCTCATCGTTGACGATGATGCTGGCTGCACCCTGATAGACTTTGGCGTTTCGCTGCTGGTGTCCCATCACCCGGACTACACCCGCGAAGAAGTCCACAATTTCACGCGAACCCTGCCGATGTACCGGATAATGGCCGGGATAGCGGACAGCCGCGCCGAGATGGACGCCTTTCTGTCTGAGTACCGCCGCCGGATGGCCCAGGCCAGCCGCGAGGACATCTTGGCGCGGGACTTAAAATTCGCCCAGCAGGGGCTGTCCATCGCCGCCCGCCGCATGGGGGAGGGCATCATAGCCCCGGTGCGCGACGGGTTTGTGGCGGGCTACCGGCCCAAATAAATCCCTCCCTTTTCCAAGGAGGGCTAGGGAGAGGGTGTCGGCCTGCCTGAAATTCCCTCACTGATTATCCAAAGGCAACTGGGCCTGCCCGCTGGAATCGTGAGTGTGGCCGGCCAAGTTGACCCTGATTTCCGACACGCCATTCTCAAGTCTTTGCAGAATTTCGATAATTTGCCGCTGACCCTCTTGCAGCCGCCCAACATCGGATTGCAACTGCCCGACGTCGTACCGCAGCAGCCCGACGTCGTACCGCAGCAGCCCGACGTCGGAGTCCAATCTGGCAAGCCAGAAAATCGCGCCGACGCTGGGGCCAGCAATAGCAGATACAATAATAGTCACAAATAGTCACAGCCGCCGCGATACCGGCGATTTTAGCCCAGCGGTCAAGCATATCCATCTCCCTTTATGCCATCTTGATTATGAAGCTATTGCTATGGAACGGCAATAGTCGGGGTAGAAAACGATAGGGGCAGGTTCCGAACCTGCCCCTATTCGATGCCGACTAAAGGAAAGCGCCCTACTGCAATGATTTGATGTACTCGATGATGGAGTCTATCTCCTCGTCCGTTACCCCCAGACCGGAGGGCATCAGGTTGCCGAAACCTTCCACCAGCTTGAGGTCGGGCTGATTGATGGACTCCCGGATATAATCGTCGTCCACCGTGGCGGAACCCCCGCCTTCCAGCGGTTCCTGGCTGCCGTAAATGCCTTGCCACGACGGGCCTACCAGCACCGTTCCGTCGGCGGAATGGCAGGCGATGCAGCCGTAGCTCTCGGAAAGCTGGCGTCCTTTCTCGGCGGTCGGCTCGCCGCCGGAAACGCCGCCGTCCCCCTCGCTGACCGTCGCTGCCGGGGCGCTGATTGCCAGCGCTTCCAGGGTGGGCGCCGGCGTCGAAGTCGGCTGGGGCGTCGGCGTGGGGCAAACGTTCTCGCCGTGCTCCCCTATTTCGTGGTCGAAGGCGCAGGGCGCGGCAACGGTGGGGCTGCGCGGCTCCCCGCCCAAGGTCGGCTGGATGGCGGTGAACAGCCCAATAAGCGCCACGCCCACCATAACCGCCAAGGTCATTCCCGATATGAACATCCAGAAGAAAAGTTTGTTGTCAAACTTCAGATGCATATAGAACAGGATGACGATGGCGAACTTGATGCCCGACAGCAGGAACAGCAAGATGGTGGTGGACGGCTCGCCGAGGGCGTCGCCAATCACCTTTTCCCGCTCGCCCGGGAAATCCATGATGATGACGAACTCGACGATGGTAATGGCGAATAGCAATATAGCTATGAAGACGTACTGCTTGAGGGAGGGATGCCCTCCTCCGCCGTGTTCGGTTTCGTGAGTTGTAGCCATCTGGGGAGCTCTCCAGGTAAAGCGAAGCCGGTATTTTAGAAAGCCAGTCCTGCCGGAACCACCTTCCGGCCGCTAGTGACCAGCGACCCCCGGGCCGGCGTCGAAGCCGCCCACCAGGTACAGCAGGGTAAAGATCACAATCCAAACAATGTCAACGAAGTGCCAGTACAGCCCGCAGATTTCCACGTCCAAGGCAGTGCCGGGATGCAGACGGCCCTTGAAGGAAATCACGAACAGCGCCAGCAGCCAGATGATTCCCAGCGTAACGTGGGCCCCGTGGAATCCGGTCAGAGTGAAGAAGGTGGCCCCGAACAGGTTCTGTCCGAGGGTGAGACCTTCGGTCTTGAACAGGTTGAACTCGTAGACTTGGAACCCGATGAAAATGCTGCCCAGAATAGCCGTTGCCAGCAGCCAGATCTTTATTCCCCTCTGGTTGTTCTCGTTGGTGGCGGCCAAGGCCCGCACCATTGCAAAGCTGGAGCAGAGCAGCACGAAGGTGCTGATGGTGGTTATCGGAATGTCTATTATGTCTACGGGATAAGGGCCGGTCAGGCTCTGTCCCCGGTAGACCATATAGGTGGCGATGAGGGAGCCGAAGAACAGACAGTCCGACCCGAGAAACACCCACATCAGCATCTTCCGGTGGTTGAGGCCGGTGGTGGTGTAGTCGTGGCCTACCGAGCCGCCATGCTCCCCGTGGCCGTTTCCGCCGTGGGCCGCGTGCGCCGGTTCGTGATGGGCCGTTTCAGGTGCGTGGGCCAAAGTCCCCGTCTCCTGCCGAAATCCCTTCTCCCTAGGGGGGAGGGTTAGGGTAAGAACGTTTTCTAGTGACCTTCCTCGGGCTCCGCCGCCGGTTCGTTGCTCCAGCCGATGACGCCGATGAAAGCGATCAGCCCACCGAGGAAGCTGACGCCGTAGTGCGACAGCAGGCCGCCGCCAATCAGTCCCACGCCGGCCGCGGTGATGATGGGCCAGTAGGACGGGCTGGGCATATGTATCGTGCGCGGGTCAACCGCCGGTTCCGGCTCCGTGACCGGGCTGCCGGACTCCCGGCCTTCTTCTTTCACAATCCAGTAATGGTCGCGCCCCTTGATCCTCGGCACTTCCGCGAAGTTGTAGGCCGGAGGCGGCGACGCGATGCTCCACTCCACCCCGGGGGCGTCCCAGGGGTCATGGCTCACCCGCCGGGCGTTGCGGTTCTGCCACACGGCGTAGATGAACACCAAGATGCCGATAAAGATGACGAAGTAGCCGACGGTGGACAGCATATTGAGGGCGCCCCAGCCGAATTCCTCGGAGTAGGTGTAAATCCGGCGCGGCATCCCGTTCAGCCCCGCGAAGTGCATGGGGAAGAAGGTGATGTTCATGCCGATGAACACCAGCCAGAAGTTAATTTTGCCCAGCGTTTCGTTCAGCATCTTGCCGGTCAGCTTGGGCCACCAGTAGTAGATGCCGGCGAAAATGCCCATGATTGAGCCGCCGAACAGCACGTAGTGAATGTGCGCCACAACGTAGTAGGTGTCCTGCTGCTGGAAGTCCGACGGCGAAACCGCGTGGGACACGCCGCTCAGCCCGCCGATGATGAACAGGAACACGAAGCCCAGGGCGTACAGCATCGGGGTGGTAAACTCGATGCTGCCTTTCCACATCGTCCCCAGCCAGTTGAATATCTTGACCCCGGTAGGCACGGCAATGAGCATAGTGGTGATGGTGAACACCGAGTTGGCGATGGGCCCCAGCCCCACGGTGAACATATGGTGGCTCCACACCGCCCAGCCCATAATGCCGATGACGATGCCGGAGAAGATGACAAAGGGGTAGCCGAACAGCGGCTTCTTGGAGAAGGTCGGCAGGATTTCCGACACTATCCCCATGGGCGGCAGAATGAGGATGTACACCTCGGGATGCCCGAAGACCCAGAACAGATGCTGCCAGAGAATCGGGTCGCCGCCCCCGGTGGGGTCGAAGAAATGAGTGCCGAAGTTCCGGTCCATCACCAGCTCAATCAGGCCGACGGTAATGACCGGCATAGCCAGAATCAGCAGGATGGAGGTTATCAGCGTCATCCACACGAACACCGGCATTCGCATCAGCGACATGCCGGGCGCCCGCAGGTTGACGATGGTCACCACGAAGTTGAGACCGCCGGCCACTGAGGAAGTTCCCAGCACCAGCAGGCCGATGGCCCAGAAATCCAACCCTAGGTTTTCGCTGAAGGGGCGCTCGGTCAGGTTGGCGTAGGAGAACCACCCGGCGTCGGGCACCTGGTCAACGATGAAGCTGAAGTGCATCAGAATCGCGCCGAACAGGAAAATCCAGTAGGACAGCGCGTTGAGCCGGGGGAAGGCCACGTCGCGCGCGCCGATAGCCAGCGGCACCACGAAGTTGAAGAAGGCGACGCCCATGGGCATGATGACCATGAAGATCATCACCGTGGCGTGCATGGTGAACATCTGATTGAACCGGCCCGGGCCAATCAGGTCGGTGTCGGGCGTGGCAAGCTGCGTCCGCAAGACGCCCGCCTCAATGCCGGAAAGCAGCATGAAGATGAAGGCGGTCACCCCATACATCACGCCGATGCGCTTATGGTCAACCGTGGTTATCCAGCTCCAAACGCCGGAAGCGCCGTATGTCGGGCGGGCTAGTACCTCAGTTATCGTTGCCATCGTTTTGCCGTTCCAACAGCCGGATTCAAGAATTCTCCGCCGGGAGCGGGCGTCCTATCCCTCTCCCTCCAGTCTAACGCAAGTTCAGCAGATACTCAATGAGAGCGTCAATTTGGTCGTCGGTCAAAGTGGCGTCGCCCCCGTCTTCGTAGAAGGCGGCCTTGTCGTACATCCAGTTGCCCGGCTTGATGTCATCGGGATTCTTGATCCAGTCCCGCAGGTTCTCCACCGACAGGTCTATGATGCCCGCGCCCAATGTCTGCCGGGTCCGCAGGTCGGTCAGGTTGGGGCCGGGAACCGCCACAGCATCCCCGCCGGTGAGGAAGCTGTCGGTGCGCGACTGGGCCACAGACTCGATTTCCGGGCCGTCCACCGTATGGCACAGCGCGCAGTGGATGGCGAACTGAGTCTTGCCCTGCTGAGCCCGGGGCGTGAGGGCCTGAGGCGGGCTGTAATTGGCGACCCAGGCTTGGTAATCCTCCTCGGTCATCACGGTGACGCGGAAACGCATCTGGGCGTGGGCCAGACCGCACAGCTCCGCGCACTGCCCGTAGAAGGTGGCCGGCAACGGCTGCTCGATCATTTCCGAGTCGGCCATCAGCCATAGATCGTTCTGCCGCGTCGGCACCATATCCAGCTTGCCGCCCAGCTTGGGAACCCAGAAGCTGTGCAGCACGTCGTCGCTTTCCAGTATCAGCGAGATGGGCCGATCCGCCGGAATGCGAAGCTCGTTGGCGGTGCTGATGCGCTTGCCCTGTCCGTCGGCGTCGGGGTACTCGAACTCGAAGTACCACTGATGGCCGGTGACGGTGACGTCCAGAATCTCGCCTTGGTCGGTGGGCGGCGAGTCCAGCTCAAACAGAGTGAACACCGACCAGATGCCCAAGCCAAGAATCAGGGCCGTGGGAATGATGGTCCAAGTGACTTCCAAAGCGGTATGGCCGTGAATCTGCGGCGGGCGCGGCTGCCCCGGCCGCCGACGGTAGCGGATGACAATGTAAATCAGCGCCCCTTCCACCAGCACGAAGACGATGACCATCGTCCAGAGCAGGACGTTGAAGAGCTGAAGCTGTTTGTCCGCCACCGGGCCTATGGGATCCCAGGTGGACTGGAATCCTTGGCTGCAAGCGGTAGCCAGCAAGAAAAGAGCCGCCGCCGCTCCGAAAAAGGCCAGTCTGGCCAGCCGGTTTCGGCGCGGAGCGGGCCGTTGGATGTTTTCGTCAGGTGTGGGTTCCGGTGGGGAACCTGCCCTCTTCCTGGGCAACAACCCCATAACTGGACTCCCTAAAACGTCGCCAAATGGACTTGTGCTTTTTTTCACTTGCCGCGCGAAAGGTTAACATAGCCGCTTGTAGCTGTCAATCAATTTGCCCCCTTGCTTCTTTTGGTTCCGGTTCGCTGACAGCAGCCCCTTGCCCGGAACCCTCTCGCCTGTGCTACCATCAGGACAGCCGCCGGAAAAGCCGACGGAAGTTCCGTTGCGGAGAAACCGCCATGGCCACCCAGCGCGAACACGGCATAATCCCCTACCAAAAGGACGAGCGCGACATTTATTCCGGCTTGGAGTTCAACCCCGACGCCCCCGAGCCGTTGCCGGACGCTATGTATCAAGAACCAATCCTGCGGGAAATTATGTACCTGTTGGAAGACCGTCTCATCACCGTCCCAGGCCGCCGGGACGTCTTTCTCAGCAGCAACACTTTCATCTGCTACAACCGCAGCAATCTGAATGTGCGGATCGGCCCCGACTGCTACGTGGCCTTCGGGGTGGACGCCGCCGCCATCAGAGGGCAGAGACTTTATCTCCCCTGGGCCGCCGGCAAGTTTCCCGACTTCGCCTTGGAAGTGGCCTCGGAAAGCACCTACGAGAATGACATCGGCGATAAACGGCGAATCTACGAGACCCTGGGCATCGGCGAATACTGGCGTTTCGACGCCACGGGCGGCGATTTGTATGGAGAGCCGCTGATCGGCGAGCGGCTGGCGGATGGCGCATATCAGCGAATTGAACTGACCCGGGAAGCCGACGGCTCCATCCGGGGCTACAGCCCGGTTCTAGACTTGATTCTCTCTTGGGAACCGCAGCCGGACGGCGAAGGGTGGCTCTGCTTCTATGACCCGGCAACCGGGCAGCGCCTGCCTTCCTACAGCACCGTCGTCGCCTCCCGTTACGCCGCCGAAGAGCGGGCCGAGGCCGCCGAGACGCAGGCCGCCGCCGATCGGGAGCGAGCCGAGGCTGACCGGGAACGGGCCGAGGCTGACAGAGAGCGGGCGGCGGCGGCGGAGGAACAGATTGCGGCCGCGGAGGAACAGGCCGCTGCCGACCGGGAACGGGCCGCCTCCTCCGAAGAACAGATCGCTGCTGCCGAAGAGGAAATACGGGAATTGCGCGAACAACTCCGCCGCCTGCGGGAGCAGTAAGTTACAGCACCCGGTAAACCCCGTCGGCCATCATCGCCCCGAACAGCAGCGCCAGGTATAACAGCGAATACAGGTACAGGTTGCGGGCCTTTTGCCGGGTATGCCCCCGCCAGAGCCGCCAAGCAGCCCAGACGAACACTGCCCCCAAGAGCGCCGCCGCGCCGAGGTATACCCCGCCCACCGCTCCGGTGGCCGCGAACACCAGCGTCAGCGCCACCAGCACCAGCGAGTAGGCGAAGATGTTTTCCACCGTCTTTTGCGGCCCGGCCACCACCGGCAGCATGGGCACCCCGGCCCGCTCGTAGTCCCGCTGAATCAGCAGCGACAGCGCCCAGAAGTGGGGCGGCGTCCAGAAGAAGACGATGGCGAACATATAGAGCGCGGGCAGGTCGAAGCTGCCGGTCACCGCGACCCAGCCCACCACCGGCGGAATGCTTCCCGCCGCCCCGCCGATGACGATGTTCTGCGGCGTGCTGCGTTTCAACCACCCGGTGTAGACCAGCACGTAGAACAGGGATGCGGCCAGCGTCAGCCCTGCGGCCAGCCAGTTCACCCAATAGAACAGCACCCCGAAGGCCGCCGCGTTCAGCCCGACCCCGAAGGCCAGCGCCATAAATGGGCGGACGCGATTCCCCGGCACGGGACGCCGCGCCGTCCGCGTCATCAGCGCGTCAATATCCTGGTCGAGGTAGTGATTGATGGCGTTGGCCCCGCCCGCGCCCAGCGCGCCGCCGACGCATACCAGCAGCAGCGTCAGCAGGCCGGGCACGCCCCCGGCGGCCAAGAACATCCCGCCGATGGCGGTCACCAGCAGCAGCGAGATGATGGGCGGCTTGGTCAAGGCAACGTAGTCGCCCAAAAGCTGGAGCAGGCCGCTCCGCTCCCGCCGCCTAGCTTCTTCCGTTATCTCTATCTGTCCGGCTTGGTTAGCCATCATGTCTCGATTCGCGGGAATAACTCAGGGCCGCCAGAGCGACCGCCGCGCCCCAAACCCCGGAGGCCAAGGCCAAGTGCAGCGCGCGCAACTCCACGTCCTGCCCGAACCCGGCCCAGATGACGCCCGCTCCGGCCAGAACCTGCGCCGCGAACAAGGCCAGCGCCGACATCGAAAGCAATCGTATCACGGGCGGCTGCATTCTGCCCCGAAATCCCAGATGCAATGCGTAAATTATAAACAACCCGGCAATCAGCGCCACGTACCGGTGCGACATGTGAATCAGGGCCAGCTTGCCCCCGGGGAACACCCCGTCCCATTCGTTAGTGCAAAGGGGCCACTGATTGCAGGCCCAGGTCGCCGAGGCGGTGTTGGTGAGATAGGCTCCCGACAATAGAAGCAGGAACAACGCCCCCGCCGCCGCCAGCGACAGCGCCGGAAACCGGCGCGCCCGGCCCGCGGCCCACGGCGCAGGCCCGCTCCGCATTCCCCCCCGGTGTGCCATCACTGCCAGCAGCACGCAACAGGCCAGCGTCAGCTCGGCCACCGCCAAATGGGTCATCACCACGTGCCCCGACAGCTCGGTGGTAACCGTAACGCCGCCCAGCAGCGCCTGCACGATTACCAGAACCACGGCGGCCGCGGCCGGCCAGATTATCCACGGCTCCCGGCGGTAGCGCAGCCACGCCCCCACGAAGGTTGCCACAATCAGCGGCCCCACCAAGAACGAGGCCGCCACCCGGTGGGCGTACTCGATGATTGCCTTGCTTTCCAGCGGCGGGAGCCACTGCCCGGAACACAGCGGCCAGTCGTCGCCGCAGCCCAGCCCCGAGCCGGTGACCCGCACCACGCCGCCCAGCACCAGCATCCCGTAGACCGACGCCGCCGTGACCCAGGCCAGCGTTTGGAACCAGCCGTCCGCCCCTAGGCTCTCCGCCCGGAACCTCCCCTCAACGGCTACGGCCATGCGTTCGCCTCTCCCCGGCAAAAGAACGCCCTCCCATCCGGCGGCAGCCCGGCGGCGGGAAGGCGCGGCAAAGGCAAAGAAATGCGGAAAAGTCTCATATCCACCCAAAAGACGGCGGCAAATGCTCTCGAACAAGGCCAAGTTTCGCCCGCCCCGGCCCGCTCATCATAAGAGCGGCAGGAGAGCGGCAGGCTATTTCGCGGCGGAACGTTCCGCGCCTGCAAAACGTCCCATGCTCCAAACAGCCAACGAAAAACGTATCATCGCCCCGGCCGGGTTGTCAATTAAAACACCAGGCTGGTCAGCAGCCTTTCTACTCTCTCCCCAGGGGAGAGAACCTTTCCGAGAATGGAAAGGCCCCCCGCCGGGCTGGTGAAGCGTGTAAAATGCTCCCAAGAATCAAAGCGAGGACATTTCTCCATGCCGAAAAAGAAGAAAAGAAAATGGCAGGAGCGCAGCTACGGACTGCCCAAGAACCACCAGTGGACGGCCCGGCCGGGCAACAAGGTCTTCGTGGCCGACCGGGGCAAGGCCATTTTCGAGGTGCCAGGCGACTGGACCATCAGCCCCCACCCCGGCGGCGGCGGCTCCATCCGCTTCTTCGACAAGAAAAAGGAAGCCGACGCCGATATGCGGCTGGAGTTCTCTATAATCTATCCGCCGCGCACCGACCGGCCCATAGACTGGAGCGGTCTGCCGCTGGTCAAGCTGATAGAAGAGAGCGCTCTGGCCGGAGATTCCAGGGGAATCACCAACCGGGGCCAGTTCCAGCGCTCGTGGCGGGACGACCTGGAAATGGCCTGGTTGGAAGTGGACTTCCACGATCCTACTGAGGACCGGCCGGCCCATTCCCGCATCAGCCTGTCCCGCGGCCCCGGCGTCTACGCCTTCATCACCCTAGATTTCTGGCCCGAAGACGCCCACCGCGCCCACCAAGTCTGGGACTGCGTGATGGAAACCCTGAAGCTGGGCGGCGAGACCCTGAACCTCGACGGCAGCAAGCAGACTCCCCTGCGACGGCTCTCCATGAATTAGGGTTCCAGGAATTATGGTTCCGGCGTTTTCAACCGGGCGCTTGCGGCGGGTAGCGCGATTCTGGCGGATGTTACAATGAAACTGTGAAATGGCTGCAAGAGAACTGGCTCCAGATGCACCTGGCCCTGGCTCCCCTGGGAACGCTGGCTGTAACCTGGCTGCTCTGGCTTTCCGCCGGCGAGGGTTGGCAATGGTGGAGCAACCGGGACGCTCTGGGGCAGATGGGCCAGACAGCGCCATGGGGCGCGGTGATCTACGGCTCAATTATCTTGGTGCTTGAGAGGGCAGGCAGGATGTTCTGGGCATTAGCGCAACGCGAAAAAGACATCGAGAAGGGACGGCAAGAGGGACGGCAGGAGGGCCGACAGGAGGGCCGGCAAGAAGGGCGACAAGAGGGCCGACAGGAAGGACGTCAGGAGGGCCGACAAGAGGGCCGACAAGAGGGCCGACAGGAAGGGCGGCAGGAGGGCCGCGCAGAGTTGATAAGGCAACTGGTCGAGCAGAACGTCGAATTGCCTCCGGAAATCCTTAATGAGGTCAATGGCATTGACCGGAGCCATCCCCAGCCCTAGAGTCCCTAAACTTGGCTGCTCTGGCTGTCCGCCGGCGAGGGTTGGCAATGGTGGAGCAACCGGGACGCTCTGGGGCAGATGGGCCACACAGCGCCATGGGGCGCGGTGATCTACGGCTCAATTATCTTGGTGCTTGAGAGGGCGGGCAGGATGTTCTGGGCATTAGCGCAACGCGAAAAAGACATCGAGAAGGGCGTCAAGAGGGCCGGCAAGAAGGGCCGGCAGGAGGGCCGTGCAGAGTTGATAAGGCAACTAGTCGAGCAGAACGTCGAATTGCCTCCGGAAATCCTTAATGAGGTCAATGGCATTGACCGGAGCCATCCCCAGCCCTAGAGTCCCTAAACTTGGCTGCTCTGGCTGTCCGCCGGCGAGGGTTGGCAATGGTGGAGCAACCGGGACGCTCTGGGGCAGATGGGCCACACAGCGCCATGGGGCGCGGTGATCTACGGCTCAATTATCTTGGTGCTTGAGAGGGCGGGCAGGATGTTCTGGGCATTAGCGCAACGCGAAAAAGACATCGAGAAGGGCCGGCAAGAAGAACGACAGGAGGGCCGGCAGGAGGGGCGTACAGAGTTGATCAGGCAACTAGTCGAACAGAACGTCGACCTGCCCCCGGAAATCCTTGAAGAGGTCAATGGAATTGACCGGAGTCACACCCAGCCCTAGGGCCGGTTGCGCCGCCTGTCCATGAACTAGCCCCGCAGACACTCTCAGCCAGTGCCTGCGGCAGGCTGGCGTAATGTTACAATGTATCCGTGAAGTGGTTACGCGAGAATTGGCTCCAGCTCCATTTGGCGTTTGCGCCTCTCGGTACGCTGACGGTGACTTGGCTGCTTTGGCTTTCCGCCGGTGAGGGCTGGCAATGGTGGAGCAATGGGGACAAGTTGGAACGGATGAGCCAGATTGTGCCTCTGGGCGCAGCGGTATACGGCTCATTCATCCTAGTGCTTGAGGGGGCAGGCAGGATGTTCTGGGCATTAGCGCAACGCGAAAAAGACATCGAGAAAGGCCGGCAGGAAGGGCGGCAAGAAGGCCGGCAGGAAGGGCGGCAGGAAGGGCGGCAAGAAGGGCGGCAAGAAGGCCGGCAAGAAGGCCGCACAGAGTTGATAAGGCAACTGGTCGAGCAGAACGTTGACCTGCCCCCGGAAATCCTTAATGAGGTCAATGGCATTGACCGGAGCCATCCCCAGCCCTAGAGTCCGTAATCTGGCTCCTTTGGCTTTCCGCCGGTGAGGGCTGGCAATGGTGGATCAATGGGGACAAGTTGGAACGGATGAGCCAGATTGTGCCACTGGGCGCGGCGGTATACGGCTCATTCATCCTAGTGCTTGAGGGAGAAGGCAGGATGTTCTGGGCAATAGCGCAACGCGAAAAAGACATCGAGAAAGGCCGGCAGGAGGGTCGTGCAGAGTTGATAAGGCAACTGGTCGAGCAGAACGTTGACCTGCCCCCGGAAATCCTTAATGAGGTCAATGGCATTGACCGGGGTCATTCCCAGACCTAGGGCCGGTTGCGCCGCCCCCGCCTGCGGGATGCTGAGACCGGGTGAAGGGAGGAGCTTCACCCAGCCGCGGCCCCGCAAGGAGAGGCGGCAGGAGAGGTGGATGAGGGAAATCCCCCGCGGTTCCCTCATCCGGCTATATGTCAATCACCGCGACACTACGATGGGCTTCCCGGTTTCGGGGTGTTCCAGCACCAGGGTTTCCGCCCCGTAGACCTGCCGGATGGCCTCCGGCGTGAGGGTCGTTTCCGGCGGCCCGCAGGCGATCACCCGGCCCTCGCCCACCAGAGCCACGCTGTCGCAGAACTGCCCTGCCAGCGTCAGGTCGTGCACCGCCGTAACCACCGTCTTGCCCGCCGCCGCCAGTTCCCGCAGCAGCCGCATGATGGCCGGCTGATAGGCCAGATCCAGGTTGGCCGTCGGCTCGTCCAGCAGCATTGCCGGCGTCTGCTGGGCCAGGGACATGGCTATGGCGACCCGCTGCCGCTCTCCGCCGGAAAGCTGATGCACCGGACGCCCCGCCAGGCTTTCGGCGTCGGTCATCCGCAACGACTCCATGGCGATTTCCACGTCGGCGGCAGACTCCCAGGCCAGCAGCCCCAAGTGCGGGTTGCGGCCCATCAGCGTCACCTCCAGGGCCGAGGCGCCCCGGGGCAGTTCCGGGTTTTGCGGCACCATCCCCACCATCCGCGCCCGTTCCCTGCCGCTCATGGCATAAACGTTGGCTCCCATCACGCAAATCTCGCCCCGGCTGGGACGCAGCGCCCCGGCAATAACCCGCAGCAGGGTGGACTTGCCCACCCCGTTGGGGCCGGCCAGCGCCGTAACCGTGCCCTGCGCCGCCTCCAGCTCCAGCCCATTCAGCACCGGCCGCTCGCCGTAGGCCGCAAAGACGCCCCTTGCGCTGATGCCCGCCGGGGCGCTGCCATTGGCCCCGGAGTGTCCGTTTACGCTTGCTTTCACGCTTGTCATCTTACGAAGTCCCCAGACGCCTGCGGCGCAGCAGGTAGAGGAAGAAGGGCGCGCCGCAGAAGGCGGTGACCACGCCCACCGGCAGTTCGCCGGGCGATACGATAGTCCGGGCCACTAGGTCAGCCAGCACGAGGAACGTGGCCCCGACAATGGCCGACATCGGCAGCAGGAAACGGTAGTCCGGCCCCCAGACCAGCCGCACGGCATGGGGAGCCACCAACCCGACGAACCCGATGAGGCCCGAGAAGGACACCGCCGCCGCCGTCACCAGCGTTGCCGCCGCGATGAGCAGCAGCTTGACCTTCTCCACCGGCACTCCCAGCATCGCGGCGTGATCTTCGCTCAGTTGCAGCACGTTCAGCATCCGCCCGAAGCCCAGCAGCACCGCTATCCCGGGGACGGCATAGGCCAGCACGATGGCGCTCTCCTTCCACTCCGAGGATATGAAGCTGCCCAGCAGCCAGCTCAGCACCGGACGCAGTTCCGGGTCGCTGCGCATTATCAGCAGGCTGGAAACCGCTCCGGTCAGGGAGGCGATGGCCACCCCGGCCAGTATCAGCGTGGTGGTCGGCGTCCCCTGCGAGTTGCGGGCGATGGTGTAGGCCGCCACCACCGCGCCGGTGCCCCCGGCGAAGGCGGCGACGGGCAGCAGGCTGATGCCCGCCAGGTACATCGGAACGCCGGTGAGCAGCACCACCACCGCGCCCAACCCGGCCCCGGACGCCACGCCCACCAAGTAGGGGTCGGCCAGCGGATTCTTGAACAAGCCCTGATAGGCCGCGCCCGACATCGCCAGCGCCCCGCCGACCACGGCGGCCTGCGCCACCCTCGGCAGCCGCAACTGCCACAGGATGGTATCCCACGCCGCCGGGATGTCCGCCGAGAGTTCAATGCCCGGCAGCCGCGCCGCCATAATCTCCACCACCGCGCCGAAAGGCACGTTCACCGACCCCAAGCTGGCGGCAAAGACCATGGCCGCGGCCAGCGCCGCCAGCCCCAGCACGATGCGCCACCACGGATAGCGCAGCCCCACCAGCCCCGCAGCCGCCCTGGCCGGGTTCAGCGACCCGCTCCCCGCCGCCGCCCCGTCACTCCCCCGGAAGCGGGAACCGAGGGGGAAGCGGGAACCGAAGGTTCTCATGCCCTTTAGCCTTATGCCTGCCACGGAGTATTCACCCTGACCCTAACCCTCTCCTCAAGAGAGGGGGAATAGTGGATGTCTTTATCTTTGGGGCGGAACTGCGTATCCGGCCCGGCATTGCCCATTGCCCGCCTTGCCCGCTAGGGGAAAAGCTCCGGGTAGACCCAGGCGGCCATCTCCTCCACGGCGTCCATAAACCGCGGCCCGGCCACGCTGAAGCTGTTGCCCGAACTGAGGTTGAAGATGCGCCCGTCCGCCACCGCCTGGAGCCCCGAGAGCGCCGCTTCGTCGGCCACGCTGGCCGGGTCGCCCATAATGATGTCGGGGTTGGCGACCACCACCGCCTCCGGGCTGATTTGCTGGTAACCATCGAAGTCGGCCACGTTTTCCAGCTTCAGCAGCTCGAACACGTCGTTAACCAGCGTGTCCTCGCCCGGCGACCACCACTGGAAGCCGTGGGAGTATATGGTCTGGGTTTCCTCCACCGATTCCATCTTCTCCCGAACGGCGGCGACGCGGGCGTCGAAGCTGTCCGCAACCCGATTGGCTTCCTCCGTTGCGCCGGTTATTGTGCCCCACATCCGTATCTGGGCTGAAACGTCAGTGAACCCGTGGGACAGGCTCCTGATGTACAGCACCTTCAGCCCGGCCCGCTCCAAGTCTCCACTGAAGCGGTCATAGAACACATACACCAAGTCCGGCTCCAGTCCGACGATGGCCTCGATGTCCATATTGAAAGCGTCGCCCACCTTGGTGATGCTTTCCGTCTCCGGCGGGTAGGTAACGTATTGGTGGGTGCCGATTATACGGTCGCCCTCGCCAATGGCGAACAGCATCTCCACCGCCGCGCCGTCATAGACCACCATGCGCTCCGGCGGAGTGTCAAACTCGACTATTTTGCTGCCGGTGCCGGTGACTACCACCTTGCGCGGCTGGGGCGTAGGCGTTGGGGCAGGCGTGGCGGTAATGACCACCGGGGGCTGGGGCGTCGCCGTCGGGCTAGGCGTCGCCGTGGGGCCGGGGGTCGCCGTGATTATCACCGGCGCGGGCGTAGGCCCCGGCGTGGCGGTAATGACCACCGGGGGCTGGGGCGTGGCCGTTGGGCCGGGGGTAGCCGTTACTACGATCGTCTCCGGCGTGGGCGGCGCGGCCGTCGGCTCGGAGCCGCAGGCCAGCAGCGCCGCGGCCATGGCGGCAAGAATGGCGATCAGGGGCAGCAGGTATCTTGTATGAAGCACTGGTTCACTCCTGTTGCAAGTATGCCGGTTCGGGATTCAAGCCAACAAAAAAAGCCCTGCCCCCGAGGGAGCAGAGCGCACTATAGCAGTCCGAACTATGCCGGCGCCTTTCCTCGAAGGCCGAAACATCGCTGAGAGCCGTGGACCGGACTCGCCCCGGTTGCGCCAAGCAACCGGAACCTACCGTTGCGGGACAGCGCTGGACTTTGACCAGCTTCCCCGTTCAATCCCCGTGAAGGGAACTCGCAGCGTAGGGCTATTCAACTGTAAAAGGAGGGTTGCCGACGCCTATGATGCCCCATCCGGCGGCGGCTGTCAACTGCCGGGGCGGGGGGATAATCTCGGGCGGGCAATCTGACCGTTAGTTTTGAAACAAAAGGACAAATAAGGACGATTTTAAGGCCCCTTCGCCTTGATGGGCTTGAATAATGCAAATATCATGGCCTTTAGCGACTGCGGAACCGGAGTTTTCGGAGATTGAGAATGGTTTCTGCCCGCTCCCCTGAATATCTTGCCGGGCTGGTGAACGAGTTGCGCGCCTTGCGCCACGAAGTCGAGTGGGTCGAGTTCAAGCGAAATTTTGTGGATAATCAGGGTATTGGCGAGTATATTTCTGCCCTGTCCAACAGTGCCGCACTGCTAGACCGACCGGCTGCCTACTTGGTTTGGGGTATCGAAGACGGGACGCACGCTGTCAAAGGCACGAATTTCGCTCCTGCCACAGCGAAGCAGGGCAACGAGCCACTGGAAAATTGGCTGTTGCGAAGGCTGAATCCGCAGATTGATTTTCAATTCCATGAGTGCGAGGTTGATGGACAGGACATCGTCATTTTGGAAATCAGCCCGGCGTCGTATAGCCCTGTGGCGTTTGGCAACGAGAGATTCATCCGGGTTGGTAGCGCCAAGAAAAAACTCAAGGAACACCCTGAAAATGAGCGGATGCTCTGGCGCATTCTTGACCGGCTCAATTTTGAGGACGAGGTCGCGGCGGAGCGTGTCATTAGCGAGGATGTCCTGGACAAGCTGAACTTTCCGGCCTACTTCGAGTTGCTGAATTTGCCGTTGCCGGAAGGGAGGCCGCCATCCTGATCGCGCTGGAGAACGACGGCCTGATTTCGCCGTGTGCCGCCGGGGGTGGAACGTTACTAACTTGGGAGCCATTCTGCTTGCCAAGAACCTTAACAGCTTTAACGGCTTCCGCCGGCTGGGGCGCAAATCTCTGCGGGTTATCCAGCATGACGGTGCCAGCCGCATCGCCACCAATCGGGAGCGGGAGTTTGCCGAAGGGTATTCCGTAGGTTTTCGCTCTATCGTTGACTACATCATGGCGTTGCTGCCCGCCAACGAAGTAATCGAGCAGTCTCTGCGGCGTTCAGTGCCTATGTACCCGGAAATCGCAGTGCGGGAACTACTGGCCAATGCACTGATTCATCAGGACTTCAGTATTAGCGGCGCAGGACCGATGGTGGAAATTTTCGATGACCGCATAGAAATCACCAACCCGGGCAGCCCTCTGGTTCCCACTGACCGGTTCGTTGACTACCCGCCTAAATCGCGGAATGAAGAGTTGGCCGGATTGATGCGCCGGTTCCAGATTTGCGAAGAACGCGGCAGCGGGATTGATAAGGTGATCATTGAAGTGGAGGTTTTTCAACTCCCCGCGCCGCTCTTTGAAGCGCGGGGCGATTCCACTACGGCCGTTTTGTTTGCGCCCAAGTCGCTGTCGAAAATGGACAAACAAGAGCGGATACACGCTTGCTACCTGCACGCCTGCCTGCGTTGGGTGCTGAATCAGCCCGTGAACAACACCTCGATTCGAGCGCGGTTCGGGCTACCCGATGAGCGGGTTGACACGGCTTCACGGTTGCTCCGGGAAGCGGTAGACTCGGGCTGGATCATCGTACAGGACCCGGATACCGGCCCGCGGAACCGTGCATACCTGCCGTTCTGGACGCGGTCACCAGAGAGCGATGGGTAGGGTTATTCCCGGACAGGGCGGGAAAAGGAGGCTAGGGCAGCATTGCCCCGGATTTTATTTGCCTGTTATTTGCAGATTCGGTCGAAAAAGGGATGCCAAATGCCAGAATTAGCTTTGGGCCAATGGTTTTGACACGGGATTTTATTTGCCGGTTATTTGACAACCCGGTCTAACCGGGGGCTAACCCCCACCCTCCAAGGGCCGCCCCGCCCCCCGGCTGTGGTATGATTTTGGCCGTTATGCCCATGACTCGTGTGCCCTGCAAGCGGAAGAGCTGGTTAAGCGGTATGGAGATGTTGTCGCCGTTGACCATCTTTCCTTTTCCGTGGAGCGGGGGGAGATTTTCGGGCTGCTGGGGCCTAACGGGGCCGGGAAGACCACCACGCTGGAAATCGCCGAGGGGCTGCAACGCCCCGACTCCGGGCGCGTGACCGTGCTGGGGCTGGACGGCGCCGCCCGCAGCCGCGAGATCAAGGCCCGCACCGGCGTTCAGTTGCAGGCTTCATCCTACTACGAATACCTGTCCTTGCGGGAAATTCTCTCCCTGCTGGGCAGCTTCTACCCCCGCCGCCGGCCGCCGGCGGAACTGCTGGAGTTGGTGGGGCTGGCGGACCAGGCCCGCCGCCGCGTCCGCCAGCTTTCCGGCGGCGAGCAGCAGCGGTTCGCCCTTGCCGCCAGCCTGGTCAACGACCCGGAACTGGTTATCCTCGACGAGCCGACCACCGGCCTCGATCCGGTATCGCGGCGCGACCTGTGGGCGCTGGTGCGCCAGGTGCGGGAACGCGGCGCGACGGTCATCGTCACCACCCACTACCTGGAAGAAGCCGAGGAGATGTGCGACCGGCTCGCCATCATCAACCACGGCCGGCTGCTCGCCTCCGGCTCTCCCCGTCAACTCATCAGCCGCATCGCGGCATCCTACGCCGTCAAGCTGGTCACCGCCGAACCTCTTACTTGCGAGCAACTGGAAGCGCTGGGCCATCGCGCCGGAGCCACGCCCATCGCCGACGGGAAAACCTGCCTGCTGCGGCTGCACAACTCCCCGGCCACGCTCCAGTCCCTGCTGGACGAAGTCGGGAGCAGCGGCGCCTTGCTGGAGCAGTTGGAAATCACCCCGGTAACCCTGGAAGACGTCTTCATCGAACTAACCCGCTCCTAGCAGCCCCCGGAGGCCCCGCTTGCTGGCAATCACCCTAGCCAACCTGAAGATGATGGCGCGCAACCGGCAGGGGCTGTTCTGGGCCCTCGCCTTTCCGTTGCTGCTGGTGGCGGTATTCGGGCTGTTCGACTTTCGCGGCGTCACCCCGGCCGGGCTGGCCGTGGCCGACTTCTCCGGCGGCCCTAGGGCTGAGCTGCTGCGCCAGCGGCTGGACGGAATCGCCTTCTTGGAACTCGAGGCACTGGATCCGGAAGCCGCCGCATCCCTTGAAGCCGCCCGTCAAAGGCTGACCGATGGCGACCTGGACTACCTGCTGCTCATCCCCCAGGGCCTCGATGACCCGGCGGCGGAAAACCGCGCCGGGGCCGTGGCGCCGGTGACGCTGGTCTACGCCACTCGCAACCCGGAGCGCAACCAGCTCGTTGAGGGCGCGGTGCACCGGCTGGTCATCGAACTGCGTTCCGACGGCCAGCCGGTGCTGCCGGAGCGCTTGGTGGCCTCAGAGGTTATAGAAACGCCGGAGGTGGACTACTTCGACACCGTGCTGCTGGGCCTGCTGGGCTTGGGCATAATGACCAACAGCATCATATCCATCGCCGTGCGTATCAGCGTCTACCGCAGCCAAGCGGTGCTGAAGCGGCTGCTGGTCACTCCCTTGCCGGTGTGGAAGTTCTTTGCCGGGGAGATTCTCGCCCATCTGCTGCTGGCGATGGCGCAGGCCCTCATCATCTTGGCCGTGGGCGTGTTCGTCTTTGGCGGCGACATCCACGGCAGCCCCGTTCTGCTTCAAGTAGTGTGGGCGCTGCTCATAGTCCTGCTGGCAACCGT
This sequence comes from Dehalococcoidia bacterium, assembly GCA_965213725.1. Lineage (GTDB taxonomy): Bacteria > Chloroflexota > Dehalococcoidia > Lucifugimonadales > UBA3495 > VXOI01. The sequence continues at coordinate 1,746,228 of OZ243924.1, forward strand.
GGTGTTCCTGAACATCGGCTTCATCCTGTCGGCTTGGGCGCGCAGCCCGGCCGCGGCGTCGGGGATGGGCAACGCCGTAGCCCTGCCGATGATGTTCTTCGGCGGCGCTTTCTTCTCCACCGCTTCGCTGCCCTGGCTGCTGCCCTACGCCGCCCTGGCCCTGCCGCTGACCCCGATGCTGGACGCCCTCCGCGAAGTCGCCATCAACAGCGCCCCCCTGTGGGAGACCTGGCCGCAACTGGCCGCCCTGGCCGCCTGGGCCGCCGCAACCGCGATCCTGGCAATACTAGTCTTCCGGTTCAGTTAGGGGCTATAATGCTTGGTGACTTGCTGGTCAGGAGAGTGCGATGGTAGCAACCGACCGGGTTAAAGAGATACTGGACGACGCCAGATACATACACCGGGAAGCATTGGAACGTCTAGCCGCCGGCGATATACGCGACGCCGCCGAAAAGGCGTGGTGCGCCACCAAGCGCGCCACCGATGCCCTGATTCTGGCCCGCACGGGAAAGGAACCGGAAAACTCCCGAGAAACTTCCTCGGGGCTGCGGGAATTGTCTGGCAGTGATAGCGGGATTCGCGCTTTCCGGCTGGTCGGACGCTACTACACCCGGCAAGGCCATCTGCACGGCGATTGTTTCTACTGCGGCCTCTGTGAACCGATGGATGACACCGAAAGACGCATCAGGGAAACCGCGGATTACATCGAGGACGCCGGGCGGTTGGCCTAGCCTGCGGCTACTCCGGTCAATCCAGCAGTTCCACCGCCACCAGCACCCCGTCCCGCTCTTCGTAGCGGACTTCGATGGTCTGGCCCAGCACCTGATGCAGGCGCAGATGGGCGCCGTTTTTCTCCAGCGGCGCGGTGGTGGTGAACGTCCACAGCCGGCCCTCGCCGTCGCGGATGCGCAGAGTTTCGATTTCGGCCAAGTCCCGGTCTACGGCTTCCACTATCACGCCTCGCACGACGCCCGGCTCGCCGTTGCAGGCCGTCAGGCAGAGGCAAAGCGCGCTGAGAACGCCGGCAATCAACGCGCTTCTCGATAACCTCAAAGGCTCTCTGCCTTTAATTCAGCGCCGCCAGCAGCGCTTCCTCAATGGCGTCGGCCGGGGTGTACTGCTCGAACTTGGCGCGCACGATGCCGTTGGCGTCCACCACGAAAGTCCACGGCTCGGTGGGCAGGCCCCACTCCTCTACGGCGTCCACCAGCCCCCCGGCGGGGCGTCCGCCCTCGATGAGGTGGGGGTCTTGGAAAACCTCGACGTGAATGAAGTTGGCCCGCCCGGCGTAGCGTTCCCGCAGGCCGGAAAGCTCCTGCACCTGCGGGCCGCAGGTGAAGCTGACGCAGTAGGCGGGGGTGGCGAACAGCACGACGAAAGGTTTGTTTTCGGCGACGGCCTCATGCACCGACCGGGCGTAGAGGGCCGGGTCAGGGTCGCCCGCGGTGGTGATGCGGGACAGGTCGGCAACGTCGGACGCCTTGGGCGTAACGCTGGCCGGGGCCGGGGCGCCGATGGCCGGGGTGTCGCTGGTTTCCTGCACCTCAAAGGCGGCCTGGGCGGACACCGGCGCGCCGTCGGGAGCGGTCAATTCCGCCTCCAGCTCCCACAAACCGGCAGCGTCGAACTCAGGGCGGGCGATGAACACCCCGGCGGCGCTGGTGGGCCAGGGCAGGAATTCGGCGGTCAGGGTTTGCTTCTCTTCCCGCCCGCCGGTGTTGGGCGGCAGAAAGTAGGTGCGAACCGTGGCCCGCTCCGCCGACAGCGGCGGCCCGTCCCGGGGCACCACCCCGAAGGCCAGCCGCTCCCGCCCCACGGCCAAGTCGGTGCTGATGACCACCGCAGCAAACTCCGGCCCGCCGAACTCTTCCGTGGGCGGAACGATGACTCCCCCGGATTCCGAACCGCCGCAGGCCGCCGCCCACAGGATCAAACCCAGAGCGCACAGAGCCAGCAGCGGCGGGAAACGCCCCCGCCCTAGCCCTCTCTCGGGGGTGAAAGGGAATATGCGCGGGAAGAATCTCTGCGTCCTCTGGGGTCTCCGGGTTGAAAATCTAGTAGTTGATAGCACGGACGGCGCCGCCTTCCACCGCGATAGTCTGGCCGGTAATGGCCCCGGCGCGGTCGGACACCATAAACAGCACCAAGTCGGCGATGTCCTCCGGCTCCACCATGCGCCCGATGGGGATGTTGGCAACGGCGCGGGCCTCGGCTTCCGCGACGGTGATTCCGGCGTCGCGGGCCTGGCGCTCCAGCAGCATAGTCTGGCGGGGCGTGCGCGTAGTGCCGGGGTGAATGCAGTTGACCAGGATGCCGTCGGCGGCCACTTGGTCGGCCAAGTTCTTCGCCATGTTGGAAACCGAGGCGTTGGTCACGCCGTTGCTGTTGGTCAGCGGGTTGGAGTAGCGGGCCGCCATGCCGCCTATGTTGATGATGCGCCCGCCGCCGCGCTGCCGCATGTGGGGGATGACCTCCCGGGCGCAGCGGACGTAGCCCATTATCTTGACGTTGATGTGGTTCAGCCAATCTTCATCGGCCAGCTCCATAAAGGGCGCGGCGGTGGAGTTGACCGCGTTGTTTATCAGTATGTCCACGCCGCCCAATTCCGCGACGGCGGCGGCAACGAGGTTCCTGATGTCGGCGGGTTCGCCGGTGTCGGCGCGAACCGCCAAGGCGCGGCGCCCGGTGCGGGCGCGGATGTCGGCGGCGGCTTCCTCCAGTTCCGCCACCCCCCGGGCGCAGATGGCGACGTCCACCCCCTCTTGGGCCAGCGCCAGCGCGGTGGCCCGCCCGATGCCCTTGCTGCCGCCGGTGACGATGGCGATTTTGCCTTCCAGTCCGAGATCCATTTGACGCTCCTTAGTGCCGGGAGTTGTGTGCCGTTATTTTGCGGCAAGTCAGCCGTTAGCTGTCAATATGCCCCGGCGGTGCAGCTCCTCTCGGAGGTATTCCATGCCCCAGTTGCCCTTTATGGCGTTGCAGGTGTGGCAGAGAAGCTGCAAATTGCCGATGGCATCCTGCCCGCCGCGGGAGCGGGGCGTTATGTGGTCAATGGTAAGCACGTGTAGGGGCAGGTCATACTTGCAGCCTTTACACTTCCCGTTCTGACTGCGGTACAGCAGTTCCTTGTCCGACTGGGGATTGGCCGGGTGCCGCAGGGCAAGGTCGGTGCGCCGGGGGGCCGCGGTTTGCGCCGTGGGCGTCCAGTCTTCCCAGCGGCGGCTTTCCACATCGGGCATCGGGATCTGGAGTTCCCGTTGCGCCCGGCCCTTCAGCACCGCCACGGTCTGGGGGGCCTTGTCTATGCCGATCCACCGCCGGCCCAGCTTTTCCGCGGCGATGCAGGCGGTGGCGCAGCCGCAGAAGGGATCCAGCACCATATCCCCGGGGTTGGATGACGCCTGAATGATGCGCTCCAGCAGGGCGACCGGCTTTTGCGTGCGCCAGCCGGTGTACTCCGGGTTTCTAGTGCTGTAGTTGGTGAACCCCCGCGGAGTGACGAAGAGATTTTGCGGCGGGTTTCCTGTGTCGGCAGCGGCATAACGCTTCAGCCCCGGCCATATTCCCCGCTGCGGATGATAGATCAGCCCGGCCTGGTTCAGGTCATCCAGCCGCTGTTGAACGCTTTCGATGTTCCGGTAGCCGGGAATGAAATTGCGCTCTATGTATTCGGCGTAATTGCCTGTTTTGGGGACCGACCAGTGCCGGTTTCTGGCAGTCACGTCATAACCGTTCCAAGCCAGCCCCGATTCCCCGGTGGAAGCCCCCATTCCGGTGAGGTCGGCAGAACGGTAGCGTCCGCGTTCATCGGTAGATGGATACGCTCGGCGCAACTCCTCTTCGGTTTTTGGAACGGCGACGGCTTCCTCATTCCACTGGGGATTTTCGCCCGCCGAATAGAACAGCAGGTGATCAAGTATGCGCCCGAACCGTCGGGCGTCATTATGCGCAGTGGCCCGCCGCCATACGATGTTGTTGCGGTAGTTGTCCGGCCCGAAGATGGCATCCATCAGGCTCTTGAGATAATGCAAGGCGGTGTCGTCGCAGTGCAGATAGATGCTGCCGGTGTCTTTCAGCACCCGGTGCAGTTCCAGCAGGCGGACGCTCATAAACGTAAGGTAGCCGGCCATGCTCTCGTCGCTGGCCAAGCGGGCGCCGTTAATCAAGTGAAACAGGGACGGGCGGCGGTACTCAACCTCATCAATCCACTCCTGCTTCATATCGTCCAGAGTCCAGACGTCGTCGAACTCCGCGCCCCACGCTTCGCTGTCCAGCGGCGAAGCATAAGTGCGGTTCGACTTGAAGGGCGGATCCAGGTAAATGAGATCTATGCACTCCGCGTTGATGCCGCGCAGGATGTCCAGGTTATCCCCGGTGAAAATTGTCCGGTTCGGCACGTTGCAGGCGTTGGGCATGGGTCAATCATCCCGCCGGGCGGCTGCTTAATGGAGCAGGACAAAGGTACACGCGAATTTTGGCTGCTGTCTATGCCCGGATGTCAGACTTTGGCAAAGATGCTCCGCTCCCTACCCCGGCGTGCAGCAGGCCACCAGCGCGGACACGTCCGGCGCGGTCTCGATGCTGCCGACGGCGGCGGCCAGCCCATCCAGCTTTTCCCGGGGCCAGTTCATTTGCGGGAACAGTTCGGAGATGCGGGTGGTTTCGGTGGTGAAGTCCCATTCCAGTTCGTCGCCCCGGAGCTGGTCGCTGAATTCCTCGCCGGAGCGGGCGCGGACGGTGATGCGGGGGGCGAAGTGGCCGTGTTCCCGCTGGCCGATGACCTCGACGCGCTCCATCAGTGCCGCCACCTGCCGGGCCGATTCCTGCCCGGCGGGGTCGCCGGAGTCTATGCCGGGGTCAAGGCGCTGGCGCAAGGGCGGGTAGTAGCCGTAGGCCCAAGTGTAGGCGGTGAAGTAGTGGGTGCTGCCCACGCCGGGCATACTGCGGTCGCTGTTGGGAAAGGCGGGCGAGGGATAGGTGGTTTCCAGCCAGTTCATTTCCACGGTGATTTTTTCGATGTCATCGGGCGCGACGTCACGGGCGGCGCGCATCCGGGCGGTCAGCTCGATGACCGGGCAGTTGTAGCCCGCGGTGGGGTAGATCTTGGGCGTGACGCGCCGCAGTTCCCAGCGCTCGCCCAGCCCGGCCACAGTTTGAGCGAGATCCGTTGCGCCGGGGCCGCCGTCGCCCGGGGGGTTGAAGGAAAAGGTGTGGGAAAGCTCGCCCCGGTTGTTGCCGGTGAAAGCGTTGTAGAAACCGGCGTCGCCTTCCAGGCAGGTCTCGGAGCCGCGCAGGTTTTCCCGGGCCAGCAGCGCGGCCATGATGCCGCTGCGGGTGGCGTTGAGTTCGTGATACAGCATCTCGCGCCCGCTGGTGCGCGGCCCCTCGGTGGTGCCTGCGGCGAAGGTGCAGGCTAGGGCCAGCGCGGTGACCGTCTGGTCTTCGTTCAGCCGCAGCAGCTTGGCCGTCGTCACGGCCGCCCCCAAGACGCCGTAGACCGGGCTGCAACGGAAGCCCCGCGCCTGGGTGGCGGGTATGAAGTCGCCGGCGATGCGGGCTTCCACTTCGTAGCCGGCCGCCAGGGCCGCCAGCAGTTCCCCTCCGTTGGCGCCGGAAAGTTCCGCCGTAGCCAGGGCCGCCGGGATGACGCAGGGGCCGGGGTGAATCAGCATCCGGTAGGAATCGGTCTGGTTGGTGGCGTGCATCAGCTTGCTGTTGGCGAAGGCCGCACCGCTGCGTGACGCCCGCGCGCCGTCGGCCAGCACCGTCGCGCCGTTGGGGTTGGCTTCCTCTTCCTTCACCAGTTGGATGGCGGCTTGGCCGTGGGCCGTCTGCGCGCCGATGAGGGAGACGGCCATGGCGTGGAGCAGCGACGCCTTCAGCTTGTCCACCACCGCGGCGGGCAGTTGCGGGCCGTCCAGCCCGGCCACGAACCGGGCATAGGATCGGGCGAGGGAATCGGGCATGGTCATTCCTCCGGGGGAAAGAGTGGGGGGGTTCTGTTCTATTTTGCGGGGTAGTGGATCGAATCATACCGTTGCGCGCCGCATTGAGGGCAACCGACGCAAAAAGCCAGCCCCGCCGATTACGCTAAGACTGGCTTCCCGATTCCGGCCTGGACGGGCGCTACTGAATTACCCTGAGCTTGCCGGAAGCCTGATTTCCTTTTCAGGTGTTGGCTTGTTTACATGATTGGCAATCGCTAGGGCCAGATGTTTCGATGCGTTGCGGAGCGCGACGGCTACAAGGGCCAGGTCATCCGGGTAGCCATCCTCTAGCGCCCAATAGGCCACCAAGTCGCCGTTCTCTTCAACCCGGGTTGCAGCGTTTTTGCCCGCTCCAATGGCTAGTGTGTCGGTATCGGCGCAGTAGCCTTCATTCGTTTCCAGCGGCATATGGCCGCTGACAAACAGTATTTTCAGTGCCACGGGTTTGTACTCCCTATCAGAAGGAGTTTCTATGACAACCCAAGGTTCCCCATCGACAGAGTAGCACTCCTCAGTTTGTTTACCTGTGGACAGCCGGATGATATCGTCGCTATACAATGCCTTCAATCTCATCTTCGCTCCTCGAAAATTCCGTCCTTGCAACGCTTGTTGAAATGATTGCGGATGCCCCTTTGCCAATCCTTTGTTGCATCCCTATCAGGATAGACGTCGAATATCTCGCTGTCGTTTTTGTTGGTTACGACCTGCATCAGGCGGTCTTTGCCGTCAAAGTTGGCCTTGCTCCAACGTGTCCACGCCTCTCCGATTGGTTTGCTGGGGGTAATGCACTTGAACAGCCAGTTGTCCAACAATTGCTTTATTAGCTCTTCCGTGATCATCCATCGGTCATTCCGGTTGATTACATCTTCCTTGAGATACGAAGCAACTTTTCGCGTCCTGCCGCTCCTGTCTATTATGTAGTCCGGCAACGGCTTTGGCGGCGCCGACCCGCAACTGGGGCAGTCCTTCTGCGTGGTGGGAGTCTGCTTCCGGCGGAATCCTGACCCGCATTTATGGCTCATAAGGCCCCTTCCCTCTGTTCCAGAAAGGGTACTACAATTATGGCGCATAGGGGAATAGCTTGTGAGGGTATGGGCTGGCGGCCCGTTCCGGCCGGTTAATATCGCTCTAGCAGCGCTTCCTGTCGCGTACAGGACTGCCCCGCAAAACGCAACAGAACTCCAGTGAGAGTTGTCAGGCGCGCGCCGGCCGTTTTCCGGCGCCATCGGTTTTCCGCCGGGGCCTCCGCCTTGCTAGGTCAAGTCCCGCAGGTAGGGGCGGAGGGCCAGCTTGATTACGGCCAGCATCATCACCGCTCCGATGATGCTGAAGAATATCAGGAGGTCGAATTCCCGGCTCGCCATTCCGATGGCGGTGCCGGCGGCCGGCGGGTGTTCCGCATTGGTGACCGCCATCAGCAGGATGGACAGCCCAACGGCAATGGCGTAGCTAAAGTTTCTCAGGTATTCCGCATCGGTTATAAATGATTCCACCGGCCCGAAGAACAGGACAAAGGAAAAGAGCGAACCCAGCGCCAAGGCCAGCCCGTGTCCCCCCACCACCGACCGGATTCGGGCGGTGCGGCTGGACGGGTTGATGAAGATGCCCACCACGCTGGAAGCCAGGCCGGCGGCAATGGCGGCGTTGGACAGGGAGTCCACGAAGACCAGCATAACCAGCATAACCGCGGCGGCGATGCTTGCCTGCGCCACGAAACGCGCCGGGAAGTGGGCGAACCCCGGATCCAGCCAGACCCAACGCTCTCCGGTTTCCGGGTCCCGGCCGGCCCAGAACCGCCAGAAAAGCAGGCTCCTGCTCCGGCGCAGGTTTTTGCCTCGGAATACTGGCATCGGCGCCGCTGGTCTCCCCTACGGGCCGACGGGCCTACAGCGACCGCACCCAGTCGAGCCAGACCCGGGCGCAGGCGGTGGGCAGGATGTGCTGCACAAAGCCGGTCACGCCGGGAAACACCACCCGCCGGCCGTTGGGGAACAGGTCGGCGGCCCCCCGGAAGTCGCCCAGCACTTCCTCCCGCAGGCTGGCCGCGGCCAGCACCAGCACCGGCGTCTGCACGTCCCTCAGCAACGGGCCAAGGTCGCCCCCGGCATTGGACTGGAAGCCGTGAACCACCTCCGCCGGGGTGGCCTTCATCTGGTCGGCGTACCACTTGATATAGGCCGGGGGAACCAGATCCGGATCCAGCCGCCGTCCGATGGAGTCGTCCACCCAGGCGGCGATGCCCTCCCGGGCGATGAGGCCGGCGCTTTCTTGGTGGTGGGAGTCGAAGCTGGTGGGCGAGGTGCAGACGGCCAGGGAGAGCAGCCGTTCCTGGCGCCGGGCGGAGTAGTTCATCGAGATGGAGCCGCCCACCGTTTCGCCGATGAGGTGAAACCGCTCCAGTTCCAGCTTGTCCACCATTTCCTCGAGGTCGTTGGTGAAGTTGTCCAGCGTCCACGGATAGCCGGCCGCCGGCACGTCCGACTGCCCCATTCCCCGCATATCGAAGCGGATGACCCGGTAGTGGCGGGCGATGGCCGGAACCCAGCCGAACCACATCTTGTGATTCTTCGCCATGCCGTGGTGCATCACCACCGTTTCCGGCTTGGTCCACGGGTCGGTAAAATCGTCCACGGTGTAAAACAGTTCCGTTCCGTCGTCCAGTCGAACTTTCATAACTGCCTCCGGGCCTGAGAGCCGGCCCGATGTGAGGTTCGTTGCCGCGGCCTTCAGTCCGCCGCGGCCGCCACGAGGCCCTGCTCCACAAAGACCGAGCGGGCCACGCGCATGGCGGTGCGGGAGTTGGTGTAGCTGCCGTAAAAGATCAGTTGGAAGAAGACTTCCATAATTTCCTGCGGCGTGGCGCCGACGTGGAGCGCGCCCTCGATCAGCCGCCGTATCTGCCGGTCATACTGGCCCAAGACGGTCATAGCCGAGAGGCTGCAAAGGGCGCGGCTCTTGGGATCCAGGCCGGGGCGGGCGTGGATGGCGCCCCAGTGGTATTCCTCAATGAACCGCTGCGCTTCCATTTCCAGGGAGTTGGGGTCATCCACCGGATAGAGCGGTGGCTTGCCCATCTGCTGGTCATAGATGCGCAGGCCGTTCTGGTGCAGCTCATCCACCGTCCGGCCGGTGTCGTAGATGCGGGAGGGCGTGTATTCGATGCCGTTTTCCTCAAAGATGTCCTTCGCCAGCTTCATGGCCGACTCCACCCCCGGGATGCCCACCAGAAAGGTCATCTGGATGATGACCTCCACAATCTGGTCCGGCGCAACCCCCAGGTTCAGGCTGCGCTCAATGTTGCGGCGCAGCAGGGGGATCTGGCCCAGAGCGGTGAGCGCCGACACGGTGCACATACAGCGGTGGGACATCTCCAGCCCCGGCCGGGTCCAGACGGAACCCCACAGTGCTTCGTCAACAATGCGCTTTAGGTCCGGGGCAAGCTGGTCAATGCCCGGCAGACTGTAATGGCTGGGGTTGCCTCCGGCCAAGCGCTTGCGTATCTCTTGGCCTCGTTCGTAGCGGTCGTTCAGCGTCTCCAACGTTCTTCTCCTGTCTGCGTTATCCCCTCCCCCTTGGGGGGAGAGTCAGGGGAGCTTCCCCGGCGCCGCCGTCACCTACGCCGCCGCCATCACCTCTTCGGCGAAGCGGGCCATGCGCTCCTCGGTTTCGGCGTGGTATGGGCTGCGGAAGTCGAATATCAGGTGGGTTGCGCCCGCGGCGGCGTAATCGTGGATGTCTTGCAGCACCGCGCCGGGCGGGCCCGAGAAGCGGCGGCGGGTTCCGGCGGCCCCGGCGTTAGCCGCAGCCGGGTTCGCCGGAGCCGGGGCGGCGTCGTAGAGTGGCGCCTTCATCGAGACCTGGATTTCGGCGGGATCTCGCCCGGCCCCCTCGGCGTGGCGGCGCAGGTAGGCCAGGCTTTCCGCCAGTTCCTCCGGCTCCAGCGGCGCGGCGGGAATGGCGCCGACGGGATGCCAGGCGTGGCCCAAGCGGGCGGCGCGGCGCAGGGCGGCCCGGCTCTGCCCGCCAATCCAGATGGGCGGGTGGGGCCGCTGCACCGGCTTGGGCTGAAAGATGATGCCGGAAAACCGCACGTGCCGGCCCTCGAAGCTGGGGTTTTCCGCCGTCCAAAGCTCGATGAAGGCCCGCAGATACTCGTCGGTCACCTCCCCCCGCTGGGCGAAGGGCGGGGCTTCCAGCAGCTCGAACTCCTCCTCCATCCAGCCCACTCCCGCGCCCACCACCAAGCGGCCTTGGGACAGCACGTCCAGCGTAGCCAGCATCTTGGCGGTGAGCAGCGGGTTGCGGTAGGGCACAATCATAACGCTGGTCACCAGCCGGATGCGTTCCGTCACTCCGGCCAGGAACGCCAGGGTGGTGATCTGCTCCGGCCACTCGCCGGCGCCGGAGTTGCCCCCGGCCAGGATGCTGCCGGTGACGCTGTACGGATAGACCGAGCTGACCTCCCGGGGCATCAGTATATGGTCGGGCGCCACCAGGCAGTGGAAGCCGAGACGGTCGCCCAAGCGCGCGATGCTGGCCAAGGCATCCGGCTCCGCTCCCTCCCCGCTGTTGGGCAGATAAAAACCGAACTCCAAAACGCGCCTCCAGCCAAGAATTGACAGCCGAATTTTAGCACACCGGAGTAACGGATTTTGCCGGAAGGGTACTGCTGCCTTTTGCGGGGTAGCGGATCGAATCATACCGTTGCGCGCTGCATTGAGGGCCACCGGCTCAAAAAGCCGGCAGCCCCCGCATGAAAGACCGGGCCACCGAGCGCATAGTAAGGGCCACCGGCTCAAAAAGCCGGCAGCCCCCGCCGGTGGAGCGAGGGCTGGCTGGTTCCCGGCTGGGACGGAGCGCTACCGGACTGCCCGGGGTTTGCCGGAAGCCTGTTTTTCCTTCTCATCGGCAGGCTGGTTTAGGTGATTGGCAATCGCTGGGGCCAGATGTTTCGACGCGTTGCGGAGGCCGGCGGCCACAAGATCAAATGAACCTTGAAAGTCCTCATCTGGCGCCCAGTAAGCCGACAAGTCGCCGTTCTCTTCAACCAGAGTTGCAGTGTCTTTGCCCTCGCCAATGACTAGGGTATCGGTGTCGGGGCAGTAGCCGCCGTTTGTTTCCAGCGGCAGGTAGCTGCTGATGTACAGCACCTCCAGAGCGGTGGGCCTGTACTTGCTGTCGGGGTGGGTGTCTATGACCGTGCCGGAGTCCGAAACAAGGCTCCAACTTCCACCGACCCCTTGACTTGTGGATAGGTAGATACAGTCATCCACAGCGGTGTACCCTACTCGCAAGCTCATTTTCGCTCCTCAAAATTCATGTATGTTCCGTCCCGGCAACGTTTCTCGAAATAGGCAAGGTTGCCTTTCTCCCATGACTCGGTTGCCTTGTTGTCTAAGTAGACGGTGACTATCCTTTCATCGTTGATTGAGGTCACCACCGCCAGTATGCGGTCTTTGCCCTCCCACCTGACCTTGCCCCAGTGTGACCACCCCGGTCGTTTATCCCTGCCGCTGAGGGTGATACAGCGATACCGCCAACCATCCAGCACTTGTACTATCCGTTCCTCCGTAACCATCCTGCGGTCTTCCCGCTTGATCACCTCTTCTTTGAGATGCCAAGTGACTTCTCTCGTCTTGCCGCTCCCGTCGGTTATGTAGTCCGGCAACGGATCGGGAGTTGCCGGCCCGCAACTGGGACAGTCCTCGCCCGTGCCGGGAGTCTGATTCCGGCGGCATTCTGGCCCGCATTGATGGCTCATACGGTCCCATCCTCCTGCTGCCAAAAAGGCTACTGGAATTGTGGAACTCTGGCAATAGCTGGCAGGAGGGTATGGGCCGACCCGTTCCGGCTGGTACTGCTGCCTCTTGCGGGGTGGCGGATAGAATCATACCGCTGCGCGCCGCATTGAGGGCACCCGGCTCAAAAAGCCGGCAGCCCCCGCCGATGGAGCGAGGGCTGGCTGGTTCCCGGCTGGGACGGAGCGCTACCGGATTGCCCGGAGTTTGCCGGAAGCCTGTTTTTCCTTCTCATCGGCAGGCTGGTTTAGGTGATTGGCAATCGCTGGGGCCAGATGTTTCGACGCGTTGCGGAGGCCGGCGGCCACAAGCGACAGGTGTTTTGAGAAGTATACCGGCGCCCAGTAAGCCACCAAGTCGCCGTTCTCTTCAACCAGAGTTGCAGTGTCTTTGTCCTCGCCAATGACCAGGGTATCGGTGTCAGGGCAGTAGCCGGCGTTTGTTTCCAGCGGCAGGTAGCTGCTGATATACAGCACCTCCAGAGCGGTGGGCTTGTACTCGCTGTCGGGGTGGGTGTCTATGATGATGCCGGAGTCTGAAACAAGGACTGAACTATCGGACGACCCTTGACTTGTGGATATGTAGATGCAGTCATCCACAGCGGTGTACCCTACTCGCAAGCTCATTTTCGCTCCTCGAAATTCTTGTATGTTCCGTCCCGGCAACGTTTCTCGAAATAGGTAAGGTTGCCTTCCTCCCATGACTTGGTTGCATCTCTGTCCAAGTGGACGGTGACTATCCTTTCATCGTCGATTGACGTCACCACCGCCAGTATGCGGTCTTTGCCCTCCCACCTGACCTTGCCCCAGTGTGACCACCCCGGTCGTTCATCGCTGCCGCTGAGGGTGATACAGCGATACTGCCAGCCATCCAGTACTTGCCTTATCCGTTCCTCCGCAATCACCTGGCGGTCTGGCCTCTTAATCACTTCTTCTTTGAGATGCCAAGTGACTTCTCTCGTCTTGCCGCTCCCGTCGGTTATGTAGTCCGGCAACGGTTCGGGAGTTGCCGGCCCGCATTGATGGCTCATACGGCCCCATCCTCCTGCTGCCAAAAAGGCTACTGGAATTGTGGAACTCTGGCAATAGCTGGCACGCGGGTATGGGCCGGCCCGTTCCGGCTGAAACCTGCGGATTTCCGCGGCGGCGGGGATGACGGTGCGGGCATTGCCGCCGCATTTTCAGAATACCGGGCCGTTCGGGTATTGCGCCGGGCTTGCCCGTCGGTTATGCTTGGCTCACGTTGCCGGGGCGGACTCGTCCGGGCAACGAAATTGTCTGACGCAGGAGGGTAGGGGAAATCCCGACAGGAGGTTGAATGGAGAAATGAAAACCGAAATGCGAATCGCAACGAAGGGGCGCAGCGCGGCCCTGATCTGGCTGCTCGGAATCTGCGCTGCCGCCGCCGCCCTGCTGGTGGTGTTCGGAACAATCAGCGGCGCCTCAGCGCAGGACGGCCAGCCCACGCTTAACCATACTGAAGGCGGTTGGGCCGAGGAAACCGTCACGGACTATGGCATCGGCGGCAGTGACCGGGCGACTTGGGAGACTCTCACAACTACCTGGCTCTCCGGTGAAAGCGGCTTATGGGGTTGCGAAGACCTGCGCTGCTACTATTTGAACCTTGAGTGGAGCAACATCACCCCGAACCCGGAGTCCGGCAAACCGGCCTACACCATCACCCTTGAGCGGAACGCTCCTTCGGCGGGCGACCTCGGCATTTCCGATACTGCTTTCGCAGGTAAGGTAGTGCCGACGGTCGTGCGCTTGAATGTGCTGGATGCCAATACCAGCGAACAGATCTTCCCCATGCCTTGGGTGGGCGGCATCATTACGATCACCGGAGCCCCGGGTTCGCAAGCATCTTTTTCGACATTTACCGATGGACCGCGGCCTCTCCTCGGAGATGCTTTCGACACCAGAGATACCCGGTCCGCCTCGACGTTGGCGACGGACGCGGAGAGCAATCTGCCCATGATAGTTTCCGTGTGGCCCAAAGACGAAGGGGCTAGCCACTATGAAGTGGAGTATACCTTCCGGACTCGTTCCGACGATCCCGCACAACGGCTCACGAAGGTGACCCGCATCGTGTCTGTCAGCCAAATTGCCGACACCTACGAAGGCTTCAACGCCAACTGGTCACAAGTAAACAGGAACAGGGCGGAGCTGGAAGCTCTGACCAACAGCGACTTCGCCAATGACGGCGGCTGGATCGGTGTGGTGACCACCCTGCCCAAGCTGCTGGCCGGCGCGGAAGGCTGGCCGGAGAAGGAAGGGGCCGCTGAGACCGACATCCTCTCCGCTCTGGGCGAGGGCCGGAATGCCGTTGGAGTGCGCATTAAGCCCGTACTGGCCTGCGCCACCAGCGAAGATACTGACGACCTGAGTAATATCTGCTCGAAAGGGATCAATAAAATGGCCCCTCAGGCGGAGTACGGAAGGCAGGGCAAAATATCCTACGTGCGGTTCGAGGGCGACAACATGGCGGAATGGGTCAGCTCCGCTGGCACGGCTCGCTAATAGCCCAACCCGCAGCGCCGGCAAGCCCGGCGCCCACAGGAACCAGAGGCATAACGGCGGCCCCGGAAAATCCGGGGCCGCCGGTTTTTGGCATCCGCGATTGTGTTGGCGATGCTTGACGGGCCGCGCCCATAGGCGCCGGGGCGAGGCCCGTTAGCTGACCGCCGCGGCCGCCTGCCCCAACAGCCGCATCGTCCGGTCTACCGAGGCCGCCGGGTCGCCGCCGGCGGCGATGGGCGAGGCCAGCACTTCCGTTGCGCCGAGGTCGAAGAGGCGGCGGACGCCCTCGGCGCACTGCTCCTCGTCGCCCCAGATAACCGCGCCGTCGATCATAGCGTCGCTCCAGACGCCCTCGACGGCCTCGGGATAACCGGCGGCCACCAGCATCCGCTGGTAATAGGGCAGGCGGGGGTTCATAACCTGCTGGCGCACTGCGGCGCGAACCTCCCCGGCGTCGTCGTGGACGCAGACCGGGGCGTGGGCGATGAGGGGCGGCGTCTCCCGTCCCGCCCGCTGCGCCCCGGCCTGCATGGCCGGCAGGGCCACGTCGTGCAGGTACTGGCCGGGGCAAATCCAGCTTATGGCTCCGTCGGATTCGGCCCCGCACAGCTCGAAAGAGCCTTTACGCAGCGCCGACGCCATAATTTCGATGTCCACCGGCTCGGCGATGCCGTCGTGGGCGGTGTAATGCTCGCCGTCGAAGTCCACCCGCCCGCCTTGCAGGATGGCCTTGAGAATTTGCAGGTATTCCCGCAGGTGGGCCAAGGGCGCGTTGAACCGGAGGCCCATAGCCTCAATGGTGGGCCGGTGGCTGGGGCCAACGCCCAGCCGGAAACGGCCGGGGGCGAGCTGGGCCACAATCTGGGCCTGCTGGGCCATCACCAGCGGGTGGCGCGGGTAGGTGGGGACGATGGACGTGCCCAGCTTGATGCGCTCGGTAAGGGCGGCGGCGGCGGCAAAGGCCGTTATGCTGTCGGGCCGCGCCCCGCCGGTGGTCATCCAAGCGGCATGAATGCCCAGTTCCTCCGCCCGCAGAATCATCGCCTGTATCTCGCGGATTCCCGCGCCGCCAACCGCCACTCCAACCAGCTTTTCCGCCATAGCTGCACCTCGCTCTCAGGATAGAAGTAGGCTTTCCCTTTCGCAGGCCAAGCAAAGCACGCCGGATATGGCCTGTCAAGCAAGGGGCGGTTCTGCGTCCAAAGACAGCGAAAGGGCATCAGCAGGCGAGTGCCGGGAGGGAGTCTTATGGTAAAGTCGGCTGTGGCGCGGGCCAGCGCGGAAAAGGCTGGTTCCCGAAAGCTGTTGGGGTGGTAAAATGAGGGATGATGAACTATGAGGAAGAGGAACGCCGCAACCTGCCGTGGGGACTGGTTGACGGCTCAATCTCCGTCAGCGGCAGTATGCTGTTGGCAGTGCTGATAAACTACTGCCAGTCCTGCAACGGCGTCTGGCTTATAGGGTTCCTCAAGGAACTGTCCGACAAGAGCGCGGGTTTGATAGTGGTAGCCACGCTGCTGTTGTTCCCTACAGCAGTGGTTATATTTGGAGGTGTGAACTTGTTCTTTGCCGCAAAGGAAGCATTCGAGAGACGACAAAGGAGACTGAGGTTGGCGGCCCAGCAGGCCGGCCGGCAGCAGGGCCTAGAACAGGGCCTAGAACAGGGCCTAGAACAGGGCCTAGAACAGGGCCGCCAAGAGGAACGTGAGCGCATTGGGCAGGCATTGGAACTACAGGGCATAACTATCACCCCGGAAATCTCCCGAATCCTAAAGGGCGATTCCGAGGCACATCCCTGACGCCGTTATCGGTTGAACTGAGCCTATCCAATCAACGGAGGTGGAATGATGGTACTGGCCGGGCAGCAGCTTGAATCCGGCACGATACAGTATGAAAGCCGCGACGGAACCACGATGAACGCCTTTTACAGCCGGCCCGCCGAACCGGGCAGCTACCCCGGCGTCATCGTCACCATGGAAGGCATGGGGCTGATGGAGCACCACAAGGACATCGCGGTGCGCTTTGCCGTCCGGGGCTATCTCGCCATCGCTCCCGACCTCTACACCCGGGAGGGGACGCCGGAGCCGGAGAACGTGCTGGCGACGCTCTTCGCCAGCCCTGACGCGCGAGCCATGGATGACCTGGAAGGCGCGGCCCGGTTCCTCAAGTCCCAAGCCCATGGCAACGGCAAGGTGGGCATCATCGGCTTCTGCTCCGGCGGGCGCTACACGCTGATGCTGGCCTGCCAGAGCAGCAACATTGACGCCGCCGTGGACTCCGCGGGCGGCCACATCGCCGACCAGGAAATTACCGCCCTGCGCCCGGTCAATCCCATAGATATGGTGTCCGACCTGTCCTGCCCTCTCTTGGCGCTGTTCGGCATCGAGGATCAGAACCCGACGCCGGAGCAGGCCGAGCGGCTGCGGGCCGAGCTGGACAAGCACGGCAAGACCTACGAGTGGGTGATGTACGAAAATGCGGGCCACGCTTTCTTCGCCGACTACCGCCCCAGTTATCGCGCCGCCCCGGCCCAGGATATGTGGCACCGGGTGCTGGAGTTCTACGGCAAGCATCTGTCGGCCTAGCCGTTAGGGCCACAGCCGGTGGATGCCCTCGCCATGCGACAGCACATACAGCTCGCCGTCGTTATCCTGCCCGAAGGACGCAATCCGCAGGCCGGTGTCGGCGAGCGGATGGCTTGAGAAACCGGCGGCTTCACGGCGCAGGCCGAAGACCTGGCCGGTACAGAAGTCGCCGTAGACATAGACGCCGGTAAGCCACGGGATGGCGGCGCCGCGATAGACGTATCCTCCGATGACCGAGCAGGCGTCATCCTCCAGCGGATACTCCCATACCGGCGGAACCATGCCCTCCTGTCGGCAATTATCCGGCGGCCTGAAACAGTGGTTGCCCTCCATGGCGTTCCAGCCGTAGTTGCCGCCCCCCTCGATGACGTCAAGCTCCTCCCAGCGGTTCTGCCCCACGTCTCCGGCCCACAGTTCGCTGGTGTCGCGGTCGAAGGAAAAGCGCCACGGGTTGCGAAGCCCGTAGGCCCAGATCTCGGGGCGTCCGCCGCCGGCGGCGAAGGGGTTGTCCGGCGGGATGGCGTAGGGCCGCCCGGCCGTGGCGGCGGATACGTCGATGCGCAAGATGGCGCCCAGCAGCGTTGCGGTGTCTTGGCCGTTGCCCTGGGGATCGCCCGCCGACCCGCCGTCGCCCAGCCCGACGTACAGATATCCGTCCGGCCCGAAGGCAAGCTGCCCGCCGTTGTGGTTGGCGTAAGGCTGCTCCACCTCCAGGATAATCAGCTCGCTGTCCGGGGCCGCGGGAGTCGGGCTGCCCGAGGGGGCCAGGGAAAACCGGGACACAACAGACCGGCGCGGGTTGGCCGCAGAGTAGTAAACGTAGACATACCGCCGGTCTGCCGGGTCAAGGGCAAGCCCCAGCAATCCCTCTTCCCAACCGCGGTCGCTCACCCGGTCGCGGATATCCAGGAACTCGGCGTAAAGGGTATTCTCCTGCCTCAGCGCGCCCTCGGCGAACTCCCATATCCGCCCATCCTGTTCGGTTACCAGCACCTCGCCGCCCGGGGCTTGGACGAGGTTTGTCGGCGAGTCAAATTTCATGCCGGCCAGCGTTGGCTCCAGCCGCAGGGTTTCCAGGGCCGGGACGGACGGGGCAGGCGTGGGCGCAGGCGCCTGTGTGGCAGAGGGGCTGCCGCATCCCGCTATCAGTGCGGCAAGCAAGGTCAGCAGTATTGTCGCTATCCCGCCCATAAGAGGATTTTACACGCTGCGGCTTATAAATTGGGTTGGGAATCCCGTCGGCAGGCGTATAATTCGGCTGGTCCTTTCCTTGGTGATTGAAATGGGGTGATTGGAATGCCCGAAACGCGCCGGTTCCGGGCGAACCGGCGACGAGGAGTTGCAGTGGTGCTGAACGTCAGGCTCGCTACCCCGGCTGACCGTGATGAAGCGCTGCGGCTGGTCAACGGCCTGCTGACCGAACTGGGCGGGACGGCCCGGCCGGCCGACGCGGCGGGTCAGGTCTTTGACGAACTGGTATCCGGCGGAGACGCCGGGTTCATTGTCATCGCCGAGGAGGATGGCGCCGCCAAGGCAGTCTGCACCGCCTCCTTCCTGCTGGCCCTGCGCACGGTGGGCCGGTACGCCATCCTCCAGGAAATGTACGTTGAACCCGAATCCCGCAGTTCGGGCGTCGGAAGGGCCGTCATTGACTTTGCGCTGGCGCACGCCGCGGCCAGTGGCTGCCAGGTGGTGGAGCTGGGCACGCCCCGCAATGGCGACCGCCAAATCGAGTTCTACGAGCGGGCCGGGTTTGTCAATATCGGCGCGCGCCTCCGCTGGACTACCCCCGGCAACCGCTTCCGTTAGCGAATGCGCCGAAAGCAGGGGACGCCCCGCCCTGACACCCCAAAGGGAAAGGGGTTCCGTGGCGCGTCCTAATTCGGCGCGCCCTAATCCTGAAGAAACACGTAGGCGGCTGAAGTTGGGCCGCGGTCCACGTGGCTGTGGCCCTTGCCGGAGGTGTCCTCCATCAGCCGGGCGTCGCCGGGGCGGAAGATGCGGGAAGCGCCGTCGCTGACCGTGATTTCGGTTTCGCCGGTCAGGTGGATGATGAAACGGCGGTCGGGCAGCGGATGGAAGTCCATCACCCGGGGTTCCGTCCACCACTGCACCTTCACTTCGCCCACGTTCAGCATTGAGTGAAGCTCGGGACACTCAGCCAGATCCAGTTCATCCATGTGGCTTTCCCCGTCGTCGGTGGCATACACCCGGTAAATTGCCATAATCGTCCTCTCCATTCGGAATGCGGCTCTTATTGTAGTGTATACTGACAGGAAAAAGAGCAGGAAAGCAGGGTTGGACTGGAAGTTTCTAGCACTGGGTTTAGGGGCGGGGCTACTGGTGGCGGCGTTGCTGGCCATGGCGACGGTGTGGTGGCTTGTCCGCCGGGAACCCTACGCCTCGTTCCAACGGCTGACGCTGCGGGCCAAACTGACCTTTCTGCGCCTGCTGGTGTTCGACCGGCGGCTGCCCTGGTACTTGCGCGTCCTGCCGCTGGCCGTGCTGGTCTACTGGATTAGCCCGGTGGACCTGATACCCCTAGTTCCTCTGGACGATTTGGCCCTAGCCCTGCTGGTTCTGGCGGCCATGGTCTGGCTGACGCCCCGCGATCTCATCGCGGAACTGCTCCGCGAAGCCGACGCGGCCCACCCGGCCGGCCAGCGGGCCTAGGGCGCGGCTCTAAAGCGGCCGCCGAAACACGTTCACCCTTCACGGCCTTTGAGCCAGAGCAGGGCGGGACGAGCAGCGGGGCTTTAAGGCGCTCCTGCATTATCCCTCTCTATTGGAACGCGCCTTGCAAAGCGCGGGCCGCCCCCGGCGATTTCCGCCACCGGAGGTTCAGCATGACCACCGCCAGGACACCGAAAACCGAGAGCGCTATCCGGTTTCCCGACCCGCCGGAACGCGAGCCCGACGATATGACCAGCTTCGACCATCTTTCCGCCACCGGCAACGTGTATCACCTGCGCCAGCACTTCGGCAATCCCGATACCACCCTCATCACCGGCGAGCATTACCTCAGCGTCAGGCCCACCCGGAACCTGGCCGGGGTGCGCTACCCGGACCTGCTCATCGCCTTCAACGCCGACCCGGCCGCCTACCGCCGGAGCAACGCCTACGTCATCTCGGAGCAGGGAAAGCCCTCGGACTTCGTTCTGGAAATCGCCTCTCGCCGAACCGGACGCGAAGACGCCGGGGACAAGCGGGACGACTACGCCGCCCTGGGCATTCCCGAATACTGGCGTTTCGACGAGACGGAGACGGGCCGGTGGCACGGCACGCGCCTGGCCGGCGACCGGCTGGCAAGCGGCCGGTACCGGCCCATCCCCATCGAACAGTTGGCGGATGGCTCCTTGCAGGGCCACAGCCAAGTCCTGAACCTCAACCTCCGGTGGGAGCGAGGCCGGTTGGGGTGGCATGACCCGGCCACGGGGCGGCACATCCTGACCTACGATGACCAGCGCGCCCGCGCCGACCGGGAAAAAGCCCGCGCCGACCGGGAAGAAGCTCGATCCCGCGCGCTGGAAGAGGAACTCCGGCGGCTCCGCAATCCCTGAGCATCAGCTCCGTTACCACCGTTTACCCGGTCATCCATTCGCGCACCCGGCGCACCTTGCAAAGCGCGGGCCGCCCCCGGCGATTTCCGCCACCGGAGGTTCAGCATGACCACCGCCAGGACACCGAAAACCGAGAGCGCTATCCGGTTTCCCGACCCGCCGGAACGCGAGCCCGACGATATGACCAGCTTCGACCATCTTTCCGCCACCGGCAACGTGTATCACCTGCGCCAGCACTTCGGCAATCCCGATACCACCCTCATCACCGGCGAGCATTACCTCAGCGTCAGGCCCACCCGGAACCTGGCCGGGGTGCGCTACCCGGACCTGCTCATCGCCTTCAACGCCGACCCGGCCGCCTACCGCCGGAGCAACGCCTACGTCATCTCGGAGCAGGGAAAGCCCCCGGACTTCGTTCTGGAAATCGCCTCTCGCCGAACCGGACGCGAAGACGCCGGGGACAAGCGGGACGACTACGCCGCCCTGGGCATTCCCGAATACTGGCGTTTCGACGAGACGGAGACGGGCCGGTGGCACGGCACGCGCCTGGCCGGCGACCGGCTGGTCGGCGGCCGGTACCGGCCCATCCCCATCGAGCAGTTGGCGGATGGCTCCTTGCAGGGCCACAGCCAAGTCCTGAACCTCAACCTCCGGTGGGAGCGAGGCCGGTTGGGGTGGCATGACCCGGCCACGGGGCGGCACATTCTGACCTACGATGACCAGCGCGCCCGCGCCGACCGGGAAGAAGCCCAGGCCGATGTTGCCGAAGCCCGCGCCAACCGGGAAGAAGCCCGCGCCGACCGGGAAAAAGCCCGCGCCGACCGGGAAGAAGCCCAGGCCGATGTTGCCGAAGCCCGCGCCAACCGGGAAGAAGCCCGCGCCGACCGGGAAAAAGCCCGCGCCGACCGGGAAGAAGCTCGATCCCGCGCGCTGGAAGAGGAACTCCGGCGGCTCCGCAATCCCTGAGCATCAGCTCCGTTACCACCGTTTACCCGGTCATCCATTCGCGCACCCGGCGCGCCTTGCAAAGCGCGGGCCGCCCCCGGCGATTTCCGCCACCGGAGGTTCAGCATGACCACCGCCAGGACACCGAAAATCGAGAGCGCTATCCGGTTTCCCGACCCGCCGGAACGCGAGCCCGACGATATGACCAGCTTCGACCATCTTTCCGCCACCGGCAACGTGTATCACCTGCGCCAGCACTTCGGCAATCCCGATACCACCCTCATCACCGGCGAGCATTACCTCAGCGTCAGGCCCACCCGGAACCTGGCCGGGGTGCGCTACCCGGACCTGCTCATCGCCTTCAACGCCGACCCGGCCGCCTACCGCCGGAGCAACGCCTACGTCATCTCGGAACAGGGGAAGCCTCCGGACTTCGTTCTGGAAATCGCCTCTCGCCGAACCGGACGCGAAGACGCCGGGGACAAGCGGGACGACTACGCCGCCCTGGGCATTCCCGAATACTGGCGTTTCGACGAGACGGAGACCGGCCGGTGGCACGGCACGCGCTTGGCCGGCGACCGGCTGGCAAGCGGCCGGTACCGGCCCATCCCCATCGAACAGTTGGCGGATGGCTCCTTGCAGGGCCACAGCCAAGTCCTGAACCTCGACCTCCGGTGGGAGCGGGGCCGGTTGGGGTGGCATGACCCGGCCACGGGGCGGCACATCCTGACCTACGATGACCAGCGCGCCCGCGCCGACCGGGAAGAAGCCCGCGCCGACCGGGAAAAAGCCCGCGCCGACCGGGAAGAAGCTCGATCCCGCGCGCTGGAAGAGGAACTCCGGCGGCTCCGCAATCCCTGAGCATCAGCTCCGTTACCACCGTTTACCCGGTCATCCATTCGCGCACCCGGCGCGCCTTGCAAAGCGCGGGCCGCCCCGGCGATTTCCGCCACCGGAGGTTCAGCATGACCACCGCCAGGACACCGAAAACCGAGAGCGCTATCCGGTTTCCCGACCCGCCGGAACGCGAGCCCGACGATATGACCAGCTTCGACCATCTTTCCGCCACCGGCAACGTGTATCACCTGCGCCAGCACTTCGGCAATCCCGATACCACCCTCATCACCGGCGAGCATTACCTCAGCGTCAGGCCCACCCGGAACCTGGCCGGGGTGCGCTACCCGGACCTGCTCATCGCCTTCAACGCCGACCCGGCCGCCTACCGCCGGAGCAACGCCTACGTCATCTCGGAGCAGGGAAAGCCCCCGGACTTCGTTCTGGAAATCGCCTCCCGCAGAACCGGACGCGAAGACGCCGGGAACAAGCGGGACGACTACGCCGCCCTGGGCATTCCCGAATACTGGCGTTTCGACGAGACGGAGACCGGGCGGTGGCACGGCACGCGCTTGGCCGGCGACCGGCTGGCCGGCGGCCGGTACCGGCCCATCCCCATCGAGCAGTTGGCGGATGGATCCTTGCAGGGCCACAGCCAAGTCCTGAACCTCGACCTCCGGTGGGAGCGAGGCCGGTTGGGGTGGCATGACCCGGCCACGGGGCAGCACATCCTGACCTACGATGACCAGCGCGCCCGCGCCGACCGGGAAGAAGCCCAGGCCGATGTTGCCGAAGCCCGCGCCAACCGGGAAAAAGCCCGCGCCGACCGGGAAAAAGCCCGCGCCGACCGGGAAGAAGCTCGATCCCGCGCGCTGGAAGAGGAACTCCGGCGGCTCCGCAATCCCTGAGCATCAACTCTCTTACAGCCGTTTACCCGGTCATCCATTCGCGCACCCGGCGCGCCTTGCAAAGCGCGGGCCGCCCCCGGCGATTTCCGCCACCGGAGGTTCAGCATGACCACCGCCAGGACACCGAAAACCGAGAGCGCTATCCGGTTTCCCGACCCGCCGGAACGCGAGCCCGACGATATGACCAGCTTCGACCATCTTTCCGCCACCGGCAACGTGTATCACCTGCGCCAGCACTTCGGCAATCCCGATACCACCCTCATCACCGGCGAGCATTACCTCAGCGTCAGGCCCACCCGGAACCTGGCCGGGGTGCGCTACCCGGACCTGCTCATCGCCTTCAACGCCGACCCGGCCGCCTACCGCCGGAGCAACGCCTACGTCATCTCGGAACAGGGAAAGCCCCCGGACTTCGTTCTGGAAATCGCCTCCCGCCGAACCGGACGCGAAGACGCCGGGGACAAGCGGAACGACTACGCCGCCTTGGGCATACCCGAATACTGGCGTTTCGACGAGACGGAGACCGGGCGGTGGCACGGCACGCGCCTGGCCGGCGACCGGCTGGCCGACGGCCGGTACCGACCCATCCCCATCGAGCAGTTGGCGGATGGCTCCTTGCAGGGCCACAGCCAAGTCCTGAACCTCAACCTCCGGTGGGAGAGGGGCCGGTTGGGATGGTATGACCCGGCCACGGGAAGGCACATTCTGACCTACGATGACCAGCGCGCCCGCGCCGACATTGCCGAAGACCGGGCCGACGTTGCCGAAGCCCGCGCCGACATTGCCGAAGACCGGGCCGGAATCGCCGAAGACCGGGCCGACCGGGAAGAAGCCCGCGCCGACCGGGAAGAAGCCCGGGCCCGCGCGCTGGAAGAGGAACTCCGGCGGCTCCGCAATCCCTGAGCATCAACTCCATTACCACCATTTACCCGGTCATCCATTCGCGCACCCGGCGCGCCATGCAAAGCGCGGGCCGCCCCGGCGATTTCCGCCACCGGAGGTTCAGCATGACCACCGCCAGGACACCGAAAACCGAGAGCGCCATCCGGTTCCCCGACCCGCCGGAACGCGAGCCCGACGATATGACCAGCTTCGACCATCTTTCCGCCACCGGCAACGTATACCACCTGCGCCAGCACTTCGGCAATCCCGAAACCACCCTCATCACCGGCGAGCATTACCTCAGCGTCAGGCCAACCCGGAACCTGACCGGGGTGCGCTACCCGGACCTGCTCATCGCCTTCAACGCCGACCCGGCCGCCTACCGCCGGAGCAACGCCTACGTCATCTCGGAACAGGGAAAGCCCCCGGACTTCGTTCTGGAAATCGCCTCTCGCCGAACCGGACGCGAAGACGCCGGGGACAAGCGGAACGACTACGCCGCCCTGGGCATTCCCGAATACTGGCGTTTCGACGAGACGGAGACCGGGCGGTGGCACGGCACGCGCCTGGCCGGCGACCGGCTGGCCGGCGGCCGGTACCGGCCCATCCCCATCGAGCAGTTGGCGGATGGCTCCTTGCAGGGCCACAGCCAAGTCCTGAACCTCAACCTCCGGTGGGAGCGGGGCCAGTTGGGATGGTATGACCCGGCCACGGGGCGGCACATCCTGACCTACGATGACCAGCGCGCCCGCGCCGACCGGGAAGAAGCCCGCGCCGACCGGGAAGAAGCCCGGGCCCGCGCGCTGGAAGAAGAACTCCGGCGGCTCCGCAATCCCTGAGCATCAACTCCATTACCACCGTTTACCCGGTCATCCATTCGCGCACCCGGCGCGTCCACGGGCTTTCCGGGTCGGCGTGGTCGAGGCTGATTTGGAAGTGGTTGTGGCCCTCTCGCACCATCTCTTCCGCGTAACCCTGCTCCGACCCAAGGGCCGCCAGCATCCGGGGGTGCTGGGCGCGCAGGTTGTCGAAGTCGTCGCTGCCTATCTCCAGCAGGAAGGGCGTGGCGTTGCCCTCCACGTTGTAGAGCGGGCTGGCCTCTCGGGCGTCGGCGTCGGACATCAGGAATGCCTCGCGCCGCTCCGGCGGGGTCTCGGTAACGTCGAACACGCCGCTGACCGGGAAACAGCCCTTGATAACGTCCGGCGGCAGACCGAAGCCGGAAAGCTGCTCCCGTTGCAGCGTTATCAGGGCTGCCAGGTGCCCGCCCGCAGAGTGGCCGCCGACGTAGATGCGAGCCGGGTCGCCGCCGTAGTCCGCAATATGGTCGTACACCCAGCGCAGGGCGGCGCGGCAGTCATCCACCTGCTGGGGATACTTGGCTCCGGGGGCCAGCCGGTAGCCCACCGCCACCAGCAGCGCCGGGGCGGGCGTGATGGCCGGAGCCATGAAGCCCATCAGGTCCTTGTGGCCGATGACCCAATAGCCGCCGTGGAAGAAAAGCAGCGCCGGGGCCGGTTCACCGCCGGGTTTGTCCGGCATATAAACGTCCAGCTTCTGCCGCTCGCCGTCGCCGTAGGGCAGGTTCAGCGCGCACCGGGAACCGGCCCGCGCCTCCTCCGACCAGGCCATGGCCTGCTCCAAGTATTCGCCCGCCCCCGGCGACGGCGGCGGAATCAGTTGCACTTGCTCCACCATAATAGTCTCCCCCAATTATTCAACGCAGAGCGCACAGAGAATATAGAGATTTTCAGTTTTTCCATACCCTGTAATAATATAAGGCAAAATAAAGCTCTGTGGCCGGTATGCTCGACGCGTGTTGGCAATGCCACACGCCTTCAGAACACCCGGTGGCCTCTGCGTTTATCCTTGATGACTGACCATTCACTGATTGATCGTTTCCGGCAGGCGCGGCGGGATACGTCGCTGGCGGTGATGGACGGCCTCCACGCCGTGAAGCACGGGCTGCGCTTTGGGGCGGAAACGCTGGAGCTAGTCAGCCCGGACGTGGAGGCCGCGTTGGGCTTGGCTGCAGAGGTCGCCCCTGACATAAGTTCCAGGCTGGCCGCGGAGTTGACGCGGGTTTCGGCGGACGACTTCCGCCGTCTCTCGCCCGTGCCGCCGGACACCGGCATCATCGGCATAGCCCGGCGTCCGCCGGTTTCAGCCGCAGACGCGCTGTGCGGCCAAACGGATGCGGCGGTGGTGCTGCTGGAAAACCCTCGCAATCCGTTCAACATCGGCGCGGCGGTGCGGGTGGCGGCGGCGGCCGGCGCGGCCGGGTTGCTGGTCACCGGGCCTCAGGACCCCTGGCATCCGGCGGCCATCGTGTCCGCCGCCGGATTGCAGTTCGCCCTGCCCGTGGCCCGCGTAGGCGCCATTCCCGGCGTTGGTTCCGAGCCGGCGGGAGGGCGCCCGGTCATCGCCGTGGACCCGCAGGGCGAACCGATGCCCTGGGGCGATGTTCCGGGCCGGGCGATACTGGCCTTCGGCAGCGAGCGGCGCGGCGCGAGCCGGGAACTGCTGGCCCGCGCCGTTCGCCGCCTGTCCATACCCATGACTCCGGGAGTATCCAGCCTGAACTTGGCTACGTCGGTGGCGGTCACGCTCTACGCACTGAAAGCGCGAGCGGGGTTGTCAGAATCAGGACGAGAACCATAACGCCGCGTCTATCGCGCAAGGGTGGTTTGTGTTACCCTTACGCTGTATCTTTCTGTGTGGTTTCCAGAGCGCAACCGTCGAAAATCGTTGAAAACGGGAGGGAATCTCGCTTTGCTCGGCCTTTGGACGCTCAGAGCTTTAGGGGCGGGGGGCGGTGGCGCTTTCGGTTGGTGGATTAGCATTATTTCAGATTTGTCTTCCCCGCAAGACCGGTTCCTCCCATGGGGGCTGGTCTTAGCCGCATTGGGACTTACCGGCGGCGGGGTTATGGCGCAAGGCAGCATCCTTCTGGCGCGCAAAGTCTCCGAGATGCCCGGCGCGAAACTGTTTGCCGGCGTCGCCGGGCTGCTGGTCGGTTTGACCATGGCCGCGCTGGTCTCCATTCCCTTTTATGCCCGGGACGGAATAATTGAGTGGGCTGCGCCGGTCTGCCTGAGCGCGGCCCTAGGCGCCGGCGGGCTGCTGGTGGGTATGCGGCGGGAGGAGGATATTCGCGCCATCCTGCCGGGTTTGGACTCCGAAAGGCGCTTCTCCCCAAGACCCGCCGCAGAGCAGACCGCCGGGGGCGCGATGCCGGACGCCGGACACCCGCAGGAATGGCGCAACGGGGCGATACTGGTGGACACCTCGGCCATCATAGACGGGCGCATCGCCGACCTCACCGGCACCGGGTTCATCAATGGCTCGCTGCTGGTGCCTCGCTTCGTGCTCGACGAACTGCGCCACATCGCCGATTCCAGCGACTCGCTGCGGCGCAACCGGGGGCGGCGCGGGCTGGAAGTGCTGGGCCGTCTTCGCAAGGACGCCGCAGTGCCGCTGCGGGTGCTGGACGTGGGCGTGGAGGGCGGCGAGGAGGTGGACGCCCGGCTGGTGGAGCTGGCCCGGGGCATGAAGTCCGCCATCCTGACCACCGACTACAACCTGAACCGCGTCGCCGAAATCCAGGGCGTGCAGGTGCTTAACGTCAACGAGCTGGCTAACGCCGTCAAATCCATCGTGCTGCCCGGCGAAAACCTGCGGGTGGACATCGTGCAGGAAGGCAAGGAAGCCGGCCAGGGCGTAGCCTACCTGGACGACGGCACTATGGTAGTGGTGGAAGGCGGCCGACGCTACATCAACTCCAGCCATATGGTGCAGGTCACCCGCGTGCTGCAAACCAACGCTGGCCGCATCGTTTTCGCCCAGCCAAAGGCCGGATAAGAAGCGAGGGGAGGGGGAGCTTATGGCCGCCGCTGAAACAGTTGAGCAACGCTCCCCGCTCCGCATCAGCGCCGTCATCGTGGCCGCCGGGCGAAGCTCCCGGATGGGCGGCGTGGACAAAACCTTTGCGCCGCTGTTGGGCGCGCCGCTCATCGCCCATACCGTGGAGCGGTTCGAGGCGCATCCGAAGGTCGGCGAAATCGCCTTGGTGCTGGCCGCCGAGTCGGTGGAGCAGGGCCGGGAACTGGCGGCGGCGCGGGGCTGGCGCAAGGTGGCCCAGGTCTGCGCGGGCGGGGAACGGCGGCAGGATTCGGTATACCAAGGGCTGCTGGCCCTAGCGCCCTGCGACCTAGTGCTGATTCACGACGGCGCGCGCCCGTGCCTGGACGTTGCCACGCTGGAGCGGGGCATCCGAACCGCCACCGAACACGGCGCGGCGGTGGCCGGAATGCCGGTCAAGGACACCATCAAGCGCGTGTCGCCCGAGTTGCTGGTCGAAGACACCCCGGAACGCGCCCGCCTCTGGGCCGCCCAGACGCCCCAAGCCTTCCGCTGCCAACTGCTGCTGGAAGCCCACCGCCGCGGCCGCGCCGACGTGACCGACGACGCCGCGATGGTGGAAGCCATCGGCCACCCGGTGCGGATGTTCGAGGGAGCCTACGAAAACATCAAGGTCACCACCGCCGGGGATTTGGCGGTGGCGGAGGCGTTTTTACGGGAAAGTCTGAAGTCCCCGCTCCGGGTAGAGGGAGAATCATAGAATAGAATGGCGCCAAATCCTAGGCCGCCGTATCAGTGGGATGAGAGCGATAGGCTGAAATGACTGTTGCAGCAGGCCGTATCATCCGGCCCACGCCGGAGGAGGACGCGGCCATCAACGCACAGATCGCCGCCGACCCCGATGATTTCGAGCTTGACGAAGAGTGGTTCAGGAACGCCAAACCCACCAAAGAACTCTTTCCCGAAACCTACCGGCAAGCTAGGCAGCGGAAGGCCGACCTTGAAGTCGGCGTTATCCAGAACGTCCAGATTACCCTGCCCGCCGATGTCATCGCTTGGTTCAAGGCCCAAGCGTCGCTGGATGGCGAGACCGGAGGCACGGCCTGGATAGAATTTATAGAGCAGACGCTTCAGGCCCACGTCTCAGCCCGCGCCAACGGTCAGCCCCGACCGGCCAACGCTGCGCCGGGCCGCTCCGGTAAGCGTCAGGCGAAGGTTGAAACGCCGGACTGAATTCCCGCATCCTAGTGGCCCTCGGAGCAGGGAGGGAGTCTGTCCGGGTACTCGTCCGGGTCGCGCAGTTCGATGCTTACGCTTATATTGTCCCTTTCCAGGTTGGGGCTATTGGCTGCTCGTAGAACTTCCGCTTGGATTCGCCTCTCCACTAAATCGCGGTCCCGCTGTCTGGAAGACCTATTTTCGTCCGAAGGCATATAGAGATAGCCTCTGATGGATACTTCCTGCAAGTTTTCCAGCCCGTCAAGAAGTTGCCGGATGTACCCTGTCCTTAGCAGGGTGCATTCGGCGTTCCGGGTTTCCAGGTACAGATCTTGCAGCTTTGTCAGGTGACCCAGTTTCAGGTGTTTGTAATTGACTGGATTGGACAGATCCAGATCAATGACGTTAGGGGTGTGCTGCAAGTCTTGATATTGAAGATTGGTGCGGGATAACCGCAGTTCCTTTAAGTTGACCAGTCCCTCCAAGTCTTGGGGATGCAGGGTTATATCCTCGATACTTAGGCTTCCTCCCAGCCGGAACAGCTCTCCGATGGTGATGGACTGACACAGGTTGACGTTCAGCTTCTGCATCAGGCTATACTGGACGGCGGGCGAGCGGTAGCAAATATCGCCGGTGTCCGACATCGGCCACGGCGTCGGGGCCGGGGTCTGGGTTGGGCCTACGGTGGCGGTAGGCTGATGGGTTGGCGTCGGACGGCGGATGATTAAACTTTCCGGTTCTGGGGTCGGCGTGGCTCTGGGGGTGGGGGACGCCTTCGCGGTCGGCATGGGCGTGGCCGTGGCCGCAGCGGTCGGCGTGGCTCCGGGGGTGGGGAGCCCCCTCGTGGCCGAGATGGGCGTGGCCGCAGCCGCGATGGTTCGTTCTGTCGGCGGGGCCGCCGGGTCCGGGGTTGCGGTTACGACGATGATTTGCGGCTCCGGGGTTGCGGCTGGCGCACAGCCCACGGCCAGAAACAGGGACATGGCGAGGATGACCGCCAGGGACTTTATGCTCATTCTTTCCTTGACGCCAACGCAGGTTGATTTGCTGGCGGCAAGTGTACCTGCGCCCAAGGGATGACTGCAAGGCTGATGTCGGCCCGCCTTAGCCCGGAGTCCGGTTTACGGGGGGGCGGGCTTGGGCTTAAAATCCCTTTGCTATGACCGCTTTTGACTTTCGCGTTGGCATCGGCTTTGACTCCCACCCCCTGGTTGCGGGGCGGCGGCTGGTGCTGGGCGGGGTGGAGATTCCCCACGACCGGGGACTGGCCGGGCATAGCGACGGCGACGTGCTGATTCACGCCCTGCTGGACGCATTGCTGGGCGCGGCCAATCTGGGCGACAAAGGAACGCATTTCCCGTCGTCCGACCCGCAGTACCGCGACATATCCAGCCTGCTGCTGCTGGAACGCGTGGGGGCGATTCTGGCCGGGGCCGGTTGGCGCGTGTCTAATGTTGATGCTACAATGCTGGCGCAAACGCCCCGGCTTGGGCCGTTCATTCCGGCTATGCGGGAGAGGGCCGCCGCCGCGCTGTCCATCCATCCCGGCCGCGTCAGCGTCAAGGCGACCACCACCGATTATCTGGGCTTCGTCGGGCGGGCCGAGGGCATTGCCGCCTGCGCCGTCGCCGCCATAGCATCGGAACCCGCGCCGCCCTAATGCCGAATGGCGCCGCCGCCATAGCGTTTGGGCCGGAGCGGATACCCCAATACCCTTTGTCCTGAGCGTGTCGAAGGATGAAATGAAGCTGTACAGCACGCTAACCGGCGAAGTCACCGAGTTCGCCCCAGCCGACGGCAACACCGTCAAGATGTACGTCTGCGGCGTGACGCCCTATTCCGCCACCCACATCGGCCACGCCCTGAGCTACGTCGCCTTCGACGTGCTGCGCCGCTACCTGGAGCATCTGGGCTTCGAGGTGCGCCACGTCCAGAACTTCACCGACGTGGACGACAAGATAATACAGCGCGCCGAAGAACAGGGCATCGAACCCGGCGAGCTGGCCGAACGCTACATCGAAGACTTTTTCCAGACCATGGACGCGCTGAACATCCGCCGCGCCCACGTCTACCCGCGGGCCACCGAGGAAATCGGCCCCATCATCGAGACCATCGGGCGGCTCATCGGATCGGGCCACGCCTACGCCGCCGGGGGCGACGTATTTTTCCGCGTGGAAAAGAGCGAGGGCTACGGCAAGCTGAGCCACCGCACGCTGGAGGGGATGCAGGCGGGCAGCCGCATCGAAATAGACCAAAACAAAGAGCATCCCATGGACTTCGCCTTGTGGAAGGGCGCCCGCCCCGGCGAACCCTCGTGGCAAAGCCCTTGGGGGCCGGGCCGCCCCGGCTGGCACATCGAATGCACCAGTATGTCCATGACCTACTTGGGCGAAACCCTGGACATCCACGGCGGCGGGCAGGATCTGGTCTTTCCCCACCACGAAAACGAAATCGCCCAGAGCGAAGCGTCCACCGGCGTTGTCCCCTTCTCCCGCTACTGGGTGCACAACGGCCTGCTGCGGCTGGGCGGCGACAAGATGAGCAAGTCGCTGGGCAATCTGGTCTCGGTGGAAGAGGCCCTGGAACGCTACTCCCCGGACGCCATCCGGCTCTACTTCCTCAGTTCCCACTACCGCAGCCCGCTGTCCTACACCGACGACGGCTGCGCCGCCATGGAGCGCAGCCTGGAGCGCCTGCGTCACGCCCTCCACCGCCAGGCCGGCGGCGAAGGCGAGGGGCCGGACGCCGAACCCTACCGGCAGCAGTTCTTCGAGGCCATGGACGACGATCTGAACACGCCCCGGGCGCTGGCCGCGCTGTTCGACCTAGCCCGCGAAATCAACCGCAACGGCGACGCAGGCCGTCCCGTCGCCGCCGCCCAAGATGGCCTGCGCCGCTTGGGGGGGATCCTCGGCTTGACCTTCGCGCAGCGCGAGGCGGACGGCGGCCCGGACAGCGCCGGGGCCGGGCCGTTCATCGAGCTGCTGCTGGAGACGCGCGCCGCCCTGCGTCAGGCCCGCCAGTTCCAGCAGGCCGACCGCATCCGTGACGGCCTGGAGCAACTGGGCGTGGCGGTGGAGGACACCCCCAACGGCCCGGTCTGGCAGTTCCGGGCGCCCTAGACGGAAGGCCCAATGCCGAGCGCCGCTTTGCCGTGTCTAAAATTGTCTATAGTTCCCCTTATAATTGTATCGAGCAAGTGCCGCCAAGTCCGCATGAGGGCGGATCGACTGCAATGACCAACCATCTGAAAGCGTCGCCGCCGGAAAGGTACGAAGAAATCAGCCGCCGTCTGCTGGAGCAGGCGCAGGAAGAGCTGGACAAGGGCGACCTACTGCAAGCCTCGGACAAGGTGTGGGGCGCAACGGCCCACGCCGTCAAGTCCGTCTGCCAGCGGATGGGCTGGAACCATCACGCCCACAACCACATTAGAGCCGCCGCCAATTACATCGCTTCCCAGTTGCAGCGGGACGATCTGACCCTAGCCTTCGGTTACTTGGAGTCCCTCCACGCCAATTATTACGAACACCGGCGGGAGGCGGACGAGATTCGCGCCGGGATAGCCAGCGCGGCAACCTACATCCGCGACCTGTTGGCGCTGCCCTTGGATGCGCTGCCCAGCGGCCAGGCGCACCTGTCGCCCTTGGAGCGCCAAGGCCAAGAACGCCGCTGGCGGACGCTTACCCGCAAGAACCAGTATTCCCACGGCGCCCAGTTCAGCGCAGAGGAAGCGGCCAGCCTGCCGCCCGTGAAACCGGGGCCGCCGCAAGATGGCGAGAGTTAGAGCGATGCCCGGCAGTCCGACGGGTTTGGGCAGTGCCGCATATGTACGGCCCACGGGCTTGGCTACTGCATCAGGAAGGATGCTATGACGGTTATACCGACAATGAAGACCGGCCGGATTAAATCCGGGAAACTGCGGATCATATCCGCCTCGCCCGGCAGTTGGCGTCGCTATGACGGGAAGGGCCGGGGGCTTGCCGGTGAAAACAATGTTGGATGAAGACACCCTTGCCTTATGCCTATTGCCACCGCGCCCAGCTTCGGGGTAAGGGGGTGAAAACAATGCTGGATGAAGGCGCCCTTGCCTCATGCCTATTGCCACCGCGCCCAGCTTCGGGGTAAGGGGGTGAAAACAATGCTGGATGAAGGCGCCCTTGCCTCCCTCGCCCGCATCGTGGGAGCGGAGAATGTGCTGGCGGATGCCGACTCCCTGGATCGCTACACCGGCGACGCGCTGGCGCCCAGCCGCGCCTTCGGGGCCGAGGAGGCTTTCCAGCGGCTGGCCGACGCAGTGGCGCGGCCCGGCTCGGCCGCCGAGGTCTCGCAGGTCGTCCGCTGGGCCAATCAACGGCGGATTCCGGTCATCCCCTACGGCGGCGGCACCGGCGTTATGGGCGGCGTCGTTCCGGCTCAGGGCGGCCTGGTGCTGGACGTAAAGCGGATGAACCGCATCCTGTCCGTTGACCCGGACAGCCTGACGGTGCAGGCCGAGGCGGGCGCGGTGCTGGGCGACCTGGAGTCCGCCCTAGCCGAATACGGACTGATGATCGGCCACGACCCTTACAGCGTGCCCATCGCCACCGTCGCCGGGACTATCTCCACCAACGGCGTGGGCTACCGCGCCTGCGCCCACGGGCCTATGGGCGAGCAGGTGGTGGGGCTGGAGGCGGTGCTGCCCGACGGCCGGGTCATCGAAACCCGCGACGTTCCCAAGTATTCATCCGGCCCGAACCTGAACCACCTGTTCATCGGCGCGGAAGGCGCTTTCGGCGTCATCACCCGCGCCACCCTTCGCGTCTTTCGCCTTCCCGAATGCCAACAGTTCGCCAGCGTCGGGTTCGATTGCTTCGAGGACGGCTTCAAGGCCGCTTCGGAGTTGCTGGCCCTGGGCATCCGTCCGGCGCTGCTGGACCTGACCGAGGAAGACAGCGACGTGACGCTGCACCTGCTGTTCGAGGGTTTCGCCGAGGGGGTGGCGGCGCAGGCGCAAAGGGCCGCCGCGGTCTGCGACGCCGCCGGCGGCTGCTCGCTGGGCACGGAGCCTACCGAAGAGTATTGGGCGGCGCGGCGGGATTCCGCCGTCTCATACCAGCAAACCGCGCTGGGGCAGCCGCGGCGGGTGCGCTGGAACCGCTGGCGGCGTCGGCGCGGGTTCGACTATCTGCATCTGGCCCTGCCCGCCTCCCGGGTGCTGGAGTACCGGCGCCGGGCCGGGGAAATCCTGGAATCCGAAGGCATCGCGGTGGTGGAGTACGCTATCTGGAGCCGCCCGGAGCTGTTCTCCATGCTCATTGCTCCCGAATCAGGCGATCCGGCCGAAGCCCGCCAACGCTTGGCCCGCAACGTTGACCGGGTGCTGAAGCTGGCCCAGGACCTGGGCGGCGCCATGGAGTACTGCCACGGCGTCGGCGTCAAGCTCAATCACCTGCTGGCCCGCGAACTGGGCGCCGGCCACGACGTGGTGCGCCAACTGAAGCAGACCCTCGACCCCAACAACATAATGAACCCCGGCAAGCTGGCTTTGTAAATACCTGAGTTCGGGAAGTCTACAAAGGCTGAGGCAGGAGCCGGAGTTGCTGCCCCGATGGGTGGAGCGAAGGCTTTTTCGTTTGGTGGCAGCAGGCAATCAGACCACAGACTAGGTTGACTAGGAAGTTAGCCACGCTCCGGTGCCTAGTGCGTTCAATTTGGGAGATGTTCTTCAGTTGGCCGTTAATGGTCTCGATGATGGATCGCTTCCGCAGCAACAATTTATCGTCCAGGGGCAGGGCGGGTTTCTTCATGTTCTTGCGTTTGGGCGTGATCAACGCCAGTCCCTGGGCCAGCAGCCGGTCAACCAACGGCCGGGAGATGTAGCCCTTGTCTCCGAAGAGCTTGCCAACCAATCTCCCAGCCAGGCCCGGCAGCGGCTTGCGGTCATCCGCGTTGCCCGGAGTTGGCTGGCAAGCCAGTATTTCGCCCCGGTCATTGACGATCAGGTGGAGTTTGAAACCATAGAACCAGCCCATCGTGGTTTTGCCCCGGGCTGCAATGCCGTCAAAGACCAGATGGCGGGGAATCCGCTTGTTATGGCATACCTTGATGGCGGTGGCGTCCACTCATCGGCCCGGTGGAGGTGGATGGCTGAGCTATGACAACGATAATCCGACGCTGGTAGAGGTTTCCCGCCGGCGCACTGCGGCGGTGGCAGGCTGCGGCGGCGAACATCGGCATCAGACAGGCTGCAGCAGAACAAGTTCCCGCTTCCCGCCCTTGAGCCGCAGCCTGTCGCCGATCGAGAAGCGCTTGCTTACTTCCGCCTCGAAGTTCTGCGGCGTGTAGTCCGCGTACCCTTCGCGTTTGTTCGCAATCAGCTGCAAGAACATTTCGTCGTCTCGTCCGATGAACTCTACGATGAGCGCGGCGTCCAGGCTTCGCAGCCACTCGACGAACAGCGGCAGCGGGATATTCGCCGAAACGCGCATGTGATGGACTAGCGCAAGGCAGAGCGCCATGTCGGGACTTCGCCGTTCGTCGAATGCCGCGCGCTCACGACCTGCCCAGCCCTGACCGGGCGACAGGTTCGACATATCCATGACGAGGGGGATGATGTTTTGCGGCCCTCGCGTTCGCAAGTCGCGGTAGAGTAGTT
Organism: Dehalococcoidia bacterium; assembly: GCA_965213725.1. GTDB lineage: Bacteria > Chloroflexota > Dehalococcoidia > Lucifugimonadales > UBA3495 > VXOI01. Next base: position 1,781,959 of record OZ243924.1, read on the forward strand.
CGATAGCGTCTTGGTCGCTGTCCACGGCAACGACGGTTTGTGAGTGATCGGCGGCGATACGCGAAAAGACGCCCGTGTTCGCGCCCAAGTCCCAGGTCAGGCTCGGACGGCGCGCCACGGTATGCCGCTTCACGAAATCCTTCTTAAGCTCGAAGTCCGGCTCATCGTAAGAGTGGGTTTCCGTGTACTGCGCCCAATCCGAACTCGCGGGCCGGTATGATAATCCAGTTACCAGCCGCTTGAGGCTATCCAACAGGGCTAGGAGCATTGTCTTTGGCTGCCGCCGGCGGGGGGAGTGCGCGGGTTGCCGCGCGCTTCCACGCCGCCGCATCCGCCTTTCCGCGCTCGCAGGAAACCATATATGCGACAATACTCCCCGCTTGAATCGTCGCAGCCCATAAAAGTACTTCACTGCTTCTTCCGGCGGTATGCCCTCCAGCCGTGACCGGAGCAGCGGCTGAAACGGAAGGCCCAAGTGCGCGGTCAACATCAGCGGCGTCAGGAAGGTAGAACAGAACTGGCGGTAGCCCTGCCAGTATTCGCCGTCCTCCCACGGAACGAACGACGGCAGGTCTATAAAAACCGGCCGCGCGCCGTCCCATTGGATGTTGAACGGCGTGGCGTCCTTGAGCATCCACCCGTTCCGCACGCTCGCATCCAGCAGGCGCAGCTGCAGCAGAGCGGCGTCTTTAAGCATGGAGAATGTCCATTCGTAGGGCCAGGTGACGAAATCTATGGGCTTATGCTCCACAGCCGCATCCCAGCCTTCTTCGATTATGCGCCGGGCGTCAAGGTCTTCGCAGTCGAGGAAGCCGGTTTCTACGATATGTCCGCCATCGGACAACTTACGGAAGAACGGCTCCGCGAGAAGATCCCGCAAGGCAGCGGCGGCGGTCGAGTTCAGCCCGCGGATTATGCGTGCATCGCCCGGTTCGCGGAAAGCCCGGTATACTTGCCCCGACGGATCCTTGAACGAGCCGCCGTCAGCGCTGAAGTCCCCCATCATCTTCCAAGTCTTCCTCTAAATCAAGACCCTCGTTTGCCTCGTCATTTTGGCTGCCGCGAAACACCAGCGCCTTCAAGCGGCTGAAATATGCGCGGACGGTGTAGCCGGCCGCCGCCAAGAAACCCAGCACCGAGACTATGATGAAGCCCGCCGATCCCGGGTCTATGTAGGCAAGGACGACCTCTACCGTCCATACTGGGACAGGCGCGGGCGCTCCACCCCCGTCGTAAGCCGTAACCAGTTCCGGCAAGGCGGCTCCGGCTACGATCACCGCCGCAAGCAGCATACTCAGCAATAATCTATTCATACAGAAACTCCTTGTAGTCATGCTTGACGCCCATTGGGCCATACCTGTGAATTGGCTCTTCATTCGGTTTGATGAGCGCGCTTTCACCGCCGGATAAACAGCGGAGTAAGGTATGAACGGCGTCCAAGATAGTCATATAGCCTTGGGACGAGGCATCGTCGAACCAGGCGGCGCAGGCGTCGCGGGGGTAGACGCCTCCTAATATGCCGTAATGGTCCTGGATGACGAATTCGGGATTGTCTTTGACATCCAGTTCGTAAGACTGCAAGACGCCATGGTCGCCGTACACGAGTAGGATGGCGTTGGGGTCATTCACTTTCAAGTGCTGGATAATCAAGTCCAGATGTTGAGCGGCTTCTTCGCTTTTGATGAGGTAGCGGGACTTGAACTTTTCGAGTTGCTCCGCATTGCCGTATCTGAAAGATTTGGTGTTGACATGTCCGGGCACATACAGGTGCACCATCACGAATTGCGGACCGCCATTGCCGCTCACTTTCGTAATCCGCTCAGCGATAAGGCGGTTGTCGCTATCATATTTGTCGTCAAAGTAGTGGCAGTAACGCCAGAAAGCCCACTCTCGAATATTGGGATCCAATAGATTGCAGACAGTATTCTGTTCGAGAGTGATGTAGTTGTCGACATAGCGGCCTTTGCGCTTCCCTAAGTAGAAGTCGGTGTTGATGGTAGTGGTTTCATATCCGTTCTTGCGTAGGATACCGAGCAGCGGACTTGGGTTCTGACCGGCGAACAAGAAAGGATTGGGGTTGTATCCTCTTTCCTCTAGATCTCTTCGCTGCGAGGAATACACTGACACATCCAGCGCCAAGACGGTGTTGAGGGAGTGGGTGGTCCCGACGGAGTCGGCGAAGAAGTTTGAGAAGCGGCGGAAGTTCGCATCAAACACCTCGTGGAACTCTGTGGTTTCTATGTCGAGATATTTGTCTAGCAGCGAGCGCGGAGCCATTGACTCGAAAGAGACGAAATACAGGTTCGGCGTCTCCTGGAAGGTGATGTGCCGAATGTTGGACACATCACCTTCCACGGTGTCGCTGCCGGTCGCCAAGCGCCCGCCGGCGACAATCGCCAGCGCCAGCAGTGCCGCCGCCGAGAGCGCAATGCCTGCCCAGCGCATCTCATCTATGGCTCTGAAGGCGACGAACAGCCCCAATGCAAGACCCAAGCAGAACAGGACAAGGACAAACCTGTTCCCCGTAAGGTAAAGGTCTGTGTGGATGATGTACGCCGTCGCTGCGCCGGCCAACACGACCAGCGTCAGGGCGGCGTTGGCTATGATCTTGGAGCGGAGCTGGAGAAGCAGCGCGCCCAGTAGCAGGACGGCGTTGACCGCCCCGCCTAAGGTGAGGATGTTCCTGAGGTCCGACTCGGAGAACGCATCCGAAGATGAGGTGTAGGTAAGGGTGAAGGCAAGCGCGATAAGCAGCGCGGGGAATATGAACTTGAATATATTTGCCGCGAGGGTCGAGCTAAATCGCGGGGGGGGGGGGGGGGGGGGGGGGGGTAGAATCAAAATCCGAACTGCCTCTCATTCACTTGAGTTTAGTCCAGCGCCGGACTGAACCGCGGAAGATTCTTGATGCATGCGAATGCGTAGGTGCGACGGGCCATAATTATAGCACAAGAGCAGGGGCGATGTCAGCGATGAGCGCGTCATTGGGCTGCACGCCCGGCTCCAGATACAGTCGCTTGAGGCGCAGCGTTCCGGCGTGACGCTCCAGCTTGGGGTCGAAGCGTCGACCAGTTCGCCGTTGCGAAGTATCGGCAGGCAGAAGTAGCCCCACTCGCGCCCACGCTCAGGCTTGTATGCCTCCAATATCTGACAAAAGCCCCAGAAGTGCATGTCGCGGTCCTTCCCCAGAACAGGCTGTCGAAGGGCGACAGGAAGGTGGTGTGTCGCAGCGCGGTGTCGCCGTCGGCGGCGCGCTCCAGCAGGGGCAGGTTGTCGCGGTGGACGACTTGCTCGGCGACGCTGCCGTCATGCGTCTCGGCGTTGACGCGAACCAGCGTGCCATCGTCCAGCATGCGCCGCACGAGCGGCTTGGCGGGTGTGCGCTTCATGTGGAAGTAGTCGGGAAGCTGCGCGGGGGAGCAGATGCCGAGCGCGCGGGCGGAGCGTTCCAGCAGCGTCAGTCTCGCCCCGTCGTCGGTCGGCGTCGTGGTATCCACCCAGCCGGGCAGTATGCTAGAGGAAAACGTCACCTTCGAGGGCCGGTTCTGCCGCTTCCGCAACGTTACCTCGCTGCCCCGGCCCACGCAGCGGCCCCGTCCGCCCTTCTGGACTGCCGCGCTGGGCACGCCGGAGTCGCTGCGGCGGGCCGGAGAGCTGGGTCGGTACGCCCGCCGACGTGAAAGAGCAGATAGCCGCCTACCGCGACGCCGTGGGCGGGTTCGAGGCCGCCTCGTTGCAGGTCAACTTCCACCGGATTTCCCAAGAGGACGCCGCCGCTTCCATGCGCCTCTTCTCCGCCGAAGTCATGCCCGCCTTCTCTGCCTAGGCCGCCGCCGCGCCCCGTCACGCATCCCCCCCTCCGGCTCTTCGGCATACCGTCCTGCCTATAACATCAATAAATTGAATATCAATAATAGTTTATCATCCCTTGACATGATATAATGCTGAGTATATCATATAAACAGATTACATTAATAAGATAGTATTACATAATTTTCATGTTCCGAGAGGAGGGGGAGGAAATGGTCACCATGAATCAGGGAATCAAGGAAATGCGGGAGACGAGCTCGCGGTTCATCCACCGGCTGGAAACCGGCGTGATGGCAGCCTACGGCTGGGTCTCCGGCCCGGCCATGACCGAGCAGGAGCGGATCCAGCACCGGCTGGCGGAAACCGAACCCATCCGCCGCTTTTGCCAGCCCACCATCTAACCCGGCCCAACGGAATGGGATGGGCTGTTGCGCCCATCCCGCGTTTTTCCCGGCTTATCGAAAAGGGGCGCACTTCGCGCCCCTTTTCCTTTGGCACAATCGAGATGAACACTACTGCCCCGGTTGCCGGGTGCGCAACTGCTCCCGCAGCCGCCGCAACTCGTCCTCCGCCGCCCGCCGGGCCGCCGCTTCCTCGCGCAACGCCGCCTCCGCTGACTGCCGGGCCGCCGCTTCCTCGCGTAACGTCATCTCCGCCGCCCGCCGCGCCGCCGCTTCTTCGCGGTGGGTGCGGAGCCATTGGCCGCCGGCCGGGTCGTACAGCCGCAGATGGCCGTCGGCAAGGACGCATAAGTCCAAGCCCAACACGGAACTGTGGCCCCGCAATATGCCGTCATCTCCCGTCTCCACCGGCATCCCGGCATACTCGCCGTCTACCAGCCGCTCCCCAACCAACGGCGGTATAAAGCGCCGCCCGCTGGGGTCGAACCGCCAGTATTCCGCAACTCCCATCTCCGCGTATATCTCCCGCTTCTCCCTCATATCCCGCCGCCAGGTGCTGCCCGAGGCCATCTCCATCACGAAGTCCGGCGCCAGTCCCTCCCGCCACACTATCCAAGAGCGGCGGCTGTGATTCCCCGCCCCCAAGACCACGAAAACGTCCGGCGCAACCCGCGTCTCGTTGTCGTTCATCCGGTAGTAGATCAGCATATCCCCGCCGGCGTAAACCTCGGGCCGGCCGGCGAACCACTGGCGCAGCGTGGATATGGTGTCAATCATCGCAAACAGTTGGGCGTCGTCTTCAGCCATGGGTTCGCCGTCCGAGTCGGGATATTCGATGCTCAGGTCGTCCACCTCGGCTTCGAGGGGCATATGCTTGATGACCATCGGTCGCCTCCAAGCAAGACTGCTGGAATATGTTCCGCCCGGCGGTATGGCCGGGTTTCGGACGGGGCAAAGGATTATTCCCCCGGTTGCCGGGCGCGCAACTGCTCCCGCAGCCGTTGCAGTTCGTCCTCCGCAGCCCGCCGGGCCGCCGTTTCCTCGCGCAACGCCGCCTCCGCCTCCCGCCGGGCCGCCGCTTCTTCGCGGTGGGTGCGGAGCCATTGGCCGCCGGCCGGGTCGTACAGCCGCAGATGGCCGTCGGCAAGGACGCATAAGTCCAAGCCCAACACGGAACTGTGGCCCCGCAATATGCCGTCATCTCCCGTCTCCACCGGCATCCCGGCATACTCGCCGTCTACCAGCCGCTCCCCAACCAACGGCGGTATAAAGCGGCGCCCGCTGGGGTCGAACCGCCAGTATTCCGCAACTCCCATCTCCGCGTATATGTCCCGCTTCTCCCTCATATCCCGCCGCCAGGTGCTGCCCGAGGCCATCTCCATCACAAAGTCCGGCGCCAGTCCCTCCCGCCACACTATCCAAGAGCGGCGGCTGTGATTCCCCGCCCCCATGACCACGAAAACGTCCGGCGCAACCCGCGTTTCGTTGTCGTTCATCCGGTAGTAGATCAGCATATCCCCGCCGGCGTAAACCTCGGGCCGGCCGGCGAACCACTGGCGCAGCGTGGATATGGTGTCAATCATCGCAAACAGTTGGGCGTCGTCTTCGGCCATGGGTTCGCCATCCGAGTCGGGATATTCGATGCTCAGGTCGTCCACCTCGGCTTCGAGGGGCATATGCTTGATGACCATCGGTCGCCTCCAAGCAAGACTGCTGGAATATGTTCCGCCCGGCGGTATGGCCGGGTTTCGGACGGGGCAAAGGATTATTCCCCCGGTTGCCGGGCGCGCAACTGCTCCCGCAGCCGCCGCAACTCGTCTTCCGCCGCCCGCCGGGCCGCCGCTTCCTCGCGCAACGCCGCCTCCGCCGCTTGCTGGGCCGCCTCCGCCACCTGCCGGGCCGCCGCTTCCTCGCGTAACGTCATCTCCGCCTCGCGGTGGGTGCGGAGCCATTGGCCGCCGGCCGGGTCGTACAGCCGCAGATGGCCGTCGGCAAGGACGCATAAGTCCAAGCCCAACACGGAACTGTGGCCCCGCAATATGCCGTCATCTCCCGTCTCCACCGGCATCCCGGCATACTCGCCGTCTACCAGCCGCTCCCCAACCAACGGCGGTATAAAGCGGCGGCCGCTGGGGTCGAACCGCCAGTATTCCGCAACTCCCATCCCGGCGTATATCTCCCGCTTCTCCCTCATATCCCGCCGCCAGGTGCTGCCAGAGGCCATCTCCATCACGAAGTCCGGCGTCAGTCCCTCCCGCCACACTATCCAAGAGCGGCGGCTGTGATTCCCCGCCCCCAAGACCACGAAAACGTCCGGCGCAACCCGCGTTTCGTTGTCGTTCATCCGGTAGTAGATCAGCATATCCCCCCCGGCGTAAACCTCGGGCCGGCCGGCGAACCACTGGCGCAGCGTGGATATGGTGTCAATCATCGCAAACAGTTGGGCGTCGTCTTCAGCCATGGGTTCGCCGTCCGAGTCGGGATATTCGATGCTTAGGTCGTCCGCCTCGACCTCGAGGCGGGTATGCTTGATGACCATCGGTCGCCTCCAAGCAAGACTGCTGGAATATATTCTGCCCGGCGGGAGGGCCGGGTTTCGGACGGGCCAAAGGATTATTCCCCCGGTTGCCGGGCGCGCAACTGCTCCCGCAACCGTTGCAGTTCGTCCTCCGCCGCCCGCCGGGCCGCCGCTTCCTCGCGCAACGCCGCCTCCGCCGCCTGCCGCGCCGCCTCCGCTGACTGCCGAGCCGCCGTTTCCTCGCGTAATACCGCCTCTGCCGCCCGTCGGGCCGCCGCTTCCTCGCGTAATACCGCCTCCGCCTCGCGGTGGGTGCGGAGCCATTGGCCGCCGGCCGGGTCGTACAGCCGCAGATGGCCGTCGGCAAGGACGCAGATGTCCAAGCCCAACACGGAACTGTGGCCCCGCAATATGCCGTCATCTCCCATATCCACCGGCATCCCGGCATACTCGCCGTCTACCAGCCGCTCCCCAACCAACGGCGGTATAAAGCGCCGCCCGCTGGGGTCGAACCGCCAGTATTCCGCAACTCCCATCTCCGCGTATATGTCCCGCTTCTCCCTCATATCCCGCCGCCAGGTGCTGCCCGAGGCCATCTCCATCACGAAGTCCGGCGCCAGTCCCTCCCGCCACACTATCCAAGAGCGGCGGCTGTGATTCCCCGCCCCCAAGACCACGAAAACGTCCGGCGCAACCCTCGTTTCGTTGTCGTTCATCCGGTAGTAGATCAGCATATCCCCCCCGGCGTAAACCTCGGGCCGGCCGGCGAACCACTGGCGCAGCGTGGATATGGTGTCAATCATCGCAAACAGTTGGGCGTCGTCTTCAGCCATGGGTTCGCCGTCCGAGTCGGGATATTCGATGCTCAGGTCGTCCACCTTGGCTTCGAGGGGCATATGCTTGATGACCATCGGTCGCCTCCAAGCAAGACTGCTGGAATATGTTCCGCCCGGCGGTATGCCGGGTTTCGGACGGGGCAAAGGATTATTCCCCCGGTTGCCGGGTGCGCAACTGCTCCCGCAGCCGTTGCAGTTCGTCCTCCGCCGCCCGCCGGGCCGCCGTTTCCTCGCGCAACGCCGCCTCCGCCTCCCGCCGGGCCGCCTCCGCCACCTGCCGGGCCGCCGCTTCCTCGCGTAACGTCATCTCCGCCTCGCGGTGAGTGCGGAGCCATTGGCCGCCGGCCGGGTCGTACAGCCGCAGATGGCCGTCGGCAAGGACGCATAAGTCCAAGCCCAAGACGGAACTGTGGCCCCGCAATATGCCGTCATCTCCCATATCCACCGGCATCCCGGCATACTCGCCGTCTACCAACCGCTCCCCAACCAACGGCGGTATAAAGCGGCGCCCGCTGGGGTCGAACCGCCAGTATTCCGCAACTCCCATCTCCGCGTATATGTCCCGCTTCTCCCTCATATCCCGCCGCCAGGTGCTGCCCGAGGCCATCCCCATCACGAAGTCCGGCGCCAGTCCCTCCCGCCACACTATCCAAGAGCGGCGGCTGTGATTCCCCGCCCCCAAGACCACGAAAACGTCCGGCGCAACCCTCGTTTCGTTGTCGTTCATCCGGTAGTAGATCAGCATATCCCCGCCGGCGTAAACCTCGGGCCGGCCGGCGAACCACTGGCGCAGCGTGGATATGGTGTCAATCATCGCAAACAGTTGGGCGTCGTCTTCAGCCATGGGTTCGCCGTCCGAGTCGGGATATTCGATGCTCAGGTCGTCCACCTCGGCTTCGAGGGGCATATGCTTGATGACCATCGGTCGCCTCCAAGCAAGACTGCTGGAATATGTTCCGCCCGGCGGTATGCCGGGTTTCGGACGGGGCAAAGGATTATTCCCCCGGTTGCCGGGTGCGCAACTGCTCCCGCAGCCGTTGCAGTTCGTCCTCCGCCGCCCGCCGGGCCGCCGTTTCCTCGCGCAACGCCGCCTCCGCCTCGCGCCGCGCCGCCGCTTCTTCCTGGTGGGTGCGGAGCCACCGCCCGCTGGGGGGGTGGTACAAGCGCAGGTTCGGGCCGGGGAAGGCGCAGATGTCCAGCCCCAGAACCTCGCTGCGGCCCCGCAGGATGCCCCCGGCCTCTGGGGTCAGTTCTACCGGCCGGTACTCCCCATCCGCCAGCCTCTCCCCGCCTAGGCGCGGCGTAAAGCACTCCCCCGTGGGGTCGAAGCGCCAGTATTCCCTTACCCCCATGGCCTCGTAGATGTCCCGTTTCTCCACTATATCGCGCCGCCAAGTGCCGGGCGAGGCGATCTCCATCACGAAATCCGGCGCCTTGCCCTCTCGCCATACCAGCCAGGAGTAGCGGGGATGCTTGCCACTGGCACCCAATACCACGAATATGTCCGGGGCGACCCGCGTCCGGTTGTCGTTCATCCGGTAGTACACCAGCATATCGCCGGCTACGTAGACATCCGGGCTGTCACGATACCACTGACGCAGGGAGTGGATGATTTCCGTCATCACCGTGAACTGGTAATCGTTTTCGGCCATGGGTTCCCCGTCCGAGTCGGGATATTCGATGCTCAAATCATCTATTTCCGCTTCCCCACCCTGGGGAGGCTGAACGGCTGCCGGTATGCGCTTGGTGGTCATGGCGTCACGCTCCGTCCCAGTCTTATCCGGGCCTGAATTATAGAATAGAGTGGTATAGACGCAGCGCGGACGGCTCGGAACCGGGAGCGTCCATTTGCGCCCCTTCCGTCATTCCGGGTTCTCCGGTTGCAGAGCGCGCAACTGTTCGCGCAGCCGCTGCAACTCGTTTTCCGCCGACTGCCGGGCGGCCGCTTCCCTTTGCCGCGCCGCCTCCGTCTCACGCCGCGCCGACTCCGCCTCTTGCCTCGCCGACTCCGCCTCCTGCAATGCCGCTTCCGCCTCCTGGTGGGTGCGGAGCCACCGCCCGCTGGGTGGGTGGTACAAGCGCAGGTTCGGGCCGGGAAAGGCGCAGACGTCCAGCCCCAAAACCTCGCTGTGGCCCCGCAGGACGCCCCCGGCCTCCGGGGTCAGCTCTATGGGCCGGTATTCACCTTCCTCCAGCTTCTCCCCGACTAGGCGCGGAGTAAAGCACTCCCCCGTGGGGTCGAAGCGCCAGTATTCCCTTACCCCCATGGCCGCGTAGATGCCGCGTTTCTCCACTATGTCGCGCCGCCAGGTGCCCGGCGAGGCTATCTCCATCACCAAGTCCGGCGCCTTGCCCTCCCGCCATACCAGCCAGGAGTAGCGGGGGTGCTTGCCGCTGGCCCCCAATACCACGAATATGTCCGGGGCGACCCGCATCCGGTTGTCGTTCATCCGGTAGTACACCAACATATCGCCAGCCACGTAGACATCCGGGCTGTCCCGATACCACTGGCGCAGGGAGTGGATGGTTTCGGTCATCACGGTGAACTGGTAATCGTTTTCGGCCATGGGTTCCCCGTCCGAGTCGGGATATTCGATGCTCAAATCATCTGTTTCAGCATCCCCAGGTTGGGGATGCTGAACGGCTGCCGGTATGCGCTTGGTGGTCATGGCGTCACGCTCCATCCCAGTCTTATGCAGAGACTAACCCATAGATTAGCATAATGCCGGAACGGGCAATGCCAGCGCACGTTTTAGAATACCCGCGGCGCGTCAGCCTCATGCCACTGTCCCGATTCGTGTAGAATAGGCAAGTTCAATTCTTGCTCTATTCTTTAGGTGGCGCGGCCCGCAGGGGCCGGTTTAGGAGAAGTGTCATGGCCGCAACCCTGAGCGGGTCCAGGGGCGCCAGCCGGGTTCGGGCGTCGGAGCGGCGCGAACTGGAGCAGCAGCTACGGCAGCGGGTGTCGGGCGAGGTGCGTTTCGACCCGTTTTCCCGGGTGCTGTACAGCACCGACGCCAGCATCTACCAGATGGAGCCGGTGGGTGTGGTCATACCCCGCAGCGCCGCGGACGTGCAGGCGACGCTGGAGGTGGCGCGGGATAACCGGGTGCCGGTGCTGCCCCGGGCCGGCGGCACCAGCCTGGCCGGCCAGACCGTCAATCACGCCATCGTGATGGATTTCAGCAAGTACCTGAACCGGACGCTGGAAGTCAACCGCGAGGAAAGCTGGGCTCGCGTTCAGCCCGGCATCGTCCTCGACCAGCTCAACCGCGAGCTGCTGCCCTACGGCCTGATGTACGCTCCCGACCCCACCACCTCCAGCCGCGCCTGCGTCGGCGGCGGCGTGGGCAACAACACCTGCGGCGCCCATTCGGTCATCTACGGCAAGACCCTGGACCATATCAAGGAACTGGACGTGATTCTGGCCGACGCCAGAGCCGCCCATTTCCGTCCGCTGGACAGCGCCGAGCTGGAGGCCAAGCTCAGCGGCGCGGGGCTGGAGGCGGAAATCTACCGGGGAGTGCGGCGGCTGGCCCGGGACAACGACGCCCATATCCGCGCCCGCTACCCCAACATTATGCGGCGGGTCAGCGGCTACAACCTAGACGAGTTCCTGAACGAACCCGTAGGCCCCTACGCCGGTTCCGCCGCCGGCCACGGCTTCAACCTCACCCGGATGGTGGTCGGCTCCGAAGGCACCCTCTGCGTCGCCACCGAGGCCAAGGTCAACCTAGTGCCGCGCCCCGCGATGACTGCCCTGTCGGTGGCCCACTTCCACGACATTTTCCAGGCCAGCGAGGCGGTCAAGGAGATACTCAATCACGACCCCTCGTCCATTGAGATTATGGACAAGAACGTGCTGGACCGCTCCCGGCAGTCCTTGGGGCTGGGCAACGCCATGTCCATCATCGTCCCGGATCCGGCAACGGGCGAAAACCCGGGCGCCGTCCTGGCCGTGGAGTTCTACGGCGAGTCGGAGGGCGAGCTGAAGGCCAAGATGGAAGGGCTGAAGCAGGATTTGGCGCGGCGGCGGCTGGGCTACGCCTGCGTCAGCCTGCTCGACCGGGCCGACCAGGCCAACGTCTGGAACGTCCGCAAGAACGGGCTGGGCCTGCTGATGAGTATGCACGGCGACGCCAAGCCCCTGCCTTTCGTGGAGGACACTGCCGTTGACCCGGAAACCATGGGCGAGTTCGTGCGCCGTTTCGACGAAATCGTCCGCAGCCACGGCACCGAGGCCGCCTACTACGGCCACGCCAGCGTCGGCTGCCTGCACATCCGCCCGGTGGTCAGCCTGAAAGACCAAGCCGGCGTGGATCGGATGTACGCCATCGCCGACGAAATCAGCGACCTGACCCGCGACTTCGGCGGCTCCCTCAGCGGCGAACACGGCGACGGCATCGTGCGCGGCGTGTGGACGGAAAAGATGTTCGGCCCGGAAATCTACCAGCTTTTCCGCGAGCTGAAGGCCACCTGGGATCCCGACGGCATTATGAACCCCGGCAAGATCATAGACTGCCCGCCCATGACCGAGAACCTGCGCTACGGGCCGAACTACAGGGCGCAGCCGTTGCCCGCCACCCTCGATTTCTCCCTAGACGCCGACTTCGCCGGGGCGGTGGAGATGTGCAACGGCATGGGGGCCTGCCGCAAGCTGGACGGCACCATGTGCCCGTCGTATATGGCGACGCGGGAGGAGGAGCATTCCACCCGAGGCCGGGCCAACCTGCTGCGGGCCGCCATGTCGGGCAAGCTGCCCGAAGGCGCGATGACCAGTCAAAGGCTGTACGATGCCCTAGACCTGTGCCTGGAATGCAAAGGCTGCCGCGCCGAATGCGAGTCCGGCGTAGATCTGGCAAAGCTGAAGTACGAGTTCTTGGACAACTACTACAAGGCCAACGGAATGCCCCTCCGCAACCGCGTTTTCGGCAACATCGCCAAGCTGAGCGAATGGGGCAGCCGGTTCGCGCCCTTTTCCAACTGGGCCGCGGCCAGCCCCATTGGCAAGCTGCTCTCCGGCTCGCTGCTGGGCATCCACCCCAACCGCCAGGCCCCCAAGTTCGCCCGGCAGACCTTTCCCCAGTGGTTCCGCTCGCGGCCGGGCCACCCTCCGGCCACGGCCGGAACGGTGGCGCTGCTCAACGATACCTATATGAACTACAACTACCCGGAAATCGGGCGGGCGGCGGTGGCCCTGCTGGAGGCCGCCGGTTTCAAGGTGGAACTGGCCGATGCCCCATGCTGCGGCCGGCCGATGATTTCCAAGGGGATGATGGACGCCGCCGCGGCCAACGCCCGCCACAACGTGAGCCTGCTCCACGCCTACGCCGGCAACGGGGTTCCCATCATCGGCTGCGAACCTAGCTGCCTGCTGACCCTGCGCGACGAATACCCGCAACTGGCCCCCGGCGAGCAGGCCCAAACCGTGGCGCGGCAGGCGTTCCTGATAGACGAGTTCCTAGCGAAGCTGAAGGCGGAGGGCCGCCTCAACATTGAGTTCCGCGACACGCCTAAGCAGATTCTGTTCCATGCCCACTGCCACCAGCGTTCCTTGGCCGGAACCGCGGCGTCGCTGAACGCCCTGCGCTTGGCCCCCGGCTACCGGGTGGAGCTGACCAACGCGGGCTGCTGCGGCATGGCCGGCTCCTTCGGCTACGAAAAGGAACACTACCGGTTATCCATGGACATCGGCGCCCAATCCCTGTTCCCCGCCGTCAACGCCAAGGGCCCGGACTGGGAGGTGGCCGTGATGGGCGTCTCCTGCCGCCAGCAGATCGAGCACGGCACCGGCCGCCGGGCAAGGCACTTGGCGGAAGTGCTGGCCGAGGCGCTGGGGTGATAGGGGTGGCATATCGGAGATGCGGATTTACTCTGGGCCCGGGTATCGTGTCTACTTTATCCTTGAAGGGATGAACATAGTCGTGCTGCTATGCGGGGGTGATAAGGATTCTCCACGGCGCGGCATCCGCCTCGCCGGGCGGCTTGCGTCTGAATGGAGGGCAGACAATGCCTGAAAATACAGAAAATGGGACGTAATCAATTACCTGAACTCCGTGCGGGATGCTTGCGGGTTCTTGGAAGCCTGTTTGTAAGAAGCGCCTAGCGACGTTAGCTTGCTACGGCAAGCCCTGAGCGATATTACGCGCGCCAAGGAAACGGGCAAGTTTGACTTTGACGTTGGCAAAAGCGACGAAAAACTATTGCAATCGCTGGCTGCCACCGGCCTCATCAGTCCTGCTGCGGTAAAGAGAATATCAAAGTTGCTGGAATCGCAACCGCCTGTAAGCGCGTAAAGCGTCGCGCCCATGACGATTAAGGGATACTTTCCCCTCGCCCTTGTCCTTTGATTAGCCCTTTGCGGAACCACGACGGGCAGCACTGCCAGCGCGAGCCCCAACGTTAGCGGCGTCGGGATAATGCTTCCTTAAAGCATAATAACCCTTAAAGCATAATAACCCTTGCGTGTAGTTAATTTTTGTAAAGAGAGCAGGGGCCTGTCTAATTCAGGCCCCTGCTATGTGATTGAGGTGTCGGCAGCAGTTGCGCTCAGGCAATCATTATGCCGCCGGAACGGATAGCGACTTTTGAGGCCGTTGTTCCACTCCCTACACCGCCGTTATGGTGATGTGCGACATATACGACTCGGCCCGCGCCCCATGCCAGTGGTTTTCGCCCTTGCGGATGTGCACCACGTCGCCGACGGTAATCTGCTGCTCGCTCTCCTCATTGGCTACCATGCCAACGCCGGAGGTTACCACTAGGATCTGGTCGCTTTCGTGGGTGTGCCAGCCGGTGGTGGCGCCCCGCTCGAAGTTGACCACGCTGCTGTTAAAATTCTCGCTGGCCCCCTCGGGAATCAGCGGCTGGCGCGTGCGCCGCACCTCGCCGCCGGGCCAGCCCGGCACCGGCGTCGCCGTGTCTATGGGAACCGTCTCCACCTCGGCAATCCTGATGACTCGCATTTCTTCCCTCCCCGTTTCCAAACTGCCTTGATGATACACCCAAAATAATTACGGCCCAACCGGGGCCGGCAAGGGCTATAATGCAGGGCGAGACAATTCCGTTTGCAGAACCATCGGCATAGATGGCCGGTTCGACGCGGCGGACGCAGTCATTCCCCGACGGAGATGTAATAATGATTGGCAACGATCTGGCTTATGTTGGCGTGGTGGTTCGGGATGTTCCGGCGGTGGCGGAGATACTGGAGCGCGATTTCGAGCTGCCCCGCGCCAGTTGCGCCGCCGGAGACACCGGCCGGGAGGTTCCCGTGTTTCCCGTGGGCCAGACCGCCCTGGCCCTGTTCGAGTTGGGCGACCCTTTTGTTGGCGGCGCGGAAAAGACCGGGCTGCATCACCTAGCGGTGTCGGTGGACGGACTGGTCGGCTCGGTGCTGGACGCCTCGGAAGCCGGCTTGCCCGCGATGTCCAGCACCGAGCCGGGACTGAACGGCGCTCGCCGCGTCCTGCTGAATCCGGCGGCCACCTGCGGCGTCATTATCTACTTCTCCGAACCGCTGGCCCGGCCCGCCGCCGCAAATCCCGGCGATGAGGTGGAGCGCATAGATCACTTGGGCGTAGCCAGCACCGACAACGCGGAGGTCGAGAAGGTTTTTGCCGAAAGGCTGGGCTGGCCGCTGGAAAGCAGGCAGACTGACGTGGAAATCTCCACCAAGACCGAGTCGTTCACCTCGGACAAGTACGGCGTGGTCTACCGCAACCACCAGCCGGAGTTCATCGGCGGCCTGCGCTGCTCCTTCATCACCATCGGCGACCTGGAGCTGGAGTTCCTGCAAAACGTAGACCCGCGTTCCCTGGGCATGATCGACTACGGGCAGGCGGGCAGCACCAGGCAGGACCAAGGCGCCATCAGCCGCTACATCCAGAACCGCGGCCCCGGCCTGCACCACACGGGTTTCAAGGTCAAGGACATCAACCGCCTGCTGTCCCGGCTGGAGCGGTCGGGGTTGACGCTGATTGATCCGGTGGGCCGCCCCGGTGGGCGCCGCTCGCAGATCGGCTTCATCCACCCCGCCAGCCTGGGCGGCTGGCTGGTGCATTTGGTGGAGCGGACGGAGCTGGGGTAGCGCCGCTAAAGACGGAATATCCAGGGAAGCGAGGGAAGAGACAATGGGAGGCAATATCACTACGCTGAAGGAATAATGCTAATGCTCAAGTCTGGAAATCTAACGCCGCAGCGACGGCTCGCTGGCGGTTATCCAGAGTCACGAAGGTTACTTCGCGCGGGTTGTCGGTGGAATAGAGCGCAACCGCCACGTGCCACAGGTCGGCGCCTCGGAGGTAGCCAAATTGCAAGGCGGCTGCCAGCTCAGCAGACAGCGGGCGGGCGGGCGCAACCCATACGATTCCATTAAGAAGAAATGGGTCAAAACTCAGGTTCTCCCGCGCATACGCCGCTCGCAGTTCCGCTTCCAGCAGATATGATGATCTGAGCATCGAGAAACTAAGCAGCCTTTGGAAGACAGCAACACTGCCCGGCTCGTCAAAGGCTACGGCTAACAAGGCGGATGAATCTACGTATGCCTCGTTCATTAGCCGCGCTCTTTCAGGAACCGCTCCAGCGCCCCCTCTATCCGCACCCTATTTTTAGGGCCGCTCCACTTTCCGTCTGTCTTTGACAACTGCCCTGTCCGCTCCAGATATTCCATCCTGGTTTCGCCGGGGGCCATCTTTCCCCGGGGGAAGCTGATTTCGGCTACCGTCTCCCCCTCGCGCGTCACTACCACGGTATTTCCCGCCTGCACCTGTTCCAGCACTTCGGGGAATTTACGGCAAACTTCATCCTCTGTATAGCTAAGTTCCACTTCAGCATCTCCTATTGCATATATCATATCAAGGGCGCGGAAAGAGTGCGCCTCGCCGCGCCCAAGGGTTCGACCCTGCGGCCCTAATCCGGTATCTCCGCCGTCATCCCTTCGCCCAGCTCCACATCGAAGGCGGTGAGCACCTGGGCCACCAGCAGGTAGTGGCCGCACAGAACGGTGAAGTGCAGGGTATCCTGCTCTCCGAAGCGGGCGGTCATGGCCTCGAAGGTGGCGTCGCTTACCTTGTGCTGGCGCAGCAGTTCGTGGACGTAGTTCACCAGCAGGGCCTCGTCGCCCTCCAGTCCCTCCGGGGCCGTGCCGTCGGCGATGGCCTGGATGGTGGACTCGGACACCCCGGCCTGCCGGGCCAGGCGGGCATGGGCGGAGAACTCGTACTGCTGCCTCATCTCCCGGGCGGTGGCGATGATCAGGGTCTCTTTCAGCCCCTCCGGCTGGCCGAACTCGAAGCGCACAAAGGCGCCGGTGTCGGCCACGCGGGCCGCCAGCTTGGGGCTGTTGAGCAGCACGCCAAAGGGGCCGCGGACGCTGCCGCGGGTGCCGACGATGGCGTCATGGTATTGCTGGTCCTCTTCCGAAAGTTGCTCGCGGGTCACCGGGGATATGCGTGGCATAAGTCAATTCCTCCCCACAGTTCTTTGTTTGCCAGGTTTGTTTGCCGTGGATGTTTATTTGCTGCTAATGATTAGCTGAATCAGGATTGAGTAATTCTCAGGATGGCGGCATTATCCCGCCAATCCTTAGAATCCCGAAAATCCTGATTCAGACGGGTGCCCGTCAGGCCACGGGAACGGGGATACCGGCGATGTTGACCGGCACCGAACCCAGGTGGTTGCGGCTGGTGAAATAGAGCGTCTTCCAGTCGGCCCCGCCGAAGCAGAGGTTGGTGGTGGCCGGCGCGCCGTGAACCACCCGGCCCAGCTTGTTGCCCGCCGCGTCCAGCACCCACAGGCCGCCGGAGCCGCCGCAGTACACGTTGCCCTCCACGTCCGCCTTCATTCCGTCGGGCACCCCCGGCTCCGGGCCGGTCAGGTCGGCAAACACCCGGTCGGTCTGCCGGGCCAGCGAGCCGTTGGGGTTCAGGTCGAAGGCCCGGATGTGTCCCCGCCGCGAGTCGTTGATGTACAACACGCTCTCATCGGGCGAGAAGGCCAAGCCGTTGGGAATCACGAAGTCGTCCACCAGCAGCGTGATTGTTCCCAGGTCGGGGGTGACGCGGTAGACGCCTGAGTAGGGCAGGTCCCACTGTTCCGGCGGCGTGGGCAGCGTCCACGGATCGGTGAAATAGATGCAGCCGTCGGACTTCACTACCACGTCGTTGGGGCGGTTGAGGCGGCGTCCCTGGAAGCTGGCGGCCACCACAGTGATGCTGCCGTCGGGTTCGGTGCGGGTGACGCGGCGGCTGTCGTGTTCGCAGGCGATGAGCCGGCCTTGAAGGTCGCGGGTCAGCCCGTTGGCCCGGTTGGTCGGCTCGTGGTCAATCCTAGTGCCCTCGCCGGGGGTGTAGCGGATGCGCCGGTTGTTGTGGATGTCGCTGAACAGCAGGTAGCCGTCGCCGTCGGGCGAAGACCACCATACCGGCCCCTCGGCCGGGCCGTTGTCGCCGCCGTAATCGTCGGGCGTGTGCCGGGCGATTTCGGCATCGGCGGAAATGATGCGGGCGAATTCCGGGGCAAGCTGCTCGATGGGCATAATCCCCTCCCGATTCTAAATGGAGTCGGCAAGGGCATTATAGCGGAAAGGGGCGGGCAGGGGCGGGCAAGCAGAGCATCGTGGGCCGGGGGAGGGCCGGTTGGGTTGCGCCTCTAGACGCCGCCAAATCCCTCGGCTCGGAATAAGTCCAGCAAATTCATGTGTTGTACACTCAGTTGGCGGCACACGTCAGGAATCTTGGGTCTATTAGAGCCTTCTTGTTCCTCGCTGACTACGACGCCTCCCAAAGCCTTTGCATATGCGATAATCCAAGGGTCAGCATGGTCTCTGGAATGAACTGCACGCCAGTGGGGCCATCCGTTGGCTATTTGTCTCATGTTCCGTTCCACCGCTTCAGATACTTGACTGTCCAGGGATGTTAGAGACAAGCTCGAGTCAACGGATGAATCATTAAGCCAATCCATAAAGTCCGGGATATGGCGATTAACCTCATTCCGAACTTCTTCGCAAACTCTCAACCTGCCATTCAAGCCGTCTATAAACTCCCATATTGTAGGAAATATATCCTTTGGATAACGCTCCAGCCAAGCTGCGACCAAAGCCGACGTATCCGGGAGATACAATTGGCCGCCTATTGGAAGAGTCATATCTACAACCTGCTGCTAATGCTGTCAACATCGTTTATGCGGGCGTCCAGGGCGTCGGCAACGTCCAGGCGGCTTAGCCTCCCTTCCGCGTATGCTCCGAAAACCAGCCGCGTAAATCTTCCTCCGAAGTCCTTCAGTACCCGCGCCGACG
Organism: Dehalococcoidia bacterium; assembly: GCA_965213725.1. Taxonomy (GTDB): domain Bacteria; phylum Chloroflexota; class Dehalococcoidia; order Lucifugimonadales; family UBA3495; genus VXOI01. Next base: position 1,800,817 of record OZ243924.1, read on the forward strand.
ACGTCATCCTGCCGCCGCCGACGTTAGACCGCGACTCCCGGAATTCGCTGTACTCTTCATCCAGCTCCTTTCGTATACCCTTGAACTGTTCTTCCGAAATAAGCCGCATTTCACCCGACCGGGCCCTTACTGCCGCCGCCAGTCGGCTGACGCCAAACGTGTTAGCCACTCTGCTGACTTTATCCGCCAAATCCTCTGTGCCATTTCTCCATTCCTGCCGGAACCGGGCGGTGGGCATCAGCGTTGCCGCCGCGACCTCGTTGCAGCGTTGCTCCAGGAACCTGACTTCAATGGAAACCGACTCTTCATCGTTGAGGTCGTCCACACCGCACTGTCCGTAATAGAGATGGGCCAACTCGTGCATCAGCGTGAAAGTCCGTCCGGTAGGGGCATCTCTGCTGTTCAGTACAATGTATGGAGCCAGCGGGTGGCATAAAGATAACCCTCGCGCTTCAGACGGCTCTACAAACCAGTGCTTGTTGCCGTCGGGCCGGTAGCGGGACACAAAAGCGCCCAGAGCTTCGACACGCCCGGCCCACCAGTCCAGAACCCGCTCTTTGTCTATTATGGCTGGTTCATTGCCGCCAACGCCCATTGCTCCCCGGATCCTATTGCCTATCGCCTCCGGGTCTTCGTCAAGCGACGCTGAGCCAACCCATGGCAACGGTGATTCCCCGTCATCTTTCAGCAGTTCGACAGCAAAAGCCTGCCGTTCCTGGGCCTGCCGAATCATCCAGCGCAATTGCCGGGACTGTGGACGGGTACTCCCCGTTTCCGGGTTCAGCCGACGAAACTCAGGAACGGCCTCATATTCCAGATCCGGCGTCGGACGTTCGAGATATAAAAGGGCAAATGAAACCCGGTAAGCGCGGGCCAATTTCTGAGCCTGCCGCACGGTTGGAAGTTGGCCGGATCCGGAAGACTCCCATTGTGCAACGGTGTCGGCGTCCTTGCCTACGGATATTCCGGCTTCTTGCAGACTGCACCCGGCCGTTTCCCTAGCCCATCTCAGCATTTCCGGCGTGACGCGCGCTTTAACGCTTCTTGGCATCTCAGTTCTGCCAAAATCGGGGTTGCCGCTGATTTTTGGCCCAAGCCGGCCTCCTGTCAACCGGCTTGACGCGCCGGGGCCGGTAAACTATTCTGCCAACATGGGCATTCCGCCCTCAACCCCATTCCATGCTCCCAACTTCACCCGATTAAAGGAGGCCCGGCATGGCCCTTCGGCTGAACCACGTTCACCTCAAATCCCCCGACCCGCAGACTACGGCGCAGTTCTACATCGACACCCTGGGCGCCACCAAGATCGCCGACGTGGGCGAGATTGGCGTCCGTCTCGACCTGCACGGCCTGACCCTCAACGTGACCAAGCACATCGAGTCGCAGACCCGCGAGCAGAAGTACGGCATGGAGCATATCGCCGTGGACGCCGACGACATCGAAGGCATGATTGAGATGCTCCAGGCCAACGGCGCCAAGATTCTGGAGGAAGCCGTTGTATCCGGCGACCGCCGCGTCGTCTTCTTCGAGGGCCCCGACGGCGTACAACTAGAGTTCATCGAGGCCAAGTAAGGATACGGAATTAATCCCAGGGGGCACCGAGAATTAACCGGGATACGGGGCGGTTTCCAACTCTACAAATCTCCGTGGTCTCTGTGCTGAAAAACAAAAGGAGCTGAAATGCTTTACGAATCTCGCGTGTACAAGGCCGTCCCCGGCCGCCTGCCCGACATCAACGCCCGCTTCGCCAATCACACCATGGGCTTCTTCCAGCAGTACGAAATCGGGATGATGGGCTTCTGGACCGATGAAATCGGGGCCAGCAACCAGCTTACCTACATCTTGAGCTTTGACAGCATGGCCGACCGCGCCGAGAAGTGGGCCGCCTTCCAGTCCGACAAGGCATGGGCCGAGGTTCGCGCCGAGACCGAGGCCGACGGCCCCATCGTGGCCCAGGTGCTCAACTCCCTGATGAGCCTGACGCCGTATTCGCCCCAACCCCAGTTCAAGACGGCGGTGCAGGAGCTGCGGGTCTACGATGCCATGCCCGGCAAGCTGCCCAACCTGCACAACCGTTTCAAGAACCACACCATGGGCTTGTTCGAGAAGCACGGCATCGAAAACGTGGCCTACTGGACCGAGGACGTAGGCACCAGCAACCGCTTGGTTTATATGCTGGGCTACCCCGACCTGGGCGCCCGAGAAAATAGCTGGGCCGCCTTCCAGTCCGACCCCGACTGGCAGAAGGCCCGGGCCGCCTCCGAGGAAGACGGGGCGCTGGTGCGTGTCTCCACCCACTCCATCCTCCGCCCCACGGCCTACTCGCCGCACTAAGGGGGCGAACGCCCTCGCTCTCGGGGGAGAGCCGGGGCGAGTGCGTCTCTACTGAGAACGGCGCGGATGGATGAGCCGGAGACAGGACTAAGGCAACCGCCGACGGATGACCGGGAGTCCATTTGGAGCATCCCGGTTGCCCGCCGTCCGCTGTATTTCGCGCTGTTCACCCTTTACGCATCGGCGGGCATCGGATTCCTGTTATGGTACGAAATCTTTGAGCATACGGCAGACCCTTGGCCGCAAACCATCCTATCCATAACGCAGGGCATAGGCGTCACCACTGTCGGCGCCGCCGGCTTGGCCCTGCTGACAATAGAGGGGCCGGAGACAATTATGGTTGTAGCTGATTACATCAGAAAAAAGTGGATTGTTCCCCTGGAAGAAAAGCGCCGGGCCGAGGAAGAAAAGCGCCGGGCCGAGATGGAAAATCGCATCCGGGAAGCCCGCGAGGAAGCCCGCGAGGAAGCCCGCGAGAAGGCCCGCGAAGAGGGCCGCCAAGAGGGCCGTCAAGAGGGCCGTCAAGCAAACCAGGCCAATTGGGTCGCCTGGAACGAGCGACGTATGCTCTCCGAAGCCAAGGGCGAACCTTTCGACGAGCCGCCGCCAGGAACCTCCCCGGATTCAGAAGATACAGATGCGGGCGGCGGCGCGTCCTAGGCAGAGAGATTGAACTCCTTAACGGTTGTGGGAGCCTGCATCGGAAAAGGGCAGCTCACTCAACGGGAAGCGGAAGACTGAGCGCTATGGACGTACAAAAACTACGCCACGAAATACCGGCGCTGCAAAACCTGACCTACCTTAACACCGGCTGGTCGGGGCCGCCGCCGCGCCGGGCCGCGGCGGCCTTGCAGGAGCGCGTCGCCCTGGAGCTGGAGCAGGGGCCGACCACCCCCGGCGTCTACGAAAGCGGCCAGGAGATACAAGCGGAAGCCCGCCGGGCCGCCGCCCGGCTCCTCGGCGCCGACGAGGACGAAACGCTGGTCACCCGCAACACCACCGAGGGCCTGAACATCGTCCTCAGCGGCCTGGACTGGCGGGAAGGCGACGAAATCCTTACCTGCAACTTGGAGCACAGCTCGGTGTTGTCGCCAACCTGGCACGCGGCCCATCGCTACGGCGTCGAGGCGCGGGTGCTGGACCTTGCCCCCCACGACTCCCACGACGCCATCATCGGCAAGTTTGCTGCGGCTATGACCGGGCGCACCCGGTTGATATTCGTCAGTCATATCGAATACTCCACCGGCCTGCGCATGCCCGCGGCCGCGCTGTGCCGCCTAGCCCACGAACATGGGGCGCAAATCCTGCTGGACGGGGCGCAGACCGGCGGCCATATCGCGCTGGACGTTCACCGCGACGGATTCGATTACTACTCCATCCCCGGCCAGAAGTGGGCGCTGGGTTATGAGGGTGTCGGCGCTCTCTACATTCGCCGCGAGCTTATCGGGCAGGTGCATCCGGCGCACACCGGGGGCCGGGCCGTGACGCAGGAGGGGGAACCCGGCCAACCCGGCGGCTACCGCCTGAACCCGTCAACTATGGACAAGTTCCTGGGAGGCTCCGGCAGCGTGCCGTTGCAGGCCGCTTTCGCAGAGGCCGTCCGCTTCATCGAGAGCGTGGGCGTGCCGGAAATCGAGGCCCGCAACCTGCAATTGGCGGCCCGCTTCAAGGCCCAGCTTGCCGGGATTTCCGCCGTCAGCATCCTGTCGCCGACCGACGATGCGGCGTCCTGCGGGCTGGTGTCCTTCGCCGTCGTCGGCCAACCCGCCGACTCCGTGGCGGCCCGTCTGTGGCAGGAGCGCCGCATCGTAGTCCGGCAGATACACTACCCCGAAGCCGTCCGCGCCTCCCTGCACTTCTTCAATACCGAAGAGGAAGTGGACCTGCTGGCCCGCGCGGTGGCGGAGTTGTGCTGAAATCGGCCCGTATGTTCGAGCTGCGAGGTTCAACCATACCTGCTGATTGAAACCGGAAGCCAACCGTGCGCCGGTCGGCTTCCCTTTGGAACACGCCATTGAGATATTCCAGCCACATCTGACCAGAAATGCCGGTGCCGCCGGGTCTCCGACAACCGGGATCGTCCCGGATTCTCAGACTGCCCGGACGGGCAAAGAGCCTACGCGGCCCATATTCCCGGAAAGAAACAACCGGGATCAGCCCTCCGCTCCCGCCGGGTACTGCTCCAGCCACCAGCGGGCGATTTCGTCGCGGCGGGCGAACCACACGCCGGGCCTCTGCCGGGCATATTGCAGGAAGCGTTCCACGGCGCGGGAGCGGGCGGGCCGCCCGGCGATGCGGCAGTGCAGCCCCACGGACATCATCTTGGGGTGGGTGCGCCCCTCTTCATACAGCACGTCGAAGGTGTCCTTCAGGTATTCGTAGAACGCGCCGACGCTGACCAGCCCGCCCCGCCAGAAACGGGCGTCGTTGGTTTCCATGCTGTACGGCACCACCAGCCAAGGCCGCACTTGGCCGTCGGCGTCTTTCACCGGGGCGTAATAGGGCAGGTCGTCGTTCATCCCTAAGCTGTCGTAGATAAAGCCGCCGTGCGCCGCCACCAGCTCGCGGGTATTGAGGCTGGGGCCGTAGCGGGTGAACCAGCCCACCGTGCGCTGTCCGGTGGTGCGCTCCAGCGACGCCACGGTGCGGGCGATGGATTCCCGTTCCTCGTCCCGCCCCATCAGATGATACTCCTCCCAGCGGTAGCCGTGGCCGCAAACCTCGTGGCCCGCCGCCGGTATTTCCCGGGCGGCCTCCGGGTTGCGCTCCAAGGCCAGGGCGCAGCAGTAGAAAGTGGACGCAACCCCGTAACGCCGGAACATATCCAGCAGCCGCCACACTCCGGCGCGGCTGCCGTACTCGAAGAAGGACTCGTTGTTCAGGTCGCGGTCGCCCGCAGGCACCGGCGAGGGCACCTCGTTGTTGGTCTCGTGGTGCGCATCGCCGTCCAGCGTGCTGCGCTCCGCGCCTTCCTCATAGTTCACCACCAGCGACACCGCAATCCGCGCCCCGCCGGGCCACTCCACTTGCGGAATACTCTTGCCATATCCCACCAAATCCCGTTCCATAGCCATCCTCCGGGGCTTATTTCAACGTCGCGGCGCAAAGAGTGCCAAATTTTTACTATAATAACTCAAATCCCGGCGTTCTCCGCACTCTTGGCGCTTAACTAACGGAGTTGGGAAATGAGTCTTGCCGCTGCTCTGGTCTACGAACTCAAAGGCGTTTCCGACCCAACGATTTCGCCCGACGGCCAGCGGCTGGTCTACGCGCTGTCGTGGGTGGAAGGACGCGGCGGCGCAGCGGAGGCCCGTTCCCGCCTGATGCTGGCCGGGCCGGAGGGGAGCGGCCCGCGCGAGTTCACGCAGGGCAACGCCGACAGCGGCCCGCGCTTTTCCCCGGACGGCGGGATGCTGGCCTTTCTGCGCGCCCGCCAGCCGGGGCAGCCGCGGCAGGTCTGGGTGATGAACGCCGACGGCGGCGAGGCCCGGCCGCTTACCGCTGCGCCCAAGGGCGTGGCCGAGTTCGCTTGGTCGCCCGGCGGCTCCCGCATCGTCTACTGCGCCGACACCGACCCCCCCGGCGCCCAAGCGGATGACGCCGCGGGCGGCCCCTGCGTTTCCGTGGTCAACCGCATCCGCTACCGGCACGACCTCCAGGGCTGGCGCGGCGACGCTCATTACCACCTCTACGTTACCGGCTTGAATGATACCGAACCGGCGCAACTGACCAGCGGCGACTGGGACGACTACGGGCCGGTATGGTCGCCGGACGGCACGAAAATCGCCTTCATCTCCGGCCGCCGCGACGACCGCGACTTTCGGGCGCTGACCGAAGCCTACGTGGTGGACGCCGCCCCGCAAAAGGTCTCAGGCCGTTGCGGGGCGGCTGCGGTGGCGGGGCAGGCGGAATGCTGGTCGGGCGGCCTGCACAGCGTGGGCGCAGTGGCTTGGTCGCCCGACTCGCGGCGGCTGGCGGTGGTCGGCTCGGAAGACCCGGCGGGCCTGGTCCTGTGGCAGGGCTGGCTCTATATTCTGGAGCCGGGCCGCGAACCCCGCCGCATCACCGGCGACGGCCAGCGGCCCGCCCTCGGCGGCGGCCCCGGCGCCGCCCGCCAGCCGGAAATCCGCTGGATTGATGACGGCCAAGGCCGCGGACGCATCATCTTTCTGGCCGAGCGCCACGGCGAGAGCTACATCTGCCAAGCGGACGCCGACGGCGGCGATACCCGCCAACTGTGGGGCGGCGCCCGCCTGGCCGCCGACCTCAGCATAGACGCCAACGCCCGCTGCGCCGCCGCCGTGTCGGCCTCGCCGTCCCTGCCGGGCGAACTGCACCGCGTTGACCTTGCCGCCGGGGAATCCGCCCTCATCGCCAGCCCCAACGCCGCCTTTCTGGAGGGCCGCCCCGCCCCGCCGCTGGAGAAGTTCCGCATCCAAAGGGCCGGTTTCGACATCGAATGCCGCTTATGGTTCCCGCCGGATTTCGACCCGGCGGGGCGCTATCCCCTCATCCTCGACATCCACGGCGGCCCCAACGGAGCCTTCTACGACGCCTTCGTGCCGTGGCAGCGGGCGCTGGCCGGTTCCGGCTGCTTGGTGCTGGCGGTCAACCCCCGCGGCTCTTCCACCTACGGCAACGAGTTCATGCGGGCGGTGCTGGACGACTGGGGCGGCGAGGATTATCAGGACCTGATGGCGGCGGTGGACGCGGTTTGCCAGCGCGATTATGTGGACGGGGCGCGGCTGGGCATTCACGGCTATAGCTACGGCGGCTATATGACGGCTTGGGCCATCGGCCACACCGGACGCTTCGGCGCGGCGGTAATCGGCGCCCCCTGCACCAACCTGTATACGATGTACGGCACCTCCGACATCGGCGTCAGCTTCGGCGAACCCCAGTGGGGCGGCTCGGTGATGGACACGCCGGAAAAGCTGCTGGCCCGCTCGCCCATCACCTGCGCCAAGAACGTAACCACCCCGGCCCTGCTGCTCCACGGCGAAGCCGACGCCCGCTGCCCCATCGCCCAGAGCGAGGAATACTTCACCGCCCTGAAACGCCTCGGCAAAACCGTCGAGTTCGTCCGCTTCCCCAACAGCAACCACCAGTTCCCGCGCACGGGCCACCCCAAGATGCGGGAGGAATACCTAGCGCGGATGCTGGGGTGGTTCCAGCGGTGGCTGGGGTAGGGAAACGTTTTTGAGTTACGAAAAAACGCCATCAATTGCAAATATAAACCACGATTATCTGAAAGCCTAGAACGATACGGTAGTTTAATTGGTATTGTTAGCAACAGTTGCTATTGCATCAGGCCCAGCCGCAGGCAGACTAGGGCCACCGAACCCGCCAGCATCGCCGCGCTCTTGCTGTACCCTTTCGTCTGCCGCATCAGCCGGTTCAGCTTCCCCCGCAGCCGGGAATGCAGACCCTCGTTCCAGTCGCCGCCCCGCCCTTGCCGGCCCGGTGCCGGGCCGTCGGCAGCTAGGACTGATACACCACATAGGCGTCACTACCGTACGTCTCCGCCTTCGGCAGCCGTTCGTACAGCCGCAAAAAGGTAGCCTCGCCACGGCCGCCAAGCTCGAAATCCACTCGCCGACGCCCGTCGGCCCCCAGCCTCACCGCCGTCCAGAGCCACGCCTCCCGCCGTTTCTCCCCATGCCGGCCGCCCACATAACTCCACATCTCATCGAAGGCCGTTATCCGGTCCGCGGCCTGGCGACCCCTTTCCCGCCGTTGCCAGAGCAGCAGGGTCAGGGCCCAGCAGACTTTTTTTAATCCAGCCTTACACCGTCAGCAGGGGAACGTCCAAAGTGCGCCCCACGGCCCGGATGCTGGCGCCCTCGCAGTACATGGCGATGGCCTGCTCTTTGACCTCCTGGGAGTAGCAGCGGCGGCCGGCCTCCGGGGTGAAATGGCGGACGCAATCGCCGCAGCGGTAGCTCTGCTTGCCCAGGGCGGAGCGGCCATACCGGCGCACCCAGTTGGAGCCGCAATGGGGGCAGCGGACGTGGTGGCGGTATATGCGGGCAGCGGCCATGACAAGCCTCCTTGCCGGGTTGATGCCACCCCGATTCTGGCATAAACAACTGTTGCTAACAATACCGTTTAATTGACTATTTAGCAGCAGCAATATATCATTCGCTAAACTTAGCGGCTGTCGTCGCGCTCGGCGGTCAGCAAGGGGAGGTGTCCGGGCAATGTTCGGCAAGCTGAAGGTTCGCATCGTTTTCGCCATCGGAGCCATCCTTGTCCTGACCTTGGTAGCGGCTTGCGGCGGGGACTCCACCGAAACGACGCCCACCGCCGCGCCGATGCCCCAGGCCACGGAGGCCCCCGCTCCGGCGCAGCAACAGGCGCAACCCACGGTGGCGCCCCAGGCCACCCAAGCCCCAGAAGCCTCCCCTAGCCAGCCCACGGTGCAGCCTGCGCCGACGGCGGGCGCGGGAATCACTGCCACCAGGGCCCCGGAATCCTCTTCCGGTGAGCAGGAAACCGACTACACCCCCGCTGCCCGGCTCTTGATGGAGGGCGGGCCCAAGGCCCTGGCCGAGGCCAACGGTGAAAGTCCCCGCTACGGCGGCAAGTTCCTCGCCAACAACTGGGAGCCGATCCCCTTCTACGATATGCACCAGACTTCCTTCGGTGGTGTCTACGTCATCACCGCCCCGGCCTACAACGGCCTGCTGGCTACCAGCCCATACGACCAGCTCGCCGCCGAAATCATCCCTGACTTGGCCCGCACCTGGGAAATCAGCGACGGCGGCGCCACGGTCACCTTCAACTTGGCCGAGGGCGTAACCTGGCACGACGGAGCCCCCTTCTCCGCCGATGACGTGAAGTGGACCATCGAGCGCATCAAGAATCCCCCGGAGGGAATGGTCAGTCCGCGCCAGGGCGTATTCCGCAGCACCGTGGACAGCGTGGAAGTGATTGATCCCAACACCGTTCAAGTCAAGAGCGAAGGCTTTTCGCCCTTGCTGGTGCCGCTGTTCTCCAACGGCTGGAACGCCATCATCCCCAAGCACATCTCCGAAGTGGACCCGGTCAACGCCATGATGACCCAGGTGGTAGGCACCGGCGCTTTCCGCCTGATGGAGCCACCCACCACCACCCTGTGGCGGTTCGAGCGCAACCCGGACTACTTCGATGAAAACCTGCCCTACCTGGATGAAATCGAGTACCAGATTATCCAGGACCCCCAGGCCCAGGCCGCGGCCCTGCTGACCAAGAAGGTTTATTTCAACGATTCCATCGGCGGCATCAACTTTAGCCCGGAGCTGGCCCAGTCGGTGGCCGACCGCGAGCCGGAGCTGATTTTCAGCCCGGTGCCGACCATCACCGTATCCCACTTCGTGATGAACGGCACGCGCCCGCCCTTCGACGACATCCGGGTGCGTCAGGCAGTGAGCGAGGCCATCCAGCGCGAGGCCATCGCCGAACTCGGCCCCCAGGCCGGCACCGTCGGCACCGGAAACTTCCCGCTGGGGCCTTGGGCCCTGCCCCAGGAAGTCCAGGAATCCCTCATCGGTTACGGGCCGGATATGGAAGTTCGCGTCGCCAACGCCAAGTCCCTCCTCGCCGCCTACGAAAGCGAAAATGGGCCGATAGACTGGAGCAACATAACCATCCAATGCTCCAGCAACATCACTTGGGCCTGTCCCAACGCCGAGGTGGTGCAGCAGCTCCTGAAGAGGATTGACGTCGAGGTTGACCTGGAACCCCTGGACGTCACCGCCCACCGGGGCAATGAAGTTTCGGGCGACTACCTGATGTCGCTGCTGGGCGCGGGCCTGGATTTTGACGACCCCATTGACACCTTCGGCCAGCTATACATCACCGAAGGCGGACGCTGGTATCAGCGGCGCTCGATACCGGAACTGGACGAGCTTTTCAACCAGCAAAAGGCCGAGCGCGACTTCGATAAGCGCCGTGAACTGGTCTGGGAGATGGACCAGATAGCCACCAACGACGCTGCCTATCTGGTGCTTCACTGGTGGCAGTTCAACCGTGTGCAGTGGGACTTCGTGAAGGGCCTCACCTCCACTGCCAGCGCCCGCACCACCAACGCCCGAATGATCTACACCTGGCTGGATCTTCCGGAGGCCAACCGCGCCAGCCGGTAGCAGGCGGCGGACGCCCGTCCGCATCTCCGGCGCAGACAGTGGATTATGAAACAGTACATCGCCCGGCGGCTGTTGATGGCAGTCCCCACGCTGATTGGGGTCTCGCTGATTATCTTCGTCATCATGGCGATTATGCCGGGCGATGTGGCTCTGGCCCGGCTGGGCGAGGCCGCCAACCCGGAAACCCTGCAAATGGTGCGCGACCAGCTTGGCCTCAACGACCCGTGGTATCAGCGATACGGCCGCTGGGTCAGGGACATGATCACCCTGGGCGACCTGGGCGAGTCGGTGTTCCGGCAGGGGGTCACCGTAGCCAGCCTCATAGGCGAACATTTCCCGGTGACTCTGAATCTGGCCCTCTACACCATGATCGTGGCTATTGTGCTGGGCGTGCCCCTGGGGACCCTGAGCGCCATCCGCCATAATACTTGGGTTGACTATTTCCTGCGGGTCTTCAGCATCGTCGGCCTGTCGGTGCCGGTATTCTGGCTGGGGATAATGATAATCCTGGCTCAAGTGACTTGGTTCGGGTGGCAGCCGGGAGTGCAATGGGTCAGTCCCTTCGACGACTTCGGGGCCAATATGAACCGGATGGTCTGGCCGGCCGTAACCTTGGGCTATTTCCAGGTGGCCTTCATCGCCCGCATGACCCGCTCTTCGCTGCTGGACATCCTGTACGAGGACTATATGCGGACGGCCCGGGCCAAGGGGCTGCGGGAAAGGACGGTCACCATCCGGCACGGGCTGCGGAACGCGGTGATTCCCGTGGTGACCGTGGGCGGGTTGCAGCTCATTGCCCTGCTGGGCGGCGTGGTGGTGACCGAGCGGGTGTTCAACCTGCCCGGCTGGGGCACGCTGCTGGTGCAGGGCGTGTTCAACCGCGACTACGCTCTGGTGCAAACCCTAGTCTTCATATTCGCCATGATTGTGATTGTGGGGAATCTGATTACGGATATGCTCTACGCTTGGCTGGACCCAAGGATTCGTTACCAGTAATGATAGAGGACACCATTGGCCGCTGAAGCTGGCACATCAGAATCGCTGTTTCCAACTCTGGGCCGGGGCGCCTTGACCAGGGCTTGGCGCGCTCTGACCCGGTTCTGTCGGCGGTCGCCCCTGGGCGGCGTGGCGGTGGTCATCATCATTGCCTTGTCCGTTATGGCCATCGTGGGCCCGTATGCCGCGCCCTATGACCCCGAGGAAATCGGCGCAGGCCCCAAGTATCAGTCTCCCTTCGTGGGGGATAATTTCCTGGGCACCGACCGTCTGGGCCGGGACGTGTTGAGCCGCGTTCTGCATGGGGCGTGGATTTCCCTAATGGTGGGGGTGGTGGCTTCCACCACCGGAACGCTGGTTGGCGCGGTGCTGGGGCTGGCCAGCGGTTACTTTGGGGGCAAGACCGACGCCGTAATCCAGCGGATAGTGGACGTGCTGATGGCCTTCCCGGTGCTGATACTGGCGATGGCGTTGCTGGCCGCCCTGGACCGGTCGCTCAATACGCTGCTGATTGCCATTGCCGTTCCCTTCATACCTTACGGAGCGCGGGTGGTGCGGGCGACTACGCTGGTAATCAAGGAAAGCCAGTACGTCGAAGCGGCCCGGGCCATCGGGGCCAGCGACTGGCGGGTCATCCTGCGCCACATCGCCCCCGGATGCCTTGCGCCCTATATGGTAGTGCTGACCGGGCTGGTGGGCGTAGCCATCATCACCGAGAGCGCCCTAGGCTTCCTCGGCCTGGGCATACCGCCGCCCACGCCCACTTGGGGGGAGATGCTGTCCAAAGCGGTGGAAGACCTGTTCTTCGCCCCGGGGGTGGCGATTGTGCCCGGCGTCTTCATCACGCTGGCGGTGTTTTCTTTCAGCGTGCTGGGCGACTCGCTGCGCGACGTGCTGGACCCGCGGCTACGGGGGAGGACGTAACGGTTTGGTGAATTTTCCGGTTACTGATACGTGAATCATCAGCTAAACTCTGGCTCCTCTCTCGTAACTGCCTGCGTTCCCCCATCATTTCCGCGCTCGCGCCCAGACGTCTCCCCACGGGACGTCCGGCAGGCCGCGGGCGCGGCGGACTTCGTTGATGGTCAGGACGCCGCGGTCGAGGAGCTGGGACTCGCGGGCGGCGCGGGCGTTTTCGTCCTCGGCCAGGGCCTCAATGGCGCTCAGGTCGAACTCCATTTCCAGGCCGGGGTAGCCGAGGAGGGGAAAGAGCTTGCGCGTTACCTGCCCGGCCAGGAAGGTCATCTCCGGCACCATGGTGTTGCGCCAGAAGAAACGCTCGGCGGCGTTGACGTTGGAGAAGGTGGCCCGCTCCAGGTCGGAGAGCAGCGGGCGCGGCACCCCGTAGGCGCGGCTCACCTCCTCAAGGCTCCAGCGCAGGCCCTGGATGAAGTCCATCTCGCGGTGGCTCAGGCCCAGGGTCTTGATGTCGCGGACGAAGCTGGCAACGGCCGGACGGCGGGCGTTGGCCGGGCCGCGATAGCGGGCCTCCCAGCGGCGGTAGAAGTCATCCACCTCTCCGTCGTTCATCTGCTCGTTGGTCAGCAGCACGAAGTCCGGCTGGGCTGAGTTGCGCAGGAAGTTGCGGTTGAAGCGCAGCCCGTCCTTCCCCATATCCACCGCCAGGCGGGCCGGGGCCACCGGCGACAGCCCGGCGTATTCCTCCAGCGGGTTGAAGTAGCGGAACCAAACCACCTCATCGGGCGTCAGAGCCACCGGGCGGCTGCGTCCGTGATAGACGAAGCCCCGGATGTACTGCTCCTTGTCCGGCACAATGGACATACGGTCGGGGCGCAGCGGCCACAGCTCGCGGTTGCCTGCGGCGTCGCGGTCCAGCATCCAGTAGGCCGCGCCCCACAGGTTCAGGTAGATTTCGGTGGCCCGCCACAGGTCGGCGCAGGTGTACCAGCGGTTGACCCGCTCCAGCAGTTGCTGCGCCGGATGATTCGGCCCAGCCGGCAGGCGCTGCCCGTCGGCGGTGCGGCGGTAGACCACCACGGGCGGGCGGGAAAGCGCATCGGCCCGCACCTTGATGGCCGAGTAGACCGGCGTGGAGGTGGCGTAGTATTCGCCGTACTCGGTGCGGTTCCAGCCGCCGTCAGCGCCGGAGAGGACGGAGAAGCCGTCCACGTCGGCAACGGCCGGGCCGCCGCCCTTGACCCGCCCCGGCAGGGCGCGGCGGCCGGGGCGCAGTTTCCTCCAGGGCAGGCGACGGGCCAGTTTCTGCATCATACTCATTGCCTCATCCTTGCCTGTTTTTCCGGGCCTGTTTTTCCGGTTATTCCCCCTCGGTTCCGGTCATATCCGGGAAGGCGGAAAGGGAACAGCGCGGCCAGCCGGCCGCATTCGGTTATGGTCTGAACCGGGATTGGCCGGAGGGGAAAACCCTGATTCAGACAGTTTCTTGCCTTACGTCCACAGCCGCAGCCTGCTGCCGGGGTCGAGAAAGGCCAGCATCAGCGCGTCGGCCTTGTCCGGGGACGGGAGGCCGCGCCGGCGCATATCGTCTTTGCTCTCCATCTTGATGCGGCCCTGGCTGTCGTAGCCGTAGCGCAGGGCGGCGAGTTCGCCGGCCAACTGGTTGTCATCGGGGATGCCGATACGCCCGGATACGAAGCGCTCGCGCAATGCCCAGTAGCCCTCGGCGCGAAGGTTGACGAACATTCCGTCCTGACGCGCCTTGCGGGCCACGTTGACGCCCCGCACCGGGTGGCCCAGCTCCCGCAGCCGGTCAACGACGCCGGCGCCCACGCCGATTTCGTCCACGTACACCTGCGCCGGCCAACACTCGCGGATGGCGGCGGACACCCACCCCGTGAGCTGCATGGTGTCCATCTGCCGCAGCGTCCGTATGTCCTCAACGCAGTCGCCGCGCCGCCGCAGGATAACGCTGCTGTCAGCGCCGAAGCGGGCCACGTCCACGGCGAGGATCACCTCATCGGAGGAGTGCGGGGATCGGAGCGCGGGGCGAGAATCGTCCCCTCCGGCAGTCTCGGGGCCAGCGGATGTCGTTTCCTTTTCCTCGCGCCGTCCCTGCTCGCGCCGTCCCTGCTCGCGCCGTCCCTGATGAAAGCGGCCCATCGCCGCCTCTATGTCGCCGAGTCTGAGCAGGGTATCCTCGCCCTGTTGGGGGAACTCGCCGAGGACCCGGGCGCGGAAGATTGGATTTTCCTCGCCCCAGATTTCCCGCCGCTCCTCGATCCAGCGGGGCGTGGTCAGGCCGGGAATCGCCACCCGCCCGGCCTGTACGTTGGGACTGTCGAGGGCCGAGATGGTAATGGCGCAGTAGATCCGCCGTTCCTCATAGAAGGCGCGGCGAAAAGCCCCGCTCATGGTGGTGGGGTTGCCGATGAGCAGCAGCAGCGGGTCCGCCGAGGTCATCACCGCCTCGATGGCCTCGTAGATTTCCTCGCCGACGCCCTCGGCCTCGTCCACCACGATGAACACGTTGGGACTGTGGAAGCCCTGGAACTGGTCGGCGCTGTCGGCGGAAAGCCCCATGGCATAGCGGTCATCCGACAGTTCCCAGCGGGTGTCCAGCATCTTGCCGCCCAGGGTCTTGGCCGCCGGGCGGTAGAGGCGGCGCACCTGCCGCCAAAGGACGTGCCGCACCTGCCGGAAGGTGGGCGCGGTGCTGAGGGCGATGGCGGCGTCCTCATGGGCGTATACGAACCAGAGCAGGGCCACGGCGGCGCAGAAGCCCTTGCCCAGCCCGTTGCCCGCCTTGACCGCCACCCGGCGATGCCCGGTGAGGGCGTTCAGCACCTCCACCTGCTTGGCCCACGGCTCCACCCCCAGCACCTCGCGGGCGAAGGCCACCGGCGAGGTCAGCAGCGGACGGGCGGCGGCCATTTCCGGCGTTGGCCGGGGGCCGGAGCCTCCCGCCAGTCCGCCCAGGGACTTCCACCGCCAGCCGGGCCCATAGCCCCCGTTTACCCGCTCTGGCCGCGGGGAACCGCAGGCTGCGCGGTTGACGCCGGGGGCGGGCTGAACAGATACCCGCAGTCGCGGCAGCGGTAGACGTCGTTGTCCTCTTGGCGCTTCTTGTCCAGGATCAGCAGTCTTGACGACAGGCAGCGTCGGCATTCGGATTTTCTCAACTCTCACTCTTCCACGCTTGCTCTTCCGTCCGGGGCGGCCCGGGCCGGAAGGCCGGTTAACGATGCCAAACAAGCGTAGAAAGAGGCCGCCGGACTTGGCAAGGGCCGGATGTCAGCGGCGGGGGCGAGGGCTTTCGCTGTTGCCGCTGAAACCCGTGGATTCCCGCGAAGGCGGGGATGGACGGTTGATAGCAGGACAGGAGGGGAATGAGGCTGATAACGGCAACAGCGCAATGCCAGCCCACGTTTAGAGCGCCCAGCGGCGCTCTCCCCTTGCCAACCCTGCGCTGTACTGGCAAACTAGCAGCATGCGTATTGGAGATTTTGAGTTCGACGAGCCATTGCCGGAGCTGAAGGATCCCCACGTTCTGGCCGTGTTGCGTCCTTGGATTGACGTGGGCCGGGTGGGCACCATCAGCCTGCGCCGCGTTGAGCGGCACCTGGAGGCCAAGGAAGTGGGGCGGCTGGCGCGGCCGGGCCGCTACTACGACTTCACCCGCTACCGGCCTAGGTCGCGGCTGCGCCGGGGCAAGCGCGAGTACCGGATACCGTCCACCACCATCAAGGCAGCGGTGCGGGAGAACGGCCCCGACCTGATTACGCTTCACCTGCTGGAACCCCACGCCTACGGTGAGGACTTCACCGACTCGGTTAACGAAGTCCTGGACCGGCTGGGCGTCAAGCGTTACTCGCTGGTGGGGGCAATGTACGACATGGTGCCGCATACCCGCCCCCTGCTGGTCTCCGGCGGCAGCCTTGACGCCGCCAACCAAGACGAGTACCGCTCGGTGAACGTGAAGCCCAGCGACTATGAAGGCCCGACCACCATCACCCACCTGGTTTTCGAGCACGCCCAAGCGATGCAGATGGACACCCGCATCTTCGTGGTGCATCTGCCCCAGTATTTCCAGGTGGAGGAGGACTTCACCGGCGCGGCCCGGCTGACCGGCATACTGAGCCATATCTACGGCCTGCCCAGCCGCTTGGAAGACCGGGAGCGGGGCGTTCAGCAGTACGAATCGCTGCAAAACGCCGTGTCCGACACATCGGAGGTGTCCCGGCTGCTGTCGCGGCTGGAGGAGCGCTACGACCGCGAGAACCGCGAGGCCGCCACCGGCGAGGCCCCCGTCCCTCCGCTGTCCCCTCAAATCGAGGCGTTCCTGCAAGGGCTGGACTTCACCGGAGAGCCGGACTCCCCGGCAGACCCGGACGATGACGCCGGGGATGAGTAGCGCTAATCCGCCCCGGAAGGTCATCGTTTCAAGCTGACAAATGAATAAATAGTCTCTGCTTAGAAGGGAATCCCGCCCAGGCGTGTTGACGGCGGCGCGGGGGTATGATAGATTGCCTTATGCCCCTCGGCAATGAAGGGGCATAATCCATTGGAGGTATGCCAGCATAGCCAGGCAGTATCGGGTCAATGAACGGATAACCAGCCCTCAAGTCCGGGTCATCGGCGGGGACGGCTCCCAGTTGGGGGTAATGGATACCCGGCGGGCGCTCCAGATGGCGCGCGACGCCGAGGTGGACTTGGTGGAAGTTGCGCCCAACTCCGACCCGCCCGTGTGTCGGCTGCTTGACTACGGCAAGCTGCTGTACCTCTCCTCCAAGAAGGAAAAGGAATCCAGGAGGGGCCAGAAGAGCACCGAGCAGAAAGAGGTGCGCTTCCGCCCCAACATCGGCACCCACGACCTCGACGCCAAAGTCCGCAAGGTGCGGGAGTTCATAGACGACGGCTCGAAGGTGAAGCTCACCGTCCGCTTCCGCGGCCGCGAGGCGGCCCACCAGCAGTTGGGCTTGTCGGTGCTGCGGCGCGTGGCCGACGAGCTGAAGGACGAGGTTCGCTTGGAGCGCCCCCCGGCGATGGAAGGCCGGGCCCTCTCCATGGTGCTGATACCCTCCGTGCAGAAGGCCGAGGAACGAAATTCCCAGCGCACCCCCGCCAACAAGGGCGAGGGCAATAATTCCAACGAGAAAGAAGAACTGGCCGATGCCAAAACTTAAAACGCACAAAGGCGCCAAAGCCCGCATTCACGTAACCGGCTCCGGCAAGATGCTTCGCCGCAAGCGGATGAGCAGCCACCTGCGGCGAAAGAAGCCCACCAAGGTGACCCGCAAGTATTCCGACAAGATGGAAGTCGCCGCCGCAGATGTGCCGCGGCTACGGAAACTGATCCCCTACGGCTAGGGAACGCTCCCACTGCATCCAAAGTTACCGACACCAGCGATTTCATCCCTCGCCCCGGCCCTCTCCTCAACATAGGGAGAGAGAATTAAGAAACCCTGCCGGAGGGGGAGGGGTTGTTGCTATGGAGTTTAACCTGTGTCACGAATAAAACGCGGCGTCACCAAGCGCCGCCGGCATAAGAAAATACTCAAAGCGGCCAAGGGTTTCCAGGGTGCGTCGCACCGCAACTACAAGTGGGCCAAAGAGTCGGTGATGCACGCTTGGTCTTACGCCTACCGCCACCGCCGCGAGCGCAAGGGCGAGTTCCGCAGCCTGTGGATCGTCCGCATCGGAGCCGCCTGCCGCGCCGCCGGTCTGTCCTACAGCCAGTTCATCCACGGCCTGAAGCTGGCTAACATTGAGCTGGACCGCAAGATATTGGCAGACTTGGCAGTGCGGGACGAAGCCGCCTTCGCCAAGCTGGTGGAAACCGCCAAAGAGCAGTTGGCCGCAGCAACAACTGCGTGATGGAATACTCCAACCATGCAAGGAACCGTATGCGCCTGTATAATATCAGTGAAGCAGAGGTTGATAACTGCTTGAACGATAAGTCCAGCAGTTACTTCGTCGGCTCCGATGTTGTCTATGTGCGCAATGAGAGCGGCGGCAAAACTCTCAAAGTCAGGGGCAGAGGTGGCGCTGAACCTTTGATAGTTGCCGCATTCAGAGTCGGCGGGTTTTAACCTCTCAAAAGAGAAGGGCAAGTATGTTCAAAATTGAGGCGGATCCGAAGGCAGATGCCGTCTATATCCAGATCGTGGAGTCTCCTGCCGCCTATGCGAAGGAGATTACCGATGACATTGTGGCTGATTACTCCGAAGAAGGTGAGCTGATCGGGTTGGACCTTCAGCGCTTCAGCCTGCTGACCAAAGAACTCCGGTGGGTGGGGAATTCGCGGGTATAGCGATCCCCGGAACCTTCTCGGAAAGGAAAAGGCGTGGTGGTGGCCGCGCCTTTTCTTCTTTCCGGCAACATAGCGGCCGCCCGCCGCTACACCTCTTCAAACCCGTAGAGAGCAGTTGGCCGCGGCGGCGTGAAGCGACAGGCGAGCTGCGGCTCTGCGGCGATAGCATAACCCCGCGCTTAGCGGGGTTATTGATTCCCCAAGTTTCTGATCCTCTCTTCCAGTTCGCGGTTGCGGGCTTCGGACTGAAGGCGGGCTTCCCTTTCCCGGATGCGGGCCTCTCGCTCTACGCGGGCTTCCTCCTGGGCTTGGATGCGGGCTTCACGCTCATCCTCAAAGGTTGCGATGTGACGTCCCGTTTCAGGGTCGTGCCATCGCAGTTGGCCGTTTTCCCACCGGAGATATAAGTTCAATACTTGGCTGTATCCCTGCAATACGCCGTCCGCCATTTCATCAATGGCGATGGGCTGGTACTGACCGTCCGGCGCCAGCCGGTCGCCCGCCAGCTTTGTGTTATGGAATTCCCCGGTTTCGTCAAATCTCCAGTACTCGGGAATGGCCAGCGCGGCGTAATCCCGGCGTTTGTCCCCGGTGTTTTCTCTGCCGGTGCGGCGGGATGCGATTTCCAAAACGAAATCCGGAGGCTTGCCCTGCTCCGCGATGACGTAGGCGTTGCTCCTGCGGTATGCGGCCGGGTCTGCGTTGAATGCGATGAGCAGGTCCGGGTACCGCACCCCGGTCAGGTCCCGGGTGTGGATTCTGCTGAGGTAATGCTCGCCGGTGACCAGGGTGGTTTCCGGGTGGCCGAAGTGCTGGATCAGGTGATGGGCGCTCCCTGTGCGCGTGAGTTGATCGAAACTGGTCATATCGCCGGGCTCGCGTCTTGGGGGATCCGGGAACCGGAACGTCCGGGCGCTTTTGGCCGCGGTCATTGTGGCCCTCCTCATCTGAGGCGCTTTCCGGCAGCATGGCGGCCGCCAGCCGCTACACCTCCGCAAACCCGTAGTAGGTATCCGCCTCCAGCACCCGGCGGAGGCGTTCTTGGTCTATGGAGATGAGGCGGAGGGCGCTGCTCCAGCGGCCGGTGAGTTCGTGGTGCAACTCGCTCAGGGGAGTGGGGTTGTTGCCCCGGGACAGCAGAATGCGGAAGACGATTTCCTGGATGGGCATATCGGCCCGAATGAAGTCCCCCGTGTCTGCGTGGAACTCCTGTATTTCCCGGATAAGGGTCACAGGGTCGAGTTCAGTCGCCGGCTGGCCGTGGGAGGGGCAGGCCCCCGTGAGACGGGATTCGATGAGATGAACCGCCGAGCGGCCTAGCCGTTCCAGCCGCGGCAAGCTGATGTGGTAGCGCCCGCCGCCCGCCGCCGGTTCGTCCGGCACTCCGGCGGATTCCGGCCTGACAATGGTCATAGCTCCACCTCTTCGTTCCAGTCCAGCATGATGATGCGCACCCGCTCCCCGGCCTGTTTGACGGGCAGGTCTTCGGGGCAGATCGCCAGCCCGTTGGCCCGCGACATAGAGGTCAGGATGTTGGAACCCTGCGGCCCGGTGGGCGTGGCGTAATACACGCCGTCCCGCTTCTCCACCTCGACGCGGGCGTAGACCCGGCGGCCGTCGTAGTTGCGGATTGGCCCGGTCAGCACGCCCTCCACCGCCGGACGGGGGCGAACCGGACGGCCCAGCATGGCGCGGATGGCCGGCCGGGCGAACATCTCGAAGGCCACCATGGCGCTGACCGGGTTGCCGGGCAGGCCCAGCAGCGGCACGTCCTTGCCGCCGTCGCCCCGCAGATGCCCGAAGGCCAAGGGCTTGGCCGGACGCATCCGCACCGACCAGAAGTTCATCTTGCCCCGCTGCCCCAGCACGTCTTTCACGATGTCATAGTCGCCCTTGGATACTCCCGCCGAGGTTATCACCAAATCGGAACCAGCGGCGGCGGACAGCTTGGCCTGGAGGTCGTCCAAGTTGTCGCGGGCGATGCCCAGCAGGCGGGGGACGCCGCCGCAGGCCACCACCGAGGCGGCCACGCTGAAGCTGTTGCTGTCGTATATCCGCCCGCCGGACAGAGCGGCGCCTGCGGTTTCCAGTTCATCGCCGGTAGCCAGCACCGACACCACGGGACGGCGGACGACCGGCGCCTTATCCAGACCTAGCGAGGCGAGAACGCCCACCTCGGCGGCGCGAACCACGGTGCCGGCCTCCAGCACCAGTTCCCCCGGCCGGATGTCCTCTCCCGCCGGACGCACGTTGGCCCCTACGGGCATTTCGGTGAAAATCGCCACTTCGTCCAGCGGGCGGCCCTCTCGCTTGCGCTGCACTTCGTCGGTTTCCTCGAAAGGAACCACGGTATCCGCGCCGTCAGGAACCGGGGCGCCGGTCATTATTCGCATCGCCACCCCGGCCTCAACGGGACGGAGGGGCATCTGCCCGGCCGCGACGACGCCAACGACGGGCAACCGCCGCGGCGAGTCCGCCGACGCCCCGGCGATGTCGGCCCCGCGCAGAGCGTAGCCGTCCATCCCTGAATTTGCCAGCGGCGGCAGGGCCAGCGGCGAGGTGATGTCTTCGGCCAGCGTTTGCCCCAAGCATTCCAGCAGCGGGGCCTCCACCGCTTCCAGCGGCGCGAAGCTGGACATCACCCGCTCGTAGGCTTCCTCCACGCTCAGCATATCCTCCCCGGCGTGGCTGTGGCCGTGGTGATGGGCCGCTTCTTCGTGATGGCCGTGACGGTGGCGGTGCTCTGTCGCCATTATTCTCCTCCGCTGAATCGGGATTCCGCATCCACTCCCGCATCACACTGCGGCCAGTCTAGGAACCCGGCCCGCGTCCGAGTTCGGACTCCAGCAGGCGGATACGCTCCTCGGCGGCGCGGCGGGCTTGACGCTCGCCATCGGCCCGGGCCTCGGCGTCCAAACGAGCCTGACGCTCCGCGTTGGCCCGGTTGGTTTCCGCGTCGGCCCGGTTGGTTTCCGCGTCGGCCCGGTTGGTTTCCGCGTTGGCCCGGTTGGTTTCCGCCTCCCTTATCAGCCGTTCCTCTTCCGGGGTGGTCAGGAATTCTTTGGTATACGGGTCGCGGAACCGCACCTCGCCCCCGTCCCAGCATATTTCCAAGTCCAGCATTGGGCTGTATCCCCAAACCAGCCCGTCCGGTTCCCGGTTTATGGGCAGCGGCGCGTACTGCTCCCCGGCCAAGACGTCGCCGGCCAGAGCCGTGTCATGGAATCGCCCGCCGCTGGGGTCGAACCGCCAGTATTCCTTCACTCCGTAGTCCGCGTAGCCGTCGCGCTTGACGGTGTAATCCCGCCACCCGGTGCTGCGGGACCCCACTTCCAGCACGAAATCCGGGGGCTTGCCCACGTCGTTGATTACATAGCCGTTGCGCACCACGATACCGGCGGGGTTGACCCCGAAGGCCACCACGCAATCGGGAGCGAACCGCTTGCCGTCGTCATAGCGCTGGCGGCGCAGGTAGCCCCCGCCGGCTATCAGCACGTCATCACGGTGGGCGAAGTGCAGACTCAACGCGCCGCGAAAGTCAAATATCCGTTGGTCTTGCAGCATATCAGTCTCACGCGGCGGGTCGGGCAACGGATCGGGGTGGGTATAGTCGGCAATTCGAGGACGGAGATGAGTGGTCATAGCAAAACTCGCGAGCCGGGATACTGGGCTATTCGTATCATATCGTTGCCGTTGCCCGTTTCGCAATCGCCGGGCCGCCGCCGGCAACGGCTGCCGGAGCCGCCGCGGAGCCTGCGGAAGCGGCTAACTGCGCAAAGCGGCACCGGCTTCTCGCTCTGCGGTGCTCTGTCGCCATTATTCTCCTCCGCTGAATCGGGATTCCGCATCCACTCCCGCATCACACTGCGGCCAGTCTAGGAACCCGGCCCGCGTCCGAGTTCGGCTTCCAGCAGGCGGATACGCTCCTCGGCGGCGCGGCGGGCTTGACGCTCGCCATCGGCCCGGGCCTCGGCGTCCATACGAGCCTGACGCTCCGCGTTGGCCCGGTTCGTTTCCGCCTCCCTTATCAGCCGTTCCTCTTCCGGGGTGGTCAGGAATTCTTTGGTATACGGGTCGCGGAACCGCACCTCGCCCCTATCCCAGCATATTTCCAAGTCCAGCATTGGGCTGTATCCCCAGACCAGCCCGTCCGGTTCCCGGTTTATGGGCAGCGGCGCGTACTGCTCCCCGGCCAAGACATCGCCAGCCAGAGCCGTGTCATGGAATCGCCCGCCGCTGGGGTCGAACCGCCAGTATTCCTTCACTCCGTAGTCCGCGTAGCCGTCGCGCTTGACGGTGTAATCCCGCCACCCAGTGCTGCGGGACCCCACTTCCAGCACGAAATCCGGGGGCTTGCCCACGTCGTTGATTACATAGCCGTTGCGCACCACGATACCGGCGGGGTTGACCCCGAAGGCCACCACGCAATCGGGAGCGAACCGCTTGCCGTCGTCATAGCGCTGGCGGCGCAGGTAGCCCCCGCCGGCTATCAGCACGTCATCACGGTGGGCGAAGTGCAGACTCAACGCGCCGCGAAAGTCAAATATCCGTTGGTCTTGCAGCATATCAGTCTCACGCGGCGGGTCGGGCAACGGATCGGGGTGGGTGTAGTCGGCAATTCGAGGACGGAGATGAGTGGTCATAGCAAAACTCGCGGGCCGGGATACTGGGCTATTCGTATCATATCGTTGCCGCTGCCCGTTTCGCAATCGCCGGGCCGCCGCCGGCAACGGCTGTCGGAGCCGCCGCGGAGCCTGCGGAAGCGGCTAACTGCGCAAAGCGGCACCGGCTTCCCGCTCCAGGGTTCGGAGCAGGCCATCCAGGGAGCGGCTCACCTCTTCGTTGGTCAGCGTGCGATCAGCGGCCTGAAAATGTACGTGGAAGGCCAGCGACTTGGTTCCCGGTGCCAGGTTCTCGCCGGAATAGATGTCGAAAAGCTCAGCCCGCTGCACCAGCCGGTGGCGCAGAATCAGCTCGGTAACGCGCCCGGCGGGAACGTCATCGGGAACGATCAAGGCCAGGTCTCGGGTCGCCGCCGGGAAGCGGGGCAAGGCAACGAAGTTGCGCTCCGATTCCGGCAGGGCCGCCACCAGCGCCGACAGCCGCAGCTCGAAGCCTGCCGCCGGGCCGGAATCCAGCCCGAAGCGCTCCCGCACCGCCGGGTGAACCTCGCCGACAAAGCCCAGTTGGGCCCCGCCGGCCTTGACCACGGCGCAACGGCCGGGCTGGTAGACCGGATGCTCCCCCGGTTCCCATTCGGCGGATACGCCAAGCCGCTCCAACAGCCACTCCACCATTCCCTTGGCATCGAAAAAGTCTATCTCCACGCCGTCGGACGCGGTCAGCCAGGATGCTGCGCTACGCTGTCCGGCCAGTACCGCCGCTATGGTCTCCACCTCTTCCGGCAGGTCGCCGCTCCGGGGCAGGAACACCCGCCCGGCCTCGAACAGCCGGAAGGGGCCGGGACTCTGAGACTGGTTGGCGGCCAGCGTGGCCAGCAGCCCCGATTGCAGCGTGGGCCGCAGGTACTCATGGTTCGCGCTCATCGGGTTGGCAAGGCGCATCGGCGGGGCTTTTTCATCCACGGGAACAGCGCGCTCGATCAACTCCATCGAGGCCACCGAGTAGTTGATAACCTCCTGCATGCCGCCGGCGGCCAGCAGGTCTTTCACTTCCTCCCGCAACGCGATTGAGCGAGAGGGTTGGTGGAAGGGGATGGGAGTGGACAGCATCACCGTAGGCACGGCGTCGTAGCCGATGACGCGCACCACTTCCTCCACCAGATCGTCCTCGATGTTAACGTCGTTGCGCCACCAGGGGATAGCAACGGCCAGCGCCTCTCCCTCCGGCGTGCCGGTGAAACCCAAAGATTCCAGGGCTTTTTGAGCCTCTGCCGAATCAATGTCCATGCCCAGCGACTGCCGCAGGCGGCGCATGGTGAGGGTAACGGTTAGGGGAGCGCCGGGAGGTTCGGGGTAAACGTCTATAATGCCCGGGGCCGCCGTGCCGCCCGCCACCTGCTGAATCAGGGCCGTGGCGCGGCGCAGGGCAATGGGGGCCAGTTCAGGCCGCAGCCCCTTCTCGAAGCGCAGCGTGGCCTCGGTGCGCAGGCCCATGGCTTGCGCCGTCTCGCGGTTGTTGACCGCGGCGAAGTTGGCCGACTCCAACAGCACCGTGGCGGTCTGCGGGCCTATTTCGCTGTTGGCGCCGCCGATGACGCCGCCCAGTCCGATGGCGTCTCGGGAGTCGGCGATGACCAGGTTCTCGGTGGTCAGGTCGCGCTCCACTCCGTCCAGGGTGGTCAGCTTCTCGCCGGGGCGGGCCCGGCGCACGATGACCGTCGCATCCTTGACCGCGCCGAGGTCAAAGGCGTGGAGAGGCTGGTTGTATTCCAGCATCACAAAATTGGTGACGTCCACCACGTTGCTGATGGGGCGCAGCCCGGCGCGGGTCAGCCGGGTCTGCAACCACTGGGGCGAGGGGCCAATTGCCACGCCGTCAATGACCGTTGCGGTGTAACGGCGGCACAGGTCAGGGTCGGCTATGGATATGGAGACTCGCTCACTGGCGGCCGGACCGGCTTCTTCGTAGGATATCTCCGGCTCGGTAACGGCGCCGCCGGTGAGGGCGGCCACCTCGCGGGCCACGCCCAGCATGGAGAGGCAGTCGAGGCGGTTGGGGGTAAGCTCCAGGTCGAGGATGGTGTCGCCCAGATAGCTGGACAGCGGTTCGCCCAGCGGAGCGTCCTCGGGCAGCACTATGATGCCGGTGTGGTCTTCGCCTAGGCCCAACTCCAGTTCGGAGCAGATCATCCCTTGCGATTCGACGCCCCGGATGCGGGCTGCAGCCAGCGTTTCGTGCTTCCCGCTGTGGGCGTTGTAAAGGCGGGCGCCGACGCGGGCGAAGCAAATTTTCTGCCCTTCGGCCACGTTGGGCGCGCCGCAGACCACCTCTACTCCGCCGTCTGCTCCATCTGGCGCCGGGCCGGTGGTGACGGTGCAGAGGCTGAGCCGGTCGGCGTTGGGGTGGGGACGGACGGCGGTGACGCTGCCGACGTATACCTCGCTCCAGCCGCCGGTTTCCTGTATCTCGCCAACTTCCACGCCGGCCATGGTCAGGCGGTGGGCCAGTTCGCCGACGGGAATGTCCACGTTGACGTATTGCCGGAGCCAGCTAAGGGGAACTTTCAAGGGAGACCTCGGTTGATGGAATTTCCGGGTTTATCCGGGAGGGAGCAGCCGGTTATGGGCTAGTCGTCAGCAGTTGGCACGGGCAGTTCGCTGAAGGCGGCGGCCCCTGTGCTTTCGTCATGGGTATGAGTATTCAAGGCCGACAGCAGTTGGGCGTGGCCTTGGCGCATTTCCGCCAGCATCTCATCGCGGACGCCGCGCACATCCGCCCGCATCTCCTCGCGATTGCCGCGCATATCCGCCTGCATTTCATCGCGATTGCGGCGCATCTCTACCAGCATCTCATCGCGGACGCCGCGCATTTCCGCCCGCATCTCCTCGCGATCCTGGCGCATTTCCGCCCGCATCTCCTCGCGGAAGTCGCGCATTTCTGTCCGCATCTGCTCCCGCGTCTCCTCGCGATCTTGGCGCATTTCCGCCCGCATCTCCTCGCGGAAGTCGCGCATTTCTGTCCGCATCTGCTCTCGCATCTCCTCGCGATCCTGGCGCATTTCCGCCCGCATCTCATCACGGAAGTCGCGCATTTCTGTCCGCATCGCCTCGCGATCTTGGTGTATCGCCTCGCGGAAGTCGCGCATTTCTGTCTGTATCCCTTCACGGAAGTCTCGCATTTCTGTCCGCATCGCCTCGCGATCTTGGCGCATCTCCTCCCGCATCTCCTCGCGATCCTGACGCATCGCCTCGCGATCTTGGCGCATCTGCTCCCGCATCGCCTCGCGATCCTGGCGCATCGCCTCGCGATCCTGGCGCATCTGCTCCCGCATCGCCTCGCGATCTTGGCGCATCTCCTCTCGCATCGCCTCGCGATCCTGGCGCATCTCTTCGCGGAAGTCGCGCATTTCTGTCTGCATTTCCTCGCGGACGCGGCGAATCTCTGCCACCATTTCCTCGCGGACATGGCGTATTTCTACCAGCGTTTCCTCGCGGACGCGGCGTATCTCTCCTCGGAATTCTTGCTTCAGGTCGCGGAAATGCCAGTAGACAAAACCGGCCAGCAGGCCGAAAGCTGCTACGAATACAGCCATGAAGCCCGCCAACGACTGAATTGTTGTCGAATCAAGCATTTTTTGTTTCCTCAGGGATTCCCGCTTTCGCGGAAATGGCGGGCAGACGGTTAGAACTGGCGCAGGAAACGCAGGTCGTTGGCGTAGAAGTGGCGAATGTCGTCAATGCCGTATTTCAGCATGGCGATGCGCTCCGGCCCTAGGCCGAAGGCGAAGCCGGTGTACTTGTCCGGGTCGTAGCCCACGCCGGACAACACCCGGGGATGCACCATACCGGCGCCCATAATCTCGATCCACCCGCTGTCCCGGCAGATGCGGCAACCCTCTCCCTGGCCGTTGCAGGAGAAGCAGTCTATGGACATATCCACACCCGGCTCGACGAAGGGGAAGTAGTCGCAACGGAAGCGCACGCGGCGCTCTTGGCCGAAGAGACGGCGGGCGAACTCATAGAGGGTGCCTTTCAGGTTGGCGAAGGTGATGCCTTCGTCCACGGCCAGCCCTTCAACTTGATAGAAATGCCATTCGTGGGTAGCGTCGGTGGCCTCATAACGGTAGCACTTCCCGGGCACAATGACGCGCACCGGGGGGCGCTGGCTCTCCATCACCCTAGCCTGCATGGGCGAGGTGTGGGTGCGCAGCAACATCGGGCGTTCCCCGGCCTCGTTGGTGTAGTCCACCCACAGGGAGTTCCACATATCGCGGGCCGGGTGGCCCCTGGGTATGTTGAGCATCTCGAAGTTGTAGCGGTCCCACTCGACTTCGGGGCCTTCCACCACGCTGAAGCCCATGCCGATGAAGGCGGCGCAGATTTCGCGGACTATCTGCGTCGTGGGGTGCAGCCGTCCCTCCACCGGGGGCTGTCCCGGGAGGGTGACGTCGAGACGGTCTTCCCTGGCAGCCCGCAGCAACGCGGTTTCATTAATTTCCCGCGTTCTAGTTTCCAGCCTGCTTTCCAGTGACTCCTTGGCCCGGTTGGCCAAGGCTCCGATGCGGCGGCGTTCCTCGAGCTCCAGCCCGGCAAGGCCGCGCAGCATAGTGGTCAGGCTGCCGCGGCGGCCCAAGTAGGCGATGCGCCACTGCTCCAGCGCGTCCAAGCTGTCCAACGCCGACAACTCCGCTAGGGCAGCGCCGGTCAAATCTTCGATATTCTGCTGTGTTGGCTGAACCAAGGGGTTTCTTTCCTGTGCCTGCTGCAATTCTCGCCACCGCGATTATAGGAATCGCTCCCAACTCGGTCAAGGCGCACTGCTGGTCATTGCGCTCCCCGTTTCCTGCGATCCTGAACGCCCTTGTTCAGGATCGCAGGATTCCCCGGATAGGGAAAATCCGGTAGATCCTGGCTCAGACGGTGCTGCCATCTTCGGCTTGAAAACGAATATAAGTTCTGTTATTGTGAGTCCACGCCACACGCTAATCCAAATACCATGGACTGACCTCTGCGAGACTGAGTATGAACCTGTACCGGCTGGGCGTTTGCCTCAAGTGCCGCGGCGATCTGGCTTATGACGACGGCGACTGGATCTGCCTTCAGTGCGGCGTTTACTACTATACCGGACTCTACCCGGAAACACGGCCCAACTCGTCAGGCGGCGATGGCCTTATCCTCCTTCATCCGGCTCAGGGAGGGGATGGCCTCTCAAATTACGGGGACGCCGGCGGGCAACTGGCCCCGGCGGCAGACTAGATTGGCCCCCGGCAACGCTGACTACGGCAACTCCAGCGAATCCGGGGCGCTGCTGGCCCTGGCTGCCGGACTGCGGGAAACCGGCTGGGCCGTCTTTCACGGGTCCACGGTTACCGCCAGCGGGGTCGCCGGTCTGAAGACCCGCCGCAAGGTGGAGCCATCCGACCGCATCGCCCACCAGATGAACGACCTGAGCGCCGTCGCCCTCCGCTGGCAGGCGGTCTGCGCCGTCCGCAGCAAGGCCGACGGCATCAACTGGCGAGCGCCGGGGCTGGAGCGGTTGGACGGCGCCCTGCACATCTGGGCCGACGGCCTCGCCATCCCTCTGTTCGACTATACCATCAGAGAAGTGCGAGCCGCCGTCGCCGGGCAGCCCAACGCCTCCAGAGAGGCCCTGTGCTACGCCATCATGCGCCGCCTCGGTCTCATCGGCCAGAGCCGCGCCACCGCCGAATGGGAAGCCATCGCCGTCGGCTACTACCATTCGGCACTGCGCCAAGATGAGTGGAAAGGTCAGCAAAATCCGTTTGTTGACAGCGTATCCCCGCCTTTCTAGGATAGACAGGAATGGACAACTCCAGCAACAAGGCTATCCGCGACCTGGGCATATTCTACTGCGTGGTCTACGTGGTTTCCCTGACCGTCGGCTTCCTAGCTTGGTGGCTGTATTGGGATGCTTGGCGGCTGGACAGCCTGATGCCGGACCTGGCGAATATCACTACCGTGTCTGCGGGCGCCGCCCTGCTGGCATCAATTCTCAAGGAGGCCGGATGGAACATGGTACTGGCAGGAATAAAAATAAGGCAATGGAAAGCGGAAGGCCGCGAAGAAGGGCGCGAGGAAGGCCGCGAAGAAGGGCGTGAGGAAGGCCGTGAGGAAGGCCGTGAGGAAGGCCGTGAGGAAGGCCGCGAAGAAGGGCGCGAAGAAGGCCGTGAGGAGGGCCGCGAGGAAGGACAGAAGAATCAACGCCAGCGGGAGGAGGAGGCTTACGCCCGGTTCGGGGTGGAAGTCAACGGCGTGCTTATGCTTCCCAAGACGCCCGAGGTGGAGCGGTTTTTGGCGGGCGAACCGGAGAAATAGGACCGATCTATGACTGCCGGGCTACGGCCCTGGAATTCATTCTCAAGAGTGCAGGGAGCGGGACATGGTACTGGCAGGAATAAAAATAAGGCAATGGAAAGCGGAAGGCCGCGAAGAAGGGCGCGAGGAGGGCCGCGAAGAAGGGCGCGAGGAGGGCCGCGAAGAAGGGCGCGAGGAGGGCCGCGAGGAAGGACAGAAGAATCAACGCCAGCGGGAGGAGGAGGCTTACGCCCGGTTCGGGGTGGAAGTCAACGGCGTGCTTATGCTTCCCAAGACGCCCGGGGTGGAGCGGTTTTTGGCGGGCGAACAGGGGAAATAGGGGTAGTTGCCGGATTCCTGTATAATACCGCCAACCGAGCCCCGCCATCCTTGACAGGCCCAGGAGAGGCGTCATGCCAGTCGTCCAGAGACCCTACGTTCCCCCGGAAGACCAGGCCCCCCGCGAAGAGACCTACG
Source organism: Dehalococcoidia bacterium (assembly GCA_965213725.1). Lineage (GTDB taxonomy): Bacteria > Chloroflexota > Dehalococcoidia > Lucifugimonadales > UBA3495 > VXOI01. The sequence continues at coordinate 1,830,918 of OZ243924.1, forward strand.
CCCGGCCCGGCGACACCCAAGCCAACGAGAGCAGTTCCCTGGACCCCATCACCTTCTACGCCGACTCGATGCACATCTTCAGCAGCCTCTATTCGGCGGTGCTGTTCTTCGGGGAACAAATGGAAGAGCGGGAACCCATCCTCCGCGCCCGTATCAAGGTCAGCCCGCAGATGCTCAAGGCCATTGCCCTGCTTACCGCCAAGCACGTCCGCGAGTACGAGAACGCTGTTGGCCCCATCACCCTGCCGGAGCAGGTCTACTCCGCCTGGGAGCTGGACGCCGACGGAGGGCATAATCATGCCGGATAGCGGGCCAGCGGAAACCGCCGGAGCCGGGCCGGAAGACCGCCCTCTGGCCGAGGATCTGTCACTGCCGGTGGCCGTGGAGCCGGGGGTGGATTACGCCACCCCGCCCGGCTGGAACTGGCGCGACGTTGACTCCAGCCAGCCCAACGCCGCCGTCTTCCATATCAGCCACTCGGAGATTACCCGGGTACTGGTGGACACCCTGCGCCCCGAAGACTGCTCGCCTGACGCCAACTTCGTCATCAAGGACGAAATCCCCATTGTGGTGCTGGACAGCTTGGACAAGTATTGGGCCGGCGAGGCCAAGCGCCGCCTGCCGCTGAACGGCATCCGCGTTCCGGTCGAAGCCGACAGCGTGGCCGAGGCCAAGCGCGCCTTGGCCGACGACCTGGGGGGCCAATTCCGCCTGCTGCTGATGCTGCGCAGCTCGCGCCAGCACCAGCTCGCCCCGCAGCTTGAGGAAAACCTCAGAATGCTCAATGAACTGCTGGAGCCGCAACCGGGCCGGGCCAACGGAAGCTGAGCCAAGTCAGCCAGAGATTCCCGCAGCCGTGCCGCAGGAGAACCCGGAGAGTAGGTTAGGTCAGACTAGCCCCTCTCCGAAAGGGCGCGAAGCGGTGATACGCATTGCCGACCGCGGGAGCCAGTTGCGAGGCAGGTTCGGCAAAGGCTCTCGCACAACCTGGAACCCGGCCCGCCGAAACAGCGGCTCGGTGCCGAAATATGCGTTGTCGTCTCCGGTGCGCTCTCCGTCGGCCCGGGGATAAGCCTCCACCGCCGGGGCGCCCTGTTCCCCAGCGTATGCCACGGCGGCCCGTATCAGTCCTGCCGCGATGCCGCGCCCGCGAAATCCCTTCCGCACGGTGATGCAGGGAATCACCCAGACCGGCTCGCCGTCCACCGGGGGCGTGGCGCGGGAACGGACGATTCGCGTCAGTTCATCGCGGGGGGCCACCGCCACCCAGCCGGCCGGCTCGCCCTTCTCGTATGCCAGCAGCCCCGGAGACCGTTGCCGCCCGGCCAGGAGGGACATCGCCTCCTTGCGGCGGGAACTCAAATTCCCCTCGCCGGGCAACTCCCGCGCCTGCGCATCGGTCAAGCGCGGGAACATGCACCAGCACCCGGCCCCAAAATTCCCCCGCAAGACCGTTGCCAAGTCATTGATATTCCCGGAGGTCAAAGGCTTGAATTCGACTGCGGCGCACTCTGCATCAGTCAATTGTCGTCCCTTTTTTCCAGCCGTTCCTTTTTTCCACCAGCCGTTCCCTTTTTCCAATAGTACAGGGGCGCTTGGCGAGGCGCCCCTGGGTTTGCGGTCAGCCGTATACCCGTTGGCGGTTAGCGCGCCTGCGACTCCGCCTGGAAACCGGCGTCGCGGTGCGCGCCGTCGCAGAAGGGCTTTTCCGCCGAGTGTCCGCAACGGCACAGGCTGACCCAGCGCCCTTCGGGGATGGTGTAGCTGGCGCCGCTCGCGTCCACGATTTCGATGGGCCCGGTGACCCGGTTGGGCCCGTTCTCCCGGATTTCGATTTTCACGTCTGCCACGGTTTCTCCTCCGCCTGTTCATTGTTTGCTAGGGGCTGCGCCGATAGTGTAGCAACCGCCCCGGCTATTGTCCAATGGGGGCGGACCCGCCTTCTCAACACGGGCTGAACAACGGCTGCGCCCCTAATCCGCGGGCGTCTGCGCCGGTTCGCGGCGCGGCGGCAACGGCTCTTGGCGTTGGCGCTCGCCGCGCGCCACGGCCAAGGCCACCCCGGCCAGCAGCATACCGGCCATCAGCAGGAAGGCCCACTTCAGCCCGGCCACAAAGGCGTCGGCCACGGCGGGCGAAACGGCGTCCAGGCTTGGCTCCACGCCGTAGGTTCCCATGGTCACCACCACCACCGTGGTGGCGACGGCGATGCTGGTTACATTGGCCGAGTTGCGGATCAACTGGGTCAGCGCCGAGACCACGCCGTACTGGCTGCGCTCAACCGCGCTGAGCAGGGAGCTTTGGTTGGGCGAGTTGAACAGGGCCATGCCGCAACTCTGGGCCATCAGCATCAGCACGATGAACGCCACCGGCGAAGACCCGGTGAGGCTTACGGAGATGCTGATGCTGGCGGCCATGGACAAGGCCAGCCCGGAAACCGTCAGCACGCGCCAGCCGAAGCGGTCCGACAACCGCCCGCTCACCGGCCCCACCAGCACCATGCACAGCGCCGGCGGTATCAGCAGCAACCCCACGTCGCGCGGGCCTATCTCCAGCACCCGTTGCAGGTAGAAAGGCATCATAAAGCGGGACGATGACATTCCCATGAAGGACAGCCAAGCCGCTGCCGCGCCGATAGCCACCAGCTTGCGTTGGAAGAGCCGCAGTTCCAGCATGGGCGACGGCGCCCGCAGTTCCCACCAGACGAACCCGGCCAGCAGGGCCAGCGTCGCCGCCGCGCCCAGCAGCACCGCCGGAGAACCCCAGCCCAGCCGGTGGCCGTTGCCCGCCACCAGCAGGAAGGCCAGCAGCGCCAAGGCCGACAGCGCCGCCCCGGGCCAGTCGAACTTGCCGGTTGCCTGTTCCCCCGCCGCGGCTTCCCGCGCCGGGCGCAGCACGTACCAAGTGATGAGGATGGTGAGGATGCCGATGGGGACATTGACGAAGAAGACCGACCGCCAGCCGAAGGAGGCAACCAGCAGCCCGCCCACGGCCGGCCCGGCGATGGCGCCGCTGCCCACCACGCTCATGTGGGTGCCCAGCGCCTTGCCTCGCTCCGCCCCGCTGAAGGACGATATGACCGTAGCCATGCCGTTGCCCTGAATCATGGCCGACCCCAAGCCCTGAAACACCTTGGCCGTAATCAGCCAAGGCAGGTTGGCGGCCAGCCCCGCTAGGGCCGACCCGGCAACGAAGATAGCCAGCCCGCCGATGTAGACCCACTTGCGCCCGGCAATGTCGCCCAGCCGCCCCATGGGCAGGATCAGGGCGCTGATGGCAAGGGCATTGCCCACCACCACCCACTGCACCGTCGGCAGGTCGGAGCCGAAATGCTCCTCAATCTCCGGCAGCGCCACCAGCACCGACCCGTTATCCACCACCGACACAAAGGTGCCGATGGCAATGGCGCCAAACACCCACCACTTGAACGAGGGGCCGGTTCTCACGCGGGAAAGCAAATCGAAGTATTCTCCCGGCTGAGGGCAGGGGCACACAATGCACCCCTGCTTTATGCCGATGACCATCCGACGGACGGGGGTTGCAGACGAAGTAATTCATCAACTACAATAACAGATGCTTAATAGGAAAATTGAATACAAATTATCGAGAAAGTCCTATGCCCGTCGAACAGCGCGATGATCCCGAACCCCCCATCTCGCCACCTAGCAACCTTACTGCCGACTGGCGGGAAAAAATTGCCATCGCCAAACGGGAACGGGAGGCAGCTCGAAAGGCTCGCCAAGGTAAACCGGTATCCTTCCAGTACCCCACATACCCGCCTGGACGGTAGCGCCGAGGTTGCATTGAACCGGAACGCTCCTCATTCGCAAAGCCCGTACTTCCGGGCCAACAATTCAGCCCGCTACGAACGGCAGGCGATGATTGCCGACTACGAGCAGAAACAAAACTGCCGTCTAACCGTAATGGCCGGGCCTATCTTTGGAGACAGCATCACTTTATTTGAAGACCTCATCCACGACGCAAACCCGGACGAAGACCTCCATCTTATGCTTGCTTCACCCGGAGGCGACGGCGAGGCCGCCGTCCGGCTGGCGAGGGCTATCCAGGCAAGATGCCGTGAGTTTACGGTAATCGTGCCTAATCAGGCGAAAAGCGCCGCCACGCTGCTGGCGTTGGGCGCTCACCATATTATGATGGCCCCGCACAGTGATTTAGGGCCAGTGGACGCCCAAATTGTTCTGGGGGAGCGGCTGGTCGCCGCTAAGGACATCATCGCTGCGGTGGACAGCGCCGATGCAAAGGTGGATGCCAATCCCGATACTTATCCGTTCCACGTCTCCATGCTGGCGGAGCTTACTTCCATAATGGTGCAGGAGGCAAGAGCGGCTTTGGCGCGCTCTCAGGACTTGTTGGAAGAGGCTTTGCGAAGCAATCCCGACAGAAGCGGCGAAGAAGTTAGCAGCCTCAGCAACGCGCTGAAAGATTTGCTGGTTGACCGCTCCCAAACCCATGCTGCCCTGTTCAGTGCTGATGATGGTCTGAAAGTCGGTCTTCCTATCATCAAGCCGGAGCTTGGCGGCGAAATATGGCAATCCCTCTGGTATCTATGGACAAAGTACTTCGTGTTGGGAAGCACTGCCGTCATCTTTGAAGGGCGTCAGTCATCCCACGTTTTCTAGCAGAAATCCATAGCGACAGTCCGTGTATCGGATTTTTCGGTTCTGCACGGTATTGTTAGCAACAGTTGTTTATGCCAGAATCGGGGTGGCATCAACCCGGCAAGGAGGCTTGTCATGGCCGCTGCCCGCATATACCGCCACCACGTCCGCTGCCCCCATTGCGGCTCCAACTGGGTGCGCAAGTATGGCCGCTCTGCCCTGGGCAAGCAGCGCTACCGCTGCGGCGATTGCGTCCACCATTTCACCCCGGAGGCCGGCCGCCGCTTCCACTCCCAGGAGGTCAGAGAGCAGGCCATCGCCATGTACTGCGAGGGAGCCAGCATCCGGGCCGTGGGCCGCACCCTGGACGTTCCCCTGCTGACGGTGTATGGCTGGATTAAAAAAAAGTCTGCTGGGCCCTGACCCTGCTGCTCTGGCAACGGCGGGAAAGGGGGCGCCAGGCCGCGGACCGGATAACGGCCTTCGATGAGATGTGGAGTTACGTGGGCGGCCGGCATGGGGAGAAACGGCGGGAGGCGTGGCTCTGGACGGCGGTGAGCCTGGGGGCTGACGGGCGTCGGCAGGTGGATTTCGAGCTCGGCGACCGTGGCGAGGCTACATTTTTGCGGCTGTACGGGCGGCTGCCGGAGGCGGAGATATACTGTAGTGATGCCTATGTGGTGTATCAGTCCTGGCTGCCGCCGGCCCGGCACCGGGCCGGCAAGGGCGGGCCGGTGAACTGGAACGAGGGTCTGCATTCCCGGCTGCGGGGGAAGCTGAACCGGCTGATACGGCAGACGAAAGGGTACAGCAAGAGCGCGGCGATGCTGGCGGGTTCGGTGGCCCTGGTCTGCCTGCGGCTGGGCCTGATGCAATAGCAACTGTTGCTAACAATACCTTCTGCACCCGCCCCTTGACCCGCGCCGCCCGGTTCGGTTACATTGCCCCTGATGATACTGCAATATGGAGCGGCGTTATGCCCCTGTACGAATACCACTGCCCCACGTGCAGCCACAAGTTCGAGAAGCTCCAGCCGATGAGCGCCACCGGCGCCGACTGCCCCAACTGCGAACAGCCGGCCAGGCGGGCCATCTCGGTGTTCGCCCGGGTCGGCAACGCCGGCGAAGAACCCTCCTTCAACCCCGGCCCCCTCCCACCCCTCGGCGGTGGCGGCTGCTGCGCCGGAGGCTGCGGCTGCGGGCATTAGGACGGATTTATCCTGCGGTTTTTCCTGCCAAGGGCGCGGAGTCCGTTGCTCCGCGCCCTTTTACTTCCAGCGATGGGGGTTATAAGTGTCCGGCGGCGTGACTTCGTGGAAGATGGAGTACTGGGAGACTGGCACATTCTCCCCGCCCAGCTCGCCCCACAGCAGGAGGGTGTAGACACCCGGCCCGTGTTCGGCAAGCAGGCCGCTTACGTTGGCGGTAACGGAGAAATTCGCGCCCTGCGCCTCCCATTTCCTCGCCGTCAGCCACGGGACAGTAATGGCTTGTTCCGCCTGGTTTTGGCTTGCATCATACGCCTGCTTCCAAAATTCGTGGGCTTCATCGTGCGATTGGGGCGGCGGCGCGTCTGGCGGCACGTCATACGGATCCGGGCATGACGAGTATGTTTTCGTGAACTCATCCTCAGCCCAGAAACTGCCGCTGGTCAGCAGATGCTTGAACACGGCTATCGGAGGCCACAAACTGTTGTCGGTCAGCGGATACCTGAACGGGTTCTGTTGCATTTTGCGGGGTAGTTCCTAGCGGGGCCTACCCTGCGAATTGACGCCCTTGCCGGTTTCCGGTATAAAATCGGCGTATATTACATAGCATACCGGAGAGGCTGCGCCGTGAACCGATTCCTGTACGCCGACGACTGCCTGAACGTCCTGAAAGACGAACTGGCCCTGCCCACGGGTTCCGTTGACCTGATTTACCTAGACCCGCCGTTCAACTCCAACAGCCACTACAACCTGCCCTTCAAGGGCAAAGACCGGGATGCCCGGCCGGTAGAGGCGTTCAACGATACTTGGACGTGGGGGCCGAAAGAGGACGAGTTGCTGGGGGAGTTGTCGGCAGGCCCCCACACCCGGTTGCTGGCCGACATTGTGCGGCTGGCGCAACGAGTTGACATGAACGGGGGGGGGGGGGGGTAAAACCCGAAAGTACCGGCTGGACGCTTACCTGCTCAACATGGCGGTGCGGCTAATCCCGATGCGCCGGGTGCTGGCCGGTACGGGTTCTATCTACCTGCATTGCGACCCCACCGCAAGCCACTACCTGAAGTTGCTTATGGACGCCATCTTTGGGAAAGCCAGTTTTCAGAACGAGTTTATCTGGTATTACAGCGGCGGCGGAGCATCAAAAAAACGGTGGGCACGCAAACACGATGTCTTGCTGCTCTACTCCAAAAAGCCCAAAGGCTACTTCTTCAACGTGGATGAGGTCAGAGTCGAGCACAAATGGGATTCCGGGCAAAAGCGGGCTGATGGTTCAGAAAGAGATTATGACAAAGGAAAGCTCCCGGATGATGTTTTTGTGCATCATAGCTTGTTGCCATGGGCGAAAGAACATCTTGGCTATCCTACGCAAAAGCCATTGGCCCTATTGGAGCGGGTGATTGCCGCATCTTCTCCGCCAGACGGCCTGGTGCTGGATCCGTTCTGCGGTTGCGGCACAGCAGTTCACGCCGCTGAAAAACTGGGCCGCCGTTGGGCTGGCATAGATATTTCGGCCTTCTCCATCGGGCTGGTCAGGGAGCGGATACTGCACAACTTTGAGCATCTGACCACCGACGACGTGCTGGTGCGGGGAGTGCCGGTCAATATCCCTGACGCCGAGCAACTGGCCCAGCGCGACAAGTTCGAGTTTGAGAAGTGGGTTTGCGGGGCAATCGGAGCCAGTGGGATGTTTCACGAACCGGGAACCAAGGGCGCCGACGGCGGGGTGGACGGGGTATTGGAATTCTACCCCTTCCGGCTAGGGGAAAAGCCAACGCCGGAGAGAGCCATCATCCAGGTCAAAGGGGGCAACGTAACGCCGGACGCAGTGCGGGCGTTGAAGACCAGTGTTGACCATTTCGGCGCCACCGCCGGCGTGATGGTATGTTTTGGCCGGTTTATGCGGACAGTGGAGAACCAGCGTAGCAAGGCCACGTTCCACGACGATTCTGACACCTACCCGGTGATACAGGGGTTCAGCGTAGAAGACCTGCTGGCTGGGAAAGCCTTGAAGCTGCCGCAGTACGGCCACCGGCGCCGGGGCGGGCGGATTGGCGACCAGACGGAACTGATAGCGTCAAGGAACAGGGGAAGCAACGCCGCCGATTAGACTTGGGCCACATCCCGCCAAGACTGAAAGGGGATTTCGGCGCTGGCCGCTTCTGCGGGCCGTTTCCCGTCCAACCCGCCGTGGGGCCGGAAGAAGTTGTAGTGAAGTACCAGCCCGTCCAGGTATTCCTGCCCGCTTTCCCGTTCCTTCATACCGCGCAGTGTCTTATCCCGGTCGCGGAAGGTGCCTTGCAGCCGCTCGCTCATATTGTTGTTAATCTCCGCCCGGATTCCCTGACTGACCACGTGCTTGACCGGGGAGGTGGGGAAAGCGGTTCTAATGCCTTGCTGATAGGATTTCAGGCCGTCGGTCTTGACCGCCTGCGGCGGATTCGCGGCGCGTTCCCTTGCCAGCGCCAAGGCGGTTGACGCCACCCTGGTGGTGCGCTCCCTGGACAGGTAGGCCGACAGCACGAACCGGGTCTTGGAATCCATTACGTTGAACAGCCAGTGCTTTTCGCCGCCGATGGTCACTTGCATTTCGTCGGCCACCCATTCCGGCCCGGACTCAACCTTGCTTTCTCCGATAGCATCGCTGGCCTTCCCGGTCAGTTCCCGCACCCATCGGTAGACCGTAGCGGCATTCGTGGGCCGTCCGAAGTAGGTCTCGACGTTCTCGGCGGACTTGCGGTAGGAAAGCCCGTCAAAGTACATATCCACCGCCGCGCCCTTCTCCTGCGGCGTAGCATGGCCGCGGTGAACTTCAACCGTAGCGGGCCGGACGGCACCGCCCGGCCTGCGGCAACGTTCGCAACGCTCGCCCGTCTTGCGCTTGCAGGTTGACCCGCACATATGCCCCATACTAGAATTCTAGCCACTACCCCGCAAAATGCAACAGAACCCCTGAACGCGGCTATCAAAAGGCCGGAACCGTAGCAATAGGTCCTTGAGACCTGCCCTCTGGTCAGCGGATGCGGAGGCGGGTCATAGTACATCTGCAAGCCAAGCTCACCCTTGCCGGAAAAACGCAGGCCGTTTGTGCCCCGGCCTGACAGAGACAGCCTTCCCTTGGCTATTTCCGGCGGACGGTCATACTCCACATAATCGCCCTCGAAGTGCTGAACGGCCCGGAAGTTGTACTTGTCCCAAGCCAACCCTATGTTCACCTTCTTGTGCCACTTGTCTAGGATATTGCGGCGGTGGCCCGGACTGTTCATCCAGCCTTCCATTGCTTTCCGAATTTCCGCCTCGATACTGACAATGGACTGATAACCTTCCCACGCCTTGATGCAGTAGTTCAAGCCGCTGCCGTTTTCGCCATTGGACTGATACCCGCCGGCCAGAGAATAGCGCATATAAGGCTTCAGCCCATCCACTCCCCAATGGCCGCTGAAGCAGTTGGCGAAGGAATTTTCGGCGTGCAACTGCGCCGCTATGTTGCCGCCCAGCGTTACCGGGGGAACGCCTGCCTTTGTCCGCTCCTCGTTAATCAGTTCCAGCATATACGCCTTGTATTCGTAATGACGCTGGTTCGGGGCCAACGCCAATGCCGTCGCTGTCTGGCTCCCGGATGGATCTTCCACCGGATCTTCCAAAGGAGAGTCCGCTCCATCGTTTTCGTTTCTAAGGGAGTCCTCCAGCCGCAGCACGTCCTCTATAAAGAAATACACTCCGGGACGGCTTTGGGCATCTATGGGCATCCTTCTTGGCGTGCGGAAAACGGAGCGGCAACCCGGGCACGACCAGGGAAGTTCCGCCTTTCGGAACTCAATTCGCGTCCCTGAGCATTTGGGACAGACGCCGATGATTCGGGAGTTTCCATTTGCCATACAATACTGCCTCAGCCAGCCTTTTGACCTGCGGTTTTTCCTGCCAAGGGCGCGGAGCAACGGACTCCGCGCCCTTTTACTTCCAGCGACCGGGGTTGTAAGTGTCCGGCGGCGTGACTTCGTGGAAGATGGAGTACCGGGAGACCGGCACTTTCTCCCCGCCCATCTCGCCCCACAGCAGGAGGGTGTAGACACCCGCCCCGTGTTCGGCCAGCAGGCCGCTTATGTTGGCGGTAACGGAGAAATTTGCGTCCCGCACCTCCCATTTCGTCGCCGTCAGCCACGGGGCGGTAATGGCTTGTTCTGCCTGATCCCGGCTTGCTTCATACGCCTGCTTCCAAAATTCGTGGGCTTCCCTAGGCGATTGGGGCGGCGGCGAGTCCGGCGGCACGTCATACGGATCCGGGCATGAAGAGTATGCAATCGTGAACTCATCCTCAGCCCAGAAACTTCTGCCGGTCAGCGGATACCTGAACCCGGCTATCAAAAGGCCGGAACTATAGCAGTAAGTCCTTGAGACCTGACCCCTGGTCAGCGGATGCGGTGGCGGGTCATAATACATCTGCAAGCCAAGCTCGCCCTTGCCGGAAAAACGCAAGCCGTTTGTGCCCCGGCCCGACAGAGACAGCGTTCCATTGGATATTTCCGGCGGACGGTCATACTCCACATAATCGCCCTCGAAGTGCTGAACAGCCACGAAGTTGTACTTGTCCCAAGCTAACCCTATGTTCACCTTCCTGTGCCACTTGTTCAGGATGCTGCGGCGGTGGCCCGGGCTGTTCATCCAGCCTTCCATTCCTTCCCGGACTTCCGTCTTGATGCTGCCGAGGGCACGGTAAAAATCCAAAGCCTTGATACAATAGTCCGAACCGAGCCAGTTTTCGCCGTTGGCGTGGTATCCGCCTGCCAGACTGTACCGCATATAAGGCTTTAGACCATCAATGCCCCAATGACTGCCGGTACAGTTTTCCAACCCCGCCTCGGCGTGTAGCTGCGCCGCTATGTTGTCGCCCAGCGTTACCGGGGGAACGCCCGCCTTTGTTCGCTCCTCGTTAATCAGTTCCAGCATATAAGCCTTGTATTCGTAATGACGCCTAGCGGGCGGAGGCAAGGGAGTTGAGGCGAGTTGCGGAGAGGGCGTGGCTGCCGCGGTTGCCTCGGGCGTGACTGCTTGTCGGGTGGAGGACGGCGGCAAGGGAGTTGAGGCGAGTTGCGGAGAGGGCGTGACCGCCGCGGTTGCCTCGGGCGTGACTGCTTGTCGGGTGGAGGACGGCGGCTCTGAAGAAGGCGTCGGCGTTGGCGCGGACAACGGCTCCTGCGGGTTTTCTCCTATGGCGCTGTCGGCGCCGAGAAGTTGGCGAACCTGCTGATATAGTTCCTCTCCTTCTCTGCCTGCGGTGCGGAGGGTTTCAGCCCCGGGAAAGTCAGCGTCTCTTGCTATGGCGAAGAATGCGGCAATGCCAACGCCAATCAGTAAGATGAAGAGGCAGCCACAGCCCGGGCTGCCCTCTCTTCTTTGGTGGTTGTCCTGTTCTCTCCGTGCTTGCATTCAAGGCTCCGGGGCTATGGCAGCATATTTCTCCGGCGCCGCTGCCAAGCAAGGTAGCCGCCGCCGACCGCGGCCAGCAGCGCGCCGCCGGCCAGGGCGCGGAGGGCGGCCCACATGGTCGCGTCGAACCAGAAGCCCTGCGGGAACAGCAGCACCAGGTAGTCGGTGCGCGGGTCCAGCTTCCAGAAGTCATTAGCAAAGCTGACCCGGTGGAACAGCAGGAACAGCGCGTCGAATCCCACGGCGGCTATCAGCCCGAAGGCCAGCAGCAGCCCGGCCGTCAGCCCGCCGCCCCACAGCGTCCGGCGGGCCAGCGTCGGCAGGCAGGCGCGCCGTTGCCGGGCCAACCCGGCGGCCGTCAGCGCCGCCAGGCAGGCCGCCGACACCGCGAAGGCTCCGTACACGCCCCACAGCAGCCGCTTCACGTCGTACATGTGTATGACTTCCTTTTCTTTGAAAAGCTCCCGTTCCGCGCCGAAGATGCGGGTGCGCACGCTCAACGGCTCGTCCCTGGAGTTGAAGTAGGCCCGGATGTCCAGCGCCACCTGCCGCAGGTCTTCTGAGGCGATGCCGCTGACGCGGGCAATGCGGTACTTCTCGAAGCCGCTTTCGTAGAGGCCGATGTTGTTGAAGGCCCAGGTTATGCTGCCGGTCACCAGAAACACCGGGACAGCAGCGACAAACAGCGCGGCCGGCAGCCAGCGCAGGCGGCTTGCGAACCAAGCGAGAGGTCTGCCGGGATGTGTCAGCGATTGAAACATAGGCGGAAGGAATTATAATCCCCCTATGAATGAATACGCATTAAACGGCCAAATATCCGAATTTCAGACCCTGGTGGACATCGTGGCCCGGCTGCGGGCCCCGGGCGGCTGCCCCTGGGATCGGGAGCAGACCCACGACTCGCTGAAACGCAACCTGCTGGAAGAGGCCCACGAGGCACTGGAGGCCATAGACTCAGGCGACCCCGGCGTGCTGTCGGAGGAGCTGGGCGACCTGCTGGTTCAGATCGCCTTTCACGCCGATATCGCCAGGGAAGCAGGACAGTTCGACATCGGCGGCGTGATAGAGCGCATCAACCGCAAGCTCATCCGCCGCCATCCTCACGTTTTCGCTGGCGAAACGGCGTTGGACGCCCGCGAGGTGGAGCGCAATTGGGAGCGCATCAAGGCCGGGGAACGGGCCGCCGCCGGAACGTCCAGCTCCCCGGTGGACGGCATCCCGGCCGGTCTGCCCGCCTTGGCCGCGTCGCAATTGATGCAGGACCGGGTGGCCCGCGCCGGTTTCGAGTGGGACGACGTTTCCGGCGTGCTGGACAAGGTGGCCGAGGAAATCGAGGAGTTCCGCCAAGCCAAGACGCCGGAAGAGCAGGTTCACGAACTGGGCGATGTATTCTTCGCCCTAGTCAACCTGTCCCGCTGGGCGGATGTCCACGCCGAGGATGTCCTGCGCCAAGCCAACGCCCGCTTCTCCGCCCGCTACCGGGCCATGGAGGGGCTGGCCGCCCAGCGGGGGCTGGACTTCGAGGCGCTGCCGCTGCCCGAAAAGGAGGAACTCTGGCAGGAAGCAAAGCGGCTGAATGGATAGCTCCGGGAGACGGGAGTATGCCCGGCAGGTAATGTCAAACCCTACCCGGCACCATATACTCCATTGGGGAGATTGTCGTGAATAGGGAAGGCTTAACCATCAATTATTTTGACGACACGGATACGCTGGTTTTTCACATTACGGAGCCGTCAGGATGCGGGGAGACCATCGCACCGGATCTGTGGGTGATCTACGGACGGGCCGGGGAAGTGAGCTCGGTTACCATTGACCACAGCGTCAGACTGCTGGGGCCGTATTTGTTTCCTGATGATGGGCAGAAGAACAACCAGGATAACCGGGATATGGCTATCACCTATGCCCCGGAAACGGACACGCTCAGGCTTCAGACGGGCGAGCCGCCTTATGCGGGCTACACGGAAAAGACCGTTGCGCCCGGCCTGTGCGTGAATTTCGACCCGGACGGGTGGGCTATGGGCGTCGTAATCGAAGGCGCCGCCGAACTGCTGCGTCCCCATCTGCGGTCCGGCGGCGAAGGGAAGAGCGCGGCGACAGCGAAGCGGCTGAATGGATAGCGCCGGGAGGCGGGAGTATGCCCGGCGGGTAATGTCAAACCCCATCGAACATTACTTCAATGAGCCGCATACCGATGTAAAGCCGGAGTGGATCGAAAACATCCTAACCACGCCATACCATCAGGAAACGGATCCGAACGATGGGCGAGAGTTATTCTATGGATGGGTTGACGAAATCAAAAAATGGGTCAAGGTGGTGGTGGAAGACAACCGGCTTCTCACTGCATACCTAGACCGGCGGTTAGACCGAAGATTCGGGAGGCCATCGTGACCAATAAAAAGTTGAAAATCAGATATGACGCCCCGGACATTCTGGTCTTTTTTACCGAATCTCACTCATCAGAGGGCGAGACAGTCGCGCCGGATCTTTCGGTGCACTATAACCGTGATGGGGAAGCAATGCTGGTTGTGATTCACCACGCCGCCAAAATGCTGGGGCCGTATCTGTTTCCCGGCGACGAACAGACAGCCCAAAGCAATGTGTTTAGTCAAGGCCGGGATCTGGCTATCACCTACGCCCCGGAAACGGACACGCTCAGACTCCAGACAGGCGAGCCGCCTTATGCGGGCTACACGGAAAAGACCGTTGCGCCCGGCCTGTGCGTGAATTTCGACCCGGACGGGTGGGCCATGGGTGTCGTAATCAAGGGCGCCGCCGAACTGCTGCGCCCCCATCTGCGGTCCGGCGGCGAAGGGAAGAGCGCGGCGGCAGCAGAGCGGCCGGTTTCCTAGCCCTCCCCCGGCCAGCCGGCCAGATATGCCGGATCCAGGTAGTAGATCCCGCCGTTGAGCATCCGCTGCAAACCGACGGCCAGCCCGGCCAGGGCCGCCGCCTCCGAGGAAGGCCGCCCCATCAGCCTTTGCGACAGGCTGCGGCGGGGTTGCAGCAGCCGGGCGCGGGGGCGCGTATTCCCCGCATCGGCGGCGGCGTTCAGCGCGTCAGTGTAGTCGCCGATGCGGTCAATCAACCCGGCCCCCATGGCCCGTTGGCCGGTCATTACCTCGCCGGTCGCCAGTTCCCGGACGGTCTCCTCCGGCAGCGAGCGGCCTTTGACCACTGTCTGGACGAAGTTGCCGTATACCTCGTCGATCAATTCCTGAAACCTCTCCGATTCCTCGGGGGTGGGGCCGCGCCAGAACCCGGTCATATCCTTGAACTTGCCGCCCTTGAAAATGTTGAACTCGATACCGGCCCGTCCCAGCAGTTGCTCCAGCACCGGGCGCAGGTAAATGACGCCAATGGAACCGACCATCGCGGTGGGCAGGGCAAAGACCTGGCTGGCGGCGCAACAGAGGTAGTAGCCGCCCGAGGCCCCGATACCGCGCACGTAGGCCACCACCGGCTTGCGCTCGGCCACCCGCTCTATGCTGCGGTGCAAAGCCTCGGACGCGGCGGCCGACCCGCCCGGCGAGTCTATGTCCAGCAGCAGCGCCCGGTAGGACTTGCCCCGCGCCACGTTCTCGAAAATGCGGCCGTAGGCGGCGGCCCGAATCTGCGAGCCGATTACGCCGTGCATTTCCACCACCGCCACGCCCGAACCGCGGCCGACACCTAACGGCATAGCTGTTTCTCCCGATTCCGAATGCGCCCTCTGTATTGTAACCTACTCCCGTGATTCGCGCCCGGCGGCCCGCCCCCTTCCTTACCCCCCTTTCCGAAATCGAGAAATTCTTCAATAGCAGCCGTCTCAGGAGAAGCGACGACTATATTTCCCTATCCCTCTTTCCATTCCCCCGGTGATTCTCGCACGGTCATAACAAAACTTGGTGAGGGCGCTTTTGCAGAAACATTGAAGAAACTGGCCTGTTCTTCGCTCATGCCGAGGATCTCTTTTCCGGGGTTCTCTTGCCCGTTACGTCAGTTGGCCGAAAAGCGGCAGCCGGATGCAGTCCGGCTGCCGCTGTTGCGAGGATGACCGACAAATGTAGCAACGGCTCCGCTAAGCGGCGTTGACGTCAATCGGGCATTCCGGGGTTCCCGGCTCCCCTTGGCGGAAGGCGGGGATGACGTGCCTGCCGAACATTTCGATGGACTCCATCACCTTCTTGTGCGGCACCGTCTCGGTAGCCATCAGGAATTGCAGTTGGTCTACGCCGGTGGCCTCGTGGAGCCGGGCCGCTCGGATGCAGGACTCCGGGTCGCCGGCCACGATGATGCCCCGCTCGGCCATGGTGGCGGCGTCGAATTCCTCCCAAACCTTCTGGGCCAGGGCGCTGCCGCCCGACAGATCGAGGGCGGAACCGCCGTTGCCGCCCTGCTCCGGCACGTCAACGTAGCGGGAGAAGTTTTGCGCTAGGTGGTCGGGAACGCCGCCCCACTGTTCCAGCAGCCGGGCATAGATGTCCTTCTGGTCCTGAACGTAGGGGCGGCCCGGGCCGAAGAAGGTTTTCAGCGACTGGGCCGACAGTTCCTTGGTGGCGTTGTCGTCCTCTCCGCACAGGCCGAAGCAGGACGAGAGCCACTTGCTGTTGGCGAAGGCCCCCACCGGGCTGGATTCCCTGATGGCGGTCTTGTATTCCCGGATGGACGGCTCCAGCACCGAGGGAGCGTTGACCCCCAGGGCCATGGAGCCGATGCCCTTCTGCGCCGCCAGTTGATAGGTGGCGGGCTGGAGCGCGGCAACCCAGATGGGCGGGTGCGGCTTCTGGTAGGGCTTGGGCAGCACTTGGCGCGGCGGCACCTTCCAATACTTGCCGTCCCACTCGAAGTAGTCCGACTCCCAGATTTTGGGAATCATCGCCAGCGATTCTTCCCACATCTCCCGCGTGTTCCGCGGGTCAATGCCCATGCCCAACTGCTCGTAGGGCGCGGAGCGGCCAGTGCCGAACTCGACCCGCCCGTGGGACAGATGATCCACCATGGCCACCCGCTCGGCCACCCGCACCGGGTGGTGGTAGGGCAGAATCACCACGCCGAAGCCCAAGCGGATGCGCTTGGTCAGCCGGGCCAGCGCGCCGAAGATGACCTCCGGGCAGGGCGACTCGGAAAACGTGGTCAAAAAGTGATGCTCGACGAACCACACGGCATCGAACCCCATCTCGTCGGCGAGAATGCACTGCTCGATGGTCTCTTCGATAACGGCATGGTCGTCCAGCATTGGCCGCTGCATCTCATAAGCCAGCGAAAACTCCATCACAAACCTTCTTTGCGCAAGCTAAGCGTCGCCCGCCATTCTACCGGCGGCCGGGGCGCGGGGCAACCTGGAGAGAGGCTCCCAAGCGCTAAGCGCCGTGCGGGGCGTATCCGGTGACCCATTTTGCTTGCTTTGCCAAGCGGTTCAGCTTTCCCCTAGTCTTTCTGCCGGTAATATCGCAATGGCCGGGCCCGCCGGATGGAGTGCGCACAATGCCAAGCCCCAGCTCACGCAATTCTCCGACAGTGACAGACACTAGATAAGGCTCCGGCCCGCCCGCAAAGACAGCGGCGTGGCTGGTTTGCGATTGCAGATAAACCGAAACGTAACCGTCCGGCCCTCCCTGAAGGAATACTTGGCTGGACGGACGAAACCTATGCAAGTTTTCGTCGAAAGTATATGACCTTTCGGAGACACGGCGCAGGATTACTTCACCGTTGCCAATGCTGGCATCATCCGTCAACACCTTGTATATCTGCTGCCCAATGCCAAGCGGCTCAGATGATTATTCTGGCGTATTCTTTTAGATCCGCCCAATCGCCAATGGCAACCACTCCCTCCCATTCCTCGTTGCCGTTGTTGAAGTAGCATTCAACCACATCGCCCGGGTTGACTGATATTTCCAGATCAACTCCGTTGCGGTGCCACTCGGCCTGTGCTCCTCCAAGCCACGTAGGGACAACTGAGGGCGGGGGCGCCTCATTGGGAAGGATTTGCTCCAAAACCTCTATAAGTTGATTGGCGGCAAGGGGGTCGGTGCGTCTGGCTCCTGTACTCCAGTTGTCCGTATGGAATGGCAAGGCGCGTATTCTTTGCAAAGTTGGATGGAGCCAATGGCTTTCCGACACGTTCTCATATTCTTCATGCAACTTTGTTGACATATTCGACAATCCTCTAAACTGATCTTGCATTTGGCTTGTCACCCTATCCCAACAGCACCACGTCCCGCTGCACCGGGGAGGAGGGGTAGGGGCCTTGCTCCGACATGCACACGTCTATTTCGGAGCGGACGCCGAACTCGGGCAGGTATATGCCCGGCTCCACGGAGAAGCAGACGCCGGGGATGATGCGGCGAGTGTCGCGGGTCTCGAAGCCGTCCAGGTTCACCGCCTCGCTGTGAACCTCGAAGCCGATGCTGTGGCCCAAGCGGTGGGTGAACCAGTCGCCGTAGCCGCGGGCGCCTATGTAGTCGCGGGCCACCCGGTCGGCCTGCCAGCCCTGCACTGCCTCGCCCCGGCGGTGGGCGTCTTGCAGGTATTCCACGGCGGCGTCCCTGGCGCCGGT
Source organism: Dehalococcoidia bacterium (assembly GCA_965213725.1). Taxonomy (GTDB): domain Bacteria; phylum Chloroflexota; class Dehalococcoidia; order Lucifugimonadales; family UBA3495; genus VXOI01. Next base: position 1,848,703 of record OZ243924.1, read on the forward strand.
CACGATATCGAATATCTCTTGATGGCGGGCCGGAACCCGGTCGCCCGCGTAGGCGCACCAGGTGATGTCGGCGTAGACGCTGCCGGGGGCGACGCCCTTGGCCCACAGGTCTATGAGCAGCCAGTCGCCGCGCCGGATGGTGCTGTGCTGCCGGGCCGACGGCTCGTAATGCGGGTCGGAGGCGTTGGCATTCACCGCCACGATGGGGCCGTCGGGCGAGGCGATGGCTTCCTCGGCGAAGCGGCGGCGGATAAATTCGGCTAGGTCGAACTCGGTCACGCCCCGGCCCAGCCGCTCCCCGGCGTAGGCGAAAGCCTGGTTGACGATGCGGCCCAGCTTGTCGGCGGTCTCGCGGTGGTCGGCCAACTGCTCCGGCGTCCAGCGGTGGACGGCGGCCTGCATCAGGTCGGCGGAGGAGGCCACCGACACGCCCAGGCTGCGCACCAGCTCCACGGTGCCGGCGTCCACACGGGAGACGCGGGGCAGTTCATTCATCGGGGAGTATTCCATGGCCAACCGCCCGGTTCCGGCAATCATCCCTTGCAGGGCCGACACCATGGTTTCCCGGTTGCGGTAAACGACGCAGTCCACGCCGGAGCCAGCAAACTTGCCGGCGTCCACGTGGTGCGTCAGCAGGACGGGCGGCCCTTCGGCAGGCAGGTAGAAGTAGCAGGGCCGCGTGACGTGCCCCGAAGGTCGGATCACCTGCCGGAACACCGGGTTGGATTCCCGGTAGTCATACACCAGCCAGCCCGGCAGGCCGTCCTGCGCCATAAATTCCTGCGCGGCGCGGTAAACGTTCTGAAAATCCGTTGCCTGATTGTCCATAGCCAACCGCCCCGGTTCGTTGTTTGGGATGCTGGGTTATTATCGCACACCCGGCGGGGAAGGGGAGTGAGTTTTCCGGCCCGGCAGACGGCGGGGCGGGCTAGTGGATTCCCTGCTGCATTCCGCCGTCCAAGACTACGCTGGCGCCGGTCAGGAAGGAGGCGCGCTCGGAGCAAAGGTAGGCGGCCAGGTCGCCCACTTCCTCCGGGCGGCCCAAGCGGCCCATGGGGATGAGGGCGGCGGCTTTCTTGCGCATCTCTTCCGAGGGGCAGTCTTCGGCCCGGCTGCGCTCCTCCAGATGGGCGGCCAGCGCCTCGTTCAGCACCGGGCCGTGAATCAGATTGTTGACGGTGATGTTGAAGGGGGCCAGCTCATTTGCCAAGTTCTTGGCGTAGCTCATCAGGGCCATCCGGTTGGAGTTGGCAAGAGAGGTTTCATCGGCGGCGTTCCACGGGCCGCTGCCCGAAGAGCCGGGGAAGCGTTCCGGCAGCAGGTTCACGATGCGCCCCCAGTGCTGTTGCTTCATATAAGGCACGACTTCCTTGGCGAAGCGGACGGTGCTGAGGAAGCCCTGGCTCAGCGACAGGAGGATGGCGTCGTCGGACAGTTCCGAAGGCCGTTCCGCCGGATGGCAGCCCATGTGGGTCACCAGGATGTTTATCTGCCCGAAACGGCTGACGGTGTCCCGAACCACGCGGCGGATGTCGCGGGGGTCGGTGATGTCGGCGGGGATGGCGAGAACGCGCTGCTGGGAAGTGGCGCGGGCCAAGTCAATCTCGGCGCGGCGCAGGTCGGCCTCGGTGCGGCCGCAGATGGTGACGTTGGTGCCCTCATGGGCGAAAGCCATGGCGATGGCCCGGCCCAGCCCGCGGCTGGAGCCGCCCACGATGGCAACTCGGTCTTTCAACCCCAGATCCATTGCTTATACCCGCCGTCTACTGATTCACGCCGCCTTTAACGCCGAGGCATATCCATATGCTGGGGTAGTTGCCTGAATCAGGGTTTACCGGGTTCAAGGAATTCCCCATCCGGCTAATTCCTTAATTCCTGATTCAGGCAAGGAATCAAAATGCCCTGGCCCGCCGGGATCCCCAAGTTCCATCCGCTCCCTTAAATCACTTCCCGCTGTTGCAGCGCCTCTATATCGTCGCCGGAGTAGCCCAGCCCGGCCAGTATCTCGCCGTTGTGTTCGCCCAGCAGAGGCGGGGGGCGGTCAAGGCCGCCGGGGGTGCGGGAGAACTTGACCGGTATGCCGGTCTGCTTGATTTTGCCCACGGCGGGATGCAGCATTTCCTGCAACATATCCCGGGCCTCGATTTGCGGATCGGCGAAAACATCGGCCAGGTCGTTGATGGGGCCGCAAGGCACGCTGAACTTTTGCAGGGACTCCACCCACTCCGCCACCGGCTTGGTGAGGAAAACCTGTTGCAGGTAGGGCACCAGAGCGGAGCGGTTGGTCACCCGGTCGCCGTTGGTGGCATAGTCCGGGCTGCTCAGCCCTTCCAGTTGCATGCCCTCGCAAAAGCGTTCCCAGATGCGCTCGGAGCCGACGGCAATGTTGATGTACTTGCCATCCTGGCACATAAAAGCCTGATAGGGGCAGAGGTTGGGATGCGCCGCTCCCAAGCGCGCCGGCGGTTTGCCGGTGGCGAAGAGATAGGCGGCCTGGTAGGTCAGCCAAGCCACCTGCCCGTCCAGCATCGAAACGTCAATATACTGCCCCTCGCCGTGCCGGGCGCGGTGATGGGCGGCGGACATTATGGCGAAGGCGGCCCACATCCCGGCACCGATGTCGGAAACGGCGATGCCCACCTTCTGCGGCTCGCCCTCGGGCTCGCCGGTAAGGCTCATCAGCCCGCTGATGCCCTGCATAATCTGGTCGTAGGCCGGCAGGCGGCGGTAGGGGCCATCCTGCCCGAAGCCGGATATGGAGGCATAGATGATTCCGGGGTTGACCGCCTTTACCGCGCCGTAGCCCAGCCCGAACCGCTCCATCACTCCCGGAGTGAAGTTCTCGACGATAACGTCGGCGTCGGCGGACAGCTTGAGGAATATCTCCCGCGCCTCATCCTCCTTGAAGTTGAGGGTCAGGCTGCGCTTGTTGCGGTTGATGGACAGGAAGTAGGCGCTTTCGCCCTCGATGAAGGGCGGGCCCCAGTGGCGGGTGTCGTCGCCGCTGCCGGGAATCTCGATTTTGATGACGTCGGCCCCGTGGTCGCCCAGCATCAGCGTACAAAACGGGCCTGCCAGCGCCCGGGTAAGATCCAGCACTTTCAATCCTTCCAGCGCTTTCATTCCCTGTCAATCTCCTCAGAACCGGGGCGGCGCAAATCCGCGCGTCCGCCGTCTATTTTACTGGCGAAATCTTACGGGAATCTTACCACAGACGGCGATGTTTCGGGTTTACTCCAAGGGGCGCTCCCGCCCTGACTTTTTCTTTCGGGAGAGGCCCTCCTGCTCCTGGGCATTGTCGTGCTGAAAGGGTGGTTCGACCGGATACTGGACGGAACCGCCTTCTTCCTGACGGTCATCGGCATAGTCCTCCCTGTCTGGGCAGCGCGAACCCGCACCGCGCCAGGAAACGACGCCCAGACGCTATTGACCGGCCGGAACGGGCCATCCCGTACCCCCGCTCCAATCCATTGCCCCAGGTGCCGCAATGGGGTAACCTCTATGGCACAGCAAGAGGAAGCAGATGGGCCACAAATGCGGGGCAAACTGCCGCCGCAAGCAGGCTTCCCAGCACACGGAAGGACTGCCTCAGTTGCGGGTCGGCGATGAAGATTGTTGCCCATGGCGAGACCTATACGTTTTCCAAGCATTTTTACGACAACCGTAAGAAACCAGATAGAAACTTCACAGAGGAAGAAGTTGAACAGGCACTGACCCGCCGAGCTATCTTCGCCATCTGCCGGGGTAAGGATGGCAAGGTGAGAAGAAGTTATTGGGGCAGAGCCTCAACTCGTCGGCATCTGCTGAGAGTTGTAGTTGAACTTAATACAAATGAGATTGTATCGGTCTTCCAAGACAGCAAAGCATCTAACCGCATTAAGGGGAAAGACAAACCTGGAAATTGGTTCCAAACCCACTGCGAAGATTTGGAGGTGATAGATGCAAGCCTCATACCACCCTGATACGGATTCAGTGATTATATCCACAGGCACGGGGGGAGGGTTCGGTTCCGATTTGTGGGGGGACACTTCGGTCATTTTGGGCTTTGATGACGAAGACTGCGAAGTCGTTACGGGGCTTGAGTTATTGAGCGCCTCTATCTATCTTCCCCTTGCGCCGGAGCGCGGCTACGATGCGGAAAGCGACACGTTGACGCTGGGCGAGAAGCCGGTTGCCAACTACCGGGTGGTGGACAGCGGGGAGTTCGTTCATTACCTACAGTGGTGCAATGATGACGTTTGGGAATCAATGGCCCTGGTCTTGCGCCACGCGTCCAAGCACCTGAAGCGGGTGAACGAGACTATCATCAATCAGGAAATGCAGAAGCGGGCTTCCGACAAACTCCGGGTAATCCGGTAGCGCTCCGTCCGGGCAGGAACCGGGAACCAGCCGGCCCTCGCTCAATCGGCGGGGGCCGGCTTTTTGTGTCGGTTGCCCTCAATGCGGCGCGCCGCGGCATGGTTCTATCTGCCGCCCCGCAAAATGCAACGGAACCCCCGGGAGGGGGGATTACCGCAGGGTGGCGGCGTCGGTCAGGTGCACCCGGCAGCCGCCGGTGTCGGCGGGGTCGAAGTAGATGAGCCGGTAGCCCATAAAGTTGGTGAACGGCTCCTCGGTCAGGAAGCGGAAGCCCCGGCTGCGGTGTTCCGCCACCGCCTGATCCAAGTCTTCCACCGCATAGGCCACGTGGTGGATGGCGTGGCCGCCGCTGCCTTCCAGGGCCTCCGGGTCCTCGGGGCGGATGAACTCCACCTCGACGCTTCCGGCCTGAAGGAACGCCACTTCGCCCAGGCCGGCCACCGCCCCCCGTCCGGTGACCACGGCCCCGAACATACGGGCGTAGGACTCGATGGCGGCGTCTAGGTCGGGAACCAGATAGCTGACGTGATGAATGTCCGAAAACATAGCCGCTCCTGAATGTGCCTGAATCAGGATTTTCCCGGGCCAACGGATTCGCCGGATGGCCGGCCCCCGGAAATCCGGCAAATCCTGACCCGGGCAATCCGCCCTGTTGCCCTGCGGGGGCGTGGCGCATATTATAGGTTCTCGATGCGAGAGAACTAGACCCACGGCTCGCAGACGTTTATGGAGAGAAAAAATGGCAGCCGGAAGCACTTACAAGGTAGTCGAACTGGTAGGCTCCTCCAGCGAAAGCATACAACAGGCCATCGACGCCGCCATCGCCCGGGCCTCGCAGACCATCCGCAACTTGGACTGGTTCGAAGTACGGGAAATCCGCGGCACCATAGAGGGCGACAGCGCCAACTGGTACCAGGTCAAGATGGGCATCGGGTTCCGGGTGGACTCAGGCGATGACGTCAGCCAAGACTAGGGGATGATCCATGGCCGGGCCGTTTGTGGTAAGCCGCAACCGGGCTGTAATCGGCGCGCCGCCCCAGGCGGTGTTCGATTACCTGGCGGACATGACGCGCCACGGCGAATGGAGTCTGGAGGCCGGCTTTCAGATAATCGCCCTGCCGCCAGGACAGCCCGGCGTCGGCTCGGTGTTCCGCCAAGAGAAGCACGGGGTGATGCGGGGGCCGTTGATTGTTCGCGGCGGCATGGGCGACAACCCGGTAAGGGTCGTCAAGACCGTGACCATCACGGCCTACGGGCCATACCATACCCTGGCTTTTGAGACCAGAAACAGCTACAACAATTTGCTGGTCAGCATAGACCAGGTATCCTTCGACTTCCTGCCGGAAGGGGAAGGCACCCAGGTCACCATGCTGTCCGAAGTGGAGGCCATGGTCCCGGGCGGATTCATGGGCCCGGTCTACGCCATTCGCGTAGCCCGGGCCGCTTTGGGGCGCGTCCTAGGGAAGCGTTTTTCCGGGTCATTGGCCCGCATGACTCCCGGCCCCCACTTGTCCCGCATCAAGGAGATGATGGAAACGGGAAAGATTACCCAAAGAATTTGATTCCGCCTTGGCGGCGGCAATGACGCACGGCGCGGCGCGCCAGCGAGCCTGGCCGTGCCCGCGGCGCCTACCCCCCGGTCGCCAGGAACAGCACGCCGAAGGCGAAAACTATCGCGTTGATGCCGGCGGCGAACACCTTTTCCGGTATCCGCCGCAGGGCCTTGGCCCCGAAGTAGGCGCCCCCCACGGCCACTACCCCCAATGACAGCCCCAGACCCGCCGTCAGCGGCGTGAGCAGCTCGCCGCCGCTGTAGACCGCCAGCTTGGGCACCTGGATCAGGAACATACCCAGCGAAAAGGTCGCCATATACTCGCGGGGCTTCAGGCCGTAGGCGATGTAGAACACCGGCGCGAAGGGGCCGGGTATTCCCATAACCGAGGCCAGGAACCCGGAGACTCCCCCCAGCGGCAGAAAGCCCCACAGCGTCATCCGCACCTGCCGCCCTTGGTACAATTGACGGGGCAGTTGCGTCAGCACCACCAAGGCGATCATCCCGCCGCCCATGACGCGGACGAGCAAGCCGGTGTCGGCGCTGATGAACAGGAAGCTGCCCAGTATGGCGAAGGGGGTCGAACCGGCGGCGAACCAGCCCGCCACCTTCCAGTTCACAAACTCCCGGTTGAGCCATACGCGGGTGGCCGTGCCGATGAACTGGAATATCGCCACCACAGGCACCGCCACTTCGGGGCCGTAGACCCACACCAGCACCGGCAGAACCAGCACGCCCCCGCCGAACCCGGCCACCCCGGATATGGAGAGGCCAATGGCCGAGACGACGAAGATCAACGCCAATTGCCAAATATGAACGTCTTCCAGGGTTGCTATCCTCAATAGCCTGAATCGGGGTAATAGCCCGAATCGGGGTTTTCAGGATTATAAGATGGAATGACGGAGCGCGGCGGGAATGACCGGGCGGGCAATCCCGGCAAATGTCGAAAATACGCGCTTTGGCGGGAGCGGCGCAGGGCAGGCCGCCCCAATGCTAAAATGGCGGCTGCCCTTGTACAATACCCCCAAACGCCCCGGCCCTTCAGCCAGCTCAGGAGGAGGAACATGGCTGATCTGACTCATACGCAACGAATCGGCGCCCTGGTTCCCGCCACCAACCCGGTGGTCGAACCCGATTTCTACCGCGTCGTGCCGCCGGAAATCACCGTGCATTTCGAGCGGATGTGGAACGGCGCCTGGGGCAGCCAGCCGGAAGCCGCCTCTCCTGGAAACGGGGACGGCGGCAGCGGCGATGGCGGCGGACACCGGCTTACTATGTCCAGCAGCGAGGCCAACGAAACAGACTGGGCGCTGTTCGGGTTCGACGTGAACAAGATGAACGGCGACGTGGCCCGCGGCGCCAGCTCGCTGTCCAACATCGGCCCCGACGTGCTGGTCTACGCCTGCACCTCCGGCACTTGGCACAAGGGCTATATGGCCTTCGACCAGCGGATGGCCGAAACAATGGAGCAGGCCAGCGGCATACCCTCGATCACCGCCGTCACCTCCTGCATCGCCGCCATGCGCCATATGGGCAGCCGCAAGCTGAGCATTGTTGGCCCCTACCGCAACTTCCACCTGCGAAACCGGCTGAAACCGCTGCTGGAAGAGGCGGGATTCGAGGTGCTGAGCGCCGACGGCGAGCCGTGGATGCAGGATTCGATGAACCCCCGGGAGATAGACGCCGAGCCGCCGCAGACCATCATAGACTTCGTGCCAACGGTGGTTCAGGAAGAGGCCGATACCATCTTCCTGCCCGGCACGGCCTGGCGCACCCTGGACGCCGCCGAGGAGCTGGAGCAGCGGCTGGGCAAGACGGTCATCACGGTGAATCAGGCCACCATCTGGCTGGCCCTGCGCCGCTTGGGCTGGACTAGGCCCATCCCCGGCTACGGCAGTCTGCTGCGTAGCCTGGAGTAGCCCGAGAAGATGACGCGCCGGGGAAAAGAAGTTGGTGCCGGGAGAGGGGCTCGAACCCACACACCTGTTAGGGTAGCGGATTTTAAGTCCGCCGCGTCTGCCATTCCGCCATCCCGGCCTTGCGCTGGAGCCCGCCGCGAGGTTCAGGGTTTCCAGTCAATTCTAACCTAATTTGCCGTCACCTTGAAATAGCAATCGCATTCTATGCAAATATCTGAAGCAGGATTAGCCGGGTTGGGGGATTTTCAGGATTTGCTCCACGGGGAGAACCCTGATTCAGGCGAAGAATGGGCCGGGTGTTTCTGACGGCCCTTGGGGAGACGGCTATAATAGAGGCCGGCGGCGGTATGGCGAATCCCGGAAGCCGCTGCCCCGGGGAACTATGCCCGGAGAATTATGGAAGTAATCGAATCCAACCTGCGAACCGCCGACCGGGACTTCCTGGACAACCATGCCCGCATGGAGACGTTGGCGCGGGAGCTGAAAGCGCGGTTGGGCCAAGTGCGGGCCGGCGGCGGGGAGCGGGCCGTGGAGCTGCACCGCAGCCGCGGCAAGCTGCTGGCGCGGGAGAGGGTCGAGGGGCTGGTGGACGCCAACACCCCCTTCCTTGAACTCAGCCCCTTGTCGGCTTGGGATATGTACGACGGGGAGGTGGCGTCGGCCGGGATCGTGACCGGCGTCGGCGTGGTGCAAGGGAAAGAGGTGGTGATTGTCGCCAATGACGCCACGGTCAAGGGCGGCGCCTACTACCCGATTACCGTCAAGAAGCACCTTCGCGCCCAGGAAATCGCCCTGGAGAACCACCTGCCCTGCATCTACTTGGTGGATTCCGGGGGGGCCTTTCTGCCATTGCAGGCGGAGGTCTTCCCCGACCGCGACCACTTCGGGCGAATTTTCTACAACCAGGCCCGGATGTCGGCCTTGGGCCTTCCCCAAGTGGCGGTGGTTATGGGGTCGTGCACCGCCGGGGGCGCCTACATTCCGGCCATGAGCGATGAGGTGGTGATGGTGCGGCGGCAGGGCACCATCTTTCTCGGCGGGCCGCCCTTGGTGCGGGCGGCCACCGGCGAGGAGGTGGACCCGGAGACCCTGGGCGGCGCCGACGTGCATACCCGGGTATCCGGCGTGGCCGACCACCAGGCCGCCGACGATGCGGACGCCTTGGCCGTCACCCGGGACATCGTTGAGAACTTCGTGCGGCGGCGCGATCCCCCCTTCGAGGTTGCCGGCCCGGAGCCGCCGGCCTACGATCCGGCGGAGCTGTACGGCATAGTGTCGCCGGACAACCGTCGGCAGTACGACGTGCGGGAGGTAATCGCCCGCGTCGTGGACGGGAGCCGCTTCCACGAGTTCAAGGCCGGGTACGGGGAAACGCTGGTCTGCGGCTTCTCGCGCATCTGGGGCTATCCGGTGGGAGTGGTCGCCAACAACGGCGTCCTATTTTCCGAGAGCGCGCTGAAGGGAAGCCACTTCATCGAGCTGTGCAGCCAGCGCGGGATCCCCCTGCTGTTCCTGCAAAACGTCACCGGCTTTATGGTGGGCCGCCAGTACGAGGCCGGGGGCATTGCCAAGGACGGGGCCAAGATGGTCATGGCCGTTGCCAACGCCGCAGTCCCCAAGTTCACGGTAATCATCGGAAGTTCCTTCGGCGCAGGAAACTACGGTATGTGCGGACGGGCCTATCAGCCCCGTTTCCTGTGGACGTGGCCCAACGCCCGCATCTCGGTGATGGGCGGGCAACAGGCGGCGGAGGTGCTGGCAACCGTAAGGCTGCAACAACTGGAGCGGCAGGGCCGGACCCTGGAGCAGCAGGAGCGGGACGAATTGCAGCGGCCCATCCTGGAAAAATATGAAAGGGAGAGCGACCCCTACTACAGCACCGCCCGCCTGTGGGACGATGGCATAATTGACCCGGCGGACACGCGGACGGTGGTGGGCCTGGGAATCGCCGCCGCCATCAACGCCCCCTTCCCGGAGCGGATGCGGGGCGTCTTCCGAATGTGAAGCCCGGTCTCGTCCTGTCCCGCCCTCTGAGGGAGCTAATTTCATCGCCAACTGCGTATGCCCTATCCTGATTCAGACAAAATCAAGTCGCAAAGGGCTTTGCAATAGTTCTGTTCACGCCGAATGTCTGCTGATGTTCTCCAAAGTCCTGGCAGCCAATCGAGGCGAAGCTGATGTTCTCCAAAGTCCTGGTAGCCAATCGAGGCGAAATCGCGGTTCGGATTAACCAGACCCTCCGGGCTATGGGGATTGTCCCGGTGGCGGTCTATTCCGAGCCGGACGCCGGGGCGCCCCACGTGACCACGGCGGGGCAGTCCGTGGCCCTAGCGGGCAGCGCCGCCGAAGAGACTTACCTGAGCATCCCCAAGCTGTTGCGGGCGGCCCAAGACTGCGGGGCGGAGGCGATACATCCGGGCTATGGGTTTCTGTCGGAGAACCCGCAGTTCGCCCGGGCCTGCCGGGAAGCGGGGATAACTTTCATTGGGCCAACGGCGGAAAGCATGGCGGCCCTGGGAGACAAGCTGCGCGCCAAGGACATCGCCCGGCACGCCGGAGCGCCGGTGGTGCCCAGTTCCCCGGCGTGCCTGCCGGGGGATGCCGCCGCCGGGGGGTTCGCGGAGCAATGGGGCTTCCCCCTGCTGGTCAAGGCGGCCGCCGGGGGCGGCGGACGGGGTATGCGCCTAGTCAGCGGGCCGGGTGAGCTGGATGATGCTATGGAATCGGCCGGCCGGGAGGCCCGGGCGGCCTTCGGCGACGGACGGGTGTTCCTGGAGCGTTACATCGCCAACCCCCGCCACGTGGAGATACAGGCGCTGGCCGACGGGTTCGGGCATACCATCCACCTCGGCGAGCGGGAATGCAGCATACAGCGCCGCCACCAGAAGATAGTTGAAGAAACCCCCTCCCCGGCCCTGACCCCGGAGCTGCGCCGGCGCATGGGCGACGCCGCCATCGCCTTGGCCCGCGCCGCCGGATACGTCAACGCCGGAACGGTGGAGTTCCTGCTGGCCCCCCAGAGCGGCGAGTTCTACTTCCTGGAGATGAACGCCCGCCTTCAGGTCGAGCATCCGGTCACCGAGGCCGTCCTAGGGCTGGATCTGGTGGAGTGGCAGCTACGCATCGCCGCCGGGGAACCTCTGACGCTGCAACAGTCGGACATCCGGCCCCGGGGCCACGCCGTCGAGTGCCGCGTCTACGCCGAAGACCCTTACCGCGGCTTCGTTCCTTCCACCGGCGCGCTGCTGCGCTGGCGTCCCCCCAGCGGCCCGGGGCTGCGGCTGGACAGCGGCGTGGTTCAAGGGCAGGAGGTGTCCATCCACTACGACCCCATGCTGGCGAAGCTGACCGCTTGGGCGCCGAGCCGCGGCCTGAGCCTGCGCCGGATGGAGGCGGCCCTATCGCAGTTCCTGGTTCTGGGCGTGGTGACCAACATTCCCCTGCTGCGGGCGGTGGTGGGCCACCCCCAGTTTCAGAGCGGCGAATACCATACCGGCTTTTTGGAGCAATACCCGGCCGCCGCCAGCCCGGCCATGTCCGGCGAATCCCGTATGATGGCCCGGGCCCTGGCGGCCTGGGCCTCCTCCGGTATGCCAACCACGGTTGACCCGGCCTCCCGCACTGCCGGGACAGACCGCCGGGGGAGCGTCGGCCCGTGGCAGTCCGCGGGGGCGCGGCGGCTGCCGTGACCCAGGGCCAGGGCGAGATGCGGGAGGTGTACCCGGTGGCGGGTGAAGCCTACCGCTACCGGACGGAAGAGCTGGAAGGCCGTTTTACCTTCGGGCTGGAGGGGGAGGCTGCGCCCGGCTTGCCGCCCGCCATTGCGCTCAGCGTTGAGTCCCCTCTCCCCCCCTCACCCGCCGGGGAAGGGCTATGCCGCACCGAATCGGGGGAAATTCACCCCTTCGCTTGGGCCTGGGTTGGCCCGGAGCTGCACCTTTGGCTGGACGGCTCCCTGTTCGTGTTCCAGCGGGCGGAAACCCGTCGGCGGGGCAACGCTTCCGCCGCCGAGGGCGCCGGAGACATCCTGGCCCCCATGCCCGGCGCGGTGTCGGCGGTGCTGGTCAGCGAGGGAGACCGGGTGGAGCGAAACCAGACCGTCGTGGTAATGGAGTCAATGAAAATGGAGCTGCTGATAACGGCTTCCCGCAGCGGCGTGGTGCGGCGGGTGGCGGTACAGCCGGGGCAGCAGGTGGAACGGGGTATGCGCCTGCTGGAGCTGACCCCGGAGAGCGACGCCCAGAGGTGACCGCAGACCCGAAAAGGCGGGAATCCCAGGTTTCAGCGGATACGGGCTTTCTCATCTCTCTGTGGACGCATAGGATAGAATTGGATCTGAATCCCTTGACGAACAACGAATCTCAATCCGCTCCGGGAGGCCATCCGCCGTGCCTGTCGTCCTGATCACCGGCCCCGCGCGCTCCGGCAAGACCAGCCTCGCCTACGCCCTCCTGTTGCGCCTGCGCGACGCGGGACGCTCCGCGGCCTACTGCAAGCCCTTCTCCGCAACGCCCGAGGCCGACGCCGACCATCTCTTCGCGTCGGACGCGCTGGCCGGCGCCTTGGGCCTCGCCGCCGGGCCGCCGCCTAGCCCGCTGACGGCCAGCGCCGCCGAGGCCGCCGCAGCCATCGCCGAGTTGCGCCAAAGCCACGAAACCGTCATCGTCGAAGCCGCCGACGGCGGGACGGACGGGCAGGCAAAGGCCAGAGAGCTGGCCGCCGCAGCCAATGCGCGGACGCTGGAAGTGCGGCCCTACACTTCGCAACAGAACCGGCCGCAACAAGACCGGCCGCAGGCGGCGGACGAAGCCGCCGGACGCTGGGGGCCGCCGCCGGCCGGGCTGGTGGTCAACGCCGCGCCTGCCTACCGGCAGGACGAGGCGGCAACGGCAGCGGCGCAGTCGCGGGCCGGAGGGGACGGCCCGGTGGTCATACCCGAGAGCCGCGTTATGCTCTCCCCCACGGTGGCGCAGATAGGCGAGCATCTGGGCGCCGTCTGGACGCTGGAGCCGGTGAACGCCGACGCGCTGGTGGAGCGCTACCTGATTGGCGGCAACATAATGGACAACGGGCCAACCTACTTCGGACGCTACCCCCATCAGGCGGTCATAACCCGCGCCCAGCGACCCGACATCCAATTGGCCTGTATGCTGCCGCAAACCCGCTGCTTGGTGCTGACCGGCCCCGGCGAACCCACCGAATACGTCAAGGCTGAGGCCCGCGAGCGGGACATCCCCCTGCTGCAAGCGCCTATGCCCACCATCGCCGCCGCCGACGCCCTAGACCGCCTGATGGACGCCGCCACCCCCCACAGCCTCGCCAAAGTGCGCCACTACGCCGCCCTGCTGGAGCGGCGCGCCGGAGCGGAGCGGCTGGACGAGTGGCTGGCGCCGGGTTCAGACGTTCCTTGACGCCCGCCCTGCTCCCGGCATACAATGGCCTTGCCCGCCCGGACTGGGGCGGCGATGTTCCATTGGCGTCTGATTGACCGCCCCGGAGGGATTATGCCAATCACCAGAGACGGCGTTGAGCTGACGGTGGAGATTACCGAAAAGGCCGCCGAGAAAATCAGGTACTTCGCGGAAAAGGAAGGTCAGGAGGACGACGTGGGCGTGCGCGTCGCGGTCAAGGGCGGCGGCTGTTCCGGCCTCACCTATGACCTCAAGATCTCCGGCGAGTACACCGACACCGACAAGGTGGTTGAGCAGTACGGCGTCAAGGTAATCGTAGACAAGAAGAGCTACATCTACCTGGTCGGCACGCAGTTGGACTTTTCCGACGGGCTTAACGGCAAGGGCTTCATCTTCGACAACCCCAACGCCAAGAAAGCCTGCGGCTGCGGCACGTCATTCAGCGTCTAGGGGGCCGTGCCCGGCCCCTCAACCGCCGGACACGCGCCTAGCCCCGGCGAAAGGCGCATGAGCCGTCTTCACCCGCCGTCTTCGTTGAATGAAGACGGCGTTTGTTCGTTGACCCCGGCCACCTCAGCCCAACACCCGGAGGCTCCCATGACCTGGCAGCAATCCGCAAGCCGCGCTGCGGCCAACCCCTCCGATGTCCTGACCGTCCATCACGCCGTCGGCCACGGCTGCCTGAAAGCCACCGGCGGCGACGCCCTAGACCTGCTCAACCGGCTGTCCACCAACAAGGTGGACCACCTGCGGCCCGGCCACTGGGCGCCGACGGTGTTGACCAGCGACCGCGGCCGCATCGTAGACCTGCTTAGCGTCGTCCACGCCGGGGAATGGATCTGGCTGCTTACCAGCCCCGGCCAGCAGCAGACGGTCATCCGGTGGCTGGACAAGTACACCATTATGGAAGACCTGGAAGTGGCGGACGTTTCCGCCGCCACTGCGATCATCGCCCTCGCGGGCGAGGGGGCCGCCGCCGCCCTGGGCTTGGACGATGGGGATGAACCGGAATACCTGCCGGGGAAGCAATACCCCGCGCCCGCGGTGAGCGTCGGCGGATGGGAGGCCCTCGCCATCAGCCGCCCGCTGGGAAGCCTGCCCTGCCGTCTGCTGGTGGCCCCCGGCGAGGGAGCGCCCGCCATAGTCGCGGCGCTGGCCGCCGCCGGGGCCGCGGCGGCCAACGCGGACGAATGGGAATCGCTGCGAGTCGGCAACGGATCGCCCGCTTTCGGCAGCGAGATGGGCGAGCCGTACAACCCCCTGGAAGCCGGACTCATCGGCGCCATAGACTTCACCAAGGGCTGCTACATCGGCCAAGAAGTCATCGCCCGGCTGGACAGCTACCGCCGCGTCCAGAAGCGCCTAGCCGTCCTCAGCTTCTCCCTAGGCAGCGACGCAACCGCCGGAGCGTCGCTGGCTCTGGAAGGCAGAACGGCGGGAACGGTTACGTCGCTGTACCTCGCGCCCGGCGGCGAACTGCGCGGGCTGGGCTACGTCCGCGCCGCCGCCGCCGTTCCCGGTCAGACCCTGGAGCTGCAAGCCCCGGCTTCGGGAACGGCCGCCGTCGAAGACACCCCCAAGCTGTTCGGCCCCGGGCAAGACTTCAGTTAGCGCAGGAAAAAGCAGCCCGGCAATATCTCAGGAGTTCGATATGTCAGCGGACAACGAAACCCCGCCCGGCCCCCGAAAGGTCGAAGCATCGGAGCTTAAAGCCGACTGCTTCAAGCTGATTGAGGAAGTGGGCTGCGGCTTTGAGGAAATCGTCATCACCAAGAACGGCAAGGCGCTGGCAAAGCTCATCCCCTACCGGGAGCAGCCCAAGACGCTCTTCGGCATCGACCGGGGCCGGTACGAAATTATTGGCGACCTAGATCAGCCACTTGACGAGGAATTGGATAAGGAGAGTATGTTTGGCAAAGACCGGGGCAAAATCAGGATACTCGGCGACATAGTGTCGCCAATGCCCCCGGAGTGGTATTCCGATACGGACGATTCCGGGGGAGTTCATTCCTGAGACTTTTGGACACCCACGTCATCATCTGGTTTAGAGGCATACCGGCCGTATCCCGCTGGCCCTGCGCTACCGCCCGGAACAGCGACCAGACGCGGCGGCCGGCGGCGGCCGCGTCCCAAGAGTTCGGTATGCCGGCGGTTGGTAAACCGGCCCTATGGCTGCTCGATGTTCAGCGGGCCGTAGACGGCGCTGTGGTAGTCGTTTTCGCCCTCGCCGGCGGTGTCCACCGGCACGAAGGCCCGGACGTACTTCTCGTTGTCATCGGCCTGCGGGGTGTAGGTGAACGAGCATTCGCCCGCTGCCCGGTCGCCATAGTCCTTGGGCTGCCGGGCGTCGTCCATGTCCGTGAAGGCCACCCCGTTGTCGGAGAGCTGCCAGGTCCAGAGTTGGTGGCGGGTCGCGGTCGCATCGGAGCCGCAGAAGCCGTCGCCCAGCATAGCGGCGTCGCTCGCCTGGGATCGGTTGGGACGCACTCGTGTCTCTTCCAGCTCCACTTGGACAATCGTATGAAAGCCGCTGCCATCCGCGTCGGCCTCGATGGAACCGCAAATCGGGTCGGACAGTTCGTCACTAAGAGTGACGTGGACGCGGTTCAGATTCAGGGCCGGGAACACGGCCTGGTAATCATCAAAGCTAAGCGTCGCCGAAGCGGTGATATCCCTAGTGCCGAAGTTCAGCTCCTGTAGATCGTTCAATCCCCACCCGGAGGCGTGGGAAGGGCGGAAGTTGCCCAAGCCGGTGTTACTCAGATGCAGATCGCGCAGATCCGACAAGCCGTCAAACTGGCCGGCATGAATGCAGGCCAGCGAACTATTGCCATTCAGATACAGATTGCGCAGGCTGGACAGCCCGTCAAAGATGTCCGGCGGCAACCCTTCCAGCGAGTTGCCGTTCAGACGCAGCAATTGCAGGTTGGAGCGCCCGTCGAACACGTCTTCGGGCAGGGCCGCCAGGTCGTTGTCGTTCAGACGCAACGCTCGCAGGGCGGAGAGGCCGTCAAACACGTCTTCGGGCAGGGTCGTCAGCGAGTTGTCGTTCAGACGCAGATGGTCCAGCTTGGAGAGGCCGCCGAGCACATTCTCAGGCAGGGCCGCCAGATTGTTTTCAGACAGATCCAATTCTGTCAGGCTGGAGAGGCCGTCGAACACGTCTCCGGGCAAGGCCGTCAGATCGTTGTCGCGCAGATCCAGATCTTCCAGCCCGGAGAGGCCGTCGAAGTCGTCGCTGGTCAAGGAACTCAGACCCACATTGTTTATAGTAAGTAGAGTGAGGGTCCCCAGTTGCGTGGTGGTGACGGCGCTGCAATCGCTGGTCACGAGATCGGCGAGGATCTGGTTGACCACCTTCTGCGTGCGCCCGTGGAGGGGGTTGCCTGTGCCGCCGCAGTCGGCCGTCGCTTCCTGGGCCTGCGCGGCGGTGGGGAGCCAAAGGGCCGCAGCCAACACAGCCGCCATTGCCGCCAGCAACGGCAAGGCGAACTTCGCCCGGATGGTTTTGCTATCCCGGTTCCTTCGGTTGTCCATAGATAGCTCTCTTGCTATAGCTCTCTTGCCTAAGATATTCCCGGCGCGGGTTGGCGTTGCAGATTGGACGACAAAGCCTATGACCGCAAGGCCGCCCGTTTGTTGCGGACTTCGACAATAAGAGGCCCGGATAAACTCGAACTGCGTATTGTGGGGGGCTCATCCGCCGTGGCAGACCGGCAGTATCCCCCTGGCCGTGCGCCCGTGGAGGGGTGGTCTACGCCGCCGCAGTTGGCCGTCGCTTCCTGGCTGTCGCGCGTGGGGGGGGGGGGGTGGGGGGGGGGGGGGGGGGGGGGGGGGGGGGGGGGGGGGGGGGACCCAACACTGCCGTCAGCAACGGCAACGCAAACTTCGCCTGAGGGGTTTTGCCATCCCGGTTCCTTCGGCTGTCCATAGATAATTCTCTTTCTAAGGTATTCCCGACACGGGTTGGCGTTGCCGGTGGGCCGGCAAAGCCTATGACCGCAAGGCCGCCCGTTGGTTGCCGGCTTCGGCAATGAGAGGCCCGGATAAACCCGAACCCGCGTAACCCGAACCGCGTATTGCGGGGGCGCTCACCGGCCGTTGCAGACCAGCCGTACCCCGCCGGCCGTGCGCTCCGCCCGGAACAGCGACCAGAATTGGTAGCCTGCGGCCGCCACCGCTTCCCGTCCGCCCTCGTCGCGGTCTACCAAGGTCATGGCGTGGGTGACGCGGTAGCCTTCTCCCACAGCCTTTTCGATGGCGTACAGCAGTGATTCCCCGGTGGTCACCACATCCTCGAGAATCGCCACCGGCGCGCCCGGCGGGGGGAACTTCCCTTCGGCCTTGGCTTCCGTGCCATGCCTTTTCACGTCGCTTTCCCGGCGGTGGTAGAACGCCCGGACCGGTTCGCCTTCCCGCAGCGCGCTGAACAGCGCCACGTGGGACACTATCGGAATCGCGCCGTAGGCCGTCCCGCCAACATAGCGAATCCCCAGTTCGTCCAGCTTTGCCACGATGCGCTGCGCCACGAAAAGCGCGCCGCGAGGCTCCAGTGTCAGCTTCTTGGAATCGAAGTAATACTCAGACTTCTTCCCGGAAGCCAGCGTGAAGTCGCCATAAAGCAATGCCCCCGATTCTTCCAGCAAACGGGCCGGGTCAACCGCCGCTTCCGTTCCCGTTTCGGTGAGCATATCAATCGCCATTTTTCCCGCCCTGCTTTACACGCCGAAATTCGACAACAAGCGCGTAGGTATAACGTATAGGTATGTGCCTATACATAGCGGGCTAGATGTTACCACAGAGTTGGAGGAAAATTAAACTGCCCTACTGGGAATAAAGCCCATTGCCCCGGATATACGCCTCCACTCCCTCCGGCAGCAGCCCCCTTACGGACGCTCCGGCGGCTATCCGCCCCCGCAGTTCGCTGGCGCTGACGTCTATGGCCGTGGAGTCCAGGCAGTCCACCCGGCCCGCGGCGTAGGGGTTGCGGGCGTAGAAGTCCGGCCAGTCGAACCCGGAGTAACCGGGGCGGGTCACCGCCAGCAGGCGGGCCAGCTCCGTCACCCGCTCCGGCTCCACCCACTGGTGGAAACGGGCCAGCACATCCAGCCCCAGGATGAAAAACAGTTCAGCGCCGCCGCCCAATTCCCGCCGCAGCTCCCGCAGCGTCTCGACCGTCAGCGTCGGCCCGGAGCGGCGCAGCTCCATGTCCGACACCTGGAAGCCCGCTGTGCCGTCCACGGCCAAGCGCAGCATTGCCAGGCGCTGCTGCGGGGACGCCGCAGGGTCGCCGGACTTCAGGCGCGGCTGAGCGGCCGGGATGAAGATCACCTGGTCCAGAGCGGCCTCATCCATAGCGCGGCGGGCAATCTCAAGGTGGCCCCGGTGCACCGGGTCGAAGGTGCCGCCGAGGATGCCCGCCCGCAATCCGGCGCGGCTCAGAACCATTCGACTTCCACTTTGCCTATGCGGATGGTGTCGCCCACTTCGATGCCTTCCTCGATGAGCCGCTGCGCCGTGCCGGAGCGGCGCATCTCGCGCCACAGTTGCAGCAGCACCCGCTGGTCTCGCGTGTCGGCCAGCGCGCTCAGCCGCTCCAGACGCTCCGACTCGATAACGTATACGCCATCCTCAACCCGCACCGACTCCGGCGGGTTGGCCTGCCTGGGCGGGGGAGCCGCAACCAACGCAACGCCGCCGTCCGGCGGTTCGTCCCTGGGCAGTTCTTCCAGGATAGACGTGATGCGGGCAAGCATGGCGTCAACGCCCTCGCCGGTGGCCGCGGAAATGAACATGACTTCGCCAACATCAGCCCCGGATTCCTGCACGGATTCCTGAACGGCGGCTTTCAGCCCAGCGGCCAGCTCCCGCCGCTGCGCCCGCACTTCGGTAACGTCCAGCTTGTTGACCACCACCAGTTGACGCTTTCCCGCCAGTTCGGGGTTGAATCGCAGCAACTCGCCGTGAACCATGCGGTAGTCGGCGGCCGGGTCTTCGGAAAGGCCGTCTATCAGGTGGACGTACAGCCGGGCGCGCTCGGCGTGGCGCAGGAACTGGTGGCCCAAGCCCACGCCTTGGTGCGCTCCCTCCAGAAGGCCGGGAATTTCCATCATCACAAAGTCCCGGCCCTCATTGCCGCGGCCGGAGCGAACCACGCCCAGCACCGGCTCAACGGTGGTGAAAGGGTAGTCGGCCACCTTGGCCTTGGCCGCCGAGCAGCGGGAAATCAGGGTGGACTTGCCGGCGTTGGGGCGGGCCAGCAGGCCCACGTCGGCCAGCAGCTTCAACTCCAGAAACAGCACCGCCCCGTCCCCCTTCCCGCCCCGCTCCGCCAGCACCGGCTCCTGGTTGGTGGAGGTGGCAAAACGGGCGTTGCCCCAGCCGCCGCGCCCGCCCCGGCCCACCAGGCAGGGGGCGCTGCCGTGGATGTCGGCCAGGAAATCGCGGGAGCCGTCGCGGTTCAGCCGCCAGACCACCGTGCCTATGGGAACCGGGATGTAGGTATCCTTGCCGTTGGCCCCGCGCTTGTTCTTGCCCTTGCCGTGTCCGCCGGACTCGCAGTAGACCGTGCTGTTGAACTTGATGTGCATCAGTGTGTTGTAGGACGGATCGCCAACCAAGTAGGCGTTGCCGCCGTCGCCGCCGTCGCCGCCGTTGGGGCCGCCCTTGGGGCGGTATTTCTCCCGCAGGAAACTGGAGCAGCCATTGC
Organism: Dehalococcoidia bacterium; assembly: GCA_965213725.1. GTDB lineage: Bacteria > Chloroflexota > Dehalococcoidia > Lucifugimonadales > UBA3495 > VXOI01. Next base: position 1,868,653 of record OZ243924.1, read on the forward strand.
CCCCGTTGCCCGCCCGGATATTCAGCCTTGCAGTGTCAATCATGGTTTGTCCACGTTCCTGTTTATGGTTACGGAATATATCTAAATAAATTTATCACCTTATTGTAAGATAACAGTACTAATAAGTGCGTTTACAGCGTGGACAATTTGCCCGGAGCCCTCGGTGAAGCCTTGATCCTGAACCAGCCCGGCTTTGCGCCAGCCCTATTTTAGCATGGAGAGTTCCGCGGTTTTCGTGGACAATCGGCGCGCCGGGCTAGAGACCAAGCCCCTGATGCCGGATGTTCGGCAATGGCCGGGATTTTCCCCCGGCCCGGCAACAACCCTTGCGCTTTCCTTTTATACCCGGTATAAGGCGGTTGCCAACGCTCAGGGGTGCGTTATCCACGGATTTTTGGGGGCGTTCTTTGCTATTATGAACCGGTTGCCCCTCCCGGCGCGGATGAAGGTCTAGCAAGGCGCGAGCAGGCGTTATGTCAGGACTCCGGTTGCTGTTTGCGGTTATTGCCACGCTGGGCTTGGCGGCTCTGCCGGGCTGCGGCCAGCCGCAGCCTTCGCCAGCACAAACTGAAGGTGATGGAAATGGAAGCCCCATGGTGAACCGGATTGCGTACATAGACAACAGCGGCGAGCTGCGGCTGATCAACCCCGACGGCACGGAGGAGGAGCGTCTCACCGGCGACGTTCGGGCCGGCCTGCTGGCCCAGGCCCTGGAGCGCGGCGATTCCTATGGCTGGCCTACCTGGAGTCCCGACGGGACGAAGCTGGCTGTCTCCCGCGTGTCCGTCGCCGGGCGCAGCCCCGGACTCTCGGTGCAGCTCTTCGACCTAGCCGCCGGAGGTATGCGGCCCGCTTTCGAGAACGAGGTGCCGGCGCCGGTGGCCGATGGCGCGGCCCACTACATCTACTGGTCGCCCGATGGCCGTTACCTGACGGTGCTGGCCCCGGCCCGGGAGGGTCTGGCCCTGTTCGTGCGGGACTACCAAGGGAATGACGATGCCGCCGCGCTGGTTGTCGGCGCTCCTCTATACTACCACTGGGCCGCCGATTCCAAGTTGATTGCGGTGCACAGCGGCAGCCGTCTGATGGTGAGCGAACCGGCCCCGGACGGCGCGCAATCCCAGATCGAAGGGGAGGCCGCGGGCTTTCGCGCTCCGGCGCTTTCGCCCGACGGCGCGCAGTTGGCCTACACGGCCAGCCAAGGCGAGGTTCACGGCGTGTTCACCCGCGCCATGGGCCAAGCGCCCTTCGACGAGACGCAGCCGGAGACGCAGCGGCCGCTCCTGCTGGCGGAAACGCGGGCGCTGGCCGCCTTTGCTTGGGCGCCCGACGCCTCGTCACTGGCCGTATCGGAGCAGTCCGGCCCCGGCTCTCCGCTGTTCAACCGGCTGTCCCTGCTCCCGGCCGACGGTTCCCCTTCCTCCGTGCTGGTGGAGGAGGAGCATCTGGCCTTCTTCTGGTCTCCGGCCGGCGACCGGATAGCCTGGGTCGGCGTTGACCCGGCCACCCGGGAGATGGAACTTTCGGTCTCTCCCGTTGACGGGGGAGAGGCCCGCAGCCTGTTCCGCTTCAGCCCCACGGGGGAGTTCTTTACCTACCTGAGCTTCTTCGACCAGTACGCCTACTCCCACTCCCTGTGGTCTCCCGATGGCTCCGCTCTGGTGGTGGCCGGCAACGAGGGCGCCGAGACGGGCAGGCGCAACGGCAGCGGCCCCTCCGGGGGCCGGATCTACGTCGTTGACGCCGTCACGGGCGAGACCCGGAGAATCGCCTCGGGCCGGATGGCGGTATGGTCTTGGAACTAGGGCGCATTGCGCTGGCCGCCTGCCTTCTGATGGCGGCCCTGCTGGCTGCCTGCTCGCCGCCGCCCGCCGACACGCCCCGGCCTTCCCCCACGCCCGTTGACCCCCAAGCGGAGCTGCGGCGCACGGTGGAGGGGCTGCTGGTCCTGGAGTCGGTGTCTTTCGTCTTGGATCAGGAAGTCGGCGTTACCACGCTTTCCCCCGGCATCGAGATGAACCGGGCCTATGGCAAGGTTATCGTCCCCGGCAAGTTCGACGTCACCGTGGAGGCCCAAGCGGGAAACCTCTACGTCGAGCTGGGCATGGCGAGCGTTGACGGCGTGACCTATATGACCAACCCTCTCACCGGTCAGTGGGCCGAAGTTCCGGCGGAGTCCATCCCCATAAATCTGTTGACCCTCGGCACCACCCTGGCCGGAATCGTGGACGCGGTTCAGGCCCCGGAACTGCTGGGCGGGTCCGCGCTGGAGGGGGCGGACGTATACCACATACGCGGCGGCATCCGGTCGGAAGACCTGCAAGAACTGGTGCCAAACGCCGGTGCGGGCTATCCCGTCGCCCTGGAGATGTGGGTGGAGCAGGAAAGCGGCATCCTGCGGAAGGCAACCATCACCGGACAGGTGAACGCTGACGATGTGGCCGACGCGCTGCGGGTGCTGACTCTCGACGGCGTCAACCGGCCCATAACCATCACGCCGCCGCCTGGGTTCTGAACCGGGTTCCCCTTCGACGGAAGGGGCAATGCCAGCGCACCCTTGGAATGCCAAACCCGGCAAGTCCTGATTCTGGCGACTGGGCCGGGAGCAGGGATATAGGGCAGGAGAAGCAGACCATCGGCAGGCCCGCAGATTCGGAACCCGGCCCGCGGGGGATGCGCGCTCCATGGGCCATCCTGACCGTCACCGGGCTGGGGGCGTTCATTGCGGCGCTGGATCAGACGGTAGTGGTTACGGCGCTGCCCCAGGTGATGCTGGACTTGAAAATCCCGGTCACCGAGCTGGACCGGGTGTCTTGGATCATCACCGCCTATCTGCTGGGCTACACCGTGGCGATGCCGCTCATCGGGCGTCTGGGCGATGTTTACGGCTACCCCCGGGTCTACCAGGCTTCGCTGATAGTGTTCTGCATCGGCACCAGCCTGGTAGCCGTCGCTCCCAACTTCGAGTGGATGATTGGGGCGCGGGTGATCCAGGCCATCGGCGGCGGCGGGACGGTGCCTATCGGCTTGGCGCTGGCGACGGCGCTGCTCCCCCCGGAGCGGCGGGCGCTGGCCTTGGGCGTGGTCGGCGGAGCGGCGGAGGCCGGCTCCATGCTGGGGCCGGCCTACGGCGGGGCCATCGTCGAACTCTCCGGTTGGCGCTGGATTTTCTGGCTCAACGTGCCGCAGGCCGCGGTGGTCTTTGCCGCCCTGCTGTGGCTGCCCAACCGCCGCGACCGGCGGGCGCGGGTGGACTATGCGGGCGGCGCGCTGCTGGTGGCGGCGTTGCTGCTGCTGTCGCTGGCCCTTTCCCGCAGCGGCCTTTTCACCTTCGAGTCGCCGGTTCCCTTCATACTGGCCGCCTCCGGGCTGGGGCTGGCCGGAATGCTGCTCTTGGTGGAGCGGCGCGTCTGGCAGCCCCTGCTGGCCCGCGTCTTCCTGCGTTCCTGGGCCTTCATTTTGTCCAACCTGACCCAGGCGCTGGTGGGGGGTTCGCTGATCCTAGCGATGGTGACCGTGCCGCTGACCGCCGACACGGTGATGGGCAAGGAGCCCTTCACCGGCGCGATGTGGCTGCTGCGGATGACCGGGGCGATACCGCTGACCGCGGTGTTGGGTGGCTGGCTGCTGCCCCGGCTGGGGGCGCGTCCGCTGACCGTGGCCGGGCTGCTTATGGCGGCGGCGGGCCTGTTTTTCTGCTCCCGCTGGGAGCTGGGCGTCGGCGACCCGGAGCTGACGCTGCAACTGCTGCTGGCCGGGGCCGGCTTCGGGCTGGTCATCGCCCCGATACTGCACCGCGCCCTGTCGGCGGTGGGCGAGGACTACCGGGCCACCGCGGCGTCGCTGGTGACCGTATCGCGGATGCTGGGCATGACCCTGGGCCTAGCGGCCATGTCGGCCTGGGGCGTGGAACACTTCCAAGTGGTCGCCTCCGGCCTGGAGTTTCCCATCCTCCGGCCCGGCGAGTCCGCCGAGGCCCTGGACGCCCGCCTCCGGCAGTACACCGCCGACCTCAACGCCGCCGGGCTGGAGGTCTTCCGCAACTTCTTCCGCGCCGCCGCCGTCCTAGCCCTAGCCGCCATCCCCTTCGCCCTGCCCAAGCTGAGGGCCGAAGGGCAGGCCGCGGTTGACACTGCCGATAAGCATACATAAAATCAGCCCCACACTACCCGCCCTGGAGAAGCCGTTATGCCTATTGAGGATGACATCAGAACTATTGCTGGGCGTATCCCGGTCTTGAAAGACAGGCTGACCACCGAAGAGGCCACCAAGCAGTCGCTGGTGCTTCCGTTCCTACAGGCTTTGGGCTACAACGTTTTTGACCCCACCGAAGTGGTGCCGGAATATACGGCAGACATCGGTACGAAGCAGGGTGAAAAGGTTGACTACGCCATAATATCCGACGACATCCCGGTTATGCTGATTGAGTGCAAAAAGGTATCGGACAGCCTGTCTTCCCACCGAATTTCCCAACTGTACCGCTACTTCAGCACCAACACTAATATACATATCGGGGTTCTGACCAACGGAATTCGATACCAGTTCTTCAGCGACTTGGATTCTCCTAACGTGATGGACACTACCCCCTTTCTGGAAGTTGACTTGGAAGACTTGAATCCCGGCGCGTTGGAGCGGCTAGGCCAGTTCGCCAAGGGGTTCAACGTTGATGAGACGGTTGAGGCAGCGTCCCGCATGCGATACATAAGCGGGATGAAACAGGCGCTGACGCAACAGTACAACCAGCCCGAGGAAGATTTTGTGGAATGGCTCGCCCGCCGCGTGTACTCTGGCCGAATGACTCAGAATGTCAAAGAAAAATTCTCCAACCTGACGAGGCGGGCTTTCCACGAGTTTGTCAACGAGCGCATCACTTTCACCCTGAGAACCGCCCAAGATCTTGCCCAGATTCAGGAAGAGGAAATCGTCCCTCAGCTACCGGAATCTGATGACAAGGAAGATACGAAAATCGTCACCACGGCCGAAGAATTGCAGGCTCACGAAATTGTCAAGGATATAGCTCAAGACGTGGTTGACCCTGAAAGGGTCACTTTTCGGGATTTCCAGACTTATGCCAGCATAAACCTGGATAACAATAACAGACGCCCACTGTGCCGACTCTACTTTGACTGGAGGCAAAAGCAAATTAGCCTGTTCGACGGGAGCAGACACAGCGGCGGGACTCTGGTCGAACAGCGCTTCCTCATTGATTCTCTAAACGACATATACGACCACGCCAGCCAAATTCGGGAAACGGTGCAGCGGTATCTGGAGTCCTGACAAAGCAGACGCAGGCGTTCAGGCAGCAGGGGCAGCCCCGCGGGGGTTGCCCTTTGCCGTGCAAAGAAACTCCTCCCTTCCCCCTCACGCCGGAAACGCCGCCTCCAGCCGCGCCGCCTGCTCCGGCGTCAGGCGCCAGCCCGAGGCGCCGCAGTTTTCCTCGGTGCGGGCCACGCTGTTGGTCTTGGGGATGACCACCACCGGCTCGCGGGTCAGGCACCAGTTCAGGGCCGCTTGGGCCGGTGTCTTGCCCGCCTCCCGGGCCACGGCCTCCAGCGTTTCCCAGCCGCGCCCGGCGCGCAGGCGGGGGCGCGCCGCCAGCGAGCCATCGGCCAGCGGGGTGTAGGCCATCACCGTTATCCGGTTTTCCTGGCAGTAGGGAATCAGGCCGCGCTCAATGCCCCGCCGCTTCAGGTTATACAGCACCTGGTTGCAGACAATGGGGTATTTCGACATCGCGCCTTGGGCTTCCCGCAGTTCGGCCACGGAGAAGTTGCTGACGCCGATGTGGCGCACCAAGCCCCGGTCCACCAGCGCTTCCATGGCCCGCATCGTCTCGGCGATGGGAACGCTGCGGCTGGGCCAGTGAATCTGGTATAGGTCTATCACGCCGCCCTCAAGCTGGCGCAGGCTGTTCTCGGCGGCCCGCAGCACTTGGTCGTAGCGCAGGTTGCTGCCCAGCACCTTGGTGGCGACCAACACCCGGTGGCGGATGCCCCGGATGGCCTGCCCCACGGCGTCCTCGGTGCGGTACATCTCGGCGGTGTCTATGAGGTTGGCGCCCAGTTCGATGCCCCGCCGCAGCGGTTCCGGCCCGCCGCGGTACTTCCAAGTTCCCAAGCCGACTTCGGGTATCATCACGCCGGTGGCGCCCAACTCCCGGTATTCCATCATCGCCCTCATCCTACCCCATTCCTTGGGGATAAGGAACTTTCGCCGGAATTACAGGTATGTTATACCAATAGGGCCGATTTTGCGGCCAACTTTCAGGGGGTGCCGAAGTGGACTTTCAGGACTACGAGAATTTCGTCAACAATAACCATCGCGGGGTTATCACCACCTACCGGCGCAACGGCGCGGGCCACGCCAGCATCGTGGTTTGCGGCGCCTATCAGGGCAAGGCGGCCTACGTCATCGTGTACGGCAACTCGGTCAAGGTTGCCAACCTGCGCCGCGACAAGCGCTGCACCGTCATGGCGGTCAGCGAGGACTGGCGGAGCTGCGTCTGCGTCGAGGGCACGGCGGCCACGATGAGCTATCACGACACCGACGCCGAGACCATGCGCGTCGAGCTGCGGGAGGTCTTCCGCGCTTGCAGCGCCCAGGGCGATCATCCCGATTGGGAGGAATACGACGAGGCGATGGTCAAGCAGGACGCCGTGATCGTTCTGGTGGAGCCGGAGCGCATCTACGGCAGGATTCGGGGGTAGGCGGCCCGCCCGCCGCTGTTGCCGCAATGGCCGCAGGGCAGCCCAAGTCCTGCGGCCATCTGATACGGAAAGGAGCGAGCTGCCGTGCCGCCAAAGGTCAGGGAAGCAATCCGTATCATCCAAGACGACGGATAGTATTATGTGTACACGCGAGGAAGCCACCGTTATTTTGAGCATTCCGTTAAGCCCGGTAAGGTCACGATTCCGGAGAAACTGGGCGAGGATTTGGTGGCTAAGACATGGGACAGTATCCAGAAACAAGCCGGTCTGAAAGGGAGCAGGTAAAGTGAAGTTTCTTGTTATCTACGAAAAGGCCCCAAACAATTATTGCGCTTTCGTTCCTAACTTGCCTGTCATTTGCCTTTCTACCGGCGGCACTGTTGAGGAAATTCAGCAGAACATTCGTGAGGCAATGGACGGCCACATCGAGTTTATGCTATCAGACGGCGAGCCGGTCATCGAACCGTCGGTATGGTTCGAGGACTTGGAAATCCTCTTGCAGGCAGACGGGCCTACATTGAAGTACAGCGTAGTTTTCGAGAATTCCCCCACCAACAATGCTGCGTTCTGCCCAGACATTCCCGGGTGCTGGGCCACGGGTGGCGCCCCCGATGAAGTGCGGAATGACATACGTCAACTCATCCGGTTCCACTTGGGCGGAGATCCCCCGGAGATGGAATTTTTTCCTGAACCCGGGTCTTGGTGCGAGATGGTGGAAGTAACCCGGCCCGTGCCTGCCAAAAGCCCGGCCCGGCCCTAGCCCGCCCCCAGGGCCGCGTCGGCCAAGCAGACCGGCTCGCCGCTTTGGCCGCAGGGGATGGGCTGCCCTGCGGCCATCTGACACGGAAAGGAGCGAGCTGCCGTGCCGCCAAAGGTCAGGGAAGCAATCCGTATCATCCAAGACGACGTGTGGTATCATGTGAGAACCAGAGGGAGCCACCGTCAATTCAAACACCCGGTTAAGCGGAGATTGGTCACTATTCCTGGAAAGCTGAGTGAAGACCTACGCGAGGAAACTTGGAGAAGCATCCTAAAGCAGGCAGAATTGCCTAGGAATATATGGCCGTGAAATACACCGTGATTATGGGTAAAGCCCCTGACAACTACACCGCATTCTCCCCGGACATACCTGGGTGTGTATCCGTTGCGGATACCCAAGAAGAAATGAGGCTGATGATTCGAGAGGCCATTGAATTTCATTTTGAGGGCCTGGAAATCGAGGGGTATCCCCTTCCCGCTCCCGCCGCTTGGGTCGAAAGGCTTGAAGCAGCGGGCCAAGAGTACGTCGTCGTCTACGAGCGGGATCCCGAAAATTACGCTGCCTATGTCCCCGACTTTCTGCCTGAGTGCGATGTTGCGGGGGATTCCGTTGAGGAGGTTCAGCAGAATCTCAGGCAGGCCGTCGCCGAATATCTAGCGGCGAAGGAACGGAACGGGGAGCCTTTGCCCGAGCCGTCAGCCTGGGCCGAGACCATGGAACTAGCCCATCCCGGCGAAGCGCCCGCCTAGCCCGCCCCCAGGGCCGCGTCGGCTAGGCAGACCAGCTCGCCCCGCTGGTTCACGCCGCGCACGCGGCACTCCACGATGCCCCGGCCTTCCTCCCGGCGCTTTCCCGTCACTTCCCCGGCGAAGGTTACGGTGTCGCCGCTGCGGAAGGGCGTTATGGCCCGCATCAGCAGCCGCCCCCCGTGGTAGAACGCCTCGGGCGGGAAGGACAATTGCAGCATCCGGTCAACGTAGGACATGGTGGCCGGGCCGGAGTTGACCGTGCCGCCGAAAATGTTTTGGCGGGCAAACTCCTCGTCGGTGTGGATGTTGCTCTCATTGGGCCGCCCGGCCAGCCGGAAAGCGCTGCGGCGGTTGATGATGTCTTGGCTTTCGGTGACGCTCAATTCGGCCAGCGGCATCCCCGCCGCCGCCGTATCGAAGTCCAGCAAACGCGGCCGTCCGCGGCCCTCTTCTTCTGAAGGCCGCCCGTTGCCCTCGCCCTCCGGGGCCGGGGCCGGGTTGGAGTTGGGGCGTTCCCGCTGCCCCCCGGCGTAGTCGAAAATGCAGGTGTAGTCGTACTCCACCGCCGTCTCGCCCCGCTGGTTGACGCCCCCGACGCGAAAGGTGACGAAGCGGCTGCCCCGCCGCTGGTACTTTTCCAGCACCCGGCGCGAGCCGGTGATGACGTCCCCGGCGCGGACGGGCCGGTGCCAGCGGATTTCGCCCTTGGCGAAGGGCGTCTGCCGCCGCGCCGTTTCGGACTGCTCCAAGGCCGTGAATCCGTTGGCCTCGGCGATTTCCTCCCGCAGCAACGGCGCGTAGCTCAGGGCCATGGTGGGCATCGCCAAGGATGCGCCGGGGCCCTGGTAGCGCGGGTCGCCGTTCAGCGCCGCCAGCGCATACCCGGCGATGTTCTCCGGGGTGATCGCCACCACCGTATCCGCCCCTTGCTGCCCCGGCTCCACTGCATCGAAAGTCCAGAGGCGTTCCGCCGTTTCCACCATAGCCATCCCTCCGCGCCGGTTGAGTGGCGTTCATTATAATCAATATAATCAATCCTGCGAATCCTGATGCGGACAAAGCCCCGGGGCCAGCCGACGGGAGCGGCGGTTTCCGCAGCCGCCATTGATTCACGAATAGCAATGCTCTATAAATATGGCGGTTTCCACGGGTATGACCCGCGCCGCCGGGGCAGCCCAGCCCCAAGGATTGATGCGCAGCATGGCAATGTTCGCCTGGCCCTTCCCTAACAACCCCTCAGCGCCGCCGCGGCCGGGCCTAAAGACCTTGGCGGCCATTGCCCTTGCCGCCATCCTGCTCGCGGCCGGGCTGGGCAACCTTCAAGCCCCGGCGGCTGATGCGCAGACCGTCGCCACGGACCGGGCGGCGCTGGTCGCGTTCTACAACGCCTCCGGCGGCGGCTCTTGGAACAATAATTCGCGCTGGCTGAGCGATGACCCGCTGGGAGATTGGCACGGCGTTACCACCGGCGCCGGCGGCCGCGTCACCCGTCTGCATCTCCGCAGCAACATCTTGACGGGAACCATACCGTCCGAACTGGGCGACTTGAGCAACCTAACGGAACTGAACCTCAGCCACAATAGCCTGACGGGAAGCATACCGTCCAAGCTGGGCGACTTAAGCAATCTAACGGAACTGAACCTCAGTCGCAATGGCCTGACGGGAAGCATACCGTCCGAGTTGGGCGACTTGAACAGCCTGATGATTCTGGATCTCAGCAGCAACGGCCTGACCGGAGACATACCGGCCAAGCTGGGCGAATTGAGCAGCCTGACGACTCTGGATCTCAACAGCAATGGCCTGACGGGAAGCATACCGGCCGAGTTGGGCAACCTGGGCAACCTGACGGCTTTGTACCTCGACAGCAATCAACTGCTGGGAGACTTGCCCGCCGAGTTGGGTAATCTGAGCAACCTCACGACTCTGTGGCTCAACAATAATTTCGTGGGGGGAACCATACCGGCCCAGATTGGCAACCTGAGCAGCCTGAGAACTCTGTTCCTCAACACCACCAACTTGGGGGGGAGGCTTCCGTCCAGCTTCACCGGGCTTTCGGCGCTGGAAATTTTATCCTTCGATGATAACAACCAGGGGCTTTGTGCGCCGCCGGACAGTAACTTCCAGGAATGGCTCCAGGGGGTGCCCACCAGCCGAGGCGATAACTGCGCGCCAACCACCCAGAGGGAGAGACTGGTCGCACTGTACAACGCCACCGGCGGCGACTCCTGGACCAATAACACCAACTGGAATAGCAGCAGGCCGCTGGGAGAGTGGCACGGCGTTACCACCGACGGCAGCCGCGTCACCCATGTGGAACTCGGACGCAACAACCTGCGGGGAACGATACCGGCCGCGCTGGGCGGCTTGAGCGACCTCAGGTCGCTGCGCCTCTTCCGCAACGAATTGCGGGGAACGATACCGGCCGCGCTGGGCGACTTGGGCAACCTGACGAGACTGGACCTGGTGAACAACGACCTCACGGGGACCATACCGGCCGAGTTGGGCCGCCTGAGCAACCTGTCGATCCTGCACCTCGAAAGCAATGATCTGACGGGAACCGTACCGGCCGAGTTGGGCCGTTTGAGCAACCTGACGCAACTGTCCCTCCACTTCAACGATCTGACGGGGCAGCTTCCGCGTAGCTTCACTCAGCTTTCTAGGCTGGATTCGCTATGGTTCAATGATAACGAGGGGCTTTGTGCGCCGTCGGACAATGCCTTCCAGTCATGGTTCCAGGGTCTGCGCACCAGACAAGGCCCCAACTGCCAGTCAGCCGATCGGGCGGCGCTGGTCGCACTTTACGACGCCACCGGCGGCGACTCCTGGACCAATAACACCAACTGGAACGGCAACGCCCCGATCAGAGATTGGCACGGCGTTACCACCGACGCCAACGACCGCGTCACCCGCCTGAACCTTCCCGACAACAACCTGACGGGAACCCTGCCGGCCGACTTGGGCAGCCTGAGCAGCCTGACGCAACTGTGGCTCCACAGCAATAGCCTGACCGGAGACCTACCGGCCGAGCTGGGCGACTTGAGCGGCCTGACGACTCTGGATCTCCACGGCAATAGCCTGACCGGAGACCTACCGGCCAAGCTGGGCGACTTGAGCAGCCTGACGACTCTGGATCTCAGCAGCAATAGCCTGACGGGGGCCATACCCACCGAGCTGGGCGGCCTGAGCAGCCTGACGCAACTGTCCCTGCACTCCAACGACCTGACGGGGAGCATACCGACCGAGCTGGGCGGCCTGAGCAGCCTGACGCAACTGTCCCTGCACTCCAACGACCTGACGGGAACCATACCCACCGAACTGGGCGGCCTGAGCAGCCTGAAGGAGCTGTACCTCAACGATAACGACCATAACGACAATGGCCTGACGGGAACCATACCCACCGAGTTGGGCAACTTGAGCGACTTGGTGAGAATGGACCTATCCGGCAACAAGCTGACGGGAACCATACCCACCGAACTGGGCAGCCTGAGCAACCTGACGAGACTGCACCTATCCGGCAACGAGCTGACGGGAACCATACCCACCGAGTTGGGCAGCCTGAGCAGGCTGGCGGAGCTGTCCCTCGACAGCAATGACTTGACGGGAACCATACCGCCCGAACTGGCCGAACTGGGCAACCGGAGCAGACTGACGAATTTGCGCCTCGGCAGCAATGAGCTGACGGGAGCGATACCCGCCGAACTGGGCAGCCTGATCCGGCTGAAGGAGCTGCACCTCGACGGCAATGAACTGACGGGAACCATACCCACCGAACTGAGCCTGATGAGCAGCCTGACGACGCTGAACCTCAGCGGCAATGAGCTGACGGGAACCATACCGCCCGAGCTGGGCAGCCGGAGCAGCCTGACGGCGCTGAATCTCAGCGGCAATGACCTGACGGGAACCATACCGCCCGAACTGGGCCGCCGGAGCAGCCTGACGGCGCTGAATCTCAGCGGCAATGACCTGACGGGAACCATACCGACCGAGTTGGGCGGCCTGAGCGGCCTGACGGCGCTGGACCTCAGCGGCAATGAGCTGACGGGAACCATACCGACCGAGTTGGGCGGCCTGAGCGGCCTGACGGAGCTGAACCTCAGCGGCAATGACCTGATGGGAACCATACCGCCCGAGCTGGGCGACCTGAGCAGCCTGACGGAGCTGAACCTCAGCGGCAATGACCTGACCGGGCCGCTTCCGTCCGCCTTCACCGGGCTCTCGAACTTGGATACGTTAAGGTTCCAGGATAACGCCGGGCTTTGCGCGCCGCTGGACAGCGCCTTCCAGTCCTGGCTCCAGACGGTGCCCACCACAGAGGGCGATAACTGCTCGCAAACTACCATCCGGGCCGCCACCGCCGCGCCGGCGGCGGGCGAGCCGGTGACCGTGCGGCTGACCTCCCTGGAGGCTATCCTAGCCCGCATCCAAGCAACGCAGCAGGAGTATGACGACAACCCCTGCATTGGCTACGACACTTCCGGGGATCGCGCCGGCATCATCGTTCCTCTCTGGGCTTGGGAGCGGGCCGACGCCGACAGCGGCGACCCCAGCTCCCCGGACGAATCCACCTGGGCGCCGGTTACCGCCGGGCTGCACCCCAACGGCAGCTTCGTCTATCTGCCCCAAGACGGGGACGTTGGCAAGTTCCTGCGGGCCAGCCTGACCTACGGCAGCCCCGAGACGACGGTAACCACCGATGCCATCGGGCCGGTAGCCGCCGACAACGGATTGAACAGCGGGGATATAGTCAGCGTCGCGGCCCCGGTCGGGTCGTTAGCGGTGGGCAGTGTGTTGAGCGTTGCTTTGCCCGACTCCGCCAACGCCGAACGCCGGGATCGGGCCATCAACCCCAACCCGGAGCGCTGGCAGTGGGAGCGGTCGGACGACGGCAGCACGGGTTGGGCCAACGTTACCCCCCACAGAAATTGCGGCCAGCCGGGATCCGAGTACCCGCTGACCTCCGATGACGAAGGCAAATACCTGCGCGCCTATGTCTATTACAACGACGACAGCAGCGGCAGCATCGTCCTCAAGCGGGCCCAGACGGCGGTATCCGGCCCGGTGGTTCCGTAGCCAGGCCGGGCCTGCCGGGGGTTCAGGGATGCACCGGACAGCGCAGGAGAACACCGCTCTAGGAGACAGGAGATGATATACAAAGTCCGCGCCCATTCCCCCGCGGCGCCGCTGCCGGTCATAAAAGCCCTAGCGGTTGTCGCCACCGCCGCCATCCTGCTCGCGGCAGGGCTGGTCAACCTCCAAATCCGGGCGGTTGAGGCCCAAGATGTTTCTGAAGACCGGGGGACGCTGGTCACATTTTACAACGCCACCGGCGGCGACTCCTGGACCAATAAAGCCAACTGGCTGAGCAGCACCCCGATCAGTGATTGGCACGGCGTTACCACCGACGGCGGTGGTCGCGTCACATCTCTGATACTCCCGGATAATAACCTGGCAGGAAACGTACCGACTGGGTTGGGCGACTTGAGCAACCTGGGTAATCTGAACCTCAGCGGCAACCAACTGACAGGACAGCTTCCGCACAGCCTCACCTCGCTTTCGAGTCTGCAATTGTTATGGTTCAATGATAACGTGGGGCTTTGCGCGCCAGTGGACAGCGACTTCCAGACTTGGCTCCAGGGGGTGTCCAACACCCAAGGCGATAACTGTGTGCCAGCTCCGATTCAGTCCGGCGGCCGCCGCGCCGACGGTGGGCGAGCCGGTTACCGTGCGGCTGCCGTCCCTGGACGCTCACCTAGCCCGCATCCAAGCAACGCAGCAGGAGGATGACGACAACCCCTGCATTGGCTACGACACTTCCGGGGATCGTGCCGACATCACCGTTCCGCTCTGGGCCTGGGAGCGGGCCGACGCCGACAGCGGCGATCCCAACTCCCCGGACAACTCCACCTGGGCCTCGGTTACCGCCGGGCGGCATCCCAACGCCAGCTTCGTCTATCTGCCCCAAGACGGGGATGTCGGCAAGTTCCTGCGGGCCAGCCTGACCTACGGCAGCCCCGAGAGGATGGTCACCACCGCAGTCATCGGGCCGGTAGAGGCCGACAACGAAGTGACCGGCGAGAACCTGGTTAGCGTCGCAGCCCCCGCCGGAACGTTAGCGGTCGGCGGCGTGCTGAGCGTTGCTTTGCCCGACTCCGCCAACGCCGAACGCCTGGATCCGGCCATCAACCCCAACCCGGAGCGCTGGCAGTGGGAGCGGTCGGACGACGGCAGCACGGGTTGGACTGATGTTACCCCCTACCGAAATTGCGGCCAACCGGACTCCGAGTACCCGCTGACCTCTGATGACGAAAGCAAATACCTGAGCGCCTTCGTCTATTACAACGACGACAGCAGCGGCAGCGTCGTCCTCAAGCGGGCCCAGTCGGCGGTATCCGGCCCGGTGGCTCCGTAAGGCGCAGGCCCGCCGGGGGGTTCAGGGACGTGGGTTCGGACTCGCCCCGGCGGCCTGACGCTCCGGGAGCAGCCCGGCAAAGGCGGCCGGGCTGCTCCCGTTTGCTTGAGCTTTCAGGCTGAAACAGCCGGAACGCCGAAAGGGAATCCGCCGCTGCTCCGGCGGATTTCAGCCACCCGGCAGGCGCGCCCAGCGTTTCGCAATTTTCCTCCGGTTTCCCCCTCAATTGCCCGGCATTGGCGCATTTGCTACACTAGCGCGGTACGGTAACCGCGCTACTCGCTACAATGGCAAACCGGATGGCGCAGTAGAACGCCGCCCAAGGAGACAGGAGATGATATACGAAGTCCGCACCTACACCCTCAAGCCCGGCAGCGTGCCAACTTTCGAGGAGAACTTCGCCAAGGCGCTGCCCCACCGGCTGAACTACTCCCCCCTCGCCGCCTTCTGGCACACCGAGATCGGCCCCCTGAACCAGGTCATCCACGTCTGGCCCTATGAGAGCTTGGACGAGCGCACCCGCATCCGCGCGGAGGCCGCCCAAGACCCCAACTGGCCGCCCGCCAACGACCCGGATATGTACCTCAAGATGGAGTCGGAGATCTTCATCCCCGCCCCCTTCATGCGCCCGCTGGGCGACGACCAAGCGCTGGGCAACATCTACGAGATGCGCTCCTACACCTACAAGACCGGCTCCATGGGCGAGGTTCTCAAGCGTTGGGAGGCCGCCGTCCCCCACCGTGAGGAGTACTCCCCGCTGGCCGCCGCTTGGTATACCGAGCTGGGCGGGCTGAACAAGTGGGTGCACATCTGGCCCTACGGTGACCTGGAAGAGCGCAACCGCATCCGCGAGGAGGCGGTCAAGTCCCCCCACTGGCCGCCGCCTACCCGCGAATTCCTGATGAGCCAGGAAAACAAGATCATGGTGCCGGCCTCCTTCTCTCCCACGCACTAGGCTGGCAAGGGTGCCCGTGGGGAGTTACGCCTTTAGCGCCGGGGCGCACAGCCGCGCCCCGGCGCCATAGCTGTTGGTAATTGGAATCCCCGCAGATAGCCCTGCCCGATCCCGCAGCAACAGCCGGTAGCAACAGGGGGGAATGATGGTAACTGCCAGCAATGAGGAACGGATAGCCCGCCTTGAAGCCGCCTATGAACATATGGCTACCAAGGAGGACTTGGCGGAAATGGAGTCCCGGATACTAACCGCCATATTGAACGGGCAATCCGAGACAAATAGGCGGATTGATGAGACAAATAGACTGATTGACGAGATGAATAGACTGATTGATGACACAAATCAGCGTATTAGCGATACAAACCAGCGGATTGATGACACCAACCAGCGTGTTGACCGGACTTCGGAGGCCAGCAACGCACGGATTGACCGGGTGTTCTGGGCCGTGTTGGGAATCGGCGGCGCGCTGCTGACCGCTGTTGTCGCCGCCCTGCTGCGGGACGCCCTTGGGTAGTAAGGGGGCGCGGCAGACGGGAACCATACATCCGAGAGGCCGTTGTAAGACCTAGTAACCGCTAACCGCATTTTTGCAGATAGCGCCGCTCTACTCCGTAACAACAGGGGGAAATGATGGTAACTGCCAGCAATGAGGAACGGATAGCCCGCCTTGAAGCCGCCTATGAACACATGGCTACCAAGCAGGACTTGGCGGAAATGGAGTCCCGGATACTAACCGCCATAATGAACGGGCAATCCGAGACAAATAGGCGGATTGACGAGACAAATAAACGAATTGATGACACCAACCAGCGTGTTGACCGGACTTCGGAGACCAGCAACGCGCGGATTGACCGGGTGTTCTGGGCCGTGTTGGGGATCGGCGGCGCGCTGCTGACCGCCGTTGTTGCCGCTCTGCTGCGGGATGCCCTCGGGTAGTAAGGGGGCGCGGCAGACGGAAGCCGTACATCCGAGAGGCATAGCAAGACTTGGTGGCCGCTAACGGCATTCTCGCAGATAGCCCTGCCCTATCCCGCAGCAACTGCCAGTAGCAACAGGGGGAATGATGGTAACTGCCAGCAATGAGGAACGGATAGCCCGCCTTGAAGCCGCCTATGAACACATGGCTACCAAGCAGGACTTGGCGGAAATGGAGTCCCGGATACTAACCGCCCTGTTGAACGGGCAATCCGAGACAAATAGGCGGATCGATGACACAAACCAACGAATTGACCGGACTTCTGAGGCCAGCAACGCGCGGATTGACCGGGTGTTTTGGGCCGTGTTGGGGGTAGGCGGCGCACTGCTGGCCGCAGTTGTCGCCGCCCTGCTGCGGGATGCCCTCGGGTAGGAATGGGGTGCGGCAGACGGGAACCATACATCCGAGAGGCCGCAGCGAGACTTTATGACCGACCTCGACCAGCAGTTGCAAGATCTGGTGACTGCCAACCGCATCCTCGCCCGCGAGGAGGTGGTGGACGCCTTCGGCCACGTCAGCATCCGCCACCCGGAGCATCCCGGCCGCTACATCCTGTCGCAGTCCCGCGCGCCCGAGCTGGTGGACCTTCCCGACCTGATGGAGTACACGCTGGAAGGCGAGCCGCTGGACCAGCAGGGCCGTACTATGTATTCCGAGCGGCCCATCCACGGCGGCGTCTACGAGGCCCGCCCCGACGTTCAGGCCGTGGTTCATAACCACTCGCCCGCCGTGCTGCCCTTCGGCGTCACCGAAGCGCCGCTGCGTCCTATGTTCCACCTAGCGGCCATCATCGGCGGGCAACTGCCGGTGTGGGACATCCGCGACAACTTCAATGACACCAGCCTGCTGGTCACCACCATGGAGCAGGGCCGCGACCTGGCCGCCCGACTGGGCCAGGGCCGGGCCGCCCTGATGCGCGGCCACGGCTGCGTCGTTGCCGGAAGCACGCTCAAGGAAGCGGTGATGGCTTCGGTGTACTTGCAAGTCAACGCCCGCCTGCTGCTGGCCTCCCTTCCCTTGGGCGAAGTCAAATATCTGTCTCCCGGCGAAATCGAGCTGATGTCGCAGAGCCAGGTCAGGCCCTCCTCCTTGGGCCGCGCCTGGGAATACTGGGCCGCCCGCGCCGGCCGCGAACCGTAGCATCAGAAATCCCTCTCCCAAGAAGAGAGGATTAGAGTGAGGGCGTATTCTACTGATATGCTCAGCGAAGAACCTGAAATTGTCGAGGAAATCCGGGCGGCCAACCAGCGTTTTTACGACGCTTTCAACACCTTGGACATCGGGCGCATGGCAGAGGTATGGGAGAACTCGGAGCGGGCCTTGTGCGTGCATCCCGGCTGGACGCCCATTGTGGGCTGGCGGCCCATCCGCGAAAGCTGGGAGCGCATCTTCGACAATGCCAACCTGATGCAGTTCTCGGTGCGCTACCTCAACGTCATCGTGCAGGGCGACTTCGGCTGCGTCACCTGCGTTGAGGGCGTCACCAGCGTGGTGCAGGGCCGGGCCGCCAACTTCTCCGCCTTCGCCACCAATATCTTCGCCCGCAGCGCCGATGGGTGGAAGATGATTGCCCACCACGCCTCCCCCGGCGGGTGATTCCGGCATTCCCCTATCCCCTCATCCCCGCGCGCCGCCGAGTCTTGATTGCCCCAAATCATCCGGCCGGATGTTGGTGGATTATCCCCGCGCGCCGCTGAGTCTTGGTACAATGGAATCAGTCCATAACTCCGGGGCATATCGCGGGGACATACATGACCGCCAATCCGTCTACCCTGACCAACACCGAGAAGAACCTCTGGAACGCCATCGTAGCCGAGGCGTTGGCTAACCTGAAGTACAACGCCTACGCCCAGCGGGCGATGCAGGAAGGTCACCCGGAGATTGCCCAGATTTTCCAGGAAGTGGCCGGAGCGGAAACGGTGCACGGCATCAACCATCTGCGCGTCTCCGGCGACCTGGCGACCACCGGCGAAAATCTGCGGGCGATTATCGAGGGCGAGGCCAAAGAGGCCGCCATCATCTATCCCCGGATGATTCAGGAAGCCCTAGCCGAGGGCAACCAGGATGCCGCCGACTCCTTCACTATGGCTATGGAACGGGAGCGGCATCACCTGGAAGCCTTTACGGAGGCGCTGCAAACCCTGGAGGCCAAGCTGGCCGCCCAGCCCCGCTCCCCGCGGGCAGCGGCGGCCCCTGAAATCCCGGTGATGCCCGCCGGCGCGTCCAGGGCCTTCTCTTCCGCGCCGGACGGCTCACCGGAAGCGGAGGCCGCCGCCGAGCGGGCCTTCGACCGTGAAACCTACAACACTGCCTCCCGCGAAATTGACCGGGAGCGGCGGCGGGTGTCTTGGCTGGGGCGGCTGCGCGAGGTGGTGTTCGGCGCCCAAGATGGCCTGCTCAGCACCGTCGCCCTAGTCACCAGCTTGGCCGTGGCCGTGGAGAGCCAGACCACCGTCGTGGTGGCCGGACTGGCCGGAGCGCTGCCAGGCATGATATCCATGGCCACCGGAGCGCTGCTCGGCTCCCGGGCCGAGCAGGATGTGCAACGGGCCGAGATTGAGCGCGAGGCCCGGGAACTGGACGCCAACCCCGCCGAGGAGCTGGCCGAACTGGTGGTGCTGTTCCAGCGGGAAGGCATGACCTATCACGAAGCGCGGCGGATGGCCGACGAAATCGCCCAAGACCGGGATCTGTGGCTGAAGACGCTGGTGGAGAAGGAGCTGGGCATCAGTGCCGAGGTCACCGCCAGCCCGCTGAAGGATGCCCTGGTTATGGGCTTGGCCTTTATCCTAGGGGCGGCCATCCCGCTGCTGCCCCATTTCTTCCTGACCGGCGGCCAAGCCATCGGCGTCTCCGTGGGCGCCACGCTGGCCGGGCTGTTCGCGTTGGGAATGTTCAAGGGCCGCTTGGTGCAACGCAACCAACTGCTCCAGGGCCTGGAAATCCTTGGCATCGGCGCCCTGTCCGCCGCCATCGGCTACGCCCTAGGCGATCTGATACCGCGGCTGTTCACCTAATCATAAAGTTCCCGCTCCCAAGGGGAGAGGGTTAGGGTGAGGGCGTCTTTCGCAACCCCTCCGCCCGGTCCAGATGCTCCCGCGCCGCCGCCAAGAAGTCGGGCGGGTTGTCGCCCTGCACCAGGTGGCCGGCGTTGGCGATGGTAACGGTTACGCAACCGGGGATTTCCCGGCCCATCCGCGCCATGGTTTCGGCGGCGAAGATGTCGCTGCGGTCGCCCCGTGTCACCAGCGCCGGGCAGTCCACGCGGCGCCAGCACTCCCAGAGCCGTTCCGTCGGCCAGAGATTATCCTGCCGCCCGCGCTGCCGCATCACCCGGTCGTACTTCCAAGTCCACTTGCCGTCCGGGCCCTGCCGGATGCTGTACTTCAGCGCGCCCAGCACCTGCTCGCGGGTGCGCCCCGTGTATTCCTGAATACGGTCGGCGAACTCTTCCAGGGTGTCTAGGTTGTCGGGCAGTTCGCGGAACTGCCGGATGCGCTGACGGCCCCGGCTCACCGTCTCCGGCCCGGTGTCCACGATGGTCAGGGAGCGCAGCGCTCCCGGGTGCTGCGAGGCCCAGACGAAGCTGTTGCGCCCGCCCATGGAATGGCCCATCAGGTGGAACGGACTGCCCTCCAGCCCCAGGGCCGGTATCAGAGCGTCCAGATCTCCCACCATTGCGTCCAGCGAATAATCGGCGTCCGGCGCCCAGTCGCTGTCGCCGTGTCCCCGCTGATCCAGTGCCAGCACGCGGTAATCGGAAGACAGCGGAAGGCTGATGAAGTCCCAGCTATGCCCCTGCTGAGACGCGCCGTGCAGCATCAGCACCGTGGGGTTGGCCGGGTTTCCCCATTCCAGGTAGTGAAAACGGAGGCCGTTGGCGTCAACGAAACGGTCGGCGGGTTCGTTCTCCTCGACGAAGGGCACGCCCATACGCCGCGCCGCCTCGTGCAGCGAAAGCCCCAAGGAATGTGACGCCATGTGAACCCTCCATAGCCGTCCGGCGGCCCGTGTATCAAATGCAATTCAACCGGCCAATTCAACCCTACAATGATAACCCCGCTGTCAATTTGTTCGGCCATGGTGCAGGAAGATGGTATTCTAAACGTGTGCTGGCAATGCCGACTGGCCGCGCCGTCCTGTCTACCGGTCATTCCCGGGAAGGCGGGAATCCATACGCCCTTGCCGGGAGAAAGCCCGTATCCCGCTGAAACCTGTGGATTCCCGCAGGCGGGAATGACGGAGCGGGCAATGCCAACACACGTTTAGAATACGGCGGCAAGGCGGCAATCGCCATTTCCCTTTGAGTTGCCGGGGTGGTATCATTCGTTGTTGCTTGAAAACCATCGCCTGAAAACCATCGGGGGAATTGCTCTTTATGACAACTAGCGCGGTGCAATTGGAGTTACAGCCTAGGGAACTGCTGGGCAAGAAAGTGGGCCGGCTGCGGAGGGCCGGCATCATTCCGGTACATCTTTACGGCCCAGGCATTGAGTCCCGCGCCCTGCAATGCCCGGCGCGGCGGCTGATACCTATACTGGCGGCCGCAGGCGCCAGCTCGCCCATCTCCGTTTCCGTTGAAGGGGAACCGGGCAGTCGCTTGGCCTTCGCCCGGGAAATCCAGTGGGATCCCACCCGCGATACCGTGTTGCACGTGGACCTGCTGGCCGCCGACGTGGCCCGCCCGGTTACGGCCCAGGTGACCGTGACGCTGACCGGCGAATCGCCCGGAGCCATCCGCAGCGGCGGCAGCGTCACCCAGTTGCTTATGACCGTCGAAGTTTCCTCCCTGCCCCTCGATATGCCAGCCCAAGCCGAAGCTGACGTCGCCGCGCTGGACACCGCAGATAGCATTCTGCGGGTCGGCGACATTAAGCTGCCTGTGGGAACGACGATGGTGACCGACCCGGAGGAGATGGTGGCCCGCATAGACGTCCCGCGCGGTGCAGTGGGCGTCGAGGTGGAGGAAGAGGAACCGGAGGTGGAAGCCGAGGACTAGCCCGGCCGCGGCTCGTTATTCCTTCGACAGGCTCAGGCGACCGGCTCAGGAACAACGCCCTTCCTGAGAAGGTATAATCCATCCCGCTCATTCTGAGTCCGCCGAGTGAATGACAGGCGCCCGGAAGCAGCGAGGCATCAGAAAAAGAGGAGAGCGCCGCTATGCACCTGGTATATGTAGGACAGTCGGGCCGAACCGGGGCCAGCGCCGGAGACCCCTCCCAGCCTCACGAGGTAGTGGCCGGGCTGATGCTTCACGAAACTCAGTCGGTGTCGGTCAACGGCGAGTTCGACGCCCTGTGCCGCCGCTATTTCGGCGCGCCTCTGGGCCAGGACGGCGCCCCCCGGCAGATCCGGCCAGTGGACCTGTTTCAAGGACTGAGGCACTTCGCATCCTGGCAGCCGGAGCGCCGCGCCGAGTTGATTCAGGACTGCCTGAACATACTCATCCGGCGCGAGGCCCCGGTGATCAGCGCTTTCCTCAGCAAGCAGGCACTGGCCGACGCCAGGGCCAGTGCCTCCTCCCCCGCCGCCCTGCTTTGGCGCAATCCCATCGAGCCGGTGATGAGCCGTTTCCTGTTCGCCTTGAGTATGTATCTGGACGAGATGAGCATGGCTACGCTCAATCACGACCAAATAATGTCCGGGCAGTTTCCGGTTACGCAGTTCGCCATGGTGGTGGCCCAGGAAGGGGCCAACATCGAGCCTCGGTTTATGGCCGAGTTCCTGCGCTCCGACGAGGGGCTGGACGCGACCGGGCTGCACGAAAACTTCTGCTTCGTCAACGCTGAGGACTCGCCGGGAATGCAGCTCGCCAACCTCTGCGCCTACTTCACCCGCCGCTGGCTGCAAACTCCCGATAACCCCAACCCCTACTTCGAGACCCTCCGCGACAACAAGGTCATGCAGGTCATATACCCGGTGACGCTTTAAGCAGCGCCGGGTATCTGCCCGGCGGGCGGATTATGCGCTACAATGGATCATGAACAGACGCAGGGAAAGCTGGTACAGGAAAATCCGGCATCTGTTTGTAGAGGTTCTGATCATCCTGTCCCGGCCGCTGGAGGATAACCGGGAAGCTATTTGGAGCATCCCCAATCCCTTCCGCGCTCTTTATTTCCCGCTTTTCACCGGAATCAGCATTGTTATTGCCGCAGACATCTCCAGGGAGGTCAAAGCGGCCCTTCCCGACGCTTCTTGGGCAACGCTGACAAGGGAGGCCGCGTCGGAATTCGCGCCCGCCGGAATCGGCATTGCCATCGCCACTCTGACCGCCCTGCAAGGAGTCGCCACCATCATGGCTATCTATCAGTACATCACCAACCGATTCACCCTTCCGGTAATTGAAAGACACTTGGCTCAAGGCCGGGAACAGGGCCGGGAGGAAGGCCGAGAGGAGGGCCGGACTGAGGCTAATCTGGAGTGGCAAGCATGGAACAGCCGCAGGATGGACGCCGCCGCCAATAACCGGCCTTTCGACGAACCGCCGCCCGGCCAGCAGTAATCGCCCATCCCGCTAACTCCTGCCCTGTCTCTCGGAGGGTCATTTACCCCAAACCTGCATCGGTATTCTCAACATAAGGCGGGACTGACCTTGCAGTGCCTGCGTCGGCAGACCAAGGCCAGGGAGTACGCCAGCATCACTCCGTCCTTGCTGTACCTCTTCGTCCGCCGCATCAGCCGGTTCAGCCTGCCCCGCCACACTGAGTGCCGCCCCTCGTTCCAGTTCACCGCCCCGCCCTTGCCCACCGTGTGCCGCTCCGGCGGCGGCCAGGCCCGGTACACCGGATAGGCATCGCTGCGGTACTGCACAGCATCAGGCAGCCACAGGAAGGTAGCGTCGCTGCGGTCTCCCGCCTCAAATCCACCCGGCGGCTGCCGTCCTCTTCTGCACCACCGCCGTCCGGATCCAGCAGTCCTCCCGCTTCTCCCCGCGCCGCGCTCCCCGGTAAGTCCACATCTCATCCCAGGACACCACCGCCACCGGCCCCGCCCCGCAGCAGGCTAGGGTCTGCCGCCCCCCTTTTCACCTGCCCCAGCACCGCCGGGGCGCTGTACCCCAACACTTGCCCGATGGCCCTCAGACTGCTGCCTTCGGCATACGTCCGCAAGGCCCGCTCCTTGACCGCCTCTCCGGGTCGGCGGTAAGCCCCGCCGGGCGCTTGGCGGCGCCCGCAGTCCCCGCAACGGTAAGCCTGCCGGCCATCGGCAAATCCGTCCTTGCGCATCCGGTTGGAACCGCAATGGGGGCAGCGAACATCATGGCGGCAGACGCGGCTTCGCGCCATGGGCGCACCTCCCGAAACCCGTTTGGCATTCTTTGTAAAATCTATGCAAATCTATCATATACTTATACCAACAATACCGGTTCGCATTCCGCATTCCAATTTATGGCTGCCGGTGCTAGAATCTGCGCTATGGCGGAGAAGCAGGTCAAGCGCCGCAGCCCCACGATGTCGCCGGCCCGCATCGCCCAGGCCGTTGAGCTGATGGCGCAGGAATACGGGCCTTTCGAGGCAGAGCGGCGGCTGCCCCCGGCCGACGAGATGGTATTTACCATCCTGTCTCAGCACACGTCGGACGTCAATTCCGGCCGCGCCTACAACCGGCTGATGGGATGCTTCGGCACGCTGGAAGCGGTGGCGCAGGCTGACGTGGCCGCTATCGAAGAGGCCATCGCCCCGGGCGGGCTTGCCAAAGTCAAGGCGCCGCGCATCAAGGAAGTGCTGGGGAAGGTGCTGGAACTCAACGGCGGCTCGCTGGATCTGTCCTTCCTGCGGGAAATGCCGCTGGCCGAGGCGAAAGCCTGGCTGCGCCAACTGCCGGGCATCGGCCCCAAGTCAACGGGCATCATCCTCAACTTCTCCCTGGGTATGCCGGCCATGGCCGTAGACACCCACATCTACCGGGTGTGCCGGCGCCTCCGGGCCATAGACGCCAGCACCAGCGCCGACAAGGCTCACGACGTTATGGAAGCCAAGGTGCCGCCCGGGGAAGTGTTCAACTTCCACGTGGCCTTCATCAACCACGGGCGGCGGGTGTGCAAGGCGCAACGGCCCTTATGCGGCCAGTGCGTGGTCGGCGGGCTGTGCCCCTCGCGCAGGAAGTTTATGGCGGAAGACGCCGGGGCAAAGCACAAGGCCGGGGAAAAGACGGCCCGGCGCGGCCCAGGCCCGATGCCGCATACTCCCCCGGCGGCAATATCATCGGAAACGGAAGCTCCCTCTCTCTCCGGGAGAGGGTTAGGGTGAGGACAAAAGTGAAGGTAGGAATTATCAACGTTACGGGATACTCCGGCTCAGAGCTGGCCCGTATCCTGCGCCGCCATCCCGAGGTGGAAATTGCGTCGGTAACCGGCCGCAGCGCCGCCGGTCAGCGTCTGGGCGAAGTGTTTCCTCACCTGGACAGCTTGGGCCTGACCATCGAGCCGGAGCTGAGCGGCAGCCTGGATCTGGTATTCTCGGCCTTGCCGCACAAGGCCAGCGCCGAAGCCTGCATCCCGGCGCTGGAGCAGGGGGTGAAGGTGGTGGACATCAGCGCCGACTTCCGCCTGAAACACGCCGAGGAATACGAGGAGTGGTACGGGGTGGAACACCAAGAACCGTCGCTGCTGGAGGAAGCGGTCTACGGCCTGACCGAGTTGCACCGCGACGAAATCCGCGCCGCCCGGCTGGTCGCCAACCCCGGCTGCTACCCCACCGGCGCCATCCTGGCCCTCGCCCCGGCGGTGGCCGCAGGCGTCATCAGCCCCGACATCATCGTAAGCAGCCTCTCCGGCGTGTCGGGCGGCGGGCGCAGTCTCGCCATGACCAACCACTTCTCGGAAGTGAACGAAAACGCCTTCGCCTACGCGGTCAACGGACACCGACATCTGCCGGAGATTGCCCAGGAACTGGCCCCTCTGACCGGACAGCAGTTGCGAGTGACTTTCCAAGTGCATCTGATTCCGATGACGCGCGGCATCTTCAGCTCGTGCTACGCCCCGCTGGCCAACCCGGACGCCTGGGACGGCGGCGAGGGGAAGCAGCGGCTGATGGACATCTACCGCGAATACTACGCCGGCCATCCCTTCGTGAAGGTGGTCGATGCCCCGCCGCAGACCAAGCAGACGCTGGGCAACAATATGTGTCTGCTGCACCCGGTGATAGACCGGCGCACCGGCCGCCTGACCGTCTTCAGCGTGCTGGACAACCTGGTCAAGGGCGCGGCGGGCCAAGCGGTGCAGAACATGAACCTGATGGCCGGCTTCCCCGAAGACACGTCACTGGACGATCTGGCCGTGTACCCGTAGCGCCCGCCGCCAAAGTGTGCTATATTCTGTACGTACAGCGTGCCCCGGTCGTCTAGCCAGGTCAGGATGCCACCCTTTCAAGGTGGAGATCAGGGGATCGAAGCCCCTCCGGGGTACCAACACCTCTCCCAAACATCTCTCTACGAGAAGCAGCCATGGACGGCCAAACCGCCAACATACGATTATCCCTCGACGTTTCGCTTGAAGACCGGGGAGACCACTGGGCAGCCCTTATCGAGCAAATCGGCACGCGCGTTTACGCTGAGGATGAGCAGGCCGCTTGGAAACGGGCTAGTGAGCTGGTGGAGTTCATGGTCTCGTCTTTCCAGAAGCACGCGACGGTGGACGACTTCCGCAAGTATCTGGATCGCCATGACATCCAGCACAGCGTAGAAATAGTCGGCGCGGAAAACGTCCGTTCCGCCCGGCCTCTCCGTCGGTATCGTTTAGAACAACCCCTCGCATTTGCAGTGTAACCAATCACTGTAGTTCTGTGTCCCTTAGCGACACCCCGCAACGAAATTGTTGCGGGGTGTCGCGCTATTTTGACGAACTGGGCGAAGCGTAATCAAACGGTAAACCGGGTCATCAGCTCCAGGTTGGCGCGCACTTCAACGCCATCGGCAATTACAAGAGCTTGTTGCTTGAGATAGTTTATATCACGTGCCAGCGTCCGGGCGGTAACGTTTCGATACAAACGAGACAGCGGATGTCCCCCGGAGCGAATTTCCCGCAGCGATACAGAGCTATCACCTAACCCAATCAGGAAATTGAGTTGCCTTTCTCCTGATGGCGTTCCCAGCTTCCCTGAGTTAGCCAGAGTTTCGCGCGCGTAATCACGGAAGGCGATTATCCTAACTTCTTCCAACACCTCTGCGTGAACAGCCTTTAATTCCTGCACTAGGCCCCGGAGAGCAAACTCCACGAAGGGCGTGAGATTGAAAACCTCTGCCCCCCTGGCGCTGTTGAGATTGGCTATGTATTCCGGGCGGTTTTGATAATAATAGTTCGACAGGGAGTAGTAGCCGCGGACGTTTACTCCCGCCTTGTAAAGCAGGAAGCTCTCTACTGCCCTGGAAGTGCGTCCGTTGCCATCGCCGAAGGGGTGAATGCTTACCACATAGAAATGGGCAGCTATCGCCCGCAGCACCGGGTCCCAGTGCGTAGGCAGCCCGGTGTTGAACCAGCGGACGAACTCAGCCATCAATCGCCGGACTTCTTCTCCGGTAGGAGGCGGACGATAGTTGCCCACTGTTACCGAATGGTTGCGATATCGGCCCGGCTCGTTGTGTGGATAATTGATGTCTTGAGTCAAGATCCGGTGGAATTCCAGTATCAGCCCTTCCGTAACCGGCGCCGCCGGGTTACGCTCAACGCGCTCGCTCACATATCGCATCAGGGTTTCGGCGTTTCTGACTTCCTGCTCTTCTCGCTCGCGTCCGGGGCCGAGGGGGGCGGCGTCGGGGGGAGAATCGACAACCAGGTCAACTTCTTCCTCAGAAAGCTCGGTGCCTTCAATGCCGGTAGTGCCGCGGACGGCCCGCAGGATGTTAAGCCGGTCGAGGCGTTGCTGGACATAAGGCGGTATCGGAATCCCGCGAATCACCCCGGCGAGGGCGTGAACTTGTGCCACATCCTCCAAAATCCGCCGACGGGTAATGTCAAGAACCGGCTCGAAATACGCTTCCTGATTTTGCAAAACCGCCTCCCAAAACGCGACACGGCAACGGTCAATGTCCAACCGCCGTCCCTAGCTGTTTCCTATCTGAAATTATCGGACATCTCAATGGTCAGTGTCCACTTACCGGAGAGGTCAAAATGCCTGTGACCTGGCAACGGTTCGCGGCCCAAGCCCCGGAACTGGCGGACTTGGGCGCGTCGCAGTTCGGGCGGACGGGGCTGGCGCTGGTGGGGACGCTGCGGAGCGACGGCTGGCCCCGTATCTCGCCGGTGGAGCCGTTCATCGCCGAGGGACAGTTGTACCTGGGGATGACCTGGCGGTCGGTGAAGGCGCTGGACCTGCTGCGCGACTCGCGCTGCGTGGTGCACAGCACGGTGTCGGAGCGCGACGGCACGGAAGGCGAGTTCAAGGTCTACGGGCGCGCCGTTGAGGTCAACGGCCCGGACGAGCGCCGACGGTTCGCCGACGCCGTGTATGCCGCCATCGGGTTCCGGCCCGAAGAGCCGGAGTTCCACTGCTTCGCCGTCGCCATTGAAAGCGTCGCCTTCTCCCAACTGCGTGACGGGCAGTTTCACCGGCAAGTCTGGAAGGCCGGTTGATTAAGCGGAAAGCGCGCCAAGAACGCCGAGAAACTTAAGCAATAATCCCGGCGCTCTCGGCGTCGTTTAATTCCCCTTAGCCGAACACGAAGACGCACTTGCCCGTGGTCGCCCCATCGAAGGTCTGGAAAGCCTCGATGGCCTGGTCGAGGCCGTAGCGGTGGGTTATCAGCCGCTCCAGCGGCGCTTTGGTATCCACAAAGAAGCGGGCGATTTCGATCAGCTCCGCCTTGCTGAAAGTCCACGAGCCGAAGATGGTCAGCACCTTGAAAATCACGTCGCGGTTGAAGTCTATTTCCGCCGGGCCGCCGACGCCGACGTAGCAGGCGCGGGCGAAGGGGCGCAGGCAGGACAGGGTTTGCTGCCGCGCCGCAGGGTTGCCCGAGGTCTCCAGCGCCGCCGTGGCGCCCAGACCGCCGGTGAGATCGAGGATGGCCTGCGCCGCGTCGGTATCGGCGGCGTTGACCGTGTGGTCGGCCCCCAACTCCCGTGCCAGCCGCAGCCGCTCTTCCACCACGTCCACGGCAATCACGCGGGCTCCCATAGCCTTGGCCGACAGCGTGCCGCTGAGTCCCACCGGGCCTTGGCCGAACACCGCCACGATGTCCTTTCCCGATACGCCCATCTTGTTCAGCCCGTTCCAAGCGGTGCCGGTGCCGCAGGAAATGGCCGCGCCCTCCTCGAAGGAAAGCTCATCGGGCAGATGCACCAGCGAGCGGGAGGGGCAAATCATATAGTCGGCGTTGGCCCCGTGGCCGGTGCCGCCGCCAAAGGTGACGTGGCCCTGGGGGCATAGCTGCTCATAGCCCATGGCGCAAATTTCGCAGACGCCGCAGCCCTCGTAGTGGTGGCACATCACCCGGTCGCCCAGCTTCAAGCCCGGCGGCGCGCCCGGCCCCAGCTCTTCGACCACCCCGCAAGGCTCATGGCCGGTAATCATCTCCGTCGGCTCCGCGTCGCGGTAGCGGTGCAGGTCGGTGCCGCACAGCCCGGAGGCGCGAATCCGCAGCACCGCCTCCCCCGGCCCGGCGTGGGGGTCGGGAAATTCCCGTATCTCCGCCTCCCGGTTTCCCCGGAACGTAACTCCGCGCATAGCTGTCTCCTGTATCGAAATGGATAGGCAAATGATACCAAAGGCGGCACCACCGGGAAATGACGACAGCAGAGAGACGCCGCTGGCCGTCCAGCCTTATAATGGCAAGGCAACGGAGGGTACTGATTATGACGATGCTGAAACCGCGCACCGGGATGCGGCTGACCTCGGAAGAGTTCATGGAACTGCCCGATACGGACGACCGGCGGAAGCTGGAGCTGGATGAAGGAGCGCTGTACATAATGCCCAGGCCCCGGCGCGTTCACGGATTTTTCCAACTCAAACTGGCATTCCCCATTGACCAATACTTGGACAGTTTCGACGAGCCTCCGGCAGAACTGTTTATGGATTTCATCGTAGCCCTGTCTCTGGAGCGCCGTATCCTGCTGGCGCCCGACTTGACCATCGTCCTCCGGGGCAGCGGGGCTGTCATCAGTAACCGTATGGTGGCAGGCGCCCCCGACATTGTGGTTGAAATTCTCTCCTCCGACCGTAGCCGCGATTTGGTGCGCAAGCGGCGGCTATACACCGAGGCCGGTGTGCCGGAATACTGGATTTTCGACCCGCGCGCTGACACCGCCACGCTGCTGGAACTGCGCAACGGCGAGTATGTCCAGCGGGCCGTGCTGACCGCCGCCGACACGCTGACTACGCCGCTGCTCCCCGGCCTGACCATACCGCTGGCCGGCGTGTTTCGCCACCGCCGCCGCCCGGCGGATGACGGCTGCTAACGGGGGCCGACAGCCCGGTTCCGCCGGCATCCCGGCCAGGGTGTTTCAATTAGGCAATGATATACTTGACTAACGCCGTCCCTTCGCAAAGCAAACTCCGGCATGTTCGCAGAACTGGACCACAAGGAGCGCCCAATGGGAACTCTGAACCTCGCCAATCGCACCCTGGCCGTTATGGACAACTACCCTTTCCTGCGCTCGCTGAACAACGAGTGTATTGACCTCATCGCCATTGACCCGCCCTTTGCCGCCAACGAAACCTTTACCAGTAGACCCAAGCCGCCCATCAGCCAGGCCGAGTTCGACGAGGAAGTGGCCTTGGCTAAAGCCCACGGCGCCGCCCACAACGAAGGCATTGGCGAAACGCGGGTTAAGGACTACTGGAACTGGGACGATGACATTCACCCGGAATGGAAAATGCGGATTCAGGACAATTATCCCAGCGTCCACGCCGTCATTGAGGCGGTCGAAGCCTGCGCTACGGAGAACGAAGCCGCTTATATCTGCTTTATGGCGGTGCGGCTGATTGAGTGCCGCCGGGTGCTGAAGCCCACTGGCAGCATCTACGTTCATTGCAACGACGATGCCAACAGCTACTTGCGGGTGCTGCTGGACGCTGTGTTTGGAACAGCAAACTTCCGCAACGCCATAGTTTGGAAGCGGACGACACGGGGATTCAAGGGATCCCAATTCACTCCGCGAAGTTACAATTCCAACACAGATACTATTTTGTTCTACGCCAAGACCCCGGAGTCGTTTTTCGATATGGACAGAGTGTTGGAACCTTACGAACCTAGCTATCTTGAAAAAGCGTTCAAGTTGAAGGATGACAAAGGGTCTTATTACTTGGATGTTGCCTTTAACCGGCCTAGCGCCAGTCCGCGCCCAAATCTTTGTTACGAATACAAAGGCTTTTTCCCACCTCATCCATCCGGTTGGAAAGTAGGAAAACTGCGCATGGAAGAATTGGATACGGATGGGGAGTTGGTGATTCAAGGCAATCAGCTTTACCGGAAAATCCGCCCCAAGGCCGGCAGTATTCGCAATACTCTTTGGGATGACATCAACGAGGCGAAAGGAAAAGAGCGTACCGGCTATGTAACACAGAAGCCGCTGGAGCTTTATGAGCGCATCATTAAAGCATCCAGCAACCCTGGCGACGTAGTGCTGGACATTTTCGCTGGCTGCGCCACCACCGCTGTCGCCGCCGAACGGCTGGAGCGTAAATGGATTGCCTGCGATATGGCCTATCGCTCTTGGACGATGCTCAAACGCCGGTTTTATCTGAACGGCATTGCTTTGGACGGTATGACCGATTCAACCCGCAACGCTCTGTCCGCCGTCAAGAAAGACAAGGGATTTCAGGAACCGCAGCAATGGACTTCCGGCCATGTCATCGGCCCCAAGGAACTGCCGAAACGCGCCGACACCGACCCGGCAGCGGCCCACGAACTCTCGACCCGGCAACGGGGCCGCCGCTCCCAGACGCAGACAGCCAACTGGTCCGGCCAAATCAGCAAAGATGACGCCAAAGAACTACTAATAAATCGGTTCGGCCCGGTGTGCTGGGGCTGCGGCTACGAACCCCGCCGCCCCAACAACTCGCTGGATTTGACCCTGCTGGAAGTAGACCACATCCGCGCCCGCAAAGCCGCCGAGGGAGTAGAGGGCGACGACGAACTCTATAACCTCGCCCTGCTCCACCGCACCTGCAACAGCATCAAACGCAACCGGCTGACCCTGGAGGAACTGCGTCGGCACAATGCGGACAACGGGCTGCTCTACGTAAACACCATCGGCGAACTGGTAGACCTGTTCGAGGCCACCCGCTACGCGGCCCAGGAAATCAGCCGCCACGCCGTCCGCCGCGGCCTGTAGCGTAGCTACACACGCTAGTTAAGTATATCATTGCCTTCAATTATCCTCAGGCCAAAGCCGTCATTCCAAGTTTGGCGAAGAATCCCGGGACTAGGTCGATACCCTTGGTTCTTGCTCTAGGCGACCGTTGAAAGACCTCGATATCCCCGCGCTGTTTGCTGGTATGCCCGCGAGGTTTGGATGTATGATAGGTATGTCCTGCCATTCAGCGGGATGCCCCGTTCCTCAACCCCCCATCGGGATTTGTTCTTTTGGCCCAATTGCCTAGCCTGCAAGCTCTGGTCTCCATAGACGAACCTTACGAGGGCGAAATTGACGCGGCCTGGCTGGAAGGCGCGGCGCGGGCCGGGCTGGCCGCAGCGGGGGTTGTGGCTGAAACCGAGGTCAGCCTGCTCATCACCGGCGACGATACGGTTCGCGCCCTGAACGCGGAGTACCGGGGGCGGGACGAAACCACCGACGTGCTGTCGTTTTCCGCCGAACACCCGGGCCATTGGGAGGGCGAGGGCGACGGCCCGGAGGGGTTGCCGGACGGCGGCGGGTTCGTACTGCCGCCCGGCGCGCTCCCGCCGTTGGGAGAAATCATCATATCTTGGCCGCAGGCGCAGCGGCAGGCCGAAGAGCGCGGGGGCAGCCCCATGCGCGAACTGGCCCTCCTCGTGATTCACGGCGCCCTGCACCTGGTGGGATACGACCACGCCGAGGCGGAAGAGGCCGCGCTGATGCAGGCGCGGGAACGCGAAGCCCTTAAGTCGTTGCAGTTGACGGAGTTTCCCTTGCTATGACCTCCCAGGTCTACTATCGCAAGTGGCGTCCCTCCAGCTTCGGCCAACTGGCCGGGCAGGAACACGTGTCCACCACTTTGCGCCAGTCGGTGCGGCTGGGGCGGATCTCCCATTCCTACCTGTTCTGCGGGCCGCGCGGCTGCGGCAAGACCACCACCGCCCGCATCATCGCCAAGGCGGCCAACTGCCTCGACCTGCAAGACGGCGACCCCTGCAACGCCTGCGCCGTCTGCCAGGCCATCAACGAAGGCCGCTTCATGGACATCATCGAACTGGACGCGGCCAGCAACCGGGGCATAGACGAGATACGCGACATCCGGGACAAGGTGAACTTCGCGCCGGTGCAGGGCCGCCGCAAGGTCTATATCATAGACGAAGCCCATATGCTGACCGACGCCGCTTCCAACGCTTTCCTGAAGACGCTGGAAGAGCCGCCGGAACACGTCATCTTCGTCCTCTGCACCACCGAGGCCCATCGCATCCTTCCCACCATCGTCTCCCGCTGCCAGCGGCTGGACTTCCGCCGCATCCCCTCGGAAACGATCTATGGGCGGCTGTCGGAAATCGCCGATGCCGAGGGCGTGGCGGTGGAGCCGGCCGCCATGCGAATCATCGCCCGCTACGCCTCCGGCAGCCTGCGCGACGCCGAGAACCTGCTGGAGCAGCTTGTGGTCTCCTGTCCCGACGGCGTGACCGCGCCGCAGGTGGAGCGGCTATTGGGCCTGGGCAGCGATGAGGCGGCCTTGGAACTGGTCAGGTATCTGTTGCTGGGCAACACCACGGCGTCGCTCTCGGCGGTGAACCGGGCGGCCTGGGAGGGCAGCGACCTGCGGCAGTTGCACCGGCAAACATCGGACCTGCTACGCGGATTTATGCACCTGCAATGGGGTTCGGAGGACGCCGTTGACCTGCCCGAACACGTGCAGGCGCAGTTGAAGGAGCTGCTGGGACAGCAACCCCGGGGCCGAATCGTCCAAGCGCTGAAGGTCTGGGGCGCAGTGAATATGCGCTATGACGCGCCCTCGACGCTGCCGCTGGAGCTGGCCGCGGTGGAAATCTGCGAAGAACCGGCCGCCCCGTCCCCGCCGCCGGAAGCGCCGCCGCCTGCCGCCCGGTCGCGCCCGGAGCGCGCTCCGCAGTCTACCCCGGCCCCGCCGCCGCCGGAAGCGCCGCCGCCCGCCCGGACGCGCCCGGAGCGCGCGCCACAGGCCGCCCCGCCGCCGCGCGATCCCCGCCCGGAGCGGCCACCGCCCCGCGAGCGCCCGGCCCCGGCCCCCGCGCCCGCAGCAGCGCAAAGCCCCGATGCCCCGCCTCCCGCAGCGGGAGGCGGACGGACGGGCAACGGCGCTTCCGGCGACCTGTGGGTACAATGGAACGACACCGTCAAGTCCCTGTCGCGGCACAAGGGCAGGAAGTATAATCTGGGGGCGTTGCTGCGGGATTGCAAGGTCAACAGCATTTCGCTGGACGGCCGGACCTTGGTGCTGCCCTTTACGAATAAAGCCAATCTGGAGCGGATGCAGGAGGAACTGGAAGACCAGTCTTCCCGCAAACGCATGAACGACGCCCTGGCTCAATTCTTCGGCGAGGGCTGCGATTACCAACTGACCTTGGCTAACGGACAGCCGGCCAACAGCAACGCCAACAAGACGGCCCAGCAGAGTCCGCTGGTCCGCGCCGCCCTGGGGATGGGCGCGCGAATCCTCCAGGAACAAGAGGTGGAAGAATGAACCGCAACATGATGCGGCAGGCCCAGCGGCAACTGGCTCAACTGCAAAAAATTCAGGAAGAGCTGGAAACCCTCACCGTCGAAGGCACCGCCGGCGGCGGCGCCGTCAAGGTTGTGATGACCGGCAAGCAGGCTGTGGACTCGGTTATCATCGAGCCGGAGGCGGCGGAAGACTTGGAATTGTTGCAGGATATGGTAGCCGCCGCCTTCAACGACGCCTCGATCAAGGCCCAGGAACTGGCCGCCAGCAAGATGAGTGCCGTCACCGGCGGCATGAACATCCCGGGGCTGACTTAGCCGCACGGAGCGGCCCAAGGACAAGCGGCGTGGCCTCGAGGATTCCCGTCTCCCGGGAACGAAGGCCGATAGCGTGAATAGCGGATTACCAACGCACGTTGCGAATGCCCAGCAGAAAATAACGGCCAAGCCGCGCGGAGCCGTGTAATGACCTCCGATAACCTGCCCTCCGCTTTTCCGTCCCTTGCCAGGCTGGTGCAGGAATTGAACCGGCTGCCCGGAATCGGCCCCAAGAGCGCGCAGCGGCTGGCCTATCACATCGTCCGGCTGCCTGCGGAGGAAGCCTACGCCCTGGCTGAGGCGGTGACCGCGGTGAAGCGGAACACCGTTTACTGCGGCGAGTGCCAGAACCTGGCGGAGGCCACCCCCTGCGGCATCTGCGCCGACTCGCGCCGCAACCGCTCCATCATCTGCGTGGTGGAAGAGCCGATGGACGTGGTGGCCCTGGAGCGCACCCGCAGCTTTCGCGGGCTGTACCACGTGCTGCACGGCGTTATATCGCCCATCAACGGCATTGGCCCCGACCAATTGAAGCTGCGGGAACTGCTGTCCCGGCTTTCCGCCCCGGAGGTTACGGAACTGGTGGTAGCCACCAACCCCACGCTGGAGGGCGAAGCCACCGCAATGTACATCCACAGGCACCTGACGCGCGATAGCCTGCGCGTCACCCGCTTGGCCCGCGGCCTGCCCGTGGGCGGCTCCTTGGAATACAGCGACGAAACCACCCTGAGCCGGGCCTTTCAAGGACGGCAAGACCTGTAACCATGGCGCCGCCGCGCACCTACCGCTGCGAAGGGCTGACCCTGCGCAAGGCGGCCATCGGCGAGGCCGACCTGGTGGTCACCGTGTTTACCGCCGAGCGCGGCAAGCTGCGGGCGGCGGCCAAGGGCGCGCGACGCTCCAGCAGCAAGCTGGTGGGCCACTTGGAGCCGTTGACTCTGGTCAGGCTGTCCCTGGCCCACGGGCGGGAATTGGAAATCATCACCCAAGCCCAGGTGTCCGACGGCCTTTCCGCACTGAAGGAAGACCTATCCTCCATGGCTCGGGGGCTATACGTGGCGGAGCTTCTGGACGGCTTCGGGCCGGAGGGCAGCCCTTCGCCGCGCCTGTTCCGCCTTGCCGCCGACGTGCTGAGAGCGCTCCCCCAAGCGAAGGATCCGGAGGCGCCGTTGCGCTATTTCGAGTTTCACCTGCTGCGGCTGACCGGGGTGCTGCCCGAGCTGTACCAGTGCGTGGAATGCGGATCTAAGATTGCGCCCGCAGCCCACCGCTTCAGCGTGAACCTCGGCGGAGCGCTATGCCCGGCCTGCAATCCCGCCGAGGCGTTGGTGCGCCCCTTGTCGCTGCGGGCCATGAAGGTGCTGCGCCTCATTCACCGGGGCGGTTTGGCCGAAACTGCCTCTCTCACGCTGAATCCGTCCTTGTCCGCCGAATTGAAATCAGTCCTCTCCCGCACCGTCCGCTACTGGCTGGGCAAAGAAATTCGCTCCGAATCGTTTCTGGAGCAGTTGCAAGGCGAAAGATGCACCGGGGCCGGCGCGCCGCCCCACGGCGAGTAATCAGCAGCGTAAATAGCAATGAGGTCAATATGTCTTTCAAGGGTTATCAACTCGGAGAAGTAACTAAACTGGGGAAAGCGATTTACCAGGAAAAGATAAAGCATCTGGTGGAGCCGACGGAAAAAGGAAAGTTCATCGTCATAGGCGTAGAGAGCGGCGACTATGAAATAGACGAAGAGCACCTCCCGGCCTCCGACCGGCTGCGGGCGCGGCGGCCCAACGCCGTTACCTACGCCGGGCGGGTCGGCTATCGCGCCGCTTACAGCCTCGGCGGGAGGCTGGCCCCTGACGATGATCAGGGGGAGAATAACCCGGAGCGGGCAAGCCCGGGTGGAAATTGAAATAATCGGACGGACGGGACAAGCTCAATCCCCCGAAGTCATACTTGATACCGGATTTACCGGGGACTTGCTGTTGCCGCCGGATACTATTCAACCGCAGGACTTGCCAACCGCTAAACTTGACGCCAACCGATGAAAGCGATGCGGTGTTAGTCAACGGCGCAGGGTAAGTTTGCCGGGCTGGTTTGGCGCCGTTCTTTGGCACGGACGCCCGCGCAGCATCTTGGTCTTGCAAGCGGATGGAGCGCCGCTGCTGGGCATGAACCTGCTCCGGGGCAGCCGGGTTACGCTGGATGTGCCGGTTGGCGGCGATGTGGTGATAGAGGAACTGTCCCGTTAGCTGGCCGGGCCGCCCGGAAACCGACCGGAAGGCGCATCGAAAATCGCAGGTATTTACCCGCGGACGCTGGTATTATTTTCGCCCATACCGGGAGCGGCGGTTGGGCGGATTAGGGTATTCCGAGCGTAATTTGCAGGCAGGGAGCGCCGATGTTTTCCAAGATACTCATTGCAAACCGGGGGGAAATCGCCTGCCGCGTCATCCGAACTTGCCAGCGCCTGGGCATAAAGACCGTAGCGGTCTACTCCGAGGTAGACGCCGGTTCGCTTTCCGTTCGGCAGGCCGATGAAGCGGTGCCCTTGGGCGGCGCCGCCCCTCAAGACAGCTACTTGAATATAGGAAAAATTCTGGCGGCGGCCCAACTGTCCGGCGCCGACGCCATCCATCCCGGCTACGGGTTCCTGTCGGAGAATCCCCGGTTCGCCCGCGAATGCGAGCAGGCGGGCATCTGCTTCATCGGCCCCCGGCCCGAGGTGATGGAGCAGATGGGAGACAAGCTCTTTGCCCGCAGGCTGGCCCGGGAAGCCGGCCTGCCCATGCTGCCGGGAACGGACGAAGCCGTGCCTGATGCCGATGCGGTGGAAACGGCTTGGAACTTGGGCTACCCGCTGATGGTAAAGGCGGCGGAAGGCGGCGGCGGCATGGGCATTCACGTCGTAGAGTCCCGCGAACAGTTGGTTCCGCTCATAGAACGGGCCAGACAGGTGGCCTCCGGCGCCTTCGGAAGCGCCCGCCTCTATTTCGAGCGATACCTGAAAGACGCATCCCACATCGAAGTGCAACTGCTGGGCGACAATCACGGCAACCTGGTCCATCTGTTTGAGCGCGACTGCTCGGTGCAGCGGCGCAATCAGAAGCTCATCGAGGAAACCCCGGCCTCGGCCAAGCTCCCCCCACAGACGCGCCGCCGCTTGGCGTCGCTGGCCCTCACCCTAGGGCAGCGAATCGGATACAACAACACCGGAACGGTGGAGTTCCTGGTCTCCCGAGAGGGCGGGGTCTACTTCCTGGAGATGAATACCCGTCTCCAGGTGGAACACGGGGTGACCGAGCTGGTCACCGGCCTCGACTTGGTGGAACTGCAACTGCGGGTGGCCTGCGGCGAACCGCTGCCAATAACGCAGGAGGACATCGTCAGCAACGGCCATGCCATTGAGGCCCGCATCTATCCCGAACACCCGGAAACATTTATGCCCGACGCAGGCCAGCTAACGGACTTGCATCTGCCCCCCAACGACGGCAACGTGCGCGTGGACTCGGCCCTTTGCGATGGCTACACGGTTGGGTTAGACTATGAGCCGCTGATGGCCAAGGTGATGGCCTGGGGCGAAGACCGGGAGCAGGCCGTCAAGACATTGCAGCGGGCCTTGCTGGAAATGCGGCTGGAGGGCGTCACTCACAACGTGCCGCTGCTTCAGAGCATCCTTGCCAGCAAGGAATTCACGGGGGCGGGCTATCATACCGGCTCAGTCCCGCAGTGGGTGAACGAATTGCGTCAGCGGAACTTGGCTCATCAGCCCGGCGGCGCCGGGCACCTCCATCTGCATCATAGAAACGAGGCCGGCGACAGTATGTCCGGCAACGGCGGCGGAATTGAGAAGGAGACCGCCGCGGCC
This sequence comes from Dehalococcoidia bacterium, assembly GCA_965213725.1. Taxonomy (GTDB): domain Bacteria; phylum Chloroflexota; class Dehalococcoidia; order Lucifugimonadales; family UBA3495; genus VXOI01. The sequence continues at coordinate 1,907,147 of OZ243924.1, forward strand.
ATTGGCGTGGCTCTGGCTATGGCGATGAAGCCGCCAACGCCGGAGTCCGGCGGGTGGAAGGCGCAGCGGCGCCGCGAGCAGCTCCACTCCCGGAGCATGGGGAGCCGAGGTTGGCGATAACCAGACTTCGAGTCCGGGTCGGCGGCAACTGGTACAATGTCGAAGTGGGAGACCTGAGCCGCTCGCCGGTGCAGGTGACGGTGGACGGCGAAACCTTCACCGTGGAGGTGGACGGTCTGCCGGGCCAAGGGCCTGCCCGCCCCCGCCGGGGCCGCACGCAGACCCCCGGCATCTTGGTGCCGCCGCCGGCCAGCCGGGTCAATCCCACGAGCGGCGACGGCAGCTTCATACGCTCGCCAATGCCGGGCCGCGTCGTATCCATCCTCGTGCGCCCCGGCGATACCGTGTCCGTGGGCCAAGAGGTATGCGTGGTGGAGGCGATGAAGATGGAGCAAAGCATTCGCTCGCCCCAGAACGGCGTGGTCAAGGAAATCCGCGTCCAGCCCATGGACTCCGTCCGCACCAACGACCCGCTGATGGAACTGGAGTAGGGGGCGGGGTATTGCGCGGGCGGGGCGGGAATGCTAAATTTTCCCAGCCAACGGCCATTCCGGCGCGGAGGGCCAAACCAATGAAACAGCTTGCGCCCGGTTTCGCCTTGCCCGGCGAAACCTCACCGGAAGGCGCAGCCTTGGCGGAAAACCGCATATACTGCGGCGACGCCAGGGCTTTCCTTGCTTGCATACCGCTGGGAACCGTGGCGCTGAGTTTCTGGTCGCCGCCCTATTTCGTTGGCAAAAGCTATGAGAAAGATTTAACTTTCTCAGACTGGCAAAACCTGCTCAGCGAAGTAATCCGGCTCCACTTTGACGTTATCCGGCCCGGCGGCTTTCTGGCGATTAACATTGCCGATATACTGGCCTTTCCCGACAATGATATGCCGCGGATACAAGCCGATAATGTTTCGTCCAAGAAATCCGCCATAACCAGAGAGCAGGTTCTGGCCGCCAAGTCGGACTATCCGACTTACAATCGCTATCAACTGGCGGAATTGCTGGGCTGTAGTGAACAAACCATTGACCGACGGCTGAATAATAACAATGTCCGGGGCGGCAAGTATGCCCCGCAAACCAAAGTGAAAGTCGTCGGCGGGATGATTCAGGAGTGGGCCGAGGATGCCGGGTTTTTCCTGTATGACCGCCGGATATGGGTTAAAGACCCCTGCTGGGAAAACTCCCGCTGGCACAGCCTGTCCTACCGCTCGGTGGACGAATTCGAGTACGTCTACGTTTTCTGGAAGCCGGGAATAACCGTCATCGACCGCAACCGTCTCAACCGGGACGAATGGAGCCAGTGGGGTTCCCGGGCGGTCTGGAGCATCCCGTCGGTAAGGGCCAACTCCGACCATGAAGCCCAGTTCCCGGTGGAACTGCCGCGGCGGGTGATCCGAATTTTCTCCGCCCCCGGTGATATGGTGATAGACCCCTTCGCCGGACTAGGCACCACCGGGCTGGCCGCCTGTCAGGAAGGGCGCAGGTTCCTGGGGGCGGACGCGGCTGCCGGGTATGTTGCCAAGGCCAACGCCCGAATCGCCCTCGAATCGGCGGGGTTGCCGATGCTGCTGAATCCCGCCGAACTGCCCGCCAACCCCTTGAAGGCCAACCGTCTGATACCTGCTGCGGAAGGTGGAATGCCGCCGGGGCCAAGCGCGAGGCAGGGCCGGGTTGAAGTATAATGCGTTAACCATCTTCGTTAACTATTTTGAGGTACGTCGTAACAAATGGCTTGTGAAGTCGAGTATACCAACGAATTCCGTGAATGGTGGGATAGAATAACTGCCCGTGAGCAAGACCTTGTTGTCAAAAGCGTGGATATGCTTATTCGGAATAGCTGGCTTCTGGGCTACCCGCATTCCTCAAAAGTGTTTTCATCTCGGCACAGTCATATGCGCGAGTTGAGAGTGCCGGGAAGCATACCGCTCCGCGTTTTCTATGCTTTCGACCCGAGACGGAGCGCGATATTGCTGATTGGCGGTGACAAATCCGGCAATCCACGTTTTTATGCCGAGTATGTGCCAATGGCAGACCGGCTTTATGATCAATATCTCGATGAGTTACGCAATGAGGGGTTGATTCCATGAGCGGACACCGCCCGTTTTCAGAACTGACCAAGGATTTTTCGCCCGAACGCCTTGCCGGGATAGCCGCCGAATCCGAGCGCCTTAACGCCGAAATCCTAGCCGCCAACCCCAAACTGGCCGACCCGGAATACGTGCAGGCCCAAGCTGATAAAATCTTCGACGCCTGGGACAAAGATGACTGGGCGCTGGCAGAAATTCTAATAAGCGGAGGTTCACGCATGAAGTACGACTACATCGTTGTAGGGGGAGGTTCGGCGGGTTGCACCATTGCCACGCGGTTGTCGGAAGACCCGGAGCGGTCGGTGTTGCTGCTGGAGGCCGGGCCGGACTATCCCGACTTTGAGGCGCTGCCCGACGACCTGAAGCTGGGCAACAACGTCTGGTTCTCGGCCTACGGCCCTCATAGCTGGGCCTACCGGGGCCACATGACCGACGAACTGCCGGACCTGGAGATACCGCGCGGCCGGGCCACCGGCGGCTCCAGCGCCATCAACGGCCAGGTGCTGTACCGCGGCATTCCCGACGATTACAACCGCTGGGCCCAGTGGGGCAATGACGAATGGGGTTTCACCAACTGCCTGCCCTATTTCAACAAGATGGAGACCGACCTGGACTTCGGCGGCAGCGACTTCCACGGTTCCGACGGTCCGGTGCCGGTGAGGCGCGCCCCGCGAAGCGAATGGCTGCCCCACGCCGTCGCCTTCGAGAGCGCGGCCCTAGCCGAAGGCTTCGAGATTTCCGAGGATATGAACGACCCGGAGTCCACCGGAGTGTCGCCGCGCGCCCGCAACACCCTCAACTTCAAGGGCAGCTCCGGCGTGCGGATGAGCATGGCCCTGAATTACCTGGACACGGCCCGTCACCGCCTGAACTTCACCATCCGCGGCAACGTCATCTGCCGCCGCATCCTGTTCGACGGCAAGAAGGCCGTCGGCGTCGAGGCCGAGAGCGGCGGCGAGGTATTCGTCGTCGAGGGCAACGAAATCATCCTGTCCAGCGGCGCGGTGGCGTCGCCCCAGATACTGATGCTGTCCGGCGTCGGCCCCAGGGAACACCTGGAGAGCTTTGGCATCCCGGTGGTGCTCGACTCGCCCGGCGTGGGCAAGAACCTGCGCGACCATCCCTCCGCCGCCGCCATCTACCGGGCGCAGGGCGACAAGCCGGACGTACAGGCGCCGGTGATCCAGGTGGGCCTGCGTTACCAGGTGCCGGGCAGCCCCCTGGAAAACGATATGCAGCTTTCGCCCATGCTGATGACCAGCGAACACCGCCCGGCCCAGGTCGCCATAGACGAGGACTTGAACTACATCGGCATGAGCGCCAGCCTGCAACTGGCCTTGGGCCAGGGCGAGCTGACGCTCCAGGCCAACGACCCCCACGTCCAGCCGTTCATCAACTACAACTACTACACGGAAGAGGAAGACCTGCGCCGGATGCGCGAGGCCATCCGCTTGGGCGTCCGCATGGCGGAGAACTACGAGTTTTACAAGGACATCGTCATTGAGCGCATAATGCCCACCGACGGCGAGCTGGCCGACGACGCGGCGCTGGACGAGTGGCTGAAGCGCAACTCCGGCACCTCGCACCACATCTCCGGCACCTGCAAGATGGGCCCGGACAGCGACCTCCTAGCGGTGGTGGACCAGCATCTCCACGTCAAGGGCGTCGAAAACCTGCGCGTAGCCGACGCCTCCATAATGCCCGACTGCATCCGCGCCAACACCAACGCCACCACCATAATGATCGGCGAGCGCTGCGCCGACTTCATCAAAGACGGGAAGTAGGAACGAAACCGGCAGGGCGGGCTTCCCAAGCCCGCCCTCAAAAATAAATGCTAAGATCCGCTAAAAAGAGGTTGAAAGAACAATGCAATCTCACGTGACAACTATAGCGAAAATACTGGAATCCCCAATTCAGTACGCCATCCCTCAGTTTCAGCGCGTTGCCATATGGCCGAGAGAGCAGGAATAACCGGCAAGGCATAAGAACGAAACCCGCACATCCCGGCCACTCATACCAGAGTCCGTTGCGTCCCGCCCCTGGCGGACGGCAGAAGCGGGAAAGATGCTGGCGGCATAATCCGGCCAGGGCAGGCGCTGGTCAAATTGGGGGCGCCCTTCTGATACAATTACCGGGCCTGATGGAGTTTGCCGAGGGGAAATGCGCCGTCTGCTCGTCCGTTTGCTGATAGCCTCAGTCAGACCCTTGCCCGACGACCGGCAGGCTATCTGGAGCATCCCCAAGGCGTTCCAGGTAGTCTACTTCCTGATATTCATTGGAATCTGCGTTCCGATGATTGTGAACCTTACGCAGGAGCAAATGGCTGCTAACCCCGGCGCAAGCTGGGTTCGGCTGGCGCAGGAAACGGCGTCCGAGTTCGCCGCCGCCGGGGTAGGCGCCGCTATTGGTTCGCTGATTGCAGTGCAAGGAGTTGCTATAATCGTGTCTCTTTACCACATCATAACCAACCGCTTTGTCAAGCCGGTAATCGAAGAGCATGAGGAGCGGGGGCGGAAAGAAGGCATCGCCGAGGGCGAGGAGCGGGGGCGGAAAGAAGGCATCGCCGAGGGCGAGGAGCGGGGACGGAAAGAAGGCATTGCCGAGGGCGAGGAGCGGGGACGGAAAGAAGGCATTGCCGAGGGCGAGGAGCGGGCTAACCGGGCCTGGGCGAACTGGAATCAGAGCCGCTTGGAACACGAAGCCCAAGGCATCCCCTTCAACGAGCCGCCGCCTCACAACGGCAAGGAAACGTGAAGCGCAACGAAACCCGCATCCCGGCGGCCTGCCCCGACCCGAGGAGTTGCTATAATCGTGTCTCTTTACCACATCATAACCAACCGCTTTGTCAAGCCGGTAATCGAAGAGCATGAGGAGCGGGGGCGGAAAGAAGGCATCGCCGAAGGCGAGGAGCGGGCCAACCGGGCCTGGGCGAACTGGAATCAGAGCCGCTTGGAACACGAAGCCCAAGGCATCCCCTTCAACGAGCTGCCGCCCCACAACGGCAAGGAAGCGTGAAGCGCAGCGAAACCCGTATCCCGGCCGCCCATACCGGCGGCCTGCCCCGGCCCGAGGGGCTTGGCGGCGGTGCCGGATGGGGACGCGGCGCAGTCGGCTTTTGCCAGCGTGCGCCTTAATGCAGGTAGCAGGCCACGTGGTGCCCGGGGGAAACTTCCTTCAGCGCAGGCTCTTCTTCGGAGCAATGGCGCATGACGTAGGGGCAGCGCGGGTTGAACCGGCAGCCGGGCGGCACGTTCAGCGCGCTGGGCACCTCGCCGGTTATGGTCTCCTCTTCCTGCTCTTCGTCGGGGCTGGCGGGCAGGGCGGCGGCGAACAGCGCCCTAGTATACGGGTGGAGCGGATTTTCGCAAAGCTCTTGGCTTTCCGCCAGCTCCACAATCTTGCCCAGGTACATCACGGCGATGCGATGGCTCATGTGCGCCACGGTGGCTAGGTCGTGGCCGATGAACAGATAGCTGACGCCCAACTCGGCCTGCAACTCTTCCAGCAGGTTGATTATCTGCGCCCGGATTGAAACGTCCAAGCCCGAGACCGGCTCGTCCAGCACTATCAGCCGCGTCTCCGTAGCCAGAGACCTGGCAATCGCTATGCGCTGCCTCTGTCCGCCGCTGAACTCGTGGGGAAAAAGGGGCGACATATCGGGCTGTAGCCCCACCAACTGCATCACTTCGCCAACCCGGTCATAGATGGCCCGGCGGGACATATCGGTGTGGATTTCCAGCGGCTCGGCGATGATGTCCCGGATGCGCATCCGGGGACTCAGCGAGCTGAAGGGGTCCTGGAACACCACCTGCACGGATCCCCGGTAGTTCTTGAGCTGACTGCCCCTGAGCCCGGTTACATCCGCGCCGTCAAAGTTGATCGTGCCCTCGGTGGGATCTTCCTGCAACAGGAGCAGTTTGGCCGTGGTGGTCTTTCCGCAGCCCGATTCGCCGATGACGCCCAGCGTTTCACCAGGATAAACCTCGAAGTCTATCCCGTCCACGGCTTTCACCCACGAGCTGGGCCGCCAGAAGACCATTCCGTCGGTTACCGGGAAGTATTTCTTCAGACCTTGAACTTTAAGCAGCGGCTCCGGCACCCTGCATCTCCTCCTTCCGGTTAACCAGCCAGCACATTGCTTGCCAGTCGTCGCCGTGGCTGATCATGGGCGGTTTCTCGACCTTGCAACGGTCCATCGCTTGCGGGCAGCGGGGGTGGAAGTAGCACCCCTGGGGCAGCGCGGCCAGGTTGGGCGGTTGTCCGGGTATGGCATACAACGGATCCTTGCTGCCAATCCTGGGTATGGAGCCCAAGAGGGCCTGGGTGTAGGGATGCTGGGGGTCGCGGAAAATTTCCCTCACGCTCCCCTGCTCCACTATCTGCCCGGCGTACATGACGGCCAGCTTGTCGCACATCTTGGCTACAATGCCCAGATTGTGGGTAACGAAAATCAGCCCCACCCCGGTTTCCCGCTGGATGTCCCTCAGCAGATTCAGGTACTGGGCTTGGATGGTCACGTCTAGGTTGGTGGTAGGCTCGTCGGCGATTATCAGCCTGGGGCCTCCGGCCAAGGCAATGGCCCCGACGATACGCTGGCGCATACCGCCGCTCATCTGGTGCGGGTATTCCTTCATCCGGGTTTCCGGGGATGGAATCCGCACCGACTGGAGCAGGCTTCTGACTTTCTCCCGCAAGGCCCGGCCGTGCAAGTCCTGATGGTAGTAGGCGGGTTCGCCCACCTGGGTGCGGATGCTGAACAGGGGGTTGAGCGAGGCCATGGGGTCTTGGAGTATCATGGCGATGCGGCTGCCCCGGATGCGGCGCATCTCGGTGGCGCTCTTCGGAACGATGTCGTCCCCGTCGAACTCGATGCTGCCCTCCACGATTCGGCCTGCGGGGGGCAGCAGGCGCACCAGCGAGAGGCAGGTGGTGGTCTTGCCGCAGCCGGACTCGCCCACCAGCCCCATGGTCTCGCCCTCTTCCAGCGTGAAGTCTATCCCGTCCACCGCCTTCACTACCCGCGTGCCGCGAAAGGTGAAGAAGTGGGTTTTCAGGCCCGACACTTTCAGCAAGGGAGGCATAAGCCGCTCCTGATCTTGTCTGAACCAGGATTCACCTGATTCCGCATTTGCCCCTTATTCCGCGTTTGCCCGCAATTGCCCCCCACAAAAGCCATGGTATGCCCCAATCCTGCCCATCCCCTGATCGCGGGAGTCACAGTTCCGGCGCTAGAGATTCCGCAGTTGCGGATCCAGCTTGACCCTGAGCCAGTCTCCCAGTATCTGGGTCGCCAGCACCACCAGCATAATGGACAGTCCGGGGAAAACGGTCAGCCACCACCGGCCGGTCAGCAGCGTGGGCCGGGCCTCCGCCAGCATCGAACCCCACGCCGGGGCCGGAGGCGGCACGCCAACCCCCAGGAAGCTCAGGGACGCCTCGGCGATGATGACCACGCCGATGGTCAGGCTCGCCAGCACTATGGTGGTGTTCATCACGTTGGGGACGATATGGCGAATCATCACCCTGAACTTGCTGGCCCCGGCCACTTCGGCCAGCTTCACGAACTCCCGCTCCCGGAGGCTGAGCACCTCGCCGCGGATGACCCTGGCGTATCGCGTCCAGAACACCGCCCCTAGGATAATGACGATGTTCCACATGCTAGGCCCGGCGAGGGTTGCCAGGAATATGGCGAAAATCAGCGCCGGCATCGCCAGCCAGGCGTCGGTGATGCGCATGATCACCGTGTCCACCCACCTTCCCAGGTAGCCGGACAATACCCCCATCGCAGTGCCGATGGCGGCGGCGGCGAGAGTGCCTACGAGGCCCACAATGATGGAGACGCGGCTGCCGTGAATCAGGCGGCTGAACACGTCGCGTCCCTGGAAGTCGGTGCCCAGAATAGCGGTTGAACTGCCTCCCTCGGCCCACATGGGGGGCGCAAAGAAGGCGGGGGAGACATTCTCCACTGGCAGCGTCGGGTCATGGGGGGCTATGACGTCGGCGAAGACGGCCATGATTCCCAGGAGCGCGAGCACCAAGACTGCCAGCAAAGGCATTTCGCGCACGGCCCGCAGCCTCGCCATCAGGAGCGTTCTTGTGGCGCTCAGCGGCGCGGGAACAGACAGCTCAGGCGTTGGATCGCTTGCCACAACCATAAGCGCTCATCCTACCGCGTAAGCCGGATTCGAGGATCGATGTAGGCATACGCGATGTCCACCACGAAGTTTGCAATCACAATCAGGATGCCGATCATGACGACTGCGCCCTGCACCAAGGGGAAGTCCCGCTGGAATATGCCGGTAGCCAGCAGGCTGCCTATGCCCGGCCAGGCAAAGATGACCTCAATGACCACCGCCGAGTTCAGCAGCAGCACCAGGTAGATGCCGGCCCAGGTCACCACCGGTATGAGGGCGTTCTTGAAGGCGTGTTTGCCTATGACCACATAGTCCGGCATACCCTTCAGCCTCGCCAGCTTGATGTACTCGCTGCCCAGCACTTCCAGCATACTGGAGCGGGTCAGGCGCATGAATGAGGCGGCATAGTACCAGCCCAAGGCTATGCAGGGTAAGACTAGGTGGCTGAAGCCCCCCTTGCCGGCCACCGGCAGCCAACTGAGGTACAGCCCAAACACAATGAGGAGCAACAGCCCCAGCCAAAAGTTGGGAATAGCCAGCCCCAGCAGGGCGACCACCTTCCCTAGGCTGTCCCACCAAGTGTTGATTTTGACCGCCGACAGTATGCCCAAGGGGATGCCGACGATCACCGCAAAAATCAGGGCGCCGGCGGCGAGCTGGAGGGATGCCGTGAACCGCTGGAAATACAGCTCCCGCACCGGCCGGTTGTACTGGAAGGACTGTCCGATATCCCCCTTGAAGATATTGCTCATAAAGGAGAAATACTGTTCGGGATAGGAACGGTCCAAGCCCCACTGCGCCCGCAGCCTGGCTAGGTCTTCCTCCCGCGCGCCGGGCTCGGAATACAGCCGCGCCGGATCCCCGCCGGCGATCCTGATCACGCTGAAGATGGTGATGCTGATTATCAGGAGGGTAATTATGCTGTAAATGAAACGCCGTATGATGAACTGCCGCATTTTACCCTGTCCTTATACCCCCGGCTCTGTTGCGCCCGCGCCAAGAATCGCTGCCCGGCCGCCGCTGTTCTTTCGGGCCTCCCGGGCCCGTCAGATCTCGAAGTCTCATTCCCGGTCGATGATGAGCTGGCGGCCAATGTCCCAGCTCTCATCGAGCACTCCCATCACCACGGTGGTCTCATGCGTCAGGTTTACAACCGCCCGGTGCGGCGTGACGATGTCCCGCAACGGCTGCACTCCCGTGCGGTCTCCCACGCCGGGGTGTCTGCTCTCGAAATAGAAGGTGTATTCGTAGCACCCCGGGCAAAACTTGATGGCCCGGCCGGACTCCAGCTCGAAGGTTTTCTCAATCCCGTCAAAGCGGAATGTAGGCGAATTTCGGACGAACGCCTCCGCTGCCTGGATGCTGGCGGGATTGCCCACAGGCCCGGTGTGGGGATAGTAGGCCGCCGCGGCCGCGCCGGCCAAAACCAGCAGCGCGGCCAGCAGTGGTGCGTGCCTGAATCGCTGGTCGAACATTCGTATCCGGCCGCTTATGTCGAGCAGTCGCGTCTTCAACCCGGTTCCTTCGGGAGCAGGAACGGAGGAGTGAGGAGCGGGAATTCTTTCTCGCCCCTCACTCCTCTCATCTCGCCCGCTGCTAATTATCTGCCAGTTTCCAGTTCTCCCAGGGCGGCCCGTAGAACTCCATCTGGGGGTTGGCGAAAATTTCCTTCCCCTCGCCCCACTGGTCGCGGTTGGCGATCCGCGGGCCAACGGCGTTGATGAAGCTGAACCAGTAAATGGGAATCTTGTAGAAACCCTCGGACAGCAGATCTTGAGCCTCGATCGCCAATTGCTCGCGCTGGGCAGGGTCAACGGAGTCCTTATATTGTGCGATTACTGCGTCTATTGCCGGGTCGCACATTCGGGAAGAGGCGGCTTCGCATCCTACATAGGCATCGAAGCGGGCCACAAAAGCCCCGGCGGTTCCGGTGCCAATCAGCAGTATCTGCGTCTTCTCCCCCCAGGGCACATTGCGTTCCTGCCAGGTATCTCCTTCGGCCAGCCGGTCGAAGAAGGTGCCGCGCTCCATGGTCTGCAACTTGGCGGTTATGCCGATGCGCCCGATCTGGCTTATGACCCGCTCCCCTAGGGTGAAGTAATTGGGAATGGGGCTGAGCCATTCAACCTCGAACCCGTCCGCGTAACCGGCTTCGGCCATCAACTGCCTGGCCCTCTCCAGGTTTTCTTCCGGCGCTTCATGGGGAGGCGCCAGCAGGATGTTGGGCGGAATCCAGTAGTTCGCCGGCTTGGCGTGTCCGCCGGTCTCTGCGTCGCTGATGGCCTGCCGGTCCAGAGCCAGGCCCACCGCTTCGCGCACCCTGACATCATTGAAGGGGTTGTCGGGGTTGTGCATATGAGGGAATTCGAGCCAGAAGACGGCGGTGGTCAGCGTCGGCACCAAGAGCAGGTCGGGGTCGTTCACCACGCGCTCTATGAGTTCGCCCGCGACGTTATACATCACGTCCACGTCCCCGGCCTCAATGAGGGCTAGGCGAGTGGTCGGTTCCTGCACCGAGCGCATGGTGAAATCCTTGACATGCACCGGACGGTGGTAGTTCTCGAAAGCCTCGAATCTCAGGCTGTCGCCCGGTATTTCTTCCAGCAGCTTGTAGGGGCCTGCGCCCACCGGCGCTTGGATAAATCCTTCATTTCCGACTTCCTGATAGTAAGCCGCTGGCACGACGAATCCGGCGCCGGTGGAGAAAGTGCCGTAGAGCAACAGGAAGTCCAAGAAAGGCTTGTTGAAATTGAAGCGGACAGTGCTGGGGTCAACCAGGTCCACGCCCGCCACGAGTTCATCAAACACATCAGCTTGGGCGCCGCTGTAGTTCTCGAAGGTGAACTTCACGTCCTCGGTGGTGACCGGCTCTCCGTTGTGGAACGAGGTTCCGGGCCGCATCTTGAACGTGATGCCGGAAAAATCGTCGGCCCATTCCCAGCTCTCGGCCAAGCTGGGCGTATTGAGGTTTTGGGGCATTATCTTCACCACAGCGTCGTGCAGCGCGTAGGCGAAGTTGTAGGGAGTGGCCATGGCCGGGTTGTCTTGGGGGTCCAGCCAGCTCGACGACAGGCCGGCGTGCCAGGCCAGGGACATCTTGCCCGAGGCCACCACGCTGGGCTGGGCCGGCGACGGGGCGGACGTGGGCGCCGCGGCCGGGGTGGGCGCGCTGGGGGCCGCAGCAGTGGCGGCCGGGGCGGCGGACGTCGCGGCCGGAACCGTTGTGGCGGTGGGCGCGGCCGTCGCGGCAGGCGGAGCGGTGGCCTCCGGCGCCTCGGTGGCCGCCCCGCCGCAGCCGAGGGCCGTTAAGAAGACCAGGGACAAGGCAGTAATCAGCAAAAACGCAGGGTTTCTGAACCGGCTTCGTATCATGCAGGGCCTCCCAAATGTAGACGAATCCAGCAAGAGTCCTAGCGGCGCTTTTCGTTATGCTCCATTCCACGATTGAATGCTGGCGTAAATTATCACGCAGCCAGCAAAGATGTCAACTATCATTTACAAAATACTAATATATGATATCAAATCGTAAATTCTATCAGAGACAGCAATTCCAATGCTGTTGACGGCCAGCCAGACCGGCGGCTTCCGTTGCGCCGGAAAGCCTGAACTGAAACCCGCCACAACCCCCGCAACAATTCATGGCGGCCATTGCAGAAACCGGGAAGAGGCTACGCAAGAAGAGGCTACGCCAAAGGTTGCTCTACAGAACAATCCGCGCCGGATGCAGCGGCAACCCCTGGGCTGCCCTGGCCGGGGAATTGAGCGGCCCCGGCCCTCGGCATGGGCGGGTTCAGAGCGGCGGGCGGCTTGTGGTATACTGCGTTTCAATCTGGATAGCCCATACCCAAGCCAATCTTTACGAGAGGACACTGCTCATGCCCGGCCCGATTAGCCAAGTTGACGGCGGCACCATCACCACGGCCCGCGGCTTCCGGGCCGGCGGTACCTATGCCGGTATCAAGACCTACTCCGACGACAAGATGGACGTGGGGATGCTGTTGGCGGACGCCCCCTGCGCTGTGGCCGGGGTGTTCACCAAGAGCAGCATCGTCTCCCCCTCGGTGACCGTCAACCGCGAAACGCTGGCCGGGGGGCACCCCGTGCGCGGGCTGGTGGTCAACTCCGGCATCGCCAACGCCGGGGTGGGCGAGCAGGGCTACATAGACGCCAAGGAGATGGCGGTCATCGCCGCCGCCGCCTTGGGCGTGAAACCCGAAGAAGTGCTGGTTTTCAGCACCGGCATCATCGGTGTCGAGCTGCCCATGACCCTGATCAAGTCCGGCGTGGAACAGATTGCCGCCGCCGGACTTTCGGAAAGCGGCGGCAACTCGCTGGCCCGGGCCATGATGACCACCGACACCCATCCCAAGGAAGCGGGCGTCAGCGTGGACATCGGCGGCGTTGCGGTGCACATCGGCGGCGTCGCCAAGGGATCGGGGATGATTCATCCCAACATGGCGACCATGCTGTCCTTCATCGCCACCGACGCCGCCGTGGAACAGACCCTGCTCCGCGAAATGCTGCCCGAGGTGGCCGACCGTTCGCTGAATATGCTGACCGTGGACGGCGACAGCAGCACCAACGACTCGCTGGTGGTGCTGGCTAACGGAGCCGCGCGGAACAACCTCATCACCGCCGGAACGCCGGAGGCGGAAACCCTCAAGGCCGGGCTGCTGGAAGTCTGCGTGCAACTCACCCGCCAACTGGCCCGCGACGGAGAGGGCGCCACTCACCTGCTGGTGGTCGAGGTCGCCGGCGCGCGCCACGACGAAGACGCCCGCGCCGCCGCCCGGACCATCGCGTCGTCCCTGCTGGTCAAGTCGGCGGTCTACGGCGCCGACCCCAACTGGGGCCGCCTGCTGGCCGCCCTAGGCCGCAGCCAGGTGGAGGCCGTGGAAGAAAAAATAGACCTCTACATCAACGGCGTCTGCATCATGGAGGCCGGCAGGCCCGTCCCCTTCCACCGCGACGCAGTGGTCGCCCTGATGCGGGGCGACGAGGTCACCTTCCGCATCGCCCTGAACCTGGCTGAGGGGCAGGCCACCGCCTGGGGTTGCGACCTGACCGAGGAATACGTCGTAATCAACAGCGCCTACACCACCTGACCTCCGGGTTTTCCACCCCGGAGAAGCCGAACGGTCAGGGAAAAGGGAAAAAGAGGAAGGAAATTACTTATGGAACCAGCAGATTGGATACCGGTAGCCGGGGCAGTGCTGAGCGCACTTATAGTTTCTGGAGTGGCGCTGTTGATTTGGGGAATCAACACGCTTCTGAAAATGAACGACCGGCTGTCGAAACTGGAAATAATCCAGACTAACCTGGAAAAAGGCCAAGCAAAGCTGGAAGAAGGGCAGGCAAAGCTGGAAGAAGGGCAGGCGGAGCTGCGAGCGGGCCAGGCGGAGCTGCGAGCGGGCCAAGCGAAGCTGGAAGCCGGCCAGGCAAAGCTGGAGGAAGGGCAGACGAAGCTGGAGGAAGGGCAGGCGGAGCTGCGAGCGGGCCAAGCGAAGCTGGGAGCCGGGATGGATGAAATCCGCCGCCTGCTGAGTTCCCGAGACGCCTCCACGGAGGAGAACCCGTAAATGATCGCCTATGGCCTTCCCCGGTTCTCTGTGCCTAAAACCTCATTGACTGGAGTTCTACCCTGTCCGTCGTAGTGAAAATCGGCGGCAGCACCCTGGGAAGCCGCGATACCACGCTGCTGGACTTGGTGAAGTTGCAGCGCGAGGGAACCGAGGCCGTGGTGGTGCATGGCGGCGGCAATGTCATATCCCGCTGGATGCAGCGCCAAGGCATTCCGCCCCAGTTCGTGGGCGGCCTGCGGGTCACCGACGCCGAAAGCCTGGAAATTGTCGTCGCCGTGTTGGGCGGCCTGATAAATAAAGAACTGGTCTCGCTGTTGGAGCAGTTGGGCGGCCGGTGCATCGGGCTCAGCGGCATTGACCGCGGTATGCTCACCTGCGCCATCGCCAACCCGGAGTTGGGCTATGTCGGCGAGATTCTATCGGTCAACACCGCCCCCATCCGCGCTCTGCTGGATGTAGGCTGCATCCCGATGATTGCGCCGCTGGGCGTGCATAAATTCGACGGCTCGGAGAACTCCGGCAAGCCCCTGAACATCAACGGCGACACCGTGGCCGGAGAGCTGGCCCGAGAGCTAAAGGCCGACCGGCTGGTGTTCCTGACCGACGTGGCCGGCGTGATGGACGGCGGGGGCCGGGTCATCCCCCGCCTGGACCGCCGCCGGGCCAGCGCGCTGCTCAACTCCGGCGTAGTGGGCGGCGGCATGATCCCCAAGCTCCAAGCCTGCCTGCGCGGGCTGGAGGGCGGCGCCGTGGCCGACATCGTAGACGGCCGCCGCCCCAACGCCCTGCTGGACTGCCTGCAAGGCCGCGCGACGGGAACGGCGATCACCGCCGGGCGGCCCCGGCCCTAGACGCAAGCGCTACGGGAGCAGCATCCGCAGACCGCCCGGCTCCCAACTACCAGCCTCCGGGGAGAACCCCGATACCGCCTCGTTCCTTCCTGGCCCTAGCCAGCCCGTAGCCATTTGCGTTGCGCCGTGGCGAAGCGGGACAGCCTGCTCCTCAGCACCACGGAAGGTCTTTTTTTAGATATCGTACTCGATTATAGAGTCTGAATGGCACACATCCTGTCAATTGGTTCTCGGCGAGGTATAACTCTTCCAGGTTGGCGAGGTTGCCCAGTTCCGGCGGTATCTTCCCGCTCAACTGGTTCCCTTGGAGGTACAACCATTGCAGGTTGGAGAGGTTGCCCAGTTCCGGCGGTATTTCCCCGCTCAACTGGTTACTGTGGATCCCCAACGCTAGCAGGTTGGAGAGGTTGCCCAGTTCCGGCGGTATTTCCCCGCTCAACTGGTTATTGAATAGCCACAACTCTTGCAGGTTGGCGAAGCTGCCCAACTCCGGCGGTATCTCTCCGCTCAACTGGTTCCCTTGGAGCCACAACTCTGTGACTCGGCCATGCCGGTCGGTGGTGACGCCCTCCCAGTCGCCAATGGGCTCATCAGTCAGCCAGCCCCCCTTTCGAGACCATCCGGGGCCGCCTGTGGCGTTGTAAAGAGCGACCAGCACCTCTTTGTCGCTTTTGTGGCTGCTCAACAACTGCTTCCCTTCGAGGTCCAAGTATTCCAGGTTGGCGAGGCTGTCCAGTTCCGGCGGTATCTCCCCGCTCAACTGGTTCTCGGCGAGGTACAACTCTTCCAGGTTGGCGAGGTTGCCCAGTGCCGGCGGTATCTCCCCGCTCAACTGGTTCCCTTGGAGGTACAACTCTTCCAGGTTGGCGAGGTTGCCCAACTCCGGCGGTATCTCCCCGCTCAACTGGTTCCCGCCGAGGGACAACCATTGCAGGTAGGGGAGGTTGCCCAGTTCCGGCGGTATCTCCCCACTCAATTGGTTCCCGCCGAGGTCCAAGTATTCCAGGTTGGCGAGGCTGTCCAGTTCCGGCGGTATCTCCCCGCTCAACTGGTTGTCTCCGAGCCACAACGATCGCAGGTTGGCGAGGTTGCCCAGTTCCGGCGGTATCTCCCCGCTCAACTGGTTCCTGCCGAGCCCCAACGATTGCAGGTTGGCGAGGTTGCCCAACTCCGGCGGTATCTTCCCGCTCAACTGGTTCCCGCCGAGGGACAAATCTAGCAGGTTGGCGAGGTTGCCCAGTTCCGGCGGTATCTCCCCGCTCAACTGGTTGTTTCCGAGCCACAACGATCGCAGGTTGGCGAGGTTGCCCAGTTCCGGCGGTATCTCTCCGCTCAACTGGTTACTGTGGATCACCAAATCTAGCAGGTTGGCGAGGTTGCCCAGTTCCGGCGGTATCTCTCCGCTCAACTGGTTCCCGCCGAGGGACAACGATTGCAAGTTGGCGAGGTTGCCCAGTTCCGGCGGTATCTCCCCGCTCAACTGGTTACTGCCGAGGGACAACGATTGCAGATTGGCGAGGTTGCCCAGTTCCGGCGGTATCTCCCCGCTCAACTGGTTACTGCCGAGGGACAACGATTGCAGGTTGGCGAGGTTGCCCAGTTCCGGCGGTATCTCCCCGCTCAACTGGTTCCGACCGAGGTCCAACACTTGTAGGTAGGAGAGGTTGCCCAACTCCGGCGGTATCTCCCCAATTAAGTCTGAATCAGAGAGTCGCAGAGCTGTTACTCGGCCATTCTGGTCGGTGGTGACGCCGTCCCAGTCGCCAATGGGCTCATCGGTCAGCCACCCGGCCTCTCGCCAGTTGGGGCCGCCTGTGGCATTGTAAAGACCAGGGCCTTTCTGTCACTAAACGCAGAGTCACAGGCGAGGAGCAGGGGCAGAAGCAGCAGCGCTAGGACGCAGACGGCTAAGAAATGCCGAGGGGGTATGAACATATCGCACTCCGGGCGCTTCCCCAGTTTCTTCTCTACGCAGCAACGGGCGCATCGTAACGCTTCCAGTGGGCAACGGCAGCGGGGCAGCCTACTCCTCAGCACCGCGGAAGGTATGTGTGAAGGTCTCTTCGAGTGGTGGTCCTAGGCTTGCCCATACACAACTGGTTGTCCGCGATGTACAAGGTTCGCAGGTTGGTGAGGTTGTCCAGCTCCGGCGGTATCTCCCCGCTCAACTGGTTCCCGCGGAGGTTTAAGCGTACTAGGCGGAAGAGGTTGCCCAGATCCGCCGGTATTTCCCCG
Organism: Dehalococcoidia bacterium; assembly: GCA_965213725.1. Taxonomy (GTDB): domain Bacteria; phylum Chloroflexota; class Dehalococcoidia; order Lucifugimonadales; family UBA3495; genus VXOI01. The sequence continues at coordinate 1,924,089 of OZ243924.1, forward strand.
CTCAACTGATTGTCATGGAGGCGCAACTCTACCAGGTTGGCGAGGTTGCCCAACTCCGCCGGTATCTCCCCGCTCAACTGGTTCCCGGAGAGCCACAAAGCTTCCAGGCGGGAGAGGTTGCCCAACTCCGGCGGTATCTCCCCGCTCAACTGGTTCCCTTCGAGGTTCAAGTATCCCAAGTTGGCGAGGTTGCCCAACTCCGCCGGCATCTCCCCGCTCAACTGGTTCCCTTCGAGGTTCAAGTATCCCAAGTTGGCGAGGTTGCCCAGCTCCGGCGGTATCTCTCCAATTAAGCCAGAAATATCGAGACGTAGCGCTGTGACTCGGCCATTCCCGTCAGTGGTGACGCCTTCCCAGTCGCCAATGGGCTCATCCGTCAGCCACCCCCCCTTTCGAGACCATCCGGGGCCGCTTGTGGCGTTGTAAAGAGCGATCAGTGCCTCTTTGTCGATTTTGTTGCTCAACTGGTTCCCGAAGAGGTTCAACTCTTGCAGACGGGGGAGGTTGCCCAACTCCGGCGGTATCTCCCCGCTCAACTGGTTCCCTCGGAGGTTCAAGCGTACCAGGTTGGTGAGGTTGCCCAACTCTGGCGGTATCTCTCCGCTCAACCGATTATCGCTGAGGAGCAACTCTACCAGGTTAGCGAGGTTGCCCAACTCTGGCGGTATCTCCCCGCTCAACTGATTCCAGTCGAGGTTCAAGTGTACCAGGCGGGAGAGGTTGCCTAACTCCGCCAGCCCCGGCGGTATCTCCCCGCTCAACTGGTTTATGCCGAGGTTCAACTCTTGCAGACGGGGGAGGTTGCCCAACTCTGGCGGTATCTCCCCGCTCAACTGGTTCCCGCCGAGGTGCAAATGTTCCAATCGAATGAGGTTGCCCAACTCCGGCGGTATCTCCCCGCTTAACTGGTTCCCGCTGAGTACCAATGTTTCCAAGCGGAAGAGATTGCCCAACTCCGGCGGTATCTCCCCGCTCAACTGGTTGTTAGGGATGAACAAGAATCGCAGGTAGGGGAGGTTGCCTAACTCCGGCGGTATCTCCCCAATTAAGCCTGAATCATGGAGTACTAGCTCTGTGACTCGGCCATTCCGGTCGGTGGTGACGCCGTGCCAGTCGCCAAGGGGTTCATCATCGATCGGCCACCAGGCCACTTGTCAGTGGGGGCCGCCTGCGGCGTTGTAAAGAGCGACCAGGGCATCTTTGTCGGTTGAGGCGGATGTTGGCTGGGTTGGCTGGGCGGTGGCAGCGGGTTGAGGCGTGGGCTGAACCGCCTCCGTAGGCGCGGTGGTAGCCGTGGGCTGAGACCCAGTTGGCTGGGCGGTGGCGGTTTCGGGTTGAGGCGTGGCGCTTTCGTTGGCATCCGGGCCGTCCGCTGGCTCTTCTGCTGGCCGGGCGGTGGCGGCTTCGGGTTGAGGCGTGGCGTTTCCGCTGGCATTCGGGCCGTCCGCTGGCTCCGTGGTGGCACAGGCGAGGAGCAGGGGCAGAAGCAGCAGCGCTAGGACGCAGACGGCCAGGAAATGCCGTGGGGGTATGAACATATCGCACTCCGGGGGGCTTCCCTAGTTTTTTCTCTACGCAGCAACAGGCGTATCGTAACGCTTTCCAGTGGGCAACGGCAACGGATGCTTCATCCCTCCGCTGCGGGGCCGCTATGTGAAAGATTGCGCCCGGTGTGCGATAATCTAGCGGCAACCTGAAGGTCTATCGGGAGAAGAGGACTTGCCATGAGCATCAGCAGCGACTGGATTGACATTGAGAAGAAGTATTACGCCCAGACGGTGCGCCGCCAGCCGGTGGTCATCGTCCGCGGCCAGGGAACCGAGGTCTGGGACGCCGACGGCAAGCAGTACCTGGACTTCGTGGCCGGCTGGGCCGTGAACCAGTTGGGCCACAGCCACCCGGTCATCACCCAGGCCATCGCCGAGCAGGCCGGCACGCTGATACAAACCTCCAACCAGTTCTATACCGTGCCGCAGTTGCAGCTTGCCGAGACGCTCATCGAGAATAGCTGCCTAGACCTGATCTTCTTCGGCAACAGCGGCGCCGAAGCCGTCGAGGGCGCGATGAAGCTGGCGCGGCGCTACGGCAAACTGCACCGCGACGGGGCCTACGAAATCATCACCGCCTTCAATTCCTTCCACGGGCGCACCCAGGCCACCGTGGCCGCCACCGGCCAGCCCCACTATCAAGAGAACTTCGCGCCGTTGCTGCCCGGCTTCGTCCACGTGGACTACAACGACGTCGAGGCCGTAATCAGCGCCACCACTGAGCGCACCGCCGCCGTGATGGTGGAGCCGGTGCAGGGCGAGGCCGGCGTCATCATCCCCGACGGCGACTACCTGCAACGGCTGCGCCAATGGTGCGACAGCCAGGGCATCCTGCTGATATTGGACGAAGTGCAGACCGGCATGGGGCGGCTGGGCAGCCTGTTCGGCTACCAAGAGTACGGCGTGGAGCCGGACGTGATGACCCTAGCCAAGGGGCTGGGCTACGGCGTGCCCATCGGCGCCTTCCTGTCCAAGGCCCACGCCCAGGCCCTGGTGCCGGGCGACCACGGCTCCACCTTCGGCGGCAACGCCCTGACCACCGCCGCGGGCTACGCCGGCACCAAGTATCTCATCGAAAACGACATTCCCGGCCAGGTCAAGGAAATGGAGCCCTACCTGCTGAATGCGCTGAACGAAATCAAGGGCCGCTTCTCTTTCGTGTCCGAGGTGCGCGGCAAGGGCCTGCTGGCGGCGATGGACTTCGAGGACAACATCTCGCCCCAGGTGCTGACCAACGCCAACGAGGCCGGGCTGCTGCTCAACGGCCCCCGCCCCAACACCATCCGCTTCATGCCCCCCCTGACGGTGACGCGGGAGGAGGTGGACGAAGCGGCCGAGCGGCTCAGCGCGGCGCTGGCGAAGATTTAGCCGACCAGGCCGGAGCGCGCTGCTTTGCGCGCCCCGGCCCTTCCGGCAGAGTGAGTATTCCCATTCCCCTCCGGGAGAGAGGGTCGGGGTGATGGCAAATGGCAAAACGCGAATTCTATGTAGTAATCGAAAAAGACGGCAAGGGCGGCTACATCGGCGAAGTGCCGCAATTGAAGTCTTGCCACAGTTGCGGCGAGACACTGGATGAACTGATGCGTAATATGAAGGAAGTCATCCTTCTATGCTTGGATAATCTGCGGGATTTCGACGATTCGGAATACCCTTCCGAAATCGTGGGGATTCAGAAAATTGAACTCGAGGTATAAAGGCCGATGCCGCGCCTTCCGGCGCTTCGGGCCAGAGAAGTCATCCGCGTCTTGCAAAGGCTGGGCTTTGAGAGAGCGCGGCAAAGAGGAAGCCATGTAACTATGAGGCACCGCGATGGCCGCACAACAGTTATCCCTGACCATGGTTCTCGGGATTTGACTCCCAATATGACCTATAAAATCCTGAAAGATGCGAAAGTATCTATCGCCGACTTTCTCGCAGCTCTATAACACCTTCAACCCGGAGTTATTACGCCGATGCCAAACGACAGAATCGTTCTCGCCTACAGCGGCGGGCTGGATACCACGGTGGCGGTGCCGTGGCTCAAGGAAAAGTATGGCGCAGACATCGTCACCCTGACCATTGACCTAGGCATGGTTGATCTGGAGGCCGTCCGGCAGCGGGCGCTGTCCATCGGCGCAGTGGAGGCCGCGGTCGTGGACGGGCGGCAGGCGCTGGTGGATGAGTTCCTGTTCCCCAGCCTTCAGGCAGGAACGGTGTATGAGGAGCAGTACCCGCTGGCTACCGCTCTGGGCCGCCCGCTCATCGCCCGCTGCTTGGTGGAGGCGGCGCGGGAGCATGGGGCCTATGCCGTAGCCCACGGCTGCACTGGCAAGGGCAACGATCAAGTGCGTATTGAGGTGGGCGTCATGGCGCTGGATCCGGGCCTACGGGTGATCGCCCCCATCCGCGACTGGGGGATGAGCCGCGACGACGAAATCGAGTACGGACTAGCCCGCGGGCTGCCCGTCAGCACCCGGGCCAGCCGGTTCTCCACCGACGAAAACCTGTGGGGCCGCAGCGTGGAGGCCGGCGAACTGGAAGACCCCTGGCTGGAACCGCCCGAAGACGCCTACCTGTGGACCAAGCCCGCCGCCGACGCCCCCGGCGAACCCGCCTATCTGGAAATCGGCTTCGAGCGCGGCATCCCCGCCGCCATTGACGGCGAAGCGATGGGCGGCGTTGACCTGATTCGCCACCTCAACGCCCTCGGCGGCGAGCACGGAGTGGGCCGCGTTGACCACGTGGAGAACCGGCTGGTGGGCATCAAGTCGCGGGAAGTTTATGAATGTCCGGCGGCAGTCATCCTGCACGCGGCCCACCAGGCCCTGGAGACCATGACCCTCAGCAAGGAGCAGGCGCGAACCAAGTCCCGCATCGCCCAAGAATACTCCGACGTGATCTACAACGGCCAGTGGTTCACCGCCCACCGCGCCGACTTGGACGCCTACGTACAAAGCACGCAGCGCCACGTCACCGGCGAGGTGCGGCTGCGGCTGCACCAAGGCGCTTGCACCGTGGTTGGCCGCAGGGCCCCCCGCGCCCTCTACAACTACGGCCTCGCCACCTACGACCGCCAGGACCAGTTCGACCACGCCGCTGCCGCCGGGTTCATCAGCATCTACGGCCTGCCCGTCCGCACCCAGAACCAGGCGCAGGGACAATGACGCCGCAGACGCCGACAATATCCTCTCTGACGCCGGCCGTGCAGCGAGCCGTTCAACGGCTCATTGCCTACGAGCCTGAGCAGATAATCCTGTTCGGCTCGCGGGCCAGGGGCGACGCCCACGAGTTCAGTGACATAGACCTGATTATCGTCAAAGAGACGGAAACACCCGGGCGGGAGCGGGTTCTCGAATGCCGGGAACTCCTGCCCCCAAGGCTGGGCGTGGACATAGATACTGTGGTCTACACCCCGTCCGAAATTGAGTGGGGTCTTGAGGCCCGGAACCCCTTCCTCGCCGCCGCATTCACCGACGGAATAATCGTTTACGATAAACATCCGCCGGAAGGGGGCCGCAATCTGCGTTCCCTCATCAAGGAGCCCACCATGGAATCGCGCCTGTCTTATGGGCGAGGATGGCTGGAACGAGCCGAGCGAGATTTACGATTGGCTGGAATTGCGCTAGACAACTCCGACACTGCCAATTCGTGCTTCCATTCCCAGCAAGCCGCCGAAAAAGCACTTAAGGGGTTTCTGATTTTCCGGGGCCTCCCCCTGGAGCGCACTCACTCTGTGAAGGATCTCGCCGCCGCCTGCGCCCTCCAGGATGCCGAATTTCTGGACTGCTCCGATGATGCCGGGGCGTTGGATTCTTTGTACATACAAACCCGCTATCCCGATTCGCAAACCCATACGTTCATTGACTATGAGCCGGAAGAAGCCCGGCGGGTGCTGGAACGCGCCGCCCGGATTGTCGCGTTGGCGCAGTCTAAAATCCCGCCACCGGATAATCTCGCCGAGTAATCCCGGGGATGCGCCGGGATAGCACGCCCAGCGATACGAACTAATCCAGTTACCCCACGCCACACCGGAGGAACAAATGACCATCGCCGCCCGTATGCACGACCTGGGCACCGAGAGCGCCTTTGAGGTTCTCGCCAAGGCCCGCGCGCTGGAGGCCCAGGGCCGGGAAATCATCCACCTCGAAATCGGCGAACCCGACTTTGACACCCCCCGGCATATCATTGAAGCTGGGATGTCCGCCATCAGCGAAGGGTTCACCCACTACGGCCCCGCCGCCGGGCTGCCGGAGCTGCGGCAGGCCATCGCCCGCAACAGCCGCGAGGTGCGCGGCACCAACACCGAACCGGACAACGTGGTGGTGACGCCGGGGGCCAAGCCTATCATGTTCTACGTCCTGCTGGCCTTGGGCGAGCCGGGCGTTGAGGTCATCTACCCCAACCCCGGCTTCCCTATTTACGAGTCCATGATTCGTTTCACCGGCTGCACCCCGGTGCCAATGCAGCTTCTGGAGGCCAAGGGCTACCATCCCGATCTCGATTCCCTCGCTGCGCAGATAACCGGCCGTACCCGCCTTATCATCCTCAACTCGCCGGAAAACCCCTGCGGCTCGGCCCTGTCCGAAAGCGAAATGCGAACCATCGCCGACTTGCTGCTGGCCCACCCAAACCTCTACGTGATGGCCGACGAGATATATAAGGACATCCTCTACACCGGCGAGCATTTTAGCATCGCATCCATCCCCGGAATGGAAGAGCGCACCATCATCCTTGACGGGTTCTCCAAGAGCTATGCCATGACCGGCTGGCGGCTGGGCTACGGCATAATGCCGCCGGAGCTGGTGCCCCACGTGGTGCGGCTGGCGGTTAACAGCCTTTCCTGCGCCGCCACTTTCACCCAGAAGGCTGGCATCGCGGCATTGGAAGGCCCGCGCGACCAGGTAGAGGCGATGACCGCGGAATTCGCCGCCCGCCGCCGCCTGATTACCGACGGCCTGCGCAGCATCCCCGGCATCCGCTGCCCGGAGCCGGAGGGCGCCTTCTATGCCTTCCCCAGCATCGAAGACACCGGGCTCTCCAGCAGCGAATTCGAGGAACGGGCCATGGCAGAAGCCGGCGTTGCCCTCCTTTCCGGCTCAGCCTTCGGCCAGTACGGCGACGGCTACGTGCGCCTGTCCTACGCCAACTCCCAGGAAAATATCAGCCGGGCCATCGAGCGGCTGGACGCCTTCGTCCGCAGCATCTGACCGGGCGGAAACCGTTTCCCTCTCCCGGAGGGAAGAGTCAGGGCGGGGGCGCCCTCCGCAATCCAAATCCGCGAATCAGGAGGCCGACATGGCGGAATGCAGAGTGATACATCCCGACGGCCTGGAGGTCGAAATCCAGTCCGGGGCCATGACCCGGCTTGCCGGGGTGTCCGAGGGGCTGACCGGCTCCACCGGCATCCACTTGGCCGTTGCCACCATTCCGCCTCACTGCGGCTCCAGTCCACACTACCACGTCAACTGCGAGTCGGCCATCTACGTGGTCAAGGGCCGCGGGCGGTTCATCGTGGGCGACAATCTGGACCAGCCGCTGCCCATCGGCCCCGGCGATTTCATCTACGTCCCCGCCGAGGCCGTCCACCAGCCGGTCAACGACGGCGACGAGGTGATGGAGCTAATCGTCGCCCGGAACGCGCCGGTGGAGATTGTGGTCGAGGTGTAGCGATATGGGAACTTTCGCCGTTTCAATGCTGGTTGGCGATCTAGCCAAGTCTTCCTTTGCTGAAGTCCGGGCGCTGGCCGACACTGGTTCCGTCCACAGCTACATCCCGGAGAATATCCTGGAGAGCGTGAATGTTCGGCCAACCGAAACGCGCGCCTTTGCCTTTGCTGACGAAAGGGTGGTTGACATCCCCTTCGGATACGCAGTGTTTGTAATCGAAGGAATGGAAGTAATTGCCCCCGTGATTTTCGCTGCCGAGGGGAGCAGCCCGCTGCTCGGAGCGACTACGCTGGAAGCGGCTCACTTGGCTGCCGACTCCGCGAATGAACGATTGACTCCGGTGCTGCCCATCGGCCGGTTCGGAAATGGAAGCCAAAGCGCGCCGCGCTGATTCGATCTCCCGGATGTAATCATCGCCCGAAACGCGCCGGTGAAGATTGTGGTCGAGGTGTAGCGACATGGGAACTTTCACCGTGCCAATTCAAGTGGCGAGGCCCTTTGGCAGCGAGTTCGTATCAATGGAGGCCGTTGTTGACACGGGCGCGACTTACAGCGTGTTTCCCCGCGATGTTCTAACCGGGCTGGGAGTGGCGGCGGAGGATAACCGAACCTTCGACTTGGCCGACAACCGGGCTATCGAACTCCCCGTCGGCTATGCCACAATCAGACTTGCCGAAAAGCAAATTATTACGCAGGCAGTCTTTGGCCCTCCCGGAGGCACCGCGTTGTTAGGAGCCATCGCCCTTGAAGGCGCCGGTCTTGCGGTGGACCCCATCCGCCAACTGCTGGTTCCGGTGAACGCGCTGTTGCTGTCGGGCATAAACGGCGCATCAGGCAGCGGCTCAACAAATGACGCCGTTTGTTGAGCGGCCAGCGCGCCATCGCGTATACTAACGGCGCTCCGGCGAGCCTGTACTGCCGGAAGTTCAACACAATAAACGCCGGAGAGACTAAGACATGGATATGGGCCTTACGGAAATCCAGCAGATGTTGAAGACCAGCGCCCAAGAATTCCTTTCGCGGGAGTGTCCTGCCACGCTGGTGCGGGAAATGGAGGAAGACGAGCGCGGCTATCCCGATGCGCTTTGGCGGCAGATGGCCGGCTTGGGTTGGGCCGGGGTGCCTTTCCCGGAGCAGTACGGCGGCACCGGCGGCGATTTCCTGGACCTGGCCGTGCTGCTGGAGGAGATGGGCAAGGCCCTGGCCCCCGGCCCCTATTTTTCCACAGTAATTCTGGGGGGCCTGACTGTCCTTGATGCTGGCAGCGACGCCCAGAAGGATGACCTGCTCAGCCGCGTCTGCGACGGCAGCGGACTGATGACCCTTGCGGTCACGGAAGCCTCGGCCAGTTACGAGCCTTGGGGCGTGGAAGCCGCCGCCACCGCCGACGGCGACGGCTATGCGCTCAACGGAACCAAGCTCTTTGTCCCCGACGCCCACGTTGCCGACGTAATCATCGTTGCGGCGCGAACGGCGCCGGAGGGTGACCCGGCGTCGGGCATAACCCTGTTCCTGGTTCCCGCCGCAACGGAGGGACTGGCGGTTTCGCCCATCCGCATCATCGGCAACGAGCGGCAGTTCGAGGTGTCGCTGAACAACGTCCGGGTGCCGGGCAGCGCGGTGCTGGGGGAGGTCAACGGCGGCTGGCCCATCGCCGAGCGGGCCATCCGGCGGGCCGTGGCCGGTCAGTGCATAGCCATGCTGGGCGGCGCCTCCGCCGTGCTGGACATGACCGTGGAATACGTGAAGCAGCGCACCCAGTTCGGGCGTCCGGTGGGCAGCTTCCAAGCGGTGCAGCATCACTGCGCCCAGATGGCTACCGACGTCGAGGGCTGCCGGGGCGTGGCCTACCAGGCGGCGTGGCAACTGGCCCAAGGCCTGCCGGCACAGCGCGAGGTCTCCATCGCCAAGGCGTGGATCAGCCAAGCCTACCGCCGCGTCTGCGCCACTGCCCATCAGTGCCACGGCGCCATCGGCTTTACCAAGGAACATGACCTCCAGCTATACACCCGCCGCGCCAAGGTGCAGGAACTTGGCTACGGCGACGCCAACTATCACAAGGAACTGGCCCTCGCCAGCATACACGGCGAATAATCCGGCGCAGAGAGGCTGGAAACAGGCAATGACCGCATCGGATTCCAACAAATACGCCGCCGCCAGCCGCCGTTTTATGGCCCAAGCCCGGGCCGAACTGGAAATTGAGGACTTCGTGCAGGCGTCGGAAAAGGCTTGGGGCGCGGCGGCCTGCGCCATTAAGTCGGTGGCCGAGCAGCGGGAGTGGAACCACCGGAGACACTCCCTGCTGTATGACGTCGCCGGGCAAATCGCCGACGAACTATCCCGCTCCGGCCTGCGGGAACGGTTCGGGCTGGCTAACGCCCTGCATCAGAACTACTATGAACAGTGGATGCCGGAAGGCGAAGTGGAGAGCGCCATCCCCAGCATAGAGTTGCTGGTAAGCGAACTGGAAACCGTGCGCCAAAGTCCAGCGCCGCCCTTCGCCGCCGAGACCCGCTTCCAGCGAAGACGGCTGGAGCGGCTGACCGCCCGCCGGGAAACCGGCGGCGAGGCGTCAAGCGAATAATCCGGTGCAGAGAGGCTGGAAACAGGCAATGACCGCAGCGGATTCCAACAAATACGCCGCCGCCAGCCGCCGCTTTATGGCCCAAGCCCGGGCCGAACTGGAAATAGAGGACTACGTACAGGCGTCGGAAAAGGCTTGGGGCGCGGCGGCCTGCGCCATTAAGTCGGTGGCCGAGCAGCGGGAGTGGAACCACCGGAGACACTCCCTGCTGTATGACGTCGCCGGGCAAATCGCCGACGAACTATCCCGCCCCGGCCTGCTGGAACGGTTCGGGGTAGCCAACGCCCTGCACCAGAACTATTATGAACAGTGGATGGCAGAGGACGTAGTAGAAAGCTACATACCCAGCATAGAGTTGCTGGTAAGCGAACTGGAAACCGTGCGCCGGAGTCCGGCGCCGCCCTTCGCCGCCGAGACCCGCTTCCAGCGAAGACGGCTGGAGCGGCTGACCGCCCGCCGGGAAACCGGCGGCGAGGCAGCATCAGAAGAATTATGATACCACCGTGGCATCTCAACAAATACGCCGCGATGAGCCGGGACTGCTCGGAACCGTTGTAATGCACTGCTCAAAATTCAGGGGAAGCGGTAACTGACAATGACCACTGCCACACAATGTATTTTCTGCAACATCGCCCTCGACTCAGCCCACCCCGATGTAATTTACCGCGACGACCGTTGCTTTGCGGTCAAGGACATCAGCCCCAAAGCACCGGTGCATCTGCTGATCATCCCCAATATGCACATCGCGTCGCTGGCCTACGTTGGCCCAGGGCAGGTTCCCATTATGGGGCATCTGTTTGTGGTGGCCGAGGAGATGGCCCGCCGCGAAGGCGTCACCCTCAGCGGCTACCGTCTGACGCTGAACCAAGGGCCGGACGCCGGCCAGACCATTGCCCACCCCCACGTCCACCTGCTGGGCGGGCGCCCGCTGGGGGAAATGGGATGACCGCCAGCCCGTTTATTCATCCCGGGTTCGCCGGAGCGGCCACCGGCAAGTTCCGGGAGCGGTTCGCGTCTCTGCCGGGCAAGCTGCAAGCTCACGTATTCCGGGTGCGGGATGTGGGGCTTGACCTAGCCTCCCGTCACGGTATTGACGAGGAACGGGCCGAGCTGGCCATCTTGGGCCACGACGTTGCCCGCGCGGCGAAGAAATCGGAAATCCTGCGGCAGGCCGCCCGGTTTGAGTTGACCACGCTGGACATCGAGCGGAAAGCTCCGGTCATGCTGCACGGGCCGGTGGGAGCCGAACTGCTGCGCCACGAGGACGGCCTAGACGACGAAGAGATACTGAACGCAGTGCGCTATCACACCACGGGACACCCTTCCCTGACCCCGCTGGGCCTGCTGGTGTTCATAGCCGACAAGCTGGAGCCGAACAAAATAAAGTCCTACCCCTACCAGCAGGAACTGCGGCACATAGCCAACGAAAGTCTGCAACAGGCCGTGCTGGAGTTCCTGTGCCGCGAATCGGCCCTGCGCCTGCAACGCCGCCGCCCGGTGCACCCGGCCAGCCTGGCGGCGATCAACGCGCTGCTGCTGGGTGTTCGTTAGGCTTTCCGGTTACACTTAGATTTGAGGCAATCCAAGCCGACGGCTATCGAATGATGGAGGTGAAACATGCCCGAGACTTTCGACCTTTACACTGATGTATTCACAGTTACCGTTACTCCTTGGGGGGCTAACCTGAGCTTTCAGTTGCGAGAGGCCCACCCATCACCTGCTTCTATTCAGCAACCTAGCCAGCTAGGTACTGTCAGGATGAGCAATGAACATCTAAAGACGATGATATTCATTCTCAGGCAGCAGATGCGGCTTCACGAAGAAGCATACAGAACTTCGTATGATGTCCCGACGGAAATCCTGTCTCAACTCGGGATTGCCCGCGAAGACTGGGATTCCTTTTGGGTATAAATGGAGGGGAGAAATAGCTAATTCAGGAACGCACGAATTGTCAATCAATCCCATTGCATATCAGCCGTCGGGAACAGTGCAGTCTGGCGGGCCTGCGTCAAGCAAGGGGCTGTATTTCATCCCTGCTGGACATTCCTGGGATGATTCTTGGGAGTTGGTTGCCGACCTCATGGTTGAGGTCAATACCTCTTGGGAAGAGGTGATAGCCATCACTTACTTGACGGTTCAAGAATACGGAATTGGGGATTCTTTTGGATCCGCCATCGAAGATCTTTTGACTTCTCTAAGTGATTATTACCAGTCCCTGGAATCACGGCAGTCCCAACTGGCGCCGCCAGCCAGTAAAGATTTGGAAATCCTCCGAAGGCTGATTCGTTCAGAAGGCGTCAACTGGCGTGGATATTACTGAATCTGAGTAGAGCGGAACTCAATGCTCTGGTGGACTGCCCATTGACCGGCGAACAGTTTTTCCAGTTGTGGAATTCTCGCTAACCCGGATGTTAAAGCTCCACGAACACTTGCAACACTGCTGGCCGGTGCACCCGGCCAGCGTGGCGGCGATCAACGCGTTGCTGCTGACCCGGGGGCTACTCATCCTCGTCATCGCCGCTTTCGTTTCCCCAATCGTCAACGATGGGGGTGATTTGCTCAATAAATCCCCGCAAAGTTTCCGCAATCTTGAGGGCAAAGTCATCGTTCAGGGTATCGGGGCCACTGCTTGCGCCGTAGTAGATGCCGTGGGTATGGGTATTCCGCCATGTGTCAAGGCTGATGCTGTCAAGGGCCGGCAACGACAATTTTTGCCGGTTTTCAAACATTACGTTGACTCTCCATTTTCCTGATTCTTTCTCAGGCCAGAGATCTATGGAGTAGTCCACTTTCCAATTGCCCCACGGGGAACGTGAATACCATAAATGGTAATAGCGAGCCTCATCAGGATAAGCACCGGCCCACCTGCCAATCTTGTCCGGCTTGATTTCATCCGGCAATCCGTTGATTGCAAGCTGGGCTGCCTTTTTGGCGAATTGGGTTACTTCGTCGTTGCTTCTCCGGGCGTTTGTCGTCGCAAGTTTAGCCCCAAAGCTGCTGCCATCGGCGCTTTCCGGTTGTGCGCCTTGCCCAACGCCAACCAGATAGTCGTCTACCTCAGGCACCGGGATAATCACAGACGCCTGTATGTACAACACTCCGTTTTGTTTGTCCTGAAATGGCGTTAGCCTGACGCAGGTAATCAGGTCAGGAACTTTCAGGTTGAGCCACAAAGCGGCGGAAGTAACTTCCGGCGCAAAGCGGTGGCTGGCGAGTATGATGCGCTGGTCGTTGTTCAGGGCGTTCAGGTCATCGGCTCCCAAATGTTGTAGCATCCGGGTAACGGAAGCATTCCTCGATTCGGCAAAGTATTTCGCGGCTATATTAACGATTTCGTCGGCGTTAACCCGCTGGAAATAGCTGGCGTATTTGATAGCCTGCCAATGGACGTCGGAGCCGGTGTCATCCCGCTTGAGTTCGATGATTACCAGCTTGCCGTCCAAGTCAACGGCCAGCAGGTCCAGTCTTTCGCTGGTGCGGTCGAAGTCGCTGAATTCCTTGCCGATTACCAGCAGGTCGTCACCGAGGATGCCGGGGTTGGCCGCCACCCATTCCTGTATGTCCCGGCGCTCGCGCAATCCGAGCCGGGCGAAGTCCACCTCTTCAATCCGGTCTGACTGCCGGTTTTCCTGGTTAATCCGGTACAACTGCGGTTCGCCGCTCATGCCATCTCCGTCCGCTATGGATAACAAAGCCCGGACAGTCTACAATGGGGAGCAGCGAGTTTCAACGAAAGTTACCCGGGCTCGGCTTGTCGCAAGCGGCGTCCGGTAGGGCAAACGTTATGGAAATCATCCTAACCCAGCGGGCTGCGGACCACATCCAGAGCCAGGGGGGGCGGGCGGCGGTTGACCTGTTGCAGCACTCCACTTGAGCCGGGTGCGCCGTGGAGGTATCGGTCGATACCAGGGTGCACCGGCGGGACATTTCCGCCTACCAATCCCACAGGCTGAACGACGTCGAGGTGCTTACCCTCCCCGAACTGTCGCGCCACGTGGTCAGCCTGCAAATAGACTTGCGGACCTTCCTGTTCTTGCGCAACCTGAAAGCGGTGGTGCAGCTCGACAACGGAATGCTCATCGGCAAGTCGCCCTACGGAATTCAGCGGGCGGAAGCGGAGGGGTAGCCGGCGCTCCGCTTTGCCGCGGGTTTCTCCCCGCCCTGACCCTCCCCTGCGACGGGGGAGGGAACGCAAGATACGCCCTCCCTTGGGTGTGGGAGGGCGTTAGGGTACGCCCTCTCCCGTTGCGAGGGGGTTTTTGCGGCCCGCCCTACCGCGCCTTGTATTCCGGCGGGCGCTTCTCGACGAAGGAACGGCTGGCTTCCTGGAAGTCCTCGCTGAGGTGGAGCTTCAGGGGCAGCGTTTGCATATCCGCGTCGGCTCCGGCCTGCACCCACTGGCGGCGGGTCAGCTTCACGCCCACCCGCGCCGACAGCGGCGGGGCCTTCAGCACCTTCTCGGCCAGGGACTCGGCGGCGGTCAGGTGAAAGCCGTTGGGCACCAGCCGATTGATCAGCCCCAAGCGGTAAAGCTCGGCCGCCGCCACTGGCTCGCCGGTAATGACCATCTCGCTGGCGATTTTCGAGGGCATGAAGGCGTTGACCTTGGCCCAGATCCGGCCGCCCGCCAGCCCCCGCCGGGTCTCGGTGATGCCGAACTTGGCGTCCTCCGAGGCAACGATCATATCGCACTCGGCGGCGATGACGATACCGGCCCCCAAAGCGTAGCCGTGGACGGCGGCGATGACCGGCTTCCAGTTGATGGCGCGGCCCAGGTAACCCTCCGGGTTGGGGCCGCGCTCGCGGCGGGCGCTTTCCTGCGGCGTCATGGCGACGAAACGCTGCTTGATGTCCGCCCCGGCGCAGAAGGCCCGGCCCGCGCCGTGGATGATGCCGACCCAGGCATCCTCGTCGGTGTCGAACTCCAGCAGCGCATCGTGCAGGTCGGCCTCGAACTGCGCGTTGACCGCGTTCAGTGCTTGCGGGCGGTTGAACATAATGTAGGCAATCCGCCCCTTGCGCTGGTAGGTCATCGTTTCGTATTCAATCATAAGCCCTCCCGGAATGAGTGACCGGCTGCCCGAGGCCGAAGCGGAGTTCCGCGCCGGAAAACCCGAACATTTTTCCGAAAAACCCAGTCAAAAGCGTTGACATACCTTGAATAATTGTTCTAAATTAAGTAAGCATTATTAGAACAGCCGTTTGGGGGTGATGCCATGGTAACGCTGCAAGCCGTCCACCTGCAATCGCTCAGCCCCGTTTCCCGGCGCGCCGCTTCGGAAGACCTTTCCGAATTCTATCACTACGAAGACACCGGCTGCGAAGCGTCGGACTCCTGCTTGGACTGCCCGCTGCCCTTCTGCAAGTACGATGACCCGGCTTGGTACCAGCGCAACCGCCGCTTGGCCCGCGACTTCCGCATCCTGCGCGTTATGGCTCAGGAGTCCCTCAGCGTGGAGGAAACCGCCCAACGCTTCTCGGTCACGGCGCGAACCGTATTCCGCATAATGCAGCGCTGCCGCGAGGCCACCGTGAGGGGCGACGCCTTGGGCGAAGGACTGCTGCGCGCCGCCTAATCCCAAGGACACAGAGCGCAGAGGGATGTCTCAAGCCCTCTGCGCTCATCGCGTCCTTTGCGCCATTGCGGCCAATGACCTTGGTCGGCTAACCCCTCGGCAGCCCCAGGCCGCGGCCGGCGATGATGTTCCGCTGCACTTCCGAAGTCCCGGCGGCGATGGTGCCGGAGAAGCTGAGCATCCAGTGTTCTTGGACACGGCCCCGCAGCGGCGCCCACTTCTCTTCCCGGCCCAGCGTGCCGTACAGTCCCAGCACGTCCATGGCCGCCTCCGTAACCCGCCGCACCGTCTCGCTGCCGAAGACCTTGCTCATCGAGGCTTCCCGCGTGGGAACCAGGCCCTGGCCCTGCATATAGGCCACGTTGTAGGCAATCAGCCGGGCCACTTCGCATTCGATGTACCGGTCGGCCATCAGGCTGCGAACCCAGGGCGCGTCCATGATGGCCTGTCCGTTGCGCTTGGTCTCGGTGGCGTATTCGCGCACGTCGTCCAGCAGGCGGCGGGCGTTGGCCGAGTAGTCAATGCCGGAACGCTCGAAGTCCAGCAGCGTCACCGCTACGTACCAGCCCCGGTCTTCCTCGCCCACCACGTTGGCGCGGGGCACGCGCACGTTGTCGAAAAGCACCTGGTTGAACTCGTGGCCCCCGGCCATGTTGATGATGGGCCGCACGGTGACCCCCGGGGATTTCATATCCACCAGCACGAAGCTGATGCCCCGGTGCTTGGGGGCGTCCGGGTCGGTGCGGGTCAGCAGCATAATCCAGTCGGCGCGATGAGCCAGCGTCGTCCAGATTTTGCCGCCGTTTATTACCAGGTCATCGCCGTCGCGCACCGCGCGGGTGCTGAGGGAGGCTAGGTCGGAGCCGGACTCCGGCTCGCTGTAACCCTGGCACCATTGCACTTCGCCGCGCGCCACCGGGGGCAGATGCGTGCGCTTCTGCTCTTCCGAGCCGTGAATCATCAGCGTCGGCCCCAGCATCCGCACGCCGAAAATATCCCGCCCCGGGGCGCGGAGATAGGCGATTTCCTCGTTGAATATGGCCGACTTCACCGGCGAGGCGCCCTGACCGCCGTACTCTTCGGGCCAGTGCATGGTCAGCCAGCCCCGCTCCGCCATCCGGCGGCGGATGACGCGGGTCAGATCCCAATCATCTTCCTCCGGGTAGCGACCGCCGCCCTCCCACGTTCCCGGCAGCTCGGTTTCTAGGAATGTCCTGAGTTCCTGGCGAAAGGACTCGTCTTCAGGGGTAAACTTAAAGTCCAAAACAACACTCCCTGGCGGTGTGAAGCAGGGTTAGGGCAAGGTGGAAAGGGGCGGGCGCGCTCCCGGCCTAGCCGCCGACGGCTACGCAGGTTACGGTGCGCACCACGCCGTTGACGGTGTGAATGTGTCCGGTGACCAGATCGCCCACGACGGAAATGTCGTCGGCGTTAATCATAGCGATTATGTCGTAGGGGCCGGTTACCACGTCAACGGTCGCTATTCCGGGCAGGCCGGTCAGCGTGGTAGCCACTTCCCGCGTCTTGCCTACGGAGGTCTCAACCAACAGATACGCTTTAGTCGCCATTTTCCGCCTTCTGTTTCTTGCTCATTTGGGGTTTCCCGAATACGCGCCATTCTACGGCCCGGCAATTTGCCTGTCAATTGCGCCATAATACGGGTATCCTAAGCGCGCGTTGGCAACGCTGATTGCCCGCGCCGAGAATGCCATAATACAGCGATGAAGTTCAGCGAGAATCAGCCGATGCCGCTTCTGGACCAAGGGGCCAGGGAGTTGGGCGTCAACCTTTCCGCCGGACAGCTTGAGCAGTTCGAGTTGTATTACCGCGAGCTGGCCGAGGGGAACGAGCAGGCGAACCTGACTGCCGTCACCGCCTACGAAGAAGCGCAAGTCAAGCACTTTCTTGACTCCCTGACCGTCTGCCTTCCCTTTCGGGGGAAGCCGGTTCGGGAGAGGCCGGATGCGCCGCCGGACAACCTCCCCGGAGTGGAGCGGGTGGTGGACGTGGGCAGCGGGGCGGGCTTTCCGGGTCTGCCCCTAAAGCTGGCCTTCCCGCGCTTGGAACTCCACCTGATTGAGTCGGTGGGCAAGAAAACGGCCTTCCTGGAGCATATATCCGGGGTATTGGGACTGCGCGGGGTCACGGTGCACACCGGCCGGGCCGAGACGCTGGCCCGCCGGCCGGAACTGCGCGACGGCTTCGACTTGGCCCTAGCGCGGGGCGTGGCCCGGCTGCCGTTGCTGCTGGAATACACGCTGCCCTTCTGCCGCCCCGGGGGGTATGCCATCGCCCTGAAGCACGGCGGGCTGGAGGCTGAGCTGGCGGAGGCCCGGTTCGCCCTGTTCGAACTGGGCGGGCGCGCGGCGGGCGTGTTCCCGGTGCCGCTGGCCGGGCTGGCCGACGACCGCGTGGCGGCCGCCTTCGAGAAGGTGACGCCCACGCCCGAACGCTACCCGCGCCGGGTTGGAATACCGGCCAAGCGGCCGCTGACACTCGGGCCACGAAAATGACCCCGCTCGGGGGATGCGGGGTCAACGGGCTGCCGCGGCTGCCTGCCGCAGGGATTACTCTTGGGGCGGCGGCTCGTGGTAGTAGCGGGTATCCGGCGCGCGGTTGTGGATGGCCTTGGTTCCCCTCTGGAAGATGCAGGTCTTGATGTTGTTTTCCAGTTGATCCACCTCTATGGCGCCATATCGCGCGACAGCGGCCTCGCTGGTCAGATAGGTTTTCACCTTTTGGAGAACTTCGTCCGCCGTCTCCCCGACTGCGATGAAACGGTCCCGAGGGTCGGACAGGAAGTTGCTAACCCTGCAATAGAAAGTGTCGGGCATACTCCTCCTCCTCCTGGGCTGCGGCGAAACCTCGCCGAACTGCCTGGCATATTTGCCGGATAGTAAATGATTGATACACTATCTGCGGCTGAATTGTCAAACGCCAACCCTTTGCAGTATTCCCGGCGCGGGTCGGCAACGCTGGCTGGCCGCGCCGCTCCGTCTCCTGTCCCTTCCCGCGATGAGCGGGATACGATACCCGCCTCGCAACCCTGCGGGGATTGCGGGCCTTCCACGGCCAATCTATCATGGGCGCGGGTTGATAAATAACGGCTCCCGGCCCGAGATGCCGTCCTTGCGGGGGCCAAGGGCCGGAGAGTCTTGGGAGAAGGCTAATGTCTGTGATGGTCACCGGCGGAACCGGGTTCATCGGCAACCGCATCATACGCAAGCTGCTGGAGCGCGGCGAGGAAGTGGTCTGTTTCGACCTTGCCCCGCCCCGGGCCAACCTGGCGCCCTACCTCGACCGCATCAAGCTGTACCGGGGCGACGTGACCCAGTTGCCGCAACTGATGGAGGCCATCAACGCCCATGGGGTCGAGCGCATCATCCACATGGCCGCGCTGCTGCCGCCGGATACCGAAGACCGTCCGCACTTCGCCATGCAGGTCAACATCGGCGGAACCAACAACGTCTTCGAGGCCGCCCGCTGGTGCAGCATCCGGCGAGTGGTCTACGCCAGCTCCATCGCGGTCTACGGCGTGCAGGACACCTTCGGGGAACGCGCCATCAACGAGGACGACGTAAATGACCCCATCAACGTCTACGGTATGACCAAGTCGGTCAACGACTTCTCGGCCCGCCGCTACGCAGACCTCTATGGCCTCGACCTGCGGGGCATACGCATCTGCACCGTGTTCGGCCACGGGCGCGTCACTGGCATGACCGGCATGATCGGCGGGCTGATGGTATCCCTCCCGGCCGTGGGGCAGCCCGTTTCCATGCCCTTCCACGAGGACGAGCCTTCACCTATGATTCACGCCGAGGACGCCGCCGAAATTTTCGTCCGCGCCGCCCTGTCCGAAACGCTGAACCACCGCACCTACATCAGCGGCGGCAGCCTGGCTACCATCAAGGATATGGCCGATGCCGTGCGCAGCTTCATCCCCGGCGCCCAAATCGCCACCGGCGACCGCACCGTTCCCCACGTCTACCTAGTGGACAACAGCCGGATGCTGGCCGACATTGGCTACGAAATCGCCCCCCTGCGCCAGCGCATCCTCGACCACATCAACGACGCCCGCGCCGAGTCCGGCATGGAGCCGCTGGCCGGGTGATTGATTCGGCGCAGAGACGCAGGCCCCTAGACAACTCAGGATGAACGGGTATCGCCGGTGACCGCCTTGGACTTGAAGCTGAGCATCCTGGACCAAAGCCCGGTTCACGAATCGGACACCCCGGGGGACGCCTTGCGGCATACCGTCGAACTGGCGCGGAAGGCCGAGGAGTGGGGCTATCACCGCTTCTGGGTGGCCGAGCATCATGGCTCCGACCGGGTGATGGGGTCGTCGCCGGAGGTGCTGGTTTCGCACCTGCTGGCCCATACCTCCCGCATCCGCGTCGGCTCCGGCGGGGTGATGTTGCAGCATTACAGCCCTTACAAGGTGGCGGAGAACTTCAACGTGCTGGCGTCGCTGGCCCCGGGGCGGGTGGACCTGGGCATCGGACGCGGGCCGGGCGGGCTGCCCCGCTCCACGGCTGCGCTGCGGCGCGGTGACGGGGAACCGGCGATGCCGCTGGCGGAAAAGCTGGCCGAACTGCGGCGGTTTCTGCACGGCGAACTGGAGCCGGAGCACCCGCTCCACGGCCTGCGGGCCAGCCCCCAGCCGCCCCAGCCGCCCGCGCTGTTCCTGCTGGGAACCACCCGCTCCAGCGGCGATATGGCGGCGCAACTGGCGATGCCCTACGTTTTCGCCCTGTTCCTGAATAACGATGCAGACGAAATGGCCGAGGCGGTGCGCCGTTACCAGTCGGGGTTCGATTATGGCGGCGCGCCCTCGCCCCAACCCGCTCCCGGAGAGAGCGGCCGTCGGCCCTATACGCTGCTGGCCCTGCCCGTCATCGTGGCCGACACCGATGCGGAAGCCGCCGGGCATGCTGCGAAAATCCAGGTCGTCCGCATCACGCTGGACAGCGGGCGCACTCTCACCGTGGGCAGCGTCGAGGCCGGCGAGGAATTCGGACGGCAGTCCGGGGAGAATTATCAACTGACGGTGCGGCAGGCGGGCGTGATCCACGGCGCGCCGGAGACGGTAAGGCGGCAACTGCTGGCGGCGCAGCGCCGGTATAAGACCGATGAGATTATCGCGGTGACCGCCATGGACAGCTTCGAGAAACGGCTGCGCTCCTACGAACTGCTGGGCGGATTGATCTAGTAAAGGGACGCCCTCACTCCAACCCTCTCCCGGAGGCAGCGGGGGAATAAGCGGGGTAGCGACTATGGCTGAGCGGCGGATGATGCGCATTGGCGCTTTTTTGGCGGGCACCGGCTCCAACATGGCGTCGTGGCGGCACCCCAAGGCCGTGCCGGACGCGGCCATCAACTTGGATTACTACCGGGGGCTGACGCGCAAGGCGGAGGCGGCCAAGCTGGACTTCGCCTTTTTCGGCGACGGGCTGTACATCAGCGAGAAGTCGCATCCCAACTTCCTCAACCGCTTCGAGCCGCTGACCCTGCTGGCCGCCTTGGCCATGGACACCAGCCGCATCGGGCTGGCGGCCACTCTATCCACCACTTACAGCGACCCCTACACCGTGGCGCGGCAATTCGCTTCCATTGACCACATCTCCAACGGGCGGGCCGGGTGGAACGTGGTGACCTCGCCCTTGGAAGGCTCGGCCCTGAACTACGGCAAGCCGGAGCATCCGGCCCACGATCTGCGCTATCGCATGGCCGCGGAGTACATCGAGGTAGCCCAAGGGCTGTGGGATTCGTGGGAGGAAGGCGCCTTTATCCGCGACCAAGCCAGCGGGCGGTTCATAGACCCGGACAAGATGCACCGGCTGAACCACCAAGGGGAGTTCTACTCGGTGCAGGGGCCGCTGAACATCGCCCGCTCGCGGCAGGGGCGGCCGGTGCTGATTCAGGCCGGCTCCTCGGAGGCCGGGCGGGGCTTCGCCGCCGCCATCGCCGACGCCGTGTTCACCGGGCAGTCCACGCGGGCCGACGCCGCGGCGTTCAGCGGCGACGTGAAAGGCCGGGCCGCCGCCGCCGGACGCAACCCGGCGGAAGTCCTGATTATGCCCGGCTGCTCGCCCATCGTGGGCCGCACGGCGCAGGAGGCCGAAGCCAAGTACCGCGAGATTGCCGGGCTGGTGGAAATCAACGCGGCCCTGAACTACCTGGGCCGGTACTTCAATGACCTGGACTTCACCCAGTACGACCTAGACGCGCCTTTCCCCGACCTTGGCGACTTCGGGCGCAACGGCTGGGAAAGCTCCACCGACAGCATCAAGCGGACCGCCCGCGAAAAAGAGCTGACGCTGCGGGAGATGGCCCAGCAGGTGACCACGCCGCGCCACGAGTTCATCGGCACGGCGGAGCAGGTGGCCGACACGATGCAGGCGTGGTTCGAGTCGGGCGCCGCCGACGGCTTCATGCTCAGCGGCGCGGCGCTGCCCCAGGGGTTCGATGACTTCGTAGACCAGGTGCTGCCCATCCTGAAAGAGCGCGGCCTGTTCCGCACCGAGTACGAAGCCGATACCCTGCGCGGCAACCTGGGTCTGCCCGTGCCGGAAAACCGCTATACCGCAGCGCGCCGCGCTGGCGAAGCGGGGTAGCAGCGGCCCCCTTCGCCCGCCCTCCCCCGGCCGGCGCGGCCCTCAAATGGCCGGCGCGGCCCTCAAATGGCGGGCGCGGCCCTCAAAAAGTTTGCGGGCGAAATTCGGATAGATTTCTGCGGCCCCGGAAATACAATTGATTCATTCCTCCCAGATTTCTTATGGAGCGGCATGACGCAGGGTTCCGGCGGCCGGATGCCCGGTTATCGCGGCTGGTACGTGGCCGGGGCCTGCGTGGTTGTTTCGGTGGTCGTGGTGGGCGCCCGCAACAGCTTCGGCGCCTTCGTGCTTCCCATGAGCGAGGAGTTCGGCTGGAACCGGGGAACGGTTTCGCTGGCCGCCTTTCTGGGGCTTCTGCTCAATGGCCTTACCCAAACCGCGCTGGGGGTTTTTGCCGACCGGGCCGGCGGACGCAGGGCTATTCTGGTCAGCCTGATTGTCTTCGGGCTGGCTTTCCTGTTCCTCAGCTTAACTTTTCACATAGTCTTTCTGGTGCTGGTGTTCGGCGTGGTTTCGGGAGTGGCCTATGGCGGGGCTTCCCCGGCCATCACCAGCGCCTTGCTGGCGAACTGGTTCCGCCGGGCGCGGGCGACGGTCTTGGGCCTCAACGCTGCCGGAGCGGGCTCGGGGGGCCTGCTGCTGGTGCCGCTGGTTATCCTGGTCATTGAAGTCGCTCACTGGCGGATAGCCTGGGTGTCGCTGGCATTGCTGGCGCTGCTGCTGGCGGTTCCCCTGGTTTACGCGCTGGTCCAAGACCGCCCGGCCACGCTGGGACTGAATCCCGATGGGGACGCTGCGCCTGACGCGCCCTCTCCGCCTGACGCGCCCTCTCCGCCTGACGCGCCCTCTCCACCTGACGCGCCCTCTCCACCTAACGCGCCCTCTCCACCTGACGCGCCCTCTCCAGATGAAGGGACAGAGCGCCGGAAGGCCCCGCCGTCAACGGTGGGGTGGGCCGAGGCTTTCCGGTCGCGCACCATCTGGTATATGTCCGCCAGCTACTTCGCCGATGGCTTTTCCGCCGTGATTCTGCTGGTGCATTTCGTGCCTTACGCCAGCGCTCAGGGCGCCTCTCCGGCGGTCGCCGCCAGTTTATTCAGCCTGCTGATGGTGATGAACGTTGTCGGCAGCGTAACCACCGGACTGATCTCCGACCGGCCGACCGCAAAACCGTCTGGGGGCTGGCCTATGCCCTGCGGGGAGGCGGTTATGCCGCCGCGCTGTTGTTGCCTGGGGATCTGGGGCTGTGGGCCGCTGCCGTGGCAATCGGGTTCTCGTGGAACGCTCCGGCCTTGCTGATTACTGCGCTGCTGGCGGACATCTACGGTCTGGCCTCTCTGGGCAGCCTGAGCGGGCTGACTTACTCCTTCCGGCAAATCGGCGGCGCCATCGGCGTTCTGATGGCCGGGTATTTATTCGATGCGACGGGTTCATATATACTCCCTTTCGCCATCACGGGGGCCTTGCTGCTGCCGGCCGCGTGGTCCGTCTTCGCCATCAATCAGCGCAAGTGCGCGCCGCAAGAGCCATAGGGAGAAACGATGCCCGCAAGCCTGCTCGCCATCCACGGAACCGTCACCCGTCCCGGCCGCCTGTACCAAGCGATAGAGGCGGCCCTTTCGGGGCTGGACGGCCCGGACGCGCCCGATGCGGGCATACTGCATCTGGGCGATTACCGGATTTCCTTCGCCGACGGGCGGCCCCTGCCGGGCTACGATGATGACACGCAGGCGGTGGTGGAGCGGGTGGCGGCGGCGGATATGTACCTCATCGCCACGCCGGTTTTCCGGGCCTCCTATACCGGCGCGCTGAAGAACCTGCTGGACCACCTGCCGGTGGCGGCGCTGCGGGGCAAAGCCTGCGGGCTTATCGGCATGGGGGCCACCGACCACCACTACCTGAGCATAGACGCGCAACTGCGCCCGGTGCTGGCGTGGTTTGGGGCCCACGCCGCGCCGGGGGTGGTATACCTGCAATCACTGCACTTCCAAGACGGCCAACTGACCGACGCGCAGGCCGTGGCCGACCTGCAATCGCTGGCCCGCTCCGTGGCGGCCCTGCACCGGGCCGCGGCCGGGGGCGATCTGGCCGGCCCGCCGCCGCTCGCCGCCCGCTGACCGTGGGCCGGTCAGCCTTTCTTCTTGCTCTTCCGCGAGCTTTCGTCCTTGACTTGGAGCGGTTCGAGACCCGCGCGGAAACGGTGCCGGTTCAGGGCCTCCTCCAGCCTTTCGGCAAAGACCTCCACCTTGCGGGGCGCGATGGATTCCCAACCGAACTCGTAGTTCGGCCCCCGGCTTATGATGGTGAGCTGCGTTCGGCCCATATTGGACCAGGTTTTGAGTTCGGTTATTTCCTTGAAGGGAATGGTCTTTCGCCGGAAGTGCCACCACTCGACCACCAGGCTGTCCGGGTAGATGGAGTATTGCTTGGGGTGGAGCAGGAAGCACATCGCCAGAATCAGCAGCCCCGAAGCCCACATCACCATGGGGAACCAGTCCTTCATCCAAGCAACCAGAAATCCCGTTGACGCCGCTTCCCCGTAGAACACCCCAATCACCAGCGAAATGCCGCCAATGATGAGCAGGCGGCGAAAGGCTTCGTGATTTTCCCAGTAGAGCGGTTTTTCCGTTTGCCGTGCCATGACCACATCCTACCCCTTCAGGCCCGCCAGCCTGAGATACGCGAATTGCCGCTATTTTTATGCAATATAACCAATATCAGCTCCATTGGCCTAGCCATTTTAGAATAATACGATTCCTTATGCCATAAATGCTCTCGCCATCCCGCCCGCCTGATTCCCGGCGGGCGGGGTTTTTAGCCGCTTGGGCCGCGCGATTGCGAAATCAGTTTAATAATGTACGAATTTCGACATTTTATTATCGTGTTTTCCATAAATTTCTAGTAATTGGGTTGCGCCGGGAATAGCCCTTTGGTATATTGCCGCGCAACGGGCGGCCGGGCCGGAAATCGCCGCCGGTCAGGGAAAAACATCCAGGAGTGTCTTTTATGAAAAGAAACGTTGCGTTAACCGGCGGCACGCTCTTGATTGCCTTGATAATGGCGGCATTCATCGCCTGCGGCAGCTCGGCCACGGCGGTTCCCACGGACACCCCGGCCCCCGCGGCCACCGCAGTTCCCACCGCGGCGCCCACGGAGGCCCCGGCCACCCGGGCCCCGGCGGCCACCGACGCTCCCACTCCCACCATGGCGCCGGCTATGTCCGGCGACGCCGACTTGCAGGCCGTGGCCGCCCAACTGGCCGGCGGGCCGGGCGCCATCTACGTTGGCGACCTCAGCCAACTGGTCGGCCCGGTGCCGGAACCCCTTGAGGGCGACATCGGCGACTACGACGGCGTTCCCTTCGAGGGGCTGGAGGATTACCTGTACGTCTTCGACTCCGATTACTACCGCGAGATGATCGAGCGCGCCAACTACACCAACCCCACCCAGGTCACCACCACCGGACAGGAACTTTCCTACCAGTTCGCCTGCATCAACCGGGCCCTGACCCACTGCAAGCTGTCCGAATGGTGGTCGGACGAAGTGTTCAAGCGCACCAACGGGCAATTGAAAATCGAGATCATCGGCTACCCGGAGCTGGGCATCGCCGGGCCCGACGTGCTGGAGCTGCTGGCAAACGGCACCCTGTCCTTCGCCGAGCTGCCGGCGGCCTACACCGCCGGAGACCTGCCGGCCATGGATATGAAGTACCTGTGGGGGATGTACAAGGACAACGAGACCTTCTACAAGGCCACGGCGGCGGCCATCCCGGACCTGGATCGGCTGATTGAAGAGCGCACCGGCGGCGGCGTGACCATCTACCAGCTCTGGCGGGTGCCGGAGAACGAGATTTTCTTCTTCAGCAAGGAACCCATCGAGACATTGGACGACTTCCAGGGGTTGAAGGTGCGCAGCTTCGGCGGCGCGCTGTCGGACATGATTGACGGCATGGGTTCGGAAGCGCAGTGGGTGGCCTTCACCGAGGTCTACACCGCCCTGGAGCGCGGCATCTTGGACGGCGGCGTGACCGGCGCCAACGCGGCCTACGGCCAGCGCTGGTACGAAGTCGCCAAGTACATGGCCGGGCCGCTGCCCCTGTTCACCGTGGAGAACGCCACCTTCAACGCCGACGTGTGGGCCGAACTCCCCGAGGACTTCCGGCAAATCCTCCTCGAGGAAGGCGCCAAGTACGAGCTGGAGTTCTTCCGGGTCACCCCCATCCTGTCCCAGCTCGGCATCCCCAAGCTGCTGGACGAAGGAATGACCTACGTTCCCTTCAATGACGAAATACGCGACTTTATGTTCGAGGAAGTGGCGCTGAAACGGGTGATTCCCCAGTGGGTGAACCGCGTTGGCGGCCCGGACACCGAAGCGGTGGAACTGTTCAACAAGAACGTTGGCCCGGTGGCGGGCATCAAAATCAACCCGGATGGCACGGCCTCGCTGGTCGAGTAGTCCTTTCGTAAAACACCCCGGCCGCCGACGTAAAGGCCCCGGACTATCCGGGGCCTTTCCATCGGCGGCGGAAAACGCTCGAATCCGTCAGCTTCTTTCGGTTTATTATTGGGAAATCCATAAGCCCCTTTCGTCTTTAATCCGTCGGTATTCGTAGAATTGCATTGGCCGTAGACCTTGAATAATTGAATACCGGAAATCGTCTTGCGCGGCGGTATGCTATTTGGTATATTCCGCCGAACCTTGCGGGCGGGACTGAAAAGCGACGCACCCAAGGAAACAGCAAATTTATTCAGGAGAGTGCTTGAATGGTCAAACCCGTTTTGCTAACCGGAGCGCTTATTTTGCTCATCGCCTTCCTGGTGGCCTGCGGCGAGGCCGCGACCGCAGTGCCGACGGCGGCCCCCACGGCGACCCCAACGCCCACCGAGGCGCCCACGGCGGCCCCAACCCCTACCGAGGCGGCGATGGAAGAAGCCACCGAGGAGCCGGCGATGTCGGACGCCGAC
The DNA here is from genome assembly GCA_965213725.1 of Dehalococcoidia bacterium. GTDB lineage: Bacteria > Chloroflexota > Dehalococcoidia > Lucifugimonadales > UBA3495 > VXOI01. The sequence goes on from OZ243924.1 coordinate 1,951,020, forward strand.
GCGGCCCTCCAAGCAGTGGCCGACCAACTGGCCGGCGGCCCCGGCTCCATCTACGTCGGCGACCTCTCCCAGCTCGTCGGCCCCTCGCCCGGCGGCGTGGAGGAAGCCCTAGGCGACGGCACCGGCAACGTCCCCCTGGAGTTCCTGGAAAAGAACAGCCACATCTTCGAGACCGACTACTACCGCTCCCTGCTGGACAAGGCCAAGCTGACCGACCCCACGCCCCTGACCTCCAGCGGTGAAGATATAAACATCCAGTACGCCTGCATCAACCGCGCCCTGTTGCCTTGCAAGCTCCAGACCGTCTACTTCGCCGAGAACGTCCGGGAGCGCACCAACGGGCAGGTGAACTTCGAGGTGTCCAGCTACCCCGAACTGGGGCTGGCCGGTTCCGATATGCTGGAACTGGTGGAGCAGGGGACCATCGAGTTCGCCCAGATCCAGCCGGCCTACGTGGGCGGCACCTGGCCCCTGATAGACATCATATACGTCTGGGGCCTGTGGAAAGACTTCAAGTCGGAGCACGAGGCGAACACTGCCTTGCTGGAAACCTTGGACCAAGGCATCTATGACAATACCGGCGGCGGCGAGCTGATTTACCATATCTGGTACGGCGGCAACGACCAGTACTTCTTCTCTACCCGCGGCGCGGAGCGGGAAGACTTTGATGGGCTGAAAACCCGCAGCCACGGCACCACCATGACCGACGCCATCAACGGCCTGGGCGGGGAGGGCCAGTTTATGGCCTTCGCCGAAGTGTATACCGCCCTGGAGCGCGGCATTCTGGACGCCGGCGTAACCGGCGCCCATGCGGGCCACGGCCAGCGGTGGTATGAGGTCACCGACAACCTCATCGGCCCCTTCATCTCCATGCCCATGGGCTTCGAGACCATGAACAAGGACACTTGGGAGCGCATCCCGGCCGACCTTCAGGCCATCATCATCGAAGAGGGCGCCAAGATGGAGCTGGAAAACCTCCGCTTGGCCGCCGTCTGGAACGAAACCGGCGTCAAGGTCAACGTGGATCAGGGCATGACCTTCATACCATGGTCCGACGAGATGAAAGAGTTCGTCTACGAAGAAGTTGCGCTGGGCCGCGTCCTGCCCAACTGGATAAAGCGCGTCGGGCCGGATGAAATAGCCATTTGGAACGATATCGTCTCGCCTTGGGCCAAGGTGCAAATCGAGGAAGACGGCTCCATCATCCTGCTGGAGTAATCCGGCATTCCTCGCAGGCACCGGGGCGGGAATTCCCGCCCTTGTACCTAAGAGTGCGGCAAGGTGTCTCCGGCCCCGGCGGATGTCCGGGGCCTTTTCCTTTTGCGTCGAAAGCCTGTTATGGTTCATAAACTTTTCGATAACGTATTCCATTTGGGTTTGTGCCGGTTTCGTCTATCAACTACCGGATTTCGCAAGAGCGGATGGCGGAAACCGCCTTGCGCGGGCGATTCCAATTTGCTATATTCCGCCGGGCTGCGCCCCGCACAGCCCGGCGGATAAAATTATCCAGGAGAGTGCGCGAATGCTCAAACCCCTTCTGCTTGGCGGAGTTCTTATCCTGCTGATGGCCTTTGCTCTGGCCTGCGGCGAGGCGGCCACCCCGGAGCCGACGGCCGCGCCGCCCACGGCGGTTCCCACGGCGGCCCCAACGGCGGCCCCCACCGCGGCGCCCGCCCCCACGGAAGCGATGATGGAGGAAGCCACCGAAGCCCCGGCGATGTCCGATTCCGGCGTTGCCCCGGCCCTGCTGGCCGCGGCCGAGGCGCGGGCCGGCGGCCCGGGCGCCTTCTACCTCGGCGACGGCGATTTCAGCCGACTGGTCGGCCCGGCCCCGGCGGAGGGTTTGGGCGACGCGGACGACCAGGTCAACCTGGCCGGGCTGGAGCGGGAAAGTTACCTGTTCGACTCGCAGTATTATGCGGACTTGGTGGAAAAGGCCAACTTCACCAACCCCACGGAAATGACCTATGACGGCGACCCCATCGAAATCCAGTTCGCCTGCATCAACCGCACGGTAGCCCCCTGCGAGCTGTGGGACAGCTTCTTCCGCCAGGAAGTGGAAGCCCGCACCAACGGCAAAGTCATCATTCCCATCACTTCCTTCCCTGAACTGGGCATCGCCGGGCCGGACTCGCTGGAGCAGGTCACCAACGGCACCCTGTCCTTCGCGGAAATAACCAGCGGCTACGTCTCCGGCCATATGCCCGAGGCCGAGCTGGCCATAATGTACGGCCTTTATCCCGACCACGAAGTCGAGTTCAAGGTGACTCAGGCCATTGGGCCGGAACTGGACCGGCTGTTTGAGGAAAACACCGACGGCGGCAAAATACTGTCGCATATGTGGGTTTCCGGCGGCGACCAGTTCTTCTTCTGCAAGGACGGCATCACGTTGCTGGATGACTTCGAGGGGCGGAAGGTTCGCAGCCACGGCTCGGCCCTCTCCGACTGGATCGAGGGGTTCGGCGCCAACGCGCAGTTCGTGGCCTTCGCCGAGGTCTACACCGCCCTGGAGCGCGGCATCTTGGACTGCGGCGTCACCGTGGCCTTCGCCGCTCACGCCCAGCGCTGGTATGAGGTGACCGACTATATGGTGGGGCCGCTGTCCAGCCAGTTGCTCAACACCGTGATTGTCAACGCCGACGTCTGGAACGGCCTGCCCGAGGACATTCAGAAGATCCTGGAAGAGGAGGGCGCCCGGCACGAGCTGGAGGCCATCCGGGTGACTCCGGCGTGGAACGAAGTCTGGATCCAGCGCAACATTGACGCCGGGCTGGAGTATCAGGAGTTCTCGCCCGAGCTGATGGACCATATGCGGAACGTGGTGGCGACCGAGCACGTGGTGCCCGGCTTCGTCAGCCGACAGGACGATGACTCCCGGGACGCCATCATCGCGCTGTTCAACGAAAGGATTTCCCCCATCGTCGGCGTCAAAATCCTCCCCGACGGCACCACGGAGCGGGTGCCGGTAACCCAGTAGCGCGGGCTGCTGCCCGCCCCTCCGGTTTTCTCCAACGGCCCCGGCGCTGAATGACGGGGCCGTTTTGTATAGATAACAATTCCGGGATTGTGCTACGTAATTCGTATTGTTACTGCCTTAATCAACCTTAATATGCGATATATTTCTGTATAGTTTTTATCTATTCGCAAGTTTTTCTTGCGCCGGGAAATTGGATTTGGTATATTCCGCCCGGCTATGGGAGCGGCGTCAGAAGGGCCGGCCCCTGGCCCATAGACGCAAAACGCGCAGCCTTCAGGAGGTTTATCCGATGATTAAGCCATTCTTGTTAGCCGGTTTGCTGATTTTGCTTATGACTCTGGCGCTGGCCTGCGGAAGCGCCGCTGAGCCGGAGGCCACGGAGTCCCCCACCGCCGCGCCAACGGCAACGCCGGCCCCGGCTCCCACCCCCACGGAGGCGGCCACGCCGGAAGCTGCGGACGAAGACGGCTCCGCGACGATGGAGGACGTTGACCCCACTCTGGCCGCGGCCGCCGCTGCGCGGGCCGGCGGGCCGGGCGCGTTCTACGTCGGCGACCTGAACCAGTTGGTGGGCCCGGCGCCCGGAGTAGGCTTGGGCGACGCCAACGATATGGTCAACCTGGCCGGACTGGAACGCGAGCGGTATATCTTTGAGCTCCAGTACTACCGGGATCTGGTGGAAAAGGCGAACTTCACCAACCCCACCGAGATGACCTACGACGGCGAACCCATCGAAATCCAGTTCGCCTGCATCAACCGAACCGTTGCGCCCTGCGAGCTGTTTGACAGCTTCTTCCGGGCCCAAGTGCAGGAACGCACCAACGGAAAGGTGCTGATCGACATCACTTCGTTCCCGGAGCTGGGCATAGCCGGGCCGGACTCCCTGAACCTGATAGCCAACGGCACCTTGTCCTTTGCCGAGATCTCCAGCAGCTACGTATCCGGGGCCATGCCCGAAGCTGAGCTGCAAATCCTGTTCGGCGTCTACGAAAACCATGAACACTACCTCAAGGTGCAGGAGGCCATCGGCCCGTTGGTGGACAGCCTGTTCGAGGAGAACAGCGACGGGGGCAAGGTTATCACCCATATGTGGATCTCGGGCGCCGACCAGTTCTTCTTCTGCAAGGACGGCATCACCGAACTGGCCGACTTTGAGGGACGCAAGGTGCGAAGTCACGGGTCGGCCCTTTCCGACTGGATTGAAGGGTTCGGCGCCAGCGCCCAGTTCGTGGCCTTCGCCGAGGTCTACACCGCCCTGGAGCGCGGCGTCCTCGACTGCGGCGTGACCGTGGCCTTCGCCTCGGTCGCCCAGCGATGGTACGAAGTGACCACCTATATGGTCGGCCCGCTGGCGACCCAGGCAGTGAACACCGTCATGCTCAGCCCCCAAGTCTGGAATGATCTCCCGCCGGACATCCGGCAAATCCTGATTGAGGAGGGCGCGCGGCACGAGCTTGAGGGCTTGCGCGTGACCCCGGCCTGGAACGAGGTTTGGATCCCCCGCAACATAGATGCCGGCATGATTTACCAAGAGTTCACGCCCGAACTGCTGGAACACCAAGCCAACGTGGTGGCGACTGAATACGTAATACCCGGCTTCATCTCCCGCCAAGACGAGGATAACCGGGCCAATATGATCGAGCTGTTCAATGAGAAGATCGGCCCCATAGTGGGCCTCAAGGTACTGCCCGACGGCACCGCGGAAAGGGTTCCCGCAACCCGGTAGGCGGGCCGCCGGTTCGTAGCATCCGGTTCACTCAAAGGCCCCGGCGTTCCGCGCCGGGCCTTTCGCGTCGGCGCGGGGGGTTGTGGCTCGAAGCGGCAGCGGCAATCCAAACCACTGAGGATCCGTCGGCTCCATTACTTTGCTGGAGTAACCGGTCATTACTGGCGGGCTGGGAAGCAGGATTGCTGCCTCCTAATCCGTTGACGGCAGCTCCGCTTATCCCGTCAAATAGACGGAGTGCGTTTGAGCGACTAAAGGGGGGATCAATGCGTAACATCTTTTCGCTGGTAGGGATACTTTTTCTCCTGCTGACGCTGGCCTGTGGCAATGGCTCAGAAGCCGAAAAGCCGCCGCTCCAGACCGTAGAGAGTCTTCCGGTTGCATCAACAGCGGAACCCGCAATGTGGCCCTTACTCGAAATGGAAGCGAGAGAATTCGATGGCAAAAGCCTTACCTTGCCCATCAGAGTCTTCCAAGGGCCGGAATTCCCAACACTGGATGCACTGGACGGCAAAAGTCCCGTGACTTTCACCAAAGCGCCCAACGGCCTCTACTACGGCTACATAGGGGGCATAGGGTTCATCTTGCAAATGAACTAATCAAGAAGTCGGCCACCTGCCGGAAACAGGGATAGCCCTGCTGTATGGCCTGTATCCCGACCACGAGGTCGAGTTCAAGGTCACTCAGGCGATCCAGCCCGACATTGACCGGATGTATTCCGGTGCCACCGGCGGCGGCCAGGTGGTGTTCCACAAGTGGATTTCGGGCGGCGGCCAGTTCTTCTTCTGCAAGGACGGCATCATCAGTCTCGCGGATTTCGAGAACAAGAAGACCCGCAGCCACGGGGCGGCGCTGTCCGACTGGATTGAAGGATAGCCGGAAATGGCCTCAACCGCGTAACTCCTATCTTGATTCAGAGGATATGACGGGAACCGGAAAATCCCGGGGACGGCAGGAATCTATCAGTCATCCCCGGCCGCGGCGGCCGGGCCGCCGAGAGGCTGCGGGCGCTGGCCGCCGATGGACCAGACCAGCAGGCCGGAAGCAATGAGCAGCGCGACGTTGGACCAGATAGCCACGTCGTAAGTCCCCCGAACCACGAACAGCAGGCCGCCTAGGTAGGCCCCCAAGCCGGAACCTAGGGGCATCACGGCGAACATAGTGCCGTAAATTTTGCCCAAGTTGGCGGTGCCGAATCCGTCGGAGGCGTAGGCTGCGGTAATGCCGACTACGGAGTTCCAGGAGAAGCCCACCAGCAGCACGCCCGCCACCAAGGCGGTTATCCCCAAGGACGGTATCCCCAAGAAAGGCACCCCCATGGAAAGAAGAACCACGATGAATCCCAACGCCCTTAGCTGGTAGGAAAAGGCGAGCAGCAGGCGGCGGCCATGCTTGTCGGAGAGATGCCCCAGAAACAGAGCGCCGATGATGGCCGTGGCGCCGATGATGCTGAATCCGAAAGCCGCTACTAGGGGATGATAACCCAGGTCCCGGGCGTAGGATACAAAATGAGCATTCACGAAGCTCATCGAGTATCCTCAAACGAAATAGCCGAAGGTCAGCCTCTGGAATAGAGGGGTGCGAACGGCCTCCCAGAAGGTGAAGTCCCTTAGCCCTTCGTCCCGCCTTCTGGCCGCCCCCGGGGAGGCGCCGGCGGCATAAGGTTCTAGGCCCAGATCCTGGGGCCGGTTGCGGATGAGCAGGATTCCAACGGAAAGCACGGCAAAGAGCAGGAACAGGCCGAGGAAGAAGTATGCTTCCCGCCAAGTAAACACCACTAGGAAAGCGGAGGTGGCCGGCACCAGAATCATCGCGCCGAAGGAACCGGCGCCGCCGACCAGTCCGAGGGTTAGCCCCCGCCGCGTCACGAACCACTGGCTGACTATCTTGGTCAGGATTGGCCCGGTGCCCAGGGTAATGCCCACGCTCATAACCGCGAAAATGGCGTATAGCTGCCACAGGTCATTGACCACCGGAATCAGAAGCAGCATCCAGCCCATAATCAGCACGCCGGCCAAAGCCACCCACTTGGGGCTGTAGCGGTCGGCCAGATAACCGGCCAGCGGGCGCAGCAGGCCGGAAATCATAAAGGTGACCCCGAAAGCCAGCGACAGCGTAGCCCGGCTCCAGCCGAAATCCTCAGTCATCGGCGTCAGAAATACGCCAAAGGAAAACTGGCCGCCCGCAACGCCGAACACCACGAAAGCGCAGCCGAAGGTGACCAGCCAGCCGTAGAAAATCTTCCCTCTGAACCGCCCCATTTGCGTCTCCGTCGGCTAGTCCCAGGTAATATGCGAATACTAATCCCGCCCCGGCGCTTTGTCCACGCCGCCGGGGTATTCCCAACGTGTGTCGGCAATGCCGGCCCACGCCGGGAATGCCATGGTGTAGAATTGCCTTGAAGCTATCTGGGGGGGAGCGGGGGGCTACGTTTGGTGCTATCGGGGGATGACTATGTTTGACGACGTGCGCCGCCGGGTTCGGGAAGAGTTGCAGCGGCTGGAAATTGACGCCTGCCTGCTGACCACCCCGGCCAACATTTTCTACGCCACCGGCTTCTTCAGCCCGGTGGTGAACCTATCGTTCCGGCTGATGGGCACCGACGCCGCGCTCATTCCCGCCGACCCGGCCCTGCCGGCCGCGCTGCTGACCAGCGATTTCGCCGCCCCGGCGGCGCGGGCCGCCAGCTCCATCGAGGACATCTGCACCTACCGGATGTGGGTGGAGAACCGGGATCTGGACGTAATCACCGGGCCGTCCGGCGGCGATTCCCGCATCCCGCGCCCGCCCCAGTGGAACCCGGACGAGCTGGACGATACCCTGACCGCAATGCTGGAAGAGCGGGGGCTGTCCGCCGCCACCGTGGGCCTGGACCTGCGTTACGTCTACGCCGATTCTCTGTTCCGCCTGCAACAGAACAACCCGGAATGCCAGTTCGTGGACGTGACCGGAATGCTCTACGGCTTGCGGGCCATCAAGTACCCGCAGGAAATCGGGATGCACCGCAATGCGGCGCGGCTTTTCGAGGCCGGACTGCGCCGGGCGGTCAGCGGCGCCCGGGAGGGCCAGAGCGCGCAGGACATCAAGTACCGCTACCAAGCCGGGGCACTGGAGGCCGCCATGGCGGATCCGTCTCTGGGGGAGTTCCAGTCGGCCTACGGCTTCATCAGCGCCGGCACGGGCAGCAGCTTCGGCGACAGGATCGGGCTGTCGCCGGGCGACCTGATAAAGTTCGACTGCGGCGTTGCCGTGGGCGGCTTTTACAGCGACTGCGGGCGAACCTTCGCCTTCGGGCGCCCCTCCGCCCAGCAACGGCGGGTGCACGACGCCCTGGCCGAGGCCCATGCCGCCGCCCGCGAACTGATGCGCCCCGGAACGCCCATCTCGGCAGTCTACCGCGCCGCGGACCAGCGGATGCAGGCCCTCGGCTTCCCCGGCTACAGCCGGGGCCACTACGGGCATTCCATCGGGCTGGATACTTTCGTGGAAGAGCCGCCCTTCATCAGCGCCGCCGAACACAGCCCATTGCAGCCGGGGATGCTGCTCTGCCTCGAAACGCCCTACTACTCCGCCAGCCTCGGCTCCTTCCAGATTGAGGATATGATTCTCATAACCGAAAACGGGCACGAGAATTTCAACACCCTGCCCTACGAGCTGGTGGAGTTGTAAACCCTTTCGCGCGGGGGTGGAACAGCGATGCCCACGGTCGAGAAAATCAGCATCGAAGGCTTCAAGAGCATCGGCAAGGCCGAGGTGGAGTTGCGCCCGGTCAACGCGCTAATCGGGGCCAACGGGTCGGGCAAGTCGAACTTCATCGGCGCCTTCGCCTTCCTGCAAGCCATTCGCGCCGGGCGGCTGCAAGACTACGTTGCCCGCGCCGGCGGGGCAGACCGGATTCTGCACTTCGGGCCGAGAGTGACGGAGGCCCTGCGGATACATATTTACTTTCAGGACTATGTTAACCAGTACAGCATTGACCTAGGGCAAACAGACAACGACCAGCTTTATCCTGTTTCCGAGTCTGTGTATTTCTGGGACAAGGAACGTTACCCGGAACGTCCCTTTGAGCAACCATTGGCAAGCCACCGCGGCGAGGCGGGGATTAGCCAGCAAGCTGCCGGACAGAGCATCCAAGAGTATGTCCAGTCGCGCCTAGACAGCTTTCGCATTTATCACTTTCACGACACCGGCGTAAATTCGTCATTCAAGAAAACCGGAGACTTGCATGACAACCGTTTTCTGCGGCCCGATGGCTCGAATCTGGCCGCCTACCTGTACTATCTGCGAGAGAAACATCCCGGCCCGTATGACTTGATACGGCGCACTATCCAAATTGCTATGCCCTTTTTCGACGATTTCCAGCTTGAGCCTCTGGCATTGAACCCAGATAAAATTCGCCTTGAATGGAGGCATAAGGGTTCCGATGCCTACTTTGACGCATCGGCATTTTCCGACGGCACTCTGCGATTCATCGCGTTGACAACATTATTTCTGCAACCTGAGTTTCTCCGGCCTTCAATTATCCTGCTTGACGAACCGGAACTAGGGTTGCATCCTTTTGCCATCACACTTCTGGAGTCTCTGATAGGGATGGCGGCCGTTGATACCCAGTTCATTTTGGCTACGCAGTCACCGCGGCTGCTGGACCTGCTTGCCCCCAAAGACGTGCTGGTAGCCGATCGGGTGAAGGGAGCTACGGAATTCTCCAGACTCGACCCGGAGCAACTGGAAACTTGGCTGGAGCGTTACAGCATGGGGGACTTATGGGAAATGAATTATTTCGGAGGCCGGCCTGTCGGCATTTCAAGCGATTCGGGACAAGTTTGATACTCCAGAAAATATCAACGATTATCCCACGACTGCGCCAGCCAAGCGTATTGAGTTCCTGGTTCCCGGATACCGGAAGCCAGTACATGGTCTTCTGGCAGTAAACGCCATCGGCCTGAACGCCATCCGCGCCGAGTGCGGCCACTTCCGGGGGTGGCTGGAACATCTGGAAGGTCTTGCCAGTCAGGAGCGTAATATATGAAAGCATCATATCTGGGCGCCATGGGCTACGCCCGGCGGCGGGATTTCCCGGCCGCTTGGCCCACGCCGTCGGCGTACAACGACCCGGAGCTGTCGGTGCAGAGCTATCAGGACGGCATTGAGGAGTGCGAGTTCGCCGAGGAGATGGGCTTCGAGTGGATCAGCTTTTCGGAGCATCACTATTCCGGGCGCATCGCCACCGGCACGCCGTCGGTGATGGCCGCCGCCGTGGCCGAGCGCTGCAAGAAGGCCCGCATCGCCCTGCTGGGCCACCTGCTGCCCCTGAACAACCCGGTGCGCATCGCCGAAGAGCTGGCCCTGCTGGACAACCTGACCAACGGGCGGCTGGTGATGGGCTTCCTGCGCGGCACGCCCAACGAAGACCAGACCTATAACGTCAACCCCGCCGAGGGACGCGGGCGGATGCTGGAGAGCATGGATCTCATTATGCGCGCCCTCACCGAGCCGCAGCCCTTCGCCTGGGAGGGCCGCTACTACCAGTTCCGCACGGTGTCGGTCTGGCCCCGTCCGGTGCAGCGGCCCTTCCCGTCGGCCATCGTGGCCACCCGCAGCGACGACGCGGTTCGCTACGCCGCCGCCCACCGGCTGGGGCTGGGCGTATCCTTCCTGCCCGTGGACGACGTGGCCGCCATCACCGGCAAGTATTTTCAATGGTGTCAGGAAGCGGGCTGGACGCCCCAACCCGATGAGGTGGTTTTCCGGGGCAGCATCTACTTGGCGGAAACCGACGAAAAGGCGTGGGACTGGTTCCACCGGCAGGAGGATCAGGGCCGCGCCCGAGGCATGGGCCTGCGCTCGTCGGTGGCTCAGGTGATACAGGCGCAGCGGACGGGGCAGGAGGTGGACTACGGCCACGTCTTCGCCGGCAGCGCCGCGGGCGACATCGTGGGGGGCGCGCCGGGACTGACCTTCGTGGGCGGGCCGGATTCCATCACGGAGCAGATACGGGCTTATCACGACCGTTGCGGCGCCGGGGTCATAGACCTGTTCTTCCAGCAGCCCAGCCTTGATCACCGCGATATTATGGCCGAAATCGAGCTGTTCGGGCGGGAAGTCCTGCCGCGAATAAAAGAGTTCTAGACGATGGCTTTGCCAGAAACCGGGCTGCGCTCCTCTGAATCGGGCCGCGGCGCGCCAGTGCTGCTATTGGACTGGACGCCGTGGGAATCTTCGGCGCTGGCCGACGCGCTGGCTGCCCGATACCGCCTCATCAGCGTCGCGCCGCCGGATGCGGGCGGTTCGGTTCAGGATACGGCGGAAGCCGTTGCCGAAGTCGCCGCCGGGCTGAATTCCTACGCGCTGGTCGGCGTATCGCTGGGGGCGGATGTTGCCTTCCGGCTGGCCTTGTCGCGGCCCGATTCCGTGACGGCCCTGGCCGTGGTGTCGCCCGCCGGCATCGCGCCGGCCGCCCCGCTCCCTTGGGATACGGCCGCGCGGGCGGCCGAGGCGATGCTGGCGCACCCGGAAAGCGCCGCCGCCACGCCGCCGGATTCCGGGCGAACGGCGGCGCTCGCGGCGCTGGCGGAGCGGTGGCGGATCTCGGACGGCGCGGCGGCATCGCTCCTTCCCGGCCTGAGCTGCGCTACGCTGGCGGTGTTCGGGCAAGAAGACCGGCTGGTTTCCCGGGAAGCCGGCCGGGCGTGGAAAGAGCGGGTTCCCAACTGCAACGTCTGCTACGTCTACGATGCGGGGCACGCCATCGCGGTGGAGCGGCCCGAAGCTCTGGTCAGCGTGATTATGGACTTCGTGGAGCGGCGCGAAACGTTTGTCGTTGAGAACCGCAGCAGCCTTATCAACCCGTAGCGGCGGGCGGCGAATCTCGATGCGGAAAACCACGCAAGAATGGCGCTGTACGGGGTTATTCTCAACGTGCAACACCAACACGCGTTTAGAACGCGTATAGGGGGCCGCGATTGTATTCGGCGCGTTCCTGTGGTAGGTTCGGGTTTGTGGCAAGTTAGGGTTTATTGAAGCCCAATCAAATTTCGGAGTGTTTTTGATGGCAACGAAAAGGAATGGGGAGAAGTATCTGGGGCATGAACTCCATGTGCCGCTGTCGCAGGATGGGCAGGTTACGGCCTACGTGTGGCCGGTGCGGGCGCTGAACGTGCGCGGCTCGTGGTGCGGCGGGCCGACCATCGGGGTGGACGTGGGCAACGAGGAGATCATCCGCTTCGACTGCCATGACCGGCCCGGCCACTGGCACGGCGGCGGCTATGACCGCTCCGGCTCCCCCGGCGCCTCCCACCGCGACTTCCCGGAGGGCGTCGTCGCCGTGGCCGACCAGGTGGACTGGTCGCTGGCCCAGTTGGGCGAGCGCACCGCCGAACTGCTTACCGAGGCCGAACACGGCGCCGCCGCCGAGTCGCTGGACGCCGAACTGCTCCAGTCCGCCGTCGGACTGATTCGCAGCCACCTGGAGCAGCAAGGCAACCTGCGCGGCCAAGCCATCAGCGCCGGGATTATAGACGCCTAGGGTGGCTGTGCCGGTTGGAGGGTGTTCCGGCATGACCGCCGGAACACCCTGGAAATAGCCGGATTTATGCGGCGCGGAGAGATATGAAGCGATGGGTACGTTCTTTGTTGAAATCGAAATTGGCGACCCGACAGGTGAACGCTGGGTCACGATTGAAGCGTTGGTTGATACCGGAGCGTCAACAACCAGTGTCCCAGGTTCAGTCTTGCGCGATCTGGGTGTCGAGCCTTTGAGACAACAGAATTTCCGGTTCGCGCAGGGAGAGGTCAGGGCCATGGATATTGGGCAGACCTGGATTAGAGTGGAAGATAAGGAGTTCATCAATCAAATGATATTCAATGAGGAAGGGACAACTCCCCTGCTGGGTGCACAGTCGTTAGAAGGGGCTTATCTGGCGGTGGATCCCGTCGGCCAGAAGCTGGTTCCTGTCGAGGGACTACTGATGCCGGAGATTCAGCAGCTTGGATAGGAGCAGGTAGATGAGCGTTTTCAACGTCCATATTTCCATAGGCGACAACGAACGCAGCCGATGGTGGGATTTGTCGGCAACGGTAGACACTGCGTCATATATGTCGTCCGTTCCTGGCTCAGTGTTGCGGGAATTGAGTGTTTCGCCAATTATGAGCCAAGGCTTTCAATTGGCTGATGGAACAACAAGAAACATGGACATCGGCCACACATGGCTTAGAGTGAATGGGCGTGAAGTGGTGACGCACATCGTGTTTAACGACGAGTACACCAGTCCATTGCTGGGATCTCTGGCTCTTGAGACTCTATTGATGGCCGTGGACCCTGTTGAAGAGCGGCTGATTCAAAAGCCCCTGATACCGGTTTATAACCTCATCAACCCGGAGAGGTAACAATACGCCGCTATTCCTCAGCCCGCCGCCGCTGCTCCTCTTGCAGCTCGTCTATGCTCTCCCGGGAGCGGCCGTAGATGTGCGGCACGTCCCAGCCCTCCAGCCCGGCGTAGGTGTCTATCTGCGAGCGGTGATGCACTTCATGCTCGAACAGCATCATCATTATGCGCCAGCCGCTCAGCATTCCGTCGGTGTCGATCATCTTGACGCGGCGTTGCAGCCACTCCGGGGCGCTGCCGTCCAGGCGGCGGTGGAACTCATCGAAAGACGCCTCAATGGCCGGAATCCAGCCCCCTTGCCGCTCGGTGCTGGGAACGGGCCAGTCGTAGAGCCAGCCCCGGCCGCAATAAGCGCTGGCAAAGTATAGCCGCGACTCGGCGATGTGATGCACGATTTCGGCAATGCTCCACGCCTTCTCTCCCTCGCCCCGGGGCGGACGCCAGAACTCGGCGGCCGGCGGCAGCGCAGCGATGTCCCGCACCGTGCGCTGGTGGAAACGGTCGAAATAGCGCAGCAGCGCCGGCAAGTCGGTAATCATCTTGCAACCTCGCGGGAATGGTCTTCCCGATTTCTTCACTAGGCTAGTGCGGGCAATCATAGCCAGCGGGCCGGGCATCGTCAACGGGACGGGGACTCGGGAAGGCGCGCGGCCTGTGTAGCCCGCAACCGCGGAAGGGTGTAGAATCGGCGCGATGTTTACCCTCACCCCAACCCTCTCCCTATGGAGAGGGGGACTTTGAGAATATCGGTTATGAAGTACGACGTTATTGTTATTGGCGGCGGGTCGGCCGGATCGGTGGTTGCCAGCAGGCTATCAGAGGACCCGCAGCGGTCGGTACTGCTGCTGGAGGCGGGGCAGGACTACCCGGACCCGGAATATCTGCCCGAACCGGTGCGCGACGGCCACTCGTCGGCGGGAGAGGCCGTCGGCTCGCCGGTATCCTGGTCCTTGCGCGGCGTCATCAACGACCAGCAGGGCGAGATAAACATCGCCCAAGGCAAGGTCATCGGCGGCTCCGGCTCCATCAACGGCCAGGTGTTCCTGCGCGGCCTGCCCGAGGACTTCGAGCGATGGGAGTCCTTCGGCAACTACGAATGGAGCTACCCCAAAGTCCTGCCCTTCTACCGCAAGGCCGAGACCGACCTGGACATCCAAGACGACTTCCACGGCACTGACGGCCCCATACCGATAGTTCGCCGGGAAAAGGAAGAGTGGCCGCTGGTGCAGCGGGCCTTCTACGAGGCTTGTATGGAGCGGGGCTATGCGCGTAACTCCGACCTCAACGGCCCGGATTCCGGCGGCATCGGCGCCATCCCGATGAACAACCGCAACGGCGTGCGGATGAGCACCGCCATCACCCACCTGAACCCGGCGCGGCACCGGCTGAACCTCACCGTCCGGGGCGGCGTGTTCGTCCGCCGGGTCATCATCGAGAACGGAAAGGTTGCCGGGGTTGAAGCCGAGAGCGGCGGCGAGGTTTTTACCTTGGAATGCGGCCGGGTGGCGCTCTGCGCCGGGGCGCTGAAATCGCCCCACATCCTGATGCTGTCCGGCGTCGGCCCCCGCGACCAGCTCGAGGAGTTCGGCATCCCGATGCTGGTGGAGTCGCCCGGCGTAGGGCAAAATCTGTTCAACCATCCCATGGGGTCGGTGTCCTTCCGGGTGCGGGACGACGTGCGGCTGACGGCCAACGCCGAGGCCCTGCGATTCGGGCTGCGAGTCACCTCGGAGCCGCCCTCTTACCCCAACGACGTAATGCTGCATACGCTGGCAATCTGGAACGTGATGACCGGGGAGATGGTGCCCTCGGGAACGGCCCGCATCGCCTGCGCCCTAGAACTGCCCGACGGCTCCGGCTGGGTGCGCCTTCAGTCCCCCGATCCGGCGGTTCAGCCCTCGATCAACTACCGCTACCTGCATAACGAGAACGATATGCGCCGGATGCGCGACGCGGTGCGGCTGGCGTGCAGCCTGCTGGAGTCCAACGCTTATCAGGGCATATCCGACGGGCGCATCGCCCCCACCGACGAGGCGCTGGCCGACGACGCCGAGCTGGACGCTTGGATTCGCCGGACGCTGGGCAGTTCGCGCCACGTCTCCGGCACCTGCCGCATAGGGCCGGACGGCGACGGGATGGCGGTCACCGACCAGCAGTGCCGCGTTCGGGGCGTGGACGGCCTGTGGGTGGCCGACTCGTCCATCATGCCCCAAGTGACCCGCGCCAACACCAACGCCACCGCCATAATGATCGGCGAGCGGGTGGCCGACTGGATTGCCAACGGGTAGCGGGCTTGGGCCTGGGAAATGCTGTTTCCCGGCCCAGGCCAAGACAACGGGAAGGATGTTTGCGATGGGAACTTTCAGCGTCGGCATTTTCATAGGAGACATCGAACGCCGGGAATGGGCGGATTTGTCGGCTACGGTTGACACCGGGGCGTTTTTGATGTCCTTGCCGGGTTCGCTGCTGCGGGCGCTGGGGGTCGCTCCCAGCTTCACCGAAAACGTCCGAATGGCCGACGGCTCCGTCAGGACCATGGACGTGGGCCACATCTGGCTCAGGCTGAACGGGCGCGAGATCACAACCTACGCTGTCTTCAACGACGATTACACCACCACTCTGCTCGGTTCTCTGGCCCTAGAAACGCTGCGGATGGCCGTTGACCCGGTGGAGCAGAGGCTGGCGGCGGTGGACAGCATACCCTTGTAAGCCGATGCTTGTAATCGCATAAATGCGCACAGCCAGAGTTTGCCTTTGGCCGCAGCCAGCAAAACTTTCCCAAGACTTATTTCCATACTTGCAAGAAGGCGGCTATGAAATTTGGCCTTTTCCATTGGGCGCAGCTCCCCAACCCCTCGGAGCAGGAGCGCTATTACCGCGAGGCGCCGGAGGGGGCCTAGTGGGAATTTTCAGCGTCGGCATTTCCATAGGAGACATTGAACGCCGGGAGTGGGCGGATTTGTCCGCTACGGTTGACACCGGGGCGTTTTTGATGTCCTTGCCCGGTTCGCTGCTGCGGGCGCTGGGGGTTGCTCCCAGCTTCACCGAAAACGTCCGAATGGCCGACGGCTCCGTCAGGATTATGGACGTCGGCCCCATTTGGCTCAGGCTGAACGGGCGCGAAATCATAACCTACGCTGTCTTCAACGACGATTTCACCACTACTCTGCTCGGTTCTCTGGCCTTGGAAACGCTGCGGATGGCCGTTGACCCGGTGGAGCAGAGGCTGGCGGCGGTGGACAGCATACCCTTGTAAGCCGATGCTTGTAATCCCATAAAGGCGCACAGCCAGAGTTTGCCTTTGGCCGCAGCAAACAAAACTTTCCCCAAGACTTATTTCCATACTCACAAGAAGGCGGCTATGAAATTTGGCCTTTTCCATTCGGTGCAGCTCCCCAACCCCTCGGAGCAGGAGCGCTATTACCGCGAGGCGCTGGAGCAGGTGGTCCGCGCCGAGCGGCTGGGATACAGCTCGGTCTGGTTCACCGAGCATCACTTCACCCGCCACGGCATCGTGTCGGCCACTATGTCCGTCTTGGCCTATCTGGCCGGGGTCACCGATACTATCCGGCTGGGGACGGCGGTGACCGTGCTGCCTTTTCACAATCCGGTGCAGCTTGCGGAGCAGACGGCCACGGTGGACGTGCTGAGCAACGGGCGGCTGAACCTGGGCGTGGGGCGGGGCTACCAATGGGGGGAGTTTCACCGGATGAACATACCGATGGAGCAAGCCAGCCGCCGCTTTGAGGAATCCATGGCGGTGCTGACCCGCGCTTGGACTGCCCTGGAACCCTTCGACCACCGGGGCGAGTTCTGGAGCTTCAACGACCTGACGGTTCATCCCAAGCCGGTGCAGCAGCCGCATCCGCCGGTGTACGTAGCGGCCTCGGGCGCCGACAGCGTGGCTCGGGTGGTGCGCCACGACTGGAACTTGCTCATCGGACAAGGGGAAACCTACGGGCAGGTGGCCGGGCAGATCGGGTTCTATCAGGACGCGCTGGCCGAGGCGGAAAGGGATTACGCGCCGCGGCGGGTGGTGTTGGCGCGGGCGATGTACGCCGCGCCGACCACGGAGCGGGCGCGGCGCGAGGCCGAAATGCCCTTCATGTGGTTCAAGCAGACCGGGCAGGAAGTGAGCGCGCCGCCCGGCCAGCGGGTGGACCTGCTGCCCGAGGAATACGCCGCCTACCGCAGCCGCTACGCCCTAGGCGCCGGCTTCGACTACGCCGCCATGTGCGACAACGTGATGCTCTTCGGCAGCCCGGAGGACATCGCCGAGCGCATCGGCGCCCTGCGCGACTCCGGGGTGGAGAATCTGATATTCTTCGTCAACTTCGGCGGCATCGAACATCAGAAAGTGGTGGACTCACTGGAGCTGTTTGCCGCAGAGGTTATGCCGCAGTTCGCCGACCGGGCCTGAGAACCGGTCGGAAAAACTATGCGCGGCAGTATGGAAAGGGGCAAGGAAAGGAAAAGAAAGGCAAGGGAAGGAAACTCCGGCCCATACACCAAAGGGAGAAAAGGGAACTTCAACGGGTGCTAGGGGAATGACCAGCGAACCGGATGGCCCGGAGGACGGGCAGGAAACGCGGCAACCACGCGCAGACGGCGCCGGTGAGCGCGAAACTCCGCGGGCCAGCGCCGCCGTGCCGCCGTGGGCTAGGCCCGGACAGGGAGCGGAGGCGCGGAGAGGATGGCGCGGCAGGCTGCGGCCTCGCCTGTTATGGCCCGTTGCGGCGTTGCTGCTGCTCTTTGCCGTGTGGTCCAACTATCCCTTTGTGCCGAACCCGTGGATGTTGCTGTTCCGCCAGCCGTCGGGCGACGCTTCCGCCGCGTCCACGCCGGGACGGTGGGCCATGCGCGGAGCGAACCCGCAAGGCACGAACTTTATTCTCGCCGCCGCCAGTCCCCAGGGCGCCGTTGAGCGCGTCATCGAAGTCGGGGCCGGGGTGCGCTCGGCTCCGGCGGTGTCCGGCGGCCCGTCGCCCATGCTGTTCATCGGCGGCCTGTCGCGGGTGGCTGCTTTCGACGCCGCCAGCGGACGGCAGGTTTGGGAGCGGGCCGTCAGCGGCCCGGCCCATGGCGTCCCGGCCTTGGCCGGAAACTCGCTCTACCTCGGAACTCTGAACAAGCGCGTCATCGCCCTGGATGCGGCCAGCGGGCGGACTCTGTGGGAATACCGGGGCGATTCTCCCTTTCCGGGGTCGGTGACGGTGCAGAACGGCATCGTATACGCCGGTTCGCGGGGCGGATACGTCCACGCGCTGGACGCCGAATCGGGCAGGCTGCTGTGGAAGGCGGGCTTGGGCGGCCCGGCCGTGGCTCCAACGGCGGTCTACGACGGAAAGATGTTCGCTGCATCCACTGCCGGGGTGGTGTCCGTCCGCCATTCAGGAACCGGAGACAAGCGCGCCCGCATCCGCAGCGGGGCGGCGCTGGTGGCCCCGCCGGTGGCCGCCGACGGGCAAGTCTACGTGGTCTCAGAGGGCGGCCTGATGGCCTTTGACGCCAACGCTCGGGAACTGCCCGGGCGGTATCCGGCGGAACTCATCTGGGCGCAGTTATGGCTCTGGCGCTTCCCCCTGCCCGCGCCGCCGGAGCATTCGGGCCTGCGCTGGCGCATGTCGCCGGGCGAGGATATGGGCGCTTTCGTCCACCCCCCCGCCATAACCCCGGAAGCCTTGTATCTGGGAACCGGCGCGGGCGAAGTCATTGCGCTGCGCCCGGAGGACGGCAGCGTTTTATGGCGTATGGGAGGCACCGCGCCGGTGGCGGCCCCGCCGCTGGCCGTGGGCGACGCGCTGATAGTGGCCCAGGAAAATGGCGGCATAAGGGCCATCAACCGCTTCAGCCAGGAAGAGTTATGGACGCTTTGGCTGGAATCTCCGCTGGCCGCGCCGCCCAGCTACGCAGCGGGCCGGGTCTATGCTCATACCCAAGACGGCAAGCTGCACGTAATCCGCTAGAAGCTGATAAAGGGCGTGTATGACCGGCCAGAAATCGAAGGAAATGCTGAACCGCTGGGTCGGAATGTTCCGCCGCGGCATCTTTCCCGGCGCGGTGGCCGGCGGGGTTGTCGGGCTGGCGCCCGGCGTGCTGCTGGTGCTGGTGCTGACGGGCGGCGAGTATCATATCGGCGGGGCCGAAGTGCTGGGGTTCATCATCATGTGCACCGCCGCCGCCGCGCTGCTGGGCGCGGCCCTAGGCGGCCTCAGCGCCGTGGCCGCCGGGAGCGTGCGGCGGGGGCTGCGTCGGCGCTAGGGCGTGTTGGCAAAGTTCCCTCATCTTCCCGGCGGGAGGGTTGGGGGCGAGGGGGATCTAGGCGGAAGCGGACTCGGTCTCCACAGGCAGGGCGTCCTGCCACTCTGGGTGGAGCATCCAGCAGTAGGCGGTATGGTTATCTCCGGCCAAGCCGGGGCCGGGGTATTCCCGGAGGCAGATGTCGCGGGTGTGGCCGCAGCGGTCGGCGAAGCGGCAGCCGTCGGGCAGCGCGTAGAGCGCCGGGGGCTGCCCGTCAATGGCGAACAGCCGGTCGGTGCGCTCCATTTGCGGCACCGAGGCCATCAGCGCCTGGGTATAGGGATGGCTGGGATTGTTGAACAACTGCCGCACGTCGCCCCGCTCCACCACCCGCCCGGCGTACATCACCGCCACCGAGTCGCACATCCGCGCCACGATGCCGAAATCGTGGGTGATGAAGATGATAGCCAACCCGGTTTCCGCTTGGATTTCTTTGAGCAGCCGCAGGTATTGAAGCTGAATGGTGGCGTCCAAAGCGGTGGTTGGCTCGTCGGCGATGATGACCTTGGGAACGCTGGCGATGGCGATGGCGCCCAATACGCGCTGCTTCATCCCGCCGCTCATCTGGTGGGGGAAGTCGTGCATCCGGCGTTCCGGGGCGGCGACGCGGACGCTGCGCAGGGCCTCCACCGCACGTTCCACCAAGTTGCGGCGGTGGCCCGAATCGTGGGTTCCCAGCGCTTCGATGACCTGGTTGCCGACGGTGAAAACCGGGTTCAGCGAGGTCTGCGGGTCCTGAAAAATCATGGCGATTTTACGGCCCCGGATCCGGCGCATTTCCTCGTCTGACATGGTCACCAGGTTCTCGCCGTCCAGGATGACCTCGCCGGATACAATGCGGGCGGCGGGCTTGGGGATGATGCGCAACAGCGAGCGGGCGGTCATGGTCTTGCCGCAGCCCGACTCGCCGACGATGCCCAGCGTCTCGCCCTCGCGCAGCGTGAAGCTCACGCCGTCCACGGCCTTGGTGATGCCGCGCCGGTTGAAGAAATAGGTGTGGAGGTCTTTGACTTCCAGAACAACGTCGCCGGGCATAGCCGCCACTCCTACACCTGCCGCTGTTTGGGGTCCAGGCGGTCGCGCAGCCAGTCGCCCATCAGGTTCATCGAAAGCACCACCAGCATAATGGTCAGGCCGGGGAAAAAGGCCACCCACCAGTGGGACACGATCAGCTCCCGCCCGTCGGCCACCATCAGACCCCAGGCCGGGTTGGGCCTAGGGATGCCCGCGCCCAAGAAGCTCAGGGTGGACTCGATGACGATGACGAAGCCCACTTGCAGCGTCGCCAGCACTACCAGGCTGTTGAACACGTTGGGGAAGATGTGGCGCAGCATTATACGCGCGTTGGAGGCCCCGGCCACCCGGGCCCGGTCGATGAAGTCCGCCGAGCGCACCGACAGCGTGACGCCCCGGGCCATGCGGGCGTAGTGCGCCCAGAGCAGCAGCACCAGCACCGTTATCACCGTGGCGAAGCTGGCCCCCAGCGCAGCCACCAGCACCAGCGCCAGCAGGATGATGGGAATGGACAAGGAAACGTCTACCGCCCGCATTATCAGCGCGTCCAGCCAAGCTCCGAAGAACCCGGCGCTGATGCCCAGGGTGGTGCCGATGGTGCCGGCGATGAAGATGGCGATGGCCGCCACCACGATGGATATGCGCGAGCCGTAGATTATGCGGCTGGCGATGTCCCGCCCCACCTTGTCGGTGCCCAGAAAGTGGTTCAGGGAGCCGGCCGGGGCTGTGATTTCCTCCACCCGGGCGCCTTCGGTCACCGGCCCGCCGCCGATCACGCGCATCTTGCCCCGCTCGACGAAGGACTCGGCGTCCTTGAGGGCGATTTCGTACTGCGAGCCGCCGCCGGGGGGAGTTTCCGGCACCACGGTTTTCAGCTTGACGATGCGGTCGCCCTCAGACGGGGTGCCGGCGCCGCTCTCGACGCGAGCCTTGCCCTCGTCCATCAGCGCCTGAGCTTCGGCGAGGGTTATCTGGGGGCTGAGGTCACTGCGGTCTATCTCGCTCACCGCTTTTAGAGAGGACAGCTTGGCGTCTACCCAGAAGGGGGGCGCGAGGCGCTCTTGGAGGTCGCCCTTCTTGGGCGGATGCGGGGCAATGAGCGGGGCGAATATGGCCGGGATGATCATCACCACCAGCACGATAGCCAGCGGGATAACCGGATAGCGGCGCAACACGTCCCAGAGGCCGCGCAACACCTTTCGCAACTGAGCCGGCGCCGCCCCGGCCGCATACCCGGGCAGTGTGTCTATCCTCGGTAGCGCCAACGAAACTACCCCCTCGACCGGAACTTTGGGCCTTGAGCGGCCTAGCGGGACATACTCTAGAATGCTTGCCGCACTCTACAATCACAACCGGGGCCTGTCAAGGAAACGGAGAATACGGTATTCTCAACATAAGGCGCGGTATAGTCATAATAGGGGTTGTGGGACGTCAACCGGGGGACGGCGCCCGCCGCATCGGCATGAAGCGCCCGATCCGGCGCCACCCGGCTGTCGGCCCTATGATATAGTCACGGCTCAGACGGCACCGGAGGCCCGATGATGACAACCGCCGCCAACATCACTAACGCTTGGATCAACCGCACCCTGCCTGACATTTTCTACGAAGAGCCGGAGCCGATTGAGGACGCCATGCTCCAAGAGATACCCCTGAACTATATCTCCCGGCTGTTGTGGCAATGGTATGAAGGGCGCAAGGACGCCTTCATCTCCGGCAAGGTCTTCGTTTCCTACGACCGAAGCAACGGCAATGCCCGCGTCGCCCCCGACCTGTTCATCGCCTTCGGCGTCCCGGCCGCCGTCATCCGCGAGAACCTGCCCAACTTCTGGCTCTGGGAAACCGGCAAGGCCCCCGACTTCGCCTTGGAGGTGGCGTCAAAGAGCACCGCAGCCAACGACCTGGGCAGCAAGCGCTGGCTGTACGAAAGGCTGGGCATCACGGAATACTGGCGGCTCGACCCGTCGCCCGGGGCCGGGCTGTACGGCCAGCCCTTGGCCGGCGACCGTCTGGTTGACGGGCGCTACGTGCCCGTCCAACTGTACACCGGGGCCGACGGCTCAACGCGCGCCCGCAGCGAACTGCTGGGGCTGGAGTTCCACTGGGACGAGGCCACGGGGTTCGACCTGCTGGACCCGGCCACCGGCAGGAGCATAGACCGCATGGCGGCCATCGCCGAGCGCGCCGCCGCCGAGCGGGACGCACGCCTAGCCGCCGAGGCCCAGCGCAACGCCGAGCGGGACGCACGCCTGGCCGAGCGGGACGCGCGCTTGGCGGCCGAGACCCGCGCCCGCCAACTGGAGGAGGAAATCCGGCGCCTGCGGGAAGGCGGTTAAGCCGCCTCTGCCGGTCAGGGTTCTTATTTCACCCCTTGGGCACTGGATCCCAACACCCGGCCGATGGCGCTCAGGCTGCTCCTTCGGCATACACCCGCAAGGCCCGCTCCTTGCGCGCCACGTGCTGAGAGTACCGAGAGTACCGGCCGGGGCATTGCGTTATCCCATCGGTTCCAGCTTTGAGCGCCAATATAATACGACCAAGACGGTTGCGAAGCCGTAAGCTCCGCAACCGTGATTACCAGCGAAAACGAGACCGGACGACGCTGGCCCGGCCCAAGGAGGCCGGGCCGCCAACTTACGGCCCGCAGAAAGGCAGGCCAAGCCGGTCGAAGTCATTGAATCGCACGTCCCGCAAGCCCGCTGGCACGCACCCGGTCAACCGGTTGCCGCTTAGGTACAGCGAATTAAGGTTGGCAAGGTTGCCCAGTTCCGACGGTATCTCCCCCCTCAACTGGTTCCCGCTGAGATTCAACACTTGCAGGCTGGCGAGGTTGCCCAGCTCCGGCGGTATCTCCTCACTCAACTGGTTCTCATTGAATTGCAACACTCCCAGGTTGGCGAGGTTGCCCAGTTCCGCCGGTATCTCCCCCCTCAACTGGTTCTCATTGAATTGCAACACTTGCAGGCTGGCGAGGTTGCCCAGTTCCGCCGGTATCTCCCCCCTCAACTGGTTCTCGCCGAGGGCCAACCATACCAAGTTGGCTAGTCTGCCCAGATCCGGCGGTATCTCCCCGCTCAACTGGTTCCTTGCGAGGTGCAAATCTTCCAAGCTGGCGAGGTTGCCCAACTCCGGCGGTATCTCTCCGCTCAACTGATTAAAGGAGAGGTCCAACACTTGCAGGTTGGCGAGGTTGCCCAGCTCCGCCGGCATCTCTCCGCTCAACTGGTTACTAGAGAGCCACAACCTTGTGACTCGGCCATTCCGGTCAGTGGTGACGCCGTCCCAGTCGCCGATGGACTCATCGGTCAGCCAGCCCCCCTTTCGAGACCATCCGGGGCCGCCTGTGGCGTTGTAAAGAGCGACCAGTATTTCTTTGTCGCTTGAGGGGGGTTCCGGCGGAGTGGCGGCGACGCCCAGTCCGGTGACCGTCAGGGTGAAGTTTCCGGTGGTTCCGGCGTCGTAGGTGGTGGCCTCGATGGTATAGGTTCCGGCGGGCAGGGCGGCCTCAATCCGCGAGTCGGTGCTGTCCTGGTGGTCGTCGTTCTGGTGCAGCGCCCCGCCGGAGCGGGCCTCCCCTTGGCGCAGGTAGAGGTAGGTATCGGCGTCGGCGGACTCCAGTGCGATGGCGACCTGCGACTGCTGCGCCAAGGTGAAGGTGTAGTAGCGGGCATGCCGGCCGTCCCGTTCCTGGGAATCGCAGCCGCTGGCCCACTGGCCGGAGGCCGTGCCGTCGGTAGTGATGGTCTCGCCGCAGCTACCGCCGCTGGGCGGCGGCGGTTCTGGCGGCTCCGGCGGCGCGGCGCCGCCGCCCAGTCCGCTGAGCGTCAGGGTGAAGTTTCCGGTGCTTCCGGCGTCGTAGGTGGTGGCCTCGATGGTGTAGGTTCCGGCGGGCAGGGTGGCCTCAATCCGCGAGTTGGTGCTGCCTTGGTGGTCGTCGTTCTGATGCAGCGCCCCGCCGGAGCGGGCCTCGCCTTGACGCAGGTAGAGGTAGGCGTCGGCGTCGGCGGACTCCAGTGCGATGGCGACCTGCGACTGCTGCGCCAAGGTGAAGGTGTAGTAGCGGGCATGCCGGCCGTCCCGTTCCTGGGAATCGCAGCCGCTGGCCCACTGGCCGGAGGCCGCGCCGTCGGCGGTGATGGTTTCGCCGCAGCTATCGCCGCTGGGCGGCGGCGGTTCTGGGGGTTCCGGCGGCGGCGGCGCGGCGGCGGCCAGTCCGCTGACCGTCAGGGTGAAGTTTCCGGTGGCCCCGGCGTCATAGGTGGTGGCCTCGATGGTATAGGTTCCGGCGGGCAGGGTGGCCTCAATCCGCGAGTTGGTGCTGCCTTGGTGGTCGTCGTTCTGGTGCAGCGCCCCGCCGGAGCGGGCCTCGCCTTGACGCAGGTAGAGGTAGGCGTCGGCATCGGACGACTCCAGGGTGATGGCGGCCTGCGACTGCTGCGCTAGGGTGAAGGTGTAGTAGCGGGCATGCCGGCCGTCGCGTTCCTGGGAATCGCAGCCGCTGGCCCACTGGCCGGAGGCCGTGCCGTCGGCGGTGATGGTTTCGCCGCAGGCGTCGCCGCTGGGCGGCGGTTCCGGGGGTTCCGGCGGTTCGGGCGGCGCGCCGCCTCCGCCCAGTCCGGTGACCGTCAGGGTGAAGTTTCCGGTGGCTCCGGCGGCGTAGGTGGTGGCCTCGATGGTATAGGTTCCGGCGGGCAGGGCGGCCTCGATCCGCGAGTCGGTGCTGTCCTGGTGGTCGTCGTTCTGGTGCAGCGCCTCGCCGGAGCGGGCCTCGCCTTGACGCAGGTAGAGGTAGGTGTCGGCGTCAGCGGACTCCAGTGCGATGGCGACCTGCGACTGCTGCGCTAGGGTGAAGGTGTAGTAGCGGGCGTGTCGGCCGTCGCGTTCCTGGGAATCGCAGCCGCTGGCCCACTGGCCGGAGGCCGTGCCGTCGGCGGTGATGGTTTCGCCGCAGGCGTCGCCGCTGGGCGGCGGTTCCGGCGGAGTGGCGCCGCCGCCCAGTCCGGTGACCGTCAGGGTGAAGTTTCCGGTGGCCCCGGCGTCGTAGGTGGTGGCCTCGATGGTATAGGTTCCGGCGGGCAGGGTGGCCTCAATCCGCGAGTTGGTGCTGCCTTGGTGGTCGTCGTTCTGGTGCAGCGCCCCGCCGGAGCGGGCCTCGCCTTGACGCAGGTAGAGGTAGGCGTCGGCGTCGGCGGACTCCAGGGTGATGGCGGCCTGCGACTGCTGCGCTAGGGTGAAGGTGTAGTAGCGGGCATGCCGGCCGTCGCGTTCCTGGGAATCGCAGCCGCTGGCCCACTGGCCGGAGGCCGTGCCGTCGGCGGTGATGGTCTCGCCGCAGGAGTCGCCGCTGGGCGGCGGTTCCGGCGGCGCTGTGTTCAGTGGCGGGAGTAGGGCGAAGCCGTGTCCCCAAGTGTTGTTGGGGTCGGGAGTTTCCCGCTGCTCGGCGTTGCCCTTCAGGTATGCGGCTACCTGGGCCGGGGTGTAGCCGGGGAACCGCTGCTTTACCAAGACCGCCATGCCGGCCACGTGAGGCGCAGCCTGGCTGGTGCCGCAGAAACCTCGCCGATTCGCATCCAAGGGTGATAGCGTCGTTTCCCCACAGGCTGCCCCGACTATTTCCGGCTTCACTCGTCCGTCGGGAGTAGGCCCCCGGCTGCTGTAATCCTCGATGGTGTGTACGTCATACCAAGGGGCCGCGCCCGCCGCCAGCATTCCAGGATTGGCGCTCTCCGCCGGATTGTTGATACTGCCGTTCTCGGTGTAGTGCTGGATAGACTCATCAATGCCCCAAACTGTTACTTGAATCCAGTGTGGTGCACCGCCATCATAGTGCCCCACCGCCACCTCATACACTCCATCATTGGGAGGAACAAACCTCACTCCCTCGTATGGAACGTGCCCTGGGGATCCTGTTTGAGGGTCAAAACTCCCCGCCCATAGTGTTCTAGGGACAGCACCTCCATGACGCTCAAAAATAAGAAGGTCGAAATCGCGAGTTGCTCCACGCCAGCTATCTTCCCAACGCAACTGGACGCGAATTTCCTGTCCGGCGTCAAGCTGCATATCAATGGTTTCGTCCCTCCCGCTCTCGGCGAAATTGATCCACCCATCACCGTCCGGGTCGGAGTAGGATCCGAACCAGGTACGCTGGGCGTGATTCCCCGCTGAGTTGACCCAGACGATCCCGCCGTCTACCGCCCGGTCCACGGTCCTCAGCGGACTGACGCTGTAGGGTGAGGTGCCATCGCCGGGGCCGTCAAACGTCCAGCCTATCGAGTAGCTGATAACCGACACGCCCTGGGAGACCATCCAGTCGGCAGCATCTTGCAAGTCTCCTGCCGACAATGGACTGGCTATGTACAGGGACGACTCCGGGGCGATGTCCATGACCGTCTCCGCGACATCCGTTCCGTGGGAATCGCCGAGGAAGGCGTTTTCACAGTCGGCCAGGTTTCCGGTGAATACGCCAATACTCACATAACATCTGGCTTGGACCGTTGCCGGCAACTCAGTCCCCATGAGGTCCCTGAATCCATTAAATCCAAACCATGCGTCAATTACTCCCACTTTTACGCCCTGGCCGTTGTACCCGGCCTGGTTCCATGGCAGTGAGCCGTGTACCAGCGGGCCACGGCCGGGGATCAATTGGGTGTTTTGGGTCGGCTCCGGCGGGACGATTTCCCGCACCCGGATAACTCCGGGTTGTTCCGAGAGCGCACCCAGCAGGGTCATTGGGACGTAGGCTTCGATGTAATCCTCTCCCGCGTTGCGCGGGTCGCCGCCGTTCTCCCGCAGGAAACTCTCGACTTGGGCCGCGTTCCCGCTCAGGTGTATGGTCACCGCCGCCGATTGTTCTTGGCGGATCGGGGACTGCGACGCCGCCTGTGCCTCCGAAAGTTCGCCGTCCTCGACGGCCACGGCGAGCCGGTCCAGCGCCGAGCCCAAGTTGGGGTACTTCAACTCAGCCTTTTCCGGGATAAAGGACAGGTCGTCATCGCCGTCGGCGGAAGCGCTTGGCCCGGCCACGGCCAGGGCAATTACCAGGGCGGCTAACGCGGCGATTGTCCCTAATCCCAGGAGTCTCTTGCGGCCCATTGGCGCCCCCTTCTCTGCTGTTGCCAGCGCGTAAAGTTTCCGAAGGATAATATCATGTTCGGCATTTTCCGTATTTGTTGGCGAAGCGCGCTATTGACTATTGAAAGGCAGTTTGCTATACAAAGCCGATTGCCTAGCCAAAGTTGATGCTTCGAAGGAGGATCCCGGTTATGTCCATTCCTCAATTGCTGAGACGGCCCGTTGCCCTGCTGATAATCGCGCTGGCGGCCTTGTCAGTGGCCTGCGGCGCATCCGCCACCGCAACGCCCGTGCCAACGCAGCCCCCGGCGGCGACGCAAGCCCCGGCGGCCACCGAGGCCGCGGCCCCGACCGCCGTGCCCACCGCCATGACCGAGCCTACGGATGCGCCCGCCATGACCGGCGGCCAAGCGAAGGTTGACCGTCTGATTATGGGCCTCATCTCTCCCACCCGCGACTACTTCCGAACTTGGATTCGGGGGAGCGCCGACCAGCTAATCAAGCAAGACCCGATGATGGAGTGGCTCTTTGAAATCAGCCCGGTCACCGATACCATGGGGCCTTGGCTGGCTACCGAGTACACCCTGGCTTCCGACTCCATGTCGTGGAACCTGAAGCTGGCCGAAGGCGCCGAGTGGCACAACAAACTGGGCGGCGACTTCGGCCAGTTCACCGCCGCCGACGTGGTTCACAGCCACAACATCTGGTGCAACCCCACCTATGAGGGCCGGGAAGACGACCCTAGCTCCGGCTACAAGGTCGGTATGTGCCAGGTGGAAGAGGTGGAGGTCATCAGCGACCACGAAATCAATATGCTCTGCAACGTCCCTTGCCCCGACCTGCCTTTCTATTACTCCGAAGCCACCGACATGGTGATGTACAGCAAGCAGCAGTGGGACCAGGAAGGCGAGATGGCCTACGAGACCCAGATCGCCGGCACCGGCCCCTACATATTCGAGGAGCATAAGCTGGGCGAGTCGGTCTTGTACAAGAAGGCCGAAGGCGACCACTGGATTCACAACGTGGACTGGAACGAGCTAATCATGACCTGGACGCTGGAGGAAGCCACTCGCTTGGCCCAGTTCCAGGCCGGCGAGACCCACCTGACCGAGGTCAACAAAGACCTCACCGACCAGTTGGTGGGCCAAGGCTACAAGCTGGTGAAGAGCACCGGTCCGGCTCAGCAGGTGCAAATCAACTTCACCGGGCTGTACTTCGGCACCGAGGACGAGGCGCGGGACAAGTACGTCGGCACCACCGGCAAGCTGGACCCCGACTTGCCCTTCACCGATGTCCGAGTGCGGCAGGCCATCAACAAGGCCATTGACCGCGAGACCATCCGGCTGGAGCTGTACAAAGGTCGGGTAACCCCGTCCTACGTCCACGGCTATTACGAGGGTTTGCCCGGGTACGACGACACTTGGGCGGATCGCTTCGACGAACTGTATGGCTACGACGTTGCCGCGGCCCAGCAGCTTATGGCCGACGCGGGTTATGCCGACGGCTTCAAGGCCAACGCTTGGCTGTTCCCCTTCCCCGGCGCGCCGGAGCTGATACCGCTGATGGAGCAGGTGCAGATCTACTTGCAGGAAATCGGCATTGAACTGACCCTGACCGAGGCCGACTGGGCCGGCACTGTCATCCCGCAGTTGGGCAGCCGCGACTTCCCCGGCTACCTGTGGGCCATCCCGCCGTCCAAGAAGGTGGTTGAAACCCAGATCGCCGGTTTCAACGCCGGCTACAACGTCACCCACCAGTATGAGACCGACGAGCTGTTCGAGATGTGGGATGAGCTGCGGAACACCGCCGACCTAGGCGAGCGCGATGCGCTGCTCCGGCAAATCGGCAACATCAAGTTTGAGCAGTTTGAGAGCATCCCGATGTTCGAGGTGTTCATCGAGGCCATCCTCGACCCGGTCTACGTGGACAACTGGATTTTCCCCGGCTGGGACGGCGGCGACATCGGCCACACTTGGCTGATAACCGCCTGCAAGACCGAAGACCCCTGCCGCTAGGCAGAATGCCAAATTCGCTACCCCCGGGCGGTTCACGTGAACCGCCCGTTTTTTTCAGCCCAGCAAGATCCTTTCAGATCCCGCTCCGGCAAAGATGTCTTCTGAGCGATGGGGATATGCAAAGGCCCGATCAACGCAGAGGGCAGAGGGCGCAAAGGATGCGCAAAGGTTATACTGGCAGTTCCGAACCCCCTGTACACTCTGCGTTCTGTATACTCTGCGTTGATATATGTTCGCCACCGCGCGCAGAAAACAATTGGCCGCCGGGCTGGTCTTGCTGGCCGTGCTGCTCGGCCTCTTCCTGTGGTTCAACCGCATTCCCAAGCTGGACGTGGTGGAGGCCGACCTGGCCGGGGTCACGGCCCCGGCCGTCCAGTGCTTCCAGGGCTTTTGCTTGGAGCGGGAACCGGAATCCACGCTGTTTTCCCGCTGGTGGGACTTTTCGCTGGCCTACCTGAGACTGATTGCCCTGGGAATGACCTTCGCCTTCCTGATGGCCGGGCTGACCGAGACCTTTCTGCTGCCATCGGGCGGCGTCTACGGGGTCTGGTCGCGGCGGGGAGTTCGGGGGGCTATGGGCGGGCTGCTGGTGGGGCCGGCGATGAACCTGTGTTCTGCGTGCATCGTGCCGGTCGCCAATGCCTTCCGGCAGCGGGGCGCCGGAACCGAGGCCGCGCTGGCCATCGTCCATGGCTCCAGCACGCTCAACGTTCCGGCGCTGCTGATGGCGGCTCTGGTGTTCACCCCCATGCTGGCCGGCAGCCGGGTGGGGATAAGCCTGATCGCCGCCCTGTTCCTAGGGCCATTGGTCGCCTGGCTGGCCGGCCTGGGCCGGAATTCACCCCCTCTCCCGCCGGGAATGGGCCGGGGAGAGGGCATCCCAACCGTGCTCCCGCCGGAAATCACCAGTGCGGAGAGCGCCGAATCGTCTTGGCGCGCCGTCCTTTCCGCCGGGCTGAAAGCGTGGCTGAGAGCCAGCCTGCGCTACGCCATCCGCCTAGGGCCGGTGATGGTTCTGGCCGGGTTTGTCAGCGCGTTGGTCATCCAGTGGATCAGCCCGGAAACCGTCGGCCAGTACTTGGGCAACAACCCGCAGGGCATAGCAATAGCCGCCACCCTAGGGCTGCTGATAAACGTGCCGCTGCTGTTCGAGATTCCGCTGGTGGCGGCGCTGCTGCTGGTGGGGATGGGCGAGGCTCCGGCGGCCACGCTGCTGTTCGCCGCCGCCGCGGGCGGGCCGGTCACTTTCTGGGGCTTGTTGCGCGCCATGCCCAAGCGGTCGGTGGCCGCCCTGGCCGCCGCCACCTGGGGGCTGGGTCTCATTGCGGGCCTCGGCATTCTGGTCCTGGGGCCGTTGGCGGGCGGCGAAGGCGTGGGCCTCCGGGCCTCGGTCACCGGCGCGCCTGCCGCGGACGGCGGCTCCCTTCCGGTTGATGCCGGGGCCTCCGGCGAGCTGCGGATTGACCGCATCGAGCCGCCGGTGGCGGACACCGGGGGCGGCGTGCTGGTGACGGTTCACGGCAGCGGCTTCGTCAACGGCGCGGGCGTCGCCATAGACGGCGTGGCAGCGGCCTGGGCCTTCCTCGGCCCGGATCGGTTGGTGGCCCTCACCCCGCCCCACGCCCCTGGGACGGTGGACGCCGTGGTGACCAACCCCGACGGCTCATCGGCGTCGCTGGCCCAAGCGCTGACCTACCGGCCCCCGGTGTTTCAGGAAATGGGGGAGCAGGCCGGCGTGGCCTTCACTCATTACCGCGACCTGCTGGACCTCATCCCCTTGGGCGCGGGCGTGGTGGTCTTTGACTACAACGGAGACGGATTGCAGGACATCTACGTCACCTCCACCCCCGACCTAGCCGGGCTGGCCCCGGACACCGAGGGCGAAAACGCCCTGTTCCGCAACAACGGCGACGGCACTTTCACCGACGTGGCCGTCGCTGCGGGGGTGGCCGACGCCGACGCTAAAGGCAACGGGGGCTGCGCCGCCGACTATGATAACGACGGCGACCAGGATCTCTTCGTCGCCAACTGGGGCAAAAGCCGCCTGTTCCGCAATGACGGCAACGGCAAATTCACTGACGTGGCCCAATCGGCCGGGCTGTCCGACCCGGACGCCACCTACCGCTCCATGGGCTGCGCTTGGGGCGACTTCGACCGCGATGGCGCGCTGGACTTCGTGGTGGTGCGCCACATAGACGAGTCCAACCCCGACGCCTTCACCAAGCGGCTGTACTTCTTCGACGTGCGCCCCCTGGCCCTGTTCCACAACAACGGCGACGGCGCTTTTACCGAAGTCACTCACCTGCTGGGGGCCACCGCCAACCCCTCCCGCGCCGAAGGCAACTACGGCAACGTATGGGGGGCCGGCTTCCAGCCGGCCTGGGTAGACTTCGACAACGACGGCGACTTGGACTTGTACATCGTCAACGATTTTGGCGAATACATCCATCCCAACGTCCTGTGGCGCAACGACGGGCCGGGAGAGGGGACGGCGGCTTGGCGCTTCACCGACGTATCGCAACCGTCCGGGGCCGGGGCGGCCATGTTCGGGATGGGGCTGGCAGTGTCCGATTACAACTCCGACGGCTACCTCGATCTGTTCATCACCAACATAGGCGACAACGCACTGCTGACCACCGCCGACGGACGCACCTTCCGCGATGCCGCCGCCGACGCGGGCGTGGCCTCCGGCGAATTCCGCCGCCAGCAGCGGGTGAGCTGGGGAACCGTCTTTTTCGACTACGATAACGACGGCTACGAAGACCTGTACGTCGCCAGCGGCTATCTGGACACCGATGACATAAACCGCCGCGAGCAGCCCAACCTGCTGTTCCGCAACAATGGCGCCGGGGCATTCGAGGACGTATCAGCCATCAGCGGGGCGGCCGACTGGGGAACCGGACGCGGGGTAGCCTACGCCGACTTCAACGGCGACGGCTGCCTCGACCTCTATGTCGCCAATCTGGGCCGCTCGGCAGCGGTGGGCGAGCCGGCCCGCTTGTTCCAGAACCGCTGCGACTGGGGCAACAACTGGCTCATCGTGAAGACTGTCGGCACAGCCGGCAACCGCGACGGCATCGGCGCCCGGATCACCTTAACCGCCAACGGCCGCACTCAAATCCGCGAGGTTATGGCCGGGGCCAGCAACTCGTCGCAGAATATGCTCCCGGCCCACTTCGGATTGGGGCGCGCCGGCGTCGTGGACGAACTCCGGGTGCAGTGGCCCAGCGGCCAAGTGCAGACGCTGCGAGACCTAGCCCCCAACCGGACGCTGACCGTCACCGAGCCGTAATGTCCCCGCCATTATGAGCGCAACAGCGAAGAATCCAAGCTGCGGGCGCGCCCTCGGCTAACCGCTGCCCCCGTCGGGGCCAAGGGAGGGACGGGATAAGCGGCGCCCGCGGGAAGGCGATTTAAGAGTAGCGTATGCGCGGGTCCAGGTAGGCGTACAGCACGTCAATCGCCAAGTTGGTGATGACGTAGATGCCGGCGAAGAACACCACAATCGCCTGCATCAGCGGGAAGTCGCGGGCCAGCACGGCCTCAAAGGCCAGCAGCCCCACGCCCTTGCAGTTGTAGACCGTCTCGATGGACACCGAACCCACCAGCAGCCCGCCGAAAATGATGCCAAAGTAGGTCAAGGGCGCAATGGCCGCGTTGCGCAGCGCGTGCTTCCAGATGACCTTGGACTCCCGCAGCCCCTTGGTTCGCGCCAAGTTAATGAACTCGCTGTCCATTATTTCGAGCATCGAAGAGCGCATCAGCCGCATCAACGCAGCGACTAGGAACCAGCCAATGGAAATGGCCGGCAGAATGTAGGAGGTTGCCCCTTGACATTGCGAGGTGGGCACCAATTCAAGCTGGACGGCAAAAATCCACATCATCACCAGTCCCAGCCAGAAGGGCGGGAAGGACTGGCCCAGCAGCGCGATGACCTTGCCCACCCAGTCGAAAATCGTATCCTTCT
This sequence comes from Dehalococcoidia bacterium, assembly GCA_965213725.1. Lineage (GTDB taxonomy): Bacteria > Chloroflexota > Dehalococcoidia > Lucifugimonadales > UBA3495 > VXOI01. The sequence continues at coordinate 1,984,471 of OZ243924.1, forward strand.
TGACGGCGGACAGCACGCCGATGGGAATGGCAACGGCCAGCGAGAAAAGGATGGCTACCGCCGCCAGCTCAATGGTGGTGGGGAACCGCAGTATCACCAGGCTCATGGCCTCGTTATCCGGGTACTTGATGGACTCCCCGAATTCCCCCCGGAAGCTGTTGCGCATATAGTTGATGTATTGCGTCCAGATGGGTTCGTTGAACCCAAGCTGCTCCCGCAGCTCTTCCCGCTCATCGTGAGTGGCGTCAATGGGCAACAGCACGTCCACCGGATCGCCGGTGACGCGCCCCAAGCCGAAGACTATGATGCTCACCACCCAGAGGGAGAGAACCGCTTGGCCCAGTCTTAGCAAAATGTAACGCTGAATTTTGCCATCTCCGTGGAGTGCGGATTGTTTCTCGAACCGGCGCCGGAGCCTAGGGAGTTGCCCGCGACATTACAGCAAGCCAACGGTAAATGCAATAGCCCGCTTCCGAGAGGCGGAATATCAAAAAGGGAGACACTCTGATATGGGCCAAGCCTGGGATGACAATATAAAGCACCCGGTCGAAGTTCATTGTCCCTGGATGCCCCCGTTGCGGTGGCCTGAAATCAAAAGCGTCGCGTACTGGTACACCGGAACGTTGGACGACGAAGGCGATGACTTCAACATTGACAATCTGTTTATGCTGTTCACAGATAACCGCTACGGGTTATCAATAGAAGCGGACGAGGATGGTGCTATACGGCTTCGCTTTGACGGCGAAAGCGGCGATGTTCACGGAATCGAGATTGACGATTTTGAGCATTGCTTCCTGAGGAAGCACCCGGAGCTGGCCGACGGCTGGGCCGCCCTGAAGCCGGAGGGCAAGAACGGCTTTCACAACACCCCCTGACTGACCGGCGACGCCGCCCTCGCCTACGCCCGCCGCCTGAAAGAAATGGCCTGCCAGGGAACCATTGCGCCCGGATGGCCTTTCGAGGGCTTGGACTCCATCGCCGTCAGAAACAAGAGCGCATAGGCGTTCCTGTCCTCCGAGCACCCCGTCTGCGGCCTAGACTCCCATCTGCGACGCTAGGTCGCGGAAGTCGGCGGCTACGATGTCGAAGGACGGATCCGGCGTCGGGTCCGGCCGGCGGTCGGGGCCGAACTCCATCGGCCTGGGGACGAAGGCGGTTTTCAGGCCCTGGGCCGCGGCGGCCAGCAGGTCGTTCTGGTGCGCCGCCACCATCATCACCTGCTCCGGCTTCAGGCCCAGCAGTTCCGCGCCGGTCAGGTAGGTTTTGGGGTCGGGCTTGTAGGCTTGGGCCAGTTCCGCCCCCAGAATCACGTCCCAGGGCAGCCCGGCGTACTTTGCCATGTTGGTCATCAGGGCCACGTTGCCGTTGGACATAGTGCCGATAATATACTTGGCCTTGAGGCGGGACAGACCGGCCGGGGCGTCGGGCCAGGGATCCAGGCGGTGCCAGGCCAGGTTGAGTTCGTCAATAGCTTCCTCGCTGACGCCTTCGATGCCGAACTCGCCCAGCAACTCCGCCAGCCCCAGGCGATGCAGCGCATCCAGCTTAGTCCAAGGCAGTTCGCCGGAGCGTACCTTGCCCATGTAGGGCTGGTACTTGCCGCGCCAGCCATCGGCGAAGGCCGTCCAGTCGGCGCTGATACCGTGGGCCGCGCCGAAAGCCGCCGCGTGCCTGCTGACCGAACTGCGCCAGTCCACCACCGTGCCGAAAACGTCGAAAACCAAGGCCTTGACTCCGTCCATAGTCGAACTCCTTCAATCAATCGCTCAATCAATCGCTTTAATCAAATGCCGCGGGCGCCGGGAACGCCAAGAAAGCCCGATTAAATCCCGGCGTCCTCGGCGCGCCTGGGGTTCAATCCTAAAAAGACGCGGCGATGCCCAGCAGAATTTCGGCCAGTTCACGGGGGTGGCTGACCATGGGATCGTGGCCCGATTCGAGGTGATACATCCCCCAGCCGGCATCGCGGGCGCGGTCAGCCACGGGCTGGAACCCGGCTTCCGCGCCGCCGATGAAGCTGCGGGGGATGTCCCGGGCGGCGGGATTGCCGATGCGAACCGGCCCGGCCATAGCGGCGGCGGGCTGCGCCGTGACCTTGCCGAACATCCACTCCCGATCGGCGGCGCTGGGAATGCCCCAGCGTCGGCCCAATTCTTCCGGCGAAGCGGGCGGCGGCAGGTATCCCTCGCCCCGTTCGAGGTGGCCCCGAACCCAGGCCGCGAACTCCGGCCCGCGCACCGGGACTAGCTGGTCGGCCATGCACTCGCCGTCCGCCGGAATCACGCCGTTGACGTATACCAAGTGCGAAAGCCGCTCCGGGCAGACTTCCGCCACTCCGGTAATGACCATTCCGGCGTAGGCGTGGCCCACTAGGACAACGTCGTCCAGCCCTTCGTACTCCAGCAGCCGGGCCACATCCTCGATATGCAGGTCGAGGTTGATCCGGAACGGCTCCAGCCGCTCGGCCAGATGCGCCCGCTCGCCCAGCCCGCTGAGGGTTGGGGCGAACACCGCCGCGCCCGTCTTGCGGAGCAGCGGCGCAACCTTTCCCCAGCACCAGCCGCCATGCCAAGCTCCATGCACCAGTACAAACGTCGCCACGCAGCCCTCCGTCGGCGGAAGAAACTTTCCCGCAAGCCGTTGCTCTGCGTTAGTATAACGCAATCGGGCTATGAATAAGCCCTATCTCCCGGAGGGGAGGGAGAAGCGGCTAAAAAGCAGGGGGCAGATCGAATGAAGCGGATAATCATAGACGCCGACCCCGGCATTGACGACGCGGCGGCAATCCTGCTGGCCCTTGCCAGCCCGGAACTGGACGTTGCCGCCATCACCACCACCTACGGCAACGCCTCGGTGCAGACCTGCACCGCCAACGCCCGCCGCGTGCTGGCCGCCGCGGGCCGCAGCGACATTCCGGTGTTCATGGGCGCAGGCAAGCCGCTGCTGCGCCCGGCCAACGAGGGCTGGGCCGCGCACATCCACGGCGGCGACGGGCTGGGCGGCTTGGCGCCAAATTCCGGCGTTGATGCCCTAACCGTTGGCGGCGAGCCGGTCGAACCGGCAATGGCGGGCAAGCACGCGGCGCTGGCGATAGCCGAGGCGGTAATGGCCGCGCCGGGCGAACTGACGATCCTGGCCTTGGGCCGCCTGACCAACTTGGCCTTGGCGCTGTCTCTGGAACCGGAAATCGCCGGAGCGGTGCCGGAAATCGTGGTGATGGGCGGCGCCGTCACGGTGCCGGGCAACGTGTCGGGAGTGGCGACGGCCAACCTGCACGAAGACCCGGAAGCGGCGGCCATCGTCTATCGCTCCGGCGCCCGCATCGCGCAGGTGGGGTTGGACGTATGCAACAGCGTGACCGTCAGCCCGGCACAGTTGGCGGCGATTGCCGGAGCGGAATCTCCGGCAGCGCGGTTGCTCTCGGAAGCCACCGGCTACCTGCGGGAAGCATACATCCGCGCCGGGCGCATCGGCGCAGACGAAGGGGTGCGCTACAACGATATGCCGGCCGTCGGCTATGCCGTCAACCCCGGCCTGTTCACCGCCCGTCCCGCCTTCGTGGAAATCGAAACGCACAGCGAACTGACCAAGGGGCAAACGGTGGCGGACTGGAACGCGGCGGAACCCAACCGCCAGGGTCTTCCTGGGGGTGGATTCCGCCGCCCTCACCGCTATGTTCACCGAGCGGCTGCTGCGAGGGTTGGGCCGGTGACACCCATGGGTCGCCCGCGCCCTAGCCCGCTCCCGTAGGAAGAGGATGCCTGCTCCCTAGCCGCCCAGCGCCGCGGCGGCCTGCTGCACCTCGTCGTAGTCCGGCTCGTTGAGCGGCGACTCGCCCACCCACTTGTAGCGGACGACGCCCTCGCCGTCTACGATGAACACGGCGCGCTGGGAGGCAACATAGCCGTCAATTCCGGCGAGGTTGGGCAGCGCCACGCCGTAGGCGTTGACCGCCGAGCGGTTGAAGTCGCTAAGGAGCGTGAAGTTGAGGCTGTTCTGCTCGGCCCACGCCTTCTGGGCGAAGGGCGGGTCAACGCTGATGCCGTAAACGGTGGCGTTGATGGAGTTGAAGGCTTCGGCCCGGTCGCGGAAGCTGCACATTTCGGTGGTGCAGACTCCGGTGAACGCGCCAGGGAAGAAGGCCAGCACCACGGTCTGGCCGCGGTGGTCCGCCAAGCTGCGAACTTGCCGGTCGAAATCATAGAGTCCGAGTTCCGGGGCCGACTGTCCAACATCCACTGCCATGGGTTTCCCTCCATAAAATTGCTGATAGCGTCATGTTACCATAATACGCCGTCTCCCTCTAAACCCCAAAGCCTTTCGCTCCCCCTGCCTCCGTAGGTCTTGACTTATCTCTGGTGCTGGTATCGCCCGAGGTATCCCCTTGAAGGGGGCAATCCGACGTGCTCTAGTATAAGCTGAGCTATTTTCATATCCTTTTCCAGTTGGATTGGAAAGGGACCGATGTTGTTTATCTCCAAGTATAAGTTTCCTGCGAATCCCGCGAGGACTGTCGGCGCCGTCACGTGAACTGACAACCCCAGCCTGGCTATAGTGCTTTTGCCTTCGATTCGAGCAGCCAGGTGGCCGGGGAGCGTTATATGCTCCAGTGTCTTCCCTATGATTAGCTGGTGAGGCTTAAGCTGGTAAAAGCCATCTGCAAGGGAATGGCGCCTTCCGTGCCGTTCCAGGATGTCCATGACACCGAAATCAGGTTTGGCCGGGGCTATGATGACCCCTGATGTATTTTTGTCTAGGATGATAATGTCTTCGTGTAGCAGCAGGTCAACTGCCGAGCTGTCTATGCGTTCGTCGAGGCCGTTGATTGGCGGGTCAAACGCCAACCGTTCGGCATCAATCTCGGCCCTGATTTCGACGTCGGACAGTACCATCTCATCTCCTGTCTATGCTGTCTGGTGGAGCGGCTATTTTTTCGAGGGCAGCCTCGCTGGCTGAGAACTTGGTCTGCCCGAAGTTGGTCGGCGGAAACGATACCAGGATTTTCCCTTGATATTCCCCCACAAGGGCGGCGGTCACGGTGCCCCTCGCTTCGTCTACTATACTGAGCGGCACAAACGCTGACCTAAGCTCCCCGTCCAGATCGAACCAGACTTGCCCCTCTTGCGGTGTGGGGAATGGGTCCTTCGTCATTTTCCGGTAGGTCAGATTAGCCATAACCGGCTCAACGTAGAATCGCACCGATTCGGGGCCCAATTGCCCTTTTAGCATTGTTATGTCTCCTCTGCGGGGTCGGATGCTTGGCGGCGGTAGTTGACCACGCTAGAAATCTGCTTGGCAAGCCTCTGCGGATGATGTTGCCCGTTAGAGTAGCGATTACTGCTACATTGTCAAGGGTTGACTGGACAAAGTACAGGGCCTTCTGTCAGTGGACTTCCCTTGTGCTACAATCGCGGAGCCGCCCGACCGCGGTGGACAAGGACGCAGGGAAGGTCAACGGATATGTATTTCGATTCTCGGCGCAGCACCGTTCTGGCCGTCAACGGGATGGTTGCCACCAGCCAGCCCCTAGCGGCTATGGCCGGGTTGCAGACGCTTATGGACGGCGGAAACGCCGTGGACGCCGCCATCACCGCCGCCGCCGCGCTCAACGTGGTCGAGCCCAACTCCACCGGCGTTGGCGGCGACCTGTTCGCCCTGGTATGGAACGAGAAGGAGAAATCGGTGCGGGCCGTCAACGGCAGCGGCCGCGCCCCCGCAGCATCCAGCATCGAGGAGCTTACCGCCCAAGGCTACCGCGCCATGCCCGGCGCCGGCCCCTACTCGGTGGCGGTGCCCGGCACCGTCCACGGCTGGGAAACGCTGCGGGCCGAGTGCGGCTCCATGCCCTTGTCGCGTCTGCTGGCGCCGGCCATCCGCTACGCCGAGGACGGCTTCCCCGTATCCGAGGTCATCGCCTGGCAGTGGCAGAACTTTTTGCCCAAGCTGCGCTCGTATCCGTCGGGCGAGGAAATGCTGCTCAACGGCGGCGCTCCGAAGAAGGGCGACCGGGTGCGGCTGCCCACCCTGGCGGCCACGCTGCGGGCCATTGCCGAGGGCGGCTGCGATGCTTTCTACCACGGCCCCATTGCGGAAAAGATGGCCTCCTTCGTCCAAGAGCATGGCGGCTGGCTCACCGCCGCGGACTTGGCGGCCCATGCCTCCGACTGGGATGAGCCTATCAGCACGGACTACCGCGGGGTCACCTGCTGGGAATGTCCGCCCAACGGCCAGGGCATCGCCGCCCTGGAGGCTCTGAACATCGCCGAGGGGTTCGACATCCAGGGCATGGGGGCGCAGTCGCCCGCCGCCTATCACCACCTCATCGAGGCCATGCGGCTGGCCTTTGCCGACGCATACCGCTACGTGGCCGACCCCCGCGTGGTGGACGTTCCGACGGCGCAGCTTGCATCGAAGGATTACGCGGCCCGGCGCCGGGAGCTGATAGAACCGCGCCGGGCCATGGCGTCGGCCCCCTATGGGCAGCCCATCCCCGGGGGCAACACCGTCTACGTCAGCGCGGTGGACGGTCAGGGCAACGCCTGCTCCCTGATTAACAGCATCTTCTCCGATTTCGGCTCCGGCATGGTTGCCCCCGGCACCGGCGTCGTGCTGCACAACCGCGCCGGGCTGTTCTCGCTGGACGCGGCCCACCCCAACGCCCTCGCGCCGGGCAAGCGCCCCTACCACACCATCATCCCCGGGCTGGCGACGAAGGACGGCGAGCTGCTCTACTGCTACGGAATGATGGGCGCGTTCATGCAGCCGCAGGGGCACCTCCAGCTCATCAGCAACATGGTTGACCACGGTATGGATCCCCAGCAGGCCGTCAACGCCCTGCGCTTTATGGTGGGCAACGACCAGGTGCTGCTGGAGGAAGGCATAGACCCCGGCACCGCCCGCGAACTGCAATCGCGGGGCCACAAGCTGGGCCTCATGGCCGGCCGCCAGCGGGTATCCATTGGCGGCGCGCAGGTCATAATGCGCGACCACCGGACCGGCGTGCTTCAGGGCGGCACCGAACCCCGCAAGGACGGCGCGGTGGTGGGGTGGTAGGCGAAACATGCCGGATTTCTTGAAGCCTGCCCGAGAGAACCGCCTGCGCGCCCGGGCAGCTTGGCGCAAAATCAGGAATCCGAAAAGTGCGTTCGAGGAACGGCCTGTGCGCGCCCGGGCAGCTTTAACTGATAAGTGACTGTTTCAGTCCAAAGCCAAGATGCAAGAGAGGATTTGAGATGAGTATTGCCATTGGATATATGCCGGGAGCTTTCGGCGAGGGCGGCGACAATCCCAACTACCTGCGGCAACTGGTGGAGGCCGGCGACAAGCACGGCTACGACTCCATCTGGCTCAGCGACCGCATCGTCAGCGAGAAGTTCAGCTTGGAGGCGATGACGGCCTGCGCCATGGTCGCCGCCTACTCCGGCCGGATGAAGTTCGGCACCAGCGTCATCGCCATGCCGCTGCGCAATCCGGTGGTGCTTGCCAAGCAGATTGCCACCCTGGACTTCCTGTCCCAGGGGCGCTTCTTCCCGGCGGTGGGCTTGGGGCAGGAGGAACCGGAGGAATACGAAGCCTGCGGCGTCAGCAAGGAGCGGCGCGGCCCCCGCACCGACGAGGCCATCCAGCTAATGCGCCGCCTGTGGGAAGAAGACGCCGTTACGCACGAAGGCGAATTCTACACCTGCCATAACGTGTCAGTCACGCCCAAGCCCTTCCTCCAGCCCTCAACTCCGGTATGGATTGGCGGGCGCACCGCCGCCGCCGCCCGTCGCGTGGGCCGCGTCGGCGACGGCTGGCTGGTTTCCAGCGCCACCCCCGCCGAGGTCAAGGAAGGGCACGACATCCTGTTCGAGACGGCGGACGAGTTCAACCGCGTCATCGAGGACGACCACGTCGGCGTGCTGCTGGGCTATTACGCCAGCGATGACGTGGAAGAGGCGACCATCAAGGCCAACCGGTTCGTCACCCGCCAGCGCCCCGACGCCCACTTCACCGAGTTCACCGCCGTCGGCCCGGTGGAGCGCATCGCCGAGTTCGTCCACCGCTACATCGAGTCCGGCGCCTCCAAGTTCGTAGTCCGCCCCCTCTGCCCGGCGGAAGAGACGATGGAGCAACTGGACATCCTCGGCGAGGAGTTGCTGCCCCAGTTTCACAAGTAGAGGAGGCGGGAGTATGGGAATTACATCGGTGCCGGCAACTGTCCTGAACCCCGGTGATTCCGCGAAAAAGTGGGAAGGCGAATTTATCGTGGACACGGGGGCCATAGACTGCCTTGTTCCCAAACAACACCTGGAGGCTATTGGTCTCCTTGAGAAGGGGAGAAGAGAATACGTCCTGGCAGACGGGAAGTCTCTCGTTATGCCCTTCACCACTGGCGACATTGAGTTCATGGGCGAGAAGGTGGGGGTAACTATCATTATGGGGGAGGAAGAGGCCCATCCTCTGCTGGGAGTAACTGCGCTGGAGTCGGCCGGTATTGAAGTGGATCCGCGCGACCAGCGTCTGGTTCGACTTCCCGCAGTCCTGCTTACGGGATTCAGGCCACTCGGACATCAGACTGCCAAGTAGCGGCGGGCCGTCGCGGGGCAGGGTTCAATCCTGCCCCGCGTTTCCCGCTAAGGCAGCTTGTCTAGATTGCGACGCGGGAGGAATCCGCGTAACCGCCGTTGTCTGCAACATGGCCGCGCATCCCGCTGGTGGGTTTCCGGCACGCCCTATATTCCTCGCCAAGATAATGCTGCGGCAAGCAGAGGGGCGGGCTTGAAACCCGCCTCTGCAAAAATCAGCTTCACAGGTTGGGCCATTGTCTGTTGCGGCGAATAAGGCTCAATGCTTCCGACGCTTTCCGGGTATCGTCATGCAAGACGCTCGCTTCTGCAACTACCGCATCGGAGAACGCCGAGACTCCATTTCCCAAATCATACTTTTTCAGGTCGTATATCCACCAGTCATCGCCATTAGTCAGGATTCCATATCCCGCCCGGAGTTGGAGTTCCTGAACGTAGCCTTCAAGCTGTTCTTCGCCTTCAAGCTGTTCTTCATTGGCTTTCTTCAGGTCTGCCCATACATCGTTAGGGAAGAGACTTGCCTTTGACCAAGCGCTCGTGTGATAAGATTTGAGTGTGCTGAAGTCGGCTGTAATTATTATATTTCGCTTTTCTGCGATTTCCTTGAACTGCGAAACTTTCTCTGGCGGCAAGAGTTTGGCTTCTACTAATCCCGCGGGATTTTCAACCCCCCGCTTAAAGAGAGCGTAATCCGGTATCCCGTTAGCGTTATCCGCCCTATATTCCAACTGAACTTGGGTTGGGTTTCCGGTATCCCATCCCAAAACTCTGAGCAACGGGTCAATGAGAACATACTTTGTCCGAACTTCTGTTTCTAAGTAGCCTTGGTCATTCTGGACAGAATGGCGAATGGACAGTATGACGCTCTCAATAGTCGGCATATCAGAAACCCCTCTGTGTTCTCCGGTCTCTCTGTGTTAATCCTACGTCTCCCACGTAATCAGCAGCTCCCGCATCGGACTCCTCCAGATGGCGCGGTATCCCTCCCCGTCCGGCGCGAACAGTTCGTCGAACTGCGCCGCGAAGATGCGCCGCGCCCGCTCCCGGTCGGATTCCCTCGACCAGCGCCCGAACAGCACCGAGTCCAGCGCCTCTTCCCGCGTGGCGTAATGCCAGGTTTCCCACCAGGCGGGATCCGGCAGCACGCGCACGTCGGGCAGGATGCCCAGATCCCACAGCGCCGGCAGCAGTTCGCGGTGGCCCGGCATGGGGGCCAGCGGCTCGCCGTAGACGCGGCGGAAAAGGCCGGCGCCCCGGTTGGGCGGCGGCTCGCTCCACACCAGTATCATCACGCGGCGGCGGGCCGCTGACTGCATCTTTTCGATGAACGGCGCTATGTCGCGTATGAAGTAGGTGACGTCGCAAGCGACCGCAACGTCTCCCTCTAGGCCCGCAGCGTCCATCAAGGCCACCGGCAGCAGGCGGGCGTTGGTTATTCCCGCTTCCTGCTTCGAGCCTTCGTACTCGGCGGCCATCCCCGCCGAAGGCTCCACCGTCAGCACTTCCCGGCAGCGCCGGGCCAAGGGCAGCGAGACGCGCCCGGCGCCCCCGCCAACGTCCACCACCACGTCGTCGGGCATAACGTAGGAGGCCACCGCCGCCAGGTTGGCGTCTAGCTCGCGGCGGGGGTTGAAGCGGAACTGGGCGGCAGCCTGGCCGGTCCAGATGTCGGCGGGCAGCGGCCCGAACAGGCGCAACTGTTGTTCGCGCACCGCGTCGCAGCGCGCGGCGTATTCCTCGGCGGCGTTGGGCATATCGGCGCTCCGGGCAAAGGTGGCTCGGGTTAAATCGCCCGGTTAAATTGGCGGGCGGGTCTTGTGCCATCCGGCGTGCTGCTGATAGGCGTAGGCGGCCTGTATCACGCCCGGCTCGTCGAAGGGCTTGCCGGCGATCTGCATACCGATGGGCAGGCCGGTCTCGGTGAAGCCGCAGGGGACGGAGATGGCGGGCAGGCCGGTGACGTTGAACGGCGCGGTGAAGCTGCGCCCCCGGATGGTGCTGACCGGGTCGTAACCCTCGAAGGCCGGCGCGGGCTGGGTCATGGTAGGCGTCACCAGCAGGTCCACCGTCCGCATCACCTCGGCGAACTCCCGTCGCGCCCACGTGCGGACGCGCTGGGCTTGCAGGTAGTCGCCGGCGCTGAGCAGCCCGCCGGTGCGGAAGCGCGTCCGCACGATGTCCCCGAACTTCTCGGGAACGGACTTCAGGTTGGGTTCGTGGTAGGCGTAAGCCTCGGACACCATAATGACCGAATTGGCGGCCCGCACGTAGTCCAAGCTGGGCAGGGACACCTCCCGAACGACGGCGCCCAACCCCTCCAGCTCGGCCACCGCCCGCTCCACCACGGCCACCACCTCGGGGCTGACGCTGGGATCGGGGTCGAAGAAATAGTGCCGCGGGAGGCCGATGGTCACGCCCTTGATGTCCTCTCGCAGCGACGCCGAGTAGTCGGGCACCGGAGCGCGGCTGGAGGTCGGGTCCCTGGGGTCATGGCCCGCGATGGCCTGGAGCATATAGGCGGTGTCTTCCACCGTCCAGGTCATCGGCCCGGCGTGATCCTGCGACCAGCTCAACGTGACCACGCCAAAACGGCTGACCCGTCCGTAGGTGGCCTTCAGTCCGACGATGCCGCACAGCGAGGCCGGGCCGCGGATGGAGCCGCCGGTACAGGAGCCAAGGCCGCCCAAAACCTGCCCCGAGGCCACCGCCGAGCCGGTGCCGCTGCTGGAGCCGCCGGTGATGTGATCCAGGTTCCACGGGTTGCGGGCCGGCTCGAAGGGCGTCGTCCAGTCGGGGCCGCCCAGCGCGAACTCGTGCATCGCCAGCTTGCCCACCAGAACCCCCCCGGCCGCTTTGAGGCGGGCCGTAGTGGTCGCGTCCACCCTCGGCACTCGCTCCAAATCAACGTAGGAGCCGGAGGTGGTGCGGGTTCCCGCGGTGTCGTACAGGTCTTTGAGCGCGAAGGGTATGCCGTGCATGGAGCCGCGATAGTTGCCTTGCAGCATCTCCGCCTCGGCGGTTCGCGCTTGGGCCATGGCCTCGTCGGCCATCAGTGTCACGAAGGAATGAAGCTGCCCGTCTGTGGCCTCGATGCGCTCCAGGCAGGCCCTCAGCAGTTCCACGGGCGATAGCTGCCCGGAGCGCATCAGCTCCCCGGCCTGCCGCATGGTCAGGAAATACAGCTTGTCGGTGTCGGCCATTTCCTTTCACTCCGTCTTGGCATTTGGGACGCCCTTTCCCTAACTCTCAATGGAGGCCGGGAATCGCAGTATCGCCCGTTACCCCTCCGGCCAGTCGGGGTGAAACTCCACCACCATTTCTTCGGCCCCGAAGTTGATGGCGTGAAGCTGAGCGGCGTAAGCGGCGTAGAGGTCGTAGATCGGCTTGAGTTCCTCCAGATCATTATCGTTCAGTCCCAACCCGGCCCGGTCGGCCATCAACCGGAATTCCTCCATGGAGACTTCACCTTGTTCGGGCATGGCACAACCTCCAGATTTGCGATTGGTGAAAAAGGTTACAAAGCGTGAGCGTTGTGTGCTGGTGATGCTATTATACGCACAAATACCGGAACGCCGGGCGCAAAGCGCGGTGGCGAGGAATTTTGACGTGACAACATACGTGTATATTTCCCTGCAAAGAGAAGACCGGATTTCGCTGTACGTGATGGATCCCGATACCGGAGGCTTGACCCGGCGGACGGAGTTTCCGCTGTCCGGGATGCCCGCGCCGATGGCGGTGGACCCGCAGCGGCGGTTCCTGTTCGCCGGGCGGCGCAGGCCCGGCGGCTTCGGCCTGACCAGCTATGCCATCAACCGCGGGACGGGGCGGCTGACCGAGATCGGCGGCGTGCCGCTGGAGGGCGACCCGGTGCATATCTCCGTTGACCGCACTGGCAAATACCTGCTGTCGGCCTACTACTACCAAGCGCGGGTGGGAGTGCACGGGTTCGGCGAGGACGGCGCCCTGGACGCCGCGCCCATCGAGTGGCGGGAAACGGGCATCGGGGCGCACTACGTCCAGACCGACCCTTCCAACCGCTATGCCTACGTGCCGCACATCGCCGCGGGGGCCCACACCGGGGTCAACGCCATCTTCCAGTTCCGCTTTGACCAGCTAACCGGAAAACTGACCCCCGGCGACCCCGACCGGGCAATCCCCAACGCGCCCGAAGGCCCGCGCCACCTCTGCTTTCACCCCAACCTGGACGTGGCGTATTCGTCTAACGAGCAGGGTTGCAGCGTCACCGCCTACCGCTTCGACCGCTCGCAAGGCGCGCTCTCGCCTTTCCAGACCGTGCCGACGCTGCCGGAGGGCTACGATGGCCCCAATTCCTGCTCGCAGATACAGATAACGCCCTCGGGCAAGTTCCTGTACGCCCCCAACCGGGGCCACAACAGCATCGCCGGTTTCGCCGTGGACGCCGCCGACGGGACGCTTGCCCCGTTGGGGCAGACGCCCACCGAGGACATACCGCGGGCCTTCAGCCTGTCCCCTTCGGGCCGCTTCCTCTACGCCGCCGGGCTGGAGTCGGCGCGGCTGGCCTCCTACCGGGTCAACGCCGACAGCGGCGCCCTGGAGCCGCTGGAAGTCTACCCCATCGGACAGGGGCCAATGTGGGTGCTGATGGTGGACGTATAATCAAACGCCGGGAGTTTTCTTGATTTTTCTTGGCGCTCCCGGCCTTTGACCAACCCCGGTTGCCCGGCCATCCACCCCGGTTACCCGGCCATCCACCAAGGATCCTCCAGCAGTCCCTTCAGGGTTTGCAGGAAGGCGGCCGCCGGGGCGCCGTCTATGACGCGGTGGTCAAAGGTGAGGCTGAGGTGCATCGTCTCGCCCTTGGCGATCTCGCCGTTGGCGATGACCGGCTTCTCCGCCACCCGGCCCACGCCGAGGATGCCAACTTGGGGCGGGTTGACGATGGGGGTAAAGGCGTCTATTTCGTTGGCCCCTAGGTTGGTGATGGTAAAGGTGCCGCCGCTGATTTCCTCCGGGCGGGGACGGCCCTCCCGGGTGCGGGCGGCCAGGTCCCGCGCCTCGGCGGCGAGCTGCGCCAGCGATTTCCCGCCGGCCCCGCGAATCACCGGCGTGACCAGCCCTTCCTCCAGCGCCACGGCCAAGCCGATGTTGACTTCGGAAAGGAGCTGAACCTGTTCCTGCCCGTCCGCCGCAGTGGTGCGGATGGCGTTCATACGCGGGTGGCGTTTCAGGGCCTCGGCGGCGGCCTTGACCACCACGGGCAGCGGGCCGATGCCGCCCCCGGACTGTTCCCCCTGATGGCGCGACAACCCCCGCCGCAGCCGCATCGCCTCGGTAACGTTGGCCTCGGTGGTCAGCGTGACCTGGGCCGTGGTTTGCAGGCTTTCCAGCATCCGGGCCGCTACCGCGCCGCGAATGCCGGTCAGCGGGACGGTCTCCGCGCCGGAACCCGGCGCAGCGGACGGCGCGGCGGCGGACTGCCCGGCAATGGCCGCCTCTACGTCCTCTATGAGAATTCTGCCCTGCGGCCCGCTGCCGGTTATCGCAGCTAGGTCTATGTTGTTCTCCCGGGCCAGACGGCGGGCCGCAGGGACGACCGGAACCCGTTCCCCGGCCGGCTGAGAGCCAACGGCAGGCGCGGCCGGGGCTTGCAGTGCGGCCTCCACGTCCGCCGGCACGATGCGCCCGCCGGGGCCGCTGCCCCGCACCTGTGCGAGGTCAAGGCCGCGCTCCCGGGCCAAGCGGCGGGCCGCCGGGACTACCTGCACCCCAAGCGCGCCGGCCCCGTTCGATGCCGGAGCGGCCCGCGGCGCCGGCTCGGGCGATGCGCTGGCCGGAGCGGCCGGCGGCGCGACCTCCTCGCCGGGTTCGGCGATGACGCACAGCACGCCGCGGATAGGCACGATTTCGCCTTCCTGGGCCACGATGCGGCTGAGGACGCCCGAGGCGGTGGATTCCAGTTCCGTTTGCAGCTTGGCGGTCTCCACCTCGACGATGGGCTCCCCCTCGGCCACCGGGTCGCCCTCCTGCTTAAGCCAGCGGACGATGGTGCCGTCCTGCATCTCCATGCCCCACTGCGGCAGCACAATCTCCGACGCCATAACTAAACTCCTGCTCTCTGCGACCCTGCTCCCTGCGACCCTGCTCCCTACGACATGGTAACGCGGACGGCTTCGGCAATGGACTCATCCGTGGGGTAGCACAGCGGCTCCAGCGCCGGGCTGAAGGGGATGTGAACGTTGATGGTGCCTAACCGCTGTATGGGGGCCTGCAAGTCCCAAAAGCCTTCCATGGCCACGATGGCGGCGATTTCGCTGGCCGCGCTGCAAGTCTTGTGGGCCATGTCCACCACCACCAGTCGGCCCGTCTTGGCTACCGACTTGAGGATGGCTTCCTTGTCCAGCGGCACCAGGGTGCGCGGATCTATGACCTCGGCGGATATGCCCTCCCCGGCCAGCGCGTCGGCGGCGGCCAGCGCCCGCGGCGCCATCCCGCCGATGGCGACGATAGTGGCGTCGGTGCCCTCGCGCTTCACGTCGGCCACGCCCAAGGGGATGGTGTATTCCTCCTCCGGCACTTCGGCCCGCGCGCCCAAGACAGTGCGGTCTTCCCAGAAGATCACCGGGTCATCGGTGCGAATGGCCGACTTGAGCAGCCCCTTGCCGTCGTAGGCGTTGCTGGCGAACACCACCTTGAAACCGGGGATGTTCATAAACAGCGGGTGGGAACGGTCGGAGTGGTGGGCCGCCATGCTGCCGCCGTAGTACATGGCGGCGCGGTAGACGATGGGCAGGTTCACCTGCCCGCCGAACATATAGCGCATCTTGGAGGCCTGGCTGACCAGTTGGTCCATGCCCACCCACATAAAGCTGGACAGGCTTTCGACGATGGGGCGCATCCCTACGGCGGCAGCGCCCACGGCCGCCCCGAAGAAGGCGTTTTCAGAGAGCGGGCAGTCGCGCACCCTCTCGCCGCCGAACTCGGCGAACAGCCCGCCCGACGCTCCGTAGACGCCCTTCTGAATATCCTCGCCCATGATGAAGACGCGCTCGTCCAGCCGCATCTCTTCCCGCATCGCCTCATTGATGGCCTGGGTGTAAGTGATGTTGCGGGTCTGCGTTTGAGTAACCATTGCGGGCCTCCTTTCGGGTTGCGCGGTTTGTGCGCCAGTATGGGGCGCTACTCCAGCGGTATGGGGTCGGCGAACATGTCCTCCCACACTTCGGAGGGGTCCGGATAAGGGCTTTCCCGCGCAAAGGCGACGGCCTCCTCGATTTGGGACTTGACCTCTTCTTCGAGGGCGTCCAGTTCCTCGGCCGTGGCGATGCTCTGCTCGATGAGCATGGCGCGGTGGATGTCCAGCGGGTCGCGTAGCTTCCACTGCTCGACTTCGTCATCCTCCCGGTAAGGATTGCGGACGATGCGGCCCAGTCCCAGGGAGTGGTCGTAATAGCGGTAGGTGCGGCCCTCCACCAGCGTCGGCCCCTGCCCGGAGCGGGCGCGGGCCACCGCCGCTGAGACCGCTTCGTGCATCGCCAGCGCATCCTGCCCGTCCACCAGCACGCCGGGTATGGAGTAGGCGGCGGCGCGGTCGGAGATGTTGTCGGAAGCCACCATCTCCTTGAAACTGCTGGTGACGGCGTACTGATTGTTCTCGCAGAGGAAGATCACCGGCAGCTTCCACACTGCGGCCAAGTTGATGGACTCGTGAAATGCCCCCTCGTTGCTGGCCCCGTCGCCGAAGAAGCAGACCGCCACCCGGTCGTTGCCCTGCAAACGGCTGCCCAAGGCCGCGCCCACGGCCACCGGGATAGAGGAGCCGAGGATGCCGGACTCGCCCAGGATGCCGATGCTGAAGTCGGCCAGGTGCATCGAGCCGCCTTTGCCCTTGCAGATGCCGGTGCGCTTGCCCAGCAGCTCCGCCATAGCGGTGCGCACGTTGCCGCCCTTGGCGATGGGGTGTCCGTGAGAACGGTGGTTGCCCGTCATCCAGTCATCGTCGCGCAGGGCCATGCAGGCGCCGACGGCCACGGCTTCCTCGCCGATGTAGGAGTGGGCCGCTCCGACGATTTCGCCGCGCTCCACTAGGCTGATGACCGCCTCCTCGAAGTGCCGGATGCGCAGCATTCGCCGCATCATCTCCATAAGCGCCGTTTTGTCCAACATTACCGCGCCTCCTTGGGGTTTAACGAAAGGATTTGGGGAATAATACCAGAATCTCGCAAAGGATTGGGGCATTGGGCGGCAAATGGGATGCCGAGGCCCTCGGTAAAGCGTTTCTCGCGGATTTTTGGCGATTTCCACCGTTCTGGCTTATAATCCGGCAACTAACCGGCGCAAGGCCAAGGAGGGAGGAATCACTATGCCCATACTGCGGCGGGACAATGCGGAAACCAGCGAAGGATACCCGGGGGTTCCGCGGGCGACACTGGTGGGAGCGGAACACGGCGCGCAATCGCTGTGGGTCGGCCACCTGGAGGTTGACCCCGGCGCCACCATCACCACCCACATTCACCCGGACACCGAGGAGGCTATGGTAATCGTCGAGGGTGAACTGGAGGCGGTGCTGGGCGACGAAGTAGTAACCCTAGGCCCGGGCGACACGGTGCTGGCCCCGGCCGGCGTCAAGCACGGCTTCGCCAACCGCTCCGGGAACAAGGCGGCCCTGCTGGCTGTGTTTCCCAAGACGGAATTCCAGCGGTTACTGGCGGAATAGCTTCACAATTCGTAACTTCTCAAACGAATGTTGTCTATTGTCAACCCTGCGGGTAATTTGATAGACTCGCATCACTGTCACATTGGAGCTTCAGGGCCGCCTTGAAACTCAGGCTGGGACTCCAGACTAAACAGACCATCTCAACTTGGAGGTGAGGCATGGTCTCCAATATCGTCTCCGATGACATCTTCAGCCCCGCGACGATCAACGATCCGTACACGTACTACGGGAGATTGAGGGACGAGGATCCGGTGCACTGGAACGAACTGTACGAGCTGTGGATCGTCACCCGCCACGACGACTTGGTGTGGCTGACCCGCAATCACGAAAAGTTCTCCAGCGCAACCTTCCTCAACGATCCCCGCCCGGCCTACCCGGCCATCTACGAGTCGGACGAGGAAATCTACCGGATGGCCTGCCAGTATCAAGGGATGATGTTCATCCAGCACGACCGCCCGGCCCACCTGGATATGCGGAAGGTGGTGCACCGCTTCTTCACCCCCAAGTCCATGGAGGAGTGGCGGCCTCTGGTCATCTCGGCCACCAACCACCTGCTGGACGAGGCGGAGCAAAGGGGAAGCGTGGACCTGATGCGCGACCTGGCCGTGCCGCTGCCCCTGCTGGTCATCGCCGAGATGATGGGCGTTCCCGAATCCGACCGCCCATACATTCGCACCTTGGCGGAAAAGCTGCTCTACAACAACCGCGGCGAGCCGGACCGCTACCGCACGCTGATGGAAGGCGTCAACGGTATGTTCGACTACTGCGGCCCGCTGCTGGACGAGCGGAAGGAGAACCCCGGCGACGATTTCATCTCCGTCCTGGCCATGGGCGAGAAGGAAGGCGTGTTCAATCGCACCCACACGCTGTCCAACACGGCGCTGCTGCTGATCGCCGGCCACGAGACCACCATCAACCTCATCTGCAACGGCACCAAGTCGTTTATGAACAACCGGGAGCAGTGGGACCTGTTCAAGCAGGACACCGAGGGTATGATGGTGCGGGCCTGCGAGGAAGCGCTGCGCTACGATTCCCCGGTTATGACCCTGCCCCGCCTAGCCAGTGAGGACGTGGAGCTGCGCGGCAAGCAGATCAGGGAAAAAGACCGCGTGCGCTGGGTCATACCGTCGGCCAACCGCGACCCCAACAAGTTCGAGCGCCCCGACGAGATGGACATCACCCGCTGGCCCAACCCCCACGTGGCCTTCGGCGCCGGCGTCCACCACTGCCTCGGCGCCACCATCGCCCGCGTGGAGGGTCAGGAAGTCTTCCGCGCCCTGGCCGACCGCTACCCCAACCTGGAGATGATGCCGCACCAGTCCGAGTACCGGCCAACCATGGCCCTCCGCTCCATGATGGAGCTGCCAGTGAAGCTGAATGCGAACTAGCGGCGCTGCTTCGAGCCTCCGGCGGCAAGTAAAGGGGCGGGTATCAACCCGCCCTTTCTTATTTCGTTTATAGTCGCTGCAATTTCCATTGACTTATTAGAACATTGGTACATAGAATAATCCTGCAAAAACAGAGCAGGATGGCGGCCATGACTGAAGCCCCTATCGGAGGGCTGCACGAACACGATGCCAATTCCGTCATCGCGGAATGGCTGAACGCCGTCGGCAAGGGCTGGCAGGCCGACGCCGAACGCACCGGCGCCCTTGCGGGCAGCAACGACAGGCCCGACATCATCATCCGGCAGGGCGATCGGATGCCGGTTATCGTCGAGTGCGAGTGGGGCCGGCCCGCGGTCGGCGACGCCGCCAGACGCTTGGGACGCACCCTGCAAGGCGAAGGCCGCCCCTTTACCGAAGTCATAGCGGCGGGCATTGACGACGCCTGCCGGGGCGATACTCGCGCTAGACTGCGCCAGCGCCTCGAAGGCGACGAGGCGGTTTTCACCATCCAACTGGTGACCGAAAGCAACGGCGTCTGGCCCGGCGCCCCCCTCGCCGCCACGCCCGCCGATCTGATTGCCTACTGCGAATACGCTCAGGTGCCGCAATCCGTCATTGACCGGGAGAGCGAAATAATCGCTCAGAGCGTATACGCTGCCGGAAATAGGCTTCGCAACGGCATCGGAGAAACCGCCTGGCAGGGGCGCCCCACGCTGACCCGGCTTCGAGAAATCGTCGGCGGCCAGGAAGACCTGGAGGTCACCTGCGCCACCTGCGCCATCTGGCTTGTCGCCGTTGACCTACAGAACGACTTGGCAAACAACAGCGCGGCTCTTCGGAAAGCCGGGCTGAAAACCACGGAGCAATTGAGGAACGACAAATACGCCCTCGGCCTCCTGATACCGGAAGAAATGCGCAATTCCTGGCGCATCATCCAGCAGGTCAATTATCTACCGGTTATGGATTTGGCGATAGACACGCTGCGAACCGGCGTTGTGCCCGGCTTGGCTAATATGTCCGAGATTATGATTGGCCTGGAAAGGGCCAGTGACAGGCTGAATATCCTGCACGCCAAGCACATCTACAACTTCGCCGGGGAACTGTGGCAACGGCTGGTGGGCGACCGCGAGGAACGCGCCGCCCACTACACCAAGCCGGAAATCGCCGAACTGCTGGCCGCTCTGTCGGCCCAGCGTTTCCGTGGCCGCAGCGCCGATGAGCTAGCCGGGCTGAACCTGATGGACGCCGCCTGCGGCACAGGAACGCTGATTGGCGCCGGCGAGCGCGCCCTGCGCCGCCTCTACGCCCTCAAGGGCGGGCGCGACCGGGAACTGCACCGCAAGCGTATGGAAGAACACATCATCGCCCTCGACATCAACGGCATCGCCGGAACGCTCACCGCCAAGCGCCTGACCGACATGGACGTAACCCAAGATTACGCCAAGAGCAAAATCGCCATCGTAACCCACCAGGCCGGCAGCCTGTCATTGCTGGATCCCAGAATTACCGGCATCACCGACTACCTCGGCTATGGCGGGGTGGCCGCCACTCCGGGCCTCAACAACGAACTCGGCCTCTTTCACATAGCCCACGGCAGTATCCACTGGGCCTTGATGAATCCGCCTTACAGCAGGCCGCGCAAGGGCCGGATACAGGCCACTACCGGCCTGGAGGGACTGCGGCCGTTAGCCGCCAAAAGCGGCTGGAAAATGTCCCACGGACAGGCCGGATTGGCCAGCGACTTCGGCAATATGTGCAATATGCGTATGGCTCCGCAGGGGATTTTCGCCCACGTCCTGCCGCTGACCGCCGCCCACTCCGGCAGTTGGAGGCAGTGGCGGGCCGAGCTGGAAAAGGATTTCGAGAACATCGTCGCCATCGCCAACGTGTCTTCTGCCGAGTTGCAGAGCATGAGCGCCGACACCGGCATGAGCGAAATGCTGGTGGTAGCCACCAAGCGCGGCAAGCGGCCCAAGAAGTGGCAGCCAACGGAAATACTATGCGTCAATCTGAACGCAGCCCCGGCGACCCTGGCCGAGGGATACGCCATGGCGAAGGAAATCGCCGCCATCCCCGAAACCAGCCCGCAGGGAATCCTGTCCTGCGGCAGCTATACCCGTTTTCAGCACGACGGCGCCGGCTTCCCTTGGGGCGCCGTCGGCAACAGCAACAACGAACTGACCCAAGTGACAACTGCATTACTCAACGGCGCGGCATACGACCCTTTCACTCTGGCAACTCACCAACTGTCCTTGCCTACGGCTGCATTGGGCGATATGGCCGGCACCGGGCCGACGCACCATCTGATTGGGCATCCCAGGGGCAACGAACCGATCGGCGCGTTCCAGTGGACGCCGCTGAGCGAACTGGCCGTGAAACCCTCTCAGCAATCAATGTGGGCGGCGGACGCCAAGGCGCAGACCAGCATCGCCGCGCAGCCCACCCACGGCGGAACTGTCATTGACCAAGAACTTGCCCGGCAGATGGTTGTAAGACGCAGCCAATGGTTCCTGAACCGCAATATCAGGTGGACGTCACAAGCTACCGCATTGGCGAGCACCATAAGACTAGCGCATGGCGGAAGCAGTTGGAACGCTCTCTTGGGGCTGCCGGATGACGTAGCTAAGCCCATTGCCTTGTACTACAATTCCACATTCGGAGCAATCGTGCGAACCGCCTATGCCAAATCGCCACAGGCTGGACGGGCCCGCATTCAGGTAGGCGCTACTGCGGGCCTGCCCTGCCCGGCGTTCCACGCCGACACGCCGGAAGCGCAACGCGCCCGCGACATCGCCAGCCGTAACTTCGATGAACTGTCCCGCCTGCCGCTGGAGCCCTTCGCCTACTGCTTCCGCGACGCCAACCGCCACAAGATTGACTTGGTGGCGGCTGAGATGCTGGGGCTTGACCCGGATGACGCCGCCATCCGGGAGATGCTGGCCCATTACCGGCGGCTGTTTGCCAGCGAGCCCAACGTCAACGGACGCCAGAAAGCCATCCTCGCGGCGCTGGATGAATACCGCAAAGGTTAATCCGGCTTGGCGTAATTCAACTGGAGTCAGTCCCAAGGGCAGGCGCCAACAGGAACTTGAAACAGGAGCAAGGCAAACCATGACTGGCAACGGCCACGAGAACGATATGGAGACCGAGCTGATGCTTTTCAGCAGCGCGGATGATTCCGCTCCGCCATTTGCGCCGCCGGACTACCGGCCCCGCTGCGTCCGTGGCCCGGTCATATGCGAGGACGAAATCCCCGGCCCGCCAGGCGTGGGATCTGGATTTCGACGGCGGCAGTTCCAGCTCGCTTATATTCCCACGGGCCAATGGCGACAGCGAACTGGTCCGAGTCATCAGGGAAAACCCGTTCATAGTACGGTGGGAGATTGCCCTCTATGACCAAGAGACCCTGGAAAACTTGTGGCAAAGCAAAGGTGTCGAAAACGCCTATGACGCTTTCTGGCCGGCCGATGCCCTGTTGTCCGGCGACAAATTCCCCGAAGATATAGACGATATTCTCCGTTGGACAATCCCCCCCTTTGCGGGTGGATAGAGGGCAATTTCACATTGCCCTGGCCCTGCTCGCTACACCTGCTTGCTGCGGAGGATTGGGCGGGGAACTACCCCAGCCGCTCAAACGGCGTGGGCATCGGCCCCACCGGCACCTCGATCAGCGACGGGCCGTTGTGGGCCAAGCACTGCTTGAGCGCCGTCTCCAGCCCCTCGGGCGTCTCGACGCGGACTCCGTTCACGCCGTAGGCGTCGGCCAGCTTCATAAAGTCGGGGTTGTGCAGGGCCGCGCCAATGGTGCGGCCAGCGAAGCGGTTGTGCTGGTCGCGCAGGACGTTGCCGTAGGCATTATCGTTGAACACCACCACCACCGCGTTAATGCCGTACTGAACCGCCGTCGCCATCTCCTGCGAGTTGTACATGAAACCGCCGTCGCCCGACAGCGCCACCACCGCCTTGCCGGGCTGGGCCACCTTGGCCCCCAAGGCAGTGGGGTAGGCGTAGCCCAAGTTGCCGGAGTAGGACGAGGTGATGAACGTCCGCGGCTCATAGACCGGAAAGTAAGCCCGGCTGTAGTAGCCGAGTTGCGTCATCCCGGCGATGAGAATGCCATCGTCGGGCAGGGCGGCCCGGACGGCGGCCAAGTAAGACTCCTGCGGCTCCACCGAAATGCGGACTTCCTCGCGCTGCGCTCGCGCCGCCGCCACCGCCGCGCTGCGGTCGGCGCGGGCCGGGGCGATGGCCGCCACTGCGTCCAGCAGCGCCTCCAGCGACAGCCGGGCGTCGCCGTGAACGCCGTAGGTGTTGGCGTAGTTGCGGCCCAGTTCCTCGGCGTCTGCGTCAATCTGAATCACCTGCTGCCCGCCCAGCCATGACGGGAAGGCCAAGCGGGTGCCGACGGCCAGCACTAGGTCGTGGCTGCTGTTTTCGCCGGCCACGGTGTCGTTGCGCAGCCACAGGGAACCGAGGGATAGGGGATGGCGGTGGGAGATGACGCCCTTGCCCTCGGCAGTAGCGATGACCGGGGCCTGCAAATGCTCGGCCAGCTTGCGCACGGCGTCGGACGCGCCGGAGGCGATGGCGCCGCCGCCGGCCCATATCAGCGGGTTTTCCGCCGCTGCCAGCATACGGGCCGCCTCGGCGATGGGCCCGGCGCCGGGAGCCAGCGGGCGGGGCGCTTCCGGCTCCAGCAACTCAACGTCGGCAACTTCGGCCAGCGTTTCCGGCGGAATTTCGATTTCCACGGGACGGGGGCGCCCGTTTTTCAGATGGTGAAAGGCTTGATGCACCGTTTCGGGAACTTCGGCTGGGTCCAGGGCGCGACGCGCGAACTTGGTCACCGTGCGTATGATGTCCAACTGGTCGTCAACCTCGTGGAGCATACCCCGGTTGACGCCAATCAGGTCGCGCTCAATCTGGCCCGATACCATCATCACCGGAGACGAGGCGGCGTAGGCGGTGTTCAGGGCGGCTGTGGCGTTGAGCAGCCCCGGCCCCGGCACCACCAGCGCGGTTCCGATGCCGCCCCCGGCGCGGGAGAAGCCATCGGCCATATACGCCGTCGCCTGCTCGTGCCGGGTGGTGATGAACCGGATGCCCGGCTCATCGTAGAAAGCGTCCATAGCGTGGTAAAGCTGCACCCCGGGCAGCCCGAATACCACTCGCACCCCTTCCCGGTAGAGGGATTTCACTAACGCCTGTCCGCCGGTCATCTTAGCCATTGAAGCATCCTCTTCTTCTATTTCGGTAAGTTAGGCCCAGCCAATTCCCCGCTGCGCGGGCGGGAAAGGCTAGGAATGGGTTTCGTCTATACGGACTATATCCGCCTGCCTCGCCGCCACTGACCGGAGCAACTGCTGCATCCCTTCGTGCCTTTGCGCCGCTGCTCTTCGGCCTGCCGCCGCCGTCCTTGCCCGGAGGGCCGTGAGCTTTGCTCCAAGCCGGTACAGGTCATTCCCTTCGCCTGGGATGGAACCCGGCCCCGGCTCTGATGTTTCCGTTGCCGGCCGCGGGAGAGCGGTGCCGGTATGGGCCCCGGTCAGTCCCAGTCTTCTTCCCGGAACTTGTGTCTCTTTTGTGCGCAACTCACTGGCTGGGCGCCCGTTGCCCGTATGTCCTCCTCGGCCTCTGGGCTGAACTCCGGGGACAACACCAAGGCTGCCGTTTCACCTCCGGCTATCCGGTTCATCGCCAACGCCCGGCTAATTGCTCGTTCCCCGTCATCCCGGTCCGGGTTGAGGGATACCTCGGCCACTAGGTGGCGGCCGTTGCTCCCGAGCACCGCTAGATCGGCGCGAAACAGGTCGGTGATGCTCTCCGGGTCCATACCCTTTTCCTGCGCTCCCGCCGCCATCCTGTTGAACACGGCGCTGGGTATGGCGCCGTCGCCTATGACCGTCTCCGGGTTCTCTACGCCGTAAAGGTATTGCGCTGCGGCCGCGGTCTGGGCTGCGGCCTTGCGCTGGTACTCCGCCCCGTTCAGGTTCGCCACCCGGCCTTCCAGACGGCGGATGCGGCGGCTGTGATCCTGCTGCACTTCCAGCGTCCGGTTCTGGGTTTCCCGCAGCTCCTTCAGTTCCTCGATCAGCCGGTTCTGGGTTTCCAGCATTCGCTCGAATCTTTCAGGCAGTTCCAGCACCCGCTCGGTCATTATCAGTAGCCTGACCCTGTCCAGTAGCGCGGGGCTGCTCTCCAGTGCCGCTATCACGTCTTCCATAGTCTCTATGCGAGTCATCGTCATACTTCCCTATGGCGCTCAGATGTTCATCCACTATCCGGTTCATAGTTATGGATAACTGGGCGAAGCTCTCCAGACCGCTTATTCCGCCTTACATTTTTGTGCCCTTACTTGAATTGGACTGTGACGTTGATTGTACCATTTGACGAAAGGGCTGGCAGCCCAGCCTGTGGTACAGTTGGGCTTATATCTCCAAGAACGGCTGGAGGGCGCGATGAAGCGAGCGCTGATCATCAGGCATCACGAGGCGGAAACTGTGGGCGCGAACTTTCGGGCGATGCTGGAAGGGCGCGGGTTCGAGCTAATCGCCTGCAATATCTTCGAGTCTGCGCCCCGCTATGACCGCTTCGACGCACCGCCGCCGGACGAGGCGGACTTGATAATGGCCTTTGGCGGGCCGATGTCGGTGAACGATGACCTGCCGGGTCTGCGCCGCGAGCGGGATTATCTGGCGGAGGCCATGGCCCGCGGCAAGCCGGTGTTCGGGGTCTGCCTCGGGGCGCAGATGATGACCGTTGCCTTGGGCGGCAAGGTGGAGCCCAGCGGCGGCTACCAGTTCGGGCTGCGCAAGATTCACGTAACCGCCGACGGCGATGCCGACCCGGTCTTTAGCCGCATCGCCGCGCCCTTGGTTCCGGCGCTGCACGGAGAGTGCTTCTCCATTCCCCAAGGCGCGGCCAAACTGGCCGAGGGCGACATCCTGCTGCGGGACGGCCGCTACCGCCGAATCAATATGGCCTTTCGCTATGGCCTGTCCTATGCCTTTCAGTTTGAGCCTCAGCTAACGCTGGAGGAACTGCTGGTGTGGGACAGAGTTTTCGAGGACGACTACAAGCTCATGGGCGAGGCTTTTGACCCGGAAACGGAATCGGCCCGCAATCTGCGGGAGTTTGCCAAGTTCGCCCCGGAGCACCAGCGGCAGATGACCGCCCTTCTGGAGGCTTTTCTTGCCAATGCGGGCCTGGACTAATCCATTGCCTGCTTCATCTAGTCCAGCGGTCTTGCTTGGAATTGCCAGCGTGCGCTGAGAACGCCAAATTCCGGCATATAATACGAATTGCATACTATATGCGACGTAATCCGCAAAATTACGCCATTATTTTGCGGTTGACAATCTGAAAACTTCACAACTAAAATTCGCCAACCTGTTTCCAAGCGCAGTAAGCGTCTCGGCATGGAGGAGTTGGATGAATAAGCTGGTTGTATGGCCCCTGATTGTCATTTTGGCTATGGTATTGGCCTTGGCGCTGGCAGCTTGCGGAAGCGCCTCCGAGTCGCCGACGGAAGCCCCCGCGCCTACTGCTGCGCCAACGGCCACAACCGCGCCCGCAGCCCCAACGGCCACCGCCGCCCCAACACCCACCGAAGCCGGACAAGCCCCCGCTTCGCCCGCCTCGGATCTGGTCGCCTATGCCGACAGGGTGGCCGGCGGCCCGGGGGCCATCTACGTCGGCAACCTGAGCCAGTTGGTTGGCCCGGCCCCCGATCCAGGACTGGGCGGCATTGACGAGCAGGGCGATCCCGACGGCAGCGTTCCCTTGGAATCGCTGGAACGCCATATCTGGATCTACGAATCGGACTACTACCAGGACCTGCTGGAAAAGGCCAGGCTGACCAACCCGACCGAGCTGACCAGCAGCGGCGAGGAGTTCGAGTTCCAGTATGCCTGCACCAACCGCGCCCTGCTGCCCTGCCAGTTGATGGAGCATTACCTGATTCCCAATCTGGCGGAACGCACCAATAACCAGTTGGTCATCAACCTCACTTCCTTCCCGGAACTGGGCATCTCCGGCGCCGATAATATGACCCTGATCCGGGACGGCACCCTGGACATCGCTGAGATATACACCGGCTACGTGGCCGGCGAGGTTCCGGCGCTGGAGATTCAGAGCCTCTGGGGAATGTTCAAGGACCACAAGGCCCAGTACGACGCCACCACTATTCTGCCCCCTGACCTGGAGCGGATGATTGCCGAGGAAAGCGGCGGCTCGCCGATAATTACCCACAACTGGTACGTTGGCATTGACCAGTTTTTCTTTTGCAGCGAGGCGCTGACGACTCCCGAGGACTTCGATGGCAAGAAGACCCGCAGCCACGGCGCGGCCATTTCCGACTGGATTGAAGGAATGGGCGCCGATGCCCAGTTCGTGGCCTTCGCCGAGGTGTACACCGCGCTGGAGCGCGGGATTCTGGACTGCGGCGTAACCGGGGCAGACCCGGCTTACGGCCAGCGCTGGTATGAGGTAACCACCCACATGAACGGCTTCTTGGTCAGCCTGTTCAACGACAACGTGGTGATGAACAGCGCCAACTACAACAAGCTGCCCGACGATATAAAGGCCATTCTGATTGAAGAGGGCGCCAAACACGAACTGGAAGCCCTGCGTCTGGCCGCCATTCAGAACGAGGTGGGCGTCAGGAAGAACGAACTGGCCGGCCTGACCAAAGTCCTGTTCTCCGATGAGCTTCAGGCCCTCAGCGAACAGGCCGTGCTGAATAACGTCGTCCCCGGCTGGATCAACCGGGTTGGCGACCTGAACGATCCCATCTTCGACATATTCAACGAAAAGGTCACTCCCATCGTGGGCATACGTATTGAGGATGATGGCACGGTGGTGAAGATCAACTAGCTGCGCCAAGGCCCAATCGGGCATCGGGCAGCAGACCATCCGGCCTGATGAACGCAACGGAAGGCCCCGGCGGTGTTCGCCGGGACCTTCCGTTGCGCCGCCGATTTTCGGTCTGGCCGTTGCGTATTCTTGCCCTGCGGCAGTAGGGAAGCGGTGCGGCGAGCGGAGGCTTGCCCTGTCCACGGCTCAGACCAGCACCCTGAAGCCGTAGCCCGGAAGGTTCAGGTCTCCCTCGGCGAAGCGCGACATCCGCAGCGGCGTGATGTCTATGGTGGAGGCTTGGCCGTCCAGCGCCAGCTCGGACATCAGCAGGCCCACCGCCGGGGACAGTTTGAAGCCGTGGCCGCTGAAGCCGGTGCAGATGTACAGCCCGTCCACTCCGTCCACCCGGTCAATCACCGGATGCGAGTCCGGCGTTTGGGTATAAAGCCCGGCGTAGCCCGCGGCGAACTCCGCTCCGGCCATGGCCGGAATGCGCCGGGCGATCCTGCCCCACACCTCGCCGATGAAGCCCTGAGAGGCCCGCTGCGCATATATCGCCGGGTCTTCCACGTCATCCTCAAGGTTTCCGTTGCCTATCAGGGTCAGGTCGGCGCCTTCGGGCCGGAAGTAGATCCGGTTGGCGATGTCGCCCCCGCCTGGGTGATAAGGGACTTCCGGCGGACGGCGCAGGTGTATGACCTCGTGCCGAGTCGCCTGGAGCGGCAGGTCTATGCCGCCCGCGCCTTTTACCGAAGAAAACAGGAAACGCCGGCTCCACGGCCCGGTGGCGACGATGGCCCGCCCGGTCTCGATGCGCTCCCCGTTGGCGGCCACGGCGGTCACCCGTCCGCCGGTGACCTCGACGGACTCCGCCGGAGCTTGCAGGCGGACGCGGGCGCCCAGGTCCCGGGCGCGGGCGGCGTAGGCCAAGGCGGTTCCCGACGGGTCGGCGTGCCCCGACAGCGGCTCGTAAGCAATACCGGCGCAATCGTCTAGGTGGAAGGCAGGCGCAAGCTCGGCGGCGTCCTCCCGGCTGATTTCGCGGGTATCTATGCCCACGCTCTGTTGCAGGGCAACGCTGGCGCGGAAACCGTCAACGGCATCGTCATCGGCGAAGACCAGGTAGCCGGTGCTGGTGTAGCCGCACTCGCCGCCGACGATGTTGCCGAAGTCGCGGAACACTTGCAGGCTGTGCCAGGCCATGCGGGCGTGAACTTCGGTGGAATAGTGCATCCGCACCGCGCCGGAGGAACGCCCGGTGGAACCGCTGCCCAGCGCCTCGCGCTCCAGCAGCACTGCGTCGGTCATCCCCCGCGCCGCCAAGTGATACAGGATGCTGCACCCCATAACCCCGCCCCCAATCACGACCGCATCAGCCGTTTCCGTCATGCGCCGCACCTCCTTGGCTGCATTGGGCAGATGAATGAACTGACACTGCCGAAATGAGTTCTTCGGGGGCTTGTATGGGAGTGTGCGGCGTGTTGTAGGCGAGATACAGGAAGAACGGCGCGGGCGCGCAGGCGAACCACCGTTACACGGTCAAGGTCGTCCAAGTTTATGCTGACCACTGCGCCACCTCCGTCCAAGGCATTGGCCTATTTTAGCACGACAGCCCGCAGGCCAGAGTCGGTGGACTATCGCTGGGGGTACGGAAACTCTGCCTCCCAAACCCGCCCCTCACCGGGGACGTACTGCCCGGTGCGGATGCTGACGATGGCGTAATCCGGCAGTGGGATGATTACCAGGCATTTCCCGTCAAAGATCTCGAATTTTCTCCTGCCGTTAAAGTCAAGGTTGTCGAAACTGTGCAGCTTGCGATGGCGGGGCAAGTCATCCACGTCGGCGGGGACGACATGCAAGAAGAAGCGGCGATCCGTATCCGCCGGAACGCACGGTTCTTTGAAGTAAGTCAATTCGTTCCCGATGAGGTAGACGTCGAAATCGGAGCGAAGGGACGGCTCTCTCGACATTATCGCCTGATATCCCTCCTCAATGCGGGCTGCTTTAGCTGTGTCAATGAAATACTCAAAAGGCACTAACCCGATACTAGCCGCGATAATTGCAAGGCACATCACCAGCCAGGGCGTCCACATAAAATTGGAGATAGAAGGGGTATTCGCCGGATTGGAATGCGCCGCAACAGTGCTGTCCGTCCAGAGCTTGATACCTCGCAGCAATGAAACCCGTCCACCCGACAGTCTGAAGCCAGATAAAAAGACAGATAACTTGGTCCGCGCCGGTTCTTGGGCCAGCAGCAGTTGGAGGGAATAGAAAAGGCAAAGGAAGCTGAACAGATATTCTTGCACTTCCCCAATCCCTCTACTGGACGCGTCGCCAAAATGATTCGCGTATGAGAGAGCCGCTACCAGAGCTGCGGTTGCCACGGCTGCGATAAACAATTTGCTTTGCCCGGAAAGCAAACTGAAGATGGCAAAGAGCAGCAGCAACCCTTTCTCCCCTTGGATAATAAACCTCACAAAATTCGGTTGTGCGATTGCCTGATAGGACAGCACTGTTAGGAATCCCAACACCAGCAGGATTGACGGCAACGGGACTCCCAACAGCCTGTCTTTGCGGGCAAAGAAAGCGGCGCAAGTTACGATGCACAACATCTGCGTTCCTACTCTGTAGATTGTTCCAAAAGTCCCCACGTTGATATTATGGGCGTTGAATTCGTTTTGGGCATTCAAGTCCAGCAAGAAATCGGGTGTCTCAAATCCGAGTATTCGCTGCCCCCAACTGATTTCTTCGCCTGCGCCGAACACGAAACCGATACCGCCAAGAACATAAGCGCAACGGCGCAAGAAATTTTGCTCTGCTAAAGCAGTGATGAACAGTACTAAGCCGGTTAAGAGAAGCCAGACTGCGGTGAGGTCCTCCACCCAAGAGTCTTCCCGGGCCAGCACATCATAACCCCAAAGGCTAGCAACAGAGAGGTAGCCGAAGAAGAGCGCGTTCAGGCATAAGAATATGTAGCCGAATACCGCAATCTTGCGGTCATAGGGCAACAGTCGGGGGGGGGGGGGGGGGGGGGGGGGGGGGGGGGCTGAAATTGGCTCTAAATGAACCTTGGGAAGGCGCCGGGTCATCCGGCATTCCAGTGTTCGTCACACTACCGGACGCCGGAGGTTCCCCATGCGCCTTCCCAGAGAAACCTATCAGATTCAACAAACTATCGAAACGCATTTACCTCTCCCAGCCACAATTGGCCGACAGGGAGGGTCTATGCTCGGTATTTTACCAAACCCAGACACGGAAAGATAGACTTGACAGTCGATGGTATTGTTAGCAACAGTTGCTATTGCATCAGGCCCAGCCGCAGGCAGACCAGGGCCACCGAACCCGCCAGCATCGCCGCGCTCTTGCTGTACCCTTTCGTCTGCCGTATCAGCCGGTTCAGCTTCCCCCGCAGCCGGGAATGCAGACCCTCGTTCCAGTTCACCGGCCCGCCCTTGCCGGCCCGGTGCCGGGCCGGCGGCAGCCAGGACTGATACACCACATAGGCATCACTACAGTATATCTCCGCCTCCGGCAGCCGCCCGTACAGCCGCAAAAATGTAGCCTCGCCACGGTCGCCGAGCTCGAAATCCACCTGCCGACGCCCGTCAGCCCCCAGGCTCACCGCCGTCCAGAGCCACGCCTCCCGCCGTTTCTCCCCATGCCGGCCGCCCACGTAACTCCACATCTCATCGAAGGCCGTTATCCGGTCCGCGGCCTGGCGCCCCCTTTCCCGCCGTTGCCAGAGCAGCAGGGTCAGGGCCCAGCAGACTTTTTTTTAATCCAGCCATACACCGTCAGCAGGGGAACGTCCAGGGTGCGGCCCACGGCCCGGATGCTGGCTCCCTCGCAGTACATGGCGATGGCCTGCTCTCTGACCTCCTGGGAGTGGAAGCGGCGGCCGGCCTCCGGGGTGAAATGGTGGACGCAATCGCCGCAGCGGTAGCGCTGCTTGCCCAGGGCAGAGCGGCCATACTTGCGCACCCAGTTGGAGCCGCAATGGGGGCAGCGGACGTGGTGGCGGTATATGCGGGCAGCGGCCATGACAAGCCTCCTTGCCGGGTTGATGCCACCCCGATTCTGGCATAAACAACTGTTGCTAACAATACCTAGTCGATCGCCTCTATTTCGAGGTCGAAAAAGTGTTAAGAGCAAAGGTGGATGAGTGGTCCCCGCTTAGGATGCTTCTTTGTTTCTACGATATATTGCATATCCATTGGCCGGACCTCGTCCTGATGGACAAAGTGTGGATAAGAAGCGTGACGTGGGAGAACATCGCACTCAAGACTTCGCGGTTCTTTGAAAACCTGTTGCCCCGCCGGGGATTGAGATGAGCCTTCGGAGCAAGGCCCAGGCAGAGGCTGAGCAGCCACGAACCGAGACCGGCCTGGACGGGGACGGGGCCTTCATCAATAGTTGCGTCCGGCCCCTCGAAAGAGGGCTTCAAGCATGCGCTGCCCTCCGCGGCAGGCGCCAGCGGGCCGCTGCCGCGCAGGAATGCCAACACACGTTCAGGATACCAAACCCGCATCAAAGTTGACTGGCTATTGACTGGATACTAGTATATGGCATGGTCAGCGCGAGAATAGGGGCGAGAGCTCCCGGCAAGACCTGAGCGGCCGAGGCCGGAACAGTAGGTCAGGAAGGAATCTGATGCGATACCGCTGAATAACCACCGCTCCCGGCGGGACCGGGGATTTTAGCTTAGCCAGCCGCTTGCGGGGGTAGTAGGTCAGCCGCTCCCTCGCGGTCGCCGGCGCAGGCTGGAAACGCGAGGAGAAATGACAGCCACCACTACCGGCTATTTAGAAACCCTGGAAGAAATCTGCAATTCGGTTATCTCCCTTCATGCCCCGGAAGTAGACCGGGGCGGCGCATTCCCCGGCGAGTCGGTTGCCGCTCTGAGAGAGGCCGGGCTGCTGGGAGCGGTCAGCGCCCCGGAGGTCGGCGGCCTGGGCCTCGGGCATCGCGGCGCCGCCGCCATCGTCGAACGCATCGCCAGAGAGTGCGGCTCCACCGCCATGGTCGTGACTATGCACTTTTCCGGCGCGGCGGTGCTGGAAGTCCACGCCCCTCATGCCGTCCGCGCCGCCGCCGCCGGCGGAGACCACCTCAGCACCCTGGCCTTCAGCGAGGTCACGTCCCGCAGCCAGTTCTGGGCCCCCACCAGCACTGCCTCCCGGCACAACGGCGCAGTCATACTGAACGCCCGAAAGAGCTGGGTAACCTCGGCCCGCCACGCCGCCGCCTATGTCTGGTCTTCACGTCCCATGGAAGCCGACGGGTTGTCCACTCTATGGCTGGTTCCTTCGGGCGCGGAGGGCTTGACCGTTCAAGGGGCTTTCGACGGAATGGGGCTGCGCGGGAACGACTCCCTGCCGGTGACGGCCCAAGGCGTCGCGGTGGAGCCGGCGGCGATGCTAGGCCCGGACGGAGGCGGCTTCGACGCCATGCTGGGAATCGTCCTGCCCATGTTTTCCGTCTGCAACGCCGCCTGCTCGGTGGGCCTGATGCAGGCCGCCGTCGCCCGCACCGCCGCTCACGCCGCCGGCGCCAGGTACGAGCATACCGGAGCCGCCCTGGCCGACTCGGCCACCACCCGCAACTACATCGCCCGTATGAAGGTTATGGCCGATTCCGCCCGCGCCCTGCTCTTCGACACCGTTGACGCTCTGGAGAACGGGCGGGAAGACGCGGTGCTGCGGGTGCTAGAATGCAAGGCCGCCGCCGGAGAGTCGTCCACCCAAGCGCTGGACCTGGGAATGAGGGTATGCGGCGGGGCGGCATTTCGCAAGGAGGTTGGCGTGGAGCGATACTTCCGGGATGCTCGCGCCGCCGGTGTGATGGCCCCCACCACCGATACCCTTCTGGATTTCATCGGCAAGGCCGTTTGCGGCATGGAGTTGTTCGCATGAGCAGAAACGACACGCTTCTCATGGGCGCCGTAGCCTACGACGCCAAGGTGGTCACCATCTGGGAGGGGTTCCGGGAGTATTTCCGGCAGCGCGGCCTGGGCTTCGATTTCGTGCTCTACTCGAA
The DNA here is from genome assembly GCA_965213725.1 of Dehalococcoidia bacterium. Lineage (GTDB taxonomy): Bacteria > Chloroflexota > Dehalococcoidia > Lucifugimonadales > UBA3495 > VXOI01. The sequence continues at coordinate 2,018,013 of OZ243924.1, forward strand.
CTATGAGCGCCAGGTGGAGTCCCACCTAGCCGGACACGTAGACGTGGCTTGGAACTCGCCGCTGGCCTGGCTCCAAGCCAAGGCCGGGGCGGAGCGGCAGGAACGCCGCGCCGAGGCCATCTGTATGCGGGACACCGACCAGAACCTGACCTCTGTGATAATCGTCAAGGACTCGGCCTCGATGAACTCCCTCGGCGACCTGGTTGGCAAACTCATCGGCCTGGGGGCCAAGGACTCCCCGCAGGCCAACCTGATTCCGCTGCATCACTTGGCCGAAGCCGGGCTGCGCGGCGGGACGGAAATCGAGACCGTCGCCTTCGATTTGCTGGTGGGCAAGCACGGCGACCACATAGGCGGGGAACGGGAAGCCGTCCGCGCGCTGCTGCGCGACGAAGTGGACGCCGCCTGCATCATAGACGGCAACTATCTGGCCTTCACTCAGGAAGGCACCCTGCCGCCCGGCTCGGCTAGGGTGCTGTCCCGTACCGCGCCCTACGACCACTGCAACTTCACGGTCTTCGACGACGCCCCGGCGGAACTGATTTCGCGCTTCCGGGAATTGCTGCTGGATATGTCCTACGCCGACCCGCAGGTACGCCCCCTCCTGGATCTGGAGGGGCTGACCCGGTGGCTGCCCGGGCGCACCAGCGGCTACGCGCAACTGGAAGGCGCGGCCGGCCGTTTCGGTTTCATAGACGCTTTTGTGGAGAAGCTGGGCCGGTGATTGAAATAGACTTGGGTGAACTCCGGTTCGACGAAGGCGCGCACCTGCTGGTCAAACGGGCCATAAACTGCGCCCAACCCGGCGAAGAAGTGCTGGTTCGCGGGGCGGCCCGCGACCTGGAACTCCATCTGCAAGTCTGGGCGCGTTCCGCCGGGCACCAAACGCGGCGGAACGCCGATTCCGGCGGGTTGTGCCTGGCCCGCGGCCCGGCCCACTCCGCCCGCTGGCAGGGGGCGGAGCAGGCCGGGCACCCCAACCCTGAGGTTCCCGGCGGCGTTTCGGAACGGCCCCCGCAGCGTTGGGGGCTGGCCGCGCGGGGCGCAACCGTTGAGGCAGGAACCCCCGAATTCGGCTTTCCCCTAGCCGAAAAGCGCGAAGTGTGGGCCGACGAGGCGGCGCGCCTCTACGCCGCCGCCGTAGCCGCCCAGTGGGATCCCAACACCGCCGTTCCCTGGGACGAGCCTTTCGACCTGCCCGACGAAGTAGAGGACGCCGTCGTTCAACTGATGACCTACCTGATTGAGAACGAAACGGCGGCCCTGGTCATCCCCAGCCGTTTCGTGGCCCAGTTGCATCCCCACTTCCGGGAGGTGATGCAATTGCTGGCGATTCAGGCCGCCGACGAAGCCCGCCACGTTGAGGTTTTCACCCGCCGGGGGCTGCTCAAGCGCGAGCGCCTGGGGTTGTCCACCGCCGGAGGGCAAGCCTCGCTGAAGACGCTGGTGGACGAACCGGACTTCGCCGTGGCTTCTTTCCTGCTATCGGCCATGGGCGAAAGCACCTTCTTGGTACTGCTGCGGTTTCTGGAACGCCACGCCCCGGACCCGCTGACTCGAACGGTGACCCGGCTGGCCGCCAACGACGAGGCCCGGCACGTGGCCTTCGCCATTGCCCACCTGCGGGAATCGGCCCGGCATGACCCGCGGCTGCTGGACCGGCTGGCCCAATCGGTGCATCGCCGCCACGACGCCCTGCGGCACACCGCCGGACTGAACCGGGAAGTCCACGACGCATTGGTGCTGATGGCCGCCGGCTCCTGGGAAGCGGAAGACCTGCGCAAGGGCAGCCAACTGGTTTCCCGGCTTCTGCTGGATATGGACGCCGGGCGGCGGCGTCATCTTTCCAGGCTGGGGTTCGAGGAAGAGCAGGCCGCCGCCCTGTCGGGCCTCCACACGCGCAATTTCATGTAGCATTGCCGCTCTTGGTCTCATTCAGGCTTTACCCGCCGCCTTCCGGGTTCCCATTCCCGGTCCCCATTCCGGGTTCCGCGGAGTTCTCGGCGTGTGTTGGCAGTGCCGGCCGGCCGCGCCTTTTGCAATTTCGGGGCGGCTTGGATAATATAAGAATATCGGCACAACACCTGTACTGGCCGGGCCTGCGCCGCGCGGTCAAAAAGGGGATTTTATGGGCAATAACAGGTGGCTCCGCAACAGCTTCGTGTATCTGATGATAATCATCGGCGTGATTGTTATTTTCTACACCTTATTGCCCAGCTTCGGCAGCAGCGACGAAAGGCCGGTGAGCGAAGTAATCGACAAGGCCAAGAACAACCAGCTCTCCAAGATAGAGGTGAGCGGCGACAAGCTCACCGTTTACCCCAAGGGGACGACGGATTCCTTCGAGAGCAAGCTGGAGCGGGGCGACAGCATAACCTCGCTGCTGCTGGAGAGCGGAGTGCAAATCGGCGCCCCCGGCGGGGTGGAGATTCACTCCAAGGGATCCAGTGGGCTTTCCAGCTTCTTCGGGTTGCTGCTCAACTTCCTGCCGCTGATCTTCTTCGGCGGGCTGATACTGTTTATGATGCGGCAGGCCCAAGGCAGCAACAACCAGACCCTGAGCTTTGGCCGCAGCCGGGCGCGGATGATGCCCTTCAACCGTCCCACGGTCACCTTCGCTGATGTGGCCGGCGTGGAAGAGGCCAAGGTCGAGCTTCAGGAAATCGTTGAATTCCTGAAGTTCCCGGAGCGGTTCCTGTCCCTGGGCGCCCGCATCCCCAAGGGCGTGCTGCTGGTGGGGCCGCCCGGCACCGGCAAGACGCTGCTGGCCCGGGCGGTGGCCGGCGAGGCCGGAGTGCCCTTCTTCCACATCAGCGGCTCGGAGTTCGTGGAGATGTTCGTCGGCGTCGGCGCGGCGCGGGTGCGCGACCTCTTCGAGCAGGCCAAGCGCAACGCCCCCTGCATCGTCTTCGTGGACGAAATCGACGCCGTGGGACGGCACCGCGGCGCCGGACTGGGCGGCGGACACGACGAGCGCGAGCAGACGCTCAACCAGATCCTGGTGGAGATGGATGGCTTCGAGACCAACACCAACATCATCGTGGTTGCCGCCACCAACCGCCCCGACATCCTTGACCCGGCCCTGCTGCGACCGGGCCGCTTCGACCGCCGCGTAACCCTCGACCTGCCCGACTTGGAAGGGCGCCGGGCCATCCTGCGGGTACACGCCTCCGGCAAGCCTCTGGCGCCGGAAGTCGCCCTGGACACCGTGGCCAAGGAGACGCCCGGATTCAGCGGCGCCGACCTGTCCAACCTGGTCAACGAAGCCGCCATCCTGGCCGCCCGGCAGAACAAGAAGTCCATCTTTATGTCGGAGTTCGAGGAAGCCGTTGACCGCATCATCGCCGGGCCGGAGCGAAAGAGCCGGCTCATCAACCGCCGCGAAAAAGAGATGACGGCCTACCACGAGGCGGGCCACGCCCTAGTGGCCTGGGCCTTGCCCCACGCCGACCGGGTGCACAAGATTTCCATAGTCTCCCGCGGCTCCATGGGCGGGCATACCTCCCTGCTGCCCGAGGAAGACCGCTACCTGTGGACCAAAAACCAGTTCAGCGATATGATGGCCGTAACCATGGGCGGGCGCGTCGCCGAAGAGCATATCTTCGATGAGGTTACCACCGGGGCCAGCAATGACATTGAGCGGGCCACCAAGATAGCCTTGGGCATGATCAAGCGCTACGGCATGAGCCGCGCCCTCGGCCCCCGCACCTTCGGCAAACGGGAAGAGATGGTGTTCTTGGGCCGGGAAATCAGCGAGGAGCGCGACTACGGCGACAAGGTGGCTGAGGAAATCGACGAAGAGGTCAAGGGCCTCATCAACCGGGCTTACGAGCAGGCCAACGAAATTCTGATTACCCACAAGCCCAAGCTGGTGCTGCTGGCCGAGTATCTCATCGAGCACGAAACCGTGTCGGGCGAGGCGCTGAACCACCTGTTCAACGAAGACCGGCCCGGCAGCGAACCGGAAGGCACGCCGGCCGTTCCGCCGGACCCGCCGCCCTATACGGCGCCGCGCCCGCAGCCGAACCTTCAGCCCCGGCCTGCGTCCGCCCTGTCCTCCCAGAGCGGCGCCCCTGAGTCGTAACCGGCGGAAACCGCAGGCAGCCTTGTGCGCGCAACCGGGGACGGGCATCCAATCCCCTCCCCGGTTTCTAGCCCGCTGCGGGCTCTTCTTCCTGCGGGGCGGGGAGCTGGCGGTAATACAAGCCCCACTGTTTCATCAGGTCTTCCACGCCGGGGTGCCTGAGAGCCGTCAGCTCGCGGAAAAATCCGGCCAGCGCATGGGCCGGCATGGATTCGGGGGAGCAGACCCAACTGCGCTCGGCAGGCACAACGTAAATCAGCCCCCTCTGGTGTTCGCAAACCGCGCGAATGCGGGTCATGTCATCGCTGGGCCTGACGTCCAGACCGGCCAGAGTAGTCATTCTTCATTACCGTCCTGCTGGCTGGGATAATTCGCGCTGCGGCGGGCCGCGCGGCCCGGGCGTTACGAATTATACCGCCGGGGATGTGTTTACGGCTGAATCCGAGACGGAATTATAGCGTAAGCCAAACAGCAGTGTTATTATCATTAACAGGGTCAGGACTAGGGTCAGGCTTCTGCGTTGGCCTTGGAACTGCGCAGCCCCCAAGCCGGCGGTTCTGAAACCGCCAGGCGCAGCGAGGAAATGTCTAATATGTACCAACCCGGAGGGCAACCCCCCAGACAGCCCGAGATGAATTTCGACCAGATGATGGGCGGCGCCCGCAACACGCTGGGCCGCCTCACCGCTCGGTTGGGCGGCGGCGGCATCGGACTGGCCGTCGTGTTGGTCATAGCCTTGATCGTCATCATCTGGGCCGCCACTGGCATCTACACCATCAGCCCCGGCGAACAGGCGTCGCTCCGGCTCTTCGGCGCGGCGCAGGCCACCCCGGTCACCGAGACCGGCCTGCACTGGTGGTGGCCGTCGCCCGTGGGAAGGCGCGACGTGGTGCAAACCGTGGAGACGCGGCGGATGGAGCTGGGCTTCCGCAGCGGTGAAGCGGGGGCCATTACGCCGGTGCCGGTGGAAGCGCAGATGATCAGCGGCGACCTGAACATCATAGACGTACAGTTGGTGGTCCAGTACAACATCAAGAACCTCAATGATTTCCTGTTCCGGGTGGACGACCCTGGGGAAAATGACGGGGCGCGCCGCAACATCCCCATCGGCCATCCCGACGGGCGCACGCTGAAAGACGCCACCGAAGCGGCGCTCCGCTTGGTGGTCGGGCAAAGCTCCATCGTCGAGGTTCTGGCCGAAGATCGCATCGAGCTTCAAGACTCCACCAGAGACAGATTGCAGGAAATCCTCGACAGCTATCAGACCGGCATCAATGTGATCAGCGTGGAGCTGCAAAAGGTGGAAGCGCCGGAGGACGTGCGCGCCGCCTTCAACGACGTGCTGCAAGCCCGTCAGGACAAGGTGACCGCCACCAACCAGGCCCAGGCTTATGAGAACCAGGTCATCCCCGAGGCCAGAGGCCGCGCCGAGCAGATAATCCAGCCGGCCCAGGCTTTCAAGCAGGCCCGCATCGAGAGGGCGCAGGGTGAAGCCGACCAGTTCCTTTCCATCCTGAGACAGTATTCCGACCGCTCCATAAGACTCTCCAACACCTTGCAGGATACCGACGGCTCAGACCAAGACGGCAATCCCGCCACCGGAATCGGGATTGAGGACGTTGCCGTTATAGACGGGGCCGGTCTATTCGTATCCAGCCTCTCGGTTCAAGGCGCGCCGGACTGCGGCTTCACGGCGCGAGAGGTGGAATCCACCGAGGTCGCCCAACTCTGCGGCTTCAGCGTGCTGGTGGACGCCTCCGCCGAAGCCCCGGGCAGCGGCTCCCAGATTTCCGTGGCTTACCTGGGCAACGAAGACTTGACCGTTCCCCAGTTTGCCACCTCGGGATCCCTCAATCTCAGGCTCAGCAATCTCGCGCTGGACTTGGACAACGCGGACGGCGATAACAACCTGACGACCGGCGTCACCGTTGCCGACCTCTCCGTGGTGGACGGCCCGGACGGGGGCGCCAGGCCCGGTATGGACCTCTCCGTTTCGGGATTCAACCCCCGCACCAACATCCTTACCCTTTCGGTGCAGGCCGGTGAGACTCTGGAGCCGGGCGCATCCTTCACGGTGCAGTATCTCAACCGTGAAGAGGTGACCATCCCCTCCACCAGCCAGGTCACCCAGGAGCGGCTCTACCTGGAGGCTATGGAGGAAATCCTGCCTGCCGTCAACAAGATACTGGTTCCTGAAGGAATCGCTCCGGTGCTGCTCGTCGGCGGCTCGGAAGGCGTGGCGCCGGTGCCGGTCGGCCCTAGCCCCAGTCCATAACCTCCGGCCCATTTTCTCTTGAAGGCCAAACGGCAATAGTAAGGAAACGAATAAGGGGTTCCCATGGGAAAGCTGGTAATCGCGGGCATCGTGGTCTTGGTGGCGATAATTACGCTGTACACCGCGCTCTACGTGGTGGACGAAACCGAACAGGCGGTGGTGACCCGCTTCGGAAACGTGCGCGCCATTCAGACGACGCCCGGGCTGTACATCAAGGCTCCCTTCGGCGTAGACCGAGTCATCACCTTCGACCGGCGGGTGCTGCGGGTGGATGCGCCGCCCGGAAGTTTCGTAGACAAAGACCTGAACCCGCTGGACATTGACGTTTACGCCAGATATAAAATCATCGACCCCCGCAGCTTCCTGGAAGCGCTGCGAACCCAGACCGACGCCACCATCGTGCTGGGACAGCGGATCAATGCCGCCCTGCGCGCCGAAATCGCTGAGCGAAGCCGCGAGGAAATCATCGGCGGCGACGTGGCTTTGGACAGCAACGGCAACCCCATAACCGACGTGGAAGGCAACTCCTTGGTGAACCCCACCGAGACCCGGACCGAGATCCTCAATGAAGTGCTGACGGCCGTCAAGGAGAACTTGGCCCAAGAAAACCCCGGCTTCGGGGTAGAAATGATCGACATCCGCATCAAACGGGCCGACTTCCCCGCCGCCGTGACCGGCCGCATTTTCGAGCGGATGCGCTCCGAGCGCGAGAAAATCGCCCGCCGTCTCCGCGCCGAGGGCGAAGAGGAGGCCCGCAGCCGCCGCGCCGCCGCCGACCGCGAGGTGGAAATCATCGTCGCCGGCGCCGACCGCGACGCCGCCCGTCTTCGTGGTGAAGGCGAGGCCGAGGCCATTTCCATCTTGGCCGACGCTCTCAACCAGGACCCGGACTTCTATTCCTTCCGCCGCAGCTTGGATGCCTACCGCAAGTTCCTCAGCACCCAGTCAACCATGGTGCTGGAAACCGACTCGTCCCTGTTCCAGTTCTTGGAAAGCGCCGAAGGCCCCCAAGCAACGGACAGCAGGTAACGGCGGCAGCATGAGACGCAGCCGGGGCGCACAAACCGTGCGCCCCTTTTTGTGCCGGTCGCAATGCCCGTTCGGTAGCCGCCGGCCGGGGCGTGTGACTGTGCGCCCCGGCGAGCATATCCCGGTCGCCGGCTACCGTCCGGCCAGCCGGCGCCCCTCCTCCAGCCCGCGAGTGGTCTTCTCCGGGGAGGTTATGATGATGCTGAAGCCCTGCTCCAGTCGCGTCGGCACCTCGGCGGCGGTGGCGCCGGTGGCGCAGGGAACGCCCGCCTCCTTGCAGGTTTCGAGAATCCGCAGCAGATTGGCCTGAACCTCCGGGTGGCCGGCATTGCCCTTGTGTCCCATGGCCACCGACATATCGCCCGGCCCGGCCCAAACGGCGCCGATGCCCTTCACTTCCCGCAGAATGTCCTTCAGGTTCGCCACGCCGTGGGGCTCCTCGACAATGCCTATGAGCAGCATATTGCCGTCGGGATCCAAGGGCCACAGGTCGGCGGCGTCGTAATACTCCGCCGGGGTCAGGCCCCAATAGCGCGGCGCGATGCGATACCACCAGCCGCGCTCGCCTTCCGGCTCGAAGTCCGCCGAACCCGGAACCTGCGGGTAGCGGGCCGCCACCACCGCCGCCTTGGCGTCCTCCACCGTGTTCAGGTGAGGCAGCACCAAGCCGTACACCCCGGTGTCCAGCGCCTGCTTCAGAACCCATTGGTTCCGCTCCCGGAAGTTGGGCGGCACTCGCACGAAGGGCGCCGGGTCGGCCTGCAACGACCCGCCGTCGGCTATCTTTTTCCTCGAAAGCAGGAACTGAAGCGACATTCGCAGCTTGTCGAAATTGAAGTCTTGGTGCTCCATCTCGATGATGGTCATGTCATAGTCCGAGTCCGCCACGAATGCCAGGTCTTCCAGGGCGCCGTTCCAGACCAGCCCCGAACAGAAAACCGGCTTGCCTTGTTCCAGCAGTTCGATGACCTTGTTATAACGAACCATAATCCCTCCTGTCCAAACCGGCCTGTGCCACCGGCACAGCGCCTTTCAGAGAGAAGTTAAACGCAATGGCGCGATGACGCAAGGGCGCAAGGGCAATCAAGAATATCCCTTTGCGCCCTTGCGTCATTCGGAGCGGATTCGCGTTGACGTATAGAGCAAAATCGCCTACATTGCTAGGGGCAGAAGAGAAGACAGCGCGATGCCGGGCGCGGCTTACGGCGGCATCGGCCCGGTAGGGAAACAGCCCGTTCAGGAATCAGGATGAAGCTGCACGAGTATCAGGCCAAGGAGATATTCGCCCGCTGCGGCATTCCCGTGCCGCCGGGCCGGGTGGCGGCCAGCGCCGCCGAAGCCCGAACCGCCGCCGAAGGCTTTGGCGGGCGGGCCGTCATCAAGGCCCAGGTTCACGCCGGGGGGCGCGGCAAGGCGGGCGGCGTCAAGGTGGCGCAGTCGCCCGATGACGCCGAATCCGCGGCCAATGCCATGCTTTCCTCCCGCTTGGTCACCAACCAGACCGGGCCGGAGGGCGTGCCGGTCAATCAAGTGCTGGTGGAGGAACTGGCCGACATCGCCAAAGAGATGTACCTAGCCCTCACCGTTGACCGGGTGGAGCGCCGCCCGGTGATGCTGGTCAGCGCCTCGGGCGGGATGGACATTGAGGAAGTGGCCGCCGTCAGCCCCGAACTCATCCACTCCGAACCCATAGACCCGGTGCTGGGGCTGATGCCTTTCCAGTCGCGCCGCATCGCCCGCAGGCTGGGGCTGGAAGGGGCCGCCGCGGCCGCTGCGCCGGGGGTATTGGGCGCCCTCTATCAGGCTTTCGCGGACAATGACTGTACGCTGGTGGAAGTGAACCCCCTCATCGTCACCGGCGACGGGCGGCTGGTGGCCCTAGACGCCAAGATCAGCGTGGACGACGACGCCCTCTTTCGCCGCCCCGAAATGCAGGAGCTGCGCGACCCGGCGCAGGAAGACGAACTGGAAGCACAGGCCGCCGACCTGGACATCGCCTACGTCAACTTGGATGGTGACGTGGGCTGTCTGGTCAACGGCGCCGGGCTGGCCATGGCCACGCTGGACGTCACATCGGCCGCCGGAGCGGCCCCGGCCAACTTCCTAGACGTAGGCGGCGGGGCCAGCGTGGAAAAAGTAGCCAGCGCCGTCAGCATCATCCTGTCCGACCCGAAAGTGCGCCGGGTGCTGGTCAACGTGTTCGGCGGCATCCTCCGCTGCGACATCGCCGCCGAGGGCATCGTCCAAGCCTACCGCGAAACCGGCTCGCAACTGCCCATCGTGGTGCGGATGCTGGGAACCAACGTGGACGACGGCAAGCGCATCCTAGCCGATTCGGGCCTGCCGGTGGTGTTCGCCGAAACGCTGTCGGAGGCGGCGGAGGCCATCGGGCGGGCGGGGTAGGCGCGGCAAGGCGGAGCGGATAACCGTGTGCGTGGATTCCGCTGGAACGCGCAGCAGCGGGGCCTGACTCCCGAAATTCTGCCATCTATTCTGGATGAGGAGAAATAGACGTGGCGAGGCAAACTCAACTGCCGGATTCCGATATATGGTTTGTCCGCGCCGGACATGGCAACTTTCTCGCTAGGCATTTTCTGGAGCAGGGATTTGTTGCGATTGGTTGGGGCATTGGCCCTATCGAAGATGATGATTCCCGCAACGAAATCTTCAGACGTTTGGTTCCACTCTATCCCGACGAGAAAACCGGAAGTCTCCAGACGTGGGCCGCTGAAATCAAGAGGTTCAATAGCGAAATGGAAGTGGGCGATGCCTGTGCGACCGTCTCAACATACCAGCCCCAGGGTCGGCTATGCCACATCGGCATAATCCGCTCTCTCTTGGTGCCTCCTGAATCGTTTCCCTATTACGAGGAATACGGAAGTGACTACGTTCATCTAGTAGAATGGCTGTATCAGTTCTCTCCCGATACTCTGTCTGAATATACCCGGAGAAGGTTGGGCATTCCACTGTCTTTGCATAGGCTTTCGGCGGAAGCGAGCGCGGAACTGAGACAACACTGCGCCCAATAGAACAACAAAACCCCATCTGAGAAGGGTTTACTGGCCGGTGGCGGAGTAGCCGCCGCCAAATTCCATAGCATTGGAGCATCCCCCCATGGGCATTCTGGTTGACGAAAACACGCGGGTGATGGTGCAGGGCATCACTGGCCGGGAGGGCGGCTTTCACGCCCGCAACTGCATCGCCTACGGCGCCAACGTGGTGGCCGGCGTAACGCCGGGGCGGGGCGGGACGCTGTTTGACGATTCGGTGCCGGTGTTCAACTCGGTGGATGAGGCCGTTGCCGAAACCGCGCCCAATATGGCGCTGATTTTCGTGCCGCCGCCCTTCGCCGCCGACGCCATCGTGGAGTCCGCCGACGCGGGCATGCCGCTGATTGCCTGCATCACCGAGGGCGTTCCGGCGCTGGATATGGTGCGGGTGGCCCGCTACCTGGAGGGACGGGCGGTGCGGCTCATCGGCCCCAACTGCCCCGGCCTCATCAACCCCGGCGCCCGCTGCAAGGTGGGCATTATGCCCGGCGCCATCCACCTGCCGGGGCGCGTGGGCATCGTTTCCCGCAGCGGCACCCTGACCTACGAAGCCGTGGGGCAGCTAACCGGCCTCGGCCTGGGCCAGTCTACCTGCGTCGGCATCGGCGGCGACCCCATCATCGGCACCAGCTTCGTCGAGGTACTGCGGCTGTTCGAGTCCGACGCCGCTACCGACGCCGTGGTGCTGATTGGCGAGATCGGCGGCAGTATGGAGCAGGAGGCCGCCGCCTGCATCCGCGACGAGCTGAGCAAGCCGGTGGCCGCGCTGGTGGTGGGGGCCAGCGCCCCGCCGGGCAAGCGCATGGGCCACGCCGGGGCCATCATCACCGGCGAAAGCGCCACCGCCGAGGCCAAAGTACGGGCCTTCCGCGAAGCCGGCGCCACCATCATTCCCACCCCGGCCGACATCGGGAGCGCCGCCCGGACGATGTTGCAGTCTGCCGGGCTGCTGGGATAGAGCAGTCGAAAAGTCCGCCTGAATCGGGATTTTCAGGATTTTGGAATTGGAAAGGGAATGGAGTACGAAACAGTAGTCGGGCTGGAAGTCCACGTGCAGTTGCAGACGCAGAGCAAGATGTTCTGCTCCTGCCGCGCTGACTATCAGAGCGCGCCGGTCAACAGCCGCGTCTGCCCGGTGTGCCTGGGGCTGCCGGGGGCGCTGCCGGTTATCAACAAGCGCGCCGTGGAATACACCATTATGACCGGGCTGGCGTTGAATTGCGACATTCCCCGTCTCACCAAGTTCGACCGGAAGAACTATCCCTACCCGGACCTGATGAAGGGCTACCAAATTTCGCAGTACGACCTTCCCATAGCTGTTGACGGCAGCCTGGAAATAGAGTGCGGCGGCTTTATGCGGCCCATCGGAGTGCGGCGCGTCCACCTCGAGGAAGACGTTGCCAAGTTGCAGCATTTCCCGGGAGAGGACGGGGGGTACAGCCTGGTAGACGTCAACCGCTCCGGCGTCCCGCTGATGGAGATTGTCAGCGAGCCGGATATGCGTTCGGCGGAAGAAGCGCGAACCTACCTGACCACGCTGCATTCCCTGCTGCAATATCTTGGGGTGACCACCGGCAATATGCAGGACGGCAGCTTCCGTTGCGACGCCAACATCAGCATCCGCCCCGCTGGCAGCGGCGAGTTCGGGACCCGCACCGAGGTCAAGAATATGAACAGCTTCCGCTCGGTGTTCCAGGCCCTCAACTTCGAGGCGGAACGGCAGCGCCGGGTGCTGGCGGACGGCGGCCGCGTGGTGCAGGAAACTCGCGGATGGGTTGAGGGCCGGGCGGTCACCGTGTCCCAGCGCAGCAAGGAGGACGCCCACGACTACCGCTACTTCCCGGAGCCTGACCTTCCTCCGCTGGACGTCGCGCCGGAGTGGGTTGAGGAAATCAGGGAACGGCTGCCTGAACTGGCCCCGCAGCGCTTCGACCGCTTCCGCCGGGAATACGGCCTGCCGGAGTATGACGCCCGGCTGCTGACCGCCGGCAAGGCAACGGCAGACTATTTCGAGGAAGCCGTGCGACTGCCCGCCGCAACGGGGATGGCGCCCGATTCCCGCGCCAAGCAGGTGAGCAACTGGATGCTGGGCGACCTTGCGGGGCTGCTGAATCAGGAAAACCGCGACATCTCAGACTCGCCCGTTTCCCCCGAACATCTGGTAGAGTTAATCGGGCTGGTGGATGATGGAACCATCAGCGTGACCATGGGCAAGGCGGTTCTGGAAGAAGCCTACAACTCCGGCGCTTCCCCTAGGGGTATCGTCGAAGAGCGGGGCTACAGCCAAATCAGCGACACCTCGTCGGTGGAGCCGTCGGTGCGCGAAGCCTTGGACGCAAACCCCCGCGCCGTGGCCGACTACTTGGGCGGCAAAGAATCGGCGGCCAAGTTCCTGGTCGGCCAGGTGATGAAACTCACCCGCGGCCAAGCCAAGCCGGAACTGGTCAATCAACTGGTAACCGACTCGTTGGAACGTATGCGAAGCTAACCGTCCTCTTTCTAGCCCCAGGGATAGGACAGCAAGAGCTTCTCTCGCGGAAAAGGAATAATTTAATGGATACGGTTATCCTGATAGTGCAGTTGCTGGTGTCGGTAATTCTGGTTCTGATTATCCTGTCGCAAGTGAAGGAAGGAAGCGGCGGGCTGTTCGGTTCGGCGCAATCCACCGTGCGAACGCGGCGCGGTGTGGAAAAGACGCTCTTCCAGCTTACCATAGCTCTGTCGGTGGTCTTTCTGGTCATCTCTATCGTGGTTGTGCGGCTGTGAGGTTGGGAGTAGGCCCTTACCCTCTCCCTGCGGGTGAGGGGATTTGCAGCCTTGGGTTCAGGCGCAGCACCCCGAAATGAGCGGGCCGTTGCTGGTTTTCACCACGGACTTCGGGCTGACCGACTCCTACGCCGGGGTAATGAAGGGCGTGGCCTTGGGGGTCAATCCGGAGCTGCGCCTTATTGATCTGACGCACCGGATTGCGCCCCAGAACGTATCGCAGGGCGCTTTCGTGCTGGGCGTGAGCTACCGCTACTTCCCGGCCAACGCCATCCACGTCGCGGTGGTTGACCCGGGCGTAGGCACGAGCCGCCGTCCCATCCTGCTGCAAACGCCCCACGGCTCCTTTGTAGCGCCGGACAACGGGCTGTTGAGCCGTGTCTTGTCCGAATATCTGCCGGACCCGCCGGCCTGCCCGGGAACAGCCGAAGTGCCATCGGCGTTGCGGGCCTTTCACCTCACCAACCCCGACTACTGGCTGCGCCCGGTCAGCAGCACCTTTCACGGCCGGGACGTGTTCACACCCGCAGCGGCCCACTTGTCGTTGGGAGTTGCGCCGGAGTCGCTGGGAGAGCCGACGGCGGAACTGGCCTGGCAGCCGCAACCGCAGCCAGGTGTTGCGCCGGAAGGAATCCGCGGCGAGATCATCTACTGCGATGGGTACGGCAACCTGATCAGCAACATCCCGGCGGCCCTGCTGGAGGGGCGGGATCTGGACGAGGTGCGCATACGGGGCCGCGCCATTGGCCGCCTGAGCGCCGCCTTTCTTGACGGCAGCGAGGGGCCTTCGCCGCCGGAATTGGTAGCCCTTTTCGGCAGCCACGGATACCTGGAAGTCGCCGTCCCCAACGGCAGCGCCGCTGCCGCGCTGTCCGCCGGGCCGGGCGAGCCGGTGACGGTGGCATTCGCCGCCGCGCGCCCCTTTTCGATTGAGATAGTTGCGAAATGCCTTGAGCCTTAATTCGCCCCTCGTTACGTGACGAAAGACGTAATTGCGATATTCGTCTGGCAGGAGATTGGTGCAGCAGCTCCGGTCGGACAGCAAAAGGCCCTACCTAGTCTAGGGCTTTTGGTCTAGGGCTTTTGGTCTAGGGCTTTTGCTTTGCTGGTATCGAATCCCAAAGAATGTTTACAAACCTCGTTCTTGGGATGGAGGTATCTTAGAAATCAGGAGTACGGGAATGAAAGTTGCCGCCTTGAGCGGTTGCGAGTTGCAACTGCGCACCCTCCCGGCTGCTCGGCTCATCCCGCCGGTGGCACCTTGACGGCCCCGCCGCGAGTTGCGCGTCCTGTTGAACCGCGCCACGAGGCACAGCAGGCCCCGTACATCTCTCCCGGCTTGCAGCCGGTTGCTGTCTTGACAGTTGCCGCGGCGGATTCGATAATAGGAGGCCTAGCCGAGGTAGCTCAGGTGGTAGAGCACGGCACTGAAAATGCCGGTGTCGACAGTTCGAGTCTGTCCCTCGGCACCACCCCCTCCCTGCTACACCCCCTACTCGAACAAAAACCCCCGCACCGCGCGGCTGTAACGCTGGTAGAGCAGGCCGCCGGCCACTAGGATCAAGCCGAGCGCAATAAACGCTATCACCCGGTATTCCTGCTCCAGCGTCCGTGAGTCGTAGGCGAACAGCTTGACTACCGGCACGGCCAGCAGCCCCAGCCCGGCCAGGCGCACCCAGCGCCAGCGCCGCAACACCCCCAGCACGATGAGCACGGCGGCATAGACGCCCCAAAGCAGGCTCAGTCCCAGGCTCGCCAAGTTTTCTCTCGCCTCGCTGTCCAAGTCGAATACGGCGCTTTCCGCCGTGGACAGAATCTCCGCAGAGAAGATCCATAGGGTGGCGAAGTTTGCCAGCGCCATCAGCGCCGGGAAGGCGAACCGCTTTTCCTTCTCCTCAGCCTCAGAAGCGGCGTCTCGCCTGAGACGGAACGCCAGCCACCACGCCGAATACAGGGCCGCGATTCCTATGGCGAAGGACAGGAAGCGCCAGTTGATTACCGGGCGGAAAACCGCTAGGTCTACATCGAAGGTATCCACCCCCAGAATCCTCGCCAGCATCACTGCCAGCAGGCCATAGCCGGCCCAGCGCAATTCGGGCAGCCTCAACCACGACGACAGAGCCAGCAGCAGCGCGGCTTCCGCCGACCAGGCAATGCCGATCCATACGCCGTCAAGCTGCACCGGAATGGAGACGGCGGCGACAATCGCGGCCCCCACGGCGAATATGGGGTAGGCCGCCTGTTCGTAGGGTTCCAGCACGTCCCGCTTGCGCCAGAGCAGCCAAGCGGACAGGGCCGAGGTTAGGATTACCACCCCGTAGGTCAGCATGATGTAGTTCAGGAAGGGCGTCAGGTCGTCCCTGAACGCGCCCGGCGAGTCCACCGCGAACAGCCATGCTACCAACGCGGCGAACATCATGTAGCCGAACCAGCGAACCGGCGCCATCCCTATCGTGAAGGACAGCCACAGCAGGAACACCATTTCCACCGTCCAGCCAACAACGATCCAGACGCCGTCTAGCTGTATGGGGACGGCCACGGCGGCAAAAACTGCCGCCCGCAAGGCAAATGCGGGGATGGCTATTTGTTCCCGCTCATGCAGTTCCTTGCGGCGAAAGTGCAGCAGGCCGCTGCCCAGCGCGGGCAGGATGACGGCCGCGGCATAGCTGATCATATATTCGTTCAGGAAGGGGGTGAAGTCTTGGCGCAACGCGCCGGGCGAGTCCACTGCCAGCAGCCACACCGCAGAAACAGCGAACATCGCGTAGCCCGCCCAGCGAAGCTCCCGCATTCGCAGCGGGAAAGACAGCCACATCAGGACCAGTCCTTCAATTCCCCAGGCCACGCTGATCCACGGCCCGCCGAACTGTATCGGGACGGCCAGGACGGCGAACGTCACGACCAGCCCGGACGAGAACAGGGTCAGGTTGAGCTGTTCCGCTCCGCGCATCCGGCAGGCGGCGGCCAGCAGGACGTAAAACACCGCCAACAGCGCGGTGAACCCGCCCATCCAGGGCCGGTAAGGGTCATAAATCAGCGCGTAGCTTACGCCGTAGTAGCCGGCCGCGTTCAGCGTCACCAAGGCCAGGTCGGCGATGCCCGCCGCCTGCCGCCGCACAATGTGAAAGGCGACGGTGGCCCCGGCGAAGATGAGGAATATGGCGGTGATGCCAACCTGCCCCAAGGCCACCGAAGGCTCCAGTTCCATCTGCCAGAACGCGAAGAGCACCAGCGAGCCAACCCAGGCCAGCAGAGTGAACCACCGCCAGTTGCGGAAACCGGCCAGCGCCAGCACTCCCAGGTCCAGCACCAGCACATAGGCCAGCAACAGCCGTTGATCCGGGAGCTGTTCCCGCAACAGCAAGGGCGTGGCGAACCCGCCGAAGATGGACAGCACGGCGACTCCCGCCGCTTCGTGCCGCAGGGAAAGCAGCGCCCCGGCCAGCGTAATAGCGGCGAAGGCGCCGAAGGCAAGTTCGGTGGAAATCAGCCCGTAGAGGGCAAAGGCCCCGTAGACGGACAGGTATAGAATGGCGGCTCCGCCGCCGGTAACGGTCTGGGCCCAGACGGCGTAGCGCTTGCGGTAGTATTCGCCCGCGCCGAGGAAAGCCATCCCCCCAACCAGCCCTAGGATCACCCGTTCCGCCTCTCCCAGCCAGCCCCGGTCTATGGCGAGGCTGATGAAGAAGGCAACGCCGAAAATCAGCGCCACAATGCCGATACGGGCCAGCCAGTTGCCGCCCAGCAGCCACTCCCAGTTCCAGTCGGCGAAAATTCCGGCGGGCGCGCCGGGCAATCCGCCCCCGCCCTCAGCCGTCGCGGTTTCTGCTATTGACGGCACGGGACGGGCAGGCACCTGTCTTGAAGCGGCTACCGCTTCCCTGGCGGTGAGGGGCATGGCCGGCGTTGCCGCCTGTGGCTGGGCGGGAGCCGCCGGAGCCGGCGGCGGGGGAGTGGCCGCCGGCGGCGGCCCTTGGGGGACGGGCGGCGCGGGAGGGACGACGGACGGCGGTTGTGGCTGCGCCGCGCTGGAACCGCTGTCCCTCTCCAGCGCCGCCAACCGCAGCGACAGCCGGGCCAGCTCGGCGGTCATCGCATCCACGGCGGCCCGCAGTTCCCGAATCTCGACATCGTTGGCGGCGGAACCGCTGGCCCCGGGCGTCGCCGGGCCGGAGGGCGCCGGGGCTTGGGGAGCGCCGCACCAAGGGCAGTACCGGCTGCCGGCCGTGACTTCGCCGCCGCAATTGGGGCAGGTCATGCTGTCTTCCCTAGCAAGCTCGCCGTTCCTGCCACGGCAGAAATCAGCCAAGTCGCGCCCTTTGTGGTCAACTCCGGGACACGGATTTTGGATGTTCTCAACACACGCCGATTATGCGTGATTCCGCAACCGCAGTCCATCATTCCCGCAGTCCGTTATTCCGCGCAGGCGGGAATAATGGAGCGGGCAATGCCAACACGCGCTTGGAATACCCCCGCGCCCCCGAATAGACGCCCCTCGCCTGCCGGTGGTATATTGGCTGTGGTTTTGCTGTGGCGGTTTCCGCCGGTTCCCCTATCTGCCGCCGGAGTTGCCGGCCTCGGAGTTTGTGTTTACCGATGACTTCCGGCCAGATGCCACGGGCTTATGACCCCGCCAGCGTGGAGCGGCGCGTTTACCAGAATTGGCTGGACGAGGGATACTTCCACGCCGCCCCGAAAACGGGCCGCAAGCCCTACGTCATCATCATGCCACCGCCCAACGTCACCGGCGAGCTGCACTTGGGCCACGCGCTGGAAAAGGCGCTGGAGGACGCCCTAATCCGCTACCGCCGCATGACCGGCGCGCCGACGCTGTGGCTGCCCGGCACCGACCACGCCGGCATCGCCACCCAGTGGGTCGTGGAGCGTCAGCTCCTGGAGGAAGGAACCAGCCGCCACGAAGTGGGCCGCGAGACCTTTGTCGAGCGTGTCTGGGAGCACGTCGAGAAGTCCGGCGGCATCATTCACGAGCAGTCGCGGCGGTTGGGAATCTCCGCCGACTGGCAGCGGCATAAGTTCACCCTCGATCCCGGCCCCAGCCATGCCGTCCGCACCACCTTTGTCAACCTGTACAACAAGGGGCTGATTTACCGCCACGAGCGCATCATCAACCGTTGCGTCCGTTGCGCCACCGCCCTTTCCGACCTGGAAGTTGACTATCAGGATGTGGACGGACAGCTTTACTACATCCGCTATCCGCTGGAAGACGACCCGGAGCGGGCGGTGACCGTCGCCACCACCCGGCCGGAGACCATGCTGGGCGACACCGGCGTTGCCGTCCACCCCGAAGACCCGCGCTATGACGGCATCCGGGGCCGCAACGCCGTTCTGCCCATCATGGGGCGGGCCATCCCGGTAGTTGGCGACGAAGCGATAGACCCGGAGTTCGGCAGCGGGGCGCTGAAGGTCACCCCGGCCCACGATCCGGTGGACTTCGAGGTGGGGCGGCGCCACCGGCTGGACGCCCCCAACGTCATCGGCGAAGACGGCAATATGACCGCGGTGGCCGGCAAGTACGCCGGGGTGGAGCGGTTTGAGGCCCGCAGCCGCGTCGTCGCCGAGCTGGAGTCGCTGGGCGCGCTGGAAAAGGCGGAATCGCACCGTCACTCCGTGGGCCACTGCCAGCGCTGCGCCACGGTGGTCGAGCCGCTCATCAGTATGCAGTGGTTCGTCAATGTCGGCAGCCACGAACAGCCCGACAGCATCGCGGGCAAGGCGTACCGCGCCGTCACCGAAGGCGACATCCGCATCGTCCCGGAACGCTTTACCCGGGTTTATCTCAATTGGCTGGAAAACATCCGCGACTGGTGCATCAGCCGTCAACTGTGGTGGGGCCACCGCATCCCGGTCTGGTACTGCGGCGCCTGCGGCCATCTGACGGTCGCCATGGCGGACCCGGACGCCTGCGAAGCCTGCGGTTCCGCTGACATCCGGCAGGATCCAGACGTGCTGGATACTTGGTTCAGTTCCGGTCTGTGGCCTCATTCCACCTTGGGCTGGCCCGAACAAACCGGGGACTTCGATTATTTTTACCCCACCACGGTGCTGGAAACAGGCTACGACATCCTGTTTTTCTGGGTGGCCCGCATGATAATGCTGGGCATCGAGAACACCGGCAAGGCCCCCTTCAGCACCGTTTACCTCCACGGCCTGATCCGCGACGGCTCCGGCGCCAAGATGAGCAAGACCCGGGGCAACACCATGGACCCGCTGGATCTGCTGGAGCAGTACGGCACCGACGCCCTGCGCTTTGCCCTGACCACCGGCACGGCCCCCGGCAACGACCTGCGCTTCACCGAGAACCGCTTGGAAGCGGGCCGCAACTACGCCAACAAGATATGGAACGCCGCCCGGTTTGTCATATCTGCGCTGGAATCGGGAAACGCCGCGGATGAGGGCGCAGAGGCGCATAGCCGCGCGAACCTGCAAGGCTGGAATAACCCCCGGCCCCAGCACCGCGAAGACCGCTGGATTGTCAGTCGGCTCGACCGGGTGACCGCCGAGGTCAACCGCGCCCTGGAGAGTTTCGAGCTGGGCGACGCGCAGCAACGGCTCCACGAATTCATCTGGACCGACTATTGCGACTGGTACATCGAAATGGCGAAAATCCGGCTGCGCAATGGCAGCGAACCATCGCCGTTGCCCGCCTTGGCCCACGCGCTGGAGCGCATCCTGCGCCTGCTTCATCCTTTCATGCCCTTCATCACCGAAGAAGTCTGGCAGACGCTGATGGCCCGACTGCCTGCGGAGGGCGAAGACAAAGCGAAGTCCATAATGATTGCGCCCTACCCGGCGTCCGGCGGAAGAATTGACGCCGAGGCCGAGGGCGAAATCGAACTGGTGCAACAGGCCATCCGCGCCGTCCGCAACACCCGCGCCCAACTGCGAATCCCGGCGGCGCAGCACCTCGAAGCGCTGGTGGAGGCCAACGGTCAGCAGAGCGCCGTCGAGGCCGAGGCCGACGTCATCCGCGCTATGTCGCGGGTGGAGCCGCTGCGCATCGTATCCGGCGCATCCGAAAGCGGCGGCGAAATGCGCGGCGTGACGCTGGTGGTCAGCCCGCTGGTAGTGCGGCTGCCGCTGGAGGGCGTGGTGGACCTGGACGCCGAGGGCCGGCGCCTGCGCTCCGAACTGGCCGACTGCGTTCGCAACTTGGAGCGGGTGGAGAAGCTGGTGTCCAACCCCAACTTCCGCCAGAAGGCCCGCCCCGGCGTGGTGGAAACCGAGGAAGCCCGCCTGGCCGAACTCCGCGAGCGCAAGCAGCGGCTGGACGAAATTCTGGAGCAGCTAGGGCGGTAGTCAATTCCCCCGGCATTGAATGCCCCAACCTTCGGCAAACAGGCAACCCGGTTGATCTTCCAGGTATAATTTGCGGCAGCAGCCAGCAAGCGGTTTGAGGCAAGCGATGACCACAAGACAGACTGCCGCGATGCGCCAGCCTGTGGCAAAGCAATTTCCCGAACGGCTCCCAAGACAGGAAATGCAGAACTCCGTGTATCTTGATTTGCCGGGCTATCAGACTGGCCTGTATCTGCACTTCGGCGGCGAGAACACCACCCTGGTCATCAGTGAGGCCGCCTTGGGATGGAACTTGAGTCAAAGGGAAGGGATTTTCTATCCCGACCTGATGATTGCCTTTAATGTTGACCGGGAGGCGGTAATTGCCGCTCAGGGGATCGCTATCGAAGATGCGGGCAAGCCTCCTGAATTCGTTATGGAAATAGCTTCAGCTAGGACTGCCAGAAATGACTACGGAAGGAAACGAAGAGGCTACGCACGGTTTGGCGTGCCCGAATACTGGCGGTTCGACCCAACCGGAGACAAGCGGTATCCCGACCCTCTGGCCGGAGACCGTCTGGTTGAAGGCGAATACCGGCCAATCGCCGTTGAGCAAACCGGGGAAGGTCTCTATTGGGGCCACAGCAACGTGCTGAACTTGGATATCTGCTGGGAGCGCGGCCAATTGCGATGGTATGACCCGGAGACCCGCGCTTACATCTTGACCCACAGCGATGAGCGGGCCGGGAGAATCGCAGCGGAAGCCGAGGCCGCGGATGCCCAGGAGCGCGTTCGAGAATTGGAAGAGGAACTGCGCCGCCGTTTTCCATAGGGTTCCTGCAACATAGGGTTCCTGCAACTCAAGTCGAGTCCATTGAGAGAGGGCCTGCCCCGGCGTGGAGGAAATCGAGGAAGCACGCCGGGCCGAACTCCGCGAGCGCAAGCGGCGGCTGGATGAAATTCTGGAGCAGTTGGGGCATTAAATTTCATGCGCTTTCCTGTCCCTGTAAACCGGAAGCCGGGTTCATAAACCGAAACCGCGGGCGCAACACACGCTGCGCCCGCCTGAATTAGGAGAACAACGCGCAATGCCTGAACGCCGGATATTCCCCATGACCAGCGGCGAGGGATATGGCGCCGTCGTCCATGGAAATTTTGTCACAATCTCCCGTAGCTTCCTAGGATTCCACGCCTCTGTATCCGCTTTTCAACTGGACGGCAATTACCAGTTCCAGAGTTTCGACACCCTGGATGAGGCGGTAGCTTGGGCCGTTGCGGCGGCGGAAACGCACCAGGGTCAGCCCAAGCCGGTTTCTGAGACGGAGTATTGGGAAATCCGCAACGGCTACTCCATTACCGTCGGCCCCAATGACTCCGGCCGCTACAAAGTGGATGTCTTTCCGATGTGGGTTGATTCCGACCATTACCCGGTGCTGAATGACATCGAAACGTTTGCGACGCGGGACGAGGCTATCGAGTGGTGCCGACGGGCGGCGGATGAGCGCAGCCAACAAAACGCCGATTACGAACGCTCCCTCTTGGAAATCAGGGACGCCCTGGAAGCGCATTCCGTCTAGTTTCCGTATCGGCGCACAGCGGAACCCGCGAATCCAGCGAGCCGGAGAATGAGCGAAGCAATGCCCCAGCGGTTAGGCATCATCGGCCATCCCATCGGCCACTCCGTTTCGCCCGTGTTTCAGCAGGCGGCGCTGGACGCCATCGGGTTCCATGGCGTCTACGAACCCTACGACGTTATGCCGGAGGACGTGGGCGGCTTCGTGGCGGGATTGCGGGCGCCGGGGACGCTGGGCGTCAACGTAACCGTGCCGCACAAAGAGGCGGTCATTCCCTTCCTCGACGAGGTGGACGATTGGGCTTCCACCGCCGGGGCGGTCAACACCATCGTCAACCGGGATGGCAGGCTCACGGGCCATAACACCGACGGCATCGGCTTCCTGCGGGCGCTGCGAGAGGGCGCCGGTTTCGACCCGAAAGGCCAGGTCGCGCTGGTGCTGGGGGCGGGCGGGTCGGCGCGGGGCGTCGTCTACGCTCTGGCCCGGGCCGGGGCCGCCCGGCTGGTCATCGCCAACCGCACCGTCGAGCGCGCCCGGCGGCTGGCGCAGCTCTCCGCCGACAGCGGAGTTCCGGCGGAAGCGATGGCCTTGTCCGAAGCCGGAAGCGCCGCGGGAGAGGTCAGCCTGATCGTCAACTGCACTTCCATGGGCATGGTTCACGGCCCGGACGAAACCGGGTCTCCTCTGTCCGTCGGCATACCGCCTACGGCCCTAGTCAACGACCTAGTGTATAATCCGCCGGAAACGCCGCTCCTGCGGGAGGCGGCCCGAGCCGGAGCCGCCACCTTGGGCGGAATCCAGATGCTGGTCTACCAGGGCGCCGCCTCCTTCGAGATGTGGACCGGCCAGGCCGCGCCCGTTCCGGTAATGCTGGAGGCCGCCACCGCCGCCATGCGGGCACGGGGTTAATCTATACACCGGGCACACAGAAAAATTTATAAAATCTCTGTGTCCTCCGCAGTCTCTGGGTTTAACTGGATTTGGAGAATATGGTCCGCTTTGTAACTGCCGGGGAATCCCACGGTCAAGGGTTGGTCATCATCGTGGAGGGCGTGCCTGCCGGGCTGCCCATTGACGAGGAATATATCGGCGTTCACTTGGCCCGCCGCCAGAAGGGATACGGGCGGGGCGGGCGAATGCTCATTGAGCAGGATTGGGCGCACATCATATCCGGCGTGCGCCACGGCGCCACGCTGGGCAGCCCCATCGGAATGAGCATCGAAAACCGCGACTGGGCCAACTGGGAGGAAGCAATGTCGGTGCGCCCCATCGAGGGCGAGCCGCAGAGCCCCCGCAGCCGGCGGGTGACCCGGCTGCGCCCCGGCCACGCCGACCTGCCCGGCGCGATGAAGTACGGCTTCAACGACGTCCGCAACGTGCTGGAGCGGGCCAGCGCCCGCGAGACCGCGGCGCGGGTCGCCGCCGGCGCGGTGGCCCTGCGACTGCTGGAAGAGTTCGGCATCGCGGTGCATAGCCACGTCATATCCATTGGCGGCATACGAGCCGAGACGCCTGCCTATATGGACTGGCAGGCCGTGGAGGAATCTCCGGTGCGCTGCGCCGACCCGTCCGCCGCCCAGCGCATGACCGCCGAGATTGACGCCGCCCGCGATGCCGGCGATACCGTGGGCGGCATCGTCGAGGTGCGGGCGGAAAACGTGCCCATCGGCTTGGGCTCCCACGTATCCTGGGATCGGAAAATAGACGGGCGCGTGTCCCAGGCGCTGATGTCCATCAACGCCGTCAAGGCCGTGTCCATCGGCCCCGGCTGGGACGTGGTACACAAGCGCGGCTCCGAGGTGCAGGACGTTATCGAGCCGGTGACCGATCCGGAACGCCCTTGGCAGCGCAGCACCAACAACCTAGGCGGCACCGAGGGCGGCATGACCAACGGTATGCCGCTGTCGGCCCAGTTTGCCGTCAAGCCCATCGCCACGCTGCTGAACCCGCTGCCCTCGGTGGACTTGGACACCGGCGGGCAGGTGCAGGCCCACTACGAACGCTCCGACATCTGTCAGGCCCCCCCGGCCTGCGTGGTGGGCGAGGCGATGGTGGCCCTGGTGCTGGCCGAAGCCTTTATGGAAAAGTTCGGCGGCGACTCCATATCCGAAACCCGCCGCAACTACGAGGGCTACCGGCAAACCGTCGGCCCCCGCCGGGTTTACCAGTGAGATTTTCTCAACTCCTATGTCTGAATCAGGTGTCTGAATCAGGATTTTCGGAATTGCGGGGTATTCAAGACCTGCTGGGTTGCTCCGTTGCCGCCGTTCCGCCCCTCGGTGAGACGCTCAATGACGGCAAGAAGCTGCCTGCGTTCTTCATCAGCCCTCTCCCGCTCCTCGGTTAACTGTCTCTCAACCGACTCGCGGGCCTTGCGTTCTTGCTCGCGGGCCTTGCGTTCTTCCTCGCGGGCTTTCTCAGCAGCCTCGCGGGCCTTCTCAGCGGCCTCGCGGGCTTTGCGTTCTCTGGTAATCATGGCATAGCTCCAAAGGCCGCCGCCGCCGGCAGCGATGACAGCGTGGGCCATCATCTTGTTCAGCGCGTCGAGGTTGATGTAGTGGCGGCGAAACAGCAGATCAAACAACGGGCCGCTCGGCTTACTGCTGGGTTGCTCCGCTGCCGCCGTTCCGCCCCTCGGTGAGACGCTCGATGACGGCAAGGAGCTGTCTGCGCTCTTCATCAGCCCTCTCCCGCTCCTCGGTTAACTGTCTCTCAACTGACTCGCGGGCCTTGCGTTCCTCCTCGCGAGCCTTGCGTTCTTCTTCGCGGGCCTTGCGTTCTTCCTCGCGGGCCTTCTCAGCGGCCTCGCGGGCTTTGCGTTCTCTGGTAATCATGGCATAGCTCCAAAGGCCGCCGCCGCCAGCAGCGATGACAGCGTGGGCCATCATCTTGTTCAGCGCGTCGAGGTTGATGTAGTGGCGGCGAAACAGCAGATCAAACAACGGGCCGCTCGGCTTACTGCTGGGTTGCTCCGCTGCCGCCGTTCCGCCCCTCGGTGAGACGCTCGATGACGGCAAGGAGCTGTCTGCGCTCTTCATCAGCCCTCTCCCGCTCCTCGGTTAACTGTCTCTCAACCGACTCGCGAGCCTTGCGTTCTTCTTCGCGGGCCTTGCGTTCTTCCTCGCGGGCCTTCTCAGCGGCCTCGCGGGCTTTGCGTTCTCTGGTAATCATGGCATAGCTCCAAAGGCCGCCGCCGCCAGCAGCGATGACAGCGTGGGCCATCATCTTGTTCAGCGCGTCGAGGTTGATGTAGTGGGCAATTCGTCCCGCGTTGCAGCCAGTGGCTTCCGCCAGTTCCGCGGAGCAGGCCGCACTCGTAAAATACCAGACTGCCCAAGTTGCGGCAATGGCGGTTAAGGCAAACAAGACCGGAAGGCGCAGTATCTCCCAGAAGTCGCGGAAATTGAGAGCGTCGTAACCGGATGGCGGCGATTCAGACATATTGGCGTAGCCCCAGGGTTTTCAGGTGGCGTGGACTGCTGGCAGAAAACAAAGTCTCGCACTTTTCGACCAGCGAATTCAATTCCCGTCCCACCCGGTTATTCCTGATTTGATGGAATGGCGAAAAGAGGCGGGACTGGCGGGTTGAGGCAAAAACGAAAATCCCGCCTTGCCCTCTGTTCGACAACCGGAGGGCGACGCTTTATAGTTGAAGGGAAAATCCGCGCGCTCAAATCCCAACCGGCCCGCAAGGGGCAGGTATGCCGCCGAGCAACGACGAAATCGCCCAACTGTTCGAGAACCTGGGCGCCCTGCTGGAAATGAAGGGCGATTCAGCATTCAAGATTCGCGCCTACCGCCGGGCGGCGGAAGCCATCCGCCAACTCGCATTTCCGCTGTCTCAGGCCGTCCGCGACGGGCAGAAGCTCACCGGCATACCGGGCGTCGGCAAGGCCATCAGCGACAAGATTCACGAGCTGGTGACCACCGGCAAGGTGCAGACCTATGAACGGGTAAGGGCCGAACTGCCCGAGGGCGCGCTGGAACTGCTGGCGATTCCCGGCATCGGCCCCAAGACCGCCGTGCTCATCGGCGCCGAGCTGGGCATCAGCAGCGTCGAGGGCGTGGAGCAGGCCGCCGCCGACGGACGTCTGGCCGCCCTGCCCCGGATGGGCAAGCGGGCCGCCGACAGCATTCTGCGCCACATTCAAGCAACCCGCAGCATGGGCGGGCGCACTCCCATCGGCGACGCTCTGCCCGCCGCCGAAGCAGTCATCGCGGCCCTGCGGGAACGCGGCCCGGAAACCGCGCTGCTAACCCCGGCCGGCAGTCTGCGCCGCTGGGAAGAAACCATCGGCGACGTTGATCTGGTGGCGGTTACGCCGCAGCCCGAGGAACTGGGCCGGGCGCTGGCCGCCCTTCCCGAAGTGCGGGAAACGCTGGTCAACGGCCCCCGCAAGACCAGCGTCATTGCCGAACCCGGCCTTCAGATCGACCTCCGCGCTGGCGAAGCAGGCTCCATCGGCGCCATGCTCCAGTATTTCACCGGCAGCCAGCAGCACAACATCCGCCTGCGCGACTTCGCCAACCGCTTGGGCCTGTCGTTGAACGAATACGGCATCACCAACACCGAATCGGGGCAGACGGAAACCTTCGCCGACGAAACCGCTTTCTACGCCCGGCTGGGCCTGCCCTGGATTCCCCCGGAACTGCGTACCGGAATGTGGGAACTGGACGCGGCGCAGCAGGGCCGCCTGCCCCAACTGGTGGAGGCCCAACACCTGCGCGGCGACCTGCATATCCACAGCGACTGGAGCGACGGGAGCGATTCCATCGAAACGATGGTGGCAGCGGCGGCGGCATTGGGTTACGAGTACCTGGCCCTGACCGACCACTCGCAGGGTCTGGGCGTCGCCAACGGCCTTACCCCGGAGCGGCTGGCCGCCCAGAAGCAGGTTCTCAGCGAATTGCAGCAGCGTTTCGCCATCCGCATCTTGGCCGGTTCCGAGGTGGACATCCGCGCCGACGGGCGGATGGACTTCCCGGACGACGCGCTGGCCGGGCTGGATGTGGTGGTGGCGTCGGTTCACAACGCCATGTCTCAGGACAGCGCCACTATGACCCGTCGCATCATCCGGGCTATGGAACACCCCTCGGTGACCATCATCGGGCACCTGTCCACCCGGTTGCTGGGCCAGCGTCCGCCTGCGGAATTCGACTTGGAGGCGGTCTTGCAGGCGGCGCGGGAAACCGGCACGGCCCTGGAAATCAACGCATCTCCGGCCCGCCTCGACCTGCGCGACACCCACGCCTTCCGCGCCCGCGAGATGGGTATTCCGCTGGTCATAAACACCGACTCGCACCATCATTCCGAACTGCCCGGCGGCCGGTTCGGCGTCGCCGTGGCCCGCCGCGCTTGGTGCGAGCCGCGCCATATCCTCAACACCCTGCCGCTGGCCGATTTTCTGCGGTTCATTGAGATGCCCAAGCCTGACCGCCTCCAGATATTCGCCGCCGCCGCTTCCGGGAACCTCTGATGCCGCCCGCGGACTTCGCCGAACCTTCCCCGAGGGGCGGCGTCACCGTCATCCACCCTGACGCCGGGGAACCCGGTTCCGGGCAGCGCGAGCCGGAAGCCGCCGTATACTTTCGCGAGCAACTGGCGGCGGGCGCGCCTTGGCACCGCGCCCTGCTGGAGGCGATGGGACGGTGGACTCTGCCCGAGGAAACTTGGAACGGACGGCGCTACAAGTACATCGTGGGCCGCGAGGCTTTCGACTGGCTGCTGCTGGCCGAGCGTCTTTGCGCCGGCGCCTACGATGCCATACCGCCCGGCGAACTGGAGCGGCTGCTCTTCCACGGCATCCTGCCCGAGCCGGTCGAAGCCGACGAATTTCGCGCCCTGCTGGGGGCCAGCAAGCACCAAGGCTATCTGAACTACCACTACGGCATAGTGCTGGAAGAGGCCCTTCAACTGGCCGCCGAAGAATACATCCGCAAGCGTCACATCGCTCGCGGCTACTCCGACAGCGAAGAACTGGTGGAAGACGCCTTCCTGCGCCTGTACAACGACTCCTGCTCCAACCTCCTCACCGAATTTCGCCGCAGCGCGGGCCTGAACGCCAGCCGCATCTCCCTCACCGACCTCAAGGAGTTCACCTACTGGCTTCACAAACGCCGCGTCAACTACTGGGACCCGGCCCGCGTGGCCTCCGACACCCGCCTGGCAATTCGCCGGCTCGCCGCCCTGCGGGAAGGGGGCTCAGCTAACGCCCCGGAAGCTGTTGTAGAGGCAGCGGCTCGCCGCCCTGCGGGAAGGGGAAGCAGGGTTTATCGGCGCAGCGAATCCGCGCTGATGCGTCCCAAAGGCGGGCCTCCCGGATTGGCGCCGCTGGCGTAAACACCTCCCCCAGCGGATCGGCTGCCGGGCCGGCAGTCTGCTGGCGCGGACACTGCAAAGTCAATTCCACCCTATGTTGAAAATACCCGCGGGCGCGAAAGGCTGGACAAACTACTAGGTTGTTTTGCTATAATGTCTTCAGGCGATCCCGGCGGTTCTGGATTCCGGGGTTCCCTTAGAGCGGAAGTGGCTCAGTGGTAGAGCACCTCCTTGCCAAGGAGGGGGTCGCGAGTTCGAATCTCGTCTTCCGCTCCATTTTTGCGCCCTCCGTATTCCTTCCCCCGCCTTCCGGCCTGTGTTTCTTGTTGCGCCGGTTTTCCTTCCCGGCCGTTGGGCTGCGCCTTACTGCCGGCGCAGCAGCCGGTCGCCGCACCGGGTGCAGTAGGCGGCGTCGCGACGCACAGGACTGCCGCAATGGCTGCAATACAGGACGGACGGGCGCGATGCCGAAACGGGCCACCGGCAAAACTGGCAAAACCGGCTGGTGATGAAAATCCGCCCTCCGCAACGCGGGCAATCCACTTGCGGATAGTTGCGCCGGAGACGAAAGGGAGACACTCTCTGCGCCCACCGGAAACGGTTGAGCGTCCACCATAGCCCCAGCCCCACCAGCAGCAGGGCCAGCAGCAGGCCCGGCAGCGACGCGCTGAACACCAGTATGTTGAACAGGCCATGAACCGTTGCGGCAACGGCCAAGCCCACCCACAGCCACAACTGCTTGGCCCGCCTTCCCTCCTGAGCTTGAATCCCCAAGCCGTAGCCCCAGAAGCTGCCGAATATGACGTGGGCCAGCGTGCTTATGGGGGCGCGGCCCACCATCACTGCGGGGCCGAAAGACAGGATGTAGAGCAGGTTCTCCAGCGAGGCGAATCCGAGGCTGGCGGCGGCGGCGTACACCAGCCCGTCGCGGGGTTCGTCGAAATACAGGGAGCGGAAGGGCCCGAGCCTGACGGCCATAAACTTGCTCATTTCCTCGACCGGGCCGACGACGAACAGCATTGCCGCCGCGACTGTCGCCAAATCGGCGGTGCCGTCTAGAACGTCGCCGCCGATGAAAAGGGTGTTCAGGATTCCCGCCGGAACGGTGGAAAGCATCCCGTAGAAGAAAGTCAGGGCCAGCAGCCGCCGCGGTTTGGGGCGGTAGGCCCGCCCCCGGACGAAGAACCACAGCCAGAAGATTCCCGGCGCAAAGGCGAGTATGGCGTAGCCCAGCAGCGTCAATCAGCCTCGCCGGTACACCACTACCGTGTCGCAAATCAGGTCGTGCAACGCCCGTTTGTCTTGGCGGAAAGCCACCATCAGGAATCCGCCAAAGAGAATCAGGGTCGAGAGAATGGGGGCCCAATACCGGGCGAAGGCCCGTCCAAGGCCAAGTTTGGAGCCGTCAGGCCGCAGCACATAGATCCCAACCGCCCGCTTGCCGATGGTGGTAGCCCATACCGACACTCCCACGGTGTAGTAGGCAATCCCGATTAGCAGGTCACCAAATAGCAGGTCAACAAAATCTACCGAGATGCCGGTTCCCCAAAATAAGGTACCAAGAAAGAAGGTCCAAAATAGAGATAAGTAAATGTCCAGAGAAACGGCGCGAGCGATAACGAACATTGGCCAGGCAACAAAATCTAGCCAGGTGCCGGTCCAAATAGGGTACGAAATAATGTCCTGAGAAACGAAGCGAGCGATAAAGATGAGCAGAAATTCCACTGCGATGAGGCAGATAGCGTCAATGATGGCCGCAACTACCCGAATCCAGAAACCCGCCGGCCTTCCATAGGGGGCGGAGCGTAAGGGGACGGAGCGTATGCCCGTCCGCCCGCTGCCCTCGTCCAGCGGCAGGCCGCAGGCGTGGCAGAAGGTTGCCCCCGGCTCGATGACGGCGCGGCAGCGGGGGCAGCCAACGTCCTGAACCGGAGACGGCGCGGCCAAGCCTCCTGCGGACAAGGCGGCGCCGCAAGCGTGGCAGAACCGGCTGTCCGCCGGGTTGGCGGCGCGGCAGTTGGGGCAGGCAGTCGGCAGGCGGCTGCCGCAGCGCACGCAGTAGCTGGCGCCGGCAACGGCGGACGCCCCGCAGTTGTCGCAGGTCATCGCAATCCCGGCGCTCGTCGCCTAGCGGCCAACGCCCTGCACCTTGTTCCAGAATTCGTTGACTATCTCTGAGGGCGACGCCTGCTCGGTCGTCACCACTACCGTATCGCAGATCAGGTCATGCAGCCCGCGCTTATCCTCGCGCAGCCCGATCATTATGAATCCGAGGCCCAGAAGCAGGAACGACAGCCCGGAGGCGAAGTAGCGGGCGACCGACCGCCCCGGCCCCATTAGCGAACCGTCGGGCCGCTGGATGCGCAGCCCCATCAGCCGCTTGCCCGGCGTCGCCCCCCATATTATCCAGAAGGGGATGAAGTAGGCCGCCGAGATAAGAAAACTGGCATTGACAAAAACTAGGGCGATCAGCGCGGAGGGGATGAGCAGGATGGCCCAATCAATTATCTCCCCGACGAATCGCATCCAGAACCCGCCGTACTTGACGTCGGCCGCCGGGCCGGACGTGAACGGCGCCGACGCCTGGAAGGGGTCTTCCCGGTAGCTTCCTTGCTGTGTGTGGAGTGGAGTTTCCTGGGGAACCACTTCCTGGAAGCGGCCGGAATCTCCCGGCGCCCGGTAGGGCGGGGCGTCTTGCGCCTGCGGGTCGGCTGCCCGCTCCTCCTGCCCCTCCAGCCTGGAGCCGCAGTGGGTGCAATAGGCTGCGCCCTCGGTGGTCTCAAGGTTGCAGACGCCACAAAGCATTGGACACCTCCCGGTTTGTTATTGCGCCGGGGAACACACCTTCCGGTGTCCGGCGCGCCGCCAAAGGCCACGCTGCCGCCACCGGCCTTGCGCCCCTTCCGAAACCGGCGCCGCCTTTCCGCCCATGCCGTCCCGCTGCTGCCGCCGCTGCTCCCGCCGCTGCCGCCGGATGGAGCGTTTTCATTTTACAGCATACGCGGCGAATCGGCTTGTCGCCCCGGCGGGGAAAGCTCTGGCCGTTATGGGCCGGATTCTTCCGGGGATTTTGCGGAGGGGCCGGGTGTACTGGATTGGGGGGCGGGTGTATGATTTGGAGAGACAGACAACTGACGGTAAGGGGGCCAGCTTATGCCGCAGCGCACGTTGTGGATGCACGGCGCGAATATGCAAGTGGAATATCCCAACCGCATCACTTCGGTGCGGGCCACCGGGCCCTTTGTGCGGATTGAGGGCGCAAGGGGCCAGAACACCTGGCTGCACTTCCCCGTGCCTACCCCGGCAGTAATTGACGGGGCGCGAATGCGGATAGACGGCGCGCTGGTCAGCTTCCGCACCCGCGACCATGCCTCGGTGAACGAAATTATTGTATATGACGGCGACCGGCGCATTGTCGAGCATATGGATCAGGACTTGCGCGGCGAGCACCCGGAATACCGGGTGGCTGTTCCCGGCAGCCCGGAAATCAACCGGGGCATCAACATCGTCCTCGGCATAACCTTCGACAGCGCCGCGCCCGACGCCCGCTCCATGCAGATCGAGGTCATCGGCGTAGGCCTGGAATACACTGGGTGAATAACCGGGGGCAGAATAACCGGGGGCAGAATAACCGGGGGCAGAATAACCGGGCATCCGGCTCAGGATTTTCACCCGTTCATCCCGCCCATTGGCATCATCCTGAAAATCCTGATTCAGACAGCAATGCAGGGAGAGCGTGAATGACTGTTTACAAGAACTACATCGGAGGGCAGTGGGTGGATACAGTGTCGGGGCGCACCTATCCGGTGTACAACCCGGCCCACAAGACGCAGGTTGTGGGGGAGTTTCAGACCTCCAACGCCGAAGACGCGGCCGCGGCCGTGGCCGCCGCCCGCGAGGCATTGCCCGGTTGGGCCAACACCCCGGCGCCGGGCCGGGCGGCGGTGCTTTTCCGCGCCCTGGAAATTATGGGCCGCCGCGCCGAGGAGATCGCCGCCGCCATCACCACCGAGGAAGGCAAGCCCATTGCCGACGCCCGGGGCGAAGTCCGGCGGGCGATGAACATCCTGGAATACGCCGCGGGCGAAGGGCGGCGGATGTTCGGCTACACCACGCCGTCGGAGCTGCCCAACACGGTGGCCTACACCGTCAAGCGGCCCCTGGGCGTGGTGGGCATCATCACGCCGTGGAACTTCCCGGTCGCCATTCCGGTGTGGAAGATGGCCCCGGCCCTCATTTGCGGCAACGCCTTGGTCTTCAAGCCCGCGTCTTCCACTCCCCTTTGCGCGGTCAAGCTGGCCGAGACTTTCGAGGAGGCCGGGCTGCCGGCCGGGGTGCTGAACCTGGTGACCGGGCCGGGCGGACAGGTGGGCAACGCGCTGGTGGAAGATACCCGCGTCAACGGCATATCCTTCACCGGCTCCACGGAAATCGGCACCGACCTGTACGCCAACGGCGCTAGGCGGCTCAAGAAGGTGCAAGCGGAGATGGGCGGCAAGAACGCCGTCATCCTGCTGGCCGACGCGGATATGGACAAGGCCCTAGGCGGCATCGTGCAGGGCGCTTTCGGCTCCACCGGCCAGCGCTGCACCGCCACCAGCCGGGTCATCGTGGAAGATTCGGTCTACGACGAATTCGTGGCGGAACTCTTGCAGCGCACCGCCGGTCTTCGGGTCGGCGACGGCATAGACCCGGAGGTGGACGTGTCGCCCCTGTGCGGCCAGGGGCAGTACGACAAGGTGCTGGAGTACATCGGCGTGGGGGCCGAGGAGGGCGCCAACCTGGCCTACGGCGGACGCGGGCTGACCGGCGGGGAGTATGACGACGGCTATTACGTGGAGCCGACGGTATTCACCGACGTTTCGCCGGATATGCGCATCGCAAAAGAGGAGATCTTCGGCCCGGTGCTGACGGTTTTCAGGGCCAAGGACTTGGAAGAGGCGATACGGATTTCCAACAGCGTCGAGTTCGGGTTGTCGTCATCGGTCTACACCCGCGACATTTCCCGCGCCTTCGAGTACATCAACACCGTCGAAACCGGCATGGTTCACGTCAACGCGCCGACCCTGGGCGGCGAAGTCCACCTGCCCTTCGGCGGACTCAAGTCCTCGGGCGTGGGCCAGCGCGAGCAGGGGACGGAGGCGTTCGACTTCTTCACCGAGACCATCACGGTCTACATAGACCACGGCGAGGCGGCCAGGCAGCAGGCGCGGTTTATCTGATTCGGAGGGGAATCGGGGTGAAGCTGTCGGGCAGGAGGCGTTGCACATCGGCTATCAAGGGCGGCAGGTATTCCTGCACCGTTAGCCAGAGGATGCCGTAGTTAATGTTGTGATATTGATGGGCCAAGTGGTTCCGCATTCCGATGATTCGCCGCCACGGTATCTCTGGCGTTCTACTCTGAGTGGCATCGGAGACGCGATTGGCGGCTTCCCCTACCACCTCAACAGCTCGGCACAAGGCGAGAAACAGTTGCAAATCAGAGTCGAGCTCAATCCGGGTGCGGCCTTCGGCAATGGACAAAGCCCACCCGGCTGCTTCCAGCATATGGCCCAAGGGAGACAGGTCTTCCAATAGGGTTGTCATTCTGCCTTTGGCAACGGGTAAACGGGTTTGGCTATAGCCCGGGCATCATCCAGGTCTTTCGAGCGAAAATGCGGTCCGATTCCGTCGAATGACATTATATAGCCGTACTTCTTACCAAATAGCTCCGCCAGTTCTTCCTCCATACCGATGAGCCCGGGGCCGCCGGACATATCAAAGTAACCGGGCGTGTGCCCCGGCGCGAAGTCCACCAGGACATCCACTGTGTTGCCTTTCTCGTCGCCAATGCGGTGAGGATGAGTGTAGGTCAGCATCCGGGTGATGTGGTTCCTTTGGCAGAACTCAGTAATAGCGTCAATTTCGGGTCCCATAATAAACCTCCCCGGGCGGAACAAGGCCCCCCTTGTCGTCTCAGTGTACTATGCCTGTTGGCGGCCGCCGCTACAGCGGCTGGCGGTGGTCGAAGCCGCGGTTGGTCTCGTGCCAGTAGCCGATGCGCTCCTCGCCGCTCACCCAGCAGAGGTAGACCTCCCGGCCGTCGCGGAGATGGGGAAAATCCACCAGCCCGCGCGGGATGTCCCGTATGATAATTCCCTCGGCGATTATCTCGTCCACGATGTCGTTGAGTTCCTTGTCCATGCTGTCCAGCTCTGCCTGCATGGAGTTGAGCTCGGTGTAGCGGCTGAAGGTGCCGTTGAGGCGTTGCAGTTCGCGCTGGATCTCGGTCAGCCGCTCCCGCGTGTCATCCAGCCGCTCCCGGGAGGACATCAGCCGTTGGAAAGTTCGCTCCAGCCAAGGGAGCAGACTGTTGGCTTGTTCGAGGGTAAACAGGCGTTGCGGCATACTATATCTTCCTGCTAATTGAATTTTGGCGGGCGCGTTTTGGCGGCTCCTCGCGCCGGGCATCCCGCTCACGGCTCAAATGGCGTACAATAACGGTGTCCGCCGACGCCCGGCGCGGCCCCATCCTTACCGGCGGCCAGGATACAATATGCCTATCATAGACCATAGCCAAGCCCCCGAGGTGCCATGGCGGCCCGGTTACCGCAAGTGGGACATCACCACCCACGAACATGGCGTTTCC
Organism: Dehalococcoidia bacterium; assembly: GCA_965213725.1. Taxonomy (GTDB): domain Bacteria; phylum Chloroflexota; class Dehalococcoidia; order Lucifugimonadales; family UBA3495; genus VXOI01. The sequence continues at coordinate 2,053,034 of OZ243924.1, forward strand.
ACGTCGCTGAGCCTCAACACCGCCGAACCCGGAACCGGCGCGCCCCTGCACACCCATGCCATAGACGAGCTTATCGTCATTTTATCCGGTGCGCTGGAAGTTCGCATCAACGGGGAAACGCACCGGGTGGAAAAGGCCCACACGCTGGTCATACCGCCGGGGGCGGAGCACGCCTTCCGGGTGGTGGGCGAGGAAAGCGCCGAGTTGCTGGTCGTCTTCCCGGATATGAACCCCTACGCTGAACATAACACCACCTACCTGGAAGGCAGCCGCCCGGCAGCTTACGACGAAAGCAGGCCGTCGGCGCCCTCCGGCGATTAGGCTATTTCTTGGACAAGCCGCTCACCACAACCGGCGAATATCAGCCCGAGGGCGCCAACCCCAACCTCTTCCGGCCCGGCGAGTTGGCCCTGTTGCTGGATCGCAAGTCCCGCCGCTACCTGCTGACCCTGGAGGAAGGCGGAACCTTTCATAGTCACCTGGGACGGCTGCACCACGACCGGCTCATCGGGGGGAGCGTGGGTGGGTGGTATCGCACCGACCGGGGCCATACGCTGCTGGCCGTGCGCCCCACCCTGGGCGACTATGTGCGGCAGATGCCCCGCGGCCCGCAGATCATATACCAGAAAGACCTAGGCAACATCGTCAGCTTCGCCGACATCTTTCCCGGCGCCACCGTCGTCGAGGGCGGACTGGGTTCCGGGGCGCTCACCGCCGCGCTGCTCCGCGCCGTCGGGCCGGAGGGGCGGGTCATCACCTACGAAATTGACGCCGGGACGCTGCCCAAGGCCATGCGGAATATCGGCCGCGTCATTCCCGACACCGCCCGCTTGGAAGTCAAGATCGGCAACATCTACGAAGGCATCGAGGAGCGCAACGTTGACCGCGTGGTGCTGGACGTTCCCGAACCGTGGCAGGCGGTGGAAACCGTTGCCGATGCGCTGGTGATGGGCGGGGTGATGCTCAGTTTCCTGCCCACCATATTGCAGGTGCACCGGCTGGCGGGCGCTTTGGAGCAGGACGGGCGCTTTCAGCTCATCGAGTCTATGGAGACGCTGCTGCGCACCTGGCACGTCACCGAGCGCAGCGTGCGTCCCGACCACCGCATGGTGGCCCACAGCGGCTTTCTCACCACCGCCGTCCGGTGCGAGCCGCGCCCCAGCGGACGCCCGGCCGGGAACCTACCGCAGGACGCCGAATCAACTGACGACGAACCGGAGGAACAGCCCGATGGAGATGATGGATAGGGACAACACCCTGGAGTTTCTGAGCCGCCACGTGCAGACCGACGTGCTGATGAAGCACCTGCTGACGGTGGAAGCGTCAATGCGCGGCTATGCCCGCAAGTTCGGGGAAGACGAAGACCGCTGGGGCATCGCCGGGCTGCTCCACGATTTCGACTGGGAGATTTGCCCGACGCCGGAGAGCCATCCCACCTATGGAGCGCAGATTCTCCGCGACGCCGGTTATCCCGAAGATATGATTCGCGCCGTCCTAACCCACGGCGAGCATACCGGCATCCCCCGCGAGTCCTTGATGGAACATACCCTGTTCGCCGTAGACGAGCTGTCGGGCTTCATCCGCGCCGTGGCCCTGGTGCGGCCCAGCAAGAGCCTGGCCGAAGTCACTCCCCGCTCGGTGCGCCGCAAGATGAAAGACAAAGCCTTCGCCAAGGACGTGAACCGCGGCGACATAGTGAAGGGCGCTGACGAGCTGGGCGTTGACCTAGACGAGCACATCGCTTTCGTGGTGGAGAGCATGAAGCCCGTATCGGCGCGGATAGGACTGGCCGAACCCGGCGGTTAAAGGGGAATACCCTCAGCCTCCGGGCGAGAGTTAGGGTAGGGGCGTCCTTCTGACAGATCCCCGGACGGTCAGAAGTGGTGTGGCCGGACGTATCGAAGTGCAATCTTTCAGGCGGGCGCCCGTTCTATAAATTTTATGCGTCGGCGGGAAACAAGCGGTTCAGTATTCGGAGCCGGGCAACTGCGTCGGGCATATCCAACTCTATACTTGCGTCCGAAACACTACGCAGATAGCTCGATACCGAAAAGACCCAAAGTTCAGGAAAGCCCCAAAGTTCAGGGAATTCGTCTGGAGTGGGCCACGTGGAAGGAAGCGAAAAGGGAAAATTAAAAGTAGGAGCATCGATACAAAACAGGTGGTTGTTCGCCTGGTCACGAGGGCCAATCGCCTCCCAAAAAATGAGCAATGGCCGGATAGTAGTCTCCTTATCCACACCGTCAGGAGGATTCATTCGAACCAGCACTTTAGCAGTGCGCGGTTCCACCAGAGTATGGTTTTTGTCATGCCACCGACCTTCCCAATTCGTATGTTTGCAGTTAGCGACTTCTGAGGGAGTCGCGGCCACCGAAAGGGTTTTGCCCCCAATCGCATGAGCCGACCAGTTTTTGATTTCGGTCTGGAAAACAGTCTTTGACTTGTCAGCCCAATCTACTTCTATCCACCTGTCCAAGCGTGGCCCTTTGACCTTGCCCGTGGTAACTTTTGACGGCTCGCCGGATTCCGGTTCCCTCAGAACACGAGCGACACCGCCTTTAGATTTGATATAGTGCTGAAAGCAGGCCGCATTCAAATCTTCTCCAGCGATTCCAACCACGCCGGTCGCGCGTTTGCCTGACGAGTCGGGCTTCTTCTCGTCGAAATAGCGAAGAAGTTCCTGAACATTTATCTTTACCAATGAAACGTCTGACATCTGACAGTTCCTATCGCCGCTCTGCTTACTGTGGTGGGCCAACAGGTATCTACCTACTGCGGCAGCCAGTTGTGAGTGAGCTATTTTACCACTGAGCTATAGGCCCTTGCAATTAGCTTATGCTCCGCTTCTTCGCGGAGTCAAGGACAGCGCGGTTGGAAGTAGTGTCTTTCAACTCTCTGAAAAATCCCCTCCCCCAGCGGGGGGTTAGGGTGGGGGAGAGGCACCGGGCCACAAAGTGTCCCAAGCTATCTCGAACTCCGCTTCCGGCCCCGGGTATCGGCCTGCCAGCAGGTCCAGATGCCCGGCAGCGGGCAACAGCGCGGGCAACTGCGCCGCCAGTCTCGCGGCCTGCTCCGACGGGTGGAAGCCCCAGAGTTCGGGCTTCCCGGCGTTCTTCCCGTGGGCCATCACCTTGAAGTCGCCCAGCCCGCCGGGCTTCGCCAGTTCCCGCATCCCGGCGCGGCTGGCCTGCGCCTGCCGCAGCGGGCCAACGGGCGGGCGCTGCTCCAGCCGTCCCAGCCCGAGGTTATGCAGGAAGACAGCCTGACTGGCGTAACCCAGAAAGTCCAGCCCAGCCTGCGTTCCGGCCCGGGCCAGCGACGTGAAATCCACCTGCGCCGACATATCCTGTTTCCCGATTCGATCCAAGGGCCGGTCGGTTTGCCGGTGGCCGCGAAAGGTGGTAAGCGTTCCCCGGAATCGTTCCGTAGCTGAATATAACTCCTCTGCGGGCCGCCCGTAGTCTATGGTCAGGACAAACCCGCGCTCCAGCGACTGCGCCGCCTCCGCCATCCATCCGTCGAGGGCCAGGTTGACCTCGGCGGTCTGTCCCTCCGCCAGTTCGATGCCCAGACTGTCCAGCCGTTGGGCCAGCAGCGGGGTGGACGGTTCGCCGGCATGGACGGCAAACTCTGGCCCCTCCAGGGCCATATACACCTCCCGCAGCCGTCCTTGCTCCACCGTTAACTGATGCACGGGCATAGCATCCAGCAGTTCGTTGGACAGAAGGCAGCCCGTCATCCGGCGCAGCGGCAGCCCATTGGCCGCCACCCGTCCGCTCCCCGGCAGTCCGCGCTCATATCCGCCGTTGCTGCGCCGATCCAGACAGAGGTAGCGCAGACTGCGGGCGAACCCGCCGGGCAGTTCGGCGGCGGCGGCCATGATGTCGCGGCCGAGCAGCCCGTTGCCCGCCCCCGGCTCGACGGCGGTAAAGGGATCTGGACGCTCCAGCAGCTCCCACATCTGGAACAACTGAGCCGCCAGCAGCGCCCCGAAGGCCGGATGCGCCGACGGGCTGGTGTAGAAATCGCCGGCCGCCCCGATCCGCTCCCCCGATGTGTAGTACCCGCCGGTGGGGTGATACAACGCCACCTCCATGAACTCGGCGAAGGTTATGGGGCCGCGGGCGGCGATGCGGCGGCGTATTTCGGATTCGAGTGTCATATCAGCTTGGTGAACTTATACTCCAACGGATAAGCGGCTGTCGGAACCCGATCTGTGCGGCGGCGATGCTTATCCAGGGTATCAGCCATTTCCTGGGGATGTCATGCAGCGGGCAAGGGCAGGGCGGCGGCCCGGGGTACGCCAAGGGCGTCGGCGCCTTCGCCAGCCCCGGCTTTTCAGCGGGCAGCAGGCGAAACCAGCGTCCGCTCCCGTCGAGAATACCTGCGTCCCCTTATTGACACTAGGAAAAGGGCGGGCATAAGCTAGTAGCAAGGGCCCGTAGCTCAGTGGTAGAGCAGCCGGCTCATAACCGGCTGGTCGTTGGTTCGATCCCAGCCGGGCCCACCAAGTTGAACAAAATCAAGAACCTTCAGGATTAGATTCGCATTGACAGTTTAGGGACGATGTTACCGGATGGCTTCAGGCAGGGCAACCCTGGAGCTGCTTCCCCGGCCGCTGTAGCGCAGTCCTGTAAGCTCCCCCTGCCTATCGGTTGAGTAGCCCTTCAATCTAAGATTTGCCTGATAAGGGCGCGTATTCTAGCGGGGCTGCCTTTGTGCAGCCCCAATTGATTTCATGCTGATTCCGCCGGGGTGCAGATTAACCCTACGTCTGGCTGGCGGCAGGAGCCGTACTCATCTCCGACAGTAACCAACCTAACCCAATTCGATATCTCGTGCAGATATTGCAATTGCGGCTGATTGTTGCTATATTCGAACCATGGCCCCCGGTCCGGTTCACCTTGCGGACTTGAAGATCGCACTTGAAAGGAGAGGCCATTGGCGAAGAAGGCAAGGTTCGACGGCAGTGCTTTCTATGCCGCTCTCGATGGTGAAAGGCAAGCTCGCCAATGCACCTGGAGGCGTGTGGCGAATGAAAGTGGCGTCAGCGCCTCTACTCTGACCCGCATGGCCCAGGGCAAGCGCCCTGACGTGGACAGCCTTGCGGCGTTGTCAGTCTGGTCGGGTCTTGACGTGGACAGGTTCGTCTGCGGTGCTTCTCCCAGGAAGGGACCGGAGCCTCTGGCGGTGATTTCGTCCTGTCTCCGCTCCGATCCCCGGCTGAACGAGGAGGCCGCCGCTGCCTTGGACCAAATGGTCAAGGCGGCCTATAGGAGCATGATTGGCCGCGAAGATGGCGCGAGTCAGGGGAGAACCAAGTGAACGCTCTCAACGTCAGCAGCTTCATCTGGGGCATCGCCGACGACGTGCTGCGCGATGTCTATGTCCGCGGCAAGTACCGGGACGTAATCCTGCCCATGACGGTCATCCGGCGCTTGGATGCCGTCTTGGAACCTACCAAAGACGCCGTGCTCCGAATGAAGGAGCAACTGGACGCTGCCGGCATAGCGAACCAGGACGCCGCCCTGCGCCAGGCTTCCGGTGAAGCTTTCTACAACACGTCACCCTTCCGGCTCCGCGACTTGGCATCCCGCAGCCGTCAGCAGCAATTGCGGGCGGACTTCGAGGCTTATCTCGCCGGGTTCTCCCCCAACGTCCAGGAGGTTCTGGAGAAGTTCCGGTTCCGCAACCAAGTACCGACGCTGGTGGAGGCCGACGCCCTGGGCTTCCTGCTGGAGAAGTTCCTGGATAGCTCGGTCAACCTCAACCCCCGGCCCGTCCTGAACGGCGACGGCTCGGTGCGGCTGGAGGGGCTGGACAATCACAGCATGGGCACGGTCTTCGAGGAACTCATCCGGCGGTTCAACGAGGAGAACAACGAAGAGGCCGGGGAGCACTTCACCCCGCGGGACGTGGTGCAGCTAATGGCGCGGCTGGTCTTCCTGCCTGTGGCCGGCGAGGTCAGGTCCGGCACCTACTTGGTCTATGACGGCGCCTGCGGCACCGGCGGGATGCTCACAGTTGCCGAGGAGACACTGAAGCAACTGGCCGTTGAGCAGGGCAAGGAAGTCTCCGTCCACCTGTACGGGCAGGAGGTGAACCCGGAGACCTACGCCATCAGCAAGGCCGATTTGATTCTGAAGGGCGAGGGCAGCGAAGCCGACAATATGAAATACGGTTCCACCCTTTCCGCCGACGCCTTTCCCGCCCACGAGTTCGACTTCATGCTCTCCAACCCGCCCTACGGCAAGAGTTGGAAGGGCGACATGGAGCGCCTGGGCGGGCGCAGCGGCGTCAAGGACCCGCGCTTCGTCACGGAGCACGGCGGCGATTCAGGTTACTCCCTGATCACCCGCTCCAGCGACGGCCAGATGATGTTCCTAGCCAATATGCTGAGCAAGATGAAGCGGGATACGCCCTTGGGAAGCCGCATCGCCGAGGTTCACAACGGCAGTTCCCTGTTCACCGGCGACGCCGGGCAGGGCGAGAGCAACATCCGCCGCTGGATTATCGAAGACGACTGGCTGGAGGCCATCGTCGCCCTGCCCCTCAATATGTTCTACAACACCGGCATCGCCACCTACATCTGGGTGCTGAGCAACCGCAAGCCGGAGCATCGGCGGGGCAAGGTGCAGCTCATCGACGCCACCCGGTGGCACACGCCGTTGCGCCGCAACTTGGGCAGCAAGAACTGCGAACTGTCGGAGGAGGACATCCGGCGCATCTGCGACGCCTTCCTGTCCTTCGAGGAATCGGAGCAATCGAAGATATTTCCCAACGAAGCCTTCGGATACTGGAAGGTCACCGTCGAGCGTCCGTTGCGCGTCGAGGGTATTGACTCCGATCAAGTCTACACCGCCAAAGAGATTAGGGAACTGCGGAATAAGGCCGTGCGCTCGGAGTCCGCGCCGCCGGTCATCAAGAAGGTTCACAAGCAAGGTGCTGGGCCGGACCCGTTGCGCGGCCTGTTCCCAGCCACCATCGAGGGCAAGCTCGCCGCCGTCGAGTACGAGCCGGATTCGGAGTTGCGGGACACCGAGCAGGTGCCCTTGCTGCACGTGGGCGGCATAGATGCTTTCCTTTGCGACGAAGTGCTGCCCTATGCCCCGGACGCCTGGTACGTCCCGGGAAGCGTCAAGATTGGCTACGAAATCAGCTTCAACCGCCACTTCTACCAGCCCCAGCCCATGCGCCCGCTGGAGGAGATTAGGGCTGATATAATGGAGTTGGAAAGGGAGACGGAGGGGCTGCTGGTGGAGATTATCCGGTAGTTGCTTTCTGACAAGGAGCTTATGGCGACTCTTAATATCTTTGCGAGTTTTGAATTCGACAAGGATAAGAACCTCAAGAACAGCTTCTACGAACAGGCCAGGAATGAGACTCGGCATCGTGTCCACAACTGTTCGCTCCACGAGTCATATCCCGACGAACACTGGAAGGGCAGGGCAAGGGAAGCAATACGCCAGTGTGACGTGGTGGTCGTCCTGATTGGCGAGGATACCCACAACGCCCCCGGCGTCATGGTGGAAACGGACGTGGCCCGCAGCCTCAACAAGCCGGTCATTCAGGTCAGGCCACAACGCAGGCCCTACCAAGGGCTAACGCGACTTGGAGAACCCATCCCGTGGAAATGGAGGGCCATCAACGCCAAGCTGGACGCTATATCCCATCGTCAACGCTGAGCATTCCCGACCGCTGTGAGGAGGACGATATGGAGGAGCACCCAGTCTTGGATCACGACTCTCCAGCGGTCCAAAAGCACCTTGAGATAAATCAATCGGTCATTACGCGCATGGCGGAGAACAGCCGTTCCTGCAAGGTCTGGTGCGTCACGCTTGTCGCAGCCATCCTGGTGCTGGTGGCGCGGACCGGAAAGGCAGACCATGCGCTGATCGCGTTAGGCCCAACGGTGCTGTTTTACGTTTTGGATGCCTACTACCTGTCGTTGGAACGGGATTTCCGGCGGTCATACAGCAGCTTTGTCCGCCAACTCCATGAGGGACGGGTCGCCGCGTCTGGCCTTTTCACTATAGCTCCTGTCGGCTCGATACCGCGCGGAACCCTTTGGGCGATGTTCAGATCCTTTTCGGTGCCGCCTTTCTACGCGGTTGTTCTCGGCACGGTGCTGCTGGCGTGGCGTCTAATTTTCTAGTCAGAGCGGAGAGTTGATAGAGTGAAGTTTCAGCAATATAGACTTGGGCATCAACAGCGAAGCAATGTGGTCGAAGTGACACTATCAGGGAGCGCTGCCAATGTGCGCTTGCTTGACAGCGGTAATTTGCAGAGCTATAAGTCTGGCCGCCAACATCGCTATTTTGGTGGACTCGTGACAAAATCACCTGCTCGCCTAATTATCCCACATACGGGAACTTGGTACATCACTGTTGACCTCCAAGGACTTCATGGTCAGGTCAAGTCATCGATCCGGGTAATTCCCCAGGCGGCCTTATCGCCACTGCCTGAATACTCACCACCAGCCCTATCTGATTTGGTTCGCCCAATAGGTCATGGCAATTTGGATGTTACTGACACCAGCGGGACTGTGCTCTTCAGATACTACGATGTCTTCATATCGCACGCTGCCGAAGACAAAGAGGCTATTGTTCGCCCATTAGCCAATAATTTAGTTTCACACGGGCTGAGAGTATGGTACGATGAATTTGAACTTCGCATTGGCGATAGTATCAGAAGAAAGATAGATGCCGGCCTGGCGGGAAGCAGATTCGGTGTCGTCGTAATTTCGCCGTCTTTCTTCAAGAAGAACTGGCCTCAGTACGAGCTTGACGGACTTGTAACGCGGGAGATGACCGGAGAACAGGTGATACTTCCACTCTGGCATCAAATCAGCAAGCAGGAAGTCATTGACTATAGCCTTTCGTTAGCGGACAAAGTTGCCCGCAACACGTCCGACTTTACCATTGAGGAAATTGCTCGTGAAATCGCCGATGTTATAAAGGCAAGTTCGGCATGAACGCTGACCCCCACCCCTACACCGCCTACAAGCCCTCCGGCACCCCCTGGCTTGGCGACGTGCCGGAGCATTGGGAGGTCGCCCAGCTTGGAAGGATTGGCGTCTTCTCCAAAGGCTCCGGGGGAACGAAGGATGACGAAGTTCCCGTGGGGATACCTTGCGTCCGGTATGGAGACCTCTACACGACTCACAAATACTTCATTAACCAAACGCAGAGCTATATTTCACCAGCAAAAGCGAGCTCCTACACCCCAATCAAGATGGGTGACGTTCTCTTCCCTACATCAGGGGAAACGATTGAGGAAATAGGCAAGTCCGCCGTCAACTTGATGCCCACTCAAGTTCTCTGTGGCGGAGACTTGATCATATTCCGGCCAACAATTCCCATAGAACCCAAGTTCACGGGCTACGCACTGGACTGCCCTGCTGCTCAAACGCAGAAATCCCTGATGGGGCGCGGCATCACCATCATGCACATCTACAGTAGCCAGCTCAAATATCTGTGGCTGCCCCTTCCGCCCCTCGCCGAGCAGGCCGCCATCGTCCGATACCTGGACCACGCCGACGGGCGCATCCGCCGCTACGTGAGCGCCAAGCGGAAGCTCATCGCATTGTTGGAGGAGGAGAAGCAGGCCGTCATCAACCAAGCCGTCACCCGCGGTCTCGACCCCAACGTCCACCTCAAGCCCTCCGGCGTCGAGTGGCTGGGCGAAGTGCCGGAGCATTGGGAGGTGCGACGGCTGAAGAACTGGACAGGGATAAACGAAGCCATCTTGCCGGAAACGACCGCCCCGGACTTCGAGTTTCGCTACGTGGAAATCGGAGCAGTTGAAACCGGGAAACTAGTAGCAGAACCCTGCCTGATTCGCTTTGCTGCCGCTCCATCCAGAGCCAGGCGAATTGTCAAGGGCGGAGACACTATCATATCCACAGTGCGAACTTATCTAAAGGCTGTGTGGTTTGCCAGTGGGGCCAACGACGACTTGATATGCTCAACGGGTTTCGCGGTGCTTACGCCACGTCAAGAGACCGTTCCCAAATTCGTGAACTACGTTGTTCAGAGCGACATATTCACCGACCGGGTGACCGCAGAATCGGTTGGGATTGCCTACCCTGCGATTTCTGAAAGCCGCTTTGGTTCCTTGCAAGTGTGCGTTCCGCCCCTCGACGAACAAGCCGCCATCGTCGAATACCTCGACGAGGCCACCGTCGGCATCGACGCCGCCATCGCCCGCGCCCGCCGACAGATTGAGCTGGTGGAGGAGTACCGCACCCGGCTGATTGCCGACGTGGTGACGGGCAAGCTGGACGTGCGGGCGGCGGCGGGGCAGTTGCGGGAGGAAGCCGGCAGGGAAGGGCGGATAGACGACGCTGGCCTCATAGTGGACAATGCGGGCAACGATCCCTATGACACCAGCCACCCGGCGAAAGAGGCGTCGGTAATGGATAGGGAGGTGATTGCATGATGGATTGGGAGAAGTGCCCGGCAGTCGAAAGCGTACCCGGAAGGCTCAGCGGCGCTTGGGTGTTCACCAAGACCCGCGTACCCGTCTCGGCCCTGTTCGGGAACCTGGCCGCCGGAGCCACCATAGAAGAGTTCCTAGACTGGTTTGAAGGCGTGGAAAAGTGGCAGGTAAACGCCGTACTGGAGCACGTGGTCGAGAACCTTGACGCCAAGGTAAGGCATGAGAATCCTGTTTGACAACAATACCCCAAGGCCCTTGCGCCGTTACCTCGCAGAACACGCTGTAGATACGGCCAAGGAAAAAGGTTGAACCGAACTCAGAAATGGGAGCCTGCTGGAAAATGCAGAAGGGGAAGGCTACGAGATTGTGATAACCGCCGACCAGGGTATGCGTTACCAGCAGAACCTCGGCCGCAGGCAAATAGCCGTCGTAGTTCTGCTTTCCAACAGGTGGCCCGATGTGCAAATGAGGATAGCAGAGATTCGCGCCACCCTTGAAGAGATTCAGCCGGGAGAATGGCGGGAAGTACCAATCTGAAGATGCCGGAGGGATAGCGTGACCGCCGACACCAGCGAACAAGGGCTGGAAAGCCTCATCTGCGCGGCGCTGACCGGGTTTACCCGCAATCCCGCGCCCAAGGGCGGGGTTCAGCAGCGCCCGGCGGACTACGGCCCCGGCTGGCTGCACGGAGACCCGGCGGAGTACGACCGGGAGCATTGCATGGACTTGGCCCAGCTATCCGCCTTCCTGCGCGAAACTCAACCCGAGGCCGCCGCCCCGCTGGGCTTGGAGCAGGACAGCCCGGCCCGGCGCCAGATCGAGTTGCTGGGGGAGTACCGCGCCCGCCTGATTGCCGACGTGGTCACCGGCAAGCTGGACGTGCGGGCGGCGGCTCAGCTACAGGAGGAAGCCGACGAGTATAATGATGATGGGCCAGTAGAGGAACTGGCGCACGCTATGGATGGCTGAAAATGATTGATTGGGAAAAGTGTCCGGGAATCGAAAGCGTGCCGGGCAAACTCGGCGGGGCTTGGGTGTTCACTGATACCAGACTTCCCGTGTCGGCCCTGTTTGGCAATCTCGAAGCAGGGGCCACGATACAGGAGTTCATGGAATGGTTCCATCCCGTGGATGAATGGAAGGTGAGAGCGGCGCTGGAATTCGTGGTCGAGAGTCTGGACGCCAAAGTCAAGCATGAGAATCCTGTTTGACCACAATACCCCGAGGCCGTTGCGCCGCCACCTCGCGGAGCATACCGTCCATACGGCAGACCAGAGGGGATGGGAGCGTCTGACCAACGGAAACCTGCTGGCCCAAGCCGATAGCGAGGGCTACGAACTATTGATAACCGCTGACCAAAGCATACCTAACCAGCAGAACCTCAGCCGAATGCAAATGGCAGTCTTGGTCCTGGGTGACAACAGGTGGCCCTATGTCAGGACACGAATAGAAGAAATCCGCACTACTATAAACGGAATACAACCCGGCGAATTGAGGGAAGTCCCTATCCCCAGCAGACGGGAAGGATAGCGTGACCGCCGACACCAGCGAACAAGGGCTGGAAAGCCTCATCTGCGCGGCGCTGACCGGGTTTACCCGCAATCCCGCGCCCAAGGGCGGGGTTCAGCAGCGCCCGGCGGACTACGGCCCCGGCTGGCTGCACGGAGACCCGGCGGAGTACGACCGGGAGCATTGCGTGGACTTGGCCCAGCTATCCGCCTTCCTGCGCGAAACTCAACCCGAGGCCGCCGCCCCGCTGGGGCTGGAGCAGGACAGCCCGGCCCGGCGCCGGTTCCTGGCCCGGCTGCAAGGGGAAGTCGCCAAGCGCGGGACCATCGACGTGCTGCGCCGGGGAATCAAGCACGGGCCGCACTCTCTGGATCTGTTCTACGGCGCGCCGTCGCCGGGAAACGTCAAAGCCCAGGTCCTCTACAGCCAGAACCGCTTCAGCGTCACCCGCCAACTCCGCTACAGCATGGACAACGCGCAATTGGCCTTGGACCTGTGCCTGTTCGTCAACGGCCTGCCCGTCGCCACCTTCGAGCTGAAGAACAGCCTGACCAAGCAGACGGTGGACGACGCGGTGGAGCAGTACAAACGCTCCCGCAACCCCCGGGAGAAGCTGTTCGAGTTCGGGCGCTGCCTGGCCCACTTTGCCGTGGACGACCACGAAGTAAGGTTCTGCACCCGCCTGCGGGGTAAGGATTCCTGGTTCCTGCCCTTCAACAAGGGCTGGGACGACGGCCGCGGGAACCCGCCCAACCCCAACGGACTCAAGATCGACTACCTCTGGAAGGAGGTGCTAACCCGCGACAACCTGACCAACATCATTGAGAACTACGCCCAAATCGTCGAGACGAAGGACGACAAGACCGGGCGCAAGCAGCAGCAGCGGGCGCAGATTTGGCCCCGCTACCACCAGCTCGACGTGGTGCGTAAACTGCTGGCCGACGTGTCCGGTAGAGGCGTGGGAGCCAGATACCTGATCCAGCACTCGGCCGGCAGCGGCAAGTCCAACTCCATCGCCTGGCTGGCCCACCAGATCATCGGTCTGGAAAGGGACGGCGCACCCCTATTCGATTCGGTCATCGTCGTCACCGACCGGAGGGTACTGGATCAGCAGATCCGGGACACCATCCGGCAGTTCGCCCAGGTTCGTTCGGTGGTGGGCCACGCCGAGACCTCCGGCCATCTCCGGTCCCTGCTGCGCGAGGGTAAGAGGATTGTAATCACCACCATCCAGAAGTTCCCCTTCATCCTGGACGCCATCGGCAACGAGCACCGGGGGAGGCGGTTCGCCATCATCATAGACGAAGCTCATTCCAGCCAGGGAGGGCGCGCGTCGGCGTCCGTGTCCGCAGCCCTGGGAGAGGCTGGCGCGGCGGAGGACGAAGAGACCACCGAGGACCGGATCAACCGGCTGATGGAGTCCCGGAAACTGCTGACCAACGCCAGCTACTTCGCCTTCACCGCAACCCCGAAGAACAAAACGCTGGAAATCTTCGGCACGCCAGTCCTCGAGGTTGGAAAGACCAAGCACCTCCCCTTTCATTCCTATACCATGAAGCAGGCCATCCAGGAAGGGTTCATCATAGACGTTCTGGAGCATTACACTCCGGTATCCAGCTATTACCGGCTGGTCAAGACAGTGGCGGGAGACCCTGAGTTCGACACCAAGCGGGCCGGCAGGAAGCTGCGCCGCTATGTCGAGAACAACGAGCACGCCATCCGGCTCAAGGCCGAGATCATGGTGGACCACTACCACGAGCAGGTGGAAGGGCTACGCAAGCTGAACGGGCAAGCCCGGGCCATGGTGGTCACCGGCAGCATCCGGCGGGCCATCAGCTATTTCCACGACATCCGCGCCTACCTGGCCGAGCGCAAGAGTCCCTACCGGGCCATCGTCGCCTTCTCCGGTGAGCAAGAGTACGGCGGCGCGAAAGTCACCGAAGCGTCTCTCAACGGCTTTTCGTCGAACCTGATTGCGGACAAGATTCAGGAAGACCCCTACCGCTTCCTGGTCTGCGCCGACAAGTTCCAGACCGGCTACGACGAACCGCTGTTGCACACGATGTACGTGGACAAGGTGCTGTCGGGAGTGAAGGCGGTGCAGACGCTCTCACGCCTCAACCGGGCCCACCCCAAAAAGCACGACGCCTTCGTGCTAGACTTCGCCAACGACCCCGACACGATCCAGGAGGCTTTCGCCGACTACTACCGAACCACGATTCTGGCCGAGGAAACCGACCCGGACAAGCTGCACGACCTCAAGGCAACTCTTGACGCCTGCCAGGTCTATAACTCGGCTCAGATTGACGAGTTCGTCGAACGCTATCTTTCCGGGGAAGACCGGGACAAACTTGATCCCATTCTGGACCACTGCGTCGCAGCCTACCGGGAGCAGTTGGACGAGGACGGACAGGTGGACTTCAAGAGCAAGGCCAAGGCATTCCTCCGCACCTACGCATTCTTGGCCTCCATCGTGCCTTACACCAACGCCGAGTGGGAGAGGCTCTCCATCTTCCTGACCTTCCTCGTTCCCAAGCTGCCCGCCCCGGTAGAGGAAGACCTGTCCCAGGGGATTCTCGAATCCATCGACATGGACAGCTACCGGGTGGAAAAGCAGGCGGTGCAGGATATCCAGCTTCCCGACCAGGACGCGGAGATAGAGCCGGTTCCCACCTCCGGCGGAGGCCAGAAGCCCGAAGCGGAAATGGACCGGCTGTCCAACATCCTCAGGGATTTCAACGACCGCTTCGGCAACATCGAGTGGAAGGACGCCGACAAGATCGAAAGGCTGATCGGCGTAGAACTGCCCGCGAAAGTCGCCGGTGACATGGCGTACCAGAACGCCATGTCCAACTCGGACTGGCAGAACGCCCGGGTCGAGCATGACCGGGCCTTGGAACGGGCCATGACCGACCTGCTGGCCGACCACACCGAGTTGTTCAAGCAGTTCAGCGACAACGAATCGTTCCGCCGGTGGCTTTCGGAGATGGTCTTCGCAATGACCTACAGCAAAGCAATATCGCTCACCAGCGGCGCGGGGCAATAGCTATCCCTCCGGATCTCGTCAGCACCCATGGTCATCAGGCTACCGTATCTTCATGGGAGACAGGTCTCCCCAAGTGGAGAACGCCTTGAGCGAAATCAGGGAACTGCGGTTGGAGGGTTCGGTGCCCCTCACCCGGCTGGAAGCCTTGCGGGATCGTTACCGACTCAACCCGCCCGACGACGCCGACCGTTCACCGGCTCAGAAACCGCAGGTGATCCGGATAGTTTGCTCGGACGGACTTACCAGTTAGAAACGCAATCCAAAGGCCCTTCCAGTGGTGAGGAGAGAGATGAGCGCCAACCAACCCATCACCATTACCGTCAAGTTAACCAGGGAGACCAAGAACACCTACCGCTATGACTCGGTTGACGAGGATGCTCCGGTGGGCAATATCTACATTCAGAAGAAGGCGCTGCCCGGCGGCGCCCCGCCGGAACTGGAGCTTCGGTTGACTGCAAAGTAACCCCAGGCCGGGCTTTGCTTCTTGTGGACCTGACGGCGGCGGCGAGGCGGTCATCTTCCTGCCGGCCACTGGGGATTGCGGCGCCGGTGGTGCCATTGGCACGGGAAACGGCGGGAATCTGTCCGTCCGGCTGACATTGAACGTTGACGGGCCAGGCCGGTGAGTCCACGCCAGGAAGGGGTTTCGAGACAACGAAAAAGACCGGCACATGCAGACGGGAAGGTGTACGCATAGCCCGGAAACGCGCTGAGGCCCGCAATTTGCGGGTACAAGGGAAGCAATCGCTGCTCCCTGCGATTGCCTCCTTTTGGCATTCCGGCCAGCGGCCTGCATTCGCCGGTTCCGCGTCCCGTTACTGTTCTGCTTTGAGCCTCCACTTGAAGAAGGGTAGGGCCGAGGGCCGGTTTGCCGCTTTCGTTGTCCCTGTCTCCAGTATAGGGAAGGCTGCTGGCGCTGCGACCATTGCGTTAAACGCCATCCGGCTCCCGTTGCGTCAGCATGACAGAGTAACCCCGCTCGACCATGTGGGTCACCGACATCCGGCCCCGGCTGTCGTACCCCGCACGGTAAGCGTACTCCACCTCGACGCCCCAAGGAACCCGCCTGCCGCTGCTGATGGTTCCGTCGCCGGGGTTGCCATTGCTCCGAGGCCCGCCGGCGCCGTGCACCACCACGCCGCGCCGCGCGCCCTTCTTCCAGGCCAGCACCTTCACCATGGCAGGCGTTACCAGTTCCGCCGCAGACGGCTGGTACAGCACCCGTACAACTTCTTCAGCACGCCCCCCGACGGGCTGGCCTTGCCATTCGTGATATTGGAAAGATGCGCAGAGTTGACCCCGGCCCGCCGGGCCACCTCGTTCTGGCTGATGCCGGGAGCGTCCATCCGTTCCCACAGGACCCGGCAATCAACACTGGCGGGCTTGGCGGACTCGACCCTAATCTGGGCATTCAGCGCCGCCGCCACCCGCGCTTGAACCTTCACGCCCATCCTCCGGCGGCCACGGGATACCTGCGTAATATAGCCGCGGGACACCCCCACGCGGTCAGCCAGTTCCCCCATGCTCATGCCCAGGGCGCGGGCGCGCTCCCGGATGTAGCTGCTCTCTCCCTGCACCACACCGCCTTGCAGGTAGACCACCCCCTGGCCGAGGACCTCGCCCAGCACCGCCACAACCCTTTCCCGCATCGCCGGAGACCAGGGCCTGCGCCCGGTAGCAACCTGCGACAGGTAGCTCGCCGACACGCCCATCCTGTCCGCCAGTTCCTTCATGGTCAGGCCGTGCCGCAGGGCTGTGGCCCGAAGCTCGCTTTCGGGCTTGCCTGCGCCCGTTCCTGGTACCGCCGCGCTGTCTCCCACCTCCGGGACCTGTCCTGTGGGGTGTCCGGCATCGTTGAGACTGGCCCTGGTGTCAATGCTGGTGGCCTTCATGTCGCTTCCTCCAAAAACGCAGAAAGCTGGGGCCGCCCGAAGGACGCCCCCCGTTCCATTTCAAGCTGTAGGTTTTCAGTTGTCAGTGGCGGCACATTCAGCCGCTATTGGTTTCACCGGGTCCCGAAACACCGAAAGCGGGGCCGGTACCTCCTTTGGGAACTGGCCCCGCTCAATTGCAAATTCCCGATGGCCGACGGCGGCGCACCGCGCATCCAAGCCGGCATGGTCTCCCAGCGGAATCAGGCCGCCGCTTGCCCCGCAACGAACCGGCGCCGGACGAGGCCCAACCCGACAGCGTGGAGCCGCCGGAGCCGGGCATTCGCAGGGTTAGCCGTGCCAATGCCAGTCAGCGCCGCCATCGGCCTGTTTGCCGGTTCCTCCAATTGGCCTGTAGATGAGGGGCGCTCAAGGCAATCATCGTCATGGCGTGCCTCCTGGTTGTTGAGTTGATGACCGGGAGGGTCGCCGCTACCGCGACGCGCGCCCATTTGCGCCGCGTGATAAAGCCGACGGCCTTAACCGAGGTGGCTTCGAGTTGGGCGAGCCGGCCGTTGATCCGCCTGCGTTCCCCCTTGTCCGTGTGAACGATGTTGGATAACGGAGTTGCCCCCGGGCACTGGACGCAGTGTGCCCAGGGGAAGGCGCCGGAACGGAAATGCCGGATTGACGGGTTGGCGAAAGGCGCAATTCCCCCAGGGTGTAATTTCCTGGGAATCTGCTCAGTGTGGAAAAGGAGAGGAACGCAGTCCGGTCAGCGACTGCATTCTCAGCTGCCGCGCCGGTGGAAACTGCGTCGCAAGGGCAGGCGTCCGGTCTGCCGCCATCTGACGGCCAGAACATATTGAAACTGCGGACCGGCTACTTTTTCCAGCAGCCATGCCGCAGTCGCAATGGACGACCAGAGCCTGTTGTCTGCTCTAACCGCAATGTGAAGAGCGCGAAGCGGTTCAACCGTTCCGCAGGTGAGTCCAAAGGGGTGGGGGCAGGGAGACTGTGTTGAGTCTGGCGACACCTCTGTCATTTGGAATTAGGCAAATCCAATGCCTGCCGTGGCAAGGGAATCCGGGATGTCCTCGTTGATCTGGTTGCCACCTCCTCCAGTCAGTCCGTGGGGCAAGGGACTCGCCGTGGGTTGGGTTGCCCGTTGAAGCGCACCCCGCGCTTTGGGAACGTCCCTCGCGGACGCTCATCGGGAGAGCGGGATCAATCCTCTTGAGTCAATCCGGCTGGGGCGACCGCTCGGAGAGCGGGGCTCGATCCTATGCGGCCAATCCCGTGTCCTGGGGTGGGACCCTCCAGGTTTCTCGGCAAGAAGCACTGGAAAAAGCCTGACTACGCATTCCAGCATCCGGCACCGGGACAAGCTGATGCAAGGGTCTTCCCGTCACTGCGTCCAAAGTGTTGCCTTTTTTCTAACCACTGTCCCGGAACCGGCTCCATCACCTCCTGATTTCAGTCCGTGGAGTGGAGTTCCGTCTGGGATTGGGTTGCCGTGCCAAGCGCGCCGCGCGCCTTGATGGAGTGGAGACTACCGGCTGCTGGCGAAGGAAAGGTCACTCCGCCGTGGCAGCCATTCCCTCGTGGGCGCTCCGGGGAGAGAAGCCTCAATCCTCGCGGAGTTCCCGGGCGGACAGGAATCACGCCCCGGGTTTCTGGGCAATGGAAACCCTGGAAAAGCCGGACAACGCATCCAGTATCCGGCCTAGTATTACAGCCGCAGTTTCATGTGATAGGGTGGTATGACAACTGACGAGAGGGGCGGGGGCGGTGATGGGCCACACCATACTGGAACGAGAGGAAGTACGGGCTTGGGAGACTGGTCTCCGGGCGCTGCATGAGCGGATCGCTGGGTGGTTCGGTCGCCGTGAGCCTCGTCAGCGGGCGCTAGCCCATCTGAAGGGTCTGCTGGGTTCCGTGGAGCGCAAGAACGGATGGCAACTGGCCGAGTATAGTGGCGATGCCACGCCCGACGGAGTGCAGCGGTTGCCGGCGACGTACCGCTGGGATGCCGATGCAGTTCGGGACGACCTCCGGGAGTACGTGGTAGAGCATCTGGGGGATCCGGAAGCAGCGCCGGTGGTGGACGAGACGGGGTTTTTGAAGCAGGGGCGGAAGTCGGTGGGGGTGCAGCGTCAGTACAGCGGGACGGCGGGGAAGGTGGAGAACTGCCGGATTGGGGTGTTTCTGGCCTACGGCAGCAAAGGTGGCCGGACCTTTCTGGATCGGGAGTTGTACCTGCCCCAGGTTTGGGCGGGGGATGGGGAGCGGCGTGGGGAAGCTGGCGTGCCGGAAGAGGTGGCCTTTCGCACCAAGGGCCAGCTGGCCTAAACCATGATTGCCCGAGCCATGGCGGCCGATGTGCCCTTTGGCTGGGTGGCTGGAGATCGGTGTACGGCAACGGCCGCCGATTGCGGCGGTGGCTGGAGGAGCAGGGCACGGCCCATGTGCTGGCAGTGAAGAGCAATGAGCCACTGCGGGTTGAAACGGAGGGCGGCACGGCGCAGGTGGCGGCGCGGCAGTTGGCCCAGCAGATACCGGAGGAAGACCGGCAGCGACTGAGCGCTGGCGAGGGCAGCAAGGGGCCGCGTCTCTACGATTGGGGACGGGTATCAATCCGGCCTGGGTCTGAGCCGGACCAAAACCATTGGCTGCTGGTGCGCCGCAGCATTGCCGGCCCCGATGACCTGGCCTACTACGCCTGCTTCAGTCCGGCGGACGCTGCCTTGGCGGAACTGGTGCGGGTGGCAGGCCACCGCTGGATCATTGAAGATGCCTTCAAAGAAGCCAAACGGGAGGCGGGCCTGGACGACTGCGAAGTGCGGCGCTGGACCGGATGGTACCGCCATATCACCCTGGCGCTGCTGGTTCACGCCTTGCTGCTGGTTCACGCCTTGCTGCTGGTTCACGCCTTCCTGGGGGTGTGCCGGATGCACGCCAATGTCCAAGATGCCAAGGGGGCGGAATTGACTACCGGGCTAAGCCCGTTGGCCGTTCCCGAAGTCAGACGGCTGTTACGCCGGTTGCTCCCACAGCATCGGCAGCGCGCTGACTTTACCATTGGCTGGTCGAGGTGGAGACGAAGGCATCAGGCCCGAGCCCGGCGGTCCCATCACCTCCCTGCCCATGAGCGCGAAGTCCGCTGCCACGCCTGACACGTCAGGATTGACCCGTAAATGACACGCAATGACACAATGAAACAATGGGAGGCGAGGAGATGAGATTGCTGACCAAGTCCGAGGCGTGCCGGGAATTGAGGCTCTCCTTGTTCACGCTGAACCGGCGCATCGCCGCCGGGGAGGTGGCGGTAAGACGGGAACCGCGCGGCAGGCGGCACCGGCTGTACGTGATGCTGGACGACGACCCGCGGGAGAACAGCAAGGTGCCTGCTTCGGCGCTGGCCGTGGCCCAGGAGCGGGTACGCAGCCTGGAAGAGCAGGTGGCGTTCCTGAACGGGCAATTGGAATTGGAGCAGAGGCGCAACGCCGAGTTGGTGAAGGAGATGAAAGCTGGGCGAACTTCAACGGCGCAGGACGGGCGAGGCTCTTGATGTCGGTTCTGGCAATGGTGAAGGCCGGTGGTGGTGGAGCCCCGGCCCCGGCAAGCCGGGTTCGGCTGCTGGATTCATCCTGGATTGCGAAAGCGGAGCTTCCGAAATCAACGGTACTGAGCGACAGTTGGCCCTTGCGTATGAAGTATCCGATGGGATAGCACAGTGGCATATGGGTCAAACTAACCACGACGAGGGAACGGCGATGGGCAACACCGAGGCAAGGGGTCATATCCCCCGCCACATCAGACGAGATGACGTCTGCCCTGAACGCCGCCCTGGCAGCGGGGGGCATGGAACGGATCATGAGTGAAATGACCCGCGCCCACCGGATGCGGCGGGTGGCCCGGGAGACCGGGCTGGGCGAGAAAAGCCTGTACAAGTCCATGCGGGCCGGGGCCAGCCCAGAAGTCGGCACCGTGATTCGCGTGCTGCGTTCATTGGGATTCCGGCTCCAGGTGCACCCCGTCGCCGGCTCTGACGAGGACGATTCACAGCAAGGGAGGACAGCATGAAGAGACAGGTACAGCCTCTCACCCCGGCGGCCCTCTACGCTCGGGTGTCCAGCGACCGCCAGGATGTGGACCTCTCCGTGGCCGCCCAATTGCGAGCTTTGCTGGACTACGCCAATGGCAACGGCTACTCCGTGGCCAAGGATACGTGGACGAGGCCGAGAGCGGCAGAATCGCCGATAGGCCACAGTTCCGCCAGATGATCGACGAGGGCGGCAGGAACAACGCTCCCATTGAGGTCATTTTGGTCTGGAAGTTCAGTCGGTGCTCCCGCAAACGGGAGCACGCTGTGGCTTTCGAGTCCATGCTCCGGCGCAAGGGCATCCGGGTGGTGTCCATCACCGATCACGCCGACGACTCCCCCACCGGCAAGCTGATGGAGGCCATCATCGAGTCCGTGGACGAATTTTACTCGGAAAATTTAGCCCAAGAGGTTGTCCGGGGGATGCGGGAAGCGGCGTCAAGGGGCTACTTCCTGGGTTCCAAGCCTCCCTTCGGCTACACCCGCGTCAAGGTCAGCGACGGGGTGAAGGAGCGTTCCACCCTGGAGGTTGACCCGGTTGACCCGGTGGCCGCGCCCATCGTCAAGGAAATCTTCGAGAGTTCCCGCAGGGACAACGGGCTGAAGGAAATCTGCAAGGAACTGAACGGGCGGGGCATCACCAACAAGGGCAAGCGCTGGCAGAAGAACGTCCTCCACTATACCTGCTGACCAACGAAGCCTACACCGGCGCCGCCGTCTGGGGGGTGAAGAGCAAGGACGATAAGGGAGCCGAGCCGGTAAGGGTGGAGAATGCCTGGCCCGTGTTGGTGTCAAAGGAGCTGTTTGACAATGTGCAGCAGGGGTTGCACCAGCGGGCGCCCAGGGTGCAGCGGCCCGGACGGGTGAGCAGCCAGAATCTCCCGAGCGGGCTGCTGCGCCGCGGGGTCTGCGGCAAGCCCTACTCCGGCCGGGGGGCCAAGAGCGGCCGGTTCGCCTACTACGTTTGCGGCACCTTGTTCCGGGAGGGTGCTGGCACTTGCAGCAACGCCCGCTACCTGAACGCCGGGAAGGTGGAGTACCTGGTAATCGGGAAGGTGAGGGAGCGGATTCTCACCTAGGAGACCATCACCGAGTTGGTGACCCTGGTGGCTGAGGAGATGGATGCCCTGGCCGGGGAGATTGACGGAAGGCTGACGGCCATCAACGCCGAGCTTTCTGACGTGGAGAGCCGGTTGGAGAACCTCTACCAGGCGCTGGAGACCAGGCAGTTGCCCATCGATGCCCTGTCGCCCCGCATCCTGTCCCTGAAGGCCCGGCAGGACCAACTCACGGCGGCGCGGGAGGAGGCCGAGGGCCAACTGGAACAGCGGCGGGCGGAGTTGCCCACCACGAAGGAGATTCGGGAATACGTGGCCGACTTCCGCGCACTCTTCCAAGAAGGGACGTTCCCGGAGCGGAAGGCCCTCATCCGCAATTTCTCGCAGAGCATTGAAATCATGGGCGGCGAGGCGGTGCTGACGTACACCACCCCCATGCCGTCGGACGGGCTTACGTCAGAGTCGGCCCCGGTTCTCGATTTCGTCCAGCCGGGCCCACCAGAACGCACCGAATTCATAACGCCGCAGGCGACGGCTATCTCAGCGGCGTCCGCTCCCTCTAGGGGACGGTCATTCGGCATCGGTATAGTGCAGATGTCGGCGGCCTTGCCGTACCCCTGAACATCCTTACGGAACGCGCCCGCCGCAGCCAGAGATTACCGCCTTCTTGACGGTCAGCCTGTCGGCGCAGGCTGACCCGTTGTGTCCCAACAGCCAAAGGAGGGGATTTACCGCGTTCCCCTTTTACCGCTTACCGCGTTCTATGGACAGGCGGCTCAGGGGAGAGGCGGCTCAGAGCGCTCTAACGAACGGGCTGCACCAGCTCGATCAGCACATCGTCGGGGCCTTCGATGTATGCCAGACGGGATCCGGTGGGGGTGGCGGTCAGCGGCAGCACCACGCGGATGCCGTCGGCCTCCAGCCGGGCCAGTTCCGCCTCCAAGTCTTCCACGTCGAAACCGAAATGCTCCAGCCCCAGCCGGTTCAGTTCGGCCACGCTGCGCTCGTCGGAGGTGCCGACGGGTTTGGATGAGATGTTAAGGCGCACCGGCCCGCCGACTTCCATGCTGACGGTTACCGTGCCGGGCATTATCTCGCGGGCCCACAGCTTCCGGGCATTGAAATACTTTTCGTACCACGCCGCCGAAGCGTGGGGATCGGAAGACCGCACGTGAACGTGGTTAATGGGGTACTGCATCGGACTGCCCTCCTGCTATGGCGTTCCCCCATGCTACACCATAGCCTTCTTTCGCGTAACCGCCCATTGTCAGGCGGCGAAATCACCCTTTGCCCTAAATGTTGACAAAAGGAATCAGATAGCTATGATTATCTTCACACTCGGCGTACTATTCCAATTTTCAGGCGAGGAAAAATGACAGCACTACGTATTCTTTCCCAATGGCGCCGTCTGTTGCCGCCAGTTGCGGCCATAATGGCGCTGGCGCTACTGGCGGCCTGCGGCTCGTCAGCCACCGAGGCGCCCGAGCCAACCGCAACCCCCGCCCCCCAAGCCCCGGCGGCAACGGAGGCTGCCGCGCCCGCGCAGGCCACAGTCGGGCCTGGGCAGACGGCTGCCGCTCCGGCCCAGCCTACTGCCGCCCCGACTGTGGCCGCCACGCCTACCTCGCCTCCGGTTGCCGCCACCCGTCCGCCCGCCGCGGAGGGAGCGGCTCCGCAAGGCCAGCTAGTCTTGGGCCTGACCAGCTACGGCAATGAGGTTCCCATACCCTGGCAGGAAATCGCCTTTGCCAAGAATTACGGGCGGTTTATTTGGGATTACCTGGTTGGCACCACCGACGACGCTCAGCTATCCACCAATACCGGGCTGGCGGAGTCGTGGGAAATGGCCGCCGATGGTCTGAGCTGGAATTTCAAGCTGCGCCGGGGCGTGCCTTTCCAAAATGGAGAGGAGTTCATCGCCGAGGACATCAAGTTCGCTCTTGATCAGACGATGACCATCCCGGAGTCTCCTGCCTCCTACAAAAACCAGTTACTGTGCTGTATCGTGGAAAATGGTATTGAACTGGTTAATGACTACGAATTCACCGTCAGTATGAGCAAACCCCAGATATTCTTGGACTGGGACTTGACCGACGCGCAAGGCAATCTGGGCGTGCCGGTGGACAAGAGTTACTATGACTCGGTGGGGGAAGACGAGTACGCCCGAAACCCAATACACACCGGCGTCTATCAATGGACTGATCACCTGAAGGGCGACTTCATCGAAATGACTGCTTGGGGAGAACACTGGCGGGAAGGAGTTCCTTTATGGGAGTCGGTGCTAATCAAGACCATCCCAGAGGAAAGCACCCGCATAGCAGCGCTCAAGGCGGGTGAGGTGGACGTTATCAATCTTTCCCGTGAACGGGTCACGGAAATCGAGGAAGCCGGGTTCCGCGTTTACCCGCGTCCAGGGCAAGCGGTCATCGGTTTCTATTTTCACCAACAGTGGGAAGACGTTCCTTGGGCAGATGTGCGCGTGCGCAAAGCTATGAACATAGCAATTGACCGCGACGAGATCGTGGAGTTCATTTTCGCCGGGCGGGGCAGCCCTGGAATCGTCTACCCAATGCCGTTGTCCGGTGAAGTCTACGGCGGTTGGGACCGTTGGGGGCCGAAGCTGGAGCCATATCCCTACGCCCCGGACGAAGCGCGAGGGCTGCTGGAAGAAGCAGGTTACGGCGACGGGTTCTCCATAACCATGCACTCATATCCCAGGCCCGATGCCCCGGAGGGGCCTCGCTTGGTGGAGGCATTGGCGGGATACTTCGAGGCAATCGGCATAGACGTGACCATTCAGCCGATAGACTCAGCCACTTCCATTGCCGAGCGGCTGGCTTTCAACTTGTCCAACACCATGACGTTCTTGGACGCGCCCAACCGCCCGTTCCCCGGGTTCGCCGGGTTGATGTACGGCCTAGAGCATTCCGAGGGACAGGGCCGCAGCACCGAGGACCCGGCCTTTGACGCCACTATCGAGGCGATGCAGGAAACCCTGGACCCGGTTGAGGCGGAACGGCGTTTCCTGGACGTTTACAACTACATCTACGACGAATACATCCACTTGCCCGTAGCGAATCTGGATGTGTCCTATGCCGGCAGCGACCGGATTCACGCGGACTGGAACCGGGCCTGGCGCTCTTGGGAGGCCAACTACCTCGACCTGGTGCGCCGCCGCTAGGATAACCTGACGCAGATTTCCGGCCTCCGGGAGAAACCCCCGGAGGCCGGGCGCATTCCTGGCTTGCATTCCCACCGACTATCTCCTGCCCTTGGATCGAGGAAACAGTGCAGCAGTACATTCTGCGGCGATCGTTCCAATCCATAATTGCTCTGATTCTGCTTTCGATGATCGTGTTCGGCATCGTCCGGCTGACCGGCGACCCGACGTACCTGCTAATTGACGAGCAGAACACGGAAGAGCAGCGGCTGGAGATTCGACGCGCCCTCGGCCTTGACCGTCACGTCGTGATCCAGTACGGAATTTTCGTCGGAAACTTCCTACAGGGCGACTTTGGGCGCTCGGTAAGAGGCCGCACGCCGGTTAAAGACCAAATTGTTGACCGTATCATGCCCTCGGTCAAACTGGCCGGGGCCGCTGTTATATTCATACTAGTTACTGCCGTACCGCTGGGGGTTATCGCCGCAGTCAAGAAGGGAACCATCATTGACTCCGGCGCAAAGCTGGTAGCCGTGTTGGGGCAATCGCTTCCGTCTTTCTGGCTGGGGATAATTTTGATAGAGATTTTTGCGGTTCAGCTTGACCTGCTGCCTACCCAGGGCATGGGCGGGATTAGTCATTACATTCTGCCCGCCTTCACGTTGAGCCTGTTCCTCATCGCCGGGGTAATGCGCCTGCTGCGATCCAGTATGCTGGACGTGATGGACAGCGAATACATCAAGCTGGCTAGAATCAAGGGACTCTCGGAGACCAGGGTTGTCTGGAAACACGCAGTGCGTAACTCGCTTATCGCTGTCGTGACTTTCGGTGGCACTTACATCGCCGCCCTGATTACCCTGGCGATTCTGGTCGAGGTAGTCTTTGCCTGGCCGGGGCTGGGCCGGTTGGTGTTTAACGGCATCGTCAACCGCGATTTTCCCCTAGTGCAAACCCTGGTCATTTTGACCGGAGCGCTGGTGATTTCCGTTAACCTGTTGGTGGACATTCTGTACGCATACCTGGATCCGCGAGTCAGATTCGAGTAATTCTTGACTACCGGGACGCTCTCGCCCTAACCTCATCCCGGGGGGAGAGAACTTCTTCGTTAGGTGGATAGACAGTGGCGCAGGCAGAAACAGCGCCGATTCTCGTAGCGGAACCACGCCGCACCAGCCGGTTGATCGAGGGATTGAAGCGGGCGCCGCTGATTCCCTTGATCATACTGCTGTTCTTCGTGGCGCTGGCGATCTTCGCAGACTTTATCACGCCCTATTCTTCTACGGAAGTCAGCCTGCGCGACCGGCTCAATCCACCCTTCTGGAGCTCGGAGGGGAGTTGGAGCCACCCGCTGGGCACCGACCCTCTGGGCCGGGACCTGGCTACCCGAGTGGCCTATGGAGCCCGCACGTCGCTGATGGTTGCGGCGGCCACTGTTCTGCTCTCGGCGGCGATTGGAGTGATTCTTGGCCTCATCGCCGGCTACAACCGGGGCATAATTGACACCATTGTCATGCGGGCGGCAGATATCACCATCGCTTTCCCCATCATCCTGTTCGCCATCATGCTGGTGGTCATTTTAGGGGCCGGCGTTTTCAACCTCGTTATCTCGGTGGGCGTCGTTCTATGGGCGCGTTTCGCCAGGGTGATTCGTGGTGAAGTACTGATTTTGATGGAGCGAGACTTCATCGCCAGAGCGCGGGTCTCCGGTTGCTCTAGTGTGCGAATCATAGTGATGCACCTGTTCCCCAATATCGTCAATACCATGGTAGTGCTTCTGACGCTACAGATAGGCTTCGTCATCATCATCGAGTCATCCCTCAGCTTCTTGGGCGCCGGAGTGCCACCGCCGACGCCGGCCTGGGGTTCGATGATTGCCGAAGGCCGGGAGTACACCACCACCGCTTGGTGGGTGTCGGTAATTCCGGGAGTGGCGCTGGCGTTAATCGTCGTATCCTTCAACCTGCTGGGGGACTGGCTCCGCGAAGCCTTGGACCCCCGGCAGCGCCAGGTTTAAGCCCGGCGCGAATTTCCCTGCGTGGATACGACATAGAGGAGGGCCGGAGCTATGACCACCGAATACCGGCAGTGGGAGTTTACCGACGGCGAGCGGCGCAGGTTCGACCAGTGGATGGCGCGAATCATGGCCGGCCACAGCGGGACGGTTGACGTTCGCAACGATACGGTCAACTGGACGCCCCTCGGCAAGCCGCTGGCGGAGTGCGTCGTCTCCCTGTTCACCACCGGCGGCGTGCACCGGCGCGGTGATGCCCCCTTCGACATTGACAGCGCTCATGGCGACTGGACGCACCGCGAAATCCCTACCAGCGTTGACACCCGCGACCTGGCCGTTACCCATTCCCACTACAGCCACGTGGACGCCGACCGGGATGTGAACTGTATGTTCCCTCTGGATCGTCTGAGGGAACTGCGGGACGCGGGGGTAATCGGCGGAATCGCGCCAATGGCCTACAGCATCATGGGCTTCAATCCTGACCCGGGCCGCCTGATGGCGCAAACGGCGCCAACGCTGGCCCAAGGGTTCCGGGAGAGCGGGGCGGACTTGGTGTTTATGACCTGCGGTTGACCGGTCTGCCACCGGTCCTTGGGACTGGTACAGAACCACATCG
Source organism: Dehalococcoidia bacterium (assembly GCA_965213725.1). GTDB lineage: Bacteria > Chloroflexota > Dehalococcoidia > Lucifugimonadales > UBA3495 > VXOI01. The sequence goes on from OZ243924.1 coordinate 2,080,850, forward strand.
AGGGCGCCGGGGTGTCCACCATCTCCATGTCCGTGCAGCCCCATATCACGGCCACAGTGGGCGCGCCCAGGGCGGTGACGCTGCGCTACCCGGCCGGCAATCAGGTTGGCGAGGCGGGCAAGCCCATTCAGCAGAGGGCCATTCTGAGCTGGGCGTTACAGGCCGCGACGGATCTGGAATCGCCCGGCGTCATCCTGGAACTCCCCTACCGCTGGCGCCGGTTCCCGGTGCCGGAAGAGCCGGTGTATGCGGGAGAGTCCCACGGGGCGCGGCATCCGCAGACCGACGAAATCGCCGCCGCGCTGGATCAGGTGGTGCGGCTGGTGCAGGAATACAAGAGCTGCCTGGAAGAGCGCGCCGCCAGCGAGGAGGCCAACCCCTCGGGAATCGGGAACGCCCTTCCGGCCCTGCGCGACGCGGCGGCGCGGGCCGACCGCCTGCTGCAAATCGTGGACGGCGACGCTATGGAACAGCTCCGGGAGATTGTGAACCGCGTCACGGTGCTGGAACTGATGGTCAGCGGCAAGTTCGTCTAGGTTAGCCCCTGACATAGCCCGGAGGCCCAGACCCTTCGCTGCCGGTACGGACGGCAGCGAAGGTTTTTTTGCTGGCTTTCCGATGGGCTGACCAGTCCTCGCAGATGTACTACTCGAATACTGTCAAGCCTTTATGATTCGATTCCGGTTCATACATTGAATTGGTGAATATATTGCTGTTTTCAATATATTTATCCTCAAATATGCGCCAGATAATTTACACCAGCCCTGAATCGTGCTATATTCAGCCATCCTTGGCGCGGCAGCCACGAATACCGGCGGCGCGGCGTTCTTGCCGGGCCGCGCCAACACGCCGCGCTGCAATTTCATCAGGCCGAACTCGCGGATGCGCTCAGGCTGCGCGGCCCGGCGGCCAAACAGGAGGATATGTACATCACCGGCAGTCCGGGCGTAGGTTCGCCCGCGGCGAAGGAAGACATGATAACGTCCCGCGTCTTGTTTGGTCACTTTCGGAACTATCAACAGCTCCAAAGGAGGACAACCAATCATGCGTAGCCCGTTATTGCTCACCCTTGCCCTGATTTTGATTCTGGGTCTGCTTGCCGCCTGCGGTGGCGCGGCCACCGACGAAGAGGAAGCGCCGGCCGCAACAGTCGCCCCGGCCGCAACGGCCACTCCCGCGCCCACGGCTACCACGGCGCCCACGGCAACCACCGCGGCGGCAGCGCCCTCGGCTACCGAAGCGCCCGAAAGAGAAATGTCCGCGCTGGAACAATACGCAGCCGATAAGGCCGGCGGCCCGGGTGCCATCTACGTCGGCGACATCACCCAGTTGGTGGGCCCGGCGGAGACGGTGGAACAAGGCGATTTCGACGGCAACGTAACCCTGGAGTCGCTGGAGCGGCATCTCTGGATTTACGAAAGCACCTTCTACCAGGAATTGCTGGAGAAGGCCAGGCTCACCGACCCCACGCCGCTGGAGTACGACGGCGACCCTATCATCATCCAGCACGCCTGCATCAACCGGGCCCTGTTGCCCTGCGTGGCCTTGGAAACCTACTTTTCCCCCAATTTGCTGGAGCGCACCAACGGGAAGGTGGAGTTCATTACCAGCTCTTTCCCGGAGCTGGGGCTGGCCGGGCCGGACACGCTGAGCCTGGTCACCGACGGCACTCTGGACTCGGCCACCATCTACGGCGGGTACGTGGGCGGCGAAATGCCCCCCATCGAGATTCAGAACCTCTGGGGCATCTACTCCTCCCGGGAGCAGGAGTTCGAGGCCACTCAGGCCATCATCAAGGACATTGAAGAACTGGTGCTGGCCGAGACCGGCGGCGTGATAATGAACCACAACTGGTACGCGGGCAACGACCAGTTCTTCTTCTGCCGGGAAAGGATCGACACGCTGGACGGGTTCGAGGGCAAGAAGACCCGCAGCCACAGCGCGGCGTTGTCGGACTGGATTAACGGCATGGGCGCCAACGCCCAGTTCCTAGCCTTCGCCGAGGTTTACACCGCCATCGAGCGCGGCATCTTGGACTGCGGGGTTACCGGAGCGGACGCCGGGTTCGGGCAGCGCTGGTACGAGGTCACCGATTACATCATCGGCCCGCTACTGAGTTTCCCCTCCAACAACAACGTGATTAACGCGGAAAAGTGGGCCTCCATTCCCGAAGACTTGCAGCAGATAATCATCGAAGAGGCCGCCAAGTCGGAGCTGGAGGCACTGCGCATAGCAGCTATCCAGAACGAGATGGGGCTGCTCAAGAACACCTCGACGGACAGTCGCGGGGCGGGAATAGACGCCATGGAGTTCGTCCCCTTCTCCGAAGAGATGACCTTCCGCAGCCTGAACACGGCAGTGATGGAGCACGTGGTGCCGGCCTGGGTGAACCGCGTGGGCGATACCGGCCACCCCATCATCGCCGACAGCTTCAACAACAAGGTCGGCCCCATCGTCGGCCTGCGGATTGAAGCGGACGGAACCGTGATCAAGACCAACTAGAACGCTCCGGGAGGATGAGAAAAGGCCGGTTGCCGGATCCCTTTCGGCAACCGGCTCTCTCATTGGGCGAAAACCATAAGCGAGGGGGCGGGATTGCCCCCTCGCTTTTTGCTTCTGCCAGGGAACAGGTTATGGCGCGGCGGAACGTCCCTTGCCAGAGCGAAACCGGCGGAAGGCGATGCCGCCGGCTTCCACCAAGTACATGGCGATGTTGGCCGCCACCGCGGCCCCCAGGGCCGCAAAGGTGAAGGGGCCGGTACGCGGCTCCGCGCAACACTCTAGCTCCCGGTTGACGCCGTATTCGTACCCTCCCAAGGCCCCGGCAAGGCCCCCGGCCATGGCTAGGGCAATGGCGGCGGCGATCGAGGGCCAGTGATGCCGGTCCAGCTTTACCCACGGAAGGTAAGCGCCTAGCCCGGCGCCAATGCTGGCCCCGGCCATAAGCATCACCAGCCAGGTCATCCTGGTGGAAGACCCGGAAAAAATGTAAAGGCCCCAAGCTACGGCCAAGCAGACCATACTCAAGACCACGCTGAAGGCCAACCCCAGAGCAATGCGCCCCGTGAAGAGGGTGGCCCAGCGAAATATCCCGGACTTGTCCATACTGCGTATATTTGCCATACCAAGATTGTAACCCGGAGTACCGGCCGCCGAGAAGGGGGTCTTGTGCCGGTCGGATAGCGCGCCGGATTTCTGGCATCCCCGGATTCCTGGTATCCAGCCTATAAAATCCGGCATCATTATGTGAAGTTCCTGCTATCATTATTCCCAATCCGGCCCGTCGCGCCGGCCTGGCAAAGCCGGCAGGCCAACGAGTGGACGGAGGGCGGGCGGTTTGGGGAGGCGGTTGTGCCAAATGGAATGTTCATAGTTATCGAGGGCGGCGAAGGGGCGGGCAAAAGCACCCAGGCGGAGCGGCTTCACCGGCGTCTGCTGGAAGCGCGGCAGAGGGCGCTGCTGGTGCGGGAGCCGGGGACTACGCCCCTCGGCCAGCATCTCCGGGGCTATCTGAAGAGCAAGCAGCCGTTGACCCCGGAGGCGGAACTGCTGCTTTTCGCTGCGGCGCGGGCCCAGTTGGTGGCCGACCAGATCCGGCCCAGCCTGGAACGGGGAATAACCGTTATCGCCGACCGCTTTTCAGGTTCCACCGTCGCCTATCAGGGCGATGGCCGGGGCATTAGGGGCGAGGTGATCGAATACCTGAACGCCTGGGTCACTGGCGGTCTGCATCCCGCCGTTACCTTTCTGCTGGACATTGACCCGGAAGAGGGCCTGCATCGCGTCGGCAAGCCGCAACTCCAGATGGAGCTGTCGCCCGGCGCCCCGGCCAGAGCGGGGCGGGCCGACGTTGAAGGACACCGCCGTTTTGAAGATCAGCCCCTCGCTTTCCACAGCCGGGTGCGCCGGGGATACCTGCGCTTGGCGGAAAGCGGCAACGGTTGGCATATTCTCGACGCCAGGCTGTCCGAGGATGAGCTGGCGGAACAAATCTGGGATATCCTTTCGACGCATCTGCCCATTGTCGGCGCCAACAGCTCCGGCGCCTGCAACTTGGCCCTGCTATAACTAAAAAGTCAGCCCCTCCATTATTGGAAGGGCTGACTGCGCTGTCAGGCTCGTTGCGGCAAGCCGTCCTGCTGGCCCGCTAATCGTCGTCGGCTGCCACCAAGTCGGCCTCGGCGATTTTCTCGCGCACATGAGCCAGCATCTTGCGGACACGGCCCAAGTCGGGGAAGACGTTGCCTTCGCCCTTCTTGTCGTAGATACGCTCGCCGTCCACGAACACCTCCATGATGCTCTGGCCGCGAGGGGAGATTGCTACTGCGGCATCCGGCCCGAAATGCCGGAAAAACTCGTTTGCCATCCACGTGGCAGTTCCGAGATGCTGTCAACTGACGCAGTAGGTAATCTCTATCTGGACTTTTCCTTCCATGTTGTCCTCCGGGGATTCAGGATGCCGTCAGTTTAGCGTTCCGCCGGCTGCGGCGCAAGCCATTCCCGGCTGTGGTATCTTCAGCCTTTGTTGGTAATGGGCTTTGTTGGTAATGATTGTAATGGAACGAGGGCTGCACTCCCGGCTTCGGGGTAAGTTGAAGCGGTTGCAGCGGCGGGCCAAGGGGTACAGCAAAAGCCTAGGGATGCTGCGGGATTCCCTGGCCTTGGTCTGCCTGCCCTTGGGGCTGATTTAATACCAACAAGCATTGAGAATACCAAACCTCCCGGTCTTGACAGCGAATTTCGGACGACATACACTGAGATGGCTGGGTTACCAACCCGGCTGTTCGCGGCCCGGTGGTGTAGCGGTTAACATACTGGCCTGTCACGCCAGAGATCGTGGGTTCGAATCCCATCCGGGTCGCCACCAAGCACAGAGAGGGGACGCGCGGGTTCGACAGGGGCGTTCTGTAACGGATTGCAAGCCGAGGCGCCACCGCCCTCGTTAATCAGGTGGCACAAAAGTAACTGGCGAACGTGAATTCGCACTAGCCGCTTAGGGCGGCTACGTCTGCTCCCAGCTATTCCCGGAGGAGGGGATGTCAGGCGCCATAAGTCCGGGATGCGGCCAATCCGACGCCGGTAAGGGCGGCCTAAGACTAACCGGCTGGGCCTTTTCAGCTCGCGCCGACGGTAGCTGATTAGTCCAAGAACAAACCGCCGGACAAGCTTGTAGCACATTCGGTTTATAGGCTCTTCTGGACGGGGAGTTCGACTCTCCCCCGTCTCCACCAAAAATCAACGCAAGCCCCGCCGCTATTGCGGCATCGTTGCCTGCCGCAACTTCGGCTGCTGTCGCCCGGCTCAGGAAACCGCCGCAGAAAACGCTCCGGCAACCTGCGCCATTCTGCCGCAGCGGCTGGCGCCGCCCGCAACGTGTCCGGCGGTGCGGCTCCCGCGCGCTACGGGTCTTGGGATGCCCGCATCTGTGCCGGGCAGTAGCGCGGCGATGATTCCTTGCCCGGCCGCTTGCCCTTTCTTCAAGTCCTGCGCCAGCGCCGCTTTGCCCCGGTTTCCCGGTCTGCCATAACCGCCGCCGCCTTGCCCCCAACGCCTGTTCTGCGCCATCGGTTCGCCTTTGCAGAACGGGGCGCCATTGCCCTCTACCCGGTGCCGGGCGCGGCTTTCGGGTGTTGGCCGCATCGGTTCCGCTGGGCGCTTTTCTCACGCCACCGGGGGATGAGTCCGGTACCAGTCCACGACTTCGCCCCCCGAGGCGGCCCAAACCCCTTGCCGCCGCATCATGTGGCCCAGCGCCTCGTCTAGGATGCCGATGCGAAAGGGCTGCCCGATGAGCCACGGGTGCAGGCTCAATACCAGCGCCCGCCCGTTGTGCGTTCCGTCCTCATACATACCATCGAAGCCCTCGCGGAGCATGGCGGCGTAGCGGTCGATGGTGACCTTGCGGTGGGCCATGGCCATCACGTCGTCCAGCTCCAGCATAACCGGCAGGGCGATAAGCTCCCCGCCCGGCGCCTTCATCGGGTAGGGCTGCTCGTCATTGGCCCAGTCGCACAGGTAGCGGATGCCAGCTTCGCCCAAGAGACCGGGAGTGCGTTCCGATTCCCCGTACTCCGGCCCCATCCATCCCGCCGGAGCGGCTCCGGTGGCCTGGGTCAGGGCATCAATGGATTCGCGGATGTAGTCCCGTTCCTGTTGCTCCGACATATTGCCGGTTATCATCCGGCTGACCGAGATGCCATGTCCGATTATTTCACACCCTCGTTCCAGACAGTGGCGCACCAGGTAAGGGTAGTTGCGAGCAGTCAGGGCGTCCATGGCAACCGTGGGCCGTATGCCGTGCCGTTCCAGCACATCCAGCACCCGGTAAATTCCCACCCGGTGGCCGTACTCCCGGTGCGAGATGCGGGCGTAGTCCGGGAAAGCGCGGGGCACCGAGCCTCCCGCCAGGTTGGCCGCCTGGAAGCTGCCCTCCGGGGGCAGCCACTCCATATGCTCCAGGGCGACCACCACCGACAGCGCAAGGCGCGCATTCTCAGGCCAGCGGAGAATGCCCCGGGTGCTCAGCGGCGACCAATCGTAGTGTTCATGGTCCATCCCGAAACGGCGTTCGGTGGGCATGGGCGGAACCTCCTGTTGTTTCCTCAGCGAGTATCGGAGCGCGAAATTGTGTCCGGGGTTGGCGCCATCATCCGCTTACCCGTTCAGCCCTTGGGCGTGGGCCACTGCTTGGTCGTAGTAGTTGGCGATGTAATACTCGGCAATCTCGTCGGCGGTGGTCTGCCACACGCCATCGTGGGACATAATGTAGCCCAGGATGTCGTCCAAGTATTTGACGCGGTGGGGCTGTCCCATCAGGAAGGGGTGCAGGGCAATGCACATAACCCGGCCGCTCTCGGCCCCTTCTTGGTAGAGCTGGTCGAACTGGGCCTTGCAGATACGGGCGAAGTAGTCGCCTTCGTAGTGATTGTCGCGCATCAGGGTCGAGTCGTTCAGCTCAATGGAGTAAGGCACCGATACCAGCTTGCCGCGGTTGACCTTGATGGGAACCGGCTGGTCGTCGTGCATCCAGTCGGTGTGGTAGATGAGTCCGGCCTCGGCCATCAGGTCGGGAGTCCTGACGCTGCCGGAGATGGCCGGGCCGAGCATTCCCTTAAGCTGCTTCCCGGTGTGCCGGAACAGGGTCTCGATGGTGTCCCGGTAGAACTCGCGCTCTTGGTCTTCATCGTGGGTATAGAGGTAGCGGGTGTTGTAAATGCCGTGGCTCATGTAGTCCCAATCCCGCTGCGTCATGGCCTCGCCGATTTCGGGAAAATGCTCCAGAACGGCCATATTCAGGGAGACGCAGCACTTGATGCCGTGCTTGTCCAGCGGTTCCAGCATCCGCCAGAATCCCACGCGGTTGCCATAGTCCCGGTAAGAGTACTGTTGCACGTCCGGGTAGGGAGTGCGGGGCCAGGGATCGCGAACCCCTTCGTTCTCCGGCATATACTCGTAGTGTTCCACGTTGGGCGAAATCCAAAGGGCCACCCGGGCATCGTTGGGCCACTTGATGACGGGCCGGTCTATGATCGGCAGGTAGTCCACCCGGTTCGTCGGGATCGGCATCTCAATACCTCCTGGAAGCTGCGCCGGAGGGTGCAGCGGCATGGAGCAATAATACCACGCGGACGGCCCAACGTCCGCCGGAGCGGGCAGCGAGTATTCTAAAGGCGCATTGGCATTGCCCGCTCCGTCATTCCCGCGAAGGCGGGAATCCGCAGGTTTCAGCGGATACGGCTTTCGCCGCGCAAGGGCGTAGGAATTCCCGTCTTCGCGGGGGCGGCGTTATTTTCGGGATTCACCCGTGGGGGTTCAGCCTTATACTGTGTCATCCCCCGCAACCCGGAGGCCGGGCGCTTCGGGGCGGCGCGGAACCGCGCGCCGGGCCTGCGCCGCCGGTTCCCGGTTCCGGGGCAAACACTACAATCTTCCGGAGGATAGCGGATGCCTGATTTGAACGACCTGTTGGACCAAGTTGATGAAATGCGCGACGAGATTGTGGCGTTGGAACAGGATATGGTCCGCATTCCCACGGTCAACACCGGCTTTATGCCCACCGGCAACGAGACGGAGTTGTGCCGGTACATCGAGAAATGGCTGGCCGAGGACGGCGTGGCCTGCGAAATCATCGAGTCCGCTCCGGGCCGGGGCAACCTCATTGCGCGGCTGGAGGGCAGTTCGGGAAAGGCCGGTCTCATGTTTATGTCCCACTTGGACGTAGTGCCGGTGGAAGAGGAGGAGAAGTGGCGTTTTCCGCCTTTCAGCGCCACGGTGGCCGATGGCCGGGTCTATGGCCGCGGCGCGTCGGACTGCAAGGCCCTGCTGACCTGCCAGTTGATCGCCCTGCGAATCCTCCGGCGAAATGGCGTCCAACTCAGGGACAGCCTGATTCTGGCCTCCTGCGCCGATGAGGAGCATGGCGGCCGCTACGGCTTTGGCTGGATGGCCGAGAACCACCCGGAGAAGCTGGCGGCCCCCCTGGCCGTGAACGAGGGCGGCGGGGTTCCCATCGAGGCGGCCGGGAACCTTACCTATCTGCTGGGAGTGGGCGAGAAGGGCCGCTTGCAGTTGGAGATTGATGTCCGGGGATCCAGCGCCCATGCGTCAACTCCCTGGCAGGGTTCCAACGCCCTGTTCGCCCTGTCGGAAGTGGTGAAGCGGATTGAAGCCTACCAGCCGGAGCGGGATACTTCCACCAGCCTGTTCCGGCACCTGTCCGTTTTCGCCATCGAAGACAGGCCGTCGGCGGCAAACATTGACCAGATTATCGCGGACACCGAGGACGGGAACCCCCGCTTCGCCTCCATTATGCGGGCGCTGTCGCGGATGACCATCACGCCCACTATGATTCAAGGCGGCATCAAGTCCAACAGCGTTCCTGAGTCAGTGCGCCTGACCTGCGATGTCAGGACGCTGCCCCATCAGGACGAAGCCTATGTCCGCCGGGAGCTGGCCCAGATACTCGACGGGATTCCCGGCGTGGAGATTGACATTGATTATATGTCAATTCCCAATTCCTCTCCCTTTGAGACGGATTTCGCCCGGCGAATCCAAATCAGCACCGCCAAGGCCTTCGGACGGGATGACATCCAGTGGGTTCCCTCGCTGAGCACCGGGTTTACCGACTCCCGCTTCACCCGGAACCTGGGGACCACCACCTACGGCATGGTAGGCTCCCATCCCGACGACGACCCAATGCTCGCCAACATCCACGGCACCGACGAATCGGTGGGCATCCGCAGCCTGATGAGCGGCTCACGAATCATGCTGGCGCTGGCCTACGACATCCTAGCGGAAAAATAGGCCCGGCTGCGCTGGAATCCCAACGGAAGAGCCGCCAGTTCGGGCGGCTCTCCGCATCCCGGATTCACCCCGTGTCAGGCATGAATCCAAGCTGTTTGTTGGCTGTTGTGGCGTCCCAGGCAGGATTCGAACCCGCGACCCGCTGCTTAGAAGGCAGCCGCTCTATCCCCTGAGCTACTGGGACTTCGGCATTTCACGGCGCCGGAGATGCTGTCCGGCCCGCTCTATTTATCTTACAGGAAATCATTTCGGGCCTGTCAAGAAATTCGGGCACTCTAAGCGTGAGTCGGGAATGACCGGAACGGCGCGGCGCGGCTGGGCGGCATTGCCAACCCACGTCGAGAATGCCGAAATGCGCGTTGCCCGTCTGCCTCCAAATTGGGCCGGAAAGCCGGGCCAACGAAATTTGCGCCGGGGCGGGGCGTCTGGCAGAATAAGAGTTATCCACTCGTTGAGGCCCGCATTGGGCGGAAGGAGTGTTGGCTTATGGCTGACGACCTGCTCAATTTGCAGTCTACCCCCGGCGTCCGCTACCTCATTGCCGGCTGGCGGCGTCAATGGTCCGACGGCGGCGAAATATCCAGCGGGCTGCCCCGCTATCTGATTGACAAACTCCAAGCGCGGCGCATCGGCGCCATGGGGGCCGGCGTCGCCAAGCTGTGCTATCCCTTCCAGGTGCCGGGCACCCACGACACCTACCGCCCGCGAGTGTCCTACCGCGACGGGCTTCCCGACACCGATATGCGCCGGGACAATAATTTCTTCGACGCCGGAAACGGGTTGGTCATCTTCCTAGGGGAAGAGCCATGGTTCCGGCTGGACGTTTACGCCGACGCCTTCTTCCAAGCAGTAAAGCAGTTGGGCGCGCCGCAAACGGTGGCGGTGGAGGGCTACAACGGCGCCGCCCCGCCGGAGATGGAGCGCAGCGTTAGCTGCATTTACAGCCAAGCGTCCATGAAACCGGCCATGGACAAGCTGGGAGTTCGATACTCCAACTACGGCTCGCAAGGGCGCAACGGGCCGACCATCGGCATGGCCCTGATTACCGTGGCCCACTTCCAGCACCCGGAATTGGAGATGTTCCGCTTGGGCGCCATGGCGCCGATGTACCCGTTCCTCACCTCCAACAACGACCCGGTGGGCATCAGCCGCGACCATCGTTCCTTCTACGACATCATGCGCCGCATCAACTCGATATTCGGCCTCAGCATAGACCTGTCGGAACTGCTGCGCTTGGGTGAAGCCGAATCGCAGGAACTTGGGGACACGCTGGAGAAAATCGGCGGCACCAATCCAACGGCCCGCGAGCTGATCGACCGCGCCCGCACCGACTTCAACTACGTCCCCTTCGAGCCGACGGTGGAGCTGGATCCGGCGCTGGACAATATGCTGGAAGACATCCTGCGCAACGCGCCGGGCGGCGACGGCGAGGGCTAGGACAATTCCCTAATTCGCAACAACCATTGACCGATAGGACAAAGCAATGGCAGCATGGCAAATCAGAGCAGACAGAGATGCGGGCTGGGCCGACGCCTTCATTGACGAGGGGCGGGTTGGCATGGGCGACTATCGCTTTCCAATTAGTATCACGGAATTCCAAACGTTGGACGACCTTAAGCGACGGCTGGGCGACGATATTGGCCCTTACGAAGGGCCACAAGGCCGAGGGCAACTCGCCTCCCAAATGTGGCGGATGCTGCATGAAGTGCAGATCGGCGACCTAGTGGTAATGCCGTCCAAACCCGGCCGACGGGAATACGCCATCGGAAGCATAACCGGGCATTATGAAATGGGCCTAGAGTTAGTGGCGGGTTACGCTCTCCATACGCGGGCCGTGGAGTGGCTTAAAACCGGCATCCCAGGCGAGCGTATGGCCTCTCTCCGCTTGCCGCCGCGCGGCACCATCAACCGGCTCCGGAGCGACGGCGTCGAGGAGCGGATTGAGGCGATGCTGGACTGATCCGCCGCTAGACCAGCCCTTCGGACACCGCCGCCGCCTCAATTAGATCCCAACCGTCTTGGATGCCGGGCACGAAGCTGTTGCAGGCTTCGCCTTTCAGCACGGCACGCTCCACCTCGTCGGCGCCGCTGACCGACAGGAACGCCGCCTCGATCTCCTGCGCCAGCGCGGGATCCAGCCCCCGGCCGGCGGTGAAGCAGCAGTGGCTGTACGGCGGGCTGGAGTAGAAGATGCGCACCTGATCGCGGGGCAGCGCGCCGTCCTCGGCCATATTTTCCATCGTCCGCTGGCTGACCGCCCCGGCGTCGAACTCGCCCGAGGCCACCCGCGCCACCACGTCGCGCTCGTCGGAGCGGGCCGCCGACTGCCGGTCTTCGTAGAAACTGGCGGCGGCTAGGTCTTTTGATGGGTTGATTCCGGCCTCTTTCAGCAGGTAGTGAGGCACCAGCCCGGACTGCTCCGAACTGCGGCGCCCGAAGGCGAAGCGGCACCCCTTGAGGTCTTCCACCGTGGCAATGCCTGAGCCGGGGCGGGCGATGAAGTGGGTGGTGAAGCCGATGTCCACGTCGCGCATGGCGATGACCTGGCAAGGCTCATCCAGCAGCCGCCGGATTTTGACATAGCCCAGCGGCCCGTTCCAGGCCAAGTCAATCTCCCCCTTCACAAAGGCTTCCGCCATAACGTCGTAGTCGGAATACAGCACCCAGTCCAGCTCGATGCCCCGCCGCCGGAACAGCGTTTCCAGGCCCTGAAACACCTCCAGGTGCGGTATGGTAGCCGTGCCGCCTAACCTGACCATTTGGGGCCTCCTTCGGGACGTTTCCGCCGCCAAATCCCGGTGCGCCGCGATGATTCAGCACAAGGGCAATTACCCGGCAATGGTACAATAACTCCGCCCGGGATGATACCCGGGACTACCAGAAAGACTGTCCCGATACGGACGTGGGACGGGGAAAGGCTATGACTACCGCCGGAACTGTCAGGGCGGCCAGGCCAAAGCCGGTGACCGCCGAGGAACTGCTGGAAATGCACCGCCGGGGCATCAAGGGGGAATTGATTCAGGGGGTTTTGTCTCGAGTTATGTCTGCCGGTGGACAGCACGGCGAGATTGCGATGATTTTGGGGGCCGCGATTCTGGGGGTGGTGCGCCCCAACGGTCTAGGACGAGTGGCCGGCACCGATTCGGGCGTTTTGCTGGATCCGGTAAATAATGTTGTCCGGGAACCGGACATAGCCTTCTTCTCGGCCGGGAAGCTGCCGCTGGGCCAGGTTGTTGCCGGGTATTACGAAGTTATCCCCGACTTGGTGGTTGAGATTGCTTCGCCCGGCGACAGCAACGCCGAGGTCAATGATAAATGCCGGATGTGGCTCAGCTACGGCGTGCCTGTGGTGTGGGAGCTTCATCCCCAATGGCGTTCCGTATCCATACACCGGCCCGGCCGGGCCATAGTCATTCTTGGCGAGGAAGACACGCTGGACGGCGGCGACGTTCTGCCGGGCTTCAGCATCCCGGTGCGGGACATTTTCGACGTTTAGGCTATTCTCCGGTGACTGTTCCTGATAATATGACGCTGGCGGAATCAATTTTCGGAAAGGAGGGAGACATGGGCTACAAGCCGAGAGAATTGGGCCATATCAACATCTACGTCCGCAACGCGGAACGCTCCCGTCAGTGGTACGAAGACCTGCTGGGGCTGCACACCTACGGAGTGAGACCCGGCCGGGCCGCTTTTATGACCGCAGACATGGGCAATTCCCACGAAATCGCGCTGGTGGAGGTGGGCGAGGACGCCCCAGGCCCGCAGAAGGGACAGGTGGGCCTGAACCATATGGCCTGGTACATGGAAAGCCTCGACGACCTGAAGGAACTCTACTACCGCATAAAGGAACGGGACATCAAGATTGAGTCGGTGTCCGACCACGGTCACGCCGTGGGCATCTATATCCGCGACCCGGACGGCAACGGCATAGAGGTCTCCTATGAGATGCCCCGCGAAGAGTGGGGCCATGAGGAAGGCCAGTATATGATCGGCGCCACGGAGAAGGGCCGACTGCCCGGCCCGTGGGACGAAGAGCCTGCCAGGGTTCGCTAGTAAGGACGCATCAGGCCCTTTCCCCAGTGCCGGGAAGGGGCCAAAATTATAGCGTCAGGAACAAAACCGCATCTTCCGGCGGGGAGACGGGTATGGCGACGGCCAAGCAGGGGTTGCTCACCGCCGACGACTTGCTGCGCTTGGACAGCCAAGGCGTCAAGGGCGAACTGATACGCGGGGCGCTTCACGAAACTGTGTCTGCGGGTGGAATACATACGGAAATTGCCGGAGCTTTGATCCTTGCCCTGGGGACGTATGTACGCCCTCGCCGACTGGGACGGGTAGGCGGCACTGATGGCGGCGTTCTGCTGGAGCGCAACCCGGACACCGTGCGCGAGCCGGACGTATTCTATATTTCGGCGGAAAAGCTGCCCTTGGATGTCCGGGTTCGAGGATACTACGAGGTCGTGCCTGACTTGGTGGCCGAAATAATGTCGCCCAGCGACACGCTTGCGGAATTCAACGGCAAGATACAAATGTGGCTGGACTTCGGCGTGGGGCTGGTTCTGGCTGTTTTCCCGGAAACGCGGACTGCGGCCGTGCATCAGCCCCATCGCCCGGCCGCCAACCTCGGCTACGGCGACACCTTGGACGGTGGAGACGCGCTGCCAGGATTCCGTTGTCCCTTGAAAGACATCTTCGACCTTTAGGAATCCCCTCTGCTTTCGTCAAGCTCCGTAAGGCGGTATGCCGGGGCTGTAATAAATTCGACCAAGGGCCAAAATTATGGCGGCAGGAACAAAGCCGCATCTTCCAGCGGGGACGGGTATGACGACGGCCAAGCAGGGGTTGCTAACCGCCGACGACTTGCTGCGCTTGGACAGCCAAGGCGTCAAGGGCGAACTGATACGCGGGTCGCTTCACGAAAGGATGTCAGCAGGCGGACGGCACGGAGAAATCGCGGGCGCTTTGGTCAGCGAGTTGAGGGCGTTCGTGCGGCCCCGGCGGCTGGGTAGAGTGGGCGGCACCGACGCCGGAGTGATCGTAGAGCGCAACCCGGACACCGTGCGGGAGCCCGATGTGTTCTTTATATCCGCCGAGAGGCTGCCTTTGGAGGTGGAAGTCACCGGATACTATGAGGTTGTGCCTGACTTGGTGGCCGAAATAATGTCGCCCAGCGACACGCTTGCGGAATTCAACGGCAAGATACAAATGTGGCTGGACTTCGGCGTGCGGCTGGTTCTGGCTGTTTTCCCTGAAACACGGACTGCCGCAGTTCATCAGCCCAATCGCCCGGCCGCCAACCTCGGCTACGGCGATGCCCTGGACGGCGGAGACGCGCTGCCAGGATTCAGTTGTCCATTGAAAGACATCTTCGACCTTTAGGAATCCCCTCAGGTTTCGCCAAGCGCCAGAAGCCGGTATGCCGGGGCTATAATGAAATTCGACTAGGGTTTCTGTATAAATCAACTGCAATCAAGGGGTGTGATATGGCGCGGCTGCCGGTGCTTACCCGGGAACAGGCCCCGGAGCAATTTCTCGAGGCATTCGACCAAGAAACCGCCGCCAGCGGGGGAGTGGTTGACTCCGGCCCCGGCTCGGTGATGATTTACAGCCCGGAAATGCGGCGGCGGGCCAACCACTTCGTTGGCTATTTCCGGGAAGTGACGGATCTGCCCCACAGGCTGCAAGAACTGGCTATGCTCCTGACCGCCCGTCACTTGGACTGTCAATACATCTGGTACGCTCATGCGGCGCGGGGACGGCAACAGGGCCTTAGCGATGGGCTGGTGGATGCCCTCCGGGAGCGGAAACCGCTGCCGGATATGCCCGCGGATGAGGCCGCCCTAGTGGCCTATGCCACCGAGATGTTCAACAACCACCGGGTCAGCGAAGAGACGTTCCAGAGAGCCATGGAGCAATTCGGCCCCCGGTGGCTTACAGAGCTGATGACCATGATGGGCTACTATACCCTGCTGGCCTACAATGCCAATTCCGGCGAAATCGACCTGCCCGAGGGCGGGCCGGAGCCGGCCCTTCCCGTTTAACGGTTCCGGGAACCCGGCGGCGACCCATCAGCGTCACCCGGCGGCGCCTTATCGGCATCACTGGTATAGCTCCTCGCCGCGTTGCGGCCGGAGGGCTGTCCGGCAGGTCCGGCCCTCGCGCTCACTAGGGAGCTGCGCCCATCGGCGGCGAAGGGGGTGAAGGTGCCGCCGCGGGAGCAGGTTGAACCGCGCGTGGCGCCAGTGGCAGGTGAGGATGCCGTCCTTGACGCCGCCCCGGTCGAGGGGAAAGCCCATGGGAGGACAGCGGTTGTCCACTGCGTAGGCTTCTCCCTCGTGGTGGAACACGGCGATGACGTTCCCCCTCCGGCGGCGGCCAAGCACCTGCGTTCCTAGACCTGCTCCAGAGAGCCGGCCCTGATATGGCCCTTCACCGGCGCTGCCATGATTTCGCCTTCCATAAGCGCGGGATTGCCGTCCTCTTTGACCAACGGCGGGGGACCAACGGCGGGGCAACCGGCCTTCCGGTTGTGACGGCCCGGCTACCGGCTGCCCGCGGACCGGCCGCCGTCCACCATATAGACCCCGCCGGTGCAGAAACTGCTGTCGTCGCTGGCGAGGAACAGCATCAAACGCGCCACCTCTTCCGGGTTTCCGTACCGTTGCAGCGGTATGCGTTCGGCGAATGCCTGTTTCGCCAGTTCGACGGTTATGGCCGCGTCATCCATCGCCGCGACGCGCATTTCCTCGATGGAGCGCATCATGCGGGTCTCGATGGGCGCCGGGTTGACGGTGTTGACCCGGATGCCGAAGGGCGCGCCCTCCAATGCGGCGGTGCGCATCAGTCCGATAACGGCGTGCTTGCTGGTGGTGTAGGCCGACATATCCGGGGCGCCGCCGATGCCGGCGGTGGAAGAGGTGATAACGATGCTGCCGCCGCCCCTTTCACGCATGACCGGGACCGCGTACTTGATTCCCAGCCACACGCCGCGCACGTTGACCGCCATCACCCGGTCGAAAACGTCTATGGGATAGTCCGGTATCGGATACAAGGCCCCCTCGATCCCCGCGTTGGCTAAAAGCGCGTCAACGCCGCCCCAACGGGTCACGGCTTCGTTGATGTAGGTCTGCGTTTGGCCGGGCTGAGTCACGTCGGCCACGGTGTAACTGGCCCGGTCTTCGCCGATTGACTGCACGGTTTCCTGGAGGGCCGCTTCGTCGAGGTCAACCAGCGCCACCCGCGCCCCGTCGTCGGCAAATAATCGCGCGGCCGCCCGGCCGATGCCGCCGGTTGCCCCGGTAATCACGGCCACCTTTCCTTCCAGTCGGGCCATGTCCAACCTCCTTTCGCGCGGGCGCTCCCGGCCCGCCTGCGGTGTTTGTACCACCGGCTGCGGCGGCCCGGCAAGGGCCGGAACCCGGCGGGCCGCAAGCCGGCGCCAAGCAAAGCCGCCGCCGGAGAACGGTTACGTTACTCCAACAGTCCCATGCTTGCCAGGATGAATGCGTATTCCTCCGCCACTTCGTACAGCCGGTCGTACCTGCCCGACCGGCCGCCGTGGCCCGCTCCCATGTTGGTCTTGAGCAGCAGCAGGTTGCCGTCGGTCTTGAGCGTCCGCAGCTTTGCGACGTACTTGGCGGGTTCCCAGTAGGTCACCCTGGGGTCGTTCAATCCGGCTGTGACCAATATCGGGGGATAGTAGCGCCGTTTCAGTTGGTCGTATGGGGAGTAGGAGCGTATGTACTCGAAAGCGTCCTTGTCTTCGATGGGGTTGCCCCACTCGGGCCACTCGATGGGCGTAAGGGGCAGGCTGTCGTCCAGCATGGTGTTGAGGGCATCCACGAAGGGGACATGGGCCGCGACTGCGCCCCACAGTTCGGGGGCCTGATTCACCACGGCGCCCATAAGCTGGCCGCCGGCGCTGCCCCCGGCAATGGCGATGCGGCCCGGCCTCCCGTATCCCTGCTCCGCCAAGTAACGGGCAACGTCCACGAAGTCGTTG
Source organism: Dehalococcoidia bacterium (assembly GCA_965213725.1). Taxonomy (GTDB): domain Bacteria; phylum Chloroflexota; class Dehalococcoidia; order Lucifugimonadales; family UBA3495; genus VXOI01. The sequence continues at coordinate 2,098,155 of OZ243924.1, forward strand.
AAGGTGTTGGCGCGGCGCTCCAGCTTGCCGGCCTCGTACCAGTGGTATCCCAGGTCATCACCCCCCCGGATGTGAGCGATGGCGAAGATGAATCCCCGGTCCAGCAGCGACAGCCGCGTGGTGGAAAAGGACGGCGGGATGGCGAGGCCATAGGCGCCATAGCCGTAAAGGTAGAGCGGGGCCGTGCCGTCAACCGGGGTGTCCCTGCGCCGGACGAGGGAAACCGGAACCTGCGCGCCATCGCGGGCGGCGGCCAGCGCCCGGCCGGTGACGTATTCCGAGGCATCGTACCCGCTGGGCACCTGTTGCACCTTGCGGACTTCGAGTTCCTCCGTTCCCAAGTGATAGTCGAACACCGTCGTTGGCGTCACCATGGAAGCGTACTCGAGGCGCAGCGTGTCCGTCTGGAATTCCGGGTTGGCATCCAGGTGAACGGTGTAGGCCGACTCGGGGAATGGTATGTAGACGGACTCCCCGGCGCGGTCAATCAGGCGTATATGGTCCAGCCCGTCAATGCGTTCCTCGACGGCTATGAAGTCCCTGAATGCCTTGAAAGCCCGGATGTAGTGCGAGTCTGAGGCGTCCACCAACGGCATCCAAGACTGCTCGGCGGGGTCATCGGCCGGGGCCGCCGCCAAGCGGGTGTTCTTGTGCGTGTCATTGGTGCGGATGACGAAGCGGTCGCCTTGGTGATCCACCGAGTATTCGTGATCCGTCCGCCGGGGAGAGACCAGTACCGCCGCGGAGCCGGGATCCGACGCGGGTATGAGGCGCACCTCGGAGGTGACGTGGTCGCCTGCGCCGATGATGATGTACTCCCTGGATGTGGTTATGGAAAGCCCGACGAAGAAACCGGGATCCGTTTCCTCGTAGACCACGGAGTCGTTGTCCACGGCTTCGCCTAGCACATGGCGGCGCACCTGCCAAGGTCTCCAGTTCTCGTCCACCAGCGTATAGAAGAAGGACGCGTCGTCAGCCGCCCAAACCGCGCTGCCGATGGTGCCTTCGATCACCTCTTCCCGGATCTCCCCTGTCCCGATGTCCTTGACCGTCAGCCTGAACCGCTCGGAGCCGTCCGTATCGGCGCTGTAGGCCAGCAGGGCGCCGTCATTGCTCACCGACGCCGAGCCGAGGCGGAAGTACTCGGAACCTTCCGCCAGCGCCGGCTCGTCCAGAATGGTCTGCGCGTCGGCCGGCGGCCCCTCCCGCGCGTCGGGGCTGTCGGCCGGCCATCGCTGCCACACGCGATACTGGCTTCCCTCCCGGTAACTCCATTGGTAGTACCAACGGCCGCGCTGCCACGGCACGCTGGACAAGTCCGGCTGCTGCCTGGCCTTGATCTCCTCGAAGATGGCGTCGGTCAGCTCCTTGTGGGGCGACATCGCCGCTTGGAAGTATTCGTTTTCGGCAGTGAGATACGCCAGCACTTCAGCGTCGTCCACCGCGGGATAGCCGGGGTCGCGCAGCCAGTGCCATGGATCCTCGATGGTCACGCCGTGGCGCGTGAAACTATGCGGCCTCTGTGGTGCCACAGGCGGGGCGGGCGCGGCGCCGGGGCCGGGCGCAGACGAGGGTTCCGGCGTTCCGGCACCGGCCGACGACAGGGTAAAGCGATGGGCCATTCAGACACCTCGTGTTGCTTGCCATCCGTGCGAAACTCGGGATTGGAAGGGTGATGCAGGTCAGCGGTGATCGGCTACGATGCGGCCTTCTTTCAGCACCAGCAGAAGCTGAGACAGGTTCTCTACGTCTTCCAGGGGGTTGCCGCCCACGACTATCAGGTCGGCGATTTTCCCGACTTCCACCGTGCCTAGGTCGGAACCCCGGCCGCAGAGGTCGGCTCCGTTCTTGGTGGCGGCCAGCAGCGTTTGCCAGGTGGTCGCCCCGTCCTTGACCCACAGCCCCATCTCCAGCAGGGCCGAATCCCGCAAGGGGTAAACGTCCGACCCCAAAGCCATTTTGACGCCGGAGCGGAGGGCCTGCTGAAACCAATTTCTGTGGGTGTCCACCGCGGCTTCGGCCCGTGCCACCAAGTCCGGCGCCAGATTCTTCTGCTTTACCCAGCGCTTCTCCCGCTCGGTGGCGGCCTGTGAGGGGGTCAGATGAGTGATGCCGAGGGTTGGGACGTACCAGGCATCCTGTTCCGCGAAGAGCTGCATGCATTCCTCGTCCATAATGTACCCGTGTTCAATGCTGTGGGCGCCCATCATAAGGGCGGCCCTGACAGCGTCGGGGTTGGTGGCGTGGGCCATCACCTTGTAGCCCCGCTGTCGGCACAAGGCAAAGGTGGCCGCCAATTCCTCGTCCAGCAGGAAGGTATGGGTGTGGCGATCCCAGAAGGGGCCCATGACGCCGCCCGACAGGTTCAGCTTGATGTGGTCAACGCCGTTCCTGATTTGTTCGCGCACCGCGTTGACGAAGCCATAGGGGCCGTCGCACTCGCGGGCGTGGCCGGAGGTCAGGAAGTGTCCGCCGGTGGTGGTGAGGAAGTTTCCGCAGGCAAAGACTCGCGGCCCGTCCAATTCGCCCGAGGCGAAGGTGTTGCGCCAAGCCACGTCCATGAAGTGCCCGGCTCCCCCGCAGCGGACTCCCACCACGCCGGCCTCGGACATACCGCGCATCAGGTTCTGTCCGAACCGGGCCGTCTGCTGGGCCACGGTGATGTTGGGATCGGTGGCGTAATCGGGGTGGATGTGGACGTCCCACAGTCCGGGAAGCAGGTAAGCGCCGCCTAGGTCAATAACCTGCGCTCCCCGGCCGCCGGGCGAACGGCTGCCGTTGGTGATTTCGGCGATGCGGCCGTCCTCTATGACGACGCTTGCCTCAGCGACGGGGTTGGGATCAACGCAATCAATCAGCGTGGCATTGGTCAGGGCCAAGGGCATAGCTGCCTCCCGGGCAATCGCTGCGAATGAAGGACTTTCTCTTTCAGCCGGATTATCAGGCAACCGGATTATCAGGGGTCAGTCAAGAACGGTCACGCACCGCGCCGGGTCGGACTCCGACAGTACACGAGGGCGTTGCCCGGTATGGGCGTAATCGGCAATCAGCTTGCCGGCCATCGGCCCGCGCCCGAAGCCGGATGAGGCTAGGCCGCTGACGATGAACAGGTTTTCCAACTGAGGTATCTTTCCGATGATTGGTCTGCCGTCCAGAGAAAACGGCATCAGGCCCGCCCAGGCGCGGCTTATGGAGAGTCCGCCAAGAAAGGGGAGAATCTCTGCGGTATGTCCGAAGTTAACCTCGATTCCGGCGGCGTCCACCGTCCGGTCATACCCGGTTAGCTGGCGGTCGCCGCCAAATATCAGCTCGCCGTCCCTGGTCTGCCGTCCGTACAGGTGCCTGGTTACCCGGCGATTTCCGGTGTGGGTAAGTTCCGGCGGGGTGGCGGCGTCGTTGCCGGGGTTGTTTTTCCAGCGCAGGGGCGATTCGGCCGCCGAGATCGAATGAAACACCCGCGGAGGAGCCGGTTCCGTCGCCCACATCTGGCCCCTGACCGGAACAATGGGTATGCGAAGCCCAAGCAGCTCTCCCGCCGGCCCGCACCAAGCCCCCGCCGCCAAGACCAGTTGCTTGGCGGTGTGCCTTTCCCCGGAGCAGTCCACCCGGTAGGTTCCGTCTGCGATGCGGGAGATTTCCGTCACCTCACGCCCAGTGAGAACCTGGGCGCCGCGATGCGCGGCGGCGGCGGCGAAGGCGCGGGTCGCTTTCCGGGGGTCGGCCTGGGCCCGCAGCGGGAAGTGCATCGCGCCCCGCAGTTCCGGGTTTAATTCCGGCTCGATGCTCCGGGCCTCGTTCACCGTAAGCAGTTCTACGGTATAGCCCCGGGATTTCAGGGAGAGCACCTGGTCGCGAGCGTATTCGTACTCTTCTGCGGTTTGGATAGACTGGAGGGCGCCGGAGGCGCGAAACTCAATATCGTAGCCAAGTTCCAGTTGCAGGCTCTGGAAGATCTGGAGGCTGCCCATGGTCAGGCAGGATTCCAGGCCGGGCCTATTCCCCCAGCCCAGCGCCCCGATGCCGCCAGCGTTGACCCCGGAGGCTTCGGAGGCGATGTCGCCCCGCTCCAGCAAGACAACGCTGCGCCCGTGTTCCGCCAGATAATAGGCGGCGGAGGTTCCGGCTATACCCCCGCCGATGACGATGATTTCCGAATCGGCCATGCTCGCCACCCCCTGACGCTCACGCTGCTACAAGTTGAGTCACGCCGGGCCTAGCCATCCTGCGCCGCCCGCCACAAGCGCAGGCCGACGGACAGCGTCACGGCGACGAATCCGCCGTCAATGAAGAACCAGGCAAAGCCGTCAGCCGAATCCCTTATCAGGTCGGCCAGCCAGTTATTCAGGAAGCATAGGGTCAGCACCAAGGAAGCGTAGAAGCGCATATTGGTTTGCAGCCAGACCTTCACGCCGGGGTTTTCCGAGGCCGCATCCCCTTGCCGCGCCCAAGCGCATCCAGTGGCGACAAGGGCGATGACCAGCGCGGCCGCCATAGCCCAGTTGAAGGCTGACCACACAGGATATCCGGTTGAGCCATCGTCATAAATTGGGGTGATGGCAAAGTTCACCCCCACCGCCAAAGCCATCAGTAGAAGGTATAGGGAAAAAACCCGTAGCGCCACGGACATAGGATAATCCCTCTCTCGGGTTGTGCGATGCCCAGTATAGCAATACACTGCGGGACAGTCACGGCCGCTCGGTAGCTCTGGGGCCAAGGGCAGAGCAGGGCCGGACGCGCTGTCTCAAGCAAAGAATCGAGAGGCGCCGGTTTTGGCTACAGACTAACCTGAAATGACGCATAGCTGCGCTACGCACCGCAGCAATCTGGAGGCGATATGAAATACGACACCATCGTCATCGGGGCCGGTTCCGGGGGCGGCGTGGTGGCGGCCCGGCTCAGCGAAGATCCGCATCGCTCGGTGCTGCTGCTGGAGGCCGGGCCGGACTACCCCGATTTTGAGCATCTGCCCGAGGAAATCAAGTTCGGCTTCGCGTCGGGCGTTGATACCGTGACCACGCATCACAATTGGGAGTTCTACGCTCGCGGCACCGACAGCAGCGGCGAGCTGCACATCCCGCGGGGCAAGGTCACCGGCGGCACCAGCGCCATCAACGGCCAGGTTTTTCTGCGCGGCGTTCCAGAGGATTACGATTCCTGGGCCGCCGCAGGCAACGACCAGTGGAGCTATCAAAACCTGCTCCACTATTTCCGCAAGATGGAGACCGATACGGAGTTCGGCGGCAGCGACTTCCACAACTCCGACGGCCCCATAGTCTGCCGCCGCTTCGCGCCCTCGGAGTGGCGGCCCGACCAGATGGCCTTTTACACCGCCTGCCGGAGCATGGGCTTCGCCGACGTAGCCGACTTCAATCATCCCGACGCCACCGGCGTCGGCCCGGTGCCGCTGAATAACCCCAACGGCATCCGGTTGAGCACCGCCCTGGGCTACCTGAGCATGGCCCGCCACCGGCTGAACCTGACCATAAGGGCCAACTGCAACGTCCACCGCATCCTCTTCGACGGCAAGCGGGCCGCCGGGGTGCAGGCGGAGTCCGGCGGGGAATCCTTTACCGTTGCGGCCGATGAAATTGTGCTGAGCAGCGGAACCATCGGCTCGCCCCATATCTTGCTGCTGTCCGGCGTCGGCCCGGCGGAACAGCTTGCCGCCGCGGGCATCGCCCAGGTGCACGAACTGCCGGGCGTGGGGCAGAGCCTGCGGGATCATCCCATCGTGTTCGTCCCCTTCCGCACTAGGGCGGGCCACGAACTGGATCCCCACGCCCCGCGCTTGCAGGTGGCCGCCCGCTGGACTGCAACGGGTTCCGAGTTCCGCAACGACCTGCAAATCCTGATGGGTTCGCTGATAAACCCGCGGATGTACGCTCCTGCGGACGGCGGCGGCGTGACCGGCTTGGGGATGTATACCTTCATCAATCTGGAGGCCGGTTCGGGCGAACTGAGGATAACCTCGCCCGACCCCTATGCGCCGCCATCGCTGGATTTCAAGTTCTTCGAGAACGACTTTGACCTGCAACGCTGCCGCGAGGTTGTCCGCCTGTGCGCCGAGTTGGGCGCACACCCGGCCTTTGACGGCATCATCGAGGAACGGCTGCAACCCTCCGACGCTGAACTGGCGTCCGATGAGGCTCTGAACGCCTTCATCCGGCGCAGCGTGGTCAGCGGCCAGCACCTGACCAGCACCTGCAAGATGGGGCCGCCGTCCGACCCCCTGGCCGTAGTGGACCAGCAGGGCCAGGTTCACGGCCTCGAGGGTCTCCGCGTGGCCGATGCCTCCGTAATGCCCAACTGCGTGCGCGCCAACACCAACTGCACTACCATGATGATCGGCGAGCGCATCGCCGACTTCATCCGGTCAGGCGGGTAAAGTACAATGAATAACGCAGGGGGAATAACACAAGCGGCTTGGCTTGTGAGGAGGGCGCTCATTTGGGTATAGTTAAAGTCACCGGGGAAGTGGGTTCCCACATCGGCGCGTTAAGGCCAGTGGAATTTCTGGCTGATACCGGGTCGCTTTACACCATGATCACCCCCGGATTGGCCCAAGAGTTGGGGGTTGAGTTCACCGCCGCGACTACCGTGGTCACGGCCGGCAATGCCCGCTCGGAAGTGCCGCTGGGATTCGGACGCCTTCGGATGATGGGCCGGGAGAACACCATAATTATCGGCGCCATGGAAGTTCCGATGCCCCTCTTGGGAGCTACTTCCATGCAGGCCCTTGGCCTGAAGGTCAATCCCGCAGACGAGACCGTCGAGCTTACTGTCCCTTATCCGCCCCCGGCCTGACGGCCCGGCATCCCTCCGGGGCGCCAACACCAACGGCACTACCATGATGACCGGCGAGCGCATCGCCGACTTCATCCGGTCAGGCGGGTAAGGGACAACAAGCCGGCCGTAAAGGCGGCGCAAGATGGGACTGACAAGAATTAAGGGAGAAATCGGCCCGGACAAGGAACGGACAGCCACCGTAGAGTTTATGGTGGATACCGGATCGCTTTATACTGGGGTTGCCCCGGATTTGGCCGCCGAACTGGGGCTGTCGTTTCCGGTGCCGAACACTCCGGCGCTGGCTGACGGGACTCGCGTAAACGCCCCGGTAGGGCTTGCCTATTTGCGGATTGGCGACCGGGAAGGCGGGACTCTGGTAGCTGCCATGAACGTCATCGAACCGCTGCTAGGCGCCGTTGCCATGCAGGCTCTGGGGATAAAAGTCAACCCGGAGGACGAAGCCATTGAGTTCAATGGGCGTTACCCGCCCCCGGTCTGAACAATCACGTTTACATTCCAAAGGGCAGGAATGCCGAAGGGCAGGAACGGATTAGAAACCCGCCCATCTGCCCTTCGGCGGGAAGGCGCCTTCGGCGGGAAAGCGGACTATTCCCCGTTGCGAACGTAGTTCGCTATCTTTTCCCCGATCATCATCGTGGTGACATTGGTGTTGGCGCGGATGCAGTCGGGCATAACGGAAGCGTCCACCACTCGCAGGCCCGCCAGCCCGTGCACCCGGCCGCGCTGGTCCACCACCGCCATGGGGTCGGAGGCCGGGCCCATCTTGCAGGTGCCGGAGATGTGATGCCCCGTGGTGCAGTTGCGCCGGATGAAGGCGTCCAGGGCCGCGTCGGTGGCTAGTTCGCCGTCCGTGGGGCTGATTCGCTCCTGGATTTGCTCTGCCAGAGCCTCGTGTTCCGACAGGCGCACAATCAGCCGAACGCCCTCCCGCATACGTTGCAGGTCGAATTCCTCCGCAAAGTAGTTGTAGTCCAGCGCGGGCTGCCGGTCGGGGTCGGGAGATTGCAGGCGCAACTCCCCGGCCCCCACTGCCAGGTACAGACCCGAAGCGATGCGGAAGCCGATGGGATCAACGTCCTCGGCGCTGGTATCCCGGGTCCATTCCTCGGTGGCATAGGACAGCACCACGAAAATCATGTCGTTGCGCAGGGACGAGCCTTCCGCAGTCCAGCTCATCATCATCTGCAAGCGCGGGTCATGTTCGTTGAACACGTGGCCGGGCTTCGTCCTGAAAGTGACCGGCACGAAGGGATGGTCGCGCAGGTTCTGTCCCACGCCGGGCAGGCCGTGGACCACCGGCAGGCCCTGGGCTTGTAGCTGTTCCGCCGGGCCCACGCCCGACAGCATCAGTATATGGGGAGAGCAGACCGGGCCGGCGCTCAGGATAATCTCCTCGCCCTCGGCTACGAACCGCTCGCCGCCGCTTTCAACTTCGACGCCGGTGGCGCGTTTGCCCTGGAACAGGATGCGCCGCGCCAGCGCGTTGGGTCGAATGGTCAGGTTCAGCCGGTGGCGGGCCGGGTTCAGGTAGCCCAAGGCCGTGCTCCAGCGTATGCCGTTGGGGTTGTTCAGGGGCGAAGGGCCAACGCCCGAGGCTTCCGGGTGATTCTGGTCCGGGCTGTCGGGAAACCCGGCGGCCAGCGCCGCATCGTAGAACGCCCGCTGTTCCGGCATCAGGTCTGCCCTGGCGAAGCGCCGGGCGATGATCGGGCCGTCGGAATTGTGGAAGTCGTCCCCGCCAAACTCCGTGTCGCTCTCAATCATGCGGAGGTAAGGCAGCACGTTTTGGAAGTTCCATTCATCGTTGCCCATTTCCGCCCAAGCGTCGTAGTCCTCGGGAACTCCGCGCAGGAACATCTGGCCGTTGATGGCGCTGGAGCCGCCGGTGACCTTGCCCCGAGGGACGCGCATGGGCGGCGCAACGTCGGTGGCCTTGCCGACGAACTCCCAATTGTGGTCTTTGGTGATGACGTCCGTTGCCGTGGCGAAGCCGTACTTGACCTCATCAGGAATCAGCTCGAAGTCCGGGTAATCGGGGCCGGCTTCAAGCAGCAGGACGGACACGCCGGGATCCTCGGAAAGCCTGGACGCCATAATGGAGCCGGCCGAACCGGCGCCCAAAACAATATAGTCGTACTTCATACGTTCTCCGCTGGGCGAATCGCCAAATGAGGATGCGCCCCGATGCTACCGACCGGCTTAGGCCCTGTCAAACCGTTCAGCTATTCGATCCGGCGTATGGCCCGCCAAACCCGCTCCGGTTTCAGCGGTATATCCAGGCCGGTTACGCCCAAGGGCGCCAGGGCGTCGGCGACGGCGTTGACCACGGCGGGGACGGCGGCTATGGTCGGGGTCTCGCCCATGCCCTTGACTCCCAGAGGATTGAAGGGACTGGGAGTTTGCTGGAATTGCAGGGTGAAATCGGGCAGATGCTTTGCCAGCGGCATGGCGTAGTCCATAAAACTGCCCGTAAGCAGCGGGCCGTTGCCGTCCCATACCGCTTCCTCCATAAGGGCCGCGCCGATGCCCTGGGCCAGTCCCCCGTGCACCTGGCCGCGCACCACCATCGGATTCACCAGCGCCCCGAAGTCGTTGACCGAATAGAAGTCCAGCAACTCCACCGTTCCGTTATCCGGGTCAACCCGCACTACCGCCACATTGGCGCTGTACGGAAAGGTGTAGTTGTCCGGCTCCCAGTATACGCTGGCCTCCAGGCCGCGTTCGGTTCCTTCCGGCACGGGCTGGGGGCCGGCCGACAGCGCGGCCACGTCGCGCCAAGTGACGTAGCGGTCGGGAATATCCTCGGCAAAGAAGCCGCCCCGGCGCAGTTCCACGTACTGCGGCTCGGTGCGCAGCAGCGCAGCGGCCAGCTTCAGGGCCTTGTCCTTCACCTGTCGGCTGGCCGATGCCACCGCAGAGCCGCCCACCACTATCGAGCGGCTGGCCCGGGTGCCGGTGCCTTGGGCAATCAAAGCCGTGTCGCCATACACTACGTCCACGTCTTCCAGCGGCACTGCCAGCTCATCGGCGGCAATCTGAGCGAAGGTGGTTTCGTGGGCCTGCCCGTGAGGCGAGGAGCCGGTATAGACGGTGACGCGCCCGGAGGTGTCCACCTGCACCGTGGACGTTTCGTACCCGGGCCGGACGCTGAGGGAACCCGGCGGCCCGAAGCCCGAGGCGTCTACGGTGGTGGCGATGCCGATGCCCAGTAGCGCGCCTTGCGCTCGCAGCCGGGCCTGCTCCTCCCGGAGTCCGGCATAGCCCGCCAGCTCCAGGGCCAGCTCCAGCCCGAGCTGATAATCGCCGCTGTCGTGCAGCCGGCCGGTGGGCGTGCGGTAGGGAAAGTCCCCGGCGGGAATCAGGTTGCGCCGCCGCACCTCGGCGGGGTCGAGGCCCAACGCCTGCGCGATGCCGTCCATCACCCGCTCGGCGGCGTAGGCCGTGGCGTGCTGCCCGTAGCCGCGATAGGGGCCGACGGTCATCTTGTTGGTGTAGACGCCGTACACCGACCACTCCAGGTTCGCCACGGTGTAGGCCCCGGCCGCCCCGGAGGGAGTGAGCGTCTCGGCCACGCCGTGGGTGCCGCCGAAGCAGTAGGCTCCCAGGTCGGTGTAATACTGCGTCCGCAGGGCCAGCAGCCTGCCGTCGCTGCGGTAGGCGGCCTCCACGTACTGCACCTCGCCGCGCCCGTGGATGGTGGAGGTGAACTCCTCTTGCCGCTCTTCCACCCACTGCACCGGGCGGTTGAGCCGCATCGCCAAGGCTGCGGCGATGACGGTTTCCGGGTAGGTGTCTATTTTCGCGCCGAATCCGCCGCCCACGTCGCGCGACAGCACCCGTATTCGGTTTTCGGGCATGCCCAGCGTCCCGGCCACGGCGCGGCGCTCCATGTGAGGAGCCTGCGTGGACAGCCAGAGGGTCACTTCCCCCACGCCCCTTTCGTAGCTGGCGGTAACCGCCCGCGGCTCCATGGCGTTGGGGACCAGGCGCGGCTCCTCCAGCCGCAGCGACAGCGTTCCATCGGCCTCGGCAAAGGCCGCGTCCGGGTCGCCGACGGTGCGCCCGCTGGTGACGCAAAGGTTGGTGCCCAAATCCTCGTGAACCAGGGGAGAGCCGTCCTCCAGGCCCCGTTCCATATCCACCACCGCGGGCAGCGGCTCGTAATCAACCTCGACCAGCTCCAGCGCGTCGCGGGCGATGTAAGCGTTTGCCGCCACCACAACGGCCACCGGCTCGCCCTCGTACTTGGCGGTGTCCGCGGCCATGGGCCAGCGGCTTACGGCCTTCATATGCTCGCGCACTCCGGCCAAGGGAAGCTGGGCCTGGCATTGAGCGTTGAACTCCGCGCCCGTGACCACGGCCAGCACGCCGGGCAGCCTGCTGGCCGCGGCGCCGTCAATGCCCCGGATGCGGGCGTGGGCGTGGGGGCTGCGCAGCACCGCCATAACCGCCATATCGCGGGGCTGTATGTCGCCGGCATACCGTCCCTCGCCCTGTATCAGGCGGAAGTCCTCCTTTCGCCGTACTGACGCGCCTACCAGCTTGTCATTGCCGCCAATTTCCGAAGGCTCCACGTTGCCTCCCGCCGGATAGTCTGCCCGGGCCGTCCGCCCGGATGATGCTTCCTGTACAGATGATAATAATAGACTATACCCGCCGGGGATGGTGGCCCCGCCGCGCCGGGGCATTCCCGGCGGGTGCCGGCAATGCCAACGCCCGCTTTAGAGTACACGCGCCGGATATGATGTACCATATCCGCCCGGCCCGCGCTGCCGGGAAGATACGAACAACCGGGAAGATACGAACAATGGGATGCGCGGAGGATATATGGCTACTTTCGGCGACATTGAGCGAGCCTTTGCCGACCTTTACCCCTACCGCTGGGCCATCGGCGCTGCTGTGCTGGTGTTTATCGCCGCGGCGCTGGCCTTTGCCTACCGGCGCGGCTGGCACCGGGCGGCCTGGCGATTCCGCAAGCCGCTGGGTATCATCTCCGTTCCGCTGCTGGCCCTGGCCGTGTGGCTGGGCTGGTCGCTGGGGTCGCCGCTGTTCACCAACGTCACCGTGGACGAGGCGTTTCCCTACGCCGCCGCCGCCACGGTGCCGGAGGGTATGGAGCGGGAGGACGTGGAGCGCATCTTTTCCGGTATGGCCCAAGTGGACCGCCCGGTGATGGAAACCATGCCCGCGCCCGCAGCCATTGACGCCGGGGCCGCGCTGGCCTCGACGGAAGCCGACGCCGAGGACGCGCTGGTGGTGATTACCCCCGTCCGCCGCGCCGCGCTGGAGGAAGGCATGGCGATGGCGATGGATGCCATGGCGGCCCTCGAAACCGGCAGCGCGGCAGAAGCGGCCGCGATGACCGGAGAGGCCGTCGCCATGATGGAGCAGGCCATCGCGGAGTCGGAAACGGCGGCCCAGCCCGCGGCGTCGGATGCCGGGGTGCAGGCGGTGGCCCGAGGCAGCTTCAAGGACGCCGACGCCTTCCACCGGGGCAGCGGCGCCGCCACCATCTACCGCACGCCCGACGGCGCCCATCTGCTACGGCTGGAAGACCTGAACGTCACCAACGGCCCGGCCCTGCACGTGGTGCTCTCCACCCACCCCGACCCGGAACGCTCCGAGCAGGTGAAGCAGGAAGGCTACGTTGACCTCGGCGACCTGAAGGGCAACCGGGGCAACCAGAACTACCCGATACCGGCCGGAGTGGACATTTCCGCCCACAAAAGCGTGGTCATCTACTGCTACCCCTTCGCCGTGGTGTTCAGCGTGGCGACGCTGGAGGGTTAGGAACAGTTGCCCGGGAAGCCGGACGGCGATTTCGGCGCGGGCAACGAAGGCAAAGGGGGCGGAAAGGCAAGGGCGGGGATGCGCCCTCGCCCTTGTCATCTCCCGCCCTAGTCATCTCCCGATAGGGATAGGCGGCGGGATGGGGGATTAGCCCTGCGCCGCCCCTGCGTCCCGCAGCGCCTGCCAGACCTTTTCCGGGGTCAGCGGCGTGTCTATGTGCTTCACTCCAACGGAGGAGAGGGCGTCCATTACGGCGTTGGCGATGGCGGCGGGGGCGGCCAGGGTGGGCAGTTCGCCGACGCCCTTGACGCCGTAGGCGGTGATGGGCGACGGTGTTTCCAGGCTGCTGTCCAGCTCGAAGTCGGGCAGGTCTATGGATTTGGGCAGGGCATAGTCCATCAGGCTGCCGCTGAGAGGCTGCCCGGCGTTGTCGTACACCATCCCCTCCCACAGGGCCTGGCCGATGCCTTGGGCGATGGCGCCGTGAATCTGGCCTTCGTACAGCATAGGGTTGGCTACCTTGCCGGAGTCGTGAACGCCGGTGTATTGCAGAATCTTGACCGCCCCGTTCTCCCGCGAGACCTCCACCACCGCCACGTGGGAACCGAAGGCGTAGGGGCTTTTGCTCAAGGCATTGGAGCCGGTGAAGTCCAGCCCCGGCTCCTCGCCTGGCGGCAGCAGTTCCTCGTTGTGGGCCGCGGCGGCCAGTTGAGCGAAAGGCACGCTGCGGGCCGGATTGCTGCGGCTGACGGCCCGGCCTTCGGACAGCTCAATGTCTTCGGTAGGGCAGTCCAGCAGATGGCCGGCGATGGCGGTCAGCTTTTGCCGCGCTTCCTGAAGCACGTTGTACAACACCGTGCCGCCGGCAATCATACCCCGGCTGGCCGACGTGCCTCCGCCGTGGGGAAACACCGCGGAGTCGCTGTGGCGAACCCGGATGTCGCCGGGGGCGATGCCCAGCTCGTCGGCGGCCATTTGGGCGAAGGTCGTTTCGGTGCCTTGCCCGTGGGGGGAGATGCCGGTGTGGGCCGTCACGTCTCCGTCCGGTCCGATGACGACGCGGGCGTGTTCCTCCAGGAAGGTCACCTTTGCGCCGGAACCCTTCACCACCGCGGCGATGCCGACGCCGATGAGCGGGCCGTCCGCATCCGCCTGTTGCCGGGCGCGTTCCCGCCACCCGGCATAGCCGGACAGTTCCAGGGAGCGGTCGAAGGCGGCGGCATATTCGCCGGAATCGTAGGTTATGCCCGTGGGCGTGTCGTAGGGAAAGGCGCCGGGCGGAATGAAGTTGCGGCGGCGCACTTCGGCGGGGTCGAGGCCCAGTTCCTGGGCCACCAGGTCAACGGCGCGCTCCATGCAGAAGGCGGCCTCCGGCCCGCCCGCGCCCCGGTAGGCGCCGGTCACGGACTTGTTGGTCGCCACGCCCACCACCTCCACCGACATTGCCGGAGTGCGGTAGGGGCCGGTAAGCCGGTGGCTGGTCAGTATCGGCACCGTGGGCGTGGACATAAAGAAGTAGGCCCCTAGGTCGGCGGTGATTCGCACGCGGATGCCTAGGAGCGTACCGTCGCTCTGGGCCGCCGCTTCCAGCTCTATGCTGTGGCCGCGCCCGTGGAAGCAGAGCATATTTTCCTGTCGGCTTTCCACCCACTTGATGGGCCGCCCCAGCGTCATCGCCAGATGGGGGATGGCTATTTCCTCCGGGAAGAAGCAGCCCTTCTCGCCGAAGCCGCCGCCCACGTCGGGGCATACCACCCGCACGGATTCGAGGGGCCGCTCCAGCAGGCGGGACAGGTGTTCGCGGATTTCGTGGGGGTGCTGCGTGGAGTCCCACACCGTCAGCAAATCGGCGGCGGCGTCATATTCGGCAATCAGGCCGCGCGGCTCCATGGGGGCCGGGGCCAGCCGCTGCACGTCGAACCGCTGGCGGATGACGCATCCGGCGTCGGCAAAGGCCGCGTCCAGGTCGCCCCCGGCGTTGACCGTGCGCAGCACCACGTTGCTGTCCAGGTGTTCGTGAATCACCGGAGCGCCCTCGCTGACCGCTTCCAGCGGGTCTATGATCGCGGGCAGAACCTCGTAATCCACGGCCACCAGTTCGGCGGCGTCGTGGGCGGTATAAATGTCCTCGGCCAGCGCTATGGCGACGGGCTGCCCGGCGTAGCAAGCCTTGTCCACGGCCAGCGCCGGGTGCCGCGGCGGGCGCAGTTCGTCGGCGTCGGCGAACTCGCGGGTGGGAAGTTGGGCCAGGCCGCCCAGGTCGGCGGCGGTGATGACTGCCGCCACCCCCGGCAGGGCCAACGCCGCGGCGGTTTCGATGCCGCGAATGCGGGCGTGGCCGTGGGGACTGCGAATAATCACGGCGTGCAGCATCCCGGCCCGGGTCATATCGTCCACGTAGGCCGATTGCCCGGTGAGCAGGCGGTGGTCCTCGAATCGCTTGATGGACTGGCCGGTGTACGTCGTCATCGCTGGCCTCCGCGCGCAGGGGTGAGTTGGGGGGAATGATACCATTGTTTGTCTGAATCAGATAATCGCGTCAAGAACCGAAAGACCCCGGCGGGCATACCCCGGAAACTTGAAGTCCGGGGCAAAGGGGAGTAAAACAGAATGGCCGGGCCACGGCTTCGGCCCGGCGCCACCCCCCGGTTGTCAGGCAGAATCGGGCCGGGAAAGGATGTAACGAATGGACACCGCCCTGGCAGTCCTGCCCTGGTTGCTGCCCCCGCTGCTGGGGGCGGTCATCGGCTACGTGACCAACCGGATTGCCATCAAGATGCTGTTCCGCCCGCTGACCCCCAAGCGGCTGCTGGGCGTCCGGGTGCCGCTGACCCCCGGCGTCATACCCCGCAACCGTTTCGACCTAGCCCGCACCATCGGGCGGATGGTGTCGGAACAGTTGCTGTCCCCGCAGGCCCTCAAAGAGCAACTGGACGGCGCCGAGTTCCGCGACAGCATGAAGCGCTGGATTGGGGAACGGCGCCGGGCGCTGATGCAGCGGCCCATAAGCCTGGGCGCCGCCGGATCCCGGAACGAACCGGAAGGGACGGCCCCGCCGGAAGCGCTGTTCCAAGAAATACTGGCGGCCTTCCTAAACTCCCCCCAATGCGCCGCTATGGTGCAGTCTCTGGCCGCCCGGATTACGGAGGACATCGGCAACAAACGGCTTTCGGAAGTGACCAGTTCCGAACAACTGGCGAACTTTGTGCATGGCAAGGTTTTGCCCGCGCTGAAAAACGAGGGGCTGGGCAACACCGCCTCCGAGTTCGTGAACAACTGGCTGCAAGACCAGCTGAAGCAAAACAAAAGGCTGAAAGAGTACCTCACGCCAGCCAATCAGGAGGCGGTGCAGGAGCTGATCCACAACAACATTCCGGCAGTAACGTGGATGATATTCAACTGGCTGCGTCAGCCGGATATGTCGGCGAAGCTGGTAAAAATCGGGCAAAATCTGGTGGAAGACACGGTCAACCAGCAGAGCCTGATGACCAGGATAATACTGAGCATCAGCGGCAAGAAAGACGAAGCCATCCGGGATATGCCCAACATCATCGCCAAGGTGATTGACGACGCAGAGCAAGCCCTAAGCACGCCGGAGATGCGAACCTTGATATCCGATGCCAGCGGCGTCGCGCTGAAGCGAATATCGGGCCGCCGCATCCGGGGGCTAATCGGGCGCAACGAGCAGACGATCTACTGGATGGCCGACCGGGCGACCCGGCAGGCGTTCACCGCATTAGCCGAAACGTCCGAAACCAGCGTGCGGGAGGCGGCGGGCAAGTTCTACGAAAAGAATGCCAAAACCACCCTGGGAACAATGGCGGAGCGCACCCTGGGCGTCCAAACCGGCGTGGTGTCGGGACTGACGGCCAATTTGATGCTGAACTACCTGACCGCTCCCGATACCCCCGGCCAGATCAGCAAACTGGCCCGGCAGTGGGGAACCGGCGGGGAAGGCAATGGCGAGGCCGTTACGCTGGAGTCGCTGATTCCGCTGTCCGGTGAAACGGCAGACCGCTTAGATCAATACTTGGCCGACCAGCTCATCGGATTCCTAGGCGAGCAGATACCGGAGCTGAGCAAAATTCTGGACATCGAAACCCTGGTCACCAACCGGATCAACGCTTTCGAGGTCAGGGAAGTCGAGCAGCTGGTGCTGTCCATATCGGGCCGTCACCTTCGCTGGATTAACTGGTTCGGCGCCGGGTTAGGGGCCATCATCGGCCTGATTCAACTGGCGGTGAACCCGCCGCTGTAACCGGGCGGAGTTCGGAGGCGCGCAATGCGCTACAGCCGCGAACACCGTCCGCCGGACAAAGAGGGAATCGCCCTAGACATCCCGCAGGCCGTCGCTGCGCTCGAGCGATGGCGGAACGGGCGTATCCCGGCGTCTGAGCGAAACGCCGGGCATCAGTATCCCCGGCGCTTGTGCTGCCACAGAAGTTCACCCTGCTTTTAATTTCACTTCGTTTGTGACGTCTTATCTTTGGAGTATTTCTTCGATAATTACAACTCCGCCATCGCTGGCTTCAACGGTTAACCGACTGCCTTCGAGTAAGGCCATTCCCACCAAAGGCTCGCCGCTGTTTTGGTGCACCAGTACTGGCCGATGCTCGCCATGCCACGACACTAACGCGCCGTAGATGGTAAATATGCCTATACCACCGGCTTGGTTAGCGGGCCGCTGACCGTACCGAGTCAATTCAAGCTCTTCAATAGTGTCTCCTGGCAATGCCAGCCATCCGGTGAATCCTGTATCCACTATGGCATCAAGATTCACAAAAATGTGGTTGGCATTGGCAACGCTGATGGTAATTTGAGGTTTCAGATAGGTAAGCCCGTCTTTACTGACTTCGGCTTTCACTGTTCCTGTAACCATGGCTAACCGAAAGAAATTCTTTCTCTAATGGTGTACATCGCCGGATAGCCAATTCTTTCGCCCCAAGTGAGTGCATTGGGCCGCCGTTCAAACATTCGCAGAGTAGCCTCCAAGTCAGTGTCGGCAACCTCATAATCGCCACTTATGACATCAATGATTACAACCTCTCCTTGTTGTGTTGCCTCCAGCTCGCCGCGAATTTTTTCGTACATTGCTCTTCCTGCGGACGCTATGTCAATTTCCTCTCTCGCTACCGCTGTGTTAGTGAAAAGTTTGGTTTCGTCGTTTCTGACAACTTTTCCTTTGGCTATGAGACCTCCCAGAACCGAATACGTCAGATGGTCTTTTTGATTTCCCTGGAAATCTGAGTGCAAACCCAGCAAATCCGCAATCTGGGCGTTTCGCAGCCCTTGCGGATTGAGTTCCAGCAACTTGATTATGGATTCCTCGATTTGCCGCAGACCTTCTTGGGCTTGGGCCATTGTGTGTGTAGCAGCATTGGTATTCATTTGCTCAATTCCTCATTGTAAAAATGGCAGGCGCTGTTCGATATTGGAATGGCCGGGAGTGGCATCCTGTTGGATCCAGACAGTATGACGCACCTCCCAGCTATCTCGCCGTATGCCCGCCATTATGCCCGATACCGGGACGGCAGACTTGCCGTCACGCCCGCCCGAACCAGTCGGGGTGCACCGCCTGTAGCCCCAGTTGCGGCCAAGCGGCGGGGGCGCTGCACTTTTCCAGCCGCTCCTCCAGCGGCAGCGCGTCGTCCCAGTAATAGGCGATGATGCGGCGGCCGTTCCAGTGGGCGGCGGCGTCGGAGGCGATCCAGACCGCCGGCGACTGCATCGCCTCGGGCTGTATCAGCGCGTCGGTGGTGGCGCCCTCGGGGGGTATCACCATGTTGGTGGCGGTGGCGCCGCCGGGGGTCAGCACGTTGGCGGTGACGCCGGTGCCTTCCAGATCCTGGGCCATGATGGCCACCAGGGCTTCATGGCCCGCTTTGGACGGGCCGTAGGGCGCGCCTCCCTTGCGCCACATGGTGTCCATGCTGGTGGTCACGCCGATGATGCGCCCGTGGCCCTGCTCGACCATATGGGGCGTCACGGCGTGGGACATCAGGAACGGCCCGCTCAGGTTCACGTCAATCACTCGCAGCCAAGCCTCGGGCGGGATGCTCCAAAAGTCGTTCTGGCTGCCGGCGGCCCGGCCCCCGAACCCGCCGGTGCGGGCGTTGATGCCAGCGTTGTTCACCAGGATGTGCAGCCCGCCCAGCTCGCCGATGGTGCGGCTGACGGCGTTTTCCACCGACTCCGGGCTGGTGACGTCGGCCACGATGGGCAGCGCCGCGTCATCGCCGCCGATTTCGCGCATATCGTTGGCGGTCTGCTCCAGCCAGTCCTCGTTGATGTCCAGCATCGCCACCCGCGCTCCGGCCCGCACCAGGCCGGTGGTGATGGAGCGTCCCATGCCGATGGGGCTGGCCGCGCCGGTGACGATGGCGATTTTGCCTTCCAGCGTGTTGGATTGTGTGGTCATTGCCGGTTCTCTCCTGTCTGAAAGTGGGGGTGCCGCAGTTTTGGCTAGGGCGGTTCGGGCAGGCTTGATGGTTGTGCTGATTTTCAGTTCGGCGCTTATGGCTTCTATGGGATTTCCCTAGCCGGCCGGTGTTGATGATCCTGAATCCGTGGGGAACGCCTGCCGCGCCGGGGAGCGACGTTGAACATAAACTCATAGCGGCCCAGGCGCTCGCACACCAACGTCAGCGTCCGTCCGCAGACCCGGCCGCGGGAGCGGAGATAGCGGTTTACGGAGGGTTGAGCCGAGCGATGGTTCCATCAACGTAGAGGATTTCTATGGTGCGGGTCACCGCCGCCTCCAGTTGGGTTCGGGAAGGCTGGGGCAGCCCTTGGCCGAGACGGGCCAGCAGTGCGGATACCGGGGTTTGGCCGTCTATCAGGGACACTAGGGCGGCTACCAGCTCGCTGCACGGCGCGCCCTCGGGCTGGGACACTGCGCTCAGGGTGTAGCCCCAGACGAATTCGCCCTGGGCCAGCACCGGCTTCTGCGCTACCCGCACGCCTTCGGCCAGCCGGGGGGCCGCAGACAGCAGTTGATTGCGCTGCGGGTCGGCGCCCAGGGCCGTCAGCCATTGGGCCCGGCGGGCGCGCTCGGTTTCGACGGCCCGGACGCTGGACACGAACCCGGCGGGCGCTTCCCCTCGGGCCAGCACCGCCCGCTCGTAGCCGCGCGGCGGTTGTCCCGCCACGGCTTGGATGAAGCTCTGGCGCGGCGAGAACTCGCTCTGCTCCCCGTCCCCCTCGACGATGCGCCGGGCCTCCCAGAAATAGGAGTCTGCGGTAAGGTTGCTGGAGTAGAAGAGCCGGGCCATTTCCCGGAACTGATTGTATTCCTTGTAGTAAAGCTCCTGATAGACCTCCCCGGCTTGGTCGCGCAACTGCGAATCGCCTGCGGCGGCCTTCAGCGCGGTGGCGGCGTAGGCGGCGGCCATAACGCCGGACATGAGCGCCAAATGTACCCCCGAGGAAAACAGCGGGTCAACGAAGCAGGCCGAGTCCCCGGTCATCACGAACCCCGGCCCGGTGGTGCGCTCCGACGAGTACGACCAGTCCCGCACCACTCTGGGGCCGTCGGCCCACCGCGCCTTGCTGAGCATCCTGCGGGTGTTCGCGGCCTGGGATAGTTGTTCCAGCAGGAACTCCCGCGCTCCCAGCCGCTGAATCCCCTCCTGCCCGGTCCGGTGGTCCACCACCGCGCCCACGCTGCTCCGGCCGGTGTGCAGGGGGATGGTCCAGAACCAGCCGTGTCGGTAGGCTTCAATGAAGATGTTGTTCTCATCGGGCGGGGGCAGCGGCTCCGCTCCCTCGAAATAGCCGTATACCGCCAGGTTGCGGAAAAAGGAATCCCAGCGGCGCGTCCCGGTCTGCCGGGCCAGCAGCCCCGCCTGCCCGCTGGCGTCCACCACGAACCGGGCCGGAAGCTCGCCGCGTCCGGCCGTGTCGGACAGGTAGCGGATGTAGGCCCGGTCATCCGCCGCCCAGCGGACGCTTTCGGCGCGGCAGCCCTCCTGCACCTCGACGCCGCAGGCCTGGGCGTTGTCCAGCAGAATCTTGTCGAAGGCGGGCCGCCATACTTGGAAGGCGTGAGGGTAGCGGGGGCTGGTTTCCCGGAAATGCCAGCTCCACGGTTCGGAGTCGCGGCCCCAGACCATGGTGGCGCCGTACTTGGGCAGGAACCCGGCGGCCTGCACCGCATCCATGGCGCCTAATTCCTCCAGCACCGGCATGGACGCGGGCAGCAGCGACTCGCCCACGTGTTCGCGGGGGAACCGCTCTCGCTCCAGCAGTACGACGCGCCAGCCTTGCCGCGCCAGCATCGCCGCCGCCGCGCTGCCCGCCGGCCCTCCGCCGATGACGGCCACATCTGCCGCCCGTTGACGCCGTTGTGCCCTTGACATAGGATTACGCGATTATTCCCCGAGGCTAAGCCGCAGCCTGAAGATTGGCCCAAAGGGGCGGGCGCTTACTGAAAAACTCCATAACCGAACACCTGATGCGCTGGGGAGCGGGATGCCATCCCGCCCCCCAGCCGGGGACGCTCGCCGGACGCCCGGCGGCTAGTCCGCGCTATGCCCGCCCTCGGCGCTGGCGGTGGCTTGGACGCCCGGTTCCTCCGGGAAGGGCTTGCCGGTGGCCGGGTTGATCTCGAAGGAGCTGGGCAGCTCCAGTTCCTTGGCGATTTCCTTGACCGCCGGGATGACCTCCTCGCCCATCAGCCGCAGGCTGCGCATGGTGTCCTCGTGGGTCATGGCGCCGTCGCCGTCCCAGAAGAAGACGCTGCCGGGGCGCAGGTATTCCAGCACGTGGCGAATCTTGGGAATGACCGTCTTGGGCGTGCCGGAGATGATGGTATAGTCGGAGATCTGCTGCTCGTAGGCCCGGCCTAGGACGCTGGCCGGGCCGCCCCGGGCCGCGGTGGCGCTGCCCTGAGTCGGCAGCACCCGCCGCCGCGAGGTCAGCCCCGGCAGGTTCACCAGCGCCGGGTTGGTGGTTCCCTCGTTGCCCGCCAGGAAGGGATTGCTCGGCCCCTGCACGAACTTCCGCCCGGCTTCCTCGGCCAATTCCTCGGTCTCGTCCACGTGAACCTTCCACAAGTAACCTAGGTTCTGCGGGCCGGACTCATAGCCCAGCTCGGCGGCGGTGTCGTGGTAGAGCTGGAAGGCCCGCTTGGTCGGTTCCAGCTCGGTGGACAGCATAATGTAGGGGATGCGCTTCTCGGCGGCCCACATCAGCGAGTCGCGGCTGATGACGCCGGGCAGCCATACCTGCGGATGCGGCTTCTGGTAGGGCCTAGCCCAGGGGTTGACGTGGCGGAACTGGTAGTGCTTGCCCTCCCAGCGGAAGGGGCCGGGGGTGGTCCAGGCCTTGACGATGAATTCGTGGGCCTCCTGGAACCGCTCCCAGTTGTAGGGCGGCGGCGCGTTGTGGGCCACGCTCTCCCGCCCGGTGCCGCGCACCCAGCCGGAGACCAGCCGCCCGTGGGAAATCATGTCAATCATCGAAAGCTGTTCCACCAGCCACAGCGGGTCGTCCCAGATGGGGATGATGTTGCCCAGCAGCACAATTTTGGCCCGCTTGGTGATGCGCGCCAATATGCTGGCCTCCACGTTCATGGCCCCGCCCATGCAGAAAGGCGTGCCGTGATGCTCGTTGAGCATCAGCCCGTCGAAGCCCATCTCCTCGGCGTACAGCTTTTCGTCCAAGTAGCGGTTATATAAGTGGGCGCCCAACTGCGGGTCGTAAATCTCATTGCTCACCGTCAAGTCCATGATGGGTTTGCCGGTGGCGCCGAAGTAGCCCGATTCCGGATCCTGGTAAGGCCGCTCGGTGAAGTATCCGATGTGCATGGCGTTCTCCCTATCATCGGCAATTGTCCGCCCCTTCCGGCAAGGCTCCGGGCGGGCAGGCGGCCCGCTGTGCCGGCGGCGGTAATTGGGCGCATTATACCACGCCGCCGGGCGCCGTTCCTTTCCGGCGGTTGCCGCCCCTGCCGTCGTCGTTCCCGCCTTCGCGGGAATCCACAAGTCGCAGCGGGGCGGGAATGCGGTGGATAGCGAAAGTAGCGCATTGCCAACATAGGCTGAGCATGCCCCACGTCGAGAAGTCAAGACATTAGCCGGAATTTGTGCTAAGTTTGGTAACCGATTATGCAACGCGAGGCTTGGTATATGAACGCGAGGTTCGGTTATGAGGCATAGCTACACGGGCAACCCGGATGGCAAAACCCTCCGGGCAAAGTTCGCTTTGCCGTTGCTGCTGGCCGCTATGGCGGCCGCTGTTCTTTGGCTGTCCCCCCCCCCCCCCCCCCCCCCCGCGTGCAGGGCCAGGAAGCGACGGCCGACTGCGGCGGCGCCAGCAACCCCCTCCACGGACGCACGCTGAAGGTGGTTGAGACCATCGTCTCCGATCTCTCCGCCGGCAATTGCGACTCCGTCACCAACACGCAACTGGCAGGCATCACCAACCTTATTATGAGCCATAAGGTCCTGACTTCCCTGCAAGACGGCGACTTCGCTGGACTTACCGGGATGACCGCCTTGGATCTGAACAACAACTCGCTGACAACGCTGCCCGAAGACGTGTTCGACGGCCTATCCAGCCTGCAAACCTTGGATCTGAACAACAACTCGCTGACAACGCTGCCCGAAGACGTGTTCGACGGCCTATCCAGCCTGCAAACCTTGAATCTGTTCTTCAACTCGCTGACAACCCTGCCCGAAGACGTGTTCGACGGCCTATCCAGCCTGCAAACCTTGAATCTGGACCACAACTCGCTGACAACCCTGCCCGAAGACTTGTTCGACGGCCTCTCCAGCCTGCAAGACCTGCGGCTGGACCACAACTCGCTGACAACCCTGCCTGCCGACGTCTTCGACGGCCTCTCCAGCCTGCAAGACCTGTGGCTGGACCGGAACTCGCTGACGGCCCTGCCCGGAGACGTCTTCGACGGCCTCTCCAGCCTGCAAGACCTTGATCTGTACAGCAACTCGCTGACGGCCCTGCCCGGAGACGTCTTCGACGGCCTCTCCAGCCTGCAAGACCTTGATCTGTACAGCAACTCGCTGACGGCCCTGCCCGGAGACGTCTTCGACGGCCTCTCCAGCCTGCAAGACCTGCGGCTGGACCAGAACTCGCTGGAGTGGCTGGCACCGGGCCTATTCGGCGGGCTGTCCGGCCTGGAAGAGCTGTATCTGAATCAAAACAGTTCGCTGGCCTGCATTCATGCCGGCCAGTTTGACGGCTTGTCCAACCTGCAAATCCTGTATCTGCAAAGCACCAAATTGGGCAACATCGCCCCCGCCCACGGCTCCCGGTGGGGATTGAACAGTCTGGAGGAGCTGAGATTCGGCTCCACTGCCATCGGCGATTCGGCGCTTAGCTTTCAGGATTACCAGACCGTGTTCCCGGCCCTATTCGATACCCGCACCTACGTCAATCTCGCTGCACTGTCCGATCCGATTTGCGGCTCCATCACGGCCGATGCGGATGGCAGCTATGACGGCACCGTCCGGGTGAAGCTGGATCATGCCTCAGTGTATCCCAACCGGGCCCAGGAGTCCGGCCGCAATGGCGACGGCCACTGCGGCGCCGACCCGAGCGAAGACGGCCGCAAGCTCTGGACCTGGCAGCGCTCCCAAGACGGGCTGACTTGGGCTAACGTGGCCCCGGGCCGGCAGCCCCCGGATTATGGCTCCGAGGGCAGGATGAATGGCGAATGCTCGTTCATCTACACGCCGCATAGAGATGACAACGGTATGTACGTCCGGGCCTTCGTGCCGGTGGACACCGTCGGCGTATCAGACGAAAACGACTACCACAGCGCCGCCTACGGCCCGCTGAACCTCCGGCCCTAGGGGTGCTTGAAAGCTCTGCTTACCCCCATAAGAGAGGGATATGCAACGCGAGGCTTGGTGAACCTCTCCTGTTGGTGAACCTCTCCTGAAGGTGGAGCGGGTGTTCGGATACGGCAAGGTGCGCTATCGGGGTCGGGACAAGAACCGGCAACGGTTGGCGCTGCTGCTGGGACTGGGCAACCTGATGACCGCCGGGAGCTGCTTGAGGGCGTAACCGGGGGGAAGTGGATCCAGAACCCAGCCCAAACCCGAAAAACAGGGCCGGCGCCGAGCGCAAATCGCCCCAGCAGGCCCCGCAATCGAGGTTGAGAAAGCTCCCTCGATTCCCGGCCGGGAAGAAAACCCCGTTTGGGTGAGGTTGTTCAGAGGTTCCATAGACCTTTTCGTTGCCGCTCACGCAAAGTTGTCACTCTCTTAGCAAAACGAAGATCCCAGGGGATGAGGCCCTTTGCTTCGCTCCGGGCGCTGGGCGCTAATGGAAGGAAAGGCGGCCGCGAAAGGGCCTTGCCGTCTGTGCGCAGGGAGGGCTGAAACGGATATAATCGCCCTATGACATCCCGTATAACCCGGTTGCTTCCGGCCTCCGAGCGGCGCGTGGCGCGGCAGACTCTCTGGATCGGCGCCATTATCGCGGTTCAGCTAGTGGGCGGACTGGTGCAGGTGACCATATCCGCCCGGATTCTTGGGCCGGAAGGCTACGGCGTTTTGGCTATCATCACCGCTGTTACCCTGCTCATATACGGATTACTGGCTATACCAGGCGGTGAGGCCGTTACAGCTTTCGTAACGCGGGGTGTGGCCGAGGGACGGCCGGAGGAGGCGTCCCGCATATTGCGCTTCGTGGTGGCCCTGTCCTTGGGGCTGTCGCTCATTGCTTACGCCGTCATCGCAGCCCTTACCTTCACGGCCAGCAGTCTGTTGGGGGTTGACCAAGACCACCGGGACGCGATGCTCCTGTACGGCGCGGTGGGGATTTTTCTGGCTACCCAAACGGAGACGCTGGCGGTGCTGCGGTTGTCCGACCGCGTGTCGCTGGGTTTGGCGGTTGCTGTTGCCGCCTTCCTGACCCGGATTGGCCTGCTGGCGGCGGCGTGGCTGACCGGGGGCGGGCTGCTGGCCGTGGTACTGGCCCATGTTGCCGGTGTTGTGGTGAATGGGGGCGGGCTGCTGGCTGCCGCAACGGTGTCCGCGCCGCGGGCGGGAATGACGGGCCTCCTGCGCTCGGTATCGGTAAGAGTGCCGCGGGATGTGATACAATTCCAAGCTGGAGCATTCGGGAAATCCGCCATCTGGGTATTGGCCCAAAACCTAGACGCCATCCTTCTGGCGCAATTCACCAGCTCCGCCGATGTCGGCCTGTACCGGGGATCCCGGCAGATAATAGACTCCACGAGATACCCGTTCCTGCCGCTGAAGGACGCCGTGCAGCCCGAGTATAGCAGGCAATGGTACTCGGGCCGGACAACAGCGCTGCGCCGGGCATCCCTCCGGTTCACCCTGATGACGTTCACATTGGCCGCCGCCGGATTCGGGCTGCTCGCCATATTTCACCAGCCCATAACCGGGCTCATCCTGGGCGCCGAGTTCTCGGGGGCCGCGCCGCTGGTGCTGATTATGCTCGTCGGCTCCTTCGTCTCTTCCAGCGTTTCCCTGCTCACCATTCTGCCGGCGGCCGTGGGGCGCGTCTGGCCCTCCGTGGCCGGGGCGGCGGGCGGCCTCGCGGCTTCCTTTGCCATCATCGTCTGGCTGGCGCCCCGGTATGGCGCGGAGGGGGCGGCATGGGCCAACACGGCATACTTCATAGTCTTTGTCATTGTTCTAATCCCGTTTATAATCTTGATACTGCGGCGGAGCCGCCGTCCGGAGCGGGCGCTCTGACCGGAGGCATTGGCGTCAAGGACTATGGAACGTCGGGGGCCCAGTTTGAACCGGAGGGTCAGCATGAGCCGGCAAACGGTTAAAGCTGAACAGGTAGCCAAAGGGCTGGTCACTTTGTTGCCTGTTCTGGGCCCGTCGTTAGCCCGTTTGCGGCGTGGCTCCAGAGACGGTGGGTGCGGAGCCGGCTCAGCCCGGTATTGCTATTCGGTCTGGCTGCGCCACTTGGTTCACGCTGAAAATAATGGGCTTAACGCCCGGCCGGAGGCCGTATTGGAATTGGGGCCCGGCAATTCTCTGGGCGTCGGCCTGGCGGCGCTGCTCTCCGGCGCCGCCAGGTACATCGCCCTCGACGTTATTGAACTTGCCAATGTCGAGAGGAATCTCCAGATATTCGATGATTTGGTGGCGTTATTCCGTCAACGGCAAGCGATTCCGGATAGCAATGAGTTTCCCGAAGTCCAACCCCTGGTTGAAACCCATGATTTTCCGTCCCACATACTGGATGAGACTCGTATGCGCGACGCCCTGGCTCCCAGCAGGCTTGAGCTGATCAGGAACTCCGTCCTCGATGCGACGGGGACGGCAGTCGGGGGGGGGGGGGGGGGGGGGGGGGGGGGGGGGGTAGTCACCTACAAGACTCCCTGGTCAGACCCGGGTGTGGTGAAAAAGCAAACCGTGGACATGGTTTACTCTCAGGCGGTAATGGAGCATATAGATGACTTGTCCAATGCCTACCGGTCTATGAGCCTATGGTTGAAACCGGGAGGCTATGTTTCCCATGAAATAGATTTCAAGTCTCACGGACTGGCTGCCGAGTGGAACGGACATTGGACCTATTCGGATTTCACCTGGAAGCTGATTCGCGGCAACAGGCCCTACGGGATAAACCGGGCGCCTTTGTCGGTACACGCGGACTTGCTGAAGGAACACGGGTTCACAATTCGGACTCAAATAGAGCAAAAAAGGGAATCCGCCATCCGTCGGACGGAACTGGCCTCCCGGTTCAGGGGTATGTCTGAGGATGATATGACCACGTCCAGCGTATTCATACAAGCGGCATTATGACGGCGGCGGGGGATGAACTGCACATTGGGTTCGTGCTGCACAGCCTGGGGGGTGGCGGGACGCAACGGTTTGCCATCAGATTGGCGGGGGCGCTCATTGAGCGCGGCCACCGGGTGGATATTCTGCTGGGGCGCTTCCGGGTAGCCTACCCGGACAGCCTGCCGCAGGGGATGCGGCTGTATTACCCGGGAATCAGGAAATCCGACCGGGAAGTGATCCGCCGCTGCCGGGAGCGCGGCGTCGAGGTGAAGGCCCTGACCATCAATCCCCTGTCAACAGCCCGGGACTGGCTGGCGCTCCGGCGCAAGCGGCGTGGAATGAACATCAACATCAAGGACGCCGTGTTTGCTCATCTGGTCGCCCATTA
Organism: Dehalococcoidia bacterium; assembly: GCA_965213725.1. Classification (GTDB taxonomy): domain Bacteria; phylum Chloroflexota; class Dehalococcoidia; order Lucifugimonadales; family UBA3495; genus VXOI01. Next base: position 2,125,875 of record OZ243924.1, read on the forward strand.
CATCCGGCAAGAGCGTCCGATGCTGCTGCTGTCCGCCGTTTCGACGGCCAACTTCGCCGCCGTTAATGGGGCGGAATTGGCGGCAGCCTCCCTGCCTGTAGTTATTTCAATTAGGAGCAGCATTGATTTGGATTACAGCGAGTACGAAAAGCGCATGGCAAGGATGCTCTACCCCAGGGCCGCCGCCGTGGTCGCCGTCTCCCGGGGCGTGGCCGGCGAGGCGGAGCAGTTGTTGGGGGTGAACGCTGCGCGTGTCCATACCATCTACAATCCCATACCGTCCGCCGGGATATGGCGGCTGGCGCAGGAAGAAGTGGCCCACCCCTGGTTTGCCGTCGGCCAACCGCCGGTCATTCTCAGCGTGGGCCGAGAGGGGCCGGCCAAGGACTACCCCACGCTGGTGGAAGCCTTCGGTCTGGCCCGCCGCCGCGTCAACGCCCGGCTGGTCATAATGGGCCAACTTTCGGAGCCGTACCGGGCCGGGCTGACTGCCCAGGCCCGCAGCTACGGGGTGGCAGCAGACTTGGGGTTCATAGACTTCGACGAGAACCCCTTTCGCTATATGCGCCGGGCCGGGCTGTTCGCGCTTTCCTCCCTGTGGGAGGGGCTGCCCAACGTGCTGCTGGAAGCCCTGGCCTGCGGCGCGCCGGTGGTCAGCACCGACACGCCCCACGGCCCGCGGGAAATCCTTGAGGATGGCAAATGGGGCAAGCTGACGCCGGTGGGGGACGCCCCGGCCTTGGCGCAGGCGATGGTGGAGACGCTGCAAGGCGGCCGGCCGCCGGAAACCGCGTTGCGGGGCCGCGCCGCCCAGTTCTCGGAGCAGCGCGCCGCCGATGCGTACCTGGAACTGTTTGAGAAGGTCGCAGACCAAGCCGGTTGACGGCCGGTCAGCAGCGCAAAACTGCATCGCGGCGATATATTATACTTCACTTCACATCAATGGCTGTCCGGTGAGCGGCGGGGGCGTCCCATTATCCGAGTGAGTTTCATCAACGAATTCTTTGCCGAGCGTGCCGTCAACCGGCGGGTTGCCCTGTTGGCCGCCGTGACGGCGGCGGTGATACTTGCGCTGAATCTGTACGCCCCGACGGATCCGCCGGCCTTGCAGCGTCTGATGGCCTCGCTGCTCCTGTGCCTCTGCGCACTGCCGACGCTGCTGTGGGCCTCCGACCGGGACTGGGGCCATTCCCTGATGCCCTTTGCCGGGGTCACTTACGGGCTGTACTTCGGCTCGCCCATCTTTCTAAGGCGGGATTTTTACGGGAACTGGTTCGGCAGCCCCCGATTGGACGATTCCCTGGTCAGCCTGACCCTGCTTTTGGCGCTGGCCGGCTGGGCTCTGCTGCTGGCCGGGTATTTCGGGCCGCATCGCCGGTGGCTGGCCGACAAGCTGCCGCGAGTCGAGGTCATCCCGGCCGAGACGCACCGCTACGCCGCAGCCCTGGCCGTCGTCATAGGCCTAGCCGCCGCGCCTTTCTTCTACATCCACATTGACAGCCACATGGTGGCGTTCTACACCGGCAGAGAATCGCTGCCCTCGGGCCTCGCCTTTCCGGTCGAACTGGCCGGCCAGTTCGTCGTTCTTTCCGTCCTGATTCTGTTTTACCTGCAATTACGGGGACAACTGGGGCTGGCCGGCAAGGCGTTTATGTGGCTGCTGGTGGCCTACTACACGCTGCTGGGGCTGAGCAGCGGCCTCATAATGGAAGGGCTGGACGTCATCTTTGCCCTGTTCGTGGCCTGGGCCGCAACCGCGTCCGCGCCGAGCTGGAAAGGGGCGGCCTACGGCGTCCTCACGGCGGGAATCCTGCTTTTCGTGCTGATTCCGATGCGGCAAGAGTTTCGCTCTTTGATTTGGACCCACGGGGTTGACGCGGACGCTGGCCGGGTCTTGCGGGCATCCACCCACGTTTTCACCCCCCCGGGCGATACCGGCGCGGAAACAAGCGAGCCGGTCGCCGAAACACCGGACTATGATATATCCTACGGCGGCGGCGTCTTGACTTACTACTACAAGGAAGCCGGGGCGTGCGGCGCGGAATCGGCGGACGATGCCAGGCGGTACTTTTTCCTGCACGTATTCCCATCCGACCCCGCCAGCTTGTCCAGCGACCGGGCAGGTCCCGGCTTTGACAACTTCGACTTTCCCTTGGACCAGGGCGGAGTGGCGGCCGGGGGGCAGTGCGTTCACCAAGTCCCGCTTCCGGCCTATGCAATAGACCACATCCGGACCGGCCTGTACCGGCGGGCCGCGCCGGCTGCGAGGGATCTGAGTGAAACTCAGCAGAGAGAGAGCCGGGCCCGGTGGCAAAACAAGACGCTTACCACCTTCGTCGGCGGGTCTTTCCGCAACATCAACTCGGACGAACAGTGGCTCCTCAACACTGTGGACGCCACTTCATGGAAGATAGACACCGAGATAGAAAGCAACGCGAAGCGGCGGATTCATATCTACGAAGCAGACCAAGGGGAGCTGGCCGCCCTCGCCGCAGTTCGGCCGGGCGACCTGATACGGGTGGAAGCGGACGCGGACAACTGGGCCGAGTATGTGGTGGCTCAGACCTTGGTTCCCAGCGACTCCCGGGTAATCTACCGGCTACAGGTGTTGACTGACTATGAGGGCGACCGCTCCGCGCTGCGGGAAGGCGGCGCGCCGGCCGCTTTTTTCTATCCTTTCCGGGGCGATGGCGCGGCGGTGACGGTCAACGCAGCGACCGAGACGCGCGATTCGCCCGGCAGGAACCCGTATGCGCCAAGCGCCGATGAATCCCAGGCGCGGAAAGTAGCGACCTACCTTCAGTCCTTGTGGAACTATAATGTCGGAAGGGCGTCCCCAGGCCTCTTTCATCGTTCGCTCAACACTGCGTCAACCCGCCTTGATTTTCTGCTGCCTGTGGCCTGGGTCATCCGCCAGACCCCGGAGAATGTGCCGTACCTGAAGGGCGAGACTTACTACCGCCTGCTGTTCACCTTCGTCCCTCGGTTGGTCTGGGAGGATAAGCCCAAGAACGTAAGAGACTTCGGCCAACGTTACGGGTTTATACCCGAGGGAAACGAAATCAACGGCTTCAAGCTGCATCACTTGGGGGAGTTTTACATCAACTTCGGCGTGCTGGGCATTCTGCTGGGGATGCTCCTGCTGGGCTTACTGTACCGGGTGGCGCACCAGCTTTTCTTCCACACCGGCGCCTCGGTGGTGACCATGGCCGCCGGCGCCCATATTCTGACGGTTTTGCTCGTGAATATGGAGGCCACGGTCGCGGTCGCGTTGGCCCCCATCCTCTGGTACGCAGTTCTCCTGGCCCTGCTGGGCGCCGCCGTGCGAATCGCGCTTCGCGCAAAACGCAGTATGGTGAAGCGTAGTATGGTGAAGAATGAAGGCGGGGCGGAATGCTGACCGGGGCAGGCGGCAAACCCGCGCCCCTGCGATGCGGCGCCAACGATATTTTTCCCAGGAAGCAGGGACGGCTCTGAACATATGTCCGCCCACGTAATGTTCATAATCAGCGGCCTGGAGCGGGGTGGAGCCGAGAACCAGCTCGTTGGCCTTGCCAATGGACTTGCCGTCCGGGGGTGGCGGGTGACCGTCCTTTCGTATCTGCCGTTTACGGAGAGTTCCTTGCGCTCGGAACTGCGCGAGCCAGGGGTTCAGGCCGTAACCCTGAACTCAAGCAAGGGAGCGCTGAAGTATGCGAGCATTGTCAAGGCGGCGTTGGCGGTGCGGCGGGCCAAGCCCGACATATTGGTCGGCTTTATGTTCCACGGCATGATGACCTCACGCCTATGGGGACAGCTTCTGAGAGTTCCCGCGAGCGTGTCGGCGATTCGCAACGAACGGGACGGGGCGGCAAAGGAGCGGCTGCTGGAACTTACGGATGGATTGGCGGACGTGGTAACGGTGCAGTCCCGGAGCATCGGAGACGAACTCTCCCGACGGGGGGTTACGAGGCCGTCCCATACCCGCGTCTTGCCCAATTCCGTAGATTTCGCCCGGTTCGAAACGGCCCAAAGCCGTGAAAGTACACGAATAAATCTGGGTATTGCAGAAGACCAGTTTCTCTGGCTGGCGGCGGGCAGGCTGGATGTTCAGAAGGATTATCCCAACGCGCTGAACGCTTTCGCGGAAGTGGCCCGGCGGCGCCCCGACGCGCAAATGGTTATCGCCGGGCAGGGGCCGCTGGAGGACGAGATCCGGTCTATGATTCGCCGCCTCGGATTGGCGGAACGTGTTCGGATGCTGGGGCTGCGGCAGGATATGCCGGAGCTGTTCGCGGCCAGCGACGGGCTGGTGTTATCCTCGGCATGGGAAGGTATGCCTGTGGTAGTATTGGAGGCAATGGCCTCGCGCCGGCCGGTGGTGGCGACTGCCGTGGGCGCCGTTGCCGAGGTGATCGCCGATGGCGAGACGGGCATCGTCGTGCCGCCCGGAGACCCGGCGGCGCTGGCCGAGGGAATGACCCGGGTGATGGCCCTCCCTTCAGAGGCCAAGTGCGCCATTGTGGATCAAGCCTACCAGCGCGTGCGCTCCGAGTTCTCCCCCGAAAGAGCATTGGACCGGTGGGAAGCTCTGTTGGGCCAACTGCTGGAAGGCAAGGCCCGCAGATGAATGCAGGCCGGTGGTTCGAGGAGAATCGTGAACCCCCCTCGACGCACTTGCGGCTGCTGGAAAAATGCGGATTTGCCGTCCGCGCGGAACTCAAGACCCGTCGGCCATCCGGCGCTCAGAGCTGACCGGGCAATTCAAGACTCTATCGGAAGAGGACCTCACCACCGGCGGAGCGCATATAGTGGCAGTGGTAAAATGAAAGGCGAGACGCAGGAATGGGCCAACAAGACGTCAATGCCAGGCCAGGATATGAACGATTTTCCCAGGTCGGTGGCCATAGTCGCCAATTCGGATTTCAACATATACCGGTTTCGAGCGCCGATTGTGCGCAAGCTCTTGGAGCTGGGCGTCACCGTGTACGCCATTGCGCCGCCCGGACGGTTTGTAGCAGACATAGAGAGTATGGGCGCGGTGTTCATTCCGTGGGAACTGGACCGCCGCAGCGTGAATCCGCTGTCCGCCGCCGGGCACTTAGCCGCATTGACGAGCATCTACCGGCGGCTCAGGCCGGACCTGGTGCACCACTTCACCATCAAGCCCAACCTGTACGGCACAGTCGCGGCCCGGTTGGCCGGCGTCCCGGCGGTCTTCGGCGGGGTCACGGGTTTGGGTTCTGCGTTCTTGCCGGGCAATCGGCGACACTCCATACTGCGTTCCGGATTGTGGCTGTTGTACCGCGCATCGGTGAAGTTAAGCGACTGCTACACTTTTATGAACCAACATGACAAGGACGTTTTGGCAGGGGCGGGGAGTTCATTGAGCAGCAAGAGGAAGGTCATCAAGGGAGGGGCGGGGATCGACCTGGCGGCCTTCAGCTCCGACGCAGTGTCCGGCCATTGCCGGGAGAGGGTCAGGGCGGAATTAGGGATAGAGCCGAAGACACTGGTGGTCTGCATGGCCTCGCGCCTGCTGTACGACAAGGGCGTGACCCAGTACGTGGAAGCGGCGCGCTTGGTGCGGAGCCGGCTGCCGGACGTCTGCTTCCTCCTCGTCGGCGAGCCTGACCCGGGCAATCCGGGAACGGTCACCGGCGATGACCTTGATGCTTGGGCCGCCGATGGTTCGGTTAAGTGCATCGGGCACCGCGACGACATTCCGGCCGTGTTTGCCATATCCGACGTGGTTGCCCATCCGACCGGCTATCCCGAGGGCATACCCCGGGTTCTCATTGAAGCGGCCGCCATGGGAAAGCCGGTAGTCTCCACTGCACTCCCGGGTGTCGTGGACATATTGGAAGAGGGCGTGAACGGAATTTCCGTTCCCCCACGGGACGGGGTTGAACTGGCGAAGGCCATCGAAAGTCTCTTGGCGGATGCCGACCTTCGCTGCCGGTACGGCGCCGCCGGGCGAAGAAAAGTTGAAGCCGAATACGATAGCCATGCGGTCGCGGAGCGGTACGCCGCTGAGTATCGCCGAGTGTGGACGTATGTCGGCGTCCGTCGCCCGCGGACGCGCGTAAAGGAGCGCGCCTTCGCGCCGAACACAACTGACCCCGGAACCAACGAGTCCGCCGCCCAGGCCGATTATCGCCGTGTATCTGTAATCATACCGGCGCGCAACGAGGAAGCCACGATAGCGGCCACGCTCGATTCCGTTTTTTCACAGGAGTATGCCGGACCGATTGAGGTCATCGTTGCCGATGCCTCCGATTCTCCGGCTATGACCGGGATGGTCCAGGCTTCCTACCCCGACGTTCGCATAGTCCCCAACCCGGAACAATGCGCGCCCGCCGGGCTCAACTATGCCATCCGCGAGTCTACCGGGGAAGTTGTAGTCCGCTGTGACGCCCACGCTACCCTCCCACCCGGATACGTCCGGCGCGCCGTCGAGACCCTGGAGCGGACCGGGGCGGCCAACGTGGGCGGGCTGCAGCAGGCGGCCGGGAAGACGTTCTTCGAGAAGGCGGCGGCGCTGGCGATGAACTCGCTGCTGGGATCGGGAGGCGCCCGCTACCGGGTGGGAAACACCCCAGGGCCAACCGATACGGTCTACCTCGGCGCTTGGCGCCGCGACACACTGGAAGCCGTGGGCGGATTCAATAGCAGCTTGATTCGTAATGAGGATTACGAACTCAACTGGCGTCTGCGCGGGCGCGGGGGAACGATCTGGTTCGACCCGGAGCTTGCCGCCGAATACTGCCCCCGCGGCAGTATGGCGTCACTGGCGCGCCAGTACTTCAACTATGGCCGGTGGAAGTCAACGATGCTGATGCTGCATCCGAGGTCGCTGCGGCCCCGGCACCTGGCCGCCCCCTTGCTGGCGCTGGGGCTGGCCGCCTCGGTTGGTCTGGCCGCCGCCGGGGCCTTCTGGTGGGCGGCGGCGCTGCCGCTCCTGTACCTGGCCATCCTGGCGCTGGGGGCGGCGTCCGTCGGGTTGCTGCGCCGCGAGCCGTCTGCGATCCTCATCCCGGCAATACTGGCGGCAATGCACCTGAGTTGGGGAATCGGTTTCTTCATTCCGGCGCGACTCCCCAGAAAGGTCCGGGGTGATACATCCTTCATTTCCCCTTCCCGCCGAAATTGAATCTGCTTAAAACGGCTATCATCCCCTCTGGCTAATCCTCATCACCCCATTCTACTGGGTGTTCGACAAGGAAGCGGCGCTTTCCGGCATCAAGGCTTTCGAGATCATGCTCGTCGCCGGGGGCGCTGCGCCGGTTGCGTGGCCGCGCGGCTGGCGCGCCTGCCTTGGGACAGCCGTTTGCGCCGCTGCCAACACTCTACTATCAGGACGCCCGGTTCTCGGGAGTGGAAGCGGCGGCGCTGTTTATGCCGGGGCTGCTCTTTCTGACCCTGATGCTGTATGCCCGGAACCCGGCGCATCCCTGAAAACGATAATGCGATTTACCCCCTCTTGGGCATAACGGGCGGCTATCCCACGCCATTCTTTGAAATCTAGGACAATCCTGCCAGATGGGTTGCCCGGCCAACCTGCCGCCATATCCCGAATTTGACGACACACCATGGAAGACGGGGAAGACGGGGAAGACGGGGGAAGACGGGCCGGCCGAGGAGCCGAAGGCGTGGCTTCAGGCAATGCCCGGCGCCGGACGGAATGGCGCCGGGTTGCGCTGCGGCCCGGGAGCATCAGCCGCCGACGGTGACCCGGTCGCGAGCCCACTTGCTGCTGCCATACGGGTTGGTGGCCCGCACCCGGATACGGTACTCGCCGGGGGCTAGGCCCGTGACGGTGACGCTGGTGGCCTCGCCGTTATCCAGGGCCGTCACCCACTCGCCGGCCGCGCCCGCAAGGTCGTAGTCGACGTCGTAACCGGAGGCCGCGCCGCCCGCGTCGGGGGCTTCCCAGGAGATAGTCAGCCCGCCAATGCCGACGGAGACGGACAGATGCCGAACCGTGCCGGGCTTCTCGGCGGCCGTCGGCGCAGCGGGACTCGGCGCATCATCGCCCGATGCCTCCCCGTCGGCTGACCCCGAGGGACTCGAACCGTCGTCCGACTCCTCCCCGCTGGCCTGACCCTCGGGACTCGAATCGCCGTCCGATGCCTCCCCGTCGGCTGACCCCTTGGGACTCGAACCGTCGTCCGATGCCTCCCCGTCGGACTGACCCTCGGGACTCGAACCGTCGTCCGATGCCTCCCCGTCGGCTGACCCCTTGGGACTCGAACCGTCGTCCGATGCCTCCCCGTCGGACTGCCCCTCGGGACTCGAACCGTCGTCCGATGCTTCCCCGCTGGCCTGCCCCTCGGGACTCGAACCGCCGTCCGATGCTTCCCCGCTGGCCTGCCCCTCGGGACTCGAACCGCCGTCCGATGCCTCCCCGTCGGACTGACCCTCGGGACTCGAACCGTCGTCCGATGCCTCCCCCTCAGACGGCCCCTTGGGACTCGAACCGCCGTCCGATGCCTCCCCGTCGGCCTGACCCTCGGGACTCGAACCGTCGTCCGATGCCTCCCCGTCAGACTGCCCCTCGGGACTCGAACCGTCGTCCGATGCCTCCCCGCTGGCCTGACCCTCGGGACTCGAACCGTCGTCCGATGCCTCCCCGTCGGACTGACCCTCGGGACTCGAACCGTCGTCCGATGCCTCCCCGTCGGACTGACCCTTGGGATTCGAGCCGTCCCCCGATGCCTCCCCGTCGGACTGACCCTCGGGACTCGATCCGTCGTCCGATGCTTCCCCCGGGGGGTCGTTGTCCTCGATCGTCCCGGTGGCCGTGGCATCCGCGATTCGCGCCGTCCCCACGCGGTAGAACCCGGTGCTGAGCGGGTCGCCCTCATGCAGCGTCAACGTCAGCGTCAACGTCTCGTCCGGCTCGGCGATGCCGTCGTCCACGACGTCAAGGGTGACGTTCTTGGACGTGTCGCCTGGTGCGAAGGTCACTGTGCCTGAGGTTGCGCCGGTATAGTCCGCGGCCTGCGCCGTGTCCGGCGTGATGGCGTAATCGACGGCGACCGACAACTCACTGGCCGGACTCAGGGTCAGCGCGAACACCAGAGCGGCGCTCTCGGATGCCGCGGCATCGGCCACGCTGAGCGCCGGCCGGGGAGTGCCCGCCACCCGCAGCGTCGCCTCGGACGGCTCCCCCACCACATACCCGGGGGCATGGTCGTCGGGGGGAAGCAGGGTCAGTTCCGCCGTTCTGTCGGACTCGGTGACGATGCCCTCCACGAACTCCGGAACGTGCATCTCCAGGGTGGAACTCCCTTCCGCGAAGGTCAGATATCCCTCTCGCAGGGTGACACCCTGACCCTGATACACAACCCGGTACCCGACGGACAGGGCGATCGACAGATTTCCCCTCCGCCTCAGGGTGAACACGACCTCCCCGTTCTCGGTCTCCGTTGCCGATTCGACCGTCACGACCTGCTGGTCGTTGTCGGTGATCGTGCCGGTGGCGGTGCCGTCCCCGAGGTTCGCCGGCCCGGTGAGGTTGGCGAGTTTGAGCGTCACCGTCTCGTCCAGTTCAGCGGCCTCGTCGTCCACCAGATTGAGGGTGACATTCTTGGAGGTCTCGCCCGGGGCAAAGGTCACGGCGCCCGAGGTTGTGCCGGTGTAGTCCGCGGCCTGCGCCGTGTCCGGCGTGATCTCGTAGTCGACGGTGACCTCCTGAAGGCTGGCCGGGCTTAGGGTTAGCTCAAATACTAGGTTGGCGTCCTCGGAGGCCGAGGCATCGGCAACGCTGAGTGTCGGCGTGTCGTTGTCCGCCACCGTCACCGTGGCTGACGAAGGCGTGCCCAGGTCGTAGGCGTCGCCGTCGGCGAGGGTCAGGGTGAGGGTGGCATTGGGTTCGTCGGTGTTGTCGTCCGATGTCGCCAGGGTCACCGTGACCGTGGTCTCGTTGGCCGGGATGGTCGCCGAGGTCGGCGGGTCATCGCTCAGCACCGCATCGCCGCCCGCCACCGTGAAGGCCACGGTTAGGGCCTCGCCGGTGTCTTCGCCGGCCCGCGTCAGGGTGAACTCCGCGTTGGCGCCCTCGGTCACATTGCCGCCGGAGGTTACCGTCACCACCGGGAGGTCGTCGTTGATGGTGTCGTCGTTGTCTTGGACGGTCAGCGTGGCCGTGCTGCCGGAACCCAGATCGTAGGCGGCGCCGTCGGTGAGGGTCAGAGTTAGGGTGGCGTCGGGTTCGTCGGTCTCGTCGTCCTCGGTCGCTAGGGCCACCGTGACCATGGTCTTGTTGGCCGGGATGGTGGCCGAAGTTGGCGCGTTGCCGCTCAGCACCGACCCGCCGCCGGTTACGGAGAAGGTCACGGTCAGGGGCGCGCCGGTGTCTTGGCTGGCCCGCGTCAGGGTGAACTCCGCGTCCGCGCCCTCGGTTACGTTGCCGCCGGAGGACACCGTCACCACCGGCAGGTCGTTGTCGGTGATGGTGCCGGTGGCCGTGCCGTCGGCGATGCTGGCCGTCCCGGTGATGCCGGATAGGGTGAGGGTCACCGTCTCGTCCGGTTCGTCCAGCGAGTCGTCCACCAGATCCAGGGTGACGTCTTTCGAGGTCTCGCCGGGGGCGAAAGTTACGCTGCCCGAGGTCGAGCCGGTGTAGTCTGCGGCCTGCGCCGTGTCCGGCGTGATGGCGTAGTTGACTGTCACCGTTCCCGAACCGGCCGGGCGCAGGTTGAGTGTAAACACTAGGCCGGCGTCCTCGGATGCCTCGGCGTCGGCTGCGCTGAGCGCCGGGGTGCCGTCGTTGTCCTGCACCGTCAGCGTCGCAGTGCTGTCGCTGCCTAGGTCGTAGGCGGCGCCGTCGGTCAGGGTCAGGGTAAGAGTGGCGTTGGGTTCGTCGGTCTCGTCGTCCTCGGTTGCTAGGGCCACCGTGACCGTGGTTGCATCGGCCGGGATGGTCGCTGAAGCGGGCGCGTCGCCGCTCAGCACCGACCCGCCGCCGGTCACCGCGAAGGTCACGATCAGGGGCGCGCCGGTGTCCTCGCTGGCCCGCGTCAGGGTGAACTCCGCGTCCGCGCCCTCGGTGACGTTGCCGCCGGAGGCCGCCGTCACGGACGGGAGGTCGTTGTCGGTGATGGTGCCAGTGGCCGTCGCGTCCTCGATGCTGGCCGTCCCGGTGATGCCGGATAAGGTCAGGGTCACCGTCTCGTCCGTCTCGTCCGCCGTGTCGTCCACCAGATCCAGGGTGACGTCTTTCGAGGTATCGCCGGGGGCGAAGGTTACGGTGCCTGAGGTGGCGCCGGTATAGTCTGCGGCCTGCGCCGTGTCCGCCGTGATGGCATAGTCTACGGTGATCGCCTGGGAGCTGACCGGACTCAGGCTTAGCTCGAATACTAGGTCGGCGTCCTCGGATGCCTCGGCGTCGGCCATGGTCAGCGCCGGCGTGCCGTCGTTGTCCTGCACCGTCAGCGTCGCCGTGCTGTCGCTGCCCAAGTTGTAGTCGTCGCCGTCGGTCAGCGTTAGGGTTAGCGTGGCGTTGGGTTCGTCGGTCTCGTCGTCCGATGTCGCCAGGCTCAACGTGACCGTGGTTGCATCGGCCGGGATGGTGGCCGAGGTCGGCGGCGCATTGCTCAGCACCGACCCGCCGCCCGACACCGTGAAGGTTACGTCCAGCGCCTCGGTCGTCGCTCCGTCCCGCGTCAGGGTGAACTCCGCGTTGGCGCCCTCGGTCACGTTGCCGCCGGAGGCTACCGTCACCACCGGCAGGTCGTTGTCGCTTGGGGGCTCGACCGGGAGGTCGTTGTCCTCAATCGTGCCGGTGGCCGTGGCATCCGCGATCCGCGCCGTCCCCACGCGGTAGAACCCGGGACTAAGCGGGTCGCCCTCATGCCGGTCGGTGAGCGTCAACGTCAGCGTCACCGTCTCGTCCGTCTCGGCGATGTCGTCGTCCACCACGTCAAGGGTAACGTTCTTCGAGGTATCGCCGGGGGCGAAAGTCACGGCGCCCGAGGTCGCGCCGGTGTAGTCCTCGGCCTGCGCCGTGTCCGGCGTGATGGCGTAGTTGACGGTCACCGACTCGGTGCTGGCCGGGCTCAAGGTTAACGTGAACACCAGATTGGCGTCCTCGGATACTGAGGCGTCGGCCGCGCTGAGCGCCGGCCGGGGAGTGCCCGCCACCTGCAGCGTAGCCTCGGACGGATCCCCCACCACGTAATCGGAGGCATAGTCGTCTGGGGGAAGCAGGGTCAAATCCGCCGTTCTGTCGGCCTCGGTGACGATGCCCTCCACGAACTCATGAGGGCGCACCTCCAGGGTGGAACTCCCCTCCGCGAAGGTCACATATCCCTCCCGCCGGCTGACACCCTGACCCCGATACACGGACTGGTATCTGACCACCAGGGCGACTGACAGATCCCCCGTCCGCATCAGGGTGAACACGGCCTCTCCGCCTGTCGTCCCCGTCGCCGACACGACCGTCACGCGCGGGAGGGTGTTGCCGGTGATCGTGCCGGTGTCGGTGTCATCCGGCGCGTCGTCGTTGTCCTGCACCGTCAGCGTGGCCGTGCTGCCGCTGCCCAAGTCGTAGGCGTCGCCGTCGGTGAGCGTTAGGGTTAGGGTGACGTTGGGTTCGTCGGTCTCGTCGTCCGTAGTCGCCAGGCTTACCGTGACCGTGGTTGCGTTGGCCGGGATGGTGGCCGTGGTTGGCGGGGCATTGCTCAGCACCGAGCCGCCGCCGGTTACCGCGAAAGTTACGGTCAGGGCCGCGCCGGTGGCTTGGCTGGCCCGCGTCAGGGTGAACTCCGCGTCCTCGCCCTCGGTTACGTTGCCGCCGGAGGCTGCCGTTACCACCGGCAGGTCGTTGTCGGTGATGGTGCCGGTGGCCTCGCCGTCGGCGATGCTGGCCGTCCCGGTGAGGCCGGATAGGGTCAGGGTCACCGTCTCGTCCGGTTCGTCCGCCGTGTCGTCCACCAGGTCCAGAGTGACGTCTTTCGTGGTATCGCCGGGGGCGAAGGTCACCGTGCCCGAGGTGGCGCCGGTGTAGTCCGCGGCTTGCGCCGTGTCCGGCGTGATGGCGTAGTTGACGGTCACCGTTCCCGAACTGGCCGGGTTCAGGGTGATCTCGAACACCAGGTCGGCGTCCTCGGATGCCTCGGCGTCGGCTGCGCTGAGGGCCGGGGTGCCGTCGTTGTCTTGGACGGTCAGCGTGGCCGTGCTGTCGGCGCCCAGGTCGTAGGCGTCGCCGTCGGTCAGGGTCAGGGTCAGGGTGGCGTTGGGTTCGTCGGTGTTGTCGTCCTCAGTTGACAGGGTCACCGTGACGGTGGTTTTGTTGGCCAGGATGGTGGCCGAGGTGGGCGGGTCGTCGCTTAGCACCGCATCGCCGCCGGTTACGGAGAAGGTCACGGTCAGGGCCGCGCTTGTGTCTTGGCTGGCCCGCGTCAGGGTGAACTCCGCGTTGGCGCCCTCGGTTACGCTGCCGCCGGAGGCTGCCGTCACCTGCGGCAGGTCGTTGTCGGTGATGGTGCCGGTGGCCGTGCCGTCGGCTAGGCTGGCCGTCCCGGTCAGGCCGGATAGGGTAAGGGTTACCGTCTCGTCCGGTTCGTCCACTGAGTCGTCCACCAGGTACAGGGTGACGTCTTTCGTGGTCTCGCCCGGGGCGAAGGTCACCGTGCCCGAGGTGGCGCCGGTGTAGTCTGCGGCCTGCGCCGTGTCCGGCGTGATGGCGTAGTTGACGGTCACCGTTCCCGAACTGGCCGGGTTCAGGGTGATCTCGAACACCAGGTCGGCGTCCTCGGATGCCGAGGCGTCGGCTGCGCTGAGCGCCGGGGTGCCGTCGTTGTCTTGGACGGTCAGCGTCGCCGTGCTGTCGCTGCCCAGGTCGTAGGCGTCGCCGTCGGTCAGGGTCAGGGTTAGGGTGGCGTTGGGTTCGTCGGTGCTGTCGTCCGTAGTCGCTAGGCTTACCGTGACCGCGGTCTTGTTGGCCGGGATGGTGGCCGTGGTTGGCGGGGCATTGCTCAGCACCGAGCCGCCGCCGGTTACCGCGAAGGTTACGGTCAGGGCCGCGCCGGTGTCCTCGCTGGCCCGCGTCAGGGTGAACTCTGCGTCCGCGCCCTCGGTTACGTTGCTGCCGGAGGCTGCCGTTACCACCGGGAAGTCGTTGTCGGTGATGGTGCCGGTGGCCGTGCCGTCGGCGATGCTGGCCGTCCCGGTGAGGCCGGATAGGGTCAGGGTCACCGTCTCGTCCGGTTCGTCCGCCGTGTCGTCCACCAGGTCCAGGGTGACGTCTTTCGAGGTATCGCCGGGGGCGAAGGTCACGCTGCCCGAGGTCGAGCCGGTGTAGTCCGCGGCTTGCGCCGTGTCAGGCGTGATGGCGTAGTTGACGGTGACCTCCTGGGAACCGGCCGGGTCTAGGGTTAGCTCGAACGTCAGGTCGGCATCCTCCGATGCCTCGGCGTCGGCTGCGCTGAGCGCCGGGGTGCCGTCGTTGTCTTGGACGGTCAGCGTGGCTGTGCTGTCGGAGCCCAGGTCGTAGGCAGCGCCGTCGGTCAGGGTCAGGGTCAGGGTGGCGTTGGGTTCGTCGGTGCTGTCGTCCGTAGTCGCTAGGCTTACCGTGACCGCGGTCTTGTTGGCCGGGATGGTGGCCGATGTGGGCGGGGCATTGCTCAGCACCGCATCTCCGCCGGTTACCGCGAAGGTTACGGTCAGGGCCGCGCCGGTGTCCTGGCTGGCCCGCGTCAGGGTGAACTCTGCGTCCTCGCCCTCGGTTACGCTGCCGCCGGAGGACACCGTCACGGACGGGAGGTCGTTGTCGGTGATGGTGCCGGTGGCCGTGCCGTCGGCGATTCTGGCCGTACCGGTCAGGCCGGATAGGGTCAGGGTCACCGTCTCGTCCGGTTCGTCCGCCGTGTCATCCACCAGGTCCAGGGTGACGTCTTTCGAGGTATCGCCCGGGGCGAAGGTGATGGTGCCCGAGGTGGCGCCGGTGTAGTCCGCGGCTTGCGCCGTGTCCGGCGTGATGGCGTAGTTGACGGTCACCGTTCCCGAACTGACCGGGCTCAGGTTGAGCGTGAACACCAGATCGGCGTCCTCGGATGCCGAGGCGTCGGCCGCGGTCAGCGCCGGGGTGCCGTCGTTGTCTTGCACTGTCAGCGTGGCCGTGCTGTCGCTGCCCAAGTCGTAGGCGTCGCCGTCGGTGAGCGTTAGGGTTAGCGTGGCGTTGGGTTCGTCGGTGTTGTCGTCCTCAGTTGACAGGGTCACCGTGACGGTGGTTTTGTTGGCCAGGATGGTGGCCGAGATGGGCGGGTCGTCGCTTAGCACCGCATCGCCGCCGGTTACGGAGAAGGTCACGGTCAGGGCTGCGCTTGTGTCTTGGCTGGCCCGCGTCAGGGTGAACTCTGCGTCCGCGCCCTCGGTTACGTTGCCGCCGGAGGCTGCCGTTACCACCGGCAGGTCGTTGTCGGTGATGGTGCCGGTGGCCTCGCCGTCGGCGATGCTGGCCGTCCCGGTGAGGCCGGATAGGGTCAGGGTCACCGTCTCGTCCGGTTCGTCCAGCGAGTCGTCCACCAGGTTGAGGGTGACGTCCTTGGAAGTATCGCCGGGCGCGAAGGTTACGGTGCCCGAGGTGGTGCCGGTGTAGTCCGCGGTCTGCGCCGTGTCCGGCGTGATGGCGTAGTTGACGGTCACCTCCTGGGAACCGGCCGGGCCTAGGGTTAGCTCGAACGTCAGGTCGGCGTCCTCGGATGCCTCGGCGTCGGCGGCGCTTAGTGCCGGGGTGCCGTCGTTGTCCTGCACCGTCAGCGTGGCCGTGCTGCCGCTGCCCAGGTCGTAGGCGTCGCCGTCGGTCAGGGTCAGGGTTAGGGTAGCGTTGGGTTCGTCGGTGCTGTCGTCCGTAGTCGCCAGGCTTACCGTGACCGTGGTTGCGTTGGCCGGGATGGTGGCCGTGGTGGGCGGGGCATTGGTCAGCACCGAGCCGCCGCCGGTTACCGTGAAGGTTACGGTCAGGGCCGCGCCGGTGTTCTCGCTGGCCCGCGTCAGGGTGAACTCCGCGTTGGCGCCCTCGGTCACGTTGCCTCCGGAGGCTGCCGTCACCTGCGGCAGGTCGTTGTCGGTGATGGTGCCGGTGGCCTCGCTGTCGGCGATGCTGGCTGTCCCGGTGAGGCCGGATAGCGTGATGGTCACCGTCTCGTCCGGTTCGTCCGCCGTGTCGTCCACCAGGTCCAGGGTGACGTCTTTCGAGGTATCGCCGGGGGCGAAGGTCACGGTGGCCGAGGTCGAGCCGGTGTAGTCCGCGGCTTGCGCCGTGTCCGGCGTGATGGCGTAGTTGACCGTCACCGTTCCCGAACTGGCCGGGTTCAGGGTGATCTCGAACACTAGGTCGGCGTCCTCGGATGCCTCGGCATCGGCGGCGCTTAGCGCCGGGGTGCCGTCGTTGTCCTGCACCGTCAGCGTGGCCGTGCTGTCGCTGCCCAGGTCGTAGGCGTCGCCGTCGGTCAGCGTCAGGGTCAGGGTGGCGTTGGGTTCGTCGGTGTTGTCGTCCGTAGTCGCTAGGCTTACCGTGACCGCGGTCTGGTTGGCCGGGATGGTGGCCGTGGTGGGCGGGGCATTGGTCAGCACCGAGCCGCCGCCGGTTACCGCGAAGGTCACGGTCAGGGCCGCGCCGGTGTCCTGGCTGGCCCGCGTCAGGGTGAACTCTGCGTCCTCGCCCTCGGTTACGTTGCCGCCGGAGGCTGCCGTTACCACCGGCAGGTCGTTGTCGGTGATGGTGCCGGTGGCCTCGCCGTCGGCGATGCTGGCCGTCCCGGTCAGGCCGGATAGGGTCAGCGTCACCGTCTCGTCCGGTTCGTCCAGCGAGTCGTCCACCAGGTTGAGGGTGACGTCCTTGGAAGTATCGCCGGGCGCGAAGGTTACGGTGCCCGAAGTTGCGCCGGTGTAGTCTGCGGTCTGCGCCGTGTCCGCCGTGATGGTGTAGTTGACGGTGACCTCCTGAGAGCCGGCCGGGTCCAAGGTCAGCTCGAACGTCAGGTCGGCATCCTCCGATGCCTCGGCGTCGGCGGCGCTTAGTGCCGGGGTGCCGTCGTTGTCCTGCACCGTCAGCGTGGCCGTGCTGTCGCTGCCCAGGTCGTAGGCGGCGCCGTCGGTCAGGGTCAGGGTTAGGGTGGCGTTGGGTTCGTCGGTGCTGTCGTCCTCAGTTGACAGGGTCACCGTGACCGTGGTCTGGTTGGCCGGGATGGTGGCCGAGGTGGGCGCGTCGTCGCTCAGCACCGCATCGCCGCCGGTCACCGTGAAGGTTATGGTCAGGGCGCGCCGGTGTTATCGCTGGCCCGGGTCAGGGTGAACTCCGCGTCCGCGCCCTCGGTCACGCTGCCGCCGGAGGACACCGTCACAGACGGGAAGTCGTTGTCGGTGATGGTGCCGGTGGCCGTGCCGTCGGCGATGCTGGCCGTCCCGGTGAGGCCGGATAGGGTCAGGGTCACCGTCTCGTCCGGCTCGTCCGCCGTGTCGTCCACCAGATTTAGGGTGACGTCCTTTGAGGTATTGCCGGGGGCGAAGGTCACCGTGCCGGAGGTCGCGCCGGTGTAGTCCGCGGCCTGTGCCGTGTCCGCCGTGATAGCGTAGTTGACGGTGACCTCCTGGGAACTGGCCGGATCCAGGGTCAGCGTGAACACCAGGTCGGCGTCCTCCGATGCCGAGGCGTCGGCTGCGCTGAGGGCCGGGGTGCCGTCGTTGTCCTGCACCGTCAGCGTCGCCGTGCTGTCGCTGCCCAGGTCGTAGGCGTCGCCGTCGGTCAGCGTCAGGGTGAGGGTGGCGTTGGGTTCGTCGGTCTCGTCGTCCTCGGTCGCCAGGGTCACCGCGACCGTGGTTTTGTTGGCCGGGATGGAGGCCGTGGTTGGCGGGTCATCGCTCAGCACCGCATCGCCGCCGGTTACGGAGAAGGTCACGGTCAGGGCCGCGCCGGTGTCTTGGCTGGCCCGCGTCAGGGTGAACTCCGCGTCCTCGCCCTCGGTGACGTTGCCGCCGGAGGCTGCCGTCACGGACGGCAGGTCGTTGTCGGTGATGGTGCCGGTGGCCTCGCCGTCGGCGATGCTGGCCGTCCCGGTGAGGCCGGATAGGGTCAGGGTCACCGTCTCGTCCGGCTCGTCCGCCGTGTCGTCCACCAGGTACAGGGTGACGTCTTTCGTGGTCTCGCCCGGGGCGAAGGTCACCGTGCCCGAGGTGGCGCCGGTGTAGTCTGCGGCCTGCGCCGTGTCCGCCGTGATGGCGTAGTTGACGGTGACCTCCTGGGAACTGGCCGGATCCAGGGTCAGCGTGAACGTCAGGTCGGCGTCCTCGGCGGCCTCGGCGTCGGCGGCGCTGAGCGCCGGGGTGCCGTCGTTGTCCTGCACGGTCAGCGTGGCCGTGCTGTCGGAGCCCAGGTCGTAGGCGGCGCCGTCGGTGAGGGTCAGGGTCAGGGTGGCGTTGGGTTCGTCGGTGTTGTCGTCCGTAGTCGCTAGGCTTACCTTGACCGTGGTCTTGTTGGCCGGGATGGTGGCCGAGGTCGGCGCCTCGTTGGTCAGCACCGAGCCGCCGCCGGTTACCGCGAAGGTTACGGTCAGGGCCGCGCCGGTGTCCTGGCTGGCCCGCGTCAGGGTGAACTCTGCGTCCTCGCCCTCGGTGACGTTGCCGCCGGAGGACACCGTCACGGACGGCAGGTCGTTGTCGGTGATGGTGCCGGTGGCCTCGCCGTCGGCGATGCTGGCCGTCCCGGTGAGGCCGGATAGGGTCAGGGTCACCGTCTCGTCCGGTTCGTCCAGCGAGTCGTCCACCAGGTCCAGGGTGACGTCTTTCGTGGTATCGCCGGGGGCGAAGGTTACGCTGCCCGAAGTTGCGCCGGTGTAGTCTGCGGCCTGCGCCGTGTCCGGCGTGATGGCGTAGTTGACGGTGACCTCCTGGGAACTGGCCGGATCCAGGGTCAGCTCGAACACCAGGTCGGCGTCCTCGGATGCCTCGGCGTCGGCCGCGGTCAGCGCCGGGGTGCCGTCGTTGTCCTGGACGGTCAGCGTGGCTGTGCTGTCGGTGCCCAGGTCGTAGGCGGCGCCGTCGGTGAGCGTTAGGGTTAGGGTGGCGTTGGGTTCGTCGGTGCTGTCGTCCTCGGTCGCCAGGGTCACCGTGACGGTGGTCTGGTTGGCCGGGATGGTGGCCGTGGTGGGCGGGTCGTCGTTCAGCACCGATCCGCCGCCGGTCACCGTGAAGGTTACGGTCAGGGCCGCGCCGGTGTCCTGGCTGGCCCGCGTCAGGGTGAACTCTGCGTCCGCGCCTTCGGTTACGCTGCCGCCGGAGGCTGCCGTCACGGACGGCAGGTCGTTGTCGGTGATGGTGCCGGTGGCCTCGCCGTCGGCGATGCTGGCTGTCCCGGTCAGGCCGGATAGGGTCAGGGTCACCGTCTCGTCCGGTTCGTCCAGCGAGTCGTCCACCAGGTCCAGGGTGACGTCTTTCGTGGTATCGCCGGGGGCGAAGGTTACGCTGCCCGAAGTTGCGCCGGTGTAGTCTGCGGCCTGCGCCGTGTCCGGCGTGATGGCGTAGTTGACGGTGACCTCCTGGGAACTGGCCGGATCCAGGGTCAGCTCGAACACCAGGTCGGCGTCCTCGGATGCCTCGGCGTCGGCCGCGGTCAGCGCCGGGGTGCCGTCGTTGTCTTGGACGGTCAGCGTGGCTGTGCTGTCGGTGCCCAGGTCGTAGGCGGCGCCGTCGGTCAGGGTCAGGGTCAGGGTGGCGTTGGGTTCGTCGGTGTTGTCGTCCTCAGTTGACAGGGTCACCGTGACGGTGGTTTTGTTGGCCGGGATGGTGGCCGAGGTGGGCGGGTCGTCGCTCAGCACCGCATCGCCGCCGGTTACGGAGAAGGTCACGGTCAGGGCCGCGCTTGTGTCTTGGCTGGCCCGCGTCAGGGTGAACTCCGCGTTGGCGCCCTCGGTTACGCTGCCGCCGGAGGCTGCCGTCACCTGCGGCAGGTCGTTGTCGGTGATGGTGCCGGTGGCCGTGCCGTCGGCTAGGCTGGCCGTCCCGGTCAGGCCGGATAGGGTAAGGGTTACCGTCTCGTCCGGTTCGTCCACTGAGTCGTCCACCAGATTCAGGGTGACGTCCTTCGAGGTATCGCCGGGAGCGAAGGTTACGCTACCCGAGGCCGTGCCGGTGTAGTCTGCGGTTTGCGCCGTGTCCGCCGTGATGGCGTAGTTGACGGTGACCTCCTGGGAACTGGCCGGATCCAGGGTCAGCTCGAACACCAGGTCGGCGTCCTCGGATGCCTCGGCGTCGGCGGCGCTTAGGGCCGGGGTGCCGTCGTTGTCTTGGACGGTCAGCGTGGCCGTGCTGTCGGAGCCCAGGTCGTAGGCGTCGCCGTCGGTCAGGGTCAGGGTCAGGGTGGCGTTGGGTTCGTCGGTGCTGTCGTCCGATGTCGCCAGGGTCACCTTGACCGTGGTCTTGTTGGCTGGGATGGTGGCCGAGGTCGGCGCCTCGTTGGTCAGCACCGAGCCGCCGCCGGTTACCGCGAAGGTTACGGTCAGGGCCGCGCCGGTGTTTTCGCTGGCCCGCGTCAGGGTGAACTCCGCGTTGGCGCCCTCGGTTACGCTGCCGCCGGAGGCTGCCGTCACCTGCGGCAGGTCGTTGTCGGTGATGGTGCCGGTGGCCGTGCCGTCGGCTAGGCTGGCCGTCCCGGTCAGGCCGGATAGGGTAAGGGTTACCGTCTCGTCCGGTTCGTCCACTGAGTCGTCCACCAGATTCAGGGTGACGTCCTTCGAGGTATCGCCGGGAGCGAAGGTTACGCTACCCGAGGCCGTGCCGGTGTAGTCTGCGGTTTGCGCCGTGTCCGCCGTGATGGCGTAGTTGACGGTGACCTCCTGGGAACTGGCCGGATCCAGGGTCAGCTCGAACACCAGGTCGGCGTCCTCGGATGCCTCGGCGTCGGCGGCGCTTAGTGCCGGGGTGCCGTCGTTGTCTTGGACGGTCAGCGTGGCCGTGCTGTCGGAGCCCAGGTCGTGGGCGGCGCCGTCGGTCAGGGTCAGGGTTAGGGTGGCGTTGGGTTCGTCGGTGCTGTCGTCCGATGTCGCCAGGGTCACCTTGACCGTGGTCTTGTTGGCTGGGATGGTGGCCGAGGTCGGCGCCTCGTTGGTCAGCACCGAGCCGCCGCCGGTTACCGCGAAGGTTACGGTCAGGGCCGCGCCGGTGTTTTCGCTGGCCCGCGTCAGGGTGAACTCCGCGTCCTCGCCCTCGGTTACGTTGCCGCCGGAGGCTGCCGTTACCACCGGCAGGTCGTTGTCGGTGATGGTGCCGGTGGCCGTGCCGTCGGCGATGCTGGCCGTCCCGGTGAGGCCGGATAGGGTCAAGGTCACCGTCTCGTCCGGCTCGTCCGCCGTGTCGTCCACCAGGTCCAGGGTGACGTCTTTCGTGGTATCGCCGGGGGCGAAGGTCACGGTGGCCGAGGTGGCGCCGGTGTAGTCTGCGGCCTGCGCCGTGTCCGCCGTGATGGCGTAGTTGACGGTGACCTCCTGGGAACTGGCCGGATCCAGGGTTAGCTCGAACACTAGGTCGGCGTCCTCGGCGGCCTCGGCGTCGGCGGCGCTGAGCGCCGGGGTGCCGTCGTTGTCCTGCACCGTCAGCGTGGCCGTGCTGTTGCTGCCCAGGTCGTAGGCAGCGCCGTCGGTCAGGGTCAGGGTTAGGGTGGCGTTGGGTTCGTCGGTGCTGTCGTCCTCGGTCGCCAGGGTCACCTTGACCGTGGTCTTGTTGGCCGGGATCGTGGCCGAGGTGGGCGGGGCATTGCTCAGCACCGCATCTCCGCCGGTTACCGCGAAGGTTACGGTCAGGGCCGCGCCGGTGTCTTGGCTGGCCCGCGTCAGGGTGAACTCCGCGTCCTCGCCCTCGGTTACGTTGCCGCCGGAGGCTGCCGTTACCACCGGCAGGTCGTTGTCGGTGATGGTGCCGGTGGCCTCGCCGTCGGCGATGCTGGCCGTCCCGGTGATGCCGGATAGGGTCAGCGTTACCGTCTCGTCCGGCTCGTCCGCGGTGTCGTCCACCAGGTTTAGGGTGACGTCCTTTGAGGTATCGCCGGGGGCGAAGGTCACCGTGCCCGAGGTCGCGCCGGTGTAGTCTGCGGTCTGCGCCGTGTCCGGCGTGATGGCGTAGTTGACCTTCACCGTTCCCGAACTGACTGGATCCAGGGTTAGCTCGAACACCAGGCCGGCGTCCTCGGATGCCTCGGCGTCGGCCGCGGTCAGCGCCGGGGTGCCGTCGTTGTCTTGGACGGTCAGCGTGGCCGTGCTGCCGCTGCCCAGGTCGTAGGCGTCGCCGTCGGTCAGGGTCAGGGTCAGGGTGGCGTTGGGTTCGTCGGTGTTGTCGTCCTCGGTCGCCAGGGTCACCGTGACCGTGGTCTCGTTGGCCGGGATGGTGGCCGAGGTCGGCGGGTCATCGCTCAGCACCGAGCCGCCGCCGGTTACCGCGAAGGTCACGGACAGGGGCGCGCCGGTGTCCTGGCTGGCCCGCGTCAGGGTGAACTCTGCGTCCGCGCCCTCGGTGACGCTGCCGCCGGAGGATACCGTCACGGACGGTAGGTCGTTGTCGGTGATGGTGCCGGTGGCGGTGCCGTCGGCGATGCTGGCCGTTCCGGTGATGCCGGATAAGGTGAGGGTCACCGTCTCGTCCGGCTCGTCCAGCGAGTCGTCCAGCAGGTCCAGGGTGACGTCTTTCGAGGTCTCGCCCGGTGCGAAGGTGATAGTGCCCGAGGTCGTGCCGGTGTAGTCTGCGGCCTGCGCCGTGTCCGGCGTGATGGCGTAGTTGACGGTCACCGTTCCCGAACTGGCCGGGTTCAGGGTTAGCTTGAACACCAGGCCGGCGTCCTCGGATGCCGAGGCGTCGGCTGCGCTGAGCGCCGGGGTGCCGTCGTTGTCCTGCACCGTCAGCGTGGCCGCACTGTCGCTGCCCAGGTCGTAGGCGTCGCCGTCGGTCAGGGTCAGGGTTAGGGTGGCGTTGGGTTCGTCGGTGTTGTCGTCCGTAGTCGCTAGGCTTACCGTGACCGCGGTCTTGTTGGCCGGGATGGTGGCCGAGGTCGGCGGGGCATTGGTCAGCACCGATCCGCCGCCGGTCACCGTGAAGGTTACGCTCAGGGCCGCGCCGGTGTCTTGGCTGGCCCGCGTCAGGGTGAACTCTGCGTCCGCGCCCTCGGTCACGTTGCCGCCGGAGGCTGACGTTACCTGCGGCAGGTCGTTGTCGGTGATGGTGCCGGTGGCCTCGCTGTCGGCGATGCTGGCCGTCCCGGTGATGCCGGATAGCGTCAGCGTCACCGTCTCGTCCGGTTCGTCCGTCCCGTCGTCCACCAGGTTGAGGGTGACGTCCTTCGACGTATCGCCGGGGGCGAAGGTTACGCTGCCCGAGGTCGTGCCGGTGTAGTCCGCGGTCTGCGCCGTGTCCGCCGTGATGGCGTAGTTGACGGTGACCTCCTGGGAACCGGCCGGATCCAGGGTCAGCTCGAACACTAGGTCGGCGTCCTCGGATGCCGAGGCGTCGGCGGCGCTGAGGGCCGGGGTGCCGTCGTTGTCCCCTACCGTCAGCGTGGCCGTGCTGTCAGGTCCCAAGTCGTAGGCGTCGCCGTCGGTCAGGGTTAGGGTCAGGGTGGCGTTGGGTTCGTCGGTGTTGTCGTCCTCGGTCGCCAGGGTCACCGTGGCCGTGGTCTCGTTGGCCGGGATGGTGGCCGAGGTTGGCGGGTCATCGCTCAGCACCGCATCGCCGCCGGTTACCGCGAAGGTTACGGTCAGGGCCACGCTAGTGTCCTGGCTGGCCCGCGTCAGGGTGAACTCCGCGTCCGCGCCCTCGGTGACGTTGCCGCCGGAGGCCGCCGTCACCACCGCAGAGTCGTTGTCCTGCACCGTCAGCGTGGCCGTGCTGTCGCTGCCCAGGTCGTAGGCGTCGCCGTCGGTTAGCGTCAGGGTGATGATGGCATTGGGTTCGATGATGTTATCGTCCGCGGTCGCCAGGGTGACCAGCGCGGTGGTTGCGTTGGCCGGAATGGTGGCCGTGGTGGGCGCGCTGCCGCTCAGCGCCGACCCGGGGTCGGACACGGAGAAGGTCACGGGCAGGGCAGACGTCGCATCGCCCGTCCGCGTCAGGCGGAACACCGCGTCCTTGCCCTCTATTATCGGGTCGTCAACCGCCGCAACCGTCACTTTAGGAGCGACCACCCCCGCATCTTGCGACGTATCGTTGTCTTTCACCGTCACCGAGGCCGAGGCCGGGTTCTGGCTCAGGTTGTAGCCGCTGCCGTCGTCGAGGGTCAGGGTTAGGGTGGCGTCGTCTTCGTCGGTGTTGTCGTCATCGGTCGCTAGGATGACGGGGGCCGTGGCCTGACCTTCCCCGAAGTCAACGGACGTCGGCGCGCTGCCGCTCAGCACGGATCCAGAGTCGGTGACCTCGAAGTCTACGGTCAACTCGCCCGATGGCCCTCCCGTCCGCGTCAGAGCGAAGGCCGCATCATCGCCTTCCGTGATGGTGGACTTCACCGACTTGACCGACACGACGGTATCGCCTACCACCGGCGCATCGTTGTCCGCCACGGTCAGCGTCACCGTGTCGTCACTGCCCAGGTCATAGTCGTCGCCGTCGGTTAGCGTCAGGGTGAGGGTGGCGTCGTCTTCCTCGGTCTCGTCGTCCTCGGTTGCCATACTCACCGTGACCGTGGTCTCGTTGGCCGGGATCGCTGCCGAAACCGGCGCGGCATCGCTCAGCACCGTGTCGCCGCCGGTCACGGCGAAGGACACCAAGAGCTGCTGGCCGATGTCCTCGCTGGCCCGCGTCAGGGTGAACTCCGCGCTTTCGCCCTCGGTGATATCGCCGCCGGAGGCCACCGTCACCACCGGCGAGTCGTCGTCGGTGATGGTGCCGGTGGCGGCGGCGTTCCCGATGCTGGCCGTCCCGGTCAGGTTGGAGAGGGCCAGCGTAACCGTCTCGTCCGGTTCGTCCGCCGTGTCGTCCACCAGAGCCAGGGTGACGTCTTTCGAGGTCTCGCCGGGGGCGAAGGTGATGCTGCCCGAGGTCGTGCCGGTGTAGTCTGCGGCCTGCGCCGTGTCCGCCGTGATGGCGTAGTCTACGGTGACCGTTCCCGAACCGGCCGGGTTCAGGGTCAGCTCGAACACTAGGTCGGCGTCCTCGGATGCCTCGACGTCGGCCACGCTGATTGCCGGCGTGCCGTCGTTGTCCTGCACCGTCAGCGTGGCCGTGCTGTCGCTGCCCAGGTCGTAGGCGGCGCCGTCGTCGAGGGTCAGGGTCAGGGTGGCGTTGGGTTCGTCGGTGTTGTCGTCCTCGGTTGCCAGGGTCACCGTGACCGTGGTTGCGTTGGCCGGGATGGTGGCCGAGGTCGGCGGGTCATCGGTAAGCACCGCATTGCCGCCGGTCACCGTGAAGGGTACGGTCAGGGCCGCGCTAGTGTCCTGGCTGGCCCGGGTCAGGGTGAACTCCGCGTCCGCGCCCTCGGTCACGTTGCCGCCGGAGGCCACGGTCACGCTCGGCAAGTCGTTGTCGGTGATGGTGCCGGTGGCGGTGGCGTCCTCGATGCTGGCCGTCCCGGTATGGTTGGATAGGGTGAAGGTCACCGTCTCGTCCGGTTCGTCCGCCGTGTCGTCCACCACATCGAGGGTGACGCTCTTGGCGGTTTCGCTGGGGGCGAAGGTGAGGACGCCCGAGGTGGCGCCGGTGTAGTCTGCGGCCTGCGCCGTGTCCGGCGTGATGGCGTAGCTGACCGTCACCGTTTCCGAACCGGCCGGGCTTAGGGAGATGGCGAAGGTCAGGTCGGCGTCCTCGGATGCCGAGACGTCGGCCACGGTCAGCGCCGGGGTGCCGTCGTTGTCCAAGACGGTCAGCGTGGCCGCGCTGTCGCTGCCCAGGCCGTAGCCGTCACCGTCGGCGAGGGTCAGGGTTAGCGCGGCGTTGGGTTCGTCGGTGTTGTCGTCCTCGGTCGCCAGGCTCACCGTGGCCGTGGCCGCGTTGGCCGCGATGGTGGCTGTGGTGGGCGCGCTGCCGCTCAGCGCCGACTCGCCGCCGGTTACCGTGAAGGTTACCGTTATTTCGCTGGACGTATCCCTCGTCCGCGTCAGGGTGAAGACTGCGTTCTCGCCCTCGGTGACGTCGCCGTCGGAGGCCACGGTCACCTGCGGCCGGTCGTTGTCGGTGATGGTGCCGGTGGCCGTATTCTTGGACGAGTCCACTTGGAAGTTATTCGTTTCCGGCGGAGGGGACAACTGCACCCGCACCGTCTCGTCGTCCTCAACCGCCGTGTCGTCCGTCGTCTTCAGCGTGATTGACGCCTTGGTCTGGCCCGGCGCCAGCTCCACGATTCCCCAGGTATTCTCATCGTAGCCCTCGGCGGTGTAATCCTCCCCCCGCGTGGCTGAGCCGTCGGCCAGCAGTTGGTATCTTACGCGCCAGGTTTCGTGGTACGCGTCGCTCAGGGTTACCGGGAACACCAGATCGCCGCCCTCGACCACCGGGGCGGCGGGCGCTCCGATTGATGCCTTCGGGAGCGGATCGTCGTTCAGGATCGTGCCGCTGGGATGCTGGATGGGCTCGGGCTCGACATAGGCAGGATCGCCGGGCTGGATCCGGCCACCGGCAGGCTCTTGCTCGCCGGGCAGTTTGATGGTGGAAAAGCCCGGGCCGGAGGGATTCGAGAACGTGAGCAGCACCGTTTCGTCTTCAGTATCCCTCTCGCCTTCATAGGTCTCGTCGCCATTGACGAGGACCGTGACCGTCTTCTCCGTCTCTCCGGCCTCGAAGGTGAGGGTGCCGCTCTTCGGCTCGTAGTCGTCGCCGCCGGTGTACGCTGAGCCGCCGGCCTCGGCGGTGCCGTCGGCGGTGGCGTAGTCCACCGTCACCGTCCCGGTCGATGGCGGGTCCAGCGTCACCGTGAACACCAGTTCCGCCGTCCCCGTGTCGCCCTCGTCCACGCTGGGGCTGTCGACGGAGAGCGCATGGTCGTCGTTCAGGATCGTGATGGTGCCCAGGGTTATGGGATTGTCTGCGCCGTGCCCTACCGCGCTGTGCTGGTATTCGACGACCACCGTCTCGTCAGCTTCAACAAAGGGGTCACCCCATATCGGGAGATGGCACCAGAGACTGTTTTGGTAGCCGGTCTCCCCAAAATCATCGGTCCAGTCAACCGGCCCCCCCGAGAAGACATGACTTATGAAAGTGCTGGAGACATTAGTACCACCGGGGGATCCAGGGCTGGGGACACTCTGGTAGTAATCTCCGTGATCTCTGCTAATAGCGGCTCCCACGGCCGTGCCGCCGTCCCCCGCGTTGCAGGTAGGATGGTCGCTGTACCATTGCCGGTTCGTCCGGATATCCAGTCTGACGAACGTCTGATAGGTCCGTCGGCCGTCGTCTCTCAGCATCCTCCAAGCGCCCTCCGGCACGCTCCGCGTGTTCGCCTCCGGGACCGTGTACGCGAAGGCGTCGTCGTCGCGGATCCGGCCGGTGCCCTTAGTGCCCCGCGGAAACCGCAAGCGGATCCCTTCGGGGCCGCGGGGTGCGGAAAGATGCACCTTGAAATCTTCTTTAACCTCGTCGAAGTCGTCGCCGTTCACGGTGACCTCAATCTCCTGGCTGCCGGTGTTGGCCGGGAACGTGAGGGTGCCGCTCTTCGCCTCGTAGTCGTTGCTCCCGATCCAATCCGCGTCGATCTGGTCCGCACCGTAGTGGTACGATCCGTCGACCGTGTGGTAGTTGATGGTCACCTCGCCGCTGGACACCGGCGGGTTCAGGCGCACCGTGAACGTCAGGGGCGTCGTCTCGCCCGTATCGCCCTCATCCACCGTCGGCGAATTGATCGTTACCTCGTGGTCGTTGTTCAGGATGGTTCCGGTGGCGACGATCACCACCTCATCATTCCCGGACGGATTGAAGATCGGCGGCGCGGTAACCGTGATTTCCACCGTCTCGTCATCTTCGACTCGGTTGTCGGGCAGGACGTAGAACCGCAGCTCCTTTTCCGTTTCACCGGGCTTGAAGATCACTTTCCCCAACGCCGGGCGGATATAGTCGGTCGTGCGGGTAGGCGCCCCTCCCGTACCTGTCGCCGTGCCGCCGCTCCGCACCCGGACCGCGACCTCCTCCTGCTGCGGCTGATTCATGCGCAGGGTGAAGAAGAAGGGGAGCAGGGGCGTCCCGCCTACATCGCTCTCCAGCACCGTTGGCGCATCAACGGTCAGTTTCAGGTGCGGGGGGTTGTCCGCGATGAGGCCGAGGAAGGAGCGTTTTTCAAAGCCGAGGTTATCCAGCGCGAACCCGACGTTGGTTCCCGCAGGGCCGCGCGGGTTGGAGAGCAGGAGCCACAGGTTCTCGGGAGTATCGCCCTCGAAGGCGTCGTCGCCGTTGACCGTGACGTTGATGGTCTTCGAGGCATCGCCCGTCTCGAAGGTAAGCGTGCCGCTGGCGGATACGTAATCGTCCTCCCCCGCGCTGGCCGCGCCGCCGCTGATGGCAGTGCCGTCAACGGTCTGGTAGTCAACCATCACCGGCCCGGAGGCCGCCGAGGACAGGTTCACCACGAAGGAGAGGCTGGCCGTGGCCCCGGAGGCCGGCTCGGTCAGGATGTCCGGCCCGTCGTTCTGCACCGAGATGAGGTAGTCGTAGCCGTCCTCGCTGTGGATGTACTCGAACCAGCTTCCTTCCGCCGGCCCCTCCGTCGGCGACCCTTCCGGGCGCGCCGCCGCATCCGCCGCGGTCTGGATCTTGACCGCAAACCCTTGCGCATTGGACAGGACCAGCCCCACTTCTTCCTGGCCCTCAATGACATCGTCGTCGAGGACGGTCACCTCAACCGTTTTCTCCGTCTCGCCGGGCGCGAAGGTGAGGGTGCCGCTGGTTGGCGTGAAGTCGGCGCCGCTGGTCGCCAGCAGTGTCGAACCGGGTGAATCGTAGGTTTCGTAGTCTACCGTCACCTCTTCGGACGACGCAGGATTCAGCGTCACCTTGAATTGGACCGGCGCGTTGCCGTCAGGCCCGTTCTCATAGCCGTCGGGACCCTCCCGGAAGGAGATGACATGGTAGTCGTCGCTCTCGATGGTGCCGGTGCCGGATGCCGCGTCCCCGTCGGTAGCGGCATAGGCCCGGTCGTCCTCGTTAGCCAGTTCGACCTCGACCACCACCGTTTCGTTTTCTTCGATATCGGTGTCCCCGTTGACCGAGACGCTGATTTGCATTTCGGTTTGATTGGGTATGAGGGTAAACGTGCCTTCGAGGTGGGCATTTTCCTGATCTTCGGTGCGCTCTACGTTATCGTGTATCCGAAGCCGGTTCTCGTAATCGGAGCCGGCGGTGGCCGTGCCCCTCGAAGATACTGTGTAATCGACTTCGACCGGGAATTGGGCCTGCTTGCTGAGATCCACGGTGAACGTGAGATCCGTGGTGCCAGAATCGCCCTCGGCCACGCTGGGCGAATCGACGGACAGGGCGTAGCGGTCGTTGTTCTGGATCCGGGCGGCCGCGTTGATGGAAATCTCGTCGGAACCCTCGCCAATGAACAAAGTGACTTGAACCCAGTCATTCTGCTCGACCCAGGCGTCTTCCCGCGTTGGGGCCGAGAGCGTCTTCTCACCCTCTCCGCGCGCGAAGGTCACCTTCCTGCCGCCGACGTAACAGCTGGAGACAGACTCGGGGTTGTCGATTTCGCCACTTATTTCGCACACTGCGTAACTTATTTCCCGCTCGACGCTGGTGTCGGTCCGCGTGACCGTAAACTGCGCCGCTTGGCCCTCCACCACCGGCTGCGCCGGGGCGGCAATGGACATGCCGTCAATGAGGTGGTCGTCGTTGCGGATGGCGCCGGTGCCGGACGCCGCATCCCCGCCGGTAGCGGCATAGGCCCGGTCCTCCTCGTTAGCCAGTTCGACCTCGACCACCACCGTTTCGTCTTCCTCGACTCCGATGTCGCCCTTGACCGTGACGGTGATTTGCATTTCGGTCGCCCAGGGTATGAGGGTGAACGTGCCTTCGAGGGGGGCATTTTCCTGATCTTCGGTGCGATCTACGTTATCGTGTATCCGAAGCCGGTTCTCGTAATCGGAGCCGGCGGTGGCCGTGCCCCTCACCCGGTAATTAACTTCGACCGGGAATTGGGCCTGCTTGCTGAGATTCACGGTGAAAGTGAGATCCGCCGTGTCGCCAAAATCGCCCTCGGCCACGCTGGGCGAGTCAACGGACAGGGCGTAGCGGTCGTTGTTCTGGATCCGGGCGGCCGCGTTGATGGAAATCTGGTCGGAACCCTCGCCAATGAACAAAGTGACATGAACCCAGTCATTCTGCTCGACCCAGTTGTCTTTCTGCGTTGGGGCCGAGATCGTCTTCTCACCCTCTCCGCGCCCGAAGGTCACCTTCCTGTTGGCTAAGGAACAGCCGGCGGCAGACTCGCCCCTTATTTCACACACTGTGTAACTTATTTCCCTCTCGACGCTGGTGTCGGTCCGCGTGACCGTGAACTGCGCCGTTTGGCCCTCCACCACCGGCTGCGCCGGGGCGGCAATGGACATGCCGTCAATGAGGTGGTCGTCGTTGCGGATGGTGCCGGTGCGGGACGCCTCGTGCCAGTCGGGAGAGGCATAGGCCCGGTCGTCGTCGTTAGCCAGTTCGACCTCGACCAGCACCGTTTCGTCTTCCTCGACTTCGATGTCGCCGTTGACCGTGACGGTGATTTGCTTTTGGAGTTGACCGGGCGGGAAGGTAAAGGCGCCTTCGAGAGGGGCATCAGCTCCGTCTATTGTGAGCTGATCCGGGTAGTCGGCGCCGGCGGTGGCCGTGCCGCCCACGGTGTAATTGACTTCGACCGGGAAATGGGCCCGCTTGGTGAGTCTCACGTTGAAGGTGAGATCCGTGGTACCAGAATCGCCCTCGGCCACGCTGAGCGGCGGCGGCGGGTCGAAAAACAGCCCGTAGTGGTCGTTGTCCTGGATCTGGACGGTCGTGCTGAAGTCCTTTGGGCAAGGGAAGGGGCGGCAAAATGCGCCGATAATGACAGGCAAATCCACTTTAAGCCGGTTCCTCTTCTCGACCACGCTGTCATCAGGGATCGATAACCGGAGCGTCTGCTCTCCTGCCCCGACCGGGAAGATCACCTCGCCGGAATCAGTATAGACGGGGGTGTTATCATCGCCCCTTAATTCTCTCGCTTGGTAAGGTATTCTCAGCTCGTCTGTGGTGACGGTCCGCGTGACCGTGAACTCCGCCGTTTCGCCCTCCGTCACCGGCCCCGACGGGCCGACAAAGGATATTCGGCCGGTAATTATTATAGGGTCGAGGTCAGAAGACTGAGCGGCCGCCGGGCCGGAACCGAGAGCGGCGGCTAGGACAAGCAGCAGGATCAGGGCGGGGGCGATCCAACGGATGCCCGAACGCGCCCTAGGCCGCGGGGGGGGGGGGGGGGGGGGTAAGTTGGGGATGGGCATAGGCGGCAACTGGTTGGTCATGGTTTCAAGTCCTTGCCTGAGGTTTGCCAAGCGTAAATTGCGCCGAACAGGTTACACCATGGAAATTACTAAATCAATCACTTTTCTGACGAAAAACGTAATGAAATTTCAGACACATAGAGGCCGGGGGGAGGGGGGCAATTCAAGGGCGGCGCATCAATGGCAGGGCATACGGAGAATGCCGGGCCGCGGTTTCATGGGGAGAAGGTTGTCTGGGGGGTATCCGGCGCCAAAGGAGCGCCCGCGCCGGGCACTCTCAACATGAGGCGCGCAAGGAGCGGGCCTTGCGGATGTATGCCCGAAGGGAGCAGCCTGAGCGCCACCGGCCGGGTGTTGGGATCCAGCGCCCAAGGGGTGGGCCAATGGATGAAAATAAGAACCCTGACCGGCAGGGGCGGCTTAACCGCCTTCCCGCAGGCGGCGGATTTCCTCCTCCAGCTGGCGGGCGCGGGACTCGGCGGCTAGGCGGGCGTCCCGCTCAGCGTTGCGCTGGGCCTCTGAGTCCAAGCGGGCGTCCCGCTCAGCGTTGCGCTGGGTCTCCGAGTCCAGGCGGGCGTCCCGCTCGGCGTTGCGCTGGGCCTCCGCGGCCAGGCGGGCGTCCCGCTCGGCGTTGCGCCGGGTCTCGGCGGCTAGGCGGGCGTCCCGCTCGGCGTTGCGCTGAACCTCCGCGGCCAGGCGGGCGTCCCGCTCGGCGTTGCGCTGGGCCTCTGCGGCTAGGCGGGCGTCCCGCTCGGCGTTGCGCTGGGCCTCTGCGGCCGCGGCGCGCTCGGTGATGGCCGCCATTTGGTCTATGCTCCTGCCGGTGGCCGGGTCCAGCAGGTCGAATCCCGTTGCCTCGCTCCAGTGGAACTCCAGCCCCAGCAGCTCGCTGAAGGCCCGGGTTGAGCCGTCGGCCCCGGTGTACAGTTGGACGGGGACGTAGCGCCCGTCCACCAGACGGTCGCCGGCCAAGGGCTGGCCGTACAGGTCGGCCCCGGGCGAGGGGTCGAGCCGCCAGTATTCCGGGATGCCCAGCCTTTCGTACAGCCGGCGCTTCCAGCCCAGGTCGTTGGCGGCGGTGCTCTTCGACGCCACCTCCAAGGCGAAGTCGGGGGCCTTGCCGGTTTCCCAGAGCCAGAAGTTGGGCAGATTCTCGCGGATGACGGCGGCCGGGACGCCGAAGGCGATGAACAAGTCGGGGGCGACGCGGGCGTTGCCGTTGCTTCGGTCGTAGGAGACGAAGACCTTGCCGGAGATGAAGGCGTCCTCGCGCCCCTCGTAGCGTTGCCGCAACAGCCGGGAGATGTAGACCAAGGGTAATTCTTGGAGCATGGCATCCTCGATCGGCTCCGGCTCTTCGTAGAAAATGTCGGGCAGGGTGCGGTTGATCCAAGCGTTAGTGATGTTTGCGGCAGTTGTCATCATCGGGCCTCCGGCGCCGTCTGAGCCGTGACTATATCATAGGGCCGTCCGCCCGGGGCGGAAGCGCTCCCGGATTAAGAACCTGACCTTATTCCGGCTGCCCCTTTGCGAGGGGCGCCTTCACCCCGCCCCTCTCCCGGCAGGAGGGGGCGGGGCGCGCCGCCTAAACGTCCAGCATCTTGTCCGGGGTCATCAGTTCCATTATCTCGATGCGGTTGCCTTCGGTCAGTTCCCGCACTTGGGCGCCGACTTGCAGGGCCGCTGGGGGCAGGTCGTTGCCGCCGCGCATGGGCGACATCAGGGCCTCGTCAGTCCACTCGAGAACGACGGTGTCAGGCTCGGAGGGAGTGGTGTAGCCGTTGAAGTAGACCTTGAATTCGCTGCGTTGTCCTGCGTCGTGGTAGATTTGCGCCTGTTTCTGCACCAAGCTGGCGACCCGGCGGGCCTCGCCGGGCTTGCACTTCCAGATTCTCCGCAACACGTACATAGCCTGTTCTCCAAGTTCAGGTTATCGCCGGACAGCGGGCCGGACGGGGCTATCTTAACCGATTTTTGACTCCAATGACGGCGCAGGGACGGCGGCAATGTCGGCGGGCGTCAGGAAGGCCGATCAGCGTTTTCGCAGGAGGGCGAGGAACTCGCGGTTGCCGGCGTCGCCGGTGATGGGCGACGGGGTGGTGTCGAGCAGTTCCACGTCGTCGCGGGCGGACAGCCACTGCTCCACTCGCATGAGGATGTCGTCGCGCCGGGCGTCGCTGCGAATGACGCCGCCCCGGCCGACCTCGCCGCGCCGGGCCTCGAACTGCGGCTTGACGAGGGCGACGGCGTACCCGCCCGCTTGCAGGTGAGTCAGCGGCTGCGGCAAGGCTAGGGTCAGGGAGATGAACGATACGTCTATGACCAGCAGGCCCGCCGGCTCCGGCAGCGGGAAGGGGAGCCGCGCGTTCACCTTCTCGATGCAGACGACGCGGGGGTCGCGGCGCAGGGTATAGGCCAACTGTCCGTGTCCTACGTCCACGGCGTAGACGCGGGCTGCGCCGCGCTGCAACAGGCAATCGGTGAAGCCGCCGGTGGAGGCCCCAACGTCTAGGGCGACGAGGCCGGCGACGTCCAAGGCGAACTGGTCCAAGGCGTGGGCCAGCTTGACTCCCCCCCGGCTGACGTAGGGCAGGCGTCCGCGGACCTCCACCGCCACGCCGTGGGGCAAGAGAGCGCCGGACTTGGCGACACGGCCGGCCGGAGTGAACACCAAGCCCTCCATGATGAGGGCCTGCGCCCGCTCGCGCGACTCGGCCAGCCCGCGCTCCACCAGCAGGAGGTCGGCCCGCGTTTTGGAGCCTGTCCTAGCCGTTGTCTTCACTCAGCCCTAACCGTCCACCCGGGAATGATGGGTTTTATATCCGTTCGCTGCCGTGTTCGGCTACCGCCCGGCGAAGTTGGGGCGGCGTTTTTCGAGGAAGGAACGGTAGCCTTCCTGGTAGTCCTCGGTGTCGAACTGGGCTAGGGGGAGGGCGTTTTCCTCGTCGGTAAGGTCTTTGAGGGAGGGTTTGGCCTGCACTTGGCGCAGGGTGAGCTTGTTGACGGTGTGGGACAAGGGGGCCAAGGAGGCGATTTCCCCGGCCAGCTTGTAGACGCAATCGCGCAGTTCCTGGGGCGGCACGACTTGGTTGACCAGCCCGATGCGCCGGGCCTCTTGGGCGTCCAGCAGCCGCCCGGACAGCAGGATGTAGAGGGCGTTGCCCTTGCCCACCAAATCCACCAGCCCGCGCATCTCGCGGTGGCCGATGGTGATGCCGAGGCGGGCCACCGGAATGCCCAGCCGGCTGCCCTCGGAGGCGATGCGCAGGTCGGTGGCGACGGCCACCTCGCAGCCCCCTCCGGCGGCAAAGCCTTGGATCATTGAGATGGTGGGCGTCCCCATCTCTGCAAGGGCCTCCAGGAGGCCGTTCACGGCGTCGTTGTAGCCCCGGCCCTTGGCCGAGTCGGAACGGTGCCGGTGAAAGTCGGCGATGTCGGCCCCGGCGGAAAAAGCCTCCCCGCCCGCGCCGGTGATGATAATGCAACGAACCTCGCCGTCGGCGTCCAAGCGGCGCATCAGGGCGGCCAGTTCCTGCCACATATCGAAGCTGATGGCGTTGCGCTGCGCCGGGCGGTTGATGGTAACGGTAGCCAGCGGCGGCTGGCGTTCCAACAGGATGTAGTCGCTCAAGTCCGCTTCCTTATCATTGAACGCCAAGTTTTTCAAGAGATTCTTTGTCTCCGCCAGCCGTCTCCGGTCATTATAAGCGGTGAGAAGGGCCCTGTCTCTGGGTCTTCGATATTGGGGCAAAGGCTCGGCGCAGCCGGGCGGTTTCGTCAGCGCCATCGCTCATTGTACAGCAGCGAGGTCAGGGCGCGCTGGATGGTGTTGCGGGCCATGGGAATCTTGTATCCGTTTTGGGGCAACGGCGTGGCGTTGGGCAGGGCCCGGGCGGCGGCTTCGGTCGGGTCAGCCTCTCCGGCGGGCCGTCCGGTCAGGTAGTCCTCAACCTCGGCGGCGCGGTAGGGAACCGGGGCGACGCCGCCCAAGGCGATGCGGGCCTGGCGGATGACGGCACCTGCGCCATCCCCTGCATCTGCGCCATCCAGCGACAGAGCCGCCGCGACGCTGACCAGAGCGAAGTCGCCCGATTCACGCTCGCGGACTTTCAGATAGACGCTGCGCTCCGGCGCTCCCGGGGGCAGGACGATGCGGGTCACCAGTTCGCCCGGCTCCAGCACGTTCTCGCGGAGCGGGTCGCGGCCCGGCCCGGCGAAGAAATCGCCCATGGCCAGCTCCCGCCCGCCCTTGGGCCCGGCGGTTTCCAGCCGGGCGTCCAGCGCGCTCAGGGCCACGGCGGTGTCCGACGGATGCACGATGTAGCAGCGGTCGCCGCCGGTGACGCACAGCAGCCGGGTATTCCCGGCTAGGGCGTAGCAACGGTCGCCGCCCTTTTTCAGGCAAGGAATCAGCGGGCTGCGGTAGTACCAGCAGCGGGGCCGCTGGTTCAGGTTGCCGCCGATGGTGCCTTCGTTGCGAATCTGGGGCGTGGCCAGCCCGGCGGCCGCCTCGGCCAGCGCAGCATAGCGGCGCCGCACCGCCGGATGCGCCGCAACGTCGGCGATGGTGGCCGCCGCGCCGATGGACAGCCCGCCGCCGGGGAGTTCCGCGATGTCTGCCAACTCCGGCACGGCGGCCAGCCCCACCAAACGCTCCGCCGCCATCACGCCGTCCTTGACCTGGGGCAGCAGGTCGGTGCCGCCGCCCATGGCCACCGCGCCGGGCGCGGCCAGCAGCGTCACGGCTTCGTCCAAGGACTGGGCTTCGATGTATTGGAAGGGGGACAAGAGCTTTTCCGTCCTGCAAATAAATTAGCGGCCGATGCTGAAAGGTGTCATTGTCCGCGTAGTTGGCTTAGTTCAGCTTCCAATTCGCGGACGCGCGCCT
The DNA here is from genome assembly GCA_965213725.1 of Dehalococcoidia bacterium. Lineage (GTDB taxonomy): Bacteria > Chloroflexota > Dehalococcoidia > Lucifugimonadales > UBA3495 > VXOI01. Next base: position 2,162,163 of record OZ243924.1, read on the forward strand.
CGGCGTGGTCGGCGCGGTCGCGCTGGTCTGCGTAGGTCAGGATGTGGCGTCCTGTGGCGGGGTCGTGCCAGGCCAGCCGTCCCTGCTCCCAGCGGATGTAAAGGTTCAGCGCCGCGCTGTAGCCTTGCAGAATTCCGCCGCCAATTTCTTCGATGGGGATGGGAAGGTAACGGCCGTCTTCCATCCGGTCGCCGGACAGCCGGGTTCGGTGATACTCTCCGGTCTCATCGAAGCGCCAGTACTCGGTGATGCTCAGTGCCTCGTAGTCGCGCAATTTCGGGCCAGTGTCTTCGTCGCCGGTGCTGGCGGACGCTATTTCCAGCACAAAATCCGGCGGCTTCCCCTGCTCGGCTATGATATAGCCATTGCTCTCGTAGTATGCCGCCGGGTCTACGCCGAAGGCGATGAGCAGGTCGGGATTTCTCCGGGTCGAACCGCTGGGCAGCCGCTCCGGCAGCATGGTGATGTAGCGTTCTGCGGCGACCAGAGTAGACTCAGGATTGCCGAAGTGCTGGGACAGATGGTGCGTGTTGCCCGGTTCGTGAAGTTGCTTGGCGCTGGTCATTTTCTCGTCAGGCTCGCGTTCGGGGGGATCCGGCAACAGGAAACGCCCGCGGGGCTGCGGGTTCCCGGCGGCAGTATTGGCGGTGATCATGTGCGCCTCCATTTCCGCAAAAACTAGGCTTCCTTTCGTAGTTCCTCCAAGTAATTGTTGGATTCCTGCGCCAACCGTTCCGCGCGGCTGTTAAGCCACTGCGAATACTGTTCTGGCCCCACAAAACTGGGTTCTGGAATCGCTTGCTGTTCCAGTAGCCCGCGCGCGGCCCGCCCAAGCTATGGCGGCCCGTATCCTTCCGCCCATCGTGAGTTGCGGGCTATCGCCCTGGCCTTGCTCCGGGTCTTGCGCCCGGTGATGTTGCAGTGTCCCGGATCTCCGTGAATTGGATCCCGCTGTACATCCAGTCCTTGGGATCGTATCGCGGCTACCTCGACCAGAGTGACGTACATTCCTGGGTAGTTTCTTGTAATTCGCTCCGGTGTTGTTTCAGAGGCTAGGTAAACGGATACGTTTCCTTCGGAGCCTCCTTGTAAGAAAGCATAACTTGATGGCCTGACACTGCCATCGTCCTCGTGCCGAAGTACTTCCGTCCGGCTGACCCTTCTCATCACTGTCTCGTTGTCGTTGACCGGCGGTTCTTGCCCTGGGACGCTCATCTCCTATTCTGTCTGCTGACGGCTTGCCGGCAGCCTTCTGATTAGCTGCCTGAGTTGGGCCGTGTCTTCCGGCAGCGACCCCTCGCGCTCTTCTCCTAGCCGGGTCTCGAAGCTGTACTCGGCAGTCCCATCCGGTTGACAGGCGATTTCCAGGTCAATTCCGCCGATATGCCATTCCACGACAACTCCGCCGGCCCAGGTTGTGGTGACTCCGCTGGGGGATATGGTGTCATTTTCCAGGACTGCTGCAAGCAGGCTTACCATCTCCACGGCCGCTTTGGGCTGGGGCGGTGTCCTGCCGTCCGGGAGGTTCCGCTCATGCCAAGGCAGCCCGGCTATTTCCTCGGTTACGACTTCGAGCCATCCCTTTTCCGCACCCGTCTTCTCCCCGGCGGGGGCATAAAGCGTTGCTTCGGTGTTTCTTCCGCGCATCTCTTTTTCCGCGATGCTCCACAGAATATCGCGGATAACGGCGCGCTCGGACATAGTTTTATCAGAGGTTGCGGTTGTCATGGCGTTGCTCCCCGGCCAGCGGGTGGCCGTTGCGGTTCACCCAATCATAGGCAGGCTGGAACAGTTAATCAAGCGCGAAGCCTCGGATTTCGCTCCGGCCCTTTCGTTGTTGCCGTACTGGCGACAGGCAGGACGCAATGCGCCCCCTTGCCGGCGCTGTACGGTTGTATACTGTGGCAGGTAGTCTTACCGTTCGCCAGCAAGGAGGTTCTGCCCGTGATATATTGCCCTGCCTGCGGTCATCAGAGCCAAGACAACGCTCGCTTCTGCACCTCGTGCGGCGGCCGGATGCCAGCCGCCATTCCACCGCCGCCACGGCCATAGCCAGGGGAGATTTCATTTTTCCAGTAAAAATACGAATTCGCGGTTCGGTTTTTCCGATTCGCTTACCCATTGATGTGTCCATTTCATGTTTGCCATGACATTCCGTTTATGGTCTATAACTACTACATCGGCCAGTTTGCCGTTAGCTTGCAAAATCGAGTCCAGTTCTTGGGCGGTCGCCCGGCCGCCGGAGCTATAGGATAGCATTATCCATTGTGCTTGAGTCGCACTGATGAGGTTAGCGATGGTTTCAACAGCGACAAATCCGCCTCCAGGAGCGCGTCGAAACTCCTCAAAACCCGACGCCGCTACCTTATCGGAAGTGTCCTGACGGCGATTGGCCTTGCCAAACAACCGTGGCCTGTCAAAGAGACACACGCTTTGCCAGATATGGTAATACGCCGAGTAGCGCACTCTTGAAGGTGGCATTTTATCATTGTTTGACCCATAGGGAGGGTCAAAATAGGCTAGGTCAACCTGCAAGCTGGGAAGGAGATCAAATATATCACTCCGGCAGACTTTATGCTCTCCCGGAGAGGTGAAAACCGCTGGCACCTTAAGCAGAAGGTTCCCGTAAGAGCGTGGAGACCAATCTTTGAGGTAGGAAGCATAATGCCCCAATGTACTGTCCACACGGTCAAGGGCCAGCATCAGACTGGTCAGGACCACCGATTTATCAATGGCATCCAGATTAAGCGTTTCTATTTCCTGTCGGATGGCGTCCAGCTTGCGGGTGTTATGCGCTTGCCATGGTTTCTTGCGGCCATCGGACTGAATGGCACAGCCTCCGTTGGGCTGTCCACCATAGTGTAGAGTAAACCATCCATCCACTGGCGGCAAGGAATTGAGATGCTCGATAATGGGTTGATAATCCTTGCTTTGCTTTTTGTTGAGCAGGTAACAGGAGCCAAAAACCTCTGACCATACGGCGATGTCATTGCAAATCACATTGTAACCCAGCCTGGCAAACGCCTGCGATACCCGTGTAGTGCCTGAAAATCCGTCCAAAATGGTCTGCGCCCCAACCCGCTGCGCCATTCGCAGTATATAGGGCAGGATTTTCAATTTCGACCCGGCGTATTTGATACCTTCGGTAAAAGGTGCATCAATAACTGGGACATCAAAGAATGGCAGGATTTGCGTCATCTCACATCCCCGAATTCTGTTTCAATAATGCTATGTCTTCCCTGATTTTCTCCAAGGCTGAAATGTGGCCGACATCCGAAGACACTAAGGCGTGGGAAAATAATTCTACCAAAATGTGATTGTGAGAGTAATCTATCCAACCGCCGGTGACGCTGTCAAAGTACGGCAAACCGTTTCGGGTATGGGTCCACAGGCCGCGCTGTAGAGCGTTAGCAGCGGCACCACCGTAGCGAACTTCGCAGATATAAGCATCGGCAGCATTGCGAAATTGATAGACCGGGTATTTTCTATTCCCATTGCCCGGTTCTATCCTCGCGATGCGTGCTGTCTCGCTTATGGCGCGTTGATAATCAAATACCAAGATATTGCAACGCTTATTCTTCTCGTCATATATCAGAGGCAACACGTTAATGTCATGGAATTCAGCAAAGGCGGGGTCGGTTAAGACTCTTTGTGCCGCAGCTTGCCCTCGCACTTCTGCGCCTTCCCGCTCCAGTCTCGGAAACATACCAAAGTTCTTGTCAGTGGAAAGCTGAAGAGGCCCGTCTCCGTAGGCTTTCAGGCTGACTGGGAACTCTGCTTGAGTAATTTCGTTGATTATCGTGATGTCTTCCTCTTTTGACTTGGCGCGATAGAGGTCTTTGCCGACATGAATCGAACGAAAGTCGTACATATACTGATTGATGAATTCAGAGATAGCTACCTCCGCCAAATCGCCGTGAGTTTTGTTTCCAATAAGGCGCATGGTGAAGATATTTCCGAGAACAGTTGTGATGAGAGCCGGGTTCTTGCTGACCAGCAACTTCAGGCGGCCAACAAAATCCCGGTACGCGCCAGCACTATCCATTCTGTGTTCCCCCTAGCAGCGCCGCCAGCACCCGATCCGGCGTGAAGGGCGTGCGGCGGAGGCGGGCGCCGGTGGCGTCGTGGATGGCGTTGGCTATGGCCGGGGCCACGCCTGGGGACGGCACTTCGCCCAGGCCCTTGGCGCCCAGCGGCCCCACCGGGTCTACGATGTCGGCGAAGATTATCTGGATGTCGGGGTAGTCGAGGATGGTGGGCGACTTGTGCTCCAGGTAGCCGGGGTTCAGGGTTACGCCGGTGGCCGCGTCGGTGACCAGTTCCTCGGACAGGGCGAAGCCCAGCATCTGGCTCACCGCGCCCTCGGCCTGGTTCAGCGCGGTGCGGGGGTTGATGATGCGGCCGGAGTCGTGGGCCGCCACGTAGCGAAGCACGCGCACCCGGCCGGTGCCGGTGTCCACTTCCACCTCGGCGAAGTGGGCGCCGAAGGAGTTGACGATGTGGTTCGGACTGCCGGGGATGACCGACGCCGTGGCCGACAGCGCCTCGCCGTCCATCCGCTCGGCAACCTCGGCCAATGCCATGCGGCGGGAGGGGTCGGACTGGACGAAAATCCAGCCGAGGGCGGCGTCCAGGTCGTAAACCGGGGCTTCCAGCCCGGATGAGGCCAGTTCCAGCAGCGACTGCCGCACTTCGCCCGCCGCCTGCACCACGGCGGTTCCGGTGGAAAAGGTGGCGGTGGAACCGGCGGTGATGGGCGCGTCGGGCGTTCCCCGGCTGTCGGCGAAGACCGCCTCCACTTGCCCGTATTCCGCGCCCAGCACCTCGGCGGCGATCTGGGGTAGCACCGTGGACGCGCCTTCGCCCACGTCCATCAGCCCGGTAATCAGCTTGATGGCGCCGGATTTCTCCACCCGTACTTCGGCGGCGGAGGGCGAGCCGGGGCCGCCGCGGTAAATCATTATCGCCATCCCGCGCCCGCGGCGGATGTTTTCTGAATCAGGATTGGAGGATGGGGCGGGATGAGAAGTCTCCAATCCTGATTCAGCCGTTCCCCGGTAGCCGCGCCAGCCGAAAGCCTCGGCGCCCAGTTCCAGGCATTGGCGCAGGCCGTTGCTGGAGAAGGGGATGCCGCCCTCCAGCGGCTGGCTGTCTATGACCTGCTCCGGCGGGGTGACGCGCTGGCCGGGCTGCCCTTCGGGGCGCACGTGGTTCATCAGGCGAAAGTCCAGCGGGTCAATGCCAAAGTGTTCGGCGGCGCGGTCCATCAGGCTTTCCAGCGCGAAGTGGCCTTGGGGCGCGCCCAGAGCGCGATAGGAGCCGGCTGTAGGGCGGTTGGTGTAGGCCAGATGCGCGGTGTACTTGACGTTGGCGCAGTGATAGAGGTACAGAATCCCCTGCCCGGCGCGGCGGGCCACGCCGGCCCCGGAGGCCAGGTAGGCCCCGGTGTCCAGCAATGCCTCGGCCTCGATGGCGGTGATGCCGCCGTCGGCCCGGAACCCGGCCCGGAGCCGGATTTTGGCGGCGTGGCGCACCCGCCCGGCGATAAACTCGTCCTCTCGGGAGTATTCGACCCGCACCGGGTGGCCCGCTCTTTGGGAGAGAACCGCCGCAATGGCCGCCGTCCGGGTCTCGTCCTTGTTGCCGTAGCCCGCGCCGAGGAAGGGGCCGGCCACGCGCACCCGGCGGGCGGACAGGCCCAGCGCCCCGGCTAGCGCCTCGCGGTCTACGTGGACGCCCCGCGTGGTTTTCCATACGGTCAGGTCAATGCCGTCATCCTCGCCCCATGACGCCAAGGCCGCCCGCGGCTCGAGGGGCGCGGCGGAATGGGTGGGAATCTCGAATTCGTCCCCCAGCACTACGTCGGCGGCGGCGAACCCGTCGGCCACGCTGCCGCGCTCCAGCGACATCACCTCGCCGAGGGCCAGGTTGCCGCCGGGGTGGATGGCGACGGCATCGGGAGCCAGGGCGGCCTCCGGGGTCATGTAGTGGGGCAGGACGGCGTATTCGACGCGCAGCAGAGACAAGGCCCGCCGCGCCGTGTCCGGGTCATCGGCGGCCACCGCCGCCACCTCGTCGCCCACGAAGCGGACGCGGGTATCAAGGATGCCGGTATCGGGCGCCAGCTTCCCCCACCCCTGTTCTAAAGGAGAGGGAGCGGCAGTTTCTTGCCCTCCCTCCGGGGGAGAAGGTTGCGCGGGAGTGAACGGCGTGATTACGGCGCGGACGCCGGGCAGGCGCCGGGCCGCGGCGGTATCCACGCTCAGCACGTCGGCATGAGGGTACGGGCTGCGCAGGATGGCCCCATAGAGCATACCCGGCAGCTTCAGGTCGGCGGTGTAGCGGGCTTCGCCGGTCAGCTTCACGGCCAAGTCGCGGCGGACTACGCTAGTTCCGGCAACGTTAAGCGTCATCGGGATCTTTTCAACACAGAGGCCGCAGAGTAAACGCAGAGAACCCGGAGAGTTTTATTTCCGCGTTTCTCGGTGGTCTCCGTGTTGAAAACCTCACTGTTAGAGTACGTGGAACAGGATGAGGTGCTGGCGGAGGACGTCGGCGGCGAAGTCGTTTTCGATGTCGCGCCAGACCGAGTGGATGTGGTTGGCGCCGTCCTGCCGATTGTCGAACTCCACCACGAAATTGCCGCCGTGGATGCGGTAGTAATGGGGTTCGTTCTTGGACACCGGCCCGGCCCAAGCCAGATGAAAGTGATCCAGGCCCTCCTCGCGGATGGCGGCCAGCTTCTGCTCGGCCAGGTCGGTGCGAACTTGGCCCACGTAGGTAGTGATGAGGCTGAGCAATGTTTCCTTTTGCCCTCCGCTCATCTGCGAGGCGGCCAGTCCTTCGGGCCGGAAGGGGAAGGAAACCTTGGTGCTGTTGTAGGTGAGTATGTCCAGCGGGGCTTCGTCGTAAATCGTCGCCGTGGCCCGCTGGCCGTCATCCAGGCTCTCCATAAGCTGGAAGGCCAAGTCTTCCCGGTCGCCCAGGATGCGCAGGCCGGTCTTGGGGCCTTGGCGGACTTCCGCCGGGTTGGCTCCGAAGAAGAAGGGAGTGACGGAAATCACGTTGTCGCCCCAGATGCTGAAGTGCAGCGAAACGTGATGCCCCTCGACGCGCCAACCCCACGGCTCCTCGGGCCCGGGCTGCCCGAAGATGGTGAAGTAGTAGAGTTCCACGTCACGCACGAAGGTAATCATGCCCATTTCCTTTTCCAGTGGGCCGAGAACGTCCTCGTGTTCGATGATTTGCCGCGCCTGCTCGTAGGAGCGGGGAGTCAGCCCCGAGGCCAGAAGAGCAAAGGCCAGTTCGCGCTGATTGGCGTCCATATCGCGCAGGGCCAGGCCGTGGCGGTTGATGGGCGGGTAGTACCAGTACATCCGCTCGCCATCCATATACTCGAAGGCGGCCCTAGCCTGCTGTTCGGCGGAAAGGCTGTCGAGGAAACTGCGGGCGGCGGCGGCCATCTGCGCGGCGGCCTGCGGCTGCGCTTGGATTGTTGCCATGCCGGATACCTCCTAGGCGGGTGGGAATTTCGGGAGTTGCATCGGAGTTTATGAGCGGGCCATTGCGCCGTCAACCCGGATTGGGTTTGCGCCGTTCCTTTCCGAGCTAGGTGTTTTGGCGGCGGCGCAGTTCTTCCTCCAAACGCTGGGCGCGCGCGGTTTCGGCGGCGGCGCGGGCTTCGGCGGCGGCGCGGGCGGTGCGTTCACTGGCGAGTTCGGCTTGGGTTTCCGCCAGCTCCCCGGCCAGTTCCGGCGGGTTGGGCAGATACCGCTGTTGCGCCCGATCCCAGAAGCGCAGTTCGCGGTTCACCCAGCACAGCGACAGCGACAGCGCTTCGCTGTAGCCCCAAATCACCCCGTCGGCTTCGGTAAACAACTCTATGGGGCGGTACGCTCCCTCCCCGGTCAGCCGGTCGCCGGCCAGAGCCGCGTCGTGCTGTCTGCCTCCGGTGTGGTCGTAGCGCCAGTACTCGACAACGCCCAGGTCGGCGTAGATCGGCCGCTTGGTGATATAGTCCCGCCGTCCGGTGTGTTCCGAAGCGACTTCCAGCACTAGGTCCGGGGGCTTGCCCACCTCACTGATGACGTAGCCATTGGCTTCGGCGATAGCGGCCGCGTCTACGCCAAAAGCAACCAGCATGTCGGGGTAGGGACAAGAGGGCAGGTCACTGCGCCGGCGGCACAGATAGCCCCTTCCGGCAACGAAGGTAGTAGCGTCCTCGCGCAGGGCGTCCAGATGGTGCGCCAGGGTGTTGGCAACGGCGGGGCGGTCGTAATGAAGGAATTCTTGCATATCCCATTTCCTCGGCGGGTCGGGCAGGGGCGGCAGACGCCGGATGTCCTGCGACGGTTTGACGGGCTTGGTGGTCATAGCAGAGCCTCGCGGAACGGAGTGGATAAGGGTATTATACCTTGACTGGGACGCAAGAACGGCGAAGGCGCGAATGACAGTTTCGCAGCGGCCAGAGGCCAGCGGATAGAATGGTCGCCAGCAGCGTCCAGATCCGCGGGCGGGGATGAACACCCGCAGCGGCGCGGGCAGGTGATATGCCCGCAATACTCCGATAATCGCTTCTATCCGCTCCGTTCTGCGGCGGCGCGGACGGATTGCAGGATGCGTCCGTAGGCGTTGCAGCGGCAGAGGTTGCCGGAGAGAGCCTCACGGATTTCGGCGCCGGTGGGGCGGGGGTTGGCGTCCAGCAGGGCCCGGGCCGACATCAGGAAGCCGGGAGTGCAGTAGCCGCACTGCCCGCCGTCCTCGTCCAAGAACGCCTGCTGCACCGGATCCAGTTGGCCCTCCCGCCCGTCTTGGAACTGTCGCCGGGCCAGCCCCTCGACGGTCAGGACGCGGCGGCCCCGCACCTGGGCCGCGAGGGTGATGCAGGCGTAGACCGGCTTGCCGTCCAGCAGCACGGTGCAGGCGCCGCACTCGCCCCGGTCGCAGCCCCGCTTGGAGCCAGTGAGGTCCAGCGAATCCCGCAACGCGTCCAGCAGCGACCAGTGGCCGGGGATGCTCAGTTCGTGGATTTGCCCGTTGACTTCAAGGCGAATTTGCGTATCAGACATGAAGCTATGCTAAGGCAGAGCGGGAGAGATTTCAACGCAGATAACCCCAGCGCCGGGAATTGCTGACACCGGCCGGTAGCTCCCCTGCTGGCTTGATGGCATTATGTCAATATGCTGAACCGGGTGAAGTGCGCTGCTGATACAATGAAGGCGCCAGCGTTGCCAGGAATTATCCACCCGGGAATTAATGAGGCAGTTTAATGACGGGAAATCAGCCAGACGAATCGGGCAGCCTGCTGTGGCGAGCCGTGGGCAACCTGGAAGCCAACGTAAACCGCCTGCTGGAAGGCCAGCAGAAACTTGAGAGTTCCCAACAGCAACTCCAGCAGGAAGTAAGGGATTCCCAACAACAGCTTCAGCAGGAAGTGAGGGACTCCCAACAGCAACTCAGACAGGAAGTGAGGGTGGCCCAAGCCGACACCAACCGGCGGGTAGACCGCCTGCTATATGCCGTCCTGGGCGTTGGCGGCGGCGTGATCGCGTTGCTGGCCGCCGCCCTGGCGCGGGGCGGGTTGTAGCAGAGAACGCCGGGATTTCCTGAATTCCCGGCGTTGATTCGCCCAGCCTCTAATTGAGGGCGGACTGCAACGACGCTTCCAGTTCGGCGACGGTGGCGAAGCCCTCGAAGCGGTCTTTAACCTGGCCGTCAGCGTCTAGGATGAAGGTCCAGGACTCGTTGAACCAGTGAGGGATGGCGGTAAGCCCCCACTCATCAACCGCAGGGGAGATTTCGGCTCGGTCGAGGTCACCTTGGATTTCGTCGGGGTTGTCGTAGATCTCGACGTGGATGAAGTGGGCCTGACCATCGTAACGCTCCCGCAGTTCCGATACCGCGTCAACCTGCGGGCCGCAGGTGGCGGTGGTGCAGAAGGCGGGCGAGGCGAAGACAACCACCGCAGGCAAGGGGCTTTCCACAGCCTGCCGGATGGTGACTTCGTACAGGGACGGGTCCGGGCTGTAGTCGGTGGTAATAAGCGCCAGATCCCCCGCGGAGGACAGCGTCTTGTTTTCGCTGAGCGGCCCCATGCTGCCAATGAATGGAACCGGCGAGTCTTCGTGAACCTCGAACTCCACCATTCCCGTACCGGCGTCGGGGCCTTCCGCAGTGATGTCCAAGCGCCAGGGGCCGGGGCGGTCGAAGTCCACCCCGGCGGCGAAGGCGCCGCGCACTCCGTAGGGCCACTGGTGGAAACGGGCGCTTATGCTTTCTCCCGCAGTGTTGCCGGGCAGGTACACCGGCGTTATCGAAACTTCATTGCCCTCCTTAACCAGGCCCGTCGGCGTGGTCAGCAGGAAAGCCACCCGCTGTTCGCCCACTTCCAGCACCGTTGTAGCGAGGATGACATTCAACTCCTGCGCTTCCTCGGCGGCTTCACCGGAGACTGTTTTGCCGGCCTCGGATTCTTCGGGCGCGTCCGTTGGCTGCCGCTCTGCGCCGGGCGCAGCAGCTTGGGCCCCAGGGGTTGAGACAACCGGCCCGGCCGGGGCAGTAGGCTGATGCCCTTCGATTGCCTGCGTTTCCCCCGGCGGGCGCTCCGCCGCCGCAGGCGCGCCGGTTGGGCTGGGCGCCGCTGTCGGCGCCGGGGCGGACGTGGCAGTCGGCTCGGCCCCGCAGGCCAAGAGCAGCCCCAGAATCATCGCCGAGGCCAGCGCGGCCGGGAACGCCCCCGCCTTAACCCTCCCCCGGGGGGATAGGGATTTACGAATCAGCAGGGCGAACGCAGGACGCAGCATCAGTAACCGTCCTCATAGACTCCGAAGGTGAAGGAGTAGAGACCGAAGTCGTCCGACATCGAAGACATCCGCAGTTCCTGCCCGCCTTGCCAATCGGAGTGTTCGACGATTTTATATAGCTTGGGTTCGGTGACGCGGAGATATGACACCCCGTCCTCGCCGATGGTTATATCGGCGCCCTTGTTTTCGCTGGTCAGGTATTCGCCGTTAACCGTGATTCTCACTTCGTAAGGTTCGCCGGACTCAGAGGTAAGCACGGCGTTGACCGAGCGGGCGGAGTAGACCAGCGACAGATAGTCATCGTGGTGCGTGGTCATTTCGGCGTGGCGGGCGCTCTCCGGGCCGATGGCCCAAGGGCCGTTGAAGTAAATCACGTTCGGCTCCCGTTGACCGGGGGCCTCAAACTGCACGACGACCGGGGGGTAGCCATCCTGTCCGTAGGAGTTGCGGGCCGCTTCCAGGTATTCGCTGGCCTGGCCGATGCCGCCGCGTCCTTGAACCGCCGTGAATTTCCAGCCGGCGAACAGTTCGCGGGTGACGTCCATCCCTAGGCGGAAGGCGTCGTCGCGCTGCTGGTCTTCGGGCAAGGACAGGCTGGGGTCTATGGCGGCCATGCCCCCCTCTTCCAGCAGTCGGCGAATCCATTCCTCGGTCTCGGCGTACTTGCCCTCGCCAAAGTGCCGGTACTGGATTACGCCGTTGCGGTCTATCAGGTACTTGGCGGGCCAATAGCGGTTGGAATAGCTGCGCCACACGCTGAACTCGTTGTCCTGCACCACCGGCCAGGCCACGCCCTCGTCCTCGGTGGCCTGCACCACGTTGTCGTAGAGCTTCTCGAACTCGAACTCCGGCGTGTGGACGCCGACTATGACCAGCCCCTCGTCGGCATAGCGGTCGTGCCATTCTTGGAGGAAGGGCAGGGTGCGGATACAGTTGACGCAGGTGTAGGTCCAGAAGTCTATCAGCACCACCTGACCGAGCAGGCTCTCCATGGAGAGGGGCGCGCTGTTAATCCACTCCTGGGTTCCGGCGAACTCCGGGGCGCAGTCGCCTACCGAACCGCCCCGGGAACCCTCGCAGGGCGGCGGCGGTTCGGCGGGCGGGGCCGGCGGCTGTGTGGCCGCAGGCTGTTGGGCTTGGGCTGGCCCGCCCGGAGCCTCGGTCGCCGTCGGGCCGGGCATTATGGTCGGGGCGGGCTGGGACGTCGCGGCGGCGCCGCAGGCCACGGCCAGCGCCAGCGCCAACGCCGTTATCAGGAAAATCAGCCGCATCATCTAGAAGCCGTCCTCATAGGATCCAAAGGTGAAGGAGTACAGGCCGAAATTGTCGGAGGTCGAATACAACTGCAAGAACTGGCCCTTTTCCCAGGTGGGTTGTTCGACGATTTTATAGGCCCGGGGCACGGTGACCATCAGGTAGCTTTCCCCGCCCTCTCCAATAATGATGTCTTCACCCTTGTTTTCTTCGGTGAGGTATTCGTTGTTGACCGTAGCCACGACTTTGTAAGGCTCGCCGGATTCCGAGGTCAGTACTGCGTTGACCGAACGCGCCGAGTAGGCCAGCAGCACGTAATCGCTGAGGTCATCGGTTACCCGGGCGTGCCGGGCGCTTTCCGGGCCGATGGCCCAAGGGCCGTGGAAGTAAATCCGATTGGACCGCACGGTGCCGGGAATCTCGAAATCGGCCACGACGCCGGGGTTGCCCTCGCTGTCATAGGATGCCTGGGCCGCTTCCACGTAGGTTTCAACCTGGCCTATGCCGCCCCGCCGCTGTATCGCCGTGAACTGCCATCCGGCGAACAGCTCCGGGGTCTGCTCCGGGTCTGCCGCCTGGGAATAGGCGGCGTCTCTCCGCTGGTCGGAGGGCAGGGGTTCCGCGAACGCTTGCGACTCCGCTCCCATACCTTCCAGCAGCCCGCGTATTTGCTCTTCCGTCTCAGCGTACTTTCCCTCGCCGAAGTGACTGTACCGGATGACCCCGTGCTGGTCTACCAAGTACTTGGCGGGCCAGAAGCGGTTGGAGTAGCTGCGCCACACGCTGAACTCGTTATCCTGCACCACCGGCCAAGCCACTCCTTCGTCCTTGGTGGCCTGAACCACGTTGTCATACAGCTTCTCGAACTCGAACTCCGGGGTGTGTACGCCGATGATGACCAGCCCCTCACCGGCATAGCGGTCATGCCATTCTTGGAGGAAGGGCAAGGTGCGGAGGCAGTTGATGCAGGAGTAGGTCCAGAAGTCTATCAGCACCACCTTGCCGCGCAGGCTCTCCATTAAAAGCGGCTCAGTGTTGATCCACTCTTGGGTTCCGGCGAACTCCGGGGCGCAGTCGCCGACCTGCCCGCCCCTGGTTCCCTCGCACGGCGGCGGCGGAACGGCAGCCGTGGGCGCCGCCGTTGCCGGGGGCGGCGCGGGCGTGGCAACGGCGGGCGGCGACTCGGTGGCCTGCGGGGTTGGGGCCGCAGCGGGGACAGGCGTTGCCGCAGGCGGCGAAAGCGCCGGAGCCGGGGCGGCGGTAGTGGGCGCAACGGCGGCAGTGGGGGCAACGGCGGCGGGCGGCGTCTCGGTGGCCTGCGGGGTTGCCGTGGCTTCTGGGGTTGGGGCCGCGGCGGGGGCAAGCGTTGCCGCAGGCGGCGAACCCGCCGGGGCCAACGCGGCGGCAGTGGGCGCAACGGCGGCAGGCGTAGTGGGGGTAGCCGACGGAACCGCCGTCGCCGAACCGCCGCAGGCCAGCAGCAACGCAACGGCCCCGGCCAGAACGCCCAATGCCAAGTCCCGGATGCCGGTTTTGCGCTGGATCAATTCACGCGCTCCCTGTTGATGGCTACAAGTCATTACGCCCGCGACGGACAAGCGGATTTATTAAACGCAGCGGGCGCAGAGAATTTACGGCGGCCATTATTGTTACCCGAACGGAATGAAGGGTTTCTTCCCTCCCGGCAAGATTCTTCCCTTCGCTGGGAATGGCGGCTTTTAACGGGCCGCGCCGGGGATGGGGACGGATTCCAGCAGGCGGTCGATCACCTCGCGGGGCTGAAGGCGGCGCATCCGGGCGGCGGGGGACAGTATGATGCGGTGGCTCATCACCCCGTGGGCCAGGGCCTGCACGTCGTCGGGGATGACGTAGTCGCGGGCCTGCACCAAGGCAAAAGCCCGGGCCATGCGGAACATCCCCAGCGAGGCGCGGGGAGAGGCGCCGAGGGCCACGTCCTGATGACTGCGGGTCGCCTCGGTCAGGCCAACGATGTACTCCCGCACCAGCCCGTCAACGTAAACCTCCCGCGCCGCCGCCTGAAGGCGCACTACGTCTTCGGGAGACGCCACGGCCTCCAGCATCTCTATGGGGTGGACCCGCTCCTGCCGTTCTATCACCGCCAGCTCTTCGGCGAAGTCGGGGTAGCCCAAGCTGACGCGAACCAGGAAACGGTCAAGCTGCGCTTCCGGCAACGGGAAAGTGCCTTCATACTCGATGGGGTTCTGGGTTGCCAGAACAATAAAGGGCGGCTCCAGATGATGGGTCGCCCCGTCCACCGACACCTGCAACTCTTCCATCGCTTCCAGCAGGGCCGACTGGGTTTTTGGCGTGGCGCGGTTGATCTCGTCCGCCAGCACCACTTGGGCCATCACCGGGCCGGGCCGGAACTCGAACTGCCCGTTGCTCTGATTGTAGATGGATATGCCGGTGATGTCGCTGGGCAGCAGGTCGGGGGTGAACTGAATGCGCTTGAACTCGCAGCCCAACGAGGCCGCCAGGCTTTTCGCCAGCATGGTCTTGCCAACGCCCGGAACATCCTCGACTAGGATGTGGCCTTGGGCGATGAGCGCGGCCAGCGTCTGCTGGATAATGGCCGTCTTGCCGACGATGACCTTGGACACGTTTTCAACGATGGCCCGCGCCGCAGCGGGGGCGGAATCTGTCTGTAGCATTTCTCCCTTTTACATCCCCGCTTTTACGCCCCCGGAGGAAGAGGGGAGTGTCCGGGGCAGTTTCGTATCTGGTATTTTGGAATTATGGCTTATGACCCGGATTAGTGTATCATACGCTACCAGAGCAGGCGGGAGCGGCTTGGCTTTCCCCACAGGAAGAGGCATGCGATATGAATTTAGAAGCGATAACCGCCGGCATAATCGGCGCTGTGACCGCCCTGCTGATTGGATTCATCGGCCTTGTAGGCAGCGTCCACTACCGTTTGGGGAGGCTGGACACGAGCAATGAGGCGCAACTCCAGGAGAATGAGAAGACCCGGGAACTGATAAGCTCAGAAGCCCAGCGAATGCGCTCCGAAAGCCATGAACTGCGGGAACTGATAAGCTCAGAAGCCCAGCAATTGCGCTCTGAAAACCATGAACTGCGGGAGCAGATACGTCTTCGGGATGAGCGAATGCGCCATGAGAACCAGCAATTGCGAGAAGAAATACGCCTTCAGGACGAGCGAATGCGAGAAGAAATACGCCTTCAGGACGAGCGAATGCGCGAACTGATTCGCTCGGAAAGCGAGCAGACCCGGACGGAAATCCGGCGTCTGGCCGAGGCTATGATGTCCCATTCCCACGATGACGATGGGAGCGTCCGGTTTCGGATACCGCCTCAATAGTCTGGATTCTACTGGGCGGCTCCACCTTGATCTTCCCAGGTGAGTATACGGTAGCAATGTTTACCGCCAACAAACGCACTATCGGACTCTTGATCCTGTTCTTGGTGGTGGTCTTTTACGCCATCGGGACGGGATTTCCCTTTTTCTACCGGCTGCTTTACGTGGTGCTGTTTGTAATCGCCATCGGAGCCGTATGGGCTTGGCTGTCCCTGCGCGGGCTGGAAGTGCGGGTGTCGCGGACGGGCGACCGGGGACAGGTGGGAGGCTATCTGGAAGGACAGGTCACCATTGCCAACCGGAACTGGATGCCCAAGTCGTGGCTGGAGGTTGCTGAGGTGGCCGGGGCGTCGCTGGAGCCCGGCGGGCGGGGGCTGTCCCTGGACCGGCGCCAGGTGCGAAGCTGGCGCATAGACACTTTCCTGGCCCGCCGGGGACTGTTTGAGGGCGGGCAAGTGCGGGTGGTGAGCCAGGATCCTTTCGGGTTGTTTCGCATGGGCCGCCGCTTCCGCGACCCGCACACCTATATTGTCTACCCGGCCACCGAACCGCTGCCCAACCTGGATTCCCGCTTTGCCGGGCTGCCCGCCGACAGCCGTCTCACCCGCTACTACGACCAGGTGACCACCGACGTGGCCTCGCTGCGGGACTGGCGGCCCGGCGACGCCTACCGCCGCATCCACTGGCCCTACACCGCGCGGATGAACTCGCCGATGGTCAAAGAGTTCGACTCCGGGCTGGCGGCCCAATTCTGGCTGCTGCTGGACCTGCACCGCCCGTCACACCACTATCCCGCCGCCTCCGGCGAAAACCGCGCCGCCAACCCGGCGGACAACACCGAAGAGTTGGCGGTCACGGCCGCGGCGTCTCTGGCGCAGCGGATGATGGAGCTGGGGCTTCCGGTAGGTCTGGCGGTCAACGGCGAAAGCGGGGGGCTGCTGCGTCCCGACAGCGGCCCCGACCACCTGAACCGTATAATGGAAACCCTGGCCGGGGCGGAAGCGGCCAACGCTGCGCCGCTGCCGGAGTTTCTTTATGGCATGCGGCCCCACCTCAACCATTTCCATTCCGTCACCATCATCACTCCCAATTCAGACCCCTCGTGGATTCCTGCCCTGCTGGACCTCAAACGTCTGAACGTCACCGTAGCCGCCGCGCTGGTGGATCCGGCGTCCTTCGGCAGCCGCCAGACGGCGAGGCTGGTGGTGGATGCGGCGGCGGCAGAACTGGTGCCCGTCTACGTTGCCGCCCGGGGTGAGCCACTGGACGAGGCGCTGGCCCGCCCGGTAAACCGCGAGAGCCTGGAGGGAGCGGAACCGGCGGCAATGGCAGCGGAGGGAACA
Source organism: Dehalococcoidia bacterium (assembly GCA_965213725.1). Classification (GTDB taxonomy): domain Bacteria; phylum Chloroflexota; class Dehalococcoidia; order Lucifugimonadales; family UBA3495; genus VXOI01. The sequence continues at coordinate 2,178,899 of OZ243924.1, forward strand.
TGACCGGCGGCGAAGCGGCAGGTCGCGCCCAGGCCCTGGGCTGGAACCGCCCGGCCGGATTAAGAGACGAGGCCCAGGACTCTGCTTGGCGCCTGTTGACCCGGCTGCGGCCGGCCGACGGCTGGGTGGCGCTGCTGTTTCTGGTTGCCAATCTCTGCGTTGTGGTGCTGTCCGTGGAGCGGGCCGACTGGGCCCCGACGCCCAGCTTGGTGGTGCTGCTTCTGCTGGCGATGCTCACCGCCTTCGTGTTTCACAAGCTGCCGGTGTGGTGGTGGCTGGCGATTCTGCCCGGGCTGGCGCTGGGCGCCGTGACCGTGGTCTGGCAGGTTTCCGGTTACGCCTATGACGGCGAGCCGCTGGGCGGCGCGGGCGCGCTGTGGGAGCGTTTGAGCCTGTGGGCGGAGGCGGCCCGCAGCGGCTCCATCAACATAGACAAAGTCCCTTTTTCCTTCGGCCTGTGCGCAGCGTCCTGGCTCACCGGATACCTGGGCGCTTGGCTGTTCCTGCGCCACCGCAATTTCTGGGGCGTGTTCGTGCTGGGCGGACTGGGCTTGCTGTCCAACCTGACCTTCCTGCCGCCCCACACCAATCTGCACCTGTCTCTGTATCTCTTTACCGCGCTGCTGCTGGTGGCGCGGGTTCAGGCCGTCCGCCGTCAGAGCGAATGGGATCGCCGGGGCATCCGTTACGACGAGGGGCTGCGCGCGCTTACCCTCTCCGACAGCTTCTTTCTGACCCTGGCCGTCCTGGCGGTGGCCTTCCTGCTGCCGGTGTGGGGAAACTGGTCGCCCGTCACCAACGCCTATGAGGGTATGCGCAAGCCGCTGACCGGATTCGAGGACGACTTCAACCGCCTGTTCGCCGGGCTTCCGGCGCGGCGGGCCATCGGGTTCCGGGTGTGGGATGACGTGATGGCCTTTCAGGGAACCATCAACCCGGCCACCACCCCGGTTCTGCGGGTGCACTCTCCGGCCCCCCTTTACTGGAAGGCCCGCACATACTCGACCTATACCAGCAAGGGCTGGGTTTCGGAGGAGACGGAGTATATCCCGGTCGAAGAGTTGCCCGGTTTCACCCCCTCCGAAGGGAACGAAAGAGTGCAGGTAAGCTACACCGTTATCCCTCTTTACGACACCAAGGTGCTGTTCTCCGGCGGCCGCTTGGTCGGAGTTGACCGGGAGGCCGAAGCCGAAATCGTAGTCCCTCCCAGCGCCTCGGCGTCGGGCGTGACGGTGTCGGGCGTCGCGGGCGAGGGTATCCGCAATTTGCTGGATTCGATACATGAAGAACAGCCGGACAGCGGGCCTGCCATCCGGGACCGGATTGCCGGGTTTCCGCTGCCCTCCACCGTCAATGTGACCGTGGATGAAGGAGTATCCGCTCCTCCGCCGGACGTGTTGTCCGTCCGGGCCCGGGACGGGGTGTTTCCGGCCTATGAACCGTATCAGGTGACGTCATCAGTGTCGGCGGCGGAACCGGAGCAGTTGCGGGCGGCCGGCACGGGCTACCCGTTGCACATAGTCACCCGGTATACCCAACTGACGCGAGACCTGCCCAACAGGGTTAAGGAACTGGCCGTGTCGCTGACCGCCGAAGCGGAAACGCCCTACGACAAGGCGCTGGCCGTGGAAGCCTACCTGAAGACCTTGCCCTACACCCTGGAAATGGAGCCACCCCCCTATAACGCCGATGGCGTTGACCATTTCCTGTTCGAGCAGGGCCAGGGATACAGCGAATACTTTGCGTCCTCCATGGCGGTGATGCTCCGGTCGGTTGGGATTCCGGCGCGGGTGGCCGCGGGATACACCACCGGCGATCAGGTTGAGTCTGAGCCGGCCTACGCAGTGACCGACAGTCACAGCCATGGCTGGGTGGAGGTTTACTTCCCGGGCTATGACTGGATTCCCTTCGAGCCGACGCCGGGGGCGCATCTGCCGGTGGTGATGGTTCCAGGGGGCGCCGCAGGTTCGGAGTTTGAGGGGCCTTTTATCGGCGGGTTCGATTTCGACTGCATAGACGAGTTCGACCTGGAGTGCGGAGCGCCGCTGGAACCCCTGCCCGGTGAAGGCGCTCGGCCCGGAGACTTGGCCGGCGGTGGGGCGCTTCCGCCCTGGGTCTGGGCGCTGGCGGCGCTGGCCGCCGCTGCCGCATTGGGGCTGGCGGGGCGATGGGGTTACCGCCGCTACCTGGCTCCGGCTCAGGAACCGGCCGCGGTTTACGGGCGGCTGCGGGACCTGGCTGCCTTCGGCGGGCTGAACGCCGCCGGGCCGCGGACGCCCTACCAGTTCGGCCAGCAGTTGGGCCGCAGGCTGCCCGCTTACCGGGAGTCGGTGGACGTCATTGTCGAGTCCTATGTCCGCGCCCGGTACGGGGCAAGACCCCGGCCGCAGGATGACGGAAGGCGCTTGACCGCGGCCTGGCTCAGCCTGCGCTACCCTCTGCTGCGCCTCTCTATTCTTCGCCGGGCTAGGATTCTCTAGACCCTCGCGGCTCCCTGCTCGCTGAAGCGAAACAGGAGCTGTGCATCGGGAACTGAATGATATGACCGCACTGAAGTACCATGTTCACCAGTTGCCCGCCGGGTGGATTGGGCTGGTCGCCGGCGATCGGGGTCTGCGCCGCGCCTCCCTCAAGCCGACGCCGCAGCAGGTCATGGAAGACCTGGGAGCCGACGCCGACGGAGCGGAGCATGACCCGGAACACTTTGCCGCCATACTGGCCCGCTTCGTCCGGTACGGCGAGGGCGATCTCGCGGCCTTGGACGATATCGAGCTGGACCTGGAGGGCGCGCCGCCCTTCTTCCGGGCCGCCTGGGATGCCTGCCGCACCATCCCGCCGGGGGAGACGCGCAGCTATCGCTGGCTGGCCGCCGCGGCCGGAAACCCGCAGGCCCTCCGCGCCGCCGGGCAGGCCATGGCCCGCAACCGCTTCACCCTGATTATCCCCTGCCACCGCGTCATTTCCAGCGACGGCGGCCTCGGCGGCTACGGCGGCGGCGGCCTGGGCGTCAAGGCCAGACTGCTGCGGATGGAGCTGGAGCGCTCCGGGGGACTGACCGCAGATAACGCGGAGTAGGCCGGCTGCGAGAAATGACGGAGGCGGAAGGCGCCGGACTGCGCAGGACTGAACCGTATACTCAGTTGCCAAGCCCTTGAGGAGTGAGTGATTTGACCGACAACAACACGGCCAGGCCAACGGAGAAATGGGCGCAGGTCAACGGGCTGGATGTTCACTACCTGGACTGGGGCGGCGACGGCGAGCCGTTGCTGGCCTTGCACGGGCTGGCGTCGTCGGCCCACTGGTATGACATAGTGGCCCCTCTGCTGCGGCATCGCTACCGGATCATCGCTCCCGACCAGCGGGGCCACGGGCAGACCACCCGGGCCCCTTCCGGCTACGACTGGCATACGCTGTCGGATGACCTAGCCGGACTCCTAAATTACATTGGGTGGGATAATCCGGTGGCGGCCTTGGGCCACTCCTGGGGCGGCCACGTGGTCAGCAACTTCGCCGCCCGTTACCCGGAGCGGGTACAGCGCATCGTAATGATTGACGGCGGCTTCCTCGACGGGCGGCTGTTCCCCGAACCTACGTGGGAAGCCTTTTCGGACCGCCTGCGCCCCCGCAACGTGACGGGCAACCGGGAAGAGTTCCTCAACCGCCTGCGGGAGCAGATGGCCGGCTTCTGGAACAGCGAGATTGAGCGCATCGTCCAAACGATGGTGTATGAGGATGCGGACGGGCGGATACAGGACATCCTGCGCCCGGAAAATCAGGCCCAGGTCATCCGGGCGATGTGGGACGATCCCTGCTCCGCCACGCTGCCGCAGGTGAAATGCCCGGCTCTTCTGGTAGCCGCCGGGCCGCTGCCGGAGCGGGCCAACAGCGACTTCGCCCAACTCCGCCGCCGCATGGTCGGGGCCGCCGAAGCCGCGCTGTCCAACGGCCGCGCCCACTGGATACCCGAAACCGTCCACGACATCGGCTACCACAAGCCGCAAGAACTGGCGCGGGTGATCCTGGAGTTTATGGGGGAGTGACGGCGGGCGGGCCTTTAGCCGACGGCCCGGTTAGGTCAGCGGCAGCGGGGGCTGCCAGAACTTTCCGGTGTCGTTGACGGTTATCTCATCCACCCACTTCACCCAGTCGTAGCCCCGCTTGTGGGGTTCCACCATGCGGGCCGGGAAGCCGTGGCCGGGGCTGAGGGCTGCGCCGTCAACCCGGCTGGCCAGCAGGGCGCGGCCGGCCTCGTCCAGGGAGTAGCGCCGGTAGTAGCCGGTGCGCGAGCGAACGGTGATGCTCCCGGCGCCGGGCCGGGGCCGGGCGCGGGCCAGCAGTTCCGGCACCGGCGCCCCTTCCCACAGCCGCGTCGTGTACCAGCCGCCGGTGCAGTCGAGGGTGGCCGTCAGCGGCGCGCGCCAAGCATCCAGTTCCGCGTAGTCCAGTTCATACGGGTTGTCCACGTGGCCGTTCACCCGCAGACGCCACCGGGCGGCGTCCACGCCGGGGGTGCGGTCGTTGAGCCACATAGTCACCGGGAAGTCGGGGCCGTCCTCCGGGTGCGAGCCGGTGAAACGGCGGCCGGCCACCGGCCCTCCCGCCAAGATGTTCAACCGGTCGGTCGCCTGCCACAGCGCCAGCCCGGCCAGGGCTACCCCGCCGAAGCGCAGGAAGTTGCGCCGCCCGGCCACGTAGCGCGTCCTGAAGCTGATCCTGTGCCGGAAGGAGTGCCAGAGCAGCAGGGGTATGAGCAGCAGGGCCAAGTTCAGGTGAATGGTGGTGCCGGAGAAGCCCAGGAAGCCGTATGGCCCGAAGTGGCTCCACGCCAGCCCCAGCCCCAGAACGGCCAGCAGCCCGGCCAGCAGGACGGCGGAGGCCAGCATTGCCTCGGGGCTGGTCTGCCAGTTCCGGCGGGTGCGGAAGGAGCCGAGGATGTTGCGGGACTTCCACAGGAAGAGGGCCAAAATCGAGAAGCCGGTGATGCGGTGCAGGTGCATGGCCGCCATCCACTCCGGGTTGGAGTGGGTCAGCCCCAGGTAGCCGGTAACCAGCTCCACCGCGAACAGGGCGATGAGCGCAACGTTAGCCCAAGGAAACCGCATGGCGCCACCCCCGGAAGGCTGAACTCGGCTTTGCGAAAAATGGCTTTACGGAGCCAAGACCCATACGGTACGATTGCGCTGCCCCACGACGAATCTAAGCGAGCGCATTATGAATACCACTATCTTTACTGCCGAAGTTGACCCGGTAATCCTGGCCCAAGCCAATGAAGTGCTTGCCAAGAACGGCGTCACCATGCCGGAAGTCCTTCGCCGGATGATGACGTACATTGCCGTCGAGCAACGAATGCCTTACTTCGATTGCTTTGAACCCAATGAGGAAACCAGGGCGGCCATGGCGGAAGCCGAGCAGGGAACGCTGGTGGCTGTTGGCAGCGTGTCCGACCTGATGGCCGAGCTCAATGAGGACGATTAACCGCACCAGTGCGTTCAAACGCGATTACAGAATTCTCATCTACCGGAAGCCAAATACCAACGACTTGACCTGATTCGCCTCGGATCTCACAGCGGATTGGGAATATGATACGGGCGATTGATTGCTTTCCGTCAGCGGCAGGATGGGCGGCGCTCAATGCTGAAGGGATATGTGGCGTCGAGTTTGGCGCCGGTGTCGGCTGGCCGGGCCGTGGGGGCATTGGAGCCGCAAGCCAAGAGCAGGGCCGGGGCAATCAGCGCGAGGGCGAAGGGCGGCAGCAAAAGACGGGGAGCGTGTTGGGCAATCTTGTTGCCGCTTCTTAGCGCCTCATCATCCCATTGGCGCAGGCGCAACGCTCCCCCGGATGCTTGGCGTTTAATCAGGCCACCTGGAAGGCCCAAATCTGGTGGAAAACCTCGGGTTCGCCCTTGGGCATAGGCTGGAAGGGGTCGGTAACCTGGGCCAGCTTCCACTGTCCGGCGGCTTCCAGCTTGTTGAAATAGTCTTGGTAGCCGCCGTCCACCATGTCGGTGCGCAGGCTGAACACGATGTAGCCGCCGGATTTGGTGACCCGCACCAGTTCGTCGAAAGAGTGAATGGGGGCGTGGCCCAAGGTGAAGACGCCAATGCTGATTACGGCGTCGAATTCGCCGGTCTCAAAGCCCAGAGTCTCGCCCATCACCATCTGGTGGAAGGAGCTGTAAACATCCTTCTCCCGGGCTATGTCCAGCATTCCTTGGGAAATGTCCATGGCCGCCAGGTTGGTGAACCCGGCGGCGGCGAGGCACACTCCGGCCAAGCCGGTGCCGGCTCCGGCATCAAGAATGTTGGCGTCGGCGGGAACCAGGCCGGCGAGAACCCGCGCGCCGTTGTCGGGCGCGTTCCAAGCGAAGTCGTCGGCCAAATCTCGGTCATATTCGCTGGCCCACTGGTCGTAGCGCTCTTCCAGTTCCTGGTTGCTGGCGGAGCCGTAGACCCACTGCACCCGTCTGTGGCTCTCTTCCATTGCCATAAAAGACCTCCATTTCAAATTCCCCCTCCTTGAACGGAGAGGGAATTCGGCTGATTTCCTCACGATGAGAAAGGCGGCGGGGCTACTTGCGGCAGACGTACAGGCCCCAGCCCACTTCGCCGTTCTCCACTGCCTGCGCCGTTCCCAGGTAGGCCGTGGTAAGCCATTCGTAGTGCTCGGCGTGTTCGCCGGTGTCGCCCTTGGGAGTACGGTCGGCCAAGCACAGATAGCTCTGCCGCAGGTGGCTTGAGATGTCCTCGGCCTCAATGACCTCGAAACCCTGGGCCTTCAGCGCGTCCTGGTAGGACTCAAAGCTGAACTCGGTGTCGTACAGCAGCCGGTCGTAGACGAAACGCTGGGCCTCCGGGCTCACTTCCTGCCTGGGCTTTACCAGGTCATCGAAGACGAAGATGCCGCCCTTTTCGAGTACCCGGTGAACTTCCCGGAGCACGGCGCGCTTGTCCGGCACGTGGTAGATGACGGCCTGGCTCCAGACCCGGCTGAAAGCGCCGTCGGGAAAGGGCAGGCCGGTGGCCGACGCCTTCTCGAAGGCCAGACGGTCGCGCAGCTCGGGTTCCTGGCGCTCGCGGGCGGCGTCGGCGTTGTCAATCCGAACGCCGCTCAGGTCTATGCCAGTGACCCGGCAGCCCGCGTATCCGGCCAGCCAAATGGCGGTGGTGCCATTGCCGCAGCCCAAGTCCAGCGTCCGGGCGTCCGCCCCGATGCGGCCCTTATCAACCATGATGCGGTCGAGATTGGCGCAGCCTTTCAGGAAATCCGTCCCGGTGGAGCCGTCGAAGTAGCCCCAATGGACGCTGCCATCTTCGTCCCAGACGGCGCGGTAGATGGCGTCTTCAGCGTCGTAATATGACTCGGTCTCCTGCTCAGTGAACCGGCTCGACATGCTTGACGCCCTCCAGGTACTCCACGAATCGGTTGTCTTGGTCAACCAGAATCATCTTGGGGTCGATCGGGGTGTCGGTAATCTCGAAGGACATGATGATGAGGCAGTGCCCCTCGCCGGTGAGGCGGGCGGCCGCGCCCTGAACGGCTATGTCGCCGCGGCCCCGTTCGCCGGGGATGACGTAGGTCTCGAAGCGGCTGCCGTTGTCAACGTCGCAGACCAGGACCTTCTCGTTATCCCACAGGTCAACCTTCTCCATCAGCGACTCGTCAATGACGATGCTGCCGACGTAGTCGGGGTTGGCCTCGGTCACCCAGGCCCGGTGAATCTTGGATCGTAGTACTTCGCGCATGGTTCCCTCCTCAGTGGATGTGCCATCTCTGTGGCTGTTGTTTTCTTCCTGACGTTCGGTTGCCGAGGCAAAAATGCGTGAAACCGGCAACCGGAGTTGTTGACATAAGGGCGTTTCGTTAAGTAGCCTTCGGGATGAGGGGCCGAAACTTGGCGCAAACTTCCCCGCGGCCTGATTTGTGAGTGGTGGCGAGATTACCGGCAGATGCGCGGGCAGCTCTGGCGGCAGTTCAGAACGAGGCGGGAAGGCGGGAGAGAGGCCCCTATCGGTCTCGATTGGAGCTGAGCGCTATGGCTCGCAGGGGAGGGCGTGACGTTCTCGGTTGCGGATCCGGCGTTGCTTCAGAACCGAATATCTGACCGGTGGCCGTGTAGAACGGTAAATCATGCTCGCTTCCGCTGGTCTGATTTCTGGGCGCTCGCCCTTCCTGAGATAGCTGACCGGGCAGGCCGAAACCGCCTAGGCCGGGCCTGAGTTGCGGGCAGTCTAGCATCGGCGTCAAGGGTGGTCAACTTTTCTGCCAGCCATTGAAGGCGTTATTCCGCCGGAATTATCGTAGATTGAGACGTAAAACGTCATATTTAGAATAATATGCACAACCATTTCGTCTGAATTTGATAAACTATGCCTATGTTGTGGTAAAAGGCGCCTATTTCAGGATACTCGGGATACATTGACCGCCCCTTCAGCCCTGCTATGGGACAGGCCACGGCAGGGAAGGACAACTGCGGGGCTGCCCTTCCTTGCCGGAAAAGGTTAACGAAGCCCTATGCGCCCAAAGACATTTCGTGGCTTACCGTCACGGTGTCGGCCCCCAGCAGTTCTTCCAAGCGCTCGCGCAGGGGATCGCAGTATCCGGTGCTGACCACGGGCATATCCATCAGGACGCGGCGGCCGGTGGTTCTGATTTCCAGGTTCACCCGGTCGCGGCCCGGGTATTCCAGGATCACGCCGATGACCTCGCGGAGCAGCATCGCGTCGTGCTGCGGGTCGTCGGACTCGGTGACCGCCAACTGCACCAGCCGATTGGAGCCGTTGGCGCCAACCGGGGCTTCGGCCGGGACATGGGCCGCGTTGCCGTTCTCGCCGGCGCCGCCGCTGCCGTTGCCGTGCCTGTTGCCATCGGGCTTGGGAGCGGCCCGTCCGTTGCCGTTGGCGCCGCCGTTGCCGTTGCTGTGCCCATTGCCGTCGGGCTTGGGAGCGGCCCGTCCGTTACCGTTGACGCCGCCGTTGCCGTTGCCCCGGGAGGGCTGAGGCGGGGCGGCGGCCAGCGTGGAGGGGCGGTCGTGGCTGTATTCCTCGGCGTCGTCGCAGACCAGCTCCACTTGGTCGCCCCGCAGCCGCACCTTGCCGGCCACGCGAACCGTGCGGGCGGGCTGCCACACCTCCTCGGTGCGCTGCAACGATTCAGGCCAGATTATGACCTCCAACTGACCGCCCAGCATGTCCAGCGTCACGATGAAGAACCGCTGCCCGTCGCGCCTAGCCCGTTCGGTGATCGTGGATATGATGCCGAGGACTACTATGGATTGCCCCTGCATTTCGTCGCTGAGCTGGTCAATGGATACGATGGCGTTGCCCGCGCTGGCCGCGCTGCTGAGGGCCATCAGGGGATTGTGGGAAAGGGCGACGCCCAGCAGTTCCCGCTCCCACCCGGCCTTCTCCTCGGGAGAAGCGTCGTTGCTGCCTAGGGCTATTCCCGGCTCTTCCCGTATCGCGCCGCCGGAGTCGCCGCCGAAGAGGCTGCTCTGACCGCTGCTGCGCATCTGCGCCTCCCGCTGAGCGGTGGCGACTATGCGGTCAAGGGCGGACAGCATCGCTCCCCGGGGGGCCAGGGAATCGAAGGCTCCGGCCTTGACCATGCTTTCCAGAGTGCGCCGGTTCAGGTTGGCGGCCCCGGCCCGGTTGCAGAAATCGTCTATGGACTGGTACGGCCCGTTCTCTTTCCGCTCCTCCACCAGCGGCTTGACCGCTCCCTCGCCCACGGTCTTGACGGCAGCCAGTCCGATGCGCAGTCCGGGGTTGCCTTCTGCGCTGTGGTCAATGGTAAATAACTCATCGGAACGGTTGACGTCGGGCAGCCAGATGGGAATGCCCAGCCGGAAGCACTCGTTGATGGAGCTGATGGTCTTATCGGTGTTGTCCAGCCGCGCGTTCAGCACCGCCGCCATGTATTCCACCGGATAGTGGGCCTTGAAGTAGCCGGTCCAGTAGGAAATGAGGGCATAGCTGACGCTGTGGGCCTTGTTGAAGGCATACCCGGCGAAGGGTTCTATGAGGTCGAAGATCTCCACCGCCAAGGCTTGGTCGAAACCCTTGGCCGTGGCCCCGGCGACGAAGTTTTCCCGCTCCTCGGCCATCAGCGAGGCGATTTTCTTGCCCATGGCCTTGCGCACGATGTCGGCAGCCCCTAGGGAGTAACCGGCGAACTGCTGCAATATCAGCAGCACCTGATCCTGATAGACGATGATGCCGTAGGTCTCGTCCAGCAGCTCCTTGAGACTGGGATGGGGGTAGGTGACCGCGGCCCGCCCGTGCTTGGCGTCAATGAAACGGTCTATGTTTTCCATTGGCCCCGGACGGTACAGGGCAATCATGGCGGCGATGTCGTTCAGGCTGGACGGCTTCAGTTCTTTGATATAACGCTGCATTCCGGCGCTTTCCAGTTGGAACACGTCGGTGGTGTTGCCGGAGGACAACAGGTCGAAGGCCGCTTGGTCATCCAAGGGCAGGGCTTGCAGGTTTAGCTCGATGCCGCGGCTCTGACGCACCAGCTTCACGGCCCGGTCCAGGATGGTGAGGCTGGTGAGGCCGAGGAAATCCATTTTCAGCAGCCCCAAGTGGGCCACCGGATCCATGCTGAACTGGGTCATCATCACCGGGCTGGATTCCTCGCCCCGCACCGGGCGTTGCAGCGGCACAGTCTCGGTCAGGGGTTCGTCGGCGATAAGCACGCCGGCGGCGTGAGTGCTGACGTGATGTACGATGCCCTCCAGCCCCTGGGCTTGGTTCACCAGATCGCGCACCGCCTCGTTGCTGTCAACGGCGCTTTGCAGTTCGGGGCTGACGCGCAGGGCGTCCTCCAAGCCACGGGCCTTGAAGGGCACCATCCGGGCGATGCGGTCAACATCGCCGTAACTCATGCCGAGGGCGCGGCCCACGTCCCGCAGGGCCGCCTTGGCGCCTAGGGTGCCGAAGGTGATTATCTGGGCCACCCGGTCGCTGCCGTACTTGCCGATCACATAGTGCAGCACCTCATCGCGCCGGTCGTCCTGGAAGTCCATGTCAATGTCGGGCATTTCCTTGCGTTCCATATTCAGGAAACGCTCGAAGACTAGGCGATACTCCAGAGGGTCAACGTCGGTGATGCCCAAGCAGTAGAGGACGACGCTGGCCGCGGCGCTGCCCCGCACGCCGAAGAGTATGTCGCGCTGGCGCACGAACCTTATGATGTCCCAAACGACCAGGAAGTAGTTGGCGAACTTGGTGTAGCGGATGACATCCAGCTCGTAGCGCAGCCGCTCTTCGGCTTCGGGGGTGGCGTTGGGATAGCGCCGGCGGAAACCCGCCCCGCAGACCTGCGCCAAGTATTCGTCGGCGTCCAAGCCCTCCGGGGTTTCGTAGCGGGGCAGGTGGGTCTGGCCGAAATCCAGCGAGACGTCGCACATATCGGCAATCAGGCCGGTGTTGCCCAAGGCGTTGTTGCGGATGTTGGCGGGCAGCTTGGTGAAAAGCTGCTCCATCTCCTGCGGACTCTTGATGTAGTAGGAATCGTCCTCCATCCGCAGGCGCTTTTCATCCTTGACCGTGGTGTTGGTCTGGATGCAGATGTAGATGTCCTGGAGGCCGGACTGGTGTTGGTGGACATAGTGAGCGTCGTTGGTTGCCACCAGCGGGAGCTTCAGGTCTTCGCTCAGGCGCAACAGTCCCTCGTTTATCCGGTCCAGGCCCGGCACGTGTTCGTGTTGCTGGAGTTCGAGGAAATAGCCGTCGCCGAATAACTCATGATACCAGCCGACGGCGCGGGCCGCTTCATCGTAGCGCCCGTCGGCCAGCATCCGCGGCACCTCGGCGGAGGGGCAGCCGGAAAGGCAGACAAGACCGGAGCCGTATTCCTCCAGCAGGCCCTTGTCTATGCGCGGGCGGTTATAGAAACCCTCGACGTGGGCTTTGGTCACCAACTGCATCAGGTTGCGGTAGCCGGTGTTGTCGCGGGCCAAAAGCACCAAGTGGGCCGGGCTGCGCTCAGAGGAATTCTTTTCCAGCCGGCTCTTGTGGGCGACGTATACCTCGCAGCCGATGATGGGCTTGATTTTGGCGTCGCGGCAGGCGGAATAGAAGTCCACCACGCCGTAAAAGGTGCCGTGGTCGGTGATAGCCAAGGCATCCATGCCCAACTCGCCGGTGCGGGTAACCAGCTCCGGGATCCGGCTGATGCCGTCGAGCATACTGTATTCGGTGTGGACGTGGAGATGGGTGAAGGCCAAACCGTGTGATCCTCCGAAAAAGAAAACTGCCGCCTGCGCCGCCCGGAGTTCGGGCCGCTGCGGAGAGCCTTATTATAAGGGCCGCCCTATCGGGGGCTGTCAACAGTTTTTGCTCCCAACTACCAGATATTGGGCGCAGTCTTAGAAACTACCACAATATGACATAATGAATATGTGACGCCCAGTTGCCGGGGCAGTCCTTGCGAACTGCCCCGGCATTCCCGCGCCGGACGGTTGGCCGGAGGTTGCGGCTGCGGAGTCAGGAGGAGCGGCGGCCCAGCTCCTCCTCCAACCGGCGGATGCACTCCCGGTTCCGGGCGGCTTCGGCCTCGGCGGTGTGGGCGCGGGCCTCAGCGGTGTGGGCGCGGGCCTCGGCGGCGATACGGTCGTTGATTTCGTCGCCGTGGGTGCGCAGGTAGCGCCGGGACACCGGGTCCCACCAGCGCAGTTGGCCCTGCTCCCAGCATAGGTCCAGGTTCAGCGCGTCGCTGTGGCCCCAATAATGGTTTTCGTCCACCTGCACAATGGCTATGGGCTGATACTCGCCGTCCGCCAGCCGGTCGCCGGCCAGGCCGGCGGGGTAGAGATTGCCGCCGGTGTTGTCGAACCGCCAGTATTCCGGGATGCCGTAAGCGGCGTAATTCCGGCGCTTGTAGGTGTAATCGTTTTCAGCGGTGCGCAGCGAGGCGATTTCCAGCACGAAGTCTGGCGGCTTGCCTTGGTCGTCGATAGCAAAGCCGCGCCTGGCGATGGCCTCGGCGGGGTCTACGTCGAAGGCCACCAGCAGGTCCGGGTAGCGCAGCATGCTCGGCGCCAAGCCCCTCTGGAAGGTGTGGCGCACCGGTATGTCCCCGAAAATCAGCGTCGTGTCCGGGTTGCCGAAGTGCTGTTCCAAGGCCATGGCATGGCCGGGGCGCTCGCGGAAACGGAAGTTCTGCATATCGGTCCTGCGGGGCCGCTGGGGAAACTGTTCCTCCGGGGGGTACTTGGAGGCATAAAGCCTCGGCGCGGTTTGTTTGGTGGTCATAGTGGGCCTCCGCGGTGCGGAATGACGATGCTGGCATTATACGCCAAAGGGCTGCCGCCATCTGCGAAAAATAGCGCCGGGGCGGGTTTTCAGCCCGCCCCGGCGCTGTCCGGCGGCATACGTCACCCGCCGAATCCGGCGGGGAAGCGGCTATTCGTCGTACCAAGAATCGGCGGCATCCAAAACTATGTCGGGATTCACCGGGGCCGGGGCGGGCATCAGGCGGGTGTCGCCCCAAGTGGCCGCCTCCACGTAGTTCTTGAACTCGCGGACCTCGCCGCAGATGCGGCACACGCCGTTGCTGGTAGGCCCGTCCGCTGCCTGAATCAGCCAGTGGTGCCGACAAACTAGGGAGACCTCGGAAACCTCTTGAACGGGCGCAACTCCCACCTGTTGAGCCATGACGCTCACCCCTCTCATTGCTTTACGAAATTCTACCATTCATTAGCTGTAATCGTCAATACATTGCCGGTATTAGTTCTCAAAAGGAAAGCGGCGTATGCTATATCCGTCTACCAAGCATGAGGACGCCAGCGGTAAACGCCTCGAATTCCACTGCTTTCGGGCCGAATTTGCGTTGACTTTTGGGGGCCAAAACTGATTAAATCGGAAGTTAATCCAACGCACTCCGTAATCCTCAATTCTAAAGGGGGGCAACGATGGGGAGAAGGCTGTTTAAGGAACTGGAGCGCTCCTACGGATTCGACGAAGTCGCCATCGTTCCGGGTCAGGTCACCATCAACCCCGAGCTCACTTCCACCAAGATGACCATTGGCGACCTGGAGTTCGAGATTCCCATAATGGCCTCGGCCATGGATGGCGCGGTCTCCCCCCGGTTCGCCGCCAGGATGCACGAGATGGGCGGCCTAGCGGTGCTGAACGGCGAGGGGTTGTATTCCCGCTACAACGACCCCTATACGGTGCTGGAAGACATCATCGCCACCCCCCAAGAGGAGGTGACCGAGTTCCTCCAGCAGGTCTACACCGAGCCGGTGAAGGAAGATCTTTTGGCGGCCCAGGTCTGCGAAATCAAGAATTCCGGCGCAATCTGCGCCGTTTCTTTTACGCCCCAGACCACCAAGCGGATGTCTCCCGCGGCCGTTGAGGCTGGCGCCGACATCGTGGTGGTGCAGTCCACCGTTACCACGGCGCGGCACATGTCCAACAGCTACCGGGGCCTCATCTTCTCCGAGCTCATCAGCTCCCTGAATGTGCCGGTGTTGGTGGGCAACTGCGTGTCCTACGGCGTGGCCCTGGAGCTGATGGAAACCGGCATAGACGGCGTGCTGGTGGGCGTCGGCCCCGGCGCGGCCTGCACCACCCGCGAGGTGGTGGGCGTCGGCGTGCCCCAGGTCACCGCCACCCTGGAATGCGCCGCCGCCCGCGAGGACTACTTCCGCAAGACCGGCCGCTACGTTGCGGTCATCACCGACGGCGGCATCCGCACTGGCGGCGACATTTGCAAGTCCATCGTCAGCGGGGCCGACGGCGTGATGCTGGGCACCCCCTTCGCCCAGGCCGAGGAAGCCCCCGGCCGCGGCTTCAACTGGGGGATGGCTAACCCCCACCCGGAACTGCCCCGCGGCACACGCATCAAGGTGGGCACCAAGTCCCCGCTAAAGCAGATACTCTACGGCCCCACCTCCAAGACCGACGGCACCCAGAATTTCGTGGGCGCCCTGAAAGCCGGCATGGGCATGTGCGGCGCCTACACCATCCGCGACCTCCACAAGGCAGAGATGGTCATAGCCCCGGCCATCAAGACCGAAGGCAAATTCTTCCAGATGGGAGGGTAACCCGGGAAATGCAGAGGAGGCGACTCTGAAATGTCACCGGAAATGTACGCAATCATCGGGGTCGGAGCTTCGCTGGCTGGCTTAATGATAGGCATAGGAGGGCTGTTGCTGTATTTCATTAACCAAGCCAATCGGAGAATCGACGATCAAGGACAACGGATAGACCGGATGGAAGACACCCTTACCCAGCGCACGGACCGGCTGGAAGACACGCTTACCCAGCGCATGGAGCGGACGGAAGAGACGTTTACCCAGCGCATAGACCGGACGGAAGAGACGTTTACCCAGCGCATAGACCGGACGGAAGAGACGTTTACCCAGCGCATGGAGCGGACGGAAGAGACGTTTACCCAGCGCATGGAGCGGACGGAAGACGCGCTTACCCAGCGCATGGAGCGGACGGAAGGCACGCTTACCCAGCGTATGGAGCAGACGGAAGGCGCGCTTACCCAGCGCATAGACCGGACGGAAGACGCGCTTACCCAGCGCATAGACCGGACGGAAGACACGCTTACCCAACGGATAGACCGGATAGAAGGGACGCTTACCCAGCGCATAGAGCGGCTGGAGGCCAAATTCGACCAGATCCTGGAATACGTGCATTCCCTAGACTTGCGCGTGGCGAAGCTGGAGTGGATGCTGGACGCCGCGCTGTACGGCAAGCCGGTGATTTTCCCGCAAAATGCCGAGTCCGACAACGATTCAGCAGACCAGGTTGCGTAAGGAGCGCGTTATGACTACCGAATCCACCATCGAAATCCTGGTTCCCGTCGCCGAGGACGTGCCGGAGGAGCTTGGCCTTACCGCCGCGCTCTCCGGGCTGGAGGGCAAGGTCGTCGGCCTGCTGGAGAACCGCAAATATCACGCCGACACCTTTATGGCAGAGCTGGAGCGGGCGCTGCTGGATGATTACGGCGTGAAGCGGGTGGTCTACGCCCGCAAGTCCACCTACAGCGCGCCCCATCCCGACGCCAAGCTGGAGGCCCTGCTGGACGAATGCGACGCCATCATCCACGCCATCGCCGATTGAGGCTCCTGCACGGCGTGGGGTCTCCACGACACAGTAGTAACCGAATCCCGAGGCGCACCCTCGGTCAGCGTCATCACCAGCAGCTTCACCCGCGCGGCCCGTGCCCGCGCCGCCTCTCTGGGAATGCCCGGCGCCCGCATCGTAGTCCTGCCCAGCCCCTTGGCCAGCCGCCCCGCCGACGACGTGCGCCAAATGGCCCACGACTACGCGCCGGAAATCGTGGGGCTGCTGACGGGGTAAGAGGAATCGAAAAGATTGTCAAATGAGGATGCTTTAATGAGTACTCTTACCACGGCTCAGAGGATCAAGATAAAGGCGGCAGCGAATGAATGGATATCTAGAAACCTTCCCATTGAGCGGAAACTGATAATTCATTCTGCTCCCGAATACGACAAAGTTTCTCGGGCATGGAATATCGACCTGACAACCAGAACCAGAAACGGAAGGCAAGTCACCGTAGGGAGCCTAGTTGTTGATGACAATGCGTGCATTGTGGAGTCACAAGCGCCGCAGAGTATTTCAGCCCGAATTTCTCAATTACTGGAAGGTATCCAAGAACCATTGGCGATTTTCCAAAACACGGTTCTCGAAGGAGAAAATTATGAGTTCAGGCTCGATGATGGCGTGGAATGTTCTAAAATTCTGGTTGACGGAGCAATAGATTTATTGCTCACTGATCCCCCATACGGTATCAGCAACTCTTACACCTGTGAAAATCAGGTTCCGAGAAGGTTAAGGAAGGATGGCACGGATTTTATTATGCCAAAAGGCAATTTTGGCGATTGGGATGGTGCGATTGAGCCTAGAGAGTGGGCCGACATTGTACTTCCAAAGGTCGGTGGTTGGGCAGTCATATTCTGTGCACAGGCCCAAATCGGCGAGTATTCCGATGTGCTCAAGGCCCACAAATTCAATGCGGTAGGAACTCTCGTATGGCACAAGACCAATCCTGTTCCATTCAATCACAAATACAAGCCGATCAACGCTTGGGAAGCGCTGGTGGTCGGGAAGAGACCGGGCACAAAGTTCAATGGAAGCATTGTTCATAACGTCTTTCAGTGTAAATCTCCCTCTCCGCAACAACGCATTCATCCCACACAAAAGCCATTGCCTTTGGTAGAAGAATTCATCCAGCTTTTCAGCAACGAGGGTGATTTGATTTTCGACCCCTTTGCCGGGAGTGCTACAATAGTGGTTGCAGCTCAACGCCTTGGGAGGAGAGTACTGGCTTATGAAAAAGACCCGAAAATTTTTCAACTAGCTTGTGGCCGAGTCACCAAAGAGGTGTCATTGTGAGTTCGCAGCAAGACTTTGAGAAACTTTTTGTCCCAGGAACGAAGGTATATCAAGTATATCTAGTTCTTCGGGATCAACAATGGCATTGCAGAGAATGTGAGTATACGCACACAGGGATTACTCAAATTGCTGGAGGTTCCGGGATTCAAGGACTGCAACGCGGTAACAAGAAACGCCCCGGAATGGCGATTGAGAGCGACAATCGCCATTGCGAGCGTTGTAACCGGGCGACGAGACATGATCGTTGGCATGGCGAGTTTCTGTTGCCGATATACGCGCCTTCGATGTCGAGTAGTTTTGCGAGACGAGTTGTTGAAGTACTAGGATCGTGTGACGTTGTGGAGGGAACCCAGAGGCCATTAAATCAACTCACCATTGACCATAAGCTACCCATGTTGCGTTGGAACCAAGAGACACAGAAAACTCAGACTAGCTATGCGGAAATGAGTGATGATGATATTCGAGCCATCTTTCAGCTACTAAAGAAGTCGAACGGAAGTGTAAGTCACAATCAGCTTAAGAGTAGAGCCTGTGAAGTATGTCTTGAAACCGGTTTGCGTGGTACACCGTTTGGCATCTCGTTCTTCTATGCAGGCGATGATAAATGGGCGCCTGAAGACAAGCAAGATCCACAGGGGTGCAAAGGGTGCGGCTGGTACGATTTTGATTTGTGGCGGACGCACCTAAACGAACGACTAAAATAGCAATTACCACGGAGACCCCAAAGGGGAAATATGACCACCACCCCCCAACTCACCTCCCGACGCGTCCGCATCCCTGCTGACTTTACCGCTGCCCAGGACTACCTCTGGGAGCAGGGGTGGACCGATGGCCTGCCCGTCGTCCCGCCTACCGAGAGCGCCGTCCGCGATATGCTGGCCGCCGTGGGCGGGGAGCCGCAACGCTCGCTGGGCGTGATGCAGCCGCGCAACGCCCAGGCCACGCTGGAGAAGCTGGCGGTCAACGCCGTCATGGCCGGCTGTCGGCCGGAGCATTTCCCCGTGGTGGCGGCGACGGTCAAGGCGGCGTTGCATGACGGCTTCAACCTAGCCGGCACGGCGGCCACCACCGGCGGCGCCAACCAGGTGGTCATCGTCAACGGCCCCGTCGCTTCCAAGCTGGGCATCCAGGCCGATGCCGGCTGCTTCGGCCCCGGCTTCCGGGCCAACGCCGCCATCGGACGCGCCCTGCGGCTCATCGTCCGCAACGTGGCCGGGCTGACGCCGGGAGAGATGGACAAGGCCACCCTCAGTTCGCCGGGCCGTTACAGCTTCTGCTTTGCCGAAAATGAGGCCCGCAGCCCCTGGGAGCCGCTGCACGTGGAGAAGGGCTATCCCCCCGAAAGCAGCACGGTCACTCTGGCCGGCATCCTGGGGGTCTACCGGATAATGGAAAGCACCTCCGGCACCGGGTTCGGCGTGCTGGGCACCATCGTCGGCAATATGAAGGCCGTGGGCATTGCCAACTACTACCAGCAGGCCACCGGCGGGCAGGTGCTGCTGGTCTTATGCCCGGAACACGCCGCCGAGGTGGCCGCTTCGGGCTTGTCCAAAGCCGACGTGAAGGACTTTGTTTTCCACAATGCCCGGATGCCGGTGCGCCAACTCCGGGGCGTGGCCCACTACGGCAACCGCACTTGGCCGGCGTGGATTGACGAGTCCAATGACGACGTTATGGTGCCCATCGTGCGTTCGGCCAATGACGTGGCCGTGGTGGTGGCCGGGGGCGACGGGCGTCATTCGGCCTGGATGGCCGGCTGGGGCGTAACCCTGATGTCCACCGAACGGGTGGAAGAGACACTCTAGCCCCCGTCCGGATAGGGCGGGAATCCGGCCCTTTCCCGCTCGCTGAGGGAGGCTAGGACAGCGGTGAAAAACGGGTTGTCACTGCCCCCTGGCTCCCCTAACGCTCGCTGCCGACCGGGCGCTCCATCAATTCGGCGGCGGCTTCCCGGGGGGACAGGCCCTCGTGCAGGATCCGGTAAGTGGTCTGCGCTATGGGCATTTCGACGTTCAGCCGAGCGGCTATCTTGAGGGCGGCTTCGGTGGCGTTGACCCCCTCGGCCACGTTGTCCATGGCGGCGCGGATTTCGGGCCAAGAACGGCCTTGGGCCAACTGCTCGCCCACGTAGCGGTTGCGGCTGAGCCGGCTGGCGCAGGTGGCGATGACGTCGCCCACCCCGGCCAGCCCGGCGAAGGTCAGCGGCAGCGCCCCGGCGGCCTCCCCCAAGCGGGCGATCTCGGCCAGTCCGCGGGTGACGAAGGCCGCCTTGGCGTTTTCGCCAAACTCCAGCCCGTCGCAGATGCCCGCTCCCAAGGCTACGATGTTCTTGAGCGCGCCGCCCAGCTCCACTCCGGTCACGTCGCTGCTGGTGTAGACCCGGAACCGGCTGGACAGCAGGGCCGTCTGGGCCCGCTCCGCCGCCTCGGGCGTAGCTCCGGCTATGACGGTGGATGCCGGCTTCCCTTGGGCGATTTCCTTGGCCAGGTTGGGCCCGGAGAGGGCGCAGATGCCCGGATGCAGGCTTGGGGGTAATTCCTCGGCCAGCGCTTCGCTCATCCGCAGGGCGGAAGGCAGTTCCAGTCCCTTGGCGGCGCTGACCACCACCGCGTCCGCGCCCAAGTGTCCGCTGATGCGCCGAACGTTCCCCCGCATCCGGTCCGAGGGCACCGCTAGGATCGTCAGCGCGGCTCCGTCCAGCGCGTCCGCCGCATCCGCCGATACGCGCAACGGCGGCGGGAAGGGCGCGCCGGGCAGAAAGCGGGCGTTCTCGCGGGCCGATTCCAGCCGCCGGCCCTCGGCCGCGTCGCGGGCCAGCAGCGTGACCGGGCGGCCCTCGCCGGCCAGCACCAACGCCAGCGTGGTTCCCCAGGTCGTCGCGCCGACGATCACCGTTTTATCAGACACCGTTTTATCAGGCACGAAAGTTCCTGTTTCAACACAGAGGGCGCGGAGGATTCAGGGACGGGCGCGAACCCGTTGCTACTCCACCGGGGCCGCCGGGGATCCGATCCTGCGCTCGTTGCCTTGAAGGAGGCGCTGGATGTTGTCCCGATGCTGCCAGATTATCATTGCGGCGGCAACCCCGGCGAAGTACATATATGTCTCTGAGTACCAGCCGATTAGGGCCAGACCAACCAGCGACGCAGCTCCGGCCAGCACCCCGATAATCGAACCCAAGGAGATATAGCGACTCCCGAAAGCGGTGACCAGAAAAGTTGCCGTCGCCACCGCCGCCGGAACCGGCGTCATCATCGAGAGGCCCCCCAGCGCGGTCAGGATGCCCCGGCCGCCCCGGAACCCCAGGAACACCGGCCAGTTGTGTCCCACCAGCGCGGCCAAGGCTGCCCCTACCTCCGCGATGCTGGCGCCGCCGGTGGCCTCCCGCGCCAGCATCACCGCCAGCACTCCCTTGCCGATGTCCAAGGCCAGCACGGCCGCCGCCGCCTTGCCGCCCCCGGTACGCAGCACGTTGGACATCCCGGTGCGTCCGCTGCCGTAGCCGCGCACGTCCACCCCCATCCGCCATCGCAGCAGCATATAGCCCCAGGACAGCGAACCCAGCAGGTAGGACAGGGCAATCACCACGGCATACTGCAACCCGGCCGGCTGTCCCGGCAAGTAGATAAAGGCGGCCGCGGCCGCCGCGGCCAGCAGGGGGATGGCGGCCGCCTGAATCATCAGCGTGCGGGGAAGCTGTTTCATTCTCGCCTGAAAACCAGCCGGAGGTGGGTGCGGTCGAAACCGAAGGCGTCGCGGATGCGGTTTTCCAGGTAGCGTTTGTAAGTGTAGTGTATCAGCCGGGGGTTGTTGACCGTAAACAGGAACGTAGGCGGGTTTACGCCAACTTGCCGCACCCGGTTGATCCGCGCCCGCACTCCCCGGTTCCGCTTCACCAGCGGCGGGCTGTGCTCGGCCATGGCGTCGGCCAGCATAAACTGCAAGTCGCGGCTGGACACCAAGCGGCGGCGCTCGTCCCAGAGTTCCATGGCGGTGTCCATCAGCCCGCCGATGCCCTGCCGCTTCAGGGCGGAGGTGAAGCAGACCGGCACGTAGGACATGAAATGCAGCCGCTCGCGCACCGCCGCCTCCGCCTCGGCGCGGGCGTAGCGGCCCTGCTCTTCGCGCAGATCCCACTTGTTGACCACCACGATGACGCCCCGCCCCATCTCCCAGGCCAGCCCGGCGATATGGGTGTCCTGCGCCGTCGCCAGTTCCGAGGCATCCACCACTATCAGGGCAATGTCGCAGCGGTCAACGGCCCCCACGGCGCGGATGACGCTGTACTTCTCGATGCCCCGCTCGACCTGGCCGGGGCGGCGCATTCCGGCAGTGTCCACCACCACCGCCTCGCGGCCCCGGTAGGAAAACTGCGTATCCAGGGCGTCCCGCGTGGTGCCGGCTATGGGGCTGACGATGGAGCGTTCCTGCCCCAGAATGGCGTTCAGCAGAGCCGACTTGCCCACGTTGGTCCGCCCCACGATGGACAGGTTCAGCTCGGCCTCCGGCGACACATCCTCCGGCGCCTCCGGGAAATCCTCTGGCTCTTCGTCTCCAAACTCGTCCGAAAACTCATCCGAAGGTTCTTCACCGGAAACCCGGCCGGGGAGGAAATCCAGCACGCGCTCCATCAGGTCGTGGACGCCGTAGTTGTGGTAGGCGCTGACCGGAGCGGGGTCGCCCATGCCCAGTTCATAGAACTCCGGCGTGTTGAACTCGCGGTTATCGTTATCCACCTTGTTGACCGCCAGAATCACCGGCTTCTCGGTGGTGCGCAGACGTTGCGCGGCAATGGCGTCCGCCGGCGTTATGCCGTCGGCCACGTCGGTCATCAGTATGATGACGTCGGCGTCGTTCATCGCCATCTCCGCCTGTTCCTGCACCCTGGCGCGAATCTCCCCCTCCGGGGCCGATTCCAGCCCGCCGGTGTCCAGCAGGATGAAGCGGCGGCCTTCCCAATCGGTATCGGCCATCAGCCGGTCGCGGGTCGTCCCGGCCACATCGGAAACGATGGCGTGTCTCCAGCCGACAATGCGGTTGAAGAGTGATGACTTGCCCACGTTGGGGCGTCCTACAATGGCGATGATTGGCAAGGGCATTGGACTGCCGCCTTGATGAACGATTGCCTCTGGCTCCAGGGAAAGGTCAGGGCCGGGAGTCCCCGGCCCGTGCGGCCCGGGAAACTTTCACTCCCCGCCCAGCAGGAACTCCATAACCGCCTTCTGGGCGTGCAGGCGGTTGTGGGCTTGGGGATAAGCCACCGACTGCGGATGTTCCAGCATTCCGGGCGGGACTTCCTCGCCATAGTGGGCGGGCATATCGTGCATGAACAGGGCGCCGGGCCGGGCCTGGGCCATCAGCGCCGGGTCTACGGCATAACCGGCGAACGCCTCCCGCCGCTGGGCCGCCTCGTCCTCCTGTCCCATGCTGGCCCACACGTCGGTATACACCACGTCGGCGGCGGCCACCGCCTGCGACGGCCAGCGCATGGTCTTCACAACGCCGTTGCCGCGCCCTCCGGCGGCAGCCACTGATCCGGCGTCCAGCTCATACCCGGCCGGGGAGGCGCAATTGAAGTGCATCCCCACGGCGGGCAGCGCTAGGCACAGGCTGCGGGCCACGTTGTTGCCGTCGCCCACATAGGCCAGAGTCAGCCCTTCCAAGCCGCCTTTGTACTCGTAGACTGTCAGCAGGTCGGCCATAATCTGGCAGGGATGCTCCCAGTCCGACAGGGCGTTGATCACCGGAACGGAGGCGTATTCGGCCAGTTCCAGCAAGTCCTGGTGGCGGAACACCCGGGCCACGATGCAGTCCACGTAGCCCGACAACACCCGCGCCACGTCGGAAACCGGCTCCCGCACTCCCAACCCCACCTCTTCGCCGCCCAAGTACATCGAATATCCGCCCAACTGGGCGACGCCCACCTGAAAGCTGACCTTCGTCCGCAGGGAGGGTTTCTCGAACAGCAGCGCCACCGTTTTTCCGGCCAGCGCCGCGCCGCCGGCTTCCGCCTTCCCCCTTGCGGCCCGCTCAATCAATTGACGGGTTTCCGCCGGAGACAAATCGGTGATTGATATGAAGTCCCGCTTCTTCGACATAACTTCCTGTCCGCAATCAGATGTTAACCCAATACCATCATCCATTCAAGCAAGCCCGGCTCGCGGTATTGTTAGCAACAGTTGTTTATGCCAGAATCGGGGTGGCATCAACCCGGCAAGGAGGCTTCGTCATGGCCGCGGCCCGCATATACCGCCGCCACGTCCGCTGCCCCCATTGCGGCTCCAACCTAGTGCGCCAGTATGGCCGCTCCGCCTTGGGCAAGCAGCGCTGCCGCTGCGGCGATTGCGTCCACCATTTCACCCCGGAGGCCGGCCGCCGCTTCTACTCCCAGGAGGTCAGGGAGCAGGCCATCGCCAGGTACTGCAAGGGCGCCGGCATCCGGGCCGTGGGGCGCACTCTGGGCGTTCCCCTGCTGACGGTGTACGGCTGGATTAAAAAAAGTCTGCTGGGCTTTGACCCTGCTGCTCTGGCAACAGTGGGAAAGGGGGCGCCAGGCCGCGGACCGGATAACGGCCTTCGATGAGATGTGGAGTTACGTGGGCGGCCGGCATGGGGAGAAACGGCGGGAGGCGTGGCTCTGGACGGCGGTGAGCCTGGGGGCTGACGGGTGGCGGCGAGTGCGATTTCGAGCTTGGCGGCCGTGGCGAGGCTGCCTTTTTGCGGCTGTACGAACGGCTGCCGGAAGCGGAAATGTACTGCAGCAATGCCTATGTGGTGTATCAGTCTTGGCTGCCGCCGGAGTTGCACCGGGCCGGCAAGGGCGGGCCGGTGAACTGGAACGAGGGTCTGCATTCCCGGCTGCGGGGCAGGCTGAACCGGCTGATGCGGCGGACGAAAGGGTACAGCAAGAGCGCGGCGATGCTGGCGGGTTCGGTGGCCCTGGTCTGCCTGCGGCTGGGCCTGATGCAATAGCAACTGTTGCCAACAATACCCGGCTCGCGGTATTCTCGACGGGTGTTGGCAATGCTGACTGGCCGCGCCGTCCCGCCCCGCCGCTCCCGCGAAGGCGGGAATGACCGGGGAGCATCAATACCTGCCCATACCCCAATGAGGGACCCGGCTGCCTGATGAGGAAAGCGCTGCCCCGCGCCTGCGGTGATTGACTACCCTTTTGCCCTTTATTAACATAGAAGAGCTTTCTCGCTATGTTTTCCGGCGGGCCAGTACCATAGCTTGGCAGGAATAGCTGATATGCAGGCGGTCGAGTGCAGCATACCGGGGACTATCCCCTTCAATTACGATGTGCCGGAGTTTCGCAACCTTTCCTATCCGGCCTACCGGGCGGAGTTGCGCGCCTTGCGGGTGCATCTCCTGTCATTGCAGGAATGGGTGGTAGACCAGGGCAGCCGGGTGGCCGTTGTTCTGGAGGGCCGCGATGCCGCAGGCAAGGGCAGACTTTCCTCTGGGATTACGCACTATCTCAACCCCAAGTTTGCCAGGGTTGTCGCTCAGGGCACCCCGACGCCCCAGGTGATGCGGAACTGGCTGGGGCGGCATTACAAAGTGATGCCGGAAGCGGGGGAAATCGTAGTATTTGACCGCTCCTGGTATTCCCGCGCCATGATCCAGCCGGCCATGGGCTACTGCACCATGCGCCAATACCACTACTTTATGCACAAGGTCAACGACTGGGAAAAGTGCCTGGTGGACGAGGGGATTGACCTGATAAAAATCTACCTTTCCGTATCCCAGGAGGCCCAGGACTGGCGCTTCAAGCTGCGCAGCACCAGCGACCTGCAATACTGGAAATACTCGGTCAACGACCGCAAAGCCGCCGAACGCTGGAACCTGCTCACCTACTTCAAAGAGCGAATGTTCGCGGTGACTTCCACTGATTACGCCCCTTGGACTATAATAAACTCGGATAATAAGCAGCAGGCCCTGCTGAACGCCCTTCATTGTATCTTGCAGCGGTTCGGATATGAAGAGAGCGGGCTGATCCACCCCTCCCTTCAGGAAGAGGCCACCGAAAACACGGAATACCTCGACCTGACGGTGGACGGCGTCCTCTTTACCGGACTGAACCGGGAACAGGTGGCTGTTTTGGACCGGATTCGCGTACATGAATAGAGATGAGCTGCCGCAGATGGCGGCCGCCGGGGGACTGGTTCTCTCCGGCGGCCACGCATTGTTGATTCGCAAACACCGCTTGTGGGATCTTCCCAAGGGCAAACTCAGCGGAGACGAGACGCCGGAACACTGCGCGGTGCGGGAAATCGCCGAAGAGACCGGGTTGAATCCGGCCCTCCTCTCCATTCGATCTCCCCTCTGCCGTTCCAGCTACATTTCCTATTACTCCTTCGGCCCGGTCAACAAGACGGTGGATTGGTTCCTCATTGACTACGCCGGCAAGCTCAGCGACAGCCTAGCCCCGGAGCTGTCGGAAGACATTGACCTGTGCCAGTGGGTGGCTGAATGCGACCTGCTGGATTCCGTGCCATTCGCCCGCCTGTATCTGGCCCCGGTGTGGCTCGCCATTGAACAGGCCCTGTATCCTTCCACCGCGAGCTAGGCCACCGCGAGTCAGGGCATTTCGTCCGCCGTTCCCCATTGCCTGCCGCTTATCTGTTATCATTGGTACATCGGCATCCGATGGTCAGATCCCTATTCGGACAAAAGCGAGGATAGAGCCATGCCAGGCGCAGACCTGAAGGCCGGACTGAAGGGCCGGGTGGAAACCGTGGTGAGCGAGGCCAACGTGGCCCCGCATGTTCCCAAGTTCAGCACGCCTTCCATGATTCAGTTGATGGAACAGGCTTCCATGGAAAGCGTGGCGGCCCATTTGTCCTCCGACGAGACTACCGTGGGGTTCGAGGTGAACGTGCGCCACTTGGCCCCGGCCGACATAGGCGACACCATTCGGGCCTGCGCCGAACTGACGGAAGTAGACCGCAACCGGCTGACCTTTCGCGTCGAAGCCTACCACGGGGAGCGCAAGATCGGCGAAGGCACTCACCGCCGCGCCATCATTCAGACGCCGTAGTGAAACTCATGCTCTCCCTTGCGGGGGAGGGAACTTCTTCCGAATTCCTCGCCGCCCGCCCGTGTGCTAAAATCCGCCTAATCATTTGACATTGTCCGGGAGCGGCAATTATGGCTAACATGGAACACGTGCAACTGGTACGGCGGGGCCGGGATGTGGTAGCCCGCTGGCGGGAAGCCAACCCCAACGAGCTGCTGGATCTGAACGCAGCCTATATGAGTTACGTTCGCGCCCCCCAGGTCAACATCAGCGGCGCTGAACTGCGTCACGCCGACCTCATGGGCGCGGTGTTGCGGCGGGCCAATCTTTCCGGTTGCTTCCTCAACCCCTGCCACCTTTACCATGCCGACCTGCGCGAATCAGACCTCAGCAACGCCCTCTTCAATGGTTCCAATATGCGCGGGGCCGACCTGCGCGGCGCCAACCTCACCGGGGCCGACCTCGACCGCGCCATCCTCTCCGACGCCAACTTGTCCGGGGCCAATCTGACCAACGCCAACCTCCAGCGCACCAGCCTCATCGGGGCCAACTTGTCCGGGGCCAACCTGAGCGGAGCCAGCTTTGCCGGGGCCTCTCTGGTGCGTTCCAACCTCTCCGATGCCGCGCTGACCGAAACCGACCTGTTCCAGACTCAGGTCTGGGGCTGCAACCTTGCCGGAGCCGACTTTACCCGATCGGCCTTGGGTTACACCATGTTTCAGGACTGCGACCTGCACGGCGCAACCGGGTTGGAGCAGGCGCGCCACGACGCCCCCAGCACCATCGGCATAGACACCCTCTACCGCTCCGGCGGGCAGATTCCCGCCTCCTTTCTTGCCGGAGCCGGCGTTCCTTCGTCGGTGGCAGCGTGGCAGGAGGCCATTTCCGCCGCTCCGCCCGAGCTGACGGAATGCTACATAGCCTGCCGCGACGACGACGAAGAGTTCGCCCGCCAGTTGAGCGCCGGACTGAATGCACAGGGAGTCAGGACCTGGGTCTTTTCGGAACGGGTTCGCGGCAGCGCCCTGGTATCCCGTCTAAGCTCCTCCGACCAAGAAGAGGTGGAGCGGTGGTTGCGGAACTATGACAAGCTGGTGGTCGTCGCCTCATCCCGCGCCTTGGATACCGAAACCATCCTGAACGACATCACCGCGGCCCACGACAAACAGCAGTCCGCCGACCGTTGGCTGCTCTACTTCGTCGCCCCGGACGACGGGCTGATGCGCCCCGGCAGCCGTGCCGCCCGCACCATGGCCGCCGAGAACATCATCTTCGACCTGCGCCCCGGCGACGATGCCACCTACGGGGCGGAGCTGGCCAAGCTGGCTGACGCCCTCCGCCAGAACCAGCCAGCCAGCGCCGGCGCTCCGGGGGTGGACTTCCAGCTATAACCCCGCCGCGTCTCTGGCCGAATCTACGGCGAGCCGGGGTTTTGCTGCCGACGGAGTTGCGTTTCCAGTTCCCGGACGCGGGCCTCGGCGGCGGCGCGCTGGGCCTCGGCATCTTCCGCCCGGGCTTCGGCGGCGTCGGCGCGGGCGGCCTCTTCGGGAATGGTGGAGAGGTAGCGCCCAGCCGCCGGGTCGTACCACCGCAGTTCGCCCCGTTCCCAGCAAAGATCCAAGTTCAGCACCTCGCTGTGGCCCCAGTAATGCTCTTCGCCGGTCCGGTGGATGGCAATGGGCCGGTATTCGCCGTTCACCAGCCGGTCGCCGGCCAGGTGGGTGATGTGGAAACGGCCGCCGGTATGGTCGAACCGCCAGTATTCGGGCACGCCCATGTTGGCGTAGTCCCGGCGCTTGCAGGTCTCGTCGCGCTCTCCGGTTCTTTCCGAGGCCACTTCCAGCACGAACTCCGGCGGCTTGCCCTGCTCTGGGATCAGATAGCCGTTGCGGGGAATGATGGCGTCCGGGTTGGCGTCGAAGGCGATGAGCAAATCGGGATAGCGCACGCCCTCCCAGCTTTCGGTGGGAATCAGAGCGGCGGCGATTTCGCTGAGGATGACGGTGCTTTCCGGGCGGCCGAAGTGGAGGGCCAGAAAACCGGGGGAACCAGGGAAATTGACTTTATGATAGGCGGTCAATTCTTCCGGCGGCGGGTCCGGGAACTGGATGAGGCCCGGGGCGTCCGGCGCCGGGGCAGCGGGCTTGAGCGTCATATCGGACTCGCTACGCAAAGGCAGGATGACTATGGCGCGGTTATCATACCACACAAAGCCGGGGCAGGCCGGAAACCCGCCCCGGCGTATTCATCAAGCCCCCGGCGCGGCGGTTAGCGTCCGGCGCTCCGGGGGTGGACTTCCAGCTATAACCCCGCCGCGTCTCTGGCCGAATCTACGGCGAGCCGGGATTTTGCTGCCGGAGAAGCTGTGCCTCCAGTTCCCGGACGCGGGCCTCGGCATCTTCCGCCCGGGCTTCGGCTTCGGCCCGGGCGATTGCCTCTTCGGGAATGGTGGAGAGGTAGCGCCCCGCCGCCGGGTCGTACCAGCGCAGTTCGCCCCGTTCCCAGCAAAGATCCAGGTTCAGCACCTCGCTGTGGCCCCAGTAATGCTCTTCGTCGGTCCGGTGGATGGCAACGGGCCGGTATTCGCCGTTCACCAGCCGGTCGCCGGCCAGGTGAGTGCTGTGGAAACGGCCGCCGGTATGGTCGAACCTCCAGTATTCGGGCACGCCCATGCTGGCGTAGTCCCGGCGCTTGCAGGTCTCGTCGCGCTCTCCGGTTCTTTCCGAGGCCACTTCCAGCACGAACTCCGGCGGCTTGCCCTGCTCTGGGATCAGATAGCCGTTGCGGGGAATGATGGCGTCCGGGTTGGCGTCGAAGGCGATGAGCAAATCGGGATAGCGCACGCCCTCCCAGCTTTCGGTGGGAATCAGAGCGGCGGCGATTTCGCTGAGGATGACGGTGCTTTCCGGGCGGCCGAAGTGGAGGGCCAGAAAACCGGGGGAACCAGGGAAATTGACTTTATGATAGGCGGTCAATTCTTCCGGCGGCGGGTCCGGGAACTGGATGAGGCCCGGGGCGTCCGGCGCCGGGGCAGCGGGCTTGAGCGTCATATCGGACTCGCTACGCAAAGGCAGGATGACTATGGCGCGGTTATCATACCACACAAAGCCGGGGCAGGCCGGAAACCCGCCCCGGCGTATTCATCAAGCCCCCGGCGCGGCGGTTAGCGTCCGGCGCTCCGGGGGTGGACTTCCAGCTATAACCCCGCCGCGTCTCTGGCCGAATCTACGGCGAGCCGGGATTTTGCTGCCGGAGAAGCTGTGCCTCCAGTTCCCGGACGCGGGCCTCGGCATCTTCCGCCCGGGCTTCGGCTTCGGCCCGGGCGATTGCCTCTTCGGGAATGGTGGAGAGGTAGCGCCCCGCCGCCGGGTCGTACCAGCGCAGTTCGCCCCGTTCCCAGCAAAGATCCAGGTTCAGCACCTCGCTGTGGCCCCAGTAATGCTCTTCGTCGGTCCGGTGGATGGCAACGGGCCGGTATTCGCCGTTCACCAGCCGGTCGCCGGCCAGGTGAGTGCTGTGGAAACGGCCGCCGGTATGGTCGAACCTCCAGTATTCGGGCACGCCCATGCTGGCGTAGTCCCGGCGCTTGCAGGTCTCGTCGCGCTCTCCGGTTCTTTCCGAGGCCACTTCCAGCACGAACTCCGGCGGCTTGCCCTGCTCTGGGATCAGATAGCCGTTGCGGGGAATGATGGCGTCCGGGTTGGCGTCGAAGGCGATGAGCAAATCGGGATAGCGCAC
Source organism: Dehalococcoidia bacterium (assembly GCA_965213725.1). Taxonomy (GTDB): domain Bacteria; phylum Chloroflexota; class Dehalococcoidia; order Lucifugimonadales; family UBA3495; genus VXOI01. The sequence continues at coordinate 2,209,038 of OZ243924.1, forward strand.
GCCCTCCCAGCTTTCGGCGGGAATCAGAGCGGCGGCGATTTCGCTGAGGATGACGGTGCTTTCCGGGCGGCCGAAGTGGAGGGCCAGAAAACCGGGGGAACCAGGGAAATTGACTTTATGATAGGCGGTCAATTCTTCCGGCGGCGGGTCCGGGAACCGGATGATGCCCGGGGCGTCCGGCGCCGGGGCAGCGGGCTTGAGCGTCATATCGGACTCGCTACGCAAAGGCAGGATGGCGGTGGCGCGGTATCATACCACACAAAAGTCGGGGCAGGCCGGAAACCCGCCCCGGCGTATTCATCAAGCCCCCGGCGCGGCGGTTAGCGTCCGGCGCTCCGGGGGTGGACTTCCAGCTATAACCCCGCCGCGTCTCTGGCCGAATCTACGGCGAGCCGGGGTTTTGCTGCCGACGGAGTTGCGTTTCCAGTTCCCGGACGCGGGCCTCGGCAGCAGCGCGCTGGGCCTCGGCAGCGGCGCGCTGGGCCTCGGCATCTTCCGCCCGGGCTTCGGCTTCGGCCCGGGCGATTGCCTCTTCGGGAATGGTGGAGAGGTAGCGCCCCGCCGCCGGGTCGTACCAGCGCAGTTCGCCCCGTTCCCAGCAAAGATCCAAGTTCAGCATCTCGCTGTGGCCCCAGTAATGCTCTTCGCCGGTCCGGTGGATGGCAATGGGCCGGTATTCGCCGTTCACCAGCCGGTCGCCGGCCAGGTGGGTGCTGTGGAAACGGCCGCCGGTATGGTCGAACCGCCAATACTCGGGCACTCCCATGCTGGCGTAGTCCCGGCGCTTGCAGGTCTCGTCCCGCTCCCCCGTCCTTTCCGAAGCCACTTCCAGCACGAACTCCGGCGGCTTGCCCTGCTCCGGGATCAGATAGCCGTTGCGGGGAATGATGGCGTCCGGGTTGGCGTCGAAGGCGATGAGCAAATCGGGATAGCGCACGCCCTCCCAGCTTTCGGTGGGAATCAGAGCGGCGGCGATTTCGCTGAGGATGACGGTGCTTTCCGGGCGGCCGAAGTGGAGGGCCAGAAAACCGGGGGAACCAGGGAAATTGACTTTATGATAGGCGGTCAATTCTTCCGGCGGCGGGTCCGGGAACTGGATGAGGCCCGGGGCATCCGGCGCCGGGGCAGCGGGCTTGAGCGTCATATCGGACTCGCTACGCAAAGGCAGGATGACTATGGCGCGGTTATCATACCACACAAAAGTCGGGGCAGGCCGGAAACCCGCCCCGGCGTATTCATCAAGCCCCCGGCGCGGCGGTTAGCGTCCGGCGCTCCGGGGGTGGACTTCCAGCTATAACCCCGCCGCGTCTCTGGCCGAATCTACGGCGAGCCGGGGTTTTGCTGCCGACGGAGTTGCGTTTCCAGTTCCCGGACGCGGGCCTCGGCAGCAGCGCGCTGGGCCTCGGCAGCGGCGCGCTGGGCCTCGGCATCTTCCGCCCGGGCTTCGGCTTCGGCCCGGGCGATTGCCTCTTCGGGAATGGTGGAGAGGTAGCGCCCCGCCGCCGGGTCGTACCAGCGCAGTTCGCCCCGTTCCCAGCAAAGATCCAAGTTCAGCATCTCGCTGTGGCCCCAGTAATGCTCTTCGCCGGTCCGGTGGATGGCAATGGGCCGGTATTCGCCGTTCACCAGCCGGTCGCCGGCCAGGTGAGTGCTGTGGAAACGGCCGCCGGTATGGTCGAACCGCCAATACTCGGGCACTCCCATGCTGGCGTAGTCCCGGCGCTTGCAGGTCTCGTCCCGCTCCCCCGTCCTTTCCGAAGCCACTTCCAGCACGAACTCCGGCGGCTTGCCCTGCTCCGGGATCAGATAGCCGTTGCGGGGAATGATGGCGTCCGGGTTGGCGTCGAAGGCGATGAGCAAATCGGGATAGCGCACGCCCTCCCAGCTTTCGGTGGGAATCAGAGCGGCGGCGATTTCGCTGAGGATGACGGTGCTTTCCGGGCGGCCGAAGTGGAGGGCCAGAAAACCGGGGGAACCAGGGAAATTGACTTTATGATAGGCGGTCAATTCTTCCGGCGGCGGGTCCGGGAACTGGATGAGGCCCGGGGCGTCCGGCGCCGGGGCAGCGGGCTTGAGCGTCATATCGGACTCGCTACGCAAAGGCAGGATGGCGATGGCCCGGTTATCATACCACACAAAGCCGGGGCAGGTTTCCGGCCTGCCCCGGCGTATTCATCAAGCCCCCGGCGCGGCGGTTAGCGTCCGGCGCTCCGGGGGTGGACTTCCAGCTATAACCACCGCGTTTCTGGCGGAATCTACGGCGACCTACGGCAGGCCGGGGTTTTGTTGCCGGAGGAGCTGTGCCTCCAGTTCCCGGACGCGGGCTTCGGCGGCGTCGGCGCGGGCGGCCTCTTCGGGAATGGTGGAGAGGTAGCGCCCCGCCGCCGGGTCGTACCAGCGCAGTTCGCCCCGTTCCCAGCAAAGATCCAAGTTCAGCACCTCGCTGTGGCCCCAGTAATGCTCTTCGCCGGTCCGGTGGATGGCAATGGGCCGGTATTCGCCGTTCACCAGCCAGTCGCCGGCCAGGTGAGTGCTGTGGAAACGGCCGCCGGTATGGTCGAACCGCCAGTATTCGGGCACTCCCATGCTGGCGTAGTCCCGGCGCTTGCAAGTCTCGTCCCGCTCCCCCGTCCTTTCCGAGGCCACTTCCAGCACGAACTCCGGCGGCTTGCCCTGCTCCGGGATCAGATAGCCGTTGCGGGGAATGATGGCGTCCGGGTTGGCGTCGAAGGCGATGAGCAAATCGGGATAGCGCACGCCCTCCCAGCTTTCGGTGGGAATCAGAGCGGCGGCGATTTCGCTGAGGATGACGGTGCTTTCCGGGCGGCCGAAGTGGAGGGCCAGAAAACCGGGGGAACCAGGGAAATTGACTTTATGATAGGCGGTCAATTCTTCCGGCGGCGGGTCCGGGAACCGGATGAGGCCCGGGGCGTCCGGCGCCGGGGCAGCGGGCTTGAGCGTCATATCGGACTCGCTACGCAAAGGCAGGATGGCGATGGCGCGGTATCATACCACACAAAGCCGGGGCAGGCCGGAAACCCGCCCCGGCGCGGCGGTTAGCGTCCAATGAAGCCGAACTGCTCGAACTGGCCGTGGACTATGGGGTTAGGGTCCAGGCCCAGCCAGCGGTCGAGGATGGTGGCGTAGGTGGAGCGGAAGTCGGTGGTATAGGCCAGATCGCCCTCTGACAGGTCGGCTTCCCGCAACGACGGATACTGCCCGTAAAGGCCGCCCTCCACCGAGCCGCCGAAGACGAAGGCGACGCCGCCGGAACCGTGGTCACAGCCGGTGCCGTTGTCTCGGACGCGCCGCCCGAACTCCGACCATACCAGCGTCAGCGTGTTCTCCCAGAGGCCCTGCTCCTTCAAGTCTTCGGTGAAGTCGCTGATGGCCGTCGAGGCGTCCTGCCACAGCTTGGCATGAGACTGGAGTTCGTTGCTGTGGGTATCAAAGCTGCCGTGCTGGGCGTACAAGATGCGGGTGCCTAGACCGGCGCTCATCACTTGGGCCGCATTCTTGAGGCTCTGGGAAATGGGAGTGTCGGCGTACTCCACGCTGGAGGAATATCGCTCCGGCGCAGTGCGGAGGATATCGGCGCCCATCAGGGCCTGCGAGCCGTTCTCGCTCAGGGCCTGGGCCACCATGTCCCGGCCCCCGGCCGGGCCGTACATCCGGCCTAGGGCGTCCAGGGCATGGTGGCGCACGTTTTCGTCGTCAATGTCGGGCAGCAGCCCGTAGGTCTCCAGGTTGCCCACCGAGGCCACCGGCACGCCCTTACATACCAGCGCACGGGGCAGGCCGCGCCCGAAGTTGACGCCGGTCAGCACGTTCTCGCCCTTGGCGTCCAGGTCGCGGATGGCCGCGCCCAGCCAGCCCTCGGTGCCGATGCTCTCCGGCTCGGCGGTATACCAGATGTCCCGCGAGCGGAAATGCGAGCGGTTGGGCTGAGGGTAGCCAATCCCGTTGATGACGGCCAGCTCGCCCCGCTCCCACAGGGCCTTGACCGCAGGCATATTGGGGTTGAAGCCGTAGTCGCCGTTGATGGGCAGCACATCCTGTTGCGCGATGCCGATGCCAGGACGGTAATCGTAATACAGGCCGTTGTTGAAGGGAACTACCGTGTTCAGCGCATCGTTGCCGCCGTTGAGCTCAATGACAACCAGCGTGCGCTCTTTCTTGGTGGATACCATTGTCCTGCTCCTGCCGGGTTGGTTTTGCTGAGGAGATCGGGCAGAGGAGTGCGAGACGAGGGAGTATGGCAGCCTTGCCGCTCACTCCCGGCTCTCGCTTCTCCGGTAGATTTGAAGCCGGTGGCGGTTGGTTTCGGTTACGTAGAGATAGCCTTGGCTGTCCAGTTTAACCGAAACCGGGCACCAGAAATACTTTTCGATGTGGGACGATTCTTCGTGAGGGTCGTCCACGAAGTAGTCTATATCCATTTCCAGGTCGGCGGTGGCGCGGGCGGCGGCCTCCTCCACGTTGATGCTGAGGAAGTTGGAGGCCCACTGCGACAGGGTGGCCTCGCCTCGCAGCGACTGCACGAAGCTGCCCGCCGCATCCAGAACTTGCACCCGCTCGTTGCCCCAATCGGCCACGTAGATGTAGCCGTCCCCGTCAACGGCCACCGAGGCCGGGCGGGTGAACTGGCCCTCGCCCCGGCCCGGGGAGCCGAAAGCGGCCAGAAACTCGCCGTTGGGAGAGAACTTCTTGATGGCGTCATTTCCGAAGTCGGCCACGTACACATTATCCTGCCCGTCGCAGGTCAGCCCCCAAGGCAGGCTCACCCCCCGCTCTCCCTCTCCGGCGATGGATAGCAGGAAGCGGCCATCGGCGGTGAATTTCTGCACCCGGTTGTTGTAGGTGTCGGCGACATAGAGATTGTCCTGACGGTCAAAGGCCAAACCCGACGGCGTATCCAGCTCTCCCTCGCCGGAGCCGGAGCGGCCCCAGTGGAACAGGTAGCTGCCGGATTCGTCGTAGGCGGTGATGCGGTTCAGCTTTTCGTCGCTGATGAAGAAACGTCCCCGGCTGTCCACCGCGCCGCAGGCGGGCCAGACGAACTGCCCCCCGCCCTGGCCGTAACCGCCGAAGTTGCCGAAATACCCGCTGTCCCGATCGCAGACGGTTACGCGGATGCCGCGGGCGGTTTCCTCCTTGCTGCGGCTGATGACATAGAGCCGGTCATTCCTGCCCACGGCGGTGTCCACCGGATAGTAGAACCCCCGGCCTTCCATGACGGTCATTCCCATAGTGTGGGAGTATTCCAGCAATCGCGCACTCTGTACCGTGGTCATATCCGCACCTCGGCATCTGAATTAGGCGGGAGCCGGGTCAGAAGCCCGGTTCCCACACAGGTTGCAGGTTAAGGGTGAAGCCCGGCAGTTCCGGCTCGCCGGAGAGGGTTTCCGGGCCGTCCAGTATCTCGACAGGCGCGTTGGGGCGATAGATGTACACCCGGCGCCGACTGTCCAGCGGGTCGATCAGCCAGCCCAGCCGGGCGCCGTTTTCCATATATTCTTCCAGCTTGCGGCGCAGCCCGCGCCGGGTGTCGGAAGCGGAGCGCAGTTCGATTACGAAGTCGGGGCAAATGCTCCAAAACCCTTCCCTTTGTTCGCCGGTCAATTCCGCAATTCGGGTCTTGGGAATCCATGAGGCATCGGGCGAGCGAATCGCGCCGTTGGGCAGGGTGAATCCGGCAGTAGGGCCAAAGGCCACGCCCATACCATCCGCCCTCGCCCAATTGCCCAAGTCCAAGTTGACGTTGTGTTCCCGGTTTCCTGTGATCGGAGTGGTGGGAGGCAAAATTTCCAACTCTCCCTGAGCGTTGCGCTCCAGGCGCAGGGTGTCATTCAGCGAACTCAACTCAAGGAGCAGGTCATCGCTCAACTGTCCGGCAGTGCCCAACCGCAGCACTATGGGGCCAAGCGGCTCCGCCACGGGCGGCGCCTGCGTCTGCGTTGCATCCTGATGTGGTTTCAAGCTCTGCGTGGTCACCGGACATCACCAAGTCATTCGTTTCCGGCCGCCGCCGGTCAGAAAGCAGGCTCCCATACAGGTTGCAGGTTAAGGGTGAAGCCCGGCAGTTCCGGCTCGCCGGAGAGGGTTTCCGGGCCGTCCAGTATCTCGACGGGCGCATTGGGACGATAGACGTACACCCGGCGCCGACTGTCCAGCGGGTCGATCAGCCAGCCCAGCCGGGCGCCGTTTTCCATATATTCTTCCAGCTTGCGGCGCAGCCCGCGCCGGGTGTCGGAAGCGGAGCGCAGTTCGATTACGAAGTCGGGGCAGATGGGCGCAAATTTGTGCTTCTGTTCGCTGGTCAATTCCGCCAAGCGGCTCTTGAGAATCCACGAGGCGTCAGGCGAGCGCAACGCACCGTTGGGCAGGGTGAAACCGGCAGAGGAATCGAAGGCTACGCCATTGCCGTCCTCTATGGCCCAGATGCCTAAGTTGGTGGTGATGTAGGCGTTCTGGCTTCCAGCGGTGATGTTGGCAGGGGGCAAAATCTCCAAAGCTCCTTGGGTATTCCGTTCGATGCGTAAAGCATCGTTCAGTGAAGACAGTTCAGCCAACTGGTCATCGGTAAGTTGCACGACAGGAGCCAGCCGCAGCACTATGGGGCCAAGGGGCTCCGCCGCGGCCGCCGCCTGCGTCTGCGTTGCATCCTGATGTGGTTTCAAGCTCTGCGTGGTCACCGGACATCACCAAGTCATTCATTTCCGCCTGCCGCCGGTCAGAAAGCAGGCTCCCATACAGGTTGCAGGTTAAGGGTGAAGCCCGGCAGTTCCGGCTCGCCGGAGAGGGTTTCCGGGCTGTCCAGTATCTCGACGGACGCATTGGGACGATAGATGTACACCCGGCGCCGACTGTCCAGCGGGTCTATCAGCCAGCCCAGCCGGGCGCCGTTTTCCATATACTCTTCCAGCTTGCGGCGCAGCCCGCGCAAGGTGTCGGAAGTGGAGCGCAGTTCGATTACGAAGTCGGGGCAGATGCTCCAAAACCCTTCCCTTTGTTCGCTAGTCATTTCGGCAATTCGGCTCTTGAGAATCCACGAGGCGTCAGGCGAGCGCAACGCACCGTTGGGCAGGGTGAAACCGGCAGAGGAATCGAAGGCTACGCCATTGCCGTCCTCTATGGCCCAGATGCCTAAGTTGGTGGTGATGTAGGCGTTCTGGCTTCCAGCGGTGATGTTGGCAGGGGGCAAAATCTCCAAAGCTCCTTGGGTATTCCGTTCGATGCGTAAAGCATCGTTCAGTGAAGACAGTTCAGCCAACTGGTCATCGGTAAGTTGCACGACAGGAGCCAGCCGCAGCACTATGGGGCCAAGCGGCTCTGCCGCGGCCACCGGCTGTGTCTGCGTTGCATCCTGATGTGGTTTCAAGCTCTGCGTGGTCACCGGACATCACCAAGTTATTCGTTTCCGGCCGCCGCCGGTCAGAAAGCAGTCTCCCATACAGGTTGCAGGTTAAGGGTGAAGCCCGGCAGTTCCGGCTCGCCGGAGAGGGTTTCCGGGCCGTCCAGTATCTCGACGGGCGCATTGGGACGATAGATGTACACCCGGCGACGACTGTCCAGCGGGTCGATCAGCCAGCCCAGCCGGGCGCCGTTCTCCATATACTCTTCCATCTTGCGGCGCAGCCCGCGCAGGGTGTCGGAAGCGGAGCGCAGTTCGATTACGAAGTCGGGGCAGATGCTCCAAAACCCTTCCCTTTGTTCGCTGGTCAATTCCGCAATTCGGGTCTTGCGAATCCACGAGGCATCGGGCGAGCGAATCGCGCCGTTGGGCAGGGTGAAACCGGCAGTAGGGCCAAAGGCCACGCCCGTGCCATCGCCCCTAGTCCAAATCGTCAAATCGGCATTGATACTGGATTCCTGATTTCCGGTGACGGGAAGGGCAGGGGGCAAGATTTCCAGTTCTCCTTTGGCGTTGCGCTCAATCCGCAATATATCGTTCAGTGAAGACAGTTCAGCCAACTGGTCATCGGTAAGCTGCACGACAGGAGCCAGCCGCAGGACTATGGGGCCAAGCGGCTCTGCCGCCGCCTGTGCCTGCGTTGCATCCTGATGCGGTTTCAAGCTCTGCGTGGTCACCGGACATCACCAAGTCATTCGTTTCCGGCCGCCGCCGGTCAGAAAGCAGGCTCCCATACAGGTTGCAGGTTAAGGGTGAAGCCCAGCAGTTCCGGCTCGCCGGAGAGGGTTTCCGGGCCGTCCAGTATCTCGACGGGCGCATTGGGACGATAGATGTACACCCGGCGACGACTGTCCAGCGGGTCGATCAGCCAGCCCAGCCGGGCGCCGTTTTCCATATACTCTTCCATCTTGTGATGCAGCCCGCGCAGGGTGTCGGAAGCGGAGCGCAGTTCGACTACAAAGTCGGGGCAGATGCTCCAAAACCCTTCCCTTTGTTCGCTGGTCAATTCCGCAATTCGGGTCTTGCGAATCCACGAGGCATCGGGCGAGCGCAACGCGCCGTTGGGCAGGGTGAAACCGGCAGAGGAATCGAAGGCTACGCCCCAACCGTTCCCTCTAGCCCAAATCGTCAAATCGGAGGTAATGCTGGCATTCCGGTTTCCGGTAACGGGGAGGGTGGGGGGCATTAGCTCCAGCTCTCCTTCGGCATTGAGTTCGATGCGTATATCCTGGTTCAGCCCGCACAACTCAACAAGCAGTTCATCAGTCATCCCCATGGCGGGGGGCAGCCGCAGCACTATGGGGCCATACGGCTCTGCCGCGGCCGCCGCCTGTGTTTGCGTTGCATCCTGCCGCGGTTTCAAGCTCTGCGTAGTCACCGGAACATCACCATCCTGTTTTGCCGGGGCGGCGGCCCCTCTCACCCTGGCCCGCTCTCATAGGGATTGTTTATGACCGCTGGAACTCCTGGGTGGCGGCCACCATCTGGAGCACGTCGGCGATGTGGCGGCGGTCGGTATTGCCGCCCTGACTGCCTTGGGCGGAGAAGTTGACTAGGGTGCGGCGGGTATCCTCCCCCACCGACAGCCCGCCGACTTCCTCCAAGCAGGCATCCACCAGCCGCTCCGGGGAGTGGGTTTCGCTGAGTTGGGCGCTGATGCGGCCAATCATGGCGCGGATGCCCGGCTTATCCGTATCGCCGATCTGCTGGCTGGCGAAGTTGATGCGCTCCACCAGGGTGCCGCTGTCCAGCCAGTCGGTGCCTTGATGCCAGCCTTCGACGCTGGGCGGATTGTTGAGTATCTGCCCCATGTAGGACGCCTGATTGTAGCGATCCAGGATTTCGTAGCGGGGACGGTCGAACTCGCCGGTGAGCCGCAGCACTCCGGCCACCAGCTCCACCGGGCTCTTGACCTTGGTGTAGCGGGCCTCCGGCGCTTTGAAGAAGTCGGAGTTGAACAGCGCCCGCAGCACCGCGCCGATGTTGTACTGGTTATCGAAGTAGGCTTGGGCCAGCGTTTCGATGGCCTGCGGGTCCTGCGGCGGGGTGTAGGGCCACTCCGGCACCGGCGGCTCGTCGGCCACGAAGAAGCTGTACAGGTGGCGGGCGATGAACCGGGCGGTGGCCGGCTGCTTGCAGATAAGGTCAACAATGTCGCCGCCGTTCCAGTTGCCCGTTTCGCCCAAGAAAGTCTTTTCGCCGTCATCGTGGTCTTCGGGGTGAAACTCGAAGTGCCAGGAAATGCGGCCATAGGGCCAGTCGGAATCCCGCTGCGAGCGCAGTTCCATATACCGGCGGTTGGCGATGGTCCAGCCGGTGAAAGCCCGGGCGCACTCCTTGATGTCCTCTTCGGTGTAGTTGCCCACGCCCATGGAGAACAGCTCCAACAGCTCCCGCCCGTAGTTCTCGTTGATGGCGCCCTTGTGGTTGTCTTGGTTGTCCAGCCAGATAATCATGGCCGGGTCTTTGGAGAGCTCCAGCAGCAGGTCGCGGAAGCTGCCCATAGCGTAGCGGCGGAACATCCGCGTCTGGTCGGACAACGCCTTGCCGTGGATGACCTTGGCGTAGCCGGTGGCGAATATCCCATGCCAGAAGAGGGTCATCTTCTCCTGCAACGGGGCCGTGGTGGTCGCCATGCGGTACAGCCAGTTCTCGCCGGGGGCCAGCGGCCCCATCATGCCCGACAGTTCGGGGTGGAACCGCCGCACCAGGTAGTCGCTGATGCGCCGCTCGTCGCGGGGGGCCAGCAGTTCCTCGACCGTAGCCTCGTACCCCTGGGCCGCGCAGGCGGCCAGCTCTTCTCGGGTGGCGCCAAACCCGGCCCGGCGCAACAGGTGAGCCACTAACTCAACGTCAACTTTCGTTTCCAGCATATATTCCTCTCCCACAGGGATAATGCAGTAGGAATGTCCGCATTCTAGGCGTTTCTGACTAGGGGCGTCAATCGCGGAGAGCGTGCTTGGCAAGGAAGGCGAGAGACTCGCGGAATCGGGAAATTGCAGGGGCTAAGCCTCAGCCTGCCCTGATTCGTTTGCGTATACGCCGGACGGTCGCAGCGTGTAGTCCGGCTTGGCCCAATTTGCAGAAAATGAGGGCAGAATGGGAGGAGCGCCATGATCTCCGGCTCATATAGCCGGGGCCTCGTCTAAACTGCGCATAATTCCCAAATAAAAAGGGGGCAATGTCATTGCCCCCTTTGCGATGCCGAATGCAGTGGACTAGATGTAGTCTTCTTCCTGCATCATGCCGATGTTGTCGCGGGACTGTTGCAGGCCGCGGGCGACCTCTTCCCGGAACGAGTCCAGCATGTCGTCAGTGATGACGCCGCCATTGTCCATGGCCTGCTGGCGGAAGTTGTCGAAGGCGAACTCCTCGGTGTCGCCGTGAGGCATGGACGAGAAGAACTCGCGCTCGAAGACCGGCATTTCGCCGGGGCCGAAGTAGCCCTTGCCCTCGAGTTCGTAGCCTTCAAGGTCGTGAGTGCCCTTGCCCAGCACCTGGCCGGTAGCGGCGTAGTGTTCCATCACGGTGGACATGCCGTACTTCTGGATGGGGCAAACCTTCATGCAGATGCCGCAGCCGAGGTAGCGGGCCATGACCGGGCGGCAGCGCTTGAAGTAGAGCTTGTTCTTCTCAATCCCCCGCCACCAGATCTTGTCGCGCATCAGAGCGCGGCCCGGGCAGCGGTTCACGCAGACCTGGCAGACCTGGCAGAAGGCGTGGATGCCGTAGTCCACCGGCTCGTCGTGGCTGACGTTGGCGTCGGTGGTGATAATCATCAGGCGGCAGCGGGAGCCGACGTGGGGGGTCAGCAGGTAGCCGCAGGCGCCCAAGGAGCCGAGGCCGGCCGCGACGAACATCGGGATGTAGGGGCCGGTGTTGTCGTTGGGGCTGTGGACCTGGGCCCGGTAGCCGAGTCCCTGGATGAACTTAGCCATCTCCAGGCCCGCCGAACCCTCGGTGCGGTAGGTGCTGGAGTGCACGATCTCGGCGTCAATGCTGGGAATGGTCTGGGTCGGCTCGAAGTCCTGCTCGTAGGCCAAGCAGATGGCGTGGGGGAACTTGACCCAGTCCTTCTTGCTGTGGTAGGTGTAGCGGTGGTCGTAGGCGGTGATGCCGACTTCGATGTAGCCAAGTTCGCGGGCCTTGTTCTTGATGGCCTCGGTTACGTCTTCGCCGGTGGCCTCCGCCGTGGGTTCTTGGTCGCCGGTCATGCGGGCGGCCAGAATCAGGGGCTGGTTCAGGCGGTCGTGCTCCTTGCGGATTTCCCGCATCTCCACGTGCTGGTCGCGGATGGCGTTGGCCCAGTCACGGGAGGCCCGTTCCGTGATGTTCATGGTTTCCAGGGGATACTCCCTGGCGTACCAGTCGACTTCGCGGTTGGTGAGGGGAATCCCCGGCACCGTCTCCAGCTCTTCGGGAACCTGGATGGTGACGGGAGCATCGCCCTGGTACTTGCCAGGCCGAACGACCTCATGGCCTATCTTTAGCATACCTTCCCTCCAAATTGTAATACGCCGGGCAACGCGGGGCTTGCCTTGTCCGCAACAATAACCCCGGCGGCTTTTGATTGTCAACCCTTGTGTTTGCGGATTTCCATATTCGATACCAGCATACAGATTAGCGGCGGAGGGAATACGCGGCGGCATTCGTAAGCGAAATACCGTTATCGTCGGAAAATTCGCTCTTGCGCTCTCATTTCCGACACCATTGACTGCCATCATTTTATCAGGATACCTTGAAACTTGCCGTTCCACTGAACTACCAATGGACTCCGCTCCACCTTTTCTGCAAACCGCTTGAACTCAAGGTTGTCGCCCACATCGTCCGAGACGAGAATTCCACCCTCCCGTAGGCTCCGCCAAAGGGCGGGGTATGCGAAAGCCCGGCCTTCAGACGTTTTGTCGGAATCATAGTGGGCTAAGTCTACCGGACCCGCTTCGCGCAAGGCCCGTGGCAATCCCTCCAAATCTGCCATTCGGAACAGCCTCCACTGCCCCCGCAACGATGTCGGCACGGCGCACCCGACCCAAGTATCCGCATTCGCCCACCGCCGGATGTTTTCTCGGGGGGGGGGGGGGGATTTGTAAGAGGATAGGGTATATCAGTGCTGTAAAGACGGGCGTTCTCATCACCATTGACCGCCAGCAGAAGGGCCAGACTGCTCCAGCCCGCCGCCACTCCGGTTTCAACGATGCTTCGCGCGCCGACGGCCCGGCTTAAAGAATACAGCAAATCCAGATTGCCGGCGCCGCCGAATTTCACCTGACTGGCTGCCACCCGTTCTTCAGCTTGCCGGAACTCATCGGGAAATTCCCTGATGACGCCGGTCAGGACAAAGGGGAAAGACAGATGACCGGTCAGTTCTTCTGACGAAATAGCACACCCGGCGCACCATTCCAAAGCCGCTGCGTTCTCTCCCGCGGTGCGCCGGTGTTGCTTGGCCCGGACGCCGGGAACAAACTTCCCCTCCAGAACATACCGCGACGCCATGCGCCATATCTGCGGCCAGTGAACCGGGCGGCGCCAATATATCAGGGACAGCCTGAAAAACCACCATAGAAAGAGCATCCGCATATAATCCCCCTATCCCCCGGTGCGCCGCGCAATCATAGCCGTCGCCAACGGACTGGCCCCGGAGCGGACGGTGACGTCCACCAGAGACGGGCGGCCCGAAGCCAAGGCGCGCCCTACCGCGCCGCCCACCTCGCCGGGATCCGCCACGTGTTCGGCATAGCCGCCGATGGCCTCCACCATCCGGTCGTAACGGATATGGCGCAGGTCGGTGCCGACGGCGCGGCCAAAATAGGCCACCTGAAAGGTTTTGTCTATGCCCCAAGTGGCGTCGTTGCCCAGCACGGTGGTGATGGGCAGGTTGTGGCGGATGCAGGTGTCGTATTCCATGGCGTAGAAACCGAAGGCCCCGTCGCCGATGAACACCAGCACCTTGGCCTCCGGGTGGGCCAGCTTGGCCGCCATGCCGTAGGGTATGCCCGCGCCTAGGTGGGAGAGCGGCCCGAGGCGCATGAACCGCCCCGGCTTTCGCGCCTTCATGTAGGCCCGGCCCCACTGCACGTAGTCCCCGCCGTCGAAGATGATGACCGTATCATCGTCCAAGTGCTTTTCCAGCCCGGTGTAGACGTCCAGCGGGTGCATCGGCGCTTCTCCGGTGGCCCGGCCCCGCAGTTCCTCGTCCCAGGCATCCTTGTCCTGCCTTAGCTGGCTGAGCCAGGCGGACTTTGCTTCGCTATCCCCATCGCTCTTTGCCAAAGCGGCGGCGAGCTGCTCCGCCACCGCGCCCAAGTCGCCCTGGATGCCGACGGCCACGCCCCGGTTGCGCCCGATTTCCGCCGGAGACGGGTCGGCCTGAATCAGCTTGGCCTCGCCGGAGAACACCCCGCCGTAGCGGTAGCGGTGGTCCAGCCGCTTGCCCAGCAGCAGAACGGCGTCGGCCTCTCGGAAGCGCCGCGCCGTGGGGTTGAGGGCGCCGTCGGCGTAGCCGAAGCACAGGGGATGTTCGTCATCCAACAGTCCCCGCGCCTGCTCCACGGTAAAGACCGGGGCGTTGGCCGCTTCCGCCAGCCGCTCCAACTGTTCCGGGGCCACCGAGTAGCGGGCCGGGTTGCCGGCGATGATGACCGGGCGCCGCGCCCCGCGCAACAGGGCCGCCGCCGCTTCGATGAGGGCCGGGTCGCCCTGGGGCCTTCCGGTGGGACGGTATTCCTGGGGCAGATAGCGGGGCAGTTCGTCCTCGCTGATTTCCGCGTCCTGCAAGTCTATGGGCAGGGTCAGGTGCACCGGGCCGGGGCGTCCGGTGGTGGCGGTGCGGAAGGCCGTCGCCACGTATTCCGGGATGCGCTGGCGGTCGTGAATCAGCCACGAGCCTTTGGTCACCGGAGCGGCCATGCCAACTTGGTCAATTTCCTGAAAGGCCGCCATACCCTTTTCCGGCAGTTCGGCGCAGCCGGCCACGAACACCACCGGGCTTTCCGAGGTGTAGATGGCGGGCAGGGCGGAGATGGCGTTGGAGAACCCCGGCCCTCCGGTGAAGATGCCGCAGGCGGGCCGCCCGGTGATGCGGGCGTAGCCGTCGGCCATGTGCAGGGCCGCCCCCTCGTGCCGGGCGTCTATGAACTGGATGCCCTCGTCCTCGGCGGCGTCCACCAGCGGCAGGATGGTATCGCCCACGATGGTGAACACCTTTTCGATGCCCTCCTGCTTCAGGCAGCGGATGAACAGGTGCGCCCCGGTAAGTTTCGGCATGGGTTCCTCCCGGAGGTGCGGCGTTATGAATCGCTATGCGCTACGGCGGCCCGGAGGTTCCGGGCCGGGGCCAGCTTAGGCCGGGGCCAGCTTACTGTATACTACGAATTCCGGCAAGCCTTTGGCCGCGGCGGGCAGCCCGGCGCGCAACCCGCCGATTGCCCGAAAGGGGCTGCCGGTATTAGAGGCGCAAATGACGGGCCGGGGCTACAATGGGCGCATCCGGCGAACCCGCGATGGAGGCGGCATGAGCGTCATCCGTATTCCCTATACCGAGGAACAGAAGCGCAGGGATCAGGAACACCAGAAGGATGTCGAATGGTTCAACAAAAACCATCGGGAGCTGATGAAACGGTACCCGGAGCAATGGGTCGCAGTTCTGGGTCAAAAGGTTGTGGGGGCAGCCCTCGACGTTTACGATCTGATAGCCCGGCTCAAAGAAAAGGGAATCGCCCAAGATGTGATACTCTGGGAACAGATGACTGAAGCGGAAACCATAATAACGGATGTCTACGACCCGAATACCGACGAGTGGCAAATGGTCATAACAACTTTCCGGTGGAACGATGATTTCAGGAGAATTTAGGGAAAGGGGGCGTCGTGTCGTTCCTCTGCTTACCTGTGACGTGGAATTTCCCGACGTTCCGCACATCGGGACGAAAACTATTGACTTGGTTGTAGACACGGGGGCTGACCGCACAATTATATCCCGCCCCACTGCCGAAACCATTGGGCTGGACTTAGCGGGGCTTCCCGATGGCGGAACTAGCAGCGGTATTGGCGGCGTAAGCGCGTTGCGCCAAATAAGAACTCTGCTATCAGTTCAGGGCTATTCAATCGAACTCTGGCTGGCGATTCAAGAAGCCCGGCACCCGGTTCCTTCCATACTCGGGCGCGACTTCATCCGGCATTTCGCGCTGTTCATGGAAGAAACCTCCGGGCGAGTCCTGCTCCTCGACCAATCCGACGTCGAAAGGTACGGGCTGGCCGCCCTAAGAACCCCCTGAATCTCCGTTCTCTCCCTTTCCTCTATCCTAAATAAAGCAAGGCCGGGGATATGCCCGGAACCCTCTACGTCGTTGGCACTCCCATCGGGAACCTGGAAGACCTGTCGCCGCGAGCGGCCCGCGTGCTGCGGCAGGTCTCGCTGGTGGCCGCCGAGGATACGCGGGTTACGCGGCGGCTGCTGAGCCACTTGGGGGCGCGGCCCCGGCTGGTCAGTTTCCACGGGCATAACTGGCGGGAGCGGCTGGATGCGGTGCTGCTGGCGCTGGCGTCCGGGGACGTGGCGCTGGTGTCCGACGCCGGTATGCCGGGGGTGAGCGACCCGGGCCGGGAGTTGGTGGCGGCAGCCGCAGACCGGAGCATCCGCATTGAACCAGTGGCCGGGCCGTCGGCGGTTACCACGGCCTTGGCGGTGTCCGGCCTGCCCGCCGACGCCTTCCGGTTCCTGGGCTTTCTGCCCCGCCGCGGCCGGGAACGGCGGGAGCGTCTGCGCGAAGCCGCCGCCAGTTCCCTTACCCAAGCCTTGTTCGAGGCCCCCCACAGGCTGCGGGCCACCCTGGAAGACGTTGCCCTCATCTTCGGCGACCGCCCCATCGCCGTGTGCCGCGAGCTGACCAAGCTCCACGAGGAGATTTTTCGCGGCACGGCGTCCGGGGCGCTGGAGCATTTCGATGCGCCGCGCGGCGAGTTCACGCTGGTCATAGCCGGAGCCGCGCCGGAAGCGCCCCCGGATCCCGGCGGCGACGCCGGCAGCATCCGCAATTTCCTGCGGGAGCAGCGGGCGGCGGGAGTCCGCGCCCGCGACGCTGTGGCCGAGGCTTCCGTCCGCTTCGGAGTCCCCAAGAATCTAGCCTATGACTTGTGGCTGGAAATCCGCGCCGAATACCGGGATGAGCCAGGCCGGTGAAGAAATGACCGGGCATCCATACCGGGCATCCTGCAAGTGTTTCAAGCGTGTATCGGCATTGCCTGCTCCGTCATTCCCGTCCCGTCAGCACTGCCAACGCGCGTCGAGAATGCCCGCCCAAAACCTGGCCCAGTTATTCTTGAATCCCCAGTTATTCTTGAATCCCCAGTTATTCTTGAATCCCCAGTTATTCTTGAATCCCCAGTTATTCTTGAATCCCCAGTTATTCTTGAATCCAATGATATACTAGGCATTTAATCAGTTAGCTTGATTTAGGGGGGAAGCGGGCATTTTTAGGCTGTTCAACACGCAGCAGCCCGGCGGACAGGGCAGCGGCGGCCTATTCTACGGCTGGTGGCTGGTCATCATAACCGGCGTCGTCATGGTCATTGCCACGGTGCCGCTGTTTCATGCCATGGCCGTCTGGGCTGTGGCCCTGGAGCTGCACTTCGGCTGGACCCGGGCCCAACTGGGGCTGGCCCTTACGCTGACCCGCGTGGAAAGCGGGCTGATTGGCCCCCTGGAAGGCTACCTGGTTGACAAGGTAGGCGCCCGCAAGATGGTGCTCATCGGCCTGATCATCCTCGGCGGGGCGTGGATTTTCTTCTCCCGCGTGGAGAACCTCTGGATGTTCTACGTGGCCTATGTCCTGATGGCAGTGGGACAGGGCTTGGGCAGTTGGATCCCCCTGATGACCATGCTGAACAAGTGGTTCACCCGTCGGCGCTCGTCCGCCATCGGCTGGGCCAACGTGGTCAGCCGTTTCGGCGCCCTGCTCCTCGTTCCCGCCATTGCTTGGTGCGTGGCCGACGCCCCCGGCCGCATCGGCTGGCAGATGACGGC
The DNA here is from genome assembly GCA_965213725.1 of Dehalococcoidia bacterium. Taxonomy (GTDB): domain Bacteria; phylum Chloroflexota; class Dehalococcoidia; order Lucifugimonadales; family UBA3495; genus VXOI01. The sequence goes on from OZ243924.1 coordinate 2,226,470, forward strand.
GTTGATTCTGGGCATCGGGATAGCCGCTCTTGCCGTGCCGTTAGCCAGCCTGCTCCGCAATGACCCCAAGGACTACGACCTGCTGCCCGACGGAGAACCGCAGCGCCCGGTTGCAGCGGGCGGCTCAACCCCCGCAGCTTCCCAGCCGCGCCAACAGGAACTGACCGCCGCCGAGGCCCTGCGCACGCCTGCCTTCTGGCTGATTGCCTTCGGCCACGGCTTCACCTCGATGGTGATCCTGGCAATCATGACTCACTTGGGGCTGCTCATGGTGGACAAGGGCTATACCGGGCAGGATGCCGGGTGGGTGGTCTCGGTCTACACCGGGGTGGCTATGCTCTTCCAGTTGGTGGGCGGGTATGCTGGCGACCGGATGTCCAAGCGCGTGGCCCTCGCCTTCTTCACGGCGCTCCAGGCCGGTGGGGTGCTGGCGCTGGTGGCCGCCCAGACCCTGCCCATGTTCTACCTGTTCGGGATTTTGTTCGGGGCCGGGTTCGGCGGGCGCAATCCGCTGACGGTCGCCATCCGCGCCGATTACTTCGGAACCGGCTCTTTCGGCAAAATTCTGGGGTTCTCCACCGTCCCTATGAATCTGCTGCTGTTGATTGCTTCCCCCTTCGCCGGATGGATGTATGACCGTTACGGAACCTATGATCTGGCCTTCCTGATACTGGCCGGTCTCAACCTCCTTGGCGCCCTCTGCTTCCTGGCCGCCAGCCGCCCGCGCGGCCCCCGTCGCGCCGAGTCCGCGGCGGCGGCGTGACGGTATTGCCATTTTTGATAGAAACCGGCGGTCGCAATAAAATTATGCTGAGATGAAAGGCTGCATTCGGTGTGGCGGGGCAGGCTGAACCGGCTGATGCGGCGGACGAAAGGGTACACCAAGAGCGTGGCGATGCTGGCGTACTTCCCTGGCCTTGGTCTGCTGGCGCACTGGCTGAAATTCAATTGTGCGTATATTACCAATACCCCGGTAAGTCCACATCTCATCCCAGGACACCACCGGATCCGGCTGATGCCCTGCCTTGCCCTCGGTGCGCTGCCGGCTCCGCTCCCGCAACCGGCTCAGGGCTTGGCGCCCCCCTTTTCACCCATTGGCTCACCGCCTAGGCGCTGTATTCCAACACCCGCCCGATGGCGCTCAGGCTGCCGCCCTCTGGATACATCTGCAAGGCCCGTTCCTTAGATTGCCAGCCCAGGCCGGTGGTATGCCCCGCCGGGCTGATAACGCCGGCCGCAGTCCCCGCAACGGCAACGCTGCATCCCTTGATTGAAGCCATGCTTGGACCTCCGGACGGAGGCCGTGGCGTTGAGCTTTGGGGACGGCCCGTCATCCTGCCTCCGGCAACCGGCTTGCCTCTGTTATAACTCTGCCGTGCCTTATCTACCGTGCCTTATGTTGAGAATACCGAAAATCTTAAAATCCCGATGCAGACAATTCTTCTGGCAAGGCTCAAACGCCGCGTGCTAGACTGGAGTTATGAAAAGCAGCGAGCCGGTCACAATTCGCCGGGAGCATCCGGCAACGGAATCCGCCTCCCGCCTCATCAAGGAACTGGACGCCTATCTGTCGTCCCTTTACCCCAGCGAAAGCCAGCACGGATACAGCATCGAGAAGCTGGTAGCGCAACAGGTTGACTTCTTCGTGCTGTACCACGATGGCGAGGCTGCGGCCTGCGGCGGCGTGCAGTTCTTCGCCAGTCCGCAGGAGCCGGAGGGCGCATACGGCGAACTCAAGCGTATGTACGTCCGCAGCGAGTTCCGGGGCCGAGGCTTCGGCAGACGGCTGCTGGCCCACCTGGAACGGCTGGCCGTGGATCAGGGCGTGACCAAGATGCGGCTGGAGACCGGGATTTACCAGCCGGAGGCCATCGGCCTCTACGAGAAGAGCGGGTATCAACGCATCCCGCCCTTCGGGGATTATTGGGACGACCCGGTAAGCCTGTGCTACGAGAAGCGGCTGGACGGTTAGCGCGGGCGATGCGGCGGCCTGCCGCAGAGAAGGTCTGCATATGCCGCTTGCCTGCCCCCCCGCCCCTCCAACGCACGGGCAAGACCGCCGCCCGCCCATTATAAACAGGAATGGGAATCGCCTCTAACCAGCCGGTATTCTCAAAGCGCGCTGGAATTGCCGCTGCGCCTGCGCCCCGCCTTTGCCGGGTGGGCTATCCGCTCAACTGCCGCCCGCCCCGTTTTACGAATCTGTGATGGATTTCGGACAAGTTATTTCGTATACTGTTGCAAAGGGGCGGAATTCGATCCATTTGCCGGAAAAATCTGTTGCTGGAGGTCTTGCTATGGGAAAAGATTACAGCATCTGCGTGGGAGCCGTCGGCTTCGGCGGCGGGGTGTGGCACAGCCCGGACGGCGGGGATAACTGGAACCGGATCAGAGACCCCTTTCCTCTGGGCAGCCAGGTGCGGGGGATGGCGGTCTACCCCGACAACCCCAACCGCATCCTGGCCGGGTCGGACTACGGCATCTATCGCAGCGAGGACAGCGGGGCCACTTGGGAAAAAATGTGGTCGCCTATGGATGGAATGCCCATCTGGGCCATCGCCATTGACCCGCAGAATACCGATAACATTTTCGTGGGAATCAAGCCCGCGGCCCTCTTCCGCTCCCAGGACGGCGGGCGGAGCTGGAGCAAATTGCCGGTGCAGATGGCCCAGGAATGCCACATCGGCCCTCCCATGGTGACCATGCTCATGGTTGACCCCCAGGACAGCCGCACGGTATGGGCCGGGGTCGAGGTGGACGGGGTATATCGCAGCCTGGACGGCGGCGATAGCTGGACGCAGGTTCAGGGCGGGGTGCATCCCGACATCCACGGCATGGCTATCAGCCCCGGCGATTCCGGGAAGGTGCTGGCCAGCACTCCCCGCGAAATCTACGCCACCACCGATATGGGCGAAAGCTGGCAGTCCGTGGTCACCACCGACAAGTTCGTCCTGCCCTACAGCCGGGGCATTGCCTTCAAGCCCGATGACCCCAACGTGCTGTTTGCCGCGGTCGGGGATACGGCCATCGGCAGTACCGGCGCCGTCCAGCGCTCCACGGACGCCGGGGAGACGTGGGAGACGCGGCCCCTGCCGACGGAGCCCAATTCCAATATCTGGTCCATAGTCACGCATCCCGCAGACCCGGGCTTCGTCCTCGCTTCCAGCCTGCTGGGCGAGGTGTACCGGAGCAGCGACGCCGGGGAATCGTGGGACAAGCTGAAGCGGGAGTTCAGCGAGATCGGGGCGATGGTCTGGGTTCCCAACTAGGCCGGTCGCCGCTAATCGGTACAGAGCCATGGAACCGCAGAGGAGCAGAATCCAGCGTGACTAACGAAACTCTATCCACCATTCTTTCGATTCCGGGATGGGACGGGCGCCGGGGCGCGGAGGTGGAGATTGCATCCGCGGGCGCGGCCCAAGTCCGCGCCGACCCCATCCTGCCCACGCCCTTCCGCATCGGAGAGACCGCCGCGGCCAGCCTGGCCGCCGTCGGCTTGGCCGTCGCCGACCTCTGGGAGCTTCGCACCGGACGCCGCCAGGAAGTCCGGGTAGACGCCCGGCAGGCCACCGCTTCGCTGCGCAGCGGCAAGTACCTGGAAATGGACGGAAGGCCCGTCGCCGCCGAGCGCACTCCGGTGATGGGCGTGTATCCGGCTAGGAACGGACGCTGGAGCTACCTTCACTGCAACTTCCCCAACCACCGGGATGCGGCCCTAGGCGTGCTGGGCGTCGAGGAAGACCGGGAGGCGGTGCGCCGGGCCGTGGCCCAGTGGGACGCCCTCGAACTTGAGGAAGCCATCATCGCCGCCAAGGGAGCCGGGGGGATGGTGCGCTCCATGTCCGAGTGGGCGCAGCACCCCCAGTCCGCCGCCGTCGCCTCTCTGCCCCTGCTGGAGATCGAGAAAATTGACGACAGCCCGCCGGAACCTATGCCCGAAGGCCCAAGGCCGCTTTCGGGGATAAGGGCGCTGGATCTCACCAGAGTTCTGGCCGGGCCGTCCTGCGCCCGCACCTTGGCGGAACACGGGGCGGACGTGCTGAAAATCAGCGGGCCGCACCTGCCCTTCAGCCCATCCCAGGAACTGGACACCGGCCACGGCAAGCTCTCTGCCCATCTCGACCTGCGGCTGGAAGGGGATGTGGAGACCCTGCGGGGGCTGGCGCGGGAAGCCGACGTTTTCTCGCAGGGCTATCGTCCGGGGACGCTGGCGCAACGGGGCCTCTCGCCGGAAGACTTGGCCCGGATGCGGCCGGGCATTGTGTACGTTTCCCTTTCCGCCTTTGGACGGGTGGGGCCATGGGCCGGGCGCCGGGGCTTCGACACGGTGGTTCAGACCGTCAGCGGCATCACTCACCGGCAGGGAGAGCTGTTCCCCGGGGCGGAGCCGGGGCCGCAGTTCTACCCAGTGTCCGCCATAGACTACCTGACCGGCTACCTGATGGCCTTCGGCGCAATGGTGGCCCTGGCTCGCCGTGTCCGCGAGGGAGGCAGTTGGCTGGTTCGGGCGTCCCTGGCGCAGACCGGCCGCTGGCTGGTGGAACGGGGCCAAACGCCGGAAGATGAGCTGCGGGATGTGCCGGAGGAGTTCACCCCCGGCGAAATAGAGCGCTGGTCTGTCACCACCGAGGTTCCCGGCGGACGGCTGCGCCACTTGGCGCCGGCGGTTCAGCTCTCGGAGACCAGCCCCTATTGGGCCAGGCCCACGGTTCCGCTGGGCCATCACGACCCGGTATGGCCGGAGCGGGCGGCGTAGCCAGCACCAGACCGGGGCCGGTGCAACCCTTTGCCTGAATCAGGGCTTGCCGGATTCGGGGATTTCCGGGATGTTCCTGAATTCCGGGCGTCCTTATAATCCGGTTAATCCTGATCCAGGCAAATGAGCGAAAGGCGCCGCTATAAGTGCGGCCTTCGCTCCGGTTCCCGTCAGCCGTCTAGGTGAACGGTAGCGACGACCCGGGGAACGGCTCCCACGACGCGGGTGGTGTGTCCCCGGCCGGTCAAATCTTCGGCTAGGTTGACGTCCCCGGGGCCAAGTCGGTGGATCGTGCCGTCGCCGAGTCCGATTTCCGCCTCGCCGGAGAGGGTGATGATGTACTGCCTGCGGGGGGCCACGTGCCAGTCGCTGAAAAACCCTGGCGGCATCGCCCGGAACACGATCCCCTGGGCGTTGTGCAGTTCGGTCCAGTCCGGGTGGGAAGACGGGTCGATCACTTCAACGTGGGATTCCCCGTCATCGCCGGAATACAGCCTTATGGATGCCATAATCCCTCCTGCCGCTTTTGTGAAATCGCGGGGGTATTTTAACTCAAATAGAGGAATCATTGCTGAGACCGGCTAGGACACAACGCTCCCGCAGGGAACGGCATTCTCGACGTGCGCCAACAATGCCGCCAACACGCGCTTGGCATGCGCAGGCGAATTCCGCATTGACGCCCCGCTTTCCCAAGCTACAATTGCCTGAGACGCCGATACCGCGGTCAAGCCGATGCCGTGGTCGAGTTAAGGAGGAACTGGAATGCCGCATTTCACCAAGGGCGATGTCACCATCCGGTATGAGGACGCCGGGGCCGGTTTCCCGCTGCTGGCTACCCCTGGCGGGGGATTGAATTCCAAGGTCGAAAACTGGCCCGGCCAAGTGTTCAACTCAATGGAGGTGTTCAAGGACGATTTCCGCGTCATCACCATGGACCAGCGCAACGCCATCGGCGGGGAATCCACCGGCCCGGTGCAGGTCAACGATCCGTGGGGAGCCTTCGCCGACGATCAGCTGGGGCTGATGGACCATCTCGGGATACAGGAGTTCCTTTTCATCGGCTACTGCATCGGCGGCCCCTTTGCCATGAAGCTCATCGAGCGGGCGCCCCAGCGCGTACTGGCCGCCGTGCTCTGCCAGCCGGTGGGTCACGCATCGAAAACGCCGGACGCCATGTATGACATGGGCCGCGATTCTTGGGGCCCCGACCTGATGGCCCAGAGGCCCGGTCTGGACATGGAGACCATCGAACAGTACCTGCACAACCTCTACCGGATACAGCCGGACTTCGTGTACAGCGTGTCGCGGGACTTCGCTCGCTCCTGTCAGACGCCGCTGCTGGTGATGCCCGACGACACCCCGGCCCACTCCTACGAGGCCGCTATGGACTTGGCGGAAATCGCGCCCAAGGCCGAGGTGACGGTCTACCCTTGGAAGGAAGACGCAGAGATCAAGGCCAACACCATCAACCAAGTGCGGGAATTCCTCAAGGCGCATCAACCCGCCAAGGCCGTTCGCTAAGGGCGGAACAACCGGGTGCCCGCCCGTCGCGGGGGCGGAACGCCAATCCCGCGCGCCAACCGGCGAAACCCGTTTGTCTTTCCCCGGCCCAAGAACAAACGGGTTTCGTCATACGCTTTGCCGTAAGCCCAATTCAGAAAAGTTACATTCAAGTAAAATTCCGGCGCGGCGCCTGCCGGGAGCTTGACAGCCCTTCGGCTTGCGGCTTACCTTTCCCCAATAACTTCCGGCGCTTTGAGTGCCGCTCGGCTGCAATTCTCGCGCCGCCCCCGATTTTCGCTGGGCATTTCCGCTCCCGGAGGTTGCTGTGACCACGGAACAAGCCCTTGCTTCGGAACTGCGGCAAAGCGGCGCCCGCCCGCTGCTGGAGGTACAGGATCTCCAGACTCACTTCTTCACCCGTCGCGGGGTGGTCCGGGCGGTCAACGGAGTCAGCTTCAACCTGATGCCCGGCGAGACCCTGGGGCTGGTGGGGGAGTCCGGCTCAGGCAAGACCATAACCTGCCTGTCGCTGCTGCGGCTGTTGCCGCGGGGCGCCCGCATCGTGGGCGGAAAGGTGCTGTTCCAAGGGCAGAACACCCTGGAGCTGTCCGAGAAGGAAATGGAGCGGCTGCGGGGCATCCATATAGGGATGATCCTGCAAAACTCCATGGCCGCCCTCGACCCGGTATTCTCCATCGGCACGCAGATAGCCGAGCCGCTGGCGGTGCATTCGGGGCTGAGCTGGAAGGCGGCCATGGAGCGCAGCATTGACCTGCTGCGGATGGTGAAGATTACGGCGCCGCATCTGCGAGTGCGCAACTACCCCCACGAGATGAGCGGCGGGATGCGCCAGCGCGCCTCCAGCGCCGCCTCCATAGGCCCTTACCCCAACCTGCTCATTGCAGACGAACCCACCACGGCCCTCGACGTCACCACCCAGCGGCAGTACCTGGAACTGCTCAAGGAACTGCAACAGCAAACCGGGATGGCGCTCATCTTTATCACCCACGACATCAGCATCGTGGGCAACCTGTGCGACAACCTAGCGGTGTTCTACGGGGGGCTGGTGGTGGAATACGGCCCCAAGAACCAGGTGCTGAATCACCCCACGCATCCCTATACCGAGGCCCTGCTGGAGGCGCTGCCGGTGCTGGGCGAGAAGCGGGAGCGCCTCCGCACCATACAGGGAGATCCTCCCAACGCCGGCAACCTGCCCTCCGGCTGCCCTTTCCACCCACGTTGCGACAAGGTGATGGACAAGTGCCGGGAGGGAGGCCCTCCGCCCATATTCAACGCGGGCAATTTGCAAAGGACGCGGTGCTGGCTGTCGGAGTGAAAGTTGAACAGCCAATTTGGTTGCCAAACGCGCACCGCCTGGCAGTTTGATGCGGGAACCGATTATCCCAGGCTGATTACCGCTCGCCCGCTCAGGAGGCAAAATGGAGCTTCACGAACATAACCAATTTGTGCTTACCACCGATGTTGCCGGCGATGAAGACGAGGAGCTAAAGTCCGGCGATGTGGGCGTCATCATACATATCCACCCCGGCGGGGAAGCCTTTGTGGCTGAGTTCGTGACTCTGAACGGGAACTCTTCGATCATTGCCACCGTCTTGTCTTCTGAGGCCCGTCCGGTGACGGACAAAGACATCGTCCACGCCCGCTCTTTGGAAATTGCCGAATAGCCTATACGCGCCCGCCAATAGTTCGGAGTGAATATGCAGCACACGGCCGCAGCAGGCGACGCAATCATCGAATCCCGCAACGCCGTCAAGCACTTTGTCATCAAGACGGGGCTGCTGAACAGCCGGGCCGCCGGGATAGTCAAGGCCGTTGACGACGTTTCCTTCACCATCCACGAAGGCGAAACCTTTGCGCTGGTGGGGGAGTCCGGCTGCGGCAAGAGCACAATGGCTAACCTCATCCTGAAGCTGCTCGATCCCTCCTCCGGGGAGATTCTCTACCGGGGGGCCTCTTTGGCCGGTATGTCGCTCCAGGACACTCGGAACTACCGGCGGAATGTTCAAGCGGTGCTGCAAGACCCCTACGGGGCGCTGAACCCCCGGATGCGGGTGGGCCACATCATCGGAGAACCCTTGGAGGTTCACGGCATTGGCCGGGGCGACCGTGAGGAACGGGTGGCGGAGGCGCTGAGTTCAGTGGGACTGCCCCCGTGGGTGCAGTCCCAGTTTCCCCACGAGTTCAGCGGCGGACAGCGCCAGCGCATCGGCGTGGCCCGCGCCCTGACGCTGAACCCGGACCTGATCGTGCTGGACGAGCCGGTGTCATCGCTGGACGTTTCCATCCGCTCCCAAGTGCTGAACCTGCTGAAGGATATTCAGGACGAGCGGAGAATCTCCTACATCCTCATCTCCCACGACCTGGCCTCCGTGGAGCATATGAGCCATACCATCGGGGTGATGTACTTGGGCAAGCTGGTGGAATTGGGCGACGCGGAGCTGACCTGCTCCCAGCCGCAGCATCCCTACACCGCGTCCCTGGTGGCGGCGGCCACGCCCCCCGGCATCACGCCCGGCTGGCCCATTCCCATCGTGGGCGAGGTGCCCAGCGCGCTGGAGACGCCCAGCGGCTGCTCCTTCCATCCCCGCTGCCCCTACGCCATGCCGGTCTGCCGACAGGAAACGCCCGGATTCCAGGAAACATCCGGCGGCCGAATGGTGGCCTGCCACCTCTACCCCGATGAAATCAAGAACATAGACAAGCAGGCCCCGGTCGCGTTTTCTGCATCCGCTGACTCCGGGTCGGCGGCTTAAATCCGAATCAAGATCCACCAGGTTTTCAAGATATTTCCAATCCTGAACATCCGGGTAATCCTGATTCAGGCAATCATTTTTTGAGGGCGATTATGAACCTGTCCGGCAAGTCCGCCATCGTCACCGGCTCCGCATCCGGCATCGGGCGCGAGATAGCGCTGGCGCTGGCCGCCGACGGCGCATCCGTGACCGTCGCCGACCGTAACCTGGCAGGCGCGGAGGCCGTGGCGGGGCGGATTGCGGAATCCGGCGGCATAGCCCGCGCGGCGCGGGTGGACGTTACCGACAGCGGCCAGGTGGCTGACTTGGCCGCGGGAACGGCAGCGGCTTACGGTTCCGTGGACATACTGGTGAACGTTGCCGGATTCGGCTTCAACAGCCCCATCGTGGATATGAGCGAAGACGATTGGGACTTGGTGCTGGGAGTGAACCTGAAGGGGCAGTTCCTCTGTTGCCGCGCGGCGGCCCGGCGGATGATAGCGCAAGGCAACGGCGGGCGCATCATCAACATCGCCTCCACCGCGGCCAACAACGCGCGCTACGCCGGGGGCGCCTACTGCGCCGCCAAGGCCGGGGTGGTGCAGCTTACGAAAGTCCTGGCCTTGGAATTGGGCGGCTACGGCATAACCGTCAACGCCGTGGGGCCGGGCTTCACCGAAACCCCGGCCACTGTTGAATCGTCTGGGGAGTACCGCAGCAACTTCCTGGCCCAAGTTCCGGCCGCCCGCTTCGGGCAGCCCGCCGACATCGCCAACGCCGTCCTGTTCCTGGCGTCCCCGGCCTCGGGCTACGTCAACGGCCAGGCCATCTACGTTGACGGCGGCTACTCGGCGGGCAAGCTCACCGTCCGGGGCTGACGCGTAGCGTCAATCCCCGGGCTTTCTGACGGCCCTCCAATACCGTCCTCTCCAACACCGCCCCCCGCTGGCTGGCGGCGGCCAAGATTTCAATGTAAAGCCAAAATTACGGTTCGGTTACATTTTTGTTAAAAGTGAGGCGGAATCGTATTGCAATGTTGACATGATTGAGAGTGCGTTGTAGCGTTACCGCATCCCAAGTTGGGAGGAACGGAAAAGTGAAACGTCTGCTGGCGTATAAATTATCCCTGCCCCTCTTGCTCGCCATTTTGCTAACGGGCCTGTTGGCCGCCTGCGGAAGCGCCGAGGATCCCACCGAGGCCCCGGCCACCGCTGCGCCCACGGCCACCACTGCGGCCCCGGCGCCCACGGACGCCCCGGCGCCGGCCACCGAAGCGCCGTCGGCGGGTCAAACCTCCGGCCAGACTGCATCCCCCACCGCCACGTCCGCCGCGCCCCGGCCGACGGCCCGGGTTATCCCCACAGTGGCCCCCACGGAAGCGGTGGAGGAAGGCAGCAAGACCTGGCCCGGCGCTTACCCCAAGGCCGGGGAAAACGGCATCCCCGCCGACGTGGGCAAGTTCACCGTGGCCATGGATAGCTGGGGAAGCAGCGACCTGAACCCCTGGGGCCTCACCAGCGTCAACTTTATGCACGACTACTATAACCTGCGCCTGATGATGCAGGATCCCAACGGAGTCCTAGCCCCGGCCTGGGCCTTGTCTTTCGAGCAGACCCTGGACGGCCTGACCTTCCAGCTCAACCCGGACGCCCGCTTCCAAGACGGCACCCCCGCCGACGCCCAAGCGGTCAAGGACAACCTCCTGGGGTTCCGCGGCGATTTCGTGGAACAGGCCGGCTACGACGCCCCCTTGTGGAACAGCGCCAAGGCTCAGGAGCTTACCGTCGGCGTCGAGGTCATCAGCCCCACCGAGGTGTTCGTCAGCACCGACGGGGGCAAGCCAACTTGGATGTGGAACTTGGGCGGCAACGGCTATCATCTGTACTGGTACGGCAACCCCAACCGGCTGCTCGAAGGGCCTGACGCCTATCTGGAGAATCCCGCCGGGGGCGGCCCCTTCTCCATTGCGGAGTGGGAGCCCAATAACCGGGTGCTGTTCGACCGCTGGGATGATTTCTGGGCCGACTACGAACACTGGCACAAGCCCCAGTTCGGGCAGATGGAGTTCCTGACCGTTTCCGACCCGGCGGCCCGCTTCGCCCTGCTGGCCAGCGAGCAGGTGGACGCGGTGTACAACCTCCCGTGGGCGCTGGCCAAGGACCTGGACAAGTCGGAAGACCTGGGCGTCCGGGGAGTGAATCCCGGCCGCGGCGACACTTGGACTCAGACCTATCAGGCCAACGGTATGCTGACCATGACCTTCGGCTGCCCCATTCACCTGCGCGAGGGGGCCAAGCCGGCCGGACGGATGGACGAGGGCGGCGTGAACATCCCGGAGTGGACCACGCCGGACGTCTGCATTGACCACCCGACGCTGGACGTGCGGGTGCGCCGCGCCCTGAACCTGGCGATAGACAAGGCCGCGGTTTCCGCCGGGCCCCACTTCGGATTCTCCAAGCCCATCGGCTCCATCTTCCACGCCGGTTCCTTCGGCTCCCGGCTGGACGAGCGGGTCTACAACGTGTCGGAATACAACCCGGACGAGGCCAAGCGGCTGCTGGCCGAGGCGGGCTACGGCGACGGCTTCGAGATGAGCGGACACTTCGGCCAGTTCGCAGGCCGCCCCGGCATCCCGGAAATGGCCGACGCCATTTCCAGCTACTGGAACGACATCGGCGTGACCATGACCTGGCAGGAACACGACCCAACGGACTACGTGCGCGGCTTCCGGGCCGGCATCTTCGCCCAGATTCCCGTGAACCTCCAGACTTGGGGCCGACAGGACCATTCCGGCGTCCAGATAAGCTGGTATCACGCCACCAGCGGCTACGTCGGCATCTACAACGATCGCATCGAAGAGCTGTACTGGGACGCCACCGGATCGGAGACCCCGGAGGAGATGGAGCCGATCCTGCACCAACTGGAAGACGAGGTGCTCAGCACGGAGGAGACCTTCCCGCTGTATGGCATGACCCTGGTCAACGCCTACACCGACCGGGTGTTGTCCCACCCCACGGTGGAGTTCACCCCCCACTTCAAGCACTACGACCTAGTGGTTCTGCGGGACTAGCAAACGAGGGGTGAGGGGAGGGGCCACGCCCCCTCACCTGAAAGGAACCCGCCCTCAGCTTGCCGGAGGGAAACGAACTTGGGCAGTTACATCATCAGGCGCGTGTTTGCGGGCGTCATCACGATGATTCTCATCACGCTGGCCGTGTTCATCCTGCTGCGGCTGGGCGGAGGGAATCCGGTGGAGTATATGCTGCCGCCGGAAGCCACTCAGGCCGACATAGAAAAGCTGACCGCGGCCTATGGGTTCGACAAGAGCATCTGGGTCCAGTTGGGCATCTACTACCAGAACCTCTTCCAAGGCGATATGGGCGACGCCCTGCAATGGGACGGCCAGCCCGTGGTGGAGGTGGTGCTGGACCGGATGCCCGCCACGTTGCAGCTAACCGCCGTAGCCATGGCCTTCGCCGTAATCCTGGGAGTGCTCATCGGCGCAGTTTCGGCGGCTAGGCCGGACTCGGTGTTTGACCGGGTGGGCCGGGTGGTGGCGATAATCGGCCAGTCCATGCCCGTCTTCTGGGTGGGGCTGCTGCTGATACTGCTGTTCTCGGTGAAGCTGGGCTGGCTGCAAAGCGCCGGGGGGTTCGACCGCCTGGGCCCGCAAGCCCTGATAATGCCGGCGGCGTCCCTGGCTTTCTTCCTGATAGCGTCGCATATGAGAATCGTCCGTTCCACCATGCTGGAAGTGCTGGAATCGGACTACATCAAGATGATTCGCGCCAAGGGGCTGCCCACCCGGCTGGTCATCTGGAAGCACGCTTTCAAGAACGCATCCATTCCGGTGTTCACGCTGTTCTTCGTCAACTTCGCCGCCCTGATCGGCGGCGCGGTGGTGACCGAGACCATCTTCAGTTGGCCGGGAGTCGGCCACCTTCTGGTGGGGGCCCTCATAGCCCGCGACTACCCGGTGACGCAGGGCGTAATCTTTTTCGTGGCGGCCATCATAGTATTCGTCAACATCTTCGTGGACGTGATGTACGCTTGGCTGGACCCGCGCATCCGGCTGGCCTAGCGGCTGCCGAATTTTTGAGTGTGGATTCCCCCTTTGGCGGGAATGACAGCGATGGAAGCGAGAGACACCATAGGCGCAATATCCCGGCCCGCGCCTTCACTGCCGGCCCGTATTCCCGCCGTCCTTCGCGCCGCTAGGAATACGATCCGCGGCGCTCCCAAGCTGTCGCTGCTTTTCCTCTGCATCTCCCTGATCATAGCCATCCTGCCGGTAAGCTGGATAACGCCCCACGATTCGATAGAGATAAGCCCGGCCGACATCCTGGCCCGCCCCTCGTTCTCCGAGCATATCCTGGGAACGGACAATCAGGGGCGGGACGTGCTGAGCCGCCTGATTCACGGCGGGCAAAGCTCGGTGCGAGTCGCCGTTGCCGCCGTCCTGCTGGCCGCCATGCTGGGCACCCTAGTGGCCCTTGTCGCCGGCGTCCTGCGAGGATGGGTAGACCGGGTGCTGATGCAAATTACGGACGCTTTCCTGTCCTTGCCCTACCTGATGGTGGCCCTGACCGTGGTCACCCTTCTGGGGCCGAGCATAATCAACCTGATAATAGTCATCGGTTTCCTGCGCTGGATGGGCTTCGCCCGGGTGCTGCGGGGCGAAGTGCTGCGGCTGATGGAGATGGACTTCGTGCGGCTGGCCAACGTGGCCGGCTCCAGCCGCCCCCGGATTATGCTGCGCCACGTCTTCCCCAACATCACCAACACCCTGCTGGTGCTGGCGACGCTGGAGGTGGGGTTGGCGGTTATCCTTGAAGCGTCATTGAGCTTCCTCGGTCTGGGCGTGCAGCGGCCCACTCCGTCTTGGGGCAATATGCTCCGCGACGCCCAGCAGTTCCTGTTCTTCCCCGGCGCTTGGTGGTTCCCCTTGGTGCCGGGCATCGCCATCACCTTCCTGGTGATGTCCTGCAACCTTACCGGCGACTGGCTGCGCGACCGTACCGACCCGACGCGGCGGCAGTTGTAGGGTTCTTCGCAATCTCAGGCGGCGCCGGTTTTCAGAGGCCCAAGCCGGGCGGGTTCAGACAAGCCCAAGTTCAGCGGGTGAGGAACTCCACTATCCTGGGGTTGATTTCCTCCGGCTTTTCTTGGTGCATGAAGTGACCGGTTCCGGGTATGATGACCTTCTCCAGCCCGCCGGTGAAATAAGCGTCCATGGCCTCGCTCTCGAAGGACTCCAGCCGCTTGGGTCGGTCGCGGGTGCCGTGCAGGGCCAGCGTGGGAACAGTCACCGGGCCGGCGTTGATGCGTTCTTCGTCTCGCAGCATTTCAGGATCCTGCGGCGCCGGGCCGAACCGCGCCCGGTAATAGCCCAGCGCGGCTTCAACCACTCCCGGCTTGCGGAAGGTCTCCCGGATGCTTTCGAGAGCCTCGGCCGGTATGTCCCACTCCGGCGAGGCGTCCCGCCACCACTGCTCCACATAGGCGTAGTCGTTGTGGGCCACCGCCCTTTCCGCGAAGGGCATCTGAAAGAAATAGAAGTGCCAGGTGCCCCGAAGATACCAGTAGTCCATCGCCAGTTCCTCGTCAACGCGGCCCGAGGCGATGATTACCAGCTTGTGCGCCTTCTCAGGAGCGAGGACGGTCGCGCCGATGACCGCCCCTGCCCCCCAGTCGTTGCCGATGAGATACGCCTGCCCGCCGCCGAGGGCGTCCACCAAGGCGACCGCATCGCGGGCCAGCGAAACGGCCCGGTAGTTCCCATCCTTTGGGGCCTCGGTGGGCGCGTATCCGCGCATGAACGGCGCCACGGCCCGGAACCCTGCTTCCGCTAGGTCGGGCAGCAGGCGGCGAAAGGAATAAGCGTGGTCGGGGAACCCGTGCAGGCACAGCGCCAGCGGCCCCTCGCCCAGCTCCAGATAGTGGAAATTCAGGCCGTTGGCCCGAACTGAGCCGGTCTTGAAATCAGTCATCATGCCTCCCGGATGTCTGCGTTGAAGAACTCTGCATTAGCTTGGCGATTCCGTCCACGAAGACTGCGAAGCTGTGGGAGCGATTGTTCTCCCGTGTTAGATGTTGTGCCATTTCCCTCGTGAGACATGCAGAGGAATAACAAACTAGGAAACAGCCGAGGCAACAAACCTTCCAAGAGCGCCTGCATTGAAGGTTCCTCGAGGAGAAATATCACCCGGCCCACGATAGCCCGGCCCCCTCGAACAAGTTCTGCTTCCACAAGCGTCCTGGCCGCGAACCGGCCGCCAAGCTACGCAACAACTCGCTGTCGGACGCTCTTTTTGCGGTGCTGAAACCGTCGCGCTTCACTAGCCAGAAAATTTCTTCCAGGTTAGCGCCGTTCAGAAAATCAGGTGAATGCGTTGACACGAACACTTGGCCGCCGCGCTTTGCGTATGCCCTGAATTCCTCGGCCAGTTCCTGCAATAGTTCGGGGTAAAGCTGGTTTTCAGGTTCCTCTATCGCCAATAGTGAATGGGGCTTGGGATCGTAGAGCAGCACCAGATAGGCGAACATCTTTATGGTGCCGTCTGATACATAACGGGCGATGAAAGGATCTTTGAAGCTGCCATCCTGGAATCGGAGAACCAGCCTTCCGTCGTCCGTAGATTTTGCCTCAACGCTGGTCACGCCCGGAACGCGCCATCGCATCGCGTTCAATATCTCCTGAAATCTGTCAGGATGATATTCGTACAGGTACTGCGCCACCAGCGCCACATTGTCGCCGCGACTGGAAAGATGTTCGGCGTAACCGGCCTCTGGGCTGGGGCGGGCGTCGGCGATGTGAAAATCGGAAATATACCAGTTCTCGATCAGGCTGCGAAATTCCGACACGATGCGAAACTCACGAAACTGTCCCAGCCCCTTTATGGCTAGAATGCCGGGGTCATCCAGGGCGTAGTCGGCGCGCTCTTCTTTCGCATCCGCTTGACCATAGGCCGACTCGTTGGTAATGGCGGTGCCAACGCCCTTGCTGAAGTCCACAAACCGCCAGGGCTGCCCGCGCTGCCCTCGACGGTAGCGCAACACCTCCCGCTCCACTATGGCCCTTCCCCGTTCAAACCCTATTGCCAGTTGGTAAGTTACCAGCCGCCCACCGCTCTCTCGAAACTTGATGGTTAGCTCGATGGGGCCTCCGGCGTCGCGGCTGACAAGCTCGCGGTAACCGCCCCGGCGGGCCACGGCAACAGAAACGTTCTCAGTCAGAGCGTCTTTGAGAAATGTGAACACGTCGAACAGGGTTGACTTGCCAGACCCGTTGGCGCCTACCACCACCGTCATGGGCGGCAAGTCAGTCAGCGTCAGATGACGGAAGAGCCGGTAGTTCTTTATCTCGATCCCTTCAATCTGCATTACGCAGACCTCTGCCCTCGGTTGATGCTTATGGGCCTCAGAATTCATTGACGCCGATGCTCAGAACGAGCACTCCACTCCCAGTTCGCCGCAGATGTCGCGGATGGACTGGGATACCTCGGGGTGGAGCGGTATGCCTTCCTGTCGGCGGATGGCTTCCATCTCGGCCTCGGGCTGGCCGGCGACGATGACGCGGGCCTGGCCGGGGGCGGGCTTGGTGGCGTTCATCATGCGGACCCATTCGTCCATTTCCTGCTTGAAGCAGGCCACGTCGGTAAAGGCGTCCACGCTGTAGGCCGCCACGTAATGCCCGAAGTTGGGGCGGCCCGGCACCGCACCATATCCGAACCCCGTCAGCACTCCGGCTAGGATGTCCACCACGCAGGACAGGCCGTAGCCTTTGTGGGAGCCGCCCTCGCGGCTTCCTCCCACGGGCAGCAGCCAGTAGTTGTCCGGGGCCGGTTTCTCCTCCATGATGGGCGTGCCGTCCTGCTCGGCCAGCCATCCCGCCGGAATGTCGGCCCCGAGACGCTGAGCAATGCGAATCTTGTTCACCGCCACGGAACTGGTGGCGGCGTCGAACACGAAAGGCGCTTCCTCTCCCGTCGGCACGGCCACGGCGATGGGGTTGGTGCCCAAGCGCGGCTCGGCCCCGAAGGTGGGCAGCACCGACGGCGGACAGCTCGTCATGCACACGCCGATCATATCGTGGGGCAGGGCGAGCATCGAGTGGTACGACGCCATGCCCAGATGCCGGGCGTTGCCGATGGCGACCATCCCGACGCCCACGCTGCGGGCCTTCCCGATGGCGATGTCCATGGCCTTGGGCGTGATGATCGTGCCCAGCCCCCGGTCGGAGTCCACCGTGGCTGTGGAGGGCGTCTCGCGGGTGATCTTCCAATCTGGCCGGGGGTTGATGGAGCCGTCCTGAAAGCCGGAGACGTAGCTGCGCAGCATATTCGACACCCCGTGGGAGTCCACGCCCCGCAAGTCGGCCAGCACCAGCACGTCGGCGCCCAGTTCGGCGTCGTCTTCCGGCACTCCCAGATGCCTGAATATGCCTGCCACCGTTGACTTCAGGGCCTCGCCCCGGACAAATTCCGCTTCGTCGTGTCCTACCTTGAATTGTTCCAGCACGGCTGATCCCCCTGTTCTTGCGCTTTCGCTGACTGTGCAACATTATAACAGCCGGATTGGGCGCAAAGGCGCAGAGGCCCCCGGAAACTGCGGCGTTGCCTTTCAACCCCCGCTTTCGGGTGAAGTTTGCGGCTAGCTGCATCCCTCCCGCGGCCGTTGTCCGCCGGTCAACGACGGTTTTAGAAAAAGAATGCTCTTCAGTTTCGGTCGGGTCTCTTCCGGCGGCGCGAACTCCCAACCCTTATGGGAAGCGAAATAATGATAATAATAATAGTCGCGCAGGCATTTCTGAAATTTCTTATTCCGGCTGTATGACCAAGAAAACCCCGGGAATTCGCGGCGTTCGCAAGGCATTCTGTCTTTCCTTACTGATATAGCGGCGGCAACAATTTTCATTATGCAAGAGCGTATGGAATTTTCTACTGGCAGGCGTCTTATAATTTCTCGGCAGCCGCCATATCTCACTATCCTTGATAATCCGTTATAGCATATTATTATTCCTGATGACTAACATACTTGCTTCCTGTTTCCTTGCCAGAGCTTTGGAGGCTGTATAGAATTGCCTCAAACCCGCCGCCGGGCCGCGCGGCCTGAGCGCATACGCAGGAGGCAGTTATGGCTAACCCTCGCGCCGAGTTTTCGCCCATCTTTCACCGCCCGCCGCTGAAGCTGCCCGGCAACGCCCGCGTCGCCGTCTGGCCGGTCATCAACGTGGAGGAGTGGGACATCAACGAGCCCATGGCCCGCACGGTGCTGCCCACGCCGCAAGGGGTCAGCACCATACCCGACATCCCCAACTTCGGCTGGTTCGACTATGGCCTGCGCGTCGGGTTCTGGCGGCTCAAGCAGGTGCTGGACCGCCACGGCGTGCGGGCCACCGTCAGCCTCAACGCCTCGGTCTGCCTGAGCTACCCGCTGCTGGTGGAGGAGAGTCTCAAGTCGGGCTGGGAGCTGCTGGCCCACGGCTTCATCCAGCGGGTCATCAACCGCGAGCCGGACGAGCGGGCCGTGATACGCCGTACCATAGACACCATCGCCGAGGCCGCCGGCGCGGCGCCCCGCGGCTGGATGGGCCCCGGCCTAGCCGAAACCTTCGACACCCCGGACGTGCTGGCCGAGGAGGGCATCGAGTACATCGCCGACTGGTGCAACGACGACCAGCCCTATGAAATGAACGTGAAAGCCGGGCGCCTAGTGGCCCTGCCCTACACCGTCGAACTGAACGACATACCCATCTACCTGATTCAGCACCACCGCTCGCCGGAGCTGTTCGAGCGGGCCAAGGACCAGTTCGACACCCTCTACCGCGAGGGGGCCGACAGCGTCCGCGTGATGTGCATTTCCACCCACCCCTACATCACCGGCGCGGCCCACCGCATCCGCTACTATGACGCCATCTTCGAGTACATGAGCCGTTTCGAGGGCGTGGTCTTTATGACCGGCAGCGAGATTCTCGACTGGTACAATGAAGCGTCAGGAGCCGCGCAATAAGCCCGCGGCCGGAGAAGGGAGCGCATGGAATCCAGCAGCCAGGAATCAAACAGGCACGCGGAAATGAGCCAATGGTGCATCGGCCAAGCCGACAACTACCTGCGTCGGCGAAACAACATCCAAGCGTCGGAAAAGGGCTGGGGCGCGGCGGCCCAAGCCCTGAAAGCCATCGCCGAGGAGCGGGGCTGGAACCACAACAGCCACGGCCTGATAGTGGACATCGCCCAGCAGGTCGCCGACGAGCAGTCCCGCCCGGATCTGATAGGTTTATTTGGAACCGCCCAAGCCCTGCACGTCAACTTCTACGAAAACTGGTTGTCATCTGACACCGTTGAAATCTACCTGAACGACGTAAAGAAGCTGTTGCCCGAACTGGAGCGCATTCGCGCCGAGGCGCCGCCCCCGGCCTTCGCCCCCGAAACCCGCGACCAGCGCAACCGCTGGCGGCGGCTGACCCGGGGGCAAGGGGATGGCTGAAATCCAAGTCACCGTTTTTTCGAGGGCGTGGTCTTTATGACCGGCAGCGAGATTCTGGGCTGGCACAATGAAGCGTCAGGGAAGCGTCAGGAGCCGCGCAATAAGCCCGCGGCCGGAGAAGGGAGCGCATGGAATCCAGCAGCCAGGAATCAAACAAGCACGCGGAAATGAGCCAATGGTGCATCGGCCAAGCCGACAACTACCTGCGTCGGCGAAACAACATCCAAGCGTCGGAAAAGGGCTGGGGCGCGGCGGCCCAAGCCCTGAAAGCCATCGCCGAGGAACGGGGCTGGAACCACAACGGCCACGGCCTGCTGGCAGACATCGCCAAGCAGGTTTCTGACGAGCAGGGCCGCATGGACATTGTTGCCTGGTTTGGCACTGCCCAGTCTCTGCACGTCAACTTTTACGAAGACTCCCTGCCTTCGGATTTCATCGAGGCTTACCTGAACGTCGTCAGGTCGTTGTTGCCTGAGTTAGAGCGCATCCGCACCGAGGCGCCATCCCCGGCCTTCGCCCCCGAAACCCGCGACCAGCGCAACCGTTGGCGGCGGCTGACCCGGGGGCAAGGGGATGGCTGAAATCCAAGTCCCCGTTTTTCCACGGATATTATCGGGTATTCTCAATGTTTGTTGGTATTAAATCAGCCCCAAGCGCAGGCAGGCCGAGGCCGGGGAACCCCGCAGCATCCCCGGGCTTTTGCTGTACCCCTTGTCCCGACAAGGTGGCCTCGCTCCGGCCGCCCGCCTCAAAATCCACCCACCGACGGACATCGGCTTCTTCCCATCGGCTTCTTCAATGACCGCCGTCCAAATCCAGATCTCCCGCCGCTTCCCCGGACGCCTGGCGCCCACGCAGTCCCACATCTCATTCGGGGCGATGACCCGGGCCGGCGCCCGAGCGCCCGTTCCCGCACTGGACGGGGCATCAAGGCCCCGGCGGCCCGGTCTTTTCAACCAGTCCGTAGACCGTCTCGCCTTTAAGACCCTCTGCCCGGCCGATGGACGCCAGGCTCATCCCCTCGGGGTATAACGCCAGCACCTTGCTTCTGACCGGGGGCTGGGTGCGGCCGCGGTGCGCCTTCGGTGAAGTGGTACAGGCACTGCCCGCAACGGCAGGTCTGCTTGCCCAAGGGCTTGCCATACTTGGGGAGCCAATTGGAACCGCGCCGGGGGACACTGCCGAGCCTTCCGGCAAACCCTTTGCAGCGGCGTCCCGGCGCCTCCCGCCAAGCCGGCTCACAGATTTTCTTCCATTACAACCCATTACCAACAAAGTCTGAAAATACCCAAAGGGCGGTAGAAGGCTTCTCTGTAACCATGTCGCCGACCGGAGAACCGCAGCCTAATCCCCCGCCGCCGCGCCGGCCGGGGCCGGGGCGGCTTGGTAGCGCACCGAGTATTTCTTTTCGTTGATGGTGTAGGAGGCGATGGCGGCCGGGATAAGGCATGCTGCCGCAATCGAGAAAGGCAGCAGGTAGGAGCCGGTCATGTCGTACAGCACGCCGCCTAGGATTATGCTTATGAAGGCGCCAATCTGGTGGCAGAGGAAGGAGATGCCAGCGATGGTAGCCAGCGCCCTAAGGCCGTATACGTCGGCGGTCAGTGACGTGGTGATGGGCACGCTGGCGATCCACGAAAAGCCTGCCAGGACGGCGAAAATCCACAGGCTGGGCAAGGCGGGGGAACCAACAACGGGCAAGGAAATGGATTGTTGCGTGGCGACCAAACCGCCGATGAGAACGAGATAGGCGACGCATCGCACGGAGTAGACTGTGCCCAGCACGTTCTTGCGGCGAAAACGGTCGGCCAGCCATCCGCCTCCGATGGCGCCTATTACGTTGAGTCCGGTCAAAACGCCAAAAATCAGCCCTGCCAGCGTAGGCGAGACCCCCAGTTCTTCATCGGCATAAGGCACAAAGTGCACCGACAGGAGGCCCACGGTAATCCCGCACACCGTATATGCTATCGAAAGGTTCCATATTGGCGGAAACTGGAAGGACTTATGCCACTGGTCAACCTCGAAAAGGCCCCGCTGCCGCGAGGCCGCCGGAGCCGTCCCTCCACTGGCAGGCTCCAGCTCTCCATCGGGAAGCAGGCCCATCTGCGCCGGGCTGTTGCGCAGGAACACGAAGCCCAACGGCAGGGCCAGACAGGTGACGATGGTTCCCAGGGCAATCCAGGATGCCTGCCAGTTGAACAACTCCACCATGTAGGCGCTGAAAGGAATTAGTATCAGGCCGCCTATGGACGAGCCCGAGGCAACCAATCCCAGCACGAAAGTCCGCCGCTTCACGAACCACCTAGCCAGCAGCGGCATCAAAGTGCCGATGGATGCGCCGCTCATGGCAGTGGACAGGACGAAGCTGAACAGGAAAATCAGAAAATACAGGGCGAAAGCCTCGCCAAACACGCCGGTCAAGCTGAGTCCGGCAGTAGCCAAACCGACCACCAGCAGGCTGATAAGTATGACCTTGCGGGAGTTGAACTTGTCGAACACATGGCCCAGCAGGGGCTGCGTGATCCCGTTCATTAGCCAGCCGGTGCCGGCGGCTATGGAAATTGCGGTGCGGCTCCACTCAAAATCATCACTCATCGGCACTACGAAAACACCGAAGCCGTTGCGGGCCCCGGTAGTGACCGCGGCAATGAACATGGCGGTGACGACGACGTACCAGCCATAGTAGATACCGCTGCGCTGTAGTGGCGCGGATGCCTGATTTTCTCGAACCATCCCTACTCCGGCTGGCGGTTCCAGCGGTAGACTTGAATGCGATGGCGGCAGCTATCTACGATAAGTATGTTGCCCTTGCCGTCCAGCTTGACTGCCGTCGGCCCCCACAACAGCTTCTCCACGTTGGCCGACTCTTCCCGGTCGCTGGTCGTCCCGAAGCCGCCCGGAAGGTCAACGGCGGGGGAAAGGTCGGCCTGTAGCCGCAGGGCGCCTTCCTCGGGGTTGGCCTGGAAATACTCGTTGGCCCAAGCGGGCGTTTGCGACTCGCCCCGCAGGGTAGTCAGCAGTCCGCCGTCCGGGGACAGCACGCCCACGCGCTCATTGCCCCAGTCGGCCACATAGATTATTCCCTCGGCGTCAGCACACAGTCCGGCGGGACGGCGGATGCGGTCGCTATTGGCGACATACGCGCCGGGAGGCGGCAATTGGGCCAGATACTGCCCGTGGGCGTCGAACTTCTGTATCCGGTCGTTGCCCCAGTCGGAGACGTACACCGCGCCCTGATGATCAATGGCGATGCCCCACGGCGCGTTGAACTGTCCCTTTCCGTCGCCGGGGCCGCCCCAAGCGTCTAGGAAACTTCCGTCTGGGGCGAACTTCTGGATCCGGTGGTTGCCGCTGTCGGTTATCAGCAGGTTGTCGTCCGCGTCTACGGCGACGCCCGAGGGCAGGCTGAGCTGCCCGGGCGCCGGCCCTTCCTCTCCCCAGATGTCCAGAACCTCGCCGGTGGCGGCGAAGACGGTGACGCGGTTCAGGGCCTCGTCAGTCACGTACAGCCGGTCGCGGCGGTCGAAGGCCAGGGAGCTGGGCCACCAGAATTCGCCGGCGCCGGTGCCTCCGGCGCCGAACTCGCCCAGAAATTCCTCGTCCACGGTGCACATGGAGATTCGTTTGTACGGCAGGCGAATGGGCAGTTCAGGGCCTGCCCGGTTGAGCACGTACATCACACCCTGCGAGTCCAGCGCCACGTCCACCGGGTTCTGGAAGCCGCGCCCCTGGTTGGACAGCGAGCCGACGGTGTGGCTGTAACGGATGGCTGCGGTGGTGGTCATATCAGGAAATCATCCTCTCATATTCGTCGTGGAGGCCAACCCAGTGCCAAGTAACAGTATCGCCGTTCAATTCCCCCAACACGCGGAAGTTGTCATCTACTCTGGCAGAGTAAAGGTTCCTTCTACCCCTGACTCTCTTGAATTGCAGGCTGCCGTGACGCGGGCTGTTCAAGAACAATATACGCGCCCGGCGGACTTTGAGACGGATTTCTGGGTCAAGCTGCCGGTATCTTCTGAAAAATTCAGGGGTTATGCGGGAAATCATCGGCTAGGATTGTACTTTGACCGAATTATTGGCGTGGCGTTCAGCCTTTTTTCGTTCCCTTTCTTCCATAGATTTCTGGCTCTCTTCAATAATTCGGTCAAGTACCTCGGGGTGTTCCTCGAACAACTCGTCCCACCGCATCGAGTCTTTGATGCTTTCCAGCATATCCCAGACGGCGCCGTTCCGGTCGGCTTCGTCCAGGCCGATGAGCTTGCTGAAGGCTTCGGCCCACATTTCGTCGGTTTCGATTTTCTGTTCGATGAAATTCAGGATTTCTTTCTTGACTTCCTGAGTGAGCAGCATAGGCAATCTCTCCGGCTGCGGGTTAGGCCATCTGGTATTCGCGGGTGGATGCGATGAGCTGGAGCAGATCGGCGACCCGCCGTTCGGCGCAGCCGTCCCCGAACTGCGGCTCGAAGGTCAGTTCGCCCTGAGCGGCGGCGAAGGCGATGAGTTCGTTGCGGGTGGCGTCCGACACTTCCAAAGCGCCGCACAGACTGAGGCAGGAGTCCACCAATTCCTCGGGGGAGTGCGTCCGATGGTCTTCCCGCAGGCGCCCGATGATGTTCCTGACGCCCGGCTGGCCTGAGTCGCCCAACAGGAGGGCGGCCGAGTTGACCCTTTCCATCAGCGTTCCGGTATCCACCCACTCGGTGCCGGTATGCCAGCCTTCCACCGTGGGCGGGTTCAGGATTTCCTGGCCCATGAAGTTCGCGTCAAGGGCGAGGTTGACCACGTTCCACCTGGGAACCCCGAATGCCCCGGCCAGGCGGGCGACGCCTGCGACGACTTCCGCCGGGCTCTTGACCTTGGCGTGGCGGGCTGTGGGGGAGCGGAAGAAATCGGATAGGAAGATGGCGCGCAGGGCGGAACGCACGTCGCCCCCGGTGCGGCGCAGGTCTTCGGCGATTATTTGCGTGGCCGCTTCGTCGGGCCGGTCGGAAACGAAGAATGCGTAGAGCTTGCCCGCCAAGAACCAGCTGCTGGCGGGATGACCGCAGATGATGTCCAGCACGTCCTCGCCGTTGAAGCGGCCGGTCTGGTTGAGGAAGGTCTTGGGGCTATCATCGTGGTCTTCGGGCCGGTACTGGAACTGCCAGTCGAGGCGGCCGTGGGGCCAGATGGAATCGCGGGAGGCGCGGACGCTCATGTAATCCTGATTGGCGATGGTCCAGCCGGTGAAGGCGCGGGCGGCAGCCTTCACGTCGGCCTCGGTATAGGCGCCGATGCCCATGGAGAACAGCTCCAGCAGCTCTCGCCCGTAGTTTTCGTTGGGAGCGTCTTTGTGGTTGTCCTTGTTGTCCAGCCAGAAAATCATGGCCGGGTCGCGGGACAGCTCCGAAAGGAGGTTGCGGAAGGTTCCCAGGCCGTGGCGGCGGAAGGTGTTGGTCTGGTTGACCACGGCCTTGGCGTGGTTCAGCTTGCCGTAGGCGGTGGCGAACAGGCCGTGCCAGAAGAGGGCGATTTTTTCCTCCAGCGGGCGCGGGGAGTTGATCATCCGGTACAGCCAGTAAGATTGGGCGCTTTCGATGAGCATCAGGCTGTTCTGGTCTACGTGGTAGCGGCGGAAGAGCGCGTCGTCCCACTCCGGGGCGTTCTCGGGGTGGAGCAGCCGTTCCACCGTTGCCTCGTAGCCTTGCGTCAGGCTTTCTTCCAGTTCCTCGAAGGTTGCTCCGAATCCGGCCCGCCGCAACAGATGGGCCATCAAGGATCGTTCATCCTGGTCATACTCTGTCATGGCCGTGCTTGACTGTACCATCGCCTGCTCCTTCGGGCCTCCATTATGCCGGTAGTATAGCACTGAACAGGCAAATACGGCCCGTGGGGTTTCAGGGAGAATTGGCGCCCAGATTTTGGTCAAATTTTAAGAAATAATTTATGTTATTGAAAAATCCGCCTTGACAGACCCGCCTAGAGGCGGTTTAACTGCTAAACATATTGCCTCCGGCGGTTGCGGCGGCGCAAGGGGCGCAGTGAGGCCCGGCCGCTTCCAATGCGCAGCCCCGGAGAGACCCATGGGCCGGGATTTCCGGCAGACTTCAGAGTAAGGAGGTGGAAACAGAGGGACTCCCTTCCGGGCATGACCCGGGATTCAGGTCATTGCTGTAGGCGTCGTCCGGGTTACGGATGCTTTCTCATTTTCGTCCATTGGCAGTATTACTTTCTCTTCCAGCATCCGCAGCCGTCCGGTGTCCCTTATTGCCCGCGGCCTCGGCGGGGCTTGCAGCGAAACCCTGGCAATCCATACTGCTGATTAAGGGATATGGGTGGTTGATGATGTCAACGAGCGTAAAAATCATCAGTGACGGAGTAATGAAACTTGACGGCGGCTCCATGTTCGGCCCGGTGCCCAAAGAGACCTGGGAGAACAGCGTCGCCACCGACCGCAAGAACCGGATGACCCTGGGCCTGAACTGCCTGTTGCTTCAAGCAGGCGGCCAGAACGTCCTTGTCGATACGGGCATCGGCTCCAAAGACACGGTGGATCTCGACCGCGAGAAACTGGGGCTTGTCCCCAGCAGGCTGTTGCGGGGACTCAAGGCGGTCGGTCTCACCCCCAAGGACATCAACGCAGTAATCCTGACTCATTTGCATTTCGACCATTCCGGCGGCTGCACCCGCCTGGACCGGGCCGGCAACCTGGTGCCCACCTTCACCAAGGCCCGGTACTACGTGCAGCAACGGTGCTGGCATGAGGCCTGCCATCCCAACGAGCGGGCCAATAACTCCCACCGCGCCGACAACTTCCTGCCCATTGACGAGCGGGGCCAACTGGAGATGCTGGACGGCGACCGGGAGATTCTGCCCGGCCTGAACGTGATAGTGACCGACGGCCACGCCTCGGGGCATCAGATGGTGATGTTCAACCACGGCGGCGAGCGGGTGGTGTACTTGGGCGACATTGTGCCGACGCCGCATCACCTCAACCTAGTAGCCATTTCCGCTTTCGACAACTCGCCGGAGGTGACCCTAGCGCAAAAGAAGGACCTGCTGTTCCGGGCCGAGCGCGAGGGCTGGCTGCTGGTGTTTTCCCACGGACACGACGTGCGCGCCGGATACCTGGAGCGCCGCGGCGGGATGGGCTTCCTGCGCGCCGTGGATCTTTAAGGTTGGCCTTTCCACCCGGTGAACCGGGGGTGAACAGCGCAGCAAAACGCCGCCCCGCCAGAAACGGACGGGGCGGCCGCTTTTGCGCCCAACAAAACCGGCATCATTCCCGCTTTCTCGGGAATGATGGGCCAACCATTCAGGTCAGCGCCTCCGCCAGCACCCAATCGCCGTCCAGCCCGGTCAGGCGGGCATTGGCAATCCGGTTGGACAAGGGGGAATGGCTGGCCGTTCGCACCCGCAGATAGTTGTCGGTGAGGCCCGACCACAGCCCCCCGCTGCCGCCCGCTCGCTCCCACAGCACCGGGCGGACGGTTCCCAGGCAGCTTTCCCGGAAGCGGCGGCGGGATTCCAGCGCCAAGGCCAGCATCTGCCCCATCCGCGCCCGCTTCTCCGGCTCTGTCACCTGCCCCCGGAAGTAGGCCGCCGAGGTGCCGGGCCGGGGCGAGTAGGGGAAGGCGTGAATGTCGGAGAAGCGCATCGCCGCGGCGAAGTCGAGGCTGGCGGCGAAGTCCGCCGCGCTCTCGCCGGGGAAGCCGACGATGATGTCGGTGGTAATCCCGGCGTCGGGATACATCCGCCGCGCCAGCTCCACCGATGCGGCAAACTGCGCCGTATCGTAGCGGCGGCGCATGGCCCGCAGCGTCGAGTCGCAGCCGCTCTGCAACGGGATGTGGAAGTGAGGCATCAGCCTCTGGTCTTGTCCAGGCCCGGGGCGCCACAGTTCCAGCAGCGGCCCGGTGATTTCGTGGGCCTGCAAGGACGACACCCGCAGCCGTTCAATGGCGGTTTCGGCCAGTACGCGCTCCAGCAGCATTCGCAGGTCGGCGCCCGGAAGATCAAAGCCGTAGCTGCCCAACTGCGTGCCGGTCAGCGCCGCTTCCCGGCAGCCTTCGGCGGCGTGGCGGTTAATCGCGGCGATGATTTCCTCGGGCGGGATACTGCGCTCGCGCCCCCGCACCTTGGGGACGATGCAGTAGGCGCAAACTTGGTCGCATCCCTCCTGAATCTTGACCATCGCACGGGTGCGGCCCGCGCCCGAATTTCCTTCCCCCGGTGGGGGAGGGTTGGGGCGGGGGCGTCCCCTCTCCCTCGGCAACGTCGGGTTTCGCGCTTCCAGAACGGCGCGGGCCGATTCCACCAGCGAAGCCTTGCCGGTGTTGCCTATGACCAGCGACACTGCCTCCAGCCTCTCCAAATCCGCCGGGGCGCGCTGGGCGTAGCAGCCGGTGGCGACCACGACGGCATCGGGGTTGCGGCGGCGGGCGGCGCGGAGGTACTGCCGGGCCTTGGCGTCGGCGGCGGCGGTGACGGTGCAGCTATTCAGCACCACCACGTCGGCGGCGTCGGACGGCCCCACCACCTGGTAGCCCGCCTCGCGGAAGCGGCGCGCCAGCCCTTGGCTGTCGGCCTGGTTCAGCTTGCAGCCGTGGGTGTGTATGGCGACTGTGCGCTGCGGCGCCAATTCCTTATTCGTCATCGTCCGTATTTGTCCGCCTTTGCCGTCTGCGCCGGGAACGGGAGGAACGGGCCGGGCGGCGCCCCGGCGGCGGGGCCGGCTCATCATCGTAATCCGAGGAATCCGGCTCCCGCAACGTCCGCTCAAGGGGGAGCATATCCCACAAGCGCTCCACCGCCGAAGTCACGTCTTCGAGGATGGCGACCAGTCGTTGGGCGCCGTCGCGCGAGTCGCGCATCCGGTCGGCAGCGTCAGCGAAGGAGTTGAGGCGGCTGAAGGCGTCGCGGATGCGCCGGTCGTTAAGCTCCCGGCCCAACTCTTGGGCGTATTGCTCCACCGCCTGCCGGCCGTCCGGTTCGTCGCCGCGGACTAAGGCTGCGCCCTTGACCGCCAGGGTAATGCTGCCCCACAGCAGTTCCTCGCAACGCAGCCACCGGGCTTGCCGCGCCTCGTTCATAGCGTCGCGCATCAGCCGGGCGCTCTGGCCGTGGTAGCGGGCAAGCCGCGCCGCCTGCTGTTGGAATGGTTGAGTCATACTTGTTCCTGTTTATATTCTACCGCAAAGAGGGCGGAACTCGCCGGGGTTTCGGTAAACAGACAGGGCTGCAAAACTCCGGGCAACCGGGCAAGGCGGCCCGGCGGAGTAGGGCCGCCTCCATTGCGCTGTCCCCCTCGCCCGGTTGAGCGAGGGCGGGGGCTGCCTGGCGATGTGACCACAGTCAGGATGTGCAGGCGCCCGTTTGAGCGGGGGCTACTCTTCGGGCCAGCCTCCGGCTTCCTCACCGGCGTCCAAAGCGGCTAGGATGCCAGCCTCAGCCTTATCGGTCACCCACTGCGACCAGATGGCCCGGTTCTCGGTCAGCCACCAAAGGGCTGTGGTAGCAGTATCGGCGTCCGGGTTCTGGGCCTGCCATCGGACGGCGGCCTTATAGACGCCGATGTTGAAATCCCACTTGCGCAGCATTTCGACGACATCGGGCGCCAAGGCGGGCAGGTAAGGGCTCACCCCAATGAGGATGGTAGCATCCTCATAGGCGCAGGCTTTGGTGGTAAACCAGCATTCGTCGCTGTAGGTCGGCTCTTTCAGCCGCACCAGGTCCAGCTTCAGAGCCGGGTCGTTGGTGCCCCACTGGTAGCCCAGCCACGGCTCCCCTTGCTCGTAAGCGCCGTATAGGTCGGCGTTCAGCGCGGCCCCATCGCCGGGGTTAACGATTTCGACATGGTCCGACAGCCCATAGGCTTGGATCTGGATGGCGTTAACGACTTCGCAAGACCAGCCGATGACGCAGGACACCAGCCGCGCCTTGTCGCCGGTTTCCGCGGTCTGGAACAAAGCCTTGAACTCCGGGTTGCTCAGGTCTTCCACGCTGTCCAGCTCGGGGTACTGTTCCTGGAGGTAGGCCGGGATCACAAAGGCCGATTGCCAGTCTTCACCCAGGCTCTTGCCCACGGACAAGACCTCGCCCTCGGCCCGGGCCTTCTCCCAAGCCTCATCCTGGTTGGGCAGCCAGATTTCCATAGCCACGTGAGTGTCGCCGCGCCGCAGGCCCTCAAACAGGGGCATGGTGCTGCCGAACTTTACGTCCGTGGGGTAGCCGTAGCCGTGTTCGACGATGTACTGGGCGATGCGGTTCTGCAACAGGGCGCTTTCCCAGCTCAGGTCGCCGAAGACGATGGTCTCTTTCGGGCCGGTAGAGGGTTCGACCTGGACGACTTTGGTGACCTCAATCTCCCTTTCCACTATCTGGGTAACCGGGACTTCGATTTCCCTTTCAACAACTCTGGTAACCTCGACCGTCTCAGTGGAGCCGCAAGCTACCGCGGAAATCACGGCCACAATGGACAGCAACATTGCCAGAGAAATGAACCCGCTCCTAGTCAACAATCCAATACCCCCCGCCCGTCCGGGCCTTAATTTTTGGATGGCTCTTGCCGCAGATTGAGCCAAAACCGCCAGCGCAACCCGATGTAACACGAATTTACCAACTCATATCAGACCAACCCGCTATCTCAAAGGGCGCGGCCAACCCGGTTTAATGGCCTGTTTGCAGGGCTTCCTGCCTGCTGCGGGCTGCGGCCTGAGTCAGCCGATCAATGATGACGGCCAAGAATACGATGGCCATCCCGGCGATGAAGCCCTTGCCCGGCTCGTTCCGCTGCAAGGCCCGAAGCACGTTATCCCCCAAGCCCCCGGAGGCCACCATACTGGCGATGGTCACCATTGCCAGGGCCATCATGGTTGTCTGGTTGATGCCGGCCATGATGGCCGGCAGGGCCATGGGCACCTGCACTTTGGTCAGCAATTGCAACGGTGACGCCCCGAAGGAGCGGGCGGCTTCGACGGTCTCCGGGGATACCTGGCGAATGCCCAGATTGGTGAGGCGGATTACCGGCGGCACGGCGTAGATGATGGTGGCGAAGATGCCGGCCGGCTTGCCTAGTCCGAAGAACAGTATGCCCGGCAGCAGGTAGACAAAGCTGGGCATGGTCTGCATTCCGTCCAGAATCGGGCGCATGATGTTGTCCAACATCCGGTTGCGGGCCCCCAGCACGCCCAGGGGGAATCCGATGCCCACGGAAAGGGCCACTGCCACCACCATCAGCGCCACTGTTTCTATCATCGGGCCCCACAGGTCCATAAACCCGACGTAGAGCAGAGCCGCGGGAGTGAAAGCCAAGAGCGCCCAACGCCCCACGGCGAAGGAAAGCAGGGCCAGGGCCAGCACTAAGGCCGGCCATGGCAGCCACATCAACCCTTTCTCTATGTTTACCAGAGCGCGACTAACCGCGGCGCTCAACCCGTCGAAGATCCAGCCGCCCTCCCGGGTCATCCAGTTTACGGCGTCGTCAATGGCGCTGCCGGTTACGTCGCGCACTGACCGGGTAGTCTCAAGGGTGGTGCCTTCCAATGAGGAAGTGGACACTGTGGTGGGGTATTCCATCTCCGGCCCCCACACCGCCAAGCAGATGACCAGCCCGAGAAGCGCCGCGCCCAACCCGGCCCAACGCCGAAAGCCAAGCCGGGACAAAGCCGCCAAAGCCCTTCTCAACAGGAGGGTTGCGCCGGAGTCCGAAGGGGCTGGCTCCCAGTCCTGCGTTTCTCTTTCGCCGCCGCTATTTACGGTTCGCATTCCCTACGGGTCTCCACCGCTACCGTGCGGCGTTGGCGGCGGCGTTGGCTTCGTAGTCCGGGACGGCGCCGGAGGTTTCGGCCAGGGCCTCGGCTAGGGCGCTGCGATGCACCTCGCCCACCAGCAGGTTGCCCGCGCCGGTGACCGGGATGGGGTAGTCGCTGGACATGACGCGGGGGATGAGTTCGTCGAAATTGGTTGCCGGGCTGACCGCGGCGTATTCTTGGTCAACGTAGCCCATCGCTTCGTCTATGCGCCGGACGCCGGCTCGCAACGCCTTCCGGGCGTTGGCGGCGGTCAGCAGGCCGAGATAGCGCTCGCGCCGGTCCACAACCCAGGCAGCGCCGCCGCCGCTCTCGCCGATGGTGAGCAGCGCGGCCCGGGGGCCTTGATGTCCCATCACCGTGGCCTTGGGCGGCGCCATAACCCTGGCCGCCGTAAGCACCCTTTCCAGCCGCACGTCCTGGGTGAAGTCGCCCACGTATTCGTCCTCCGGGCGCAGCACGATGTCTTCCGGCGAGCCGATTTGCACCACGCGCCCGTCCTGCATGATGGCGATACGGTCGCCCAGCTTGAGCGCCTCGTTAAGGTCATGGGTGATGAAAACCATGGTCTTTTGCAGTTCTTCTTGGAGCCGCAGCAGCTCGTCCTGCATCTGACGGCGGATGAGGGGGTCAAGGCCGCTGAACGGCTCATCCATCAGCAGGATGCTGGTTTCGACGGCCAAGGCGCGGGCCAGTCCGACACGCTGCTGCATACCCCCGGAAAGCTGGCGGGGATAGGCTGCTTCCCAACCGGACAGCCCCACCAAGTTCAGGATTTCGCGGGTGCGCGGGTATCGCTCTGCCTCGGAGGCGCCCTGCACTTCCAGCCCCCAAGCGGCATTGTCCAGCACGTTTCGATGAGGCATCAGGCCGTAATGCTGGAACACCATGGCAACCTTGCGGCGCCGGAACTCCATCAGTTCCTTGTCGGTCATCGCCATAACGTCGCTGCCGTCTATGACGATGCTGCCAGCGGTGGGTTCGATGAGGCGGGTCAGGCAACGAACCATAGTTGACTTGCCGCTGCCCGAAAGCCCCATGATCACGAAAGTCTGGCCCCGCTGCACCTCGAAGGAAACATTGCGCAAGCCGATGACGGCGCTCAATTCCGACTGGACTTCCGGCTTGCTCTTGCCGATATGCTCCGGTTCCAGCGCCCGTTCCGGTTTTTTGCCGAAGACTTTCCAGACGGAGCTCACCTTGATGATGGGGCTTGGTCTGCCCTCAGGTTCATGCCGGGGCAGGCTTTCCAAATCAGGGCCGGTCTGTCCGGTGTTCACAGCCATGTTCGTCGCCCTCTATAGCCGGCCGCGCTCCGGGCCGGCCGATGATACGCTCAGGGCGTTTTGGCTAAGCTAGTATCCCCAAGTTAGGGACTAGTAATTCCAAGTTAGGGGAATGTATGCCCTTTGTCAACAAAGGCGCGCCGCCAGAGTCTTTCTATTATGCCTTTCTCTATGGCGCGGGCCGGGGCGAGGAGCGGTTTGCCGACGGCGTTGAGGCTGGCATATATTAGGGGCGCAATCGCCGCCGGGCCAATGGGCGGCGGATTCTTCAACTTGCGCCTTTGGGAGGTTTTGGCGATGAAGTACGACTACATTGTGGTGGGCGGCGGGTCGGCCGGCTGCGTGGTAGCCACCCGGCTTTCCGAAGACCCGGACAAGTCGGTGCTGCTGCTGGAGGCCGGGCCGGACTACCCGGAATTCGAGCATCTGCCCGACGACCTGAAGCGGGGCTACAACGTATGGCGCTCGGCCTACGGCCCCCACAGTTGGGATCTGCGCGGCATCGCCAATTCGACGCAGACCGAGCCGATGATTATCCCGCGGGGCAAGGCCACCGGCGGCTCCAGCGCCATCAACGGCCAGGTGGTGTTCCGTGGCGTGCCGGAGGACTATGACAACTGGGCCAGTTGGGGCAACGGCGAATGGGCCTTCACCAACTGCCTGCCCTACTTCCGCAAGATGGAGAACGACTGGGACCACCCCGGCGACGACTTCCACGGCAACGAGGGGCCGCTGCCCATCCGCCGCTTCAAGCGCGAGGAGTGGATCCCCGTTTCCACCGCCTTCTACGATGCCTGCGTTGGCGTCGGCTTCCCAGAAGACCCGGACCAGAACTCCCCGGACTCCAACGGCATCGGCGTCCGCCCCCTGAACAACATTGACGGGGTGCGGATGAGCACTGCCCTGACCTACCTGTCGCAGGCCCGGCACCGGCTGAACATCACCGTGCGGGGCAACGTCACCGTCCACCGGGTGCTGTTCGACCCTCCGGCGCAGCCGGGACAAAACCCGAAGGCCGTGGGGGTTCAGGCCGAGAGCGGCGGCGAGGTTTTCACGGTGGAGGGCGAGCAGATAATCCTGAGCGGCGGCACTATCGGCTCCTGCCAAGCGCTGCTGCTCTCGGGCGTTGGGCCGGCCGCGGAACTGGCGGCCCACGGCATCGCCTCAGTGCATGACCTGCCGGGGGTGGGCAAGAATTTCTGCGACCATCCGGCGGCCTATATGGTGTTCCGGGGCTACGGCGACCCGGCCGACGTGGAAACCCCCACCATCCAGGTGGGCCTGCGCTTCAGCGCGCCGGGGTCGCCCACCCGCGCCGACTTCCAGATTACGCCGACGCTGATGACCAGCGAACACCGCCCGGCCAGCGTTAGCTACGAGGGCGACGAGTTCCACTGGGGCCTGAGCGTGGGCCTACAGAACGCCACCTCCGCCGGGGAGATCACCCTGACCACCGCCGACCCCCACGCGCAGCCCCGCCTCGACTACCAGTTGTTTTCCGCCCCCTACGACCGGGAGCGGATGCGCGACGCGATGCGCACCGCCGTCCGCATCGCGGAACACCCGGCCATGGCGGCCCACATCGCCGAGATGCTGAACCCCGCCGAGTCCGACTTCGCCTCGGACGACGCGCTGGACAACTGGATACTGCGCAATGCCTACACTCAGCACCACATCAGCGGCACCTGCAAGATGGGGCCGGCCTCCGACCCC
The DNA here is from genome assembly GCA_965213725.1 of Dehalococcoidia bacterium. Classification (GTDB taxonomy): domain Bacteria; phylum Chloroflexota; class Dehalococcoidia; order Lucifugimonadales; family UBA3495; genus VXOI01. The sequence goes on from OZ243924.1 coordinate 2,260,761, forward strand.
ATGGCGGTGGTGGACCAGTATTGCCGCGTCCACGGGCTGGAGAACCTGCGGGTGATAGACGCCTCGGTGATGCCCGACGTAATCCGCGCCAACACCAACGGCACGACGATAATGATTGCCGAGAAGGTGTCGGACTGGATTAAGGAGGGGAAGTAGACCGTCCGCCCGATTGGCGGCAAGGCAAAGGGGCGAGGAATCCCGCCCCTTTGCGCCGTCCCTTCCGCACCGTCGCGCCTTACTGGTTCGCATTCCCCACCGGGCCGCTGTCGCCGGGGCCGTCGCCGCCGGGCGGCTGCGGGGTTTCGACGGGCGCGTTTTCGTCAGCGAGCCACTTCGCTTGGATGGGCCACTGGGCCATGGGCAGGTGAACCCGGTTCGGCACCGCGGCTTGGACTGCGGATTTCAGGGAAGCCTCGTTAGCCACTCCGGCATAACCCGGCTCTACCCCGTCAAAGTTGCGGATGGGGCCGCCGTCCAAGAATATCAGGCACCAATCGGCGGTAAGACCATAGCTGAGTCCATCAGGTTGTCGCCCTAGCGCAAACAGGAACCGCTCACCCACTTGGGGGCGCATTGAATTGTGGCCGCCGGTTAATCCCAAGCGCGGATGCAAGCGAATGTTTCCGTCGTCCAGCAGCACGTCCTCGATTTGTATAGCGTAGTAAGTTACCCTCATACGCGGCAAGGGTATGCCGTACCGTTTGGAAACTGAGTCGTCTTCCGGTTGCCAGTCGTAGGGTTTCTCCAAGACCGGAGATGAGATTTCTGTGATGGTTCCGGTGAAAACGGCATCATAGCGGTTAACCAGGTCTTGCACATTCTGCGGCGGCTGGTACAGAGTTGACAGAGGGATGGCGTTTTGACTATGGACCGTCCTTTGATGAGAATGGACTGCCGGATTATCGAGAGCTGCTTCCGAGCGGGAAGGAATGTCAGACCGCGAGATGACGAGAAAAAGAATCGCGACTGCCGCGAACAAGAACGTTGGCGCGAGGTAAAGTATCCGCATTTTCAGCCTCTTCCATGGATGAGTATATATGTGGCCTCAATTTGGGATCCTCTTTGCTCTTTCTTCACGGATCATTCGTATTTTCCATTGATATCCGTGATGTCATGAGGTTCCAAAGTGCTTGGGGCTGTAGTGCAAGCAATAGACATTACACTCACTCGCCGCCACCATAATGATTGCCGAGCGGGTATCGGACTGGATTAAGGAGGGGAAGTAGACCGTCCGCCCGATTGGCGGCAAGGCAAAGGGGCGAGGAATCCCGCCCCTTTGCGCCGTCCCTTCCGCACCGTCGCGCCTTACCGGTTCGCGTTTCCCACCGGGCCGCTGTCGCCGGGGCCGTCGCCGCCGGGCGGCTGCGGGGTATCGGCGGGCGCGTTTTCGTCAGCGAGCCACTTCGCTTGGACGGGCCACTGATCCCTGGGCAGGTGAACCCGGTTCGGCACCGCCGCTTGGACTGCGGACTTCAGGGAAGCCTCGTTTGTCACTCCGGCATAACCCGTCCCTTTGCCGTCAAAGTTGCGGATGGGGCCGCCGTCCAAGTGGATCAGGTTCCAGTCGGCGTTTACTCCGTAGCTCTTGCCATCGGGATTGGCCCCTAGCGCAAACAGGAACCGCTCACCCACTTGGGGGCGAATCGGGCTGTGGTCTCCCGACAATCGCAGGCGGGGATAGGCGCGGAGATTGACGTCGTCCAAGAAAACCTCCCCCAGTTCAATTTCGTAGTAAATCATCCTGAACCGCAACGGCGGGATTCCTCTGCTTTGGGCGCGGGCATCATCCTCAGGCGCCCAATCGTATGCTTTTTCATCGACCGGCTCTCCGACTGCCGTAATCGTGCCAGTGAACACCACGTCATAGCGATTGATCAGATCCTGGATACTTTGCGGGGCTACTAAATATCCCGATAGCGGCGTGCCTTTGCTGCTGGAGAGCGTCCTGCCGAAAATCGGCAGCGGCGTTTGCCTGGTCTCGGCCACTGGCTCGGTGGGCTGTCCGCCGGATGTTTCCTGACAACCAACCAGCAACAGGGCCGAGAACGCGACAGCGGACACGATGAGGATGCTAAAAGATGTCTTCGTATTGTTCATTTCTTCACCCCCCTTTATATGCTCGAATTTCGGGGGCTTTGCAACCGGGTGGAAGGTGGTCAGTATTTGTCATTGATGTCGTCAATGTCGTGGTCCTGTAGCTCATCTTTAGGGTCGTAATGGCAACTGATTGCCATTACGCTGTAGTAGGAAATTCCGCCGTAATCGCCTCCGACATGACAAGGGGCGTGGGCCAAACCGAAGATATGTCCCATCTCGTGACGGGCTAGATAGTTGGCGTAGCTATTGGTGTATGGACCGTGGGCTGAATTCCAGATAACGCGTTCATAGGCAACTTGGTTCGAGGCTTCATCACAAGTGATCTCAGCATTGCATAGCGAGCCATTCCTGCGGTTGATTCAAGTCTATTTATTTTAGCGTTGATTGTCAATGCTAAATCATTTGTGAAATAAATTACTATCAGCCGTCAAGAGAAATCGATTGTGAAAGAAAATACAAACCCTGCCGGACAATGCGCTATTGTGAAATAATATGCAATCCACAACGCGGCAAAAATGTAAGAGGGGCGGGAATCCCTCCCCGCCCTTTGACGCAACGCATCGGGGAGGGCGGCTCCCCGGCCTAACGGCGGCAGCCCTCGCTGCGCCGCGCCGCATCCAACGCGGCTTGCAGGTCGGGGGGCAGGGGGGAGCGGAACTCCAGCGGCTCGGCGGTGGCGGGGTGGGCGAAGGCCAAGCGGTGGGCGTGGAGGAAGTGGCGGGGCAGCAGCGGGCTGCGCTTGCCGTACACCGCATCGCCCAGCAGGGGGTGGCCCAGCCAGGCCAGATGCACCCGGGCTTGGTGGGTGCGGCCGGTGTGCAGTTGCAGCTCCAGCAGGCTGTGGGCGCCCGCCCGCTCCAAGATGCGGTAGGCGGTGCGGCTCTCGCGGCCCCCGGCGGTCACGGCCATGCGGGTGCGGCGGCGCGGGTCGCGTCCGATGGGAACGTCTATGATGCCCGACTCCGGCGACGGCGCGCCTTGGGCCAAGGCCAAGTAGGTCTTGGTCACGGCCCGGTCTCTGAGCTGCTGCGACAGGTTGTGATGGGCGGCTTCGGTCTTGGCGGCAATCATCAGGCCGGAGGTGTCCTTGTCGAGGCGGTGGACGATGCCGGGGCGAATCCGGCCGCCGATGCCCTGGATGTCGGGGCATAAGGCCAGCAGACCGTTGACCAGCGTGCGGTCGGGATGGCCGGGGCCGGGATGGACGGCAAGCCCGGCAGGCTTGTCTATCACCACCAGTTCCGCGTCCTGGTAGACCACGTCGAGGGGGATGTCCTGCGCGATGGCAATGGACGGCTCCGGCGGCGGCACCAAAACCAGCACACAGTCGCCGGGCCGCACACGGTGGGCGGGCTTCACCGCCGCCCCGTTGACCAACACGTTGCCGCTGTCTATAAGCTGACGCAAACGGCTGCGGGTTAGCCCCAGCTCCAGCCCGGCCAGATACTGGTCCAGCCGGGCATCGCCGTCCTCGACCAATATGCGGTGTTCCGGCCCGTTCATGTCACGGAATCATCGGCGCCCCGGCCGGGGAGCAGCCGCTCGCGGACGCCGCAGGCGGAGCAGCGCCAGCCGCCGCCGCCTCGGTGCGAAGGCAAAGCCCGCATTTCGCCGTCGCAGATCGGACAATAATCGTAGGCGGAGGGACTGGCGGGCTGGGAAGCCTGCTTCTGCTCGGACATTATGAACAGCCAAGCCAGCAGCGCCAAGCCGGTCATGATACAGGCGTCCGCCACGTTGAACACCGGCCAAGGGCCGATGTCCACCCAGTCGGTGACGTGTCCCAGCCGCACTCGATCCAGCAGATTGCCGAAGGCCCCGCCCAACTGCAAGCCGAGGCTGAGCCGCAGCAAGCCGGGGGGAAACATGCGGGTGTGGTAGAGCAGCATCAGCACGCCAACGCCCACAAAGGAAACCAAGATAAAGGCCGTGTTTTGATCCTGGAAAATCCCGAAGATACTGCCGGTATTGAAGGTGCGAGTAATGCGAAAGAAGCCGTCGGCCGGGAAAGATTGATGCAGGTACAGGAATTCCCGCACCAGATACTTGGAGAACTGGTCAATAAAAAACACTAGGGCGGCAAGCTGGATCAGGAGGAAGTCCCGGTAGATTGGCAGACGCGGGGCGGGCGGCCTGCCGGTCTCTCCCGGCCGGGCTGTGCCGGGGCGGGCGGTCATTGGGGCTGCTTCAGTTGCTCGGCGAAGAACCGGGCCACTTCCGGCACCAGCCTCCCCTCGTGTCCGTACCAGAAATGGTCAACGCCCTCGAAGATGCGGCTCTCCGGCTCTCGGTCGAAGGTTTTCAGTTCGGCGGTCAGCAGATCCGGCTCGACCAGCCGGTCGCGGTCTCCGGCCACAATCAGCGCGGGCAGCTTGCGGGTCTTGAGCGGGCTGCCGCTGACGTAGCGCAGCGCGGGCGAAACCAGCGTCACAGCGTCGGCCTCTTTATGCAGTGCCTCGTGACGCAGGATGACGCCCGAACCGAAGGAGTAGCCCGCCAGCCCGGTCTTGCCCTGCGTGTCGGGCCAGGCTTTGATCAAGTCCAAGGCGCCCAGAACTTCCTGATACTCCGTTTCGCCCTGTCCATGCTCGCCCTGGCTGTCGCCCACGCCGCGGAAGTTGAAGCGGAGGGTGACAAAGCCCTCTTCCGCCAGCCCCAAGGCCAGCGCCATCACCACGTTGTTGTGCATCGAGCCGCCATGCAGCGGGTGCGGATGACAGATGACCACGCCGGGCCACGGCCCGCCGGTGGCGCCGGGCTGGGCGATAACCCCCTCGAAGCTGAGCCCCGCGGTCTGGAAAGAAACGGCGCTTTGTCGCAAGACGCTCACCCCCCGTATGCTGTCAGCATACGGGAATCATCTTAGGCGGGAAGGCCGGGTTTGGCAAGGCGGGGCTGCCATGTATTCTAGGCGCGTGTTGGCATTGCCCGCTCCGTCATCCCCGCGCCTGTCTGATTCAGGCAGTTACGCCGGTAAAGACTCCGCCCATACCCGGCCGACAACCCGTCTGCCTCCGATTCCCCATCCAAGAGCAATACTGCTAGAATAGGCCCGGTTCGACAACGGTTGACGCTCAATAACAATCACGCTTGACAGCGAGAGGGCCGGATGACAGCAATTGACTTGCGCAGCGACACGGTTACCCAGCCGACCGCCGAGATGCGGCGAGCCATGGCCGCGGCAGAGGTGGGCGACGATGTTTTCGGGGAAGACCCGTCCATCAATGAGTTGCAGGAGCGTTCCGCCGCCCTGCTGGGCAAGGAGGCGGGGCTGCTGACTTCCAGCGGCACGATGAGCAACCTGATAGCCACCCTGGCCTGGAGCGACAAGGGCGACGAAATCATCATGGGCGACCAGGCCCATATGTTCTGGAACGAAAGCGCCGGGCAGGCGGCGCTGGGCGGGGTGCAGACGCGGCTGGTGCCCAACGATCCGCAGGGCCGCATCAGCGCCGGCGACGTGGCCGCCGCCATCCGTCCGCCGGGCAACCTGCACTTCCCCCGCACCAGCATGATTTGCCTGGAGAACACCCACAACCGTTGCAGCGGCGGGGTGTTGACGCCGGAAGACACCAAGTCCGTCTGCGACGTGGCCCATGCCGCCGGGGTGCCGGTGCACCTGGACGGCGCCCGCATCTTCAACGCGACGGTGGCCTTGGAAGTTCCTCCGGCCGAGCTGGTCCTGGAGGTGGACGACCTGAGTTTCTGCCTGTCGAAGTCGCTGAGCTGCCCGGTGGGGTCGGTGCTGGTGGGGTCTCAGGACTTCATAGACCGGGCGAAACGATGGCGCAAGATGCTGGGCGGCGGGATGCGCCAAGCGGGAGTGCTGGCCGCCGCCGGGCTGGTGGCCCTGGACACCATGGTAGACCGCTTGGCCGAAGACCATCAGAATGCGCGGCGGCTGGCGCAGGGGCTGGCGAACATTGACGGGCTTGAAGTTGACCCGGAGAGCATACAGACCAATATCGTATTCTTCGCAGTGGACGAAGGGCTGGGGACGGCCGCGGACCTCATCGCCGCGCTCAAAAACCATGGGGTGCTGGTATCCTACCCCGGCAAGCAGTCCATCCGTATGGTGACCCACCGGCACATTTCGCCCGGAGACATCGAGGAGGCGCTGTCGCGGACTTCCGCCGCGGTGCGGGAACTGCGGGCCTCCGGGTAAAAGCAAAGCAGGCGGAATCCAGAGGGCAATTCCTGCTCTATCGAGAGGCGCGATGACTACCCACACAACCGGATACCAGATGCTGACCTACCGGCGGCAGGGTGAAATTGACTACGCCGGCTTGGATTTCGACCCCGATGAGAAGGAAGTGCCGCCTGACCACATGGAGCAAAGCCGCGAAATTCACGAAGTAATCGGCCTTCTGATGGCCTGGTTCACCGACTTCTGGCGCAGGCCCGACGTGTTCCTCGATACGGATACCAACGTCTGTTACGACCGGCGCAACCTGAATGTCCGTGTTGCGCCGGACGTGTACCTGGCCTTTGGCGTAGACGCCGAGGCAATTCGGCCCCGCAAGCTATACCTGCCTTGGGAAGTGGGAAAACCCCCTGACTGGGCCTTGGAAATAGCCTCGGACAGCACCAAGAAGAATGACATCGAAAACAAACCCGGCATCTACGCTCTAATCGGCGTCCCTGAATACTGGATGTTTGACCCCTCCGGTGGAGCCTATTACGGGCAGCCATTGACTGGCCTGAGTCTGGTCAACGGCGTTTACCGGCCCATAGAACTAACCAGGGAACCGGACGGCCTGCTCAAGGGGTACAGCGAAGTTCTGGGATTGAGCTTCTGCTGGGATGAGGGCTGGCCCCGGTTCTACGACCGGTCAACCGGAAGCTACCTCGAGAACTGGCGGGAAGGACAGGCCGCCCGGCAAGCCGCCGAGGCGGAACGGGACGCGGCGTTGTCGGAGCGTGACGCGGCGTTGTCGGAAAACCGGCGGCTCCGGCAGGAATTGCGCCGCTTGCGCGGTGAATGTTAGCCGAATGATATTCCGGCGCAGACAAGGAGTATAATAATGCTGGACATTGACCGGATATACCACGCCGACGCCTTTGACTTGCTGCCGCGGATTGACGACGGGTCGGTTGACCTTATCATCTGCGACGGGCCGTATGGCGTAACTGGAAATCAGTGGGACAGAGTGGAATCCGTCCAAGAGTTCAATTTGGAGCTGATAAAGATTTTCGCAGACAAGATGAAGGACGGCGCGGCCCTGTATATGTTCGGAAAGCCGGATTGCGTTGACTTCATAGACTACCGTCCGTTTCTTAATCTGCGCTCGAAAATCGTCTGGTATCAACCCAGCCGTCTGGCGCAGGGGAGAATCAATTACACCAACAATTACGATATTATTTGCTATTTCATAAAAGGCAACCGGCCCAAGACTTTCAATCTGGACGCCATCCGCGTGTCTCAATTGGTGGAACTGGAGCACCGCCTGCGCTGTGAACGAGTGCCGTCGGTCGCCAACGGAAAATTCGGCAAAACCAAGTTCAATGGCGACGGCAAGAATCCCGGCGACGTCTGGGGCGACGTAAAGCAGTTGACCTACAAGTCAAAAGAGCTGGTCAGCAGAGAAGCCCTCAACACCATCCAAAAACCGGAAAAGCTCATCGAGCGGCTGGTGAAAGCAAGCTCCAATGAGGGTGACCTCGTCTTGGACCCCTTTGTCGGTGTTGGCACTTGTCCTGTGATCTGTAGAAATCTAGGGCGACATTTTATAGCAATCGAACGAGAACAGGATTTTGTCGAAGCAGCCAATGCGCGGCTGGCAAAAGTGAACCACACTCTTGAAGCAAGGTTGATTTGAGATGGCGCGAGATATTTACCGCCCAATCATCGGTTTGGTGCTGAGGGCCAGCGAGTTGGCTCGAGCAGTTGGAATTAACAATTTGTTACAACCAGGTTTGGTAAAGGAAATGATTATCGCAGACATTCTTGGTCATCAGTTGGTTCATTCCAAGCGTGACGCAGATGCTTGTGCATATGATAACCCGGATGGAAAATACGAATATCTTTCCTGTAAAGAAGGAGGCAGCGGTCAGCTTGACCGAATGTTTAGCAGACCTGTCGACAAACGCGCGGAATCCTTAACCCGAATCACAAGAAACTCAAAAATATATTTCGCTGTGTTTTACTCCGACAATCAGGCCAAATGCAAGATAATATACGAGCTTGAGCCGGAAATTGTGTTGGCTGAAACGAATCGTCAATTGGATAGAAGCAGAAATGACATTTCCCACGTAGGCTTTTCTGTTACATGGGCGCGCAATAACGGCAGGGTTGTCTATGCAGATAACTAGAGTTCCTGGGGGCAGAGATGGCAAACATCGTATTGGACAAAACCCACACCGCCCTGCTCATCGCCGACTTCTATGCGGCGATGATGAACAGCATCCCCCACGCCGTGGAGCGCGATGTGGTGGCGAAGACCGCGGCGTTGCAGCAGGCGGCGCGGGAGGCGGGCGTGATGGTCTGCTACTGCGCCACCGTGTTCCGGCCCGGCTACCCGGAGATTGGCGCACGCAACAAGACCTTCGGGCAACGCAGGGCGTCGGGGCAAGCGGCAGTGTTCGACCCGCTGGCGGTGATTCACCCCGCCGTCGCTCCCGCCGAGGGCGAAATAGCGGTGGGCAAGCACCGGGTCAACGCGCTCTACGGCACCGGGCTGGACGTGGCGCTGCGGGCCAACGATATTCACAACCTGATTATCTTGGGCTATGCCACCAGCGGCGTGGTTCTTTCCACCGTGCGGTATGCCTCAGACTTGGACTATAACCTGTTCGTGGTGGAGGACTGCTGCTCTGACTCCGACGCTGAGGTTCACGACTTTCTGACCGGGCGCATCTTCCCGCGGCAGTCCGAAGTGGTGCAGTCGGCGGACGTTATCGCGGCGCTGGCGGGCTGATGGCCGGAGAGCGTTCCGGTCAGGGCGGGCCGCCGGGCCGCCGCCGAATCCGAACCCGGCACATCGCCATCCTGGCCTTGGCCGTCGCCATCGGCCATGTGATTTACGCCATTCTGCGGGATCACGTGTTTCATGGTTCTCCGATTCTGTCGTAACCTCCGCGAGGGGCCGCCCGATATGACGGCTATGGATTTACCGGCGCACAGATACTTGGCAGAGTAGGGAATCCCCTGTCGGCGGCTGGAGTTTCCGGCGGATACGGAGAAGGGGGCGGCCAGCGTGGCCCGGGCGCTAGGCTATGCCGAGGCGCAGATGGTCAAGACGCTGATTTTCGAGACCGCCGCCGGAGAGCGGGCGCTGGTGATGCTAGGCGGCGACAAAACCGCCATCTCGGGCCGCCTCAAGCGGGCGCTGGGTTCCCGCAACATCCGGCTGGCCGGCCCGGCCGCGGTCAAGGCGGTGACCGGCTACGAGATCGGCTCCATTCCGCCCTTTCACTGGCAGCCCCCCGGCTTCCGCTCCTTGGTGGACGCCTGCTTGATGGACGAAGAGGAATTGGGCGTCGGCGCGGGCGTTTGGGGGCAGGAAATAATGATTACCCCGGCCAACCTGGTAGCGGCCTGCGGCGGGGAGGTGTTTGACCTGAGCGGTGAAGCGTAGGAACAACCCGCCCGATCGTGGAATTTTGTCTCGAACCCGGCTTGGGAATAAAGGGTGAAAATATGAATATCGAGACATCTATACCGGACGATGTCCTGTTGGAAGCAGAGAATTTGGCGAAACGCATGGGCGTATCGAAAAGCGAGTTTTTCCGTCAGGCAGTATTAGCCTATATCAAAGTCAAATCCGCAGGTGGAACCCTGGATTCTGACAAAGTGCGGGAAATGCTGGACGAGGTATATTCTGAAGAGTCGTCTGAGGTGGATGAAGTTCTGCTCCAGATGCAGCGGAGTTCCCTCCCGAAAGAGCATTGGTGATTCGGCGAGGCGAAATATGGTGGGCTGCCCTTCCTGAACCAGTCGGTTCCGGTTCCGGCTATCCGAGACCGGTGTTAAATAGTTCAGGATAACCGGTTCAATGCCAGCCGGATTAGCACGGTAATAATTGCCGTCATTACCTCAAACCTTGGTTTAGCCAACGCGCCCGGAAATGTTTTCTTGGCGCACCAAGAGTCCGGGCTTCCAAAGGATTCGGTGGTAAATGTCTCGCAACTTCTGACGATAGACAAATCTCTTCTCACACAGCGGGTTGGGTTGCTGCCGCCAGAGATTATGGCCGAAGTGGACAAAGGTATGAGGCTGGCAACAGGGTTATAGGGACTGGCCGGATTCATCGTCCGAATTTACTGTCATAGGATGGTCCGGCTTCTGCCCGTCGCTCCACCAGCGGCGCAACCGCTCTGCAATCTCCCTCTCGGCCCCTTCCGTCCCCGGGTGGTAATAGCGGCGGCCCTGTAGTTGGGGCGGCAGGTATTCCTGTTCGGCGAAGTGGCCTTCGTAGTCGTGGGAATACTTATAGTCCTTCCCGTAGCCCATCTGGCGCATCAGGCCGGTTACGGCGTTGCGCAGGTGGAGCGGCACCGGGTCGTTGGGCAGGCGGCGCACGTCGGCCATCGCCTCGTTGAGCGCGGCGTAGGCGGTGTTGCTCTTGGGCGCGGCCGCCAGGTAGACCGTGGCCTCGGCCAGCGGGATGCGGCCCTCGGGCATACCGATGAAGTGGACGGCCTGCTGCGCGGCCACCGCCACCGTGAGGGCCTGCGGGTCGGCCAAGCCGATGTCCTCGGCGGCCAGTATGACGAGGCGGCGGGCGATGAACAGCGCGTCTTCGCCGGACTCAATCATCCGGGCCAGCCAGTAGAGCGCTCCGTCGGGCGATGAGCCGCGCACCGACTTGATGAAGGCGGAAATAGTGTCGTAGTGGCTGTCGCCGGCCTTGTCATACATCGGGGAGCGGCGTTGCAGGGCGTCGGCTATGGTGTCCAGGTCAATGGAGCGCCCGCCGTCAGGGCCGGGCCTGGTGGCGAAGGCTGCCGTTTCCAGCGCGTTCAGCGCGATGCGGGCATCCCCGTTGGCGATGTTCACCAGATGGGACATGGCGTCAGGCGCCAAGGCGATCCGCATAGCACCAAGGCCGCGTTCCGGATCCTGGGCGGCGCGGTTGACGATGGCCTCCACGTCCGCAGGGGACAGGCTTTGCAGCGCGAAGACCCGGCTGCGCGACAGCAGGGGCGCGATAACCTCGAAAGACGGGTTTTCCGTGGTCGCCCCAATCAACGTGACGGTGCCATCCTCAACGTGGGGCAGGATGACGTCCTGCTGCGCCTTGTTGAAGCGGTGAATTTCGTCCACGAACAGGATGGTGGCCTGGCCGTGCATCCCGCGGCGGTCGCGGGCTTCGGCGACGATGCGCCGCAGGTCGGCCACGCCGGAGGTGACGGCGCTGACCGGCTCAAAGGCGGCCTGCGTGGCAGTGGCTACCAGCCGGGCCAGGGTGGTTTTGCCCGTGCCCGGAGGCCCCCAGAGGATGAAGGAGGGCAGCCGCCCGGATCCCGTTTCTTGTACAAATTTCAGGGCGCGGAACAGCACCCGGTCACGCCCTACCACCTGCTCTTGGCCCACGAACTCATCAAACGTCCTCGGGCGCATTCGTTCAGGCAGTGGCGCGTTGCGCCCCGCGTCAATGCGGCTCTGCCGCTCAAACAATGACTCGCTGGAACTCAAAGGCCGCCCTAACCCTCTCCCCGCCAAGGGCGGGGATTTTTAGCTGAAATGGGGCATCACTTCCTCAGCGAAGAGGCTCATTGAGGACTCTACATCCTGATGCGGGATCATGCCGCCGGTGTTGAACCAGCAGATAAACCCGTCCGGCCCGTACATTCCTTTGAGCTTATTCAATTTCTCCGCCACCTGCTCCGGGGTGCCGACCGCGGCGTACTCGTCCAGCACGGTCTCGTAGTCCAGCGTCTGGGCGCGCGCTGAGCCGCGCCCCGAGCCGCTTCGCAGGGTACCCAGGTAGTTGTTGATGGTCTGCTCAAAGCCGCTGCGGGCCTTTGCTTCGTCTTCGGCGACGTTGACGTGGACGGTCACGTTCACGTCGCGGCCGGCCGGGTCGTGGCCGTTGGCTTCGAGTTCCCAGCGGTAGGTCTCCAGCCCGGTCAAGGCCCCCTGGACGGTGACGATGGTCGGCGCGACGAGGATGTTATGGCCCAACCGGCCCACGAGGCTGAAGGTGTCGGCGCTGTTGGAAGCGACGTAGACCGGCGGGTGGGGGTTTTGTATGGGCTTCGGAGCGATATTGATTCCCTGGGCTTGGTGGTGCTTGCCCTGATAGCTGTAGTCGTCTTCGGCCCACATCCCTAGCACCATCTCCAAGCCTTCCACGAAGCGTTCCCTGGCTTCTTCTTGGTCTATCCGGTATCCCTCGAAGTGAGCGGGAATGGCGCCCCGTCCGATGCCGAAGATGGAGCGTCCGCCCGACAGAACGTCCAGCGCCGCCGCTTCTTCGGCCAAGCGTATGGGCTGGTGCAGCGGCACCAAGTGCACCGCCGTGCCGATGCGTATGCGGCTGGTGGTCTGGGCCATTGCCGCCCCCACCACCACAGGCGCCGGCATTACGGAAAAGCGGGGGTTGAAATGCAGTTCGGCCAGCCAGGCCGCGTCGAAGCCCAACCGGTCGGCCAACTGCACTTGGGCGATGGTGTCCTGATAACGCTGCGCCGGAGACTGCTCCGCCGCGCAAGGCATCTGGTAGAAAACGCCGAACTTCATGGAAGGCCCCTCAAAGCGGTGTCTGGCAGTGATTTTACACCAGATTGCCCGGCGCGATGCTAATATACAGTCAACCGATTGGCCGATTGGCCGATTGGCCGATTGGTCAATGGGAGCAAGGAATGGAGCCGTCTAACCCGGAACCGGAAAAGTATGCCGCGCTGAGCCGCGAATACATCGAGAGGGCCGACGGTTACCTGCGGGCGGGCGACCGGGTGCAGGCGTCGGAAAAGGGCTGGGGCGCCGTGGCCGTGGCCGTCAAGTCCATCGCCGAGCAGCGCGGCTGGAACCACCAAGGCCACCGGCTGCTGAACGACATCGCCTCTCTGCTGGCCGAGGAGTGGGGACGCCCCGACGTGCGAAGACTGTTCATCATTGCCCGAGACCTGCATATCAATTTTTACGAAGACCTTATGGACTTAGGCGACATCGCCGCCAGCGTCGGCGACGCCAAGACTTTGTTGCAAGAACTGGAAACCTTGCGACAACGGCCGCCCCGGCCGCCCAGCATCAGAAATAGCGAGCAGCGCAACCGCTGGCGGCGGCTTACCGGCGAAACGCTGCCCATTGCGGCCGGGCCGGGCAACGCTCCGTAAGCGGCGCCGTTAGCCAGCGGGAAAACCCGAGGAACCAGGGGGAGAAATGACAACCTTAGATTCAGAATCCGAAAAGTACGCCGCGCTGAGCCGCGAATACATCCAGAGAGCCGACGGGTATCTACGGGCGGGCGACCGGGTGCAGGCGTCGGAAAAGGGCTGGGGCGCCGTGGCCGAGGCCGTCAAGTCCATCGCCGAGGAACGCGGCTGGAACCACCAAGGCCACCGGCTGCTGAACGATGCCGTCCTTCAGCTATCCCAAGAGTGGAACCGTCCCGACGTGCGGGGGCTATTCGACATTGCGGAAAGATTGCACATTAATTTTTACGAAGACACACTAGCGTTGGACTACATAGCGGCCAGCATCGGCGATGCCAAGACTTTGCTGCAAGAACTGGAAACCTTGCGACAACGGCCGCCCCAGCCGCCCAGTATCCGCACCCGCGAGCAGCGCAACCGCTGGCGGCGGCTCACCGGGGAAACGCTGCCCATTGCGGCCGGGCCGGGCAACGCCCGGTAAGCGGCGCCGTTAGCCAGCGGGAAAACCCGAGGAACCAGGAGGAGAAATGACAACCTTAGATTCAGAATCCGAAAAGTACGCCGCCCTGAGCCGCGAATACATCCAGAGAGCCGACGGTTACCTACGGGCGGGCGACCGGGTGCAGGCGTCGGAAAAGGGCTGGGGCGCCGTGGCCGAGGCGGTCAAGTCCATCGCCGCGCAGCGCGGCTGGAACCACCAGGGCCACCGGCTGCTGAACGATGCCGTCCTTCAGCTATCCCAAGAGTGGAACCGTCCCGACGTGCGGGGTCTATTCGACATTGCGGAAAGATTGCACATTAATTTTTACGAAGACGCGCTGGCGTTGGACTACATAGCGGCCAGCATTGACGACGCTAAGACTCTGCTGCAAGAACTGGAATCCTTGCGCCAACGGCCGCCCCGGCCGCCCGCCGTCCTGACCCGCGAGCAGCGCAACCGCTGGCGGCGGCTCACCGGCGAAACGCTGCCCATTGCGGCCGGGCCGGGCCACGCCCCGTAAGCGGCGCCGTTTGCCGACCGGAAAACCCGGAGAACAAGGGGGGAGAAATGGCAACCCCGGATTCTGAATCCGAAAAGTATGCCGCCCTGAGCCGCGAATACATCCAGAGAGCCGACGGTTACCTGCGGGCGGAAGACCGGGTGCAGGCGTCGGAAAAGGGCTGGGGCGCCGTGGCCGTGGCCGTCAAGTCCATCGCCGAGCAGCGCGGCTGGAACCACCGGGGGCACCGGCTGCTGAACGATGCCGCGTACTGGCTATGCGAGGAATGGCAACGGACTGACCTGATGTTTTTGTATGACTCTGCGGAAAGGCTGCACATCAATTTCTACGAAGACGATATGGAACTGGACGAAATCGCGCGCCGCATAAGCTCCGCCAAGCACCTGTTGCGGGAACTGGAAACTCTGCGCCAACGGCCGCCCCGGCCGCCCGCCGTCCTGACCCGCGAGCGGCGCAACCGCTGGCGGCGACTCACCGGCGAAACGCTGCCCATTGCGGCCGGGCCGGGCAACGCTCCGTAAGCGGCGCCGTTAGCCAGCGGGAAAACCCGAGGAACCAGGGGGAGAAATGACAACCTTAGATTCGGAACCAGAAAAGTATACCGCCCTGAGCCGCGAATACATCCAGAGGGCCGACGGTTACCTGCGGGCGGGCGACCGGGTGCAGGCGTCGGAAAAGGGCTGGGGCGCCGTGGCCGTGGCGGTCAAGTCCATCGCCGAGGAACGCGGCTGGAACCACCGGGGCCACCGGCTGCTGAACGATGCCGTCTTTCAGCTATCCCAAGAGTGGAACCGTCCCGACGTGAAGATTTTGTATGACGCCACGGAAAAGCTGCACATCAACTTTTACGAAGATACGATGGAGTTGGACGACATTGCGGCCAGCGTCAGCGTTGCCAAGACACTGCTGCAAGAACTGGAATCCTTGCGCCAAGGGCCGCCCCGTCACATCCCGGCGACTACCCGCGAGCAGCGCAACCGTTGGCGGCGGCTCGCCGGGGAAACGCCTGCGCCTCCACCGCCGACGGACGCTGCCCCCTAAGCCGCCCGTCTGCTACTCCACGTACCCCGCTCCCGCCGGACGCCGCTTGCCCCCGTGCACCGACGGCTCGGCGCACCACTTGGCTGCCAGCCGCCGCACGCCCCGGTACGCCTCCTCGCCCAACCCCAGCAGCTCGCACACCACCCGCCGGTCCAGCAGCGCCCGGTTGGGGTCGGCGTCGGCCAGGTAGGCCGGCAGCAGTTCCAGCTCGCGGAAATCGTTGAATATGCCCTCGGCGGCGGCAAGCTGCCCATCGCTCAAAGCGCGGAAGTCCAGCACGGGCAGCGTTTCGGCTTGGCGGATGGTCATTCCGGCCTTGCTGGATTGCTGGCGGCTGGAGTGCCACCAGTAGGACAACAATCCCAAAGTGCTGTTGCCCCATACCGCAAAGGCGCAGTCAGATCTTTTATCACCAAAAATCACATTGGGCCACACCCGGCCGCCTACCGAATCCCGTTCGGTATAAGCAACCGCTAAAGCCTGCGAACCGAAAGTAAAGTCTCGATTGATATGGGCGCGGCTGGCCGTAGCCCAAAGTTTGGAGGCTTCGTTTTCCATTCCGCGGCGCACATGCAATTGGGAATCGGGTTTGCATATCATTTTTGTTTCGTTCTTGGCGTTGTGGTTCCATAAAGCAGGATAGGTTGCCGTTGCCGATGGCGCTGCTTTGGTAAAAGGGCCTTTATGCGCCGCGCTGATGAATAACTGGGAATCCAGCCCCCGCTGTCCAACTTGGTTAAGCATTGCGACCGGCAGTTCGATTGCCTGCGATTGCGCGGGCGGCCAGAGTTTACCGGCGGAAAGCGCATAGGCGGTCTGCGACAAGGAAGCATCGGCTATACGAGCGGCGCCCCATCCGCTTTCATAGTCGCCCAGGGGAGCGTTCAGCGCTTCGCCAACCTGGGATTCGCCGATGTGGATGGCGGAGCCTCCGTAAGGCCCATCCTCCAAATGGCGCACCCCGGCAGCGTTCGGGATTGCTTTGGCGATTTCAGCCGCCGCCGCTAAACCTGCGGGGCGTTCGGACAGCGACACGAAATTGGCGCGAAAGTCCGGTTTTTCGTCTGTGGAAATTCTGCGGGCAATTACCAAACATTCCGCCATTCCCGTATCCGACGAAAAGGACATATCCTTGCCGTTGGCGGCAATGCTGATTATGGCAATGTCCGTGTATTGAGTAGCAATCAACTCCCGGAACTTGGCCCAAGACGCCCCATTGATGGCGGTGAAAGGCAGCACAAAGGCCACCACGCCGCCGGAGCGGACTTTCCGGTCGGCCATCCCAGCAAAGGCGGACGCCAGCCCGGCGTGTCCGTGGTAGCAGGTGTTGGCGGTCTTTACTCTCATTCGGGCCGCCATATCATCCTGGTCTCTTTCGGAAGCGTCGAAAGCGGCAAAGGCCGCGTTCACAACCCCGTCACCGGCGTCATAGTGCTTGGTGTTGCTGGTAAAGGGCGGGTTCATTATCACAAGGTCAAACCCCTCGTCCGGCACGTCTATGATAATTTGGGCGGCGGTTTCCTGTCCGGCGCTGCCGGTGCGCAAGGCCGGGTCGCTGGTGTTGAACAGCACCCAGGTCGCCGACGATTGCAGCAGTTCCAAAGAGCCGATTTTCACGCTGCCGTCGTCCTGCCGGCCGTAGGGCATGGTGTAGAGCCGCGACTTGCCGTAACCGACGTCGGGCTGGATGCCGGACAGGGTGGAGCCGGTGATGTGGATAGCCGAGGGCATCACGTCGCAGCCGTACATCACTTCCTCCAGCATCACCGGGTGGATGGCCGCCGCGTTGCCCCCGGCGCTTTCGTGGCGGGCGGCTACCTGCTCGTAGACCGCGGAGAGCAGGGCGCCGGTGCCGCAGGCGAAGTCGCCGACGCGCAGCCGTCCGATGGCCCCGGCGTCGCTCCAGTCCACCCCGTCCAGCTTGGCGACGGCCAGGCGGGCCAGCAGCGCCGCCGACGCGGGCCGGGTGTAGAAAGTCGCCAGATACTTGCGGTCGGAAATCAGCCGCTGGAACACGCGGCCGGTCAGGTCGTGGGAGTTGTCAATCCCGGCGGTGCTTATTCCGCCAACCCGGTGCTGCAACCCCTGAAGGATGACATTAGCATAGCCTGATGGAAGCTGCCGGAGTATGTCTTGGCCGATGGCAAAAATCGGCCAATAGTTGATTTTCAGGATTTCGATCCAAGCCTTGATGGTTTCGTTTTGAGGATTGTCGATGCCGGGGCCGCAGACTGCGTTCAGAGCTTTGATGCCCTTGTGAATTCTCGTAATACGCTCGTGAAACAGCATGGCGTTGGCGATGATGGCCCCGGCCATCCGATGGGTCTGTAGCCCCGGTTCCATTGTCAGCAGGCGGGCGATGGCCGCGGAGACGCCCGGATAAGCGTCGTCAAGCCCTTCCAGCAGCCCCGCGACTCGGTCGATGCCTTCCTGCAAGGTATCGGCGGCCTGCTTCACCGCCAGTTGGGGAACCGATACCAGCCGAATCAGGTCGGCCAGGTCCGCCGCTTGGCCCCTCAGCCAGCCGGATTCGGGGAAGCGGTCGATGCCGCCGTCCGGGTTGCGGGTGAGGGCCGCGTACTCCAAGGGCGTCGCGGCGTCCAGGGCGGTCATGCCCTCCGGGTAGCGCAGGGCGATGACCGCCTCCAGTTCCCGCCCGCCGATGACGGCATTGAGGGCGAAACGGGCGGCGGCGTCCCCTTCCAGGTTGGCGGCGGGAACCCGCCGGGCCTCAATGACCACCGGACTGCGCCCCTCGGCGGTAATCAGCAGGTCGGGCCGCTTGCCGCCGGGGAACACGTCCGGCGGCTCCGGCTTCACTGTTGCCGGGCCGGTCATCCCGTCCAGCAGCCGCGCCAGATCGGTGTTGGCTACGGGTTCATACATTGAGGTCATAGATCATCCCGGCCCGGCGGCTCCCCGGCCTTAAAACACAATCACGCTCCGCGCCACGCTGCCTTCCTTCATATCGTCGAACGCTTGGTTCACCTGCTCCAGTTGCAGCCTTTGGGTGACCAGCTCGTCCAGCTTCAGGCGGCCTTGCAGGTAGAACTCCACGTACTGGGGCATATCGGTGCGGAAGTGGTTGCTGCCCATGCTGCTGCCCTGAATGCGCCGCTCGCGGAGGAATGAGGGGCCGTCCAGCTCGATCTTGGTGCCCTGCGGGATCATGCCGATGATGGTGGCGGTGCCGCCGGGCCGCAGCATATGAAACGCCTGCTCGGCGGTTTCCTTCTTGCCGATGGCCTCGAAGGAGTAGTCCACGCCGCCGTTGGTCAGGTCGCGCACCTTGCTCACCACGTTGCCGCCCGAGGCATCAATGACCTCGGTGGCGCCGAAGTCTTGGGCTAGGGTGAGCTTGGTCTCCACCGCGTCAATGGCGATGATGCGCAGCGCCCCGGCCAAGGCCGCGCCTTGGATGGCGTTCAGGCCCACGCCGCCGCAGCCGATGACCGCCACGGTGCTGCCGGGGCGCACGGCGGCGGTGTTCAGGGCGGCGCCCAAGCCGGTGGTCGCCCCGCAGCCGATGAGGGCCAACTGCTCGAAGGGCACGTCCCGCTCGATCTTCACCACCGCGTTCTCGTGCACCAGCATCTGCTCGGCATAGGAGGACAGGTTGGCGAACTGCATCACTTCCTGCCCGTTCTGGCTCAGGCGCGGCGTCTCGCTGGGGCCGCGGGTCAGCCCGGTGCGCGGGCAAAGCACCGTGCGGCCCTCGGTACACCGCTCGCAGGTTCCGCAGAAGACCGACAGGCAGGTGATCACCCGGTCGCCGGGCCTCACGTAGTCCACCAGTTCACCCACGGCCTCGATGGTCCCGGCGGCCTCGTGTCCCAGGATGACCGGCATGGGCGTCGAGTACAGCCCTTCGACGAAATGCAGGTCGCTGTGGCAGACGCCGCTGGCCCCGGTGCGCACCAGCACCTCGCGGGGGCCTGGTGATGCGACATCTATGTCCTCGATTTCCAGGGGCCGGTTCACTTCTCGCAAGACTGCCGCTTTCATGCTCTTCACCTGTCTCAATAACTTGGGGGCTGCCCCAAATTTAGTTTATTCAACGCAATGACGCAATGGGCATCCCTCCACCGCATATTCTCAATATCGCCATCAATGCCGCGCCTTCTAAGTTATCCCCTCGAAGAAATCGCCGCCGACCCGCTGGCCGGGGGGAACCGGCGGATGGGCGCGGACGTAGAATTCCCGGCCCAGGATGCGGGCGGCGACCTGGCGGGGGACGCGGTGATAGGGCCAGTCGGGAGCAACCTGGGTACGGTGGCAGAGGATGCAGGCCATCTTGGTCTCCATAACGCCGTCGCCCGATACATCCAGTTCCAAGTGTATCTCGTCCTCCGGGACGCCCTGACGCTCCTGCTCCGGCGTGGGCCGGGGCCAGTCTATCCCCTGCTCGCGCAGGGCCGCGGCCCACTCCCCCCGGAACCCGCGGGGGCGGACGCTATAGAACAGCCTTTGCGGCCGGTACGGCTCCAGCCCGCCGGTCAACTGGTGTGGAAAGGCGGCCGGGTCGGCGGCTAGGTGAAAAGCCTCGGTGGCGTGCTGGGATATGGCGATGTGGTCGGGGTGGCCGTACAGCCCGTCCGGCCCGAAGGTCAGCGCCACTTGGGGACGGAAGCGGCGCAGCTCCAATACCAGCCGCTCCACCACCTCGGCGGCGCTGGCGTTGATGAAGGCTTGGGGATGCCGGTTGGACTCCCACCCCTGCATCCCGGAATCGCGGTAGGCCCATACGTCATTGCTGCCCAAGCCCAGGGCTTGCACGGCGCAGGAAAGCTCCACCCGGCGAATCTGCCCCAGCGTCTCCCGGGTGGCAGACCCTTCCTGCCGGATTTCCCCCTCCTCACCCAGCGTGGTGGTGAGCAGCCGCACGTCCACCCCCCGCCGCGCGTGGGCCGCCAGCGCCCCGCCGACCGGGAACGCCTCGTCATCCGGGTGAGCAAAACAGGCCAACAAACGATGCTCAGGCATAACAATCAATCCGTCACTCAGGCAATCCGCCACTCAGGTCATGGCCGCTTAGGTCATGGGAGATTCACCAGCCACAGGGCTGACGACGCATCCAGTCTCAATCCTTGCATGCGGCCAGCAAGGATAAGCTGTTCAAAACTCAGGGGCAACCGTATACGCCAACCCCGCTGGCACCAAAGGCCGGATAAGCTCGGCGGTTCGCCTTGTTGCGCCAAAAACTCTCGGCCCTCTTGGTTGATTCTGCCCAGGTAGACGCCCACAGACTGGCCGGAATACACGTCTCCGTTCTCCAGCAGCACTGCGTTGCGCGCCGAGCGATGGTCTATGAGCCACGGCGGAACCGGAATTCCCACAGTAACCAATTCCTCCACCATTTGGTCTGCCATTTGTTTCCGCCCTTCCTCTCGCCCTTCCTCTCGCCGCCGTTCTATGTCTTTTTCTCTCTGCGCCAGCGCCCAGAAAACCATCCTAACCCCCTGTTCCATTACGAATACTATTGCAGCATAGACCACGACGCCCAAGGGAACCAGATCAGCAAAAAAGCTCAGGCTTTCCTGATCATTCCAACCCCACACTCCGGCATAACCCGACAGCAGCGCCGTTGCTATCAGGACGCCGATAGGGGAAAAGGCTAGGTGCGCCCGCGTCCATCTTTCACGCCATCCGCTGGTTAGCCATTCTCTTAACCTGCTGAACACTCTTGTATTATAACCGGGAATCAGAAGCTGAGGCCAAGGGTGGGCGCGCAGGCTTACTCTGCCTTATGTCGCCCGGACAACGATTCTCCGCTAATATGTGACCTATATTGGCTGGCCTGTCAGGGAAAGTTCCTCTCTTGGTGGGCTGAAAGAGAAGAGGGGGCATCCGGTGTACCTGTCGGAAACCGAACTGACCATACCCCAGGCCCCGGCGGGGGCCGGCCTGCTGGACTGGCTGACGCGGCAGGTTGGGGAGCGTCTGCCCGCGGGCCATTCTCCCCTGCGGGTGGTGGTTACGGAATCGAATGGCCGGGGCTACCACTGTGAAGTCACCACCCTGGGCGGTGACGGCGGTTCCGCGGAAAGGGCGCATAACCTGGCCCCGCGCAACGGCGCGACCGAGTTCCGCCTGCGGGAGAGCGAGAACACTGGGCGGTTCAACGCGGTGATGCTGGTGCCGACGGGCATCGGCGCGGCTATCGGCGGGCATGCCGGGGACGCTACTCCGGCGGCCCGGCTGTTGGCCTCCGTCTGCGATACGCTGATAACCCACCCCAACGTGGTGAACGCATCGGACATCAACGAAATGCCCGTCAATGCCTTGTACGTTGAGGGCAGCGTGGTCTGCCGCCTGCTGATGGGAACGGCGGGATTGCAGCCGGTGCGGGCTAACCGGGTGCTGGCGGTGGTGGACTCCCACCCCGATGCCCTCTTTACCCGGCTGGCGGTCAACGCCGTCAATGCGGCCCATGCTTCCTACGGCCTGATTTGCTCCGGCATCATTGAGCTGGAGCCGCCGCTGGTGATGCGCTCCGCCTACACGGGCGCCGCCCGCGCCGCAGGCTGCGTTGAGGATATAGGCCGGTTGTTTGACATATTGGACTCGCGGCGGGGCGAGTTCGAGGCCATTGCGCTGTCTTCGGTGATTTCCGTTCCCTTCCATTACCACGGAGACTATTTCGGCAGCGACGGCGGGATGGTCAACCCGTGGGGCGGCGTGGAGGCGATGCTCACCCACGCCCTTTCCAGCCGCTACGATGCGCCGTCGGCCCACTCCCCGATGCTGGAGTCGCAGGAAGTGCTGGACCTGGACGTGGGCGTGGTTGACCCGCGGATGGCCGCCGAAGCGGTGTCCATCACTTTTCTGCAATCGGTGTTGAAGGGGCTGCAAAAAAGCCCCCGGATTATCACCGCTCCCGGCGCTTGGCGCGACCCCGGCGTGCTGACGGCCCGCGACGTTTCCTGCTTGGTGCTGCCCGAGGGCTGCCTGGGGCTGCCGACGCTGGCCGCGCTGGAGCAGGGCATTCCGGTCATTGAGGTTGCGGAGAACTCTAATCTGATGCGCAATGACCTTTCCGCCTTGCCGTGGCGGCCGGGCCAGTTCCACCGCGCCGCCAACTACTGGGAGGCGGCGGGCGTGATGGCCGCCCTGAAAGCGGGCATCAACCCGGCGTCGGCGCGCCGCCCTTTGCCGCCCGCTCCCGTTTGGCGAAGCTCGGCTCTTAACGCAGAGAATTAAACCCGGCCGTGTATTATAAAGGCGGGGTGGCATTGCCCTGTCTCCCGGCCGGTCGGCATTGCCAACGCACGTTGAGAATACCCTCGAAGCCCGGCTATGCTAGAATTGCCCAATGGATACGGCCATATTCGCCTCGGTGGACACTCCGGCCTTCATCTACGACGAGCGGGCCATTCACCGGCTCCTCGGCTACGCCGCGCCCCTGCGGAACGCCGGACTGTGCCGCCTGCTCTTCGCCATCAAGTCCTTCTCCTTCGCCCCGGCGTTGCGGGTGATGGCCCCGCGGCTGGACGGCTTCGCGGTCAGCTCGCTGTACGAGGCGCGGCTGGCCCGCAGCGTCCTTGACGGCTGTGGCCTCGCCGGGGGAACGGTGCATATCACCACGCCCGGACTTCGGGGCGACGAAACCGGCGAAATCGGCTCGCTGTGCGATTATGTGTCCTTCAACTCGCTGAACCACTGGAGTATGTATCAGGGACTGCTGAAAGACCGGGCCAACTGCGGGCTGCGGGTGAATCCGCAGCTTTCCTTCGCTGATGACTGCCGCTACGATCCCTGCCGCCCGCAGTCCAAGCTGGGCGTTCCGCTGGACGACCTCGCCGCCGCGCTGCGCAACGAACCGGCCCGGCTGGACGGGGTGCGCGGGCTGCTGTTCCACTCCAATTGCGACTCGCCGGACTTTGGGGAACTGCGGGCTACGGTGGAGCGGCTGCAAGACCGCATTCCCGGCCTGCTGCGGCAGGTGGAATGGGTCAACCTGGGCGGCGGCTACCTGTTCGAGGATGACGGCCAGCCGTGCGATAACCTTAACGACCTCAGCCAGGCGGTCAACTCCCTCCGCTCCCAGTTCGGCGTGAAGGTATTCCTGGAGCCCGGTTCCGGCCTCATCCGCGCCGCCGGGTACTTTGTCGCCTCGGTATTGGACCTGTTCCAGAGCGGCGGCGCCACGGTGGCCGTGCTGGATACCTCGGTCAATCATATGCCGGAGGTGTTCGAGTATGGTTTCCGGCCCGACGTGGTTGGGCATGACGATGACGCGCCCCACGAGTACCTCCTGGCCGGCTGCACCTGCCTGGCCGGCGACCTGTTCGGCGCCTACCGCTTCTCCCGCCCCCTGAACCTGGGCGACCAGGTGGTGTTCAGCAACTCCGGGTCATATACGCTGGTGAAGGCCCACACGTTCAACGGCGTTGCCCTGCCATCGGTCTATGCGCTGGACACGAGGGGCGAGCTGGCGCTGCAATACAGCGCCTCCTATGGCGAATACGCCGCGCGATGGGGCCTGGCCGTCCCGTAAGAAATCCTCTTCTCCCTCGCCTCTCTTGAAAGAGAGGGGCCGGGCGAGGGTGAAACACCGCCGAGTTCAATGTCCTCTATTCCGCACATACTCCAGATCAACGACACCGTGTCCGCGCGGCAGTGCTCTCTGCGCCTGGAGCCGGAGGACGCGGGCCTGTCGTTGCGGGAACTGATGGCCCGCTACGTCAAGCATCCGCCCGTTGAGCGGCTGCTGCGGGAATCGCGGATAACCGCCTCTTCCGCCGAAAACCTCTACTCGCTGGGAGACTTGGTGTACGCCAGCGACGACAGCGGGCGGCTGCGGGATATGTTCGCTGGCATCGCCTTCACCGGCTCAGGCCGCCCCCTCGGGCTGAACGACCCGCCCGCCGTCCACCTGGCCCAAGCGGCCGGGCAGGAAGTCGCGTTGCTGGACATCGGCATAGACCGCATCGCCTGCGGCTACGACCGCAACTGGCGCGGCTTCCACGCCCGCAGGTGGCAGCGCGCGCCGGAACGCTATGCCGCCTTCGTCCGGGACACCCTTGCCAACGACTATGGCGCCGGCGAGGCTGACGGCGTTCTGGCGCTCCGCTCGGCGGAACAGAAGCTGAAGTTCCTGAAATCCCTGGCCCGGCGCATCTGGCGCAGTCAGTTCGAGAATTATTCCCGGTTCACCGGGCGCAGCCTGGTCTACAAGTCGGGCGACGAGACCATCGACAATATACGGGACGGCCGCGGGGCCATCTGCTCGGAGAAGGTGCAAGCCCTCAAGTTCCTGACCGACCGCTACGGGCTGGAGTCGGAGTATGTTCTTGCCGGGCCGGATGCCGACGGCCCTTTTCCGGTGGGCAAGCTGCGCGAGCTGCTGACCACCTTCAACTTCAGCCTCTCAAAACGCTATATGCGCTACTGGCAGCACACCGCGCTGCTCTACCGGGTGGACGGCGCGCGGGTGCTGGTGGACGCCACCAATGGCAACGTGCCGTTCCTGTTCCGGCAAGACGCCGAGGCCGACCGCCTGCTGCGCTGCCGGGACAAGGATCCCTTGCCCGTCAGGATGGTGGAGTCGGAGGAGCGGTTCTACTACCACGAAACGCCACAGGATATCCCGGAAAACCTGTTCTTCGCGCTGGAGGGCTGGATTCCCTTCTCCGACCTGATGCAGGTGTTTGACAACGAACTGGGCCTGTACTTGTCGGCGGACTACTACGTTGCGCCCATCTCCTACCGCAGCGAGCGGGAGTACCGGCGCGACCGTGACGAGTTCCTGGAAGTATGCCGCCGCGGGCAACTCGAATGCTCCATCACCGGGGAGTGGACGCTGGATACCCCCATGGGCCGCGCCTTTGCGGCGGCCGAGCCGGGGGCCGGCCGCGGCATCCTAGCGGCCCGCGAGCGCCTGCTGGCCCGCTTGGACGAGTGCGACGGGCCGGGCCACCAATCCGGGCTGGTTATAATCAAGCTCCGCAACGGGAAATCCCCTCTCCCAGAGGGAGAGGGTTAGGGCGGGGGCGTCCCTGTGAGGCCCCGGATGAAGCCCCGGCGACAGAACGCCGCCGCACTGCTGGAGCGCATCCGGCGGCATGACTTTGCGCCGTATTCCGACGCGGAGTTGCGGGACGCTTTCTCCGCCCTGCGGCTGCAATCGCGGGAGGGGACAGCGGATGCCGACGGCCTGCTGCCCGCCGCCTTCGCCATCCTGTCAGAGGCGGTAGACCGGCGGCTGGGACTATGGCGGCTTTTCGATTCCTGCTCCGGCGCGATGGGGGACGACCCGGACATCGCCCAAGCCGTTGCCAGCGTATCCCGGCAACGAAGATTTCGCCCTCCGGGAGAAATTCTGCTGCCCGCCGGGTTTTACTTGGCGGCGCGGCGGCGGGACGGGGCCGCCTGCCTGCGGTTCCGCGCCACCGATAAGCAACTGCTGGCCGGGATTCACCTGTTCCGGGGCCAGGTGGTGCAGATGGACGCCGGCGAGGGCAAGACGGTGGCCGCCGCCTTTCCCGCCG
This sequence comes from Dehalococcoidia bacterium, assembly GCA_965213725.1. Taxonomy (GTDB): domain Bacteria; phylum Chloroflexota; class Dehalococcoidia; order Lucifugimonadales; family UBA3495; genus VXOI01. The sequence continues at coordinate 2,286,709 of OZ243924.1, forward strand.
CGCTTCATGCCCTCACGGGCCGCGCCGCTCACGTGGTCACCGCCAACGACTATCTCGCCGACCGCGACGCCAAGACGCTGGGGCCGGTCTACCAGTCTCTCGGCCTCAGCGTCGGCGCCGTGCTGCAACACACGGAGGAAGGAGAGCGCCGGCGCATCTACTGCCGGGCCATCGTGTACGCCTCCATGCGCGAGTTGGGTTTCGATTTCCTGCGCGACAACCTGAAGCCCGGCCCGGCCGGGCGGGTGCACCACCCCGCCGGCCTGTCCGGCGCCGTCGCCATAGTTGACGAAGCCGACCAGGCGCTGATAGACGAAGCCTTTACCCCTATGATTATTTCCGGCAACCCCACGGGCAGCAGCCGCGCCGCCATACGGGCCGACCGGGCCGTGGCGGAGATGATACGCCGCCAGAGCCGTGTTGCCCGTGAACTCGCCGCCGAACTGGACTCACCGGACGTCAAGCCCGGCGGCCTAGCCCCTTCGCTGGCGCGGTTGCTGCTGGCCGCGCCGGAGCACCCCGCCTTGCAGCGTCACGCCGCCGCCAATCCCCGCGCCCTGAAACGCGCCCGGTCGCTGGCGGAACAGGATTCCACCGCCCCGGCGGAAGGGCTGTATTATGCCGTCCACGCCGGAAACCGCTTTGTCACCTTGACCGAAAAGGGGCGGGAATTCCTGGAGCAACGGCTGGGGCCGTTCTATGACGGCTTGCCCTCGTCTGAATCAGGGTCTTCGGAACTGAAGAACTCGCCGGATGAGAAAAGTCCTGAAATCCGGCCAATTCTGCTTCAGACAGCCGCCCCAAGCCCGGCGGACTCCTTGCCGGAGCAGAGCCTGCCGCTGACGGAAAGACGCCGGCGGGCCGGCCGGGCCGCCCGCCGGACGTCACGCCGCTACGGTCTGGGCAATCAGGCCCTCCAGTCCCTGCGCGCCCATCTGCTGCTGAAGCGCGGCGTGGACTACCTGGCAGACGATGACGGCGTGGCGCTGATTGACCGGCACACCGGGAGGCCCGAGCCGGACAATATCTACCAGCATGGCCTACAGGCCGCGGTGGAGGCCAAAGAGGGCGCCACCGTCCGCCCTGAGTCCGAGACGCTGGCTTGGATTTCCGTCGCCGGGTTCGTCAGCCGCTACGCGCAGGTTTCCGGCATCACCGGCACCGCCGCGCCCGCCGCTGGGGAGTTCCGGCGCAAGTACGGGCTGGAAGTGGCGGTGGTTCCTCCCGTCAAGGCCCCACTGCGCGCCGGCCGCCCTCCCAAGGTGTTCCTGACCCGCAAGGACAAGCTCGCGGCGGTGGCCGACGAAGCAGCGGCCCGCCACCGGATGGGGCAGCCGGTATTGGCAGCAACCCGGACGGTGGAGCAGTCGGAGGAACTGAGCCGCGAGTTGGCCCGGCGGGAAATCCCCCACCAACTGCTCAACGCGGCCACCACTCACGCCGAGGCCAACATCGTCCGGGAGGCCGGCCGGTTCGGGGCGGTCACCGTGTCCACCCCCATGGCCGGACGGGGAACCGATGTCATCGTGGAACGCGAACTGAACGGCCTCCTCGTTCAACGCTGCGCCGACGAGATTCACCGGCTGCTTGCCGGGGAAGCGGGCGCAGTCGAAGTACGCTGCCCCACGCCCGGCCAGGCCGAGGTACTGCGGGGCGGGCTGGAACGGGCCGGACTGTTCTCCATCTCGGAAGGGCCTAGCGGCGTATTGCGCGTTGCTGGGCGCGACCCCGGCGAAGGCCGCGAAATCCGGCGGCTGGAATTTGCCTTGGGCCTGTGCGTCATCGGCACGGAGATTTACGATTCACGGCGTGTCGAGCTTCAGCTTCAGGGCAGAAGCGGCCGGCAGGGCCAGTTCGGCCTTGCCAAGACCTTCCTGTCGCTGGAAGACGGCTTGGTGAATCTCAACAGCGATCGGATACTGAGGCTGTCGGCCTGCCGCCGGACCGACGCCGCCGGGCGCGTCTGCTACACTGGCCCGGAGGTGGCGCGCGAGGTCGAAAGACTGCAAGCCGCCGCCGACCGGGAGGGGGAGGCCCAGCGCAGCCTGATGCAGGACTACGCCGCAGAGTTCGACCGCCAGACCCATCTCTACTACCGGCGCCGTCAGGAGGTCATCCAGAGCGCCGACGGGGATCCCTCGTCCCTGCTGGATCTGTGCCGGGAAACGGCGCAACGGGTGGCGTTGCGGTTGGCGGCGCAACGCTTGGGAGCGGACGCGGAGGGCGCCTACCGGCAACGGTTCGCGCTACTGGCGGAAGAGGCCCGCTTGGATTTCGGCGTGGACTGTTCGCCGCTGTACGGCGTAGACCTGACTCTGCTGCCCGCCGAGCTGTCGGCCTTGTTCGTCGCCCGGCTGGAGCAGCGGGCGGCCATCCTGCGCCCGTCGAGGGACGGGGAGCGCAGATTCTCCACACTGGCCCGCCTGCTCTGGCTGCAAGTCTGCGGCGAGCTGTGGCCCGGCCACCTCGCCGGACTGCGGGACTTGATGGCGTCTCAGTTGTTGAGCAGCCTCGGCCACAAGTCGGCGGTGGCCCAGTTCGTCCGCCGCAGCAACGACGCTTGGCGCGAATACTGGGAATTGGCGGATGCGGAATTTCTCTCGCGGCTGACTGCTTTCCCCCTGTCCGCGCCGCCGGAAGCGCCGCCGGTGGCCGTAAGCCCCGAGACGGAGTTGCTGCTGCGCCAAGCAATTATCCCGTCTCCCTAAGAACGAGGAATTAGAGCGGGAAATTTTTTCGTCATACTCTTTGTGCTTTTCCTGCCAATAGCCCGTTTCCCCGAGGGCGGTGAATTTTTGTTAGAATGGGAGTACCCCACCGAAGGGGCATTGAGATGGCTTGGCGAAAATTCAGGTTTGGCGCGGCAATTTCGTTGGGCGGCATGGTCGCTGCCTCGCCCTTGCTTGCGGCCTGCGGCGGCGGGCCGTCATACGAAGACTGGGCGGCCACCGACGGCGCCGCCGGCCGCATTAACTTGGACGACGTGCAGGAAGCCTTCAAGAACTCCGAGAGCGCCACCGAGTTTGAGCGGCGGGTCAACGAAATCTATGAGGGCGACGGCTTGGTGCTGATTCGCGCCAAGCAGGACGGGGAAGTCCTGACCCTGGAAGGCTGGGAAGACCTGGACGGCGACAATGCCATTGACGACGCCAAGGACGACCAGCTTTTCGAGATAGTCCGGGGAACCAATGGCGACCACGAAATGCGCGGCTATCACGCCAACAGCTACTACTACAGCCATTTCGGGGCGGGCGACTTCCTCCTGACCTACCTGCTGATTTCGGCTATTGCCCCTCCGTTCGGCGGCTATTACTACAGCACGCCGCCCACCCGCGGGCCGGAGATGCGCAGCCAGCGCACCACCTACCGCAACTCATCGGCCTACAACGGTCAGGTGCAGCGCAATGCCAGCTATAACTCCAGGCAGTCATCCTTCGCCGGTTCCCGCTACCAGCAGTCCAGGGGCAACATAAGCTCCAACCGCAGCAGCTACCAGTCAACCCAAAGGTCCAGCGGGGCCTTCACAACCAGCAACACCGTCTCCCGCAGCAGCTCGGTGCGGTCGTCGTCAAGAAGTTCCGGCGGCTTCGGCGGAGGCGGCGCCATGCGGGTGCGGCGGAGGCGCTAAGCATCAGCGGCGGAGAAGGCCCTTTCACCCTGCAAGCCTCCCTGGCCGGCCTGGCCCCGGAGGACTTCATCCGGCTGGAAATGCCGCCGGAATGCCGCCGCCTTTCGTTGTCTGAGCTACTGGATCGCGCCTTCCCCGCATCCCACCAAGAGCGGCAGAGGATTGCGGCGCAGTTCGCCCCCGGCACCTGCAAGTACCGGGCCAACCCTGACCTGCCCGGCATCTACGCCGTGTTCACGGCGGCCTGCGAGGAATGGCGCGACTGGCGTTGCGCCCTGCTGACCACGGCGGCCGACGGCGAACCCCTGGCCCTGACCGCCCCGGTGTCCGCGCTGCTTACCGCCGGCCCTTGGGCCGACCCGGGGCCAACGATGAGTTCCGAGCTTGCCGAAAGTCCATCCCCTCGTCCTGAGCTTGCCGAAGAACGAATGGATTTGCTCGCGTTGCGCTTGGAACAGCGGTATTGCGCCATGGAATACGCCGTTAGGCATGGCCTGTGGCCTAGCCGCAGGGAACTGCTGGGCTGGATGCGCTCATTGACTGCGCTGTATTTCCTCGACAAGCACGAAGTCCCGCTGCACCCCGCCGCCGCGCCCGATACCGCCCCGGCGCTTCGGGAAGCGCTGGCCTCCCTGGAATCGCAGGGCCTGATTGCCGCGCCGCCCCCGCCCGGGCCGGACGGCCCGCCGCCGTCCGCTGCCGAAGCCCCCTATGCCATCACTCCGCTGGGGCGGGGCTTTATCGGGGAGTTGCTGTCCGAGACCGAGTCCCTCATTGACCAGTATGACCACTACAAGGACACGGTGGTTGACCTTGACCGGGAGACGGCGGAGTTTGACACCGGGCGCGGCGCAGACCTGCGGGTCGAAGCGTTCTTGGCCGACGGCATAGACCCCCTTCGCGCCGTGTTCCTGCTACGGCTGTACGACGGCACCTTCGACCACCGCCGGCGCGACTGGCAGGACGCCATCGAGGACGTGGAATTCTACGAGGGCATTCTGGAACCGGCGGTAAACCGCGACGGGGCAACTCCCGAAGTGATGGAACTGGTCATCGAAAGCGGCCTCTCCTGGCTGGAAGAGCGCCAAGAGCAGGCCCGCCGGGAGGAATCGGAGCGGCAGATCCTGCGGCAGGCCGGAGAGGGAGAGCCTTAATCTCGAGCTTCTAGGAAGGCGAACCGCAATGCCTGAGCGCTGCTCGCACTAGCGGTCTAGGGCTAGGTCTCATACCCATAGGCAATAGTCTTTGCGAAAGACCCCGGCAAAAACGCCAAGGTCTTTACCGGCCATTCTCCCGACCAGCTTGCCTGGCTGGAAAGCAAAAATGGGCGGGGGCGGAATGGGGGCAGGCGTCAGATAGCCATGAACAGGATCATAGCCGAGCTTATCACCACCGCGCTTTCCACGAAGGCGACCCCTATGTTGTGCCCGCTGCCTATAACCTGGGAGACCCGCACCGTGGGCATCAGCACCAAGTCTATCAGCACCCGCATCACGTATAACAGAGCGAAACCCAGCACCCCAAAGGTCAGGAAGGCGGCGATGCTTTCTCCCCAGCCTGCGAAGTCGCCGAACACTGCCTTAAGCGTCACCAGCCCAATGGCTATCAGGTTGCCGCCTAGGGCGATGCCCACCGCCGGGTTGTCGCGCTCAATTTCGTCGTGGATGTTGAAGGGCGTGGTGAACTCGTAGAACAGGGCGAAAACCACCAGCAGCGCCAGTCCCATGCCGAAGAAGGCCAAGGTCACCAGCGCCGCCTCGCCCTCCCCCTGTATCTGAGAACCCGGGCCCCCGGTGTCGCCGGCCACCGCGCCGGCAATCAGCAGCCCGGTGGCGACGTACATCCCGAACTCGGCGGCCCCGGCTCCGGCGTTCCGGTCTTCCACCACTTCCTTTTCCAAGCGGAACTTGTAGAGTATCAGCCGGTCGAACAGCACCCGCACCAAGTTCAGCGCCACGACCCCGCCCAGCGAATACAGGAATACCCGCAGCGCTTCCTCGCCCAACTCCCGGTTGAACCCGAACCCGTCCGCCGCCACGCTCAAGGTCAACGGCTGGTACAGCACCCCTAGGAGCACCAGGATTATGGCGATGAAGTAGCCGCTCAGCCGCAGGGCCACGGCGAGGTTGGCCTTGGTGACCACTTCCTCGTCCACCCGGTAATGGCGCGTCACGGCGTCCCTTACCAGCTTGGCTAGAACCAGCACAATCAGGCCCTCGGCGACGAATACCAGCCCGCGCGGGAAGGCTTGCAGCGTGTCTATAAATGACTCAATCATTATTTCCCCCGTTGGCCCTGCGCCTGTCGAAGGGCCGACCGCTCATCCTTGCGGCAAGCTCAGGGCGGCAAGCTCAGGGCAGCGGGCCGGTCAGTTCAGGAGCGGGGACGGCTGCCCTTGTATAGGGTTAGGCTGTCGGGAGGGATGACTTCGCTGAACACCGCCTCGAAGGGCCGCCCCTCGCGCTTGGTGATGGACAGGGTGTGATCGCCATCCTCGTTGATGAAGTCCCAGTGGTAGAAACCTTCCCCCGGCCCCCGGCAGTCGCGGTAGAAAGTGGCCTCGGAACTGGTGCGGTAGCGATAAGCGTCCCCTTCGACTTCAACGTAGTTGTCTAGGGAATGTTCTTCGTCCAGTTGGATGAGGTCGTCCTCGCTGAGGCCGGTGGCGCCGAGGCCGGTCGGCCCATCGTCCGGGGTCATGGTGACGAACAGGTCTGCGCCGTCGCTCCAGTCAATCCAGAGGCGGGTGTCCCCGTCCACGCACAGCAGCTCGTACCAGGTATCGGAGGGGCTGACGTAGCGGTGGATGCGCTCGACGTAGAAGTGCCGGTATTCGTACTCGAGGGACATTCCGGCGAGCATCAGCACGTCGCCGACCCGCGCCGCCCGGATGCTCTCGTCCGGCGGCGGGCCGGTTGGCTCCCGCCGCTTCTTTCCCCGGCCAAACAGCGATCGCAGCATACCCCTCCTGAGCCTGCCGAAGGACATCGCCGGGCAGACGGGAATCCCCAACCCGGCGAATCAGAGTGTACCCACCCCGGCGATGCGGGTCAATCAGCGTATGTAAGCGTATGTATAGGATGCGCCAAGCCCTGCCCTCTACGCCCGAGTATTCTAAGGGTGTGCTGGCATTGCCAACACGTGTTGAGAATACCGTCAGCCTAGGCATATTAACATTGCCCGCTCCGTCATTCCTGCGAAGGCGGGATTCCACGGCTCTTGCCCAACAGCGGCCTTATCTCCACTAGCGCAGGGACTGGCAGGCCACGCCGTCGCCATCCCGATCCAGTCCGTGCGGATCGCTGCCGGGGCCACCCTCGGACAGGAAGAAATCTTGCGCATCCCGCCAAGTAGCGAAGTCGCCGCAGTTGCGGTCTACAAACGTGTCTTCGGGCGTTGGCGTTGGGGACGGCTTGGCGGGGCCGGGGTCATCCTGCGGCGCGCCGGGGAGGGACTGGCAGACCACGCCGTCGCCATCCCGATCCAGTCCGTGCGGATCGCTGCCGGGGCCGCCCTCGGACAGGAAGAAATCTTGCGCCTGCTGCCAAGTAGCGAAGTCGCCGCAGTTGCGGTCTACAAACGTGTCTTCGGGCGTTGGCGTTGGGGACGGCTTGGCGGGGCCGGGGTCAGCCTGCGGCGCGCCGGGGAGGGACTGGCAGGCCAGGCCGTCGCCATCCCGGTCGAGTCCGTGCGGGTCATTGCCGGGGCCACCCTCGGATAGGAAGAAATCCTGCGCCTGCTGCCAAGTATCGAAGTCGCCGCAGTTGCGGTCTACAAACGTGTCTTCGGGCGCTGGCGTTGGCGTTGGCGTTGGGGACGGCTTGGCGGGGCCGGGGTCAGCCTGCGGCGCGCCGGGGAGGGACTGGCAGACCAGGCCGTCGCCATCCCGATCCAGTCCGTGCGGATCGCTGCCGGGGCCGCCCTCGGACAGGAAGAAATCTTGCGCCTGCTGCCAAGTAGCGAAATCGCCGCAGTTGCGGTCGGCAAACGTGTCTTCGGGCGACGGCGTTGGCGTTGGGGACGGCTTGGCGGGGCCGGGGTCATCCTGCGGCGCGCCGGGGAGGGACTGGCAGGCCAGGCCGTCGCCATCCCGGTCGAGTCCGTGCGGATCGCTGCCGGGGCCGCCCTCGGACAGGAAGAAATCTTGCGCCTGCTGCCAAGTAGCGAAGTCGCCGCAGTTGCGGTCTACAAACCTGTCTTCGGGCGCTGGCGCTGGCGTTGGCGTTGGCGTTGGCGTTGGGGACGGCTTGGCGGGGCCGGGGTCATCCTGCGGCGCGCCGGGGAGGGACTGGCAGGCCAAGCCGTCGCCATCCCGGTCGAGTCCGTGCGGATCGCTGCCGGGGCCGCCCTCGGACAGAAAGAAATCCTGCGCCTGCCGCCAAGTATCGAAGTCGCCGCAGTTGCGGTCTATGAACGTGTCTTCGGGCGCCGGCGTTGGGGACGGCTTGGCCGGGCCGGGGTCATCCTGCGGCGCGCCGGGGAGGGACTGGCAGACCACGCCGTCGCCATCCCGGTCGAGTCCGTGCGGGTCATTGCCGGGGCCGCCCTCGGACAGGAAGAAATTCTGCGCTTCCCGCCAAGTAGCGAAGTCGCCGCAGTTGCGGTCTATGAACGTGTCTTCGGGCTCCGACGTTGGCGTTGGGGATGGCCTGGCGGGGCCGGGGTCATCCTGCGGCGCGCCGGGGAGGGACTGGCAGGCCAAGCCGTCGCCATCCCGATCCAGTCCGTGCGGATCGCTGCCGGGGCCGCCCTCGGACAGGAAGAAATCCTGCGCCTCCCGCCAAGTATCGAAGTCGCCGCAGTTGCGGTCGGCAAACGTGTCTTCGGGCGTTGGCGTTGGGGACGGCTTGGCCGGGCCGGGGTCAGCCTGCGGCGCGCCGGGGAGGGACTGGCAGGCCACGCCGTCGCCATCCCGATCCAGTCCGTGCGGGTCATCGTCCGGGCCGCCCTCGGACAGGAAGAAATCCTGCGCTTCCCGCCAAGTATCGAAGTCGCCGCAGTTGCGGTCTATGAACGTGTCTTCGGGCGCTGGCGTTGGGGACGGCTTGGCCGGGCCGGGGTCATCCTGCGGCGCGCCGGGGAGGGACTGGCAGGCCACGCCGTCACCGTCCCGGTCAAGACGGTGCGGGTCATTGCCGGGGCCGCCCTCGGACAGGAAGAAATCTTGCGCCTGCTGCCAAGTAGCGAAGTCGCCGCAGTTGCGGTCGGCAAACGTGTCTTCGGGCGACGGCGTTGGCGTTGGGGACGGCTTGGCAGGGCCGGGGTCATCCTGCGGCGCGCCGGGGAGGGACTGGCAGGCCAAGCCGTCGCCATCCCGATCCAGTCCGTGCGGATCGCTGCCGGGGCCGCCCTCGGACAGGAAGAAATCTTGCGCCTCCCGCCAAGTATCGAAGTCGCCGCAGTTGCGGTCGGCAAACGTGTCTTCGGGCGTTGGCGTTGGGGACGGCTTGGCCGGGCCGGGGTCATCCTGCGGTGCGCCGGGGAGGGACTGGCAGGCCAAGCCGTCGCCATCCCGATCCAGTCCGTGCGGGTCATCGTCCGGGCCGCCCTCGGACAGGAAGAAATTCTGCGCTTCCCGCCAAGTAGCGAAGTCGCCGCAGTTGCGGTCAACGAAGGCGTCTTGCAATAGCGCTATATCTGGTGCCCCCGGGCCGTTTTCGGGCATCCCGGGCAGGGACTCGCAGACCACGCCGTTGCCATTGCCGTCGAGACGGTGCGGGTCGCTGGCCGGGCCGCCGGCGGCATAGTAAAAATTCTGAGCATCCCACCATGAGACGAAGTCGGCGCAGCTACGGTCCGGGCCGTATGGGTCGAAGGGCAGTCCCGAAAAACCCGGTACTGCCAGCGGCGGAACGGTGGGCGCCGGGGTTGGGGCCGGAGTTGGCGTAGGCGTGGGCGTGAACGTGGGAGCCGGGGCCGGAGTTGGCGTGGGCGTGGGAATAGGCGGAAGGATTGGGGTTGGCGTTGGCGTGGGTACGGGACTAGGCGCGGGCGCCGGGGCCGGAGTGGGCGTGGGCGCCGGGGCCGGAGTGGGCGTGGGTACGGGAGTAGGCGCAAGGGTCGGCGTCGGCGTGGGCACTGGCGCCGGGGACGCGGTCGGCGTCGGCATTGGCGCGGGTGTATGGCCGGGGGCCTGGGCCAAGCCGGGGCGAAAGGACGCCGGAATAAACGACGCAGGAAGGCCGGACGCCGCCGTTGCCGACTGGCCGGGGAACCGGGAGCGGGGCAAGGAGTCGCAAGGCTTGCCGTCGCCATTGGAGTCGAGGTTGTGGGGGTCTACGGCGGGGCCTCCGGCGGCCAGGTAGAAGGCCAGAGCTTCTTCGTAATTGTCGAAATCCCCGCAGTCCCGGTCAGGGCCGAAGGGATCGTACCGCAGGCCGGGCGGCGGCGTGGACAGCGGGGCCGCCGTGGGCGCGGGGGCAGACGTTAGCGTTGGAACGGGCGTCGCGCTGGACGGGCGGCGGCCATCAGTCCGTTGCAGCAACGCTGTCATGGGGCAAGTGGCGAGCATTTCCCGCAGGGCCCCGTATTCGGCTTCGGTAACGGTCAGTTCCCAGTTGTTCTTGATGGTAACCCAGTCTATGGCGTAGACGCACCAGTAGCTTTCCAGGGGCGGACGCCATTCTTCGGGGCCTTGGGCGCCTTTGGCCCGGTTGGCCGAGCTGGTGGCGGCGATGAGATGATTTTCATAGCCCATATGATTGGCAAACTCGCGTTTGCGCTCCCGGCTCCAGGCCCAGCCGCCGGAACGGTGGGCGTTAGCCAGCGGCACCATATGGTCAATATCCAGGGCCTGCGGGTCATTGACCACTTGGCCGGTGTAAGGCCCTTCCCAGAGGCCGGACGCTACCCGGCATTCATCGGGCGACTCGAATTCTACGGCGGCGGCGGACTCGGCAATCAGGACTTCCTGCCTGGCGTTCTGGCAATCGCCGTCCGCGTCGATCCAGTGACGCCAGTCGCCCCGGTCATAATCGGGCAAGTCGGCGGGAACCGGCGCAACGGCGGCCTGCAACACCAAAGCGCCTTCCGATGGCGTAGAGGGATCAACCGGCTCGGGAACCGGCGTCGGCGCAACGGTCGCTGCGGGCCGCGTGGGGGCAACGGTCGGCGTCGGCTCCGGGGTCTCCAGCAGGCCGCAGCCTATGAGGACGGAGGGCAGCAAGAGCAGCAAAAGCAGCGCCCGGCCCCCGGCGCGGCCCCGGCCGGCCCCTCGCCCGAACCGCAGGCGGCTGCCCTTTGTTGCGCTCAATATCTATTCCTGCGGCATATCCTCCCCCCACACTGCCAGCCCTGCTTCTGCCATCGCACCGCCGGATATGTCCTGGCGGTGCAGTGCCATTATTAGGGAGTTTTCTTATTATGTAAACTATATGCCCGCAGGCGGGCCTTTTCGATTCCCGGCAAGCCCGGTGGTTGCCTTATGCCCGGCGGGGCGGGTTGAGCAGGGGAATCGGGCCGCGTATGCTGTTTGTGAATCAATTTCGATGGAACAGGATGTTTGGGAGCGATGACCAGCGATTCAGGATCGGGGGCGGAAGCGTCGTTCTGCGGAAACTGCGGGGCCGTGGTGTCGGCTGGCCGCCGGGCCTGCGAGGTCTGCGGGCAGCCGGTGGCGGCGGCCGGCGAACAGACCGGCCCGTGTCCGCCGGACTACATACCCTATTGCCGGAACTGCGGCGTGGGGGTGCCGTGGGGAATGGGGCACGCCTGCCAACAATGCGGGGTGGCGCCGCTGTGCGAACTGCACTTTCGGGCGGAAAGCGGCCTCTGCTTCGACTGCTCCGCGGCCCCGGCTTATGCGAGCAGTGAAAGGGCAGGCTATGACGTTGGCGGGCTGAGGTGCCGGGCCTGCGGAACGAGCGTATCCCCCAACGCGGACTTTTGCCCCAACTGCGGACAGGGCTTGTCCACGGCCCAGTATCCGGGAGTGGAATACATGGGCTTCTGGATCCGGTTTGCCGCGTTTGCGATTGACCGGATTATCGTTTACGTCATCGCGGTGCTAATTGCCATTGCCATAGGAATATCCCGCACAACTGGCGAGGCTGATCCGGCCATCGAGCAGAATGTAGTAGTGAGTTTTGAGACAATCAACTTCAGCTTCATCTTGCTGACCTGGGGAGTGTCAGTAGTCTACGGAGTGTTGTTGACGGCATTTCGCGGACAGACCTTGGGAAAGATGTTGCTAGGGATTCAAGTGGTGGACTCAAGGGGCAGCATCCCGCCCTGGTACCGGGTTGTAGCCAGGGAACTGGCGGGCAGATTCGTATCGGAGGTCCCTATCTGGCTGGGCTATTTGTGGATAGCATTCGACCAGAACAAGCGCGGCTGGCACGACTACCTCGGCGGTTGCTATGTGGTGCGCAAGCGGCGCAACACCGGACAGCCGGGCGGCGGGTACGCTTAGCGGGCGGATGGCGGATGGGGATATGCCGGACCCGGCGCGGCCGGCTCTGTTGCCGGACGGGGATGCGCTAGGCCGCATTCTGCTACACTACCCCCAATCTTGGGCAAAACTTTCACGCCTACCGGAGGATATTATGCCCGTCACCTTCGGCACTTCCGTTCCTACCCGCGGCCCGCTGGCCGGGCCGGACGAGCTTCGCGCCCTAGCCCAGCGGGCCGACGACCTGGGCTTCGACCACATCTGGGTCAGCGACCACGTCATCCTGCCGCGCGAGGTCAGTTCCTTCTACCCCTACGCAGCCGACGGGGTGGCGACGTTTGTTCCCGACCAGCCCTATTTCGAGCCGCTGGCGGCCCTGAACTTCCTGGCCGGCTGCACTCAGCGGGTGCGGCTGGGAACCCACGTGCTCATACTGCCCTACCGCAACCCGGTGCTGGCCGCCAAGATGCTGTCCACGCTGGACGTGCTGTCGGGCGGAAGGGTGATCCTAGGCGCGGGCGTCGGCTGGATGGAGGAGGAATTCGAGGCCCTGGGCCTGGATACCTACGCCCGGCGCGGCGCGATCACCGACGAGTTCATCGAGCTGTACAAGGAGTTGTGGACTCAGGACAACCCAGCCTTTGACGGCGAGTTCTACCGGATTTCCGGCAGCGGCTTCTCGCCCAAGCCGGTTCAGAAGCCGCACCCGCCCATCTGGATTGGCGGACACACCGGCCCGGCCATCCGCCGCGCCGCGAACCACGGCGACGGCTGGATGCCCATCGGCCTGCGTCCCCCGGCGATTCTGGAGCCGGAGGAACTGTCCGGCCTCATCGCCCGTCTGCGCCGCCTGACGGTGCAAGCCGGGCGCGATGAGAACGCCGTTGACCTGACCTTCAGCACCGACGTCCGTTTCAACAACGCCGCCGACGGCTCCCGCCCGTGGATGAACGGCCGCCCGGAGCAGATAGCCGCCGACTTGCGCCAGTATATGGACTTGGGCGTGACCAACTTCATCATCGGCTTTCCCGCCGGGGACAGCGTGCCGTCGCTCCAGGAAAACATGGAGCAGTTCACCCGCGAAGTGGTTCCGCTCATCCCGCAGGACTAGCCGGGGGTTCCGTCCGCGCCCCATCCCGCCCTCTCCCCCGGGAGAGAGGCGGGGTGGGGCGTATAATAGGGCAGATGAATGTTGGTGGAGGATTAGGGAATTACTACAGCCGCGGCGGCGCGCCTTTCGCGGAGCTGAATGCCACCAGCTTGGGCCAGTTTATCGAGCCGTCAGCCGCGCAGAATCCGGCGGTGAATTCTTGGCACAGCCGGTTTACCACGGCTCCGTATTGGTCGGTGAAGGTGCGGTTGCGCTGCTTGGCGTTGTGGCCTAGCGGTTCGATGATTCGGGTGTAAAACTCGGGGTCGCCGGAGATTAGCTCCCAGAATTCTTGGCCGCAATACTTGAAATAGCCGCCCTTGTCCGGGTTGGCGTCGCGCCCGTAGCAGCAGCCATTGACCGCTATGACGTTGGCGGTGCGGTTCCCTTGCCGGATTACTCCGGCGGCGGTGGTGAAATTTTCCTTCAGTTTGTTAACCTGGGAACTGTTTCCCCAATTGGGGCCGGACTTTATGGAGACGATGTAGCGGGTGTTGTATTGGACAAACTCCAAGTCTATTCCCGTAGCAGACGACTTCCAGCCACTATGGACTACTTCGGCGATATAGATTGCCAACCCCTCGAGGAAATCGCCGAACAGGGTTTCCTCTTGCGAACTCAGGTGGGCGTCCAGCAGAGAACGGATTAAGTCAGCGACGATGACCAAGTTCTTGCTCTTGAACAGATACGGGTTCTTGCGCCGCAACAGGTCTCGCAGCTTTAGCTTGTTAAGCGATTCCAGCCGCTTGTCGTGGAACGTCCCAATGTTGGCCTCGACGTAGGCGGTTATCTGCGCATCGCTTATCGGGGTCATATCGCCAGCCGTTCCTGCTGCTTCAACTGCGCCTGCATCTTCTCAAAGTAAGGTTCGTACACCTCAATGCCGATGGCGTTGCGGCCCTTCGCCAGTGCTGCGAATACCGCAGTCCCGGAGCCGGCGAAGGGGTCCAGCACCACATCCCCGGGGGCGGTGAACAGATCGATAAACCACTCCGGCAGCCAGTAGGGGAATACTGCGCTGTGCTGGCGGTTGCCGCACTCCGTGGCGCCGTGCAGGACGTTGGTGGGGTAGACCATATCGCGGCCCAGCCAGTTCTCGACTTTCTTGCCGAAGCCGCTGCCTACTTTGGATTCGTCACGCACCCGGTCGGTGTCGCTAAGGTTGCGCATCCGGTTTTCGTACCAGTCGCCCACAGGCACCATTACGGCTTCCTGATTCATCTTGAACTTGCGCTGTTTGTTGAACTGCAACAGCCTCTCCCAAGCGTCGCGGAAACGGTTGGGCCACTTGCCGGGGTAGCAGTTCTTTTTGTGCCAGACAAATTCCTCAGTCCAGAGCCAGCCCCGCTTGCGCATTTCCAGGATTAGCTCAAGCACGCAGGTATGGCGCTCACCGTTAACCGCCGGTTCCTTGATGTTGAGGATGAACGTGCCAGCGGGTTTTAGAACGCGCTGTAGCTCGTCGGCGATGGGCAGGAACCAGCCCGCATAGTCATCGGGCTTGATTCCGCCGTAGCTTGCCGCCCTCTGATTGGCATAGGGCGGCGAGGTGACTATCAGGTCAACCGATTCGCGTTCCACCGATTTCAGTTGTTCCCGGCAGTCGCCTGGCAGAAGCATCGCCTTCGCCAAACTCCAACCTCCTATATTTTATATTTTGCTGTACTGTGCCATTGATTTCTACTTGACTCACAACACGCACAGGGTAAGTTCGCTCTACTGAAAAGTTGACACGTACATATCTAGCTGGTAATCTAGCCTTAGCAACGCCACAGCATCACGAGATTGGACAGCGAGCTATGGATAGGAAAACTCTCGTCAGATGGCTTGAGCAGCTTGAAGATGAACGAAAACGCACGACCCGGCAAATTGAGCACGTCAAAGCTCTGCTGGACGATCTACCAGAAGAGCCAGAAAAAGCGCGGACGCAGAACCGGCTACGACGGAAAGGAAACAACGCTGCGGCGGATGCCACGTACGAGATTCTCAGAAATTTGGCTGCTCCGGCACACCGGGACGACCTCTTCAGACAACTCTGTGAACGTGGTTTCAAGATCGGCGGCGTGAAACCTGTCAGTACTTTTGGCGCAATTCTTAGTCGTGATGACCGATTTCGTAATGCCGACCGAAGGGGGTGGTGGGAACTATCAGAGGCGGAAGAAGGTAGGACAGCTCCTGTCGAAGAAATCCATCCCACCTTATTGGATGATGCCGCAGTGACGGAAAGGTAGACGTCTCGGCCTGCCAAGTCGAGGGGCGTCAGCCCGTCGGGGTTCGAATCCCCGCTGCGGCACCACCTTTTTGAGTATAGCACAGATACTCACCTCCCGCCGCCCGCCTACTTAAGGTAGGCAGAAGTCCTGTTCAGATAATACTCTGATACCAATTTTCCCTGCCACAGGCAACTGTCAGCAAATATAGGTGTTACTCCGCCAGCTCCACGATCAGCTCCACCTCCACCGGCGCCCGCAGGGGCAGGCCGGCCATGCCCACGGCGGAGCGGGCGTGACGGCCCCGGTCGCCGTAGAGGCTGACCAGCAGGTCGGAGGCGCCGTTGCCTACGGCGAAGTGGCGCTCGTAGTCCGGGTCGGCGTTGACCATCACCAGCAGCTTGACCACCCGCTGCACGCGGTCCAGGCTGCCGGCGGCTTCCTTGATGGCGGCCAAGCAGTTGAGCATGGCCTGCTGGGCGGAGGCGTAGCCCTGCTCTTCGGTCACCTCGCTTCCCACCTTGCCGGGGTTCAGGATGGAGCCGTCGGGCATCCGGGGGATGTGGCCCGCTACGTACAGCAGGTTGCCGGTGCGCACGGCAGGCACGAAGTTGGCTATGGGCGCGTTGGGCCGGTTCAGCGAAAGGCCCATCTCGGCCAGTTTGTCTTCCACGGACATTGCTGTTCTCCCTTTTATGCAACACAGAGCGTTTATGCAACAGTATGCAGCACAGAACGTATGCAGCACAAAGCGCACCGGGGCCGCAGAGATTCTATTCTGTGTCCCGGCGCGCTCTGTGTTTGGTTGAAGGCTAATCCGGCAGGCGGACGATGGCCTCGACCTCGACCACCAGTTCGGGGCGCACCAGGGTGGAAACGCCGACGGTGGAGCTGGCGGGCGGGTTGGCGGGCCAAGTTTCGAGGCGCACCCGGCTGTAGGCGGGGTAGTCTTCCATATTGGTCAGGAAGCAGGTTATCTTGCAGACGTCTTCCATGCGGCCGCCGGCGGCTTCGATGACGGCGCGGATGTTAGCCATCACCTGCCGGGATTGGGCTTCGCAGCCCTCGGCGGCGTTGCCGTCGGCGTCCACGCCCACGTGGCCCGACACGTACAGCATATCGCCGACCCGTATGCCGGGGGACAGGTTGGGGTTGGGCGCTGCGCCGGGGGGAATCACGGGCTGTCGTTCTGGCATAATAGTCTCCTTTGGGGTGAAAATTTAACTTCGCTGGCCTCGTTGGCCGGGGCGCGCCGCAACGCGCCCGGCGTCTGCGGATGCGGGAACGGCGGAGGGCCGACGGTAAGGGCGCACGGCGGCGCGCCCCGGCGGGATGCTGCCCCGTCCCGCCGGTTAAGGGTCACCGGGAGGCGACGGCATTGGAACGCTCGCGGTGGACTGAGATGCAGCCGCGGACGCCCTCCAGCTTGGCGAACAGCTTGCCCAACTGCTCCATGCCGGTGGTGAAGACGGTGAGGGTCATGGTTACCTTGCCGTCTTGGTACTCGCCGGTGTTCACCGAGGCGATGTTGACCCCCTCCTCCGACACGTTGCGGGTCAGGTCGTTCAGCAGACCAACGCGGTCGTAGGCGATCATGGTGATCCGCACCGGGTATAGTTCCTTGGCCCGGCCCCAGTCCACGGAGATGAACCTTTCCGGTTCGTCTTCCCGGCGGATGTTGGGGCAGTCCCGCTTGTGCACCGTGACGCCCCGGGAGCGGGTGACAAAGCCCAGGATATCGTCGCCGGGGATGGGGTTGCAGCACGGGCCCATGCGGGTGAGCATATCGCCCACGCCCTGGACGGTGATTCCCGAGGTGGGGCCGGACAAAGGCAGGTCGTTTCGCCTGCGCGCCAGTGGGTGTTCCGGTTCTTGGCGGGCCTCCACCAGCTTCTGCGCCAACTGGGTCTCGGCCACGCCCCCCGAGCCGAGGTTCGCCAGCAGTTCGTCCATGGTGTCGTACTTGAACAGGGCCAGGACTTCGCCATCGTCGAATTTCTGGTTGAGGCGGCGCATCTCCCGCCGCAGTATCTCCCGCCCCCGCCGGATGTTGGTGTCCCGCTTCTGGCGGTTGAACCACTGGCGGATGCTCTGGCGGGCGCTGGCGGAACGGACGTAGCCCCGGTTGGGGTTGAGCCAGTCCAAGCTGGGGCCGCGGTCCGACTTGGTGCTCATTATTTCGACGGTATCGCCGTTCTGCAAGGCTGTGTCCAGCGACACCAGCCGGCCGTTGACCTTGGCCCCGACGCAGCGATGGCCCAGCTCGGTGTGAATCTTGTAGGCGAAGTCCACCGGAGTGGAGCCGGCGGTGAGTTCGACGATGCGGCCCTTGGGGGTGTAGACGAAAACCTGGTCGCGCAGGATGTCCTGCTTCACGGACTCGATGAACTCGGCGGTGCTGGTCACGTCGCGCTGCCACTCCAGCAACTGCCGCAGCTCGCTCATCTTCTCTTCAAAGTTGATGTCGCTGCTCTTGCCTTCCTTGTAGCGCCAATGGGCCGCCACTCCGTATTCGGCGACCTGGTGCATATCCACGGTCTTTATCTGCACTTCCAGGTGGGTGCCGCCCTCGCAGACCACGGTGGTGTGGAGGGCCTGGTATCCGTTTTCCTTGGCGTTGGCGATGTAATCGTCAATCAGCCCCGGTATGGGATGCCAAAGCTGGTGGACTGCGCCAAGCCCCCGGTAACAGTCAATTTCATTTTCCACCAGCACGCGCATGGCGAAAAGGTCATAGATGTCGCTCAGTTGCTTGCCTTGGGCCTCATACTTCTGAATCTTGCGGTAGGTGCTGTAAATGTTCTTGGGGCGTCCTGAAACGTCCGCCTTTATCCCGGACGCTTCCAGATGGCCGCGCAACTGTTCCGACACCTGGGAAACGTATTCCTCCCGTTCAACGCGGCGCGCCGAGAGCATTCGGGAGATTTCGCGGTACTTGTCCAGGTCCAGGTGCCGGAAGGCGAGGTCGTCCAACTGCCACTTGATTTCCCAGATGCCCAGGCGGTGGGCTAGGGGAGAGTAGATATCCAGCGTTTCCTGGGCGATGCGGCGCTGCTTCTCCGGCGGCAGGGCGTCCAGCGTTTTCATATTGTGCAGCCGGTCGGCCAGCTTGATCAGCACGACGCGGATGTCCTCGGCCATGGCCACCAGCATCTTGCGCAGGCTTTCGGCATAGAGGCTGTCGGGGTCGTTGGCGCCGTCGGGCAGGGCGCTCAGCGGGTCGTGGATGCGGCTGTCCAGCCGGGTGAGCTTGGTTACGCCGTCAACCAGCCTGGCTATTTCCGGCCCGAAGCGGACGGAAAGGTCGTCCAGCGTCACTTCGCAGTCTTCCACCACGTCGTGAAGCAGAGAGGCGGCGATGGTCTGTTCGTCCAAGCGCAAGTCGGATAGGTAGAGGGCGATTTCCACCGGGTGGGCGATGTAGGGTTCGCCGGACTTGCGCAACTGCCCATCGTGGCAACGGTCGGCGTAGTGGTAGGCGTCCTTGATAAGCCCGGTGGCGTTATCCGGCAGGTAAGCGGACACCTCTTGCAGGAGTTCGCTTATTCGGTTCTTGGCAGCTACCCCAAGGTCTATACCCCCGTTGCGCTGAATTCAACCGAAGACGCATCCCCGGATTGGGCTTCCCCCGGCTCGGACTCCAGGGAAAATGACCGGGTAAGGGAAGGGCCTTTTGTTTTTTCGCCCCTGACCATTGCAGGATGATGTTAACCGATTTTAACCGCTTTCCCGCCAAAACGCCATTGCCCCGGCCTACATCTCCGGGCGATTGCAAAGCCTTTACCGGCCTCAGTTCTTTTGATTCCGCAAGCCTGCGCCAGCATTGGGCGGTCCGGCGCGCTGGAGGTTAAGGCGCGGGGTTGAGCCGCCGGTCAGTGCAGATTGGCCGCGCCGCGGGTGCCGATGTCAAGGAACTGCACCAAGGAAACCAGATCGGCGTTGAACACATGAACAGGAAGCACCCCGGGTTGCGGCGGTCTATGCCGGCGGTGTAGGGCATTGCGATTCCTTCCTCAGGAACGAAACCCGTTTATCGTTCAACAGGCTCGAGCCGCAGGCTCGGGCGGCTGGCTCAGGATGAACGGGTTTCGGCTGTGGTGCAGATGACTGCCCTTGCCCTAGCAGTTGCCCATTTCCACCAGATGGCCCTCGCGCCAAGCCATCCGGCCTTCGCGGACGGTGGCGTAGGTGTCGAGGCGCATATTGCCGCGTTGCAGGTTGCCCGCCGAGTCCATCCAAACGAAGTGGCCCTCCCGCTGGTCGAATACGGCGGCGTCGCCGCACATCCCGGGGGCCAGCGAGCCGATGCTGTCTTGCAGGCCCAGCACGCGGGCCGGAGCGCTGGCGGCGGCGGCTATGGCATCGGCCAGCGGCATCCCCATGGCGTGCATCTTGCTCGCTAGGTCGTTCATCTGGTAGACGGTGCGTTCCGGCGGCGGCACGTGGATGTCCGTGCTGATGGTGTGGGGCGCCAAGCCCTGTTCCAGAGCGGCGCGGGTTACCTCCACGTCGCAGTGGACGCCGGCGTGGGCCAGGTCCATTATGACGCCGCGGTCGGCGGCGGCCTTCACCTCGGGGCGAATCTTCCGGTTGCGGTCGAGCATATTTTCCGGGTGGCCGTTGAAGGCGTGGGTGGAGATGTCGCCGGGGCCGAGGAACTCCAGCACCTCGGGCAGCGGGATGGGCGTGCCGCTGACGTGAACCATCAGGCGGCTGCCCGATTTGTCGGCCACGGCGCGGGCCGCCCGCATGGCCTCGTGGGCGTTCCAGTAGGCCACGGCGTTGACGTGCATCCGCACCTTGACGCCGAAGCAGAAGCCGGGGTTCTGCTTGATGTGTTCGGCGGTCTGGTCAACGTCAATGACCCGCATATCGTGCAGCCCGCCGCCCAGCACGCGGTTGACCGCCAGCCCCACGGCGCCGACGTGCAGGAAGGCCAGCAGCCGGGTGCGGTGGGCCGGAAACACGTAGTCGCGCATGGCCTGGTAGTTGAGGAACCCGGCGCTGCCCGCGTCTACCCCCGTGGTGGTTCCCGAGGACAGGCAGATTTCGTCGGGGTTGACCGAGGTGGGGTTGCCGCCGTGGTAGAAATGGCCGTGCAGGTCAATCAGCCCCGGCGTAATCAGCTTGCCGGAGACGTCCACCGACGCGGCGGCATCGGCGGCGTCAATGCGCTCGGCCACGGCGGCCACCAGGCCGTCCTTGAAGGCCAGGTCGCGGCGGCCGTTGATGCCCTGCGCCGGGTCCAGCAGCGTGCCGCCGGTGAGCAGCAGATCATAGGCGGGTGCGGTGGTGTTCATAGACATTCTCCCGTGAGTATGGCTGTCTCCGCTGGGGCTGCCCATCCCGTCTTGGGAGGAGGGTCATTCTCCCGTGAGGCGTGGCTGTCTCCTGTTTACAACCCCGGTCGGACGCACGGAATTTCCGTCGGCTACCCCGGCGGCGCGCTTCCGTCCCCGGCGGGGCCATCGCCCAAGCCCTGTATCTGAATTACTTGCGGCTCCACGTACTTCATACGGCGGACTCGCGGGTAGACCTGCACCTTGGGGTTCTCCATATCGGCATCGGTAATCCGCTCCGACTCGTCCACCGGCAGGAAGCCGTAGGACTCGATGGCGCGGGCCACTAGGTTTGCGACGAGCTGCGGCGAACGGCCTTCCAGCCGTCCCAACTGGTAGGCCAAAGTGACCGCAAGCTGGCTGCGGGAAATCCGCTCGAAGGCGTCGCGGGACATCAGGTCTTCCGGCATTCCGCCCGACTGTTCGGCGAAGTCGTCCAGTACCTGGCCCATAATATCCGAGAGGCCGCCCAGCTCAATTTCGTACATATAGCCGGTCAGCTTGTCGGTCAGGTACTCCACACCGTCGGCGGGCAGCACGCCGTAATGCTCATGCAGCTCGTGGACGTGTCCCTGTTGCTCTTCTTCGCGCGAACTGTCCGGGCCTTCATCCGGGGGCCGGTCATCGGTCATGGGGCTTCACTCCCTGTTCGACTGTCGGGCAATGGCCGCCGCTTGGCAGTGCGGGTTCCTGGCAGACTCACTCCCCGTTCGGCTATCGGGCAATGGACGATGGCTAATCGTCGTCGTCCGGGTCGTCCTCGGCCGGAGCGGGACGGCGGGCGGCATAGACCGAGCCGGGGAGGATGGCGCTGGAGCGGCTGCGGCGGTCGGCGCCGGGGCGCGGCATATTCCGCAGCGCGTCCTTCAGTCCCGAGATGGCCTCCTCGCCCAGCGAAAGCCCGACCACCAAGCCAATCACCCCGGCATCGCGCAGCGCCTCCAGCGTATCGCCGCCCGGCGCGCCCTCGACTTCCGCCAGCAGGTGCTTGCCCACGCGCCCGCTGACCCGGGCGATGCCGGCCAAATCTTGCAGCGTCCACTGCGCCGGGTCGCCGGGCAGCGCCACCAGCACGGCGTCCACCGGCAGCGGGTTGATGTCGCGCAGCTCTTCCGGGGGCAGTCCGGCGTCTACCGCCAAGACCCGCGCCGCGTCCTTGTCAGTGACCGCGCCCAACGCCGTATCCGGCAATGAAAAGACAACCGGGTCAGCCCCGGCCTCGCGCCAAGCGGCAGCGGATTCGACGGACAGGGAAGACGGCCAGGCCCCCCAAAGCACGTTGCCAGCCGCTTCGCCGATCTCGCCGGCATCAACCACCGCGGCGCCTGAGACGATTATCGCCTCGGGAGCCAGAGCGGCGGCGGCCGCCGCGCCGTCCTTCCCTTCCGCCGACACGATCAGCGCCAAACCCGGCGTCTTTTCAGCGCGGCGCGGGCCGAAGCCCAAGCGGGGCGGGGCGCCCTCCCGAATTTCATCCAGCCTTTCCAGAAACTTGCTACTCATTCCCGCAACATTCCATCAGTTCTAATCTTGCGCCGCCCGGGGCCGCGCTCCGGCGGTGATTATACTCTATTCCGGCTCGCCCCGGCGCAATTGGGTATAAAGCAGGCCGAAGTGGTACACTGAACAAAGCTGCCACCGGCCAATCCTTCTGGGAAGGGGGATAAATATGGAAGAAACGGGCAAAACCGGCAAACGGATAAACATAGCTCAGACCGACGTGAACCTTTGGGCCCTAGTGAAGACAGCATCCGATCGATACCCCCTGAACAAAATATACTTCCAGCATAACATTGGCAGAATTGATTGATTTTCGGCGCCCTTCGCCTCGGACAACAGTGCCGCTCCCTGTTGTCCCGCATAGAAGTAACTCTCCGGCAAGTCCATTCGGTGCTTCCCTTCGATGAGGGGGCGGCTCGCCGTTTTGGACGGGTGAAGGCCGAACCGGAGCGGGGCGGAACACCTCTAACAGGAATCGGATTTACGCATCGGCGCCATCGCCCTTAGCAACGGCCTTATTGTGGTCACTGGCAACGTGCGCCACTTTCGGAGAATCCCCGGCCTTGAGCTAGAAAATTGGCTTCATTCCGGTTGGCAGGCCGGGTTGCGCGATGCCCCATTTCTTTTCTTGCCGCCCTTATTGCCCTGCCATATAATCAGCCCAAGCAAGAATATACCTTTCGCCTTCGGACAAAGATATGCTCCTAGCCCTCGACGTTGGCAACACGATGGTGACCATCGGCGTGTTCGGAGATTTCGGGCTGGTCTCGACCATGCGGGCGGCCACGGATTCGCGCCGTTCGCCAGACGAATATGGCCTGCTGCTGACCAGCCTGCTCCGGTTGAACGGCATCCGGCGGGAGGAAATCACCGAGGTCTCCATGTGCAGCGTGGTTCCGCCGCTGACCGGGATATTCGAGGAGGTGGCGTCCAACTACTTCGGCGTCCGCCCGCTGACGGTAACCGGCGCGGTGCGCACCGGGCTGCAAATTGCCTACGACAACCCCCGCGACGTGGGCGCCGACCGCATCGCCGACGCCGTGGCGGCCAAGGAACTGTACGGCTACCCGACGATTATCGTAGACTTCGGAACCGCCACCGTGTTCGACGTCATATCGCCCGAGGGCGTGTATCTCGGGGGCGCCATCGCGCCGGGCATCAGCGTCGCCGCCGAGGCCCTGTTCCTGAACACGTCCCAACTGCGGCGGATTGAGCTGACGCCGCCCCCCTCCGCCATTGGACAGAACACCACGGCGGCCTTGCAGGCCGGGCTGGTGCTGGGCTACGCCGAGCTGGTCAAGGGACTGGCGGGCCGCATCAAGGGCGAACTGGGCGGGTTTGCCACCGTGGTTGCCACCGGCGGGCTGGCCGATGTAATCTCCCGGGAGACGGGCATTTTCGACCATATCAACCCGGATTTGACCCTCATCGGCCTGCGCCACATATATCACCTGAACCAGAACCCGGACTGAGCTAAGGGGGCAGCGTGTTAAGCGGCAAGCGCGTGGTACTGGGCGTCACCGGCAGCATCGCCTGCTACAAGGCCCTCGATCTAGCCAGCAAGCTGACGCAGGCCGGGGCGCTGGTAGACACCATAATGACCCACGGGGCGACCCAGTTCGTCACCCCGCTGGCCTTTCGCAGCCTGACCCACCGTCCGGTGGTCACCGACGCCTTCGACTCCGGTTCGGAATACGCCGTGGAGCACGTGGAGCTGGCGCGGCAGGCCGACGTTATCGTGGCGGCGCCCGCCACCGTCCACACCATTGCCAAGCTGGCCCTAGGGCTGGCCGACGACCCGCTGACGACGACGGCCGTAGCCTCCAAAGCACCGCTGCTGCTGGCCCCGGCCATGGACGCCGATATGTTCGAGCATCCGGCGACGCAGGAGAACCTGGAGCGGCTGCGACGGCGCGGCGCGGTCATCGCCGGGCCGGGCCGGGGACGGCTGGCTTCCGGGCTGACCGGCTACGGGCGGCTGCTGGAAACGCCGGAACTCTTGGGCTACATCGCCTATACCCTGGGCCGCGAGGGCGACCTAGCGGGCCGGACTATTGTGGTAAGCGCCGGCGGGACTGCCGAGCCGATTGACCCGGTGCGCGTCATAACCAACCACTCGTCGGGCAAGATGGGCTACGCGGTGGCCGAGGCGGCCCGCGACCGGGGGGCGAAGGTGGCGCTGGTGTCCGCCGCCCGCGGCCTGCCCGCCCCGCCGATGGTGGAAGTGGTGCCGGTGGGCACGGCGCAGCAGATGTGCGACGCGGTGCTGGCCCGCACCGGGGAGGCCGATGCGCTGATTATGGCCGCGGCGGTAGCCGATTACCGCCCCCTGACGGCCGCCGGCCAGAAAATCAAGAAGTCCGGCGATGAACTGAACATCCCGCTGGCCCGCACCACCGACATTCTGGCCGCCACCCTGGAGCAGGCCGGGCCGGGCGGTTTTGTGCGCGTGGGCTTCGCCGCCGAGAGCGAGAACCTGGTTGCCAACGCCGCCGCCAAAGTCACCGCCAAGTCCCTCGACCTCATTGCCGCCAACGACATTACGGACGAAGGCAGCGGCTTCGGAACCGACACCAACCGCGTCACCCTCATAGACCGGGAGCTGAACGTGGAAGAATTGCCCTTGCTGACCAAGTACGAGGTCGGCAACCGGATCCTGGACCGGGTGGCGCGGCTGTTCCGGGGCTGAAATCTCCGGCGGCGGCGGAACCCTGAAATCGGCGGAACCCTGAAATCAAGGAGACCGGTATGGATATGCCAGACGCCGTAACCAAGGGGAAGAACCCCATCGGCATCATTGCCTGGGGGCCGGGCAACGCCGTAGGCATCATTGCCGGGGGCGTCTTCAACTCCGTCGGGCTGATTGCGCTCAGCTTCCTGAACGCCATGGGGCTGGTTACGATTGCTCCGGTAAACTCCATGGGGTTCGTCGCCATAGGCGGGGTGAACGCCGTGGGCGTCGTCGCCATCGGCGGTGTCAACTCCATCGGCTTGGTCGCCATCGCCGGCCTCAGCGCCACGGGAGTAGTGGCCGTTGGCGGCAGGAGCAGCCGGAGCCTGCTGCCCGTGTCTTGATTATTAAACCCGGAGCGCCGGGGGTTTATTACATTTCCCCGGCGCTCTTGCCGCGCCCAGAGTTAATTTACCCCGAAACGGTTTCCTTGAAGCGGCGGATGGCCTCGATATGCTGGTCTGGGCCTTTGAGTCCGGCGCGCATGGTGTTTACCGAGAGGTGGGTTGCGCCCACATTGGCCCAATCCTCGGCCAGCTTGCCCCAACTGTCCTGGCTGTCGGCGGCGATGCCGATACGCCCCTCGATGCCAATGTCATCCGGGTTGCGCCCGGCGTTCACCGCTATCTGCCGCATCTCGGCAATGCGCTCGGCACCCTCGCCGTCGGGCTGGAACTGAGGGAACCAGCCGTCGCCCATGCGTCCGATGCGGCGCACCACCTGGGGCGCGCCGCCGCCGAACCAGACGGGGATGGGACGCTGCACGGGCAAGGGGTTGATGCCGGCGTGGGTGATGTCGTGGTAACGGCCATGGTAGTCCACCACTTCCTGAGTCCAAAGCAGGCGCATAACCTCAATCTGCTCTGCGGAGCGGCGGCCCCGGTTGCCGAAGTTCTCGCCCAGCGCCTCGTACTCCACTTCGTTCCAGCCAACGCCGATGCCCAAGCGCAGCCGTCCGCCGGTCAGCACATCCACCTCGGCGGCCTGCTTGGCCACCAGGGCGGTCTGCCGCTGGCCCAGAATCAGCACGCCGGTAACGAACTCCAGCTTCTGAGTGATGGCTCCCAGGTATCCGAAGAGCACAAAGGGTTCGTGGAACATATCTACCGAGCTGTAGGGCCGCTCCCAAGACTCGCGCTTGCCGGCGTCGGCGCCCAGCACGTGGTCGAAGACCAGCAGATGTTCGTAGCCCAGGTCTTCGGCGGCCTGGGCGAAGTCGCGCACCCCGGCCGGGTCGGCCCCGATTTCGGTCTGCGGAAAGATGGCTCCCAGTTGCATCATCGCCTCCGTGTCATTCAATGTCGTTTGCCCGCCCCGGAAAGCATATGGCGTCCGGGCCGGAGCATACAGTATAGCGATCGGCAACTCCATAATGGGGAAAATCAGTGAAACACCGGGCAGGGGTTCTGGCAATAACCGTTATTTTGCCCCTGCTCGCCTGACCGCTTGCGGAGCGGCGCCACTGCCGCCGGCGAGCCTGCCAGCCCTGATGACGCAGACGCCAGCACTTTTACCGGCGCGGTTGAGAACGCCGCCAACGGCGCACTAAAGCGAGTGCGGATCGGGGCCGCCGGTCCAGCGGTATCGAGCTGGGGCCGGCTGCCCGGACAGACCTAGCCCCGGAGAGAAGGTGGAAGTAGCATTGGAGGCGTCCGGCCAGTCTTTCCAGACCCGGGGCGACTGCCCGGTGGTGGGGGCGATGTTATCCGCCGGAGAGGGTTAGGTTGACGGGCCGCCGTTGCCGTTGTGCTGGCGAAGCCGGACGACTTCGGACTCCAGGTTTTCGACGGTTTGCTGGAGGGAACGGATGAGTTCGCTCTGGCCGTCATCCTGACGATGCCCGTTGCCGATGGCGGCAATAAGGGCGGTCATCATTTCCTGATGGCGGCGTTCCGAGAGTTCCATATCTTGGCGGCGGCGTTCCTCTTCCAGGCGGCGAAGCTCTTCCCGCTCGGCGCGTTCTTCCCGGCGGCGTTCTTCCCGGCGTTCTTCCCGCTCGGCGCGTTCTTCCAAGCGGCGCTCTTCCCGCTCGGCGGTTTCTTGGCGGTGGCGCTCTTCTTGCTCGGCGTGTTCTTCCCGGCGGCGCTCTTCCCGGCGTTCTTCTAGATCCAGCCGCTCTTGATGCCGACGCTCGGCATTGGCTTCATTTTCCAAGCGGTTCAGGCGCAATTCTCGGCGGTCGAAAAAGCCTGACAGCAATTGCGGCACCCCCAAGACCGCGAGCATGATGGCGATGTATGCTCCCGGTTGCAGGTATTTCATAGTCAACCATTCCGGCATACCTGCCATTATACCCCATTGGCGCTCAGGTGGTGGAGGCGATATTGCCCCCCGGAGAGGGTTGGGCAGAGAGGGTTAGGTTGACGGGCCGCCGTTGCCGTTGTGCTGGCGAAGCCGGGCGACTTCGGACTCCAGGTTTTCGACGGTTTGCTGGAGGGAACGGATGAGTTCGCTCTGGCCGTCATCCTGACGATGCCCGTTGCCGATGGCGGCAATAAGAGCGGTCATCATTTCCTGATGGCGGCGTTCCGAGAGTTCCATATCTTGGCGGCGGCGTTCCTCTTCCAAGCGGCGAAGCTCTTCCCGCTCGGCGCGTTCTTCCCGGCGGCGCTCTTCCCGGCGCTCTTCCCGGCGCTCTTCTCGGCGTTCTTCCCGCTCGGCGAGTTCTTGGCGGCGGCGCTCTTCTTGCTCGGCGTGTTCTTCCCGGCGGCGTTCTTCCCGGCGTTCTTCTAGATCCAGCCGCTCTTGATGCCGACGCTCGGCGTTGGCTTCATTTTCCAAGCGGTTCAGGCGCAATTCTCGGCGGTCGAAAAAGCCTGACAGCAATTGCGGCACCCCCAAGACCGCGAGCATGATGGCGATGTATGCTCCCGGTTGCAGGTATTTCATAGTCAACCATTCCGGCATACCTGCCATTATATCCCAATTGGCCGCCGTAATATCACCTGCGCCCTGTCTTGCGGTATAATCGGTTCTATGCTGGTGCTTGATTTGCTGAAACAGACTTTCCACTGGATTGGAGCGCTGGTCAGCAGCTTCTATTTCCAGTGGGGCCTGATCTATGCGCGTTGGGGACAGACCAATCGCGCTCTATGGTACTTCAGCCGGGCCATCAGGATGAACCGGAGGGGAGACCGGGCCTATTTTCACCGGGGTCTGTTGTTCGCTGCCGTGGGTATGCCGGAGCGGGCCATCGGCGACTTCAGTTCCGCTATCGAGAACAACCCCCTGAACCTCAATGCCCGCATCTACCGCAGCATGATGTATACCATAACCGGGCGGGAAGAGCAGGCCCAGAGCGACCTGGAGCAGGCCGTTGCCTTGGGCGCCGACCGGGAGGAGCTGGAGCAGCAGATGTACGACTCCAGAGCCAGGGCCGGACTATAGGCGTCAATTCGCCCCAAGGGGTAAGGAAGTTGGCGGACGTTGGCAGCATACTGAAACGTTTACTGCCGGGGGCGATGGGCAAGCCGGAGGCCGAGCGCTGGTACGACTACGGCGTGCGGCAGCAACGGCGCGGGAACGCGGAAGAAGCGGTGCGCGCCTACAACGAAGCACTGAAGCTGGACCCGGAGCTTGGGCCGGCCTACAGCAACCGCAGCGCCGCCTACCTGAACATAGGCCAGCCGGAGCTGGCTATCCCCGACGCCGACGAGGCCATCAAACGCTCGCCCCGGGTGGCGGTGGCCTACAGCATACGCGGCAACGCCCATCACGCTCTCGAGGAGTATGACCTGGCCGTCCGCGACCATTCCCGGGCCATTCGCCTCAACCCGCGCTTCGCCGCGGCGTACAGCGACCGGGGGGCGTCCCACCGGGCCGCCGGGCGTCTGGCCGCGGCCATAGACGACTTCAGCCAGGCCATCCGCTTGGAAAAGCGTTTCCCGGTGCCCTACAACAACCGGGCCGACGCCTACATCGCCACCGGCGCTCTGGACCTGGCGGTCAAAGACCTGAACGAGGCTTTGAAGCTGGAGCCAACCTTCGCCGTGGCCTACGTCAACCGGGCCACCGCCCGGGCCATGATGGGCCAGGGCGACCAAGCCCAGCGCGACATCAACACCGCGGTGAGCCTGGGCCTCGACCGGCGGGCGTTGGAAGAGATGATCCGGCAGGTGCGTCCCATGCGGCGGCGGCGCTGACGCCGTTCGCGCCCCTCCGGCAGGCTTCGGGGCAGGGGGTACGGGTATTGGGATCTGCCCCAGTACTGACGGGTCGCTCGAAAGGTGGGAAACCCCGTTGTCCCAGTCTGCCGAAAGTCCTGAGTTTGTCTCAGGACTTTCGGGTTTCTGCAATGCCGGCGGCTTTCCCTTGGCTGCGACTCAAAGACCGGGGATGAGCCTATCCCGGCAACAGGCCCTCGCCGACGAACAGTTCCTCCGCTTCCCGCAGGGTCAGGTCGGGTTCGGGCAGGATCAGGTCGGACTCCACCAGCTCGTCCACCGGCACCGGCTCGCCGTGTTCGCGCACCAGGTCCAGCATCTGCTTCAGCAGGGTTTCATAGGCGGTCTGATCCTCGGCTTCCACCGCTTCGACCAGCTCGTTGTCTATTTCGTTAAGTCGGTCTATGAAGGAGCCGGGGAGGTTGTACTGCCCCTCGGAACTGATGCGGACTATCATTGCAGGATTTCCCCGGGCTGGATTTCTCCGGCTCGCCGGGCCTTCAGGTCGGCCAATTCGCTCTCGGCGCTGCTGACCGACATCTGCTCCCGCGCGCCGGTGACGTCGCCCGGCGCCCCGGCGCGCCGGGCCTTCAGGGCGGCCAATTCGCTCTCGGCGCTGCTGCTGACCGACACCTGCTCCAGCTGGCGGGTGATGTCGTCCCTGGTGTCGCCGGTGACGTCGCCCAGCACCCCGGCGGCGGCCAACTCCTCAATGGCGCCGGCCCGGGCCCGCATACTCTCGGTCTTGGTTTCGGCCCGCTCCACGGCCAAGCCCACGTCGCCCATCTCCTCGGAAATGCCGGAGAGGGCAGAGCCGATGCGCACCTGAGCCTGGGCGGCGTTGTACTGCGCTTTGATGATCTCCTTCTTGCTGCGGAAGGCTGCCACCTTGGCCGAGAGCCGCTGCTCCGCCTGGGTCAGCTTTTCCTGTTCCAGTTCCATGCCGGCAATCTGCTCATCCAGCCCCTGCAACTCCAGCACGGCGGTATGCTTGCGCTCCAGGGCCAGCAGGGCCAGGTCTTCGCGGCCAGCGTCCAGGGCCTGCTCGGACTGCCGCTCCAAGCGGTTTATGTTCTCCCGCACCTTCTCGGCCTGCTGCTGAATCTGCCTCTTGGCTGCCACCATCTCCACCACGCCCCGCTTCACGTTGCGCAGCATCTCAAGCTGTTTCTCGTAGGAATAGTCCAACGTTTCCCTCGGGTCTTCCGCATTGTCCAGAATGCGGTTCATCTTCGACTTTACGATGGTAGACATACGTGAGAGCATCCCCATGATGTGCCTCCTCGACAGGGTTGACAAATGAGTTTGACCGGCCGGAGCAGGTCAAAAGCGGTCTGCGCTGCGGTTCTTTCCGCCGAACAGATTTACTCCGCCAATAACCATGCCGATTATGCCGATGATAATCAGGATGATTCCTCCTACGCGGAGCAGCCAATCGAACCATCCGGCAAACATAGCCAGCCCCAGAAGCAACAGAACGGTCCCGACCAACAGCAACAGCCCGGAGTTCATCATTGGCTCCTTGACCTTCAACGCTGGATTTCCATGGTGCCAGCATAGTACAACCCGCCCACTCTCGCAACTGTGCGCCAAGCCGGGTATTCTCAACATAAGGCGCGATAGAGCTACAATAGAGGCAAGCCTGTTGCAGGAGGCAGGATGATGGGCCGTCCCCCGAGCTCAACGCCACGGCATCCGTTGCCCGGGCTGCGGCTCCAACCGGAGGTCCAAGCATGGCTTCAATCAGGGGATGCGGCGCTACCGTTGCGAGGACTAGCGATGCCCATCCGGTGTACCGGGCCTGGGCTGCCGACGGAACGGCACACGGCGGGCAGGGGCGGGGCGCTGCACTGGAACGAGGGGCTGCATTCGGTGTGGCGGGGCAGGCTGATGCGGCGGACGAAGGGATACACCAAGAGCATGGCGATGCTGGAGTACTCCCTGGCCTTGGTCTGCTAGGCGCGGGCACTGCAAAGTCAATCACGCCCTATGTTGAGAATGCAAGCCGACAGGCCGGTTGTGCCGTTTGGCGGCGGTGTGCTAGGCTGAACAAGAGGTTTGTTGCCGCTATGACTGAAAATCCTGCTCCGGGCCGGGTTGTCGTCGCCATGAGCGGGGGGGTTGATTCCTCCGTCGCCGCGCTGTTGCTGCATCAAGCGGGCTGGGAGGTTGTTGGCGTCACGCTGAAGCTGTATAGCCTAGACGAAGCCGAGCTGCCCGCCGGCCACCAAGGTTGCTGCACGCTGGACGACGTGGAAGACGCCCGGGCCGTCTGCCGCAGGCTGGGCGTACCCCACTACACGCTCAATATGGAGCGAGAGTTCCGCGACGGGGTGATGGCCTACTTCGTGGAAGAGTACCGCCGCGGGCGCACTCCCCATCCCTGCATCGCCTGTAACGACAAGATAAAGTTCAGCCGGTTGATGGCCCGCGCCGACGCTCTCGGGGCAGAGTGCGTCGCCACCGGACACTACGCCCGCATCAGGCGAACCCCGGATGGCGCGACGCTCCACAAGGGCGTTGATCCCGCCAAGGACCAGTCCTACGTCCTGTTCGGCATGACGCAGGCCCAACTGTCGCGCACGCTCCTGCCCGTGGGAGGCTACCGCAAGGACGAAATCCGGGATCTGGCGCTGGATGCCGGGCTGATTACCGCCGGGAAGCCTGACAGCCAAGACATCTGCTTCATCCCGCTGGGGGACTACCGCGAGTTCCTGCGCCAACAGGCCGGGGCAACTCCGGGCGAAGTCGTTGACTTGGACGGCGCCGTACTGGGCGCGCATCAAGGCATCGAATACTACACCATAGGTCAACGCCGGGGCTTGGGGTCGCTGCCGTACAGCGGCGAGCCGCGCTATGTCGTTCGGCTGGACGCCGCCGCCAACCGGGTGGTGGTTGGTCCGGAAAGCGCTCTCTACGCCGGGGAAGCGTGGCTGTCGGGCGTCAACTACGTCTGCGGACATCCCCCGGCCGAGGGAACGCCGGTTTCGGTCAAGATCCGCTACAAGGCGCACGAGGCCCCGGCGACGCTGCACCCCCGGCCCGGCGGCGCGCTGGTGCGCTTCGCCGAGCCGCAGCGGGCGGTCACCCCCGGCCAGGCCGCCGTCTTCTATGATGGCGATACCCTGCTAGGCGGCGGCGTCATCGAGCCTGCGGAATTATCCTCCGGGGCCGGACAAAAGATTGAGTTTTTTTCTGCGGTATGAGTTTGGCAATCCGCCGAAAAGCGGATACTGGCGAAAGACAAGCTCCCGCACGGTGAAAATGAGCGGTTATAGAAGCAGCGCTCCGCAGAATAACGGCGCGAAATAAAATGCCCGACCTCTCGCTGGAACTGGCGTTGCTGCGCCGGGGCGTGCGGCCGGTGGCCGGGGCCGATGAGGCCGGGCGCGGCCCGTTGGCCGGGCCGGTGGTGGCCGCCGCCGTTGTCCTGCCGCCGGAGCTGACCGGACGCGAAGGATGGCTGGGCCTGCTGGACGATTCCAAGCGGCTGACGGCATCGCGGCGCGAGCAGGCTTTCGACGCAGTGCGAGAACACGCTCTGGCATGGGCCGTAGCAGTGGTTGAGCCGGACGAAATTGACCGCATCGGCATCGGCGTCGCGGCCTTGCGGGCAATGCTGACCGCGGCGGACGCCCTCAGCGTCAGGCCGGCCCACCTGCTGCTGGACTACATCCCCGTGCGCCGCTGTCACTATCCCTATGACGCCGTGGTCAAGGGCGACAGCCGCAGCTACAGCATCGCCGCCGCCTCCAACGCAGCCAAGGTTACCCGCGACCGGATTATGGGCGAGTACGAGCAGGAATACCCGGGCTACGGATTCGGGCGGCACAAGGGCTACGCCACCGCGCTGCACTTGGCGCGGCTGCGGGAGATGGGCCCCTGCGGCATTCACCGCCATTCCTTCGGCCCCGTGGCCCGGCTCTGCTTCCCTCGGCCCATACCCGAGGAAAACTCCTCCCGGTGAGCAGCCGCACCAGCTTGGGGGAGTGGGGCGAGCGGCAGGCGCGGTTATACTTGGAGGCGCAGGGCTACGGCATCGCCGCCGCCAATTTCCGTTGCCGCGCCGGGGAAATGGACCTCGTCGCGCGGCAAGGTGATGAACTGGTCTTCGTGGAAGTGAAGACCCGTCGCGGCGGCGCTTTCGGGCAGGCCGAAGAGTCCATATCCCCGGCCAAGGCCGAGCGGCTGGCCGCCGTCGCCGAAGAGTTCCTGCAATCGCGGGCCGGGGGCGGGTATGACTCCGCTACGCCGTGGCGCATAGACCTGATTTGCGTGAATCTCGACCGGCGCGGCCGGTTGCGGTCAATCAACCACATCCGGCACGCCGTGGAATTCTAGGTGCCCGGCCGACGAATCCTGAATGCGCCAAGACGCCGGAGCATCCGGGCTAATGGGCAGAGCCAGGCGGCACAACATCCCGTAGAACACGAAGAACAGCGCGAACAGAAGGGCGAAAATGAGGCAACCCACTCGGCGTTTCACGGCTGCGGCTGCTCCCCGGCCGGTTCCGAAGACGGAGCGGCGCCGCGGTTGATCTGGGCGGCCAAGTAACCCGCGCCAAAGCCGTTGTCAATGTTGACCACCGCCACCCCCGGAGCGCAACTGTTCAGCATGGAAAGCAGGGCGGCCAGTCCGTCGAAGCTGGCCCCGTAGCCCGCGCTGGTGGGGACGGCAATCACCGGCGCCGAAACCAGCCCGGCGACTACCGACGGCAGCGCGGCGTCCATCCCGGCCGCCACCACAATCACCTTCGCCTCGCGTATCTCCGGCAGGCGTTCCAGCAGCCGGTGCAGCCCGGCCACGCCCACGTCGGCGATGAGCGCCGGATCCTGCCCCATCAATCGCGCCGTCAGCAGCGCCTCCTCCGCCACCGGCAGGTCGGCGGTGCCGGCGGTGAGGATCAACGCCCCGGGCGTTCTTGGCGCATTGGACTTCGCCGGAATGACGATGGCGTTGGCCGGTTCGTGGAACTCGGCTTCGGGCGCGGCCTCCGCCACGGCGGAGTAGGCGTCCGGCCCGGTCTTGGTCACCAGCACCGGGTGTCCGCGCCCCCGCAGGGCCGCCACAATGCCAGCCACCTGCTGCGGCGTCTTGCCCTTGCCCAGCACCACCTCCGGCGAGCCGGTGCGCAACGGGCGGTGGTGATCAATGCGGGCGTACCCCAAATCCTGATAGGGCAGGTCGCGCAGGCGTTCCAGGGCCTGCGCGACGGACAGTTGCCCGTCGCGCACCTGCTCCAGCAGCGGCCGGATGTCACCGCCGTTGCTTCCTAGTCTTTCGGCCATCGACTCAGCCCAAGAGCTGCCGACGGGCGGCTTCGGTCACCCGCTGGTAGACTTCCTGGAAGGGCAGGCCGGTCTCGATGGCGATGCGCTGGCAGTCGTCCGGCTCCGGGGCGGCGCTGACCGGATACGGCGTTCCATCCATTGCGGGCAGCGACTTCACCTTGACGCTGACCGGGCCAAATCCGGTTTCGATGGCGACGCTGTGACGATGGGCCACGTAGCGGTCCACCAAGCGCGAGCGTAGGCCCAGGGTCGGCGTTTCCCGCAGCATCAGCTCCACGGCGGCCTGCTCCAAGTGCGGAGGCACCAGCACGGACAGCACCACGCCCGGGCGATTCTTCTTCATCTGCACCGGCGTATGCCACACGTCCAGCGCGCCCAGGGCAAACAGGCGCTCTTGGGCATAACCGAGGGTCAGCCCCGGCGCGTCGTCCAAGTTAGTCTCCAGCAGCACCACGCTGGCGGGCCGGAATATCCCGTCAAGCGCCCCTCTTTCCGGGAGAGAGGCCGGGTGAGGGGGTTCCGTGGTCTCCCCCAGCCACACCCGCAGCGCGTTGGCGAATCCGGGGGGGTCTTTCGTCCCCAAACCGGCGCCCACCTTCCGCAGGGAGAAGGCTGGCCGGCGAAACTCGCATAGCGTGGTAATCAGAGCGGCCCCGGTGGGCGTAGTAAGCTCGCCCGCCCCGGCGTGGGCCGGGCTGTCGGCGGCCACCGGGGCGGCGGAGGCGGCGGCGAGCTCCAGCGTGGCCGGCGCGGGGTTGGAGTATCCGCCCGGCCTTCGCGGCGGAGACGGCTCGCCCAACACCAGCGGTGCGGCATACACTCCCTCGACGCCCAGCACGCGCAGGCCAACGCACACGCCCACCACGTCAACCAGCGTGTCTATGCTGCCCAGCTCTTCCAGCTCCAGCGCATCCTCCGGTTCGCCGTGAACCCGCGCCTCCGCCCGCCACAGGGCGCGCAATACCGACCCGGCCTGCGCCTTCACTGCGGGGTCAAGTCCGCTGTCCTGAACGGCGCTGAGCAGCGCGGAAGGGGAGCGGCGAGTGCGGTCTTCCAGCCGGACTTTGAGATGAGTTCCACGAATTTCGCAACGGGTTTCCTCGGCGGCGTCAATGGCGTAACCGCCGACGGGCAGCTTTGCCAGCTCGCGGCGCAGAAGCTCCACCGGCAGGCCCGCGTCCACCAAGGCGCCCAGCAGCATATCGCCGCTGGCCCCGCCGATGCACTGGATGTAGGCTACGCGCATGGGTCAACTGCGGGGCGCCGCGGCGGGCGGTTTCAGTTGGTCGTTCAGGCTGCCGGAGCGGAGCGGGGCCAAGTCCAGCGACACCCACAGATAGCCGATTTTCTTCAGCCCGGCTACGATTTCCTCGCGGCGGCGGAAGGCGATTTCCATATCGGCTTCGGACGCTTCCACCCGGCATAGCTTGCCGTGGTGCCGCGCCCGCACTTCCCGCATCCCCAGGCCCCGCAGGAGGTCCTCGGCCCGCTCGACCTTCGACAGTGTTTCCACGGTTACGGGCGTGCCGTATGGCACCCGGGACGACAGGCAGGGCTGGGCCGGCTTGTCCCATACGGGCAGGTTCAGCCGCCGGGCGATGGCGCGGACGGCCGCCTTGTCCAGCCCGGCTTCCAGCAGCGGGCTGCGGGCCCGGTGTTCCGCCGCCGCCTCCATACCGGGGCGGTAGTCGCCTTGGTCATCGGTGTTGGCGCCGTTGACGATCCAAGCGTAGTTTTCGGCGCGGGCCAGCTCGGTCAAGCGGGTGTAAAGCTCGGTCTTGCAGAAGTAGCAGCGGCGGGGCGAGTTGGCGGTATAGCCCTCGCGCTCCATTTCGTTGGTGCGTATGATGCGATGGGCGAAGCCGAACTGCCGGGCCAGCCCCTCGGACTCCGCCAGCTCGCGGGCCGCCAGCGCCGGGGATACCGCGGTCACCGCCAGCGCGTTGCTGCCCAGCGTCTGATGCGCCGTCACGGCCACCAGCGCGCTGTCCACCCCGCCGGAGAAGGCAGTCACCACCGACCCCATCCCGTGAATGATGTCCCGCAAGGCTTCAAGTTGCTTGTCCAAACCGTCGTTCATCATTCAACTAAACACAAAGCGCACAGAAGTCACCGAGAATTTTGAGATTACTGAAAATCAAAACTCGGCGGCCTCTGCACCCTCTGGGTTTAATCCCCCTCGTTAAGAAATGCAGCCACCGCGTCGGCGAAGGCGTCGGGCCGCTCCAGCATCAGCAGGTGGCCGGCGCCGGTTACGGTTCCGGTCTGCGACCCGGCTATCATGCGCTGGAAATCGGCGGCGTAGGACGGTGGGTTGATCCGGTCTTGCTCGCCCCACAGGATGAGAGTCGGGGCCTTGATGCGGTAGGCGCGGCGGCGCAGCCCCCGGTCGGGCAGGGGCCAAAGGAACTTGCCGGCGGCGGCGATGTCCTGCATCCGGTCGCGGGTCAGCGTATCGCGCAGGCCGTCCAGGGAATCCGCGCCGCCGGGGGCGGCGGTCAGGCGCTCCAGCAGCTCGCTGGCGCTCAGGGCCAGCAGGTCGGCCACCGGCTCCTCGTCGCGCCAGACGCCCGCCGGGGAGGCCAAAGCCAGCCGCGATACGGACGGCGGCGAAAAGGCGGCCATCTCGGCGGCGATCATCCCGCCCAGAAAATGCCCGGCCACGTGGGCGCGGGCGAGACCCAGGGCGTCCAGCAGCTCCAGGTGATACAGCGCCAGGTCGGTGAGGTCGGCCAGATGCTCCAGCCCGGTGGCCGGGCCATATCCGGGAATATACGGCGCGTAAACGGTGAACTGCCGGGACAGCCGCTCCAGGAACGGCGCCCACCCCTTCTGCCCCACCGCTCCGTGCAGATACAGCAGCGGCGGCCCGTCGCCCCCGGTGGCAATCTCGGCGCGGAAGTCGCCGCCGCGCAGGTTTATGGTAATGGTTTCAGGCATTGTCGCTCCGCTGGTTCAAGATGCTCCGCGGCACCGGAAAGTCTTTGATAAACGACTTGGCGTAGGACATCCAGCCGCCTTGATAGGGCCGACTGGTTTGCCGGATGAAAAAGTCCATGTCATCTGAATTTAACACATCCTGAAGCATGGTCAAGTCAACCGGATGCTTGGGTTTGACGCAGTATCCCGAATAGAAGGTTGTGTCCGGGTTTGGGCAGCGTTGAAAGTTTGGCCGCCGGTTCATGCCGGAAGTCAAAATTTTTTCGCCAAAACCGGACAGGATGGATACATGGCGTCCAAATCCATACCACTTACCGGGGTTAAACTTGCCTTTATCCCGATTAAACAGCCGTTCTTTGTTGAGCGACAGCCACTCATAAGCCGCCGGGGCTTCCTCTGCAATGTACTTCTCCGGCAGCAGCCTGCCATCCCTGGCGTAAGGAAAAATGACGGCCCGGTTTACCGGATCTTGCCCGTCTTTCATCACGGACGCCTTGACTACATCCCGCAGGATCCAGCTTTCGAGACGTATGGTCTCTCCATTAGCGTTGCATGGCAAATAGCCGTCAGGAGTACAGTTCATCGGTTTATGGCAGGCCAGAGGCAATATGAACACGTCATCGGCCAGCGTCTGGATGCCCACGTGAATATCGGCCACCTCAGATAAGGCAGGCCCGCGCCTAACAAGCTCTGCCATACGGTCCTGTTCGGCTCCGGTTGAAGCTACCCAGGCCGCCGATGTGTTGGCGTAATCGACTGGTATCGCGCCGGCGTCCTCAAAACCCCAGCCGTTGAACTTCTCTGCCGGTATAGACGCGCACATCCCGCCTTTCGCAATTATCGCAATGACGGTATAGGTAGTTACGTCATCAAATACTTGATGATCCGCAAAATCCATAATTTTCTTCACCGTGTGTTTGGCGGCCAGCAACCGGCGCAGCGCAGAGCCGGAATCGGAGCGCAGCCAGCTTGACGGAGAAATGTAGCCCAAGACGCCGCCGTCACGAAGCAGGTCAAGCCCGAGTTCGTAAAACACCAGATACAAGTCGGTAGCCCCGCGAATCACTTCCCATTGGCCGGCAATCCGGCTGCGTCCGTCCTGCTCCAGATGCTGAACTCGCACGTAGGGCGGGTTGCCGACTACGTGGGTAAACCGCCCGAAATCGTTTCTAAAGGCGGATTTGTCAAGAGCGCTGCGTTCTTGCAGCTTCCATTCCACCCTATCGCCGGGATACCAGTCGGCCAATACCCCGTCCAGCCGCTGGCGGCAAAGGGCGATAGCCTTCCGGTCAATGTCATAGCCGGTCATACGCCCCAGCATGGCTAGGGCCTCGGCGCGTCGCAGGCGGGTCAAAGCTCGCCGCGCGATGGCGGCTAGGAACGCGCCGTCGCCGCAGGCCGGGTCGCAGACAACCGCATCCGCCAGTCCCTCGGGCTGCGAAGGCAGAACGTTATCGAGGATGAGGTTGACAATCGGCTCCGGCGTGTAGACCACGCCAAGCCTTTTCTTTGGGGATGCAATCACGGTGACCGATACCTCAATTCTATACGCCGGGCCATCCTTGCGAAGAACAGGTCAACGCTCAAGGCGTTGGACAGCGCACTTTGGCTGGATTCGCTTATGTCCAGTGTAGCCGGGTCAGTAATTCCGGTTATGGCGTCTCGATCCGTGTCCAGGTCAACGATTCCGATAGCCATTTCCTGCGGTGAATGCAAAGACACGTGGTCGGCCCGCAGATTGGCGTACCGCTGAATATCATGGTCTCGGAGATATTCTAGTCTGGTAATTTCTCCGCTCCTGTTCTTGTAAGGTATGGGGTTAGTCACACAAAACAGATTACCGTATACTATATTCCGGCGGCGCAAGTTGGCTGTTTCACCAATTTGCTGCTCAAAATAGTTGACTGAATTTTGCCAATAGTTTGAAATAACGAATTTGATGCTTATGACGCCAAGCTCGTGATTGTCCTTAGAAATGAGCACGTCAACATCTTTCCCGTAGTACATTCCCCCTACGTTAGCTTCGTGGGTACTCTCCGGGGATTGTCCGGTGAAAGTGTAATCATCCCGCAATTCCCTGCGGAGTTCGTCCTGAACCCAGCCGTGAAGGACCCTGGTTTTCCAATTTGAGCGTGCCCCATGCTCCTGCACCATTCGATAGGAATTTCGCATGGCAGCCGGAAACCGTTGCTCTATCGTCTCATTGACCATATTTCCTCAGCAATTCACAGCCCCGCGTACCACTCGGCGAGCGCCGCTCCGATTTCGTTGGGCGAGTCTTCCTGCACGAAGTGGACGCCCGGCACCGTCACCTCCCGCTGGTTGGGGAAGGCGCGGCAGAACTCGCGTTGCAGGCCGGTTAGGATGGCGCCCGGCTCGGCGTTCACGAACAGCTTGGGCGTGGTGGTTTGAGACAGCCACTCGGCGTATTCGGCGACTATGGCGGCCACGTCGGGCGGCTCGCCTTCGATGGGGATTTCGCGGGGCCAAGACAGGGTGGGGCGGCGCGACTCGCCGGGTTCGGCGTAGCGGCGGCGGTAGACTGCCATCGCTTCCTCGCTGATGCCCTTCAGAGTGCTGCCCGGCAACACCCGCTCGACAAAGATATTGCGCTCCAGAGCCATGCTTTCCCCGGCGTCCGAGCGGAATCCCTGAAACACCTGCCGCGCCGCCTCGGGCCATTCCGCCCAAGTCACCGGGCGCACGATGGCTTCCATGTAGGCCAGGCCCCGCACCCGCTCCGGGTGACGGCGGGCCCAGTGGAACCCCAGCGCCGAACCCCAGTCGTGCAGCACCAGCGTCACCGGCTCCTCGGGCAGCACGGCGTCGAACCAGCAGTCAAGGTAGCCGCTATGGTCAGCGAAGCGGTAGGCTCCGTTGGGGATGGCGTCCGACTCGCCCATGCCCATCAGGTCAGGGGCCAAGCAGCGGGCCAGCGGCGACACGCGGGGGATGACGTTGCGCCATAGATAGGACGACGTGGGGTTGCCGTGCAGGAACACCACCGCGCCGCCGGATGCGGAGCCAGGGCCGCCGGTGTCAACGTAGGCCATCTGGACGCCGC
The DNA here is from genome assembly GCA_965213725.1 of Dehalococcoidia bacterium. Lineage (GTDB taxonomy): Bacteria > Chloroflexota > Dehalococcoidia > Lucifugimonadales > UBA3495 > VXOI01. The sequence goes on from OZ243924.1 coordinate 2,327,114, forward strand.
CAACGTCGGCGCGGCGGCGGGGGTGAGGGTCTTGGTGGGAGATTTCGCTGGTAGTCAAGTGATTCGCTCCTTAGTTCCAGCCGCCATTCCTGCCTTCGCGGGAATCCAGAGCATTCTGGCGGCCCTACTCCGGGACCCTGAAGAAAATAATTCCGTCTTCATCGTGGCGGTGATGACGCCAGAGGCGCATCTCAGCCAGCAGTTCGTTGTGGCGGGCGATAGCGCGTTCCTCCGCTGCCTCTATGCGGGCGATGGCGCGTTCCTCAACTGCCTCTATGCGAGCGATGGCGCGTTCCTCAACTGCCTCTATGCGGGCGATGACGCGTTCCTCCGCTGCTGCTTCACGGGCGATGGCGCGTTCCTCAACTGCCTCTATGCGGGCGATGACGCGTTCCTCAACTGCTGCTTCACGGGCGATGGCGCGTTCCTCAACTGCTGCTATATGGGCGATGGTGCGTTTCTCAACTGCCGCTATGTGAGCCTCTGCTGCCGCGAATTGCATATCGGACCGCTCACGAGAGGCACGAATTTCTGCCGCCAGCGTTTTCTGACCTTCTTCGAGCTTCCCCAGTCTGCTGTATATGTTGAACAACGCCCCAACCACGGCAATGAGTATCGCCGTACCGGCGGCAATAAGACTGGTTACGATTGGTACAGGAATGGTCATTGGACTCACTTCTCCGATATTTTCTCCCTCTGCCTTTGGGAGAGGGAGTTGCCAGGCCGTCGCTTCTGAGAGGGAATTATCTCGCCGCCACGGGCGCGGGGGCGTTGGGGTTGGCGACGCCTTCGGGCCACCAGCGGGTTTCGTGCCCCGGCCAGATGTCGCGGATGTAGGGCATCACCTCGCGGGCGAAGAGTTCGGTGTTTTTCATCGCCAGTTCCTTGGGCATATCGCCAAACTGGAGCAGCAGCATCAGGTTGCCTACGCGCAGTTCCTTGATGGCGTGGGTCAGGTGCTGGCGCACCGTTTCCGGCCCGCCGACGATGACGTTGCCCGCTTCCAGGTAGTCGGTCCAGGTGAACTCCCGTAGCTGGTCTTCCCGCGACTGGGTGGTGGAGCTGGACACCTGCGAGTTGTTGCTGCGCATCGAACGGTAGCCCGGCGGGTTGCCGAAGCCGGAGTGGATGTGCAGACACTTCTTGAAGAAATACTCGATGGAATCCTTGTATTCCTCGGCTTGGCCGTCGGTCTCCGACACCGCCACCAGTTGCAGGAAACCGGCGTGGTAGGGGTTGAACTCCTTGCCCTGCCGCTCCATTTCCTCCCAGAAACCGTCCAGCACCGTCTTGCCCACCTTGTACCCGGAGTAGGAGAGGTAGCAATATACGTAGTCGTTGCGGATGGTCCAGTCCCACGTTTCCAGGCTGCCGCTGCCCGGCACCCAGATGGGCGGGCGGGGCTGCTGGTAGGGGCGCGGCCAGATGTTGACGTAGCGCTGCTGGTTATACTTGCCGTTGAAGGAAAAAGGCTCCCGCTCAGTCCAAGCCTTCACCACTAGGTCGTGGGCCTCTTGGTACTTCTCCCGCAGGGTGACGGGAACCTGCCCGTAGCCGAAGATGGTATCCATTGCCGTTCCCAGCGGGAAGCCGGCGATGAGCCGCCCGCCGCTGAGCACGTCCAGCATGGCGAACTCTTCGGCCACGCGGATGGGCGGGTTGTAGAGGGCCAGGCTGTTGCCCAGCACCACAATGGCGGCGTGGGATGTGCCGCGGGCCATGGCCGAGGCCATCAGGTTTGGCGAGGGCATCAGGCCGTAGGCGTTGGCGTGGTGTTCGTTGACGCAGATGCCGTCGAAGCCCATGGCCTCGGCGAACTCCAGTTCGTCGAGATAATCGGTGTACAGGCGGTGGCCCTGGCCGGGGTCGAACAGCGAGTTGGGCACATCTACCCATACGCTGTGGTGATCTTGTTCAAAGTTGGCTGGCAGCCCCTGATAGGGCATCAGGTGGAAAAAACACAGCTTCATGGCGATACAATCCTGCATGGTGGCGTTTGGCTGGATTCTACACTGAAAGGGAGCGCACTGCCACCGGAACCCTTCACACTGCCCAGCGAAAGGAGCGAATCAATGCCTGGCATCGAACAGCAAGTCGAGTTGGTAAAGACATTGGTGAACGGCATCCGCCGTAATACCGCGGCGCTCACGCCGGAGCAGTTGGCTCGACCCAGCGCCTGCGCCGGCTGGCAGGTGCAGGACGTGTTGAGCCACCTCACCGGCGGGGCCGAGCGGCAGGCCGATAGTATGCGCCGGGGCCGCGCCGGGGATTCAGGGCCGGCGCCGGGCTTCATTCCCATGGACAGCTCGGCAATGTCGGCCACCAACGCCCAGCGCGACATCCAGCGGCGGGAGCGGTTGGGCGGCGGGCTGCTGGCGGCCTTTGACGCCGCCTATGCCGCATTGCAAGAGCAGATCGACGGGCTGGGGCCGGACGACTGGCAGACGCCCTGCTGGCACCTGCGCCGCGGCGCCATCTCTGCCGCCGATTACCTGGAGCTGCGGATCCAGGAGTTGGCGATCCACGATTGGGATATGCGGCGCGGGCTGGAGGATTCGCCGCAGCTCAGCGCCGACTGCGTGCCGACCCTCCTGAGCGCCGCTCCCAAGTGGCTGGGTATGTGCTTCCGCCCCGGCGAGAAGCTGGATGCGCCCGTGATCTACGATTTCGACCTAGCCCCGCCCCACGAGACCGGCATCATCGTCCGGGTGGCGGGCGACAGCTTTGACTTCCCGGCGGAGGACGAGGCTCCCGAACGCTGGACGGTATGCGCCGAAGCCCCGGCCTTCCTGCTGTTCATCTACGGGCGGATAACCGGCCGGGAAGCCATCGCCGCCAACGAGTTCGCCATCACCGGAGACCCGGATCTGCTGGACAGTTTCGAGGCCTGGTTCCGGGGCGTATGACCTTTCCCACTGTTCCCTGATCCTCCGGGAGAGGGGGGGGTTACGGGGGAGAGGGGAATTACAGCCCTGCCAGATAAGTTGAGGAGTTGATGCGTTGAGAAACGCCGCAAAAGACGTTGTGGTTATCGGAGCCGGCATCGTGGGCAGTATGAGCAGCTATCTGCTGGCCCGGCGCGGCCTGAGCGTTGCCCTGCTGGAACCCGACGCCCCGGGCAGCCACGCCTCCGGGTTCGCCTTCGGCGGCCTGGACCCGCTGAACGGCATCGGCGTGCCCGTTCCGCTGCTGGACTTCAGCCTGCACTGCCTCGGACGCCACCAAGACGTGGCCCGGGAGTTGCAGAGCGCCACCGGAATTGACACCCGCTTCCAGCCGCGCGACCGGCTGTACCTAGCCTTTGATGACGCGGACGTTCAACAGTACGCCGCCAGCCTGGCCTGGATGAAGGACGTTCCCGGGTTTGATGTCCACTGGGTGAACGGCAACGCCGCCCGCAAGCTGGAGCCAAAGGTGAATCCCGACTGCACCGGCGCGCTGCACCAGCAAGGAGCGGCCTCCGTGGATGCCTACTCCCTGACCCTGGCCGCCGTCCGCGCTGCCGAGCGGCACGGCGCGGAGCTGGTCCCGCAGCGCGCCACCGGGCTGGAGCGCCGTGGGGAGCGGGTCGGCGCGGTGGCCTGCGCGGATGGCAAGATCGAGGCCGGGGCGGTAATCGTCGCCATGGGGCCGTGGTCGCAGCTGGTTTCCGGCTGGTGCGGCGTCAGCCTGCCAGTGGAACCGCTGAAGGGACAAATCCTGCGGATGCGGCACGACGGGGATCCCTTCAATCTGGCTCTGAATTACGGCGGCAACTACGTGGATTCCAAGAACGACGGGCTGGTCTGGGCCGGCTCCACCGAAGAAGAGGCGGGCTTCGATGACAGCCCCGACTCCCAAGGGCGCGACGCCATCCTGGAGCACGTGGCCCGCATGGCTCCGGCCCTTGCCGGGGCGCCACTGGCGCAGCACACTGCCTGCCTCCGCCCGGTAACCCCGGACGGCATCCCCATCGCGGGCCGTCTGCCGGGCTGGGACAATCTATACGTCGCCACCGGGGCGGGCAGAAAGGGCATCCTCTGGAGCATCGGTATGTGCGACATCATCACCGAGCTGATAGCCGAGGGAGAAACGCAGGTGGCCGGGGCGGAACACCTTACACCGGCGCGGTTCGGCTGAACGCGGGCGTTGTTTAAGGAACACGGGCGTTAAAGCACGTACCGCCGCAGCGCGTGTTTTCGTGCCACCAGCCGCCCGTCCTCCCGGCTGATGCGCATGGCGAAGGGGTAGCGGTCTACTTCCAGGGCCAAGGCCACGTCCTCCGGGTGATACTGCGGTTGTTCGGCGTCAAAAAACTTCTGTGTTGCGCCGCCGGTCATAATCAGCGATTTGACGGCGGCGAAGTCTGGGCGGCGGCCCTCGATAACGTTGCGCAGGTAGATGCCGCACTGCTCGTCCTCGTCGGAGCGCACTTTACCTTGGTCACCCATGGCAATGATGGACAGCACCTCGGGCCGCTGACGGCGGACGGCGTCGGCGGTGGCCTGGGCCACCACGAAGGATCCGAGGTAGATGACATCGGCGTTGTCGGCGGCAGCCACGCCGACGGTGCCGGCGCGGGTGGACTGCACCAGACTCTTGCCAACCAAGTCCGCCTGCGAGATTTCGTAGGGCGAGTTGCCGAGGTCGAATCCCTCGGGCCGTTTCCCGTCCACCTCGCCCATCAGCAGGTCGCCCACGCCGCTGCGGTGCAGCTCCAGCGCGTCCTCGGCCTCGGCCACCAGCGTAATCTGCGCTGCCCCCCGGTCGAAGGCGATGGCGGCGGTGGTGAAGGCCCGGAACACGTCAATGATTATGGCCGTCCCGGTGGCCTCCCGGGCGTCGCGCGCCAGGCTACCCATACGTATTTCCATACCGGACTCCGAAAATAGGCGGCTTAAATGCCAGAACGCCGAGCTTATATTTCGATTAACTCGGCGTTCTTGGCGTTTCCGGCGTTTAGATTACCCCAGCTTGGTCAGCTTTTGCAGGGAGCGGATTTCGCGGGGCGGGTTGAGGTGGCTGCCGGTGTGGGTCCAGGACACTTCGCCGACGAATATGTCGCCCCGGGAGTTGATGCAGACGCCGTGGGGAGCGATGAAGCTGCCGGGTTCCTCGCTCTCCGGGCCGTCGCCCAGCCGGGCCAGCACGTTGCCCGCGACGTCATGGATGCCGACGCGGGGGCCGAGGCCGTGGGCTTGCGAGTTGGGGCCGATGGCGACGCCCAGTTCGCCTACATAAACCTTTTGGCCGCCGCTCTGGTCAATGTACAGACCGCAGGGGCGGGCCATATTCTTCCACTGGGTCTCGAACTTGCCGTTCCTGTCGAAAACCTGGATGCGCTGGTTTTCGCGGTCGGCCACGTATACATAGCCGTCCTTATCGGTGCAAACGTTGTGGGCGATGTTGAACTGCCCTTCCCCGGTGCCGGACTCGCCCCAGGAAAACAGCAGCTTGCCTTCGGGAGAATACTTGTGAACGCGGGCGTTGCCGTAGCCGTCGGACACGTAGAACTCGGCGGTCTGCGGGTCAATGGCGACGTGGGTGCAACGGTTGAAAGGGTCGCCGCTCATAAAGGGCGCGGGCGTTCCCGGAATGCCCAGGGTGAACAGCACCGAGCCGTCCAGCCGGCACTTGCGAACGGTATGGTCGCCGTCGTCAGTGCAGAAGATGGCATCGTCGGGACTCATGGTGATGCCATGGGCCCGGGGATACATTCCCTCGCCCCAAGAGCGCAGGAAGCTGCCCTCGGCGTCGAACACAATCATCGGGTGCTCGCCGCGGTTGAACACGTACACGTTATCGTTGGAGTCGCAGCCCACGGCGGCGCACTCCTTGTAGGCCCACCCTTCGGGCAGCGTCCCCCACCCTTCGGCAACCTCGTAGCGGTATTCGCCCTCGCCCAATGTAACCATTTGACGGCCGCCCTCAATTCGGAATTTCGGGTTTCGCCTGCCATGCACCCCCGACTGTCTGCCCGGCGCGCCCATCCTCTGACAGGCTCAGAGCGGGCAGTTGGGCTTTGCCCGCGGGGACTGAAACTCCCGGCCTAGAACTCCCGGCCTAGAACTCCCGGAAGGTCGTGTAGCCCGCCGTGCCCGGGGCGTCGGGCTTGTTATCGTTGGGGCCGGTGGGGCCGCCGCGGCGGGCCTTGGCGTTCCACTCCTCAACCTGCACCTCCACAAGGGTGGTCACGCCCAGATCGGCGGCGGGCGGCGGGGTGTAGTCGCGCTCCAGCAGCCGGTCGGGGAAATAGCGCTGCACCATCCGGTCGAACAACGCAAACTTTTCGTCGTGGCCGGTCACCTCGCGGGCCGTGCCGAACAGCACGACGCTGCGATAGTTCATCGAGTGGTTCATTGCCTTGCGGGAATAAACCAGCCCGTCGGTCAGTGTTACGGTTACGCACACGGGCGCGCCGGAGGCCAGCGTATCCATAACGCGGCTGCGGATGGAGCCGTGCAGGTACAGCCGATCGGGGCGCTCGCTGTCGTAGTAGTAGGACATGGGGATGACGTAGGGCAGGTCATCCTCAACGAAACCGATGTGGGCCACCAGCCCGGCGGCCAGGATTTCCGCCGCTTCGTCGGGAACCGCCCGCTCCGGGTGGTTCCTGATGCGGCTGCGCTCGCTTATTTGCGACTGGTTCATGCTCCTCCGAGGCCCTGGCGACGGCGCGAATGCGTACTGCTCTGAATTGCCGCCCCAGTATCAAAATTGGCCTAACTTGAATCTTATCACGCCCGTCCCCCATTTGCCAGCCCCGGCGCCCGGTTGCTATGATGGGGGCAAAATACGGGCGCAGTGGCGCAGGCGGGGGCCTTATGCCGCATCACGAAGAACAGCAATCCAGGCGCGATTTCGTCAAGTACACTTTCTTCAAGGTTGACCCGAAGTGGCGCTCCTTGGGGGCACAGGCAACGGGCGGCGGACTTGGCCGGATGAAGGAGGAGTTTGCTTCGGTGCTGGACGAGTTCGCCGACCGGGTGGCGGTTTCCAGCTACAGCTTGGTGGGAACGCGGGGCGACGCCGACCTGATGCTTTGGATGGTCAGCCCGACGCTGGAGGCCATCAACGAGCTGGCGGCCCAGCTCAACCGGACGCACCTAGCCCCCTATCTTTCCACGCCCTATTCCTACCTGGCAATGACCCGCCGGTCGCCCTACGTGGTCAACCACCGGCACGAGGGGCAGGAGGGGGCCTCGTCCACCATGCGCATGGCGGGCCGCAAGTATCTGTTCGTCTACCCCTTCGTCAAGACCCACGATTGGTATCAGCTTCCCAAGGAAGCGCGCCAAGAGCTGATGAACGAACACTTCGTCATCGGCCACAAGTACCCGGACGTCAAAATCAGCACGGCCTATTCCTTCGGGCTGGACGACCAAGAGTTCGTGCTGGGGTTCGAGACCGACGACCCGTCGTCGTTCTTGGATCTGGTGATGGAGCTGCGGGAGTCCAAGGCGCGCCCCTACACGCTGCTGGACACGCCCATATTCTCCTGCATCAGCAAGCCCATCGCCGCCTGCCTGGACGACTTGGGCTGACGGACACCGACGGGGCGAGAGAGGGCGCGGCAACAGCTTCAGGGGCGGGTCTAAAGCCCGCCCCTTCTGGCTGCCCCAAGAGTGGCTCCTGAAAAGCGCGGGGCTACTTGCGCTTCATTTCGGCGGGGTCGGTGTTCTTGAAGTAATCGTAGTTTTTGGCGATGTAATCCTGCCACTCGGCGGGAACCGAATCCTCGGCGAAGATGGCGGTGACGGGGCAGACCGGCTCGCAGGCGGCGCAGTCAATGCACTCGTCCGGGCTGATGAAGTACTGGTCATCTTCGTCGCGGGTGTAGATGCAGTCCACCGGGCAGACATCAACACAAGCAGAGTCTTTCAGGCCAACGCAGGGTTCAGCGATGATGTAGGTCATTGCGGTCGGCTCTCTATCAAGTATTAGCGTCGGGCCGGCCCAGCCGCCGACGAGGCGGCAAAAGCGTCCAGCGCCAAGAAATTATAGCACAGCGGAAAGCGTTTGCAATAAGCCGGGCATCGCGCCGCGGCCGGGGATGCGGACGTTGCTCAGGCTGTCCGGCTTACCCCACCAGGCCATCGGCGCGCTTCTTGATGGAGAGGTTGACGAAGGTTTGCGTGCCCTGCACGCCCTCCACCACGCCAACCTTGGTGCGGAGAAAGTTCCCCAGGCTTTCCGCCGACTCCAGCCCGGCCCAGACGAAAACGTCGAAGGAGCCGGTGGTGATGGCGACGTAGTGGGCCTCTTCCATGGCGGAAATGGCGTCGGCCACGTCGTCGGACTTGCCGGGGCCGGTGGAGATTCCGATGAGGGCGGTGGTGGCAATGCCCAGCTTCTCCAGGCTAGGCACGGCAATCACCTTCACCACGTCCTCTTTGACCAGCCGCCGCAGCCGCCGCCGCACCGTGCCTTCGCTGACTCCCACCTCGCGGGCAATCTTGGCGTTGGAGGCCCTGCCATCCAATTGCAACAAGGCAATAATCTTGCGGTCGAGTTCGTCCATTGCGACACGCTCCCTATATCCTCAGACGGCGCCCGCCTGTGGGGCCGGTCATTGTCTGCCTCAGCCTTGCGCCATGGGCGGTGAGGCCCCCTTGGACTGTTTATCACGACAAAACATCATATTTCCGAGATTTCAGGGTGTCAATAGCGAATTTCAACTTTATATCGCCGGTAATGACGCATTTTCGAGCAGTACAAGCAGAAATGTCGTCCGATTTGGCAAATGCCCGTACCATTTGCTCCAGAGGGCATTAACATAATTCCGGCGCCGGAATCAGTGGCAGCGTTTGACAGCGCAAGGCGTGGCTGATAAATTATCTCAGTTGCCAGTTAGCAGTCACCCCGTCCGAGCGCCAACCCTCCACCCAGCCGCCCGGCGCGGCGCCGCCCAAACCGGCCGCCGAAACGCGCCGCGCGTTGAAAGCCAGGAGATGATCCGTGCCTCGATACGACTACCGTTGCGTTGAGTGTGACAACCATTTCGAGTTGCGACAAAGCTTCAGTGAAGCCGGGCAGGGAACCTGCCCCCGGTGCTCCGGCGCAGGCCGCCGGGTTTACCACGCCGTGCCGGTGATCTACAAGGGCAGCGGCTTCTACACCACCGATTACGGGCGCCCCAAGCCGCCGGTGGAAAACGGGGCCGGCAAAAACGGCGGCGATTCGGCCAAGCCCGCCAGCGACGGCAAGCCCGCCGAATCCGCTTCCGGCGCCGAAAGTTCCGGCAGCGGCGAGTCCGCTTCGACTCCGGCCGGGGCCGCCGCCTAACCGCCCCCTCCCGCCGGGGCTGCCTTTCAGTCTCGCCAGGCAGCCGGTCGCGCCGCGGCGCGCGCCGGCCGATTGCTTTTATCCTTTATCTCCCGGACAAGGCGTCCTCATCTATGCGCGCGTTGGTGCAGCGGGTAGCCGCAGCCTCGGTGGAAATCAACGGAGCGGAGGTTGGCCGCATCGGGCGCGGCCTGCTGATACTGCTGGGCGTGGCCGCGGACGATGCCGAGGCGGACGCCGAGTATCTGACGCCCAAGATCGCCAACCTGCGCATCTTTGCCGACGGTTCCAACCGCTTCAACCTTTCCGCGCTGGACGTGCGGGCGGAGGTTTTGGTGGTGAGCCAGTTCACCCTCTACGCCGACACCCGCCGCGGCCGCCGTCCCGACTTCACCCGCGCCGCGCCGCCCGAACACGCCGAGCGGCTCTATGAGCATACCGTGGCACTCTTCCGAGACACCGGGCTGACCGTGGCAACCGGGCAGTTTCAGGCTTATATGCAGGTCAAGTCGCAAAACGACGGCCCGGTTGCCATCCTGCTGGACAGCTCAGACCGACAGCGTTCCCGGAGATAGGCCAATTAAACGCCGGGCTTGGCGCGCCCGGCGGGAATTAAAGAAACCGTCGGCGTCCCCCGCCGGTGTTCCCGGAGATAGAACGGCCCTAGCGGTGCCAGCCCATACCGAGGAACAGGCCGCGCAGGTAGGCGATCTGGCCGCCGTGGGCCAGCGAGTCCCACATCACCTGCCCGAAGCAGGCGGCGATGGCGCGCGGCTCCGGCAGCGGCGGCAACACAATCTCCCGGGCCAGTTCTTCCTCGCTCACTTGGGCTAGGTATGCCTGTGTCGCCGCCTTGACGGCCTGATAGTAGCCCACCTGCACCTCGCGGGACGGCGGAATCCACGCCGCCACCTGCTCCGCCGTCCAGCCCACGCCCCGGTCTTCGATGTCCGGCGGCACGCTGAACTTCTCCGCCCAGCCATCCTTGTTCCATAGCTGCTCGGCGTCCTGAAGGCGCTGGTGAACGAACAGATCCATCACCCGGGTCAGGTGCCACAGGATCCAGGCGGCGGAGTTGCACTGGGCCGCCGGGGCGCGGGAGAGCATATCGTCGTCCATGCCCTCCAGCGCGGACTCGATCATATCCCAGTTGCGTTCCAGGCAGTGGCTGATGGGGTCGGTGGTGCGGGCCATAACAATTCCTTCAACCGGATCGGGATGATTGGTCAAGGTTGCTCAAATTCCAGGTCGAGGCTGAGGTCCAGCGCCGGGGGCGAGTGGGTCAGTTCGCCGATGGATATGAGATGAACGCCGGTTTCGGCCACGGCGCGAACGGTGTCGAAGTTGATGCCGCCCGACGCTTCCACCACGGCCCGGTCGCCGATGAAGCCCATAGCCTCGCGCATCAGCTCCACCGGCATATTGTCCAGCATTATGATGTGGGCGCCGGCCTCCAGGGCCTCGCGGGCGGCGTCCAGCGTCTCGACTTCCACCTCAACGCGGATGGTGTGGGAAGCGCGCTCCAGGGCCAGCTCGATGACCTGCCGCAGGCCCAGCTCGCGGAAGCGGTTGGCCTCGAGGTGGTTGTCCTTAATCAGGATGCCGTCGGCCAGGTTGTAGCGGTGGTTATGGCCGCCCCCGGCCCGCACGGCGTACTTGTCTAGGTAGCGATGTCCGGGGGCGGTCTTGCGGGTGTCCACGATGCGGGAACGGGTGCCTTCGACAGCGCGGACGTAGCGGTTGGTCAGGCTGGCGATGCCGCTCATCCGCTGCATGAAGTTGAGGGCGATGCGCTCGGCGCGGAGGATGCCCGCCGCCGGGCCGGCCACGCGGGCGATGGCGTCGCCCGGGGCCAGGGCGGCGCCGTCGGCCAGCAGCGCCGCCAGCTCCAGCTCCGGCTCCGTCCGCCGGAACACCGCCAGCCCCACCTCCACCCCGGCCAGCACGCCGGGAGCCTTGGCCCGCAGCATACCGGCGCCGCGAATCCCCGGCGGCACCACCGCGGCGGTGGTGGGGTCGTTAAAGGTCTGATCCTCGGCAATGGCCGCGTCAATCAGCGCATAAACTTCGGGCGGGAATTGCGGCAAGGGTTAACCTCCGGGCGGAGAAGCGGCTGATTCGCAATCTGTATTCTGAAAGCGCGGCAGAAGGAGTTGGGCGGCGCATTCCAGAGTAAAACCGTTCAACTCTTTTCCGTCCTCGTCTTTGGAAAAAGCTATCAGATTCGCGCCCACATCCCATCCGAAACCGGCGCCTTTCTCATTCCATATATCCAATGTATCGTACTCCGGGCAATACCAGATATCGAGGGCGCTTTGAGAGTTCTTGCCCGGCGCTTTGCGCCTGCCTTCCAAGAATTCCTCGGGCGAAACCGGAACCGGCGGTTCCTGCAAGCGGAGTTTCGTGGACGCGGCATCATATTCGCTCAACCGGAGCAGAAGCAGCTCCCGCGCTTTTTCCAGAGTGAAACCTGCCGCTTCGCCATCGGCGTCAAGATGAACAGTCAACCCCTTGGCGACGGCGTAGCCGGAATGGATCCTTTCACCGTTGCGGATTTCCAGCCTGTCGGTATCGCGGCAGTAGGCAATCCTCAATGGCATTCGGGCGTAACGCATTGGGTCATCTGTCTTCATCAGGGATCTCCCACTGCCGAGTGTAGCTTCTGCTGTCGAAGTAGGCGTTATGAACCTCTTCCCCGTCAACAACTACTTAGGGATGCGGCCGGATTACCGCAACGCCAGCATCCGCTCCAGGGCCACCAGCGCTTCCTGCCGCACGCTTTCGGGGACGGTGATTTCGTTGACCACCCGGCCCTCCAGCAGCGACTCCATCACCCACAGCACGTAGGCCGGGTGGATGCGGTACATGGTGGAGCAGGGACAGGTGACCGGGTCGAGACAGAAGACGGTCTTGTCGGGGTTGTTGAGGGCCAAGCGATTGACCAAGCTGATTTCGGTGCCAACGGCCCACGCACTGCCGGCCGGGGCGTTGTTGATTTGGCTGCGGATAAACTCGGTGGAGCCTACCAAGTCTGCGGCCTGCACCGTTTCCATCACGCATTCGGGATGCACCAGCACGCTGACCTCGGGGAAGCGCTGGCGGGCCAGTTCAATCTGCTTGACGGTGAAACGGGTATGCACCGAGCAATGGCCCTGCCACAGCACCATCTTGGCGCGGCGAAGCTGCTCCGGCGTGTTGCCCCCCATGGCCCGGAAGGGGTTCCACACCACCATTTCGTCCAGCGGAACGCCCAGCTTCAGCGCGGTGTTGCGGCCCAGGTGCTGGTCGGGCAGAAAGAACACCCGCCGGCCCTGCCCGAAGGCCCACTCCAGCACCGCCCCGGCGTTGGACGAAGTGCAGACGGCGCCTCCGTTGCGCCCGCACAGCGCCTTGATGCCGGCGATGGAGTTCATATAGGTCACCGGCACGATTTCGCCCGGCCCCAGGGCCTCCATCAGATCTTCCCAAGCGTCCTCCACGTCGTCCATCGGCGCCATGTCGGCCATGGAGCAGCCGGCGGTGATGTTGGGCAGGATGACCCGCTGATGCCCGGCGGCCAGCACGCAGGCGGTTTCGGCCATAAAATGCACGCCGCAGAAGATGATGTAGTCGGCCTCGGGCCTGCTGGCGGCCTGCTGCGATAGCAGGAAGGAATCGCCCTGGAAATCGGCGTACTTGATGACCTCTTCCCGCTGGTAGTGGTGGCCCAGCACCGTAACCTTGCCGCCCAGCTTTTGCCGCGCCGCGTGGATGCGGGCGTCCAGCTCGTCGGCGGTGTAGTGCCGGTATTCGTCGGGTATCTGTTGCCAGCGGACGTTTACGGTCAATTCTTCGGCCAGCGGCTTGGCGGGCAGTTCGTCCTCGGTCTTGCAAAATGCCGAGTGTTCCAACTCGGTGATGGGTACGATGGGGCGGCGGCGGGTAGTCATCTTCGATTCCCTCTCAGTCAGGAGGGAGAGCGGCGGCGCGAGAAACGAGAGAGCATACTTATTCTCCGGGCGTCCTCTCTCTTCTCACTCCTTTTCCCTCGCTTTTCTAGATCGGTTGGCCTTGCAGCGACCACGGCCCGGCCCGGTCAATTCGCACGTTGACTAACCGGCCCGAGCGGTCGGCGTCATCGTCTTCCAGGGGAAAGAACACCAGCTTGTTGGAGCGGGTGCGGCCCTGCCACTTGCCCTTGTTTCGCGCCTCCACCAGCACCTCGAAATCGCGGCCCACCAGTCCGGCGTTGATTTCGGCCAAGATGCTTTCCTGCAAGGCATCCACCTGCTCGCGGCGGCTGACCTTCTCCGCCTGCGGCACGTCATCCGGCATGGTGCGGTCGGCGATGGTGCCGGGGCGGGTGGAATAGGCGGCGCAATGCACCTTATCCATCCGCAGTTGCTCCACCAGTTCCAGGGTGCGCCGGAACTGGGCTTCGGTCTCGCCGGGAAAGCCGACGATGATATCGGTGCTAAGGGAAGCTCCCGGCACGGTGTCCCGGATTTCCTGCACCAGCGCGATGTAATCGCTGCGGGTGTAGTTGCGGCGCATCCGGGCCAGCACTTCGTCGTCCCCGGCCTGCACCGGCAGATTGATATGCTCGCACACCTTGGGCAGTTCGGCCACCGCTTCGATGATGCCGCGGCTCATATAGGAGGGGTGCGAGGTGAGAAAGCGGATGCGGTCGAGGCCGTCAACATCGTTCAGCCGGGTCAGCAGCACGGCCAGGTCAGGCCGGGCGCCGTCCTGTTCCGGCAAGTCGTGGCCGTAGGCGTCCACCGTCTGCCCCAGCACGGTAACCTCGCGGACGCCGCGGGAAACCAGCAGCTCCACCTCGCGGGCCACTTCGTCCACCGGGCGGCTGACCTGCCGCCCCCGGCGGTAGGGGATGATGCAGAAGGCGCACATCAGGTCGCAGCCGTGAATGATGGGAACGTGGCAGGTCACGTTGGGGCGGCTGGGCGCCAGCGAACCGACGCAGCCCTCCCAGTCCAAGCTGAGGCGCTCGCCCACCAGCTCCAGCAGCGGCTCGAACTGCTGCGGGCGCATAAACAGGTCAACGTAGGGGAAGCGGCGGGCCAGTTGGTCGCTCTTCGGCCCCACCATACAGCCCATCAGGGCGATGACTCTGGCGGGATCCTGCTTCTTCAGCCGTGACACCGCGCCCAAGTTGCCGGTCACCTTGTCTTCCGCAGACTGCCGCACCACGCAGGAATTCAGCACCACCACGTCGGCGTCCTTGGCGTTCCCGGCCGGCTCCAGCCCCAACTGCTCCAGGGCGGAGGCCAAGCGCTCGGAGTCGGCGGTGTTCATCTGACAGCCGATGGTCCAGATGTGAAAGCTGTTCATAATAGCGATAGCGGCGAGTCCGGCGGGATAGAGATAAATGCCGCGGCTTCCGGGAATGGCGAGGGAGCAACGGAGCGAAAACCGCGGACGTCGTGGCTGCCATCAAACCGCTGGCATGGCATCCCGCTCCAATGAAACGATTGTATAGGCCGCCGTTGCGGATAGCAAGCCCACCCGGTTCGGGGTATTCTCAACATAAGGCGGGATTGACTTTGCAGTGCCCGCGCCAGCAGACCAAGGCCAAGGAGTACGCCAGCATCCCCACGCTCTTGGTGCATCCCTATCGTCCGTCCGCCGCATCAGCCGGTTCAGCCTGCCCCGCCACAGCGAGTGCAGCCCTTCGCTCCGGTTCACCGCCCGGTTCACCGCCCCGCCCCTGCCCACCGTGTGCCGCTCCGGCGGCAGCCAGGCCCGGTACACCGGATGAGCATCGCTGCGGTACAACTCAGCATCGGGCAGCCGTTCATACACCCGCAGGAAGGGCGTTTCACTGCGGTCTCCCGCCTCAAAGTCCACCCAATGGCGGCCGTCCGCCTCCGGCGCCACCGCCGTCCCGCTTCTCCCCGCGCCGCGCCCCCGGTAGGGTCACATCTCATCCCAGGCAATCACCGGAGCCGCCAGGCAGCCCGCCTTGCCCTCGGGGCGCCGCCGGTTCCGCTCCCGCAATAGGCTCAGGGCCTGCTGCCCCCTTTTTCACCCATTGGCTCACCGCTTGGGCGCTGTATCCCAACACCCGACCGATGGCGCTCAGGCTGCCGCCCTCCAGATACAGCCGCAAGGCCCGCTCCTTGACCGCCGGGCCAGGCCGGTGATAGGCCCCGCCGGGCTGATAACGCCGGCCACAGTCCCCGCAACGGTAGCGCTGCATTCCTTGATTGAAGCCATGCTTGGACATCCAGTTGGAGCCGCAGTCCGGGCAGCGGATGCCGTGGCAGTAAGATCGGGGACGGCCCATCACCTTGCCTCCTGCAACCGGCTTGCCGCTATTATAACTCTATTGCGCCTTACGTTGAGAATACCCATAGCTGAATCCCCTTGACACCCCTTTGAGTGTGTGATAATTTTCACTCGCTTTATGGCCCGGTGGTGATTCGGGCCGCTATTTTCGTAAGGCGACAGCCCACAGGACGCAAGCCGAACAGGTTTCCCGATGGACGACCCCAAAGCTCTAACCAGCACAGACTGGAACAACATTCACCTGTTCCTTCAGTGGTTCTGGATTTACTTTCCGCTGGTGGTAACCTTCGCTCTTACCATGCTCACCGCCTACGCCTTAATCCCGTCAGCGGTGGCTACGGGACATCTTCCACCCTCCGCCTCCAGGCTGAAGTTGCCCTTGACCGCTTTCGCCTTGCTTATTGCCGCAGCGGCCATCGTGATCTTGGTGTTGGGCATCAACCAGACCTTGGACGTGAGGAATTTCTGGGACCGGCTGCTGATTTAAGTCAAACCGCCATTCCAGCGCCTTGGGGCAAGCTCAGGAGCGGGAACCGGACGATACCAATGAACCAGAGGGCAATCGTTATCAATATGAACGGCTCCCATCTCCAGACAAAGGCCGGGGCATGAGACCCACAGGCAAAATGATCCCGCTCATGGTGGCCGGCGGAATTTTCACCGTCATCATTGGCTTCGTGCTGGTGGTGCTGTTTATTTCTTGGTTCTCCAACCCGCCCTTCGGACTGGGCAACGCATCGGCGCAGCCCATTGCCTTCCCGCATACCGTTCACGTGGTGGACAACAACATCCAGTGCGAATTCTGCCACCGCAACGTCACCAAGGGCGACGCCGCCACCGTCCCGGCGGTGGAGCAGTGCCTGTTCTGCCACAAGGACGTCACTGGCAGGGACGGCCAAGCCCAGACCGAAATCGCCAAAGTGCAACAGCATTTCGACGACGAGGAACCCATTGACTGGGAACGGGTGCACCGGCTGCCCGACCACGTGCGCTTCGTTCACGAGGCCCATATCCGTTACTTCACCAGCGATCTTGATACTGAGGGAGTCAGCGGACAGCGCTACGACATCAACGGCAATGAGGTCAACCGCCCCTACAGCATCGTCGAGACCTGCTCCATCTGCCACGGCGACGTGGGCAGTATGGAAGAGGTTCAGCCCAAGTCCGGCCAGTCCCTTAAAATGGGAACCTGCTTGGACTGCCACCGGGTCAACAATGTTCCAACCGACTGCACCATCTGCCACAAGTAGGAGTTAAACGCCGGGGACGCCGGGAACACAAAACAGGACTCGGCGAATCCGGCGCGTTCGGCGTTGAGAAACAATGAAACTGACTAGGCGACATTTTCTGGCTTGGGCCGGTCTGGGCGCACTGGGGGCCGTGGCCTGCGAGGGCTTCGGCATCCGCGAGGGCGAACTCAGCATCCAGAGTCCGGTGAGCCTGCCCGAAGACTTGGTGCGGGGCAAGGACAACTGGTACGCCAGCCTCTGCCGCAACTGCCCCTCCTGCGAGGGTATTCTGGTGCGCGTGATGGAAGGGCGGGCCAAGAAAATCCAGGGCAACCCCTTCTACCCCACCAACCAGGGCAAGAACCACGCCCGTTGCGAGGCGGGGGTGCAGGCCCTCTATCACCCCGACCGGATTCCCGGCCCCATGCGGCGCGGCGGCAACCGCGGCTTTGGGAATTTTATCCCGATCTCGTGGGAACCGGAGGGGATGGACACGCTGACCCGTCAACTGCGCGACCGGGGATCCCGCGCCGTGATGGTCACCAAGCCGACGCGCGGCCACTTGGGAAAGCTGGTAAGCCGCTTCGCCGACGCCGCTGGCATTGAGCGCCTGAGTTTCGAGGCCAATGGGTCGGGCGATGACGTCTATCGCGCCGCCGTCAAGAACGTCTACGGGCAGGACGCGCTGCCCGACTTCGACTTGGAGCGCGCCAATATCATCTTGTCCTTCGGCGCGGATTTCTTGTCCACTTGGATTTCCCCCACGCGCTGGAACCGGGGCTACGGCGAATTCCGTCAGGGCGAAGGACGACGGGAGCGCGGCACTCTGTATCACGTGGATTCCCGCTTCTCGATGACTGCGGCCAACGCCGACAAGTGGATTCCCGTCCACCCCGGCTGGGAGGGCCACTTGGCCCTGAGCATCGCCCAAGTCATCGTCGCAGAAAACCTGCAAGCCCCCGGCGTTGACGTGGACGCGCTGTTGGGCCCGTCGTCTAGCGAGGCGCAGAGCGGCCGCGAAATCCTGAACGCTTTCCGTCCCGAAATCGCGGCCCCGCTGGTGGGCCTGACTCCGGAAATCGCGGGCGGAGACCCGGCGGAGTTCATCCGCCGCTTGGCCCGGGACTTTGCAAGCCACGGCCCCGCCATCGCCATCGCCGGCGGCCCGGCGGGCGCTCACAGCAATGGCCTGTTCAACGTCGAGGCCGCCGCCGTTCTCAACTGGCTGGTTGGCAGCGTGGGCGCCCCGGGCGGCGTGACGCTGAACCCCCCCGGCCCGTGGAACGATGATGTGCCAGCGTCGGCCTCCGCTTCCCCCATAGATAACTTCGAGCGCCTCGCCCAGCGGATTCGCAGCGGCGATGTCCGTATGCTCCTGCTGCACAACGTGGATCCGGTACACGGACTGCCCGGCTCCCTCCGGTTGCGCGACGCCATCGAGAGCGCCGCCGACCTGTTCGTGGTCAGCTTCTCGCCGTTCATTGACGATACCACCGCGCTGGCCGACCTGCTGCTGCCCGACCGGGTGTACCTGGAAGACTGGGGCGACGATATTCCCGAGCCGGCCCCCGGCCACCAGGTCGCCGGTTTCCAGCAGCCGGTGGTCAATCCCCTGTGGGATCTGGATCCCCGCAGCTTCCCCGACGTGCTGCTGGCCGCGGCCGGCGACCTGGGCCTCAGCGGGCAACTTCCATGGCCTAGCTATCAGACCATGCTGAAAGAGGCCGCCGACGCACTGTTCCAAGAAAATCGCGGCTCCATCCAAGCCGCATCTCTCGACGAGTTCTGGACTGCCCTGCTCCGCCGCGGCGTGTGGCAAGACGAATCGGCCGTTGGCCCTTTGGCAAGCTCAGGAACCGGCGTCAGCCCCAAGCCCGGCCTGCTCCGGGAAATCGCGCAGAGCGCGTCACAGCCCGCCTTCGCCGGTTTCGGGGGGCCGAACACGTTGTATCTCGCGCCCTTCGCCCACAACACGGTTCAGGGGGGCGAACACGCCCACCTGCCTTGGCTTCAGGCTGCGCCCGATCCGGTAACGTCCATAACTTGGCAGACTTGGATAGAAATGAACGACGTCACCGCCCAGCGCTTCGGAATCCGGCAGGGCGATGTGGTGCGCATCGAGTCCTCGCAAGGTTCCATCCGGGCCGTGGCCTTCCTGACGCCGGCCACCCCGCCGGAAGTGGTGGGCATACCCTTTGGCGGCGGCCGCCGTCATGGTTCCGACTGGGCCACGCATTTGTCTTGGGGCGATGGCCGTCCCGGCCCGGAAAGCTCCAACGTCAACGAAATCTTGGAACCTACCCGGGTGGCCGGCCCGGGTTCGCTGGCTTGGGCCGGCACCCGCGTGCGCATCTCCCCCACCGGCGAAAGCGTTATGCTCTCCAAGATGGAAGGCACCACGCGGGCAGTGGAAGTCGGCCTAAGCGCCGCCGAGGAAATCATCAAGACCGTCGCCCCCGGCAGCTATTAGACGACGCTCCCTTTAAGGTAAGGGCCAGAGGGGAAGCCCCCGGCATCAGTCCCGATTCAGTCCCGATAAAGAAGCAAAAAACAGGCGCATAAATGGTAACGAAGCGAATTGACCACAAATGGGGCATGGTTGTTGACTTGGACCGTTGCACCGGCTGCCAGTCCTGCGTAGTTGCATGCCAAGCGGAGAACAATCTGCCTATCAACGACAAGGAGTCCTTCCAGCAGGCCAGGGCCTACGAGTGGATTCGTATTGAACGCTATTGGGAGGGCGAGTTCCCCAACGTCAAGGCCCGCTTCATCCCGATCATGTGCCAGCACTGCGAGAATGCGCCCTGCGAGCCGGTCTGCCCGGTCTATGCCACCTACCACAACGACGAGGGCATGAACGTCCAGGTCTACAACCGCTGTGTCGGCACGCGCTACTGCGCCAACAACTGCCCCTACCAAGTGCGTTTCTTCAACTGGTGGGAGCCCCAGTGGCCGGAGCGCCTGCGCAACCAGCTCAACCCGGACGTCACCGTCCGCTCCCGGGGCATCATGGAGCGCTGCTCCTTCTGCGTCCAGCGCATCCGCCGGGGCGAGGTCACCGTGGAGCGGCGCGGCGTGGAGCCGACGACCGGCGAACGGCTGCCCGCATCCGACCGCTACCTGAACTACCAGCGGATGAAGGACGGCAACTTCCTGCCCGCCTGCGCTCAGGCTTGCCCCACCAACGCGCTGATGTTCGGCGAGCAGACCGATCCCACCGGCCCGGTCTACCAATACTTCGAGAAGGCCAACGAACAGTACGACAAGGTGCATCACGGCGAATACTTGGACGAGTCCAAGACCCGCGTCTATCGCCTACTCGAAGAGATGGGCACCAAGCCCAATGTCATCTACCTCAAGAAGGTGGACAAGTATCCCATCGGAGGCGCAGCTCACTAGGAGGAGAAAGGAGATGGGATACAGGAAATAGAGGGAGACTCTAACTCCTGATTCCTATCTCTTGACTACTGGAAATGGCAGCCAGCGACAGCGAGCATATCCACCACGGAGCGGCCCACGGCGGGAGCCATGGGGGCGGTTCCGGCGGCCACTACCCCGGGATGTGGGTCTTCCCCAACCCGCGGGTTATGACCCGCGACATGGCCGGCAAGGTCGCGTCCATGCCCCGCGCCTTCACCCTGGCCCTGCTGGGCAGCTTTGTCCTGCTGGCCTTGGGCGTCGTGGGCTTCATCGCCCGGGCGGCGGCGGACGGCTTCGACGATCGCGGCCCTTGGGGCTACTATATGGCGGCCTTTTCCTTCGTCTTCATGGTGACCAGCGCCGCGCCGGTGGCGGCGGTGGCCTTCCGCTTTACCAAGAGCCATTGGCGCCGGCCCCTTTCCCGGGTGTCGGAGCTGTTTGCCGTGGCGGGCATATTCAATATCATCACCTTCATTCCGATGATGATTGTGCTGCCCCCGATCCTGAATCCCGACCCGGGCCACGGCCACGACCTGGATATTCGCCGCACCATCTGGTTCGAGGGGCCTATCGGCGCGCCCCATGCCTGGGATCTGGCGGGCGTCGCGGCGCTGGCGGTAACCGCGCTGTTCATTCTGTGGCTGTCGGCCACGCCGGATATGGCCGAGCGGCTTTCGCTGATGCGAAGGGAGGGAACGGCTACCGGCTTCCGGGCCGCCCTCTACCGCGCGCTGGCGGGCCACTGGTACGGCACCAAGCGGCAGTGGAACGCGCAGAAGGCGGGGCTGGCCCTGCTGGGCGCCTTCTACTTTATGATACTCATATTCGTGCACTTCATCATCAGTTCGGACTACGCCCAGAGCATGATACCGGGCTGGAAGGATTCCATCTTCCCGGTGTTCTACTCCCTGACCGCGCTCCAGACGGCCCTGGGCCTCTGTCTGATCATCCTGTACGTTATGCGGCGCTGGGGCGGTTATGGCGAGTACTACGGCAAGTCGGTGTTCTGGGCTGCCAGCAAAGTGCAGTTGGGTCTGACCCTGCTGTGGGCCTATCACCTGTTCGCCTTCTTCATCACCTACTGGTACGGGCGGCTGGTGGTGGAGCAGAGCATCATCAAGTATCTCTACACCCAGTCCTATGGCGGCGTGTTTGTGGCCAACCTGGCGCTCAGCTTCGCCATCCCCTTCCTGTTGCTGCTCTGGAACCCGGTGCGCCGCAGCGCTTGGGGCCCGCCCTTGGCCGGGCTGTCGGCGGCGGCGGGCGCGCTGATGTTCAGCATCCGCGTCTTCGTGGGCGGGGCCAATTCGGGGAATATCTACCAGCCCTTCCTGACCGAGGCGCCCCCGGCGGTCTATCCCGACGTCTGGGACATATTTATGGTCTTGGGAGGCATCGGCGGCGCGGTCTTTGTTTACCTGCTCGCCACCCGCGTCCTGCCCCTGCTCTCGGTATGGGAAGTCAAAGAGGGGGCGCTGTACCAGCGGATGTCCCGCTTCATCCGGGGCGAGTACCTGGTTCTAGCCAAACCCGAATAACGGAGGAGCGAGGGAAGAGTAGCGAGAAAAGAAAACTGAGCAGTGAGAAAGGGGACGTGAGCCGCGAGAGACGATCTCGCCCCCACTCCTTTTCTCGCAGCTCCCGCTCCTCTCCCTTCACTACTAGAGAATGCAAGAAGGCAGGACACCCATACCCTACCGGCAGATCAACCGGGAGTTGCTGATCTCGATCCTGCACTCGCCGAAATGGTTTGCGGTCTCGGTGATCATCTTGGGCCTGATAGTGCTGGGGGGCTTCAGCGCCGCCGGCTTGCTGGTCAATAAAGGCTTCGGCGTGACCGGCCTGAACCGCCCGGTGATGTGGGGCTTCTTCATCACCAACTTCGTGTTCTGGATTGGCATCAGCCACGCCGGAGTGATGCTGTCGGCCATCCTGCGCCTCAGCAAGGCCGAGTGGCGCCGACCGGCCACCCGCGCCGCCGAGATCCTGACGGTGTTCTCGCTGATGACGGCCATGATGATGCCGCTGATTCACACCGGGCGGCCTTGGCGGACCATTTACTGGATCTATACCATCCCCTTCATGCCCTACGACTATGCCCGGGGCATCTGGCCCAACGTGCGCTCGCCTTTGGTGTGGGATCCCTCGGCAGTCTATACCTACCTGACCAGCAGCATTCTCTTCGTGCTGGTGGCTCTGATACCCGACTTCGCGGTGCTGCGTGACCGGACGGCGCCAGGCACCGGGTTCGGCGGAATGAGCCACCGCATCTATACGATCCTGGCCATGGGGTGGCGGGGCAACCCGCGGCAGTGGAAGCTGCAAATCATCGCCGGGGTGCTGCTGTCGGCCCTGATCCTGCCGGTGTTCGTCTCGGTGCACTCGATAGTGTCCTGGGACTTCGGCATGGCCGTGTCGGTGAAGACTTGGCACTCCACCATCTTCGCCCCCTACTTCGTCGTCGGCGCGGTGCACTCAGGGGTGTCCGCCGTGGCCTTCGTGATGATCATCCTGCGCTACATCTACGGCTGGCAGAACTACATCCGCCACGAGCACATAGACGCCCTGGGACGGCTGCTCATCGTGGTGGCGACGGGCTGGTTCTACTTCTTCGTGATGGAGATTCTCTTCGGCTTCTACGGCCGGGAGGCCGACGAACTGGCTGTGCGCGATTTGCAGTTTATGCAGAACCCCTGGAACATCTGGATGATGGTGTTCGTGTTCACCACCTACTTCCTGCCGGTGGCCCTCTGGCTGCCGAGGGCATTCAGGCGCAACCTGTGGCTGATGTCGCTGGCCTGCATCTCGGTGAACATCGGGATGTGGCTGGAGCGCTTCATCATCATCGTGCCGGGGTTGCAGAACAAGCAGGTGCTCACCTTCAGTTGGTGGACGATCTACGCCCCCAGCGCGGTGGAGTGGACCATCATCGGGGCCACCTTCGCCTTGGTCGCCATGCTGATGCTGGTCATCGCCAGGGTGGCGCCCCTGATACCCCTCTACGATATCAAGGAGGCGGAGATCCTGCGCACCGAAATCAAAGTGGGCCGGGTCACCGTTCCGGCCGTATACCGCGAAGACTAGCTAGGAACGAGAAAACTAGGAGCAAGCAGCGAGAGCAGAGGGCGGGAGGCCCTTTCCCACCTCTCGCCTCGCTCCCGGAGAGAGTATGGCAAAACGACCGATATTGGGCCTCTTTGAGGACGCCAACTACGCGGCGGAGGCGGGTGACGCTCTGCAACAAGCGGGGGTGCCGCCCACCGACTACGACTTTCTGACCGACGCCCCCTACCCGGAGGGGGCCTTTGGGGAGCGCCACGAGGGGCACCGCCTCTACATCTTCCCGTTGTGCGGGGCC
Source organism: Dehalococcoidia bacterium (assembly GCA_965213725.1). Classification (GTDB taxonomy): domain Bacteria; phylum Chloroflexota; class Dehalococcoidia; order Lucifugimonadales; family UBA3495; genus VXOI01. The sequence goes on from OZ243924.1 coordinate 2,350,673, forward strand.
CTCGTGGGCCTGACCATAGGCATACTGTTGACCTCCATGACCCAGATGGCCTACCCGATGGTGCAGGCGGGCAAGCCGATCCTGTCCCTCCCGCCCATGGCCGTAGTCACCTATGAAAGCACCATGCTGACGGCCATAATCTTCACCATAATAGGCATCATATTCGAGTCGAGATTGCCCAGCTTCAAGCAGGGCCTGTACGACACTCGGATAACCGAAGGCTACATCGGCGTGCTGGCTAACGTCGAAGAAGGGCAGCTTACTGAGGTTTCGACCCTCTTCACCCAGGCGGGCGCCATTGATGTTGTCCGCGAAAATCGGGGTTAGGCTTCCAGATGATGAGCCGTTTCAAGAAAAACATTCTGACTCCCGATGAGTCGAGAGGCTCCTTTGTCGGGAAGCATCTTCGCCTTCTTCCGGCGCGGCTGCTGATTGCCGGGCTGGTTCTGGCCGCGGCCTTGGCGGCGGCGGGCTGTACCTCCGGCAGCTATCCGGTTGACATTTTCTACGAGCAGCACTACCAGCAGTCCTACAAGTCCCACGAACCGCCCCGCCTGGCGGGCGTGGCCGGCGCAGTCGCCTTCTACCCGCCGCCGCCCAACACGACCGACGATTCCGTCGCGCATATTTTCGAGGTCAACTGCCAGATGTGTCACGGCGCAGGAGCCAAGGGCGACGGCCCGGTGCTTAACCTGCTCATCAATGAATATGGCTATGAAACGGCGATCACGCCCGACCTGACCGGGCTGACGCCCGAGGCCATCGAGGGATTTCTGAGAGTGAACGTGCGGCCCTTCGGCCCCAACTCGGTGATGCCGCCCTTCGGCAAGCTATTGAGCGAAGACGAGCGGTGGGCGCTGGCTAACTACATAGATTCTCTGCCCAAATAGCTTTTGTCCGCCAGCGGATACAGAGCGCACCAGGGGCTTGGGGATTTCTTGAGCAAGAACAAGAACATCTCTTTGTGGCCTCTGTGCGCTTTTTGCTTGGCCCTCGTCATTTGTACCGGGGCGGGGCTTGCCATGACCGCCGCCCCAAGCCTTTCGGCGCAGACGCCCGAGGAAGAACTGGAGCGGGAAGCCCAGGCCATTGACCGGATGATTATGTGTCCGGTATGCCCTGCCGAAACCATTGACCAAGCGCAGGTGGAAATCTCCTTCCAGATGCGGGCCGTAATACGGGAGATGCTGGCCGAAGGCAGGCCCCGCGAGGAAATTCTGAACTACTTCGTTGAACGCTACGGCCCCGACATCCTGGCCGCGCCGCCCAAGTCCGGGGCCAGCCTGCTGGCTTGGATTCTGCCCATCGCGGGCGTGGCTGCCGCCTTGGGCGCACTGTTCTTGGTAGTCCGCTCAATGACCAAGAGAGCTGGAAGAAGAGAGAGCAGTAAGAAGGATGAAAATACCCCCTCTCCCGCTCCCCGCTCTTCTTCTCCTCAACAGGATGACCCGGAGCTTTCCCCCTACCTCGAAATCGCAGACCGCATCCTGGCTTCGCGCCGGGGTATGAGGCCCGCGCCGGAAGAACGTTCCCGCCCTAACCCTCCCTCGGAGGGAGGGGGCATCTCAAGCTCGGAGCCGGGCGGCAATGGGTGATCTCGGAGCAATCAGCCTTTGGATGGCCCTGGCGCTGGCCGCTTATTCCTCCGTGGGGTCGGTGACCGGCAAGCTGCGCGGCTCGGCGGCCTTGGTCGAGAGCGCGCAGGCCGCCATGTACGCCACCGTGGTGGTGCTGTTCGTTTCCACCCTCAGCTTGGTGGTCTCCTTCATCGGGCGGGACTTCGAGATAGCCTACGTCGCCCGCCACAGCGACCTGGCAATGCCTGACCGCTTCACGTGGGTGGCTTTCTATGCGGGCAACGAAGGTTCGCTGCTGTACATTGCCATGGTGCTGTCGGTGATGGCGGCGGTGGCCGTCTGGCGGGCCCCTGAGCGCGTGCGTGAGGCGCTGCCCTACACCACCGGCGTGCTGATGCTGGTTCTGACCTTCTTCCTGGCAGTCACTGCGGTGATGGCTAACCCCTTCGAGAAACTGCCCTTCGTTCCGGCCGACGGCGAGGGCATCAATCCGCTGCTCACCCACTTCGGTATGTTCTTCCACCCGCCGGCGCTAATGGCGGGACTGGTGGGCATCAGCGTTCCCTTCGCCTTCGCTCTCGGTTCCCTGCTGGCCCGGCAGACCGGCGATGAGTGGGTGGACGCCGGGCGCGTCTGGGGCATCATCACTTGGGCGTTGCTGGCCGGCGGCCTGCTGCTGGGTTCGTGGTGGGCCTACACCATCCTCGGCTGGGGCGGCTACTGGTTCTGGGACCCGGTGGAAAACGCCGCCTTCATGCCCTGGCTGGCCCTCACCGCCTTCATTCACTCCATAATGGTGCAGAAACGGCGGGGGATGTTCCGAATGTGGAACATCGCCTTGATCAACGTGGCCTTCGGGCTTGCCCTCTATGGGATGTTTATGAACCGGGGCGGCTCCGTTCCCTCAGTGCATTCCTTCGGGGCGTCCAACCTAGGCTGGATCTTCCTGATGTTCCTAGTCATCGGCGTTATCGTTCCCTTCGTCATCTTCTTCTGGCGTTACCCGCTGCTGAAGAGCGCGCAAAACCTGGACTCCATGCTGTCCCGGGAAGCGGCCTTTCTGGTAAACAACCTGTTGCTGCTGGCAATTGCCTTTGTCACCCTCTGGGGCACCGTTTACCCGCTTATCTCCGAGCTGATCAGCGGTGAAGCAATTACGGTGGCCCGGCCCTTCTACGATCAGGTCAACGGGCCGCTGATGCTGGGGCTGGTGTTCCTGATGGGCGTGGGGCCGATGCTGCCTTGGCGGCGGGCCAACTGGGCCAGCGTGCGCCGGGCCTTGACCGCGCCGGCCGCCGTGGCCCTGTTGACCGTGATCGTCCTGCTGGCCCTCGGCTTGCGGAAAGAGTACGCCATCGCCGGGTTCGGGCTGGCCGCCTTCGTTGCCGCCGGAATCCTGATGGAGTGGTATCGCGGCGCCCGCGCCCGCCGCCGCAATTCCCGCGAAAACTACGCTGCCGCCTTTCTGCATCTGATATGGGCCAACCGTCCGCGCTATGGCGGCTACATTGTGCATCTCTCGGTGCTGATGGTGGCTCTGGGTATTGTAGGCACGTCATTCTTCAGTGATCAGAAGGATGTGGTGCTGTCGCCTGGCGAAACCACCACCATAGAAAACTACGAAATCCGCTACCTCGGCACGACCCAGGTGGTTTACGGCAACCGGACTGAATTCATATCGTCGGTGGAGGTCTACCGCGACGGAGAGTTCCTGGATACCATCAGCCCCAACCGCGCCTTCTATCCCAGCTTCAACATGGCCTCCACCCGCGCCGCCATTCGCTCCACTCCGGTTGAGGACTTTTACGTTGTTCCCAGCGAAAACCTCGCCAACGGCAACGCCGGACTGCGCATCTTGGTCAACCCGCTGATCTGGTGGATGTGGGTGGCCGGGCCGGTGATGATTCTGGGAACCGTCATCGCCCTGTGGCCCGAACCCTCCCGCGTTCCGGCGCGCGCGTCAGCCCGCGCTCCGGCGGCGGCGTCCGTCTCACCCGGCCGTGGCGGATGAGAGAGAAGGGAATGGCGCAGATGGCCCTTTTGACGCCGCCTGCGGCTGTTCTCCCGCTTCTCCTGCGGGCGGGCGGAGCGAGTTCCTGTTAAACTGAAGCCATGGACGGGGAAACGATTTTCGCCATTCTTGCCGGTGTGGCTCTGGCCGTCTTCAGCCTGGTGATGGTTGCCTATTCCTTTTTCCGTAGCCCCTCGGCGGCCGAGGGGCAGGCGCAGCCGTCCCCCGCCAGCGATGACGGCGTGGGCCTGGATGCCATTTACGATTCCATTGACACCCTTGAGCTGGAGTACCAGTTGGGCAACCTGCCCGAAGACCAGTACCGGGAACAGTTGCGGGGATACCGCCTAGAAGCCGCTGCCGTCATCAAAATCCAGTTGGAACGGGGCGCGGCCCCGCCGGAATTGCTGCTGGAGCAGGAAGTGCTGGCCGCCCGCTCCGTAATCCGCTCTGCTCAACCCGCAGATGGAGACGGCTCTGAGCTTGCCGACGGGTGGCGGGCCTGCCCTCAGTGCGACGCGCCCATTCCGGCGGCCCTGAGCCTTTCCAACGGTTCTTGCCCCCATTGCGGCTCGCGCGCTTCCATACAGGCGGCAGAACAGGCGACAGAGGACGAAACCGGCGATCCCCCGGCAGCCCCCTTTGGGCCGGCCCAAGCCCGGCAGCAGTGATGCCTCTCCCGCTGTCTATGCCCGCACAGGCAAAAAGCTGGCCGGGGCGCTTTCCGCTGATTGCCTTGCTGTGCTGCGGGGCGTTTCTGGCCTTGACCCTTGGCGCGGCGTCGGCCCTGCGTTCAGTGCAAGCGACAGGCCCGGCGCAGGAATCCCTTTCGATACGGGGCAGGGTGGTCAATGGCACGGAGGGCTTTTCCCTTCCCTCCGGCCTGGTGGCGCTGATGCTGATCACCGGCCCGGACGGCCGGCTGGCAGGAACCGGCCAAGCGGTCGCCGCCCCCGATGGCAGCTTCGTCTTCAACGATGTCCTGCGGGTGGCGGAAGGCGCTTATACCTTGAGCGTGGACTACGACGGAGTATTCTACGGCCTGACCCTCGCCCCGGATGAATTGGCGGGAGAGCAGGTCATCACGGTCTATGAACCAACGGAAGACGCGGGCATTATGGTTATTGATCGGCAGGTGATGGTCATTACCGGGTTCGACGTGCCGCAGCGCATGGCGACTGCCACCGAGTTCGTGCGCTTTACCAACCCCACCGACCGGACGCTGAAACCCAATCTGGAAACCGCCCGCCCGGGGATGTTCAGCTTTATGCGCTTCGCCCTTCCGCCGGACGCCGCCGACGTGACCGTGCAATCCGACCTGAGCGGCGGCGAAGTCATATCCGTCGGCTCCGGTTTTGCGCTGGCCGCCCCGGTGCCGCCGGGGGGGCACAGCGTTGACTTCGCCTATACCTTTCCCTACGAGGACGGCGAAGTGGCCTACCGCAACAGCCTGCCTCAGGGCGCGCGCATATTTCAGATTCTTGTGCCAGATCGATGGGAAAACATCGAAATATCCGGTCTGGCGCCCCGCCCTCCGGTGGGCATACAGGAAGATGTCTACCGGGCCTGGGAGGGCCGCGGCCTTCCGGCTGGGCCGGGCGTCGAGCTGCGGATTGGCGGATTGCCGCAGCCCGGGGTGTTCACCCGCATTGGCGGCGTGATGAGCGGCGGCTCTTTCTGGCTTACGGCCATCCCGTCGGCCATGGGCGCGGGCCTGCTGTCCCTGCTGGTCTTGGGCCTGCTCCGCCGGTATCGGCCCGCCGCCGCGCATGATGCCGCTGTCGGCGCGCCGGAGGAAGCCGCCGGTTCCCATGAGCGCGCGAATGCCGGGCAACGCGCCATGCTGGTGTCCGCTCTGGCGGAATTGGACGAGGGCTATCAGGAAGGCGAGCTGGACGAGGCCGGCTATCTGAACCGAAGGGCCGAACTGGTGTCCCTCGCCTTGGGCGAATCCGTAAACAGCGGGGAAAACGGCGGCTCGGACAACGATGACCAATCCAGCGGAAGAAACGTCTAACCGGGGGCGGCTCCCTTTCGGACGGCGCACGCTGATAATCGTCGGCGCAGGCGTCCCGGTGTTAGCGTTCTTGGCCGTCCTGTCTTGGGCTTCTTTCAGCTCTGACGGCGCGCCCGACGGCATCGCGGTGAATGAAAGCGTCGCCGAGGTGCGGCAGGAAAGAAGGCCCGCCCCCGGCTTCGTCCTGCAACTGCCCGGCGGAGGCGCCCTCGACATTAGAGACCTGCGCGGGAAGGTGGCGCTGCTGGACTTCTGGGCTTCGTGGTGCCAGCCCTGCCGCGACGAAGCCCCGGCGCTGGCCCAAGTCTACCGGGAATACCGCGAGCGCGATGTCGAGTTCGTGGGCATCAATTTATGGGATAATCCCGGCGACGCCGAACTGTTCCTGCAACAGCAGGGCCACGAATACCCCAACGGCGTTGACGCCGAGGGTAAAATCGCCATTAGCTACGGCGTGCGGGGCATACCGGAAAAGTTTTTCATCAGCCGGGACGGCTCGATAGCCCGCAAATTCACCGGCCCGATGACCCCCGGCCTGCTGCGCCAAATCCTAGACGCTCTTTTGGAGGAGTGAGGAGCGGAAAGGAGGAACATTTTCTCCCGCCGCTCGCCTCGTTCCTGAACGGACGCAAGATATGACCGACCAACCCGCAATGCTGGCCGTGGACTGGGGCGGAACTTGGTGCCGGGCTGCCCTGATTGACCGGCAGGGCCAAATTATATGGCAGGCCCGCCGTCCCAACCCGGCGGGCGGCGGCGCCGGAGATTACCTGGCGCTGGCTGAAGGCTTGCTCCGCGAAGCCTTTAACGCGGCGGGCGGCGCATACGCCGTTTCCGGCATTGGGATTGCCGTGGCCGGCCCGGTGGACCCGGATAGCGGCATCCTGTACCAGCCGCCCAACCTGATGGCCTTGGACGGCGTTTCGCTTAAGCGCATCTGGCGGGAGCAATACGGTCTCCCGGTGGTGGTTGGCAACGACGCCAACCTTGCCGCTATGGGAGAATTTCACTTCGGTGCAGGCCGCGACGCAGCCCAGGCCGGACACCCGCCCAAGAGCCTGTTCTACGTTACGGTAAGCACCGGCATCGGCGGCGGCGCGGTGATGCGCCTTCCCGGCCTGCCGGAAGCGGCGCTATTGCTGGGAGCCAACGGCCTCACCGCCGAAGTGGGCCACACCACCGTTGATACCGCCGCCGCCGCTCCGTCCTGCCAGTGCGGGAAGCGGGGCTGCCTGGAGGCCGTGTCCTCCGGCACGGCCATCGCCGGCTACGCCCGCGCCGCCATCGCCGAGTCCGAGGGCAACCTCTTTCCCTCCGAGGGAAGGCTTGAGTGGCGGCGCATGTCCGGCAATTCCGTCCTAGCTGCCGCACCGCCGGAGGAGATCACGTCCCGCGCCGTGGCGGCCGCGGCCGCGAGAGGGGACGCTTTCGCCAACGCCGTCATGGCCCGCGCCTGCGAGGGGCTGGCCGTTGGCCTAGCCAACGCCGTCCATCTGTTCAACCCCGACCTGATAATTCTAGGGGGCGGCGTGTCCGAGGGCCTGACGCAGCTCAACCTGCTGCCTCGAATCCGGCAGGGCATCCACGACCGCCTGATGAGCGAACTGCATAAGGCATTTGACCTAGTGCCGTCCGTCCTCGGCGACAATTCCGGTCTGCTGGGAGCGGCCGCGGCGGCCTGGGAGCAGGGTAGCTAGCTAAACGATGTAGCGTCCGCCCATCACGTTCACGCTGTCGCCGGTGATGTAGGCCGACTCGTCGCTGGCGAAGAACAGGCAGGCGTTGGCTACGTCCTGCACCGTGGCTTGGCGGCCCATGGGCAGGTCCCGCAGATGTTCGCTGGAGCCGCGGGCCATGCCGCCCTGAAACTCCGGGTACCATTCCGGGTGTTCGCGGGAGGTGTCGGTGGAGCCGGGGTTGACCATATTGGCCCGCACGCCATAAGGCGCGGCCTCGGCGGCGATGGCCCGTATCAGCCCCAGCAGCCCGGTCTTGGCCGCGGTCACGGCCGTGGTGTTAGGGCGCCCGGTGATGGAGGACTGCCCGCCTAGGGCGATGATGCTGCCGCTGCGCCGTTCCAGCATTCCCGGCCCCGCTTCCGAACCGAGCACCGCCCGGCACAGGTAGAAAGCCGAGTTCAGGTTGGTGTTCATCACCTGCTGCCATTCCTCGTCCGATACTTCCGTGATCGGCTTGTGGGGGCGGATGGCGACATTGGACACCAGAACGTCAATCTTGCCCAGTTGGTCAATCCCGTCCGACACCATACGGCGCACCGCCCCGGCGTCGCCCACGTCGCAGACGGCGGTCACCGTTCGCGCCCCCAGCTCGCGGCACCGGGCCGCCACCTCGTCCAGTTCCCTGGCGCTCTGCCGCGTGTTCAGCGCCAGATCCGCGCCCTCGCGGGCAAAGGCGAGGGCCACTTCCCGGCCGATATTGCGGCTGGCGCCGGTAATCAGCGCCGCCTTTCCTTCCAATCGCATATTCCCTTCCCTTGAATTAGAATAGGGTTCGAGGGCAAATCATTGCTAACCCGAACCGCCGGGACAGCATATCACAGGGAAAAACCGGAAAAGCAGGGAGGCGCTTTTATGAAGTGGTGCCGATATACCGCCAACGGTTCGACATCCTACGGCATTATCGAAGGCGAGACGGTTCACGAGGTCTCCGGCAGTCCCTTCGGAGAACACGCCAGAACCGGGGCGTCCCACAGCCTGAACTCGGTGCAGTTGGAGGTTCCGGTCATTCCGCCCACCTTCTACGCCGCCGGCATCAACTACCCCGAACACGTCACTTGGGCGGCCCACATGAGGGGCGAGGAGCCCAACCTGCCCAAGAAGGCCGATGTGGGCTACCGGGCCAACAATGCGCTGGTGCCTCACGGCCACGACATCGTCGTTCCCGCCGACGCCACCGAGGAGCTGCAATACGAGGGCGAACTGGTGGTGGTCATCGGCAAGGCCTGCGGCCCCGCTGCTTCAGGCCCGGTCAGCGAGACCGACGCGCTGGACTATGTGTTCGGCTACACCATCGGCAACGACGTCTCGGAGCGCGCTTGGCAACGGGGCGACCGCACCATGTGGCGGGCCAAGAACACCGACACTTTCAAGCCCATGGGCCCGTGGATCATAACCGGCCTGAATCCCGACGACCTCCATGTCATCATCCGCGTCAATGACCGCGTGGTGGGCGAGTACGACGTAGCCACCGCCCTGTTCGGCGTGCGCCACTACATTAGCGAAATGAGCAAATACCTTACGCTGGTTCCCGGTGACGTGCTGTGGATGGGCACCGAGGGAGCTACGGAGAATATGAAAGACGGCGATGTCTGCGACATCGAAATCAGCGAAATCGGCACCCTGAGCAACCGCGTCAATTGGCGGAAGTGACCGGGAGCCAGGCGCAGAGGCCGCAAAGACGTTCCTCGCGGCCTCTGCGCTTAGCCAAATCCCAGCCGGAGATCATGCTATGGGAATAGTGCACGTGAACGTCGGGGTGGCAAAACCCTTTGACCCGGAGCCAGCCGCGGTAGTGAGGGTTATGGTGGACACCGGCGCGACCATCAGCGTCTTTCCCGCCGAACTGCTGGAGCGGTTGGGGATTCAGCGTGTCGGGCGGCAGCGGTTTCGCAGGTTCGGCGGGGCGGTAGTCCGTTGGGTAGGCGGCGTTGCCATGACTTACGGCGACGCAACGGGCGTGGTTCCGGTGGCTTTCGACGATGACGGCGACCCGGCAATTATGGGAGTCACGGCCCTGGAATCTCTGGGATACCAAGTTGACCCGGTGCGCGGCGAGCTGCACCGGGTGGATGCGCTGTTATAGCGGCCAAGTCTGCTAGATGCCCAGAGGTTTCGACACGGAGCGGGCCTAAGCCGCAGAGGATATGGCTATAACGCCAACAATCTCTGCGGTTTCTTTTTCCCTGGGGCCAATCTATTCCGGGGCGCTGAAGCCCGTTTCGGCGGCCCAAGCCTGGAGGCCGCGGCGGAAAGCCAAGCCGCCCATGGGCATGGCGACGCATTGCAGGGCTTCCAGTATCTCGGTGGGGGTTGCGCCTTCCCGGAGCGCCACGCGGACGTGGGCGCGTATCTGGTCAACGTCGGCGCGCAGGGCGGCCTCCACCGCTACTTGCAGCAGTTCCTTGGTCTTGCGATCCAGGGTGCGCTCGCCGGTGTAGGTGGCTTCGATGAAGGCGTTGTACTTTTCCACCCAAGCCGGGTCGGCGGCGGCCATGATGCCGTGCATCTCCAGGGTGTAGCCTCGGCTTTGCGCGATGCTTGCCAGCGTTTCCCGAGTTTCGGATTCCTGCGAATCGTTAGTTGCCATGCTCATCCCCTGCTATAGCTCATAGTGCCGCCTAGCGGCGGCCTGCCGGGGGTTGTTTTGCTGGAACATATCGGGGTGAGTTCCCCGCGCCACCGCTAGGTAGTAGGTGAAAAGCTGCAACGGCAGCACGTAGATCAAGGGACTCCAGAACTCGGGCAGCGGCGGCAGGGCGAACCGCTCGGTGGAAAGGCCGGAAAGCAAGGTGTCGCCCTCCTGCAACAGGCTCCAGACCGGCGCGCCCACGGCGTTGGCCGCCCGCGCCACGTTCGTCGCCCTTTCGTAGCCCGGCCCCGGCGGCGCCACCAAGGTTATCAGGCATTTCTCGTCCACCGAGCAGAACGGGCCGTGCAGCAGTTGCTCAATTTGCAGCCCCTCGCTGTCGCAGCCGGCGGCTTCCTTGATTTTCAGAGCCACCTCATAGGCCGAGGCGGTGTTGGGGCCCCACCCGACGCAGATGAAGCGCTCGCGGCTTCGGAACCGCCGCGCTGCCTGCTGCACTTCACTCAGCCGGGCCAGCGCCTGCTCCGCCGCCGCCGGGATCTCGTCCAGCCGGGCGCGGAGCTGGGCTACATCGCCGCTCTCGTCAGTCCATCCGCCCATGGCCGCCGCCAGCATACCCATAATCATCAGCCCGGTGGTGTAGCTGATGGTGAAAGCCGCCGAACGCTCTTGGGACACCGTTTGCAGTTGCGCGTCGGCCACGGCGATACGGGGGCCGGAGTTGATGGCGGTGATGGCGACGGTGTAGGCCCCGCTGCTCTTCGCCATTTCCAAGGCCAGAAAGGAGTAGGTCTTGGTTCCCCGGTGGCTGATGACGATGACGCCGTCGTCGGCGTTCAGGGGCGGCGGGTAGGCGCAGAACTCGAAGGAGTGGCGCACTTCGACGGCCGGCCCGGCCCCGGCGAACTTGCGGAACCAGTGTCCCGCCACCAGCCCGGCGTGCCACGAGGTGCCGATGCCAACCAGATAGAGCCGCCTCTTCCTGGCCAGCTCGGCCGCCACCGGCTGAACGGTGTTGGCGTGCTTGACCAGCATCTCCTCCATCGCTTCCGGCTGTCGCATGATGGCGTCATACATGAAATACGGGTGACCTTGGCGCACATCCTGCTGCTGGGCCATATTAGACCCCCATATTCTGAGCTTGTCGCGGGGTTAAACTTGCCGTAGGGCAAATCATCCGGCGCCGCCTTGCCGGTGGGAAAAGAAAATTTTAGCGGAATTTTCACCTTTGTCCAGCCCTCGGCCAAGGCTTGAAGAGTTTGTATGAATCAGGATTGTTCCTCATACCGTGATTCCCTAATTATCCGGCGAATCCTGATTCAGGGAGAGAATGGAAGGCCCCCGCGTGGTAAAATCCGGCTGGCAGCGCAATCCGGCCCGCGGGAGGCAGCGGCGATATGGTGCAGTCCGGGTTTTCTCCCCAGTTTTTCGAGCGGATGGATGAAGAAGATGACCGCGTCTTCTACCTGCAACCCCGCAAGGTGGTTCATATAGACGACGGAGCCATTGCCGCCGTGGGCCGTCTCCTGCGCGAGATGGTGCCGCCCGATTCCGTAGTGCTGGACCTGATGAGCAGTTGGCGTTCCCACTGGCCCGCCGGTCATCCCAAGTCCCGCTTGGTGGGGCTGGGGCTGAACCGCGAAGAGATGGAGGACAACCCCGACCTGGACGAGGTGGTGGTTCACGACGTTAACCGGGACCTGGAACTGCCCTTCGACGATGATACCTTCGACGCCGTTGCCCTTACGGTTTCGGTCCAGTATCTGACCCATCCGGTGGACACCTTCAGCCAGGTCAACCGCATCCTCAAGCCCGGCGGGATGTTTATTGTCAGCTTCTCCAACCGGATGTTTCCGACAAAGGCGGTATACATCTGGAGGGCATCCTCCGACCGGGGCCGCGTTGACCTGGTTGGAACCTACATGGAGGCTGCGGGCAACTTCGAGGACATCCAGGGCGTCTTCGCCAACCCGCAGGACAGCCCGCCCGGCGACCCGCTGTTTGCCGTCCACGGCCGGAAGTCTGCGCCCGGCTCCACCGCCCCCGCCTTCCGCCCGCCCCCGCCGGAAACCTAGACGCTGTCTCCCCGGGAAACTCCGCCCCTTCTCCATCGCAGGAGAGGCCCAGGGTGTAGGGAGAGGACTAGGGCCAGGGTCAAGTCGCAGGCGCAGCGGCCCGTCTTGGCGGTACGGCAGCCAGCACCAGCAGCGTGGTCAGCGCCACAGCCGAGCCGAAGATGACGAAAGGCGTAAAGTAGCCGCCGCTGGCGTCGAACATGAAGCCGGATACCACCGGCCCGATGGCCTGCCCGCCGATCTGAGCAGGCAGGGTCAAACCCCGAATGGCGCCCAAGTGGACGCGCCCGTAGTAGTCGGCCCAAGCCAGCCGCAGCAGCGTATGCAGCCCGCCCACGCCCGCACCGAACAGAAACCCGAAGGTTATGCCCCAGGCCAGTTGGTGGGTGAACGCGATGCCGAATACGCCTCCCGCCACCCATGCCGCTGAAACAGCCATCATTACCCGCACCGGCAGCCGCCGTCCTGCCGCTGACCAGACCACGCCCCCCGGAATCTGCCCGAGGGCAAAGGCGGTTGCTACCAGCGCCGCCTGCCCGTGGGAAACGCCCGCGTCAACGTAGTGCGCGGTCTGATGCAGGCTGACCCCGGCCTGCGCTGCGAATCCCACCATGGAGAATAAGGCCAGAATGTAGAAGGCGGGCGTCCGCAGCGCCTCCTGCACCGTGTAGTCCACTTCACGAAACGCAGATGCCCGCGCTTGGAGGGATGGCGTCTTCGCCGGCCCTCGCCCTTGGCCCGGTTCGCTGGCGATGTCGGGGGCGAGGCCCATATCCTCGGGGCGGCGGGCCATCAGCAGCAGCGGCGGCAGGATGCCCGTGGCAAGGGTAAACACCCCCAGCGCCACCCAGGCCGGTCGCCAGCCAACGCCGTCTATCAGCATGGCCGCCGCCAGAGGCAGCAACCCCAGCCCGACGCCCTGCACCGCGCCGAACAGAGCCAGGGCCAGAGGGCGGCGGCGGATGAACCAATTGCTGATGGCGGTGGTCGTTCCCAGCTCCAGCGGACTGGAAAACACCGCCCGCCCCGGCACGTATATGGCGTAAAACGACCAGGCTTGCGTTACCGCTGCCAGCCCTAGGGCGCAGATTCCCACCACCGCCGAACACCCGGCGAGGATGAGCCCGGAGCCGTAGCGGTCGATCAGCCGCCCGGCGAAGGGAGACATTACCAGCCCGCACACCGCGCCCAGGCTCACCGCGCCGGAGAACAGCCCGCGCGACCAGCCGAACTCTTCGGTCATCGGAATCACGAAAACCGACAGCACCGCCACCGACGCCACCGGCCTGGCCCCGAAACTGGGGAGATTGGCGAGGGCGAATATCACCCACCCGTAATAAAAAGGCAGCTTCCCGGCCAATCGCGTCCGCGCCCTGGCCCCGGTGAGCATGAAATCTCCCCTGACGGCAATCGCTCCGAATCCGGCCTAGTTTAACATTGCCTCCCGGTTTTCCACCCGATTTCCGCGGCGGCGCCAACGCCGGCGCGGGTGAGTGTTATACTTACGCCAAAAGGAAATCAGGCATAGACATGGCCCGCACGTTCCGATTGGCTCTGGCGCAGCTCAACCTTACGGTGGGAGACCTCCCCGGCAACACGGCCCGGATGGTGGAATACCTGCACCTAGCCCGCCAGTCCGGGGCTGACCTGGTGGCCTTTCCCGAACTTGCCACCACCGGCTACCCCCCGGAAGACCTGCTCTTCAGGAAATCCTTTGTCGAGGCCAACGTCGGCGCCATGGAACAGGTGGTCGCCGAGTCCGGCGGCATCGCCGTGGTGCTGGGCTACGTCCAGCCCCGCGAGTCCGGCATCGCCAACTCCGCCGCCGTCGGCTGCGACGGGCGGATGATTGACACCTACGACAAGATTTTTCTGCCCAACTACGGCGTTTTTGACGAGGAACGCTACTTCGCCAAAGGTAACGTCTGCCCGGTCTACGAAATCGGCGGCGTCCGCGTCGGCGTCAACGTCTGCGAGGACATTTGGTACGAGGCCGGGCCGTCCGCGGTGCAGCGTTTGGCCGGGGCAGAGCTTATCGTCAACATCAATGCTTCGCCTTTTCACGTTGGCAAGAGCGCCTACCGCCGTCAAATGATAAGCGACCGCGCCAGATCCCACGGCCTGTTCGTGGCTTACCTGAACACCGTCGGCGGGCAGGATGAGCTGGTATTCGACGGCAACAGCCTGATTTGCGCCCCCGGCGGCCAAGTGGCCGTCCGCGGCCCGGCCTTCCGCGAGGCGATGATTGTCGCCGATATAGACGTTGATTCCGTGCCGCCGCTCCCCCCCTCGGGCTTGGCCTGTCTTTCCGGGCGCAGCGAAGAATCCGCCTTGGCCGCCATAGGCTCGCCGAAAACGGTGCAGGTTTCCGGGTTACGGCCCTGCCGTGAGTGTCCGCCGCTGCCGCCCGGTCACTCTGAGCTGGCTGAAGATCCCGGCGAGTTGGAAGAAATTGAGGAAATTTACCGCGCCTTAGTGCTGGGCACCCGCGACTATCTGCTCAAGACCGGGTTCGGCAAGGCCATCGTCGGGCTGTCCGGCGGGATAGATTCGGCCCTGACCGCCGTAATCGCCGCCGATGCCCTGGGGCCGGAAAACGTGCTGGGCATCACCATGCCTTCGCGCTACTCGTCCCAAGGCAGCGTTGCGGACTCGGCGGAGCTGGCTCGCAATCTGGGCATTGAGTTCTGGGAGATTCCCATCGAGCCGGCCCATTCCGCCTTTACGGAAATGCTGGCCGGGCGTTTCGCCGGCACGGCGCCCAACGTGGCCGAGGAGAACGTGCAGGCCCGCATCCGGGGCAATGTGCTGATGACCGTCTCCAACAAGTTCGGCTGGATTGTGCTTACCACCGGCAACAAGTCGGAAATGGCGATGGGTTACGCTACGCTCTACGGCGATATGGCCGGAGGGTTCGCCGTGCTGAAAGACGTCCACAAGATGACGGTCTACGCCCTGTCCCGCTGGCGCAACTCCCACGGCCGGCCCCAAGGCGTCATCCCCCAGGCCATCATAGACAAGCCGCCCAGCGCCGAACTGCGCGCGGGCCAGCTTGACGCCGACAGCCTGCCCCCTTACGACATCCTCGACCCGGTGATCCAAGCCTACGTCGAGGACGATTGCAGCTACGCCGATATGGTGGCCCAAGGCCGCGACCCGGCGGTAGTCCGCCAAGTCATCACCGCCGTAGACCGCAACGAATACAAGCGCCGCCAAGCCCCGCCTGGCGTGAAAATCACCCCCCGCGCTTTTGGCCGCGACCGCCGCCTGCCCATCGTCAACCGCTACCGGCAGACGTGAAAAAGACTGGAGCGCGTTCCGCTCGCTCCGTATGAGCAATCAGGCAGTCTTCAATTGATGACAGTAGCCGGTTGAAGACCGGCTCTTGCGCGTTTACGATGAGATTGCGGTGTCCGCCATGCAAGCGCAACCAGGCTCCGGCCCGCGCAGGGAAACACACTTTGGGATAGAATGGGACTGAATACAAAGGTGGGCCTCCGGAGCGTGTCCCCCCCACTTGGGAATATCCGGCTGTGGTCAGGAATCAATACGCTAGAGCTTTTTATGCGGACTATTATCCGCGCCATATTCAATAACCCTGAACTGTCCCAAGCCATTGGTGATGCTGCGGCCCAGCAACGCCGCGCCTATAACCTTGCCGTAGACTGGCTGAACCGGGAGCCGGCATTGCCCCTACGGGCCAGCGCAGGGAAAGGCACGGATGGCAATCGCTCTCTGTGTGGACGGCTGACCCTCCACAAGCAGGGCCGCCCGGACTGGGCCGGGCTTCGTAGCATACAGGACACTGGCCTAGGGCAGGCGCACCGGGCCAATGAGCGCATGGCCGCCGACCGCAAAAAGCGTATACTGAGCATCGAGCGAACCCTCACGGAGCTATACGAGCAACAGGATTCCATCCCGCGCACCAAGAAGGAACGCCGCGACAGGGATAGGCTGGAATCCCGCGCCGGGCGCCTGATTCGTCAGCATGACCGGGGCCGCCGCACTCTGGCTTACCGCACTCGCAAGTACGGAACCCGCACGCTTGAAATCGCCAGTTATGCGGCCTTCCGCGTCATTGACCTTGATACCCTCCGCTGGGAAGGCTATGACATCAAACTCAAAAAGCCGTTGCCCGATGCCTGCGCCGCCGACCCGGCCCTAAAACCTAGTAACAGGGTTGTTCGGAGCTTCCGGTTTGTAGCCATTCGAGGGCGCGAGTTCTCCGCCAGGACGCCGCTGGAAAAGTTACGCTACGAGATTCACATCGCCATAGCCGAACCGGACCCGCCATGTCTGGAAGAATCGGAAATTGCCGCCCCTGACGAAATCATTGGGGTGGATGTGGGGGTTAAACGCAACTGGACGGCCTCCAACGGTCAGCATTACAACATCGGCGGAAAATATGAACGGCACAAGAGCCAGCCCAGACGTTCTCAAAGGCGGGCGCGGCGCAAGCCGGAGAACAGTAATCGCCGCAAGGAAATGGAGCGGCAACGCCGGGTCTTTCTGCGGCGCCGGGCCGCCGAAAAGAAGCGGCAATACCATGCCGCAGCCATACGGATAGTCGAATCCGGCTGCCGGGCAGTTGCGATTGAAAGGCTTAACATCAAGGGAATGACTGCCAGTGCAAAGGGCGGGGCCAACGCCCACGGCAAGAACGTGGCGCAAAAACGCAGCCTGAATGCGGCGATGGCCGCTGCCGGGCTGGCAGATTCTAGGACGATACTGGCGGCGCAGGCTCAAAAGCGCGGTATCCCCGTGCTGGAAGTCTTGGCCCCCGGGTCTAGCCAGGCCTGCCCAAGGTGTGGCGACCGGCACCGGGCTAACCGCGAGACCCAAGCGGTATTTCGGTGCAGGAACTGCGGCTATCAGGGCAACGCCGACCATACGGCGGCGGTGATAATCCGCAACCGAGCGTTTTGGAACGTTAGACTATCCTGCCACGGCGAGACAGTCTATCGGGAAGACGCTCCTACGGGGTGGGAAACCCAGCCATCCCGGCAGGCGCATCAGCTCCGGCTGTTCGACCTGCCTAATAAGCACCGCGCCGCTTCCGGCGCGGAAAGCGCGTTCAAGCCGAAGCGCCGCGCGACGAGCCGCAAGGCAGGGTACGGGGCGCAAGGCCGGGCCAGCGAGCAAAATCGCAGCGCAGCCCAGGCGCATATCCGTTTGTGTGACAGCCCGCCGCCCGTTTGATATTTCATATCATGCATTGAGGGGGTAGCCCCGCACACGGACGGACGGGTTCGAAAATGTTCTGAGTTTTTTCACGCCGACGGCGGTAGCCCCGCACACGGACGGACGGGTTGCACTTGCTGGATGCCGCCCTGGACGAGCAGGCGGTAGCCCCGCACACGGACGGACGGGTTCCACCGAGAAGGTGATTTCGATAGCGTGGTTGGGGTAGCCCCGCACACGGACGGACGGGTTTGACGAATATCCTATCGGCGGTTCTCCGCCGAAGGTAGCCCCGCACACGGACGGACGGGTTCCCGCCTCCACTCCGAGGGCGTGGACTGGGAGGGGTAGCCCCGCACACGGACGGACGGGTTGCGATATCCTCGGCTGGCGGTTCCCAGGTCAGGGGGTAGCCCCGCACACGGACGGACGGGTTCAGGTCAGGTAGGGCGGGCCGTCCGCCGTATCCGGTAGCCCCGCACACGGACGGACGGGTTGACAGCTCGGTAGCCGCCAGCAACAGGCCGCCAGGTAGCCCCGCACACGGACGGACGGGTTGCGGCCACCGTCCGGCTGGCCGAGGTGTCCGACGGTAGCCCCGCACACGGACGGACGGGTTCGCATCGCCGAGATGGGCCTCTCCCTGGCGGCGGGTAGCCCCGCACACGGACGGACGGGTTCGAAGCGGTTGAACGGCAAGCAGGTCCGGGCCTGGTAGCCCCGCACACGGACGGACGGGTTTCGCCAGCCAGCGCCGGATGATGCCGGGCGTCCGGTAGCCCCGCACACGGACGGACGGGTTCCGTACATCCCGCCGGTGGAGGAGGTGGGGCGTGGTAGCCCCGCACACGGACGGACGGGTTCCGCGTCTCATCTGCCGTCCATAGCATCCGCCCGGTAGCCCCGCACACGGACGGACGGGTTCGCCAATATCCTCTCGGATGAGATGGACTATTTGGTAGCCCCGCACACGGACGGACGGGTTCCGGCGGGCGAGCCGGTGCAGTACTGGGATACAGGTAGCCCCGCACACGGACGGACGGGTTGCTGGTGTCAATCGCGGTGGCGGCGCCCTTCGCGGTAGCCCCGCACACGGACGGACGGGTTGCAGGCAAAACGGGCAGGAATCGGCGCCCTGGGGGTAGCCCCGCACACGGACGGACGGGTTCCTCCCGCGCGCCCGTGAGCAGGCCGACGAGGGGGTAGCCCCGCACACGGACGGACGGGTTGCAGCCATTCCTGCACCGGCTCATGCCCGCGGGGGTAGCCCCGCACACGGACGGACGGGTTGTCGTCGTCCCCGTGTTGGCAGCAGCGCAGGGCGGTAGCCCCGCACACGGACGGACGGGTTCGGCCGCCTTGAACAGCGGGTCGTCGGCAAAGACGGTAGCCCCGCACACGGACGGACGGGTTCCGTCCACGCCGGACGACGTGGACGCCCCGGTTGGTAGCCCCGCACACGGACGGACGGGTTCCGGCAGCGTCATCTCCGCAGCCGCCGACGCCATGGTAGCCCCGCACACGGACGGACGGGTTCACTTTCAGGACGCCCGCTT
Organism: Dehalococcoidia bacterium; assembly: GCA_965213725.1. Taxonomy (GTDB): domain Bacteria; phylum Chloroflexota; class Dehalococcoidia; order Lucifugimonadales; family UBA3495; genus VXOI01. The sequence goes on from OZ243924.1 coordinate 2,369,416, forward strand.
TGCTTATGCGTCCGGTAGCCCCGCACACGGACGGACGGGTTGCCTACCTCGACGGCTACCTCTACACCCCCGTCGGGTAGCCCCGCACACGGACGGACGGGTTGTCTTAGCCATCGGGCTCATCCTGGCCGTGGTGGGTAGCCCCGCACACGGACGGACGGGTTCATACGGCGGGCGGAACCGGTCTATCTCGGTGTGGTAGCCCCGCACACGGACGGACGGGTTCCGATGCCGACGCCGAACGCCTGTCTCGGATGAGGTAGCCCCGCACACGGACGGACGGGTTTCGCGGGGATGGCGCTATCCGCCGCCGCCGCCGGGTAGCCCCGCACACGGACGGACGGGTTCGGCGGCGGCAACATGAACAGGTCTCTGTCCGCGGTAGCCCCGCACACGGACGGACGGGTTGAGATCGGCGACCTCACCCGCTCGGATGTGGTCGGTAGCCCCGCACACGGACGGACGGGTTTCGAGCCGGCCCTTGCGTCCGGCCAGAGGAGGGGGTAGCCCCGCACACGGACGGACGGGTTGCCGCCCTCGGTCTCCTCCACCTGGCGCAGGGCGGTAGCCCCGCACACGGACGGACGGGTTCAGTCCCCCCCTACTGGCGGGAATGGGCGTCGGGTAGCCCCGCACACGGACGGACGGGTTCCCCGGCGATGCGGTCTATGACCCGATGATGGGGGTAGCCCCGCACACGGACGGACGGGTTCGCTGCGGGTGGCCTTCCTCGGCGGCAGCAGCTGGTAGCCCCGCACACGGACGGACGGGTTATCGACTGGCTCTGGCAGCAAATCGGCGGCTACGGTAGCCCCGCACACGGACGGACGGGTTGCAACGGTGGGCCGACATTCCCACCCGCCTCATGGTAGCCCCGCACACGGACGGACGGGTTCCGCGCGGGGTGGAGTACCGGGGCGTCAGGGTGGGTAGCCCCGCACACGGACGGACGGGTTCAGCGGCATCGTCTAGCCCCTGCCCATCAGCCGGGTAGCCCCGCACACGGACGGACGGGTTGAGCTGCCAGCGGAGATATTTGCTGAAAGAGCGGGTAGCCCCGCACACGGACGGACGGGTTTACTGCCGTTCCTGCGACACCCACCGGACTAGCGGTAGCCCCGCACACGGACGGACGGGTTCCGCCATCACGCTATCTTGGACGGCGGTAGCTGGGTAGCCCCGCACACGGACGGACGGGTTATCCGCTTGCGGCTTCGTTTGCGAGGGGGGCAAGGTAGCCCCGCACACGGACGGACGGGTTCCAGCGGGCCGATGCCGATGAGCCGGACGTTGTGGTAGCCCCGCACACGGACGGACGGGTTGATGAATGGTCATTATTGCCAACCTTTCATTCGGGTAGCCCCGCACACGGACGGACGGGTTGCCAGTCCGCGAATGAGATTCCGTGATTGCTGAGGTAGCCCCGCACACGGACGGACGGGTTTCCTCGCAGTGGCAGTTGGGGCGGTAGAAGTCCGGTAGCCCCGCACACGGACGGACGGGTTGCGTCTCCAGGGCCAGGCCCGTAAACGACTCGCGGTAGCCCCGCACACGGACGGACGGGTTGGAAATCGGAGAGCAGGCCCGCAACGCCGGCCTGGTAGCCCCGCACACGGACGGACGGGTTCTCACCCTCTCCACCATGTCGGCGCCCCGCGACGGTAGCCCCGCACACGGACGGACGGGTTGCCGACGCCGCCAGGCTGGCCCGTCGGCACCTGGGTAGCCCCGCACACGGACGGACGGGTTGATTGACGCTTACGGAGGTTATGGCACTGGCTGGGTAGCCCCGCACACGGACGGACGGGTTGGGCGCGACGCCGTGGACGCGCTGATACAGCAGGGTAGCCCCGCACACGGACGGACGGGTTTCGGCGGCGTAGCTGATGAGGCCGATGCGCCCGGGTAGCCCCGCACACGGACAGACGGGTTTGCAACCCTATGCAACAGCCCCCAGCGCTGCCGGGTAGCCCCGCACACGGACGGACGGGTTTCTCCCGCATCCGGACCAGCACCCCGCACGGAGGGTAGCCCCGCACACGGACGGACGGGTTGCCACTGAGGAACACATCACCCTCTCTCCCGTAGGTAGCCCCGCACACGGACGGACGGGTTTCGACCTTTTGCCGCTACCTCCTGCCGCCCGGCGGTAGCCCCGCACACGGACGGACGGGTTGGCGTCTGCCAGCGCCCGGCGATGATCTCGCTCAGGTAGCCCCGCACACGGACGGACGGGTTGGGCCGCCTCCGACCTCGAGGAGAGTATCAACGCGGTAGCCCCGCACACGGACGGACGGGTTGTGGTGGCCTCCTCGCTGTCTGTATGCTGTCAGGGTAGCCCCGCACACGGACGGACGGGTTGGGATGCAAAAGCCGAAATACAACATTCCGCCTTGGTAGCCCCGCACACGGACGGACGGGTTGGCGCGCCGGATAGGGGTATGCAGGGGCAGGCAGGTAGCCCCGCACACGGACGGACGGGTTGCAGTAGATTCCGGCGTAGACTATGGTCATCACGGTAGCCCCGCACACGGACGGACGGGTTGTAGCCACCCTCGCCGAGGAAGGGCATTACTTCGGTAGCCCCGCACACGGACGGACGGGTTTTCACGAGCCGTATTACCGCCTGGCCCAGGACTGGTAGCCCCGCACACGGACGGACGGGTTAAGGAAACGCCGCTGTGGTTGGTGGCATTGCCGGGTAGCCCCGCACACGGACGGACGGGTTCAGAACACCGCCACCACCGCCGGGGAATGGACGGGTAGCCCCGCACACGGACGGACGGGTTAGATTCGCAAGTCCGAAACAGTCATGTTGGTTGGGTAGCCCCGCACACGGACGGACGGGTTCGGAGCAAATGCTGGGCGCTTTGCGCGAGTTGCGGTAGCCCCGCACACGGACGGACGGGTTGACAGAGAGCATCCTAGACGATAGCTGCCCGGTGGTAGCCCCGCACACGGACGGACGGGTTTGTGATGCACGACCATAGCCGCAGCAAAGAGCCGGTAGCCCCGCACACGGACGGACGGGTTAGGAGCCGGAACCACAGACTTGGGCTGAATACCGGTAGCCCCGCACACGGACGGACGGGTTGCGTCAATCTAACTTGGACGGCCCCAACGAACAGGTAGCCCCGCACACGGACGGACGGGTTGCCTGGACATATGAGGAAAGCATGACCAGCGAAGGTAGCCCCGCACACGGACGGACGGGTTCATAATTACGGCCCCCACTGGCGTTCCCATCCCGGTAGCCCCGCACACGGACGGACGGGTTGCTACTCAGCTATTCAACCAGCCCCTAGAAGGCGGTAGCCCCGTACACGGACGGACTTAAGCGGCGGCGATTCCTCGTCAGCAAGCAGAGGAATCGCCGCCGCGTTTTCGTCGCGTCGAATTTCTTTTCGCAACGCCATCCTTTCTTCACGTCGCCCCTGAATTCGGGCAACTGTAACACTTCTGGCACGCAAATTTTGCCCAGTGTTACATATCTGAATCTGGATGTGCGCCTCGTTTCCCGGATGATAACAGCGTGCGGCGCATTCCCCGGCGTATGGCGGGGATTGCCTGCAAATCTGGGAAACGAGGTGACGAAATGTCCGGTTGGAAACAACTCATCTCATATTGATGGTATGCAGCTTGCTGGCGCCGGATGGCGGCATTGGCCGCTTGCGGCGGCGCTGGTGACGGCGGGAGCAACTATCCCGAGCGGTCGAGACCTACGGCGGCCCCGGCAGCCCCCCTTGCTCCTGCTGCCACTGCCGTTCCTGCGGCTCCTCTGGCTCCCAGTTCGCGCACGGAGTCTTCTCCGCCGAGCCGCCGGGAGCGGAGCCAGCCGCCCCCCAGCGACCTGAAGGCCGGGGAGGTAGACGACAACGACCGCTGAGACGACTACCTGGAATACCGCCGCGACTATCGCGGGCCGCGCGTTCACGAAGTGGATGTGACTGAACGATACGTCATCACGGTGCTGAACCGGAACAACCGCTCAGTGCCCAACGATCGAGTCTGGGTTTCCACCGACCGCGACACTGTGTTCGAGGGCCGCACCTATGCCAACGGTAAGCCCCTGTTCTTCCCCAGGGCCTTCAGCCGCACCGGCGACGCCCGCTTGTTCCGTCTCTACGTCGAAGCGGATGGCGAGAGCCAATACCTGGATGCTGAGAGGAACGGCAGCGCTCAGTGGGTAGTCAAGCTGGACGTTGATGCCAGGCAACAGAATGGCCGGACGCCGTTGGACGTCCTCTTCCTGGTGGATTCCACCGGAAGCATGGCCGATGAGTTGGACGACTTGGTTGTCCGCATCGTCGAGGAAGAGCTGTCCCACCTGCGGCGTTAGGGCGTATCGCAAAGGCCAACCGCCCGTCCTCGACATCCTTGGGAAGGGCGGTTGGCAGGCCGAGAAGGTTGAAACCGTTTGTTTCAATCTGGTTCTAGAGCAGGTGGGTATCGCCACGCTCTTTGTCAGCGCCCCCTAGTCGCCAGGGGCGGCGGACTCGCTGGGCTGCGGGGCCGCCTGTTCCGGGCGGGGCGTTGGTTGTGGGCGGCCTTGCAGGAAGGACACCGTCATTGAGGCTATCACCAGCGCTATCAGCCCGTAGAAGGCGTAGCGCATTCCCACGGTGAAGGCGCCGCGCACTCCCGCCACCGTGTCGTTGCGGACGGCCTCCAGGCTTGGCTCGAAGCCCAAGGACCCCATGGTCACGGTCACGATGGTGGTGGCGATGGCGAGGCTGATCACGTTGGCCGAGTTTCGCACTAGGTTCAGGAACCCGGACACCACGCCATAGCTTTCCCGCCCCACGGCGCTCAGCACCGAACTGGAGTTGGGCGAATAGAACATCCCCATTCCGCCGTTGACCAGTATCAGGCCGGGAATCACCTGCCACAGGGGCGAGGTCTCGGTGACGCGGGTAAGTATCGCCAGCCCCAGGGTCGAGGACACCATTCCGCCCACGGTGAACCAGCGCCAGCCGAACTTGTCCGACAGCGTGCCGCTGACCGAGCCGAGGATCGCCATGCACAGCGCGCCGGGCATCACCACCAGCCCGGCGATTTTCGGGCTGTGCCCCAGCACGTTCTGCAAGTAGAAAGGCATCAGGAAAAGCACCGACGACTGCCCCAGAAAGGTGAAGAAGGCCGCTGACACGCCACAGGAAAATACGCGGTCTCGGAAAAAGCGCAGGTTGAACATCGGCTCAGGGGCGCGAAGTTCCCACCAGATGAAGGCCGCGAACATACCGGCCGACAGCACGAAGGCGGCCAGTATCGGCGCCTTCAGCCAGCCCGTATTGACGGCTAGGGTCAGGCCCAGCAGCAAGGCCACCAGCACGCCCGTGGACAGCAGCGCGCCGGGCCAGTCGAAGCTGCTGCCCCGCGAGGCCCGCTCCGATTCCCAGCGGCGCAGCACATACAGCGTGGCCGCCACCCCCACCAGCCCCAAGGGGATGTTCAGGAAGAACACCGCCCGCCAATGCACGAAGTCCACTACGGCCCCGCCGATGGCCGGGCCGGCCACGGCGCCCACGCCCACAGTGGTCATCAGCAGGCCAATGGCCCGGCCCCGCTCGCTGGACGGGAACACCGAGGTCATAATCGCCATGCCAGTGCCTTGGGTCATGGCCGCGCCGACGCCCTGGAAAATGCGGGCCAGCAGCAACGCCGCCAGATTCGGCGCCAGTCCCGCCCCGGCCGCTCCCAGCATCAGGATGAGGCTGCCGAGGAGATAGACGCGCTTCTGGCCGATCATGTCGGCCAGCCGCCCCATGGGCAGCAACAGGGCGCTGATGGTCAGCGCGAACCCGATGACCACCCACTGCACGCTGGGCAGCTCGATGCGCAGGTCTTCGGCAACGGAAGGCAGCGCCACAATGACGCTGCCGTGGTCAACCACCGAGGCGAAAAGCCCGATGGCTAAGGCCCCGAACACCCAATACTTGTTGCCGCCGCTCTGATTCACGGTCTAAGGGGCATGAAACAACCTCGGCGCGTTCCTCCGTGTCCGGCAGAGGGCCGCCCGGCGTTAATATCCCGGTCTCCTGATACTGGTATTATACTTCAATTCGCCCCTGGCAGGCCGCCGCCTTTCCGGTATTCGCTGCGCGTGGCGGCATTGCCCGCTCCGTCGGGGTTTAGGGAGAGCAGGGATGCGGCTCAACGGCTTTGGTATAATACCCCGCTAACAGGACAATCGGATGGAGGGATGGAGATGGGCAGTTTCGAGCAGGCATTCAGCGGGGTGGAGCGGGCCGCCGCCTCGACGGCCAAGTCGGCGGCGGATTTGGGCAAGCTCGCCAGGGCCTTGGAAAAGGCGGCCAAGGAAGGAAACATCGCCGCCATCAAGCGCGAGCAAGGCCGACTGGACGCGGCGCTGAACGCCCTGCGGCAGGAAACGGCCAATGCCATCGAAGCCTGGCCTTATGAGGAGTCGGAAGAGGAGGGTTATCTCCGGGACTGCTACGCTGACGAGCTGCGCTCCGTCGCCGAAGAGGAAGGGCTGAGAGTCTTTGAGCAGGACGGGCGGCTGATTTCCTCTCCGTCGGTGCTCCAGGTGCTGCCCGGCCCCAGAGCGGTGCGAATCGACCGGAAGCAGGTGTCCGCCATCAGGCCGTCTCATCTTGCCGGAATTCTGATTAAGAATCAGAAAACTCCCCCGCGTTTCCAGTCGGCGCGTTTTTTGGAATCCCTTTACAACACCTACAAACTGGTCATAGAAACTCCAAGTACCCCTTTGTCCGAAAACCGCCAGGAGGTTGTGGCCCCATTGGAAAAAATTTACCAGGCTTTCACTTCCTTGCCAGGGGGCGATTACGGCAGAATGGACTTTGCCAGAGACCTGTACCAATTGGATTCCAATGGGCCGCAGCAAACCCGGGCCGGGATGCGGGTATCGTTTCCGGCGTCTACCGGAACGCGGGGAACGCGGGGCGTGTTTTCCTTCGTTGACCCGGAGGGACGAGTGATTTCATACTACGGGATTCGGTTCTCCAGGAGCGAGTGATGCAGAACGCCATCCCGGTCAGCGATTGGATGCAGACGATTGAATCCGAGTACCTGACGACCTTCATCAAAGACGGCGGAGCGTCGGTAAAGTTCGCCGTTGCGCCGGATGAATTGAGGGCGGAATTTTGCGCTGCTATGGAAAAGCGCTGCCGCGAGCTGGATTACGTCGTTGTCCGGCTTAACGCCGGTGACGTCGGGTTCCATATGCCGCAAGACATCTTCTTTGGCCTAGCCAGGCAGGTGGATTGGCGGAAGCTGGCCCGCCGCCTGATTGTCCGGCTTGCCGGGGATGCCGGTTATCAAGTGGATGACATAAACTTGAACGCATCAGGAAACATCTTCGCGTCTATTGGCGAAGATAATGGGATTGATGCGTCATTCTTGTTCATGGACTTGAGACCTAAAATTCAAGAACAGGTTTTCAGAAATCGGAAGATGGCTAAAGACTTTCGAGTGGCGATGTCCCATCTCTGCCTACGGGAAAACACCGAAAGCAGTGAGGAGTATGGATCCCAACCCGTAATTGATTGGCTGACTGGCGAAAATACCAAAATCAGCAACGTCAGGCCATTCCAAATCGCCTCTGGAATCAACCGGAACACAGCCAGATACTTCATTGAGTCGGCCTTGTACTGGTTCCAGTTTGTCGGACATACCGGAACGGCCATACTGCTCGATGGATCCCGAGTAACCCTTGCCAGGAATCCAAAGGACGGGCAAAGGTATTACTCGAAAGCTATGGCAATGGACCACTACGAGCTTCTCCGTGAGTTCGTGGATGGAACCGGCCGGCTGACCGGGGGCTTCATAGTCTTGGCGACGAATGAGGATTTCTTGAACCAGAGCGCGAACTCCAGGGGTTTTGGCATCTATCCGGCGCTTATGACCAGAGTGATGGACGACGTCCGGGACAGGAAACTGGTCAATCCGGTAGCGTCCCTGATTCGGCTGGCCTGAAAAACCTCCCGCAAACAGCAACAGGAGCAAGCGTCACATGCGCGAAATGGACGTCTTTACTTGCAGGCGAGCTTTGGAAGCCCTGCGCAGCGGTGTTCCCAACAAACAGGCGGTCGAGCTGCTGGGAGTTAATCAGGCCAGAGCGCAGGGCCGCTTTCTCGAACTGCTGGAGCAGGCGTCCGATCAAGATAGCCCGCCTTCCTCCGGCTTGGGAATGCTGGTCTCCGGCGATTTCGGCACCGGCAAGTCGCATTTGCTGGATTACCTGGAACACGAAGCTCTGGAGCGCGGATTCGTTTGCAGCCGGGTGGCTATCAGCAAAGAGACGCCCTTGTTCAATTTGGACAAGGTTTACAAATCTGCCATTGACTACGCCCGCATACCAGGCGCAACTGGGCGTATGATGGAAGAGATTGGCCTCAGGCTTAATGACAGGTCGTCAAGGGCATATGACGCCTTTTCCCGCTGGGCAAATTCCGAAGACAACGGATTGAGCCTGATTTTTCCGGCAACGCTGATGATCCGCGAAAGGCTGAATGAGCTTGATTTCAACAATGAAATCGAAGCCTTCTGGTCGGGCGACCCTATGAAAATTGCCAGAGTGCGAGAAGGTCTCCGCAGTATCAATCAGCAAGGCAGCTACAATTTCAGAGCGCCGAGAGCCAGCGAATTACCCCCGCAACGACTCCGGTTCGCCACTGAATTGATAAAAGGAGCAGGCTATAAGGGATGGGTAGTGCTGCTGGACGAAATCGAGCTGGTCGGTTCTTACAGCCTGTTGCAGCGGGCCAAATCTTACGCGGAACTGACCCGTTGGATGGGCCACGCTTCTGACGAAAAATACCCAGGTCTTGTTGTGGTTGGCACAGTCACCGATGATTTTGAATCCGCCGTGCTGGGAAACTTGGGCAAACAGGACTTGACCAACGCGGCCCAGCGGTTGCGCAGTAGCAACCTGCCGCTCCTTGCCGCCAGAGCTGAAACCGGCATGAGGATTCTTCAGCGAGAAGCAATCCCGTTGGCGCAGCCAAGCGAGGAAGACTTGAATGCCACAGTGGAAAGACTGCGGCAAATCTATACGGCCGCCTACGATTGGGAAGCCCCGAAGCTGGAAGTGAAAATCGGCGGCGCGGGTCACCAGAACCGGATGCGTTACAAAGTCCGCTCTGCCATCAACGAGTGGGACTTGCTGCGGTTGTGTCCCGGTTCGCAGCCGGATATTGAGGAGACCGAATACCAGAACGTCTATGAGGAAAATTCCGACCTAGAAAAGGAAGCAAAGGACGACGAATAATTCGCCGCATCCTGCCGGAGTTTCGCTATGTCCCCTTTTGACCCCGCTGCCCTTCGCGCCATCACCTTTGACCTGTACGGCACGCTGCTGGACCTGGAGGCTACCTTCGCGCCCGCCTTCGACGGATTTCTGCGCGAGCGGGGCGTTGCCGCCGACGCCGCCGAACTGGTGCGGACGTGGGAATGGGCTTACCTTCACGAGGGGATGGTGGACACCTTCCTCGGCGGCCCGCGGACGCCCTTCGAGCAGTTGCGGCGAATCACGCTGTCGCAGGTGTTATCCCGCATCGGCATCGAACACAGCAGCGGCGACCTGGAGGAACTCTTGGCCGTCCGCACCGCCCCGTCGCTGTTTCCCGACGTAGTGGAGAGCCTGACCGCCCTGCGGGGCCGCTACACGCTGTCGGTGCTGTCCAACGGCGACTTGGCGGCGCTGGAACGCATCGTGTCCACGCTGAACATTCCGGTTCACCGCACCATTTCGGTGGAGCAGGCCGGATGCTACAAGCCCGACCTGCGGGTGTACCGCCGCGCTGCCGAACTGCTGGAAACGGAAACCGGCGGCATCCTGCACGTGGCCGCCCACGCTTGGGATGTTCGGGCCGCTCAGTCCGCCGGAATGCGGGGGGCCTACGTTGACCGCCACCGCATCCCCTACGCCCCGTTCACGGGCGAACGCCCCGACCTCGAAGCTGCCAACCTGCCGGAGTTGACGGCGATGCTGGCCTGACCGCCGTCCTCGCCCTGACGCCCCCGGAGGGGATTGACGCGCGCCTTAACCTAAGAGGGAGAAATCAGGGGGCAAAATGTCCATTCGCTACGGCATAGACTTGGTGTTGCAGCCATCCTTCACGGCGAAGGTATACCAAGCGCGGCAGATTGTTTGCGGTCAATACGCCTCCTGGGCCGCCGAGATGCAGATGCTGCGGATGGCCCTCACGCCATACTTCCCCTGCCCTGACGGTCGGCTGTCCATCCTAGTTGCGCAGGTGGAGAGCGCCGCCATCGAAACGCGCTCGCAGCAGCCCTGTCTGCTGCGCCGCTCCGGGATCGTGGCCGACCCGGCAATGAACGGCGTGGTGATGGAGTTCGACGCCCCGGCCCCGTTGTTCGATTTGCAGCGCAAGGCGCTGGCGGCGGCGCAGAGCCACTCCGCCGGTCCGTGCCTGCCCGAACCCTTTCGGCCCCGCATAGCCTTGCTGGAGTATGGCGTATTTCCCGAGGCGATACTGCCCGATGCCGTGGAGTTCGCCGAAGGAGTGGCGTCGGGCTTGGATCTGACGGAGTTGGCCCTCCCGTGGCGCCTGCTGCTGACCCGCTACTCGTCCGAGGCCGCCGCGGACGATTGGGGCAACGGCCGCTGGGCCGCCGATCTGTCATGGCGGCAGCTATACAGCCATGCGCTGTACAGCTAGATCAATCGGCTTTCAAGGTACTGAGAATGGTCAAGGAGCAATACCGGACTAGGGAGGAGTGCCGGGGTTGGGGACGTTTCTTCGGGCTGGGGCAGACAGGAATCAGAGGTTAGCGGCAGTGGGCAGGGTTCGAACCTCTGGGCCGACTGTTTTCTCAGCGTTTGCGAGGTCATACTGGGATTGCAGATTCATCCAGAACTGTGGCTCCACTCCAAACCAGTGTCCAAAGCGCAAGGCTGTATCGCCCGTAATGGAGCGTTTACCGGCAATAATCCGGCTGATGCGGTTGGCCGGCACATTTATCTGACGGGCAAAGACGGCGGGAGTAACGCCCAACTCCGCCAACTCTTCTTTCAGAATAGCCCCCGGATGAACCGCTCGCTCCAACATTATACAAGTCCTTTGGCTCTCTGGCGGTAATCAACAATCTCGACGTCGGATGGCCCCTCTTGTCCGTCGGGCCAAGAAAAACAGACGCGCCACTGCTGGTTTATGCGTATCGAATACTGTCCTGCCCTCGATCCCCTGAGAGTTTCAAGCCGGTTGCCACGGAACACCCTTAAGGAATTCAGGGACACGGCTGCGTTCAACATCGAAAGTCTGGTGGACGCTTGGTCTTCAAACCCCTGGAACGCGGCGACGAATTCCCCACTGGCGAACCGCTCGGTGCTCCTGTCGCCATACCCGAGAATCATCTTAGGGCTAGGGTAAAGAATTATTGCCAAGCACGTCAATCAACACTCTCCAATCGCTCCTTATTCCAATGCCCTGTTTGCCGGTTAGCGTTGGCAGACAAGGCAAGGCTGCTGCGGTATCATTCAGGCGATATTCCCAACTCATAGAGGAGAACGCGCGATGAAAGCCACCAGCAAGCTGCGGCGGATGCTCAACTCAGGCGACATGGTAGTCGCTCCCTTCGTCCTCAATGCCCTGCACGCGAAAATTGCCGAGTCCGTCGGGTTCCAGGCGGTCTATATGACCGGCGCAGGCACCGCCGCCGAGCGCGGGTTCCCGGACGTGGGCCTGCTGACCATGACCGAAATGGTCGGCAACGCAAAGTACATCGCCAACGCGGTGGATATCCCGGTGATCTGCGACTCCGATTCCGGCTACGGCAATCCGCTGAACGTGATGCGTTCGGTTCGGGAGTACGAAGGCGCCGGCGTGGCGGCCATCCACATCGAAGACCAAGTGTTTCCCAAGAAGTGCGGTTTCTTTGAGGGCAAGCAGGTCATCCCGCTGGAGGACCACGTGCAGAAGATTCGGGCCGCGCTGGACGCCCGCACCGACCCCGATTTCGTCATCATCGCCCGGTGCGACGCCTACGCCGTCACCGGGTGGGAGGATACCATCCGCCGCTGCAACGCCTATGTTGAGGCCGGGGCGGACGTGGTGTTCGTTGACGGCATCAAGAGCGAGGAGGACATCCGCAGCTACGCCAAGGATATGGCCGGCCTGCCCCGGATGTACAACGGCGACCTGATGAACACCAACGACCTGAACGAGCTGGGCTACAAGATTACCATCTGCGGCAGCACCATCTGGCTCATCTATCAGCAGGTCAGGGAGTCCTTCGAGGAACTGAAGGCCACCGGCGCGGTGGATCCCAGTCGCTTCGCCACCCGCTGGGACGTGGCCTCCCTCCTCGGCCTCGGCGAAATCTACGAGCTGGAGCGCAAGTACGGCGTAAGCGAAACCGTGCCAACTAACTTGTGATGCGGGCAGTGAGGCAGACGCTATGATGACAGCCGCAAACCATCCAAACTAGGCGGGCAACCGGGGCGCAAAATGACGGCAAAGCCGAAGCTGATGACCGCTGAAGATTTGCTGCTGCTGCCCGATGACGGTATGCAGCGGGAACTTATACGCGGGGTGTTGACGGAAGATATGCCGCCAGGATACGAACACGGGGTAGTGGAAGCCAGAATTGCGCGGCTGTTTGCCAACTACACCGAAGAAAACGATTACGGCGAAGTTCTCAGCGGCGATTCCGGCTTCCTTTTGGAACGCAGTCCCGACACGGTACGGGGCCCGGACGTAGCGTGGGTTGCGCCGGGCCGCCTGCCGGGGCCGGTGGCCGGCTACGCGGAATTGGCCCCCGAACTAGTGGTTGAAGTAAAGTCGCCCAGCAATTCCCACCGAGAAATGACGGACCGGGCGATGATGTGGCTCCACAGCGGAAGCCGGATGGTGCTGGTGGCCGACCCGCGTCCGGCCACTTTGACCCTCTACCTCCCGGGTCAGCCGCCGCAGGTTCTCTCTGAGTCCGATGTATTCGACGGGGCCGGTGTCCTGCCCGGCTTCACTGCCCCCGTCTGGAGCTTCTTCCGCCGCCGGGTGTAGCAGTTTCTTTATGAACCGAAGGGCAAGCGCGCCCTTTGGCGCAGCTCCAGTGAGTGGAGTAAACGATTGCAAAATTCCAGGCCGGATTTCCATGCCGGATTTCCGGCTCGCTGAATGATATCGCCGCCGCCCGGCGCAGGATGCCCGGTGCAGGATGAAGGATAATCGCGCTATCCCGCTGGCCCGCCTCCCATTCCGGCCCCCTCCCTGATGTATAATGCGGCAACGACTGCTCACTGTTGCCGAGGTGCCGGAATGGTTGCTTCTCTGTCCCTCTTTCCCACGGAACGCCAGCCGCTCCTGATGATAATGGACGGCCACGCCATGGTGCACCGCTCCTTTCGCGCCATCTCCACCCAGCGCAACCTGACCACCAACAGCACCGGGGAGGATACTACCGGCGTCTACGGGTTCGCCAACGTGTTCCTGCGGGCCTTGCAGGACTGGAACCCGGAGTATTGCGCCATCGCCTTCGACACCTCGGCGCCCACCTTCCGCCACCAACAGTTCCAGGATTACAAGGCCCAGCGTCCGCCCTCGCCGCCGGAACTGCGCCCCCAGTTCGACCGGGTGAAGCAGCTTATGGCCGCTTTCGGCGTCCCCATATTCGAGCTGGACGGATGGGAGGCCGATGACGTCATCGGCTCCCTGACCCGCCAAGCAGAAGAAGAAGGCATTGATTCGGTGATACTCACCGGCGACCGCGACACCTTTCAGCTAATTTCCCCCCGCGTGCGGGTTGACTTGGCCTCCAGCATCCAGGATCGGCGGGTGTATGACGAGGCGGAGCTGGCCGGGCGCTACTCCGGCCTGACCGCCGCCCAGCAGCCCGACTTCAAGGCGCTGGTGGGCGACGCCTCCGACAACATTCCCGGCGTACCCAAGGTGGGCGAGAAACGGGCCGCCGCCCTGCTGGGCGAGTACGGCAGTCTGGAAGGCGTCTACGATAACTTGGCGGACGTAAAGCCGCCCAGCGTCAAGACCGCCCTCAGCGAGAACCGTCAGCGAGCCTTCGATAACCGCTCGCTGATGACCATCGACCGCCACGCTCCGGTAATGCTGGAGTTGGAGCAGTGCCGCTTCGGACGCTATGACCGCCGCGACGTGGTGGAACTGCTGACCAAGCTGGAGTTTTACAGCGTCATCTCCCGCATTCCCAACCCCGACGGGCCGGGCGCAATGGACGCCGCCCCCGGCCGGAAGCCGCAGCAGGAAACCGACTACGCCGTGGTGCATACCCCGGAGCAACTGGATTCGATGATCGCCGCCATTGAGGAAACGGGCAGTTTCACCTTCGACACTGAGACCACTTCGGTGGACGCCATGAGGGCCGAACTGGCCGGGCTGTCCTTCGCCACCGCGCCCGGGCGGGCTTGGTATGTGCCGGTCGGCCACCGCGAGGGCGAACAGTTGCCGCCGGAATCGGTCTTGGCCGCCCTGCGTCCGCTGTTCGAGTCGCCGGACATCGCCAAGTGCGCTCACAACGCCAACTACGATATGACCGTGCTGGCGAATCATGGCGTTAAGTTCGCCAACGTGGATTTCGACACCATGATCGCCGCCCACCTGCTGGGCCGCAGCTACAACCAGCTTGGCCTGAAAGACCTGTCGCTGGACGTTCTGGGCCACGAAATGACCCCCATTACCGACCTCATCGGCAAGGGGCGCAAGCAGATTACCATTGACCGGGTGGACATCGCCGCCGCCGCGGACTACGCCGCCGCCGACGCGGACATGACCCTCCGCCTGCGCGAGGTGTTCGAGCCGCAGTTGCAGCGGGACGGCCTGCGCGGGCTGATGGACGACACCGAGATGGCCTTGCTGCCGGCGCTGGTGACCATGCAGCGGCACGGCATCAAAATGGACGCGGGCGTGTTGCATGAGATGTCTGCCGATATGTACCGGCAGTTGTCCCAGATTGAAGCCGACATTTACCAGTCCATCGGCCACGAAGTAAACATAAACTCCCCGCAGCAGTTAAGCGCTTTGCTGTTTCAGGAACTGGGACTGCCCAAGACCAAACGAACCAAGACCGGCTACTCCACCGACGCCAACGCCTTGGAGTCCCTGCGGGGGCTGCACCCGGTGGTGGACGGAATTCTGGAATACCGGCAGGTAGCCAAGCTCAAGTCCACCTACGTTGACGCCCTGCCCGAGATGGTAAACCCGGCCACCGGGCGGGTGCATACCAATTACAATCAGACCGGCTCGGCCACCGGCCGCATATCCAGCAGCGATCCCAACTTGCAGAACATTCCCATCCGCACCGAGCTGGGCCGCCAGGTGCGCCGCGCCTTCGTGGCCGAAAACGCCCCGGACTGGCAGCTTTTCTCCGCCGACTATTCGCAGATTGAATTGCGGGTGCTGGCCCACGTGTCCCGAGACTCGGGCCTGCTGGACGCCTTCCGCCGCGGCGAGGACATCCACGCCTCTACCGCCTCGCTGATGTTTGAGGTGCCGATGAACGAGGTGGATTCGGAGATGCGCCGCATCGCCAAGGTGCTGAACTTCGGCGTCATCTATGGCCTGTCGCCCCATGGCATTTCCCAGCAAACGGGCTTCAGCCGCGAGCAGGGCCGGGAGTTTATAGATACCTACTTCGCCAAGTATCCCGGCATCAGCGGCTACCTCGAAGAAGTAAAGGCCCGCGCCCGCGCCGAGCAGTACGTGGAGACGCTGCTGGGCCGCCGCCGCTACCTGGCCGACATCAACAGCCCCAACTTCAACACCCGCGGCGCTGCCGAGCGCATGGCAATCAACATGCCCATCCAAGGCACTGCCGCCGACATAATGAAGCTGGCAATGGTGCGAGTCCAACACCGTCTGGACGCCGAGGAAATGCGTACCCGGATGCTGCTCCAGGTCCACGACGAACTGGTCTTCGAGACCCCGCGCGAAGAGATAGACGCGCTGCAAGATCTGGTTTTCGACGAAATGCCCGCGGCCATGAGCCTGGACGTGACGCTGAAGGTAGACGCCAAGTGGGCCGACAACTGGGGGGATATGGAGTAACCGGGGCGGCAAGAATCGAAAATACAGGGGGTTATAACAATGGGAGTTACGATGGTGCAAGCCAAGGTCATCGGCGAGCTGGAGACCCGCGAGTACAGTTTCATGGTAGACACGGGTTCCACCTTCCTGGCCCTTCCGCAAGAGGAAATCGACGCATTGAGACTTGAACGAAGCCTGGGAGTGGTCAAGCTGATGAGTGCCACCGGACTGGTAGATGTGCCAACTTACTTCGTAAATGGCGAACTGATGGGGCAGGAGTTCGGAGCAATTTTAGTTCCTGCCGCCACTCCGCTGCTGGGTTACGAACTGCTCCAAAACCTGCGGTTCAAAGTGAATCCGGTCACTCACCAAATCGAGAAGGTGCCCGACAACGAAATACACCCGCCGTACCAGTTGTGAAAGATAGGGTGGTCACTTTTGCGTAAATCTAAAAAGGAAGCCGTCCATGCAGCCAATCCGCAGCTTGATTTTCGTGCCCGGCAACCGGGCCAGTATGCTGGAGCGCGCCCGCTCCTTTGATGCCGATATTATCATGGTTGATCTGGAGGACTCGGTGCCTCCGGGGGAGAAGGGCAACGCCCGCGATATGGCGCGGGAGTGGGTTCCCGCCCTGCGCAATGGCGGCCAGCGCGTTATGGTGCGGGTCAACTCCCTGGACACCGGGCTGACCCGCGCCGAGCTGGAGGCGGTGGTTTCCCCCGGTCTTTACGGCGTCAGCTTGGGCAAAGTGGAGTCGGTACGCGATGTCCGCACTCTCGACGGGCTGTTGTCCGCGCTGGAGCCCGCCGCCGGGCTGGCTCCCGGATCCTTGCGCGTCATCCCGTGGATTGAGACTGCCAGGGCGGTTTGGGACGCCCGCGCCATCGCCGAGGCGTCGCCCCGGGTCGCGGCCATCGCTTTCGGAGCCGAGGATTTCACCAACGATATGGGCATAGAGCGCAGCGACGCGGGGGATGAGGTTGGCGTTCCTCGCGCGATGGTGCCGGTGGCGGCCCGGGCGGGACGGGTCGGCGCCCTCGACTCCCCCTTTGTCCGTTTCCGCGACCCCGATGCCTTGCGCGACGACGCCCGGCGGGCGCGGCGGATGGGCTACACCGGCAAGTTCGCCATCCATCCGGTCCAGTTGGAGATTATCAACGAAATCTTTAGCCCCTCTGCGGAGGAAATCGAATACGCCCGCCGGGTGGTCGAGGCTTGGGATGCCGCTGAGTCGGCCGGCCGCGGCTCCTTGGCCTTGGACGGCCGGATGATTGACGTGCCGGTGGTCAAGCGCGCTCAAAATCTGCTGGACTTGGCCGACGCCATCGGCCAGTCCAGGTAGCGGCGGCCCGGCGGCGATATGCCAGACCGGATTATGCTGCAAGGGATGCAGTTCTATGGTTATCATGGCGTCAATCCCGAGGAGCGGACGCTGGGGCAACGGTATATCGTTGACCTGAGCGCCGACTTGGATTTGAGCCGGGCGGGTGAGTCGGACCGGCTGGAGGATACGGTCAGCTATTCCCGCCTCTACCGGACGGTGCGGGCCGTGATGGAAGGGGAGCCGCGCAATCTGCTGGAATCCGCCGCCCAGTCCATCGCCGACCGCGTGCTGGCCGAATACCCGGTAGACGCCGTGTCGGTGACGGTCAGAAAACCCAATCCGCCGGTGCGCGGCTCGTCCATCGAACAGGCCGCGGTACAAATACACCGCACCCGCCCGTCGCAAGGCGCGGAATAAAACCGCAGAGGCAGAGGGTATGAAAGTTCACGACTACCACGACGGCAACCGCCGGCTCCAAGACCGCTTCGACACGCGCAGGCTGGCGGAACGCCTCAAGGACAGAGTAGCCGCAACCATCGGCGACGAAGCAAGGGCCATTATCGAAGAAGCGAGGATGTTTTTTCTCGCCACCTGTGACCACCGGGGCTTGCCCACCTGCTCCTATAAGGGCGGCGACACCGGCTTTGTGCGGGTAGTGGACGAGGCGACGCTGGCCTTCCCCAACTATGACGGCAACGGCAAGTACCAGTCTATGGGCAACCTGTTGCGCAACCCCAACGTGGGCCTGCTGTTTGTGGATTTCGAGGGCAGCCAGCGTCTGCGGATTCAGGGCGTGGCCCGAATCGCCGAAAATGACGAACTGCTGGCCGAATACGCCGAAGCCCAGTTCATCGTGCGGGTGGAAGTCACCGAAGTCTACAAGAACTGCCCCCGCTACGTCCACCAGTACCGCTTCGTCGAGCCGTCGGAGTACGTGCCTCAAGCCGGACGGGAAACGCCGCAACCGGCCTGGAAAAGCAGCGAAGAGCTTAAAGACGCGCTGCCTGCCCGGCGGCGCTGAACGGCGTCCGCGCGAAGATGCGCCGCACCATCGGCTCGAAGAACTCCAGGGGCAGCGACGGGTAGTCCGGGTCGAAGGACGGCTGGTCCCAGCGGTGGCAGAAGTCCACTGCGTCCTGATACCACGGATGCTCGCGGTAGGCGTCGCGGGCGTCGCGGTCGCCCCCTAGGTGGTGGGCGTAGTAGTAGCTCTGGAACAGGCCGTGGTGGCGCACAATCCAGTAGGTCTGCTCCGAGACGTAGGGCCGCAGCACGGCGGCGGCCAGCTCGCTGTGGTTGTAGGGCGACAGCAGGTCGCCGATGTCGTGCAGCAGCGCCGCCACTACCAGCTCCTCGCTGGCCCCGTCGCAGTGGGCGCGGGTGGCGCATTGCAGGGAATGTTCCAGCCGGTCAACGCGGTAGCCCGACAGCGACCCGGCCAGTCCGCCAAGCTGCGCCAAAACCCGGTCTGCCGTATCCTCGGCGAACTTGGCCTCCAGCCGCTCCAGCAGTTCATAATCCTCGCGGGTGCCCTCGGCCATACTGGTAAAGGCCACCGTTTCCTTTGCCTCCGCCATGGCGCAACTCCACTGCCCCGGTTACGGGGTTCCCAGGTTAGGGGACACAAGAAGTAGTGTAGCAGGTAATCTGATTTTACCATCCCGGCATCAATCCGGGTGTCATTCAGAAGGCGGGCGGATAGCTGACCGGAGAAGACCGGAGGGGCGCGCGCCGCCTGGATGCGGGAGCCGTCCTTGTAATCGCAGATAGGCGTGTGATAACCTGAAACGCCTATCAAAAGGGAAATTCTAGGTTGCCGCCCATAGCTGTCGGCAACCTAAAGAGAGATAACTGTTATGCGTTGCCAGATTTGCCTGAAGTCCGGGATGAGCGGCAACAACGTCAGCCACTCTAACCGGCACACCAAGACCCGTTTCAAGGCCAACGTCCACAAGCAGACCCTCGACCGAGACGGCACGCCGGTCACGGTCAAGATTTGCAGCCGCTGCCTGCGCTCCCTCCACAAGTCCCCCAAAGTCCGCAAAGCCTTCGCCGCCCTCAAATAGCCGCGCTGTTTGCCGCCGCTTGACTGTAGCCATTGCAGACGGGCGGATTATGTTCGTCCGGGGTTTCCTGTATCAGGGGATGGGAATGCGCCGATGTCAGACGAGTTCAGGAAATTCACTGTGATATTGGAAATGGAAGAGGACGGGGGGTATTCCGTCCACTGTCCGGCCCTGCCCGGTTGCTCCAGTCAGGGAGACGATAGGGATGACGCTTTGGCGATGATAGCGGAGGCTATTGAACTCGTGCTTGAGGTGGTCGAGAAGAAGAGGGACTCTGACCCAGCAGTGGAAGGGCTTCCGCTGGCGGATACCCGAGATCTTCTGGTCAAAGAGGTCAAGGGGATACTGGAGTTCAGGGTAGAGTATGGACTGCCGAAAGCTATTGAATTTGCCGAAGTTATCGTACCGGCCCCAGTGCCAACCTAGCTAGATGCCTCCTCTGCCCGTGCTATCAGGGCGCGAGGCGGTCCGCGCTTTCGAGCGGGCGGGCGGGCGATTCACCCGTCAGAGAGGCAGCCACATGATGCTTGAGAAACCTGGAGTAGGCGAACACCTGTCCATTCCCAATCGCCGGGAAGTTAGGATAGGCGCTTTGCTAGGGGAAATCAAAAAAGCGGGACTGACTGCCGCCGAGTTCATCGAGCTGCTAAACCGCTAGGCTGCCCCGGCCAGACACCCCCGCATACCCCGCATCGCTTCCGGCACCGTTTCGCGGTTGTTGAAGATGGCGCTGCCGGCCACCAGGATGGCGGCGCCCGCCTTCACTGATTCTTGGGCCGTCCAGTCGGCCTTGATTCCGCCGTCCACTTCCACCTGCGCAGACAGGGCCTTTTCGTCTATGACTCGCCGCAGCCGACGGATTTTGCCCACGCTTTCCGGGATGAAGGACTGACCGGCGAATCCGGGGTTGACCGACATCACCATCACCATATCCAGCAGGGGCAGCACTTCCTCCACCGCGGTCACCGGGGTGCCGGGGTTGATCGCCACGCCCGCCTGGTTCCCCTGCTCCCGGATACGGGCGACGGTGCGGTGCAGGTGGCGGCAGGCTTCGGCATGGACCAGAATCTGGTCGGTGGCGGCCTTCATAAAGGTGGGCAGCAGGCTGTCCGGCTCCTGAATCATCAGGTGGATGTTCAGGGGCAGATGCGTGGCGGCGCGGATGGCGTCCACCACCACCTCGCCGAAGGAAATGTTGGGCACAAACACGCCGTCCATCACGTCCACGTGAATCAGGTCGGCTCCGGCTTCCGTGACTGCCTGCACCTGCTCGGCCAGCCGCCCGAAGTCCGCCGATAGCACTGACGGCGCGATCAACACCTTGGCTTCAGATACCATCGCCCGCATACTCCAGAGTTTGCTCCGCCCGTTCCAGTGCTTCGGCCACCCGGCCCGGCGCGGTGCCGCCGGGGATGTCCCGCGCCGCCGCCGATGCCGCGGCGGTGATGCCGTAAACGCCGCGGTCGAAATGCGAGGAAAACCGCCGGTACTGCTCCAGCGGCAACTCCGGCAGCCCAAGGCCCTTTTCGTCGCAGTGGCGGCACAGCGCGCGCATAATGCCGTGGGCTTCGCGGAAAGGCACGCCCTTGCCCACCAGATAGTCGGCTAGGTCGGTAGCCAGCATTCCGCTTTCGCCGGCCAGCGATTCCACCCGCTCCGTCTGCAACTCCAGGCCGGGCAGCATTGCCGCGAACACCGCGATGGTGGATTGCAGCGTGTCCACCGTGTCGAAAAAGCCTTCCTTGTCCTCTTGCAGGTCGCGGTTATAGGTCAAGGGCAACCCTTTCAGTGTGGTCAGCAGGCCCATCAGCCCGCCATAGACCCGGCCGGTCTTGCCCCGGGCCAGTTCGGCGAAGTCGGGATTGCGTTTCTGCGGCATGATGCTGCTGCCGGTGGTGAACTGGTCGGGCAGCCGGATAAACCCGAACTCGCCGCTGGCCCACAGTATCAATTCCTCGGACATACGCGAGAAGTGCATCATGCACAGGGCCGCGGCCGCCATAAACTCGACCACAAAGTCCCGGTCGGAAACGGCGTCCATGCTGTTGGCGCTGATGGCGGCAAAGCCCAGCTCGCGGGCCAGAAACTCGCGGTCGGCGGGGTAAGGAACGCCGGCCAAGGCGCCGCTGCCTAGGGGCAGCACGTCGGCGCGGCGGCGGCAGTCCTCCAGCCGCCCGATGTCGCGCTGGAACATCTCGAAATAGGCCAGCAAGTGATGGGCGAACAGCACCGGCTGCGCCCGCTGCAAGTGGGTATAGCCCGGCATCACCACCGGCTGATACCGTCGCGCCAGCCCCAGCAAGGCCCGTTGCATATCCCGCAGCCCGGCGATGGCCTCGCCGGTGACCTCGCGGGTATACAGCCGCAGATCCAAGGCAATCTGGTCGTTGCGCGAGCGCCCGGTGTGCAGCCGCCCCGCCGCTGGGCCGATGAGCTGACGCAGCCGCCCCTCAATGTTCATGTGCAAGTCTTCCAGCGAGGCGTCCCACGGAAAAGTCCCGTCCTCGATTTCCTGCCGGACGCGCCCCAGACCGTCCACGATGGCGGCGGCGTCATCGGCGCCGATGATGCCCTGCCGCGCCAGCATCCGGGCGTGGGCCACCGACCCGGCGATGTCCTGCCGGTACAGCCGCCGGTCGTAGTGGATGGAAACGGTGTAAGCGGAGAAGTCGGTAGTGTCGTTCATACAGCCACCAACTATAGCGCGGCAGGATTGGCGGCTCAAGGGGCAGCGTGGTAGGATGGGGCCGCTGCAACCGCGCCCGGCGGGTTCCCGGGCAGTTCCAATCACGGATTAGCTCCCCGGTTCCGGGGCTAACGAAGGGTGCCGTTTGCCCCTGAGTTGACTCGTGAGGTAACGATGCGGTTGTGACGGATTGCACCCTAGCCACGAGGGGGCACTTGCTTATGTTTAGCAAATTGGTTGCATTGGTGCTGGTAGTCCTCGTATCGTCCATCAGCTGTAGCGTTGGCGACCCGATTAGTGACGTAGGCAGCGGCGGCGAAAATTTGACGGTTGTACAAGCCGCAGACTTCCACGTCGAAAATCGAGGGTATGGTTACTCAACCACTTACATCATGGGACGATTGAAGAATACTTCAGGCCGCAGACTGGAATACGCATCAGTGTCTTGTTCAGTCTCACGGGGTGGAGTTCAGTATGCTACTGCACGGGACAGCACCACTAACCTTGCCAGTGGGCATATTTGGCCGTACAAGGCCATTATCAGAGAAGACCTTCCCGGTCGCAATTACGACGTTTACTGCGACACTAATGCTTGGTAGTTGATGGCAAACGCAAACGTCCAATCTCGAAAAATACAGTGACGTCTAGGTCAATATCCTAGGGCTGTCCGAAATAATTGGAACGGAGCCGCGGTTGTGCGGCTCCAAGACAAGTTCTGGAGGGCAAGCAGTATGGTCACGCAAAAGCCCAAGCCCAAGCTCACCTACGCCGACTACGCCAAGACACCGGAAGGCGAGCGGTGGGAGCTTATCAATGGGGAGTTGATAAATAAGGAAGAGTTGGTTATGGCGCCGTCAGCAAAAGAAGCGCATCAGCGAAACCAGATGGTATTAGGCTCCCGGATGTTTTTCTTCACCGAAGAGAACGATTTGGGGAGAGTCTATTCCGACTTCGACGTGGTGCTGTCGGACACGGACACCGTGCGGCCCGACCTGCTGTTTGTGTCCAGAGAGCGGCTGCACATCATCACTGCTGACAACGTTCAGGGGGCGCCGGATTTGGTAGTGGAAATCCGCTCCGAATCAACGGCGCGGCTAGATTGGACGATCAAGCGCGAGCTGTATGCCCGCTACGGCGTCAAGGAATACTGGCTGGCGGACCCGGAGGCCGCCACCGTGGCCGTGCTGCTGCTGGACGGCGGGGATCTGAAAGTTGCGGGCGTTTACGGCGAAGCCGATACGCTGACGTCGGCGGTGATGGGCGGGTTCAGCATCGCGCTGTCCGACGTTTTCCGGGGGTGATACAATTTGATAGTCTATTGGGGCGTTATATGACGGGAGGGAATTATGGAAAGAGAATGGCAGCTTGAAGAAGCTGAAACTAGGTTCAGCGAGATGTTGGCGGAAAGCGATGCCCACGGCCCCATAATCATCGTCAAAGACGGCGTGAAAGTGGGAGCGTTGTTGCCCTTCGAACATTGGCGGCGGCTGGAATTGAGGGCCGGGCCGGACATCAAGCAAGTGCTCTTGGCCCCGGAGCCGCGCACCGAGAACTTAGTTCCGCCGCGCCGGGACTTCCCTATGCGTCCGCCGCCAGTTTTTGATTAACCCGATGTTCCTGATGGACACTAACGTGGCCTCCGAACTCCGTCGGCAACGTCCGCACGGGGGAGTGCTTGCTTGGCTTGACAGTGCGCAACAGCACCGGATATTTCTGCCCGCAATCGTTGTTGGAGAGATACAGGCCGGAATAGAGGTCACGCGCGACCAGGATGCAGCTAGGGCGGAGGAATTGGAAGCCTGGCTGGAAACTATGATACGCGCGTTTTCCATATTGGCGATGGATGAAAGGGCGTTTAGAGTCTGGGCGAGGCTCATGCACCGGAAGTCCGGCGCTCTGAACGCCGACGCCATGATTGCCGCCACCGCCATCGTACACGGACTAACGATCGTAACCCGCAACGTCCGCGGC
Source organism: Dehalococcoidia bacterium (assembly GCA_965213725.1). Lineage (GTDB taxonomy): Bacteria > Chloroflexota > Dehalococcoidia > Lucifugimonadales > UBA3495 > VXOI01. Next base: position 2,393,464 of record OZ243924.1, read on the forward strand.
TTCGAGCAGTTCCGCGTTGACCTGGTAAATCCCTTTGGCGGCTGACCCCGGCAGGGTGGTATCATAGCGTCTGCCAACCCTTTCACATTAGGAAAGGAACGCTGCCATGAGAGTTACCCACCGCCTCGCTTCTCAGTCCCTCGCCGCCATTCCCGCCGAGGCCGCTTGGGCCGAATCTATAGGCTATGACGCCCTGTCCAAGAACGAAACGGCCCACGATTCGTTCCTGCCGCTGACGCTGGCCGCCACCTCGACCACCCGCGCTATGCTGCAAACCAGCGTCGCCATCGCCTTTCCCCGCTCGCCGATGATTGCCGCCTATACCGCCCGCGACCTGCAAGACCTGTCGCGGGGGCGCTTCCGGCTGGGGTTGGGGACGCAGGTCAAGGGGCATATCGAGCGGCGCTTTTCCGTGGTTTGGGAATCGCCAGGCCCCCGGCTGCGGGAGTACGTGCAGGCGCTGCGGAGCATCTGGGCCGCTTGGGAAACGGGCGAGGGGCTGAACTTTCAGGGGAGGCATTACCAGTTCTCGCTGATGACGCCTTTCTTCAGCCCCGGCCCCGGCGAATACCCGCCGCCGCCCGTGTTCACCGCCGCCGTCAACGCCTACAACTGCCAGGTGGCCGGCGAGGTGGCCGACGGGCTGATGCTGCACAGCCTGACCTCGCCGGAATACGTGCGCAGCGTGGTGCGCCCGGCGCTGGCCCGCGGGGCCGAGCGCGCAGGCCGTGACGCTGGGCGGATTACCGTCAGCGGCGGCGGCTTCCTCATCACCGGCCCCAACCGGGCGTCGCTGCGGGCGGCTCAGGCGGAAGTGCGCCGCCGCATTGCCTTCTACGCCTCCACTCGCACCTATCACTCGGTCCTCGCCGCCCACGGCTTCGAGGAAATCGGCCTGCGGCTTCACGAAATGTCCCTGCGCGGCCAGTGGGCCGAAATGGGCGAACTGGTCAGCGACGAAATGCTGGACGCCTTCGCTGTTTCCGGCGAATACGACGAAATCGCCGCCGAGTTCGCCTGCCGCTATGGCGGGCTGGTGGACGAAGCCAGCTTTACGCTGTATGCCGAGGAGCCGCCCAGTGAGGCGGAACTGCGGCGAATCATACGCGGTTTCCGGGATTTGTGATGTTGAGGAATACGCCCTCGCCTAACCCTCTCCCTCCGGGAGAGGGAATTTTCCTTGCGCCAAGGAGGGGTTATGACCGCCAACGCCAGTTACGCCCATTTGGTCGGCTCGGTGCCGCTGGCCGACGCCGAAACGGTGTTCCGCACCGCCGCCGCGGCGCTGGGGCCGCACCTGCGCCGCATTCCCGACGGCGAGACCGGGGAGCGCATCCGGTGGATTTGGTTCCAGCGCGATATGCTGTGGCATCACCCGGATATGGAGGAAGACCCGGCTGCGGGCCTGTTCGCAGTCTACCAGTGGGACGGGGTTCTTTTGCGCGAATCGCCCTATCTGCGCTTCAAAGCGTCGGCAAACCCGGACGCCGTCCGGTTTCCCACGGGCTACGCCGAAGCTGCGGCGGCTTCCTACGCCACGTATGCCCGTTTGCAGGATGAGGGCGTAGTCGGCCCCGAAACGCGCTTTCAGGTGTCGCTGCCCACGCCCATGGCTACGGGCTATATGTATGTCAGTCCCGCCGATCGCGACAGGTATTTGCCAGCCTATGAGCGCTCCCTGCTGGAAGCTCTGGACAGCATACTGGACGCTATACCCCACGAACGCCTGTCCATCCAGTGGGACGTTTGCCAGGAAGTGCTGCTCTTCGAGGATTACTTTTCCCACCGGCCCGCCGACTACAAGGAACAGGTTTTCGACGAGCTGGCGCGGCTGGGCGGGAGGGTTCCCGATCCGGTGGAGCTGGGCTATCACCTGTGCTACGGCTCGCCTGCCGACGAGCACCTGGTGATGCCCCAGGATATGGGCGTTCTGGTGGAAATCAGCAACGGACTGGCCGCCGGGCTGAACCGCCCCTTGGACTTTCTGCACTTGCCGGTTCCCAAAGACCGCACCGACAGCGCCTACTTCGAGCCGTTGCAGGATCTGAATCTGCCCGATGGCGCCGAGGTAATCCTGGGCCTGATTCACTTCGATGACGCCGCCGGAGATGAAGCGCGCGCCACCGCGGCCCGCGCCTTCCTGCCCGTCTTCGGAGTAGCCAGTGAATGCGGCTGGGGACGTACCGACCCGGCGCGGGTGCCGGGCCTGCTGACCAGCCACCGCCGCGCCGTCGAACTGCTGAACCGGGGATAATTCAAGAGTACAAGAACTGCCACTCGATGCTGCCGAGGCCGAAGCGGATGCGGCGGAAGGCTTCGGTGTACTCCACCCCGGTCAGTTCCCGATAGCGGGTGGCGTTGTTGCTGATGCGCGACAGGCGTTCCTCGGTGGTGGCCGGCGACATCTGGCTGGCATGGGCTTCCAGGGACAGGGTTTTAGCCTCGAGATAGTCGCTGATTTCGATGAATACGTCGGGCGACTCGCTGCCCCACAGATACGCTTGCTCTACCATATGCGGCTCCAGCCCTTCCTCGGTAATCTGCTCCGGGAAATGCTGGTAGCTCCAGGCGTAGGTGAAAGCTGCGTCAAGGGCCACCCGCCCGCTCATGCGGTGGTCGCGGTGGGTGTGGCTGACGCTGCGGTAGGGGTCGATGCACATGATGAGGTCAGGCTTGTAACGGCGAATCGCCCGCACCACCTGGCTTCGGAACAGCATGGTGTCCTCCAGCCCCCCGTCGGGATGGCGCAGGAACACGATGTCTTTGGCCCCGACAATATCCGAGGCGGCCCGCTGCTCCACCTCGCGGGTGGCTGCCAGCTTTTCTTGGGTCATGCCAATTTCCGACGTGCCCTTGTTGCCATTGGTGCACATGACTACCACGGTTTCGGTGCCAAACTCCTTGACCCACTTGGACAGCGCGCCGCCGCAGCCGCCCTCGCAGTCATCGGGATGGGGCGTGACCGCCAGAGCCATGCGGGGAGCGGTGGCGACTATCTCGAATTCAGCGCCGGTAGCCGGCGTCGGAGAAGTGGGGCCGGACATACCGAACTGGGTGTTTCGGAGCATTGCTGGTTCACCTGCCCCCCAAAGATATTTACCGGCCTTCGCAACTTGCCTAACCGCTGCTCATCGCTGCGCCGCTAGTCGCCCAGGGTCACCGCGCGGCCGAGTTCGGTGGGGGCGTAGCAGCCGGCGCGGCCGGGGACGCGCTCCAGCCAGCCGAACTTGGAGCGGGCGGCGTTGCGCAGCGTCTGAGTGAAGCTGTTGGCCCGCCGCCACCCGGCCAGGTCGAACAGTTCGCCCAACTCTTCGGCGTTCACCCCGTCCGCCTTGAAGAAACGGGCGGCCCCCTCGGCCGCAACTACCACCCGGCGCATATCGCCCATGGGGTTCACGGTTTGGCAGAAGATGGTGAAGTCTTCCCGAGACTCCGGCGTCTGAGCCTCCAGAAACAGCCCGTCATCGGATTCATTGCCGGGAAGCAAGGGCGCGGTGAGTACGCCGCTGCTTACGGGCGCCCGGGGCTGGGCGACTATTGGATTCTCATCCGCTCCGGCGTGGGCGATGCTCACGGGCGGCCGGGGCTGGGGTCGTGAAACGACCGGCGCGGACAAGCCGTTGGAAGGTTGAGCGTGAGATGCGCCGTTGGGCTGTGTAACGGCGGCGGGCTGTTCCGGCGTTGCATCTGTACCTTTTTCCACTGCGTCGCCGTGTCCATTGGGCAAGACGGCCGGTGATACGCCGACCGGCGCGGCTTCCGGGGGCAAGCCATGCAACAACATACCCAGAACTTGGTTGATGAGGTCGGATTCATCGGATTCCAATGTGATCTGAGTGCTGTTAGGCAGGGATATGGATAATTTCACCATTTCTTGCCCATCAACCCTAGCGAATCTGCTGGCTCCACTGTCTTGTATCATACCCTGTCGCAGCCAGTTACGCCAACTACCTGCGTTACCAATTTACCCCTATCGGGCCGGGGGGTTCCGTCTGAAAAAAGCAAAGGGGAGGGCGGAATGACCAAGCCCGCTGAGAGAAGTGTAGTCCGGGGCGGGAGGGCTAGACCGTCTGCTTGAGCCGGATGGCGAGGGAGCGAGTCATGCCGGGAACGGCGGCTATCTCGTCCAGCGCGGCCTCTTTTATGCCCTTGAGGGAGCCGAAACGGCGCATCAGCATCCGTTTGCGTTTCGGCCCGATGCCGCTAACCAAGTCGAGGGGCGAGCCGAGGCTGCTCTTGCTGCGAAGATTGCGGTGGTAGGTGATGGCGAAACGGTGGGCCTCGTCGCGCAGGCGCTGTACTAGGTAGAGGGCCTGCGAGTCGCGGGGCAGAATGATCGGCTCCGGGGTGTGCGGCACGAAGAGCCATTCGTTTTCCTTGGCCAGGGAGGCTAGGGGAATGTCGTCCAGCCCCAACTCCAGCATCACCTCCAGCGCCGCCGAAAGCTGCCCTTTGCCGCCGTCAATCAGCACTAGGTCCGGGATGGCGGCCCAGCCGTCCTGCGCCGGCCGTTGGGCCGCATCGTCCTCCGCAACCTCTCCGTTCTCCTCCGCATGATTGCCCCCGGCGGACTGGCGGGCGGCGGCTAGGCGCTTGAAGCGGCGGCGCAGCGTCTCGCGCATACTGTCGAAGTCGTCCACGCCCGCCACCGTTTTTATCTTGAAGCGGCGGTACTGGGAGCGTTTGGGCCGGCCTTCCTCGAAGACCACCATGCTGGCGACGGTGTTGCTGCCCTGGATGTGGGAAATGTCATAGCACTCCATCCGGTTCAGCGGCAGCGGCAGGGAAAGCTCTTCCTCCAGCTCCGTGGTCGCCTGCCGGATGATGTCCTGGTTGTCCAGCCACTTGATGCGGTGTTGGGCCAGTCCCTGCCGGGCGTTGTCCGCCACGGTTTCCACCAGTTGCTTGTTCAAGCCGCGCTGGGGCCAGACCAGACGCACCGCGCCGCCCCGCAGCCCGCGCAGCCATTCGGTTACCAGTTCCTGATCTTCCACCGGGTGCTGGGTGACGATTCGGGGCGGAATGGTCAGCGCCGAGCCGTAGAACTGCTTGATGAACTGGCCGGTAACCACGCCCGGCGCGTCGTCCTGCGCCCCGTCCATGAAGAAATGCTCGCGCCCGATGAGCTTGCCCTTGCGTATGAAAAAGACTTCCACCCAAGCCTCGGCAGAGCCTTGGGCCAAGGCAATCACGTCCATGCCGGCCTGCCAAGGATGGTTCCGGTCGGCGTCCGGGCCGGAGTCAACCTTGATGCGCCGTTCCTCGGCCACCCGCTCCACGGCCTTGATGCGGTCGCGCAGCACCGCCGCCCGCTCGAACTCCAAGCGCTCGGCGGCCTGCGTCATATTCTCTTCCAGATCTCTGGTGACGGCGTCGGTGTCGCCCTCCATGAACATGATGACCTGTTCGATGACCCTGGCGTAATCCTCGCGGCTGGCGTATCCGGTGCAGGGCGCCACGCAACGGTTGATGTAGTACTCCAGGCAGGGGCGCGGGTCTGTGCCGGTAATGGTCTTGGCGCAGGAGCGGTACGGAAAGAGCCGCTTCACCAGGTCCATGGACTTTCGGACGGTGTTGGCCGTGGCGAAGGGGCCGAAGTAGCGCGCGCCGTCCTTGGCTACCCGGCGGGTGATGTAGACGCGGGGGAACTCTTCGTTCAGGTCTATTTTCAGGTACGGATAGGTCTTGTCGTCCTTCAGGCGGGCGTTGTAGCGGGGCTTGTAGCGCTTGATCAGGGTGTTTTCCAGTATCAGGGCCTCAGCCTCGGTGTCCGTTACGATGTACTCGAAATCGTGGACGTGGCTCATCATGCGCCGCGTCTTGTTGGCCTGGGCAGAAGGCGAACCGAAGTAGGTGCGAAGGCGGTTCCGAAGCACGCTGGCCTTGCCGACGTACAGCACAGTACCCCGGACATCTTTCATCAGATAGACGCCGGGGCGCTCCGGGGTGGCCTCAAGCCTTTGCTCGACGAGGGGTAGGGGCATGGCAACCCGCGCGGTTGGGCGCTAGAGCACGATAGAGATGACGATCAGGGCAGCCACGACCGCGGTGGACAGTATGCCGATGCGCCGCAGTTCCGCTCCCACGTAGTTGTAAGCGGCGGGACGCTCGCCGCGAGGACGGCCCTGCCCCCGCCCTCTGGTCTGGCCCCCGCTCCGGTCTGCCGAACGCTCAGCGGCGGCGGATGCAGCCGGCGCGGGCGCGGCTTGCTGCGGCGCGGCCGCGGCGGTTGCGGCCACGGCGGGTTCGACCGCTATCGCTGCCGCCCCGCCGCCGTTTTGCTGCGGCTGCGGACGGGCCGGAACTGCCGGAATGCCGCTGGGGCCCCTCTGGGCCCGCTTTCTGCGGCGGCTCAATTCGCCTTGCCGGGCCGCGACCCGGCGGGACTTTCCTGCCATAAGAATACACCTCTCTCGGAGGGTACGGACGCAGGAGGCCCCATTCAACCGCAACAGGGACAGGGATCTCCTGCGATTCTTTCAGAAACTATACGTCAACTATACCAGCAATCAGGGGAAAAGGGCAGTCCGGCGCGGGCGCCATCTGCGGGCGAAAATCCGGTTCCGGCCGGGTTCCCCGCGCAACAGACAGGGGGGCGGCGTGCGCCCCGGCAATAGGCTAGGCCGGGCATACGCCCGGCCAGTTGGCAACGGCGGCGGCGTGCGCCCCCGGCGGCACGGTGTTTGGATGCGCCGGTGCGCGGCTAGGCCCGGGGGTGGCTCTTTTCGTATTCCTCCCGCACGTAGGGGCTGGTCAGGTGGGTATAGACCTGCGTGGTGGAGATGCTGGAATGGCCCAGCAGTTCCTGAACGTGGCGCAGCGAGGCCCCGTTTTGCAATAGATGGGTGGCGAAGCTGTGGCGGAGGGTGTGGGGCGTGATGCTGGACTTGATGCCGGCCGCTTGGGCGTAGTTCTTCAGGATTGACCAGACCCATTGACGGGTGAGGCGCTCCCCCCGGTGGTTGATGAACAAGGCGGGTTCCTGCTTGCGGCTCCCCAGCATCACCCGCCGCGAGCTTTTCATATACTTCGTCAGTTCTTGCAGCGCCTTGGGGTAGAGGTGAACGATGCGCTCCTTGGATCCTTTGCCCAAGCACCGGATGTAGGATTCCTCAACGTTGACGTCGCCTACGTTCAGCGACACCAGCTCCCCCACCCGCAGCCCGGTGGCGTAGAGCAGTTCCATGATGACCGCATCGCGCTGCCCTTCGTTGGTGCCGGGCTTGTAGCTCACTTTCAGCAGCTTGTTGATTTCATCTTCGGTGAGGTACTTGGGCAGAGACCGCCCCACCTTGGGGGTTCCCAGCGACTCTGTGGGATCTTCGGTGACGATGCCGTTCTCGGCCATAAACCCGAAGAAAGACTTGACCGAGGCCACCTTGCGGGCAGTGGTGGCGTTCCGGTATCCCTTGCGATCCTTGAGGTCGGTGATGTACTGGTTCAGGGTGTCTAGGTCCACCCGCTTCCAGTCAAAGGAGTCTTTGCTCGCCCCGGGGCCGCCGCCGTTCCGGTCCAGGAACTCCGAAAATTGGGACAGGTCATTGCGGTACGCGTCGCAAGTGTTCTGGGAGAATCCCTTTTCCACTAGGAGATGCTGTAGGAAAGAGGAAATAGTGCGCTCCATAAGCTCGTATCCTTTCGCCGAAGCGTAAAACAGATGAACAAGTCATCGCTGGCGGATGCTTGTCCAGTACGGCAAGGATACTAGCACAGGTCGCCATAACCTCTACGATAGGACTCTGTGCGAAGTTTTAGGAATTTGACCAATAATAAACCTCAGTAAACGCTTGGGAAACATAAAACGCCCCGGGAAAACCGGGGTGCGCGGGCCGCCGCCAATGGGCCTTGCCGGGTTAGGCCGTGCGCCTTTGGCTTCGCCGGGCCGCCGAGTTACTCATCAATGACGAGGAATTGCCCCATCATGCCCAGGTCTTCATGGTCAAGAATATGGCAGTGGAACATATAGGGGACTTCTTCGGCGGCGTAAGTATCGAATCGGGCGGCGATAACGACCTCACGCTCGGGATTCACCAACACGGAGTCCTCCCACCCGGATTCCTCCGGCGGCGGGGGTTCGCCATTGATCGCCAGTATCTGAAACTGAGTTTGGTGGGGGTGGAACACGTGCTGGCCGTCGCCGCTGGAGAGAGTCCAGCGCTCGGTATCTCCCAGTCGCACCCTTTCATCGATCCTGCTCATATCGAACTGGTTTCCATTGATTCCCCAACTGGCGCTAAATTCCCAGAAGTTTCGCATATCCTCCATGCGGAAACTCCGGTCTACCGTGATTTCCGTCTCGGATATGCGCTCTATGGCGGCGAGCTTGTGCGGAAGCATACCCACGCCCAAAGCTGATCCCGTCGGGCGGAGCTCCAGCACCCGGCCAAAGGCGCTATCGACCAGAGCGGCGGATTCCGTCCCGACATTGACGATAACCTCGGCTCGGTCTCCGGGGGCGAGAACGAGCTGCTCGAGTGCGACAGGACTAGCCAGATAGCCGCCATCGGAGGCTATTTTGGTCATATCGGCCCCCTCGACGCTCAGTTGATAGATCCGCGCCTGGCTCCCGTTTAGCAGCCGGAGACGAACCAGCCCCGTGGGGGTCTCGATGTACGGGTTGATCGTTCCGTTTACTGTTAGAACGCTATAAAGTTTGCCATCGTCACCGTCGTCTATGGCGAAGTCGAGCTGGCCGTCGGCGGTGAAATCCCGGTCTTGGATGATGACCGGAATGTCGTCAACGCCGTAGGTTGCGGGCAACGTTGCGGCGGCGGGATTGTCGTCTTCGATGATTATCAAACCGGCGGCGCCGCGGTAGACGTGCTCGGCTGTGGAGCCGTGGGCATGGGGGTGATACCAAAGGGTGGCTGCCGGTTGGATCACATCGAAGTCGGCCACCCAGGTTGTCCCCGGCTCGATAAGACTGTGGGGGCCGCCGTCGTCCTCGGCCGGGAGGTCGGCGCCATGCCAGTGGGTTGTTGTGATCTGATCCAACTCGTTGGCGACGCTGATGACCACTGAGTCCCCGGTTCTGAGACGAAGCGTGGGGCCGAGCACGGACATACCGTTGTAGGAATAGGTGTCGGTCAGGGCCGTCTGCCGGTAGTCGTGGCGTGATTTTCCGATTTTGAGGTCGTAGTGCGCCACACCCTCCTCGTCAAACGTGGGATCGAGCAAATCCGGGATCGGAAGCGGGGCAACCGCCGGGGTATCCAACGCTATCTGATCAGATGCGCCACAGCCTGCCAAGAAGGCGGCTGACAGGACAACCCAGAAAACGATGCTTGCTTTCGCCAGTAGACTGCGCCGGATGCCGGTGAATGACCCGCAAGCCATGCGCCGCTGGCAGACTGCCCTTGCGCCGTGGACGAATCGCCGCGGCAATAGACCGTTGACGCCAAGCATTATCCCTTGGCTCGCTTGTAATTGAGAAAGGCCATTACCGTTAGGCCGCCAGCAGCACGGTGCCGGTGGAGGATAGGGAGCCGCCGGTGCCGTTGACGATGGCCGTCTGGGCCGTTTCGCTTGGCGAGCGCTTGCTCATCACCTGCCGCTGGCCGCACTCGCCCCGGAGCTGCCGCACGGCCTCCACCAGCAGGAATATGCCGTACATCCCCGGATGGGTGTAGGACAGCCCGCCGCCGCTGGTGTTCAGCGGGAAGTCGCCGCCCGGCGCGGTGCGCTGGTTGGCTACGAAGTCCGCCGCCTCGCCGCGGCCGCAGAAGCCCAGCGACTCCAGCGTCACCATCACGGTGTAGGTGAAAGAGTCGTAAATCATCGCCAAATCCAGGTCGTCGTGGGACAGCCCGGCCCGGGCCATGGCCCGCGGCCCGGACTCCCGGGCCGGGGTGATGGTGTAGGAGGGCATCTGGCTGATGATGTTGTGGTCGTGGGACTCGCCGCCGCCCAGCACCCAGACCGGCTGCTTGCGGCAGTTGGCGGCCCGCTCCGCAGTGGTAACGATTACCGCCGCGCCGCTGTCGGTGACCAAGCAGCAGTCCAGCAGGTGGAAGGGCCAGGACACCCAGCGCGAGTTGTGGTAATCGTCGAAGCTCATCGGCGTGTCGTGCATCTGGGCCACCGGGTTCAGGTTGGCCCACTTGCGCGTGGCTACGGCAATCTCCGCCATGCCCTGGCGGGTGCGCTCCTCGCCGTAGTCGTGCATATAGCGGGTGCAGGCCATGGAGTAGTTGACCGGGGCGCCGATGATGCCGTAGGGAGCCTCGTACTGCGCCGCCGGCAGATTGCCGTCGGCCGGCACGCGCACCCGCGTTGAGCGCCCGGCCTGCCCGTGGGTAATCAGCGCCGTCTCGCAGTAACCGGCGCGGATAGCGGCGATGGCGTGGGCCACGTGGATGACGAAAGAGGAGCCGCCCACGTAGGTGCTGTCGGTGAACACCGGCTCAATGCCGAAATACTCCGCCGTCGCCAGCGTGGAAAACCCGGCGGTCAGGATGCCGTCAATATCGCGCATCGAAAGCCCGGCGTCGTCCAGCGCGTTGTGGGCCGCCTCGGCGTGGTGCTGCAAGGATGACTTGCCCGGCACGTTGCCCATAACGTCAGACTCGGCAACCCCCACGATGGCAATGTCCCGCGCCGCAGACCCGTTAGAAGCCGTCGCCATAGAGCCAACCCCCCAAATCCAGGAAATTATAGGCCAGATACTACAATACCGCCGCTCCCGCCACAAGCGGGACGCGGCCCCGGAGTGCTAGAATAGTCATTTACGCCAATTCCGAATTCCCAGAGGGGCTATGCCGAGCAACTTCTGGATGATTATCAACAACGAGCGGAATTTCAGGATTACCCAAGCCCTAGGATTCACCGTGATGGGCCTGAAATCGCAGCACCGCCGCAAGATGCAGCGCATCTCCGACGGCGACCGCATACTGATGTATCTCACTCACATCCGCCGTTTCGCGGCCACCGCCACCGCCACCTCGGACTATTTCGAGGCCGAGGATACTATTTGGGAGAAGGAAGGCAAGGCGAGGTTCCCGTACCGTGTCAACATCCGGCCCGACATCGTGCTGCGGGACGACCAGTTCATGGACGCCAACCTCATCGCGCCGAGGCTGGAGTATGTGAAGCGGTGGGCGCCGGAGGACTGGTACATGGCCTTTCAGGGCAACCTTCACCTGCTGCCCAAGAGTGACTTCCTGCTGATCGAAGAGGAAATGAAGAAACTGCACTATGGCAAGGACTACCAGCCGACCCCGGTGGTCCCGACCCGCACCCAGCAGCGCCGCCGCCGCTCCGGCAGCCGCAAGCCCGCCGCAGCCGAACCCCCGCCGTCTGCCGCCCGGCAGCAGCCGAACGTTCCCGCTCCCTCCGCGAGAGGGTCAGGGTGAGGGCGCCCCCCGCGCTGCCGCGATTTCCTCCAGCACCGCGGGGTCAGTTTCCGTGTTGGCGGCTTCCGACAGAAGGGATGCCGCTCCCGGGCCGCCAATGCGCCCCAGCGCCCAAGCGGCGTGGCCCCGCACCAGCGGTTCGCCCTGCCGGAGCGCGCGGGACAGCGCAGGCACGGCGGCCCCGTCGCCCAGGTTGCCCAAGGCCACACAGGCGTTGCGCTGCATCCCGGCCCGCTTGGCTCGCATTATCGAAGTTCCGGCGAAGCGCGCCCGGAAATCGTCCTCAGACATTTCCAGCAGTTCCGCCAAGTCAAGGGAAGCCCTAACCCCGGAAGGCAAGGAGACTTTTCCGGCTTTCCCTGGGTTCTCGGTAGTCTTAGCGTTCTCTGTGTTGAGAACCCCGGTACGCGCCTTGCGGTTGACCGGGCAAACGTCTTGGCAGATGTCGCAGCCGAAAACCCAATCCTGCATCAGGGGGCGAAGCTCGCGGGGAATCGCCCCCCGGTTCTCGATGGTCAAATAGGAGATGCAGCGGGCGTTGTCCACCACATACGGGGCTACGATGGCTCCGGTAGGGCAGTCCTCGATACAGAGGACGCAGGCCCCGCAGGACTTCTTCAGCGGCGCGTCCGGCTCCAGCGCCAGGTCGGTAATCACCTGCCCGAGAAACACCCAGGAGCCGTAGGCCGAGGTCAGGATGTTGGTGCTCTTGCCGAACCAGCCGAGGCCCGCGCGGTTGGCGGCGGCCCGGTCCAGCATCGGCCCGTCGTCCACGTACCAGCGGGCGGCAATCTCCGAACCCAACTCCCGCTCCAGTCCCCACACGAAGTCCCGCATCCGCCGCTTCATCACCCGATGGTAGTCGCGCCCCCAAGCGTAGCGGGCCACGCGGCCTATCCCCGCCCGCCCAGCGGCAAATTCAGGATGAAGAGGAGCAGACGAATCAGGACAGTCGGGGGCGGCCATATCCGTCAGCCCTGAGCTTGCCGGAGGACGCCCGCCATTCTCCGTTAGGTAGCTCAGCCCTAAGCAGATGACCGACTGCGCCCCGGGCAGCAACTCTGCCGGGCTTGTCCCCCGCATCACCCGCGATTCGGTATACCACGGCAGACCATCCATCCGCCCCTGGCGGATGCGTTCCAGAGCGGTATTCCGGTCGGCAACGAAATCGTCGGCGCCGGTGACGCCCACCAAGTCGAACCCGCAGGCGCGGGCTTGGGCGGCGATGAGAGGTTTGAGGCCGGTCATAGTATTCTGCCGGTCATAGTATCCTGCAGGTTATAGTGTTCTGAATGATAACTCGAAAGATATAGTATGCCCAATCATCGGGGCCAACGGGTTGCCGCCTACAACCCCTCGCCCTGATACCGCCCCCGATAGCCCTGCCGCGGCGGAGCAGACAGACGGAAGAACACCAGTTGCGCCGCCCTTGCGTTCCGTTGCAGGCGGAATCCGCCGGGGTGATGCACCGTCAGCAGCGACTGGGAGCGTCCGCGGTAGCCGGCGTCCCACACCGCCGTGTGCAGGGCGGCGCCGCTGCGCAGCAGGCTCGACCGGGGACGGCCCAGCGCCACCAGGTTAGGCGGCAGGTTGACCACTTCGTTGAAGGTCGCCAGGTATGCTCCCGGCGTAAGCGACAGCCAGCCGTCGGCGTCGAAGGACAGCGGTTCAGTAGCGGATATTACGCGCAATCCGTCTGGCCCGCCAAGCTGCCCCGGCGAGGCGAACCGCCCCACTTCCCGCAGCGTCAGGTCGAACCCGTTGGGCTGTAGTTGCGCCGCAAGGTCAACATAATCCGCAATCAGCGGCGGGTCGTCCGCAATCAGCCGGGCGATTTCTTCGCAGTTCAGCGGGTTGCCGGTCATAGCGCGCTCAAAAGTTTGGCCCGGACAGGAAAACCGTCCGGGCCGTGGGATTTTCCGGGAGTGAAAACGCGGTTTAGTCGTACATGAAGTCCTGCATATCGGCGGGCAGGGGCTTTTCCTCGGGGATTTCGGTGATGATGGTTTCGGTGGTCAGCATCATTCCCGCGATGCTGCCGGCGTTCTCCAGGGCCGAGCGGGTCACCTTTACCGGGTCTATGATGCCTGCCTGTATCAAGTGGGTGTACTCGCCTATCTCGGCGTCGAAGCCCCAGTCGCCTTGGCCGGAGCGCACGTTATTCACCACCACCGGGGCGTCGTACCCGGAGTTCTCGGCAATCAGGGACAGCGGCGCGCTCAGGGCGTCGCGCACCAGCCGGGCGCCCAGAGCTTCATCGCCTTCCAGCGAGGCGATTACGTTGTCCAGCACTTGGCTGGCGCGAATCAGGGCCACGCCTCCGCCGGGGACGATACCCTCTTCGATGGCGGCGCGGGTGGCCGAGAGGGCGTCCTCGGTGCGCGACTTGCGCTCGCTGACCTCGGGCTCGGTGGCCCCGCCGACCTTGACCACGGCCACGCCGCCCACCAGCGCGGCCATGCGCTCTTGCAGCTTCTCGCGGTCGTAGTCAGACGTGGTCTCCTCAATCTGCACCCGCAGTTGATCCAGCCGATCCTTGACGCCCTGTTCCGGGCCGTGGCCCTCGATGATGGTGGACTCGTCTTTGTTGGCGACCAAGCGGCGGGCCGTGCCCAGATGCACGATTTCGGCGGCGTCCAGCTTCAGGCCGCGATCCGTGCTGATTACCGTCCCGCCGGTGACGATAGCCATGTCTTCCAGCAGGGCCTTGCGCCGCTCGCCGAACCCCGGGGCCTTGATAGCCACGCAGTCCAAGATGCCGCGCACCTTGTTGACCACCAGGGTGGACAGCGCTTCGCCCTCAACGTCCTCGGCGATGAGCACCAGCGTCCGCCGTCCCGCGCCCACCATCTTCTCCAGAAGGGGGATAAGGTCGTTGGGCGAACTGACCTTCTGGTCGGTGAGCAGGAAGTAGGGGTTGTCTATGGCTACTTCCATGCGCTGAGTGTCGGTTACGAAGTGGGGCGACAGGTAGCCGCGGTCTATTCGCACGCCCTCCACGAAGTCCAGTTCGTCGGTCAGTGACTTGGACTCCTCAATGGTAACCACGCCGTCACGCCCCACCTTTTCCAGTGCATCGGCCAGTTGCTCGGCGATGGCTTCCTCGTGGGCCGACAGCGCGGCGACGCGGGCCACCTGCTCGCGCCCCTCCACCGGGGTGGACATACCGCGGAGTTCGGCCACCACCGCGTCCACGGCGGTCTCGATACCGATGCGCAAGCCCATGCCGTTGGCTCCGGCGGCCACGTTCTTGAAGCCGTTGCGCACGATGGCGTCGGCCAGCACCACTGAGGTGGTGGTTCCGTCGCCCACGGCGTCGTTGGTCTTGGAGGCCGCCTCCTTCACCAACTGCGCGCCCAGGTTTTCGTAGGGGTCGGGCAGTTCGACTTCCTTGGCGATGGTAACGCCGTCGCTGCACACTACCGGGTTGCCGAACATCCGGCTGAGCATCACGTTTCGCCCGCTGGGGCCGAGGGTCAGGCCGACGACGCGCCGCAACTGCGCCACGCCGCTCAGCAGGCTCACTTGGGCCGCTTCATCAAAAGATAGCTGCTTGTCCGCCATCATTGGCTCCTTGATTTCTATACTGTTGACTTAAAAATTCCCTCCGCCTCTGCGGGAGGGCTGGGGTTGGGGCGTCCGGCTGGCGCGCGCCGGAACCAGTCAAAAGAATACACTCAAACGCTATAAAATATGCGCCAACCGGGTAGGATTGTCAACCGCAAATTAGCAGTCGCCGCCGCCGAGCGCCAATTCAATTGTGCCCAGCGGCGTCACACCGTCGCGCCCCTCTGCGTTCTGCGCCAACTCGCGGATGCTGCGGCACAGCGCCGGGTGTACTGCCGACGGGGCTAGTTCGCGCAGGGGTATCAGGGCGAAGGCCCGCAGATGCAGCCTGGGATGCGGAATTTCCAGGTGCGGCCGTTTCACCACCTGCGCCCCGTAGAGGAGTATGTCCACGTCAATGAGGCGCGGCCCCCAGCGCGGCCCGGGAATGCGTCCCAGGGTTTCCTCCACTTCCTTGCAGCGAACCAGCAACGATTCCGGCTCCAGCGTGACCGCGGCCTCGGCGACGCAGTTGAGGAAGCGCGGCTGCCCGGTTACGCCCCACGGTTCGGTCTCGTATGCCTGCGAGCAGCGCAGCAAACGCAGCCCAGGCCCCGATGCCAGCAGCCGCAGCGCATCCCGCAGGTTGGCCCAGCGGTGGCCCAAGTTCGTCCCCAGGCCGAGGTAGGCGATGGCTTCGCTCATGTCATGGTCTCCCGCCCGTCATGGTCTCCCACCCGCCGGGCCTCCAGTTGCGGACGATGGCGTCGCTGACCCGGCAGACTCGCGCCATTTCCCGCACGTCGTGAACCCGCACGATGTCGGCGCCTCCGGCCACGGCCAGCGCCACCGTGGCGGCGGTGCCTTCCACGCGCTGCTCCGGCGGCAGTCCGCCGAGCAGCCACCCGATGGTGGACTTGCGCGACGTGCCTGCCAGCAGCGGCAGTCCTATGTCTTTTATACGCCTTAAATTCCGCAGCACTTCGATATTCTGGTCGGCGGTCTTCCCGAACCCGATGCCGGGGTCAATGACCAGATTGCCGCGAGGCACGCCCGCCGCCATCGCCATAGCCGCGCTGCGCCGAAGCCCGCTGATGATGTCCGCCAGCAAGTTGTTATAATTGTGTCCCTGCTGGTTGTGCATGAGGATGAGTCCGGCCCCCCACTCCGCCGCCGCCGCCGCAATGTCCGGGTCGGCCTTCAGTCCCCAGACATCGTTGACGATGCGGGCGCCAACGTCCAGCGCGGCGCGGGCCACCCCCGACTTCGACGTATCAACGCTTACGGGGATGGAGACCCGGGAGGCAATGGCTTCCAGCGAGGGCAGCAGCCGCGCCAGTTCCACGGCCTCCGTGACCGGCCGATGCCCCGGCCTGGTGGACTCCGCGCCGATGTCGAGGAAGTCCGCGCCCTCGTCCTCGAAGCGCCGGGCCAGGGCTGCCGCGGCCCCGGCGTCGCCTTTCAGCCCGTCCCCGGAGAAGGAATCGGGCGTGACGTTAATCACGCCCATAACGTAGGTGCGGTTCCCCCACGAAAGGCGTTCCCCGTTGGCGACGGCAAGCTCGGTCAGGGATGACAGTCCGGCGGGCATAACCCCGTCCATAAGCGGCGGCTGGGAGTGCTGCTGAATTTTATCACCGTACATTTATCACCGTACAATGGCGTGCGGCGTGGATGCGCGATAGAATGCGGCGTGCCAAAATCGGCAAGGATGCCACCGTCGCAGCAGGGAGGCCCACGTGACCGCGGAGCAACGGCAGATTGACCAGCAGTTGGAGGAACTGGATTCCATGCGCCGCCAGTCCCGGCTGGGGGGCGGGCAGAACCGAATTGACCAGCAGCACCGGAGGGGCAAGCTCACCGCCCGCGAGCGGCTGGAGCGGCTGATGGACGAAGGCACCTTCCACGAGCTTGACCCCTTCGTCACTCACCGCATCACCGACTTCGGTCTGGGCGAACGAAAGCCCTTGGGGGATGCCGTGGTGACCGGCTACGGCAGGGTGGAAGACCGGCAGGTATTCGCCTTCGCCCAAGACTTCACCGTAATGGGCGGCTCCCTCTCCGAGGCGGTCAGCCAGAAGATATGCAAGGTGATGGACCTGGCGGCCAAGGCCGGCTGCCCGGTGGTGGGCCTCAACGATTCCGGCGGCGCCCGCATCCAGGAAGGCGCCCTTAGCCTGGCGGCCTATGGCGACATCTTCCTGCGCAACACCCTGTATTCCGGCGTGGTGCCGCAGATTACGGTTATCGTCGGCCCGGCGGCCGGCGGCGCGGTCTACTCTCCGGCCATCACCGACTTCATCTTTATGGTGAAGGACATCGGCCAGATGTATATCACCGGCCCCGACGTTATCAAGGCGGTCACCGGCGAGGAGGTCAGCCACGAAGAGCTGGGCGGCGCGGCGCCGCACGCCACCCGCAGCGGCGTGGCCCACTTCGTCTGCGAAACCGAGGAAGAGTGCATCAACGAGGTGCGCCACCTGCTCAGCTACTTGCCCGGCAACAACATGGACGACCCGCCCGAAGACCCGGCGGACGACCCGGCCGGCCGGCCGGAGCCGGACCTGCGCTATATCGTGCCGGAGGATCCCGGCCGCCCCTACGATATGCGCGACGTGGTGTACAAGGTGGTGGATCACGAGGAGTTCTTGGAGGTTCACCAGAACTACGCCCCCAACATCATAGTTGGCTTCGCCCGTATGAACGGAAAGCCCGTGGGCATCGTGGGCAACCAGCCGGCCTACCTGGCCGGGGTGCTGGACATTGACGCATCGGTCAAGGCCGCCCGGTTCGTCCGCTTCTGCGACTGTTTCAACATTCCGCTGGTTACCTTCGTGGACGTTCCCGGTTTCCTGCCCGGCATAACGCAGGAATACGGCGGCATCATCCGGCACGGCGCCAAGCTGATTTTCGCCTACGCGGAAGCCACGGTTCCCAAGGTCTCGGTAATCACCCGCAAGGCATACGGCGGCGCCTATATCGTGATGAGCAGCAAGCACCTGCGCTCCGACGTGAACCTAGCCTGGCCTGGCGCGGAAATAGCGGTCATGGGCGCCGACGGCGCCGTAAACATTATTTACCGTGAGCAAATATCCCAATCAGAGAACCCGGACAATACCCGCCGGGAGCTGATAGACGAATACAAGGAGCGCTTCACCACCCCTTACATCGCCGCCAGCCGGGGGTTCTTGGACGACGTGATTGACCCGGCGGAGACCCGGCCGCAGATCATCCGCGCCCTGGAGATGCTCCAGACCAAGAGCGATGACCTGCCGCCGAAGAAGCACGGCAACATCCCCTTGTGAAGGATGTCCCGGTTATGAAGGATGTCCCGGCAGGCTGTCCGCCAGACCTGAGCCCGCCGCCGGAGGAAACCGATGCCGCGCCACGACGAACACAGCGCCAATGACGCCTTGGGAAACCTGCTGCGTCCCATGCTGGGCCAAGCCGAGGTGCGCTCGGAAAACACGCGGGTGGTCGAAAACCGCCCCGGCCTGCGCCCGGACATCTTGATAACCGCCAAGGGCCGCTCCCCGGTGGTGGTCGAGGCCGAGTACCTCCCGGCGGCCGCGGTGGAGTCCGAGGCCATGGACCGGCTGGGGCTGAAACTGACCGAGGGCGGCGCCGTCGAGGCGGTCATCGCCCTGCGCTACCCCGCCGAAGTGGGCGATGCCGCCGACCTCCCCGGGGCCGTTGCCGCCGCCGTTATGGACTACTGCCTTTTCACCCAGGAAAAGGCCAGCAAGGGAGAGGACGGCGAGGGAAAGTACATCACCGTCCGTTTCCCCCAATGGGGTTGGCTGCAAGGCCAAGCGGCGGACTTGGCCGACCTGATCCGGCTGGTATCCGTTCCCCAAAGAGCCGTTGACGAGGCCGCCGATTACCTCCAGCGAGGCATAGACGATGCCGCCAAGATATTGCAGGAGATGGATGAACTCCGCCCGGCCATCAGCGCAGAGATTGCCGGTTTGCTGGGGATGGACAACGTGCCTCAAACCCGCCGCATGGCCTGCGCCATCATCGCCAACGCCATGATCTTCCACGATCACGTCGCCGGAAGGCACTCCGGGGTCGAAGTGCTGCAAAAGGTCTGCGGCTGCGACGAACCGGCCCCGCAGGACAAAACACTAAGGGCGTGGAAGGCCATACTGGATATCAACTACTACCCCATCTTTGCCATTGGCCGCGACCTTCTGGCCCAGCTTCCGTCGGACACTGCCGTTCCGGTACTGCGCCGCCTGCGGCTCACCGCCGAAAGCGTGAACGGAACCGGCGTCAGCAACTCCCACGACCTGACCGGCCGGGTCTTCCAGCGGCTGATTTCCGACCGCAAGTATCTGGCGACTTTCTACACTCTGCCCGCGTCGGCGGCGCTGCTGGCCCGCCTGGCCGTCGCCAAGCTGGACGGGGTGGATTGGAGCGACGCTGGGGCCATCGGCAAACTGCGCGTCGGCGACTTCGCCTGCGGCACCGGCGCCCTGCTGTCGGCGGTGTACGAGCAGATCGCCGCCCGCCACGAAAGCGCCGGGGGCAACGCGGCGGCCATTCACCCGGTGATGCTGGAGGAAGTGCTGTACGGCTGCGACGTGATGCCCTCGGCTATCCACATCACCGGCTCCACCCTGTCCGGCATCCAGCCCGACGTCGGTTACGGCAATTCGCGGCTCTACACCATGCCCTATGGCCGGCAGGGCGACGGCAGCGTGAAAATCGGCTCGCTGGAGTTGCTGCAATCGTCGGCGACCTGGGTGCTGTTCAACACCAGCGACCCGGCCCTGCGCACCGGCAGCGCCGGCCAAGAAACCGCCGCCCAAATTATCATAGACGTGCCGGACGAGGGGTTTGACTTGGTGATAATGAACCCGCCCTTTACCCGCGCTACCAATCACGAGGGCGCCCATGCCAGCGTGGTCAACCCGGCCTTCGCCGCATTCAACGCCAGCAAGGCGGATATGGACGATATGGGCAGGCGGCTGAATCAGTTTGGCCGGAACACCTGCTATCACGGCAACGCCGGTATCGCTTCGGCTTTCGCGGCCTTGGCCCATCGCAAGCTCAAGCCCGGCGGGGTGGTGGCGCTGGTGCTGCCCCTCTCCGCGGCCGCCGGCCTTTCCTGGCAAGGTTTCCGCGGTATGCTGGGCGATAGTTACACCGATCTATCGGTGTTGAGCATCGCGGCTGAAGGGAAGGATATGTCCTTTTCGTCGGACACCGGGATGGCGGAATGTTTGGTAATTGCCCGCAAGCTCAGGGCAAATGAGGCTGCGGCAAAGCGGGAGCATTTTACATCGCTGAAACGGCGGCTAACGGGATTGGCTGCCTCCGGCGCCATTGCGAAAAGTCTGTTGGAAAACGGTTATCGCAGACAAATCGAGGATGGGCCATACGGCGGCACTAGATTGACTGTCGGGGATGAATTGGCGGGTGAGTGTGTTACCGCGCCCAGCGGCCCGGACGGCGCAACTTGGGGCAGCGTGCGTTTGTCGGATTATTCGTTGGCCCAAACCGCCTATGCCTTATCCAATTCTCAATTATGGCTTCCTGGACAACCGATCCCTTTGCAACTGTTAACGGCTACGCTGGGCAGTATAGGTGAATTGGGCTTGGTACATCGTGATATTACCGGGCCGCCACCGCGTGGGCCATTCAACAAAATTGCTCCCAGTGACACAGCGACATATCCCGCCTTATGGAACCATAACGCTTCCGAAGAGAAACGGATGGTTTGCGTCCCGGATTCACAGTTGGAAGTCAGACTAGGTATGGAATCAAAAGCGATTGCGGCTTGGATCAATGCCAGCCGCTCCCATATCAATAGCGACTTTACTTTTGGCTCGCAGGCTTTAGCAGTTGCTTTCACAGAACGAGATTCATTGGGCGGTTCTGTTTGGCCTAACGTAAGTTTCAGTGAACAGATATTTGACTGCGCCTTTGCGGTATGGGGCAACAGCACTTTAGGATTGTTGTCCTACTGGTGGCACTCCAGCCGCCAGCAATCCAGCAAGGCTAGAATGACTATACGCCAAGCCGAAACGCTGCCCGTCTTGGACTTTCGCGCTCTGAGCGATGGGCAGCTTGCCGCCACCGAGGGCATATTCGACGATTTCCGGGAGCTGGAGCTGCTGCCGGCCTATCTGGCCGACGCCGACCCCAACCGGGCGCTGCTGGATCGGCGGGTGGTGTGCGAGCTGCTGGGGTTGGGCGAGGAGGCGTACCGGGGCGTGCGGCGGCTGGCGGCCAAGTGGTGCGCCGAGCCGTCGGTGCACGGGGGCAAGCGGCGCCCGGCGGGAGCGCGCTACGTGGAGTGACCGGGGCAGCGGAGCGTCCCCCGGCCCGCACAAGCGCAAAAAGCGTTGACACGTCAAGGCAGTTGCCATATACTGATTGCGTAACTTGCGGAGTGGTTGGATAAGTCGTCGCGTTTTACGGGATAGATGCCAGACATAACCGCAGGTTTCCTTAAATCTGCGGAGTGGCTGGATTACGTCCTCCAGTATAGACAGGATGGACGCCGGACATATCCACGGATTCCCCTTTTCAGCGGTATAAGGACACGGTGAAGAGCGAGGGTACGTCCGCCGCCCTCTAGTACCGCCACTCCGGTTCCCGCTTTTCCAAGAACGCGGTTATGCCCTCGTGCGCGTCCTCTTTCAGCAGATTGTCCACCATCACTTGCTGCGCCATCGCATAGGCCGCCGGGCGGGCCAGCTCTATCTGGCGGTAGAAGGCCGGCTTGCCTACGGCCAGGGTTTGGGCGCTGGCGGCGGCTATCCGGCGGGCTAGGGCGGCTACGCTGGCGTCGAGGTCGGCGTCTGGGACTACCCGGTTGATCAGGCCGATTTCCAGGGCCTCGGAGGCCGGGATGGGCGCGCCGGTGAGCAGCATCTCCATGGCCTTCTTGGTGGTGGCGACGGAGCGGGCCAGGGCCACGCCGGGGGTGGTGCAGAACAGGCCAATCTGTACGCCGGGGGTGGCGAAAGCGGCGGATTCGGCGGCCACGGCCAAGTCGCAGGTGGCGACAAGCTGGCATCCGGCGGCGGTAGCCAGCCCCTGCACCTGCGCGATGACCGGCTTGGGCAGCAGACGGATGGCCTCCATAACCTCAGTGCATAGCGCGAAAACCGCAGTGTAGGCTTCGGCGTCGCGGTTGATTATCTCGTTCAGGTCGTGGCCGGAACTGAACACCGGGCCCTCGGAGCGCAGCACCACCACGCGCACGGCGCCGTCGTCCTCGAACCGGCGGAACAGCTCCTTGAGTTCGCCCAGCAGTTCGGTGGACAGGGCGTTGCGCCGACCGGGGTTGTTCAGGGTGAGGGCGGCCACGCCGTCCTGCAATTCGTAGCGCACTAACTGGGTGGTCATGGCTGACTCCTTGCCGGTTGATGCTCCGAGTTTAGCAAAGAGGCGGAGGGTACGCCACCGTCCGCGGAGGCTGCCGGGATTTCATTCCCGGAAATGGACGGGGCGATAGGGGTATCCCGTCCGCGGCGGTTGCGGGGATTTCATTATCGGCGGCCTCGAGGGAGCGGGAACCGGCTAGGGCGGGCGGGAAAGGGCCAGCGTAGCCAGCATCCGGGCCGCCCGCCGCCCATCGGCGAAGGCGTCGGCGCGGCAGACGGTGACGCTGCGGCCGGGCCGGAGCACTTCGGCGCGGGCAATAACGCTTTCGCCGGACGCCGGGGCCAAGAAGTTCAGCTTGTATTCGGCGGTGGCCGCCGTGTCCCCGGCCGAGCTTAGGCTCAGGGCGGCCAGCAGGCAGGCGTCGTCCAGCAGGGCGGCGACGATGCCCCGGTGCAGCACGCCCGGCGCGGCGGCTAGGGCATCGCCGCAGGACAGCGCGATTTCCGCCGTTCCGGGGGATAGGCCGGTCAGCTCGCCGCCCCAGCGGGCCGACGCCGATTGGTCGCGGAAAGCCGCGGCCACCCGGTCGGCGTAGAGCGGGTCGCGGGGTTGGAATTGAGGCATAGCGGACGCCCTCTCCCTAACCCTCCCCCGAAGGGAGAGGGAGTTTTCTTACAGTCCAACGGCGTCCTTGAAGCGGCGCATCATTTCGATGTGTTCGGCGGCCGTTTTCAGGCCGGTGCGGCGGTTCTCGATGGACAGGTGGCTGGCGCCCATCCGGCGCCAGGCCGCCGCTTCCTCCCCCCAGTCTTCGGGAGAGGCGCCGGCGGTCTTCAGGCGGCCGTCGAGTCCCAGCTCCGAGGGGTCGCGCCCGTATTCGGCCATATAGCCGCGCACCTTGTCCTGCAAAGCATAGCCCGCTTCGTCGGGGCCAAAGTTGGGGCACCAGCCATCGGCGATGCGGGCGACGCGGCGCAGCGCCACCTCGGGCGGGATGGGGGCGGCGGGGCTGCCCACGCCCAGCCAGACGGGGATGGGCCGCTGCACCGGAAGGGGGTTGATGCCCGCGTGGGTGACGTCGTGCCACTTGCCGTGGAAATCAACCGACTCGTTGCTCCAAAGCTGCCGCATGACTTCTATCTGCTCGGCGCTGCGGGCGCCCCGGTCATGGAAGTTCTGGCCCAGCGCCTCATACTCAACGAAGTTCCAGCCGACGCCAATGCCCAGCCGCAGCTTCCCGCCGCATAGTACGTCAATCTCCGCCGCCTGTTTGGCGACCAGCGCCGTCTGCCGCTGGGGCAGGATGAGGATGCCGGACATGAGGCCCATGCCGGGGACGACGGCGGCGAGATAGCCCATGGTGGTCAGCGATTCATGCACCACGGACTGGTGGTTGTACATCCCGAACAGGGGGTGGTCATAGGCGCCGGCGTCGGCTCCCAGCACGTGGTCAGCGATGAAGAGGTAGGAGTAGCCCAGATCCTGGGCGGCCTGAGCGAAGTCGCGGATGGCCGCAACGTCAGGCTCAATCTCGGTCTGAGGGAAGATAACTCCAATTTCCATGAGAGAGACGCTCCAGTATGTTGGGGTGGACAAGAAATATCCTATTTTGGGATATTTTCAGACGGTAAAGTATCATATTTCCATTATGAATACAATACCTTCAGATGCTTACGCAAGATTTCGCCGGGCGCTAATAATGGCTCGCCAAGCCAGCGGACAGACTCAATCCGAAGTCGCCACTGGATTAGGCGTACCTCAGTCTTTCGTCTCCAAGTACGAGTTGGGCGAGCGGAGGCTGGACGTAATCGAGTTTCTGCGGATTGCCGAAATTCTTGGAGCAAGCACCCATGACCTCATCCGGCAAGTTGCCATCGGCGAAGATTTTACGCCATCCGCCAACGTATTGGAAGAATTGGGGTTGACGGCAACGGACTTGACCGCCCTGGTGCATGACAACCCGAGCCTTAGAGGCATGGTTATCAGTTACGCTGCCGAGCAGAAGCTACGCGCTAACTGGCTGTCTGGCAACGAGATCACCTACCTTGGCAAACCGAGCGACCATGACCGGAGGAATAAAGGCGACCACCTAATAGAATATCAGGGCAATCGGTTTACCATTGAGATTAAATCTCTCCAGACTAGGATGGTGGTCAAAGACGGCGATATTTGGCGCGGCAGAGCTCAGGTTGATGCCAGCGACCGGCGCACAGTGACTTTGATGGATGGGAACAGCCTTGAAACAACCTTGCTGATGGTTGGCGAATTCGACGTGCTGGCAGTCAACTGTTTCGCCTTTGGTCAAGGATGGAAATTCGTTTTCGCCAAGAATCAGGATTTGCCGCGCAGCCGTTATAGAAACTACACCGATGAAGTTCGCAACCAATTACTTGCCAGTCTGGTGCCTGTTTCCTGGCCTCCTGAGCCGCCGTTTAGCGATAACCTTTTCACGGTTCTTGACGATCTGATAAGCAGCCGAACGCCTGAAGGCTAATTTCGTTTGCTCTCTTTGATGAAAACCAGAAAATACGAATGGTTTTTCCTGGCATGAATCTGTTTCTTTAACCTAGCTACGGCCGGTTTGTTGGAGCGCACAACGACGAACAGGTCTTTGGCGTAAAACCCAATTGACTGATAATCGTTGATTATCTCCACGTGAGTAAGGCGCTGGCGGTTGGCACTTACTTCGTCTTGGCACTTCACGATAAGCGCGCCGTTTCGTTTAAGGACTCGAAAGGCTTCCCGTCCGGCTTTCCGGTATAGCTCTGTGACGGCGTCGTGCCATTTGGCATTTTCCGGCTTTTCATGGCCGTTGGCATAATGTTCCCGGAATGCTGAATAGTTGCCGCCGCCCGCCTTCTGAATTGAGGCTTTTCTGTAAAAACCTTCCATATATGGCGGGTCCAACACTAAGCAGTCAATTTCGCCATCGAGATACGGCAGTTCACGGCAATCCACCCCCATTGCTATGTCCGTGGCCCGAACATCGTAGGCTCCTTCGCGGACTTTCTGCCAAAAGACTCCCTTTCCCCAAGTTACATCGGCTACGATGGCTCCCTGCGGGACGTGCAGGTGCAGGATTTGAGCGAAAACATCCGCGTTTCCGCCTACGTGAGCCGACAAGGTGACATCACTGGTAGCGATGACGCCCTGCACCCGCCGGTTGTCCTGGCCTTCCGTCAGCAGGCTCATACCAAGTTGCTCTCTGTCCAAATCACGCTCCGCATAGGGTGGGGTAATCCCGGCCCAAATGGATTTTCAGCCTCGACTGCGGCAGGCTATTAGACCAACTACCGGGGCGGGCCTGCCGACAGTCACAGCAGCGGGTTGCGCCAGCGGACGCCGGAGAACCGGGCGAAATCCGAATCTGCGGCTGCCCGCAGATAACGTTCATCGTCCTCATCGTTGAGAATCTGTTTGAGATTGTATGGGTCTACGCCAAGCGCAAACCCGCCGTTATGCGGCACAACCCGAAACTCGCCCTGTTGCTTTTCTGGATTCTGCCATCCCGCTCCTGCCTTATTCTACCCCAGCAGCCGCCCTTTGAGCTTCTCAAACTCCTCGCGGGTCAGGTATCCCTGTTCCAAGAGGCGGGCGAGGCGTTCCAGTTCGTCCGCTATCGGCGATGTATTGGCGGCGGGGGCCGCGGCCACTGACCGGGCCACCTGGCGGACGCTGGTTACGCCGCAGAGTCCCATGGCTACGCTGAGTTCGCTGCGCAGGATCTCCAGGCAGTGGGCCAAGCCCGCCTCGCCGCCGACGGAGAGGCCCCAGAAGATGGGGCGGCCCACGAAGGTGGCCCTGGCTCCCAGCGCCAGCGCCTTCAGCACGTCGGCCCCCTTGCGGATTCCGCCGTCCAGGTAGACTTCCAGCCGGTCGCCCACGGCGTCGGCGATGGCGGGCAGCATATCAATGGAGCCTTCCGTGCCCTGGAGGGCGTGGCCGCCGTGGTTGGAGACCACCAGCGCCTCGGCCCCGTTTTCCGCGCAGAGACGGGCGTCTTCGGCCGTCTGAATGCCCTTGACCACCAGAGGCATGGAGGTAATGGAACGCAGCCACTCCAAATCGCGCCAATTGAGGGCGTGTTCAAAGCTCTCCGCAAAGTTCCCCCGGTTGGGAAGGTTGGGCAGTTCGATGCCGTCAAAGTTCTTGAGGATGCGTTCCTGATCCAGGATGTAGGCGTAGCGGTGCTCACGCTCGCGGGAGTTGGCCCCCAGATTGTCTACGGTGAGCATCATGGCCGTGTAACCGGCGTTTTCAGCCCGGCGAACCAGAATCTCGGTCAACTCGCGGTCTTGGAAGAAGTAGAGCTGGAACCAGAGAGGGGCTTCGGCCACCTCAGCCACCTCTTCGATGCTGTAGCTGGAGGCGGTGCTGAGGCCCATTATGGTGCCGGCGGCAGCGGCGGCGCGAGCCGAGGCCAGTTCGCCGGCCGGGTGTGCGCGCTGGTGGGTGCCGGTGGGGGCGAGCATCACCGGGAAGCTGATGCGCTGGCCCAGCGCCTCGGTGGACATATCGCGCCGGCTTACGTCCACCAGCACCCGGGGGCGCAGCTTGACGGACTCCATGGCGCGGACATTGGCCGTATTCGTGGTCCAGTCCGGGGCGTCCAGATCCCCGAAGAGCCGGTCGAACAGCGCTTTCGGCATGGTCTCCTTGGCGCGGGCTTCGTAGTCGCCTATGGTGAGCAGAGAGATTTGCGTGGTCATTCTTTTCTCCTAACGTCTGTGGGCAATCAGGGCCGTGGGCATCAGGATGGTCAATCGGAACCCTCAGAACCGGGCGGCCGGGGAGCGCGCAGCCGGGTATACAGGTAACCGGACAAGGAAACGAGGGCGAAGGCCAGCAGCAGGTTGGCGAATACCGGCCCGGCGGCGTGGTTTACGAACATATAGAGAAGAAACGCTCCGGTCAACATCGGCACCATCATAAACAGAACCGCCATTGCCCCGGCCGCCTGAAGCGCGAAGGCGCCAATCTGCGGGAACAGTCCGGGGGCGACGGCCGGCTCTCGTTGGACCAGCCCGCGCCCCGGAACCCCGGCAAATTCCGACCAGTTTCTTCTGATGCGAAGAAACAGCAGGACAAAAGTCACGCCGCCAATGACCAGGGCATACTGCCAGAAGTCAATGAGAAAGAAGAGAAAGAAGAACAGAGTGGCGACGGAGCCAGCGATAAAGCCCAGAAAGAACAGGGCCGCAATGGGGAGGGCATCCTTGATTGCTTCACCGTTGGCCCGGATGAAATAGCTGGCCCGGATGAAATAGCCGGAGCGGACACGTTCAAAAGCGCCCAGCAGAAGCAGGCCAGCCAGTGCGACTCCAATCCATATAGCGACTTCAAGCATCTTTCAATGGCCGCTGCGGCGAGGGCGCCGAATGCGCCCATTGAGTTCCGGCCTTCCCGGACAGGACACGCCGGAGACCGCATAAAAAGCAATTGTATCAGCAGCCTGGGATACTACGAAGGGAGCGGCGAGGCACTAGAGGGCGTGCAGCGCGGGTATGACCTCTTTGCCGACGAGGTCTATATGCTCCAGCGCCTCGCTCTGGGACATTTCGGGGTAGAACAGGCGGATAGCCACGTCAGTGAAGCCCATCCGGTGGTAGAGGGCTATCTGCTCGATGCATTCTTCGGGGCTGCCCACCAGAAAAGTATCGTCCATCAGCGTTTCCAGGTCGCCGGTGACCTTGCGGGTCAGCTCGCCGTCGCTGCCGTGCAGCCCGTGCTGGGCGTAGACCTCATACTTCTTGGCGAAGTTGGCTTGGGCGCGGGACAGCGCCTCCTCGTGAGTCGGGGCGCAGAAAAACTCGCGGACTATGACCATATCCTCCGGCGCGTCATGGCCGTTGGCTTCCAGTGTGCGGTGGTACAGGTCAATCTGGCCGCGGACGCTTTCGTTGGATTGGGCCGGGCCGACGTACAGGATTTCGCCCTCGCGCCCGACGCGCTCCACGGCCGGGTCGCTCATGGCGGCCTGCCAGACCTTGGGATAGGGTTTCTGGTAAGGCCGGGCGGTGGGCCGGGCGCCGGTTACGCGGTAATAGCGGCCATGATGGGTCACTTCGTCCTCAGACCACAAGCGGCGCATCAGGCTCATGGCCTCGGTGCAGCGGGCGCCCCGCTGCGACATCCGCGTGCCGAAGGCTTCGCATTCCTCGGGCCGGTAGCCTAGGCCAATGCCCAGAATGAAGCGCCCTTCGGCGATGTGGTCCAGCGTTGCCGCCTGTTCCGCCACGTCCACCGGGTTCAGCAGGGGCAGCAGCAGCACGGAGGTTGCCAGCTTCATATCGCCCGGCTCGGCGGCCAGCCGCGCCAGCACCGGCCACGGCTGGAAGTGCTGGAAGGGATCTATCAGGTAGTGATGCGCCCAGCAGTAGATGTCGAAGCCCGCATCCCGCGACGCCCGGAACTGCGCCAAGTGATTCTGCCACTGCTGCTGGTGGTCTATGGAGTCTCGCTGGACTACCTGACCTACCTGATAGCCTATGCGCATTATTACGCCTCCGTTGCTTGATTCAATTATGCCGCAGACTCCCGCTTCCGCAAACTCCCGCTTCCGAAGGGAACGGTGCGGGTATCGCCAGTCGGACGCGCCCCATTTCAATCTCCCCGAGGGGGAAGGAAGGTCACTCGCCTACGCGCCGGTACTTGACCAGCCGGTGGCCCTCCAGGTTCTGGTTGACGTAGATGTCGCCGCGGGAGTCCACCCAAACGGCGTGGGCGCCTTGGCCGTGGCCGACCTCGACCGGGCTGCCCCAGCGGGCCAGTATGTCGCCGTCCATATCGAGGATGGTCATAAAGCCGTCCAACTCCGGCACATAGATGGCCTCGTCGGCGTCTATGTAAATGTCGCAGGGGCGGGCCAGACCCAGCCACTGCTCCAGATAGTTGCCATTGCCGTCGAAAATCTGGATGCGGTTGTTCTCGCGGTCGGCCACGAAGACCCGCCCGTCGGTATGCACCCAAACGCCGTGAGGCACGTGGAACTCGCCGGGCCCGGTCTTGCCGGGCTGCCCCCAAGACTCGATGAGGCTGCCGTCGGCGGTGAAGCGGTGGACGCGGGCATTGCCGTAGCCGTCGGAGATGTACAGGTCGCCGTCCGGGGAAATGGCAATGTCGCTGGGGCTGTTGAAGGGCCCGGCGGCCCGCTCCACCACATCGCTGTAACGGCCCGACCAGCCGGTGTCTGAGGGCTTGTCCCACTCCCCCATAGTCATCAGCAGGTTGCCCCGGGGGTCATACTTGAGGACGACGTGGCTGTTCTTGACCGGGAGGAACAGGTTTTCGTCGGCGTCTATAAACATCCCGTGGGCGTCGGGAAGCTGACCCTCGCCCCAGGAAGTCAGGAAGTTGCCGTCCTGGTCAAGGACAATCAGCGGGTGTACTCCGCGATTGAAGAGGTACACCCGGTCTTGCGAATCGGTGACGATGGCCGTCTGCCCCAGAACCCAGCCTTCGGGCAGTTTCTCCCAGTCGGGAACCAGTTCGTAGGTATATTTGCCCTTGCCAACGGTTGCCATTCCTAACCTCCTTGATACGCTACTTTCTAACGGTGATTTACTCGGCTAAATAACTTCCATACTTTCGACTGCTCTTCACGGGTTGCCATAGTCCCGACGCAGCGGTCAGGCCAGCGCATCCCGGATCAGGGCGGCTGTGGCGGCGGCCAGCAGCCCGCCGCCGATCCCGATCACGGCCCAGAACAGCCGGTCTATGCGGCGGTTGGTGTCCGCTTGCGCCGCGGTTAAGTCCGACTTGAATTCCGCCCGAAGTTCAGCAATGTCCGCCTTCGTCGCTAGGTGTTCGTATCCGGCCTCCGCCCGGGCTAGGCGTTCCTCGTTGCTGATGACCATTGGCCTTTATCCTTTCGGCGTTGAGCGTGGCCTGTCCGGCTGCGCTTCACGGATTGCTTGGTCCCGGAGTGGCGGTCAGGCCAGCGCATCCCGGATCAGGGCGGCTGTTGCGGCGGCCAGCAGCCCGCCGCCAATCCCGATCACGGCCCAGAACAGCCGGTCTATGCGGCGGTTGGTGTCCGCTTGCGCCGCCGCGATGTCCGACTTTAATTCCGCCCGCGTACCCGCTAACTCCACTCGAACATCGGAAATGTCCGCCTTCGTCGCTAGGTGTTCGTATCCGGCCTCCGGCCGGGCTATTCGTTCTTCGTTGCTGATAGCCATTGGCCTTTGTCCTTATCGGCTTTGGTTGTGGCCTGTCCTGCTGCGCTTCACGGATTGCTTGGTCCCGGCGCGGCGGTCAGGCCAGCGCATCCCGGATCAGGGCGGCTGTGGCGGCGGCCAGCAGCCCGCCGCCGATCCCGATCACGGCCCAGAACAGCCGGTCTATGCGGCGGTTGGTGTCCGCTTGCGCCGCGGTTAAGGCCGACTTGAATTCCGCCCGAAGTTCAGCAATGTCCGCCTTCGTTGCCAAGTGTTCGTATCCGGCCTCCGGCCGGGCTAGGCGTTCCTCGTTGCTGATAGCCATTGGCCTTTCTCCATTTAGCGTTGACCGCGGCTTGGCCGGGCTAAGGAAATCAAACGCCTAATAGGTGGTCAGCACGTCAATGACCGCCTGCTCCAGTTCGCGGGCGCGCACGGCCACCTGCTCCGGGGTCAGACCGCCCAACGGATGCGGAAAGCCCAAAGGCCGGAAGTCGCGGCGGCCGAAGGTGTTGGCGTGGCGGAAGGCCGAGTTCAGGAACGGGTCGGTGCACAGCACCACGGTGGGAACGCCCCGGTTTTCCAGCGTCATTGCGTCGTGCACACTGCACGCGGTGCAGGAGCCTCAATCGGCGATGGCGGTCACCACGAAGTCGCAGCGGCTCGCCAACTGGTCTATGATGTCGTCCGCAGCAGGGCGGGAGTAGACGTACTTGTCCACGGCGATGGAGTCCCCCAGCTCCAGATCCCGGTCCAGCAGTTCGCGCACGTTGTGCAGCAGCAGGGCGGCGTTGGCCTTGCGGTTGCCCAGAAAGCCGCCCACCTTGCCGTGGAGCGCGTCTAGCCGCGAGGCGGGCCGCCAGCGGTTGGCGGCGTCCGGGTCTACGGGACTCATCAGGCCCATCAGCCGCAGGCGTTCTTCTACGTTGGTTGCGGTGGTCATAATTCCCCCTAGCAGCGTGTTTCCAATGCCATTGTCTGAATCAGGATGCAGGTTTTCAGGCTATCCCAATCGGGCGCATCCTTGAGCTATCCGGTAGATCCTGATTCAGACCTTTTAGATGCCTTCAATCTTGCGGGTAACGGCGCGGGAACCCCAGCCGGGGAGGTAGACGGAGTGGGGGCCGCCGGCGCCGCCCGCGACGAAAATGTGGATTCGGTCGGGGGCGCGCACCACCGGCACCATCTGGCCGTCGTCGTTGGGATCAATGAAGCGGGGCCAGAAGTGGCCGCGGCGGGCGTCGCCTTGGGGCGGGCCGCCATGTTTCAGCATCCGCACCGGCTTGCGGGCGTGTTCAAAGAGAAACTGCCGGATGTCCCGCTTGTTCCAGCCGTCGGCGTGGAGAAACTTGGCGTGTTCCGGCCCGATGGCGACAAAGGTGTCGCCCATCACATACATCTGAACGTTGCCGAGGGGGCACATGGTGTCGGCCAGCACAGTCAGGAAGTCGCGGGAGTTGGCGGCGTGGTACATGATGTTGTGCGGCGCCTCGGCAGGGAACACCGTCACCGTGCTGTCGCCGGCGGCATAGCCCATCTCCACGTGCATCGGCTGCCACGGGTTGGCCGCCTCGTCTTCGGCTACGCAGTAGGTGTAGGCTCCCGGGTGGCCGAAGGTGGCCTTGTTGGTTTCGCCGGGAATGGCTCCGCCCAGGTTGACCAAGGCCAGCTTGACGGCCCGGCCGATGGTGGCGTTGGCCCGCCAGCCCGCGCCGAAGCAGTTGTAGCCGCCGTTGATGTCGAGCTGCTGAACCACCGGGCCGTTGATGATAAGCAGCGGCGTATGGATGCCGGTGGAGCACATCACGCCGCGAAGGTTGAAACGCTCATCCATCATCGCTTCGAGGGCGGTGCTGACCACCGGCATATGCTCGGGGAGGCAGCCGGCCATCACGGCGTTGACCGCGATGCGCTCCACCGTGGCCCGCCCGCCTAGGGGCGGCAGTTCGGCGATCAGCTCGCCGCCGTCGCGCCCGCTGCGGGCCACGAAACGGCGCACCAGATCCTCCGACGGCGGCACCACCGGCAGCCCATCAGTCCAGCCGGTCTCAAACATCAACTCAATGGCGTCGGTAATTTCGGTCGAAAGCATCTTCACGAATTGCCCGGAACAGAATCGGAGCGCATCGGCGCCGCCCTATCTGCGAGTGTAAGGCGGGCGTGTAGGCGTGTCAACGCGGCGGCGGGCGGCGGTATTCTCAACATAAGGGACAATAGAATTATAGTAGAGGCAAGCCGGTTGCTGGAGGCAAGATGACGGCTCGTCCCCGAGATTACCGCCACGGCCTCCGTTGCCCGGCAAGGGAGGCAAGGTTGCCGTTGCAGGGACTGCGGCCGGCGTTATCAGCGCGGCGGGGCTTGCCGCCAGACTAGTCCGGCCTCCAGCAACAGCACGGACACCGACGGATCTTCGCTAAGCTGCGAGGCCACGATGTAGTCATACTTCACCGCCGCTCTCCTTGCGCTTGCCAGTGTTTGTTCAGGGGCGATGATACGGCGGGGGTTGTGGGGCGTCAACCGGGGGACGGCGCCCGCCGCATCAACACGAAACGCCCTCTCCTGCTCAACCCCGGGCGGACGGCCCTATGATATAGTCACGGCTCAGACGGCGCTGGAGGCCCGATGATGACAACCGCCGCAAACATCACTAACGCTTGGATCAACCGCACCCTGCCCGACATTTTCTACGAAGAGCCGGAGCCGATCGAGGACGCCATGCTCCAAGAATTACCCTTGGTCTACATCTCCCGGCTGTTGCGGCAACGCTACGAGGGGCGCGAGGACGCCTTCATCTCCGGCAAAGTCTTCGTCTCCTACGACCGGAGCAACGGCAACGCCCGCGTCGCCCCCGACCTGTTCATCGCCTTCGGCGTCCCGGCCGCCGTCATCCGCGAGAATCTGCCCAACTTCTGGCTCTGGGAAACCGGCAAGGCCCCCGACTTCGCCTTGGAAGTGGCGTCGAAGAGCACCGCCGCCAACGACCTGGGCTGGAAGCGCCGGCTGTACGAAAGGCTGGGCATCCCGGAATACTGGCGGCTCGACCCCTCGCCCGGGGCCGACCTGTACGGCCAGCCCTTGGCCGGCGACCGTCTGGTGGACGGGCGCTACGTCCCCGTCCAACTGTACACCGGCGCCGACGGCTCAACCCGGGCCTTCAGCGAGCTGCTGGGGCTGGAGTTCCACTGGAGCGAGGCAACGGGATTCGACCTGCTGGACCCGGCCACCGGTAGGAGCATAGACCAAATGGCGGCCATCACCGAGCGCGCCGCGGCCGAACGGGACGCCCGCCTGGCCGCCGAGGTTCAGCGCAACGCCGAGCGGGATGCCCGCCTGGCCGCCGAGGCCCAGCGCAACGCCGAGCGGGATGCCCGCTTGGACTCAGAAACCCAGCGCAACGCTGAGCGAGATGCCCGCTTGGCCGCCGAGGCCCGCGCCCGCCAACTGGAGGAGGAAATCCGCCGCCTGCGGGAAGGCGGTTAAGCCGCCTCTGCCGGTCAGGGTTCTTATTTTCACCCATTGGCTCACCGCTTGGGCTGTATCCCAACACCCGGCCGATGGCGCTCAGGCTGCTCCCTACATCCGCAAGGCCCGCTCCTTGTCCGCCGCTCCGGGCCGGCCGCAGTCCCCGCAAAGACAGCACTACAGTCCCTGATTGAAGCAGTGATGGGACATCCCGTTGGAGCCACCGCTGGGGCAACGGAGGCCGCGGAGGTGAGATGGGATGGCCTATGAACCTGTCGCCAGAAACCGGCCGGCCTCCGTTGAACTCCATTGCGCCTCATGTTGAGAGTACCGCGGGCGGAGGCAATGCTAAACGTGCGGCGGCATTTGCCCGCGCACGTCGGGAATACCGCAGGCGGCTACCAGGAGGCGGGGCGGGCGACCGGGCCGCGCGGGGTGGCTATGATGCTGGGGAACTGGCTGGCGGCGAGGACGCTGCGGTTGATTTGCCGATAGGACCAGCTAGATGCCCGCGAAAGTTCCCGGCTGGCCCTGCTGCGTCTGATAGGAGCTTGCGGGTCTCGGCTCTGAGTCTTGACCAGAGCAGTGAAATATCTAACAAATACAACGGCCACCCCCCATGGGGGTGGCCGTTGCGCCCAAACGCTCTTGGCGAGTGGGATGGTACAACGCTGTCAGCCTATTAGGCTGCGTCGCAGTTGTCAACCCCTGATCCGCCGCCCGCCTAGCCCTTGAACTCCGGCATCACTTCCTTGGCGAACCACTCAAGTTGCTCGGTGATTACGCTCTGGGGCGTGCCGACGGGATGGCTTACGCCCACGCGATCGAGGCCGGGGTATTCCTTTTCGACGGCCTTTAGCTGCTCGATTACCCGGTCGGGCGGGCCGGCGAGGAACGCGCCGCCTTCCACCGCGCCCTGAATGGTCGGCAGCCCGGCGTTGGGCGCGCGGCGCGGGTCGCTGATGTCGCGGATCTGCTCATCGGATAGGCGGCGAGTCAGGCGCAGAGGGCCAAACATCTTGAGGTTCTCCTCAAAGAAGCCCTGGGCCTCTTCCATGGCCTGCTCCACCGAGGGGGCTAGGTGGAAGTGGAAGCCGACGCTGAGGTTGGTTCCGGGTTCCGGCTCCTCGTGACCGGCGCGGATCATAGCGTCCCGGTAGCCGTAGATGACGTTGTCCATCGCGCCGCCCTCAGCCACGCCGCCGCCGATGATGCCCTTGATGTTGTGCTTCACCATGAAGTCGAGGGCGCGCTGCGTGCCGCCCTGGATGGGCTGCCAGCACTCGACGGGCAGCTTGGCCGGGCGCGGCACCAAGGTCAGCTCCTTCAGGGTGTAGCCGCGATAGGGAACTTCGGGCGGCAGGGTGTAGTACTTGCCCTGATGCGACCACGATTCCTCATTGAACGCCTTGAAAATGATTTCCACCTGTTCCTCGAAGAGCTCGCGGTTGGCGTCTTGGTCTTGCAGGGGAGAGGCAAAGCTCTCAACCTCGCGGGTATGGTAACCGCGGCCCACGCCGAAGATGACGCGGCCTCCGGTGAGGATGTCGGCGGTGGCGTAGTCTTCGGCTAGGCGCAGCGGATGCCACATCGGGGCGATGTTGAAGCCGCAGCCGAACTTGAGATTCTTGGTGACGTGCGCTAAGTGGACGTTGAGCATTATGAGGTTGGGTATGCACTCGTAGCCTTCGGGCTGGAAGTGATGCTCGGCCATCCACATGGTGTCGTAGCCGTTTTCGTCCATGGTCTTGGCGATGGCCTCGGACTTGGGAAAGACGGTGGACAGGTGGCCGTTGTCAAACAGTCGGTCGTTGACCGCGACGCCTCCGTAGCCGATGTTGGTCATGTCAACATGGCCGGCGAAGAGGCTGTCGAACTTGGTAATCATTGTTGCGTGACTCCTTTGCCAGATTTCTCAACGCAGATACGGCGAGGACTCTCAGAGAAAGCGGAAAAGATTGTACGGTCAATCCAAATCCGCTGCCCAAATCCGCTGCGCTGAAAACGTCTTTTCCTATTCGTAAGGCTGCAACTGGATTTCGTGCAAAGCCGGTATCACTTCCCGGCCCAGCAGTTCCACCGAGCGCATCACGTCGGCGTGGGCCATGTCGCCCTCGTTGCCGTAGATGTGGAGGTAGCCGGGGTTGAGGCGCTCGATGATGTTGGTCAGCTTGCGGGTTACGGTGTCGGGGCTGCCGACGATTACGTTGTCCACGTCCTGCAATTCCTGGTAAGTCATACGGCGTCCGAATCCCCCGGCGCCCGGCAGTTGGCGCTGGATGCGGACGGCCTCGCGGGACTGGTAGCCGGGCGGGTCATTGTGTTCCGCCGGGCCCCGGTTGCGGTGGTGTTCCGTCCAGAGGAAAGTCTCGCCGATGCGCTGGGCCTTCTCGTCCGTGTCGGCGCAGAACACCCGCAGCAGGTAGCCGAAGTGCTCCGGGCCGGGGGTGAAGCCGACTTCCTTGGCGGTGTCTATGTAGACGCCCTTCAATCCCTCGGTGTAATCGAGCAGCGAGCCGAGGTTCATGTAGGGGTGCTGGTGGCGGGCCGCCCAGACGACGCTCTCGGCGCTGGACAAGCCGGGGAACCAGATGGGCGGGTGGGGTTCCTGCACCGGCAGCACCCACGGGTTCACCACCCGGTAGGAGTAGAACTGCCCCTCATAGCGGAAGGGGCCGGGCTGGGTCCAGCACTTGATGATGAGGTCGTGGGCCTCCTCGAAGCGGGCGCGGTTCTCGGCGGGAATGATGCCGCCGGCCAGGCTCTCCACGGCGGTGCCGCGCACGAAGCCGGAGATGATGCGCCCGTTGGAGAAGCAGTCCAGCATGGCGATTTCCTCGGCCATGCGGATGGGGTCGTTGACGGCTATGACGTTGCCGAGGATGGCGATTTTGGCCTTCTTGGTTATCTTGGATATGACGGCGGCGTCTAGATTGACCGCCGGTTTCATGCACCAGTAGGAGGCGTGGTGTTCGTTGGACATGATGCCGTCGAAGCCCGCTTCGTCGGCCAGGGCGTACTGCTCATGGTACTCATTATAGAGCCGGTGCGCCTTTTCCGGGTCGAAGAAGGTGTTGGGAAAGCCGAGCCTTCCTGAGTCGTATTGCTCCAGGTCGGCATCGGTCACGTGGGCATAGGGCTGTTCGGAGAACCAGAAAACCTCAATAGTGTCTTTCATCGAAGCGGCTCCTGGCGATTCTGATGGCTAACAACAGTCCCGCGTCCTCCGGCAAGCGCAGGAACGGGATTGCCTTTGCTTGGCAATCTAACCACCGGGCGGCGGAGTGTCAAGGACGCGGGGCGACCGGGGGCTTTCGGCGTCTCCCAAGCCGGCCTAGCCAAATCGGACTGGAATGACGAAGTGGCAGGAACCGCGTCCGGTTCTTTTTGCCGCGGCAACGCCTCCGGGCGTCACGCCGTCATTGGCCGGGCCACCAGCTCACGGGACGTTTTGCGCAGCACTCCGTATCCCAGCGTTACCAGCAGACACAGGCCGGCGGCGGAGCTGATAGCCACCGGCCAGCCGTAGGCCGCCGCGGCGAAGGTCAAGGGCAGTGCGCCCAGGTAATGGAACCCCGGGGTCAGATGCAACACGCCCAGCACCCGCCCGCGCATTTCCGGCGGCGTCGCCAGTTGCGCGATGGTGGCCGCCAACGGCCAGGTGGCGCCGATGCTGACCACGCCGGCAATGAGGAACAACGCCCAGGTTGCCCAGTACCAAGGCGACCAAGCGAACAGCGTCAGGGAGATGCTGAACGTTATCAGGCAGACCAGCAGCCAGCGATACAGCCAAGCCCGGTTCATAAAGGTGAGGCTCATGCTGCCGGTCAGGGAGCCGATGCCCGAAGCGGTAAGGAGCAGCCCGGCCCGGGTGGCGTCATCCCCGAACGTATCCTTGAAAAAGGCCGGAATCACCTGGAGGTGAGACATCCCGAACCCGCCAAAGGATAAGGTAACAACCATCACCGTCAGCAGCAGGGGGGTGTCCCGGATGCAGATAAGCCCGTCGGCGAAGTTTCGCAGCAGCGGCTCCCGGGCTGCGGCGGGGCGGGAGGAAGCCCAGCGAACAAACAACAGGCAAGCTACGCTGATTACGTAGCAGCCCGTGTTCAGAAACAGGGCCGGGGCGATGCCCCACCAGTCTATGATTACTCCGGCCAGCGCCGGGCCTACAATTCTGCCGATGTGCACGGCGGCGTTGAACTGGGCCATGGCGTCCAGCAGCCGGCGCTCGGCCACCAAGTCGGACAGCATCACCAGCCGCGCCGGCATATTCAGCGCCTGCAAGACCCCCAGCAGCGCCGCGGCCAAGAATATGTGCCAGAGGGCAACCGCCCCCAGCATCGCCAGCAGAGCCACCACGGCAATCAATGCGCCCACCGCCGCCTGGGTTCCCATCAGCAACAGCTTCCGGTTTACCCGGTCGGCGATGATGCCCGACGGCACCAGCAGGATGGAGTTGGGGATGCCGTAGATGGCGAACATCAACCCCAGGCTGGTTTCGACGCCGGTGACGTCCAGCAAAAGCCAGGTCAGGACGAAGAACTGCATCCCTTGAGAAATGGATTGGGTGAAGGAACCGACCCAGTACCACTTGAACCCGGCGTCCTGCCACGGCCCACGAATCCGATCCCAGTAGGACGCGGCCCCAGAACCGGAAGAGGCGTCCGCTACCAACGCAGGTTACTCATAGCTTGTTTCTCCCGCCGCCTTTGCCGGATGATGCCGCCGGGCTACGCCGCCGGGCGGCGGTTTGCCGGTTCCGAGACAGGAGCGGCCTTATGATGCTCTATCCGCAGCCTTTCAGCGGCTTTGGCCTGCGGGGAATTTATGGCCGCCAGCAGACGGTGCATGGCCTCCAGGGCATTGGCCGCCTTTTCGCCGTGAAAATTCCTTTGGTGCGCCCAATCGTTGCGATAGCCTTGTAAATCCCTTGCCAGATCCCTTTCAGTTGGACGCAGCTTTTTTATGAATACCTCGCCCCAGCGCCGGAACATTACCTTGAGCAGGGCGGCGGAGGCCATTTCCTGGAAGGCTTGTTCCGCAGTTCCCGCTTTTCGCAAATCATCCGGCGCGTGGATATCGCCGTTGAATACGTCATACAACTCCGGCAGCGTCCGGTCGCCATAGCAGCCGGTAAATTCTTGGAAAACGAAGGGGCGAAGGCCGGACTTAAGCACGCGCAAGCCCGTTCCCACCCATTCGCTGCCGGTAAAGACCTGCCGCAGCCGTTCGCTTTCGCGCTCCTGCCGACGCTGCAACAGGTTATGCTCAGTTTCCAGGCTTTGGATTTCCGCATCTTTTTCGGCGAGTTGAGAATCTCTGTTGGCGATGGTTTGCCGCAGTTCTGCGGTTAGCGCAGTTTCGGGGCCGGATTGCTGCTGGCGTCCCTGTTGTAGTGCCGACGCGGCAAGCTGTTTGTTTTCCTGATTTTTCGCTCGCAGTTGCCTTTTCAACTCGGCATTAGCCGCTTCCAGTTCTCTAATCCGGGCTTCGGTTCCGGCGCCGGATTCCCGCGATTCCTGCTCCTCTTGCCAGCGGCGGTTTTCCGCTTCCAGTTCGAGCAGCCGGACGCGCAGTTTTTCCTGCTCAATCCGCCCTTTGACCGCCTCGAACATCTGCCGGTCGAAGGCAGGAGCCAGCCGCCGCAGGCATTCGCCCTGGAGCTGCAAAATCAGGCGGAAGCCCAGCCTGGCCGCTTCCCGCCCCATCCAGACTTTATGCTGGCCGCTGCGGTCTCCGGGGGCGCAGCCGGGCCAGTAGACCCGCACGGCGCCGTCATAGCAGGCCAGTTGCCAGCCCAGACGTTCCCGCAAGGCTTGGGCCGCAGCATCGCCGTAGGTGGCCACCGTGGCGGCTCCGGCTAGGATGCGCTGGAGCCGCGCCGGATCTATGGCCGGTTTGCCCCGCCCGCCCTGCGACACGGCCACGACGGGCAGTTGGCGTTCCGGGGACAAGATGCGCCCGGCGGCGAACTCCCCGGCGGCCTCCGGGGACACCGGCAAAACCTCGCCGCTCAGCCGCTCCTCGCCCATATAGCAGTTGAAAGCGGCCAGCAGGCCGTGAACCAGCGGCGGCGGCCCGGCCAG
This sequence comes from Dehalococcoidia bacterium, assembly GCA_965213725.1. Classification (GTDB taxonomy): domain Bacteria; phylum Chloroflexota; class Dehalococcoidia; order Lucifugimonadales; family UBA3495; genus VXOI01. The sequence continues at coordinate 2,433,412 of OZ243924.1, forward strand.
CAGGTCGGGCGGTTCGGCGTCATCCCGCTCCAGAAAATAAGACTCGGCGCTGACCGACACCGGGCCGCCCTCGGTAGCCAGGTCAACGTCCAGCCGCAGCCAGAAACCGGGCTCCCGGCGATCTTCGCACTCCCACTTGAAAGACACGTAACCGGCATCCCCCAGAGAATCCCGGTCTATGCTGATTTCGTAATCATCATCAGACCAGCTTCCCGAGGGTTGGTCAATTTCCGGCTCTTGGGAGCGTCCGGCCAGCCATTCGCGGATATGCGCCTCCACCCGATCCAGCAGCTCCCGACCGGCGCCGCCGGGGCCGGTGATGCTGAAGCTGACGCGATAGGGTTCGGCCTTTTCCGGCAACGCGCCGGGCGCGATGGCGGCGGGCGTGGTCATAAAGCGACTCCTGCCCTTGCTGAGGTGTGTGATAAATGCCTTATGCCCGCGAAAGGCAAGAGGGCCTCCTGCATTCCCGCCAAGCAACGGAGGCCCCGCTTTCGAGGGGCAGGATCAGCCTCCTCCCTTCGGGATAGGGTTTGCCGGGCGTTTTGCTTGGATGACCGGCGCGGCCGCTTGACTAGCCCGCTGCGATCCAGTCCACCACCCGCTCGCCGATCATGATCACCGTGGGATGCAGGCCGCCGCCCCGGAGCAACTGCGGCACCACCGAGGCGTCCGCCACCCACAGGCCCTCCATCCCCTTGACCCGGCAATACTGATCCACCACGGCCATGGAGTCTGAATCCGGCCCCATCCGGCAGGTGCCGGATACGTGCCTGGCCGTCCCCACGGTCTGCTTCATCCAGAGGTTCAGCGCCTCGTCGTCGGCTAGGACTTCGTCTGTCGGCGTGATTCGGTAGTCAACGACGTCCCGGTATGCCTCGGATTCCAGAAGCCTAGCGCCGACCCGGATTCCCTCCCTTACCCGGCGCAGATCCTCGGGATGCTGGAGATAGCGGTAGTTGAACGACGGCTGAACGCCGGCATCGGCGGATGCCAGCCGCACGTATCCCGACCCCCGCGGCACGCCGAGGGTGCACGAGATGCGCCCGGCCCGGTCGGGAGGGACCTCCCCGGTTCGGTACTGCGTCCTGAAGCCGGCGACCCGTTCCTCCCGTTCGTCCACTACGTTAACCGTCGAAAGCACCAGGTCGTTTGCCAGTTCGGATCCCGGAGCCGTAAAGATCAGCCGGTAATGCGGAGCATCCAAGTCTGCCGGAACTTCCACCCCGTCCTTCACCTTGAAATTGATGTGGACGCTCAGGTGGTTCCATAGGCTTTGCCCCACGCCCGGCAGGTCGTTGACCACCGGGATTCCCATTTCCTCCAGATGGTCTTTGGGGCCGACGCCCGACAGCATCAGGAGCTGCGGCGACCGGAGCGCGCCCGAGCTGAGGACGACCTTTTCGGCTTCGACGGTAAACACTTCGCCGCCGCTTTCCGCCTCCACGCCGACGGCCCGCGCGCCCTCAAACAGTACCCGGCGGACGTGAACCTGCCCCCTTACGGTCAAGTTGAGGCGGTGGCGCGTCTGGCTGAGATAGGCGATGGCCGTGCTTACCCTGACGCCGCCCAAGTTATTGGTGGGAGATACGCCAACCCCGGCGGAGTTCACGCCGTTGGTGTCCTCAACCAGGCCGAACCCCTGACTGACGCAGGCTTCGCGGAAAGCTCGCTGGATGGGAGGGGCCGGACTCGATTGCCGCCGCCGCACCGGCATCGGCCCCTCCGTGCCGTGAAAGTCGTCCTGTATGTCCAGGTCGTTTTCCATCTTGCGGAAGAAGGGCAGCACCTTGGCGTAGGCCCATTCGTCGTTGCCCATACCGGCCCAAGCGTCATAGTCCTCCGGCATACCGCGCTGCATTGCTTGGCCGTTGATGGAGGAGCCGCCGCCGATAACCTTGCCTTGGGCCACGTGGATCTCGCCCTGCTCCTCGGTGGCTACCCCTCTGAGGGCCCAGTTGTGCGCCGAATCGGGGGATTCGGCGTAACGGGTATATCCGTATTTAACTTCGTCGGGTATGCGGTCGAACTCCGGGTAATCTTTGCCCGCCTCCAGCACCAGCACCGACCGTTTCGGGTCTTCGGACAGTCTGCCCGCCAGCACCGAGCCGGCCGCGCCGCCGCCAACGATAATTACGTCGTATTTCATACGCCCCTCGTATAATCGCTTTCCCAAAGGGTAGACGGGCATTAGCGTAGACAGGCGCCTGAAAGGTGTCAAGGCGCAGGGCGCCGCCGACAGACTTGGCAGGTATTCTAAACACGGAAGTCGTTCTAAACCTGTGCCGGCATTGTCCGCTCCGCTCTTTGAGAATACCCGGTCAACCCCGCCGGAAACCGCGCTGCCCGGTTGACCGCCCGCTGCCTTGAGCCTATGCTTGCCAATACAGTGTATTATTAGCTAACGGTTGGCCCAATCATCCGCTGAGGTGAGGAGCGATGCCAGCTCGTACCGGACAGGAATACGTCACCGGCCTCAAGGAACGCCCCCGCGAGGTGTGGCTGGATGGGGAGCGGGTGGAGGACGTGACCACCCACCCGGCCCTGCGCAACGGCGTCCGGTCGGTGGCCGCCCTCTACGATATGCAGCACGACCCGTCGCTGCGGGAAGAGATGACCTTCGCTTCGCCCACTACCGGCGAACCCGTCGGGCTGTCCTTCCTGATTCCCAAGACCATTGACGACCTGGTGCGGCGGCGGGAAATGATGACCCGCTGGGCTTGGGCCAGTTGCGGGATGATGGGCCGCTCTCCCGACTTTATGAACGCCATCTTTTCCGCTTGGGCCGGGTCGGCGGACTACTTCGCCCAGGATCGCCCGGAATTCAAGCGGAATATGCTCAACTACCATGAGTTCATCCGGGAGAACGACGTAACTCTCACCCACGCCTTGGTGAACCTGCAACGCCGCCGCAACGCCGGCCCCACCGACACCCTCAGCGAGGAGGTCGCGCTGACTCTGGTCAAGGAAACCGGCGCCGGCATCGTGGTTCGGGGCAGCCGCACGCTGGCGACGCTGGGGCCGATTTCCGACGAAATCGCCATCTACCCGGTAGCGAGCCACCGCTTGGATGCGCAGGCGCAGCGGCAGACATTCTCCTTCGCCATCCCCTGCGACACCCCGGGCGTGAAGTTCCTCTGCCGCGAGAGCTTTGACCTGGGCCGCTCCCGCTTCAATCATCCCCTCGGCTCCCGGTTCGAGGAGATGGACTCGGTGGTGTTCTTCGACAACGTGCTGGTGCCATGGGAGCGGGTTTTCCTGCTGGGCGACGTGGAACTGGGCAACGGCTATGCGGCCGGCACGCAGTCGGACGCCCACACCGGCCACCAGATTCTCAACCGCTGCTTGGTGAAGGCGGAATTCATCCTAGGGCTGGCCGACCTGCTGGTGGATACCCTGGGTTCGGGCAGCATACCCCACGTGCAGGAACAGGTGGCGGAGCTGATTACCAGCCGCGACGTGCTGCGGGCGTGCGTGCGGGCCGCCGAGGCCGACGCCACGATGAACCAGTACGGCATGATGTCTCCCGACGTCAACGCCATCCGGGCCGGCCGCACCATATTCGGGCGCGCCATGTACCCCCGGATGGTCGAAATAATTCAGCTCCTGGGCACCGGCGGCCTGATGGCCCTGCCCGCCGAGGCCGACTTCGATTCGGGCATCGGGCCGGAAATAGAGCGGTACTTCGCCACCGACTCGGCCAACGCCCGCGACCGGGCCAAGCTGTTCCATCTGGCCTGGGACGCCTCGTGCAGCGCCTTCAGCGGGCGCCAGGTGCTGTACGAGCGAATGTTCGGCGGCAACCCGGTGCGAAACTCCATAACCCTGTTCCAGAACTACGACAAGGAACCCTTCAAGCAGAAAGTCCGCCAATTCTTGGACGCCGAAGACTGGCCTTAGCCCGTCCCCGGCCGGGGATGACGAGGCGGAAAATCCGGCATACAGCTAACGCGCAAGGAGGCAAGGAAAATGTCATACACGCCGAAAGGATTGGGACACCTGGTAATGCGGGTGCGGGACATTGACCGCTCCGTGGACTTCTACACCCGCATAATGGGCCTGACCGTCATGGAGCGCAGCCCCGGCGGCACCGTGTTCATGTCGGCCAACACCGAGAAGTCGCACGAACTCGCCATCCGCGCCATCGGCCTGGACGCCGCCGGCCCCGACCACTCCATCATCGGGCAGGCCCACATGGCTTGGCAGATGGAGACCTTCGAGGACTTGCAGGAACTCTATGACCGGCTCAAGGAGAACGGCGTCAGGATCGCGCGCATGGGCGACCACGGCATCTCCATGGGCGTCTACCTGCTGGACCCGGACGACAACGAAATCGAGGTCTACTACGAACTGCCCAAAGACCAGTGGGAACGCCACCCGGAAAAGGGTCTCTTCGGCAATCAGTTCCCCCGCCAACTGGAAGAGCCGGTTGCCGTGGCCGGGGACTAGGCCGGGCGATTGCGGTTTGTGGCAAGCTACTGAGGACGCGCTGGACGCCATCGCCATCGGCGCCGGAATCCTCGGCGCCGGGGGCGGCGGCAACCCCTACGTCGGACGGTTGCGGGCGCGGCAGGCCATCCGGCAGTGGGGGCCGGTCACCGTGCTGGCCCCGGAGGAACTGCCCGATGACTCCCGCGTCGTCTGCGTCGGCGGTATTGGCGCGCCCACCGTCGGCATCGAAAAGGTGCGCGACCTCCAGTCCTATCACGCCCTCCGCGCCATCGAGGACTACACCGGCGAGAAAGCCACGGTCCTCATATCCAACGAAATCGGCGGCAGCAACTCGGTGGAGCCGCTGATTCCGGCGGCCATGGCCGGCCTGCCGGTGGTGGACGCCGACGGTATGGGCCGGGCCTTCCCGGAGTTCCAGATGAAGACCTTTTTCGTCTACGGCGTCCCTTGCTGCCCCATGGCCGTCGCCGATGAAAAAGGCAATTCCGTGGTCATCCGCGAGACCGTCAGCCCGGTATGGGCGGAACGGCTGGCCCGCGCCCTGACGGTGCAGATGGGCTGCGTCGCCTGCTACGCCGTGGCCCCGATGACCGCCGAACAGGTGAGGCGCACCGCCGTCCCCCGTACTCTTTCTCTGGCGCGCGACTTGGGCCGCGCCGTGCAACAGGCCCGCGCGCTGGGCCGCGACCCGCTGGACGCGATTCTGGACGCCTGCCCCGGCAAGGTTCTTTTCAGCGGCAAGGTGGCCGACCTGGCCCGCCGCACCACCGCCGGGTTCGCCCGCGGGACGCTGACCATCGAGGGGCTGGACGGCTATTCCGGAGAGCGTATGGTCATCGAGTTTCAGAACGAAAACCTCATCGCCCGGCGCAACGGCGAAACCGTCTGCACCGTGCCGGACCTGATATGCGCCGTAGCCACCGACCTAGGGGAGCCGGTCACCACCGAGCTGATGCGCTACGGGCTGCGGGTCACCATCCTGGGTTTCCCGGCGCCGGAGCTTTGGACCACCCCGGAAGGTCTGGCCGTGGCCGGGCCGCAGGCTTTCGGCTACGATTCCGGTTACATCCCCCTTTTACTCCCTCCCCTCTCGGAAGAGGGTTAGGCTGAGGGCGCTGTCCGGTGCGCATCGGCGTTGACGTAGGCGGCACCAACACCGACGCCGTCCTTATGGACGGGCCGCGGTTGGCGGGCGCCGCCAAAGCGCCGACCACCGGCGACATCACCTCCGGCATTGCCGCCGCCCTGACGGAACTGCTGGCCCAACAGCCCAACGCCCCGTCCCCGGCCGCCCCGTCCGTTGATGCCGTGATGGTGGGAACCACGCACTTCACCAACGCCCTGCTGGAGCGGCGGAACCTGTCGCCCACGGCGGTTGTGCGGCTGGCTCTGCCCGCCACCCAGCTCCTTCCGCCGCTGGTGGACTGGCCCGCGTCACTGAAAGACGCCATCAGCGGTTTCACCTACATGGTTCGGGGCGGCCACGAGTTCGACGGGCGGGAGATTTCGCCCCTTGACCGGGCGGAACTGTGGCGGGCCGCGCGGGATATGCGCCGCCGGGGGGTGCGGGCGGCGGCGGTTTGCGGCGTGTTCTCTCCGGTGAACCCGGCCCACGAAACCGAAGCCGCTGCCATTATCCGCGAGGAAGCCCCCGGACTGCGCCTTTGCCTTTCCCACGAAAACGGGCGCATGGGGCTGCTGGAGCGGGAAAACGCGGCGGCCCTGAACGCCTGCCTGGGCGATATGGCCGCTCTCACCATCCGGGGCATCGGGCAGGCCCTGGAATCCCTGGGTATTGACGCGCCCCTGTTTATGAGTCAGAACGACGGCACGCTGATGGACACGGAGTTTGCCGGCCGTTTCCCGGTTCTTGCCATCTCCTCCGGCCCGGCCAATAGTATGCGCGGCGCGGCTTGGCTGTCGGGCGTGCGCGACGGCATCGTGGTGGACGTGGGCGGCACCTCCACCGACGTGGGCGCGCTGGTCAAGGGCTTCCCCCGGGAAGCGGCGGCGGCCATCGATCTGGCCGGAGTCCGCACCAACTTCCGTATGCCGGATATGGTGTCCCTACCGCTGGGCGGCGGAACCGTGGTGGAGCTGGCCCCGCTGCGCATTGGCCCGGAAAGCGTCGGCTACCGGCTGCCGGAGCAGGGGCTGGTGTTCGGCGGCGATGTCCTGACCGCCACCGACCTGGCCGTGGCCCACGGACGCGCCGCCATCGGCGATCCCCGGCTGGCTCAAAGCCTCGACCGCCCGCTGACGGCGGCGGCCCTGGCCGAAATGCGAACCCGGGTGGAAACGGCCATAGACCGGGTGAAGCTCAGCCAGGAAGACCTTCCCGTGGTGCTGGTCGGCGGGGGCAGCATCCTGCTGGGCGATTCCCTGAGCGGCGCGTCCCGCGTGCTGCGGCCCGAACACGCCGGGGTAGCCAACGCCATCGGCGCGGCCATCGCCCAAGCGGGCGGGCAGGCGGAGCGGGTCTATTCCCTGGAGCAGACCGGGCGAGAGCAGGCCATCGCCGACTGCTCCGCCGCCGCCGTCCACCGGGCCGTGGCCGCCGGCGCCGACCCGTCATCGGTGGAAGTGGTCGAGGTGGACGAAGTCCCGCTGGCCTACGTGCCCAGCAACGCCACCCTGGTACGGGTGAAAGCCGTCGGCAATCTGGTCCGCATCGGCGGAAAAGACGCCTTTACGTGACCCATAGGCGGGGTGACCGCCGGAAACGCTATGATATGATAAGGACGTCGCGGAGAGCCGGGAAAATTTGTCCCCGCCGGAAAATCCCCACAGTACTCTGCCCCACAATACTCTGATGGAGAAAAAATCGTGAGCCGTATCAAGCGCGTGGGAGTATATGCCCCATTCCTGTTGCTAATTTTGGTCATATCCTTGGCGACGGCCTGCGGCGACAGCGAGCCCAATGTAACCGTCGTCACCGAAGAGATCGTCCGGGAAGTGCCGCAAACCGTGGTGATCACCGAGGTGGTCACCGAGGAAGTGGAAGTCACCAAGGTGGTGACGGAAGAGGTGGAAGTCACCAAAGTGGTAACCGAAGAGGTCGAAGTTACCAAGGAAGTCCCGGTGGAGGTCACTAAGATAGTGACCGAGCAGGTGATGATGGAGCCGCTGCCCCCGCTGGTGGTGGGCAACCTGAACTCCTTCACCGGCTCGCTGGCCGAGTTCGGCCCGCCCCTCCGCAACAGCGTCGCCTTGGCCGCCGACCACGTGAACAGCGCCGGAGGCATTCAGGGCGGCTCCATGGTCATCATCAGCCGCGACACCGCCGTGAATCCGGTGCAGGGCGTGGACGCCGCCCGGGCCCTGATAGACGTGGAGGATGTTGTCGCCATCGTCGGGGCGCTCTCCAGCGGCGTGACCATCGCCGCCGCCGAAGCCGTGGTGGTTCCCAACGGACGAATCATCATCAGCGGCGCCTCCACTGCCCCGGCCATTACCACCCTGGATGACAACGATTTCGTTTTTCGCACCGCGGTTTCCGACGCCGCCCAAGGCGTCGTTCTGGCCGATTTGGCCCGAAGAGAGGGCTATGATACCGCCGGTGTGATGTACGTAAACAACGCTTACGGCGAGGGGCTGACCAATCAGTTCGAGAAAACCTTTACCGAACTGGGCGGCACGGTAATGAACAAGGTTCCCCACGAAGACACTCAGCCCACCTACACCTCGGAGCTGGAACGGGCCACCGAGGGCGACCCGGACGTGCTGGTAACCATCAGCTACACCGGGCAGACGCAGGTTTACGTCCGCGAGGCCCTGGAGGGGGACTACGCCGATACCTTCCTGTTTGTGGACGGCGTAAAAGGCCCGGAGTGGATTGACGCCATTGACCTTTGGGACGAGTTGGAAGGCACTCTGGGAACGGCGCCGGCCGGCCCGGCCCGGGCCGAGAAGGACGCCTTTGAGTCGGCCTACACCGCAACCTTCGGCTTCCCGCCCTCCCATCCGTTCATGGGCGAACACTATGACGCCGCGATTCTGGTTGCGCTGGCAGCGGCTAAAGCCGGCACCACCACCGACGCCGCGGCCATCCGCGACGCCTTGCGGGACGTCGCCAACGCCCCCGGCGAGATCGTTGGCCCCGGGCGCGAGGGCGTGGCCCGGGCCCTGCAACTGATCGCCGAGGGGCGGGACATCAACTACGAAGGCACCGCCGGCAACGTGGACATTGACGAGAACGGCGACGTGTTCGGCAGCATCGGAATCTGGAAGGTGGAAGGCGGCGAAATCGTAGACACCGGCGAGTTCATCACGCCATAGGGCCGCCCCGCCATCCGGCATACCCCATCCGGCACACTAAGGAGAGGGCAGCCCACAGCGGGCTGCCCTCTCCGCTTGCGCCGACATTCCCGCTTGGCAGTGTCAGCCGCTTTCGGAAGGCTCCGCCGGGCGCCCGGCCGGGCGGCGGGCGATACGGCGGGATTCGCCTAGGATGCCGCCGGGACGCAGCAGCATCACCCCGACGATGAGGGCGCCAATCATAAAGAACCGGAAGTTGGGGTCTTTGAAAACGCCGGGCATAAACTGGGTTCCGGTCCAGATGCCCCAGACGACGAAGGCCCCCAGCACCGCGCCCATGTTGTTGCCCGAACCGCCCACCATCAGCATCGCCCAGATGATGAAGGTCGCCAGCAGCGGGTCAAAGGTTTGCGGTGACAGGAAGCGGATGTTGTGGGCGTACAGGGCGCCGCCGATGCCCATGATCACCGCGCCCAGAACGAAGGCTTGCAGCTTGAATTTGGACACGTTCTTGCCGCTGGCTTCCGCCGCCAGTTCGTCTTCCCGTATCGCCCGCAGCACCCGGCCCCAGGGCGAGCGCGCCGCCTGCTGCATCGCCAGAAACAATACCGCCAGCACCGCCAGCACCACCACCAGATACAGGTAATCGTACTTGTCCGGCGCAATCAGGCCGCCCAGAAATTCCGGGATGTTGTACAGGCCGCGGGAGCCGTTGGCGGCCCACTTTTCATTGAGAAAGAACAGCCGGACGCTCTCGGCGATGCCCAGGGTGGCGATAGCCAGATAGTCGTCGTTGAGCCGCAGGGTGACGTAGCCGATAACCACGGCAACGGCGGCGCAGACCAGCATCGCCGCCCCGATGCCCAGAAAAAACCACAGGTCAATGCCCATCCCCAGCCCGGCGATCTGCGCCCAGTCGCCGCCGAAAACGAAGTCCTCAAACTCCCCTCGGGGCGGCGGGCCGGTCAGCAGGGCCGAAGTGTAGGCCCCCAAGGCAAAGAAGCCGGCGATCCCGATGTTGAACAGCCCGGTAAAGCCCCACTGCACGTTCAGCCCTAGGGCCATCACCGAGTAGATGCCCGCCATTACTACGAAGCCGGCGGTGTAGTCCAATACTCCTGCAAATTCCATAACCGGACGCCCTCGGGTGGCTTTGCGCTAACCGGAGCCGGATCCCCCGAACAATCCCCGCGGCCGGGCCAACAGCATCACAATCATAATGGCGAAGGCCACCGCCGGCTTGTAGCTGGGGTTAATCCACTGGGTCGAAACCTCCATGGTTATCCCGATGATGAAGGCGCCCGCCAACGCGCCGTAGGGGTTGCCGATGCCGCCCAGAATCACCGCGGCGAACAGCGGTATCAGGAACTTCCATCCCATAATCGGCAGTATTTGCGCTTGGGATACCGCCAACAGCACCCCGGCGATGGCCGCCAGCCCCCCGCCGATGGCCCAAGCCGCCCAAATCACCCGCTGGGTGTTGATGCCGGTCACCCGCGCCAACTCCGGGTTGTCGGCCGTGGCCCGCATGGCCTTGCCCATCTTGGTTCGGGTAAGCAGCAGATACACGGAGACCACCAAAAGGATGGCGACTATGGCGATAAACACGCTGTCGGGCGGAATCCGCACGTCCAGCGGCAAATGAAACACTTGGCGCGAATCGCGGGGAAAGTGCAGCACCTGGGTTCCCCAAATGATTTGCACCAGCCCCCGAAGAGAGATAGCCAGCCCCAGAGAGGTCATAGCCAGCACGGCGGCGTTGGCCCCCCGCTCGCGCAGCCTCCGGTATATCAGCCGGTCCAGCGCAATAGCCGCCAGCGCTCCGGCTATTGCCCCAAAGGGCATCGCAATCAGCAGCGGGTAGCCGAAAGTAAACGGCCCCAGCCCCTGGCCTTCAATCCCCAGCGCAGGCAGAAAGCTGTCTATGAAAAAGAAGGTCACATAAGCGCCGGTGATCATATAGTCGCCGTGGGCCACGTTGGCGAAGTTCAGGATGCCGTAGATCAGCGACAGCCCGATGGCCCCCAAGGCGATGATGCTGCCCAGAAACACGCCGTTGACCACCAGCCCCATCTTGAAGACGGGCAGGATGCCCAGCACAATGACCAGCAGCGCCAGGGCCGCCGTGGTATGGATCGGCGTCCACCAACGGGGCGGGCGCGGCAGTTTCCGGCTTATGCTAGGCCATTGAACGGTCATACAGCCCTCGGCTAAATTTCCCCTCCCGGAGGGAGAGAGGGTTGGGGTGGGGCGTGCCCTAGCGCCCGCCGAGGTAGAGGCGGGAGATTTCCGGGTTGTTCAGCAGTTCCGCGCCGGTGTCTTCCAGCCGGTTCTCCCCGCCAACCAGCACGTAGCCCCGGCTGGACATTCCCAACGCCTCCCGGGCGTTATGCTCCACCAGCAGCATGGCTACGCCGGTGGCGTTGATGCCCGCGATGCGCTCGAACACCAGGCTGAGCATTGCCGGAGACAGACCGGCCGAGGGTTCGTCCAGCATCAACAGGGCGGGGTCCAGCATCAGCGCCCGGGCGATGGCGAGCATCTGGCGCTGCCCGCCGGATAAGGTATGCGCCTTGCGCCCGGGGGATTCGGCCAGGTCGGGGAACAGATCAAACATATCGTTGATGCGGCCCCGGTAGTCGTCCTTCCGCAGGAAGGCGCCCATCTCCAGGTTTTCGCGGATGTTGAGGGAAGGGAAGATGTTGGCCGCCTGCGGCACGTAGCACAGCCCTTGGCCCACCACCCGCTCCGGCGGCGCGCCGGAAATGTCTTCCCCCTGAAACCGGATGCCGCCCGAGCGGACTTTCACCAGCCCGGCGATGGTCTTCATCAGCGTGGACTTGCCGCAACCGTTGGGGCCGATGATGGTCACGATTTCGCCGTCGTCCACCGTTATGGAAACGCCGTGAAGTATTTCGGTCTCTCCGTAGCCGGATACCACTTCCGCGGCTTCAAGCAGCGCCAAATTCGCGTCCCCCCAGATAGGCTTCGATGACCTGCGGGTCGGCCTGCACCTGCAACGGCGTGCCCTGCGATATGACCGCGCCGTTAGCCATAACGATGATCGGATCGCAGAGGGACATCAGCACGTCCATATCGTGATCGATTATCAGGAAGGTGACGCCCCGCTCGGCGCTGGCTAGGTGGATGCTGAGGGAGAGCTGGGACATCAGCGTGCGGTTGACGCCTGCGGTGGGTTCGTCCAGCAACACCAGATGCGGCTCGCTCATCAGGGTGCGGGCCAGTTCCAGCAGCTTCTTCTGCCCGGTGGAGATATTGGCGGCCAATTCATCGGCCAGATGCAACAGATTGACGAACTCCAGCGCCTCCAGAGCGCGGGCTTCGATTTCCCGCTCCTGCCGCGCCACCCGCCACGGCGTGAACCAAGAGGCCCAGATGCGTTCCCCGCGCTGCCCGGCGGGAACCAGCATCAGGTTTTCCAGAACCGTCATCCGCTTCATTTCCCGGGGAATCTGGAAGGTTCGCACCAGTCCCAGGCCGAAGGTCTGGTGCATCGCCATTCCGGTTATGTCCAGCATCCGGCCGGGGTTGCGCCCCTGAAAGAAAATCCGGCCGGCCGTGGGCTCCAGAGCGCCGGAAATCAGGTTGAACAGCGTGGTTTTGCCCGCTCCGTTGGGGCCGATTAACCCGGTTATCTGGCCGGGATAAACGTTCAGCGTGCAGTGGTCAACGGCCCGCAGGCCGCCAAAATCCTTCACCACGTCCCGCACTTTCAGAATCGGCTCCGTATCCGGCACGCTGCCCCCATACGGGATTGACCGAGAATTGACGCCAATAAACAACCCCGTCCGTTCAGCCAACGGGCGAGGCCCAACCGTTGTCCTGAGACTGCCGCAGGAGAACGATTGGGCTAGGGTTACACCACCACCGGGTTGCTGACCCGGGTGGTGCTGAAGCCGAGCAGGTCGCGCACATGGTCATTGGAACGAATCAGCCGTATGGCCGAGGTTGGGAAGGACGGGTTATTCGGATTGGGCACGTCGTGGCGCTCCACAATCTCGTCGTAAATCCACTGGTCAATCAGGCGGTAGCACTCATACTCGGTTGAGGCGATCCCCCAATCCAGCATCCACTGGGTGCAGAGTTTGTTGTAGCCAACGAAATTGAGGGAGCCTTCCAAACGATCCATTTGCCGGACGAAGGATTGCAGGACATCCTGGGAATGCTGCTGCGTCTCGGCCGGACTGGGCAGCGTGCCGTGCTCCGGCAGGCGGAAGCCCAACTCCGCCTCCAGAGGGAACAACGGGGCCACGGCAAGCATATCGCGGGCCACCGACTGGCTGAAGGCGCAGATGATTATGCGGCGCCCGTTGTTCTTGGCCCGGTCAACCAGGGCCTGATAGTCCGAGTCGCCGGAACCCAGGATGATCCACCGGCAGTCATCCCGATCCCGGATCCAGTCGTAAACCTCCAGCAGGATGGACGGGTCGGTGCGATCCTTGCCGGCCATGGTGCGCGGGGCGTTATAGGGCTCGAGGCCGGCCATGCTGAAGGAGGCGCCATCTTCCCGGCGCAGGCTCCAGTCGCCAAAAGCCTTGCCGCCGCGAACATCTCCGAACACCTCGCCCACGTTCTTCATCGCATCACACAAGGCTCGCGGCGAAACCGTCTGCTGGTACATCTGGGCGCCCCGGCGAATGTTCTCCCAGTCGATGGCAATTAGTACGCCTGTTTTTTCAGTATCGGCAGTAGTGGGCATCTATTACACCTTGAAGTCTAATTTATGCCAGGATATGTTCCCAGCCCCTAAATAGTACCCCATAAATCGCCCCGGCGGTATATCGCGCAGCAGCCGGTATTCTAGGCGGGTGTTGGCATTGCCCGCTCCGTCATTCCTGCTAAGGCGGGATCCACGGGTTTCATAAGAACGCCCCTCACCGGTGACCTATTGACAACCTCGATATTGGCCGCTATTATGCGAACAAATGTTTACGAACGCACATTCTATCGAGGTGGCGGCATGGCAGGCGCACAGGTAACGGAAATTCACTGCAAGACTCTGCTCAACCGCTTGGACGTTCCCATGTTCCCCTTCCGGTGGACGCTTAATCCCTACCGGGGGTGCCGCCACGCCTGCCGCTACTGCTATGCCAGGCCGACTCACGAGTATTGGGGGATGGACGCTGGGCGCGACTTCGAGCAGCGGGTGTTCGCCAAGGTAAACGCCCCCCAGGTGCTGCGGCAGGAATTGAAACGCCCCGGCTGGCGCGGCGAGAGCATCGCCATCGGCACTGCCTCCGACCCCTATGAACCCGCCGAGGCCGAGTACCGGATCACCCGGGGCGTGCTTGAGGTTCTCATAGATTTCGCCAACCCGGCCTCCATCACCACCAAGGGCATACTGGCGCGGCGCGACGCCGACCTGCTGCGTCAGTTGAGCGAAGTCGCCGAGGTCAGCGTCAACTTCAGTGTCGGCACCGTGGACGAAGAGGTTTGGAAGCTGACCGAGCCGGGCGCTCCCCGTCCCCAGGCCCGGCTGGAGACGATGCAGTTTCTGGTGGAGAACGGTGTCAACGCTGGGGTGATGATGGCCCCGCTGCTCCCCGGCATCAGCGACCACGAGGAGAACATCGCCGCCGTAGCTGAAGCCGCCCACGCCCACGGCGCGCAGTTCCTCGGAGCAAACGTACTGTTCCTCAAGCCCGGCTCGAAGGAATGGTTCATGCCCATGCTGCGGGAGACCTACCCCCACCTGGAGCAGGGCTACGCCAAGCTCTACCGCAAGACCTACGCGCCCGAGGAATACACCAAGAGCGTGCTGTCCATCGTAGACCGGGAGCGCCGCCGCTGGGGACTGCACCGCCGGGAGCGGAAGCCGGCCCCGAACCCGGTGCGAGGCCAACTGGAGTTCAGCCTGACGCAGGCGCCGACTCCACGCCGCCGCAAGCCCGCCACCGCCGCCGATGCCCGCGCCGGGCAACTGGAGCTGGCTCTCACCGCATAGGGCGGCGGGTGCTGTTCGCCAACATCAGCATCGCCGCCGCCGGCCGGGGAAATAGCCCTAGGGCATTCCCGTTCCCCGGAGGTTCCCCGGGTGGACGGCGGAAGAGCAGGGCGGCCACAGGGCGTGTTCCATATCCGGCGGCGCCGGTTCCGCCGGGGCCGCCCTAGCGGGCGTAGCGGTAGCCGTCGCCGGAGCGGTCGCAATTAAGGCGGCGGCTCAGGTGCAGACCCTCCAAGACGAACTCCACTGCGGCGGCGATTACCTCGGGCCGCCGGTCGCCGCCGGTCAGTTTCGCAATCGCCTCGCTCATTCCGTCAATGGATCCCGCCAGCTCCGGGTATTCCGATGCCGGCCGGTCGCTGCCGGTCAGGGCGGTCTGGCCTAGGTCGAAGGCCATTATCACGTCTTCAAGTTCCTCCAGGCTGAAGTAGCTGCTGAAGACGCGCAACAGGGCGCGGCGGGTCAGTTCTTCGGTCACCCGCGATTCCCGTCCCTCCTCGAAGGTCTCCAGCTCTATCTTGCCGGCGAAGGAAGCGACGATGTAGGACAGGTCGCTGACGCGGGGGCAGGCCCACTCCTCGTCGTGGATGATGCTGCGGCGGACGGCGTTGGACAGCGCGGTTTCGTAGTTGGCGATGGAGACGCGGACGCTGACGCCGGAGCGCTGGTTAATTTCGCTGCTCAACCGGGCTTGGGCGGTTATCTCAGCCAGGATGCGCTTCATATATTCGGGAACTGCCAGCCGCCCCTCGTCCGGGAAGCGGTTGCGCTCCTGCTCCATGATGGCGATTTCGTCCCGCGGGTCGCGGGGGTAGTGGGTGTGAATCTGGGAGCCGTAGCGGTCTTTCAGCGGGGTGACGATCCGGCCGCGGTTGGTGTAATCCTCCGGGTTGGCGGTGGAGACCACGTAGACGTCCAGCGGCAGGCGGATGCGGTAGCCCTTTATCTGCACGTCCCGCTCTTCCATCAGGTTGAACAGGCCCACCTGGATGCGCTCGGCCAGGTCGGGCAGTTCGTTGATGCAGAAGATGCCCCGGTTGGTGCGGGGAACCAGCCCGTAGTGGATGACCAGTTCGTCGGAAAGATAATGCCCTTCCGCCACCTTGATGGGGTCAATCTCGCCAATGAGGTCGGCGATGGATATGTCCGGCGTAGCCAGCTTCTCCGAGTAGCGGTCTTCCCGATGCAGCCACTCGATGGGAGTGTAATCGCCCTCTTCGGCCACCCGGTTGCGGCAGGCCAGGCAGATGGGGTGATAGGGGTTGTCGTTGATTTCGCAGCCCGCTATCTTGGGAACGAACTCGTCCAGCAGGCCAACCAGCCCGCGAATCAGGCGCGACTTGGCCTGCCCCCGCTCGCCCAGAAGGATAACGTCCTGCCCTGCGAGGATGGCGTTTTCCAGTTGAGGAATGACGGATTCCTCGAACCCGATGATGCCGGGGAAGACCATTTCCTCGGCTCGAATCCGGGCAATCAGGTTGTTGCGTATTTCTTCACGGACAGGGAGAACCTGGTATCCGCCGTTTCGCAGGTCGTCAATAGTTCGCAGGGAGCTGTAATCAATCATCAGCAAAGGCTCCAATCCGGCGCCGGGCCGGTTTCCGGGTTAGGACAACGGTGAAGGCCGGTACAAACTTACCATAAGTTCCTCTATAATTGAACGCAGCGGCGGAACACGGAGGTTAGGCCATGTTCATGCGAATAGCGGTTCCCATCCTGCTATTCTTCGCGCCCCGCCTTCTGCCCCACTTGTTGCGTTTCGCGCGGCTGGTATGGCGGCTCAGCTTCGACCGGCGGGTGCCGCTGGCGCTGCGCCTGTTGTTGCCGGCGGCGATCCTCTATGCCGTTTCGCCCTTTGACCTAGTGCCGGACCGGGTTCCCATCCTAGGCCGCTTCGACGACCTGATATTCATCGCCTTGGCTTTGCTGCTGCTGGTCAAGCTGGCGCCCAAGGAGGTGGTGGACGGGCATAACGGCGTGGTCCCGCCCGCCAACCGCCCGGAAGACAAGGATCCGAACAAGGTCGTGGACGGCTCCGGGCGCGTCGTTGACGACGAATAGACCGGCCCAAAACTCTTGACGCAGCGGCGCAACGACGCAATGAGCATTCGGCGCATTCAATCCCCTAGTCTTGGCCTGGAACTTGGCTCCGGCATAGGATTATACGTCCACGTTCCCTTTTGCAAGACCAAATGCCCCTATTGCGACTTCAACACCTATCAGGGCATTGAGCCGCAAATGGGGAGCTACCTCGAGGCGGCGACCGGCGAGCTCCGGCTGTGGGGGCGCCGGTTGTCATCCGATAATGGGGGCCATAACGGGGGCCGCAATAACCGGGGCGGCCCGGCGGCGCGAACCGTGTTCTTCGGCGGCGGCACGCCATCGTATCTGCCCGACGGGTATATCGCGGCCATTCTGGAGGCCGCCGCGGACGCCTTCGCCATTGAGTCCGGCGCCGAAATCACGCTGGAAGCCAACCCCGGCGACCTGGACGCCGCCGCCTGCCGCGGGCTGCTGCGCCAAGGCGTGAACCGGCTGAGCATCGGCGTACAGAGCCTGGACAACGGCCTGCTGCAACTGCTGGGCCGCCGCCATACTGCCGATGAGGCCATCGAGGCGTTTCAGACGGCCCGCGCCGCCGGTTTTGGCAACGTCAACCTGGACCTGATGTATGGCCTGCCGCATCAAACCCTCGCCCAATGGGAGGAAACCATCACCCGGCTGGCCGCGCTGTCGCCGGAGCATATTTCGCTCTACGCCCTGACGCTGGAGGAAGGCACGCCCATGCGGCGGTGGGCGGAGCAAGGGAAAATCCCGGAACCCGACCCTGACCTAGCCGCCGATATGTATGCGCTGGCCCGCCGGGTTCTGTCGGGGGCGGGTTATCATCACTACGAGATTTCCAACTGGGCACAGCCGGGGCGGGAATCGCAGCACAACCTGATCTACTGGCGAAACGAGCCTTACTTGGGCGTTGGGCCGGGGGCCCATTCCCGGTTGGGCCAATACCGTTTCTGGACGGCGCTTTCTCCCCGCGACTACGCTCGCCGCCAGTCCCAATGGCGGGAGGCACCCGCCGGGCCGTGGGATGCCTTTGGTGAGCGGGAACTGCGCCAGGCCGGAACCGTGGAGGGATGGGAGCATATCGGCCCGGACACGGCCTGCGCCGAGACCATGTTCCTCGGCCTGCGCCTGCTGGACGGGCTGGCGTTGAGCCGCGCCTCCGTCGCCGTCGGCCACGACCTAGCCGCCCGCTACCGGGCCGAAATCGAGGAACTGGCGGGCTTGGGCCTGCTGCGGCGCGAGGGCGACGTCATCCGCTTGGACGAATCCGCCTACTTGATAGCCAACCGGGTCTTCACCCGCTTCCTGCCCTAGCCGGGGCGGTATGGTTCGGGGCGGTATGGTATGGTATAGGCATGGAGTTGCCCAACCGCCATTTGGCAACGCAGAGCCAGCCGGTGTCCAATGTTATACCGACTCAGTATGGGCTTAAATATGTAATCTATGGCGTGATTCAGCCCCCCGCCGGGGGCGACCTGTTTGTACTGACAGTTTGGCAAATTGACCACGGCGCGAGCGCTCCCAGACCGGTGTCGGCATATCCGCAAGAACCGAAGTAAAGGTGAGAGCCTTGATTAAGGTGAGAGCCTTGATTGAGGAATTTGACCTAGTTGCGTTAACGCGGGATATGGAAGGCACGCATCTCAAAAGAGGGGATTTGGGGACGGTTGTAGATATTCCCGTCAATGGCAAGGTATACATAGTAGAGTTTCTCCTGCGAGGCGGTTTCACCGCAGCCTTGGAGGAAGTCGAGGTTAGCGATGTCCGCCCTCTGCAAGACGGCGAACTGGAGCAGCGGCTGTATAGGGAATGGAAGCCGGAATGGACTGGCGTATTGGGCTATGCTCCGCCCGTTTCGGAACTGCCGAATGGGGATCGGTTCCCGGAAGGCCGTCGCCCGGATGCCCATTACCTGGCATACGTTAACGGCACAGGCCGTTGAAGGAACACCCGATGTACGTAATCGGCACTGCCGGACACGTGGACCACGGCAAGTCCACGCTGGTGAAGGCGTTGACCAACATTGACCCCGACCGGCTCCCGGAGGAAAAGGAGCGGGAGATGACGGTGGACCTCGGCTTCGCTTGGATGACGCTGCCCAGCGGGCGCGAGGTCAGCATCGTGGACGTGCCGGGCCACGAGCGCTTCATCAAGAATATGCTGGCCGGAGTGGGCGGCATAGACTTGGCCCTGCTCATCGTCGCCGCCGACGAAAGCGTTATGCCCCAGACCCGCGAACACCTGGCAATTCTCGACATCCTGCGGGTGACCCGCGGGCTGGTGGTGGTGACCAAGACCGACCTGGCAGACGCCGAACTGGTGGAGCTGGTCAAGGCCGAGGTGGAGGACGCGCTGGCAGGAACATCCTTCGAGGGCTGCCCCATGGTGGGGGTGTCGGCCTCCACCGGCGACGGCATGGACGAACTGCGCGGGATGATTGACGGCATTCTGGACAGCACCGAAGCGCGGCGCGATCTAGGACGGCCCCGGCTGCCCATAGACCGCTGCTTCACCATCTCCGGCTTTGGCACGGTGGTCACCGGCACGCTCATTGACGGCTCGCTGGCCGTGGGGCAGGAAATCGAGCTGGCCGGCTCCCGGCAGCGGGCTAGGATACGGGGCTTGCAGAGCCACAAGACGCGGGTAAGCAGCGCCGAGCCAGGCGTGCGGCTGGCCGTGAATCTGTCCGGCATTTCCCGCGACGACATCCAGCGCGGCGAAATCCTGACCTCGCCCGGCTGGCTGCGCCCGGCCCGGCGGGTGGACGCTCGCCTGCGGATGGTGAACGATGCCCCCCACTCCCTGAAGCACAACGAGGGCGTGACCTTTCATCTGCTAACCAGCGAGTCGCCGGCCCGGGCCAGGCTGTTGGACGCCGAACAATTGGCGGCCGGCGCCGAGGGCTGGGTGCAGCTTCTGCTGTCTGAGCCGCTGCCGGTGGTGAAAGGCGACTACTTTGTGGTTCGCTCTGCCGAAAGCACCCTGGGCGGCGGGCAGGTGGTGGACCCCAACCCCCGCCGCCGTCACCGCCGCTTCGACGCCAACGTGTCCGAGCGGCTGATGCTGCTGGACGAGGGGGCCAGCGAGGATGTGCTGGTCAGCGTGGCCGAGCAGTGGGGCCCCTGCGGCCTCACGGAGCTTTCCCGCCGCGCCAACCTGCCCCGGGAGGAAGTACTGGAGCGGGCGGCGGCGCTGGCCGAAGAGGGGGATTTGGTGGGCTTGGGCGACTTGGCGTCCGACGGCGACGCGGTGGTCTATTCGGCCTTGGGCTGGGGGACGCTCAAGGGCAGGCTGGCGACCGCGCTGCGGGCCTACCACGACCAGTATCCGCTGCGGAAGGGAGCGCCGGCCCAGGAAATGCGCAGCCGCCTAGGGCTGTCGCAGCCGGTCTACCTGCGCGCCTTGGCCCGCTTGACCGACGAGGGCTTCGTGGCCGAAGACGGCCCGGCGGTGCGGCTGCCCGGCCACGAGGCGCGCTTCAGCCCGCAGCAGGAACAGCAGACGGCCCGGTTCCTGCAATCGCTGGAGCAGGAACCCTATTCGCCGCCCACCGGCAATCAGCCGGACGCCGAACTGCTGGGCGCGCTGGTGGAGCAGGGCCGGGTGGTGCGCGTCGGCGACTCGGTGGTCTTTACCGCCGAAGCCTACCGCGAGATGACCGGGCGCATCGTGGAGCATCTGCGGGAGAACGGCAGCATCACCGTCGCCGAGGCCCGCAGCTTGTTCAACACCAGCCGCAAGTACATCCTGCCCCTGCTGGAACGGATGGACCAGGAGCAGATTACCCGCCGCAACGGCGACGAGCGGGCGCTGCGGCAACCGTAGCCGGGGAGCTGCGGCGCGGCAGGAAGCTCATTTCCCGGTTTGGCGCAAGTATCTATTGTCCCTTGTGGCGCCGTACTGATTCCGTTCCCCGGCGTCGGCTTTTCCGGCTTGGCGCAAATATCCATTGTCCGTTGCGGCGCGATGCTGATTCTGTGGAATGATGGCGGAATAATCGGCTCAGCTTGCCCTTGTCGGTTTTGCTCCCGACCTAACCCTCCCGCTTAAGGGGATCTGGCGCGACGCCCCGTAAGCCCTTGTTCTGGGCTTGGGATGCTCCGGGTTACGGCTGGAAGCCCCCAATTACGGCTTACCAGAGTTCCTTAGAGGCCAGCCGGGCGCCTTCCACCATGGCGGCGAGTTTGGCCCAAGCGATATTGGCTTCCACTTTGCGCCCCCAGGCCGAGGTGCCGAAACCGCAGTCGCTGCCGGCCATCACGTTTTCCCTTCCGGCTATGTTGGCGTAATTGGCGATGCGCTGGGCGATCAGTTCCGGGTGTTCGATGAAGTTGGTAGTGGTATCCAGCACTCCGGGAATCAGCAGCTTGCCGTCGGGCAGGTTCACGCTCTCCCACACCTTCCACTCGTGGGCGTGCCTGGGATTCGCGCCCTCAAAGGACAGGCCGACGGGCCGGGCCTTCAGCACAATGTTCACAATCTCCTTGAGCGGGATATCGTGGTGATGCGGCCCTTCGGTATTTCCCCAGCAGAGGTGCAGCCGCATCCGCTCCGGGTCTATGTCCCTCAGGGCGTAGTTGATTACCTCCACGTGCAGTTCCGTCACTTTCTTGAATTCTGCAACGGTCAGGTGGGAGAACTGGGTCACGCGGGTCATGGCAAGGTCGGGACAGTCGATCTGTAGGAGCAGGCCCGCGCCGGTTATGGCGTTGTACTCATCCTTCATCACCTCGGCCAGCGCGTACAGGTAGGCTTCCTCGGTGGCGTAGTACTCGTTGGGGAGGAAGTTGGCGATGACGCCCGGTGATGCCGCCGTCATAAATATCTCTTCCGCCCGGGAATCCTGCGTTGCGTTTTTCAGGTTTTCGATGTCCTGCCGCACCGCCGGCCAATCCTTCCAGGCGATGGGGCCGGTACAGGCGGGTTGGGGCATATTCCGGGAGGAAAAGTGGGTCTGGGTGGCGGCAAACTCAGGGAAATCGGCATCGTCCAGACGGGGGCGGGCGCGCACCATCCGTTCCCCCTCGAAGCCCGTAAGGCGTTCCTTCACGTAGGTGGCGTACTGCGAACGGCCCTGCTCGCCGTCGTTCACCACGTCTATTCCGGCGTTCTGCTGCCGGGCCACCACGTCGGCGACCCCCTCGCGGACTCCGGCGGCGAACAGTTCCGGGTCGAAATCGCGCCGCTCTTCCCGCTCCCGGAGAAGCTCCTGGAGGCGGGGCGACCGGGGCAGACTGCCGGTATGGGTGGTTAGAATCCTGGAGGCGCTTCTCTTCATAGTCACTCCCTCGGAACCGGGCCGGCGCCCGGCTTCGGATGCAATTTCAGGCGAATTGCGGCAGGACCCGTTCACCGAACAGCCGCATTGACTGTTGCACCTGGCGGGTATCCATCTCGCCCGTGTTGAACTTGAGCATCAGGTTGCGGACGCCTATGTCGCGCATTTCGGCCACCTGCTCGGCCACTTGGGACGGGGTGCCCAAGATGAAGGAATGCTCAAGACTCTCCCCGGCCGGAACCGGGCGGTTGGGGTCGAGGGGAGGCATACCGCCGGGGTTGTAGAGTTCCCGGGCGTGGCGGAAATGGGCGCGCTCCCGCGCGAAACCGGCGGCGGCTACGTCCAGGGCTTCGTCGTAGCTGTCGGCGATGAAGAGGTCCCGGGAGGCCCAGCACTGCTCCAGGGCGGCCTCGGTCTGCTCTTCGCTGAAGCCGGAGTCCAGCATGGCCGCCGGGTATTGCTCCAGCCGGGCCCGGAGGTCGGGCAGCTTCTGTATGCCAATCATCACCGGGCGGCCAATTCCGGCCATGGCAATGGTTGACGCCTCGCTGATGCAGGCGCGCACCAGCGGCGGGTGGGGCTGCTGGTACGGACGGGGGCGCAGGCGCGGGAACTGCACCTCCCAATGTTCGCCCCGGTGTTGCAGGTCTTCGCCGCTCCAGGCCGCCACCAGCAGCTCTTCGGCCTCGTCCAAGCGGGCGATGCCGTCATCCATGGTCAGGCCAAAGCCTAGGTACTCGTAGTGGTTGTAGGCGGAGCCGCGTCCGGTGCCAACAATGAGCCGGCCATGGCTGAGGTTATCCAGCAGGGCCGTCTGAACCGCTAGGCGGACAGGGTGGTGGAAGGCCAGCTCAACCACGGCGAAGCCGATCCTGATGCGCTTGGTGCGGGCGGCGACGGCGGCGCCCAGCACCAGCGGGTCGGCGTGGGCCGCTGCGCCGTCGAAGTGGTGTTCGGTAAGCCATACCGAGTGCATACCGATTTGTTCGGCCAGCAGAATCTCGTCCAGGGTGCTGTCAATGACCTCCGAATCCTTCTCAGGATGATGGCTGACCGGGAAAACGAAAGAACCGAAGCGCATATATGCCTCTTTTTTATGCGGGTTGCGCCGTTGGCTATGAAATCGCCAACTGCGCAAGTCCTGTTTCGACGGGGTGCCTTGCGGGTGCCGTCCGGCGCTGGCTGCGGATTCGTGATTCCGCTCAGTGTAGCGAACCCCAACGCCGGGCCGCCGGGGCCGGTTGCCCCGGCGGCCTTTTCCGCTGGCGGCGCCTGATGGCAGGCGGAACCGCTAACCGGCGGGGGACCAGTTGTAGACGCGGGCAAGGGCGCCGCCCATGAGGGTGGCGCGATCGGAGTCGGTGAGACGGTCGGTTTGGCGGAAGGATTCCACGCCCTGCTCGTAGGTCAGGAGACGGACGGCGCGGGTCCAGTCGGTGCCCCAGAGGCAGCGGTCGAGGCCGTAGGCGTCGAATATGCGGCTGAGCGGCTCCCAGATGTCGGGGTAGGGAAAGGGTTCGTGGGAGAGGGTGCAGGCCCCGGAAATCTTGATTGCCACGTTGTCCAGCTCCGCCGCGGCTAGGACGTTGGGGAGGTCGGCGAAGGGCTCGGGCGGGGCGGGCGGCACGAAGGGCTGGGCCAGTCCGACGTGATCTATAATCACCTGGGTGTCGGAATTGCGGCGGGCCAGTTCGGTGAGGATCGGCAGCTTGCCCGCGGCCATGACGTTGACCGGCACCCCGGCCCGGGCGCAGGCGGCAAAGATGGCGTTGAGGCCGGGGTGGTCGGCTTCATAGTCCTGGTTAGCCAGCATCACGCGGCAGCCGACCACCCCGGGCGTGCCCGTCCACTGGGCAACGTCTTCGGCGATGCTGTCCGAGGCCGGGTCGAAGGGCCGGACGAGGCCGAATTTGCCGGGATGCTCGCCGTAAACGCCAAGAATGTAGCTGGGGTCGTAGCCATACAGAGAGAAGGGCGAAATGAGGATGGCTCCGGCCACGCCGACGGCATCCATCGCCGCCGCCATGTCATCGCCGGTGACTTCCTCGGGGCCTTCCAGGTGCCCGCGCCAAGGGCGTTCGGGCGTGTTGCGGGCGTAGCAATGTACCTGGCAGTCTATTGTCTGGGTTGCAGCAACCATCGGCTTGCTCCTTGCGCTATTTCCGCAATTCTAGCCTATTGCCCGCTCCCTCGGCAAAGGCCAATCCGGTTTCGCCGGTTCTCAACACGCCTCTAGCATACCGAGGCGAGGCCCTTAGCCTCCCGATTCGTGGCTGATGCGGCGGGTGGGAGTGTCGGCGATGTAGCCGGAGAGGTTCAGGGCGGTGTGGATGAGGCCGATGTGGGAGTAGGCTTGGGGGAAGTTGCCCAACTGCCGCCCGGCTCCTTGGTCGTACATCTCGGCAAACAGGCCCAGGTGGTTGCCCTGGGTGGTGATGACCTCGTGGTAATAGTCCAAGGCGCGGTCGTGCTGGCCGGTGTAGATCAGGTTGCCGATGAGCCAGAAGCTGAGCAGGGTGAAGGCGCCCTCGGGCTGGCCGTGGAGTCCGTCGTCGGTTTCCTCGGGGAGATAGCGCCAAACGAGGGAGCCGTCGGCCAACTCGCGCTCGATGGCGTCCAAGTTCTGGCGGATGCGGGGATGGTCGCGGGGAACTATGCCCGTGAAGGGTATGGCGAGGTTGGAAGCGTCCAGGGCGTCGCTGCCGTAATGCTGCCGGAAGGCCCCCTTGGCGGCGTTCCAGCCCGCGTCCAGTATCTCGGTCTTGATGGTGTCGGCGGCCAGCGACCAGCGGCGGTAGAGCTGGCGGTGTCCGGTGGCGGCGGCGATGTAGGCGGCGTAGTCCAAGGCGGCCCAGCACATCACCTTGGAGTATACGAAGTGCTGCGGCTCGCCGCGCACTTCCCAGACGCCCCGATCCTTGCGGCGCCAGATCCGCATCACCGTTTCCGCCAAGCGCTCCACCAGCTCCCACGCTTCCCGGGGTATGCCGCCGCGAAGCAGCAACAGGGAGTGGATGGATATGATGACTTCGCCAAAGACGTCGAGTTGCAGATGCTCGGCGGCGGCGTTGCCGATGCGGACGGGGCGGGAGTTTTCGTAGCCGCTGAGATGGTCGAGGGTGTATTCCCGCAATGACGAATCGGGGCTGATGCCGTAGACGATGCGGGTATCCCGGAGGTGGAGCTGGCACTGTTCCAACAGCCAGTGGACGTAACGGTCGGCGCCGTAAACGTCGCCCAAACGGTAGAGGATGTCCACGGTGAAGGCGGCGTCGCGCAGCCACGAGAAACGGTAGTCCCAGTTGCGGGAGCCGCCGATGGTCTCCGGCAGGCTGGCGGTGGGCGCGGCGACGATGGCCCCGGTGCGCGGGTACATCATCAGGTGCAGGACGAGGAAGGAGCGCACGACCTGGTCTCGCCAGAGTCCGGTATAGCCCATTCGCTCCACCAGCCCTTTCCAGAAGCGCGTTGTCTGGGCCAGCTTGCGGGCCGTCCGGCGCCGCTCCAGGCTGGTAAACCGCCCATTGCCGTAGGCCAGAACGAAGGTGGCGGTCTGGCCTTGGGACAGGGTGAAGCCGAAGGACTCGCGCTGGCCGTCGAAAGGAAGGGGGATGCTGGCGAGAAGGGTCATGGTCTGGCATCCGCCGTAAACTTGAACCGCCCCGCCGCCGGAATCGCTGCGCAGAGGACGGAAGCCCGGGACGGCGCGGGCGTAGTCGTGCCTGGGACGGAAGTCGCAGCGCAGCTCGACATGGCCGGAGTGGCAGGTGACGATGCGGTGAATCTCGTGGGGCGGGTCGGGCGGCGGGGTGTCCGGGTTGCCGTCGTCGTCGCCGGTCAGGGGCATGAAGTCGGTGATGGCGACCTGGCCGCCGGGGCCGGTGAAGGCAGTCTCCAGAATGTTGGTGTCGGGGAGGTACTGCTGGCTCGCCTTGAAGCCGGGGGCGGCCGGGCTGATGCGGAAGTGGCCGCCAATGCGGGGATCCAGGATGGCGCCGAAGACGCTGGGGGAGTCGAAACGCGGAAAGCAGCACCAGTCAACGGAGCCGTCGGTTCCGACAAGGGCCGCCGAAGACATATCGCCGATCAGTCCGTACTGGTACAAAGCAGTTACGAAATATAACGGTTGCTGGCTGAAGCTGAGTTTAGCACCGGGCCGCAAGGGGCGCAACGCGCCGGGGGCAGCGCTTTTATCCCCCATTCTTAGGGGAGGGAGCATTCGCCGAGAATGGAAAAGTCCGGCGGCGCAACGGCTGCGACTGCCCGTTCCCCTTGGGAAGCTGTATACTAACGCCGCAGTCCCGCCGCCATAAGCCGCAGGAGAGTCAAGCCGATGCAGGAACTGAGGCCCGTAGCCCCGGATGAGTTCGAGTCGTGGCTCCGGGCGGAGTCGCGGGCCCACAGCAACCGGCTGGATCACGACCCGGAAGAGCTTCGTCCCCACTTCGACCTGTCGCGCTCGCTGGCGGTGTTCGAGGGGAGCAGCATCATCGGCGGCTGCCAAGCGCACCCTTTGGAAATGTCCATCCCGGGCGGTACGTCGGCGGTGGCCGGGGTGGCCAACGTGGCCGTGCAGCCAACGCACACGCGGCAGGGCGTGATGTCGCGGATGATGCGCCGACAGATGAACGACATCCACCAGTGGGGCGAGCCGCTGGCCGCCCTGTTCGCCTCGGAGAGCGCCATTTACGGCAGGTTCGGCTACGGGGTGGGAACGGTGCATGAGAGCTGGCAGATTGACCGCCATCACAATGCCTACGCCAGAAAGTTCGAGGGTTCAGGCCGCATCCTTTTCGTAGACCCGGACGACGCCCCGGAGAAACTTCCCGAGGTATTCCGGCGGAGCGCGGCGGGGCGCCCGGGCGTGTTCCCGAAGCCGCGGCACAAGTGGGAAGAGGAAGCGCATTCCCCGGAGGCCCGCGAGCCGCAGCCGCGGGTGCGCGGGCGCGGGCGCGGCGGGTTGTTCTACGCGGCATACGAGGAAGACGGCAAGATTGACGGCTACGCCATCTACCGCTCGAACCGGCCCACCATCACGGTTACGGAGCTGATGGCGGCGACCAGGGAAGCATCCGCCGCGCTTTGGCGGTTCTGCTTCGACCTGGATCTTATGAGCAACACGGAGGCCATCAAACGCCCGCTGGACGACCCGCTGCCGTGGCTGCTGCTGGATCCGCGGCGGTTGCAGAGGACGGTGCGCGACGGCGTGTGGCTCCGGGTGGTGGACGCCCGGGCCGCGCTGGAGCAGCGGAGTTACGCCGAGGCGGGGCGCTTGACCCTCGAAGTCCGCGACGGCCTTTGCCCTTGGAACAACGGGCGGTTCGAGCTGGAAGGGTCGCCCGAGGGCGCGGCCTGCCGCGCCGCGGACTCGTCGGCAGACCTGACCATCGCCGTCTCAGGGCTGGCGTCGGCATACCTGGGAACGGTCAGCTTCACCACGCTGGCCGAGGCCGGGCTGGCGGACGAGCATACCCCGGGGGCGCTGCACCGGGCCGACAGGATGTTTGCCGTGCAACACCGGCCTTGGACGCCGTTCAACTTCTAGCGGAGTGAGGCGCAGCGGCCCTTCCTTACGCAAGCTCAGGACGAACGGCCGGGGGCGGGGTTTTAGGGAGCGGGCGGCGGACGCTCAGGGGTAGAGTTCGAGGATTTTGGCTTGGCGGTAGGCGAAGATCCGGCGGAGTTCCCCGGCTACGTACAAGCGGTTGACCGGCGCGCCGCCGGGAACGCGGTAGGTGATGCTGTCGTTGACCCGCGTGCCTTCCTGCGTTTCCTCAAAGCCGTGCCGGTGAACCCATAAGCGGTAAGGGCCGCGTATCTGCGTGTCGGTGAAACCGAAGGGCGGGCGCCACTCGGTGATTTCGCTGTCCCAGCGGTGGGCTATCCCCCGCACTCTTATGCGGTACTGTATTACAAGTCCCTGCCGCATTTCGATGGGCCGCGGGGTAAGGATGGAGAAATGCACCCACGGAGGGGTCAGCAGGTTCAGATTCTCCGCTTTGGAGAAGAAGCCGAAGACCTCCGGGAGCGGGTAGCGCAACAGTACGCTGTTGCTGAAGTGAAAGTCCGGCATAGCAGGAATTCATCCTCGCCCTGACCCTTTCCCGGAGGGAAGGGAACTGCTGGGAGCCGCCGGGGGAACCCTTATACCGCCGCCACTGCCGGGCGCGCCAACTGCCGCGCGATAAAGCCTTTCATCAACTCAATGGCCCGTTCCGATTCAGCCCCGGGCATATTGCCGAAGCGATGGGGCATCCCGGGGAACATTTCCAGCTCTACATGGCCCCCGGCGGCCCGGTATGCGGCCTCGAACTTTTGGGGGATGAATAGGGGGATGTTGGAGTCATTATCGCCCTGGATGATTATGGCGGGAGGCAATTCCAGGGATTCGCCCCGTTCCAGGGCCTCTTGGGGGTTTCCTTCGTGGAGGCTTGCGTGGTCTGTGAAGTAGGACTCGGTAGGGCCGATAAAGCGGTCGTCGCCAATTTCGCAGGCCCAGACGTAGCGGGCGTGGGGATCGAGGACCGGCCAGCAGCACAGCATGAATCGAAGGGAGGCGTCCGGCTTTTCTCCGCTGGGGAGCGGCAGGGACGCATAGCGGGGATCCCTAGGGCGCATCCCGTTCAGGGCCACGGTGTGGCCGCCGCTGGAGCAGCCCATGGCGCCCACCGATGCCGGGTCAATGTTGAGCTGCCCGGCCTGCGCCTTCATCCAGCGGATGGCGTAGTTAGTATCTATGACCTGGGCCGGGTAGGGATGTTGCGGGGCCAGCCTGAAGTCCGCGGCGACGACGACAATGCCGCTGGCCGCCAAGGCCAAGTTCATGGGATGATCGTCCGAGCGGTCGTTCAGGAACCATCGGCCGCCGTGAACGTCCAGCAAGCCCGGAAAAGGCCCTTCGCCCCGGGGCTGATAGATGGTTGCCTCCAGGCTGCCGCTGCTGTGTTCCAGGTAGACCAGATCGGTCATTTCGACGTCGTATCGGGCCGCCGGGTTGTACTCAACGCTGGTCATGGCCGCTCCTTTGCAACTACGGGCGCTCGTTCGGGAGAGGGGCGGGCAATGGAGTCATTATGTTAGAGCTATCTTACGCAAAATTCGCTGGCACGGAAACCCAAATGATTGAGAACCAAAAGGCTGGGGCGCATCGCTGTGCGCCCCAGCTACGCCCTCGCTATAACCATCTCCCTTCAGGAAAGGGAGATTCCGGTTTAGAGCAGGCCGCCCTGGTAGACGGAGCTCTGCTTGTGGAAGACTTGGAGGCGCTGGCGGGCTACTTCGACGACGAAGACGCGGCCCTCGTCGTCAACTTCCACGGCGATAGGCCCCTGGAAGGCTTTCTCGCGCTCTTCCAGCATGTTGGCGGCCAGCCGCCCCTTCACCGCGATGGGGTCTATGAGAACCCGCTCCCGGCCCCAGGATGACAGAGTGGCCTCGCCATATAGCTTGGTAATGAAGCTCCCGTCGGGGTAGAAGACCTGGAGACGGTCGTTCTTGTAGTCGGTGACGTAAATGATCCCGTCCCGGTCCACGGCCACCCCGGTGGGGCGGTTGAACTCGCCGTCGCCGTCGCCATGGGAACCGAACTGCATCAGGAAGGCGCCGTTGGGAGCGAACTTCTGGATGCGGTCGTTGCGCCAGTCGGCAACATACACGTCGCCATTGCGGTCTATCTCGATGCCCCAGGGATAGCTGAACTCTCCGGGGCCGCTGCCCTCGGAGCCGAAGCTGAACTGGAACTTGCCGTCCTTGGTGAACACCTGCACCCGGTGGTTGTAGCTGTCCACTAGATAGAGGTTATCATCCTTGTCAAAGGCGAGGCCCGAGGGCTTGTTTATCTCGCCGTCGCCGGAGCCGACAGTGCCCCACATTCCGGTCCAGCCTTGGCCGGGCTTGTAGATGGAGACCCGTTGCAGCCATTCGTCGGAGACGTAAGTGTTGCCTTCGCTGTCCAGTGCAACGGAGGTGGGCCACATGAAGCTGCCGTTGGGGCAGGTGGCGGGGTCGGCCTCTTCGGGCGGAATCTTCTGGCCGTAGTCTTCGATGAACTCCTCGTCCGCCGTGAACACCGTGACCCGCTTGCAGGGGAAGAAGGCGGGTGTTTCGGAGCCCCGGCTGAGTACGTAGAGCCGGTTTTGAGGGTCCCGGGTGATAGCCACGGGCATAAAAAAGCCATTGCCGCTGCGAACTTCCTGACGCCCGATGGTATGGCTGTACTGAAAGGTTATCGGCGCAATCTGCGTTACCATGCTCACCTCTTTCTTCAACACGGAGAGCGCAGAGGCACAGAGAGGCCCGGCCCAATCTCTGCGCTCTCTGCGTTTAATCGTTCTTTACCTGATGAAGTCGAACTGCTCGTAGCCGGCGCCGAGGATGGCCTTGTCGTCCAAGTTCATCCACTTGTCCAGCAGTGTGGCGTAGGTGCCGCGGAAGTCGTTGTTCCAGCGGAGGTCGCCCTCATCGAGCTTGGCGTGTTCGAGGGACGGGTATTCACCGTAGGCGCCGCCCTTGACGCCGTCGCCAATGACGAAGGCAACGCTGCCGGAGCCGTGGTCGGTGCCGGAGCCGTTGTCCTGCACGCGGCGGCCGAACTCGGTGAACATGAGTATGACGACTTCCTGGCTGGAGTCGTGCTCCTTCAGGTCTTCGTACAGGTCGGCGGTGGCGGTGGTGACGTCATCCCACAGCTTGGGGAAGGCGATGTTCTGGTTGGCGTGGGTGTCGAAGGCGCCGGGGTTCAGGCCGGTGTAGAGGATGCGGGTGCCGAACCCGGCCAGATGCACCTGGGAGATGCTCTTGCACCACTGGGCGAAGGCGCTGCCGCCATACTCGACCGTGGAGGAGTAGGTATCGGGGGCGGTGTTCAGGATGTCGGCCCCCTTGAGGGCGTCCAAGCCGGTCTGGGACAGGTAATCATTAGCCGGGCCGGTGCCGATGAGGGGCGAATACATCTTGGAGAAGATGTCCAGTGCTTCCATCCGCTGATCCTCGCCGTCTATGCCGGTCAGCACGCCGTAGCTCTCCAGGTCGCCGACCGAGGCGACGGAGACGCCGGGGGCGGCCAGGGCGCGCGGGAGGCCGCGTCCGAAGTTCACTGCGGTCAGGACGTTCTCCCGGTTGGGGTCCAAGTCGCGGACGGCCTTGCCCAGCCAGCCCTCGGTAATCATCTTTTCCGGCTCGGCGGTGTGCCAGATGTCCATGGAGCGGAAATGGGAGCGGTTAGGATTGGGGTAGCCAATGCCCTGGATGACGGCCACCTTGCCCTGATCGTAGAGGTTCTTGAGGGGGCGCATGGACGGGTGGAACCCGACCTGGCCGTTGATTTGCAGCACATCGCCGGGGGCGACATTCACTGCCGCGCGGTGGTCGTTGTAGAGAGGGTCATTGTAGGGAATGATGGTGTTGAGGGCATCGTATGCGCCCGACATCTGGAGAACCACCAGCACCCGGTCTTTCTTGTTGGTCGTCATGGCTGTCAGCCGTCTCCTTAGTTAATGTCTTGAAGCAAAGGCGGCGGAGCGGTTTCCGCCGCCGGATTATTCCGTTCCCAGCGGAGCGCGGAAAGGGCGAACCCGGTGTCTGGGCCGTGGGCGTGGCGAGCCGGCGCCTGCAACAACTGCTGATGGTTGCGGCGGAATTCCTCCCGCGGTTCCCGGCGCGCTTTGGCGTTTTCGGCAACCCGCTCGTCAAACCGGCGTTCAAGCCGGTCAAACCGGCTGGTAAGCCGTCCCAGCCGGTGCGTCACCCCGCCAAGCAGGACAACCACGGTTATAATCCAGCCGCCGATGGCCGCCAGCGTGGTCATGTCAAGCTTTCCGGCTCCTTCCATAGGGCGGCCACTCCCTCAGGCGTACAGGTATTCCTTGGTGGAGGCGATGAGCTGGAGCATCTCGCCCACCTCGCGGGGGAAGTCGGCGGTGTCGGTGCGGACTACGTCGTCCTTGGCGGCCCGCTGCATCAGCATACGGCGGCTTTCCTCGGACAGCTCGTAATGGCCGAGGTATTGCAGGCAGCCGTCCACCATCTCGCCCGGCGTGATGGCCGGGCCCCGGTCTGCCAGCTTCTCGATGATGTTCTGAATGCCGGGGAAATTGGTGTCGCCGAGGAAGTCGGCGGTGAAGTTGATGCGGTGCACCAAGGTGCCGCCGTCAATCCATTCCCGGCCGGTGTGCCAGCCTTCGACGGAGGGCGGGTTCAGCAGTTCTTGGCCCATGTACTTCATCTCGTCGAATATGAACTCGAAGCCGGGCTTGGGCTCGGTCCAGTCGCCCACCATCCGCAGGGTGCCGATGACAGTTTCCACCGGGCTCTTGATGCGGCGGAAGCGGGCGTTCTTGAAGGCGTCGGAGTTGAAGATCACCCGGAGCATGGCCCTGATGTTGTAGCCGGAGCGGAAGTATTCCTCCTCCAGCATCTCGATGGTGACGGGGTCCTGCGGCGGCGTATCCATCCAGGAGGGGACGCCGGGTTCGTCGGAGATGAAGTAGCTGTACAGGTGGCGGGAAATGAACCGGGCGGCGGCGGGCTGCTTGACGATGATGTCAACAATGTCCTCACCGTTGAAGCGGCCGGTCTCACCGAGGAAGGTCTTCTCGCTGTCGTCGTGGTCTTCCGGGACATAGACGAACTTGGCGGAGTAGCGCCCGTAGGGCTGGCCGGGAACCGGGTTGGAGATGGTCCAGCCGGTGAAGGCGCGGGCGCATTCCTTGACGTCCTCCTCGGTGTAGTTGAACTCGCCGTCCTTGCCCACGCCCAAGGAAAACAACTCCAGCAGCTCGCGTCCGTAGTTCTCGTTGATGGATTCCTTGTGGCTGAGGCAGTTGTCGAGGAAGAAAATCATGGCCGGGTCTTTGGAAATCTCAATCAGCAAGTCGCGGAAGCTGCCCATCCCGTGCTTGCGGAACATTTCCAACTGGTCGTAGTGGGTGGGGTAGCTCTGCACCTTGCTGTCGGCGGTGCAGAAGATGCTGTGCCAGAAGAGAACCATCTTTTCCTCGAGCTGGGCCCGGGAGTTAATCAGCCGCCAAGCAAAATACTCCGGGACGCCGCGGGTGAAGTGGCTCCACTCGATGAAGCAACGTTCCGCGAGGTCGAGGTCCAGGCCGTTGGAATTGGTTTCGGGATTGAGCAACTCCTCCACCGTTGCCTCGTATCCCTTCTCTGCCCGCTCCACGAGGTCGTCGTAACGGGCTCCGAAACCGGCCCGCCGCATCAGGTGGGCCATGAGGGCAATATCCTGCGAATTTACCTGGTCTGCCATAGGAAATTCCACCTCCCGATTGGGGCAGCAATAATCCACGCCAGACTACCATTATGTGGCCCCGGATTCAAGCGTCAACCGGGCCGGGGTATTTTCAACGTGCGTTGAGAACGTTGAGCATACCGTTGGGCGCAGCCGCCGGACTTTGTTTATAATAGGCGGATAATTGTCAGGAGCTTAATAGCGTATGTCGGAAAACCAGGTTGACGGCTTGCATCCCAATGAGCTGATAGCGGCAGCGAAGCAGATAGCCCCGGAGATAGCGGCGAACCGGGACCGGATAGACGCCGAGCGCCAGCTTCCCGCCGGCCTGGCGGCGAAGATGGCGGCGAGGCAACTGTTCGGGTTGTACGTGCCAAAAGAGTTGGGCGGGCCGGAAACCGACCCGGTCACCGCCTATCACGTGGTCGAGGAAATCGCCCAGGTTGACGGTTCGGCGGGCTGGTGCGTTTTCAACGGCACCGCCGTATCCTCCGCGGTGGCCCGTATTTCGCCCAAGGCGGCCAAGGAGATATTCGGCGACCCTCCCTGCGTGCTGGGTTCCGGCTCGGCTCGCGCGGGGGGCACGGCCAGAATCACCGGCGGCGGCTACATCGTGTCGGGCCGGTGGAATTTCCTGAGCGGTATAGACCATTCCACCGCCGTATTCGTGGCCTGCCGGGTGGTGGACGGCAACGGCCCGGCGCTGAACGGCGACGGCAGCCCGCAGATGCGGACGGTGGTGCTGCCGGTGGCGAAGGGCGAGGTGCTGGACACCTGGGCCACGCTGGGGATGCGAGGCACAGCCAGCAGCGACGCGGAGTTTTGCGAGGTCTTTGTGCCGGAAGACCATACCTACGCCCGCGGCGCGCCGGCCCATTACGACGGCCCGCTCTACACGCCGCCGCAGTCGGCCATCGTGCTGGGCTGGACGCTGTCGGCGGCCAACACCCTGGGAATGGCGCGGGGCGCGATGAACACCTTCACGGCCCTGGCGACGGACTCCGGCTCCACCGACTCTCCCACCCTGCTGCGGGACCGCCAGCACATCAGGATCACCGTCGGGGAGTGCGAGGCGATGCTCGACAGCGCCCGCCGCTATGTGCTGGACACGGTGAGCGCGATGTGGGACGCGCAGGTGAACGGCGGCCCGGAGCTGCCGGAGCTTTCAATGCGGACGCGCCTAGCCATCACCCACGCCATCCGGCAGTCCATCGCGGTGGCCGACAGGCTGTTCAACGCCGCCGGCACCAACGCCATCCACCGTTCGGTGGGGCTGGAACGCTACTTCCGCGACCTGCACGTCCACGGGCAGCACATATCCGGCCTGCCCCTGAACTTCGAGTACGGCGGGGCGATGCTGATGGGCGGCGCGCTGCCGGCGTCGCTGTATACGTAGGGCCGGTTACGCTCCCCATTGCCGGAATTGCGACTCCAAGTCGTCGAGGAACAGCCGTGGGGAGCGGTCTGCCCGTTTGGCTCGCCCGAGTTCCATTGCCGACACGATGTCTTGCGCAAACTCGATTCCGCCTGGTATAGGCGTAACACCGGCGGCCCGGATCGCGTCGATAAGACGCTGCTTGTAAAGGTCTCGGCTGCATTTCTGTTCCGGCGCTTGGCATCCCTTGCCCAGCACTTGCCGAAAGGCGGCGCCGTCCAGCAGCAGCCAACGTTCTATGTGCGGATCCGGCACGGCTGTCACTATGGGCGGCAACGAGGTAAATGGGGTTGTTGCTTCATTGATCTCTCTAATACGATTATTCGTTCCGCTGCAATTGGCGTCTGTGGCGACGATAATCAAATCGGGCCGGGAATCTGCTCGCATGGTCAAATCTCGCAGATAGACGCGGAGTTCTTGCATGACCCTCCCATGCCCGCGCACTGCGCTGCGCCAGCGCAGGTTCGCCGCAATTCCATTTGAATCTCCCGCGAAGGGTTTCCGCGAGGCTGATTGCCGGTATAGGACGGAGGACGGCGGATGGGAGGCTTGTAGCGGCCAGGCAACCCAACGCTCACTGTGAATTATAGTATACTTGGGGGGCTGCGTTGTGGAGTTTATCCAGGGCTGCCGGCAGAACCTGAATCCGATGGGAAAATCCCAGAAGCGATATGAAAATCGAAATAAATAGCACCGGAGGTAAAGGCAAATGGCGGACACACTGCAACGGGATCCAGTGATTGAGGCTTCCCGGAACGGGGATGCCGAGGAGTATGACGTTCTGATAATCGGAGCGGGGGTTACCGGCCTGTATTCGCTGTACCGCTTCCGGGAGCTGGGGTTCTCGGTGAGGTCTTTTGAGGACGCCTCGGGCGTGGGCGGAACCTGGTATTGGAACCGCTATCCGGGGGCGCGCTTCGACTCGGAGAGCTACACGTATGGCTACTCCTTCTCTGAAGAGCTGCTCCAGGAGTGGGACTGGAAGGAGCTTTATTCGGGGCAGCCGGAGAACGAACGCTATCTCAACTACGTGGCGGACAAGTTCGACCTGCGCCGCCACATCCGCTTCAACTCGCGGGTGGTGTCGTGCGTCTACGACCAGGACGCCAACCGTTGGGAACTGACGATGCAGGACGGGCACCGGGCGCGGGGGCAATTCCTGATTACCGCCGTGGGCCTCCTTTCGGCCCACTATGTGCCAGACTTCAAGGGCATCCACGACTTCAAGGGCCCTTGGTGCCACACCGGACGCTGGCCCAAGGATGGCATGGCCCTAGCCGGCAAGCGTGTCGGCGTCGTTGGCACCGGGGCGACCGCGGTGCAGCTAATCACCGAAATTGCCAAGGAAGTGAAACACCTGACCGTCTTCCAGCGCACCGCCAACTACTGCGCGCCGCTGCGCAACCGCGAGATTGACGACGACGAGCAGCAAATAATCAAGGACAACTTCCCCGATATATTCAGGAAATGCCTGGAGACGCCCGGCTCGTTTATGCACGAGTTCGATACAAGGTCGGCCTTCGACGTTTCCGACGAAGAGCGGGCGGGGCAGTATGAAAAGTTGTGGCAGGAACCCGGCTTCGCCAAGTGGCTCAGCAATTTCTACGACGTGATGCTGCCCGGGCGGGCCAACGAGGACTACGCGGAGTTTTTCCGCAACAAGATCCGCGAGCGGGTGAAGGACCCGGTAGTGGCGGAGATGCTGACGCCCAAGGACCATATGTTCGGCTCCAAGCGCCTGCCCTGCGAGAGCGGATACTACGAAGTGTACAACCAAGACAACGTGCTGCTGGTGGACGTGAAGAAGGCGCCCATACAGCGGATCACAGAGAACGGCATCCAGACGGCCGACGCCCACTACGAGCTGGATGTCATCATCTACGCCACCGGGTATGACGCGGTCACCGGGTCTCTGAACCGGATGATCATCCAGGGAGAGGGCGGCCTGACGCTTCAGGAGAAATTCTCCCAGGGGCCGCGCACCTTTATGGGCATATCGAGCGTGGGCTTCCCCAACCTGTTCACCATCAACGCGGCGTCGGTGGGCAACTTCGTGCGAGCCGCCGAACCGCTGGTGGAGTGGGTGAGCGATTGCGTGGCGTATGTCCGAGACAACGGATACCAGCGGATACAACCGACCCAAGACTCCGAGGACGGCTGGACGCAGCACGTCATCGAGGGCGGCGAAAAGATTCTGCGGACGCAAGCGGACTCGTGGTTCGTGGGCGCCAACATCCCCGGTAAAGCCCGCTTCCTGCTGACCGCGCCGGACAGCGCGCCGATGATGCGGGCGAAGCGCGCTGAGGTGGCCGCCAGCGGCTACGCGGACTTCAACCTAGAGTAAGCAGCCCCACGAGGGAAAACGGCCAGAGACCGGCCGGGCAAGGGCGTCTGCCCCCGCGCCGGTCTCACAGGCCGGGTTCCGTATGGCGCTCTCTGGTGTCTTCCAGCGTAGCCAGGGGATTTTCCACCCGGTCAAACCCCATGAGCGTCTTACCGGGGAGGCAGATCTTCCAGTGCGATTCCCTTTTCCCGCAACGCACGCTCCAGCCATTCTTCAAATTCCCGCTCCGCTGTAGCGCGGCCCTCGGCACGGCCCTCGGCACGGCCCTCGGCACGGCCCTCGGCCAGCCCCTCGGCCAGCCCCTCGGCCAACCCCTCGGCCAACCCCTCGACGCGGCCCTCGGCCAACCCCTCAGCTCGGGCTTCGGTGCGCCACTTCTCTCGCCATTTGCGTCTTTCGTCCAGTGCCCAGAACCACATACGAACCCCTCGCTCCACTAGCACGGCAGCCATGGCGTAAAGCACGGCTCCCAAGTCTACCAGTGACGACGATAACTCCAGGCTTTCCCCATTATTCCACTGGGCTTTACCCGTCAGATACAGCAGCAACGCCGTGGTTGCGGCGATGCCGAAAGGCGCGAACATTGCGTGACGCCGAATCCAGCGCCTTTCCTGAAGTTCATCCATCTTGCTCTCAGCGTATCATATTGCACCGTGCCTGGCATCAGACTGCGGCCCTCTAGCGGTACATGGGCTTGAAGAAGCTGTGCAGGAAGTTGCGGTTGTGAGCCCAGGAGTGGGAGCGGCGCAGGACAGCGTTGGGGATGACCTCGCCGCGCTTGTGAGTGATGCGGAAGGTCTCGTAGTTGCGAAGCTCGGGGGGGACGTCAGTAGTGAAGATGAGTTCGCACTCGTTGGCTTCGAGGAAGAGTTTCAGCGCGTCGAAACCCTTGGCGCGGCGGTTGGGCGTCTGGTAGATGAACAGCTCCGTAGCCCCGGCCAGCTCGTCGAAATGGTCGTTGCCGTTGCCTCGCCCGCCGCCTTGGCGAATCTGGTCGCGTCCGAAGCCGCCTAAGTTCCGCAAGCTCATAATATCCGTCAGGCCCTCTGAATTTTTTGCGTCTTTGCAATGTCCGCTGGCAACGCCGTCATTCCCCGCGAAAGCGGGGGATTCGTGCGCCCTGCCGTTGATAGCGGCGGACGCTCTATACCCTCGCTTTCGCCAGGCAGGCTCAGCCATCTCGGAGGGAGTGGGAATCCCGTCTTCGGCTAGGGGAAAAGCGCCCAGCCCTCCATGTCGGTCTGAGCCTTGAAGACGTGGCCCTCAGCGGAGGTGACGTACAGCACGGAGCGATCGGGGCCGCCGAAGGCGCAGTTAGTGGGCCGGATGCAGGGCACCGGGTGGGTCTCGAGAACCCGGCCCTTGGGGTCGAAGACATAGATCAGCGGGCCGGGGCCGGCGGAAGGCCAGCCGGCGGTGGCGATGATGTTGCCCTCGCGATCAAGGCACATTCCGTCTATGCCGCGCTGGGCGTTCCGCCCGTCGGTGCCGAAGGCGTGGAGCATGGCGTATGGGCCAAGGGATCCGTCGCCGTTGATGGGGTAGGCTCGCAGTTCCCGGTCTATGGACGGGTCGTCACTGTTGCTCTCCGCCACGTACAGCGTTTTGCCGTCGATGGACACTAGGATGCCGTTGGGCATGGTGCTGTCATGCTCGACGCGGCTGACGGTGTATGAGCCGTCGGGCTGGGGGTCGGCGCGGAGGACGCAACGCCAGCCGGGGACTTCTATCTCGGCAGCGTCTATGTTGCCGGCGTTCCAGGGATTGGTGAACCAGATGCGGCCTTGGGCGTCTACGGCCAGGTCGTTGGGGGTATTGAGGGGCTGCCCGTCCACCCGATCGGCGACGGTGGCGGTGGAGCCATCGCCGTCGAAGCGCACGATGGCCCTGCCGCCGGAGCAGCAGCCGAAGAGACGGCCCGCGGTGTCGTGGGCCAAGCCGTTGGTGCGGTTGGTGCCTTCGCGCCAGACGGTTATGGCGTCGGTCTTTGGGTCAATTCTCAATATGCGGCTGGCCGGGATGTGGGTGAAGAGCAACTGCTCGCCATCCCAGACAGGCCCTTCGGCGACGCCGCCCAAGGGCTTGGTCAACAGCTCGAATTTCCAACTCATAACGGGACCTCGAAGCATGAAATATGCGGGAAACGCAGCGTAGGGGAATGGGGTGATTGTAGCAGAGGAGTGCGGATGGGGACAGGCAAGGCAGCTTGGAAAGCGGACGGCCGCCTAACCGGAGGAAAAACGGCCCCGGTAGCTTTCCGAAGCCGCCCGGCCAAGCCGTTCAACTATCAGGGTGGCTATCTCCATCATAGGACTCAGATAGATGCGGAAGTGGGCTAGGTTGATGATTTCCAGCGTGATTTTGTTGGACCATCCTGGGTCAATTTTAGGCGCGGTCAAATGTACCGGAACCCCAAACCTAGCCAGAGAACTCTTGCCTTCGATCCTTGCCGCCAGCGAGTTCGACAGAGTAACCTTTTCAGCCGTTGACGCGATTACGAAAGTGCCGGGATCCAGAATAAAGGGCTGGTCGGGAAATAACCGGCGCTGTTCGGAGCAATTGGCAATCTTGCTCTGCACGTTGGGCGTCGTTCTGACAGCGCCATCCTGCTTACTTGGCAACCAGTATTTTTTCCAGCGACTCAGGAAGCATTTTCCAAATTGCCGTGCCCAGGGATGCCGTCGGGAATACCAGGATCTGACGCTCTCCGACGGTGCCGACGAAAGAACAGGGTATATGGCGGGAATCTCGGTCAACGACGGCCCAAGAAGGAACGCACCCGTCGAAATACTCCCCATCCACATTCACTGCGATGGCGAACTCGATTCCCAGCGGCATCGGTTCGACCAGATCCACTTTTACGAGGTATTCTGAAGACTCGTCCAAGAACGCCGGTATCTGAATTCTCTCCGCCAACTGAAAGCTCCCTTATGGTATGGTGTTGCCGGAAGATAATAAACATCTTCTAGACGCAGGAACCCCCCCGGCTTTCAGCAAATTCGAGCTATTGAGTACCCCAGCAACGAGGAGGCGAAAAGACCAGCCATGCCCCGTTTGGCGCGTGAAATAACTGAGGCCGTGCTGCTGGCGCTGCTGGCGCTGGTGGTGTTGCAGGCTGCGGTGCAGAACTTCAAGGTGGAAGGCTCTAGCATGACGCCTACACTGGAGAGCGGGCAGTACTTGGTGGTGGACCAAGCCTCGTTCTTCAAGTTTGACAAAGAACGGCTGTCGCGGGCGGTGCCCTTCTGGAAAACGTCCGAGGCCGAGCCGGAGTTCGCCTTCGACCCGCCGGAGCGGGGGGAGATCATCGTGTTTCACTACCCCCTGGATACCGGGAAGGATTTCGTCAAGCGGGTAGTGGGCTTGCCGGGCGAAAGGGTGGAGGTGCGGGCAGGAACGGTATACGTGGACGGCGAGGCGCTGCCGGAGCCGTATCTGCAACGCAAAGACAGTTCCAACGCGCCCCCGCTGGCCCTGGGCGAGAAAGAGTATTACGTCATTGGAGACAACCGGCGCAACAGCAATGACTCCCGCTCATGGGGAGCCGTGCCGGAGGACAACATCGTGGGCCGGGTGTGGCTGGTCTACTGGCCCTGGAGCGATATCCGCTTCGTGGACTCGCCGTAGACCGGCCCTCCGGCTGTCAATTGCCTTGGCGCCTATTCTTCCGGCGGAGCCACCAGGATGTCGTCGCCTTCGACCTGAACGCGGTAGACCTTCACCGGGGCGTCTGCCGGGGGCGTCATAGGCTCGCCGGTAGTGACGTTGAAGACCGCGCCGTGGAGGGGGCATTCCACTTCTGCGCCGTTCAGGTCGCCTTCGGACAGTGAGGCGTAGGCGTGGGAGCAGATATCGTCGCAGGCATGGATAACGCCTTCGACGTTAGCTATAAGCACCGCGTCTCCGCTGGGGAAGTCCACGGTTATCATTTCGCCGGGGTTGATTTCGCTGACTTGGGCCACTTTGACGAAGCCGGCATCGGCCATAGGTTTCGCATCTCCTCACAGAGAATGGTTGCACAGGCTATTATAGGCCACCGCTCATAGGGTTCGCCACCGTGAACGTGATTTCTGACTTCGCTCGGAATGACGCGTAGCGGCCCGGCAAAGGCGTCCCGTTGCCCCGGGCATGCTCTGTGTGTGCTGGTAACGCTGATTGTCCGCGCCGTCCTGTCTCTCGGTCATTACCGCTTTCGCGGAAATCCACAGATTTCCGCGGAATACAGGCTTTCTAACGGCAGGGACGCACTGGATTCCCGCCTTCGCAGGAATGGCGGCGGGCAATGCCGACACACGTTAGAATACCCGGCCCCGGCGCAACTTGCAGCATGCCGGGGCTGAATCTATAATGAACTGTATCGTCCCTGCGTGGAGAGGTGCCGGAGTGGACGAACGGGCGCGACTGGAAATCGCGTAGGGGCATTGGCTTCTCGCGGGTTCGAATCCCGCCCTCTCCGCCATAATATCACTGTGTTACTGCGTTCATAGCTAATTCAGGCATTATTGAGACTGCATCAACTGGACGCTCGCTAGGATGTGCGCCCAAGAATCAGGCGTCAACCATGCCGGTTTAGAGATTCTCGCCGCGCATATATCATCTCTCCGGACTCAACCTCACCTTCTGGTTACGTCCATCCCGATGCTTCCCCGCTGCCAGGAAAGCGGCTGAGTTGCCGGCAGCCTGCCTGATTCGCCGCAATATCCGCAATACCATACAGGAGAAGATCTAAATGGCTAAGGTGACTCCTTTCCGCGGGTGGCGCTACAACCCGGCGGCGGTTGACGATATGGCCTCGGTGTTATGCCCCCCGTATGATCTGATAACCCCCCAGATTCAGCAGACGCTGATGGAGCGTCATCCGCTGAACGTGATTCACCTGGAGGCGGGTGAGGGGCTGGACTGGGCGGCCGATCCGGCTGGGCGGTATGCGGAGACCGCCGGGCGCTTTGAGCAGTGGCTCCGCGACGGAGTGCTGCAACAGGACGCCGAGCCCGGCTATTACCTGCTGCGCCACGGCTTTACCCTGAGCGGCGAGGCGCGATCCCGGCTGGGGCTGATAGCGTGCGTCGGACTGGAGGACTACGCGACCCGCCAGGTGCTGCCCCACGAGTTCACCGAGGCCCCGGCCATCCGCGACCGGGTGACGCTGATGGAGTCGGTGTCGGCCAACATCAGCCCCATAATGTCCATCTACCGGGACGCCGACAACGAGTTGGGGCCGGTTTTCCAGCAAGTCATGGCAGGCGCGCCGGAAGTTGACGCACAGGACGAATACGGTTCTGCAACCACCATGTGGCGCATCGCTGACCGCGGCGCCATCGGCGCCATCGCCCGCTTCTTCGAGCGGCGTCCGGTGTTCTTGGCCGACGGGCATCACCGCTACGAGGCGTCTCGCCAATACCAGCTTGCCCGCCACGCCGAGGGCGCCGACGGGCCGTCGCTGGCCCATAACTATGTGATGATGACCCTCATCGGCTTCGATGACCCCGGTTTGGTGGTGCTGCCCTACCATCGCAACCTGAGCGGCCTGAGCGACGGGCAAGTGGCGCGAGTACAGGCCCGTCTGTCTGACCTGTTCGCCGCCGAACCCGCCGGAGGGCGCTCCGCCGCCGAACTGGTGGCGCTGGTCGAAGAGCGGGGCCGCACCTCGCGGGTTATGGCCGCCATGACCTCCGGCGGAGCGCAACTGCTAACCCTGCGCCCTTCGGCTATCGGCGATGACTGGGGCGCCATGGCCGACTCGGAGGCGTGGATTCTGGAAGAGCAGGTTCTGCGCCCGGAACTGGGCGACAGGACGCTGGAGCATCTGGGATTCCTGCACGACGGCGAAGAGGCCGCGGGGGGCGTCGCCGACGGCTCGCTGCAAATGGCTTTTCTGATGAAGCCCTTTCCCATGGATGCTTTCGAGGACATAGTTGGACAAGGGCAGCGCCTGCCCCGCAAGTCCACGTTCTTCTACCCCAAGCTGCCCACGGGGCTGGTCATCAACCGGATTGACGGGGAAATTTAAGAGAGATGCAATACAATCCCCTATCGGTTCGCTTTCAGAGAATCCCGAAGCGATGTTATGGCGGGGCATACACATCCTGGAGGAACTACCATGGCGAAAGGCGGCAAGGGTGGTGGCAGCAAGCCACCCAACGGGCCTAGCACAACGGGAAGGCCATCGGGGCCCGGCAGGGGCAACAACCCTCCTAAAAAATAGCATTCGGATTGGGATGTGAACATGATTACAACCCCCGGCAGTTAATGGCCGGGGGTTGTCTGTCGAATCGAACGCATCCAAGCGCGGGAAGGATGAATTTCTTGCTCTGCCGGCGTCCCTGGCTTACCCTCGTTCCTCATACCGCGCGGTAATGGTCTGCTCCGCCCGCTTGCCCTGAACGGCTATGAATTCTTCAAGGCGGCGGATTTCGGTCAGAGTCGCATCGTCGGCGGCCCTGTTGCGGCGCAGAAACGCCAGCCTGTTGCGGGCCTCATCAACCTGCTTCAGCACCACCAGGGCTTCCAGTTCCTGCTGGGCGGCGGCCTTGATGCGCAACAGCCGCTGGCGCACCGCCTCCGCGTCGGCCAAGCGCTCCTCGATCTCGCCCATAGCCGCCAGCGATGCGTCGAGGCTGGCCTGCCCGTACATGGCTTGGCGCGGCACGCGGCGAAGCTGCTGGCGGAACTGGGCTATCTGCGCGTCCAGTTGCGCTTCCTTGTTCCCCATTTCCGCCAAGCCCATGCGGAGATTAGCCATAGCCTTTTCCAGTTGGGAAACTGACACTTTTCCGCTCCGCTTGCCGCGCTGTTCCGGCTTCCTGTCCAGTGGCGCCCTCGCCCCGGGGCATGTTGACGAATGAATTTAGTCACTGGCGTTGTTCTGGAGTTCCTCCACCAAGCGGCGGAGTCCGGCAATTTCCTGATCGCGGGCGCTGATTTCCTGGTCGCGGGCGCTGATTTCCTGGTCGCGGGCGCTGATTTCTTGGTCGCGCTCTTTTATTTCCTGCTCTTTCTCAGCGACTTTTTCTTCCCAGGATCTGCGGCCGATTAAGTCGAAAATCACGTTGGTGCCTCCCATAAACGTTGTGAAGGTTATGACGCCGTCGGCAATCCAGTTGTCGAGAAATCGCTTGGCGGCAGCGGCGATGACGGCCACCGTTGCGCTGAGCAGGATGAACCGCCACCATTGGGCAAGCCACTGAGTC
The DNA here is from genome assembly GCA_965213725.1 of Dehalococcoidia bacterium. Classification (GTDB taxonomy): domain Bacteria; phylum Chloroflexota; class Dehalococcoidia; order Lucifugimonadales; family UBA3495; genus VXOI01. Next base: position 2,477,639 of record OZ243924.1, read on the forward strand.
ATATTATTCCCCGGCCTGTTTTACCGCGCTTTTTCCGGTGGCTGGCCGCTGCCGGCGCTCATTTGTCAACACTCCCTGGCTCCTGCCCCTCTCTCGGCGAGAGAGGGAACCTTGCTATCCCGCGCTGAACCCCACTTCGGGCAGCAGTTCCCGAAGCGCAGCGATAACCTCTTCGATGTCATCTTCGGTGACGTGGCCCAGATGTCCGATGCGGAATATGCTGGAACTGAGCTTGCCTTGCCCGCCGGCCAGCACCACGTTCTTTTCGGTGCGCAGGCGGCCCATCAGGGCGCGGCCGTCAATGCCCTCCGGCATCTTCACCGCGGTTACGGCGTTGGAGGCGTAGCGTTCATCGGACACCAGCAGCTCCAGCCCCAGCTCGCGGATGCGGTCGCGGGTGAACTGGCCGATGGCGGCGTGTCGTCCGAAAACGCCCTCCAGACCTTCCTCCAGAATCTTGTCCAAACCCAAGCTCAGGCCATACATTGCCGCCACGTTGGGGGTAAAGGGAGTCTGGCCGCGCTCCAGCGTCTTTTTCGCCTCTTCGAGGTCGAAGTAGAACCGGGGCATGGTGGCAGTCTTCTGGGCTTCCCAAGCCCGCTGGCTGACGCTGATGAAAGCAAGACCGGGGGGAATCATAAACCCCTTCTGCGACGCGGTGCCCACTAGGTCGCAGTCCCAGGCGTCCACCGGCAGGGGCAGGCAGCCCAAGCTGCTCACGGCGTCCACCAGCAGCAGTTTGTCGAACTCCTGCTTGGCGATGCGGGCGATTTCCTCCAGCGGGTGAGTGACGCCGGTGGAGGTTTCGTTGTGGGTGATCATCACCGCCTTGACTTCCGGGGTGTCGCGCAGGGCCTGCCGGACGGCATCGGGATCCACCGGCTCGCCCCACTCGAAGTCCAGCCGGTGCACGTCGGCGCCAAAGGCTTCCGCCATATCAATGAAGCGGTCGCCGAAGGAGCCGGCCGTCGCCGCCACCACCTTGTCGCCGGGGGAGAGGGTGTTGACCAGGGATGCTTCCAGCGCACCGGTGCCCGACGCCGTGAGGATGAACACGTCGTTATTGGTCATAAAGACCTGCTTCAATTGCGCGGTGACCTTGTTGATCAGCTCGTCGAACTCCGGCCCGCGATGGTTGATCATCGGGTTGCCCATGGCCTCTACGATGTCGTCGGGGATGGGCGTCGGGCCGGGGGTTCGCAGGTTCTGGGGTTCTATTTTCAGCATGGCGCGTCCTTAAAAATGATCTGAGACGGATGAATCGGGAACGCTCCCCAGTGCGGGGGCCGGTCTCATACGCCGGCCGGCGTTCCACGTGCGCGACGGATTCCGTTGAAGCGGCGCTGCTTTCCATTATAACATTTGAGGGTTGCGCGCGAGCGCTACCCGGAGGGCAGCCGCCTTTTTCCCTGCGCCGGGCTATTCCAAACGTGTGTTGGCATTGCCAGCACACGCCGAGAATATCTGCGCCGGGCCGGGCGAGGGAAGCGGGCCAAGCCGTATTATAATGGCATTGCCGGTCCGCAATAAATTACTGCCACATGATAGAGGGAATGGAGGGCATCATGACTTTGGAACTCAACCCCGGACATACGGCCCTGCTGCTGATGGACTTCGAGAACGATATTGTCCACGAGGAAGGGGCGTTCAAGGATTTCGGCTTCGCCCAGATGGTGAAGGACAACGGCGTGCTGGACAAGACCGCCAGCCTGCTGGCCGCCGCCCGCAACGCCGGGATACTGGTCATATACGTTTCAGTAAAGTTCCGCCCCGGCTACCCGGAGCGCCCGGCCAACGGCGGGCTGTGGCAGGGACTCCACGGGGCCAACGCGCTGATAGAAGGCACCTGGGGCGCGGCCATCCACAACGCCGTGGCCCCGCAGGAAGGGGAGCCGGTGGTGACCAAGCGGGGCGTCTCAGCCTTTATGGCCTCGGATCTGGAGCCGATACTGAAGAACCGGCGCATCGGCACGCTGCTTCTGGCCGGCGTCGCCACCAACTTCGTGGTGGAAGGCACCGCCCGCGAGGCCAGCGACCGGGGCTATAACGTGGTGGTGGTCGGGGACTGTTGCGCCTCGATGAACCAGGAAGCCCACGATGCCGCCCTCAGCGTCGCCCTGCCCTTCCTGTCCACCATCTCCGGCAGCGAGGAGGTGGTAGCGGCGCTGGGGTAGAGTCACTTTGCGGCATAATGGGCGGCGCACCGGTTGATGGCTGGTGAGCTGCCCTAGAAGTGGGATTGATGTGTGATTGATGGAAGTCTTGGAAGTACAATTGAGGATACTGGGGCATCCGGTTCTGCACCAGGCTACCCGGGATGCGCTGATGGCTGTCGAGGTCTCAGGCCCTTGCCTCACACTCTCAATTGACCTTTTGACCCCGCTGGGCAAGAGCGATGATCCGCTATATCGTCTATTGGAGAGCGAGTTGAGAAGGGCCCGAGCTATGGCGCTCATCAAATGGGGATTGATGATCATCGTGAGCGCGTTGGCAGGCGCGTTGCTCCAGTGGCTGTTTGGAGGAGATTTATTGCCATGACGCAGATTTTGGAACGTGATTTTGCCGGCCAGGTAGCGGACGTTGTCCGCGAGGTGGGTCACAAGGCGACCCTTGAACCATCCCGGATTCCTAAACAGAGATTTTGGCCGGACGGGCTGGTTTCGTGGGTTCGTGCCGCCAGATTAAGGCCGGACATCCTTGTTGAACATGGCGAAGAATTCGTCATCATCGAAGTCAAAACGCGCCCTGTCCTGCTTGGGAGTGTAATTCAGGCGCGCAGGTATGCGGACCATTTCGATGCAACAGTTATTCTTTGCGTTCCCGACGATGCGTTTCCCAGGATTCCGGGGAGCGCGTAAGAGCCTTCGCAGAACGCGCGGACGTCCGCCTCTGCCCGCTGTCCGAGGTGGGCGACGCGCTGAAGGAACTGCTGGATTAGCCCGTCTGCCGGAAATTGCGCAGGAGATCATGACTATGACCCAAGCTGCCGACCTTTTGCGGGGCCTGAACCCGGCGCAGCGGGAAGCCGTGGAAACGGTGGACGGCCCGCTGCTCATCGTTGCCGGGCCGGGCAGCGGCAAGACCCGCGTCATCACCCACCGCATCGCCTGGCTGGTGCGCGTCTGCGGCGTTAGCCCGTACAGCATCCTGGCTATGACCTTTACCAACAAGGCGGCGCGGGAGATGCGCGAGCGGCTGATCCCGCTGGTCGGCCCGCACAGCGACGCTCTTACCGTCGGCACCTTCCATTCCTTCTGCGCCCGGCTGCTGCGGCGAGAGGGCGAGCGCGTGGGCCTGCCCCGCAACTACTCGATATTCGACGACGGCGACCAGATAGCCGCGGTCAAGCAATGCCTGGAGGACGCCGGCTATGACCCCAAGCGCTACCTGCCCCGCGCCGTGCTGGCAACGATTTCGCGGGCCAAGAGCGCGTTGCAGGACCCGCGCGCCATGGCCCAGCAGGCGGCGGGCGACTACTTCGAGGAAGTCTGCGCCCGCGTCTACCGCCACTACGAGGAACTGCTGGCCCGCAACGGCGCGGCGGACTTCGACGACCTGTTGCTGCGCACGGCGCAACTGTTCCGCGAGTTCCCGGAGGCGCTGCAAGGCTATCAGCAACGGTACCACTACCTGATGGTGGACGAGTTCCAGGACACCAACGTCGCCCAGTACCGCCTCTCGCAGATGCTGGCTCGCGCGCATCAAAACTTTTGCGTCGTCGGCGACCCTGACCAGTCAATCTACTCTTGGCGCAGCGCCGACGTGCGCAACATACTCAACTTCCGCGCCGACAACCCCAAGTCCCGCGTCATCACTCTGGGGCAGAATTACCGCTCCACGGCAAACATCCTGAACGCGGCCAAGGGGCTGATTTCCTCCAACGGGCAGCGATTGGATAATGACCTTTTCACCGAAAACCCCACCGGGCGGCCGGTGCAGGTGCATGAGGCTTATACCGAAGACGAAGAGGCGGGCAGCGTCATCGCCGAAATCGGGCGGCTGGTGCGGGAGGAGGGTTTCAAGCTGGGCGACTGCGCCGTGCTGTATCGGGTCAACGCCCAGTCCCGGGCGCTGGAGGAAGCCTGCCTTAGTCAGGGCATGAAGTACCGGCTGGTGGGCGGCACCCGCTTCTACCAGCGGCGGGAAATCAAGGAACTGACGGCCTACCTTCGGCTGCTGTACAACCCGCAGGACGACGTTAACCTGTCGCGGATTATCAACGTGCCGTCCCGGGGCCTCGGCCCCAAATCCCTTCGGCAGCTCGGCGAATGGGCGGCGCATCGAGGGGCGCCCATGTTCCGGGGGATGCAGGAAATCGCCGCCGCTCACGCCGCCCGCCGGCCTTGTCCCGCGCCCCTATCCTCTCGCGCCGTGGCGTCGGTGGCAAGGTTTGTGGGGACCATCGACCGGCTGACGGCCCTGAGCCAGGAATTGGAAATAGTGAAGCTGGTTGACCTGCTGCTGGAAGAGTCCGGCCTGCGGAAGCACATACAGGACAGCGGCGACCGGCCCGAGGAGCGATGGGAGAACGTGCTGGCTTTCCGCGATCTGGCCCAGGAATTCAACGCCGAACCCCCGCCTGACGGCTTGGCCGCCCTGTTGGAGCGCACCGCCCTGGTGTCGCAGGTGGACGAATACGATGAGGCCGAGGACTCCCTCACCCTCATCACGCTGCATCAAGCCAAGGGGCTGGAGTTCCCGGTGGTGTTCATTGTGGGGCTGGAGGAAGGGCTGCTGCCCCACAGCCGCTCCATGGAAAGCGCAGAACAGTTGGAAGAGGAGCGGCGGCTCTGCTACGTGGGAATGACCCGCGCGCAGCAGCGGCTGTATCTGCTGCGGGCCTTCCGCCGCGGCTTCCGCAACGGCGTGGGCGGCGGGACGGCCGCGGCCTCCCGTTTCCTGCGCGAGATACCCGAGGAGCTGGTGGCCGCGGCCTCCCTCGATCCCCGCCGCGCCGCCGCGTCCCCCGCGTCCGGGGGCGGCAGCTCCATCCGCGCCGCCGCGCTGGCCGCAGCCGCAGCCGCCGCGCCGCCCCGGCCGGCGCTGCGGGTGGGCGACCCGGTGCGCCACCGGGCCTTTGGCGACGGCGTCGTCACTGCCTGCGACCCCACGGCGGCGGACGTGGAAGTAACTGTCGAGTTCGCCGGCGGCGTGGGGGCCAAGCGGTTGCTGCTCAGCTACGCGCCGCTGGAAAAACTGGCCGGCCACTCCGGCCCGGCTCAGTGAGGGAGGTAGCGGTTTCCGGGGTATTGTTAGCAACAGTTGTTTATGCCAGAATCGGGGTGGCATCAACCCGGCAAGGAGGCTTGTCATGGCCGCTGCCCGCATATACCGCCACCACGTCCGCTGCCCCCATTGCGGCTCCAACTGGGTGCGCAAGTATGGCCGCTCTGCCCTGGGCAAGCAGCGCTACCGCTGCGGCGATTGCGTCCACCATTTCACCCCGGAGGCCGGCCGCCGCTTCCACTCCCAGGAGGTCAGAGAGCAGGCCATCGCCATGTACTGCGAGGGAGCCAGCATCCGGGCCGTGGGCCGCACCCTGGACGTTCCCCTGCTGACGGTGTATGGCTGGATTAAAAAAAAGTCTGCTGGGCCCTGACCCTGCTGCTCTGGCAACGGCGGGAAAGGGGGCGCCAGGCCGCGGACCGGATAACGGCCTTCGATGAGATGTGGAGTTACGTGGGCGGCCGGCATGGGGAGAAACGGCGGGAGGCGTGGCTCTGGACGGCGGTGAGCCTGGGGGCTGACGGGCGTCGGCAGGTGGATTTCGAGCTCGGCGACCGTGGCGAGGCTACATTTTTGCGGCTGTACGGGCGGCTGCCGGAGGCGGAGATATACTGTAGTGATGCCTATGTGGTGTATCAGTCCTGGCTGCCGCCGGCCCGGCACCGGGCCGGCAAGGGCGGGCCGGTGAACTGGAACGAGGGTCTGCATTCCCGGCTGCGGGGGAAGCTGAACCGGCTGATACGGCAGACGAAAGGGTACAGCAAGAGCGCGGCGATGCTGGCGGGTTCGGTGGCCCTGGTCTGCCTGCGGCTGGGCCTGATGCAATAGCAACTGTTGCTAACAATACCGTTTCCGGGATATGCTTGACAAGACGCGAAACTACGCCCGCCGGCTGACCAAGTCCCACGCCTTTGAGTACTTTATCATCGGCCTGATACTCTTCAACGCCGTCGTTCTTGGCCTTGAAACCCTCCCCTCGGTGATGGACGGGTATTCCTTCTGGATCGGCTTGGGGCAGCAGGCAGTCTTGGGGGTGTTCATCGTTGAGGCGGGGTTGAAGATATTTGCGGCCACTCCGCGGGCCGACCGCTATTTCCGCGACGGCTGGAACGTCTTTGACTTTTCGATCATCGTGCTCTCCCTGGTTCCGGCCACCGGCGGATTCGCCGTCATCGCCCGTTTGGCCCGCCTGATGCGGCTGCTGCGGCTGGTCTCCGCCGTGCCGGAGCTGCGGCTGATCGTGACTACGCTGGTGCGCTCCATCCCCGGTATGCTGCACATCGTGGCCCTGATGAGCCTGATGGTCTACATCTACGCCATCATCGGCTACCAGCTATTCCACGAGCATGACCCCGAACACTGGCGCAACTTGGGCATCTCGCTGCTGTCGCTTTTCCGGGTGGTCACGCTGGAAGACTGGACGGACATAATGTACAAAGCGATGGAGTACCACCCGCTCACCTGGATGTACTTCGTCAGTTTCGTGATATTCGGCACTTTCGTTGTGATCAACCTCTTCATTGCGGTGGTCATCAACAACTTGGACGAAGCCAAGCAGGAGCGGCTGCGCAAGCTGGAGCAGCCCCCCACCGCCGACTCCCTCCTCAGCGAACTCCGCGCCACCCAGCAGTCCCTGCGCCGCCTGGAGGAGCAACTGGAGCAACGCCGCCGCGAGGAGGGCGGCGAAGCGTGACCGGGGTCAGGGGAGCGATTGGCTTTCTGGCCCGAACTCTGGTATAACCCCGTTGCCTGATTGCCAATCTGTCCTGAGCGGCGTTTTCGGGGCGCATGGCGCGCTTGCGGGAGATCAAGATATGTCCCAAAGCACGATAACTTTCGAGTTGGGCGGGCACGTTGACATTAAGCAGATGGCTCAGGGAATTGCCGCCTTTCATCAGCTCATTGTCGCCTTGACCGGAAAAGCGAAAGTGTCCTGGATTGTTGAGGACTTGCAGCCCGGAAGCGCTATGGTCACCGTCCGGGGCGAGGGCCAAGATCCGGCCGCTGTCCAAGAGGTTGTTCACGAATATGCGAAAATCGGAAAAGCGCTGCAAAATAAAGAGAGTATACCGGGCAGCAACCGGATAATAAAATCGGTCAACGCGGTCAAACAACTGGCGGCTTCCTTGGACTACGTGCGATTGGAAACCTCTGAATCCAGTTACCTGGTTTATGATGACGGAAAAACTCCCCTTGAGCCTGCGATAACCGTCGCCATCGGCGCAGTTGCCGGAAGAGTGCAGGCGCTGAGCAACCGGGGCCGATTGCGATTCAATTTGTATGACACGGTTCACGATAAAGCGGTTTCCTGCTACTTGAGTCAAGGACAGGAAGAACTGATGCGGGAAGCGTGGGGGCAGCGGGCCACAGTGAGCGGGCGGGTGTACAGAGACCGGCCGACGGGCCGCCCGTTAGCCGTCAGGCAAATCATGGGGGTAGAAATCCTCCAAGAGATAGCGTCCGGGTCTTACCGCGAAGCCCGGGGCGCCGTCCCGTGGCAGCCGGGGGATATGCTGCCCGAAGACGCCATCCGCCGGTTGAGAGATGCCTGATACGCCCACGGCAATCTACTGGGACTCCTGCGTGCCTCTCTCGTACATTAGCGGGATAGCGGCGCGTATGCCCGTTCTGGATTCCTTGTTGAGCGATTGCAGCAAGGGCGAAATCAGCCTGTATACATCGGATATTTCCCGCGTGGAAGTGGCTTTTGCCGCTTATGAGAAAGAACAAAGAGACTTGGACACCGAGGTTGAGCGTCGAATTGATAGCCTTTGGGATAACTCGAACGTATTTACAATGGTCGAATTTCATAGCGAAATCGCAAAGAACGCCCGCGCCATGATGCGCAGCGATGTATCCCGCGGCCGGAGTCTCAAGCCCCTCGACGCAATACATTTGGCAACGGCGCAGTGGTTGGCAAGAATGGGCCTAGCGATTAAAGAGTTTCACACCTATGACACACGGTTGTTAAGGTACGACTCCATCTTTGGATTCAGGGTTATGGAGCCGACCACTATTAACCCAACGCTCTTCTAGCCGAAAGGGGGGTGCCAGCAGCCGCTCCGTGGCCCGCACGCCGCCGCGAGGAGGGCGGCGTTGCGGTCTAGCTGAATCAGGCCGCCGGGCCCGGCAGGGACGGGTCAGGGCTTGTCCGGCGGCTTGGGCTTGTGCATGGTCGGCTTGCGCCCCTCCCGCTCTATGGGCGGGGGCGCTTCTCTGGGGCCGGATCCCCGGACTATGGGGCCGTAGTCCCTGATTTTATTGGCGTAGACCTTGACACCGCTGGGCTTTCGGAGTTTGGCGAACAATTTTCGGAACAGCACGGCAAGACCTCCGGCGAAGGAATGTCCCATCAGTCTGAGGGTATTAGATCATACGCTGACGTGATGCCCCATCCTTCAGGGCCATAGGGATGCTTGGGGTTGTAGAAATAGGTATGTATGAGAACCGATTCAATTTCTCTTGGAATTATGAACTCGCAGGTCTCTCGATATGATTCCCCAGGCTCGATGATGAGCTCGCCTCTGGCCCATTCCCGTGACAACTGGCGCAACGTGGGCCATTGGATATACTGTTCCTCGCGGTCTATAAACACCGCTGCTTCCAGTAGTTCCACTTCCTCATCGGCTATCGGAGATATTTGTTGCAGACGGAAGAAGCCCTCCAGAATATCTATTTTGACTTTAGAACTGTTGCGTAACGTTGTGGTCACTGCGATATGGATGTACTCAGCGCCTATGCGCCGATGGCTGATGATATGGTCAATAGTCAGATGCGGCGAAAAATCCCGGTAAAGCTCCAGTTTGCCGATAGCAAAGATGCCGCCGGTGACTATGGCAACGGATGTTACTGCCCCTTGAATTATTTTAACCAGATCACCGGCTATATTTCTGTCGGGCAACCAGAAATACAGCACATAAGCAACCAAAGCCAGTCCACCCAAAACACCGATGGATAATAAGACGCTTCCTCGTCCCATCGCCTGCCCTCCCTGCCGGATAGTCGGGGCGGCCGCCAACCGCGCGCGGCGGTTCCGCCCAGTATCGGCCCCTCCGGCGGGGCGGCGCAAGCTGCGGGCGTCAGCCGTCCCCCGCCAGCAGCCGCTCCGTGGCCGCCTCCGCCGCCGCGCCCTCCGGGGACGCCCGCAGCCAGCGCCGCAGTTCCCGGCGGGCCACCGTCACCGTCAGCCCCTCGCCGCGCTTTTCCCGCAGCTCCGCCAGCCGCCCGCCGCTCCCTGGGCCGCCGCCGCTCCCGCCTCGGCCAGCTCCCGGTGCCGGGCCGCCGTTGCGTCGTACTCCGGTATCGGCAGCTTCCACAGTTGCTTGTGTAGATCCCGCGCGCCGAATTGACCTTTCGACATCAAGCTGGAAACAGCGTCGTATAACGCCGTGCTGTTGATGATTGCCAGCAGATAGTTGGCCTCTTGTTGGTCTTTGCAGGCAATCCAGAATAATTTGTGATCTACCAAAATTTTGTCGTCACTCAATAACGCGGCTGTTGGCTCGCCGCTAGAACTGTATACTATGCGGACAGGACGATTGCCCGGATTCTGAATCCATTCCAGTTGTGAAGTCAATTTGTGCAGATAATCAATTTGTCCCAGCAAGTTCAGCTTGTTGGCCGGGGCTTTGTGGGCTTCCCACAATCCGCTGACTGTCTGCCAGCGTCCGCGCATCCAGCGTTCCAGCCCGCCCAAGCGGACGCCGCCCACGCCGTTGTCATCGGTTGGTATGGCGGGGCCGCCCTGCTTGACCGGCAGCAGCGCCCGCCGCGGCTCCAGGGTGACGTAGGGGGCCACCGTCTCGCCCAGATGAACGTCGAACAGATGGTTTCGCTCGATGGTCTGGCCGCTGATGACGGCCAGATCCAGCCCGTTCCAAGGCTTCTTGTCCAAGCGGCCGCGGCGCGGGTTGACGGTGATGCTGTTGCCCGCTTGGACGATGGCCGGGTTTTCCGTTTCGTTGACGAAGAACAGGCAGCGGGGAACGATGCTGGCGCCCTGCCGGGAGCGGGCGGCGTAGGGCGAATCGCCGACGGTTCCGGTGTCGGTAATCTCCCCGCCCTCGCGGCGCACGGCGTCGCTGCCCGCCGGGCCGCGCCAACGCTGCACTTCCCCGGCTAGGGGCGCGGCGATTCCGCTTCGCCCGGTGCTGCGAGCGAACACCACGCAGGAGGCTATGGGAAAGAAGGTGTTGGGCTCCAGACGCTCCAAGTCCCAGGCCGTCTTGTGGCTGAAATCCACGGAAAGAGTGAAATTCCGCGGCCCGCTTTTTCCCCGTCCGGTCTGCCACAGGCCCGTGCGCCACTTGCTGTATTGCCCGGTCTGCAAGGCGCTGTGGGGCATCACGAAACCGATAACGCCGCCGTCTTCCAGATACAGCTCAACGCAGCGGGTGAAGAACAGCCCGGCCACATCCTGATGGGTGGCGTAGCGGCCCCCGGCCCAGATGCCATACCTTTCCTTGCTCAGCCCTTCCAGCTCCGTCCGCAGCACGTCGGCGGTCTGGTTGTAGTTGATCCAAGGCGGGTTGCCGATGATGACGTCCACCTTGGCGCGGCTGAGGGCCACCGGGCGCACCAGGTTGCGGGTGTAGTAGGCCCAGATATGGTCGCGGCCTTGGGCGTGGAGCTTTTGCATTTCGCCGATGGTGGTCTCCAGGGGCTGCCGCTCCTCCGGGTCGGTGATGCCGTTGTCGTCTAGGGCCAGCCGGGGATCCTGCCCGCTTTCGATGGCGTCGGCCACGCCGCTCATCAGGGCGTCGAAGTCCTCGGCCCGCTCCACCAAGCTGACCGGGAAAACCAGCTCGGTGTTGCGTTCATCCTGCGCCTGAATGGTCACCGAATGCCCGGCGAAGAGGTCGTCGCCGCTGCGAAAGCGCAGTTGCAGGGCGTCGCCCAAGTACACCGGGACGGACAAGGGCGCGGCGAAACCGGAGCGGTTGGCGGCCTGGATGGCCGGGCGGGCCGCCAGGGTCCAGGCGGAGCGGGCCAGGTGAGCCGCCACCGGGTGCACGTCTATGCCGGTGACCGCCACCCGCAGGCGGCTGAGGGTTTCCGGCGGCTCCCAGCCGGCCTTCGCGGCGGCGGCGATGAAGTGGGTTACGGCCTCGGCCAGGAAGGCGCCGGAGCCGCAGGCCGGGTCCAGGACGCGCTGATGCAGGGGGTCGGTGATCACTTCCTGAACCATGGCCCGGGCCAGCCAGTCCGGGGTGTAGTATTCGCCCAACTGCCGCCGCTCCTCGGGCGGGATGATGGTTTGGTACAGGGTGGCGGCAATGTCCGCCGCGCCCTGCGGCCAGTCGAACCGGGCCACGTGGCGGGCCAGGGTGCGCAGCAGCCCGTTTCCGCCCACCTCGGCGGGCCAAGCAAAGAAGTCGGATTCCAGCACCCCCTGCAATCCGGTGGCCTGCTGGAAACTCCGTCCGTGGAGCAGGTCGGCCGGGCCGTCGCCGGGGGCTTCGGCCATTTCCCGCAAGTTCAGCCCAAAGGACGCCTGCACCGCCATCCCCACCACGGCGCTGAGGTAGGTGTGGCGGATGAACAGATCGTCCAATTCGGCGTCGCTGCGGGCGATTTCCCCCAAGGCGGTGCGGAGCAGGTCGTGCCACAACCGGCGCTTGACCCGGACGGTCTCCCGGCCGGCGCTGCGGCGGTAGAGGCCGGCCAAGGCGGCGATGTCCCGCTGCGAGGCGGGCGAGCGGGGGCCGAAGTGTTTGGCGAGGGCGGCCGCGTCGGGGCGGACGTTTTCCAGGGCCACCAAGGCAAAGTCGCGCAGCCAGTCGTGGAGGGGCAGCCAACCCTCCGGCCCATCGAGGGTAAAGTACTCGGGGGCCGTGGTTCGCGCCTCGCCTGCGCCGGGCCAGCGCAGCAGCCAGTGCTTGCCGTCGGTCAGCACGCCCATGCGGACGCCGCGCCCGTCGCCGGCCGCCTGCTCCAGGTATTCGTCCAACTGCCGGACGTACTCCGGGTTGGGCCGCCCGGGAGCGGCGGTGCCGATGCGCCGCTTGACTTCGATGAAGGTGTCCAGCGCGGTGAGGTCAACGGCGCGGCGGGAGCCTTGGGAGGGCGGGTTTTCCTCCACCATTTCGTTGCGGGCGGCCAGCCCGGTGTCGGCCAGGAAGTCGCGGATGGCGCTGGTGATGTTGGCCTCGGCGTCGTTGCGTTCGTGCCGCGCCAGCAGTTCGGCGGCCAGCAGGGGATACCGGGGATCGTTGTAGTCAATTTCGGCGGCCACGGAAACCTCCCGCGCGCAGGGGCTGCGGCTATTTTACCCCGCCCCGGCCGGAAATGCGCGGGCCATCGGCACAGGCGGCGGGGGAGAGCCGGAGCAGCCCTCCCCCGCCGCGGGCGGAAACGCCGCCTTTGGCTCGCGGCAGGAACGCTCTCGGGTAGGCCGTCCCCCGCTTTGGCGGAAACGTTGGAAGACGCCTCAGTTTTCTGGGCGCACGGTGAACATGGAGAGCATACCGCCGAGGATGTGGTCGTTCACGTGGCAGTGGAACAGCCAAGTAGCGGGGCTGTCCGGTTCCATATCCGCCACCTCCATGCTGGCCGGCAGCAATTCCACCACGTCGGTGCGGCTGCCCTTCCAGAGGGCCGTTTGCCCATGCCAGTGGGCCGTGTGCAGGTCAACCTCGGTGCCCAACCCCAGCATATACCAGCGGACGCGCTCGTTTTCCTCCATCTCCAGGCCGGGGACATTGGCGTAGAGGAAGCCGTTTATGGAGTGCATCAGATTGCTTTCGGCGAAGTCCTCATCGTCCGGGTCAACGCTGGCCGGGTCGCCGGCGTAGGTCTCGATGTTGTGCTCCAGCAGGCGGCTGGCGTTTTCGTCAAACACGGTGAACAGGGTCACGAACTCCCGATCCACATCCCGGGGAACGGCATCCGCCGCCTTGGCCTGGTCCCGGCTGGCGATGATGATGGGGCCGACAAGCCCGGTGTTGGTGTCCAGCGGGGTGGATACGTGGGAGTGATAGAGCCAGACAATGGAGCTAGGGTCGGCGGGGCCGGGCCCGGCCCGTTCCGGCACCGGCCAGTCGTAGGTGAAGCTTCCCCCGGGCGCTATGCCGTCATCCCTTTTGTCTTGGCCGCTGGTGCCATCCTCATAGGGGGCGCCTTCCGCATCCTTTTCATAGAAAACGCCATGGGGATGAACGCTGGCGGTAAAGCGAGTGTTGTTCTTGAAATGCACCACGATGGTGTCGCCCACCCTGGCCCGGATGACCGGCCCTAGGGCGCCTAGGTGTTCCCATTCCGGCGGACGGGGTTTCAAGGTGGTGAAAGTCGCGTCGGTGTACTCCCGGTACAAGGTCTTGCGATACACCTTGCCGATGCGGTCGGGGCCGTTTTCCAGGAATACCGCGGCGTCCTCGTCCAAGTGGGAGCCAACGCGGTTGCCGCCGGGGGCGTAGTCCCATTCCACTTCGTCGGCGGCGATGAAGTAGCGCCAAGTCTTGGCCGCCGACGCCTCGCTGGGAGCCAGCAGCAACACCAGCGCCGCCGCCGCTCCCAGCAAGGCCAGGATCCCGGCGGCCTTCACCGGCCAGGATAAGTGCGTCAACCATGCTATTTGTGCCATATGATTACCAACCTCCAGTTTATGGACTAATAAAAAGCCTAGTCAGCTAATTCAGTTATCTGTGTCTAGACTTTCTAGTTTGCATATGTACACACATTTTATTTATGTGTCAAGATACAATATAAAATTCGCGTATATTGATTAACCGCGGACGCAGAGGTTCCGGGCGGAGGAAGAGAGGGTCAGGACAGGGAACGGCCTGTGCGGCGCTGTCGCTGAAACCCGGCGGCCGCCGAGGGCGAATAACCCCGCCGGCCGCCGCCCGCGATTGACAGCGCCCGCGCCGGGGTGGAATATACTGGTGGCGCGCGGGCCGGAGGGCAGTCCGGCGCCCCGCCCGGAACCTGACCGAGACCGACGATAAAGGAGTTCCGCATTGAAGGCCGCCGTTCTTTACGAAGCGAAGACGCCCTTGGTGATTGAAGACGTGGAACTGGACGACCCCAAGGAGGGGGAGGTTTTGGTGAAAATCGGCGCGGCCGGCATCTGCCGCAGCGACCGCCACTTTATGCACGGCGACGCCCCCATCGCCATGCCCGTGGTGCTGGGCCACGAGGGCGCCGGCACGGTGGAGGCCGTCGGCCCCGGCGTCTCCTCCGTCCGCCCCGGCCAGCAGGTGATACTGTCCTTCGTCCCGGCCTGCGGGCGCTGCCATTCCTGCCTGTCGGGCAACTCCCAGGTCTGCGACAACCACATGGCGACCGGGCCGAATATGATGGACGGCACCCAGCGGCTGCACAAAGGGGAGCGGCGCATCCACCACATGGGCAAGGTGGCCTGCTTCGCCGAGTACGCCGTGGTTCCCGAAATGGGCTGCGTGCCCATTGATATGCCCACGCCCATGGCCCAAGCCGCCCTCATCGGCTGCTGCGTGCCAACCGGCGTCGGCGCGGTGGTCAACAGCGCCAGGGTCACGCCGGGCAGCACCGTGGCGGTGGTCGGCTGCGGCGGCGTGGGCATCAACGTCATCATGGGCGCGGCTCTGATGAACGCCACCAAAATTATCGCCGTAGACCTGCGCGAGAGCCAGTTGGAGTTCGCCATGAAGTTCGGCGCCACCCACACCGTCAACGCCGCCGACGGCGACCCGGTGGCCCGGGTGAAGGAACTGACCGGCGGGCGGGGCGCCGACTTCACCTTTGAGGTGGTGGGGGCCACGGAGACCATCCGCAACGCCTATGAAATGGCGGGGAAGTCCGGCGTGGTCACGCTGGTGGGCATCGCGCCCTTCGGCGCCGAAGCGCCCCTGAACGCCGTGGATATGGTGCGGATGGAAAAGACGGTGCGCGGCACCTACTACGGTTCCACCCACGCCCGCGTGGATATGCCCAAGTTCGCCGACCTCTACCACGCCGGCAAGCTGAACCTAGACGACCTGGTGGTGCGCCACTACACCCTGGCCCAGATCAACGAAGCCTACGATGACATGGACCAGGGCGAAATCGGCCGCGGCGTAATCGTCTTTTAGGCGGATGCGCGGGCCACTCCGGGAGAGAATGACCTGTAATGCCGGACGAAATAACCGTCAAGCGAGCGGAAACCGAGACCGACCTGGAAGCGGCCATCGGCGTCCGCTTCCGGGTATTCGTTGACGAGCAGTCCATCCCGGCGGAGGAAGAGCTGGACGAAGACGACGCCGTCGCCACCCACGCCGTCGCGCTGGCAGGCGGGCGGGCCATCGGTACGGGACGGGTGGTCGTCCGCGACGGCGTGGCCCGCATCGGCCGCATGGCGGTAGACCAAAGCCACCGGCGCCGGGGCATCGGCGGCCTGCTGCTGCGCTTCCTGGAGGCGGAAGCCGAGGCGCAGGGCGCAACGGAATATATTCTCCACGCCCAGGAATACGTCAAGTCCTTCTACGCCGCCCACGGCTACGCCGAACAAGGCGGCGTGTTCTTGGAGGTGGACCTCCCCCACGTGGAGATGCGGAAGGGAGGGTGATGCAGGAAATCATCAGCGAGGGAACGGCCCAACGGGAAGCGCCCTTCGCCTTCCGGCAGTCGGTGCTGTATCACGGCGATTGTTTCCCTTGGCTTGGGCGGCAACCGGAATGCACCGTTCACGCGGTGGTCACCGATCCCCCGTATGGCCTTTACGAATACACGGAAGAGCAGCAGGCGAAGCTGCGGGTCGGCAGAGGGGGAGTCTGGCGAATACCGCCCTCTTTCGACGGCAGCGTCCGCTCTCCGTTGCCCCGGTTCGCCACGCTGGACAAAGGGCAACTGGCCGAAATCGGCGACTTTTTTTCTGCGTGGGCCAACGCGCTGCTGCCGGAGCTGACGCCCGGCGCCAACGTGATAGTGGCGTCCAACCCCCTGGTGTCCCATATAGTCGCCATGTCTCTGGCCCAATCGGGACTGGAGCGGCGGGGCGAAATTATTCGCTTGACCATGACCCTGCGGGGCGGCGACCGGCCCAAGGGCGCGCACGAGGAATTCAGCGAAGTAAGCGTGATGCCCCGGTCAATGTGGGAGCCGTGGCTGGTCTTTCGGAAACCGTTGGAAGGGCGCGTTCAGGATAACTTGAGGAATTGGGGCGTTGGCGGGTTCCGCCGCCCGCAGCCCGGCAAACCCTTTGGCGACGTAATATCCTCCGGCCCGGCTAGAGCGCCGGAAAGGGAGCTTGCGCCACACCCCAGCCTCAAACCCCAGGCTTTCCTGCGCCAAGTAGTGCGGGCCGTCCTGCCGCTGGGCCAAGGCGTGGTTCTTGACCCCTTCGCCGGTTCGGGTTCCGTCCTCGCCGCCGCCAATGCCGTCGGCTATGCCAGCGCAGGCATCGAGAAAGACCGCGATTACTTCCTGATGGCAAGGGAAGCGATTCCAAAACTAACCGCCTATGCCGTCAAAGGCGCGGCCGGGAACGGTATACCCAGCTCTCCCGAAATCGCCTGATTCCTTCGCGGTGCAGTGTAACGGTTCGAGTTCCCAGTTCGCCGCGCGGATTCCGCCGAAAATCCTCCAGAGTGACCTGTCCCAAGTAAACTTCGGTAAACGTCATAGGCCGCCGGTCAATGGCAGGCTCGGTTTCTGTGTCAACTTCATAGACGAACACGCACATCCATTGATTCCTCGCGCCATGAGTGTCTACGGCCCCGCCCCGGTTGCGCGTGGTCTTGACTTCGATTCCCTGCTCTCCGGCATGGACTGAGTTGCCGGGGTATATCCCCTGAACTATAAGGTCAGGATGTCCATCCCCAGCCGGCGCCCCGCTAACTGCCCAAGGCCATAAGCACGCCGTTTACTGGCACGAGCCGCCGGTTATATGGGTCTACGGCTAGGAACAGCCCTTCCAGGGTGTAGGCGCCCAGTAGCGAGGGCATCCCTTCTTCGCCGAAAATGATCCAGGTGACGGTTTCCCGGCCCTCCACCTGGGCGGTTGCCTGTGCCAGGTCGAGCCTCGCCTGCTGTCCGCTGGCGTACTCGAAGGTTTCCTGGCGGGTCGGGCTGAGGCCCAAACCGGTCAGTATCTTCCGGGGTATGACCGTCGTTGTCGCCCCGGTATCAGCCAACGCCGCCACTTCCTCGAAGCGCGTTCCGCCGAGGTCTCCGATGCGGATGGCTACGGTAAAGGTTCCCATCGGTTTTGCCTCCGCCGTTTTCAGAGATACCGAACCCGGTTTCAGGTTGGCCGGGTATGCGGAAAGTTCCTGTCCCCACAGAACGCTTTCCGCACACCTTCCCCGGGCGCAGCCGGGCTAACCGGCCACGCCCGCAGGCTCCAGCACGCCCTCGATGACCTTGACCTCGATCTTGGCGATGTGGCTGGTGGGCTTGTCGCCCAGGGTCTTGCGCTCGTCGGAGGCGAAGTAGGCGGCTTCCTTCTCCGCGATTTCCTCGGCGCTGTTGAAGTTGCGAACCCAGATGAACTCGTTGCGGTCGGCGTTGACCCAGGTGTTGGAGATGGGCATTCCAATCTTGTCGTGAATCGGGCGGATTTCCTCGTCGAACACCTTTAGCCAGGAATCCATCATGCCCCGGTTGATGGTGTAAGTGCGCAGTTGAGCAACCATTATTCCACCTCTCTATTTGTGGTTTGATACGGCGTATTCAGCCGGCGGGCCGTTTCGCTTACTCTGCCGCGTACCGCCGCAGCGCGTCTTGATCGAACTCCAGCCCCAGCCCCGGCCTGTCCGGCAGCTCCAGGCAGCCGTCCACGAAGGCCGGGGTTTCCTGCCACAGGCGCAGCGTCCAAGGCATATACTCCACGGTCAGGCCGTTGGGGATGGCCGCCATTAGCTGGATGTGTATCTCCGGCACCAGGTGGCTGACCACCGGCAGGTTGAAGGCTTCGGCCATGGCCGCCACCTTGCGCCAAGGCGTGATGCCGCCGACGCGCAGCAGGTCAATCATCACGATGTCCACCGAGCGGTTTTCAATCATCTGCCGGAAGGGGTTGATGCCGTAGACGTACTCCCCGGCGGCGATGGGGGTATGGAGGGCATCGGCCACCTTGGCCATGCCCTGATAGTCGTCGTGGGCCACCACGTCCTCCAGCCAGAACAGGTGATATTCCTCGACGCGGCGGCCCACGTCAATGGCCCGGTTGACGCTCCACAACTGATTGATGTCGCACATCAGGTCAATTTCATCGCCCACGGCGTCGCGCAGGGTTCGGATGCGCTCCACCTCGCGGTTGGCCGACGCCTCGGCGCCCATCTGGGTTTTCATTTGGCGGAAGCCCTTTTCCGCCAGCATCGGGCCGATTTCGGCCAGCCGCTCCGCGTTGACCGGACGCATCAGCGCCCCGCTGGCGTAGGTGGGGACGCGCCGCCGGTAGCCGCCCAGCAGCGACGCCACTGGCTGGCCCAGGGCCTTGCCCTTGATGTCCCACAGCGCCATATCCACCGCGGCCAAGGCCATGGTGAGCAGCCCGCCGGGGCCGGCGCCGGAAGTGGCTTCCTTGAGCCGCTCCACGATGCCCTCGATGTCCATCGGGTCTTCCCCGACGGTCATCCCGGCCAGGGCGTCCACCGACATTCGCAGCGCCCCGGCCACCGGGCTGGCCTGAAGCGCGGGAACGAAAGTCAGCCCCACGCCCTCAATGCCCTCGTCGGTGGTCATTTCCAGCGTGACAAAGGCCCGCCGCCGCCCGGTGTCGGGCAAGCTGTGGGCCAGCGGGTCATCGGCGGGCGTGTTCAAGAGGCGCGTGCGAAAACCGGCAATTTTCATATCGGCACAACTCCGGGCGGTGCAGCCTGTATGAGTGTCTGGAAACCGTCCCCATTCTACCACAGCGCCCCGGCCGCCCTAGCCGGTCAGCCGGGGCTTGGCCGAATTATTGTCTGAATCAGGATTTGCCGGATATTCCTCATCCTGATTTTAATCCTGACCATCCCGACTCAGGCGATGATGATGGTCATTTTGCCTCCACCGGGGCGGAGGCCGGGATAACCGCCTTGACCCAGTTGCCGTTGTGGTCAAGGCGGCGGCCAGTCTCAAAGACGCCGCCAATAAACCCCAACGGCTGCCCCGGTACAGGCTGAGGCACACTACCGCTAAAGCGATAAAGAAGGTGAATTGCAGGCCCTTGCGGTGCGCGAAAGCCTGCGTTCCGTTGAAACCCCTAGTTTCCCCGCGAAAGGCGGGAATGACGGAGCAGGAAATGCCGGCACACTCTTGGAACGCCCCTTGCCCGGACGGGTTGACGGCTCATTGGCCTTGCCGGTATACTAATCACAGTTTAGTATACTGGCTTTAGTACGCGGAGCTGGCATGAGCGGAATGAAGAGCGAAGAGTATTGGGAGAACCTAGTGAAGAAGAGCCTTTGCCGCTTCTTGCTCTTGTCCCAACTGGCGAAGGGGCCGCTTCACGGCTACGGGGTCAACCGGGCCATCAAGGAAGCCTGCCAGGGGCGCTGCGAACCCACCGAGGCGATGGTGTATTCCACCCTCAAGGAACTCCAGGACCACGGTTACGTGGAGTGCCGGATGGAGGAGCGCCAAGGCCGCCGCCGCCGCGTCTGCTGGCTCACCGCGGACGGAGAGGAAGCCTTTCAGTCCGCCGCCCGAGTGTGGGAGCGTATGCTGCCGGCGGTGCAGGACTGCGTGGCCCAAGCCCTCGCCCCGGCTCCGGCCGGAGGCTAGGGGGCAAGTCTGGCATACTCCATACCAGGCAAAACCGATGCGCGAATTTAATTAAGGAGGCAAGCGAATGGCCGCCAATCAGGAAGACATAAAGGAATTGGTACGGGAACGGTACGGCGCGCGAGCGCAGCGGGTTATCGAACTCAGCCCCGTCGCGGAGGATGACACCGAAGGATGCGCCGACGGGTGCGGCTGCGAGGCCACCGCCGCCGCTTGCTGCGGCCCGGAGGATCTGGAACACGCCATGCGGCTGTACAGCGAAGGCCAGTTGACCGGGCTGCCCGCCGAATCGGTGGCGGCCTCCGCCGGCTGCGGCAACCCCACGGCATTGGCCGGACTCCGCCCCGGCGAGCGGGTGCTGGACCTCGGCTCCGGCGGCGGCATTGACTGCTTCCTGGCAGCCCAGCAGGTGGGCGAGGGCGGGCGCGTCACCGGCTTGGACATGACCCCGGCCATGCTGGAACTGGCCCGCAAGAACCAGGCCGGCCTCGGCCTGACCAACGTGGAGTTCGTTCAAGGCGAGATGGAGGCCATGCCCCTGCCCGGCGACTCCTACGACGTCATCATTTCCAACTGCGTGGTCTGCCTCTCCCCGG
Organism: Dehalococcoidia bacterium; assembly: GCA_965213725.1. GTDB lineage: Bacteria > Chloroflexota > Dehalococcoidia > Lucifugimonadales > UBA3495 > VXOI01. Next base: position 2,498,125 of record OZ243924.1, read on the forward strand.
ACAAGGACGCGGTGTTCAGCGAGAGCTTCCGGGTGCTGGCCCCCGGCGGGCGCATCCACCTGTCTGACGTGCTGGCCCTGACGTCCGACGGCCCGGCGGTAACCGACGCCGAGTCCTGGGTATCCTGCACCGCCGGGGCGGAGTACAAGGAAATCTACCTGGAGCGCCTGCGCCGCGCCGGTTTCACCGACATCGAAATCACGGGCGAAAACTACAAGTTCCGCGACGCGGACGACGAAGGAACCGACACCAACACCGCCAGCTTCAAGGTGACCGCGAGGAAGGCGGGGTAGGCCATACTACAGCCACCGTCCCCGGCTAACGCCAGCCGGGGACGGCTTTAACGCTGGATTCAGTCAGTTGCGCTCAGGTGCCGTCAAGACCAGCTCAAATTCGTCCGGGTGAGACCAGCGCGCTATTTCGGAATGCCCCTCTACCAATCCAAAATCCTCGTCTCGCCACACGTCTTCTGTGTCATCGAACAGGGAGACAAACGCCAAGTTGGGCAGGCTTGTTTTGAGATGGCTCAAATCTACGCATCCGGCTAGAACATGCTCCGTAATTCGGCGGGCAGCCCCTCGAGAACCAGTGCTCAGCAAGAAAATCAGGGAAGTGCGGTTGTTTGTTCGAGCCTCAAAGTCAACATGCCAGTTCCGGGCTGACCGGCCTTGTTTTGGCACTCGGCGCTCAAATAGAATCTTTTTTTCCTGCAACCACTCGTCCACTTCGTCCGCCGTCGTCTGGACCGACTGGCTGCGAAGCGTGAACCAGAGGTCCGAGACTCGCACGGCTGTCTGGGCCACGCGAAGCACCGCTTCCCCCAGCTCATCTTCTGGCACTGAGCGAAGCACTAGCTGCTCGTGGAACAGCTCAATACGAAGCGTTTGGCATACATCCTGGGCCAATGCCTGTTGCTTGGGGGAACGATGCCGGCTTACCGATTGCAGCCCAAGCCAGCCCATCGCGTCCCCAAAATCGGTAATTGTGTAATTGTTGTCGCGCTCCAGAACGAATACGTCTACCACACCGCCATCCGGGTACAGCAACGGAGTACGCACCCGCACTCCCTCTTGGGGAGCCGGGGCGCACACGAACAGGGGAGGCAGAGAGCGCCCAATAGTGGCGCAAAGTTCGTTGGCGTTCATACTGGAAGTTCCCCTTGGGTATCCGGGTGCTGCATCGTACCTGAGTGTCGCAGATTTGCCTCGGCGCAGAATTGTCGCCAGGCTTCTACCGGACGATTCCACGTCTCGGTAATATCCTCCGGCGCATACGCCCACTTATCCCGGTAGCCCGGAACCCAGTGGTTCTTGTGTTTCTCTCCTACGGGCCGCCCATCAGGGTTGTAATGTTCCGCTCCCAAATCCAAACCGTAGATTCTACCGCCCGCAGTTCGATGAATGATAGCAAAGGGCAGTTTGCCGGAGCGGGGGTTGTACCAGCCTTTTACAAATATGGGGTATTCCTCACGGGAAACCACGTCTACTCTGAATTCCCGTGTCGGCGAATTGCCGGATCCTTCCCAAGTGATGTCCACCGATATGACCTTACTCGTATCGTTAATGATGGCCTCATATTCCTGCCGACTCAAGGTCATAGGGTTATCTTTTCCCTCCGCGGCTCATTTCACGCTAGGTTTGCGTCAGTAATACTTAATCGTCTTGAACGCCTCGGCGTGCTTCAGGCCCACCTTGGCGGCGGTTTGGGCGCGGCCTAGGGGGAAGTATTTTTCGGCGTCCTCCGGGTCTACCTGCGACTTGTGGGCCTTTAGCGCGGCTATGGCGGTGTCCATATAGCCGTCCACGTCCACGAAGTGGTCTGAGCCGTGGAGGCCGCCCACAATCCATACTTCCCGCACCTTGTGGGGTTCCAGTCCCTCCTCCAGCAGTTCCGGGAAGGTCAGCCGGTCGCGGGCGGTGGGGAAGACGGCAGCCAGGGCAGCCTCGCCGGTAGCCAAGTGGTCGGGGTGGCTGCCGTAGTAGCGGCTGTCTATATCGCGGGTCGGCGGCTCGGTGATGACCACATGCGGGCGGTGGCGGCGTATCTCTCGCGCTATGTCCTTCCGCAGTTGGAGCGTGGGTTCGAGGTACGAATCGGGATATCCTAGAAACACCACTTCCTTGAGGCCAAGAATCCTGCCGGACTCCCTCTGCTCCCCGGCCCGGATTTCCGCCAAGCGCTTGGCGGTCATCTCCGGGTCATCGCTTCCCTTGGAACCGTCGGTGCAGAGCACCAGCACCACCTCCCAACCCTCGGCGCACATTTTCGCCATCGTTGCGGCGCAAGTCCATTCGGCATCGTCGGCGTGGGCCATTACCACCATCGCCCGGCTGTACTGTTCTTCCTTTTCTGAGTCCGACATCGTCCTGCCTTCAAGTATTCTCCAGTGTGGGCGGAAAGCCGCGAATAGGTTAACGCAACCGGCGTCCGCTTTCCAGCGGCTGTTGCCACGGGTATTGTTAGCAACAGTTGTTTATGCCAGACTCAGGGTGGCATCAACCCGGCAAGGAGGCTTGTCATGGCCGCTGCCCGCATATACCGCCACCACGTCCGCTGCCCCCATTGCGGTTCCAACTGGGTGCGCCAGTATGGCCGCTCCGCCCTGGGCAAGCAGCGCTGCCGCTGCGGCGATTGCGTCCACCATTTCACCCCGGAGGCCGGCCGCCGCTTCCACTCCCAGGAGGTCAGAGAGCAGGCCATCGCCATGTACTGCGAGGGAGCCAGCATCCGGGCCGTGGGCCGCACTCTGGGCGTTCCCCTGCTGACGGTGTACGGCTGGATTAAAAAAAGTCTGCTGGGCCCTGACCCTGCTGCTCTGGCAACGGCAGGAAAGGGGGCGCCAGGCCGCGGACCGGATAACGGCCTTCGATGAGATGTGGAGTTACGTGGGCGGCCGGCATGGGGAGAAACGGCGGGAGGCGTGGCTCTGGACGGCGGTGAGCCTGGGGGCTGACGGGCGTCGGCAGGTGGATTTCGAGCTCGGCGGCCGTGGCGAGGCTACATTTTTGCGGCTGTACGAACGGCTGCCGGAGGCGGAGACGTACTGTAGTGACGCCTATGTGGTGTATCAGTCCTGGCTGCCGCCGGCCCGGCACCGGGCCGGCAGGGGCGGGCCGGTGAACTGGAACGAGGGTCTGCATTCCCGGCTGCGGGGGAAGCTGAACCGGCTGATGCGGCAGACGAAAGGGTACAGCAAGAGCGCGGCGATGCTGGCGGGTTCGGTGGCCCTAGTCTGCTGGCGCGGGCACTGCAAAGTCAGTTCCGCCTTATGTTGAGAATACCCTGGTATTGTTAGCAACAGTTGTTTATGCTAGACTCAGGGTGGCATCAACCCGGCAAGGAGGCTTGTCATGGCCGCTGCCCGCGTCTGCCGCCACGATGTTCGCTGCCCCCATTGCGGCTCCAACCGGATGCGCAAGGACGGATTTGCCGCTGGCCGGCAGCGTTACCGTTGCGGGGCTTACCGCCGGCCCGGAGCGGCGGTCAGGGAGCGGGCCTTGCGGACGTATACCGAAGGGAGCAGTCTGAGGGCCATCGGGCGGATTTGGATTACAGCGCCCCCGGCGGTGCTGGGGCGGGTGAAAAAAGGGGCGCCAGACCCTGAGTCGGCTGCGGGAGCGGAGCCGGCAGCCCACCGAGGGGAAGGCGGGCCGTCGGCCGACGGCAGTGATTGCCTGGGATGAGATGTGGAGCTGCGTGGGCGGCCGGCATGGGGAGAAACGGCGGGATGCGTGGCTCTGGACGGCGGTGAGCCTGGGGTCTGACGGGCGGCGGCAGGTGGATTTCGATCTCGGCGGCCGTGGCGAGGCCGCCTTCCTCCGGCTGTACGGGCGGCTGCCGGAGGCGGAGACGTACTGTAGTGATGCCTATGTGGTGTATCAGTCCTGGCTGCCGCCGGAGCGGCACCGGGCCGGCAGGGGCGGGCCGGTGAACCGGAAACGAGGGGAGGCACTCGGTATGGCGGGGGAAGCTGAACCGGCTGATGCGTCGGACGAAAGGGTACAGCAAGAGCGCGGCGATGCTGGCGTACTCCCTGGCCCTTGGTCTGCTGGCGCGGCACTGCAAAGTCAGTTCCGCCTCAGTTCCTCCTTATGTTGAGAATACCCTGTATCTATTGACATTTTCATTGAAACAACTAGAATTTGCCTGGACGCAAGATATGACTACCCGGACAATGCAGCAGCGGGCGAGCTGGAAGAAAAGCGCGGGAAGGCGTGCGGTTGTCTGATGGGGCAATGATGCTGGCTACGCTGGCTTGGTTCCGTTGTCCCCTGCCGAATGAGCCGCGCCCGGAATCGCAATAATCCCCTCCCTTACCCTCGACTTCTCCTTCTCTGGCCGGGAATCGTGCTGCTGTCCCTTGGCGTCGTCTGCGGGGCATTCCTAGTCGGCTATGCGCCGGATGCAGAAGAAACCCGGATGCAGCAGCGCCCGCCGCCTTCCGAGCCTCCGCCACTCTCCCCGGCGCCCACGCCGGACGAACCGGCGCCCTTGGTCTCGATGACTTCCCCTGACGGCTCCGTGGTTGTAACCCTGCCCCAAACCTTGGCTGACGGAAATCCGCGGCTGGAATTTCGTGAGGTGCCAACCGCTTCTCTGGAAGAATTGCCCCCCGGCTATTCCCCGCCAATCCGCGCCTTTTACCTCGCCCTCCATACCCCCAAAGGAATGCCTTGGCAACCCCGACCGCCGGAGTCGGCCACCATAGCCATACGGTTGACCGAAAAGGATTACCATCTAGCCGATGGCAACCCCTACCGCCTGGTGGTTCAGCGGTACAACGATTCGGAGCAGGCTTGGGAAAAACCCCTTATATCCCTCGACCTGCCCTGGCTCAGAGTACACGTCACCACGGACGCCCTGGGCTTGTTCACCACCGCGGCCAGCACTGCCGCCAGCGGCCGCGCCCCGGTGGTCGAGCTTCCGCCTGGGCCATCGCCAACCGCCGTCCCCGCGACTGAATTGATTAGCCGGTCCTTCCCTACGCCGACACTGCCGCCCACACCCGCCGAGGCGCCCCCGCCAGCTCCTGCTCCGACCCTCGCGCCGACACCGACCCGGACGCCTGTGCCAACACCCACGCCAACGCCTGCGCCGACACCGACCCGGACGCCTGTACCCGCGCCGACGCCGACCCGGACGCCTATACCCGCGCCCACGCCGACCCGGACGCTTGTACCCGCGCCGACAGCAACGCCGTTTCCAACAGCGACACTAGCCCCAACACCAACAACCCCGCCGACGCCTGTACCTGTTCCGGGATACTTGCTGTTCATCAATGGCCGGCAAGTCCTGTCTACGGACGCCGAGTTCTACGTGCCGCTGGGGATATTGACGCTGGGCAATCTGCCTGCCCCCGATGGAACATATGCCGCAGGAGCATTGGTGAGTTTCGGCGTGCGCCTCAACCGTCAGGACTACGTTGTAACGATTACGGGAGCCGATAGCGTTGACGGTTCCCTCGTTCAACTCCAGATGAACCGCCACCGCTTCGTAACGGTCTATATTTCGCCGCCGCCTGCCGCCACTCCCATACCAACCAAGGAACCCACGCCTACGCCCGAACCAATACTTCCTCCCGCTCGGCCGCCTGCGCCTACGCCCACGCCGAGGCCAACCCCTGCGCCGACGCCCGCGCCAACATTAGCGCCGACTCCTACACAAGCGCCTACCCCGGCGGCCACGCCCAAGCCCTCGCCGACCCCTATGCCAACGCCGACTCTGTCGCCGACACTCGCGCCCATGCCGACGCCCGCGCCAACGCCAGAGCCAGTCCCGACGCCAATGCCGACTCTGACGCCGACGCCAACACCTGCGCCCACGCCGACTCTGACGCCAACGCCAGGGCCAGTCCCGACGCCGACGCCGACGCCCCCGCCAGTGCCAACACCAACACCAACACCAACACCAACACCAACACCAACACCCACGCCGACGCCGACGCCCCCGCCAGTGCCAACACCCCCGCCGACGCCCGTTGTCTTGCCGGGCTACCCCGTGGGCGGGCGGATTGCTTTCCAGAGCGACCGGGACGGGAACGATGAAATCTACATGATGGGCTGTGATGGTTCCGGGCCACTGGTCAACCTTATCAACCATCCCGCAGAAGATGGGGAACCCTCCTGGGCCAACGGCGGGCGGCTGGCCTTTAGTTCCAACCGGGACGCACCGGAAGATAGCAAAGGAATGTTCGACGTCTACCTGCTGAACCTGGAATCACAGGAGGTTGCCCGCCTCACTACCCACCCGGCCAACGACCGTTCGCCGGCGCTCTCGCCGGATGGCGGCAAGGTCGCCTTCGTGTCATACCGCGACGGCAACGCCGAGATTTACGTGCTGTCGCTTCTGGGCAAAACGCTAGTTAGAGTCACAGACAACGATGCCCGGGACTTTGACCCCTCCTGGTCGCCGAACGGCGAGACCCTGGCCTTCGCCAGCGACCGGGACGGCGATTTCGACATCTACATCGTTGAACCGGGCGTCTCCAGCCCGGAAAACTTTACTGACAGCGAGGCCAACGACCGCTGGCCCGATTGGGGGAGCTATCGGGGAGAGGAGAGAATCGCCTTTGCCTCTGACCGTATGGGGAATTGGGAAGTTTATTCTTTGACGCACAAAGATGGCGCGAACCCGGAACGGGCCACCAACAACGCAGCAACCGACGCTGCCCCCAGTTGGGGTCCGGCGGGTGATGAACTGGTTTTTCACAGCGGCCGCAACGCTAAGCTGGACCTGTACACAGCGGTTAATTCCTTGGGAGATGAGCAAAGGAGCATCACCCACGGCAGTACAAGCGAGGACTCTTTTCCCGACTGGGAGCCGGTAGAACACAACGGAACCTGCGGCGAACCGCCTTCAACGCCTATGCCGACCCTGACGCCCACGCCAGGGCCAGTCCCGACGCCAGAACCAGTCCCGACGCCCACGCCAGAGCCAGTCCCGACGCCCACGCCGACCCTGAGGCCCACGCCAGGGCCAGTCCCGACGCCCACGCCGACCCTGACGCCCACGCCAGGGCCAGTCCCGACGCCCACGCCGACCCTGACGCCCACGCCAGGGCCAGTCCCGACGCCCACGCCGACCCTGACGCCGACGCCAGAGCCAGTCCCGACGCCAACGCCAGGGCCAGTCCCGACGCCAACGCCGACTCTGACGCCCACGCCAGGGCCAGTCCCGACGCCAATGCCGACTCTGACGCCGACGCCAGGGCCAGTCCCGACGCCAACACCTGCGCCAGTGCCAACGCCCGCGCCGACGCCCGTTGTCTTGCCGGGCTACCCCGTGGGCGGACGCATTGCTTTCCAGAGCGACCGGGACGGGAACGATGAAATCTACGTGATGGGCTGTGATGGCTCCGAGCCACTGATCAACCTGACCAACCATCCCGCAGAGGATGGGGAACCCTCCTGGGCCAAGGGCGGGCGGCTGGCCTTCAGTTCCAACCGGGACGCACCGGAAGACAGCAAAGGAAATTTCGACGTCTACCTGCTGAACCTGGAATCACAGGAGGTTGCCCGCCTCACTGACCACCCGGCCAACGACCGGTCGCCGGCGCTCTCGCCGGATGGCGGCAGGGCCGCCTTCGTGTCCGACCGCGACGGCAACACCGAGATTTACGTGCTGTCTCTTCTTGGCAGGACCCTAGTTAGAGTCACAGACAACGATGCTGATGACTTTGACCCCTCCTGGTCGCCGGACGGCGAGACCCTGGCCTTCGCCAGCAACCGAGACGGCGATTTCGACATCTACATCGTTAAACCGGGCGACCCTAGCCCGGAAAACTTCACCGGCAGCGACGCCAACGACCGCTGGCCCGATTGGGGGAGCCATCAGGGAGAGGGGAGAATCGCCTTTGCCTCTGACCGTATGGGGAATTGGGAAGTCTATTCTTTGACGCACAGCGACGGCGCGAACTTGGAACGGGCAACCAACAACGCAGCAATCGACGCCGCCCCCAGTTGGGGCCCGGCGGGTGATGAACTGGTTTTTCACAGCAGCCGCAACACTAGGCTGGACCTGTACACCGCGGTTAATTCCTTTGGAGATGAGCAAAAGAGCATCACCCACGGCAGTACAAGCGAGGACTCTTTTCCCGACTGGGAGCCGGTAGAACACAACGGAACCTGCGGCCAACCGCCTTCAACGCCCACGCCCACGCCAACGCCCACGCCAACTCCGACTCTGACGCCAACGCCTATGCCGACCCTGACGCCAACGCCTATGCCGACCCTGACGCCCACGCCGACGCCTATGCCGACCCTGACGCCAGTGCCAGTGCCAGTGCCGACGCCAACACCTGCGCCTACGCCGACCCTGACGCCGACGCCTATGCCGACCCTGACGCCAACGCCAGTGCCGGTGCCGACGCCAACACCTGCGCCCACGCCGACGCCAACACCAACGCCGACGCCGACGCCGATGCCAACACCAACGCCAGTGCCGACGCCAACACCTGCGCCCACGCCGACCCTGACGCCGACGCCTATGCCGACCCTGACGCCAACGCCAGTGCCGTTGCCGACGCCAACACCTGCGCCCACGCCGACACCAACGCCGACGCTAACACCAACGCCGACTCTGACGCCGACGCCGATGCCAACACCAACGCCAGTGCCGACGCCAACACCTGCACCCACGCCGACGCCGACCCTGACGCCAGTGCCAGTGCCAGTGCCGACGCCAACGCCAGTGCCGTTGCCGACGCCAACACCTGCGCCCACGCCGACCCTGACGCCGACGCCTATGCCCACGCCGGTGCCGACGCCGACGCCAGTGCCAGTGCCGACGCCAACACCTATGCCGACACCTGCGCCGACGCCAACACCTATGCCCACGCCGACGCCAACGCCGACGCCAACGCCTATGCCCACGCCGACGCCTATACCCACGCCCACGCCCACGCCGATGCCCACGCCGACGCCGACGCCCACGCCTGCGCCGACACCGACGCCCACGCCCACGCCCACGCCCACGCCCACGCCAACACCAACACCTATGCCGACGCCAACACCAACACCAACACCAACGCCCACGCCAGTGCCGACGCCGACGCCAACACCTACGCCTACGCCCACTCCAACACCCACGCCGACACCTACGCCCACGCCCACGCCCACGCCGACACCTACGCCAACGCCGACGCCTACGCCAGTGCCGACACCTACGCCTGTACCGACACCGACGCCAACACCGACACCGACGCCTATGCCGACTCTGACACCGACACCAACGCCCACGCCTATGCCGACGCCAGTACCGACACCGACGCCAACACCTACGCCAGTGCCGACACCTACGCCTGTACCGACGCCGACGCTCACGCCGACACCGACGCCTATGCCGACTCTGACACCGACGCCAACGCCGACGCTCACGCCGACACCGACGCCTATGCCGACTCTGACACCGACGCCAACGCCGACGCTCACGCCGACACCGACGCCTATGCCGACTCTGACACCGACGCCAACGCCCACGCCGCCGCCGCCACCAACGCCGACGCCGACACCCACGCCAACGCCGGCGCCGACGCCCGTTGTCTTGCCGGGTTACCCTGCGGGCGGACGCATTGCTTTCCAGAGCGACCGGGACGGGAACGATGAAATCTACATGATGGGCTGCGATGGCTCTCAGCAGGTTAACCTGACCAACCATTTCGCAGATGATAAGGAACCATCATGGGCCAGCGGCGGGCGGCTGGCCTTCAGTTCCAACCGGAACGCTGCCGGCGGGTTCGACATATACCTGCTTACACTCGACCCCTGGGGCATTACCCGCCTCACTACCCACCCGGCCAACGACCGGTCGCCGGCGCTCTCGCCGGATGGCGGCAGGGCCGCCTTCGTTTCCCACCGCGACGGCAACGCCGAGATTTACGTGCTGGACGTTTCGAGCAATGCCTTGGTGAGAGTCACCACCGACGGCGCCGAGGACCTGGATCCGGCCTGGTCGCCGGACGGCGGCGCCCTCGCCTTCGCCAGCAACCGCCACGGCCAGTTCGACATCTACACCGTCAAGCCCGACGGCTCCGGCCTCGCCAAGTCTGCTGACGTATCCGGCGATGGGGCCAACGAACGTTGGCCCGACTTGGAGAATTATTATGGTGATGAAATCATCGCCTTTGCCTCAGACCGGGATAGAGGTTGGGAGGTGTACTTCTATAGCGAGTATGATGGTCTGTTGGCCGTGACAAGGAACGGAAAGGACCAAACGGACGCCCAGCCTGGATGGAGCGGCTCCAGTGAACAGATGGTCTACCACAGTAACCGTGACGGCGATGGCAGCTACGATATTTTCAAGGCGTACTATGATGGGGCCGGGGCTATAAACCTCACCAATGGCACTACGGGCAATGACTTCTCTCCCGATTGGGAGCCGCAGGAAGAAACCGATTTCTGCGAGGGCGACGAGTAGCCTGCCCCTTTCGGCGCGCGAAACGCTATACTGTGGACCATGCCCAACCCCACAATGCTGTCCCGCCTATGACCAGCCACAAGCTCCTGCTGGACGGCGCCACCATCGAATCTGGACGTTATGAACCACTCTCCGGCCGCCGCTGGGCGGATTTGAGGCGGGAGACCGCAGCGAGGCACCCTTCCTGCGGCTGTATGAACGGTTGCCTGATGCCGAGTTGTACCGCAGCGATGCCTATCCGGTGTACCGGGCCTAGCTGCCGCCGGAGCGGCACACGGTGGGCAGGGGCGGGGCGGTGAACCGGAACGAAGGGCTGCATTCGGTGTGGCGGGGGAAGCTGAACCGGCTGATGCGGCGGACGAAGGGGTAGACCAAGAGTGTGGCGATGCTGGTGTACTCCCTGGCCTGGTAAGCTGGCGCGGGCACTGCAAAGTCAAGGCTGCCTTATGCTAACAATACCTTGCCACGGATGGACGGCGATGTTAGCCTGAGCGGAAAAGGCAGGCCCTATGGAGCAGCGCCGAATGTCTAGGCTGTGGGCTATGACCGTTGATTTCGATGCGGTTGCCGTGGGCGACACCTTGCCCGTGCTCATCAAGTGGGAGACGGAAGAGAGTATCCGGCGGTACGCTGCCCGGCACGGCGAAGAAGGCGATGATACCGGCGCCCCAACGCCCGAAGCCCTGCCCGCGCAGACCCTGGACAGCTACGTTATCGAGCTTCTGAGCAAGGGCTTTCCTCCCGCGCGGCTGGAAGCTGATGAGAGCAGCGTGGACGTTGATCACCTGCGGCCCGTCCGCGCCAACGACACCATCAGCCTGTCCGGCCGGGTGGTGGACAAGCGGACGGCGGACGGGCTGCGGCTGATCGAGTGCGCCGTGGCCGTGGAAAATGACCGGGGCGAACCCGTGGCCCACGCCCGCGCCATCATCAGCCTGTAAACGAAGTTAAGGCTTTTCCCGCGCTACCGGGTTGGACAGCACGCCGATGCCCGGTATCTCCACCTCCACTAGGTCGCCGTCCTTCAGTGCCGTGGTGACCCCGGTGGAGCCGGAGAAGATGAGGTCGCCGGGTTGCAGCGTGATTTGCTGGCTGATGTAGCTGACGATTTCGGCGAAGGTGAACAGCATCTCTTGGGTATAGCCGTGCTGCACCTCTTCGCCATTAAGCCGCACAATCATTTCCAGCGCTTGGGGGTTGATGTCGGTCTCAATCCACGGGCCGACCGGGGCGAAGGTGTCGGCGCCCTTGGCCCGCCAGAAGGTCCAGTCGTCCTTTTGCCAAGCCCGTTCGGAAACGTCGTTGCCGCAGGTGTAGCCGAAGATGTAACTGCCCGCTTCCTGGGGACTGACGCGGCGGCAGGGCTTGCCTATGACCGCCACCGCCTCGCCCTCATAGTGGACCTCGCCGGCGGTGTCATGGGGCAGGATGATGTCCTCGCCGGTGGCGGCCAGGGAGTTGCGGGCCTTGATCCACGGCTCCGGGTGTTCCGGCGTGTGCGGATCCTCGTCGCCCAGCACGCCGGCGGCGAACTCCAGGTGATTGGCGAAGTTCAGTCCTGGCCCCCAGATTTCCGCCGGGTCGGTGGGCGGCAGCAGTTGCACCTCGTCCAGCCTGCGCCGCGGCCCGCTGGCGCGGAACTCAGAAAAGATGTCGCCCTCGATTTCCACAACCTCTTCGTCCTCAACCACGCCGTGGGCGGTGTGTCCGTTGTGCTTGAACCTAGCAATCTTCATAAGGTTTTTCCTCGCCTTAAATTCGGTAACGGGGCATTTCAGTCATTCCATTCCGGGGGCAACGTCAAGTCCGGCAGCATAGCTTAGGCTGCGAGGTCATCCCTGCCTGCTGCACCCCAGCCACGCGCCGGGCGTCCGCGCGGAGATACCGGCTGCGGAGCGTATGAGGTCTATGGCGGCGCGGGACTCTGGCAGACCGGGAGACAAACGTAGTCAGTGATGTCCATTAGAGTCTCAATCGCTTGGTCTATGAGATTCTGCCGTCGAATTTCTCGGGGCTGGTGGAACGGCGTGCCTCCGGTATCCAGTCCTTCTTCTATAACTGTGCTTATAGGATTGGCCGGGTTCTGATCCCGGTGGCTTTTTCCGGCATGGCGGCTCTTGTCAGGTCTCGTTCTTGGATAGTGACGGAGATTTCCGCCAGCCGCGCCTTCGCGGAGTGGGTTGCTTTCCCCATTGTCACGCCGCTACTAGGGGGCTGGCGCGGTTTCTATGCTGGGCCGCCGTTTGCCTGCTGTCACGCCACTCTTGGGGGGGCTGGCCCCTGCTATGCCGGAACCCGTTTGCCGCGAAATTCCATGGGCTCCACGCCGTTGCGCTCTGCGTAGTCTGCGGGGAACTCCGGAGCAACCACGACGGCCTGTACGTTTCCCCCGGTAAGTGCCTGTAGTACGGTTGCTCTCCGGCGGGCCCGCGCCGCATCGTCTCGGTCCGGTTTCAGAGAGACCTCGGCTACGGCTCCGGCGCCGTTTTCCCCGGTAATTATGGCATCGGCCCTCAGCAGGTCGTCCATTTGTTCTTGGTCGAGTTTTCCCTCCCGGTAAGCGCGGTGGATCAGCCGGTTGAAGGACGGCTGGGGCGGGTCTTCTTGAGAGAAGGCCAGTTCCGCGTTCTCTATGCCCCAGAGTATTCCGGCGCGGGCCACGGCTTGGCGGGCGGCATTGCGTTCGTAGCCTGCCCCTTCCAGGTTGCCCAACCTGCTGTTGACTTTCTCGAACTGAGCGCGGGTGTCGGCAATGTGGCCGTCCAGCTTTTCCTCGACTCTCTCGAACCGGGCGTGGGTGTCCGCTATATGGCCGTCCAGCTTTTGCCGGACTTCGTGGACTTCTGCTTCCAAGCGAGCGACTGCTTGGGGCAGCTCCAGCATGTCGCGGGAGATTATGGCGGCCCGGAACATTTCCGCCAGTTCCGGGTGATTTTGGAGGGCGTTGATCACGTCCCGCATCGTTTCTATTTTGACGTTGACCATTTTGTTCTCTATTCCTTAAAGAAGGGATTCACTTATTGTTATTGCCTTGCGCGATGGAGTAGATCCGTTCCGGCCAGGGCACGGCTGACCGGCTCTCCGCTCCTCGGCCGGGCGCGGCCCGGCGTCTGTGTGGGGCGCCAGTCGGCGTCGGAGCGACGGTGTGGCTTTTCCTCCCCCGCAGCTTGCTGGCTACGGAGTTTCGCGCAGACTTCTGCCCTGATAACAAGTATCCCTTCCGCCAGCCGGTCTAGATCTGCGCGAGCGCGAGTCCGATTAGAGCGCGGGTTTCTTACTCAGTATACCCGGCGCACTGCCGCCGGTAAATGACGGTTCCGCCAGGCGCGGGCAGCGCAAACCGGCATAGCGCATCCTGGAAATCGACACAGCCGGGTTCCGCCGGGCGCAGGCAGCCAGAGGCTTTTCAAAGTCAGTGGACGGTTTGGAGGACAGACAAGAGCTTGGCACAAACCCGTTGCGCACGGCCTGTCAAAGACCCTGCGGGCTTCCTCGAGGGGGAATTGCTGCGCAGCAAAAGGACTGCGAGCCTTGACCGAGACAACGGAGTTTTGGGTGTACATAGAGATGGATCATCTCATGCTCCGGCGGTTGGCCCATGCCTGAATGACTTCGGAAACAGCCTCTTAATATAGTCATGGGCAAATATCCCAAACAGAACGGGACCGCCGCAGGTGTTGTTGCCAATTGTTGATTTTGATGGAAATGGACTTAGAGGCAAGGCTGGGGAGGTGCGTTGATGACCAGATCCCGTATTTACAGCCACGGCGGCCTGCGCTGTCTCCGTTGCGGTTCCAATTGGCTGCCCAAGCACGGTTTCTCCAGCGGCAAGCAGACTTGCCGCTGCGGGGATTGCCGGTATCATTTCACCCCAGGCGGCCTCGCGCAAACAACGTCCGGCCAGACGGGATAGCGGGAGCCGCCAAGCAGTTGCTACGGAACCGGCCTGAGCCTGATGGTGAAAGTTCTTGATTTCGTCCGGCGTGGTGGGCCTGAGCGTACCATACTGCGAACCTTTCGCTGGGAGGTCTTTCTGTGAAAGGCTCGCTTGCGGTTTGCCGCCGGGGACACTCCCACTGGCCCCCGCGGTTGTTCTTTGCTCCCGCTACTTGGACGGAGTGGCCGGCCCGACTTCCGCCGCCGGTCCGACGCCGTTCGCGTTCACCGCCCGTACCTGCGCGGTGTAGGCCGCTCCGTTGACCAGACTCGCAAACGTACCGGTCGTCCTGGGGGGATGTTCCACCCCTCCTCCCAGGGAACCCCAGGAACTGCCAGCCTGGCGCAGGCGAATCTGATAGCTCGTAATGCTCTCATCCTGAGGGTCGTCCCAGTTCAGGGTAATCTGGCCGTCGCCCGGCGTCGCCGTCAGATTCGCCGGCGCTGCGGGAAGTGTTGAAGCCTCCACCGTGCCCACGCTGGCGGCGTAGTCCGTGGCGGCCGGGTCGAAGGTTCTGATGTCCACCGGGTTGCCTTCTTGGTCGGCCAGGGACAGGGCCTTCAGGGTGGCGTCGGTCTCGGCCACGTCTGTCACCGTGACGGTGACGCTTTGGTCGGCGGTCAGGGAGCCGTCCGAGGCCCGCACCACCACCTGGTAGCCGTTGCCCCCGCCGGAGTCGGCGGGCCGCTCGTGGTCCGGCGCTGCCAGGAAGGTCAGGACGCCCGCCGGGTGATGGCGAACTTGGCCTCGTCGGCCCCGCCGTTGAGGGCGAAGGTCACGCTGTCTCCCTCGTCCGGGTCGGTGGAGGTCTCCGTGCCCACCGCCGTGGTGGAGAACGCCACAGTGAAGGCGTTGGCCCCGTCTTCGAAGACGGGGCCAACGCCGCGTTCTATGCCCAACCCGTACCGGCGGGTTCGACCACTCCCTCCTCGAAGACGGGCCGATCGAGGAACCGAAGGCGTGGCTTCAGCCGATGCCCGGCCTCGGCCGGAATGCCGCTAGGTCGCGCAATGGCTCGGGAGCATCAGCCGCCGACGGTGACCCGGTCGCGAGCCCACTTGCTGCTGCCATACTGGTTGGTGGCCCGCACCCGGATACGGTACTCGCCGGGGGCCAAGCCCGTGACGGTGACGCTGGTGGCCTCGCCGCCAGCCAGGGCCGTCACCCACTCGCCGGCCGCGCCCGCAAGGTCGTAGTCCACGTCGTAACCGGAGGCCGCGCTGCCCGTGTCGGGGGCTTCCCAGGAGATCGTCAGGCTGTCGGCGCCGACGGAGACGGACAGATGCCGAACCGCGCCGGGTTTCTCGGATGGCTCTGCTGCCGCCCTAGTCACGGTGATGGTGTATTCCTGACGGGTGCTGCCGTCCTCCGCCGTTACGGTTACGGTGACCGGGTTCTCCCCCTCCGCTAGGCTCGCGCCGCCGGTTACGGCAGTCGTGGCGTCCGGGTGGTTGGGCCTGGCCGTGGCCGTTACGCCGGTTACGCCGTTGCCCACGCTGGCGGCGTAGTCCGTGGTGGCCGGGTCGAAGGCTCCGATGGCGACCGGGTTGCCGTCTTGGTCGGCCAGGGACAGGGCCTCCAGGGTGGCGTCGTTCTCGGCGGCGTCGGTCACCGTGACGGTTACCGTCTGGTCGGCGGTCAGAGAGCCGTCCGAGGCCCGCACCGCCACTTCGTAGCCGTTGTCACCGCCGGAGTCGGCGGGCTGTTCGTGATCCGGCGCGGCCAGGAAGGTCAGCAACCCCTCCGGGGTGATGGCGAACTTGGCCGCGTCGGCACCGCCGTTCAGGGCGAAGGTTACGCTGTCCCCCTCGTCCGGGTCGGTGGCGGTCACCACGCCCACCGCCGTGATGTTCTCCGCCACGGTGAAGGCGTCGGTTCCGGCGTCGAAGACAGGGGCGTTGTTGACTGCTTCCGCCGCCGACTTCGTTACGATGATGACGTAATCCTGGGTGGAGCTGCCGTCCTCCGCCGTTACGGTTACGGTGACCGGGTTCTCCCCCTCCGCCAGGGCCGTGTTGCCGGTGGTGGCCACGGTGGCGTCCGGGTGGTTGGGCCTGGCCGTGGCCGTTACGCCGGTCACCTGGCTGCCCACGCTGGCGGCGTAGTCCGTGGTCGCCGGGTCGAAGGCCCCGATGTCGACCGGGTTGCCGTCTTGGTCGGCCAGGGACAGGGCCTTCAGGGTGGCGTCGTTCTCGGCGGCGTCGGTCACCGTGACGGTAACCGTCTGGTCGGCGGTCAGAGAGCCGTCCGAGGCCCGCACCGCCACCTCGTAGCCGTTGTCACCGCCGGAGTCGGCGGGCTGTTCGTGATCCGGCGCGGTCAGGAAGGTCAGCAACCCCTCCGGGGTGATGGCGAAGGCGGACTCGTCGGCGCCGCCGTTGAGGGCGAAGGTTACGCTGTCCCCGTCGTCCGGGTCGGTGGCGGTCACCACGCCCACCGCCGTGATGTTCTCCGACACGGTGAAGGCGTTGGTTCCGGCATCGAAGATGGGGGCATTGTTGACTGCTTCTGCCGCCGACTTCGTTACGATGATGACGTAATCCTGGGTGGAGCTGCCATCCTCCGCCGTCACGGTTACGGTGACCGGGTTCTCCCCCTCCGCCAGGGCCGTTCCGCCGATTACGGCGACGGTGGCGTCCGGGTGGTTGGGCCTGGCCGTGGCTGCTACGCCGGTCACCTGGCTGCCCACGCTGGCGGTGTAGGCCGTGGTGGCCGGGTCGAAGGCTCCGATGCCGACCGGGTTGCCGTCTTGGTCGGCCAGGGACAGGGCCTTCAGGGTGGCGTCGGCCTCGGCGGCGTCGGTCACCGTGACGGTTACCGTCTGGTCGGCGGTCAGGGAGCCGTCCGTAGCCTGCACCACCACTTCGTAGCCGTTGTCACCGCCGGAGTCGGCGGGCTGCTCGTGGTCCGGCGCGGCCAAGAAGGTCAGCAACCCCTCCGGGGTGATGGCGAAGGCGGACTCATCGGCGCCGCCGTTGAGGGCGAAGGTTACGCTGTCCCCCTCGTCCGGGTCGGTGGCGGTCACCGCGCCCACCGCCGTGACGTTCTCCGACACGGTGAAGGCATCGGTTCCGGCGTCGAAGACCGGCGGGCTGCCGGGCGCCGGGTCGTCGCTTGCCGCCCGGGTAACGGTGATGACGTAATCCTGGGTGGAGCTGCCGTCCTCCGCCGTCACGGTTACGGTTACCGGGTTCTCCCCCTCCGCTAGGGCCGTGTTGCCGGTGGTGGCCACGGTGGCGTCCGGGTGGTTGGGCGTGGCCGTGGCCGTTACGCCGGTCACCTGGCCGCCCACGGTGGCGGCGTAGTCCGTGGTGGCCGGGTCGAAGGCTCCGATGCCGACCGGGTTGCCGTCTTGGTCGGCCAGGGACAGGGCCTTCAGGGTGGCGTCGTTCTCGGCGGCGTCGGTCACCGTGACGGTAACCGTCTGGTCGGCGGTCAGGGAGCCGTCCGAGGCCCGCACCGCCACTTCGTAGCCGTTGTCACCGCCGGAGTCGGTGGGCTGTTCGTGATCCGGCGCGGTCAGGAAGGTCAGCAACCCCTCCGGGGTGATGGCGAACTTGGCCGCGTCGGCGCCGCCGTTGAGGGCGAAGGTTACGCTGTCCCCCTCGTCCGGGTCGGTGGCGGTCACCGCGCCCACCGCTGTGGTGTTCTCTGACACGGTGAAGGCATCGGTTCCGGCGTCGAAGACCGGCGGGCTGCCGGGCGCCGGGTCGTCGCTGGTTATGGTTACCCTGACCCGGTCATTGTTGGGATGGATAGCCGCGTTGGACGGGTTGAATAGGCGAATGTCGAAGGTTTCCGGGTTTGCCTCGTGCTCGGTATCGTCCAAGATGGCGACGCTGACCTTCTGGGCCAGCGGCCCGCCCGGCGCGAAGGTCAGGGCGCCCCCGGCGGCAGTGTAGTCCCCGCCGGCGTCGGCGGTTCCGTCGGTGGTCTGCCAGTCTACGGTGACGGTCTCGGCGCTGGCCGCGCTGAGGCTGACGGTGGCGGATACCGCGCCGTCGGCGCCCTCGGCCACCTCCGTAACTGCGGCGGTGATGGATACCAAGGGCAGCGCGCCGCTCAGGCTCCGCGGCCCGGCATTCGGCCCGACCACGTCCGTCTGGGCGCGTTTGAGGTTGCCGTAGCTGTCGTTGTAGTAGACGTAGGCCCGGAAGTGGCCGCCCGCTTCCTGGCTGCTCGGCGTGTACTGGTGCTTCGGCTCTTGCAGGACGGGGCAGCCGCCGTAGCGAGTGACGATGATCCAAGTGTCGTTGCTGTCGTCCTCGTCATTGGTGTAGTCGTCGCTGCGCTGCCACTGCCAGCGCTCCACGATGTTGGCGCCGGCGGCCAGGATGGTGGCGTCGAGCCGCGCCGTCATGGCCACGCCCGCCTGCCCCGTGCCGGTGATGTTGGCGGCGCCGGCCGGGGCCGCGGTTGCCGGGCCCGCGCGCATCACCGGGCCGAAAGCGCGGGTGGCGGTCGTGACCGGGGGCGTGCCGAAGGTCAGCGTGGCCCGCAGGTACTTGCCGATGTCCCCGGACACGGGGGTATAGATGTAGGTGACCCCGCCGTCGTCGGGAATGTCGGTCCAGGTGTCGTTGCTGTCCATGCCGTCGTTGGTGAAGTCGCTGCTGGACTGCCACACCCAGCCGGGGACGCTTATGTCCGGGCGCGGGACCCAGTGGGTGCAGGGATCCAGGCTCCGCTGGCTGGGCGTGAACCGGGACCGGGCCAGGAAGTCCGCTTCCCGGTCGTCCAGCTTGGCCCGCACCGGCTCCCCGGCCACCGGCGCATCGTAGCCGGCCGCCGCCCAGATGGTGGCCGAGCGGAAGGCGCTCGTTTCCGGCACCATGTGCTCCGCTACGGCCGGCAGGGACGCGACGGCCGCGGTGGACGGGGCGCTCCGTTTCCCGTCAGTGTTCCAAGCGTACACCCGGTACTGCGGGTCGTGGCCGGCCAGGCCCGTGAAGTGGCGGTACTCCGTTTCCATGGCCTCCGTGCCCAACCAGTCGCCGCCGTCGAAGCTCTCGGTGTTGGCTACCAGCCTGGCCCACTGCGCCCCGTCCTCGTCGGCCAGGTACTCAATCTCGTAGTGGGTGGTGTCCGACCCCAGAAACTCCGGCAATGCGTCCCACTCCAGGAGGACGGCGGTATAGCTCTCCGGCGTGGCCGTCAGCCCGGCGGGCGCCGGCCGGCCCCCGGCCGCCGCGCTGATGGCGGCGCTGTTGTTGTCTTTGTTGTATTCCCCCACCGGGACGGTGTGGGTAGTCCCGTCCAAGGTGACGGAGTAGGGCCGGTTGGGGTCGTGCTCAATGCGGGCGGTGGCTTCGCCGGCGGCGGCGTCGGTGTAGAAGGTGATGGTTGGCCCGTCCTGCCCATGCAAGGCCCGATAGCGGTCTTTGGGCCACAGCTTGCCGATGTTCCAGTAGCCGGTGGTGGGGTCAAAGTCGCCCTGGCCGACGGTGTAGTCGCCAACGGCCTCCGGCAGTTCTATCTCCACTCGGGCGGCGGGGGCATCGCTGGGGCCGTTGTTCACCGCCATGATGGTGAAAGCCCGCCGGTCAGAGGACAGCTCAGGGTTGGGCGCGACGTCCCGCACCGTCAGATCTGCGATGGGGCCGACGTGGAAGGTGTAGGTTGCCGTGTCGGTGTAGGCGGTGCCGGTGGCCGTGTCGGTCGCCCCGCCCGTGATATCCATGACATAGGTGCCCAGCGCCCCGAATTCAAATAGCCAATGAATATACAAATTTGAAGCCGACATATTGGCGGGGCCCCAGGACGGCTTGTTATCGGCATCCAGTAAGGTGAAACCAGTATTGGCGGCGTGAAGTATTCTAAAAGAGCCGGGCTTCGTACCCGCATCACTGACGGCAAAGTTGTGCTGATTGTAGTCCGGAGGTCCCGGCACCCACCATCTGGCGACCGCCCCGGGGTGGATTTCCGCCGGTCTAGCACCGTGGAGGTGCTCGTCGAGGCCGGTGCGCCACACGCCATCAACCCGGCCCACGGGTTCATCAATATGCACTACTATATCCTCAGGTTGCCGTGCTTGACCGTCGTACCATGCCACCAGTTCCACGCCGTCGGTATCGTCGCACGGGGGGGCCGTCACGCCGACGCAGTCGTACACTGTCAACAGATAGATTTCCCCTTCCCCGATCACTTGAGGTTCACCCAAGCAAACCACGTCAACATTGTCCCACGGGTCGTCGTAAAATCCACTGAATTCTGTCCTTGCCGGCGGATTGGCAAAAATTTCCGCAGTCAGACACTGTTGGCCTAGAACCGCATCCATAGCAAGCGTGGCGTCCAGTTCCAGGGTATACGTGTCCGGATCGTATCGGAACATGCCGCCGATGTCCCATACTCCGGTATCCGAATTATATGTAGTGGTATTAACCTTCTCATCGGACCGGGTTATAGCAGTCGAGCCGGGTATCAGCCCCTCGGTTAAATCTATATTGACTCTGACATCGGAGATATAACTTGCAAGTCTGATATTCTTATGATCAGCGTCCGAAACGAACTCCTCCCCGATATAGGAATCGGCGACAATCGTGAACCTAACGCTTTCCCCCGGCTGCGGAGCACGATTATCGACCTTTGCCTCAATTGTGTAGTCAGGATAAGCTGTGCTAATAGAACCCGGCTCAATAGCCCTATATGCTTCGGCGTAGTTATTATGGAGCAATGACTCCGGTTCGTGGGGCTCGCCGGCGCTGATTCTGGCGGTGAGCTTAACCATCTCTGTAGCCTCGCCATCGGCCTGGCTGCGGGTTCGCCAACGAGCGTCCGTGTATTGCTGGCCGCCGGACAGCCGGTCAAATTTCCAAACATGCTTGCCATCAAGAACCTCCTCCCGTCCTAATTCAAGTGGGCCGACGTTTCTTCTCACCTCCAGAGGCTCACCGTTAGCCGCAAGTTCGACCTGGACATCATAGGCATCAGCTAACCCATAATTGGTCACAGTAATTCCTATACTATAATACTTATCCGTAGTTATGGTGACACCTAGGTCGATGTAGCTTCCCTGCGCGCTGGCCGGCGCCGGCACAAATGTGCCGGAAACTGCAATCGCAAGCGCCGCTACGATGAAAAGCGGCAGCAAACGTAACGCTATGGCGCGGAAGGACGCCGGCGCAAGGGACTTGGCTTCAGGGGATGAGGATAGCATTGGGGCATCTCCTTATTCGGGGGGCTTCTATCCGTCGTTCCAGTCTAGGCCGGAACGACGGACTGCGAGTTTCAACCGCCTAAGTCCTGAGTTGGATGGGCGGGGGGCTACCTCCAGGTGACGCTGATGCTCAAGTCGACGCTGTGGCTTGCGCCGTTGGCGCCGGTGAAGGAGCCTTGCAAGTAGTAGACCTTGCTCCCGGCGGAGTCCTGACTGACCTGAATCTGCCGGGTATTCCGGGCGATAATCTGCCGCTGCGTATGACCGCCGGTGTCCACCACGTCATGCTCCCACACATGATTGGAAACCGACGGCGCGCACTGGGAAAAATTGTGGAACTGGGCGGTGAGGGTTACGGTTTCGCCCGCCGCCGGCGAGGAGTTGTCGGCTTTGAGGGAAACCCGGACGTTGCCGTCGGACTCGGCGGCGTCGGCAACCTGGAGGTCCAAGCCAATGGCGGCGTCAATTTCCTGGTCGGAATTGCCGGCCGAGTCTTTGCCGTCGCTGACCTGGAGCAGCAGCTCGTATCCGGTTTCGCACTCGTAGTTGAGGTAAGCGCCCTGGGCCACCGTAATCTGCCCGGAGCGGTCAACCCGGAAGTTTTCGTGGCCCGGCCCGGAGAGGCGGAAGGTGAAGGCGCTGTCATCACCGTCCCGCACCGGCGCCGGGTCGCCCACGGCACTGTCGGCGGCGGCGTTCTCGGTCACCGTGCGTGAAATAGTGAATACCGGGTTCTCGTTGTCGTCGTCCGGCGGGGTAACGCCGGCGCCGGCGGTGTTGTTGTCCGGGCGCGGGTCCAGCTCGGCCACCGTCGTCGAGCCGCCGATGGTTTCGGTCGCATCAACGATGGCGGTGACGGTCATTTCCCGGCCCCGGGTGCCGGCGTCAACGCTGGCCGTGATGGACAGGGTGGCGCTGGCCTGGCTATTCAGCGCGCCGATGTTCCACCGGCCGGCCGCCGGGTCGTAGGCGCCGGAAGCGGTGTCGGCGGACTGGTAGGTCAATCCCTCGGGCAAGGCCACCGTCGCGCCGGCGATGGGGGCGTTGTCGGGGCCGTCGTTGCGGGCAGTGATGGTAAAGACCACGCTGTCGCCGGGCGACGGCGTGGCGTTGTCCACCGCCATTGCCGCGTCCATGTCGGCCAGCCGCCCCACGTGGAAGGTGTAGCGGCGCACCTCGCTGGTTTCAGTTTCGTTGTCGCTGATGGGGTCCACACCCTGGGAGGCAGTATCAGGGTTGGGATGTCCCTCGACGTGAACGTCGAACTGGTACGTCCCCGGCTTGGTAAAGGCCCAGGTGCGGTGTGCGTAGTCGCCGGGGGTGATCGCCATCTCGGCGGTGTCGATGCCGCCGGTATCCCAAGTTATGCGCTGAACTTCCGGGGCATTAGCCGGGAGCTCAGACTCCGCGCCTTCGTACACGAAGACGCGGCCGCGGTCTTCCGGCGCCTCGTCCGGCTCGCGAACGACCTCCAATTGAAAAGCGACATCCCCAATCCACTCTGATGCTCGCAGCAGGCCGGCGGAAAAGCCGACGCACAAAGCGCCCGAGCCCGAGCTGGCGCCGGGCTCGCAACTGGAAATAAACCACACTTTCTGGCTGTCATCCGCTACGGCATCTTGCAAGAACTGGTAGTCGTTTTCGGTCACGGTGCGGCCGTCCGCGAACGGGACGTGGAAGATGGTCTGCCCGATGTTGGCGTCGGAGGCGGTGCGGATGGTTGTTTCATTGCCAAATCCATCGTCCTGATGCATCGCCGACGGCGGGCAGGGGTTGTTGTTCAGCGTCCGGTTGTCGTAGTCCCAGTAGACGTCGAAAACCGCATAGTGGCCGGAGGAGATGACCTCCGCCGGGTTGTCGCCACAGGCTTCGGGTTCGGTCTGCTGGGGGCCGGGCGCCGTATCGTCGCCCGGGCCTTGGCCGTGGGCCGGGAGGCCGGCGGCCAGCAGGGTTATTACCAAGACGGCGATGATCATAGCCGCCCCGGCGAGTTGCCACTGAATTCTTGCCTTGGTGAGTATGTTCATAAGGGTGTCCGTGTATGCTCCTATTTTCCGGGCCGCCCCTCGGCCCAAGTACTGCCCGCAGTTTTGATACTCAGTATCGTTAAAATGACATAAGCGACTCTATCACAGGCCGTCCCAGCGTGTCAAGCGTTTTTCCAAGCACTTCCCCAAATCAGGGGATACCGAGGAGGACAGTCAGCGGCGGCGGCAGCGGACGGGCGGGATCTGCCCGCCGCGGCGGAGTTGACCGGCCGTTGCGGCAGTCCCTAGTCCGGCTGGCGGCCAAGGAGACGATGCGGCTGTGGCCCTAGGGCCCTAGGCGGAAGACCGGGCGCCGGGCATCCTGTTTCTAGCGGTGGAGCGTTCCGGCGGCCCGGCCGGCCAAGGATGGGAGTTGCTGGATCCGCGGCTTACCCGCAATCATCCGGCAGCGGCGGTAACGCGACCTGGCCGGCGGTTGCCAAGTCGCTGCGGGAGTTGCAGCGCAACGGAATCATCGGCGGCAAGGAACACGGCGGCAGCCGGCGTATCCTCCGGTGTACCGATACCGCCCAAGAAGAGGGCCGGTCAGGGAAAACAGCCCAGGGGAGCAGTGAACCGGGCGGGAGCCGCATCCTTGGCATTACCGTCAAGAGAAGATGCTTTGGGGAAGATCTTCACAAGACACTTCTACTTGGCGAGACCAGTCCGCAATGCCGGAAACACTGCACCGGAGCCATCCATTGCGGCTTCCCGCGAAGAGTGAACTGTGCCGTCAAACATGGCTTAGGCCCAAGCCGTGGCGGGGGAGGCAGCCGGGCACGGGCCGGATATAGCCGCGTCAGGTGTCCTGGCGGCGGAGCAGTTCCTCCAACTCCCGGACGCGGGACTCAGCGGCGATGCGGGCCTCCCGCTCGGCGTTGCGGGCCTCCCGCTCGGCGTTGCGGGCCTCCCGCTCGGCGTTGAGTTCGGCTTCGGCGGTGTCGGCGCGGGCACGTTCGTCTTCCAGGGTGGCGATGGGCCGTCCCGTGGCCGGGTCGTAGAACACCAACTCGCCACGTTCCCAGCGCAGGTTCAGGTCCAGGACGGAGCTGTACGCCTGCAAGCCGCCGCCGGGCAGTTCCTCGATGTCCATGGCAACGTACTCACCGTTCACCAGCCGCTCCCCGGCCAGCCGCGTCCCGTGATGCTCTCCGGTAGGAGTATGGTCAAACCGCCAGTACTCCGGTATCCCCAGGGCGGCGTAGTCCCTCCGTTTCGGCCCGGCGTCTTCCCGGCCGGTGCTACGCGAGGCTATTTCCAGTACGAAATCCGGCGGCTTCCCCTGCTCCAATACGACATACCCGTTGCTGGCCTCGTAGGCCTCCGGGTCCGCGCCAAAGGCCACCAGCAGGTCGGGGTAACGGCTGCCCGCCAGGTGACGGGTGGGCTGCGCCACCGTGTAGTGTTCCCCCGCCACCAGAATCCGGTCCCGCTCTTCGGGACGCTGGGCCATCAGGTGCAGGGCCAAGTAGCGGACATTGCCGTTGGCGGCCAAGCGGTCGAAGCTGGTCATCTTGTCTTCCGGGTCTTCGGGCGGGTCCGGCAGCCGGAAGCGGCCCGGGGCTTGGGCGGTCCTGGCAAGGCTGCCGGACGTGACGTTGGGCGTGCTCATGTCGCACCTAGCGGTTGCCGGCAGCGTCGCCCCGCTTGTGCCGCCGGGCCGCCGCCGCGCTCCGGTTCTCCCGGAAGGGCGTAATTCTACAGCCGATATTCTACACCGACCGTCAATTCCAGGACAGCAGGAAAGTCCGCAGGTCAGGGCAATCGCGTCTTGCAGTATTACGTATAATCTGCACACTTAAACATTCTGTTCATTGATGCTGCTCGTACACGGCAGCCTTCCAGATACCGCGATTCAGGCCGATTGGGTTCCAAATTGGCGAAGGCAAGCCTCCCGGACTTACCATATGAAACGTCGAAAGTAGCTGCGACACGGGGTTGGGTCCCGTGTTGGGGCAAGCCTAAATTAGACGCGATTGCCCTGGTCCGCAGGTCAGACCCGTCCGAGGAACGTCCCCGTCTTCAAGGCAAGAAGGGGCGGCCCTCCGCTGGAAATGCGGCGGCCTCCCTCTTTCCCGGCGCTCCGGTGCCCCGCGCCGGCCAATTCCGGCTCCCGCCCCGCTCCGGCGCCCACCGGAAGGGGGACGGGGCCTTGTCCGGGCCGCTGCGGTTCCTGGGCTTGACCGGCTCCCCGGCCATGGACCCGGCCGGGGAGGACAACGGCTCCTCCCGTCGGGCGTCGCCCCGCATCCGGTAGGGGGTGGTGTGTCGGCCCACCGGGGAGAGGAGCTAAACGCCGTCCGGTTCCCGCTGGGTCAGCATGGCGGAACAGCCCCGTTCGTCCACGATGTGGTTCACGAACACCCGGCCTCGGCTGTCGTAGCCGGTGGTGTAGGCGTACTGAACCTCGGCGCCCCAGGGCGCCCCCCGCCGGTGCGGATGGCGCCGTCGCCGGGCTTGCCGTTGCTCCGCGGCCCGCCGGGGCCTCGGAGCACCACACCCCGGCGGCCGTCCTTCTTCCAACCCAGCACCTTCAATTCCACGGGCATCACCAGTTCCGCCGCCGGCTGGAACAGGACCCGGTGCAACCGCTGGAGCACACTGCCCGAAGGGGTGCCCTGGCCGTTCATCACCTGGGAGAGATGGGACGAGCTGATGCCGGCCCGCCGCGCCACCTCGTTCTGGCTGATGCGTGGGCATCCATCCGTTCCCACAGGGCGCGGCAATCGACCCTGGGCTTCTGGGCGGAGGCGGCCTGGGCCGGGGCCTGCAACAGCGCCTCCACCCGCTGCTGCACCTTCACCCCCATGTTGCGGCGTCCCCGGGACACTTCGGACAGGTAGCTCCTGAATACTCCCGCCCTTTCCGCCAATTCTCCCAGTCTCAGGCCCATTTCCCGGGCCCGCTCCCGGATGCAGGTGCTCTCACCTCTGACGTAACCGCCCTGGCGGTAGACCACGCCCTGGCCTGGGACCTCGCCCAAGACTTCCATGACCTTCTCCCGCATGGCGGGAGACCAGGACCTCTTCCCAGTGGATATCTGGGACAGGTAGCTGGTCGAGACACCCATCTTCGCTGCCAGTTCCTGTATGGTGAGGCCCTGGCGCCGGGCGGCGGCGCAGAGTTCGCTTTCGGGCTTGCCCGTGCCCTTCTGGGATGCCATCGTCTCGTCAGTAGTCTCTTTTCCGGTGGCCGTCTTGTTAGTATTAGTAGCTGTCATGTCGCTTCCTCCGAAATGCAGAAAGCGGGGCCGCCCGAAGACGGGTATTGTTAGCAACAGTTGCTATTGCATCAGGCCCAGCCGCAGGCAGACCAGGGCCACCGAACCCGCCAGCATCGCCGCGCTCTTGCTGTACCCTTTCGTCTGCCGTATCAGCCGGTTCAGCTTCCCCCGCAGCCGGGAATGCAGACCCTCGTTCCAGTTCACCGGCCCGCCCTTGCCGGCCCGGTGCCGGGCCGGCGGCAGCCAGGACTGATACACCACATAGGCATCACTACAGTATATCTCCGCCTCCGGCAGCCGCCCGTACAGCCGCAAAAATGTAGCCTCGCCACGGTCGCCGAGCTCGAAATCCACCTGCCGACGCCCGTCAGCCCCCAGGCTCACCGCCGTCCAGAGCCACGCCTCCCGCCGTTTCTCCCCATGCCGGCCGCCCACGTAACTCCACATCTCATCGAAGGCCGTTATCCGGTCCGCGGCCTGGCGCCCCCTTTCCTGCTGTTGCCAGAGCAGCAGGGTCAGGGCCCAGCAGACTTTTTTTTAATCCAGCCATACACCGTCAGCAGGGGAACGTCCAGGGTGCGGCCCACGGCCCGGATGCTGGCTCCCTCGCAGTACATGGCGATGGCCTGCTCTCTGACCTCCTGGGAGTGGAAGCGGCGGCCGGCCTCCGGGGTGAAATGGTGGACGCAATCGCCGCAGCGGTAGCGCTGCTTGCCCAGGGCAGAGCGGCCATACTTGCGCACCCAGTTGGAGCCGCAATGGGGGCAGCGGACGTGGTGGCGGTATATGCGGGCAGCGGCCATGACAAGCCTCCTTGCCGGGTTGATGCCACCCCGATTCTGGCATAAACAACTGTTGCTAACAATACCCGAAGACGCCCCCGCTTGATCTGGGTGTGCATTTGGGGTCGTACGGGCGGCCTGGGCCGCCAGCGCCCGCTTGGGGCAATGAAGAAGGGCCGCCCCCCGGAGGAGAGCGGCCCATGCGGATTGGGGTAGTGATGAGAGGCCCGGAGGCCCCCGCCGTCAGCGTTTTGGTTCCGGCGCCGCACCCCGGGCGGGAAGCGCCCGGTCGGCAGCGCGCCGAGGCTGGGACCCGCGGGACTCTGCCGCGTACCGAATACAGTGCTGGGCAAGACGGCGTTGGCGCTGTACCCGGACAGCAGCGCTCCGGTGACCGGAGCCCCACCGTCAAGGCAACGGGCAACCACTGGCGCAGCTTGATGACGCCGCCGGCCTTCACCGCGACGGCCTGTTAGGTAAATCGTTCCTCGATAGGCAAGAGCATCTTCTTGTCTTGGTGAATGAGGTTGGGAAACGGGCAATGCCGCACCGCGCCGGACGCAGATCGCCTAGGGCAATCAACCGGCAACGCTGCGAGAAATGGGAAGAGGCCGGTGGGCGAGGGCTGACTGACCGGCGCTATCGAGGAGGGAGGAGTGGGCAACCCGGACTGACACGCCGTCGATACAAGGGAGACGGAGAGGAACGCAGTCCGGCCAGCGGCCAACTCGCGAGCCACCGACCGGGTGGCAACTGCGTTGCAACGTCCAGCGTCCGGTCCGGGATCGCCCAATGACCGGAACGTGGCGAGGCTGCGGTATCGCTGCCCGTCTTCGGCAGCCACGCCGCAGTGCGTGTCAGGGCGGCAGGGCGCCGTCAGCGCTCCAACCGCAGGGTGAAGGGAGAGGGCGAAGTGGGCCTGCCGCTCCGCAGGTGAGACCGAAGGGATGGCGTTCCTGGTTCTGGCCCGCATCTCCTGTGCAATGGTGGCGATGCTAACGACCTGCGCCAGCATAATGTGTTGTCCCGCATCGACGTGGATACCGGAGGAGCAGGGCTCAACTCTGGAGTACCGCATCATGCAGCGGGCGGGCGCTTGTCCTCGTTGGAACCAACGCCGGGAGAGCGAGACTCGATCCCAGGCAAACGGTCCGTGCCGGGGACGCCCCCCCCCCCCCCCCCCCGGCTTTCTGCCGGGAAAGACTGGAAAAAGCCGTAAACTGCATTACTATCGCCCGCGCTCCCAGCGCAGGGAACGGCTTTAGCAAGCGATTGGCCCGCCCCGGCCGTGATCGCTTGCCCGGCGCTCGCTGGCAGTTCGCCAGTGTGCCCCACCCCTCGTCTGTCAGCGCCAACCCCAGCTTTGGCCCGGGGCAGACGGCCTATCTCCACCACAGCCCTAGGGTGATGAACCGGCGCAGCCAGCGCAGGACCTTGCGCCGCCGGAGCGCCACCTGGGTGCGGTAGAGCGCCTTCCAGCGCCAGCGGTGTGGTCCCGCCGGGCTAGGCCCCGCACCGGCTGCCTCTGGGGCGGCAGGGTGGGTTCATGCTCCTCCAGCAGGGCCAGTTCCAGTGTCAGTAGGAGCTCCTGGTCCGTCAGCCAGGACAGGCTGCCACCCCGGACGGGGTGCTTTGCCTTCAGCTCCCATCACTCGGCCACCAGGGGCCAGGCGTCGCCGTATACCTCCGGGTCATCGTCGGCGGGTTCCCGGGTGACCATCTCCGGGTCCACCCGGCGCAGCTTGGCGGACTGGCTACGGTTCAACCCGGCCACCGGCGGTGGCGTGGGCGGCGACTGCGCCGGTACGCCCTTACTCTCCTCCACCGTCTGGGCCGGCGAGGGTTTACCCGGCGTCATCGACGGGTCCCCCTTCGCGGCATCCCCATCGGCGACACGGGTCGCGTCAAGCCCGCGGCGCAGTTCGTGGGCCAGTTCCTCCAGGCCCGCCTCCAACGCCTCAACCCGCCGCGCCAGGTCGCCGTTGGGTTCCGGCTCCACGTGTTCATCCCCGGCGCCAAGCCCGCCGTCCCAGGTCAGGAGCAGCCGTTCCAGTGCATCGCACATGCGCCCTGTCAGCTCCCTCGACCTCTCGCGTTGACCAGGGTGCGGTAGTCCACCCCCAGCATCTGCGTGGCCTCCATCCGTCCCTCCCGTTCCACCAACTCGCCTAGGAACAGGTGCAGCCGCTGCCTGCCGCAGCGCTCCGGCATCCCTGCCACCGGCTCCCTTCGCCTCGTTTTGCGCCATGCTCGACCTCTGTACTCCTCGGCCGGGCGACGGTTCCTAAGGCCCCCCGGCAGCGCCCCCGACCGGATTGCTTGCTGCTGCTGCGCTGAATTCGGTCAACCACCGACTTGTATTACTGCAAATGAGGCCGGAACCGGCCCTTACCGCCAAGTGTTTGCCGACAGGCCCCAGACCCCCTGTTTCCGGCCCGTTTCAGGTTCAGGACGGGCCGGACTTGCATTTCTGCAACTGACCCCAATTCCTGTACACGAGTATCACATCCCGCCCGACCTCTCCAATTCCCCAGAAGGGGGGACGCCGGCGCCCCTCCCTATGAGGAATTGGATTTTGTCCCTTGCCTGCTCACACTCGGTTGGGAGCGAAGGCCACCGGGAGCGCCAACCGGCGGTCCCGCGAAACCACCATGTCGACAGAGGGGGATAGAGTATATGAGTATCAGCATCAGGAGCATCTTCCTGGGCGGCCAGCGGAAGAGGGAGCCGGTCCTGCTGGCCGTCACGCTGCCCCGCAGCGGCGAGTGCACCCTGCTGGGGGTGGAGAACCTGCTGGCTTCCATCGCCGTCCCAGATCCCTTCTCCTTGGATCTGGCCGGCGACTCGGGTGGTGTCACCCTGCTGGCCCGCTGCCTGGACCCGGAGGTGGTCCGGGGCCAGATCGCCGCCCGCTACCCCTAGGTCTGCATTCAGACCATGACCCCGGAGGACGCCCCCCTGCGGCTGGCGGAGGGCGAGGTGGCCTGGGGCATGAGGCTGCGGGCCTCGGGAACGGAGTACGCGCCGCTGCGCACCTTCCGGTACGACGACCTGCTGGACGCCGGTTCCGACCCGCTTCGCCATCATCGGGCACTATCCGGCCTGAACGACGGGGAGCGGGTGGTGGCCCGGCTGCTGCTGCGCTCCCTGGGGCCAGAGTAGTCCCAGGTCCACCAGCAGAAACTCCAGCGCCAGCGCAGCCCGCTGCCAGCCAGTCCGGCAACAACACCCAGGCCACCCAGTACCAGATCAGCGCCAAGGACGGCGTCACCCTGGCCCTCCTCGGCGTGCCCGCCCTGGCGCTCCTGCAGGGATACCTGTGGTACCAGGACGGCGAGATTCTGAAGGCGTCGATCCTAGGCATCGGCAGTGTCTTTGGGCTCACTGTGGCCGGCTGGGGCTGGTGGCGGTGGAAGCAGGCCCGCAGCCGGGTCTACGACCCGCTGATAATCAAGGAGAAGACCTCCCGCATCGCCTTCGACGGCGAAATCCAGGTGACGGTCATCCTGCCCGAAGGCGCCGGCCCCGACCGGACCAATGAACTGCTGGGGCCAGTGGCCGCCGCCTACCGCCACTACAACAACCCCGCCGACGCCAGGTTCCGGGTGGGCAAGGTGCGTCCTGTCGTCCCCGGCGCCCGCCTGCATCCCACCGGGCCGGGGCTGTTCGGCCAGCTCAGCGTCCTAGGGGTCAGGGAGGCGGCCGGCCTGTGGCACCCGCCAGGATCCCAGGACGAGACGCCCCTGGTGGCCCGCGCCGGGTCCAGGGCGCTGTTGCCCTCGGCCCGGGGCACCAGCGGCGGCGGACTGGTGGGCGAGACCACCACCTGTCCGGCGTGCAAAATCCACTTCCCCGAGGACTGCTGCTCCACCACCACCTCTACGTGGCCCGCACCCGCATGGGCAAGTCCATCCTGATGGAGCACGTCATCGCCCACAAGCTCAGGGAGAAGGCGGCGGGCAACGACACCGACGCCATTGTGGTCGTGGACCCCCACGCCGACCTGGTGGGCAGCGTGCTGGGCTAGGTGCCGGGGAGACTCGTCGAACAGGTGAGGCTCATCGACCTGGCCGACCGGAGGGGCTTTCCCGGTATCAGCCTGCTGGACACCCGTATCTTCGCCGGTAGGGACCCGCCGCCGACTCGGTGGTGCGGGTGGCCCACGGCCTGTGGGAGTAGTGGGATCCCCGGATGCAGTCCATCCTGGAGCACGCGGTGAAGAGCCTCCACGAGGCCAACGGGAAGCGGGCGCCGGAGAACCAGTACACCATCTTGGACGGGCTGCGCCTCATCTCCGACGACGATTTCCGGAGCGAGACCCTAGCCCAGGTGGACGACTACCACCTGCTGCGCTGGTGGGCCCGGGAGTTCGGCGCCTGGAGCAAAGACTACCAGGGCCTGGCCCTGGCCCCGATGCAGACCCGCCTGGCTTACTACGCCTCCTCCAGGATCGCCCGGGCGATCCTGGGCCAGTCCCGCTCTACCATTGACCTGCGGGAGACCATCCTGGAGGGCGGCATCCTGCTGTTGTCCACCGCCCAAGGCAGCGTGGGCCGGGACGTGGCGGCGTTGGTGGGTTCCTCCATCCTGAACCTGGTGGACGCCGTGATCCAGGAGCAGGGCACCCTGCCGCCGGAGGAACGCCGGGGCGCGCTGGTGGTGGTGGACGAGATGCAGACCATGCCCGGCGTGGACTACGAGAGTATGTTGTCGGAACTGGGCAAGTTCGGGGCCAGTTTCATTCTGGCCACCCAGAGCCTGGCCCAGCTGGACGACCTGTCCCGCACCATGCGGGACACCATCCTGGCCAACGTGGGCTGCCTGGCCGCCTTCCAGGTGGCGGGAACTGACGCCCGGCAGTGGTGTGGGATCTGGACAAGGACCGGGTGTCCGAGGACGACATGGTGTCCCTGGACATGCACCACTGCTACGTCCGCGCCACCGTGGGCACGGAGCGGATGCCGCCCTTCTCCATGAGGGTGCGCCCGCCGGAGCCGGGCAGCCTGGAGGTGGCCCGGCGCATCCGGGAGCTGGCCTGGGCTACCTCACGCACGTAGACGACATCGGGCCCCAGGACGGCGAACTGCGGAAGCTGGTGGAGCGGTACTGGGTGGAACTGGAGCAGATCAGGCAAAGTCCGGGCCTCCGCCGGGAGAACCGGGCCAGCCCGCAGTCCCAGCCCAAGCCCCCGGACCGGCGCAACCAGAGAAGCAGGCGGCAGGGGCAGCCCGCGTCCGGACCCGAGACGGAAGGGGAGCAGAGTGACGATGGGCCGGGCATCGAGGAACAGGATGGCGAAGGGAAGGTAGGGGAATGAAGCGGCGGCCGAATCAAGGCCAGGGAGAACTGCTGCGCCTCCTGGCCCAGATGCCCTTCCTGGACCGGTTGGAACTGGCCGCGCTGGCCGGCCGGTCCCGGGGCAGGGTCTACGGAGCGGTGGGACAGATGGAGGAGGCCGGACCTCCTCCGTGCCCCACGGCACGCCCCTGCTGGCCCCCACCCGCCGGTACTACCTCACCCGGCAGAGCCTGAACGCGCTGGCCCTGGAGGAGGTCTGGCGCGTGAGCCGCTTGTTCCGGGAACATCCCCTCTCAACCCACTGGCGTTGGGTCCTGCTGGAACGCATGGACGCCGCCGCCGTCATCTACCGCCTGGCCTGCGCCGTCAACTAGGTATTTCACCCCCTGGCCTTCCGCTGGCACCGGGCCTTGCCCCACGACGCCACCGTCACCCGGCCCGGTGATAGTGTGTTGGCGATAGCAAGGCAAGGGGCCACCGCCGAGCGCGCCGGCTTCGCCAAGCGGCTCTGGCGGCTGGCCCAGGGTACCCGGCCCGGTGCCTTCCTGGTGATCGTTCCCGACGAGGTGCGCCTGCGCTAGGCCCGCGACCTGCTGCGCGGCGCCCTCGCTCCGGCCTTTTTCGCCTTGGATCGCCACGTCGCGGCGGCCTCCGCCGGCGATACAATCTGGCGGTCGCTCTCGTTGGGGGTCGGCATATCCCTGGTGGAGGCCGTGGGCCGCGCCAACCCCGGCGGCGTGATGGCGGCGGAGCCGCCCCTGGTGCGCGTCTCCATTCCCAGGGACATTGACCTTGGGGAGCTTGACGTGAGCGGAGGGGGCGAGGGCGTCCCTGGCCACCTGCTGCCCGTCCTGCTGCGCCCTGCCGAGAAGCGCGCCCTGGATCTGCGGGCCGATTGTCCGTGGCTGGAGCGGGCCGATTTGGCCGGGCTCCTGGACGTTACAAACCCCCGGGCCTCCCAGCTTACCGCCGCACTAGAACGGCTGGGCCTGGCAGCCGCCATCAAGCGCGACGTCCGCCGCCTGGCCCTCACCGACCGGGGGCTGAAACTGCTGGCCCGAAGGGACCGGATTTCCACCGGCGAGGCCAGGCAACGGTGGAGCGTCAGCGCAGACGGCGACCGTGAAGTGGTGTCCGGCCGGCGCACCCGCCAACTGCTGCGGGACCTGGGGCACACCGCCGCCGTCCAGCGTTTCATCGCCGCCCTGAACCGCCAGGCCCATAGTCTCATCTGGCACGTCGAGCAACTGGACCCGCCCCACCGGGCCTCCCGTTACTTCCGACACTACGGCGGCCCTCGCTTCCTGCACCCCGACGTCTTCGGAACCCTGCGCCGAGGTGACGCACTGCGTTCCTTCTTCCTGGAGTACGAACGGCGGGCCGTCCGCCCCGCCACCATGGCCCAGCGCCTGGCCCCCTACCTGCGCTACTATTCCTCCCACCGGCCCGCCGACGACCACGGCTAAAGGCCCCTGGTCCTGGTGGTCTTCGACGACCTCGTCGCCCCGGCCCACTTCCTGGAGGTGGATCGAAGGGAGATGGAGCGGGTCCGGGTGCCGCTGCCCCTGCTGGCATCCCACCGGGAAATCGTGGAACAGGAGGGGCCGCTGGGTTTGGCATGGCTGGCGTCGGACGGCGAATTCCAGCCGGTTGAACCCCTGCGCCACTACCAGTGAAACATTACGAAAAAGGAGAATGACCGCCATGAGAATCTATTACGTCGGCGAGTCCCGGAGCCGCACCATCCACGCCGCCACCGCCCTGGGGGTGGACGTGGAGGCGTGGAACGCCGTGTCCGAGCGCGTTCAGAACTGGCGCCGCGTCTGTGGAGGACGACTTCAACGTCCCCACGGGGCGGGCCCTGCGCGGCGCGGAACTCCTGTCCCCCAATGGAACCCCCTTCCACCGGGGTCGGCGCAGCCGCTGGCCCACCCTGGAGGAGGGACTGGAAATCATGACGGCGGGACTGCGGGTCGTGGAGTACTCGTCGCACCACCGGGGCGCCATCAGCGTGATCAACGTCTGTCGGCGCAGTTCCCTCTTCCACCGCTACCGTGCTCGAAATCGGGCCGCCGCCCGGGTGTGGCTCCTGAAACCGGCCGACGCCTCCCTGTCGGCGGACGGCCGCTGCGCCCTTTTCATTGAGGACGAGGAGCGGTTGGACGGGCTTCCCGCCCGGGCCTGCGGGTTCGTTCACCGCGCTCACGCGCTGGCAGCCTGCCGGTACGCCAGGGACGGCGGCGCCGCCGTCTGCGCCCCGCCGCACCGGGTTGCCGGGGACGGCGAGTTTGCTGCAACTGCCCGGACTGGCCTCCTACTCCCTACTCCAGCAGAAGGAACCCACGCCCATGGCGGAGGCCCTGAACTTCCACCTAGCCTTCGGAATCTTGAAGAGTGTGCTAGATCGCAGGGCCTGCCTCCAGTACCCCCAGGGAGTGGAACCGTGGTGAATGGCGAAGCCCCATTGGAATGGCAACGAAAAGGGCCGGACGGAATGATCCGTCCGGCCACGTCATATTCGGGAGACCTGTCTCTCACGGGTCAGTTGGGGATTTACGTGGACACGGCGCTGACTACGCTTCCGGCATCCAGGCCGGCGGACGGCACCGGCTTTCCCGCCTCGGGCAGCAGGTGGTGTAGCAGCCCCAGCCTGGCAGCCAGGGCGAACAGCGACGTCAGGTGGCCGGAGCCGACCCGGGAACCGGCCTTCCAGCGCCCCACCGTGTGCGGCGTTGCCCCGGATTTCCCGGGCCAGGCCCCGCCAGGTGAACCCGGCGGCCTGCCGGAAGCGGTCCAGCCGGTCGGGGAAGTCCACGGGGAACTCCTCGGGCACGGTGCAATATACGTACCG
The DNA here is from genome assembly GCA_965213725.1 of Dehalococcoidia bacterium. Taxonomy (GTDB): domain Bacteria; phylum Chloroflexota; class Dehalococcoidia; order Lucifugimonadales; family UBA3495; genus VXOI01. The sequence continues at coordinate 2,533,812 of OZ243924.1, forward strand.
CTGACGGCGTCCCATGCCCTAACCTCTATCGCCGCTGGCGCTTCCGCGGGCCATTGCCGCCCTGGCGCGGGACTGGCCCGGTGGACGGGACCCGGCCGGCGCCGGCCTTCTCCCCGCCGCAGCATCACGTCGCGCTCAGTTACGGCGACGCTGGCAGCCAGTTCCCGCCAGGTCAACCGATTGGCATCCTGCTGTTGTCATGGTTCTACCTCCCAAGTTCATGGATTACGATCACGTCCTGGTCCACGAGCAGGGCCAACCCGCCGGGCACCCGCAGGGCCAGGCGCACCAGGGCCAGCATGGCGCCCCCGCTGGGCTGCACCCGTGCCTGCGCCAGCGCCACAGCTGCCGGCTGGCCACTCCCATGGCCGCCGCCATCCCCTCCCAGGACAGGCCGGTCATTTCCTTGATGGCCTCCAGCTTCTCCCAGAAGTCCTCCGGCAACAGGGCCACGCCCGGGGGTATCGCAATGGACGTCCCAATGTTTGGGCGGGAGCTAGGCATCCACCTTCTCCATTGCGAAGAGAACGTTGAAGTCGGACACCCCCAGGACCTCCATCAGCCGGCGGCGGGTCTCCGCCGAGGGGCAGCGTTCCCCGTTGACCATCTGGGACAGGAACCCCGAGGAGCGCCCGATGCGCCGGGCCAGCTCGTTCTGGGTCAGGTTGAGGCGATTCAGCAGTTCCCAGACCGCCTCCGCCTTGAGCCTCACCCGGTAATGGGTCTGATGGCGTTTCATTGGGCTGCCTCCTTGCAGGACAGGTCCTCGTCGGCGCGCACCGGGGTGTTGACAGCGGGGGCGCCCTTGTCGACGCTCCCTATCCCGCCGTCGATGCCGCCCGTGGGAGCGGGGTACAGTTCGGGGTGGGTCAGGCAGTGGCGGGCGATGATGCGGGCCAGAATCCGCAGACCCTCCATCCTCTGCCGTTCCTGCGCCGGTGTGAGTTTTGGCTGTGTACTCATAGGCTTGGTCTCTCGGTATCGGCCGGCGTGTCATCCGGGGTTGGCCGGGAACCTGCCGGTGCGATATACTGGCTGGCAGTGTAGAATAGAAATTCTATATGCTTGAGTGTAATAATCAGTCAACTAAAACGGCAAGGACTATATGCCATTTATCACGGTATTGTTAGCAACAGTTGCTATTGCATCAGGCCCAGCCGCAGGCAGACCAGGGCCACCGAACCCGCCAGCATCGCCGCGCTCTTGCTGTACCCTTTCGTCTGCCGTATCAGCCGGTTCAGCTTCCCCCGCAGCCGGGAATGCAAACCCTCGTTCCAGTTCACCGGCCCGCCCTTGCCGGCCCGGTGCCGGGCCGGCGGCAGCCAAGACTGATACACCACATAGGCGTCACTACAGTACGTCTCCGCCTCCGGCAGCCGTTCGTACAGCCGCAAAAAGGCGGCCTCGCCACGGCCGCCGAGCTCGAAATCCACCCGCCGCCGCCCGTCAGCCCCCAGGCTCACCGCCGTCCAGAGCCACGCTTCCCGCCGTTTCTCCCCATGCCGGCCGCCCACGTAACTCCACATCTCATCAAAGGCCGTTATCCGGTCCGCGGCCTGGCGCCCCCTTTCCTGCCGTTGCCAGAGCAGCAGGGTCAGGGCCCAGCAGACTTTTTTTTAATCCAGCCGTACACCGTCAGCAGGGGAACGCCCAGAGTGCGGCCCACGGCCCGGATGCTGGATCCCTCGCAGTACATGGCGATGGCCTGCTCCTTGACCTCCTGGGAGTAGCAGCGGCGGCCGGCCTCTGGGGTGAAATGGTGGACGCAATCGCCGCAGCGGTAGCGCTGCTGGCCCAGGGCGGAGCGGCCATACTTGCGCACCCAGTTGGAACCGCAATGGGGGCAGCGGACGTGGTGGCGGTATATGCGGGCAGCGGCCATGACAAGCCTCCTTGCCGGGTTGATGCCACCCCGATTCTGGCATAAACAACTGTTGCCAACAATGCCGTTCAAAAAGCTCCCCCTCCCTCTGGAAGAGGTTTATGGTAAAGGTGTATAATTCCCCGGCTATGTGTGGAATCAGCGGAATACACCACCCGAACGGGCCCGACGTTGACTGCGCCGTACTCCGGCTCATGGCCGCATCCCTTCGCCACCGGGGGCTGGACGCCAGCGGCGTGTACGCCAGCGGCCCGGTAGGGTTCGCGCATACCCGGTTGAGCATCATTGACCTTTCGGCGCAGGGGCATCAGCCGATGCAGTCGGACGACGGCCGCTTCGTGATTGCCTACAACGGCGAAATCTATAATTTCCGCGCCTTGCGAAAGTCCCTGGAACGCAAGGGGCATCGTTTCCGCGGTCGTTCCGATACCGAGGTCGCGTTGCATTCCTACATGGAGTGGGGCGAGGCCGCCTTCCCCAAGTTCGAAGGGATGTTCGCTATGGCCGTGTGGGACGACCAGGAACGGCGGCTGAGCCTGGCCCGGGACCGCTTCGGCATCAAGCCGCTCTACTATCACTGTATTCCCGGGGGGGGGGGGTGATATTCGGCTCGGAAATCAAGGCGATGCTGGCTTCCGGTGAAGTCCCGGCGCGGGTGGACTGGCAGGGTTTGCACGAATACCTGTACTACCATACGGCACTGGGCGCCAACACGATGTTCGCCGGCATCAGCAAGTTGCTCCCCGGTCATCTGCTGACCAGCGACGCCTCCGGCGTAAAATCCAAGACATTCGCCTCGATCCTCGATGTGGCGCCCGTCACCGACGACCTGCCCACCGCAACGCGCACCGTCCGCTCGCTCCTCGAGGCCGCCGTCAAAAGTCACTTGGTGAGCGACGTTCCCGTTGGCGTGTTTTTGAGCAGCGGTATCGACTCCTCCGCCATTACGGCTTTCGCCAGCAAGCATTACGCCGGGCGGCTGAAAACTTTCTCCGCCGGGTTTGACTTTGACCGGGGCGTCAACGAACTGCCCCAAGTCCGAATGGTGGCCGATAGTTTTGGGACTGAGCATCACGAGTTGCATGTATCCGCCGGGAATGTTCCCGAAGTAATTGAACGGCTGGTTAATCGCCATGATGGACCCTTCGGCAACCCGGCCAGCATCCCCTTGTACCTCTTGGGCGAACAACTGGACGGCGATACCAGGGTCATCCTGCAAGGGGAGGGCGGCGACGAGATGTTTGGCGGCTACGCCCGGTACGCTCGTATGAGGAACTTGTTCTGGTGGCGGTTGGCCAGCCGTTTCATGGTCAAAATGGAACCTCTCGCCCGCCGATTGACCGGCGCAAACCGGCCGCTGGTAGAGTCAAGAGCATTCAGTCAATCCAACCCGGAAATTCTGGTAGCTAACATTCTATCCACTGAACCTCTGGACCGGCCGCCGACCCGGTTCCTTACGGCAGAGAGTCGTTCCTGCCTGGAGTCCACCGATCCCTTCCAGCGTTACAAGGAACTACACCGGTGTCTCAAGGGACTCGATAACGTGCAGAGAATTCTGCACACCGACGCCAGTATAATCCTGCCCGACCTCTATTTTGAGAAGGTGGACAAGTCCGCGATGTCCCACGGCATCGAGGTGCGCGTGCCGATGGTGGATACTCGCCTGGCCGCCTATGCTATGGGACTGTCGTCGGAGTATAAAGTGAAGGGCCGGCAAAAGAAGTACATATTGCGGCGGGCCCTGCGCGGTGTCTTGCCGGATTACATCCTGGACCAGCCCAAGACGGGTTTCGGTGTGCCGATGAGCCACTGGCTGCGTACTTCCTTGGCCGATTATCTGCAATCGGTGTTGTTGGACCCGGCAACGCAGCGCTCCGGCCTTTTCGACAACGAGGCTCTGGCTGGCTGTATCCGGGAACATATCGGCCGGCGCCGGGACAATGGCCCCCTGCTCTATAAACTGCTCAACTTGGCCCTGTGGCGACAGGCGTACCAACCCAGCTTTTGAGGGCGCGGCTGCCATATCGGTGTACCCGACCCTGGGAGCCACCGGGCGCAGGAGGCTCCCTCATCATTTTCTGGTGGAGACAGGGGGGATCGAACCCCCAACCTCGGCATTGCGAACGCCGCGCTCTCCCAATTGAGCTATGTCCCCACGACAGTAGACCGCTATCACACAGCGACGGACTGCTCCATAAATCGTAGGCCCATCCGCAGCCGGATGTCAAGCCGCCAGCCAGAGCAATCAGCGACCTTGTGCGGAAGGGCGCCCGGGCAACGAAGACCTGCCTAGCGCCGGAAACCTTGTCCCGCCGGGCCAACAGGCGCAGCGGCTTGGAAGAGCGGCTACGGAAAGCAGCCCGGCGCAACCCCCGCCCTTTGGCGAACGACATACAAGGGTATGCGGCTGAATGTCATCCGGCCGGCGGAATGGCGGCGGGTTCACGGGGAACGCGGTTTGTAAGCAGGCCCTAGTAAGTCAGCGCGGTGGCGGTTCCTTCGGGCAGATCCACTTCCAGGGCCTGGAGGCAATGGGCCAGCGTGTGGTAGTAGCCGCTGACTATCAGAACGTCCACTGCGCCGTCGTTGCCCACCAGCCCGCGCATGGACTCGAAGGTGGCGTCGGATATGCGATGCTGGCGCAGCAGCTCCAGCACGAACTGCACCACCGTTGCGTCGTCGGCGTCGAAGCCCGCCGGAGCGCGATACTCGCGGATGGCGGCGATGATTTCGTCGGACAGCCCGGCGTCTTTGGCTGCTTGCTGGTTGACTGTCCAAACGTAGTGGCCGCAGGCTTCGCGGGCGGCGGTCAGGACGGCCAGCGCCTTGATTCGCGCGGGCAGCGGCGTCTCATAGCGGGCATAGCCGCCCAACCCGGCCATCGCTCCGGCGGCCTGCGGGTTGTTGAGCAGCGCGGCGTAGTTGCGGGCCACGCCGCCGCGGCTGGTCTCGATCTCGTCCCAGACGGCCTGTCCGGCGGCGTCCATGCTATCGCGGGCGGCAAAGGGCACTCGGGTCATTTTCATACTCCTTTCTCAACGTGGATTGTCTGAATCAGGATCCGCCGGATTAGACCATCTTCAGGACAGCCGTCCCAAGCCTGAGCATCCTGGAATCCTGATTCAGACCAAGAAACGCTTGAAGCCCATAATGCGTCAGGGGCGCACGGCCGTGCGCCCCTACGCGATGGACGGATGCTCCGGTTGATGCGGTTAGTCGGCGGCCTGCGCCAGCGCCGCCGGTTCGCCGTCCTTCTCCCACAGGCTCTCCAGAATCGCGTCGGGAGACATGGGCAGCTTGTTCATCCGCACGCCGATGGCGTGGTAGATGGCGTTGGCGATGGCGGCCATGGGAGGCACAATCGGCACCTCGCCCACGCCGCGCACGCCGTAGGGATGGCCGGGGTTGGCGACCTCGACGATCACCGTGCCAATCATCGGCAGGTCGAGGCTGGTGGGCATCCGGTAGTCGAGGAAGGACGAGTTCTCCATCCGCCCGTCGGCGTTGAAGCGGTACTCCTCGTTCAGCGCCCAGCCGATGCCCTGAACCACGCCGCCCTGTATCTGCCCCTCGACGTAGCTGGGGTGAATGGCCTTGCCGGCGTCCTGAACCGCGGTGTAGTCCAGCACGGTGACCTTGCCGGTGTCGGGATCCACTTCCACGTCCACGATGTGGGTGGCGAAAGCTCCGCCCGCGCCGCGGGGGTTAACGCTGACCTGGGCCGAGATTGGCCCGCCGGTGCGGTTCAACTGCCCGGCCAGCTCCTTGAAGCTCAGCTTGAGTTCTTGGTCGGAGGTGTGCTGGAACACGCCGTCCACCAAGTCAACGTCCGCAGCAGCAACGTCCCAGATGACGGCGGCCCGCTCAATCATTTTCTGCTTGATTTCCTGAGCGCACTCGTAGGCGGCCCAGCCGGTGGCGAAGGTGGTGCGGCTGCCCCCGGTGAGGAAGGTGTAGCCCACCGAGTCGGTGTCCCCCACGGACGGGTCCACGTCTTCGGCGGGAAGGCCCAGCACCTCGGCGGCCTGCATGGCGATGGAGGCGCGGGTGCCGCCGATGTCGGTGGAGCCTTCCACCAAGGAGATGGTGCCGTCGGCCTGCACGCTGATGGCGGCGCTGGACTCGAGTCCGATGTTGAACCAGAAGCCGGAGGCCACACCGCGCCCGCGGTTGGGGCCTTCCAGCGGCCGCTGGTACTGGTCGGACTCGCGGGCGGCTTCGAGCTGCTCGACGTTGCCTATCCTGAGGAAGACCAGGCCATCCACCCGGCGGGTGCCCTCCTTGGACGCGTTGCGGAGGCGGAACTCGATGGGGTCGATGCCCAGCTTCTCCGCCAGCTCGTCCATCACGGTCTCGCAGGCGAAGGCGGCGATGGGGGCGCCGGGCGCGCGGTAGGCGGCCACCGGCGGCTTGTTGGCTACCACGTCGTAGCCGTCAACCCGGGCGTTCTCGATGTCGTAGCAGGCGAATATGCACTGCGCGCCGGCGGTCACCGGCGAGCCGGGGAAGGCGCCGGCGTCGAAGGCCAGCATTGCCTCGGCAGCCACTATCTTGCCGTCGCTGGTGGCCCCCATCCTTACGTGCATATATGAGCCGGAAGTGGGGCCGGTGGCCTCAAAGACCTCGGCGCGGGTCATGGCCGACTTGACCGGCGCGCCCGCTTTCTTGGACAGCAAGGCGGTCACCGGCTCCAGGTATATGGGAATCTTGCCCCCGAACCCGCCGCCGATTTCCATAGGAATGACCTTGATCTTGGAAACCGGCAAATCCAGCACTCCGGCCAAGGCGTCGCGGGTGGTGAAAGCGCCCTGGGTGCTGACCCAGATGGTCAGTTCGCCGTTGGTGTTCCAGAGGGCCGCGCCGTTTTGGGGTTCGATGTAGCCTTGGTGCACCGTGGCGGTGGAGTATTCCCGCTCGACGATGACGTCGGCGGCGGCGAAGCCCTGCTCCAAGTCGCCCTGCTCGTGGCGGAAGTGGGTGGCGATGTTGCTGTGCCTGTCGCTCTTCTCCCCCAGTTCCTCGGTGGTCTGGTCGTCGTGGAGCAGTTCGGCGTCCGAGGCCATGGCTTCGCGGACTTCGGTGGCGGCCCGCAGCGGCTCGTACTCCACTTCGATGAGGGCCAGGGCCTGCTCGGCGTCGTGGGCGCTGACCGCGGCAACGGCGGCGACGGGATGGCCCTTGTAGAGCGCCTTGTCCTTGGCCATCACCTTGCGGGCGGCGGCGCTGTCGGTGGGCACGTCTTGGCCGGTGATGACGGCCCGGACGCCCCTTGCCGCCTCGGCCTTGCCGGTGTCTATGGACTTGATGCGGGCGTGGGCATGAGGGCTGCGAAGCACCTTGGCGTACAGCAATCCGGCCGCATCGAAGTCGGCCCCGTATTTGGCGCGGCCCGTGACCTTGTCAACGCCGTCGTGCCGGACGGGGCGGGTGCCGACTACCTTGTAGTCGGTGTTGGAGAGAACTACGTTAGTAGCCATAGAATCCACCTCGCGCGGGGTTTGGATGCCCGGCCCCCACGGTTCCGCCGGGGCGGGCAGCAGGATTGTACCACAAGGGGCGAATATGGGGAGACGGCCCGGACGCCGGTATTCTCAATATGACTTTGTCTTGGCATTGCAGTATTGCCGAAAACCCGCCATTCCCGCAAAGGCGGGAATCCAAAACGGTTGGCCGCCCGCCTCTCCGCCGGCGTTAGCGTTTGCCAGCCCCGCCGGGATGGGGCGGGGCTTTTCTTTTCCGGTGGTATAATCCCAAGCAATGCGTTAATCCGGGAAACCATACTCGCCACCGGAGGCTGCTATGCAACCGCTCACCGGCATTCGCGTCTTGGGCGTCACCGTCTACCTGGCCGGCCCCTTTGCCGCGATGACCCTGGCCCGGCTGGGGGCCGAGGTCATCAAGGTGGAGCTTCCGGGCCGCGGCGATCCGATACGGGGCAACGGCCCCTTCGCCGGGCCGGAAGGGATCCACGCCCGGCCCAGTTCCAGCGAAGATATCTCTACCCGATTTCTGAAGCGCGCCCAGGGCGTCAAGAGCCTGACCCTAGACTTGAAGCACCCCCGGGGGAAGGAGCTTTTTCTGGAGTTAGCCAAAGAAAGCGACGTAGTGCTGGAGAATCTGTCGCCCGGGTCGCTGCGCCGCACCGGGCTGGGTTACGAAGAGGTGGCCGCCGTCAACCCCGGCATCGTCTACGCCTCTATTTCCGGCTACGGCCAGACCGGGCCCTATAAAGACAGACCGGCCCATGACCCGCAGATTCAGGGTATGAGCGGGCTGATGGACATCAACGGGGACGCCGATGGCCCGCCGACTAAGGTGGGGTTCTATATCGGCGACTTGGTGACGCCGCTGTTCACCTGCTACTCGATTCTGGCGGCGCTGCGGGAGAAAGACCGCACCGGCCAAGGGCAATACTTGGACGTGTCAATGATGGACTCGCTGGTATCGCTGATGTTCATGGAGAACTTGGAAGAAAACATCGAAGCCGGGCTGCCGCTGCGAACCGGCAATATCAGCCGCAACGGCCCCACCGGGCTGTACAGCGCCATCGGCGGCGACCTCTCCTTGACCGCTAACACCGATGATCAGTGGCGCCGGTTGAGCAACGCGCTGCAAGCGCCGGAACTGCTGGAAGACCCCCGCTTCGAGACCTATGTATCCCGCACCGACTATGTGGAGGAGGGCCGGCAGGAAATCCAGAAACGCATCGGCCTGATGACCTTGGACGAGGCGCTGGAGCGTCTGGAAAGCCACGACGTGCCTTGCGCCCAAGTTCGCACCGCCGAGCAGGTGATGAACGACGGCCACCTCTGGGAGCGGGGCAGTCTGGCCCCCATGCGCCACGCCGCTATGCCGGAGCCGGTGGCGGGCACCGTCGCCGCCGGATTCCCAGTCCGCTTCTCCGGCGGCGAACTGCCCCCTCTGTCCGGCGCGCCGACTCTGGGAATGCACACCAGCGAAATCCTTTCCGGCGTTCTGGGCCTGAACGACGCCGAACTGGCCGAGCTGGCAGCGCAGGGCGTGATATAGGAAATCCCCTCCCTCTCAGGGGAGGGTCAGGGTGGGGCGAACCTTTGGGCATCAGCCTTCACGGGAGGAGCGCAGGTGAAATTCAAGGCCAAACCCATACGAACCGAACTGTTCGTTCCGGGCAACAAGGAAGACTGGATGCGCAAGGCCCCTCGCTACGGGGCCGACGCTCTGATTCTCGATTTGGAAGATTCGGTGCCGCCGGAGCAAAAACCGGCCGCCCGCCAGTCGGTGGGCCGGATGGTGCAGGAGCTGGGCGAGGCGGGCCAGACCATCGTGGTGCGGGTGAACCGGCTGGAAACCGGGCTGACCGGCGGCGACCTGGAGGCCGTCGTTGGCCCCCATCTCTACTGCGTGCTGCTGCCCAAGGTCGAGGGGCCGGCCGACGTGGTGGAGGCGGACACCCTGCTGCGTCACTTCGAGCGGCGGAAAGGGCTGGAAGTGGGCCGCGTATTCATAGACCCGGCCCTGGAGACGGCATCAGGCATCCGGCAGTCTTGGGAAATCGCCAACGCCTCGCCCCGGGTGGCCCACATGGGGGCCAGCGGCGGCAAGGGCGGCGACACCGCCCGCTCCATCGGTTTCCAATGGACGCCCGAAGGCATGGAAACTCTGTTCCTGCGCTCCAAAGTGCTGGTGGACGTTCGCGCCGCCGGGATACCTTACCCGATGAGCGGCGGATGGATGGACATTCACGACCTCGACGGGCTGCGGGCCTCGGCCAGGCAGGCCAAGCAGTTGGGCTACACCGGAATGCACCTGATTCACCCGTCCCACGTTCCGGTGGTCAACGAGGTGTTCACCCCCACGCCGGAGGAAGTCGCCCACTACAAGGGGCTGATTCAGGCCATGGAAGCGCAACGGGCGCAAGGCGGCGCGGCAGTCACCTTCGGCGGCGATATGGTGGACATCGCCCACGAAGAAACCGCCCGCGCCATGCTGCAAATGGCCCGCGATATGGGAGTGACGGGAGCATGAGCGATTTCGCTTCCTCTTGCGATTTCCCGGCGTCTGGGCGCTGGCTGCCGGTGGAGGGCTGCGTCAACTTCCGCGACCTAGGCGGCTACCGCAACCGGCAGGGGCGGACTGTCCGCTGGCGGCGCCTCTTTCGCAGCGACGCCTTGCAGGACTTGACGCCCGCCGCCGCCGGTTTCGCCATGGGAGAGCTGGGCGTCGGGCTGGTGGTGGACCTGCGCAATTCCGACGAAGCGGAGCGCGACGGGCGGGGGCCACTGCCGGAGCTGGGCGCGGAATACCGTCATTTCCCGCTCCTCGAAGAGCGCGGCTTCCCGCCCTTCACCGGAGGCGACGTGGTGGAACGGCTGTCGGCCACCTACCAATGGCTGCTGCACAACTCCGGCCCGCGCGTCGCCGACGCGGTGAACGCCATCGGCAGCTCGGTTCGTCCTGAGCCGGTCGAAAAACGGGGCGCGGTGGTGTTCCATTGCAGCGCGGGCAAAGACCGCACCGGCCTGCTGACCGCCCTGATTCTGGAAGTCCTAGGCGTGGACGCCGAAACCATCAAGACCGACTACCTGCTGACCAATCGGGTGGTGGACGGGATATTGCGGCGCATTCGGGCGATGCAGCCCAGCGCCTCGCCCACCACGCAATCCCTAGCCGCCCAGCCCGCCGCCTTCCAAGGCTTTCAGGATACGCTGCAACAGGAATACAACGGCGCAGAGGTGTATCTCCGTCGGCACGGCGTGAGCCGGGAAACAATGGAGCGGCTGCGGGAGAATCTGCTGGAGTAGGCCGGGGCGCCCTCATCCTGACCCTTTCCATTCGGGAGAGGATATGTTGTCGGGAGAGGGTATGTTGTGAGGAATGGCGATATGGCGAACTACGTTCTGGTTCACGGCTCAGCCCACGGTTCTTGGTGCTGGGAGCGGGTTGTCCCCTTGCTGCGGGAGCGGGGGCATACGGTAACGGCGGTGGATTTGCCCGGCAACGGGCATGACGCTACCCCGCTGTCCGAGGTCACCATGGATACCTACGCCCAACACCTGTGCGGCGTGCTGGACGCGCAGGATGGGCCGTCCATTCTGGCGGGCCACAGCCTGGGCGGCCTGTCCATAAGCCGGGCCGCGGAACTTCGGCCCGGCCGGGTGGCGGTTCTGGTCTACCTGACCGCGCTGCTGCTGGAAGCGGGCGACGCCTTCGTTCCCGCCCTGTCCGCCGACCCGGACGAAGTGCGCCGGGCGCTGGAAACCCGCACTAGCTGGGATATTTCAACCGATCTGTCCTATGTAACCTACAAGCCTGAGCTGTCGCCCCATCGCTTCTATAATGACTGCTCGCCGGAGGACATAGCTTGGGCGCAGTCCCTGCTGGTTCCGCAGCCCGTTGGCCCCTTGCTTAGCCCTATGGCAGTCACCGCCGCCAACTTCGGGCGCGTCCCGCGGGTATACATCGAATGCGCGCTGGACAACGCCGTCACGCCGGAGCGCGCCCGGGAGATGTATACCGCCCTGCCCTGCGCCGAGGTCATCACGATGCAGACCGGCCATTCGCCCTTCCTGTCGGCGCCGGAGGAACTGGCCCGGGTGCTGGACGGCCTGGCCCGGTACGCTGACGAGAGGTAGCATATGGTCTACGGGCTGCTGAACGGGCTGCGGGTTCTGGAGTTGGGCGAGTTTGTGTCCGCGCCCTACTGCGGCAAGCTGCTGGCCGACATGGGGGCCGAAGTGCTGAAGGCGGAGCGGGCGGGCATCGGCGACTGGGCCCGCGATTATGGCCCCTACCCCGGCGACCTGCCCCACCGGGAGCGCAGCGGGCTGTTTCTCTACCTCAACGCCAGCAAGCGGGGCGTAACCCTCAACCTGGAAACCCCCACCGGACGGGAGATTCTGGCCGGGCTGGTTTCCCGTTTCGACGTTCTGGTTCACAACCTGCACCCAACGGAGACGGATCGAATCGGGCTGGACTACGAAAGGCTGCGGGCCGGCAACGATGGGCTGGTGATGGCCTCCATCACCCCCTTCGGGCTGACCGGCCCTTACCGCAACTGGAAGGCATACGACATCAACCTGGCCGCCGGGGGCGGCATCTGCGAGGGGCTGGGCCGCCCAGACCGCGAGCCGCTGACCTTCGGCGCGCCGGAAGTGGGCTACTTCGCGGGCAGCGCCGCCGCGTCGTCCATAATTATGGCCCTGCTGTCCGGCGGCGGACAGCACATAGACATCGCCGAAATCGAGGCGATGGCCGGGCTGTACAACGGCCCGGAGGCGCTGATGGCGGTCTACCAGTGGCGCTTCACCCGTCGCACCGGGCATCACGCGCTGGACTTTCCCTATCCCAACTGCATTCTGCGCTGCAAGGACGGCTACATATTCGTCGGCGCGCCGGAGGGCCGCCAGTGGCGCCGCCTGCTGGAGCTGATGGGCAGTCCCCCATGGGCGCAGGAACCCCGCTTCCGCAACCGGACAGTGATGAACAACGAATACGCCGACGAAGTGGACGGCTACCTGGAGGAATGGCTGGCGAATTACACCAAGTCCGAACTGCTGGAGTTGGCCCTGGAGCATCGCATCCCGCTGGCCCCGGTGCGCGGCTTCGACGAAGTGCGCCACGATCCCAGCCTGGCTACCCTGTTTGCCGAGATTGCCCGCCCGGACACCGGCCCCATAGCATTCCCCGGCCCGCCTGGCCAACTGTCAGGCGGGGCCGCCCGCCCTGATCTTGTCGAAGGGCCGCCCGGCCCCGCCCCGACGCTGGGTCAGCACAACAGCGAGGTTTACTGCGGCGAGCTGGGCTACACGCCGGAGGAAGTGGCGCAGCTCTACCGGACGGGAATTATCTGACAGGTTTCCCCAAGCGTATAGAGTGTATACTGTACTGGATTTCCGCCCGAAATCAGCTCGCCTCGGCGGAACGTGACGCATGCCCGGCATGGCGTCAACCGCTGCGGTAACAGAAAACCTAGCGCTCCCCATCCGGGTTTTGGAGGTTTCCCAATGGCTGGATCCAGCGCCTACCCGGTGGAATTAGTTGGGCAATATCAGGAGCGGGTTAACCGCTTGCTTTGGCTCATCAAGTGGATTTTGCTCATTCCCCATTTTGTCGTCTTGTGGCTTCTCTCGATTCCTGTCATTATCACTTTGCCCCTGTCCTGGTTGGTGATTATCGTCACGGGCCGCTATCCTTCGCTTTTTTGGGGCTACCATCTTGGCTTGGGACGTTGGAACTGGCGGGTCAGTTTCTATTCCTACGAGGCCGGCGGCACCGACCGCTACCCGCCCTTCGCCATGTCGTCGCGGGATGACTACCCGGCTGACCTGACAATCGAATACCCGGAAAGATCGTCGCGCTTGACCGCCCTTTTTCGCTGGCTGCTTATCATCCCCCACTGGATAATCGTTTCCATTCTGTCGGAAATAGTGGGTATCCTGGTGTTCTTTGCGCTGGTGATAGTGCTGTTCACTGGCCGCTATCCCCAAGGGATGTTCAACATCATTATGGGGATGAATCGCTGGATCTACCGCGTATACGCTTATGGGACGCTGCTGGTGGACGATTACCCGCCCTTCAGCTTCGATTAGTCCGGCATTCCCTCTCCGTCAGGGGAGGGTTAGAAGCCTGCCGCCTCGAAAGCGGAGGGCGGGGCGTCCCTGACGCCCGGAGAAAGCCGTAAATGATGCAGCAGACAACCCCCGCTTCCGGCCCCCTCGACGGCTATCGCGTGCTGGACTTCGGGTGGGTGCTGGCCGGGGCGGTGCCAGGCATGATTCTGGCCGATATGGGAGCCGAGGTCATCAAGGTGGAAACCCGCCAGCGCATGGACTATATGCGCTTGGGGCGGCCCATCACCGGCGACGCGCCCGACCCGGAGCAGAACCCGATGTTCCACAACGTCAACCGGGGAAAGCGCAGCGTCACCCTCAACACCACCCGTACCGAAGCCGCGGAGCTGGCCCGCCGTCTGGCCGCACAGTGCGATGTGGTCATCGAAAACTTTTCGCCCGGCGTGATGGAGCGGCTGGGGCTGGATTACGAAACGCTGAGCCGCGGCAATCCAATGCTGGTTATGGCCTCCATCACCTCCAACGGCCAGAGCGGGCCGCTGCGCGACCTGCGGGCCTATGCCCCCTCCATCGGCGCGCTGTCGGGGCTGGACAGCACAATGGGCTACGAAAACGGGCGGCCTTTGGGGTTGAAGCACGCCTACGCCGACCTGTGCGGCGCGCTCCACGCCGTCTTCGCCATCACCGCCGCGCTGTACCGGCGGAAGCGCACCGGGCGCGGCCAGTACATTGACGTTTCCATGCTCCGGGCCACGGTGGCGACCATGGGCGCCGGGCTGATGGAGTACGAACTCACGGGCCGGGTTCCGCAGCCTCAAGGCAATTTCGACCCGGCGATGGCCCCCTACGGCAATTATCCCTGCCAAGGCGAGGACGCTTGGGTATCCGTCGCTGTCCGCACCGAAGCCGAATGGCGCGGGCTGGTGGAGGCGATGAGCCATCCGGGATGGGCTGGCGAGCCGCCCTTCGCCAGCCGCTACGCCCGCCTGAATCACCGGCGGGAGCTGGACGCCCGGCTGTCGCAGTGGACGCGGCAACGGACGCCGTGGGAGAACGCCGAACTGCTGCAAGGCCACGGCGTGGCGGCCTTTCCGGTTCTGGACGCCGAGGGACGGTTGTTCAACCCCCACTTCCGGGAACGCGGGCTGTATGCGGACATCGAACACCCGTCGCTGGGAACGGAACCCATCTTCAACCTGATGTGGCAACTGAGCCGCACCCCGCCCCGCATCCGCCGCCACGCCCCCCTGCTGGGCGAGCACAACCGCGAGGTATTCTGCGGCCTGCTGGGACTGGACGAGGCGGAAGTGTCGCGGCTGGAAGGGGAACAGGTAATCTGGTAGCATTAGGCGGAAGGCGCCTGAAGCAAGGGCGGCCATTGGTGAAAACTGCTGATGCGTGAATAAGTAAAACAAATCCCTTTGGCGAGAAGAGTAGTAATGAATTTCCCGATGAACAAAAAACAACGAAAAAACAACAAAGGAAAAAGAAATGGAGATTATAGACGGGTCACTGTGATCGGATATGGCCTTCTGACATTGGCAGTCATCTGGTCGGCAACCCTTCTCTCCGGCAGAGGAATTACTGCCTTTGAGGTTTTGTTTCCGGCTTTCCTGCTCACGTTGTTCGTTCTGGTGATCGGCTTGGTGCTTTTGAGGACTGGCAAGGAATATGACTATTGAGCAGAGTTAGCCAATAATTGAAGGGGGACTAGGCAATGGATATTAACACTAACCGGCAGAATCAAGCGCTTGCAATCCTGACCATAGGAACCGCGGTTCTTGGGGCAGGTCTCTTCGAGGTGGATTTTTCCGCTCAGGGCGCTTTATCTAACCTATGGGAATACATTTTCATAGCCGGATCATTTCCGTTTGATGCGTACTTGGCAACTATGAAGTTAATCCTGTTAGGTATAGCTGTAGGACATTATTTTGCTATGCTCCGGCACGTCATGCGAATTATGCGTCAGCCCAGCTATGTCACCAGAAGGCAGTTGGCAAATGGGCCATTGTTCCATTTCGGCGCCGAAATGTGGTTTGTGGTAATCATATTTGCTTTGGACGTAGTTAAAAACTCTTTGAGCGTCAATCATCCGTAAGGACGGGAGAACATGACCAGCCGGAACGAAAGCGAGCGCGTGGCCGAAACCCTGCCGGAAGTCGAAGGCGGCATATCCCCGGAGGCCATCGCCCGCGCTAGGGCGATGATCGGGACGCGGCTGCGCACCGAGAACTTCGTCCGCGACGCCTCGCTGGGCGCCATGCTGAACTTCGTCAACGGCATCGGCGACACCAACCCCATATTCCGCGACCAAGAATACGCGGCTTACAGCAAGTACGGCTCCATCATCGGCCATCCCTGCGCCCCTTATATGCGCCACTGGTCGGGGCGCACCCGCTGGGGGCTGCCCGGCGTACACGGCTTTTTCGCCGGCAACGACTGGGAGTTCTTCCGAAATCTGCGCCCCGGCGACGCAGTGAATTGCGTGGAGCGGGTGCTGGACGTGCAGGAACGCCAGAGCCGCTACTCGGAAACGCTGGTCATCCAGTTCGTGGAAACTGTCTACACCAACCAGCGGGATGAACTGGTGGCCCGCGTGGTGGGCTGGTGCACCCGCCACCAGCGCCGCGCCTCCCGCGAGCGGGGCAAGTATGCCAGCGTACCCCGCCGCCACGAATACACCGCCGGGGAGCTGGAGGCCATTGACCAGCAGGTATTGGCGGAAAAGGCTCGGGGCGGTCTCACCCGGTATTTCGAGGATACCAACATCGGCGACGAGCTGGAGCCGGTGGTGCGCGGGCCGCTGTCGCTCCAAGACGTCTCGGCCTTTCTGGTGGGCACCGGCCGCTCCAGCGCCCACGGCGTGCTGCTGCGGGAGGCCCGGCGGCACCCCGACCATTTCTTTCGCAATCCCGAGGCCGGCGGCGGGCTGGAATACACCGGCATCGGACACCTGCGCGACTCGGTGGCCGAGGCGGTGGGCGTCCCCGGCGCCTACGATTATGGCCCGCAGCGGGTGTCTTGGCTGGGAACGCTGGTCACCAACTGGATGGGCGACGACGCCTTTCTGAAGCGTCTGCGGGTCGAATGCCGCCGCTTCAACGTCTACGGCGATACCCAATGGTGCCAGGGCCGGGTCACCGGCAAGCGGGTTCACGGCGGCGCGCCGCTGGTGGACCTGGAAATCTGGGCCGAAAACCAACGGGGCGAAGTCACTGCCCCCGGTCAGGCCACGGTGCTGCTCCCGTCCCGCGACCCCCGCCTCCCCTGGTTCGCCGACGGCCACGCCCTGAACCTGCGCGACGTGGCCCGCAGCGAGAATATGCCGCCGATACTGCCGGAGTAAGGCCGGATGCCGGGGTACTCTCCTCTCCCTGCTTGGGCGGCGACAGGAGGGCCTGGCCGCCCGGCCCATTCGCGCCATGCTGCGGCCTATGCCTGATTGCTATAGTATCTCCCGAGAGGCTTTTGTGAGGTGACTGACATGGGCCGAACATTCATTGAAGGAACAATAACCGGCCCTGCCGAAACGCGGCGGTACGATTTCTTTGTTGACACCGGCTCCGCCCTTATGGGCCTGCCCATGGAGGAAATTGAGGACTTGGGGCTGGAAGTAGTCCCCAATGGGAAAAGGTGGTTCATTACCGCCAGCGGCAGGGCACAGTTTGACACCTACCGAATTAACGGCGAGATCCGGGGGCGGGGGTTCACTACGATGGTCGCGCCATGCCCCGTCCCGCTGGTTGGCTATGAGATGCTGCAAACCATGCGGCTGCGGGTCAACCCGGTAACCGAAGAGATGGAAGAAGTGCCGGATGATGAGATTCATCCGCCGTATTTCATCAGTATGTTCACCTGATGGCAGGCGGTGTCAATGACAACTCCATTGCCTGAAAGCAACGCCTCCGCCGCCCTCGCCGGTCTGCGGGTGCTGGAGTTGGGCGGGATGGCGGCGGCGCCCTACTGCGGCAAGCTGCTGGCCTCGCTGGGAGCCGACGTGGTGAAAATCGAGCCGCCCAAGGCGGGCGACCCGGCGCGGAGGCGCGGGCCGTTTCCTGGCGATGCGCCCCACCCGGAACGCAGCGGGCTGTTCCTCTACCTGAACACCGGCAAGCGCGGGGTTACGCTGGACGTGGATGACCCGCATGGCCGCGAGCTGCTGCGGCAGTTGGCCGCCGGGGCCGACGTTATCATCCACGACTCGCCCCCCGCCCTAGCCGCGGCGCGGGGACTGGAGCGGGAATCGCTGGCCGAAATCAACCCCGGCCTGATCATCGCGGCGGTAACCCCCTTCGGTTCCGGCGGCCCCAACGCCGGGTTCGCCGCCCGCGACGTTACCGTGTTCCACGCCGGGGGCGAGGGCAATCTGCTGCCCAATGGACTGGCCCTCGAGCAGTTCCCCCAACGCGCCCCGGTCACTGCCGGGGCCATGATGGCCTCGTACCAAGGCGGGCTGACCGCCGCGGCGGGGGTGCTGGCCGCAGTGGTAGCCCGCTGGAATGGCGAGCCTGGGCAGGCTGTGGACTGCTCTATGCAGGAAGCGCAGCTTGCCATCGGCTACCTGCCCATCCAGCGGCTGGAGGCCGAAGGGTTCGTGGAAACCCGCTTCTCCCGGTTTTTCAGGATGGGCGGGGTGATGCCTGCCGCCGACGGCTTCGTGGAGCTGTTGACCCTGGAGCCGAGGCAGTGGGAAGGATTGGCCCGGCTGCTGAGAGAGCCGGAATGGGCTTCCGCCGACAAGTTCCGCGACCCGGCGACGCACGGCCCGGCCATCAACGAAAACCTGCGGCGGTGGAGCGCAGAGCATACGCGGGAATGGCTTTACCGCGAGGGTCAGGCCCGCGGCGCGCCCATCGCTCCCTACCTGACGCCGGGGGAAGTCTTTGCCAGTCCGCAGCAACGGGAGCGCGGCTTCTTCGTCGAAGTCCCGCATCCCGAAGCCGGCAGCTACGATTACGCCGGGCTGCCCTTCCGCATGAGCGAGACGCCGCCCGTCCTGCGCCGCGCCCCTCTGCTGGGAGAGCATAACGCCGAGGTGTACCGGGAGTTGGGCTATTCGCCGGAACAATTGACTGCGCTGGCTAGGGCTGAGGTTATCTGATTCCGAAGGGAAAGCGGGGTGGTGATTGAATTCCAGCCTCTACCTGCTCATTGGGTTCATCGCAGTGATTCTTGCCGTTGAGGTAGTGAACAACCTGATTGATCACTCTTTGAACGCTTACGGCATCGTTCCGCGCACTCCCGCCGGGCTGGCGGGCATTATCCTCAGCCCGTTCCTTCACGGGAGTTATCTGCATGTTCAGTCCAACGCGGTGGGACTGCTGAGCTTGGGAACCTTGTCGGTAATACGGGGCGGAAGCCGATTCCCGGCGGTCTGCCTCATTATCATCTTGGCTGGGGGACTGGGCGTTTGGGCAGTTGGCAGAGCGGCTGCCCATGTGGGCGCCAGCGGGCTGGTGTTCGGGCTATTCGGGTACCTGGTGGTCAGGGGCATACTGGACCGGAGCATCTTCTCAGTCCTCATGGCCGCCGTTGTCACCGGCGTATTTGGCTGGATGATCCTGTTTGGGGTTCTTCCCACAAACGACTTCATATCCTGGGAAGGGCATCTGTGCGGGCTGGCTGCCGGAGCGCTGGCCGCCATAATAACCGGCCGGCGGCCGGCCCCGGTCAGACAAGACACGGCGTCCCGGCGGATTGCTTAGTTGGATGTCGGCGCGCCCGGTCAGCCTGCCAAGGCGAGGTGAGCTAATGGAATCAATCCAGACAAAGGGACAGGAAAACCGGCCGGGGCCGCTGGCCGGAATCCGCGTGGCCGACTTTTCGGTGCACGCCGCCGGGCCCTTCGCCGGGCTGATGCTGGCCGAACTGGGAGCGCAGGTCATCAAGGTGGAAAGTTCGGCCCGGCTGGACATCACCCGCCGTCCGCATACGATGTACGGCAAGCCGCCCTCCAGCTTTGAGCAAATCAACGCCAACAAGATGTCGGTCTGCCTCAATCTCAAGGAACCTCGGGCCGTCGAGCTGGCCCTGGAGCTGGTCAGCATATCCCAACTGGCCTTGGAAAACTTTCGCCCCGGCGTGCTGCGGCGGCTGGGGCTGGGCTATGAAGCGATGCGGGAGGCGCGCCCGGACATCATCCTGGTTTCACTTTCGTCCAACGGGCAGACCGGCCCGGAAAGCGCCTATGCCGGTTATGCCCCGATGTTTGCTGCGCTGGGAGGGCTGGGCCACCTGACCGGCTATGCCGACGGCCCGCCGGTGGAACTGCGCCACGCCATGGATCATACCGGCGGGATGCTGGCCGCCTTTGCCGCCGTCGCGGCTCTGTCGGCTCGTCAGCGCACCGGGCTGGGGCAGCACGTGGACGTTTCCGTGCGAGACCTGGCGGCGGCCTTCATCGGCCCGGAGCTGCTGGACGTCGCCATGAACTCCCGGGACGCGCACCGGCGGGGCAACCGGGATGTCTCGGCTGCCCCGCAGGGGGTATACCGCTGCCGCGGCGAAGACGGCTGGATCAGCATTTCCGTAGCGTCTGAGGTTGAATGGAAGGGATTCGTGGCGGCCATCGGAGCTCCGTCTTGGGCCACGGGAGAGCGGTTCGGCGATGCCTACCGCCGCTGGCAAAGACACGGCGAACTGGACGATTTGATAGAGGAGTGGACGGTGCGGCATACCGCCGCCGAGGTTACCCGGAAGCTCCAAGCCCACGGGGTGGCCGCATATCCGTCCCTGTCCCCCGACGCCATGATGGGGGACGAGCACCTGCTGGCGCGGGGCGCCTTTCCCACAGTCCGCAACGAGGATACCGGGGAACGGCAGCGGGCGGTTGCTCCGCCTTGGCGTTTCTCAGAGACCCCGGCCCGCATAGACCGGTGGACGCCAACCCTGGGGCAGCACAACGCGGAGGTTTTCTCCGGCCTACTGGGACTGCCCGCCGAAGAAGTGCGGGAACTGGAACGGACGCAGGTTATCTGGTAGACCGGATTGCGCCGGGCACTGCAACCGGACATCCGTGACCGCCCCGCGCATCAGCGGGCGCATCAAGCCAGCGCCCGAACCCTCGGCAATGCCGCGGCGCAAATCCCGGTCAGGGCAAGGCCCAGCGCACCCAGCGACAGGATGGCTACAGACGCTGAGGTTGCGTCGGCCAGCATCCCGACCAGAACGCTGCCCACAGTCAGGAATCCGCGCTCATAAGCCAGAACGCTGAAGGTGCGGGTGCGGAACTCGTCCGGCACTATGGTCAGCACCACCGTACCCTGCGTGGTGCGGTAATGGGACTGGAACATGGACATCAGCGCTAGGAACAGGAAGGCCGCCAGCAGCCAAGAGGAATAGGCGAAGGCCATGGTGCAGACTGCGCTGAAGGCCGCCGTGGCCAGCAGCAGCCAGCCCCGCCGGGACGGCAGGCCGAAGGATGCTATGATCAGAGTGGACATAAAGCCGCCCACGCCGGTGACCGCCAGCAGGTAGCCGCCCATGTCAACGTCGGCGTGGAGAACCTGTACTGTGAACAGAGGCAGCAGAAACCACACCGGATGCAGCACGGTGTTGGGTATGAACGACAACACCATCATTTGCAGGATTTCCCGCTGCCGCCGCCACAAGTGCCGGATTCCGTCCCGGAAATCCGCCACCGGCGAGAACCGCTGATTCGTCTTTTGCTGTGCCGGGGCGGTGTAGCGCAGGCGCAGGGACAGCATGAACAGCACTACCGACAGGTACAGCGCGCTCTCCAATGCGAAGTTCCAGAAATAGCCCAGCCAGAAGATGAGCAGCCCGCCGACGAAGGGGCCGAATATCCGGGTGCCGGTGATGGTCAGAACGTTGATGGCGTAGGCGTTGCTCACCGCTTCCCGCGGCACCGTGTTGGCGACCAGCACCTGCTGCAACGGCTGGGTGACCGCCAAGAACGCCCCGGAAATCAGCACATAGGCATAGGCATGCCACGCCCGGATGAATTGGCTGTCCACCAGGAAGGCGAAGCCCAGGGCAAGGGCCGCTCCCATGGTTTGCACCGTCATCATCAGCTTGCGGCGGTCCAGCCGGTCGCCCAGCACGCCGGTCAGGGGGTTCACGAGGAGACCGGGCAGGGTGTTGACGGCGCCCACCGACACCACCAGCAGGCCGCCGATGGTAGATCCCTCGGACAGGTCCTTGACCAGCCATCCAACGCTGAGGAGTTGCAGCCAAGTTGCGGTGTTGGCGCAGAAGTTCGCGCACCAAAGCAGCCGGAAATTCCGGTACTTGAGCCAAGAGTCCAGCGTTTGGGGACGGGGCAGTCGGGTTGAAGGACGGATGGCGCGGGCCTTCCACGAGAGGAGTAGACCGAGGGGACGGAGGAAAAGTTGGAGGCGACGGGCGGATTCGAACCGCCGAATAGAGGTTTTGCAGACCTCCGCCTTAGTCCACTTGGCTACGTCGCCCCGGTTGCCGACCGGCCGCCGGAATTGCGGCCCGGTCGCCTAGCCGCTTAGTGGTGCCGAGGGCGGGATTTGAACCCACACAGGCGCACGCCCACTGCCCCCTCAAGACAGCGTGTCTACCAATTCCACCACCTCGGCCGGGCCAGTAAGACGATATTATAGCACCCTTTCCCCGCCCCGCAACACCCTTTTCCTCGAGATTGCGATGTACCCGGCCTGACTGCCGCCGGAGCGGCCTGTAGCGGGCAAGGGCGGGGCGGTGAACCGGAGCGAAGGGCCGCACCAGGCGGGGTGGGGCAAGCTGAATCGGCTGACGGCGGACGAAAGGGGGCGCCAAGCGCGCGGCGATGCGCGGCCTGTTCCCTGGCGTTGCCGGCTTGGCGCCGGCGGCTGAAATTCAAGGCCGCTACAAATTTAGGAATACCGCGCAGCCATTTAGTTGAATTGGCATCCGCTTTCGATTAGACTAGCTCAGGACTATCCTTAATCTCAATGACAGGGTGGCGGTATGCGGCAGCGGGCATTCGACATTGGGGTAGCAGCGCCACTGCTTTTAGCATCCGTTCCGCTTATGCTCATCGCCGCCTTGGTTATCTTCCTGAGCAACCCGGGCAGCGTGTTCTACCGGGCCTCCCGGGTGGGCAAGGACGGGCGGGTTTTCACGATGCTCAAGTTGCGCACCATGCGGACGCGAGCCGTGAACAAACAGAGCGCGATCACGGCCCACAATGACCCCAGGGTTATCCCGGCCGCCAAGTGGATCCGGCGCTCCAGGATCGACGAACTGCCCCAGCTATATCACGTGATTAAGGGGGATATGTCCATCGTCGGAACCCGGCCGCGAGACCCTTCCATCTTCCGGCAATACGACACCCCTTTGTATCGAGAGGCGTTTCAGAGGCGCCCCGGATTGACCTCCCCCGGAAGCCTGTACAGCTACCTGCACGCTGAGCAAACGCTGGTCAACTACGCCGAGGCGGAAAAGACCTACGTCAGCCGGGTGCTGCCGGTCATATTGGCGCTGGACGTTACGTATATGCGCGGCGCGTCCTTCGGGAAAGACGTGAGACTCATTCTGCGCACTGTTGCCGTAATCGCCGGTTTCGGGGGGATTACGTCGGAAGACCAATCCGAATATGAGCAGGCGCACAGCTACCTGCGCACCATGGTCGCTCAAACCGCCGATGGCATATATGCCGTTGGCGACGGCTGTTAACAGGAGTGGGGCCGGTTTAGCCTTCAGCGGATCGGCTCACCGGACGTTCACCGAGCTGGAAGACCCTCTGGCAGCAGGCCCCGGCGCGCCAGTTTCTCTACTATAATCCGCGCATTGTCTTCGGGAGTGCGCGTTATCGTTTCCAATTCTACGTCCGGGTTCTCCGGGGCTTCGTAAGGGTCGTCGATTCCGGTGAAGTTTCTGATCTCCCCTTTCAGCGCCTTGGCGTACAGACCTTTGGGGTCGCGCAACTGGCATACTTCCAGCGGCGTGTTGACGAAAACCGACACAAAGCGGGCCTTTCCTATCAGGCCTCGAACGGCGCGCCGGGTCTCCGCATAAGGACTTACCACCGCACAAACGGCGATTCCGCCGGCCTTGACGATAGCCAAGGCCGCCTCGCCAATTCTCAGGACGTTTGCGTCCCGATCCCCTTTGCTGAATCCCAGATCCTTGGAATGGCGGGCCCGGAAGTCGTCCCCGTCCAATAGGGTTACCGGCAGGGCCTGTTCTCTTAACGCATCAGTCAGGGCCTCGGCGGTCACGGTCTTGCCGGAACCGCATAGACCCGTCAGCCAGACACAAGCCCCCGGCCGGCCCCGGGGCCGCGAGCGATTTTCCGGGAGAGCTTGCGGCGTCTCGTTGCCGCAATCCCATCCTGCCGTGTATTTCCGGTGTATTTCGGTTGCGCTCATTGCTCGTCGATCGTACCCGCCCCACCCCTGAGTATCCAGGTAAAAGCCATCAGCATATATATCACCCGCCGCACATCGGCTGCAAGCTCCAAGCGCGGGCAGTATTTTCCGTGGGTTGGCAATGCCAACACACGCCTAGAGTACAGAGCGGGCCGCTCAGCGGATTGGCGAAATCTTGACCGGCGCGCGGCTGCTCAGCAGCGGCGCTTGCCGCTCTGCCCTTGCCGGAACCGCGTCAGCCGGCGCTAGGGTTGCCTGGCCTCTTCCAGACGCTCTTGTGCTTCCATAAGATCGACTGTGTACCGTGAGTTGGGGGCCAGCCGTAGCACGTTAGCGATATGGCTCTTGGCGACTGGCAAGTACTTGGAGTCCCGCTCTGCGGCCGCTTGGTACATCAAGGCCAATTCAGCATACAGGCGCCAGTTTTCGGGTTCTGCCTCTAGTGCGCTGCGCTCTTGGGCCGCCATCTGACTCATCGCCCGGTCGAACTGCTCATCCGTCATTGAATCAAAATTGTTCTTGGCCCAAACCCATAGATAGATCCTGGGGTAGTTGGCAAGATTCGGGAACGTTTCAATGGAATCCATAAGACCGGATGCCTGGGCCTCAACGGATGTTGAAGGGTGAAGCGCCCGGCCGGCCTCTTGCGACGCTTGATAGGCCCGGACGTTGATGAAGATTATCATGGCGACGACCAAAGGGCCCACCAGCGGCGCCAATACGGTCACTCCGCGGGCGGTTGCGGCGAATCCGAGGAGCCGGGTGATCCAGGACAGCCGAACCCTTTGCGCCAACGCGGCCAATGCGCGGGACCGGGAACCCTTCGACCCACCTTGAACTTGCCGGTCGTATCCGGCGACCCATTCCTCCTCGGCGGCAACGAAGGCAATGAGGAGGGCAAACAACATCATCGTTGTGGGCGTGTCGAACAGAAACAGATTCTGCGCGAAATAGGCGGCCAGAGCCGCCCCGCCGGCCAAGAAGACCAATAGCTGGTCGCCGGGGTTGCGCCGTCTCAGGGAACGTATGACAACCCAAGCCGCTAGGCCCCAGATCGCAAGGTAGGCCAGGATCCCCAAGATGCCCGATGCGACGAGTTCTTC
Organism: Dehalococcoidia bacterium; assembly: GCA_965213725.1. Lineage (GTDB taxonomy): Bacteria > Chloroflexota > Dehalococcoidia > Lucifugimonadales > UBA3495 > VXOI01. The sequence continues at coordinate 2,558,689 of OZ243924.1, forward strand.
CATGGGCTTGTTGTGGGCTTGATCAAAATCGTTGCCGCGGGAGCCTTCGAGGCTGATATGTCTTCCCCAGGCAATCCGGTAATTCTGGGGGCCCCACCCCCAAACCGGCCGGTCCTGATAGGCCCTCAGCCCCACGTCTATGGATTCAATCCGCCTCTCGACGTTCCTAGCGGTTTCCTCATGCTCGCCCAGCAAAACAAACCGTTCGATGGTCAGACTTGAATACACCAAGGGATCCAGAGCGGTGGTGAATCTGGCCGCGAAGAGCAACGTGGCGACTGCGATCAGGGCCAAGAGGAAAGCCGGTGAAGCCCAGCGCACCAGAGGCGCTTTCCCCCAAACAATGTAACCTACGGCAAAGACTACTATCCCGGCGGCAAGCCCAACAATGCTGCCCCTAGTCGCCGATAGCCACAGCACCCAGAGTGCGAGAAGGACGGCCGTCAACCAAAAGGCCCGCAGCCAAAACTCGCCGCTCACTCCGGGCATAGACGTGGTTCGCTGCCGCCTTCGGCGCGCCGCCCTTGCCTGAGTTCCGCCCGGCGACGGCTGACGGTTCACCATCGAATAGGCCAGCAGCCCGATTCCGGTCAGAGAGCTTACCGCAGCGTAGCCGCCCATATAGCTGGGGTTGCCCAAAGTGGACCCCAAGCGGCTCGTGTCGTCCGGCCACACCAGCCACGGCACATTGTACAGGCCGAAGTGTTGGCCGATTCCCAGGAGGGATACTAGGCTGCATACGGCCAGGTTGAGGGAAAATACCAGCTTCCAGTCCGGCAGACTGCGAAACACGGAGGCGGCAACCAGGGCGTAGGCGAACCAGTGCGCCAGATCAACAACCCCCAGCATCCTTTCGTAGGTTGACCAGAAACTCCTGACCGGGCTGACTCCGGCGAAGGCGGCAAGAGCCGAGACCAGCAGCCAAAGGCCAAAGGCCAACAGCACCCAGGAACGCGGCGGCCGGTGTTCGGGACAACTCAAGGCCAGAATCAACCAGCAGCCGAAGGTTATTTCGATGATCGTCCGGGCCAGCAGCGCCTTTCCCACCACAAAGGGAAAAATAGTGCTGGGCGTGACAACCAGCGGGATCAAGAGGACGCCCAGCACCCCGGCCCGAACCACCCATAGGAAGAATCGTTCGGTGTTGCCCGGCCCGGAAGCGGGTCGGTTCGAGACTTGAGACATCAGCGAATCATGCCGGACAAGCGGACATCCTTGACCTGTGTTGATCTTGCCGGAATCGTCCCGCCGTTCCCGGCAGGACTTCCGAAAACGGGGCAAAACTGCGAATGTTCTTGTTTGTGGCCGATTCGGGGCGGATTCGGCGGACGGTCAAGGGGGTAACTGGCGGAGAGAGTGGGATTCGAACCCACGGTACAGTTGCCCGTACTCCGGTTTTCGAGACCGGCGCTTTCGTCCACTCAGCCATCTCTCCTTGCTAACTATTCTATGATATTCCGCTCCCTTTGCCAACGAATGAGCCAACAGGCTGCCGGGTCTTTGCCCCGGCGCGGCCAGGGGCGGTTGCAAAAGCCTCCGGTTGCCGCCTTGTCGCCCTTCGGTTCGCTCAGGTCAGGGATCGCCGCCGCCGGGATTTATTGCCCCGCTCAGGATGACGGCTTTGCCGGACAACTTTGCAATCCACTGGCAACACGCTCCTTGGGGCTTGCTAGGGAAGGGGAGTTCGGGATATAGTAGCAACAGATTTCGAGATTCGTAGGCGGGCCTTCCGGCGCCCGCCCCGGTGGCGTTAGGGCCGCTCCGGAGTAGCCTATGTTGACACAGCAGGAGTTGGTGGACCGGATGCGCGAGTGGGCCGTCCGGGTCACGCCGCAACGGCTGGCTATCGCTGAGGTCGTGCTGAACTCGCAGGACCACCCCACGGTGCAGCAGATTTACGAGCGGGTTCGCGGGCATTTCCCTTCCATGACCCTGGCAACCATCTACTCGACCTTGGGCGTGCTGCAAAAGAGCGGGCTGATTCAGGAACTCCCCTTTCAGCGGATGTCTCGCTACGAACCCAACATGGATCCCCACGTCAACTTGGTCTGCATCGAGTGCGAAAACGTGATAGACGCCGACACCGCCAGCGAAGTTCACGATATGGTGGTAAGCCTGCGCAACAGCATCTCCGAGAACACCGACTTCGAGGTCGGCTGGCAGCGGGTGGATTTCTATGGCCTGTGCCCGCGCTGCGCCGCCGCCAAGCGGCGGGGTGAGTTGCCGGAGGTTTAGCCAAGCCGGAGACGCCTCTCCCGGAAAGAGGGAACTGTTATCAGGAAACCGGCCGGTGTGACGCGCTGGCCGGTTCCGCTTTGTGGAGGTTCTGCCAATGATTACGGGAGTGGTGGGCGTCACTTTCTGGACCAGCGACCTGGACAAAATGTTCCGTTTCTACCATGACGTGCTGCAACTGCCGCTGCATTCCCGGCACCCCGGCTTCATTGCCTTCGAGCTGGGCGGCGTGCGGTTCAACATCGGCCTGCACGACCGGGTGTCCGGGGCATCGAAAGACCCCTACCGTTTCATGCCGCATCTGGGCGTGGCCGACATCCACGAAACGGCGAAGCGGCTGGCCGACGCCGGAGTGGAGTTCATCCGGCAGCCGGAACAGGAAAGCTGGGGCGGCTGGGTAGCCACCTTCCGCGACCCCGACGGCAACATCCTGCAACTCCTGCAACTTGTATAATTCCTACCGCGTAAAGGAAGGTTTCATTTCAGCCCTCCGCCCCCGGCAGGGGGACTATGATTATCCGCTGTGGAGGTTCCGGCATGACGCAATTGAGCAAGGCGGAGCAGGCCGCGCAATTTCTTTTCGAGGCCCACCGTGCCCGGCAGCCATACCAGCCGCTGCCCGGCAGCATTTCCCCCGCAACCATCGAAGAAGCCTATGATATGCAGGAAGCGTTCCAGTCGCTGCTGGCGCCGGAGCGCGGCGCCATCGCCGGCTACAAGATTGCGCTGACCACGCCGGTAATGCAGCGCATGGTCGGCTTCGGTTCCCCCTGCGCCGGGGCGGTCTTCGAGAGCGGCGTGCATCGCTCCCCGGCTGCGGTGAAGGCCGCCGACTACGTCCGCCTTGGCGCGGAATGCGAGGTTGCGGTGCGTCTCCAATCGGGCCTGCCCGCCAGCGGCGCGCCCTACGACCGCAACGGCGCGGCCGCCGCGGTGGGCGCGCTGATGCCCGCCTTCGAGCTGGTGGACGACCGCGGTGCCGACTACAGCAACCTGTATTTCCTGGGAGTGGCGGCCGACAACGCTTGGAACGCAGGCGTAGTGCTGGGGCCGGAACGGGCGGACTGGCAATCCCTCGACTTGGAAAACTCCCGGGGCGCAATGACCATCAACGGCGAGCCTGCGGGCGAGGGGTACGGACGCGACGTGCTGGGCCATCCGCTGGACGCGCTGGCCTGGCTCGCCAATACCTTAGCCGGACGGGGCAAGGAGCTTAAAGCGGGAATGCTGGTTATGACCGGCAGCATCGTCAGCACCAAGTTCCTGAACCCCGGCGACGCAGCCGCCTTCACTTTCGAGGGCCTCGGCGACATCCGGTTAAGCGTTGGCTGAGGCGCGGATACGGAAACCACCGTAAGGAGGCATTATCCGTGAGCAAGCCGGTCATAATCATCGCAGCGGTCCTGCTGCTGGCGGTCGGTCCGGCGGCCGTCTCGGCGCAGAGCGTTCCCCCGCACCGGATTGCAGGCAAGGCGTATATTGACGGGCAGCTTGCTTCCGTCGGCACCCGGGTTGAAGCCTTTATCGGCAGTCGGCGAGTGGCCGATGCCACGGTCAGCAATGAAGGTCAATACGTGCTGGAGGTGGAACAACCATCCGGGGGCCGGGCAATCACTTTTCGAGTGGATGGATACGAAGCCCTCGAAACGGCCATCTGGACGCAAGGCAAAATCAGCTATCCTTTCAACCTGCGCTCCGGCAGCGGCCCCCGGCCCGTTGCTGAAGTATTTGCCGCGCTGATCAGCGATGACAGCCTCGTAGTTCTGTGGCGGTATGACAACGCCGCGCAGTCTTGGAGTTCCTTTGACCCGCGGCCGGAGCTTGCGCCGTTTAACGACCTTACCGAAGTGAACAGCAGAGACATCGTGTGGGTACAGGTGCTGAGAAACCGCCAGTTTCAGGGGACAACGCTATACGAAGGCTGGAACATTATCACATTACGCTGACCGGCCGCGCCCTAGCCCGCGGCCGCCTCCACCGGGTCGAAGCGGCGCAGTCCCGCAACCCGGTCGAAGTCCCGGTCGGCGCTGACTATGCCCTCCAGCCCATGCCCGATAACCACCGCGGCGTGGATGGCGTCGCGGGCGGAGATGTTCGGCGTCTCTCCGAGCAACCGCATTGCCGTTGCGATTTCGGCGGCAGTGATTGGGATGATGCTGGGAATGTAGGTTAACAAGTACTCTACCGTCTGAACTCCGCGTTCAAATTGCCGCCTCTCCAAGTAGCTGTGCAGAAGTTCCTGTAGCATTTCCGCATCAACGGCGTAATCGTCAGGGTATAACTTCAGGTCGTCCATTATCTTGCGGCAAGATTCTTGGTACGGATGGGGGCGGCCATAGGCGTATACTGCGACGTTTGCGTCCAGCAGCTTCACTCCCGGTCTTCCACGCCTTTGGGACGCACTATGTCCCAGTATCGTTCCCGCGCCATTTTTTCCTTCATTTCCCCCCAATCGCCTCCCCAGTCCATTGGAGGCATATTCAGCAGCGCATCAAAAGCCTTATGGCGCTCTTTTGCCTTCTCGGTCAAATGCGCCCGGTAGACGGCTCCATGTATGAGATCCTGGAAGGAGATATTGCTGCGCCCGGCCAGCCCTTCAAGATATGCCAAATCCTCGGGGTCGAAATATATTGGCACCTGTTTTTTTTCCATTACCTTATCACCGTCCGAATGCTCGTTTCTTGCATTTGGCATTCTACCAGAATCAATGACGGCGCTACAAAATAAGCATCGCATCGCCGAAGCTGTAAAAGCGGTAACCCCGCTCTACGGCCTCAGCATATACTTCCAGCATCATCTCGCGGCCCGAATCCGCTGCGCCGCCCGCGCCGTGTTGAGCAAAGGCGGAAACCAGCATCAGCAGAGTCGAGCGGGGCAGGTGGAAGTTGGTGAGCATGGCGTCCACGGCGCGGAAGGGGTGGCCGGGCAGGATGTAGATGCCGGCGTCGCCTTCCGCCGGGCGAAAGCCGGAGCGCCCCTCCGAAGCGGCGTCCGCGGCGGCCTGCTCCAGGACGCGGACGCTGGTGGTGCCGACGGCGATGGTGCGGCGCCCCCCGGCGCGGGCGCGGTTCAGCGCGGCGGCGGTATCGGCGTCTAGCGAATAACGCTCAGTGTGGATGGAGTGGGCCGCCGGGTCTTCGCCCTGAACCGGGCGGAAGGTGTCCAACCCCACGTGCAGCGTGACAAAGGCGGTCTCAACCCCGGCTGTACGGATGCGCGACAGCAGCGCGGGCGTGAAGTGCAGTCCGGCAGTCGGGGCGGCGGCGCTGCCGGGCTGGCGGGCGTAGACGGTCTGGTAACGCTCCGGGTCGTCCAGAGGACGGTGGATATAGGGCGGAAGCGGAGTGTGTCCCATACCCTCGATCGCCTCCTCGGATGACAGCCGCACCGCTTTGATGCCATCGGGGCGCGATTCCAGAATTTCGACGGTTAGCGGGGTTGCAGGCGGGATATTGCCAGGAGGGGTGACGGTAACGGTGGTGCCGGGGCGCAGGCGCCGGCCCGGACGGGCCAATGCTTCCCACACCCCCCCGGCCTCGCGTCGCAGGAGCAGAAACTCCACCCGGCCGCCGTTATCGCCGCGCACCCCGAAGAGGCGGGCCGGGATTACGCGGCTCTGGTTGAAGACCATCAGGTCGCCGGGACGCAGATACTCCAAGATGCCGGTGAAACGGCGATGTTCCGTCTTGCCGGTGGCCCGGTGCAGCGCCAGCAGGCGGGACGAGTCGCGCGGCTGGGCCGGCGTCTGGGCGATCAGCTCCGGGGGCAGCGGATAGTTGAATTCGCTGGTGCGCACGGGCGCCGGGCCTAGGGCGGCTAATGCCCTTGGGCAAGCTCAGGATGGATGCTGATTCGGGCAGCGGTCAGGGTGTTGGACAGAAGCATGGCGATGGTCATGGGGCCAACGCCGCCCGGCACGGGCGTGATGGCTGCGGCGCGCCCGGAGACGGCCTCGAAATCCACGTCGCCCGTAAGCCGGTAACCGCGCCGGGCGCCGGGGTCGGGAACGCGGTTGATGCCCACGTCGATGACCACTGCCCCCTCCTTCACCATATCGGCGGTTATCGCTCCGGGGCGGCCCATGGCCGCTACCAGCACGTCGGCGGAGCGGGTAATGTCCGCCAGGTTGCGGGTGCGGGTGTGGCAAACGGTGACCGTGGCGTTGCCGCCCCGGGCGCGGCGCATCAGCAGCGCCGCCAAAGGCTTGCCCACGATGTCGCTGCGCCCGCAGATCACCACGTGGGCGCCATCGGGGTCGTACCCGTTTTGCAGCAACAGCTCAACGATGCCGGCCGGGGTACAGGGCGGGAAGTCAGGGTTGCCTCGCAGCAGCTTGCCCAAGTTGCAGGGGTGGATACCGTCAACATCCTTATCCGGGGCAACGGCGTCTATGATTCGGTGCTGGTCTATCCCCTCCGGCAAGGGAAGCTGCACCAAGATGCCGTGAAAGCGCGGGGCGTCGTTGAGTTGGCCGATGGCGGACAGAATTTCGCCGTGGGCTGCCGCGGCAGGAAGCTGCACCGTCTCGCTGAACAGACCGGCCTCCGAGCAGGCGCGGCGCTTGCTGGCGATATACACCGCCGACGCCGGGTCATCGCCCACCAGCACGGCGGCCAGTCCGGGGGTAACGCCGTGCTTCTGCTGCATCTCGGCGACCCCGGCGGCAACCTCGCGGCGTATCTCCGCTGCCAGTTCAAGCCCAGACAGTATTTTGGCGGCCACGTTCAGCTCTCCCGGGGAATGTGATAGGCGTGATTGTATCACGGCGCGGCGGGCCGGTCTGCGCAACACGGGCCGGGGGCCAAGGCATTTCGGAGTGCCGGATTCCTGATGGGGTTTGCCTTTCCCTCCCGCGTAAACTTGGCCTTGTATCCCGCGGGCGGGCGGAATTATACTGGCCGCACTCTCCGGCGGGGGATGCCCTATGCGTATCTGCTCTCTGCTGCCCAGCGCCACCGAGATTGTTTTCGCGCTCGGGTTGGGCGATGATCTGGCCGGCGTTTCCTATGCCTGCGACCACCCCGAGGCGGCGGCTTCGCTGCCGGTGGTCAGCCACAGTCTGCGCGACATCAAGCATCTGGACAGCGGCGAGATTGACGCCTTGGTGCAGCAGGCCCGCGCCAACCGCAACCCGATGTATTGGATTGACGCCGAACTGCTGGCCCGTCTGCGGCCCGACTTGATAATTACCCAAGAGCTTTGCGAGGTCTGCGCCATCGCCAGCGGTTCGGTTTTCGAGACCGCGGCCAAGGCGCTGGACTACCAGCCGCACATCCTCACCATCCGCCCCAACGGACTGGACGACATCCTGCAAAACATCGTCAACATCGCCGAGGCCGCCGGAGTCCCGGAACGGGGCCGTGAACTGCGCGAGTCGCTGGCCGGCCGGGTGAAGCGCGTAACCGGCGGCGTTCCCGCCAACAGCGCTCGCCCGCGGGTGGTCTGCCTTGACTGGCTGGATCCGCTGCGCAATACCGGCCAGTGGCTGCCGGAGCTTTTGGAACTGGCCGGCGGCGAAGAGGGGCTGGCGACCCCCGGCGGGCACTCCCGCGAACTGGCCTGGGACGAGGTGCGGGAATACGCGCCGGAGTATCTGATGATTATGCCCTGCGCCTTCGGCCCGGAACGCTCGCGGCAGGAAGCGCAGGACAAGCTGACCGGACTGCCGGGCTGGGGCGGCCTGCCGGCGGTGCGCGACGGGCGGGCCATCGTTTTCGATGGCCGCATCCCCAGCCGCCACGGCCCGCGGGTGGTGGATGTGCTGGAAGGGCTGGCCGAAGTTCTGCACCCGCAGCGGTTCGCCGGACTGTCGCTCCCCGGCGTCTTTGACCCGCAGCCCTTGGGCTAAACGCAGAGACTATTTAAGCTGCCCCGGAAAATTCTCGGCGGCCGCTAGGTTTAATCAAGCTCCGGTAAATCCGGCCGCCGGGTCAGGGCGTATAGGCAGGTATGATCGCGGTATTGAAAGACTGGCCGGGGCGCGCTTGGCTGGTGACGGCGCTGGTGGCGTCGGCGGCGCTGGCCGTCGCCATTGGCGGCGCGCTGGCCGTCGGCTCTGGGAGCGGGATAGACCCGATTAACTTGTTTGTGGAAGGCAAGCTGTCGGGGAACTCCCAAGAGTTTCTGGGCGGGCTGATTGGCGGCACGGCGTTGTTCGCCTTGGCGGCCGGGATGGCCTCGGCGGTCAATCCCTGCGGATTCGCCATGCTGCCGGCCTACTTGGGTCTCTATCTCGGCTCCAACCTAGCCGAGGAGCAGCGCCCCGGGCCGGTGGCCGCGGTGCTGCGGGGGCTGGTGGTGGGCGGCGCGGTGTCCGCCGGATTCATCCTGCTTTTTGGCATAGTGGGCGGCGCGGTGGGATTGTCGGCATCGTTCATCAGCGACCTGCTGCCGTGGCTTGGATTGATAATCGGCGCTGCGCTGGTGGCGGCCGGGGCTTGGATGGTAGCCGGGGGCAAGCTGTATACCGGCATCGCCGCCCGCGCCGCCGACCGCTTGGGCAACCCCAACACCGTCAGCATCGGCAGCTTCTTCACCTTTGGAGTCTCCTATGGCACCGCGTCCCTAAGCTGCACCCTGCCCATCTTCATCGCCGTAGTGGGCATCGGCAGCGCTACCGACTCGGTGTTGCAGGTAGTGGGCAACTTCTTCCTGTACGCCCTGGGTATGGGATTGGTGATAATGGCGATGACCCTGGGAATGGCGATATTCAAGGGCGCGATGGTGCGTTTGATGCGCCGCGCCCTGCCCTACATCCAGCCTGTCGCCTCCGCTTTCATGGTGATAGCCGGAGCATACATTGTCTTTTACTGGCTTACCGTTGGCCGCGACAATCTATTTTAGCCGGAGCGTCCGGCGAAGGGCGTTGGCCGGGCTGCTGCTGGCAGTCTTGGCGGTGATCGCCCCAGCCTGCGGGGGCGCCGACACCGCGCCCACGCCCACGCCGGACATCAAAGCCGCCCCCGTCACTGCGCCCGCGGCCCCATCCGACGCCGAAACGGCCACGGCGGCCCCTCGGCCCGCAATCCGGCCGGCCGCGACGGCCCCGTCTGCCCCGGCCGCGACCGACAGGGCGGCAACCGCCCTGCCCGCCCGGCCCGCCGCGATGGAAGCGCCGTCGTCCGGCGCCGAATCCGGCCCGTCCGGCCCCGAGCCGATGGTGGAGCCTGACCCGCATTTTCAGGACGCTTTAGACCGCGCCCAGTTCAGGACGGGCGGCTGGAAAACCGACTTCAGCCTGCATACCGTTATGTATGACGAGTTCCTGTCCGGCGGGGTTCCCCGGGATGGCATTCCGCCGCTGGACAATCCCAAGTTCGAGAGCATCGCCGACGCCGACCTCTGGCTGGAGGACGTGCAGCCGGTGGTGGCGCTGGAAATCAACGGCGCGGCGCGGGCCTACCCGCTGGCGATACTGACCTGGCACGAAATCGCCAACGACGAATTGGGCGGGGTGCCGGTGTCGGTCACCTTTTGCCCTCTGTGCAACTCGGCGGTGGCCTTCGACCGGCGGCTGGGCGGGGACGTGCTGGACTTCGGCGTTTCCGGCAACCTGCGCAACAGCGACCTGGTGATGTGGGACCGGCAGACGGAAAGCTGGTGGCAGCAGTTGACCGGAGAGGGCATCGTCGGAACCTACGCCGGCTATCAGTTGGAACTGCTGCCCGCGCAGATTGTGTCTTGGCGCGACTTCAAGGCGGCCTTTCCCGAAGCCGACGCGCTGTCCCGCGACACCGGCCACTCCCGCCAATACGGGCGCAACCCCTACAGCGGCTACGACCGCGCCGACCAGTCGCCCTTCCTCTTCGACGGCAGCCCCGACGAGCGTCTGCTGCCCATGGAACGGGTGGCCGCCTTGTTCCTCGACGGCCAGCCGCTGGCCTTCCCCTTCCTGACGCTGGAAAATGAGCGGGCCGTCAACTATACGGCCGAGGCGCCGGACGGAGAAATGCGGCCTATCGCCGTGCTGTTCCAGCCCGGCACCGCCTCGGCCCTCGATCGCTCCTCCATAGCCGATTCCCGAGACGTAGGCGCCACCGGCGTATTCGAGGCGGAGTTGGACGGGCAAACGCTGACCTTCCGGGCCAATGCTGACGGGGGCGACGGCTTCGTTGACGAGCAGACCGGCTCCGTCTGGAACGTCTTGGGCCATGCCGTTGCCGGGCCGCTGGCCGGGCAGTCCCTGACGCCCATCGTTCACGCCAACCACTTCTGGTTCGCCTGGGCCGCCTTCGCCCCGGAAACGGCGGTATATCAGGGCAGGTAGCGCGCTGAGGATTTTCGGCGCGCCGTGCTATGCGCGAATCCCAGGGCCTGTTTACAAACCTCGTTCCTCGGCTGAAGGCGTCAAGGATAGCGGAAAAAAGCGGGGACGTGGGCTACAGATTCAGCAGCCGCTCCAAGTTCCGCCACAAAATCGCTTCCTTCTCCTCCAGCGTCAGGCTGGATAGGCCCATCACCCAGCCTGCGGGCCAGTCGATCATCATGTCGGCGGGCCAGTCGGTGCCTAGCACCACGCGGTCAATTCCCACGGCGTCTATGAGGTAGCGAAGGGCCGGTTCGCTGTGCGTGAGGCAGTCGTAGTAGAACTTGTTCAGGTAGGCGCTGGGCGGCTGCTGGATGTTGACGCGGGCCTCGGGGCGAACTTTCCAGCCCCGGTCCATCCGGCCCGCCCCGTAGCAGGTGTAGCCGCCGCCGTGGGCTAGGCAGATTTTCAGGTCGGGGCAAGCGTCCATTACGCCGCCGAACACGAAGGTGGCGAAGGTGACAGTGCGGTCGGTAAGGTTGCCGATGGTGTTGGGGAGGTGATAGCGGTCGAGACGCGGCGTCACGGTGGTCGGGAGGGCCTGGTGAATCAGCAGAACCGCGCCCATCTGCTCCGCGGCCTTCCAGAAGGGCAGGAACTGCGGGTCGTCGAAGGTGCGGCCGTTGACGTGGTCGTTAATCATCGCGCCTTTCAGTCCCAACTGCGTCATCGCCCGCTCCAGTTCGGCGATGGCCGAGGGGATGTCCTGCATCGGGAGCGTGGCGAGGCCCGAGAGCCGGTCGGGGTAGTCCAGCGTCATTTGATGCACTTCGTTGTTGCAGTCAGTGGCGATGGCGACGGTGGTGGCGACTTCCTGATCGTACTTGTAGAAGGCCACGTTGGTGGAAACGATCTGCACGTCAACGCCTATGGAGTCCATATCCTCGATGCGCTGCTCCGGCGTCCAAGCGTTGCGCGGGTTATGCAGCTCGCCCTCGGCGGCGGTCATACCGTGCCAAGGGCGGCCGGCCAGCGCCTCCCGCTGGAAGCATTGGGGGGTGGAATGAGCGTGGATATCTATGGCCCGCATTGATTGTCCTCACATTGACGGTTTTCGACGAGATGAAGCAGAAACTCCTGGGGCCTATACGCCCAGCAACCGTTCCAGGTTCTTCCAGAGGATGGCGTCCTTTTCGTCTTGGGTCAGGCTCTCCAGGCTGAGTACCCAGGAAACGGGCCAGTCTATAGCCATGTCGGCCGGCCAGTCGGTGCCGAAGATTATGCGGTCAATGCCCACGGTGTCAATGAGCATCCGCAGGGCCGGTTCGCTGTGGGTCAGGCAGTCGTAATAGAATTTGTTGAGATAGGCGCTGGGGGGCTGCTGGATATTGGCCCGGGCCTCTGAGCGCACCTGCCAGCCCCGATCCATCCGGCCTGCGCCGAAGCAGGTGTAGCCGCCGCCGTGGGCCAAGCAGACCTTGAGGTCGGGGCATTTGTCCATCACGCCGCCGAAGACGAAGGAAGCGAAGGTGACGGCGCGGTCCACGAGGTTGCCGATGGTGTTGGCGAGGTGATAGCGGTTCAGGCGGGGCGTCACCAGCGTGTCGCCGCCCTGCTGGTGGATGAACATAACGGCGCCCATCTGCTCCGCCGCCCGCCACAGCGGCAGGTACTCCGGTTCGTCGTATGTGCGGCCGTTGGCGGTGTCGTTGATCATAGCCCCAACGAAGCCCAGGTTGTTCATCACGTGGTCCAGTTCGTTGATGGCGGCATTCACGTCCTGCATCGGGATCTGGGCGAAGCCCTTGAACCGGTCGGGGTAGTCCAGGGTCATCTGGCGCACTTCCTCGTTGCACTCGCGGTGCATGGCCGCGATGACCTGGGGATCCTTGTCGTAGAAGTAGAAGGCGGCCCCGGTGGACACCACATGAACGTCCACGCCGAGGGAGTTCATGTCGTTAATGCGCTGCTCCGGCGTCCACACCCCGCGAGGCGCAACCCGCAGATCGCCGGGCTGAACGCCGTGCCAGACTTCGTTGGCGTTCATGGCTCTGATGAAGCATTGAGGGGTCAGGTGGGCGTGAATGTCGATGCTTTTCACGGCTCTCTCCGTATTCGATATTTGATTCTTGGGGCGTGTTTAAGGGCGCACAGCCGTGCGCCCTGCGGGATTGCCAGTTTTGCCTGGCAGGATTGGCTAGCGGCCTCGCTGCCGCGGGTCGAGGATATCTCGGAGGGCATCGCCGGCGAAGGCGAATCCCAGCACCGTGAGGCTCAGGGCCAAGCCGGGGAAGACCAAAATCCACGGGGCGGACTTCAAGAATTGGGCCGCTTGGCCGGTGAGCATTCCGCCCCAAGACGGGGCGGGCGGCTCGATGCCCAGGCCGAGGAAGGACAGCCCGGCCTCGGTGAGAATGGCAGTGCCGAACATGGACGACATAATGATAAGGAAGGGAGCCATGGAGTTGGGCGCAATGTGGCGCAGGATCACCCGCCAGTCGGAGGCGCCGATGGCCCGCGCCGACAGCACGTAATCCGACTCGCGCAACGAAATGGTGGAGGCGCGAATCACCCGGACGCCCCGGGGCAGGATGGTGGCGGCAATGGCGACAACCAGGATTTCTATGGACTGTTCGCCCAGGGCGGCCACGATGGCTAGGGCCAGAATCAGGTCGGGCAGCGCCATCCACATATCTATGATGCGCTGCACCACGGAGTCTAGGTAGCCCATAAAGTAACCGGAAATCAGCCCCAGCAACGCCCCTACCCCGGTTCCCAGCAGCACGGACGAAAACCCGACCAGCAGGGACACCCTAGCCCCGTGAACCACCCGGCTGAACACATCCCTCCCGAACTCGTCGGTTCCAAAGTAATGTTCCCCGCTCGGTGCGACGCGCACCGCATCGTACATCTGAACCTGATAGTCGAAAGGGGCTATCAGGTCAGCGAATATAGCCACTAGGGCTACCAGGGTGACTACCATCAAGCCCAGCGAGCCCAGCGGCTTGGAGCGCAGATGATGCCAGGTCATGCGGGCGAAGCTGCGGCTGCGACGCGCTGCGGCCTGTTCGCCGCCCGATTCCAGTACATTGATTGATTCGGCCACTTTCCTTTGTCCTATTCCCGGCGCCGCTTAGCTGTATCGGATGCGAGGGTCCAGCAGGCCGTACATCAAGTCCACTACCAAGTTAGCCAGCAGCACCACCATCGCTATGAACATGATGATGGACTGGATTACCGGCGTGTCCCGCCCCGCCACGGTCTGCACCAGCAGTTGACCCAAGCCGGGGATCTGGAACACCTGCTCAATCACCACCTGCCCGCCGAACAGAATCACCACCTCGAACCCGGCCAAAGTGGACACCGGCAGCAAGGCGTTGCGGAGCACGTGAACAAACAAGATTCGCACCCGGTGCAGTCCCTTGGCTTGGGCCGTGCGGACGTAGTCCTCCCGCAGCACCTCCAGCACCGAGGAACGGGTCATCCGCAGCATCCCCGCCGAACTTCGGGCGCCCACCACCAGGGCCGGGAAAAACATCACCTGGAGGTTGGTCCAAGGGTCTTCCCAAAGATTTTTGTAGGATATGGGCGGTTTCCAGTCGAAGACAACCGCCAGCCCGACCAGCAGCAGCAGTCCCAGCCAGAAATTGGGCATGGACTCGAAAATCATGCTGAAGAACCGCAGCCCATAGTCAATTAGCGTGTCCTGCCGGACGGCGGCAATGACGCCGAAGGGAATCGCCAGTATCACCGCAATGGTCACCGCCATGACGCCTAGCTGGGCGCTGACCGCTATGCGCGGCAACATCCGGTCGGCCACGGACTGGCGGTTGGTGAGGGACTTCCCCAAGTCGCCGGTAAAGAAGTTGACCGCCCAGTCCCGGTACTGAACGAAGATGTTGCGGTCCAGCCCGAGCTGTTCTCGCACCCGTTCGATCTCTTCCTGGGTTGCCTGGTTGGCCCGGTCTTCGCCGCCCAGCACCACCGCCGTAGCATAGTCGCCGGGGATGACATGGAGCAGAAAGAAAATCACCATGGATACGCCGACGGCAGTCGGAATAAACAGAAGCACGCGCCGGATGATGTAGCTGGTCATCCGTTTTCCCCTGTCCGCTCAGTATCCTGACAATGCTTTGCGATAGTCACCAAGTCCCCCGTCATTCCCGCCGTTGCGGAGATAGCGGGGCGGGGTGGTGAAAGGCGGAGTAGCCACTCCGCCGCTCCCTAACGTAAAGGCCCGGCCGTCCCTCCCGCGCTTGCCGAAAGGAAGAAGGCCGGGCCTTTACGCTTGCCTTGCGCCTAGACGCCGCCGGGGACGCCGGAGGTCTGGCCGCTGAAGCCGCTGTCATCCTTGCGGGATGGGTCAATCCAGAGCTGCTCCCAGCGCACGAAGGAGCCGGACGGCTGCGGGTGATGATAGTAGCCGCGCACCTCGGGCCAGAAGGCTACCGCTTCCTGCTCCCAGTACAGCGGGAACTTCCAGTACTGCTCCATGGCATAGAGCTGCAACTCATCGGAGAGGGCCTTGCGGGCCGCGGCGTCCACCGTGGTGGATACCTGGTCCAGCAGCTCCTCGGCCCTTTCGTCGCACTCCGTGCCGGGGGTCCAGTGGTTGTTGGACGAAATGCAGCGGAAATAGTAGCCCATTCCCAGCGCCGGGTCGTCGGCCGGCATGGTGTCATTGCGCGGCAGAATGTCGCCCCACGAGCCTTCCGAGGTCTGCTTCCGGTAGGCGATGGTCTCCACTAGGTCGAAGTCGGTCTGAACGCCCAACAGCCGCAGCTGTTCCTGGAAGAAGGTGGCGCGGGCCTGCACCTGCTCATCAGACTCGACGGTGAAGGTAAAGACCTGGTCGAAGGGGAATCCTTCCTCTTCCAGAATGGCCTTGGCCTGGGCGCGGCGGGCGTCCCAGTCGCCGTCTTCCGGCGGGCACCAGCCCGGCACGGCGCAGCCAGCGGCCGAATCCAGATCCCACGGGCCGCCGGGAGGCATTATGAACCCGGTGGAGCCGTGGCCGTCCTGGAGAATCCGTATGCCGGTGTCGCGGTCAATGCCCATGGTGATGGCCTGGCGCACCCGAACATTGTCAAAGGGGGCCTCGCGGGCGTTCAGCCAAAGCGTGTGATGGCCGCGGGTGGCGCGGATGACCGTCTGGATCTGGTCATGCTCCACGTAGGATTCATACTGGCCCCAGTTGCGAACCCAATGCCAGTCGGTCTGGTGGGCCAGCATGGCCGACTGCTGCGCCGACTCGTCAAGGATGCCGAAAATCTTTACATGGTCAACGTAGGGCAGGCCATCCTTGAAGTAGTTGGGGTTCTTGAAGAAATCCTGCTCGTTAACGCCAACGCTCTGGCCCTCGCCCCAGACAAAGGGGCCGGTGCCTACGGAGATGTCGGTGAACATAACGTCTTCGCCGCCGGCCAAGAACCAAGCCTTGTTGAACATCACGGCGGCGCGGTCGGTGAAGGCCAGCATGGCCGCGGCGTTGGGAGCGACGAAGTTGAGCTCCAGCGTCAGGTCATCCAGGCAGGAAGAAGCGTCCATGTCCAAGAACCCCAGCTTACCCTGCATTTCGCTGGAAGTCAGTCCCTCGCCGGTTACCATGGTTTCCAGGGTAAAGCGGGCGTCCTCACAGGTAAAGGGTTCTCCGTTGTGCCACTGGATGCCCTCGTGGAAGAAAAGGGTCACGCCGGTGGCGTTGTCGTGATTAGTCCAGCCCCGCGCTAGGTCGGGTATGATACGCCCCGCCTCGTAGGGGTCTTCTTGCACCAAGTGGTTGTGCGTGGGAATTCGGTAGCGGGAGGTCACACCGGAATAAGCGCCCCAAGTATTGCCGTGATCCAAGGGGTCTTCGTAGTTGATGCGTAGCGTGCCGCCATACACCGGCTCGCCGTAGAAATCAGTGGGCGGGTTCCAGTACTCCGAGAAGGACGGCGCGTGCGCCGGCGCCATCATCATGCCTTCGCCGGGTTCATCGGTCGCCGCAGGCATGGCGGTAGGAGCAGCAGCAGCCGCTCGAGTGGCCGTCGGCTCAGGGGCCTGAGTTGCGGGCTGCGCGGCGGGCGCCGTTGTCGGCGCCGGGGCAGAGGTGGCAGTAGGAACCGGGGTCGCCGTTGCCGATTCCCCACAGGCAGCCGCCAGAACCGGAATCAGGAACAACATTGCGAAGGGAGCGAATCGGAAAATCTTCCAGCGGAAACCTGTCATCTATCTCTCCTCCAAGTTTGGGAAACTCCTTGCCGTTACGGGAACGGTATGGCGGGATACTTTATATTCCGCTTGGCCCAGTGTCAACTACAATCTTTCTGGGCAATGCCAACGCATATTGAGAGTACCGCCTTTCTGGGCAACGGTTCCTTGCCAGGCGGCCGGGTCTCAATTGGGGATATGGATGGGGACATGGGCAGGCATTGCCATTCCCGCCGCCGGTTGAGGATGCCGTCTTGCAGCGTTGGGCAGGGCGCAAACCCGGAGAGTGGCTGAGGGTTTGCGCCCTGCCCGGGGGCGGCCGGTTTTCATCCTGGCCCGCTCCATACTGCCTGCTCTTAGGACGGGCTTGCGATTCAACCGGCCCGGTTGCGCGGATATACCGGCGCGGCGGGATTGGGCGCGCCGGGAATTCGCCCTTAATCCCGCAACGCTGCGGCGTGTTCGGCGGCGTTGTTGCCGGCCAGGCGGCCAAAGACCATGCCCGCGGCCAAGCCGGAGCCGCCGGGGTAGTTGTGGTAGAACAGCCCGCCCACCATCTCGCCCGCGGCATAGAGGCCCGGTATCGGTTCCAGGCTGGTGTTCAGCACCCGGCCCCGGTTGTCTATCCGCACGCCGCCGAAGGTGAAGGATATGCCGCAGGTCACCGCGTAGCCCAGGTAGGGCGGCGTGTCCACCGTCTGCGCCCAGTTGGTCTTGGGCGGCGTGATGCCCACCGTGCCGCGCCCGTCCTTGACCGTCGGGTTGTAGGGAACGCCGGTCTGCACCGCCGCGTTGTACTCCTTGATGGTGGCGGCCAGCCCCTCCGGGTCAATGTCCAAGCGGCGGGCCAGTTCCTCGATGCTGTCGGCCCGGGCCATGGTCACCTGCGGAATGTGATATTCGTCGCGCAGCAGGTGTTTCACCTTGTCGTCGAAAATCTGGAAGGCCACGCCTTGGGGCTGGGTGAGCAGCGCCCGCCCGTAGGTGACGTAGGTGTAGTTGCGGAAGTCGGCTCCCTCGTCCAAGAACCGTTGGCCGTCCAAGTTCACCATCAGGCCGAAGGGGTAGGAATGCTTCTGGTACAGTTCGGTGATGGTGCGGTCGCCGTAGGCCGGGGCGTTCAGGTCCCAGGCCACGGCGTGGCAACTGCTCCAGTGGCCGTGGGGCATGGCCCCGGCCTCCAGGGCCATGCGGATGCCGTCGCCGGTGTTGTAGGGGATGCCGCGCACCTTGACCAGCTCCCAGCCGGGGCCGAGGTAGCGGCAGCGCATCTCGGCGTTGGCCTCGAAACCGCCCGCGGCCAAGACTACGGAGTTGGCGTAGATGTCCTCGTGGCCCTCCGGCCCCAGCGCGCGCACGCCGTTGACCTGCCCGCGATCATCCCGCAGCAGGCTCACCGCCTGGGTGGAATAGCGGATGTCTATCCCCTCGGCGCGGCAGACGTCGAACTGCTGGTCGGACAGCCCCTTGCCCGCGCCCACGGCCTCCACCAGCAGGCCGCCCCAGAAGCGGAATTTGCCGGTGGTGTCGTCCTTGAATGCCTGCCGCCCGTAGGACAGCACAAACCGCACCCCCTTGGAGCGCAGCCACTGCATGGCGGGCAGGGACTGGCCGACCAGTATCTGGGCCAGTTCCGGGTCGCTGTGGCCTTGGGTGACGCGCATCATGTCGTCATAGAACTGGTCTTCGGTGTAGCTGCCCACGTCCACCGATTCCTCCTCGGTGGGGGACATATCGGGGATGACGGTCTTGATGTCGTCCAGCCCGTTGAAGGCGAAGCGGATGATGCCGCCGGTGAAGTAGGTGTTGCCGCCCCGGAAATACTCCGGCGCTTTCTCCACCACCAGCACCGACGGGCAGGACTCCCGGGCGGCCATGGCGGCGGAAAGGGCGGCGTTCCCCGCGCCGACCACGATAACGTCGTAAGGGTTGGGCATTTGGAATCCTCCTGTGATTATGTTGAGCGAGCCTCAATTGCTGTGATTATAATAAGCCCGGCGGCGGTTGGGAAATGAAGAGGTATTGGTCAGGGCCAATCTACGGGGGCGACGGCAATGGTTACCGCGATGAATACGGCGGCGTTTGCCAGCGAATACCATACCGAATTCACCATTACCGGGCCGGAGCAGCCGGAAAGCCCGCTGTTCGGGCGAGTCTGCGATTCTGTTGAAGCCTGGTTCGGGCAACTGCCCCACGGCGGGGATCCCGCAGAGGATTCCGGTGAATTTGAGGAATTGGCCTATCGCCGTTTCCGGCTAGAGCATCCCCACAGCCGCAACCCGGACTTTCCGGTGAGCCTTGATGTCCGGGTCTCCACCGGAGGCGGGCCGGTGGCGGTAAGCGTTCAATCGGCCTTCGTGGGTGCGGACGCAATCGCGCCGCCGCGGGAGCTGATTGCCGGCCCGCCGCGGCTGGTGCTGGAGCTGTTCAAGGCGTTTGAGTGCTATAACGGCCCTGACCGCCTGTCCGCTCTGCCCGTCCGGCTGGCCCCGGAAACCGCCGCGGAATTTACCGGCCGGATCTTTAGCCCTGACCGGCGGCTGCCGATTCTCGCCATCTCGGAGAACTGGCGGAGGCAGACGCCCGTTGACCCCCATCGGCTGCAACGGATTCTGGCCGGCCTTGCCATGGTCGTAACCTACGGCGGCGACACGGCAGACGAACTCCGGCGTCACGTGGGCTTTCAACTGGCCTGCTTCAACGGCGCCCTGCGCATCTATCAGCCCGGTTGCAGCCGCGATGATCGCCGGGAGCAGCATAAGTTTTGGATGCCCCCCGACGCAGGGAGTTTGCTCCGCCGGCCCGCCGGGAGAGTAGTCCAAGAAATTGTCCGGCACTTCCCCGAGTTTACTGGCAGCCGACAGTTTGAGAACGTCCGCCGCCAAGTGCAGCAGAGGCGAATGGCGGAACAAGCGGCTGAACTGCTGGCCCGCCCGTTGCGCCAGAAAATAGGCGAACTGGAAGGCGAGGTTGATTCCCTGCGCCGACAGTTGCAGGAAAGGGCAACCGGGGAAACGGAGATCCATAGCCTGCATCTGCAACTGGTGGATAAGGATTCAGATCTGGATTCCTTGCGCACTCAGTTGGAGCGGGCAGTGCACCGGGAAACGGAATATATGCCGGAAATCGCCCGCCTGCACCGGCAGCAGGCCGAGCGGGATGCGTATATCGAATCGCTGCGCCAGCAACTGGAATCGGCCATCGGCCAAGCCGGTGCGGATCAGTCCGAGGTCGCCCAACTGCACAGTCGGCTGTTGGAAAGGGATAACCGAGTCGAAGAGCTGCGTCAGGAACTGGACAAAGCCGCTGAAAAAGAGGCCGAAGCAGAGCAGGAAATGGCCCGGCTTCACGCCCGGATTCAGGAAAGCGATGTTCAGGTTGAATCTCTGCGGCAACAACTGGACGATGCCGCCGGAGAAGTCGGGGCCAGCCGCCAAGCCCTCGATCAGCTAAGGGCCAGCTTGCGGGAGAGGGACGAAGAACTGAACGCGCTCCGCGCTCAGCTCGAGGATGCCATGAACCGGAGCGAGGAAAGCGACAAACTGATTGCTGATCTGTCTGAGGGACTGACCGGCCGTGATGCCGATATAGCGCATCTGCGGCTGCTGCTGGAAGGCGTTGAACAAGGGACAGAGGACTATGACCGGGTTACCTCCGAACTTAACCGCGAATTGCAGAAACGGGAAGAAGAAACGAAAGCCATCAGCGCCCTGCTGGAAGAGGCCCGCCGCCGCGCCGACGCCGCCGAGAACGCGGCGGCGGAACTGCGCCGGGAACTGGAATTGCGTCCTTCCGAACTAGCAGACATAAGAAACCTGATAGACGAAAGCCGGGGTAATGTCGCGGAAGCGCGCGCCAGTGTATCCGCAGCGAATAGAACGATGGCCGGACTGCACCGGCAGATCGAGACGCGCAATAACGAAATTGCGGAATTGCATCAACAGGTGAATGAGGCGCAGGAGGCCACCCTCAGCCAGGAAATCGCCAACGAGGATTTGGAAGCCAGTCTGAAAGCAAAAGATGACGAAATTCGCAGCCTCAGACACCAGCTTAAATTCAGTCATCTCCACGAACCGGACGATTCCGAATATCCTGAAGAGCCGCAGAGTTTTGAGAGCGTTGAGGATGCGGTCATCTCGGCGGAACAACGATTCGACAAGCTGCGGTTCCTGAGATCGGCTTTCGATTCGGCTGACGGCTACCCCTACCGGAATCCGGGAGAAGTGTATAAAGCGCTTTCGCTGTTGCAACAGGTTGCCGCCGCGCGCATTGAGGGGCCTTTGGGGATGTCCATTGAAAATTGGCTGGAAGAGCGCGGTTGCGACTACGCCCCCCGCGAAAGCCAGCCGACGATGCAAGAATTTGGCGAACGCCGCCGGTTCCGGGACGGACGGCAGTATGTCGAAATGCAGGAACACATCAAGATAGGCCGCGGCACCTCCGATAAGCAACATTACATCCGCATCCATTTCTGCTGGGAAGATGAAGCGCGCCAGTACATCGTCGGCCACGTGGGCGAGCATCTGCCCACAGTAAGCGGCGGTTAGGCGGCGCGCTCAATGCCCGCCCGCCGCGCTTGAGCGTCGCCTGCCCGCGTCGCTTAGCGTTTGCCTGCCTACGATATAATTTGCCTATGCCAGTTATGAAAATCCTCATCATCCTGATGTCGCTGGCCTTGTCCCTCTCCGTTGCCTGCGCCGGAGAGAGTCCCGCCGCCGTCCCCACTGCCACGCCCACCCCGAACCTGGAGGCCACGGTAGAGGCGCGGGTGGCCGCCACCGTCACCGCCATGACCACGCCCACCGTAAGCCCGGCGGTGTCGCTGGGCGCCATGGTTGCCCAGGCGCGGCCTGCCGTAGTGCGAATCGAGAGCGGGACCAGCGTCGGCTCCGGGGCCATTTTCGAGACTCAGGGCCGTACCGGATACGTCATCACCAACCATCACGTGGTCGAGAGCGCGGCTGAGGTGAACGTTACGGTAAACGACTCGTCATCCTATCGCGGAACAGTGCTGGGGACGGACAGCGTGCGCGACCTGGCGGTGGTGAGAATCTGCTGCGGCAGCTTTCGCGCGCTGCCTTTCGGAGACGCCTCCCGTCTCGAACCGGGCGATGAGATTGTCGCCATCGGCTATGTGCTGGGGCTTTCGGGCGAGGCCACCATCACTCGCGGCATCGTTTCCGCCATCCGTTACGATACGGACTACCGCAGCGATGTAATCCAGACCGACGCGGCCATCAATCCCGGCAACAGTGGCGGGCCAATGCTCTCCATGTCCGGCGAAATCTTGGGCATCAACACCTTTCGCATTGACGAGACGCGCTCCGGGAGGTCGGCGGCGGGCCTGGGTTTCGCCGTATCAGCGACCACGGTGCGAGGGCGCATCCCCGCGCTAAAGACAGCGCGGGCAGCCCCGACGCCCACGCCAACCCGCCGTCCTACGCCGACGCCCGGCCCGTTCACTGGCGGAACAGGCGGCTTCGGCCCCATCAGCGGCGAACTGCGGCACGACCCTTCCGACGGGTTTATCAAGACCGAATACGCCGACGTTTTCATGTCGGACTTTGAGGTGATCGCCACTTTCGTTAACCCGTATTCCGCGGCTGCGAACTCGTGGGATTACGGTTTCCAGATCCGCGACAGCGGGATCGGCTCTGCTGCCCGGTTCGTCCAAATTGTAGTGACCAGCCGGGGGCGCTGGGAAGTATTCTGGTGGCAGGGCAGTGGTTCTGAATATCGGTATATTGCCGATGGAACGCTACGAAACTTCGACACCGGCGCGGGCGGCCGCAACACACTGTGGCTTGCTGCCTTCGGAGAGCGGGGGTTGCTGTTCGTCAACGGCGAGTTCGTCTCTATGCTGGACTTGTCGAACGTTACCGGAGCAGGCGATGTCGCCGTCATCACCGGCGCCTATGAAGGGGATGAGGTTGCCGGGGCGGTCACCCGGTTTGAGGATTTTAGTGGTTGGTCACTGAGCCATGGCTACGGACCCGCAGGCGGGAAGCTGGGATATGAGAAGGTTTATATCTCCGAGCACGAGAGCGGCGTATGGGCAAGAGATATTGTGGCTGAGGCCGAGTTCATCAACCCTCCGGGATCCGGATGGGACTATGGGTTCATATTCCGCAGTCCTGAATTCAGCCGACTGGAAATTATCGGCGTAACCGGAGACAACCAATGGCTTCATCAGACCCGGGATATCGGGGATGATGACTATGCCGAACTGGACGGAGGACGTTTAAGCCGAGGTCTCAGCAGCAGGAATCACCTCCTGCTTTATACTTTTGGTGATATCGGTGTCTTCTTCGTTAACGGGGAACTGGTGTCTTGGCTAGACCTCAGCCATAACTTGGATTACGGGTTTGTGAACGCCATGGGCGGTTTCTTCAATGACCACACCGGGGAACCCAGCTTCGAGAACTTCAACGTGTGGACGCCGTAGCCGTGCCCGCCCGCTGCGCTTGGGCCGCCACGCCCTTGGGCATCGCCTACCACGACGCCGAGTGGGGCGTGCCGCTCCACGACGACCGGCTGTTGTTCGAGTTTCTCATCCTGGAGGGGGCGCAGGCCGGGCTTTCCTGGGAGCTGATTCTGCGGAAGCGGGACGCCTACCGCGCCGCTTTCGACGGGTTCGACCCGGCGAAAGTGGCCGCCTATGACGAGGGCAAGGCGGCGGAACTGCTGGCTAATCCCGGCATCGTGCGCAACCGGCTGAAGGTGGCGGCGGCCATCGGCAACGCCCGGGCCTTTCTGGAGGCGCAGCGGGAGTTCGGCAGCTTCGACGCCTTTATCTGGCGGTTCGTCGAGGGCGGACGCCCGCAGCGCAACGCTTGGCCCTCGCTGGCGGACATCCCGGCCAGCACGCCCGAATCCGGGGCGATGAGCCGCGAACTGCGGCGGCGCGGTTTCCGCTTCGTTGGCCCCACCATCTGCTACGCCTTTATGCAGGCCACCGGCATGGTCAACGACCATACCGTAGACTGCTTCCGCTATGGCGAGGTGGGGTGATGCGCCCGTCGGTCTATATTCATAAGGGACTGACAAACATAATGGGCCGATAACCCGCCCAACGCGATAGGTTAAGGACGCTCCGATGCAGGACCGGGAAGCACAAGCCCAGAAGCACACGCGGATAGCCCGCAATTTCCTGGAGTCCGCCGACGGATTTTTCGAGCAGGGGGATTTCGTGCAGACATCGGAAAAGCTGTGGGGGCGACCAGTCACGCCGCTAAAGTCCTCTGCATCCGGCGGCGTTGGCGCCATAGCAAGTACGGCCATATTCGGGAGGCCATCAGCAGGCTGGCTCAAGAAACCGGGGATGAATCCATTATGGACGGCTACCTGATAGCCTATTCCCATCACCTCAATTTCTACACCGACGCTATGGAAGCTGAGGAAATAGACCCGGCCCGGCCAAGAATCCGGCTGCTGGTGGACAAACTGCTGGCCGCGGCCAACCCTTCAACCGGCTCAGGGTGAGCGGAGCGGGCCGGTTGGAACCGGGCGGGCAGAGGGAGCGGAGCGGTTTGACCGGCGGGCGGCCCGGCTGCTTGCCGCCGCCGTCCCTTGCCATTAAGATACCCGCAGTTACCCGCAGCGCCGCGGATGGGCGGCGGCAGATTTATCTAGGGAGAAACAATCAGCATGAAAGCGGCCAGACTTGTCGGCCCCAAACTCTTCGAGCTGCTGGAAGCGGAAACCCCCACGGCCCAGGACGGGCAGTGCCTGGTCCAGCTGGAGCGCGTGTCGGTCTGCGGCAGCGACATCCGCCACGGTTTCGCCGTTAACCCCGAGGAAATGTACCCCATGCCCGTCGGCCATCCCTGCCACGAACTGGCCGGAACCATCGTGGACAGCCGCACCGACGCCTATCACGAGGGGCAGCGCGTCATCGTCATCCCGCCCCGGGGCTCCGCCGGTCTGGTGGAATACATCGTTTCCGACCCCAGCCGCATGATACTGCTGCCCGACGAAGGCCCGCTGGACGAGTGGGTGATGTGCCAGCCCTCGGGAACCGTGCTGTATTCCTGCCAGCAGATGCCGAACCTGCTGGGCAAGAACGTGGTGGTGCTGGGCCAGGGCAGCATCGGCCTCAGCTTCACGATGATCACCTCCCGCATCGGCGCCCGCAACGTAATCACCGTTGACCTGCTGGACTACCGGCTGGAGGCATCCAAGGAGTTCGGCTCGACCCACCAGCTCAATCCCGACAAGGACAACGTGGAGGAAGCAGTGGCCGAAATCACGGGCGGCGCGGGGGCCGACGTGGTGGTGGAGGCGGCTGGCTATGCCGATACCTTCAATATGTGCTTCCGTCTGGTGCGGCAGAACGGCACGGTCATTGTCTTCGGTATCCAAGAAGAGGAGTTCATCCCGCTGGAGCACAACTGGCTGATGGACAAGCAGCCGCGCATCATCCCAACCACCGGCGCCCGCAGCGGCGATCCCATCAGCCACATCCAGGAAATAGTGGCCCTGCGCCAGCGCGGCTGGTGCGACCCTTCGGGCTTGGTCACCCACCGCATGGGCTTCTCCGACGTGCAGAAAGCCTACGATATGTACGACCAGCGCCAAGACAACATCATCAAGGTGGTGATGGACCTGAGCAGCTGACGGACATACCCTCCCCCCGGAGGGAGAAGGGCAGGATAAAGGCGTCCTGGTAGCGGACGGTCATAACTCCCCAAAGCGGCGCTGGGCGGTGGCGTGTGAGGCCGGGTGAAGAGATCAGGCTGGTAAAAGACAATCTGGCGTTTGCCGTGGCCTTCTGGAAAGCCGCCGCCGCGGGCCAGGTGTCGCCAAGGGCGTTGATAAGCCCCGGCTCCAGGGCTTCACGGTCAGGCCGGCCGGGCATCGACTCTTGGGAATCGGGGGCGGGTCTGGCCGCTGAACTGACCCGGGGAGCGGCCAACCAGATGCGGGCGGCCTTCTCGCTGTCGGCGTTGCAGGCCCGGCGCAGTCTGGCGGCGGCTTTCCCCGGCGAACCCATCGAAGAAGAACTGCCGGAGTTGCGGACTGCCCTTTCCGTGGTGCATCTCATCGCCTTGGCGGTGCGCCGGTCGATTATCCGCCCGGTCTGGGAGTGCCCCCCGCCCTATCGCCGCCTGTTTCACATACGGCGCCTGGGTTTCACCCTGAACGCCA
This sequence comes from Dehalococcoidia bacterium, assembly GCA_965213725.1. Lineage (GTDB taxonomy): Bacteria > Chloroflexota > Dehalococcoidia > Lucifugimonadales > UBA3495 > VXOI01. The sequence continues at coordinate 2,584,508 of OZ243924.1, forward strand.
CGGGCATAGGAGGCAGGCCGTTAAGCTGGGATGACTTCGGCGGGCTGGACAGATATATTGAACTGCTGGAATACTGCGCCGCCAGCGCGGACTCCGTCGGCAGCAATGTGTCTGCTCAAGGGCGCGTCGTTCTGCCCGGCCACTTGTCGAAACTGGACTTCGACGACATCATTGGCCTGCCGGGAGCAGATCCCGGCGAGACGGCCGAAACTCCACCCGCAAGGCCGCCAACAGACTATAACGGCGGCGTCCCGCCTCCCAACAGGATGCCGGTGATGCCCCCTGCGCCGGTTGCGGCCGCGGCTCCCCAACCTCCCGTTGACCCGCCGCCCGTCCCACAGCTCGCCGATGGCCCTCCGGTCATCACAGCGCCGGAGGGCGGAGCCAACCCCATAGACCGCTTCGTCGCAGAATGCTGCCTGACCGGAGAGGGGAAGCGCATCTTGGCCGGAGAGCTGTACGCCGGTTTCCTGGAATGGCGCCGCAACACTGGACAGGAACCCATATCGCAACGCGCCTTCGGGATGCGCCTTACCGCCCTCGGCTTCCGGCGCAAGCGTCGCGGCCACGGCAAACACTGGTGGGAAGGCATCCGCTTGGCCGATGCCGGGCAACCTCCGGCTGGAACGGGTTAACCGCAGATAGCAGGCCGGGGCAGGACGATTGCCCTGCCCCGGCCCGGTTGTCCCCTCTCCCGTCTCAGTCTTCCGGGTGATGATGGCCCGCGCCCGGCGGCTCGACCTCGCGCAGTCAACATCCGGGTTGACCGTAGTCGCCGCAACAGCCGCGCCGTCGGCGAATCTTGGTCAGGTTATTGGCTATCACCCGGCGCAGCTTGCGCCGCAATGACATCGGCGCCCGCAGGTTTTCCCAGAAAGCGTATGACAGTTGCCGCTTGTGGCCCATAACATTGGGCATTATGCTGTTAGCCCGCAGATTTGGCAAATTGGGGGCCGGGAGTCAAACCTCTCTGCCGAAGTATCAGAGGTGGGCGATATGGGAGACTATCCCGAATACCTGGAGCGGCTGGCCGCCTTCGTCAGCGAGATGCGGCTGGACAGCCTGAGCGCCGAGGCCGTGGACGCGGCCCGGACGGTGGCGCTGGACACCTTCGGAGCCATCTTGGCCGGCAGCCGCCTCCCGGAGAACCGCAATCTGGCCAGGCTGGCCGTCAAGATGGGCGGCAAAGGCCCGGCCAGCATCCTCGGCCACCGCAGACCGGCCACCGCAGCCTTCGCCGCCTTGGTTAACGGCACGGCCGGCGTTGCCCTGGAAATGGATGAGGGCAACCGATTGGGCGGAGGCCACGCCGCCATCCACGTAATCCCCCCGGCTCTGGCCGTAGCGGAGGAAGCCGGAGTCAGCGGCCGCCAATTCCTTGAGAGCATTATCGTCGGCTACGAAACTACTTCCCGCATCGGAACGGGAACCGTCGTCCGCTCCGAGGTGCATTCCCATGGCACTTGGGGAACCATCGGGGCCGCCGCCGCCACCTCCCGCCTGCTGGCCCTCGGCCCGGAACACACCCGCGAGGCACTGAACATTGCGGTCTCCATGAGTCCCGCCAACACTTGGACTCCGTGCCTGGAGGGGGCCACAGTCCGAAACCTGTACCCCGGCCGCTCGGCGATGCAGGGCATTATGGCGGCCAATCTGGCCCTCTGCGGCTTCACCGGCTTGAAGGACGGGCCGTCCGACGTTTACGGCTCGCTGCTGGGCCGGGGATTCAACCCCGACGCGGTGTCCGACGGTCTGGGCGAGCCGGGGCCGTTGCGCATCCAGCAGAACTACTTCAAGCTGCATGCCTGCTGCCTTTACAACCATCCGGCGCTGGACGGGATGCAGCACATCCTGAACCGCGAATCCTTTTCTGCGGCCGATGTTGACGGTATACACGTACTCGCTCCGCCGCTGGCGACGATAATGACCGACCCGGCTCCGCCGAATATGCTGGCTGCCAAGTTCTCCCTTCCCTATGCCGTGGCTGCCGCTGTCACCCTGGGCGCAACAGACGTCACCGCCTTCTACCAAGACAATCTGACGGACGAGGCGACGCTGGCGCTGGCGCAGCGGGTGTCGGTGGCCGCCGACCCGGAGATGGACCTGCGCCGCTACGACTACCCCGCCGCCCGCGTCACCGTGTCGCTGAACAATGGCCGCACCCTGTCCGAGTCGGTGACCGCCCACCACGGCGACCACCGCAACCCGGCGTCGCCCGAAGAACTGCGGGACAAGTTCACCTTCCTAGCGGAGGGCGCCCTCGGGGAAAAGGGCGTGCGCAAGGTGATGGACGCCTTGTCAAGGCTGGAGGAGCTGCCGGACATCCGCGAGTTGACGGCCCTGCTGCGGGGATAGACAGGCGCGATTCGGATTACCGGCTGGCGCCTGGTGATACGGAATTGCGCCAACGCCATCCCCGATTCCATGTTTGGCACTGGCGCCCATAACAGAAAAACCCGGGCTTCTATCCGTTAATGGTCGTACGCCCAAGCGTAGACCTCAAGATAGGGCACGGGCCGATGCTGAAAACTTATCACGATGCTAACCCGGTTGTCAACAGTCCAACCGGGTTGGCAATTGGCATCCCTGCGTGTCCGCCTACTCCAGGCGATGCTCCACCGTGACCACCGTGTGCAGGCCGCCGCGGATCTTGTAGTCCAGCGTGATTTTCATGCGGCGGGGGCGGCAGCAAGCCACTAGGTCGTTCAGGATGCGGTTGGCGGCGTGTTCCTGCACGATTCCCACGTCGCGGTAGGACAGCAGGTAGTATTTCAGCGACTTCAATTCGATGCAGCTTTGGGCAGGGACATAGGAAATCACCAGATCGCCGGTGTCGGGCAGTCCGGTCCACGGGCAGACGGCGGTGAACTCGTCGGTGTCTATCACCACCTCCGCGTCCCGCTCCGGGTATTCGTACTCAAAGGCCAGCAGGCACCCCGGGTCAACAGCCTCCTCGCCCTTGGCCGGAAGCTGCATATCCAGACCTTCGTACTGCGCCTTCAACTCCGGTATCGTTACCATTGCGCCCTCCCTGCGTTCATTCTTTCCGGCCATATTACGGGCCGGTTTCGGCGGGTGTCAAAGACGCCGTCTCCCTTGCGCCCCGGCGCCCCTGCGGGCTAATATAAGCCATCGTCTATAAGCCATCGTCCGGTGAGGCCCCGAAAGCCGGGCGGCCCGCATCCCAAGGGCAAGGACAGCCGCTATGACCCAGACCCGACGCGCCGCTCTCACCCTCGCCGACTTGGACGCCATGAGCATCGAAGAGGCCCAGGGACTGCCCTTCGCCGAGCGCGATGGGCTGCTGGACCTGATTATCGCCGAAGGGCGCCACGACGCCACGGCTGCCGTGTCCTACCGCACCGGGCTGTACAGCGATTATTTCGAGGAAGACCTGACGCGGATGCTCAAAGTCCGGGCGGTCAAGGTTCACTGCCGCGGCACCACCTCGTCCAATTTTGACGGCATAACCGTCGGCGAGACCTACTTGGAGCAGTACCGCGCCTGCTTCCGCCACGTCGAGACCATCCTGAGCGCGGCGCGCACTAGCTTCGGGCGGGTGGTCAAGATGGTGGTGTTTCTGACTAATATGGACCTCTGGGATGAATTCAACAAAGTTTACCGCGAGTTCATCCCCAACCCGCCCTGCCGCGCCGTCATCGGAACCACGGGCTTGGCTCAGAAGCCGCTGGCTATCGAAATCGTCGAATGCGTCGCCTACCGCGTGGCCGAGTAGCCCCGACGCCCTCTTTCGCCGGAGAGGGCGACCCCTTGGGCGGGAACAGGAATCACGCAAGCAACGGAGGTCATTATGCCTAACCTGACCCTAGCCTACCAGGCCAAGAGCTACAGCACCGGCACCCTGGGCCGCGCCATCTGCAACGCCCGCAACCATCACTGGGTTGCCGACGACGCCGGCGGCGAGGAAATCGGGGCCGGCGAGCTGTTCTTTTCCGGCATCACCGCCTGCGCCGTCAACATGGTGGAACGCATCGCCAATACCGAGGACATCCGTCTAGACTGGATGGAAGTAGGCATCGAGTCCTACCGCGACCCGGACAAGGCCCCCGGCGACCTTACGCTGTATGACGCCGTCCGCATCCACTTCGAGATGTGGGGCGTGGACGACGACCAGGCTCACGAGCTGGTCGAAACTTGGAAACGCCGTTGACCCCTCTACGGTTCGGTCGCCGTGGCGACCGCGGATACCACCGTTGGTCTCACTTCCCACACCGAAAACCGGCGCTAGATTAAAGAGGACACCGAATGAACATCTGCTCGTTTTTGCCCAGCGCCACCGAAATCGTGTACCAACTCGGGCTGGAGGATAGACTAAAGGGCGTGACCCACGAGTGCGACTACCCGGCCGACGCCCGCAACAAGCCGTGGGTCGTGCGCAGCGTGTTCCACGGCCAGCAGCCCACCAGCGGGGAAATCAGCCGCGTCATTTCCGAGCGGCTGGAGCAGGGGCTGGGCATCTACGAGATTGATGAAGACGTTCTGCGGGCCGCCGAACCGGACCTGCTCATCACCCAGGCCATCTGCGAGGTTTGAGCCATATCGTCCCGGCAGGTTGCCGAGGTGAGCATGAGCTTGGACAAGCAGCCCGAGGTCATTTCTCTTGACCCGCAGCTATTGGGCGACGTCATCGAGAATATCCGCATGGTTGGCCGCGCCACCGGGGCCGAGGCTAAGGCCGACGAAATCGCCGCCGGTATGGAAGCCCGCATCGAGGCGGTGGCCGCCCGCGCCGCCGATGCGGACACCAAGCCCAGCGTGCTGCACGTGGAGTGGGCCGACCCTCTGATGTGCGGCGGACACTGGGTGCCGGAGATGGTGGAGCTGGCCGGAGGCAGCAATACCTTTGGCGATAAGGACACCGGCACCTTCAAGCTGGAGTGGGAGGAGGTCGTCGAGCGCCGACCCGACATCATCGTAATGATGCCCTGCGGCTTCGACGTGAAGCGCGGCCTCGAGGACGTGCCCATCCTGGCCCAGCGCGAAGGGTGGAAGGAACTCCCCGCCGTCCGCAACGACCGGGTCTACGTGGTGGACGCCAGCGCCTACACCAGCCGCTCCGGCCCCCGCTTGGTCACCGGCCTGGAAATTATGGCCGAGATGATTCACCCGGAACTGTTTAGCGGCAAGATCCCGGAGCAGGGCGCGTTGCGGCTGTTTGGGGCATAGGTTGAACGTCAAGGGTGCCGAGAAAACCCCGGCGCTTTCGCCGCTAATTCAGGCGCGGGCCGCGGAAGGGGTTTCGGCGCTCCATTTCCTCTTGGAGCGCGTGGTTGCGGCGCCTGAGCAGTGGAATGAGGCGGTTGAGGCGGTCGGCGGCGCTGGGCGCTTCCAACAGTTCTTGGCGTAGGGGCGTTGGGGCGTCCAGGTTGGCGGCAATCATGTAAGACAGTTCCACCGGGTCTTCGGGAATCGTGACCTCTGACACGTAGCCGCCGCTCAGCGTCGTCAGCCCGCGAATCAGCTTGGTGTACTCCTCCGCCAGTTCCGGCGAGATGCCTGTAAATCCTTCCCCCACCGGCTCGTCCAGAAGCTTCACCAGCGCGGCGACGTGAGGCTCTTGTTGCGTGATTTCGATGATTTCGTAGCGCCGCTCGCCCTTGGTCAGGATGTTCATCCGCCCCTGCTCCAGCAGTTCCGAGCGCAGCACGCGGGCGGTGGTTCCGGTGGCGAACGGTTCGGCAGCCTCGCCCACCTCCTGCCCCGAACGGATGAGCGACACGCCGAAGGCAATGTTGTTACGTAAACAGTCGCCGATCATCGCCTTATAGCGCTCTTCAAAGATATGCAGCGGCAACGGCATACCCGGAAACAGCACCAAGTTCAGAGGAAACAGCGGCAGTTCCGCCAGTTCGTCATTTGCGTTCGTCATAACCCCGCCAGTATAACATAAGGAGGGCGCTGGGTTGACACCCCGTCGCCGACATTCCCATAATGGCCCCATTCACAAGCAGGTGAGCTTCAGATATGGCCGAATTGATTTCCGACGCCGAACTGGACGATTTGCTCAACGGCGACACGCCTTTTGCCCTCATAGATGTCCGCGAATCCGGGGAGTACAACAGCTCCCATATCCCCGGGGCCTGTCTCATCCCCCGCCGCCGCATTGAATTCATCATTGAAGAGTCGGTGCCGGCTAAAGGTGTCCGCGTCGTGGTCTGCGACGATGACGGACGCCGCGCCCCGCTGGCCGCCGCCGCGCTGGAACGGCTGGGTTACACTGACGTTTCTGTCCTAGACGGCGGCGTGAACCGCTGGTCGGCCCGCGACTACCCCACCGAGTGGGGCGTCAACGTGCCCAGCAAAGACTTCGGCGAAAGGCTGGAAGTGGTGCACCACGTCCCCGAAATCACCGCCGAAGACCTGCGCGAGCGCATCGAGCGCGGCGACAAGCTGGTCATCCTCGACACCCGCACCCCCGAGGAATACCAGCGCTTCTGCATCCCTGGGGGACGCAGTATGCCCGGCGGCGAACTGGCCCTGCGCATCACCGACATCAAGAAGGAAATTGACGAGGATACCACCGTCATCCTGAACTGCGCCGGCCGCACCCGCAGCATCACCGGAACCCGCGTGCTTCAGCGGATGGGCATTGAGGCCCTGGGCCTGAAGAACGGCACCTCCGGCTGGCTTCTGGCCGGCTTCGATCTGGAAAACGGCGCCGACCGCCTGGAACTCCCCGAAGTTTCGGAGGAAGGCCGCGCCGCCGCCGAGGAATACGCCGCCCGCCTGTCCGCAGAGGACGGCGTGCGCTACCTGTCCCCGGAGGCACTGGCCGAACTGATGGCGAAGCGCGAATCCGAAACCGTCTACTTGGTGGACGTTCGCACGGACAAGGAATACGCCGAAGGCCACATCCCCGGCTTCCGCTGGTGGCCCGGCGGACAGGCGGTGCAGCGGGCCGACGACTTGGCTGTGGTCAAGAATTCCACCATCGTCTTCTGCTGCGACGGTCGCGCCCGCGCCACGGTCACGGGCTCCTTCTACCGCCAGATGGGACACCGGGAAGTCTACGCCGTGGACGGCGGCGCGCCTGCCTGGGCCGCCTCGGGCCGCGAGTTGGCGACGGGGATGGAGCGCACCCCGGTCGCCGGGCTGGGCGACGCTTTCCGCAGCGTGGCGCTGGTGTCGGCCCAAGAACTGCACGACAACCCGCCCGAAATCGTGCTGTTCGTGGACACCAGCCAGGACTTCTCCGGCGGCCACACTCCCGGCGCCAAGTGGCTGTCTCGAAGCTGGCTGGAAATCGAAATCGGCGGCGTCGCTCCCGACAAGTCCGCCGCCATCGCGGTGACCTGCGCCACCGGACGCAACTCGGCGCTGGCCGCCGTGACCCTCGGCGAGCTGGGCTACACCAATGTTTCCGTGCTGGAAGGCGGTATGGGCGCTTGGCGGCAGGCCGGTCTGCCCGTCGAACAGGGCCTTACCGGCATCGTCCGTCCGCCCGCCGACATTAACTACCTGGGGGTGGATCGCAGCTACGGCGAAATGATGAACTACCTGCGATGGGAAACCGAATTGGGCGTCAAGTACGCGCCAGGGGCGTAACGGGCTTGCCGGGGGCGGGTGGACCGGCGTTTTCGCGCCGGCTGGGGCCGGGGCCCCGGAGTGTTGCCCGGCCGGCCAATCCGGCGGCCCGGCATAAGAAACGCCACGGGAGAAGGCGAACCGATTATGCCGGAGGCGCGGCAAAGCAGATAGAGATGAATGTTGCCTTTCAATTCCCGCCTGCCGCGAATCGGAGGATGAGGTGACGCTATCGTTGCGAGTTCTCCCCGGGAGGCGCAGGGCTGAGAGTTAGAAGCGATGCTGTATCTCGCCGGATTGGTGGTTGTCGTTGCCTTTGCGCTGGCCTTCTGGCTGTTGTTCGTCAGGGGAAATGCCCGCAGTGCCAGGGGCAGCGACTTGATGGAGCTGCGGCAGGCGGAGAACAAGGTCAAGGTCTCCGACCCGATTCTGCGCCGAGACATCGATATTTTGGAGCGATATGGCTCTGACCTGTTGCAAGACGCGATAGAACTGCGACGCGCCCAAATACTGCGGGGCGAACACCCCGACAGCCCCTCTTCTTCCCAACCTCCGCTGTGAGGGATGATAACCCTGCTGGCGCGCCTCACGGTTTGTCTACCGGCCCTGGGAACAGGGGTGAAATTTCCGGCCCGAGGAACGGGATAGCAAACGTAAACTAGGAAAGGAGGTTCTGGATGACTACCCGCGAAGAAGGGGCGGTGCCCGATTTTCTGCGAATGGACGAGGCAATCGGTTCTGACGCGGCCAATGCCGGACTCACCGGCGACTGGTACGGCTGGCCTTCCAAGCCAGTGAACCCGGTAACCCTGCTGGACGACGAAGGCCGTACTGTCCGCATCCGCACGCCGGTGATGGACCTGGAGGGTCTGATTACGCCCACCCACCTGCACTACACCGTGCAGCACTTCGACGTTCCCCCGGTAATCCCGGCCGCCAACTGGTCGCTGACCATCGACGGCGAGGTCAAGAACCCGCTGACGCTGTCCTTTGACGACCTGCGCCGTTTTCCTGGCCGCTCGGTGCGGACGGTGATGGAATGCTCCGGCTCCGACGCCACCTTCTTCGAGTTCTTCAAGGGCGAAGGCCCCCGGCCCTCCCGCACCTCCGAGGCTATGATTCTCAGTGCCAGCGAGTGGACTGGAGTTCCCCTCTACGCGGTGTTGCAGGAAGCCGGGCTGACCGACAAGTCGCAGTACATTCGGGCCGAGGGCTGGGACATCGGCGTTCCGGCCACCGCCGAGGAGGGCACCGAAGCCTTCTACTACGACAAGGGGCTGCCGGTGCAGAAGGCGCTCCACCCCGACACCATCTTGGCCTGGGCGCAGAACGGCGCGCTGCTGGAGCACCTGCACGGCGCCCCGGTGCGGCTCTTGGTGCCCGGCTGGTCCGGAAACTGGTCGGTCAAGTGGCTGCGCCGCTTGGAAGTGACGGACACGATGCCCGACTGCTGGTATCACTACCAGTTCTACTACTACGCCGATTCCGCCGACTCGCCCGACAAGGAACTGATAACCACCATCGGCGTCAAGTCCATCGTCACCAGCCCCAACGACAACACCAAGGTGATGAACTCCGGGGAGCGCATGATTCGCGGTTATGCCTGGAGCGGCGCGGGGGCCATAACCAACGTCGAGGTCAGCGTGGACGACGGCGAGACTTGGAACGTCGCTCACATCGAGGCGCCCCGCGACCGTTTCATGTGGGTGCGCTGGTCCTATAAATGGGAGGCCAAGCCGGGCGACTACACCATAATGTCCCGCGCCACCGACGAGGTGGGCCGGGTGCAGTCCCGTGAACCGCGCTACAACAATATGCGCAAGAACTTCAGCGCCATCGTCGGCTACCCCGTAACCGTAGAGTAGCGCAAAACTCTCCTCTCCCTCTGCGGGAAGGTTAGAGTGGGGGCGTCCCCGGCCTAGCGGCTGTGCTGAAGCGAAGGACTGCCCTCCACTCCAATCCTCTCCCTCAGAGAGGGGAAAGTTAGATAACCCTGCGGTAAAATGCGTTAGCAACGCTACAGTGGTAAAATGTGTTGGAGCGTGGGAGCGAAAATGCCATTCATTGACCATTCCGACATTCGTATGTCCGGCCCGGCAGACCGGGTGAGCCAGCGCTATTTTGTGTCTAGTGCGCAGGGTGCCGAGTCCCTGACTATCAAGGAAGTCCAGATTGACCCGGGCTGGGAAGGCCGGATGCACGTCCACAATACCGACATGTCCATACAGGTGACTTCGGGAGCGATCCAGGCAATCATCGCCGGCGAAGTTCGCACCGTTCGCGCCGGCACCACCCTCCTCGCGCCGCCGGGGACTCCTCACAAGCTCATCAACCACCTGTGGACACCGGCGGTGCTGCTGATTACCTATCCCACCAACGAGCCTCAGACCAGCTACTTGGAATAGCCGAATTGGCTGAGCAAAGGGCATTGGGGCGAATGGATTAGGAACAACAGGCTATGGAGGGGCGGGAAGGCCGGCACGACGATGAGCGGGAATCCATTTGGAGCATACCGGCCAGCTTAAAGCGGTTATACTTTGGTCTGTTCACAGCTCAGATAATCATCGCGTCAGTATGGCTGGCACGCGCGGCTATCGCTGACGAAACCCTGGTTGGCATAACTGGAAAAGTGCATTTCATTTGGCAGGGCATGGCTCCTCTGGCGATTTCGTCGGCAGCTATATCCTTGACCATAACCGACCTTTGGAAAACGAGCATGGTGATAGGCACTTGGCTGGAAGGCGAGATTAAGCAGCGTCAGCAAAAGAGAATCGCGGACGCGCAAAAGGAAGGCCGCTCCCAGGGATTGGAGGAAGGCCGCTCCCAGGGATTGGAGGAAGGCCGCTTCCAGGGACTGGAGGAAGGCCGCTCCCAGGGATTGGAGGAAGAGCGCCGCAGGTGGCTGGGGTGGAACCGGCGGCGGATAGCAGCGGAGGAAGCCGGCGAGGAGTTCACGGAACAGCCGCCCGATGGAGTGGAAACGGATTCTCAAAACCCGGCCGGAGACTAAAGGCGCAAGCCGCAATCAGTCAGGAGGACAATCCGGCCCTACCGCAGATAGGAACCCGCGTGGAAAAGTGCGTTTCATTCGGCAGGGCATGGCTCCTCTGGCGATTTCGTCGGCAGCTATATCCTTGACCATAGCCGGCCTTTGGAAGACGAGCATGGTGATAGGCACTTGGCTGGAAGGCGAGATTAAGAAGCGTCAACAAAAGAGAATCGCGGACGCGCAAAAGGAAGGCCGCTCCCAGGGATTGGAGGAAGAGCGCCGCAGGTGGCGGGGGTGGAACCGGCGGCGGATAGCAGCGGAGGAAGCCGGCGAGGAATTCACGGAGCCGCCGCCCGACGGAGTGGAAACGGATTCTCAAAACCCGGCCGGAGACTAAAGGCGCAAGCCACAATCAGTCAGGAGGACAGCATGGCCCTACCGCAGATAGGAACCCGCATGGAACCCCAGATTATTCCCACCAACGCCGGCCTGCGCACCTTCGCCGCACCGCCCTCGGCGTTGCAGGAAAACATCGTTCCCAACGATCTCTTCTATGTGCGCAATCACTGGAAGGACTGCCCGGAGATTGACGTAGATACCTATCGCCTCAGGGTAGACGGGCAGGTTAAAAAGGAACTGTCCCTGTCCATGGAAGACCTGAAGAAGCTGCCCCGGAAGCGATTCCAGGTCACCTTCGAGTGCTGCGGCAACAGCCCGGTGCCGGAGTATTACACCAAGGCTCTGCGCATCAGTTCCGTCATGGAGCAGATCAAGGGCCACGGCATTATGGGCAACGCCGAGTGGACCGGCGTTGCCCTGCGCGATGTGCTGGAGCTGGCCGGGGTGAAGGATAATGCCGTCGAGGTGATGTTCGAGGGCGCCGATCACGGCCCGGACGAAGTCGTTGGCGACCCGCCCGAAGTCACCTACGAGCGCAGCCTGCCCATGGCCAAGGCCCTGCATCCCGACACGCTGCTGGCCTACGAGATGAACGGCGAGCCTCTCCCGCTCATGCACGGCCGCCCCCTGCGGCTGCTGGTGTCAGGCTGGTACGGTATGAACTCGGTCAAGTGGCTGGTCGGCATCCACGTTCTTGACTACGAGTTCAAGGGCTTCTACATGACCGAGCGCTACATGACCCAGAACGAGCCCGGTTCGCCCATCCCCTACAACTACCACACCAAGATGAAAGTCAAGTCTATCATCACCAACCCCGTCCCCGGCGAAATCATCCCGGCGGCGGGCTATCAGTTGGCCGGGGCCGCTTGGGCCGGCGAGCAGGAAATCACCAAGGTTGAGTTCAGCGAAGACGGCGGCGAAAGCTGGGTGCCGGTGGATGTAGTGCATCCCCGCATCGGCTACTCTTGGTATCGCTGGGAGCACTACTGGCAGCCGCCCGCCGAGGGCAAGCACACCATCATGTGCCGCGCCACCAACAATCTGGGCGAGACTCAGCCCATGGAATTTCCCAACAAGTGGGACGGCCGCGGCTACGGCAACAACATGGTCTTCCCCGTTGAAGTGGAGGTCGAAAGCTGACCCTTATACGCAACATGCCAGCGCCATTTGTGTTCCTGGTGGTCATCATCATCACGGTGGCGCTGATAGTTTTCTTCGGGGCCTGGGCCGTGGCATCGGATGCCGAGGGCCGGGAACTGAACTTTGGCCTAGCCAGTTCTGCCCTCGAAGACACTGACGCAGCAGATTCAGAAGGCGGCGCGCAAGGCCGGGCCGCCTTTGGCGTTGCCCCCATCGGAGAGACTTCCGATGAGGGCCTTTCCGACACTTGGTGGGGCAAGGGTTTCCTAAAAGCCTGCCCTCTGCATTGAACGCGATATTGAGCCTGCCAAGCTAGACCCGGCAAAAGAGTGGATATGGCGCAACTGGCCGCAATGACCCCCTTCCGCTTACACCGCGCTTGGATCATCCTGGTCACCCTGATTGTGGTGCAAGTTATCGGACAAGCCATCAGTATGTCCGCCGGCATCATGGTGCCCTTGCTCAAAGATCCCGAGGGCGCCTTTGGCTGGAACATATTCACCGTAAGCGCCGCAATATCCCTCTACTACCTTGTTGGGTCCCTGTTCTCCCCGATAGCCGGAATGATGGGCGATCGCTTTGGTTCCCGTCCCATAATGTTCGCCTGTGGCGCGCTGTACTTGGTCAGCATGCTGTTTGTGGGGATTGTCAGCCAAGCCTGGCATTTCTTCATCGCCTTTGGCGTATTTCTGGCCGTCACCCAAGCCTTTACCTTTGTGCCGTTGCAGGCGTCCATCGGCGGGTGGTTCCGCCGCCGCTTGGGCCTCGCCACCGGCCTGTTGCAGGGAGCCGGCGGCATTGGCGCGGCGCTGCTGGCTCCGGCGGTGGCCGCCCTGCTGGAAGCCTTTGGCTGGCGCGAAACCTTTTGGGCCATCGCCTTTCTGGGCGGCGGGCTGATTATCTTGTGCAGTATTTTCTTCAGGTCCAAACCGGCTGATGCAGGCATCAGGCCCTACGGTATGCGAGGTGACGACCCGCCGGAAGTCACGCCTTCCATGGAGCTGCTCAAGCTGCGTCTCAAGGTATTCGGGCAGCACATGCGGAAAACCCGCGCCTTCTGGAACCTGCCCACCATCCACGGCTTGGGCTGCGCCGGACACGGCATCGTGCTTATCTTTGTCATAGACTATGCCTATGAAACAGGAATCCCCGTAATCCATGGCGCCTGGATCTTGAGCTGTATCTCCGTTTTCAGCATCGTAGGCCGTTTCCTAGTGCCTATCTTGGCGGAGCGGCTGGGCGGCAAACCTGTGATGATGGTGGCCCTGTTCCTCCAGGGCGTGACCGTCCTCGCGCTTTTCTTCGCCAGCGACCTATGGGCCTTCTACTTGTTCGGTGTGCTTTTCGGCCTCGGTTTCGGCGGGGAGATGTCCGCTTACTTGGTGGTAAACCGGCAGTACTTCGGCACCGGGCCAATGGCGACGCTTTACGGATGGGAAATCATGGGCGCCATGATGGGCCATGCCATTGCCACCTTCTTGGGCGGGCTGGTAATCTCCCTCATCGGATACCTCCCGGTGTTTGCGCTTTCCATGGGTTTCAGCATCGTCGGCGTGCTGGTTATACTCTCTCTGGAGTCCACCAAGCGGGTGCTGATTCCCGATTGGGAGAAATCGCTGCCGCCGGAGGCCCGCTCCGAAGCCCTGTTCAGACCGCACCCTGAACCCCGGCCTGCGCCGCCCTCGGTCGGCACGATTCCCGAGGCGTCTCCCGGCGACTGAACCCGAAAATCCCTTCTCCCTCAGAAGGTAGAGCGGGGGTGTAACCCTAATGGGCCAACTGATTGACCTCACATTGACCTTGGGCAGCGAGCGCGTCAGCCCGGTGCCGGGACTGATGGGCGTGGAAACTTCGCCCTTGCAGACCCACGAAACCCATGCCCGTTCCAACCAGCGGCTTTGCCTGGCAACCCACATCGGCACTCATGTCGATGCGCCCTACCACTTCGTCCCCGGAGCTGCCACTGTGGACGAGATGCCGCTGGAAAAATACATGGGCCCGGCCCTGCTGCTTGACCTGCGCCCGGTGGCCCGCGGCCTGGAACCCCTCACCATCGGGCAGCTTCAGGACGCCGGGGGCGTTCCCGGCGCCCTTCCCGGCAAGATAGCCGTGCTGTTCACCGGGTGGGCCGAGAACGAATCCGGCGGCCCGCGCTTCTACGGTCACGGCCCCTACCTCGGCACTGACGCTGCGGCCTATCTGGCGGACAATGGCGTCAACGCCGTCGCCGTGGACTTCCCGATAGACAAGCATCCGTCCACGCCACAGTCCACCATCCACGACTTTCCGGTGCACCGCCTGCTTCTGGGGCAGGGCATTCCCCTCATAGAAAACCTCATCAACCTGCATCTGCTGCTGGGGCAGGAGTTCGAGCTGTGGGCGCTGCCGCTGAAGCTCAAGGGCGGCGACGGCGCGGCCACCCGGGCCGTTGCCCGCATCGCTTAATCAGACTGAAACAGGATATGGCGCTTACGCAATTGGCTGTGAAATCTCCAACTGCGAAAATTCTGGTGCAGACAAAGAGCCGTAATGCCGCCCACCCCCATTCTGCTCGCTACCGGCAACCGCGACAAACAGGCCGAGTTTCACCGCCTGCTGGATGGCCTGCCCTTCGCGCCGGTCACTCCCGCCGAGGCCGGACTGAGCGGCGTCCCTGAGGAAGAGGGCGACACCCACGAGGCCATTGCCCGCGACAAAGCGGCCCGATGGTCGAAGGCGGCCTCGATGCTCGCCATCGCCTCCGACGGCGGATTGGCCGTTCCGGCGCTGGGTCTGCGCTGGGAGAGCCGCTACACCCGCCGCTTCGCCGGCCCCGCCGCCGACAACCGCGAGCGCCTGCGCTGCCTGCTGGAGCTTATGCGCCCGTATACCGGCGAAGACCGCCGCGCGTCGTGGGTCGAGGCCCTCGCCATCGCCGACAGCGGGAAGGTACTGGTGTCTTGGGAACTTTACGGCGGGGTTGGCTACCTTGACGAACAGCCCCCCGCCGGGCCGCTGCCTGAGTTCTGGGTGTTCAGCGTCTGGCGTTTTCCGCAGTTCGGCGCGACTTACAGCGAGCTTGACGCCGGGCAACGGGATTCCATTGATGACCATTGGGGCCGCCTGCGCCGCTTGGCCCGCCGTTACCTGACTTCCATCTACGTCCGTAGTTGAACGCCGAGTCTTTGGAGAGAAGACCTTTGCGCCCTCGGCGTTTAATTCCATTATCAGCTACAATAACATCACTCGAAAACACCACTCGAATGATGGAGAGCGTCCCTTGACTACCCCTGATTCCATCGAAAGCGTACAGGAACTGCTGCGCGGGCAGGGCTATGTTGCCGACCGCTCTCTTGCAGTTCCCATATTCCTGGCCCTGCGCTTGCGGCGCCCCCTGTTCCTCGAAGGCGAGGCCGGCGTGGGCAAGACGGAAATCGCCCGCGCCCTGTCCGTCGGCCTTGATGCGCCGCTCATCCGTCTGCAATGCTATGAGGGGCTGGACATCAGCCACGCGGTCTACGAGTGGAATCACCCCCGTCAACTGCTGGAAATCCGTCTCCTGGAGGCCAGCGGCGACGTTGACCGCGATTCAGCCGCCGCCGGGCTGTTCAGCGAGCGGTTCCTCATCAAGCGGCCCCTGCTCCAGGCCATTGACGCCGCCCACGAGCGCGCCCCGGTGCTGCTCATAGACGAGCTGGACCGGGCTGACGAGGAGTTCGAGGGCTTTCTGCTGGAGCTGTTGGCCGACTTCCAGATAACCGTCCCGGAGCTGGGAACCTTCAAGGCTGAACACCCGCCGGTGGTCATCATCACCTCCAACCGCACCCGCGAGGTGCACGACGCCTTGAAACGGCGCTGCCTGTACTACTGGATAGACTACCCTGACTTCCAGAAAGAGATGCAGATCATCTCCTCCCGCCTGCCCGGCGCCCCCCGTCGGCTGGCCGAGCAGGTCACCGGATTCGTCCAAGAACTCCGCGAGACCGAGTTGTACAAGATTCCCGGCATTTCCGAAACTTTGGACTGGACATCGGCCCTGCTCGCCCTCAACCAACGGGAACTGGAGCCGGAGGTGATCGACGATACCCTGGGCCTGATGCTCAAATACCAAGACGATATCGAGCAGGTGCGGGGTGAGCCGGTGCGAGCCTTGCTGGAACGCTCCCGCAACCGCGGCCCCCGCCGCGGCGGACGGCGTTAGTTAAAAACTCCCCTCCTTCCGGGAGAGGGTTAGGGTGCAGCGCGTATGACCACCAATCTCTATGCCCTGAACCGAGGCGGCTCGCCCCCCGGCGGCGGGAGCGGCGGCCACATCCTGCCCAACCTGCTGCGCTTCGCCGGGGTGCTGCGGCGGCTGGGCCTAGACGCCGGGCCGGCCAACGTGCTGGATATGGTGCGGGCCACGGAACACGTCCGCATCGGGCGGCGCGGCGACTTCTACCAAGCCGCCCGCAGCATCTTCGTTCACCGCAGGCAGGATCTGCCCATCTTCGACGAGGCTTTCCAAGTCTTTTGGCGCAAGCCCAACACCGCCCGCAGCGGTATGGACCTGCGTTCCATGGGCGAGCAGCGCCGCTTCCGCAAGCCCCAAGTGTCGGCGGGGCACGACGAACCGATGGACGACTCCTTGGCCCTTGACGGCGATCCCGAAGACGATTCGGTGTCGCAGGTCAACCTGACCCGCACCTACAGCGCCCGCGAGGTGCTGCGGCAGAAGGATTTCGCGCAGTTCACCGGCGGCGAAATCGCCGACGCCCGGCGGATGATGGCTTCCCTGCGCTGGGATCTGGGCCAAAGGCGCACCCGCCGCATGGTTCCGGGCGGCGGGGCCAGCCTGGACCTGCGCCGCACGCTCCGCCGCAGCCTGCAATACGGCGGGGAGCTGTTTGACCTGGCCGGGCGCGGCCCCAAGAACCGGCCCCGCTCTCTGGCCCTCATCTGTGACGTCAGCGGCTCTATGGAGCGTTACACCCGGATGCTGCTCCACTTCATCCACACCATCGCCGCCGGGCAGCCCGTCGAGGCGTTCCTCTTTGCCACGCGGCTAACCCGCATCACCCGCCAACTGCGCTACCGGAGCATCGACCAAGCCATCGCCGAGGTATCCCGATCCGTGCCCGACTGGGCCGGCGGCACCCGCATCGGCGAGGCGGTGAAGACGTTCAACTACCAGTGGCTGCGGCGCACGCTGCGAGGGCAGGCCATCGTGATGATAATCTCCGACGGCTGGGACAGAGGGGAACCGGAACTGCTGGCCCGCGAGACCTCACGGCTGCAACGGAGTTGTCACCGCCTGATGTGGCTGAATCCGCTGCTCGGTTCACCGGACTACCAGCCGCTGACCCAGGGGATGCAGGCCGCCCTGCCCTATGTGGATGACTTCCTGCCGGTTCACAATATGAACAGTCTGCAAGCCTTGGCCGACCGTCTCAGCGGCATTGGGCCGGAGCGCGCTCCGGCTCGCCCCTACCGCCCGAGGCCGGCCGAACCCGATCCCGAACCGCCGTTGGCGCCCCAGGATCGCCCCATAGACCGAATCTTGCCTAGGCCAACTTTCCGCCATCCGATGTGGGGCCGGGAGCGGTAATAGGTTTCCAGCGCCGGAGTCAGCCTTCGCCACCCCTCCGCGATGCCGAAGCACAGCCCGGCCAGCGCGCCCCCGGCGACGGCGTCGAGGATGAAGTGATTGCCGGTGACAGTTATGGTGAAGAAGGTTAGCAGCGGATATACCACGCCCGCTATCTTGGAAAGGCCCGGCAGATTCCGGCACAAATACACGCCCAGTATGACGGTCCAACTGAAATGCAGGCTGGGCATCGCCGCCGAGGTATTGTAGAAGACGGCCATGGTTTCCGAGCCATAGAAGGCCGGCCCGAAAGCCTGAATCGTGTCCGTAAGTTCCGCCGTCGGAATGGCGAAGGGAGAGGCTACCGGAAACAGAGCGAAGCACGCCAGCGCCGCGATTAGGTCCAGCAGCACCACGGTGCGATAGTAGTAGTATTCCCGCCGGTTGCGCAGGAACAAATAGATGGCTAAGGCAAGAATGACCGGCCAGTAGGTGATAATGTAGGCCCAATTCAGGAAGATGACGATGCCGCGCACGTGTTCCATGGCCCACGCCTGCCAGCCCGGTTCCCACAGAAACCCCAACAAGCTCTGCAACTCAACGATACGCTCGCCGTTGGCGATGCCCACCGCCCGGGGATCGTCATAGACCAGCCCGCGGCTGAACACGTAGACCAGATATGCGCCGATGTAGAGCGCGATTTCCGCCAGTTCCCGTCGGCAGGCCCAAGCCCATCGCGCTGCCGGGTGCCCTTGGCAGGCGGACAGCCATTCCTGCGCCCGCGGCGGCAGAACCGGCCCGGCGCGCCTGCCCCGGAACCGGGCTCGGCGGAAGTTTCCTGTCCTAATCATCCGCATCTGGCGTCATTCCGTGGCTGGCGTCACATCGGCTGTTGTAATTTTGGGATACAGGGACTAAGGAACAACTTGGCATTGCGATAACTGGATAAAGCTGTAAAAGCAGGGGGGAGAGCAGCCAATTTAATTGACCGCCGCTCTCTCCCTGCTTAGAGCGGCGTGGAAGATCGGTCTGTAAGCCAGATTTCCGAAGAGAAGGGGAGGGTTGTCAAAGAAAGGGCTAACGAGGCGCGCATAGCGCGGCATCCCCCTTTCGATAGGGTCTTAGGATATGATACATCCCGGCCCGATTCTCCGGCAACAGATTGAGCGGGGGGATTCCTCTTTTTCCGCCCGGAAGCCGGGACGGGACTGGCCGGGGCGAAATACATCCGCCCCGTCCGTAAATTGCCATCAATTCCAAAGGGAGAGGAAGAAGGCGTTGGCGAGAGTAGAGCTGGTAACCGAACAGCAGGCCACCGGCAGAGTCAAGGAAATATACGAGGAAATCAAGGCAGTCATGGGCTGGGAGTTGGTGCCGCAAACCTTCCAGTTGATTGCCCACAACCCGGAGCATCTGGAGACCTACTGGGAACACTACAAGCAGAGCATGGCCCCGGGAAGGCTGGATCTCAAAACAAAGAAGCTCATCGCCTACGTCGTCTCGGCCATGAACAACTGCGGCGCTTGAGTGCGCTTCCACCTGGATGCCGTGAAGCATCTCGGAGTGGACGACGCCACTATCGCGGAGGCGGTGGAGGTGATGACCGAAGCCGCCAAAGGCAACTTGATAATGCACTCTACGGGCCACCGGCACTAGGGCGTGTTCGCAAAGCTCAGGCGTCGCTTCTTATCCCGAAAGCAGGCAAGGAGTCTATATGAGCGCTGTTGAAACCTGGGGCGAAATGGTGCGGGTGGAGCATGAGCAGTCGGACCGGATGCGGGGCGTGCGCCCTGCGGATCATTGGAGGCAGTACGCCCGCCAGTTCAAGGCCGACCCGCGCCGCACCGGCGACCTGCTGCTGGAGCGGCTGCGCTCCCGCCTGCTGCCCGGCGATGCCCTGCTGGACGTGGGCGCAGGCGGCGGACGGCTGGCCCTGCCCCTGGCCCTGAGCTGCCGCTCGGTGACCGCCGTCGAGCCGTCGCCCAGTATGTGCGCCGTGCTGCGCGAGACCGCCGGGGAATCGGGCATCGGCGTCAATGTGGTTGAATCGGACTGGCTGAGCGCCGAGGTGGAACCGGCCGATGTGACGCTGTGCAGCCACGTCATGTATGTGGTCGAAGACATCGAGCCTTTCGTCCGCAAGCTGGAGCGCCACTCCCGGCGTTTGGCGTTGGTGGTGATGTTCCAGTCGGCTCCGCAGTCGCAGTTGTACGGCCTCTGGGAGCAGGTGCACGGCGAGCCGCGCCGCGCGCTGCCCAGCCTGCCGCAGTTCCGCAACGTGCTGGACGAACTGGGCATTGCCTGCCAAGTGGAAGAACTGCCCGGAGAACGGCCATTCGGATTTGCCAGTGAAGCAGAGGCGAAGGAAATCATCGCCCACCGCCTTTACGTCGCGCCGGGATCGCAGGCGGAAGCCAGGCTGGCTAGGGCGCTGGACGGCTCGCTGGCGGAAGAAGACGATGGCGTGTGGCGCATCAAGGACAGCCGGCCGCTGCAACCCTGCATCGTGTCTTGGACGCCGCAGTGACGGACGGCCCTGGGCAGGCGGCTCACGCCGACGCCGGTTGGGGGTTGGCCCGCCGCCGGGTTTGCAGGTAAACCGCGCCCAGCGTCCCCACCGTCGAGCCGCCCGCGGCCATCCAGAAGACCCACTTCATGGCGGCGTAATCGGCCGCCAGCCCGCCTACGGTGGGGGAGATGGTGCTGCCCAGCCCGGCGCCCATGGACATCAGTGCGAAGGCCGCGGCCGAGAAACGCACCGGCACGTAGTCGCCTGATGACGCCGCGCATATCGTGTATGTCGCCCGCAGGGTCACGCCCATCAGTATTGAGGCTATCAGGAACGGCGCGAACCCCGGTATGACGGCCAGCAGAACGAAGGCCGCCCCCTGCACCACGAAGGAGTAGGCAAAGGCTTGGCCGCGCCCCAGCTTGTCGGACATCCATCCCCAGAGCACTCCGCTGCCGATGCTCAGAACTCCGATGAGTATGACCAACTGGCCGACGGCAGCCAACGAGACGCCGTTTTCCTGGGTAAGGTAAAGGCCGAAGAAGGTCGTGAACAGGTTTTGCGCCCACCCCGAGGTGAAGGCTATGAGCGCTATCAGCCACACCGCGGGACTCTTGAACGCCTCGACGGGCCAAGCGCTGTGGGCCGGCGGCGGCCGCTCCCCTTCCGGGCGCTCTGGAGTCCGCTCGCGGACGAACAGCAGCGACACCACGGCCACGGCCAGCGCTATGCCGCCGAACAACTGCCAGCTATGCCGCCATCCGTCGTCCCAATTGGCCCCGGTCAGGATGGGCACGACCACCCCGGCGACTATGAAGGCGATGCTGCCGCCGGAGGCTGCCAACCCGGCCGCCAATCCCCGGTCTCGCCTCTGGAACCAAGCGGACAGCAGCCCCATCATCGGGGTCAGCGCCGCGCCTGCGCCAATGCCCATCAGCGCGCCGGACCCAACGGCCATGCCGTAATTCCGGGCAAAGCCCAGCAACACCATGCTGGCGCCGACGGCCGCTGCGCCGGCGACGATCATTGAGCGGCTGCCGTAACGCGGGGCCAGAGTGCCGGAGGCCAGCGCGCTGCCTATACGTATCGCCGCCGAAATGGTTATCAGCAGGCCCGCCTCGGTGTGCGACAGATGGAGCGATTCCTCCATCGAGGGCAGGGTGAGGCTGAACCCGAACTGGACAAACCCGGTGGCTAGGTTGACCAGGAAGGCCACCAGCAGCATGACCCCGGAATAAGTGCGGAGCCAGTAGACGGCAAGCCTGTTAGCTGGAATGAGAAGCTCCGAGATTCACCCGGTTACCCCGCTTTTGGCGATTGGAAACAAGGGAAAGACCGCCTGCGGGCCGTCCGGGCCGTCCGCCCTGGGCGCTCAGGACGGACGGCCCGAAAGGGATCTTATGCAAGAAGAGACCGCGCCCTTACCGCAGGGCGCGGAAGAAGTTGCGCATATCTTCCACCAGCAGTTCCGGCTCCTCGAGGGCGGCGAAGTGGCCGCCGCTGGGCATCACCGTCCACTGCTGGACGTTGTAGGAGCGTTCGGCCCACTCGCGGGGGGGCCGACTGATTTCGGCGGGAAACACCGCCACGCCCACCGGCACGTTGATGCGTTCGCCTTGGGCGAAGTCCCAGGGCTTCCGCAGCGTTTCGTAGTACAGGCGGGTGGACGAGTTGATGGACTGTGTCGCCCAGTAGATGGTGACCGTGGTCAGCAGCTCGTCCTTGGTGAACTTGGACTCCACGTCGCCGCCGCAGTCGCTCCAGGTGCGGTACTTCTCCACGATCCAAGCGCACAATCCGGCTGGGGAGTCGTTGAGGCCGTAACCCAATGTCTGCGGCTTGGTGCCTTGAATGTGGGAGTAGCCGCCCTCGGCGGCCAGCCACTCTTCGCGTTGCCGGAGCAAGCCCTGTTCCGCCTCGGTCAGCGGCTCGGAACCCGGCCCCATATAGGGCGTGGGGCGCGTTACGGAGGTGGTGTGGATGCCGATGCAGTGCGCGGAGTGAGAATGGCCCAGCCGCGCGGTGACGCTGGCGCCCCAGTCGCCGCCTTGGGCCACGAACCGCTGGTAGCCCAACTGTTCGGTCATCAGCTTCGCCATAACGTCGCCAACGGCGAGGACGTCCAGCCCCCGTTCTTGGGCCGCGTCTGAGAAGCCGTAGCCGGGCATCGAGGGCGCGACCACGTCGAAGGCGTCGGCCGGGTCGCCCCCGTGGGCCGCCGGGTCGGACAGCAGCGGTATGACCTTGTGCATCTCGAAGAATGTGCCGGGCCAGCCGTGGGTGATAATCAGCGGCAGCGGATTAGGCCCCTTGCCCTTTTCGTGGATGAAGTGCACCTGCCGCCCGTCCACCGGCGCCTTGAAGTGGGAGAAGCCGTTGATTAGCGCCTCCTGCTTGCGCCAGTCGAAATCGTTCTTCCAATACTCCACCAGCTCCTTGATGTAGTCCATATTGGAGCCGTATTCCCAGCCGACGCCCGGCAGCTCGTCAGGCCACCGGGTGCGCTCCAGCCGGGCCTTCAGGTCTTCCAGCACTGAATCGGGAATTTCAACCTTGAAAGGTTCTGCCGCCATCGTGTCGTCTCCTTAGCGTAATCCGCTTGTTCCTAGCGCTGTCCGGCGTCAAGTTACGCTGCCGGCCGGGGCCGACGGCAAGAAAATCAACGATATGCTTGCCAATGGGCGCTTGTTGGCCCTACCCCGGCAGCAGGGGTTCGGTGCGGTTGGGGGGCAGGTCGGGGTCGAAGGCGTTGATTACGAAGGCTAGGAAGCTGTAGTTGCCGATAACCAGCGTCAGCTCAATCAGGCCCTGCTTGCCGAACTGCTCCAGCGCGTCTTGGAAGGCGCCGCGCCCCACCTTGCGGTCTTGGAAGAATTCCCGGGCGTAGTTGGTGACTGCCCGCTCCAGGTCGCTGAGGGCGGGCAGTTCCTTTCCGTCCCGGATGGCGTCCACCACCGCGTCCTGCACCCCGGCGGCGCGGGCCGCCCCGGCGTGGGCGTTCCAGATGTGCTGGCAGTCGTATTCCCGCGCCGCCAGCAGCATCGCCAGCTCCAGCGCGGCGCCGGGCAGCGATGACTCGTTGCGGAGGTAGTTGTTGAGGGCGGTGGCGGCCTGGTGCGCCTTTGGCACATGAATCATCACCGAGCCGGGGCCGTAGGGCGGAACGCCGCCCAGGTTCTGCACCATCCGGTCAAATTCGTCAACCTGATCCTGCGGCACGTTTTCCCGAGTGGCGGCGGGGATTCTCGCCATAATAAACCTCGCATTATCTGGGCTTAGAGAGTCATTCCGGCCCTAACCCTACGCGCCGTAATTTGCCTTGTCAATCCTGGCCCGGCATTGCCGCGCCCCTCGAACCGCGCCCGCTCCGGCCTGTTATTTTTAATCCCGGAAGGGAGTATCATCATAGTATAGTTCCGCTCCTTCCATCCTTGCCGGGCGTTGAAATACTGCGGGGCAACAGGTCTGTTCCGATGTTCGATGCGTGGATTCTGAGCGTTTTCTTTGCTTACTTTGCGATTCTGATTGGCATAGCGGCGGCCGGAGCCCGCCAAATGAGAGGAATGTCGGACTACGTGCTGGGCGGGCGGCGGGTGAGCAGCCTTACGTCCGCCTTGAGTTCCGCCTCTTCCAGCACCAGCGGCTGGACTATGCTGGTATTCCCGGCCTTGGCTTTCACCAATGGCATGGCCGAAATTTGGTCGGTAATCGCCATTGTTGTTGGCCTCTGGCTCGGCTGGGCAGTCATGGCGAAGAGGCTGCGCCGCTACACCATAGCGACCGATAACACGCTGACCCTGCCGGAGTTCTACGGCTGGCGCTTCGGCGACCGGACAGGAACGCTCCAGACCCTCTCGGCCCTGATTACCCTCTTCTTCCTGACTTTCTACGTCAGCTCCGGCCTGATAGCAGGCTCCAAGCTGCTGGAAACGGTTTTCGGACTGGGCGCAACGCCGGGTGTTCTGCTGACCCTGGCCGCCGTGTCCGCCTATACTTTCATCGGCGGCTTTATGGCCGTGTCCAGAACCGACGTGTTTCAGTCTACGGTGATGCTGGCCGGTTTCACCATAATTCCGGTCGCCCTGGTCATTATGTCCGAAAACCCCTTCCGGGGAATGGAAGGGCTGGCCCCCGGCTTCTGGAATCCGCTGACCGGAGCCGACGGCAACGCGGTGAGCCTGCCATTCATCCTAACCGCCTTGGGATGGGGGTTCGGCACCTTCGGCTCGCAACGGATATTGCAGCGTTTCATGGCGGTGGGCAGCGAAGACAAGATAGCGCCCAGCCGCGACCTCGCTACACTGTGGACTACCTTGATATTCTTCTTCGGGCTGCTGCTGGGGATGGCCGCCTTTCCCGCCCTTTCCGATGCCGGGATGCTGGAGGCGGTGTCCGACCCGGAACGCTTGTATTTCGTGGTCTCGGAAGTGTTTTTCCCGCCCCTGGTGACCGGGCTGCTCCTGACCGGAGTTATCGCAGCCATAATGAGCACGGCGGATTCGCAGCTATTGCTGGCTTCCGCCGTTGCCACCAACGACCTGCCCTTTGTCAGAAATCTCACCCATGCCTTAAAAGCGCGCTGGAGGGTTTGGCTGGGGCGCCTGCTGCTGGTAGCCGTGGGGATTCTGGCCGCTGCCCTGGCGGTATTCAGCCAAGAGTCGGTATTCACGCTGGTATCCTACGCTTGGGGCGGGATGGGAGCGGCCTTCGGCCCGGCAACCATCTTGGCGTTATACTGGCGCAGGTTCAACTTCTGGGGCGCGCTGGCGTCAATAATCGTTGGCACGGCCCTCGCCTCCGCTTGGCTGCCCCTTGCGGGAGGCCCATGGGGGGTGCTGGACGCCGAGCCGGCCGTTCCCGGGTTCGTTGCGGCCACTGCGGCGGCGGTTGCCGCTACCCTGCTCACGCCCCCGCCATCCCAAGATGTTGTGGATTTGTTCGACCGGGTTAATCCGGGGCTGTCCGTCTCTCCGCGTCCGCGCCGGGAGCGTCCGCGTCCCGCGGAAGGAACACGCCGGATATAAGCAGCGCCCAGCTTGCCGCTCCGCAGATCAGGAATCCGATGAGGAATGATCCGGAGGCGTCCCGGATTGCCCCCACGAGGATGGGCGAGACAAACATACCGGCCCCGGAGAAGGTCATGTACGAACCCCAGACCACCGCTACCCGGCCGGGCGTGGCTCCGGCCAGGCGCATCGGCACCGTCAAAAGGGCAGGCACGTAGAGCCAGGAACCCACGCCCAGCGCCGCCACCGAAACGTAAATGCCCACCGGATGGGAGAAAAGGAAGGAGCCCAGCCCGCCCAGGACGGCTAGGACGCCGGAGGATACTAGGATGGAGCGATAAGAGAACCGCATGGGAAGCGCCCCGCCGGCTATTACGGCGAACATCCCAACGAAGGGCAGTATGCTGGTCAGGAAACCGGCCTCCGATAGGGAAATGCCCCGTTCCTCACTAAAGAAGGTGGGCAACCACCCGGTGAGCGCGGTGTACTGAATGAAGACCCCGGCATCGGCGGCTACCAGCAGCGCCACCGCCCGGCCCCGGATCACCGTGAAGACTTCGCGGAACGAAATGCCGGGCCGGCGAACCGTCCCAGACTCGCGGTCCTTGGGGGCCAGGGGCCATAGAACAGTTCCGATTACTCCTATGCCAGCAAGGACGGTCAGGGTGGTTTTCCAGCCCAGCAGTTCCGCCAGAGGAACCGCGCCCGCCACGGAAACTGCCACGCCCAAGCTCAGAATAGCCGTGTTGAGGGCGTTGATAAGCAGAATTTCCCGGCCCCGAAACCATTGCATAACCAGCGGGCCGCTGGCTGCTACCATCAGCGCCAGCCCGACCCCATAGAACAGCCGGAGGACGAGCAGCATATAGAAATTGGGCGCCGCCGCAGACAATGCCAGAAGGGCCATTGAGGCCCACGACAGCATATACGCCTGCTTTAGTCCGATGCGGGCGGTCAGCATTCCGCCCGGAATGCCGAGGGCTGCGCCGACCAGCATAGGCAGCGAAATCAGCAGTCCCGCCTCGGCGCGGCTGATGCCATAGTCGTCAATAGCCAGCGGCAGCAGAGGCGAGACGGCGAAGAGGTTCAATCCGGCGGCCAGGTGGGCGGCCAGAGTCATCCCCGCCATGAAGAGACGGGCGCGGCTTGTTGCGGAGCCGGATGCGGCGTCGGAGGCTAACTGAACAGGCGCACCTCTTGCGGCGGAGGCGCGGCGGGGGCGATGCAGCCCGGGCCTTCGCCGCGCACGTCGTTCACTGTGGGCGAAACTTCGTAAACTTCCAGCGAATCAGGAGGCGCGGGTATGAGCAGCGGCTCCAGCGCGCTTGGGGTTTCGGTCAGCGGGTCCAGCCACAGGGCTTCGGTTTCGGCCGACAGGATGACCGGCATCCGGTGGTGCACCGGGGCCATAAACTCATTGGCGGCCGTGGTCAGGATGGCGCAGGAAAGCGTCGGCTTCCCTTGGGGCGGCTGCCAGCTTTCCCACAGCCCGGCAAAGGCCATAGGTTCGCCCGATTTCTGGAAGAAGTACAGCGGCGTTCGCTGCTTGCCCTCGCGCCGCCACTCGAAGAAGCCGTCGGCCAGCACCAAGCAGCGCCGCCGCCGGAAGGCGCTGCGAAAGGCCGGCTTGCTGGCCGCGGTTTCGCTCACTGCGTTAATCATACGGCTGCCAACCCTGATGTCCTTGGCCCAAGACGGCACCAGCCCCCAGCGCATCATCCGGACGCGGCGCATCCCGTCATTGACCACGGCCAGCACGGGCTGGGTCGGCGCGATGTTGTAGCGCGGCTCCGGGGCGGGGGAGTCCATCACGAACCCGAACCGGCCCGGCAACCCGCTGATGTCTGAGAATAAGGCGAACCTGCCGCACATTTCAGGGTTGCTCCAAAGGAGGGATTCGGCATCCTTGCAGGGAGATCTCCTTTCACCCGCAGGGTTTCTATCGTTATCTGTGCTCTTTCATCACCATATATCGCGTGGAAATGGGGTGGCGGATGTTCTCTTAGGTACATCTGTATGGAAACCCCAGAGAACCGGCACAGCTCAGGCACCGGCTGGCGCCTTAAAGAACTCAGGAAACACTTCTTCAACGGTCAACCCAGCCACATCCATGTAGGCGGCATCCGGGCACAGATCAATTTCTTCGCTCCAGGCTATTGCGCGACCCTGATTTACATAGACGCCCTTGAAGAATTCCGGGTCATCCCAAGCCTTGAATACTTCTTTACCCACATGGTCAGAAAGGTCAATCTCACCGGAAACACCATCGTCGAATCGAACCCAGATTCTGAATCCGTCCCGGGCTTCCACTTCCGCCAGCTTGGGGAGGGGTTTCCCGGCCTCCGCCGATTCATCGCTATCACCGAGAGAGGAAATGGGGGAAGGTGTTTCTCCGCGCCGGCGCTTATCCCAGGCTTCTTGAAGTCCGATTGCGTGCCGGGAGGCCCACTCCCTTACGTCCTCGATCCCCCAAAATGGGAGTGAACCCCACAGCAACGCCCCATTCAGGTCGAAAATCGCGCTTTCCCCCTCATATTCGGCCTCCGCATGGAAATGCGGCTCACTGGGGTCATTGAAGCACATTTCGATGGAAATCCCGGAGAACCAAGACAGTTTGACCTTTTCTTTGGACCTCATGGCTAACCCACCACCTCGCGGAACTGCCGGATGGCGTTGATGTGGTCTTGGGGCGACTGGCAGCCGGCGCGCATGGTGTTGATGGAGATGTGGGTTGCGCCGAGGCCGGCCCAAGTTTCGGTCTGCGCTTGCCAGAACTCCGGGTCGCCGTCGGCGGAGTTGATGCGCGGCTCCATTCCGATGCTTGCCGGGTCGCGGCCTGTGGCTTGTGCGAAGCCGGACAGCCGCTCCAGCACCGCCGGGGCGTCAGCGGGGCCGACCTGCGGAAACCAGCCGTCGGCCAGCCGGGCCACGCGCCGCAGCACCCGGTCGGGAGGGGAGGGGTTGGCCCTGGCTCCGGCGCCCAGCCAGACGGGAATGGGGCGCTGGATGGGCAGGGGGTTGATCCCGGCGTTGCTGATGTCGTGATACTTGCCGTGAAAGTCTATGACGTCGTTAGTCCACAATTGCCGCAGCACTTCAATCTGCTCGGCCTGCCTGGCTCCGCGGGTATGGAAGTCCTCGCCCAGGGCTTCGTATTCCACGTGGTTCCAGCCGACGCCCACGCCCAAGCGCAGCCGCCCGCCGCTGAGCACGTCGCACTGGGCCGCCTGCTTCGCCGCCAGCGCCGTCTGCCGCTGCCCCAGAATCAGCACCGCAGTCACCAGTTCGATGGACGTGGTGATGCCGGCCAGATAGCCGAACAGCACGAAAGGCTCGTGAAACATGCTCTCCAGCGTATAGCCGCCGGCCCAGTTGGCGTGCTTGGCGGTATCGGCCCCCAGCACGTGGTCATAGACAATCAGATGAGAAAAGCCCAAACCCTCGGCGGCCTGAACGTAGTCCCGTACTGCCGACGGGTCGGCTCCGATTTCTGTCTGCGGAAAAACAACCCCTGCTTTCATCATCAGCTCCTAAGAAGCCTTTTCCTTTGCCTTGAAGTGCGGTATGACGTGCTTGCCGAACATTCGCAGCGTGTTCATGGTTTCCTCGTGGCTGGCCGGGCCGATGGCGCTGAGGCAGAAAATCTGCTCGATGCCCAGGTTCTCGTAGTTCTCCACGAAGCGGATACAGTCGTCGGGAGCGCCGACGCAGAAGTTGGCGCCGCGCTTGACCACTTCCTCCGGCGTGGGGTCGCCCTCGTGGGGGCCGACGGCAAGGCGCATATCGCGCTCGTAGTAGCCTTGGTAGTCGGGCGGCACCGTGGCCGGGTCAACGCCCCGCCAGACGAGCCGCGCCCGTTCCCGTTGCTGCTCCAGATACCAACCGACCAGTTCCGTGCCGCGCTCCATGGCGATTTTGGGGTCTTCGTGGCAGAAACCGGCGGTCATCAGCGCGTTCTGGCTGTTGACCGTTGCGCCGTGGGCCCCGTTGAGGCTCTTGTAATACAGTTCCAAGGTGCTTGCCACCCGTTCCGCGCCGCCCTCGCTGCCCACCAGTGCGCCCAAGCCCAGCTCACCGGCGCGGCGGGTGGTTTCCTCGCTGGCGCAGGCCGACCACAGGGGCGGATGCGGCTTTTGCAGCGGCTTGGGCAGCACCTGGCGGGGCGGAATGTGGAAATACTCCCCGTCGTGGCTGACTTCTTCCTCAGTCCAGATGCGGGGCAAAACCTGCGCAAACTCTTCCCACATCCCGCGGGTGTCTTCCAGCGTGGTTCCATAGGGCGTCAACTGGTAGGGATAGCCGGTGCGGCCCAGCCCCACGTCCACGCGCCCTTTGCTGAGTATGTCCAGCGTCGCCATGCGGGCCGCGGTGTGCAGCGGGTGGTGAATGGGGGCCAGCACCACGCCGATGCCCAGCCGGATGCGCGAGGTGCGCTGCGTAACCGCGGCCAGCGTCAGGTCGGGAGCGCTGTTGTGCGACCACACCGGGCGGAAATGATGCTCCGAAAACCAGACGCTGTCGTAGCCCATTTCCTCGGCAAAGGCGATCTGGTCCAGCGCCTCCCAGATACGCCGCGCCTCGCTCTCTTCGTCCCAGGGTTTGGGCACCTGGATCTGATAGAAAAGTCCGAATTTCATAAACGTCTCCCTGCCATAGTGCCGCCATTATAGCAGGGCGGCGGGCTGAGGATGGAGTGTCGCTCAACTATAAGGCGGCGCATAATTCCATGGTGCATAATCCCCTGGCAAGGCAGGAAATTCATTGAGCGGGTCGAAAGGGTTGGCGGAGAGCGTGGCGCCAAGCGGGAATAACGCAGGAGGGAGGGACGGGGAGTCACGCTACATAATATGCCGAAACTCCGCAGCGGCAGGCCCCCGGCGGAAACCCCTCCGGCGGATAGGCGGCGGAGGGAGGTGGAGCCGGTGAGGGGATTCGAACCCTTGACCTGCGGTTTACGAAACCGCTGCTCTGCCACTGAGCTACACCGGCAGGGGACAACGCAAAGAGAATTAAACTGTGTTTGCAAGTTCAATTCTAGCACATAGCTGGCAGAGAATCTAACCGTCGGCGGGGTATCGGCGAGGTATGGTTTCTCGACGTGCGCTCGCAATGCTGAATGGACGCGCCGTCCCATCTCCCGGTCATTCCCGTAGAAGGCGGGAATGGCGGCGCGGGGCGCAGGCGCAACGGCAATGCCAGCGCGCGTTTACTGCAAGCGCGGCAGCAGTTCCTCGGAAATAAGCTGCAAGTACTCCAGCTTGGCGGGGAATTCCTTGGGCAAATTCAAGCTGGCTAACCCGATGTAGTCCAAGCCTTCCGCTTCTTTGCAACGGTTGATGATTTCCGCGCAGTCCTGCGGGCTGCCGGCCACAGCCCAGTCTGACAGTTCCCGCGGCCCTCCCAGCCCCAAATCCACCGTGGTGCTTTCCTGCATATTGAAAGAGCCGTACATACCGGCTTTCCTGGCTGCCGTTTCCCTGGCCTCGGTGATGGCCGTTTCACGATCCTTGGCTATGGCGATGGAGCGGTGAGCGCCGATTCGCCCCGCCGGGTCTTTGCCCAGCTCTTCCATGGCCTCCTTGTACTGGCGGGTCAGGACGCTGATATCCTTCCATCCCGGCTGCGGCCCGAGGATAACCCGGTCTGCGAGAGCCGCGGCACGGCGCACTGCGCCCCGGCTCTGCGCCGCAATCCAGATGGGGGGATGCGGCTCCTGTACCGGGGGCAAAGCCAGCCTGGCGTCATGCACTTGCCAGTGCTTCCCCGCGTAGTTGACCTCCTCCCCGCTCCACAGCAGTTTCATCAGTTCAAGGGACTCTTCGAACCGGCTCACCCGGTCTCTCCGGTTGGTTCCGAAGGCGGAAAGCTCCGCGACCCGGTAGCCCAAGCCCACTCCGAGAATGAACCGCCCGTTGCTGATGTGATCCAGCGTTACGGTCTGCTCGGCGATGTCCACCGGGTTGTGGTAAGGGAGCAGCAGAACGCCGGTCAGAAGCCGCAGCCCCTCGGCGTCGGGGGCCAACCGGGCCAGCGTCGGCATCGGCTGCATCCAGACAGTGGAATGGGATATGTAGTGCTGGGGCATGTAAATGATCGAAAATCCCAGGGATTTAGCGCGGCGGCATACCTCGGCAGCTTCTTCCACCTGCTGGTACATAGGCCGACCGGCGTCTTCCAGGTAGTCGCGTATGTAAAGCCCGACTTCCATTGGGTGTCTCCATCAGATTTCTTGATAGCAATCTGCGCCGAATATCTGCGCGAAAGGCGGTTAAGCCCGGAACGCGAATGCGGGGCTGCGCGGTCGCGGACATGGGCGATATGGCCGCAGCCGGGGCCGCACCCTCGCTTTCCCGGCCCAACGCTGCTCTGGCCGGGGCGCCGTGACGGAAATGGACAGCGCGGTTAAGACGCAATTATAACCTGACCCCGCCGGGGGTTAGCTGTCTTGAAGTTCCAACAGCGCCCGGTTCACCTCCTCCGCTTCCAAGGACAACAGTTCCCATTCGTCCCACAGGGACTGTTCCTCTTCCTTGAGGATCCGGTAACGTTCACCCGAAGCCTCCAGTTGAGCCCAGTCGCCGAACTGCTCGGGGTTGGCGAACATACCTTCCAGTTCCGAGGCGAGAGTCTCGCGTTGGGCGATAGCTGCGCCAATCTCATCAATCCGGGCCGCCAGGTTACGGGCCTGCCGGCCCAATGCGCGCTGTTGCTCCTCCTTGGCCGTAAGGGGCCGCCGGGAGCGCCGGCCTCGCCTCGCCTCGCCGGAAGCCTCGGGTTCATTCCCGTTGGCGCCGGCTTGAGCGGGTTCCTTTTCGGTTTCCTGCTGCTTCCGGTACAGGTAACTGTCGTAGTCGCCGGGGAATACCCTGGGAACTCCCGCGTTGATCTCAATGATCTTGTTTGCCGCCTGCCTGATGAGGGTGCGATCGTGGGTCACGAGGCAGATGGCGCCGTGGTAATCGGCGAGGGCATCGGCCAGGATCTCCCGGGACGCTATGTCCAGGTGGTTGGTGGGCTCATCCATCAGCAGGAGATTGCTGGGCCGGAGGAGCAGTTTGGCTAACGCCACCCGCGCCTTTTCGCCCCCGGACAGCACGGAAATCGGCTTTAGGATATCGTCTCCGCTGAACAGAAATCCGCCCAGAGCCGTTCGCAGGTTCTGCTCAGACTCGGCTGGCGCGGCCTCCCGCAGTTCCTCCAGGGGATTATTATTGGCGTTGAGCAGATCCAGCACGTGTTGGGCATAGTAGGCGGAAATCACGTTGTACCCGAGTTTGCGTTCTCCGCGGTCTATGGGCAGGACTCCGGCAAGAATCTTGAGCAGGGTGGACTTGCCGGCTCCGTTGGGGCCGACGAGAGCAACCCGGTCGCCCCGCTCAAGGGTCAGGCTAACCCCTCGATAAACAACATTGCCGCCATAGGATTTTCCAACGTTGGACAGAGTCAGCACATCCGAACCGCTTCGCGGCGGCTCCGGGAATGAAAAGCGGACCTTTTTGGTCGCTCGCGGCAGCTCGATGAGCTGTACCTTTTCCAGTTGCTTAATCCGGCTCTGCACTTGAGTTGCCTTGGTCGCCTTGGCGCGAAATCGCTCGATGAATCGCATCTGCCGCTGCATCTCGCGCTCCTGGCGCGCAGCGGCTGACTGTTTGATTTCCAGCGCGCGCTCACGAGCGACAAGGTAGCCGTCGTAGTTGCCCCGGTGGTGTACGACCTCTCCGGGTTCGATGGCGAGAACCCGGTTGGCAACTTGATTCAGAAAGGCCCGGTCGTGGGATGTAACCACCACCACCCCGGGGAATGCGGACAGGTATTTCTCAAACCACGCGCAGGCTTCCAGGTCCAGATGATTGGTCGGCTCGTCCAGCAGGAGGAGGCCCGGTTTTCTGAACAGCAGCCGGGCCAGTTCGGCCCGCATAATCCAGCCGCCGCTGAACTCGTTCATGCTGCGAGAGAAATCGCTCTCCTTGAAGCCGAGGCCCGACAGAATTGCTTTCGCCTCGTGGTCGCGGTGTTCGCCGCCGACGGCTTCCAACTCCTCGTCAAACCGGGAGAGCCGGGCCGTCAATTCCTGCTGCTCCAAAGGATCCGTCGCCAACGACAAGGCCACCCTGTCGGCGGCAATGCAGTCAACCAGGGCGATTGCCTCCTGATTGGCGTTCAGCACCTCTTGCAGCAGGGAATGGCCGGAAAATTCCGCCGGTTCCTGCTTCAGGTATCCTGCCGTCGTGTTGCGCCGCCGGGATATTGCCCCGGTATCCGGCGGGGTTTCTCCGGCCAGAATGTCCAGCAAGGTGGTCTTGCCCGAACCGTTTGCGCCAATCAGGGCGATGCGGTCGCCGGTTGCAGTGGAGAGGTTCAACCCGCTGAACAGGGTGCGTTCAGCATAGGTTTTGCTGATGTCAGACGCGGATAGCATGGATATGCGCTGGCACAGCGATTGTGTGCAACAAGTCTGCCCGGCTCCAACCGCCAATTCCGGCGAAGGGATTGGCCCTAGCTTCCAATAACTGCTTGCTGGGCAACTGTGTCATTAGTGCCTCGCATATTGGCAGGATTGGGCGGCCCTTCGACGAGCTCAGGGCCAGCGGCACAGCCCCGGCGGGACCTGCTGCGTCAATGCTAAGGCGGAAGCGCGGCGGCGTCAAATCTCCTTTCAGGGGGCAGTTCAAAAAACACGCACTGGGGGCCGACCGTGCTCGCAGCACGAAATTAGTATATTGGATTTGTCAAGGAGTTGCTATGGCGGCTTTCTTCCATGTGCGGAAGGAGGGACCATGGAGCAGTTGCTCCTGTGGGCCACCGGCGTTTTGCTGGGCCTCTGGGCCAGTCGGCGGTAGCTGTTATTGGGCCCCGCGAGTGATCGCGGGGCCTCTGGTCTTTCGTGTTGGGAGGTTACTCGTCGAACACGGGTAGCGGGTTTCCAGTCTCGACTATCATGTACAACACCGCACTCTCGAGGTCAGCGATTCTCACCTCTTCGGTTGCCTTGTCGCACACCCAGCGAGTTACATTGCCTTGTTCGTCCTCGTCGAAACACATGACTGCCGCGACGCTGCTTTCCGTCTTTTCAACTGTGCCGTCCTCCGACATCGCGCATATGACCCAGGTTTCCTTTGGAGCGGTCTCCAGGCGCTGGGATTCCCTCAGCAGGGTGTTCCGCTCCACGTCCCGGACATCGGAGAGGTAGTCGAGAATGTCGGCCTTGGTGGTTGAGTGATGTGTGCTTTCGGGTAACATGATGTTGGCCTTGTCCATCACCGCCGCGGTGAAGTCCACCCATAGGGTTTTCGCGTCTCGGTGGGCTGTGGCTCCGTCTTTTTCCTCGATATAGTCTTGCAGGTTGCTGATGGACAGCGACAGCTTCGCTTTGGTGGGGTAGACGTCACTCCAGTAGATATCTTCCCCGGTGGATTTGACATAGCCCTTGTTGTATTGGTCGTACTCTTCGTTGTCGTAGGCTTTGCGGGCCATGGTTAGATTCTTGGAGACCTCATCATCGGTTGCAGCGACGTTCAACTCCTGTGCTTTCTCGAACAGTGCGCGGTCCTGAATCAGCTTGGCCAGGGAGGCGGTCTCCACGCCCCATTTGGTTACTACACCGTTCAGGGATTCCAAATGCTTGGTGGGCAACCCGGTCTCGGGTCCCAATCCGTCCAGTTCCCGTTGCGCGATGGTGCTCATGTAGGTTGCGTGGAGGATCTCCTCCTTCAGTTCCGCTAGCGTGATGGGAAACTCGCCGACCCTGGCGACCAAGATGTCCGAGTCCGATTCGTCGGACGCATTGGAGGCCATTTGGCCAGCTTGGAAGTCTGTGGCCTGGAAGTCCGCCGCGCCCAGGAAGAAGCCTTGAGCAACGAAAGCGGCGACGCCGACCATTGCGGCTACGAAAAAGGCCAAGATGACCATTCTCGGGTTCAGTCTGATAGTTGTCATCTGTGTCCGTCCTATTCTGTGTCAGGTTCCAATTGGCCTGGGGCTACCACAGGTTCCATTCCCCGTAGAGCCATAGCCCGCCGGCGCAGCCGTGCGAGTTGCACTGCCTCCAGCCCATGTTGCCCCTTGCCTTGACTGTGCCGCTCCTTGAGATTGAGACGGTGTAGTTGTGCGATCTTCCGCCTTGCCGGTGCCATCCGCCGGGGATGAAAGCCGGGTCGGGACTGAACGATGTGGACGTCACCCGGAACAGAAGATTGTCGTTGTAGTAAATCTCAACATTCGTGAAGGGGTTGGCGACATTGGTGTTGTTGCTGTAAATCATGTCGCTGCGGTGCACAGTAAAGGCGTTGTCGTACTGGTTTTCCACCCATCCTGTTCCGCCCCAGTAGTTGCCTTGATACCGCTCCGCGGCGCTTCCGGGCAGGTTGAGATGCTCGTCAAAGCTATCGCTCATCCCGGCGTAATCGGCGGAGACCGTGCTGCTTGTCGTTGCGACTGCGCTCCAAACGTCTGCTTCTTCCCTGACTTTCAGGGATTTGGCGTGGAGCGGTGTCACTAAAAAACAGCTCCTTTCCGACAGGACGATTGCAAAGTCAGGAGATTTTGCCATACAGGTGTTCTATCTCAAAGTCCTACTCGGTTAAGACGCGATTGCCCTGTATATGCCCTGCCGCTCCCTGCGCCGAACCCCGGCCCGTGATAAAATAGCTTGCTGAATACGAATCGCAGGCGGAGGAAGCGGTTGACGACAGGCATTGACGATCCCTATCTCAAGTACGCGCTCTTCTGCCGCGGCACCGAAGAAGGGGCCGACGGCGAGTTGAGTCTGAACCATATCGTAGACTTGGTGGATCTGCCGGAACCGCCGCCGGGCGGCAAGGCCGGGCCGGTGCTGGCTGAGGTGGACGTTAACTTGGCCTTCTGCATCGGCGGAGTCCTGCCAGGCGAACACCGTCTCTTCGTGGCCCTGAAAACCCCCGGCGTCCCGTTGGAGACGCCGCCGGCCCAGCGAGTGCAGTGGGATGAGGGCATTCTGTTCCAGCGTTGGATCAAGACTTTTCGCATCCCGGTGCAGGCCCCCGGTCAGCACTCCGCCGCCATTCTGTTCGACGGCATTCCATTGGGCGAGGCCAGCTTTCTGGTGCGGTTCAAGCCGGAGTAGGGCAGCGGCGAGGTATTATCAACGCGCGCAGCCGTTGCCGCTGCGCTTGCGCCCCGTCTCGCCATTCCTATCTTGGGAATACCGGCGGCGAGGCCAAGTTGAAACGCCATTGCCAGAGGGCTACAATTGCCTGTGCTTAATTCAGCTTCAGGGAGCGCGTCTCGTGGCTAATCAGACCGGCAAGCGCTATGTCTGCGCGCAATGCAAGGCCGAATTCATTGTGACCAAGGGCGGCACTGGCAGTGTTGGCTGTTGCGGCCAGCCAATGCAGTTGAAGTAGAGGCGTAAGCGATGGCAAATCAACTGGGAAAGCGATACACCTGCGAAACCTGCGGCAGCAGCGTGCTCTGCACCAAGAGCGGCGACGGCGAAATCGAATGCTGCGACGCCAAGATGGAGTTACAGGAACCCCGCAAGCTGCCCTCTTCCGACTAACCCTGCCGATGTCCCCCGCCCAAGCAGTCCGGCGGGCGGGGCCGGAATATAGGGGCGCACGGCGGTGCGCCCCTGCTGTATCCAACCTGACGCAGCGCCCCCGCCTACTTGAAGTGGGGGATGACGTGCTTGCCCATCAGCTTGATGGAGTCCATGATGCGGGTGTGCGAGAGATTACCGGGCTGGACGAAACATAGCACCTGATCGACGCCGGCCTCTTGGTACTTCTTCATCACCTCGATAACCTCGTCGGGCGTGCCCATGGCGAAGGCGCCGGAGGCCAGGTGATCCTCGGCGGTCTTGTCGGCCCGCTCGGTCTGGATGGCGTCCACGGCGAACTTGTAGCTGTCCGGCACATCGCGCCCGGCCCACGGCGCATACAGGTTCTCGGCCATCTGCACAAACCAAGCGCCCTCGGGCCCGGCCACCCGGCGGGCTTCCTCCCCGTCCTCTCCGCAGTGGACGATGCACAGGGCGGCCACTTGGTCGTTGACGAAGGAACCGACCGGGTTGGCGTGCTGCACCGCCTCCCGGTAGGCGCCGACCCGCTCCTCCATCTGGGCGTACCCGCCTAGGTTGAAGCAGAGTACGCCCAAGCCCATCTCGCCGGCCCGGCGGAAGCTGTCGGGCTGGCTGCACGCCACCCACATCGGCGGGTGAGGCTGCTGCACCGGCTTGGGGATGACCGACCGCTCCGGGATGTTGAAGAACTCGCCTTGGTGCTGGAAGGGGTCTTCCGTCCACATCTTGGGAATCATGTGGATGGCCTCGTTCCATTGCGCCTGGGTCTGGGCCGGGTCAACCTCGAAGCCGTCCATCTCGATGAGGGTGGTGGAGCGGCCGGTGCCCAGTTCCATCCGCCCGTCGCTGAGGATGTCCAGCACGGCGGCCCGCTCGGCGACGCGCACCGGGTGGTTGTACTGCGAGGGCAGCAGGGCTACGGCGTGGCCGATGCGGATGCGCTTGGTGCGCTGGGAAATGGCGCCATACAGCACTTCAGGAGCGGAGCAGTGGGAGAACTCCCGCAGAAAGTGATGCTCCACGGTCCAGAAGTACTCGAAGCCGACCTCATCGGCCAGATCCACCTGGGCCAGCACCTGCTTGTACCGCTCCGCCTCGATGCCGGGGTGATGAGGTTCGGGAATTTGTATTTCGTACATCAGGCCGAATTTCATGCGCACTACCTCTTAACGTTGACGGAGAATGGATAATCGCCAGAATTCTAACACACTTTGGACACTCGATGAGGGAAAGGAAATGATCGGTATTCCCAACACACGTTGGGAATACTGACTGGC
This sequence comes from Dehalococcoidia bacterium, assembly GCA_965213725.1. Classification (GTDB taxonomy): domain Bacteria; phylum Chloroflexota; class Dehalococcoidia; order Lucifugimonadales; family UBA3495; genus VXOI01. The sequence continues at coordinate 2,622,475 of OZ243924.1, forward strand.
CGCGCCGTCCCGTCTCCCGGTCATTCTCGCCTTTGCGGGAATCCACGGATTTCAGCAGGGCGGAAATGACGGTTGATAGCGGGAATAGCTCATTGTCAACACATGTTGAGAATACCGGCTGCGCCAAAACGCGCATTTCAGGCCGAGCGGCCGGTTCCCGCTGCTGAACCGGGGCGGCATATCGCCCTATCCCCCCAGGAAACTGCCCCCTTCCAGCAGCCGCATCACGTCGTTGGCGCTGATGGCTATGATGCCGCCAACCAGGACGATCAGGCCGACGAGGTGGACAAGATTCTCCTTCTCCGGCGATATGCGCTTGCCGCGCCGCAGCCACTCGATGACCACGAACACGATGCGCCCGCCGTCCAGCATCGGGAAGGGCAGGATGTTGATGATGGCGAGATTGACGCTCAGCAGTATGCCAACGGTGAGCCAGCCGATGAAGCCCCCTTCGCGGCTTATCTCTCCGGTCAACTGGGCAATCCCGACCGGGCCGGACAGTTCCGGCGCCGCGCCGTGGGAGATCATGCCGCCCACGGACTGCTTCACCAGCACCAGCAGTTCCCAGGTGCTGACGAAACTTGCCGGCACGGCCTCCCAGAGGGGACGCGAGCGGCTGATAACCCGCGTTTCCGTGAGGTCTACGGCGACCCCGGCCTGCCACTGGCTGCTGCGGGTGTTGAAGGCCGGGGTCAGCGCAACCGTTTGCAGGCGGCCGTCCCGCTCCATGACCGCCGTCAGCTCCGAGCCTCCGTTGAGGTTGATCTCGCGGGTCAAGTCCCCCCGGTTCTCGATAACCTCTCCGTTTGCCGAAACGAAAATGTCCCCCGGCCGGACTCCCGCTTCAGCCGCCGGGCTGCCGTTCATCACCTCGGACACGGCGAGGCGGCCCACCGTCTCTTCCCGGGGCAGCATGAACATTATGGTGAATATGAGCAAGGGCAGCAGGGCGTTCATCAGCGCGCCGGCGGCCAAAACCATGATGCGCAAGCCGGGACCCTTGGCCGCCAGGCTCTGCGGGACGGTGGGGTTGTTTTCCCCGGCCAGCCGGACGAATCCGCCGAGGGGAATCAGGTTGACCGAGTAGAGCATATCGGCCAGCTCGAAGGAGCCGCCGTTGACCGAGCGCACCTTGCCCTCGTGCCACAGCAGGTGATCCACCGGCCGGTTGAAGTGGCTGGGGTCTTCCTCTTTGTCCCGGTTGCGGTGCAGTTCCACCTCCACGGCAATCAGGCCCAGCTCCGCATCCTCAATAGACCCGACCTTTACGCGCTGGCCGGGCTGGAGAGACTGAGAGCCGTCCAGTCCGATGAAACGGGTTTGGGAATGCAGCAGCACCCGGGTTCGCCCGGTGTAGACGCCGAAGAGGCGGGGCGGAAAGCCGACGCCGAACTCCAGTACCTTAACCCCGATGGCGCGGGCGGTGGCAAAGTGGCCCAGCTCGTGGACCACCACCAGAATCAGCAGCAAGGGAACCAGGGTGCCGATGGCGAATAAGACGGCTTCCATTAACCCGTCCGTTGCAAAATTCCCGACCCTTCAGTGGGGAGGGCCGGGGAAGGTTTCGGCGGAAAACCGCCCTAGACTTTTCCCGCCATTGATTCCCGAATGAAGTCCACTATCTCGCCGGTGGAGGTGCCGGGGCCAAAGACCTCGGTGATGCCCAGGTCTTTGAGGGGCTGGCGGTCAACGGCGGGAATGATGCCGCCCACCACCACCAGCACGTCGTCCATGCCCTCGCCCTGGAGCAAGGTCATAACCTCCGGCAGGATTTCCAGATGGGCGCCGGACAGGATGCTAAGGCCGAGAACGTCCACGTCCTCTTGCGCGGCGGCTTGGACAATCATCTGCGGGCTTTGCCGGATGCCCGTATAGATGACCTCCATACCGGCGTCGCGCAGGGCGCGGGCAATGACTTTGGCGCCGCGGTCGTGGCCGTCCAGCCCCGGCTTGGCGACCAGGATCCGGATGGGGCGTTCGTTATTCTGCATCTCGATACATTCTGCGTTTGTTTTCTTAAGCCTTTCAGGGAATTGCCAAGAGTTGGTCAGCCGCTGCGCAACAGTAGAGCGACAAGGGAGGCGATTATTCCGGCGCCGGCGCCCAGGATGGCGTAAAACAGCCGGTCGATACTCCGGTTCGTCTCAGCCAAGCCGGTGCGCAGTTCGGCTTGTCCATCAATCAAGCGGGTGACATCCGACTGCAAGCGGCCTACGGCAAGCCACAGGGCAGCGTTGGATTCCGGCGCAGGTTCAGGCGGCGGGTTGGCGTTCATAGCGTTCGCTCCAATAGAAACCGGATGCGTTGCCCAACCGGCGTCGCGCAGGGCGCGGGCAATGACTTTGGCGCCGCGGTCGTGGCCGTCCAGCCCCGGCTTGGCGACCAAGATCCGGATGGGGCGTTCGTTATTCTGCATCTCGATACATTCTGCGTTTGTTTTCTTATGCCTTTCAGGGAATTGCCAAGAGTTGGTCAGCCGCTGCGCAACAGCAGAGCGACAAGGGAGGCGATTATTCCGGCCCCGGCGCCCAAGACGGCGTAAAACAGCCGGTCGATCCTCCGGTTCGTCTCGGCCAAGCCGGTGCGCAGTTCGGTGCGCAGTTCGGCTTGCTCCTCAATCACGCGGGCGACATCCGACTGCAAGCGGCCTATGGCAAGCCACAGGGCGGCGTTGGATTCCGGCGCGGGTTCAGGCGGCGGGTTGGCGTTCATAGCGTTCGCTCCAATAGAAACCGGATGCCTTGACCAAGGGATAAGCGCAGAAAAACCTCCGCTCTGCCGGCGCGGCCTCTATGCCCCATGGGTTGGAGCCTTCTTGCCCCTAGATAGGGTAATCCTTCAGCAGTTGCCGCGCAATGAGCAAGCGCTGGACTTCCGAGGTGCCTTCGTAGATGGTGGTCACTCGGGCGTCGCGCAGGATGCGCTCCACCCCGGCTTCCTGGAAGTAGCCGGAGCCGCCGTGAATCTGCAACGCCTTGTCGGCGGCGCGGATGCACATTTCCGACGCCATCAGCTTGGCGATGGAGGCTTCCTGGAGGAAGGGCTGTCCGGCGTCTTTGAGGGTGGCGGCGTTCATGGTGGTCACGCGGGCGGCGTGAACCTCGGCGGCCATGTCGGCCAGCATAAATTGAATGGCTTGATGCTGGGCGATGGGCTGGCCGAAGGAGTGGCGCTGCTGGGCGTAGCGCACGGCGGCCTCCAGCGCCGACTGGCCGATGCCAACGCTCTGGGCGGCGATGATGATGCGGCTGGAGGTCAGGATTTCCATGGCCTGGTTGAAGCCGCGCCCTTCCTCGCCCAGCAGGTTCTCTGCCGACACCGGCGTATCCTGGAACACGATTTCGTCGGTGGTGGAACTGCGCATCCCCAGCTTGCCGTGCATCGGGTTGACAGTCAGCCCCGGCGAGCCTTTCTCTACGATGAAGGCGCTGACGCCCTTGTAGCCCTTGCTGCGGTCTTGCGTGGCGAAGACCACGATGTTCCGGGCCACCGAGGCGTTGGTGATGAACATCTTGCTGCCGTTGAGGAACCAGGTGCCATCGCGCTCGACGGCGCTGGTCTGGAGGGCGGCGGCGTCGGAGCCGCCCCCCGGCTCGGTAAGGCCGAAGGCGGCCACGCCCCGTCCGTCAACCAGCGGCGGCAGGATGCGCTCCTTCTGCTCCTCGCTGCCGAAGCGGTCAACAGAGGCCACGCCTAGCGCCAGGTGGGCCAGCCAGCTAACCGAGGCCGAGGCGTCGCCCCGGGCCACTTCCTCGGCGGCGATGGCGACCTGCCGGTAGCCGGCCGGGCCGCTGCCGCCATACTTGACGTCCACGCCGAGGCCGGTCAGCCCCAGCTCGGCGAACCCGCGCCAGGCTTCCCACTGGAACTCGCCGCGCTCGTCGGACTCTCTGGCCTTGGGCGCAATCTCGCGGTCCACGAAGTCGCGCAGGGTAGTCTGGAGCATCTGCTCCTCTTCGTTGAGTATCAGGTCGGGCATGGTGTGTTGCTCCCTCATCTATGTCTGATTTCTTCCCGGGAAACTGCAATCCGTTCCCAATCCATACATTCATCATTCCAAACATTTACAAGTAGACCCCGGCTTTCATATTCATCGCCGTGGTCATCTATACTGAGATCATCCGCGGTTTTCGCGGTGTTCTTTTGTATCGCTGTCCCTCCCGTTAGCTTGGCAGCAGAGTCAGGATTTCCTCTTTGACCCGGCGGAATGGGCCGGACTTGATTGTATCGGCGTATGGGGATGTGAACGATACCGTGTTGTACCGGGCATCCAAGCTCAAGTGGTATAAATCACGGTAATTCTCCCAAATGTTGATGAAGGAACGGATTGACTGTATCCGGCTGTCATGGCTACGTGGATGTATGCCTTGGGTAGACAGGAACGCATCAACGTAATGGAGAGCCGAGTAGAACAGCACTGTTATTTCCCAATCAGGGAATCGGGTTGGCAGTGCCGCAATGGATTCGGCGAATCTCTCATTGCTTTCCGCCAGAGACAAGTGTTGATTCAAGGTAGGCATGGTTACTTCTTCCAGACCAAATCGCCGAAACTGCAAATGTGCTCTTCCCGGCCTTCTTCCGGCAATTCTTGGGTATTCACCAGCCGAAAACGGTAGGGTTGGCCGTTCACTGAATCCATGACCTCTCCTTCGGCCCGGTACACCCGGTAGCGAGGGGCGTCTTCATGGGGAGTGGCTGATAGTATGGCGTACAGTTCATCATCCCCCGACAGCCGCACTTCCACCACCTCCGGGATTTCCTGCACCAGCTCCAAGTATTTGCTCAGGGCTAGGTAATACAGCCAGCCGGGGTTGTTCAGCTTGTGTGCCTTCACGATTCCCTCCGCGGGTCTTTCGGTTGTGGCATCACGGGCCCATACCAATTTTCCGTGCCTGCGATTATGGGCCGCCCGGTTCTCTATGCCCGGAGCTTGATCGTTGAGCAGGCGAAAGTCGAAGGGATACCCTCTCATAGCCATTATCGCTTGCGCTTCGGCGTCGTATACGCGGTAGGATACTTCATCAGCAACAGCCCATGGCGACGAAATGATGGTGTACAGCAAGTCGTCATCCGACAGCCGCACTTCTTCCACCTCCGGGATTTCCTGCGCCAATTCCAGGTACTTGCTCAGGGCCTTGTAGTACACCAGTCCCGGGTTGTTGAACTTGTGCCGCAGCATGATCCCCCCTTTGCTGTCTTTCACCCTTTCCCCAACTATAAGGGGAGAGAGAACTTTGGGCATCCCTCAACGGAGAGGGGATTATCAGCCCCCTCAGAAAGCCGCCATCTCCTCCTGCTCCCCGAACGCCTCCCGCAGCACGCCCGACATCTCGCCGAGGGTGCAGTGGGCTTCGATGCACTCGAGGATGGCAGGCACCGTATTATCGTCGCTGCGGGCGGCTTCCGCCAAGCGGTTCAGGGCCGCCGCCGCTGCGCTGCCGTCGCGCTCTTGGCGCAGGCGTTCCAAGCGGGCGATCTGCTGACGGGCGGCTTCCTCGTCCACGCGCATCAGGCCCTCCACCGGCGGCTCTTCGGTGGCGTAGCGGTTCACGCCCACGATTACGCGGCCGCCGGACTCCACTTCTTGGCGGTGGCGGTAGGCGGCATCGCCGATTTCGCGCATCTGGAAGCCGTTCTCAATGGCAGCCACCGCGCCGCCCAGATCGTCTATGCGGCGGATGTAGTCCAGGGCCTGAGATTCCAGATCGCTGGTCAGGCTTTCGACGTAGTAGGAGCCGCCCAGGGGGTCCACCACGTCGGCGGTGCCGCTTTCGTAGGCCAGAATTTGCTGAGTGCGCAGGGAAAGCTGGGCCGACTCTTCGGTAGGCAGGGCCAGGGCCTCGTCGCGGGAGTTGACGTGGAGGGATTGGGAGCCGCCCAGGATGGCGGCCAACGCCTGCACCGTGCAGCGGATCACGTTGTTGTCGGGCTGCTGGGCGGTCAGCGACACGCCGGCCGTCTGGGTGTGGAAGCGCAGCATCATCGAGCGGGGGTCTTTGGCTCCGAAGCGGTCCCGCATTATCCGCGCCCAGATGCGGCGGGCGGCCCGGAACTTGGCTACCTCCTCGAAAAGGTTGTTCTGCGCCACAAAGAAGAAGGAAAGCCGGGGAGCGAAGCCGTCAATGGGCAGTCCGGCGTCCAGCGCCGCCTGCACGTATGCGATGGCATTGGCGAAGGTGAAGGCCAGTTCCTGCACCGCCGTCGCTCCAGCCTCCCTCATGTGGTAGCCGGAGATGCTGATGGTGTTCCAGCGCGGCACGCTTTCGGCGCAATACTTGAACACGTCCACCACCAGCCGCATGGACGGACGCGGCGGGTAGGCGTAGGTGCCGCGCGCGATGTATTCCTTTAGTATGTCGTTCTGCACCGTGCCGCTGAGCTGCTCCGGGGGTACGCCCTGACGGGCGGCGGCGGCGATGTAGAAGCAGAGCAGCAACGACGCGGTGGCGTTGATGGTCATGGAGGTGCTTACCTGTTCCAGCGGTATGCCCTCGAACAGCGTTTCCATGTCCTCCAGGCTGCATATCGGGACGCCCACCTTGCCCACCTCGCCCTTGGCCAGCGGGTGGTCGGAGTCATAGCCGATCTGCGTGGGCAGGTCGAAGGCCACCGACAGCCCGGTCTGCCCCTGCTCCAGCAGGTAGCGGAAGCGGCGGTTGGTGTCGGCGGCGGTGGCGTAGCCCGAATACTGGCGCATGGTCCAGACGCGGCCGCGGTAGGCGCTGGGCTGGACGCCGCGGGTGTAGGGGAACTCGCCGGGGAAGCCGATGTCCGCGCCGAAGTCTTGGCCCCGGGCCGCCAGGTCTTCGGGGGCGTAGAGGGCGTCTATGGGAAGGCCGCTGTCGGTCTCGAAGGACTCGCGCCGTTCCGGGAAGCGCGCCACTGCCGGGGACAAGGTTTCCTCCCGCCACTGCTGCTTATCCTTGCTGGGCATACCGCTCTCCTTCGCTTGCTCCCGCGCGCCGACTTGCGGGATTATGCGCCGCCGCCGGAACTATTTCCATGATTCCAAGTGTAACCGCAAGCCGCGGGAGCCTCAAGGCGGCAAGGCATTGCCATCACTGTTGCGGAATCACGCATAACCGGCGCGTGTCGGGAACGCCTGCGGCGGCGCAGAATGCCGGAGCGAGGCCGCTTAGTGGTATGCTATACGTAGCGGGGATGTGCCGGATGTAGCGGGGCGCCGAAAGCTGTATGGGGTCAGCGAAAGCAGGGAGCCAATGGCTCATGACGCTGCGGGAAAGTCGGTATTCCATATCCGGGAAGACGGATGCGCCAGGATATAAAACGCAGGCGTCTCTTGCTGCTGGCCGCTGCCGCCGTGGTTATCATGACCCTGGCGGCGCTGTACCTGCTGGGAACGGCACTGCTCACCGTGGGCCTGAGCGTGGTGATTGCCTATGTGCTGCTGCCGGTGGTGCGGCTGCTGGAGCGGCTGATTCCGCGGCGGCGCGAGCGGCCCGGCCTGGTCCGGGGGATAGCCGTCGGAGTCGTATACCTCGCCGTACTGGGAATTCTTGCCGGGGTACTGGCGCTGGTTATTCCTCCCACCTTGGAGCAGAGCCGGCAATTCGCCGAGGAGTTTCCCGGTTTCCTCAATTCCGCCCGCATAACCGTTGAAGGCTGGATTGCGCGTTACGCAGAACTGATTCCGGTGGAAATACGGGACCGGGTGGAAGAAACGCTGTCCAGCGCCGGGGACATCGCGGGCGATGCGGCCGGCCGGGTGGTCTCGCAAACATGGGGGGCCGTTTCCGGTTCCTTCACTCTGATCCTGGGGCTGTCCACCGCTCCGGTGCTGGTCTTTTACTTGATAAAGGACTCGGCGAATATCAAGGCTTCTCTCTATGCCCCTTTTCCTGAGACGCTGCGCCCCTATCTGAAAGACCTGCTGGGCATTGCAGAAAAAACGCTGGGCGGATATATCCGGGGGCAGTTGATTCTGGGGCTGGCGGTAGGGGCGGTAGTTACTGTGGGGCTGCTTCTCCTGGGCGCGCCCTTTCCCTTCATTCTGGGCATCATCGCCGGGCTGACGGAACTGGTCCCCGTGATTGGGCCGTGGATTGGCGGAATTGCCGGGGTGCTGGTGATGCTGGCCGCGGCGCCGCATCTGGTTCCGTGGGTAATCCTGCTGTACCTAGGGGTACAGCTCCTGGAAAACACCTTTCTGGTGCCCCGGATTCAGGGTGATTCCCTGAACCTGCACCCCGTGGCGCTGATTTTGGTCATCATCATCGCCAGCAACTACTTCGGACTCTGGGGCGTCATCCTCGGCCCGCCGTTGGCGGCGATGCTCAAGGACATGGCCGCCTGGTTTGTTCGGGAGTGGCGAAGCGCGGCGGACGTTCCGGGCGCCGGGGAGGAAAACGGCGGCGAAGAACCGCCGCAGGCAGAGGAAACCAATGACTCCTGACTTGGGGCAACCCGCTGCGCCCGGTGAAGCGAGGCAGTTGGGGTATAGGTGTCTTTCCGGGCAGGGCATTGCCCTCGGAAAACTGCGCTAGGATGATGAAGAGATTGTAAACATACCGTTATGATAAACTCAATTGTGCTGGCTGGCAGAAGCGCGTCAGCGCTTACGCCGTGTCAAGAGCGGCCAGCGTCCTCAAATTTTCAGCCATCAATTTAAGGAGGGGCAGGGCTATGGTTTTGGGCAACATTGGCCGGACGATAAGGGATTCCATCACCGGAACCATCAGCGGGGCCGGGGATGTGGTAGAGGGAACTGTATCAGCGGCGCGAAACGTTACCGTGGGAATGTTTTCCGGGTCCCGTGAAGCCTTCGGCGAGTTCCAAGGGCTGGTTGTAGACGTGATGAAAGGCACCATCAACGCCACCGGCGGCGTGGGCGCGGAGTTGGGCTCCACGGCCAAGGGAGCGGTTATCGGGGTCATCCGGGGCGTGGGCGAAGTCGCCACGGTGACCGTGGGAACTTGCAGCGACACGGTGAGGGCCGCCATCAAAGGCACCAGCGAGGTGGGCGGCGACGTTGCCACCGTGGCCCGCAGCGCGGTGGAAGGCACCCTGGAAACCAGCAAAAGTGTCGGTCTGCGGGCCGAAGACGCGGCCTTCAGCGTCACCCGAGGCGCGATTCAAGGCACCCGGGACGTGGGCGGCGACCTTGGTTCCACGGCGCGGGACGCGGCCAAGGGAGTCGTTACCGGCACGGCGGAAGTGGGCGGCAACGTGCTTGAGGCCGTGGAGGACGGCACCCGCGGCCTGATTCAGGGGGCCGCCGAAGTGGGCGGCGACGTGGCCTCGGTCACCCGCAACGCCGTGGAAGGGGCGATCGAGGCCACCGGCGGGGTCACGGTGCGAATGCAGGACGCGGCCTTCAGCGCGGCGCGGGGCGCGATTCACGGCGCCCGGCAGGTCGGGGGCGACTTGGGGGCCACGGCCCGCGACACCATTGAAGGCACGGTTGACGGCGCCTCTCAGATTAGCGGCAACGTGCTCCAAGCCATCGAAGACAGCACCCGCGGCTTGGTCAAAGGCACGGCCGAAGTGGGCGGCGACGTGGCCGGCGTGGCCCGCAACGCCGTGGAAGAGTCCATCGAGGCGGCCAAGCGAATCGGTCTGCGGGCCGAGGATGCGGCATCGGCCGCAGCCAACGGCGCCGTCAGCGCAGCGGGATCCTTCGGTGACGCCACCACCACCGCTGTCACCGGCGCCGTCGGCGGGGCAGTATCCGGCGTCACCGTCGTCCTCCGCGCTCCCTTCCGGGCCGAGCAGGAAAAGAAAGACGAAGAGAAGCGGGACGGCGCGTAAAACGCGGTCTTCTCAATATGCACCGGTATTGCCACCCCCCTGCCCGTCATTCCCGCGAAGGCGGGAATGACGGCAGGTAGCGTGAATAGCACATTACCAACACACATTGATAATATCTGCAAGGCCCGCTCCTTGACCGCCGCTCCGGGCGGCGGTAAGCCCCGCCGGGCACCGGGCGGCGCCCGCAGTCCCCGCAATGGTAGCGCTGCATCCCCTGATTGAGCCAGCTTGGACATCCGGTTGGAGCCACAGTCCAGGCAACGGAGGCTGTGGCGGTAAGCTGGGGGACGGCGGCCCATCATCCTGCCTCCGGCAGCCAGCTTGCCTCTGTTGTAACTAGATTGTGTCTTACGTTGAGAATACCAATTGTTAGGTTCACTGGCGGTTTTGAGATCACCTCTGCCATTATAATTGTCTTATGCTGTTATTTCCGGCAAAGCTCAAGACATCGCTCGCCGCTCCCTTCGGGCGGTACCGGTCGCGGCTGGCGCGCAGCCGCGATTACCGGCGAATCCGCGTGCGGATCCGGCGGCTGGCGCGAAAGCTGGATGCCATCCCGGCAGTGCATCTGGTGCAGCGGACGGTGCAGGAGATGAGCGCCGACGACGCGACGCATATGGCGGCGGGGCTGGCTTACTACGCCGTCCTCTCCCTTTTCCCGCTCACATTGGGGCTGCTCAGCCTGCTCGGCTTGGTGCTGGACCCGGAGATTTTGGAAGGGGAGATATTCGTTTTCTTCCAAGACTATCTGCCCGGCTCCAAAGAGTTGCTGGTGGCCAATGTGGAAGCGGCCAGCAACCTTCGCGGTTTCTTGGGCGTGATAAGTTTTCTCGGCTTGTTCTGGTCGGCCAGTCTGCTGTTCGGGGCCATCACCCGGTCGGTCAACCGGGCTTGGGACATTCACCAAGACCGGCCCTTCTACATAGACAAGCTGCGCCACATCCTGATGGCCCTAAGCGTTGCCCCGCTGTTCCTGATGTCCATTGGCATTACTGCGGCCCTGCAAGTTCTGGGCAGCGTGGACGTCCCTCTGATAGGCCACCTCGCTTTTCTGGAGCATAACGGAATCAACATACTGACCCGTCCGCTGCCCTTCGTGTTCTCCCTGACCATATTCCTGCTGATATACAAGTTCACGCCCAACACCCATACCTATTGGCGGTACATCTGGCCCGGGGCGCTGCTGGCGGCGGTGATGTTCGAGGTTTCCAAGAGCATCTTCGTCCTTTACTTGAACAACTTCGCCGACTATGAGAGGGTATATGGTTCTTTGGCGTCGGTGATTGTGCTGCTGGCTTGGACCTATCTATGCGGCCTTATCCTCATAGCCGGGGCCGAATTCTCCTCGGAGTACGAGCGGATGCGCCACGGGGTGGAGCGGGGGCGGGTTATTATTGACCGCCATCCCCGCCGCCCGCCGCGCGGAACATCGCCGCCCCACTGAAACGGGAGTATAATGGTCTGACGGAAGGCGGAACTGCCGCCAGCCGGGGAAGCAGGGAAAAAGGAAGCGGAAAAGGTCCCGGGTAAAGAGGCCCCAACAATGACGGACATACCCATCAACACCTTTCAGGACATACTGGACGTCTTGGAGCAGAACCCCAAACTGCGGGACGCAATGCGGAACCACCTCCTGGGCGAGGAACTGTTGCAGCTTCCGGCCCGGTTCGCTCAGTTCGTGGAACTAACCCAAGAGCACAACCGGATGGTAGAGCAACGGCTGGCCCGGCTAGAGGAGGATGTGGCAGATCTCAAAGAAGGCCAGGAAAGGCTGGAGGAAGGCCAAAAAAGGCTGGAGGAACGCCAGGAAAGGCTGGAGGAACGCCAGGAAAGGCTGGAGGAAGGCCAAAAAAGACTGGAGGAAGGCCAGGAAAGGCTGGAGGAAGGCCAAAAAAGGCTGGAGGAAGGCCAAACGCAACTGTGGACGGAAGTGGGACAACTCAGCGGCGAGGTGGGACAACTCAAAGTCGAAGTGGGACGTATCGGCGGCACTGTAAGCCGGCTGGCCGGAACAGACTACGAGAGCCGGGTAGTCCGCCGGGCTCAGCGGGCAGTGCGGAGGGAAATGGGGATAACCGAGGTTAGGCTGATAGCCACCCCCGACTCCCGTCATAATCAGCAGCTAACCGACCTGCTGGCCCGAGGAACGGAACTGGGGAGGATAACCGACGCACAGGCTGACGACTTCGAGCGCACCGACATAGTGCTGGCCGGAGAGGACTCGCAGTTGGGCGAAGTCTACGTGGTGGCCGAAGTCTCGGTGACGGTGGAAGCGGACGACGTGGCCCGGGCCAGACGCCGCGCATACGTCTTGGAGCAGGCCAGCGGGCAACGGAGCTTCGCCGCTGTCATCGGCAGGACAATAACTGCCGAGGCCGAGGCTGTGGCAAGGGCGGGCGAGGTGGCTTTCCTGCTCATGGAACTGGATGAGCCGGACAGCGCCGCACAGTAGGCGGAACCAAGTCTATTGGAGCACTAGATCCCCCCGATGCCCAACGGCTGCCAACATTAGATAACGAGCTAAACGCCCAAGCGTGGTCTTTGGCAACAAGGACGGCCTGACCAGCTACGCAACCGGCCTGACAGCCGTCATCCACGGCGCGTCAAGGATGGGGCAGGGCGTTGAGCGCGGGGCCTCCTGTTGAAATTTCTTAGGACGGATGATGTTGTGACTACCCAGCCGTCAACCCAGGCTTACATCGGCGCCCCGCTCCTTCGGCGGGAGGACGTTCGCTTCGTCACCGGGCAGGGGCAGTATCTGGACGATGTGCGCCTGCCCGGAATGCTCCACGCCGCCATACTGCGCAGCCCCCACGCCCATGCGCGGATACGCGGCATAGATGTCTCGTCGGCCCTGGCCCTGGACGGCGTTAAGGCAGTGTTCACCTACTCCGACATGGCCGGTCTTGCCAAGACTATCCCCATGCGCGTGTTCCCCCTGCCGGGGCTGGACAACTACCTGCAAACGCCCCTGTCCGCCGACACCGTGCGCCATGCTGGGGAAGCGGTGGCGGTGGTGGTGGCCGAGAGCCGCTATCTGGCCGAGGACGCTCTGGACGCCATCGAAGTTGATTACGATCCCCTGCCGGCGGTCACCAGCGTGGCCGATGCGCTGACCGACTCCGTGGTGGTGCATCCGGCCAACGGAACCAACTTGGCCGGTTCCGCCGAAATCAGCGTGGGCGACGTGGAGTCCGCCTTTCGCAACGCCGATTACGTCCGCAGAGAGGAGTTTCAGACCAACCGCCACACCGCCAATCCGCTGGAAACCCGCGGCTTGGTTGCCAGCTATGACGCCGCCAACGGGCATCTGCGGGTTTGGGGGCCGACCAAGGTCTCCCACACCAACCGGGCCATCCTTGCCCGGCATCTGGAAATCGAAGAAGAGCGAATCCACTTCATCGAGCCGGACGTGGGCGGCGGCTTCGGCGTGCGCGGCGAGTTCTATGCCGAAGACTTCCTGATTCCCTTCGCCTCCTTCAAGCTGGGGCTCCCGGTGAAGTGGGTGGAAGACCGGGTGGAGCATCTGGCTTCGGCCAATCACTCCCGCGAGGTGCTGTGCCAAGTGGAATTGGCCGCCCGCAGCGACGGGACGCTGCTGGGCCTGCGGGCCGCGGTCTATGGCGATATGGGGGCCTACGTCCGCACCCACGGCAGCGTGGTTCCCGCCCTTACCGCCGTGATGATGACCGGCCCCTACCGCATTCCCAACTTTCAGGCATCGGTCAACTGCGTTATGACCAACAAAATGGGCGCCGGCACTTACCGCGCCCCCGGCTTCTTCGAGGGCACTTTCATCCGCGAGCGAATGCTGGATCTGGCCGCCGCAGACCTGGGACTGGACCCTGCGGAACTGCGGCGCCGTAACTTGATAGAAGCCAGCGAAATGCCCTACACCGTAGGCCGGACCCGCCTCGACGGGCGAATGACGGTGTATGACAGCGGCGACTACCCCAGCGCTTTCAACCGCGCGCTGGAGCAAATCGGCTACCAAGAGCTCGCCGCGCGGCGGAACCCCGACGAACAAGGACGACACCACGGCGTGGGCGTCGCGTCCTACGTCGAACCCACCGGATTCGGCCCCTTCGAGGGCGCCCGGGTCCTGGTCAACGAAACCGGCGGCGTGGAGGTCTATCTTGGCACCGCTACCATGGGGCAGGGACATGAGACGGTGATGGCCCAGATCTGCGCCGACTCGCTGAGCGTGCCGATGGAGGATGTTCGCGTCTTTCACGGCAATACCGACTACATCCCGGCCAGCATCGGCACCTTTGGCAGCCGCGCCACGGTAATGGCCGGCAGCGCCATCCACCTGTCCTGCCAGACACTGCGGGCGAGGATACTGTCGCTGGCGGCCAGCTATCTGGACACCGCGCCGGAGGCCCTCGACCTTCGGCATGGCGCGGTGTCCTTTAAGGATTCCTCCGGGGGAGAGGCGCCGCTTACGCTGCAACAGGTGGCCGAACTGGCTGAGGCGCAGCGCCGGTTTGACAGCCCCGAGGGTGAGGCGGAGCATCCGCTGGAGGCGACGGAGTATTTCCGCATTGAGGAATGGACGTATTCCTATGGCAGCCATGCCGCCCATGTCGCCGTTGACGCAGAGACGGGCAAGATGGAAGTGCTGCGCTACGTGGTGGTGGAGGACGTGGGCCGCTGCATCAACCCGCTGACCATGCACGGGCAGTCGGTGGGCGGCGCAGCCCAGGGCATCGGCGGCGCGATGCTGGAGGAGCTGGTCTACGACGCCAGCGGGCAACTGCTGTCCGGCTCGCTGCTGGACTACCTGCTGCCCACCAGCCAGGACATACCCAACATCGAGTGCGTGATACTGGAGGAAGCCCCCTCGCCCCTGAACCCGCTGGGCGTCAAGGGCGCGGGGGAAGGGGCGATCCTCGCCACCGGCGCGGCCCTAGGCAACGCCGTCGCCAATGCCCTCGCCCCCTTGGGGGTGCAGGTCAACACCATGCCCCTCAGCCCGGACAACATCCGCCGCTGGATTTCGGAGGCTTCCGCGTAACCCCAGAGGGAGCGAGAATTGTCAAGACGGTTGTTAGCCGCTCACTCCAGCACGGCTATCGCTTCGATTTCCACGTCCAGCCCCGGCTCGGCTAGGGCGCTGATTTCTATCAGGGAGTTGGCCGGGTACTGGCCCTCGAAGTAGCGGGCGAAAAGATCCGCCTGCTGGCCGGCGTTGTTCTGCCAGTCGGCGATGCTGGTCACGAAGCAGGTTATCTTGGCGACGTCGGCCGGCGAGCCGCCCTCGGCTCTGACGACGCCGATGACCCGCTCCAGCGTCACCTCCAGTTGCTCCATCAGCGGCTTGCCTTGGGCGCCGGAGCCGCGGGCGGTGCAGCCGGACACGAACAGCAGGTTGCCGGCCCGCGTGCCGCGGCTGTAGGTTGGGCCGGCGGGCGCGATGTCAGGGTAGTCCCTTCGTTCTACTGGCATTTTTTGCCTCCCGGTCAATGAATGTTCAGATTGCCCTTTATACGGCGCGTCGCGCGACACGCCGGGCTAAGCCGCCGTTATAATACGATAATTCCTGATTGAGTTTTACAAGCGCAGCGATGGGAGTCGAAGAACACTTTTTCAATGACTTGGTGCTGGTAGTCGTAGCCGCTTTTGTTGGCGGTGTGGCGGCCCGCCTGTTGCGCGCGCCCTTGGTGCTGGGCTATCTGGCTATGGGCATAATCATCGGCCCGCACGGTCTCGGCCGGTTCGACCTGGAGTGGCTGGATTTCGCCACCATCGCCAACGAGGAAACGGTGCATACGTTGGCCGAGCTGGGCGTGGTGCTGCTGGTGTTCACCATCGGCATTGAAATCTCCCTCCGGGAACTGGCCCAACTGGGCAAGACGGTGGTCATCGGCGGCCTGTTGCAGATTGTCATAACCGCCTGGCTGCTGGTTCCCGTCGGCTTCCTGCTGGGTATGGACCTGAACACCGCGCTGATACTGGGCATGGCGGGCGCGTTGAGCAGCACGATGGTAGTGCTGAAGACTCTGTCGGACCGGGGCGAGCTGAACAGCCTGCAAGGGCGGCTGATGACCGGCTTTCTCCTGCTGCAAGACCTGATGTTCATCCCAATGATCGCCATGCTGCCTGCGCTGGAGGGCAGCGGCAGCCTGACCTCGGCATTGCAGGAAGTTGGCTGGGGCATAATCAAGGCAACGGTGGTCATCGGCGGGGTTGCGCTGCTGGGCATCAAGATTGTGCCGTGGGTGATGAGCCGCGTCACGCTGCTGGGTTCGCGGGAAGTGTTCGTGCTGATGGTGGTCGCCACCGCCTTCGCCATCGCCGCCCTAACCAACTTCGTGGGGCTGTCGGCGGCCTTGGGGGCCTTCGTGGCCGGACTGCTGCTCAGCGAGTCCGATGTGGGGCATTGGGCGCTGGCGGAAGTGGCCCCACTGCGCGACATTTTCGGGGCGCTGTTTTTCGCCTCGCTGGGAATGCTGACCGACCCGTTATTCGTCGCTGACCATTACGGCAGCGTATTGGCGATTATCGCAGCGGTATTGGTCATCAAGTTCGTGGTGACCTCCGTCATCGTCCGGGCTTCCGGCTATATGCCCAGCACGGCGCTGATTACCGGGGTGGGGCTGGGACAGATTGGGGAGTTCAGCTTCATCCTGGTGGCCGGGGCTTTGTCCCTCGGCATCGTAGACCAGTCCTTTCACTCCCTCATCGTGGTGTCGGCGGTGCTGACCATGGCCGCCGGGCCAACGATGCTGACCGGCGGCTCCAGTCTCATAAATATGCTGAGCCAGCGTTTCCGGGTATTGCGGCCCTACCGCATGGGCGACCCCCGCGGCGAAGAGCGCCCGCGGCAGATTTTCGGCCACGTGGTGATCTGCGGGGTGGGCCAGGTCGGCTCTCTGGTGGCCCAGGTGCTACAGGAACACGAAGTGCCTTTCACCGCCGTAGACCTGGACCAGCGCGCTCTGGCCGAGTGGCGCGCCTGCGGCTACCATACCGTGCAGGGTTCCGCCGACCGGGTGGAAGTGCTGCGGGCGGCGCGGGTGGAGCAGGCCGGACTGCTGGTTATCGCCACCGGCGACCCGGTTTCCGTGAAGCTCACCGCCCAGCACGCTCTGGATATTCAGCCTGAGCTGGACATTGTGGCGCGGGTGCGGGCGCGCTCCGAGGGCGAAGACCTGCGCGAGATGGGAGTGCAGGAAGTGGTCTGGCCGGAGATGGAGGCCGGGCTGGAAGTGCTGCGCCATTCCCTCTATCGCTACGGCACCCCGGACTACGAAGTAGATCGGGTGGTCTACCAACTGCGGGAACGCCTGAGCTTCAACGTGTCCGACCGCTCCCGCCGCGTTCCCAACCCGGAGGGCAGCCGACAGCAGGCCAGCGGCGAGACCCCGGCAGACGGCGCCGCCCCGGCCCGAACTGACGCCTTTGGAGAAGACATCGAACCGGCCCCCACCAGCGACTAAAAGGCGCGGACATTCCCGGCGCGTGCCGACAATGCCAACCACTCTCAGAATGCAAAAGGCGCATGGCGACTGGCAGGAGGGCTTGGCAGGGGTTATAATCAGATACGCCGGGAGCGCCGAATTTCCGGCGCACTCAGAGCGGGCGTAGCTCAATGGCAGAGCTCTAGCCTTCCAAGCTAGCCACGTGGGTTCGATTCCCATCGCCCGCTCCACACGAAAGCGGCAGGCCCCGTCGAAGGCGCGGCGGGGCTATTGCGTATCCGGGAAGGTGAAACCGGCCCCCGTTCATCCTTCGACAGGATCCGAGTGGACGGAGCGGGCGGTCAGCCTCCGGCGGGAGCGGCCAGCAGTTCGCGGGCGGCTTGGCGGACGGCAGGGGCGTCCAGCACCGCTTCCAGCAGGCCCTCGCTGTTGGGCTGGAAGACCTCCGGCTGGTGGAAAGCCTGCGCCAACAGTTCCAATGTCTCTTCGCGGCGGTCGTCCGGGAGGGCCACCGGGTTGCTGGCGTCATCCAGCATACGGGCGATTTCGGCGGTAACCAGTTCCCGCTCCACGTGGCTGCGCTGAATTTCCGAAATCTTTCCCAAATGCCTGCCGAGGTAGCAGCCGCCGAACTGCATTATCTCGCTGTTGCTGCCCTCGAAGTCGCCGGTGCGTTGGTACTTGGGCTCCAGCTCCCACTCGGTCATGTAATCGCGCACATCCTGGTCTTCGGAGTTGGGGCTTTCCAGGTCGAACACCAGTATCACCCGGTACATAAAGAACTCGGCGGGTTCCACCTTGATGAACATAGCTGCCCTCCATAAACTGCCCTGGTCTATCGCGCTGCTCGTTCGATGGTCTCGGTAAGCCAGGCATTGAGGCTCTTTCCCTCGGCCTGTGCTGCCGCGGTTGCCGCCCGGTGCACTTCCGGAGGTACCCGCAATGGAATATGACCTGAGAAAGGCTTGCTTGGCTCCCGGCCTCTTTCGGCGCATACGGCCAGATAGTCGTCGATTGAGAAGTGAAACTCCTCGATTAGCTGGTCTACTGACGTGCCTTCGAAGAAAATTACGTCACGGGTGTCAACTACTTTGCCGTGAAAAACGCCGGCGTCGTAATCGAACTGGACTGCGGCCCGGTAACCTTTGTATTCCATCATGGCGCTATCCCAGCCTCTTGCAAGAATTCCCGCACAGACTCGACTGCCCCTTTACTCGTCTCTCTTCCTGGATGCGGCCTGTGGAAATGGCCTGCGGCATTGTTCAATTCAACATACATCCTAGAGCATACACGGTTTTCGATAGATGCTCCGCAGGCAAGCAACAGTGATTCGATGTCATTCCACGAAATTCCCGCCCGCGTAGGATGGTGAAAGACTGCCTCCAGAGTTCTCTGGTGTCTCCGTCTCAAGAACATACCGCATCACTTTTATTTGGGAGGCAGGCCGCCCCGACGCCTCACCGCCCGGCGGCCCGCAGCACGCGGTTCACGTGCTCCGGTTCCTGCGGCAGGACGCCCGCGTCCACGGCGCGCATGGCCTCGATGACAGCGTCGTTGAAGGGCGTGGGTACGCCCGTCTCGCGGCCCTTGCCGGCAATCAGCCCGTTCATAAAGTCTATTTCCGAGCGGCGCCCCTTGTGCACGTCTTGGGCCATGGAGGCCAGCCAGTTGACCCGCCCGCCCCGGGCCGACAGGAAGGCGTCCAGTTCCTCGAACACGTCGCCCTTATCGGCGTCGGCCCAGGTTTGGGCGGGCAGGCCGTTGATGTCCACCACGTTCAGGCCCATGGCCAGGCCGACCTGCGCCCCTTCCTTGCATAGCTGTATGCGTATCATACGGCAGCGAGGGTCTTCGGCCATTTCCTGCGAACCTAGGCCGGAGGCGGCGGATATGGCGTTGCCCATACCGTTCTGGCACAGCTTGGCCCAGCGCTGCCCCCACAGGTTATCGGTGGGGTAGGAGCCGTCTATGCAGTCCAGCAGCGCGGCCACCCTGCCCGAGCGGGGCGAAAGCCGCTCGTTGTACTCGCCCACCCGGAACACGTGATGGCCGTGGTCGCGGCCCACCGCGCCGCCGCGCGTCACGTGGCCGGGCTCCCACAAGGCCACCTCGATGTGGGAGGCGATGCAGCCCATGGTGCGCTCCTCTCCCACAATGCCGGCGATGGTCACGTCGTTCCAGCAGTTTTGCAGGGACACGAAGAAGCCGCCATCCTTAACGTAGCGGCGGACGAAGTGAGTGGCCCACTCGGTATCGTAGGACTTGACGGAAATGAACACGAAATCGAAGGGTTCAGTGATGCCTTGGGCGTCGGTCAGGTGCATCGCCTTGACCGGCGCGGTAAAAGGCCCTTGGCTGCCGGTGACGCGCAGCCCGTCGGTCCGCATCCGTTCCACATGCTCCGGCCACATATCAATGAGGGTGACGTCCTCTCCCTTGCGGGACAGGAAAGCGCCAACGTAGCTGCCCAGCGCCCCCGCGCCCATGATGCCGATCTTGTCTGCCATGGCGGGCCTCCTTCTCTGGCAATGCTGAGATGAGCCTGACCAATAACTGATGTTTCAGTCCCGTAACGCAGGGTCATAGGTGCGCTCTCGGAACTCGCGTATATCGAAAGGCGGGGCGTCTGGTGGTATCAAGTCCTTCAGAATGCCGAGGCGCGAATGGTCTATGCGCCTGGGCCTGAGTATGAACCCGTCCGGGCCTTCGATTATCTCCAGGCGGTCGCCCGGCCCGACGCCCATAGCGTCGAGGATGTAGGCAGGGAGGGTCACCTGCCCCTCAGATGTTATCTTCACAATCATCGCTCGCCCCTTACCCGTATCCTAGTTACCGTAAGGAACAGGGTCAAGTCTTTCTCAAGAAATGACCATAACCCTTTAATAGTTTCCTCTCCTTACGAGGAATTGGTGGGCCGTCTCCTAATGGTACGGAAAGTTGATGATGCCTGCAATGCTACCCTCACTTTTCAGTTGCTGCCTGTTCCTATTAGCCGGACTTCCAATGCTTTCAGCCTCGGTATGGTAACTTGATTGCCCATAATTGCCCTATACCGTTCCAAACCATCTGCTTCTCCCACAAACTCTATTTTATCGTCTTCTAGTAGACGTTTACCTTCATAGCCAGCTAGATATACGATTTCACTTTCTGGAAATGATCCTACATTTACCCGCAAGTCAAAACTGTCATTCCAGTTCTCTATAACTTGAATGACAGTCCCTTGGAAATAGAAAATCTGAGATTTGTATCTCTCATTGTTCCTGAACAATTCCCTGTAATCTATAGTTCGCGCAGTAACTTTGATCTCTTCGAAAGTTTGAGTGGGGATTTGTGGTTGCTGTCGATCAGTCGTATCTCCTGAATCACTGGATTCTCCGCCGAGTACCGCAGCCAAGATTATGATGATTGCGAAAATACCGATGAGGCTGCCGCACCCAATGCCACCCCATTTCAGCCAGCGACGCCGTGGTTTCGTCGGCTGGCTAGGGGCAGGTTGCGAAGGATTCGCCGAGGGATTCGTGACCGATACCGCGGCGCCACAAGCGTTGCAAAACCTGGCGCTTGGGCCTACGGCATTTCCACATGAATAGCAGAATCTGGCGGACACTCTATCATACCTCCCTTCCGTAAGTTAGCCTATTTCGAGTGTGCGCCTCTTTGTATTCTGAAAAACAGCTTATAGGCGGGACAGGAATATCTGTCCCGCCCTTCCAATGTTTCTACCCCGCCAGCGTCGCTAGGCGGGCGCTTTCGATGTGGGACAGCGCCCGGATTTCGTCCATCACGGGGGGCGGCACCGGGTCGTCCAGCCCGATGACCATCATGGCCTGGCCCCGCAGCCGGATGCGCCCCACGCCCATGAAGCTGATGTTGATGTTGTGGCGGCCGGCGATGGTGCCTACCGCGCCGATGGAGCCGGGCTGGTCGCGGTTGTCCACGAACAGCAGGTAGGGCGTGTTGGGGACGATGTCCATCCAGTAATCGTTGAACTTCACGATGTGGGTCTCGTTGCGCATGGAAGTGGCGGCTAGGGTCAGGCTGCCGTCGGAGTCCCCCCTGGCGGCCGTCTGGAGGGTGGCCGAGATCAGGCTGGCATACTCCCGCGAAACCCGGTTGCTCTGCTCGGTGACGCTCCAGCCCCGTTCCCGGGCCAGCACCGGAGCGTTGATCAGGTTCACGTTGACCGTGCTGACCGGCCCCAGCAGCCCGGCCAGCACCGCGGCCTGGAGCATCCGGCAATCGTGGTGGGCGATTTCGCCCTCGTAGCTGATGGTTAGTCCGGTCACTTGGCCCTCGGAGAGGAAGCCCAGCAGCTTGCCCACCATGGAGGCCGCCGGAACGTAGGGGGCCAAGACTTCGTGAACCTCCGGGGCGACGAAGGGGGCGTTGACGGTGTTGCGGGCCGGTTCGCCCTTCAGCACCGCCAGCACCTGCTCGGCGGCCTCGATGGCCACCTCGCGCTGCGCTTCCCGGGTGGACGCGCCCAGATGGGGCGTGACGATGGCCCTGGGATGCTCCAGCAGCGGGCTGGGCTGCGGCGGCTCTTGGGCGAATACGTCCAGCGCCACCCCGCTCAGGCGGCCCGACTCCAGCCCGGCCAGCAGCGCGGCCTCATCCACCAGTTCCCCCCGGGCCACGTTGATGACGCGGGCGCCGGGCTTGACGCGGTCGATCTGCGCCGCCCCCAGCATTTTCCGGGTGCCTTCGGTCAGGGGGGTATGCAGGGTTATGAAGTCCGACTCCGCCAGCAGTTCCTCCAGCGGCAGCAGCTCCACCCCGATGCGCCGGGCGTAGTCGGGGGCCACGAAGGGGTCGTAGCCCACCAGCCGCATTCCGAAGGCTTGGGCCCGGCGCGCCACCTCGGTGCCGACCCGCCCTAGGCCGCAGATGCCCAGCGTCTTGTCGCGCACTTCGACGCCCATAAAGGCGCTGCGCCGCCATTGGCCGGATTGCAGCGAGTGATGCGCGCCGGGGATGTTGCGGGAGAGGGCCAGCATCAGGGCGATGGTGTGTTCGGCGGCGGCTACCGTGTTGCCGGTAGGCGCGTTGACCACGGCGATGCCCGCCCCGGTAGCGGCTTCCAAGTCTATGTTGTCCACGCCAATCCCGGCGCGGGCGATGACCTGCAATCGCTTCCCCGCTTCCACCACCTCCCGGTTCACTTTGGTTTCGCTGCGGACCACCAGGGCCTCGTAGCCCCCCACGGTCTCCAGCAGTTCGGCGGGCTTCAGGCCCGTCTTGACGTCTACCTCGGCCCCGGTCTGCAACAGGGAAACCCCCTCCGGGCCGATGGGGTCGGAAACTAAAACTCTGGACATAGGCGGAAACCTCAACGGCGTCGGCGCGGTGGCCGCCGGGGCCCCGCTGGCCCCGGCGGGTTCGCCGGTTCTTGCGGTCAAATATAGCATACCCCAGCATACAGCATACCAAAGGGCCCGCTCCGGGCCTTGCCAAGCCCCCGCCGTTCCGGCGCAGGCGGGGGGCCGGAACGTCTGGCCGGATGCCGCCTTTCGGATTACCCGTTGAACAGTTTACGAAATGTGATAAACTGGCGGGGCTTTATACGCTCCGGGCTGGAGCGCCGGGCGGCAACGCAGGCGGGAAGCCCGTCGCCAGCCCTGCGAACGCCCCATAAGGACGCGCATCATCAGTCAATTTGGAGGAACTGAATGCTAGGAACCTTGCTCAACAGACCCCTCGCCCTCTTGGTTTTCGCGGCGCTGGCGCTGCTGATAGCGGCGCTGGCCGTGTCCTTGCCCTCCACGGGCTTCACCCAGGCTGTTACGACCACCGTTACGTTCGACGCGGACAACTCCGGCACTGCGATCACAATTGACGAAAACACCCTGGACACAATCGGCAGCTATTCCGCTACTGCCAGCAACGGCGCCGCCGTTGCCTACCACCTCACCGGCCCCGACGCCGGCGACTTCTATATCCACAGCGGCGAAGATGGGTCGAATGGCACCGTTTTCAACGTGCGTGGCTTTGACTTTGAGGAAGCGGACGACAAAACCCTCGATTTCACGGTCAACGCCACCGCCGACGGGGTCACTGCGACCAAGGATGTCACGGTTACCGTGGCCGAGAAAAACGACCGTCCGCGATTCCTAGCAAATGCGATCAGGTGCACGATCCAGGAGCAGGCCCCGCAGGGATCGCAGTTGTCCTGCCCGGGTACGGATACGGGCTTTGCCGAGGACCAGGATGGGGATTCCCTGACCTACTCCTTGTCCGATAGCCGCATGGGGGCTTACCTGACCATTAGCTCGAGTTCGGGCGTGATTTCGGTCACCGAGGAAGGCCACCTGAAGCTGAACCACGAGAACGACGAATTGGATTGGGGGAACGCCCAAGGCAAGTTCCACTTCCAAGTGCCTATCTGGGTCAGCGACGGTAAAGACATCGACGGAAACCCCGACACAGAGACCGATGACGCGGCGAGCATCTATGTTACCGTGACCGAACTCACCAACGAGGCTCCTACGTTGATGGTCCGAAACAATCGTGACGGGTACAAGAATATGCTCGTCTTCTGGAGCACCACCCGGGAAAAGGTGCAGGAGTACCAGGTGGAGTACCGCGCCGTGGGCGAAACGGAATGGCAGGCCCATGACCTGACGGCGGAGGATGCTCTGGATGAAGATTTCAGCCGCGGTATCTACACCGTTATCGGCGTGTACGCCGACACGGAGTACGAGATCAGGTGGAAGGTTGGCGAGGAAACTTGGAGGCCCGGCCTCAACAGAGTGACCACCCATCCCATAGATAACCAACCGCCGAAAATTCCCGCTGTAACCGTGCTGACCATCGCCGAGAACGCCGGCCCCAATGCCCTGCTCAGGCCGGGGAATCTAATCGGCCACACCGGGTATGACTATGCTACGGACCAGAACGAGATGACCTACAGGCTGGAGGACGTCCCAGGCGAAACCCCGGCCGCCAGTAAGTTCAGGGTGTACGAGGAGGTGTTCAACGAGCCATTGGGCTTACATGGTCAGGAAACCCAGATCCTAGCCGTAGAGAGCCTCGACTACGAATCCGCCAGTTCCTACAAGGTGCTGTTGACCCTGTCCGACGGCAGAAGCGCAACCGGCGCCAAAGATTTGTCGGTGGATGTCTCTCAGGTGGTCACCATCAGGGTAACCAACGTCTTTGAGCACCCGGATGCGCCCGCCTTGCGGGCCGCTGCGATGGGGCCCAACAGCGTCCGGCTGGAGTGGGATACGCCCGCCACCTACGAAGAAGGCGCCGCCGTAACCGCCTACTGGATCGAGTATCAGGAACCCGGCGGCCCGAGGCTGGGCCGCACCAAAATCACCGGCAACTCCACGCTTATCGAGCGCCTCGAACCGGGAACAACCTACGAATTCAGCGGCCTGACCGTCGTGGATCCGAAACACCCCGGGACGTGGAGCAGCTGGGGCGAGGCCGTCTCAGCCACCACCCTGTCAGCAGGGTCGTCGCCTGTGCCGACGCCTACGCCGGGGCCGACCCAGACACCCGAACCCACGCCGACCCCGGCGCCCGAGCCGACGCCTACGCCGACGCCAGCGCCTACCGCGACGCCTACACCGACGCCCCCGCCGACGTTGGCGCCTACTCCGACGCCCGAGCCGACCCCGGCGCCTACTCCGACGCCCACGCCGACCCCAGCGCCGACGTTGGCGCCGACTCCAACGCCTGAGCCGACGCCCACGCCCCCGGGTCCGGTGACGGAGAAGCCCGGAAGGCCAACGAATCTGTCCTCAACCGCCGGCTCCGGCAGCCTGACTCTCACTTGGGATCCCCCGGCCAGCGGCGGCGCGGTTGAAAGCTACGTTGTTCGCCATCGCCTTCAGGGGGGCGGCAATCCGTGGACAACCTTGCCCAGCACCCAAGCCACCAGACTGGAGATCACCGATCTTCCCCCTGGCAAATACGTAATCAGAGTGAGAGCCGTTAACGCTCTCGGCGAGAGCAACGCGGCTACCGTTCGGGACACCGTCCGTTAACGAAACGGGCAACAGCGGCTCGGCCAGCGGTCGGGTCAACGCCGGCTCCTGACCGGAGCAGGCCGGCGAACACCGCCGCAACCCCGTTGCTGCTGCGGAGGGGAGCGAGGCCAAGACCTCGCTCCCCTTTCCTTTTGCCGGCCCGGCCGGGGAGATGGCGCCCGCCCCGCAGTCGAATCCGGTTGGACAATTTGCATAATGCAATAGCTGTGATAAGGTGGAGAGAGGTTTTTGTGCGCGCCTGACGCACCCGCCAAGGGCAATGGCGGCAGAAACGCAGGCGGAAGGGCGCGCCGCCAACGCAGGAACACGCTAAGAATGAATAATCCGCAACCATCGTTGAGCTGGAGAAATACGATGCTGAGAACTATGCTTAACAGACCTATCGCCGTCTTGGTTTTCGCGGCGCTGGCGCTGCTGATAGCGGCGTTGGCCGTGTCTTTATCCTCCCCGGGCATCGCCCAAGGCGTACCCGACGGCGAAGCTCCCTCGTCGGCGGCCCAGACTAACGAGCGGGTGAGGAAGCCTGGAAAGCCGGTTAATCCGTCCGGCTTCGTCAGATCCGGCCACCTGACTATGTCTTGGGAAGCCCCCGCCACGGGCGGCCCGGCCTCCGGTTACGATTTTGACTATCACCGCGTCGGGGATGGCGGCCAGTGGATTACGGCCCTGGATAACAGCAGCGCCACCAGCGTCACCATTGCCTTGGAACCTGATTGGTATCGCTTCCGGCTGCGGGCCAGAAACGAACGCGGCAGCAGCAATTGGCTTCGCTTCCGGATCAAAGTACCCTATGAGACGTACCCTAGGCCGACGCCGCCCCCGACGGCGACGCCGCCCCCAACAGCGACCCCGGCCCCGACGGTGGCGCCAACCCCGGCGCCTACGGCGACCCCGGGCCCGACGGTGGCGCCTACGTCAACCCCGGCGCCGACGGTGGCGCCAACCCCGGGCCCAACGGTGGCGCCGCCCCCGACGCCCGAATCAACCCCGGCCCGGACGAAGAAGCCCGGAGAGCCGGGTAATCTATCCGGCACCCTCACAGACGGCGTCCTGGCTATGTCTTGGGAAGCCTCCGCCGCGGGCAGCGCGGTCTCCGGTTACGATGTTGACTATCAGCGCGTCGGGCAGGCCGGCCAGTGGATTTCGGTTTTGGACAATGACAACCTCACCAGCATCACGGTTGCCTTGGCGCCTGGCGAATATCGCTTCCGGCTGCGGGCCAAAAACGAACGCGGCAAGAGCAAATGGGTTCGCTTCCGGGTCAACGTCAGCCCCTGACCGGAGCGGGCCGGCGAACACTGCGGCAATTCCGCTGCTGCGGACGGGGCGTGTGCCAAGACCTCGTTCCCCGTCCTTTTTGCCGGCGCGGTTGGAGAGATGGCGCCCGTCCCGCAGCGGAATCCGGTTGACCAATTTACGAAATCTGGTAAAATAACGGCCCGTTTGTGCGCGTTAGGGCAATGACGGCGGAAACGCAGGCAAAGGCCGGGCCGTCGGCGCAGGAACGCCCGGAGCAGGTTCGATTCGCAATCATCGTTGAAGTGGAGGAACGCAATGCCGGGAATTTTGCGCAAAAAACCTCGAGTAGCCATGATTTTCGCGGCGTTGACGCTGCTGATGGCGGCGCTGGCCGTATCTTTACCATCCCTGGGCTTCGCCAAGAGCGCGCCGGAAGCCGCCGTCTCCTTTAATGAGGGCGGCGGCAGCCCCGCTGTCTTTTGTCGGCCGTCCTACTCTGCGACGCCTGAGCCGACCCCGACGGAGAAGCCCGGCGAGCCGCAGAATCTGTCCGTCGTCCCCGGCGCCAGCAACCTGACCGTGACCTGGGATCCCCCGGCCGATGGCGGCGCGGCCTCCGGCTACAATCTTGAGTATCGTGCCGCCCGCGCTGGCTACGAGTGGGTTAGGGTAATGGCTAACTGCGCCTTCACCAGCGTTAGTATCCACCACCTGAAACCTTACAGCTACTGGGTCCGGGTGCAGGCCGTCAACGAAATCGGCCCCAGCGGTTGGGTGCGCCAACGCACGTCCGGGACGGCCCCGCCTGAGCCTGAGCCGCCCCCAACAGAGAAGCCCGGCGAGCCGCAGAATCTGTCCGTCGCCGCCGGCTCTGGCAGCCTGATCGCGACCTGGGATCCACCGGCCGACGGCGGCGCGGCCTCCGGCTACACAGTTGACTATCGCCCCGCCGGCGGCAGCAACTGGTGGAACAGGGTAGTGTATAACCTCGCCGCCACCGGCGTTGAGCTCACCGGTCTGGAACCTGGCGTCTACTTGGTTCGGGTGCGGGCGATCAACGAAATCGGCGCCAGCGGTTGGGCGCGCCAACGCACGCCCAAGCCAACCCCGCCCGAGCCGGAGGAGGCGCCGGGAAGGCCGCGGAATCTGTCCGTCGCCGCCGGGTCCGGCAGCCTGACCGTCACCTGGGATCCCCCGGTCAGCGGCGGCGCGGCCTCCGGCTACAATGTTGACTATCGCTTGGCCGGCGGCGGCAACCGGTGGGTTAGCGTCCGGTCCAACGCCGGCGTCACCAGCGTTGAGATCACCGGCCTGGAGCCTGACCGCTACGTGGTCCGGGTGAGGGCGGTTAACGAAATCGGAGAGAGCAGAAGGGCGCTCAAACGGGTCGAAGTCCGCCCCTGACCGGAAGGGGCCGGCGAATACTGCGGCAATCCCGCTGCGGCGGAGGGGGAGCGAGGCCAGTACCTCGCTCCCCCTCCTTTTTGCTGGAGCAGGGGCGGTTTCGCGGACGCCCCGCGCTCCCGGCAAATGCGGTTGAACAATTTACGAAAGGTGCTAAGATGGTAGCCCGTTTGCGCGCGCCAAGCGATTACGGCGGAAACGCAGGCAGAGGCCGCGCCGTCAACGCGGGAACGCCCGAAGCAGGCGGAATCCGCAATCATCGTTGAGGTGGAGGAACGCAATGCCGGGAATCTTGCGTAACAGACCTCGCGTAGCCATGATTTTCGCGGCGATGACGCTGCTCCTAGCGGCGTTGGCCGTATTTTTGCCATCCCTGGGCTTCGCCAAGAGCGTGCCGGAAGCCGCCCTCTCCTTCAATGAGGGCGGCAGCCCCATTGCCTTGCTCTCCCCCGAAGAGGCTACCATAGACGAGAACACCCTTGCCCAATGGTGGGACCATGTTATTCATAAGAGGAGAACCATCAATGAGAACACCCTTGCCAAAATCCACTCCTATAGGTATAGGCCCGCCCCCGGCGGCGTGTCTGACCATGTCGAATATTCGCTCGCCGGGGAGGACGCCGACGACTTCTACCTAGACGAGTACCGCGACGAGGATGGCCGTTACGTCGGCGATGTCTACAACTCGCGGCGCTTTGACTTTGAGGATGAGGACGACAAGACCCTCAGGGTTACGTTCCAAGCCTCGTATGAGCAGTATACTACGTTCATCCATCTTACGGTTATCGTGACCGACCAGCCCGAGCCGACCCCGGAACCGCCCCCGGCGTCAACGCCCGAACCGACCCCGGCGCCGACGCCTACTCCGACGCCTGAGCCAACCCCAGCGCCGACGCCCGAACCGACCCCTACCGGGACTGCGGAGAAGCCCGGAAAGCCGCAGAATTTGTCCCTCGCCCCCGGCGACGGCAGCCTGACCGTCACTTGGGATCCACTGGCCAACGGCGGCGCGGCCTCCGGCTACACTGTTGAGTATCGCCCGGCCGGCGGTGGCAACAGGTGGGCCAGAGTAATGTCCAACGCCGCCGCCGCCAGCGTTGAGATCACCGGCCTGGAACCTGGCGGCTACTTGGTTCGGGTTCAAGCCGTCAACGAAATCGGCGCCAGCGGTTGGGCGCGCCAGCGCACGTCCAAGCCGGCCCGGCCCGAGCCTACGGAGAAGCCCGGAGAACCGCAGAATCTGTCCGTCGCCGTCGGCGCCGACAGCCTGACCGCCACCTGGGATCCCCCGGCCGACGGCGGCGCGGCCTCCGGCTACAATGTTGACTATCGCTCCGCCGGCGGCGGCAACAAAAACAAATGGGTTAGCGTCTTGTCCAACGCCGAAGTCACCAGCGTTGAGATCACCGGCCTAGAACCCGACGACTACCTCGTCCGGGTGAGGGCGGTTAACGAAATCGGAGAGAGCAAACGGGCGCTCAAACGGGTCGAAGTCGGCCCCTGAGGAGACGCAATCCGCAATCATCGTTGAAGTGGAGGAACGCAATGCTAGGAATCTTGCGCAACAGACCTCGCGTGACCGTGATTTTCGCGGCGCTGACGCTGCTGATAGCGGCGCTGGCCGTATTCTCACCCTCTCCGGGATATAGCGAAACAACGGAGAGAGTTTCGTTCACATTTTCTAACACTCGTAGCACGATTAGTGAAAACGCCACTATGGTCAAAATCGAGAGATATATCACCTCCTCGAGCAACAGGATTAGGTACTACCTTACCGGGCCCGACGCCGACGACTTTTACATAGACGACGAAGGCTACGTTTTCAACGTGCGCCCCTTTGATTATGAGAGGTATGCTGACTGGAGCCTCAATTTCACCGTCAACGCTAGGGTTCTCTGGTACCACGTTTTTTCGGATATCACGCTTTGGGTGTACGACAAAAACGACCCTTCGCAATTCGTCGCCTCGGAGATTACGTGCACCGTCCGGGAGAATGCCCCGCAGGGCGAGATATTATCCTGCGATAGAGAGGGGTTTGCCACAGACCAAGAGGCAAAAATCATACCCCACTACTCGACGAGCAGTCGCCGACATCTGGGCCATGACTTGACCTACTCCCTGTCCGATGCTGACATGGGGCAGTACCTGACCATTGACCCGGATACGGGCGCGATTTCAGTCTCCGAGTACGGCTCCGGCAAGCTGGACTATGAAAATGGCCCGAACGACTTCAGAGTGCCCATATGGGTCAGGGACTCGAGAGATTCTAATTATGAGCCCGACACAGAGAATGATGACATGGCGCATATCCGCGTTCTGGTGACCGACGAACCCGAACCGACCCCGGCGCCGACGCCTGAACCAACCCCAGCGCCGACGCCCGAGCCAACCCCGGAGCCGACGCCCGAGCCAACCCCAGCGCCGACGCCCGAACCGACCCCGGCGCCGACGCCTGAGCCAACCCCGGAGCCGACGCCCGAACCGACCCCGACCGGGACTGCGGAGAAGCCCGGAAAGCCGCAGAATTTGTCCCTCGCCCCCGGCGACGGCAGCCTGACCGCCACTTGGGAACCCCCGGCCAACGGCGGCGCGGCCTCCGGCTACACTGTTGAGTATCGCCCGGCCGGCGGTGGCAACAGGTGGGCCAGAGTAATGTCCAACGCCGCCGCCGCCGGCGTTGAGATCACCGGCCTGGAACCTGGCGGCTACTTGGTTCGGGTGCAGGCGGTCAACGAAATCGGCGCCAGCGGCTGGGCGCGCCAACGCACGTCCAAGCCGGCCCCGCCTGAGCCTACGGAGAAGCCCGGAGAACCGCAGAATCTGTCCGTCGCCGTCGGCGCCGACAGCCTGACCGCCACCTGGGATCCTCCGGCCAGCGGCGGCGCGGCCTCCGGTTACAATGTTGACTATCGCTCCGCCGGCGGCGGCAACAAAAACAAATGGGTTAGCGTCCTGTCCAACGCCGACGTCACCAGCGTTGAGATCACCGGCCTGGAACCTGACAACTACCTCGTCCGGGTGAGGGCGGTTAACAAAATCGGAGAGAGCAAACGGGCGCTCAAACGGGTCGAAGTCGGCCCCTGACCGGAGCAGGCCGGCGAATACTGCGGCAATCCCGCTGCGGCGGACGGGGAGCGAGGCCAGACCTCGCTCCCCGTTCTTTTGCCGGCCGGATGGGGAGACGACGCCAGTCCCGCGGCGGAATCCGGTTGACCAATTTACGAAATGTGCTAAGATAACGGCCCGTTTGTGCGCGTTAGGGCAATCGCGGCGGAAACGCAGGCCCTCGGCCGCGCCGCCAACGGAGGAACGCCCGAAGCAGACGCAATTCGCAATTATCGTTGAAGTGGAGGAACTCAATGCCGGGAATCTTGCGCAACAGACCTCGCGTAACCATGGTTTTCGCGGCGCTGACGCTGCTGTTAGCGGCGCTGGCCGTATCTTTACCATCACCGGGCTTCGCCAAGAGCGCGACCTTTGATGAGAATGTTACTCTCGACGAGAACACCCTTGCCCAATGGGAACACGATGTCCTTTATAAGACGTTTACCATCGACGAGAACACCCTTGCCAAAATCCTCGAATACAGGTATACGCCCGCCCCCGGCAGCGTCCCTGATGAGTTCGAATACTCGCTCGACGGGGAGGACGCCGATGACTTCTACATTCACAAATACCACAAAAACGGCTCTTACTTCGGCGATATCTACAACTCGCGGCGCTTTGACTTTGAGGATGAGGACGACAAGACCCTCGAGTTCACGTTCATCGCCCGGTTTGAGCGTCGTAATGGGTTCGTCAATTCTACGACCATCCATTATACGGTTATGGTGAAAGACAAATCTGAGTCGCCCCAGGCTCCGACGCCTGACCCGACCCCGACGCCGACGGAGAAGCCCGGCAAGCCGCAGAATCTGTCCGTCGTACCCGGCTCCGGCAGCCTGACCGCCACTTGGGATCCCCCGGCCGACGGCGGCGCGGCCTCCGGCTACAATGTTGAGTATCGCGCCGCCGGCGCTGGCAACCAGTGGGTTAGGGTAATGTCTAACGGCGGCGCCACCGGCATTGGGGTCTCCGGCCTGGAACCTAGCGGCTACTTGTTCCGAGTGCAGGCGGTCAACGAAATCGGCGCCAGCGGTTGGGCGCGCCAACGCACGTCCGGGCCGGGGGCTGCGGAGCCGCCCGGAGAGCCGCAGAATCTGTCCCTCACCCCCGGCGACGGCCGCCTGACCGCCACCTGGGATCCCCCGGCCGACGGCGGCGCGGCTTCCGGCTACACGGTTGACTACCGCCCGGCCGGCGGCGGCAACAGGTGGGCTAGGGTAAGGTATAACGGCGCCGCCACCAGCATTGAGATCACCGGCCTGGAACCTGGCAGCTACTTGGTTCGGGTGCAGGCGATCAACGAAATCGGCGCCAGCGGTTGGGCGCGCCAACGCACGCCCGAGCCAACCCCGCCTGAGCCTACGGAGGCGCCGGGAATGCCGCAGAATATGTCCGTCGCCCCCGGTTCCGGCAGCCTGACCGTCACTTGGGATCCCCCGGTCAGCGGCGGCGCAGCTTCGGGTTACAACGTTGACTACCGCTTCGCCGGCGGCGGGAACCGGTGGGTTAGCGTCCGGGCCAACGCCAACGTCACCAGCGTCGAGATCACCGGCCTGGAGCCTGACGGCTACGTGGTCCGGGTGAGGGCGGTTAACGAAATCGGAGAGAGCAGAAGGGCGCTCAAGCGGGTCGAAGTCCGCTGAACAATTTACGAAAGGTACTAGCCAACCCGTTTGCGCGCGCCAAGCGATGACGGCGGAAACGCAGGCAGAGGCCGCGCCGTCATCGCAGGAACGCCCGAAGCAGGCGCAATTCGCAATTATCGTTGCAGTGGAGGAACTCAATGCCGGGAATCTTGCGCAACAGACCTCGCGTAGCCGTGGTTTTCGCGGCGCTGACGCTGCTGTTAGCGGCGCTGGCCGTATCTTTACCATCACCGGGCCTCACCAAGAGCACACCGGAAGCCGCCGTCTCCTTCAATGAGGGCGGCGGCGGCAATGAGGGCGGCGGCAGCCCCATTACCTTGCTCCTCCCCGAAGAGACTACCATCGCCGAGAACAACCTTGCCCAACACTTCTTGACCCATCATAATACGGTTACTATCGTCGAGGACACCATTGCCGAAGTCTTCGTGTATAAGACTGAGTTCGCCCCCGGCGGCATACCCGTAAATGACAGGGTCGACTATTCGATCAGCGGGGAGGACGCCGACGACTTCTACGTCGAAGAGTACCAAGATGAGGACGGCCGTTACATCGGCGCTGTCTACAACTCGCGGGTCTTTGACTTTGAGGATGAGAACGACAGGACCCTCGAGTTCAGGTTCAAAGCCTTATTTAGGACTTTTATCGTATTCACGAATGTTACGGTTCGCGTGGAAGAGAAACCTGAGTCGCCTCAGTCTCCGAAGCCTGAGCCGACACCGACCCCGACGGAGAAACCCGGGAAGCCGCGGAATCTGTCCGTCGTACCCGGCTCCGGCAGCCTGACCGCTACTTGGGATCCCCCGGCCGCCGGCGGCGCGGCCTCCGGCTACAATGTTGAGTACCGCGCCGCCGGCGTTGGCAACAATTGGGCTAGGATAATGTCCAACGGCGTCGCCACCAGCATTGGGATCTCCGGCCTGGAACGCAGCGGCTACTTGGTTCGGGTGCAGGCGGTCAACGAAATCGGCGCCAGCGGTTGGGCGCGCCAACGCACGTCCGCGCCAACCCCGCCTGAGCCCGAGGAGGCGCCGGGAGAGCCGCAGAATCTGTCCCTCGCCCCCGGCGACGGCAGCCTGACCGCCACCTGGGATCCCCCGGCCGATGGCGGCGCGGCCTCCGGCTACACCGTTGAGTATCGCCCCGTAGGGGGTGGCAACTGGTGGCGCCGGGTAGTGTATAACGGTGCCGCTACCAGCGTTGAGATCACCGGCTTGGAACCTGGCAGCTATTTGGTTCGGGTGCAGGCGCTCAACGAAATCGGGGCCAGCGGTTGGGCGCGCCAACGCACGCCCGAGCCAACCCCGCCTGAGCCTACGGAGGCGCCGGGAAGGCCGCAGAATATGTCCGTCGTCCCCGGAACTGGCAGCCTGACCGTCACCTGGGATCCCCCGGTCAGCGGCGGCGCGGCCTCCGGCTACAATGTTGACTACCGCTTCGCCGGCGGCGGGAACCGGTGGGTTAGAGTCCGGGCCAACGCCGACGTCACCAGCGTCGAGATTACCGGCCTGGAGCCTGACCTCTACGTAGTCCGGGTGAGGGCGGTTAACGAAATCGGAGAGAGCAGAAGGGCGCTCAAGCGGGTCGAAGTCGGCCCCTGACCGGAGCGGGCCGGCGAATACTGCGGCAATCCTGCTGCGGACGGGGAGCGAGGCCAAGACCTGCCTCCCCGTTCTTTTTGCCGGAGCCGGCGGTTTCGCGGACGCGCCGCGCCCCCTCCCCGCCCCAATCCTTGACCCTGACCATAGGCGGGGATAGGATGGGCATGGATATTGGGGCCGGTGCTGCGGGCGTCGGCGCGACCGCGGAGACGGCGCCCGCAGCACCGGCCGCCCCACAGCCGAATCCGGAGGTCAACCCCTATGTTCCTAATGCGGTTCACCGAGCGGGCCTACACCAACTATAGGGAGGAGGATGTCCGCAACAGTCCCAACCAGGCCGTGCGGCTCACCTTCTCCAACAGCAACTTCGACCCGATGGTCGGTTCGCGGCAGTACAACGAATATCTGGACGAATACGAGTATTGCGAAGAGGCCGGGTTCGACGGGCTGATGCTCAACGAGCACCACAACACCCCCACCTGCCTGGGCGCCACCATGAACCTGGAGGCCGCCATCCTTGCCCGCAACACCAGTAAGCCCAAGATCGTGCTGCTGGGCAATCCTCTGCCGGTCTTCGACAATCCCCTGCGGCTGGCCGAGGAGCTGGCCGAGATAGATATGATCTCCGGCGGGCGGCTGGTCTCCGGTTTCGTGCGCGGCACCGGGGTGGAGAGCCTGGCGGCCAACGTCAACCCGCTGTTCAACCGCGAGCGGTTCGAGGAAGCCCACGACCTGCTCATCAAGACCTGGACCACCCCCGGCCCCTTCCGCTGGGAGGGCAAGCACTACCACTTCCGGGTGGTCAACCCCTTTGAGCGTCCCCTCCAGCAGCCGCACCCGCCGGTGTGGATCCCCGGCCTCGGCAGCCCGGAGACGCTGGTCTGGGCCGCCGAGCGTCATTACCCCTATATCTACCTCGAAACCGATCCGCAAGGCACCCAGGATATGATGTCCATCTACACCGAAACGGCCCGGGAAAACGGCTACGAACCGGGCCCGGAGCATTTCGGCTACCTGTGCCGCATCCACGTGCAGGACACCGACGAAAAGGCGTATGAGGCGGCCAAGGGCTTCCTCACCGGCAACGTCGGCGTGGGCCGCGTGCCAATGCCCCGCGACTATATGATGCCCATTGGCTACAGCGGCAGCGTCAAAGACCCCCGCATCGCCCGCTACCAGGGCCGCGTCCGCAAGGACCCCTTCCTGGGCCTGGGGCTGGAAACGGCCAGCTATGACGAAATTCTGGCGTCCAACCGCTGGATTGTGGGCAGCCCCGAAACCGTGGTGCGCAAGCTGCGCGACGTGCTGGGCCAACTGCGCCCCGGCATCCTGGGCATCTGGACCAACGACGGCGACACCACCCACGCCGACACTATGCGCTGCCTGGAGCTGATGGGACAGGAAGTCCTGCCGGCCCTCCGCGAAATCGGCGAGGAATTGGAGTTGACCGACCCGTTCCAGAAAGCCCCGTAACCCGGAGCATTAAACACAGAGGGCGCAGGAACACCAAGAGATATAGGGATATATCCCGTCCCTAAATAAAATCTCGGTGGTATCTGTGCGCTCTGTGTTGAAAAATAAATTCAGGAGAGTGTCATGCCCTCGTTTACCGAAGAAATTGTTGAAATTGGCGGGGCCAAAGTTCACACGCTGAAGGGCGGCAGCGGCGAGCCGTTGCTGCTGCTCCACGGCGCCGGGGGCAACTCCGGCTGGCTCCGCTACGTGGACGCCCTGGCCGAGCATTACACTGTCTACTACCCCTCGCATCCCGGCTACGGGCAGTCCGACCGGCCCGATTGGCTGGAGAGCATCCCCGACATGGCCGCCTTCTACACCTGGTATCTGGACGTTCTTGGACTGGAGCGCGTTCGCGCCATCGGCTTCTCCATGGGCGGCTGGATTGCCGCCGAGCTGGTCGCCACCTGCACCAACGCCGTCGGCAAGCTGATGCTGGTGGGTGCAGCCGGCGTCAAGCCCCGCGAGGGCGAAATCACCGACATCTTCATCATCAGCCCGGCCCAAGTGCTGGAGTTGCAGTTCCATGACGCCAGCCAAGTGCCGGACTACGACGCCATCTATGGCCGGGAGCTTTCGCCGGAAGAGCAGCTAACCGCCGACCTGAATCGCGAGATGGCGGTGCGCCTGACCTGGAAGCCCTATATGCACGACCCGCGCCTGGCCGGCGGGCTGCTGCAACGGGTCAACGTCCCCACCCGCATGGTCTGGGGCCGCCAGGACCGCATCGTGCCGGTGGAGTGCGGCAGCATCTACCAGGAAAGCATCCCCGGCTCCGAGCTGGTGGTCATCGAAAACTGCGGCCACTCCCCCCAGGTGGAGAAGCCCGAGGAGTTCATCCAGACGGCGCTGGAGTTCCTGGCGTAGCCGATGGGAACCATCGGAACTCCGGCAACAAAAGCCCCCGGGATGCGGTGGTATCTCGGTCTGATAGCGGCCTGCGTCCTGCTGGCCGCTTCTCTGGCTGCCTGCAACGGCTCGGGCGCCGCCACCGATGAAAAAGCGCTGGCGTTGGAAGCCAAGATACATTCCTTGGAAGAGTCGCTGGAGGCTTTGCAGGAGGAAAACGCAACTCTGGAGAGTGAACTCGCGGCTCTGCGCCAAGAGCAGGCCCGCTTCATACAAGAACAGGAGGCAGCCGGAAACGCCGAGGGAATTGAGCAGCGCGAGGCCGCCGGCGGCTTACCGGCGGCGCAAGAAGACCGCCTGGACGGTCTCGAAGAAAGCGAGGCCGGTACTGGCGAGCGCCTGGACGGTCTGGACTCGCGGCTCCGGGAGCTGGAGGCGGTCGCTTCCAGGGTCGATCTGGTCCTGCCCGCCATCGAGTCTTGGTTCAAGGGTATGGACGACCGGGTGAAGCTCCTGGAAGGCGCCGACTTGGAAAGGACGGTCAATCTGGCGGAGGCGGCCGGCGGCGAGGTCTATTACCTGGACCATCCCGACCGGGAAGAGCTCGCTGTCTTGGTGATGCCCCCGGAACCGATTGAGGGGAACCCGCTCATCGTTTCCCTCCACGGCTTCGGAGGAAATTCCGCAGATCACAGCATCTATGTCCCCTTGCATCAGAGGCTAATCCGGGACGGATTCGGTCTTCTCTTGCCCAACGGGCTCAGGAATGCCGACGGTCAACGCTTCTGGAATCCCACCGGCCAGTGCTGCGAGGGCGGAAAGAGCGGCGAGGACGACGCCGCCTATCTGTCCCGCCTCGTCGCCGATGCCCAAGCATTAAATAACTTCGGCCCGGTCTACTTCTTCGGCTATTCCAACGGCGGCTTCATGTCCTACTGGATGGCCTGCGTGGGCCTGCCCGGTCTGCGGGCCGTCGCCAGCCTCGCCGGCACCAGCTACGTGGACGATGGCAACTGCGAGGGCGCTCCCCCGGTGTCCGTGCTGCACATCCACGGCAGCGAGGACGAGGTGGTGCGTTTCGACGGTATCCAAGGGGAACCGGACGCGGAGGGTAAAGAGGGGCCGGGGTACGCGGGCGCCCTCGACATGGTGCGGCGCTGGGGCGAGCGCGCGGGGTGCGACTGGCCCGAAGACCCGCAGCCCTACACCGCTCTGGACCTGGACGGATACGTGCCCGGCCCCGAAACCGGGGCATACCGCCTCGAATCGGGCTGCGCTGCGGGCATCAGCATCGAGTGGTGGGTGGGCGAAGGCAGCAGCCACGGCCCTGGCTACGGCGACGCCTTCGTGGACGCGCTGCTGGAGTGGCTGCTGGCTCAGGAATGAGCTAGCCGGTTCGCTGTACCCTCTGCGGCGGCTGGTTTATGCTATAACCAGCAATGGCAGGATGCGTGAAATGAAACGCAGGAAATTCATCCGCAAAGTTGAAAAGTTCGCCTCCGAAGAAGTCAGCAAAGAATTTCGCCAGTATTGCGGCGGCGACTTCGCCCTAGGCCCGATACTGGTGAACCCCGACTACCAAGCCTACCGGAGAGCCCCCGGCGAACCACGGGAGGTGCTCATTACCGTCGTCTACGAAGGCGATATGAGCGAGGCGCCCTCGCTTTGGCGAACCGATGCTTCAATTAGGGTCTGGGGAAGAATGAATGAGGAGTGGCTCGAAGAATTCTATCCTTATGTTGACTACATTCCCAAATCCAACTGGGAAAGCGGTTATCGAGGACGGGGGGCTTGGGCGGAGTGGTAACTCAGAGCGACTTGATCGCTGCTGCCAGACTGCTGGCCGGAGCGCCCGGCGACCTCACGCCAAGCCAGGCTAGTCTCCGCCGCGCGGTCAGCACGGCCTATTACGCTCTGTTCCATTGCATGGCGGAAAACTGCGCCGATATGCTGGTGGGAGAACCTAGCACAGGAGGCAGTCGGCCAGCTTGGCGCCAGGCTTACCGGGCGTTGCAGCACGGCACGGCCAAGCAGCGATGCGGACAAAACTTGATATACAGGTTTCCCGTCGAAATCCAAGTATTTGCCAAGTTATTCGCTGAAATGCAGGGAAAGCGTGAAACCGCCGACTATGACCCGACCGGAAATTTCGAGCAATCGGCCGTCATCGCGGACATCGACTCGTCGGCGGACGTCATATCCCGGTTTCGCCAAGTCCCGGAGCGCGACCGCCGCGCCTTCGCTGTC
This sequence comes from Dehalococcoidia bacterium, assembly GCA_965213725.1. Lineage (GTDB taxonomy): Bacteria > Chloroflexota > Dehalococcoidia > Lucifugimonadales > UBA3495 > VXOI01. The sequence continues at coordinate 2,661,267 of OZ243924.1, forward strand.
TACGTCCTGCTGAACCTGCGAAACACGTAGCCCCATCTTGACTCTCCCCCTTGGGGAGGAAAACTGAGGAACGGAGTTCATGCCATGTCCTTTGAGGTCTTCTACTTCACCGAACTGCCCTATCCGGCCTTCCCCGAGTCGGAAGCCGACAAATACCCCTCCATGCGCCTCACCTTTCCCAACACCTACTTCGACCCGCGAACGGCCCACGACCTGTTCAAGCGGTATCTGGACGAGTACCAGTATGCCGAAGAAGCGGGTTTCGACGGGCTGATGATCAACGAGCACCACAACACGCCGTCGTGCATGGACGTGGAGGTGAATATCACCGGCGGCATTCTGGCCCGCGTGACCAACCGCGCCAAGATACTGATGCTGGGCAATATGCTGCCCACCTCCGACAACCCGGTGCGGCTGGCCGAGGAAATCGCCATGCTGGACGTCATATCCGGCGGGCGCATCATCTCCGGGTTCGTGCGCGGCATCGGCATCGAAAGCTGGGCCAACAACACCAACCCGGTCTACAACCGGGAACGGTTCGAGGAATGCCATGACCTGATTATGAAGACCTGGACCACCCCCGGCCCCTTCCGCTGGGAGGGCAAGCACTACCATTACCGCGCCGTCAACCCGTGGATGCTGCCCATACAGCAGCCGCACCCGCCGGTATGGGTGCCGGGCACCGGCAGCCCGGAGACAGTGCGCTGGGCCGCTGAGAACCGCTACACCTACGCCGCCTTTCTCACCAAGATGGACGTGGCCCGCAACCTGTTCGGCAACTACCGCAGGTTCGCCGCCGAAGATGGATGGGAGCCGGGGCCAGAGAAGTTCGCCTTTATGATCTGCGCCCACGTCAACGACACCGACGAAAAGGCGCAGGAATCCGGCAAGGCGTTCATGTGGCGCATGGGACATCCACTCAAGGGGCCGCGGGAATACTGGGCGCCACCCGGCTACTTCTCCGCCGCCGGGGCCGCCGCCAACGCCCTGCGCCGCCCCAAGCCGCTGAACGAGCTGTCCTACGAGGAGTTGCAGGACGAATACCACTTGGTGGTGGGCAGCCCGGATACGGTGATCAGGAAGCTGCGCTACATCAAGGAGGAACTGGGCATCGGCGCTTTGTTGCTGGAAGCCCAGGGCGGCCCGCTGTCCCACAAGGACACCATGCGCTCCCTGGAACTCTTTGGCAAGGAAGTGATACCGGCCCTCAAAGAGGACTAGCTCCCCTTTTGATAAAAAGACTAGGCGAACGGTCGCCGCAGGAGCGGATGATGGCTCAGCAGGATATTCCCTTCCTGTCCGTGGCGGAACTCGGCAAACTGATCCGGCAGCGGGAAGTGTCGCCGGTAGAGGCGGCCGCCGCCTACCTCGACCGGATAGACCGCCTGAACTTCAAGTTCAACTCGTACCTGACCGTCTGCCGCAAGGAAGCGATGGCCGACGCGGAAGCGGCGGAGCGGGCCATCGCCAGGGGCGAGTATCTCGGCCCGATGCACGGCATCCCGGTGGCGGTCAAGGACCAAATCTGGACCAAGGGCATCAGAACCACCGTCGGCTCGCGGCTCATGGCCGACTTCTTTCCCGACGAGGACGCCACGGCCATCGTCAATCTGAAGCAGGCCGGAGCAATACTGCTGGGCAAGACCAACCTCACCGAGTTCGCCCTCGGCGCGTCGCAACGCTACGGCTACAACCGCAACCCGTGGGACCTCGACCGCTTCACCGGCGGCTCCAGCGGCGGTTCCGGTTCGGCCACCGCCGCCTTCCTCTGCGCCACGTCGCTGGGCGAGGATACCGGCGGCTCGATCCGGCGTCCGGCGGCTTGGTGCGGCATCGTTGGCCTGCGGCCCAGTTGGGGGCGGGTCAGCCGCTACGGCGTCGCCCCCGGCTCATGGTCCATGGACCAGGTCGGCCCCATCTCCCGCACGGTGGAGGACGCCGCCATCACCCTCGGAGCCATCGCCGGCCACGACCCCATGGACCCCTACACCTGGAACGCGCCAGTGCCGGACTACCGCAGCGCCTTGGGCGGCAGCCTCGAAGGGATGCGGGTTGGCGCCATCCGGGAGTTGATAGACAGCGACATCGTAGATCCGGAGGTGCGCGAGGGAGTCAGGGCCGCCGGAGCGGTGCTGGAAGGGCTGGGCGCCAGGGTGGAGGATGTATCACTGCCTCTTACCGTTCACGGCGGCACGCTGTCCACTGTCCTGATAAACGCGGAAGCGTCCCTGACCTACCGCGACTGGCTGCGCGAGCGGCTCCACGAGTTCGGCCACGCCAACCGGGTCGGCCTGCTCACCGGCAGCATTATGCCGGCTAACGCCTACTACAAGGTGCAGAAGCTGCGGGAGTTGACGCGCCGGGAGGTGCTGGGGGCCCTGGCGGACTATGACGCGCTGATCCTGCCCACGTCCAAGAGCTGCGCCCCTCTGGTGAGCGCCGATCCGGTAATCACATCCAAGGAGGCTGCCCGCGACCAGCCCCCGGTGATGACCCGTCCCTTCAACCTTGCCGGCGTCCCCGCCGTCTCCGTAAACTGCGGCTTCAACTCCGAAGGATTGCCCATTGGGCTGCAAATCGGCGGACGCCCCTTCGACGAATCAACCATCCTGAAAGTAGCCCACGCCTACGAGCAACACACTCCTTGGCGCGCCGCGCGCCCGCCCCACGCACAATAAGGGCGGGCGGAGGAATGCAGCAGGAATACAGGGGAACGCCAAGTTTTCTCGGGGCCGTTGCCGCGGCCTCAAAACGGCCGCTCGCTGACCTAGGGAAAGATGGGCTAATCCGCCAACGCCTGGAAGTCCGGCCCGGACATCGGTTCGTGGTCGCCCAGGTTGCCCGACAGCTCAACCAGCAGGCGCTCTTCCGACGGCACGGGCAGCGAGTTCACCCGCACGACCCGCGCCCGGCAGGAACCGGGCGGCTGCGCCAAGGCCAAGTCGGGGACCAGATAGCGCGGCGACCAGCCATCATCTGGCAGTCGGTGGTTTGGATCTGCACCGCCGGTTCGCCCAGCGGGTTAGTCGGCTCCAGCGCCAAGTAAAGCGTTTCTCCCTCTTCCGGTGTATCCAGCCGCTCCTGCGCCGGTTTGCTGACGTGCCGCCCGCCGTGGAGGAAGAAACGGCAGGCGAAACCGCCATCGGGCTGCTTGACGATTTGGGGAAAAACTTCGTATGAATCGGTTACACGCCGCCCGCCGCTTACCGCCATCATATCTATGGGATCGCTGTCCTCGGTCAAGGCCAAGAGCTTCAGATAATCCTTGAAGTCGGGGCGGCCGGGCCGCATGACCCGGTTGCTGAATGTAGGAAACAGCTTTGTTGACTTATAATCCCCATTTATGCGTGGGAAAGATATGATCAGCGGAAATCCGGCCGTTTCCTTTGCCCGCATGGCGCCGCCGATGTACCGGAAACGGTATCTCTTGTTTTCAACACCGGCATCCAGTCTGCCTACCGGGAACCACTCCCGGCTGGCGTCCCTATCCTGCCAGGCCAGAAACAAGGTTTTCTCTCCCATATCGGATAACCTTTCGCAACTGCCCGCAACTGTAACTCATCAACTCAAGGGCAAACATCCTTGCCGTGGCGGTCATCCAATCTTGCGCTGCGCCCGCTACTTTCGCAACGCCGTTACGGGCATCAGCCTTTCCGCTACCGGGTCTATGCCCAACCGCAGAATCTCCAGGGTAGTTGCCCCGACCAAGGGAGTTGCATCATCCGGGGCAAATACTACCGGGACATATCGCTCCCGGTTCTCCAAAACCAAGCGGATATCGCCTATAGCGTATTCAACCAGCCGGTTGTCCGCTAATTCGAAGAAGTCGGTTTCTTCGCGCTCAATCCCTAATTCGTCCAGCAGACCCTCTGGAAGCGACGTGTAAGTGGAGCCTGTGTCTACCATGGCATCGATATTCACGTATCGCTCCCGGAAACGGTCGGCGACGCGAAGCGTAACGTAAAACGTTCCCATCTCATCCCCTTACGCCGTATCAGGCGCCCAGCCCCAGGGCCGCGGCCCCCAGGCTGCCTCGAACACTTGGCCCTTCTTCACCGACATCACCGGCGTCACCGCCCGCTCCGACTTTCGGGAGTCGCCGATTACGTCGTAGACCACCCAGTCGCCCTCCTGTATGTCCAAGACGGACAGGTCGGCCTGCTTGCCCGGGTGCAGCGTGCCCAGCCGGTCGGCCACGCCGACGGCCTGGGCCGGGTTCTCGGTGCACATGGTCACCACTTGGTCGAAGGTGAAGCCTATGGACAGGAAGCGGGTCATCATCTCGGTCATGCTGTGCACCGTGCGGGCGCGGCCGGGAACGGTCAGGTCGGTGCTGATGCAGTGGGGCAGCACGCCTTGGTCTATGACCCGCTCGCCCACGGCGAAGCTGAAGTTCATCCGCCCGTGGGCGGTGTCCAGCCAGACCCCCCGCTCGTGGGCTTCCCGGGCCTCCGGCACCAACTTGCCGTCGGCGTCCAGCACCCCGCCGGGGTTGGCGGTGAAGTAGTGGGTTACGATGTCGCCCTCCTCCAGGATGGGCAGCAGTTCGCGGATGACGTTGGCGTCATAGCGCTTTTCAGTGTCGCCGATATGCACCATCAGCCGGACCCCGGCCTCCTTGGCGGCCCGCTTGGCGAGGCGGGGCATCTCCATCCCCATAATTTCCAAGGCGGGCGACACCATCCGCGCCTTTACGCCGGAGATGATATTCCGGTTCTCGTTGATGGTCTCAACGGTGTGATCCAGGTCTATGCTGGAGGGGCTGAAAATGTCGGGGGTTGTGGCTAATCCGGTGCGGCAGATGTGGAGGAAACAGATGATTTCCGTATCGCTGTTGGGCAGAATGTGGCGCGGGAAGCCGCCGAAGGTGTCGCAGCCGGAGCTGCCGGCGTCCACCATGGTGGTCACCCCGGCGCGCACCCCTCCGATGTTGGGGTCCACCCCGTTAGCGTTGACCCCGGCGAAAACGTGGGTGTGCAGGTCTATCAGGCCGGGCGTGACCACCTTGCCCTTCACCTCCACCACCTGCGCCGCCCCGGCGGCATCAATGTCCGGCGCGACACGGGCTATCTTGCCGTCCTCAATGGCTACGTCGTTGACGCCGTGAATGTTTTGGGAGGGATCAACCACGGTTCCGCCCTTGATCAGCAGGTCATACATCGCTATTCACTCCTTGGCCGCCGGCGGGAAACGGCCGGGCAAGGGCGTTTCCCGGAGGGGGGAGAGGTTTTGTCATCAGTTGTTGAACATTTCGCCGACGGACAGGCCCTTGTGGATGCGGTAGATGGCCTCGCCCAGCAGGGGGGCCACCGACAGGACAGTGAACTTGCCGTTGCGTTTTTCGGGGCCGATGGGGATGGTGTCGGTAACTACCACCTCGCTGAAGGCGCTCTGGGCCATGGTCTGCGGGGCGTTGCGAGACAGCACGGGATGGGAAGCGCAGCAGAATACCTGCTTCACCCCATGCTCCAGCAGGGCCTGAGCCGCATTGGCTACCGTGCCGCCGGTGTCTATTTCGTCGTCGAAAGTCAGGGCCACCTTGCCCTGCACGTCACCGATGACGTTCATCAGCTCGCTCTTTCCGCTGTTGTCGGTGCGCCGCTTTTCGATGATCGCCAAGGGCGCCGAGAGCCGTTCCGCCACGTCGCGGGCCTTCTTGCTGATGCCGATGTCCACCGCCACCACCACCAGGTCTTCAATGCCCTTATCGGCGAAGTATTGAGTCAGAGTCGGCACCGCGGTCAGCTCGTCCACCGGCATATTGAAGAAACCCTGCACCTGGGGCGCGTGCAGATCCACCGTAAGCATCCGGTCGGCGCCGGCGGCGGTGAGCAGGTCGGCCACCAAGCGGGCGGTGATCGGCACCCGGGGCTGGTCTTTCTTGTCGGTGCGCCCATAGCCGTAGTAGGGGATTACGGCGGTGATGCGCCCCGCCGACGCCCGTTTGCAGGCGTCTATCATAATCAGCAGTTCCATCAAGTGGTCGTTGACCGGGGCGCAGGTGGGCTGCAAGATGAAGACGTCGCGCTGGCGGACGTTTTCGAGGATGCGCACGAAGGTATTGTCGTTGGCAAACTTGAACGCCTCGGCCTGCCCCAGGGGCATACCCAGGTAGTCGCAAACCGACTGGGCCAGCTCCGGGTGGGAATTCCCGGAAAACACCACCATTTCGTCGTGAATACTGACCATCTCCGGCCTCCTGGAGCGCGGAAATTGCTGAATCCGGGGCCATTTTCAGGGCCAACGCTGTCTCAGGAACAACGCCCGGAAGGGGGTGAAACGCCGACGAATTATAGCACAGGGCCGTGTTGCGGCGGGATCCAGAAACCTCCCGCATTGCGCAATTTTACGCCGGGAGCGACCGCAAGTTCAGGGGGAAATGGAGGCAGTAAACATAAAGTGCAATGAATATAAGGCATAACCTTTACTAAAATACGTTGTTTAGCCTTATTGCAAAGAGAGGCATCCATAAAGAACGCCCCTCTCCGTAATGACGCGTCAGGCGGATTCCCGCTACGTAATCAAATTCCGGTAGGGCCGGGTCATCAGTTCCCAAGAATCTGCGGCGCGGTTGTAGCGGGAGTTCACGAAGACCCGCCAGTTGGCGTCATCCAAGCCGGGGTAGTCCGAGCGGTAGTAATAGCCCGGCCAGCGGGTTTCTTCGCGGTAGAGCAGATGGCGCAGGTGGGCCTCGCCGACCCAGGCGCGATGCGCCAGCTCCCAGCAGCGCATCAGCTCGTGGGGGCTGCGGGCCGCTAGGTGCGACAGGTCTTCGCGCAGCATCTCGATGAGTTGAATGCCGCGCTCCAGGGTCGGGCCGTTGGTGGTGTACCAAGCCGACGCTCCCGCCCCGTATTCGTCCATAATTTTCTGGAGCCGCACCAGGCCCTGCTTGGGCGTCAGGTAATTGGGGTTGATTTCCTCGGCGGTGGTCGCTCCCTTGTGCCGGTCGTAGGTCGCCAGCGGCGCCAGCACCGTCTGTTGCAGTTCCTGCACCTGCTCGCCGGTGACGGCGGGCCGGGCCGGGTTGTCGGCCAGGTAGTTGACGGCGGACTTGGCGGCGATGCGGCCCTCGGTGAAGGAACCCGAGGAAAACTTGTGGGGCGCCGCGCCCACGCCATCGCCCGCGGCGAACAGGCCCCGGATGGTGGTCATCCGGTTGTAGCCCCAGAAGTAATCCGGCGCGGCCCCGGTTCCGGCGATGTCCTCCGGGCCGCTGACCCAAGCTCCGGCCTCCCCGGAGTGGGAACCCATGATGTAGGGTTCGGCCAGCACCACCTCCGACGGCGTCTCCTCCGGCGCGATGTTCTGCGCTGCCCAGGTTAGGGCTTGGGAGATGGTCATATCCAGGAAGTCTTCCCAAGCCTCGTTGCGAACCTGCTCCATCTTGGCCGGATCGCCGCCGGACAAAGCCTGCATCGCTTGGTCGGTTCGCATATACATCGGCCCGTAGCCGTCGCGGATGTCCAGGAACATCTGGTGGTTGCGCAGCGGCGTGGGCGTGGGGATGGCCGAACCGTAGGGTTCGTACTTGTCCAGTTCGGCGGCGCGGGTGACGGTGTAATCGTCGCCCAGCGCGTTCAGCACCTTGGCGTGGAAATACTGGAACCACATCCCCACCGGCCCGTAGCCGTCCTTGAAGCGGGTGGGAACGAAGCGGTGTTCCATCTGCGTCATCTCCACCCCGGCAGGAATCATCAGCCCGTAGGCCGAGCCGGTGGCGAAGACGGAATACCAGGTGCGCCCCAGCCCTTCGCTGACCGAGCGGGGACGGAAAACGTTGGACGCGCCCCCCGAGGTGATGATGACCACCGGCGAGCGGAAAACGTAAAACTTGTTGTCCCTGACCGAGAAGCCCAGCGCCCCGGCGATTTTACCCGGGTCATCGTCATCAGTCAGCAGGTGGGTGATGGCGACGCGCTCGTAGATATTCTCCGGCCCCAGGGCGGTTCGGGCCGGCTCGGCGGCGATGGGCTTGATGGATTCGCCGTGAATGGGAATCTGCCAGCGCCCGATGCGCTCGTACTGTCCGTTCTCCTGCTTCCAGATGGGCAGCCCCCATTCCTCCAGCAGGTGAACCGAGTTGTCCACGTGGCGGCCCACGTCATAGACCAAGTCTTCGCGGGCCAAGCCCATCATGTCGTTGACCACGTAGTTGACGAAGTCCTCGGGCGTGTTCCACCCGTAGCGCTGGCCCATATAGCAGTTGATAGCCGAGAGGCCCTCGCCGGTGGCGCCGCTGCGCTCAATGACCGCCTTCTCCGCCAGCACCACCCGGCGGTCGCCGGCCCAGTACTTGGCCTCAAAGGCGGCCCCGCAGCCAGACATTCCGCCGCCGATGATCAGGATATCGCAATCAACCGTTTCCGTAGTCTCGAAAGCCACGGCTCTTCCTCCATAAACTAAACGCCGAGAGCGCCGGGTTTCTGGTATTTTCGCTGCGCTCTCCGCGTTCTCTGCGTTTAATTATTGGGCGTGGGCAGCTCGGCCACGCCCAGCCAGACCGAATCCCCGGCCAGGCTCTGGTTGCGCAGGTCGGCGGCGCGGTCTTCGGTGAAGCCCTGATAGGGAACCACCGAACCGGCGGGGCGAGTGCGCGACGGGTAGGTGAACTCCCAGCGGCGCCCGTCGCGGAACACCACCTCCCATTGCAGGCCCCCGTTCTCTATGCCGTCTACGGGCGTCCGGTGGGGCTGCACCAGCGCCCCCAGCGGCACGAAGTCGGCGTAACCCCGGACGTTGATGGCCTCCTGCGGGCAGAGCTTCACGCAGGCGTAGCACTCCGAACACATATCGGGTTCTTGGTTGAAGCCCTTGTTGGCGTCGGCGTCCAGCGCCATCAGGTCGTTGGGGCAGATGTAGACGCACAGCGGCCCCTGATGCTCCCCGGCGCAGGCGTTGCACTTGTTGGGGTCTACGAATGTCGGCATTGTTCTCCCCCGATTTCCGATTCTTTACTGCAAGGCGACCGCAATGGCGGCAAAGGAAAGCCCCCTCGCGTCTGGGAGAGGGGGCCGGGAAAGCGGCAATACTAGCCGGGCGACTGGCACTCCGTACAGGTGCAACGGGTCATCTCCGGCATAGTGATGACCCGCGTGCGCTTTTCCAGGTATTCCGGCGTGACGAAGGGAGAGCCCATCCCGTACTTCTCCGCGCAGTCGCGCACCACCTCCAGCACTTGCGGCCGCAGGGTGGTGGCCGCCGGGCCGGCGCCGCCGCTGATGATGCTGCGGATCAGGGTTCCGGCCAAGTCTTGCTTGCGCTCCCGGTGGCCGCAGATTCCTTCATAGGCCACGCTTTCGCAGACCGGGCAGTACCACCACTCCAGGGTAAGAACAGACTTTATACCAAGTTCGGGAAGCGTGTCAAAAACTTCGTGGGCGGCGTAACGCCCATAGTGGCTGCCCACCCCGGCATGATCGCGCCCGAACATATGATGCGTGCAGCCCAGGTTCTTGCGGACGATGGCGTGAAACACCGCTTCGCGCGGCCCGGCGTAGCGCATATCCCACAGCAGGGTTGAGGTTTCGTGAATCTCCGGCAGGAAAAACCCCTCCTCCCGCAACCGGGCATGGGCCAGCACGATGGCTTCATCTATGTAATCGCCCGGCTTTTTCTCCCCGATGACCGCGCTGACCAGAATGCCGTCGGCGCCCGAGGCCAAGAGAGCGCCCTTCATCATCATTTCGTGGCCTGCGTGGGGAACGTTGCGGGTCTGGTGGGCCACGGCGGACTCCCAGCCCAATTCGGTCAGCCGCGCCCGCAGTTGTTCCGGCGTTTTCCAGAAGCGGTCAAAGGGCGGATTGACCCGTGGCGGGTTGACCAGCGTGACCTTGCCGGCCAGCAGCGTGTCCTCCAGCGCCATGGTGCGGGCCACTCCCGGATGCTCCGGGTCGGCGCTGCCGTAGACGTTCTGCGCCATCAGCGCCTTGTCATAGGCGTAGACCTCGCTAACGTCCAGCGCCGCCAGCGGCTGCCCCTGATGGGTCAGCAGCACCCGCCCCCCGGAGTTCTGGCCCCGGTCGCCCGGAGCTTGCTGAAGGGCGGCCCACTCCCTCGGCGAAACGTCGAGGATGATGGGAATGCTCCACACCAGCCCGTTAGCCAGCCGCATCGTCCGCACCACGGAATCCAAGTCGGCGCGGCCCATGAACCCGTCCAGCGGCGAAAAAACGCCGTAGGCCAGGTTGATGACCTCCCGCGCTATTTGGTCGCCGACGGCCAAGCGGGGCAGCCCGGCAACCAAGTGCGCCGCCTCACCGGGGGGCGCCACCGACACTTTCAGTTGGCCGCCGTGGGGGGATAAGCTGTTGCCTGTATGAAATTCAACCATCCCTCGGCCTGTGAGGGGAAGTTTAGTTGAACCGGCCCGCCGCTAACGCTTCTTTCCCTTCCTTCTGAGGGGAACCGGGCCGCTTATACTCCCCTATACCCTACCCTAGGGGGGCGAAGCCGCCTCTGCGAAGTAGGGGAATCGTTTCTGAAACGGCAGTCTCGATTGACCCGTATGCCGCCCGGCATTATTCGGACGAGACCACTGCTGCGCCCTCCGATGGACTGTGCCCTTGGACTCTGCATCCGTGGCTTGCCACGGTTGATAGGAGAATCAGCCCGACCACGGCGAGAGCCACGATCACCCGGCCGACGCGCCTGCCCGGTATACGCATCCTTGCTGTTCTCTCCCGATGAATGTTGCCCGCGCCCCCGGCCCGTTGCCTGCGGGGTCAGCGCGGGCCAAAAACTTCCAGCTTTCCGCAGGCAGTATATCGCAAGCCCCGAATTGCGGCTAGTCTTGGAACCCCCGGTATTCTCAATATGTGTCGGTATTGCCCAAAACCCGGTCATTCCCGCGAAGGCGGGAATGACGGTTGATAGAGGGAATAGCGCATTGCCAACGCACGTTGAAAATGCCACCCTCGATTATTCGCGGCTGCCGGGCCTTCCGTTTCTCGAAGAACAGAAGGGCATTTCCGCCGGCCGCCGCTCCGTGTGATACTATATGCTCCGTAGCCCTATACCGCTTACAACGTTACCATTCAGGAGACGCAAATGCTGGACTACAAGCCGAACATCGTTCTCTCCAACGAAGAATTTAACGTGGTCGGCAGCCGCCCGGTGCGGCCCGACGGGGCGGACAAGGTCACTGGCCGCGCCCGGTACGGCGCAGACCAGAGCCTGCCCGGCCTGCTCTACGGCAAGATACTGCGCAGTCCCCATTCCCACGCCGTCATCAAGTCCGTGGACACCAGCGAGGCGGAGGCGTACCCCGGCGTTCACGCCGTGGTGACCTCTGCCGACTGGCCCGAAACCTCGCGGCGGCTGTCCGACCTAGCCGAGGGCGCCATCCAGAACCTCGGATTCCTGAGCACCAACGTATTGGCCCGGGGCAAGGCGCTGTACAAGGGCCACGCCGTCGCCGCCGTCGCCGCGGCCAGCCCCCACGTCGCCGAGAAAGCCTTGGAACTGATCAGGGTTGACTACGAAGTGCTGCCCCCGGCGCTTTCCGCCGATGAGGCTATGCAGCCCGGCGCCCCGGTGCTTCACGAAAAGCTGGCGAGCCTGTCCAACCCCGCGCTGCGCCCCGGCGGGCTGCTGGACGATGATGATGACACCGAGGGGAGCAACGTCGCCAACCACTTCGAGTTCCGCCTCGGCGACGTGGAGCAGGGTTTCAAGGACGCCGACGTAATCGTGGAAAAGGAAACCGCCACCGTCCCGGTGCATCAGGGCTACATCGAACCCCACGCCGGCACGGCCCAATGGGGGGCCGACGGCAAGCTGACCATCTGGTCCAGCAGCCAGGGCCAGTTCACCGTCCGCGACCACACCGCCCGGTTTATGGGCATCCCGGTGGCCGACGTCAAGGCCATCCCGCTGGAGATCGGCGGCGGCTTTGGCGCCAAGACGGTGCTGTACGTGGAGCCGGTGGCGGCCCTGCTCTCCCGCAAGAGCGGCCACCCGGTGAAGGTGCAGATGTCGCGCAAGGAGGTTTTCGAGGCCACCGGCCCAACCTCCGGCACGCAGATAAAGGTCAAGCTGGGCGCGACCAACGACGGCAAGCTGGTGGCTGCCGAGGCCCGTCTGGTCTATGAAGCCGGCGCCTTCCCAGGCTCCCCCGTTTCCCCCGGCGCCCAGTGTATGATGGCCCAATACGACATTCCCAACGCCTATCTGGAAGCCTATGACGTGGTGATCAACCGGCCCAAGTCCGCCGCCTACCGCGCCCCGGGCGCCCCGGCCTCGGCCTTCGCCATGGAGACCGCCATTGACGAACTCTGCGAAAAGCTGGGAATGGACCCCCTGGAGTTCCGCCTGCGCAACAGCTCCAAAGAGGGCGTCCGCCGCGTAACCGGCCCGATGACCCCCAAGGTTGGCTACGTCGAAACACTGCAAGCCCTGAAGGATCATCCCCACTACAACACTCCGCTGGACGGCAAGAGCAACGGCGTCAAGGCCCGAGGCCGGGGCGTCGCCAGCGGCTTCTGGGGCAACAACACCGGCCCGGCCAGCGCCTTGGCCGTGGTCAATTCCGACGGCTCGGTGAGCCTGACCGAGGGTTCGCCCGACATCGGCGGCAGCCGCGCCGCAGTGTCGCAGCACTTGGCCGAAGTCTTGGGCATTCCCATGGACGACATCAAGCCGCAGGTGGGCGACACCGACAGCATCGGCTTCACCTCCAACACTGGCGGCAGCAGCGCCACCTTCAAGTCCGGCTGGGCCGCCTACGAAGCGGGCCAAGACGTGAAACGCCAGATGCGCGAGCGCGCCGCCCGCATCTGGGACATCCCGGCGGACGACGTGGAATACGCCGAAGGCGTGTTGCAGCACACTTCCGACCCGGAGCTGCGTCTCACCTTCAAGCAGTTGGCGGCCCGGCAGGTAGGCACCGGCGGCCCCATCGTGGGCCGCGCCGGGGTGAACCCGCCCGGCGCCGGCCCATCCATCGCCGTCCACTTGGTGGACGTAGAAGTGGACACTGAAACGGGCAAGGTGGACGTGCTGCGCTACACCGCGGTTCAGGACGCCGGCAAGGCCATCCATCCCAGCTACGTTGAGGGCCAGATACAGGGCGGCGTGGTTCAGGGCATCGGCTGGGCGCTGAACGAGGAATACCGCTTTGACAACCAGGGCGGGATGCTCAACAGCAGCTTCTTGGATTACCGGATGCCCATCAGCCTCGACCTGCCGATGATTGACACGGTAATCGTCGAAGTCGCCAACCCGGCCCATCCCTACGGGCTGCGCGGCGTCGGCGAGGTGCCGCTGGTGCCGCCGCTGGCCGCCGTCTCCAACGCCATCTACGACGCCATCGGCGTGCGGATGGATTCGCTGCCCATATCCCCGGACAAGGTGCTGGAAGCTCTCTGGAGCAAGAAGGGACAGTAGCAGCCCGTATATCCGCCGGGGCGAGTTTCCAGTCTTGCCCCGGCGCCGCCAATCCCAAGCAAGGCCGGGGAGGATAGCGCAATGCCGGAAGTATGGCTCCCGCCGCGAATGCAGTCCCTTACCGGAGGCCGCCAGCAGGTGGTGGTGCCGGGGGCAACGGTGCGCCAGGTGATTAACAACCTGGAGCGCGAATACCCCGGCTCCCGCGCCCTCCTGATGGACGTGGAAGAAGACGACCTGCTCCCCGGCCTAGCCGTGGTGGTAGATGGCGAAACCAGCCTCCTCGGCCTGCTGGAGCGGGTGCAGGAAACCAGCGAAGTCCACTTCCTACCCGCTATCGGCGGGGGATGACGCGGCAGCCCGAAATTGCCGCCGGAACGGGGTTGACAATGGGAGTGCCAATTGTTGCGACCGCGAAGGCGGCGCGGTTCACGGATTGCGCCATTGCCCCAGCCGGTACGGTATCCGCCCCTGCCCGGCCTGTGTTTCGCGCCCTTAGCACTGAGTTAGCAGTGAGTTATCAAGGAAATCTGATGCGCCATTCCCCGCCCAGCACCCAAGCGGCCCGCGAGGTGCGGCGGGATACGCCGTTGCGCCAAGCCCGCACCTGCTACGGCCATCTGGCCGGGGCGCTCGGCGTTCGCCTGATGGATGAACTGCTCCGGCAAGGCTGGCTGGAGGCAATGCCGGAGCCCCCCGACTGCCGCCGCGTTTATTACTCGCCAACCGCCGGGAGCGCCGCCGCCCTGCTGGAGCGGGGGGTGATTATGCCCGCGCCCAAGGCGGGCAAGCCAATGGCCTTTTCCTGCCTCGACTGGACTGAGCGCCGCTGGCATCTGGGCGGCCCTCTGGGGCGCGCCATCACTGCCGCGCTGCTGGACGCGGGATGTATTACCCGGGTCCCCGGCTCTCGCGCCGTTACCCTGACCGGCAGTCTGGAGGGGTGGATGCGTTCGCGACAGCCGGCCCGAGGTTGCCAGCGGCAAGGCCGGGCCGGGCCTTTTCATTAACGCTCCGGCATCGCCGTTGTTCGGACGGGGCAAAGAACCCCGGCCGCGGCGATGTGTCCATTGGCTTTCCTCCGGGTGGCATGGCGAGTTTTACCGTTGGACGCTCCCGCCGCGTTGCGCTAGAATACTGCCACAAGGCGTTTGCCGCCGAATCCGGCCCATACAAGCGAACGGGAGGAGTTTATGGCGCAAGAGCTTACCCCATCGCAACGCAAGTGGTACGACCTAGCCGCCCGGCACGCCAACACCTTCGCCGAGCGGGCCGCGGAATACGACCTGGAAGGCGCCTTTCCCCACGAAAACTACGCGGAGATGAAAGAGTCGGGCTATACCGCCATGCCCATTCCGGCCGACTGCAACGGCGGCGGGGCCGACTTGCTGGACATCTGCATAGCCCAGAACCGGCTGGCCCAAGGCTGCGGCGCAACCGCCTTGGCCGTCAATATGCACTTCGGCCTGCCCTTTGTGATGACCGACCTGATTGCCTTGGGCGAGGATGGCCCCAAAGAGATGCTCACTAAAATCGCTGACGAGCAGCTCATCGTTTTCGGCGCGATCACCGACCCGCAGGTGGATAGTTTCAAGGGCATCACCGGCATGGGTTACACCACTGTCAAGGCTGAGAAGACCAACGGCGGTTTTCGCATCAACGGGCGCAAGGGCTTCGGCACCAACAGCCCCATCGGCGACCTGTTCGGCAGCTCCGCCGTTTACGATGACCCTGACGAAGGCGAGATTGGCCTGATATTCGTCCTGCCGTCGGACACCGAGGGGCTTATCTGCCTCAACGACTGGGACACCATGGGGATGCGGGCCAGCCAGAGCCACAGTTGGCGGCTGGAAAACGTGTTCGTCGAAGAAGACCACGTGTTCAAGCACAACCTTTGGGAGTGGGACAAGTACGCCCGCGGCCTGTGGGCTTGGCACGGCGGCACCTTCGGCTCGGTATACCTGGGCATTGCCAAGTCGGCCCGGGACTTTGCCATCAATCAAACCCGCGACCGTACCCGCCTGCCCTTCAAGCATCCTGAGAGTTACTACCCGGGACACCAGTTCCTCGCCGCCGAGATGGATATCGCCCTTCACGCCGGATGGCATTGGCAGGCCAACATCGCCGAGCGCCTGGTAGACATAAACAACCGGGACGACGAAACCATTACCGAGGCCGTAGCCATGCAGCACTTCTGTATGAAGGCGGCGCAGGACGTGGTGAACAAAGCGGTGGATATGGTGGGCGGCGCGGCCTTGGCCCGGCGGCTGCCCCTGGAGCGCTACTACCGCGACGTGCGGGCCGGCACCATGCACCCCATCAGCGGATTCGACGCGCTGGAGCTGATCGGCAAGCGCGCTTTCGGCCTGCACCGCGACGTGGAGCCGCGCTACGTGTAAACGCAGACATTTGGCTACGCAAATACGCCACTGAGGGAGCGGACATCACCGCTCCCAATTTTGTGCAAGAGGCGCACGGCAAAGCGCGGGTGTGCTGGCGTTGCTTCTTCGTTTGATTACCGCGGCCTATGGTGCTACGCTGTCGGTTGAAAATAATCGTTCGGAGGCTACCCCTATGGCGGCAGGATATATGATTGGCAACATTACCATCACAGACCCGGAGAGCTTTGCCGAGTATGGCAAGCGGGTGCCGGAAACGGTCGCAGCCTTTGGAGGTACTTACGTGGTGCGGGGCGGGACTCCTGAAAAAGCGGAAGGAGACTATGAACCCGTCCGCATCGTGGTATTGCAGTTCGAGAGCGTCGAGAAGGCCAAGGAGTGGTACAACTCCCCCATGTATGCCCCGCTGAAGGAAATGCGGATGAAGGCATCCAGGGGCGACCTTTATTTCGTTGAAGGCGTTTAGGGCGGCCGCTGACTGAGCGACGGGAGGATGGGCCTGACTGAATTATGACGGCGGACGTTAAGAACAGAGAAACGGTTTCGGCCTCGCTGAACATCGGCGGGATGACCTGCGCCGCCTGCGTCTACCACGTGGAGCGCGCGCTGAACGGCGTTCCGGGGGTGACGAAGGCCAACGTCAACTTGGGCGTAGAGAAGGCCGCCGTCGAGTTCAGCCCCGGCCTCGCCACCCTGGACGACCTGCGGCGCGCCGTGGAGGAGGCCGGGTATCGCGTTGAGGCCGTCGGCGATCGTCAACAGGAGCTGGAGCGGCTGTCCAGAACGCAGGAAATGCGCGCCTTGAGCCGTCGTCTGGCCGTTGCGGTAACCGGGGCCGTTCTGCTGTTCCTAGGGTCTTTTGACGGCTTTCCGTGGGTTTCGGGATGGATGCAGCTCGGCTACTACCCCTTCCTTCTGTGGGCGCTGGCGACGCCGATGCAGTTCTGGGCCGGGGCCAGCTTCTATCGCTCCGGGTTTGGCGCGCTGCGCCATGGCGCGGCCAATATGCACACCCTCATAGCGTTGGGAACCACTACGGCCTATGGCTACAGCGCGGCAGTGGTGTTGCTGGACGCCGCGGCCCCTTCGGTGTTGTCCAACGCAGGTATCGGCGCAGGGGTGTACTTCGACACTGCCGCCGTCATCATCGCCCTGATCCTGCTGGGCAGGTTCTTGGAAGCCCGCGCCCGGGGGCAGACCTCCGATGCCATCCGGCGGCTTATAGAACTGCGTCCCGCCACAGCCACGGTGTTGCGCCCCGGCCTTGACCAGTACGAGGGCGAGGTTGAAATCCCGGTGGAGCAGGTGGCGGTCGGCGACCTGCTGCTGGTGCGGCCCGGCGAGCATATCCCGGTGGACGGCGAGGTGACCGGCGGCAATTCCGCCGTTGACGAGTCTATGCTCACCGGCGAGAGTATGCCGGTGGAGAAGGCCCCGGGCGATTTGCTCTACGGGGCGACGCTGAACGGTCACGGCGCGCTGTACTATCGCGCCACCCGCGTCGGCCAAGAAACGGCTCTGGCTCAGATCATACGGCTGGTGGAGGAAGCGCAGGGTTCGCGGGCGCCGATCCAGCGGCTGGCCGACCGGATTTCGGCTTGGTTCGTGCCGGTGGTGGTGGGATTGGCCGCCGTGTCCTTTCTGCTGTGGCTGCTGCTGGGGCCGGCCCCGGCCCTTACGCTGGCTATTCTGGTGTTCGTTGCCGTGCTGATTATCGCCTGCCCCTGTGCCTTGGGCTTGGCAACGCCCACCGCAATCATCGTCTCCGTGGGCAAGGGCGCAGCCGGAGGCGTGCTAATCCGGCAGGCTGAGGCCCTGGAGAAGGCCCACAGCGTTGACACCGTAGTTCTGGACAAGACCGGCACCCTAACCACCGGCAAACCGGCGGTTACTGCTATCGTCCCCAACCCGTCCGCCCCCGCTCTGCCCGGGGGCCGGCGGGGCTTGCTGTTCCTCGCCGCCTCCGCCGAATACGGTTCTGAGCATCCGTTGGCCCAAGCCATTGTTCAGCGGGCGCAGGAGCAGGGCATCCATCCCGCGGCAGCCAGCGACTTTCTGGCTATACCCGGACGGGGCGTGAGCGCCGTGGTGGACGGCTCGTCCGTGCTGCTGGGCAACCGGGCTCTTATGGACGAGTCGGACGTGTTCCTTGACGGGCTGAACCAGTCTGCCGCGCAGTTTGCCGCGGAGGGAGGAACCCCGGTGTTCCTGGCGGCCGACGGGCAGGCAGTGGGCGTGTTCTCCGTTGCCGACACGCTGAAGCCAAGCGCAATCGCAGGGGTGGAGCGGCTCCGGGCCCTGGGCCTGCGGGTGGTCATGCTCACGGGCGACAACGCCGCCACGGCCCACGCCATCGCCCGGCAGCTTGGCATCAGCCAGGTGGAAGCGGAGGCCCGGCCCCAGGACAAGGCGGCGGTGGTGCGCCGCTTGCAGGCCGAGGGCCGGGTGGTGGCAGTGGTCGGCGACGGCATCAACGACGCCCCGGCGCTGGCCCAAGCCGACGTCAGCCTGGCCATGGGCGGCGGAACCGATGTCGCCATCGAGTCGGCGGACATAACGCTGATGCGCGACGATGTGGGGGCCGTTGCCGCCGCCTTCGACCTCAGCAGGCAGACCATCCGCACCATCAAACAGAACCTGTTTGGGGCATTCTTCTACAACGTGCTGCTGATTCCGGTGGCGGCCGGCGCGCTGTTCCCGGTGTTTCAGGCCGTGGGCGGGGTTCCCGCGTCGCTGGAGTTCTTTTTCGGCCAGCAGGGATTCCTCAACCCGGTGCTGGCGGCGCTGGCCATGGCTTTCAGCTCCGTGACCGTGGTGACCAACTCCCTCCGGCTTCGCCGGTCTAAAATATAGGCCCTCCAGATTACGGAAAAGAGGTTCGGACGATGGCCGTAGCGATAGACCCGGTTTGCCTGATGGAAGTTGATACTGATAACCCGCCGGGCGGGCATAGCGAGTATCAGGGAACGGACTACTACTTCTGCGGCCCCGGCTGCAAGGTGGCCTTCGACCGGGATCCGGAGCACGTGCTTTCCGGCGAGGGCGTGACGCCAATGGATCACGGCAGCCCCGCACCGGCCGAATCCCGCCCCTCCGGGGGAATCATGGGCTTCTTCCGGCGGCTTTTCGGCGGCAAAACCCTGTCCGATTGATGAGTCAGTCCCGAATGATGGGCAGGTGCTGCCCGTAACCCGCGCTTTGACCCGGACACCCCTGACGGGAATGCAGGCTTGGCTTGATGGCCGGCCTTTACCGGCGTTTCCGCCCGCTCCGCACAATCCACAGCGCGTTGAGGGCGGCAATGGCGGCGGCGGCAATCCACAGGCCGGTGCCCAGGTTGGGATTTATCTGCAACCCGGCGAACAGGCCAACGTAGAACACCACCAGCGCAACTAGGAACAGCAGGATGTGGGCGGAGATTTTGAGGATTCGGCTCATAAGTGAATCTGGGTTCAGGCCGTTCCGCTGACAGCTTCCTGCTTTTCCAGCAAGCTGTCGGGAACTTCGATGTCGAGTTCACCGACAACCACGTGGGGGGCAAACATATAAGACTCCACCTTGTCGCCGCCGTGTTTTGACTCCACGTACAGCAAACCCTCAAGGGCGTCCTTACCATTCGCCAGTGCTTCTTCCACCGTGTCCCCCTCAGTAGTGCAGTTGGGGTAGTAGGGGAAAATGACCTGATAACCTCCTTCTTGAGGCATCAGGAACACAGTAAACTTTCTCAGCGGCATCACAAAACCTCGTCGGCTATTTGCTCAAATTCTTCGCTGGTGAGCATCATTTGACGCCTGATGTTGGCGACCGTTCCCGGCTTTAGCACACCTCGTCTATGAGGCACTATAACAGTGGGGAATCCCGGCTTCCGGTAATTGGCATGGCTTCCCGTGTAATGATGCAGCTCCCAGCCCATGCTTTGAAGGATACTAACAATGTCACCAAACCTGTAACGCCGCGGCATTGCCAGGCCTGCGCTTCAGGCTGCCTTGCCGCAGCAGCGCTTGTACTTACGCCCGCTGCCGCAGGGGCAGGGGGCATTGCGGCCCACCTTGGCGTTTCCGGCGGGCTGCGCGCTGCGGTTGGGGCCGCTCACGGCCTGCATGGGGCTGCCGGCGGCGGCGCTGCGGCGGCCGCGGGCAGCGTTTCCGGTCAAGGCGGCGGCTTGGGCCGGGTCTACCGAAACGTGGAACAGCGTTCGCGCCACGTCCCGCTGGATGCGGTTTTGGAGGTCGCGGAACATCTTTTGCCCTTCGCTCTGATACATCACCAGCGGGTTGCGCTGGCCGTAGGCGTGCAGGCCGATGCCCGTCCGAAGGTTCTCCATGGCCGTGAGGTGCTGCACCCAGTGGGAATCTATGGCCCGAAGCAGGAGGAACCGCTCTACGAGCCGCATCTGTTCTGAACCGGCGGCTTCCTCCTGCGCGGCGTAGGCGGCCTCCGCGTGGGCCGACAGTATGCCCTCCACCTGCTCCCGGCTGTACTGGTATACATTGTCTTCGCGCTCGATTTCCGGCGGCAGCGGGCCTATCTGGCCCAATTCGTCAATCAGCCCTTCGGCGTTCCAATCGTCGGCGTGGCGGCCGGGCAGGTATTGGGCCGTCAGGCGGGCGAACTCTTGGCGCAGCATCTCCAGCGTTTTTTCGCGCAGGTTGCCGTCGCCCAGGGCCTGGTGACGGTCGGCGTAGATAACCTCCCGTTGCTTGTTCAGCACATCGTCAAATTCCAGCAGGTGCTTTCGTATGTCAAAATGATAGCCCTCCACCTTGACCTGTGCGCCGCTGATGGACTTGGTGACCAGCTTGTTCTCCACCGGCGTATCCTCTTCCAGCCCGGTCCAGCCCATAACGGTCTTGATGCGCTCGCCGCCGAAACGCTGCATCAGCTCGTCTTCCAGCGAAATGTAGAACTGGGAACTGCCGGGATCGCCTTGCCGTCCAGCGCGGCCCCGGAGCTGGTTGTCTATGCGCCGGGCGTCGTGGTGCTCGGTGCCGATGACGTGCAGGCCCCCCAGCTCGACCACGCGGTCATGTTCCTCCTGCCAGTCGCCGCGGGAGGTGTCGGAGCCGCCCAGCACGATGTCGGTGCCGCGTCCGGCCATGTTGGTGGAAACGGTGACCGCCTCCAGCCGCCCGGCTTGGGCGATGACCCCGGCCTCGCCCTCGTGGTTCTTGGCGTTCAGCACCTGGTGGGGGATGCCCCGCTTTCGCAGCCTTTCGCTCAGAAACTCCGAATCTTCGATGGACGTAGTGCCTATGAGCAGCGGTCGCCGGGTCTCGTGTATTTGCAGGATGTCATCGGTCACGGCCTTCCACTTGCCGTCGCCGGTCTGGTACACCAAGTCGGAATGGTCTTCCCGCTGCATCGGCAGGTTGGTGGGGATTTCCACCACTTCCAGCCCGTAGATGCGGAAAAACTCGTCGGCCTCGGTGGCGGCGGTGCCGGTCATGCCTGCCAGCTTGCGGTACATTCGGAAGTAGTTTTGCAGCGTGATGGTGGCGTAGGTGATGCTCTCCCGCTGGATTTTCAGTCCCTCTTTGGCCTCCACCGCTTGGTGCAGGCCGTCGGACCAGCGGCGGCCCGGCTGGAGCCGCCCGGTGAACTCGTCAACGATAACCACCTCACCCTCGCGCACCACATAATCCTTGTCGCGCTGCTTCAATACGTGGGCGGTGAGGGCGTTCTCCATATATTGCACTAGGTGGAAGTTTTCCGGGTCGTAGATATTGGAAGTGCTGGTCCACTGCTCCATCTTGGCGATTCCCTCTTGGGAGAGGGAAATGGCGCGGGTGCGGTCGTCAATGGTGTAGTCCTCCGCCGGGTCCAGGCGCGGCACCAGCCGGGCGAAGTTCTGGTATAGCTGCACCGGCTCTTCCGCCGGCCCGCTGATAATGAGGGGGGTGCGGGCTTCGTCAATGAGGATGTTGTCCACTTCGTCAACGATGGCGTAGTGCAGTTCCCGCTGTACCCGCTGCCCGGCCGCCAGGGACATATTGTCCCGCAGATAGTCGAAGCCGAATTCGTTGTTGGTGCCATAGGTAATATCGGCGCCGTAAGCATCGGCCCGGGATACCGGACGCAGGAAAGGCAGCTTTCCGCCTGCGAGTTCCGGGTCGTACACGTAGGCGGCGTCGTGCTGGAGGCAGCCGATGCTCAGCCCCAGCGCGTGGTAGACCGGCCCCATCCACACCGGGTCGCGGCGGGCCAGGTAATCGTTGACGGTGACCACGTGGACGCCCTGACCGGGCAGGGCGTTGGCGTACACTGAGAGCGTCGCCACCAGCGTCTTGCCCTCGCCGGTTTTCATCTCGGCGATTTTGCCTTGATGCAACGCCGCGCCGCCGATGAGCTGCACGTCGTAGTGGCGCTGGCCTAGGTTGCGCCGGGCCGATTCGCGCACTGCGGCAAAGGCTTCGGGCAGCAGGTCGCCGACGGACTCCCGCCCCTCCAGCCGCTGCCGGAACTCGGCGGTCTTGGCGAGCAACTGCCCGCCGCTGAGCCGCTGAAACTCCGGCTCCAGCTTGTTGACCGCGTCTTTAATAGAGGCCAGCTTCTTCAGGGCCTTTTCATTGGGGTCGCCTATTATCTTCTGAAGAACCGAGACCATAGGGCATTATCCTGATAGAAAGAATTTCCGGGTGGGATGTCAGCCCGCCCGGAAAAGAATGGGCGGAATAGCACGCCCTTTAACTCTACCACCTCCCGCCGGGAGATGGAAATTCAGGGCATGCCGGCCAGCGCGGGATGCGCCGCGCCGCGCAGTTCGTCCAAGCTATGTATGCCGTTGTCCGCCATATATTCCCGCAGCCCGTCCAGTATTCGCCAGGGCGCGCCGAGGTCTATGAGATTGGCGCTGCCTATCTGTACGGCGGAGGCGCCGGCGAGGATGTATTCGATGGCGTGTTCGGCCTCGAAAATGCCGCCGACGCCGATGATGGGAACGTCCGCGCCCATCTCGTTAAGGGCCTGCGCCGTCCGGTAGACCAAGGCCAGCGACACCGGGCGCAGTCCCAGGCCGGACAATCCGCCGGTGACGTTGCCCAGCGCCGGGCGCCGGGTTGCCAAGTCCATTCGCATAGCCGGCAAGGTGTTGCAGATGGTCAGGGCATCGGCCCCGCCCTCCACTGCGGCCCGGGCTATTTCGGTAATGTCCGGCACATTGGGGGCCAGCTTCGCCAGCACCGGAAGGGGGGTATTGGCCTTAACCGCCGCCACCGCGTCGCGGGTGAGGGCCGGGCTGTGGCTGAACAGCGCGCCGTTCTCGACGTTGGGGCAGCTAAGGTTGAGTTCCAAGGCGCTGATGCCTGCCGCCGCGGCGGTGATGGCCGCCATATCGCCGAACTCTCCGGCGCTGTGGGCGGCGAAGCTGAGGAACACCTTTGCGTTCCATCCGGCCCATTGGGGCGACTCCCGCACGGCGGTCTCAATGCCGGGGTTTTTCAGCCCAAGGGCGTTCAGGAACAGGTAATCGCCCTCCTCCCAAGCGGCGCGGTAGGAGTCCGGGAACCAGCGAGGCTCCGGGTTGCCCTGGCGCGGCTGCCTGGTGAACGTCTTGGGGATAACCGCGCCCAGTTCGTCGAGCGGATGATTGCTGGTAAGTCCGCGTCCGTAACCATCATAGCCCAAGGTCCCGGAGGCAATCATTACCGGGTTCGCCAGATTCAGGCCCGCCGCCAACTCCACCGACAGGTCAACGTCCGGGGCGGGCCGCTCATCAAGAATGCTTTTGGCAAAAGTATCCACCATGCAGTTCACCCTCAACTTAACTCCCTGCTGTTGAAGGGAGGGAATAAGCGGGGTGATTTTATCACAATGATAGCATGGCGATTGGGACTTATTATGTTAACGCTTACGCCGTTGGGGGTGGAATCCCCAACGGCGCAACTTCCATACGGTTGCCCCCTCTCCTTGCGTAAAGAGAGGGGGCAACGAAATATGCCGTTAGCGGACAGGAGTCTGGCTATTCCTCCGGCGATTCCCCGGCCAAGCCGGTGGCGGGTATGTTGGCCTTTGCCCCGGCTTCCTCTCCATCGTCCTCGTCGTCGAATGGGTACTCCAGTTCATCTTCGTCATCCCCGTCTTCTTTGGCGTAGCTGCGGGCCACGGCCCGGGCCATTCGCTCGAAGCCTTCGCCATCGAGATCCAGGATGCCCAAGCCGGTATTGTCCTCATCAACCTCGGCGGGGCCGCGCAGCCAGCCGCCGGGCGATACGGCGGCCAGGTCCAGCGCGGGCTGGGGCTTGAGCAGTTCCGCCATCCCCGGGATTTCCACCTGCGCCGGAATCAGCCGCCCGATGATGACGTTCTCCTTGAGGCCCAGCAGATAGTCCTGCTGGCCCCGCACTGCCGCCTCCGTAAGCACGCGGGTGGTTTCCTGGAAGGACGCGGCGGACAGGAAGCTGTCGGTGCGCAGCGAGGCGCGGGTTACGCCCAGCAGCACTTGGTCGGCGGTGGCCGGCTCTCCGCCCTCGGCCAGCACCTTGGCTACCTGCTCTTGGAAGGCGAACTTGTCCACCACCTCGCCGGGGATAAACTCGGTGTCCCCCGGCTCCTTGACCTGCACCCGCCGCAGCATCTGGCGCAGGATGATCTCGATGTGCTTGTCGTGGATGCCCACGCCCTGCGACTGGTAAACCGCCTGCACCTGGTCCACCAGATGGGATTGGAGGGCATCCTTGCCCAGCACCCGCAGCAGGTCGTGGGGATTCAGCGGGCCGCTGGTCAGGGGGTCGCCGGCGTTGACCGGATCGCCGTCTCCCGCCAGCAGGTAGGCCGCGCCGGGGATGACGTGTTCCCGGGTTTCCACGTCTTCCCAGATTATCGAGACGCAGTCCTGGGCAATTTCCACCCGGCCGCCGACGGTGGCGGGGATGGCCGGGCCGGTGGATACCACGGTGACGCTGTCAGCGGCGATTTCCACCCGCCCGGCATTTTGGGCCGTGACCGGAACCGGGGCGGATTCACCCTCGCCGGCGGTATCGGGAACGGAAGCCAGCACCATTTCCGGCGTCACTTCTTCCCCGTGGTCTACCAGCACTTGGGAGCCTTCCGGCAGGGCGTGCCGCTCGCGGAGAGGCACGGAGGCCAGAATCATGCCCGGCTCCACCATATCCCCGTTACCCGCCAGCACTTCCGCGCCTTCAGGAAGAGGATACTCTTCGCGCACTTCCTCTCGGTATACCACCCGGAGAATGCGGGCGTCCTCGGTGGCATGGAGTTCCACCTGACCGTCTATGTCGGCCAGCAGGGCGGCGCCCTTGGGCACCCGGGCCTCGAACAGTTCCTCGACGCGGGGCAAACCGACGGTGATGTCGGACACGTTGGCAACGCCGCCGGTATGGAAGGTGCGCATGGTCAACTGGGTGCCGGGTTCGCCGATGCTCTGGGCGGCGATGATGCCCACGGCCTGCCCGATTTCCACGGGCTTGCCGGTGGCCGGTAGCCAGCCGTAGCACATCCGGCAGACGCCGCGAGGAGCCTCGCAGGTCAGCGGCGAGCGCACCGGGATCAGTGCGTCTTCCCGGTCCAGCCAGCCGGATTCCAAGGCGGCTTTGTAGGCGTCCTCTATTTTCTCCGACAGAGGAACGTCTATGAGTTCGTTGTGATCCACGAGGATTTCGCCGGTCAGGGGGTCGGCGATGGTCTCAGCGGCATATCGGCCCTTGACCCGGTCAGTAAGTTTGTCGGTGCGCTCATCCCCGGCGAAGAGGGGAATGTTGTAAACGTCGGCGGTTCCGCAATCCTCGTCTTGGATGATGACTTCCTGGGCAATGTCAATCAGCCGCCGGGTCAGGTAGCCGCTGTTGGCGGTGTTCAGCGCCGTGTCGGTCAGCCCCTTGCGCGCGCCGTGGGTGGAGATGAAGTATTCCAGCGCGGTCAGGCCCTCGCGGAAGCTGGACTTCACCGGCAGCTCGATAATCCGCCCGCGGGGGCGGTTCATCAGGCCGCGCATCCCGGCCATCTGGTTGATCTGGGAGGTGTTGCCCTTGGCCCCGGACAGGGCCATGACGCCGATGCCGCCGTAACCGAGGGCGTCATAGGAGTTCAGATGCTCTCCGCCCAACCCCAGGCTGCCGTATTTCTCGTTGTAACCCTCGATGTCGTTGCGGACAAGCACAGCCGTCTTGGACGATGCTTCGGCCCATGCCTCAATGGTCATGCTGTAGAGTTCGTCCTCTGAAATCAGCCCCATCTGGTAATCGTCGTTGTACCGGGCTATCTTCCGGTCGGCTTCGTCCAGCACCTCGTCCTTATCCCGGGAGACCTGTATGTCGTTGATGGCGATGGTGGTGCCGGACCAGGTGGCGTACTGGAAGCCGAGCCTCTTGATGCTGTCCAGCACTTCCGCCGTCTCATCGTTGCTCAGCAGGCGGTACAACTCGCTGGTGAGTTCGTTCAGGGCGTTGCGGTCAACGAGCTTGTTCTGGGTGCGAACCTTTTCCGCCAGAGATTCGTCATAGACGAATTTGTCGGGCAGGATTTCGTTGAAAATCAGGCGGCCCAGCGTGGTCTCATGCCAAGAGTCGCTGCCGCCCCGGAGATGGCGCACGTGGATGGGGGTATGCAGGTCGATCACGCCGGAGTCATAGGCGTCGCGGGCTTCGCTGATGTCGCGGAAGCGGCGGTACTGCTCGTCAACCACCCGTTCGTTCCGCTTCATCTCCGTCAGGTAGAAGCAGCCCATCACCATGTCCAGCGTGGGGGCCACCAGCGGGTCGCCCGAGGCCGGGGACAGCATATTGTGGGTGCTGAGCATGGCTTCCTGGGCCTCCAGCACCGCCATGCGCGACAACGGGACGTGGACGGCCATCTGGTCGCCGTCGAAGTCGGCGTTGAAGGCCGAGCAGACCAGCGGGTGAATCTGGATGGCGTGGCCGTCGATCAGCACCGGCATGAAGGCTTGGATGCCGAGGCGGTGCAGCGTCGGGGCGCGGTTGAGCAGCACCGGGCGGTTCTTGATGACGTCTTCCAGGATGTCCCACACCTCGCCCCGGGCCCGCTCCACCATCCGTTTCGCGTTCTTGATGTTGGGCGCGATGCCCAGCACCACCAGACGGTGCATCACGAAGGGCTTGAACAGCTCCAGCGCCATGCGCCGGGGCAGGCCGCACTCGTTCATCTTCAGTTCGGGGCCGACCACGATGACCGAGCGCCCGCTGTAATCCACCCGCTTGCCCAGCAGGTTCTGGCGGAAGCGGCCCTGCTTGCCCCGCAGCAGGTCGGACAAGCTCTTCAGCTTGTGGTTGTGGCTGCCCTGAATGGGCCGTCCGCGCCGCCCGTTGTCTATGAGGGCGTCCACCGCTTCCTGGAGCATCCGCTTTTCGTTGCGGATGATGATTTCCGGCGCGCCCAGGGACATCAGCCGCTTGAGCCGGTTGTTGCGGTTGATGACCCGGCGGTAGAGGTCATTGAGGTCGCTGGTGGCGAAGCGGCCGCCGTCGAGCTGCACCATGGGGCGCAGTTCGGGGGGCAGCACCGGCATCACGGTGAGAATCATGTCTTGGACGCGGGTGCCTTCGCTGCCGCCCCCGCCGCTCTGTCGGAAGGACTCCACCACCCGCAGCCGCTTGATGGCCTTCTGGCGGCGCTGGCCGGAGGTGGAGTGCATATCGGTAATCAACTGGTCGCGCAGGGCTTCCAGGTTCACGTCCCGCAGGATGTCGAGGATGGCCTCGGCGCCCATCCCGGCCTTGAAAAGGGGCGGATCCGTGCTGGAGAAGCACCTTTTCAACTCCAAGAGGAAGGGATTGGGCTTTTGCGGGTCTTCCACCGGGTTTTTCCAATCCCGGAGTTGCGTTTCGGAGAGAAGCTGCATCTTCCGCAAACTTTTCCCCTCATCGAGAACGAGCTTTAGATCATAGGCCATTTGCGCTTCATCAGCAGCCAACTGGCTGTTGACGGCGTTTATCTGCTGCTGGACTTCCAGCAGTTCGACGATGGGTTCGCCGCCCTCCGGCGCGAACTCTACGGCCGGGTTGTCGGTTTCCGGCTTGCGCCCGCCCGTCAGCCGCAGCAGTTCCACGTTCAGTTCCGCCAGCCGGTCGGCGGCCACTTCGTGGCGCTTCTCGATGTCCAGGTCATACTTGAGCTGCGCCGCTTCCATGGCTTCCTGCCGGGCGTCCTCGTCCACCGAGATGATGATGTGCTGGGCGAAGTACAGCACCCGCTCCAGGTTGCGCGGCGAAAGGTCCAGCAGCAGCCCCAAGCGGCTGGGGTTGGTCTTGCTGAACCAGATGTGGGCCACCGGCGCGGCCAGCTTGATGTGGCCCATGCGCTCGCGGCGCACCTTGGCCCGGGTGACCTCCACGCCGCAGCGGTCGCAGATGACGCCCCGGTAGCGAATGCGCTTGTATTTGCCGCAGAAGCACTCCCAGTCCTTGGTGGGGCCGAAGAGACGCTCGCAGAACAGCCCGTCCTTCTCCGGGCGGAGGGTGCGGTAGTTGATGGTCTCCGGCTTGGTGACCTCACCGTGGGACCAGTTCTCGATTTGCTCCGGCGAGGCGATGGAAATGCGGATGGCGTTAAAGTTGGTGGCCGCCGTTTCCGTCCTGTCTGCCATTGATACCATAGTTAAATCGCCTCCACAGACTGGAATATCGCCGGGTCGCCGCCCAGTTCCGCGCCGAATTCCTGGCCGAGACCGGTTCCGAAACCCTGGCCGGCGTTCAGGGCGTTGTCTTGGCCGATTTCCTGCCCCACCGCCGGGCGGTTTTCTTCATTGAGCAGTTGCACCGCCAGCCCCAGGCTTTGCAGTTCCTTGAGCAGCACATTGAAGGATTCCGGCACGCCCGGCTGTCCGATGGGTTCACCCTTGACCACCGCCTCGTAGGTCTTGACCCGGCCCGCCACGTCGTCGGACTTGACGGTAAGCACCTCCTGCAAGTTGTAGGCCGCGCTGTAGGCTTCCAGCGCCCAGACTTCCATTTCGCCGAAGCGCTGGCCGCCGAATTGGGCCTTGCCGCCCAGGGGCTGCTGGGTAATCATCGAGTAGGGGCCGGTGGAGCGGGCGTGAATCTTGTCCTCCACCAAGTGGATGAGCTTCAGGATGTAGATGTCCCCGACGGTCACCAGTTGGTCAAACTCGTCGCCCGTGCGCCCGTCGTACAGCTTGAACTTGCCGAAGGTGGGCGGCGCGATGCCCCGTTGCCGGTGGACTTCCAGGGCCAGCTCGTGCATTCCCTGAATGTCCTTGCCCCAAGGATCGCGGCCAGCCTCCAAGGCCAGCCACAGCCGCAGGCACGCTTCGCGGGAGAAGCCGGTCTGCGATTCGTCGAATATCCGCCGCAGCATCTCCTGGGGGGCGCAGCGGTACTCCTTCAGCCAGCGGACGACGGCGTTGCGTTCGGCGTCGGTCAGGCCCTCGCCGGCGAGGATGGCGTCTTCCCGCTCCTTGAACCAGATGCGGGCGAGAGAGTCTTCGATAGCGGCGTCATCCGCCCCGTCGAACACCGGGGTGTTGGCGCGGAAGTTCAGCCCCCGGGCGGCCCAGCCCAGATGGGTTTCCAGCACTTGGCCTAGGTTCATCCGCGACGGAACGCCGATGGGGTTGAGGATGATGTCAACGGGCCTGCCGTCCTCCAGGTAGGGCATATCCTCTTCCGGCAGGATGCGGGCGACCACGCCCTTGTTGCCGTGGCGCCCGGCCATCTTGTCGCCCACCGAGATCTTGCGGGTCTGGGCGATCCAGACGCGGACGGCTTCCTTGACGCCGGGGTTGAGGTCATCCTTGTTCTCGCGGCTCAGCACCTTGACGTCTATAACCTTGCCCCGCTCTCCGTGGGGAACGCGCAACGAGGTATCTTTAACGTCGCGGGACTTTTCGCCGAAGATGGCCCGCAGCAGCTTTTCCTCGGCGGTGAGTTCGGTCTCGCCCTTGGGCGTCACCTTGCCCACCAGAATGTCGCCGGGGCCTACGTCGGCGCCGACGCGGATGATGCCGTGCTCATCCAGGTCGCGCAGGCTGTTTTCGCCCACGTTGGGTATGTCGCGGGTGATTTCCTCGGGCCCCAGCTTGGTCTCGCGGGCCTCCATCTCGTGCCGCTCGATGTGAATTGAGGTGAAGTAATCGTCCCGGTACAGCCGCTCGCTGACGATGATGGCGTCCTCGTAGTTGTAGCCTTCCCACGACATGAAGGCCACCAGCACGTTCTGGCCCAAGGCCAGTTCACCGTTCTCGGTGGACGAACTGTCCGCCAGCACGTCCCCGGTCTTCACCACATCGCCGCGGGTGGCTATGGGGCGCTGGTCGAAGCAGGTTCCCTGGTTGGTGCGGGAGAACTTGATGAGCGGGTGGAGGTGTTCTTGGCCCTCTACATCGGTGACCACGATTTCCCGGCCGTTGACTGAGGTCACCACGCCGTTGACTTTGGAGGTGACCATCTGGCCGCTGTCCCGGGCCACCCGGTCTTCGATGCCGGTGCCAACGGTGGGGGCTTCGGGACGCAGCAGAGGCACCGCTTGGCGCTGCATATTGGACCCCATCAAAGCCCGGTTGGCGTCGTCATGCTCCAGGAAGGGAATCAAGGCGGCCGACACGCTCATAATCTGCATCGGCGAAACGTCCATCAGGTCGGCATCGCTGGGCGAGCCTTGGATGTACTGGTCGCCCACCCGGATTTCGATGCGCTCGTCCGTGAACTGGTTGCGGTCGTCCAGCCTGGCGTTGGCTTGGGCGATCTTGAACTGCTCCTCCTTATCCGCGGACAGCCAGATGACCGAATCATCCGGCCCGCCGTTTACGGAAGGGCCGGCCACGAAGGGCTTCACCTGAATCATGGCGCCTTCCGGCAGGGCGCGGATGGCGCTTACCCGGTTGGCGCCAATGGCTACCCCTTCATTGACGATGGTATGGCCGGTTTCCTGATTGATCACGGCGCTGGTGACCACGCGGCCCCGCAGGTCATCCGAGTCCTTGGAGAGTTCACGCCGCACGACGCGATAGGGAGACTCAATGAAGCCGAACTCGTTGACGCGGGCGTAGGAGGCCAGGGAGCTGAGCAGGCCAATGTTGGGGCCTTCCGGCGTCTCGATGGGGCAGATGCGCCCATAGTGCGAGAAATGCACGTCGCGCACGTCGAAGCCGGCCCGCTCCCGGGACAGGCCGCCGGGCCCAAGGGCCGAGAGGCGGCGCTTGTGGGTCAACTCGGCCAACGGGTTGGTCTGGTCCATAAACTGGGATAGCTGGGAACCCCCGAAGAATTCGCGCACCGCCGCCACCACGGGCCGGATGTTGACCAACGCTTGGGGGGAAGCGTTTTCCTGCTCCACCAGGGTCATCTTTTCCTTGACCATCCGCTCCATGCGGAGCAGTCCGACGCGCACCTGGTTCTGCACCAGCTCGCCAACGGCGCGAACCCGGCGGTTGCCCAAGTGGTCGATATCGTCCACCTGGCCGTCGCCGTTGTTGATGCGGATCATCATTCGCAGGACGGCGATGATGTCTTTCCGGGTCAGCGTCTTGGGGCCGGAATCCTCGGCCGCGCCGAGGCGGCGGTTGAACTTGTAGCGGCCCACCCGCCCTAGGTCGTAACGCCGTTCCTCGAAGAAAAGGTTGTTGATCAGATTGCGGGAGTTTTCCAGGCTGGGCGGTTCGCCGGGGCGCAGCCTCTTGTAGAACTCCACCTGCGCGGCGGCGATGCGCTGGGCTGCGGCCAGCTCGAACTCCTCTCCCTCTTCGTGAAGCCAGCCCGCCTTGGCCCACATCTGGCGCAGGTCATCCTCGCGGAAGGCGGCATCCCGCGGGTCGGCCGCCGGATCGCTGCGCAGGGTGGACTGCATATAGCGGTGAGTCTCTTCGGTGTCCACCTCGTCGAACAGGGCCAATAGCTGGTCGTCGTAGGCTAGTCCCAAGGCGCGCAGGAAGATGCTGGCCGAGACCTTGCGTTTGCGATCCACCTTGACCGAGAGGACGTCCTTGTTGCTGGTCTCGAACTCCAGCCAAGCCCCGCGCGACGGGATGAGCTTAGCCATGCACAGCCCGCGGTTGCTGCTGGGGTTGCGCTCCGTGACGAAATAAATCCCCGGCGAGCGCACCAACTGGCTGACCACGACCCGCTCAGCGCCGTTGATGATGAACGTGCCGTTGTCCGTCATCATGGGGAAGTCCCCCATGAATATGGGCATCTCCTTGATTTCGCCGGTTTCCTTCACCACTAGGTGGGTGGTGACATACAGCGGCTGCGAGTAGGTGATCTCCCGTTCCTTGCACTCCTGCGGGGAATACTTGGGTTCGCTGAACTTATGCTCCCTGAAGTGGAGTTCATATTTCTTTTCGGTGTAGTCGGAGATGGGCGAGATTTCCCGAAAGACATCCTTCAGCCCTTCCTCCCGGAACCAGCCGTAGGACTGAATCTGGCTCTCGATGAGGTTGGGCACTTCCAGAATCTGGGGGATGCGGGCGTAGGAACGGACACCCTGCTTGTACAGGGAATGCCCGTTTTGAGCGGGAACAGGAGGTGAAGCCATTCCTAATCTCCTTACCGAGAATAGCGGTGGCAGCAAGCCAGGGATTTCCAGGGCGCAGACCGGCCGGGGTGAATTGCAAGCGAGTATAGAGGCGAAGGAACGGGGCTGTGTGAGTGAGGCGTTTCTCTAGGCATATGCCAGCAACTTGCTATTATACCCCGGCCCCGCCCGGTGTCAATAGCAATGCAAGGCGAATTTAGCGGAATTTCCGGGGTAAAGGCCCGGCCCGCTACAGCCTCGGGGGGCTGGGGCTTACTCGCCGCGCGGCGGGCGCTGGCGGTGGCGGAAGATGGCGGCCAGCGGTATGGACAGGCCCGGCAGCAGCGGCGTGGACGCATTGTCGCCAACGCCCAGAACCGCCCGTTCAACGTATTCGCCATCCCGCAGTTCCAGTTGGGTGACCGTGTCGTTACGCGGGTCTATGGGCCAGTATTCCCGGACGCCCGCCTCGGCGTATATCCGCCGCTTGTAGCTCAGGTCCCGTTCCCGGTCAGTGGACAGGATTTCCGCTATGATGTCGGGCGCGCCCTCGATCCGTAGGGGGCCTATGATGCCCCGTCTTTCGTTGAGGATGATGGCTAAATCCGGTTCGGGAGCGCGTTGCAGTTCCCGCGACAGGATGGTGGTCATTTCGTGAAAGAGCTGGGCAGGCGGAGCATCAAACTCGTTAAGGTAATTTTTGAGGTTCCAGATAAACTCGCCTATCAGGAATTGGTGGTCGGGGCTGCCGGAAGACATGATATAAAGCACTCCGTCGTCGAGCTCCCACTTGCCGTCGGTCTCGCCTAGGGCCAAGAACTCGTTGAGAGGCATCCTGGTTCCGGTTCGCAGGTTGGCGGTAGTGGTCATTGCTGGATCCTGCCTGCACTCTGGGAGATCGGGGCCGCGCCGTTTGATTGTATCAGCCGTTTGATTGTATCAGATGCTTAGAGTTGAATAAGCTATAATCCCCCTGCGTTCAATCGCTCCCGTAACCTTGAAGGCTGTGTTCTATGAATTCTGCTCCCCGGTACTCCTTTCGCCTCAGCAACCTGATCATTGCCGGACAGCCGGTGCATTACGCTTGGGTCATCGTGGGCGTGGCGGCGGTGATGCGGCTGTTCAGCTCATCCTTCCGCTCATCCTCCAGCATCCTGATCCCCCGGCTGGTGGACTCCTTCAGCTGGAGCTATGGGGCAGTGGGTTTCGGGTTTGCGCTGCAATGGGTGGTTTCGGGAATGCTGGGGCCATCCGCCGGATGGCTGGGTGACCGCTACGGCGCCCGCGTTGCCATGACCATCGGCGCGCTGCTGTTCATCGCCGGGATGGTGCTGACCGGCTTTATGACCAGCCTCTGGCAATTCTACCTCTTCTTCGGGGTCATCCTCAGCGCGTCCATGGGCATATTCCAGGTGCCGCTGACTGCATCGGTCACTATGTGGTTCAAGCGGCATCTGGGCACGGGCATGGGGCTGTTGCAGTCGGCGCAGGGGGTCGGGCCGCTGGTGGCCGTGCCGGTCATGCTGCTGGTGATTGGGCTGTTTGGCGGCGGGCTGGCCGGGCTGCGGGCCGCCTTTTGGGTTCCGGGCATCATCGGCGGCATAGCCATCCTCGGACTGGTGAGGCTCTTCTACAATGAGCCGGGGCAGATTGGCCTGCGTCCCTTGGGAGCGGCGGAAAACGAACCCATCCGCCAAGTGCAGCGGGGCGAGATTGCCAGGATACGCACCCGCGTATTCTTCAAGCAGGCCCAGCGCACCCTGGCCTTCTGGAACCTCATCGGCATCCACTTCTGGGGATGCGCCGGTCACGCCATCGTGCTGGTCTACTTGGTGGCGATTGCCGAAGCGGAGGGGGTGTCGCCGGGGCTGGCGGCCGGGGCCTTCGTCACCCTGTCGGTGACCAGCACGGTGACCCGATTCGCGGTGCCCGTGATGGCCGACCGGGTGGGCAGCAAGGGAGTGATGGCGGTCTGCTTCTCGTTGCAAACCCTGCCCATCGTCCTGCTGTTCTTCGCCGCAGAACCATGGCACTTCTACCTGTTCTCGGTGCTGTTCGGCATCGGCTTCGGCGGCGAGATGAGCGCCTTCCCCATAATCAACCGCCAGTACTACGGCAGCGCCCCCATCGGCACCACCTACGGCTGGCAGATGATGGGCGCCGGCACCGGCATGGCCGCCGGGGCGCTCACCGGCGGCTGGCTCCGCGACTGGACCGGCGACTTCGACGCCACCATGGGCCTGTCGCTGGCCCTGAGCCTGGTGGGCGTGCTCTCCATCGTGCTGCTGCCCAGCACCCGCCGCCACCAACTGCCGGACTGGGAGCAGGAACTGCCCGCGGAAGCCCAGACGCAGCCCGCCGCGGGGGATTAGGGGGTATGCGTCCGCCCCTTTCAGTTTGCCTGGTTTTTCCGGCCGGGAAGTTGCGGGCGCTGCTGTGTGTTTGTTACTCTTTCAATACGTCTAACGCACGGGTTCGAGAGGGCCTTGAAATCCGGCAGAGTGCTGTGGAACGGCGGCTATGGCAAATCGAAAGCGGCAGGGAAATAACGTCAAGCGACGCATAGCTCCACAGGAACAGATGACTTCCGAAATCCAGGAACGCTTGTCCACAGCCCGCTATGTTGGCAGTGCACATCACAAGAGCAAACCTGCCGATTACGGCTTTAACCCACCCGCCAGTCCGCGTATCGGCAAATCGCTTTGCGATGACAAAAGGATAATCAAGAAAAGCGAAGCGGCCGACTTGTTTCAGGCTGGAATTGCTCGCGGCATGGTAAGCAGTTATCAAATCAACGGTTTGCCCAAATACGTATGGGCTGTTGACAGACATGGCGAAGTCTACGAATCGAAGCTGTCTGAAGGCACATCCGGTTATCACGGGTACCGGTTGTCCGAAGGACATGACCGTCATATGAATGCGCAAGTCATCAAAGAATGGGAATCGAGAAATCAACAATGACACTCAAACTGAGCATACTGCCCAAGGAGTTCCCTTCCGACGGCTTGGAACCGGAGGAGCACGCCACTTTGGGGTTGCTCAAAATCATAGCGGCGGATAAGCTGCTGACCGCCGGGATTGACACTGGCGCTGATGAGCTTGCCTATCGTCCGGGGCCGTATGTCTCCGGCTACCACTTGGCCGAATGGCTCGTCTGGAACTGGTGGCGGTTGCGGTGGGAACCTCAACCCGCAGGACAAAGTCCAGAAAATTATGACTGGGGCTTTGCCCACTGCATGGCCACTATCGGGCATGGGTATGTGTGGCCGAATATCACGATTTTCAGCGATGGATTTTTGGCTGGCCTGCGGTCTGAACGCTCCCACGAATCCGACCCAACCCTTTTCTATTACTCAGGAGCCGGGATTGCCGTTGTGCCGGTGTCGGAGCTGGAGGCGGCCATTGACGAATTTGTGCCTTTCGTGGTGAACTTGGCGGACAGAGCGAGCCTCTCCGATACCAACCTCCACGTTCTCTGGCAAGATCTTCAGTTTGAGCGCAAAGACCCGGAGATGGCGCGGTTCCGCCGTTTCGAAGCACTGCTGGGCTACGAGCCGGACGAACTGGATCCGGAGGAAATAGAGAGCCGCCTAGATGAAGCGGAAATCTTGGGAGAAAAGGCGCTGGAAGAAATAGCCATTGGTTCGGCCTCCGGTGGCACTGGTTTGAGCGGGATGCCGTCGGCCCGGCAGATTACGGAAATCACGAAACAAGCGGGTTTTCATATCAGGCCGGAAGACGGAGTAAAGATTGACCTCCCGGAACTCCGGCAGTGGGGCAAGTGGGCGGCTTGGCGTGTCGGAGTAAGTGCCGCAACCACTATCAGGAACCAGGAAATCCGGGGTTACGGGGCGCTCACCAATGACGTTCTTGCCGAACTTGCCGGAACAACCGCCGGTGTTATCAGCAGTAACCGGCAGGGCGGCGAATTCTCTTGGGTTTTCCGGCGCGAGGGCGAACCGGCGCAAGTCACGCTCCGCTCGAAATGGGAGACGGGGCGGCGCTTCGAGCTGGCGCGGCTGCTGGGCGATAATATCTTTTTCGCCAGTATGCCTGATGGGATGGAATCCCTCTCGCCAGCTACTCGGTCGCACAGCTACCGGCAGAAGGCGCAGCGTGCTTTTGCCGCCGAATTGCTGAGCCCCTGGCCGGCAGTGAAAGAAATGCTGGGAAACGATTACTCCGAGGAAAATCAGGAACAAGTCGCCGAGCACTTTTCGGTTTCGCCGATGACCATCAACAGGCTGTTGCTGAACAACGCTGACACCGGTTCTGAGGACGGAATGCCGTTTCGCTACTAAGCAGCTTTCCTTCCGGTGGCGTCGGCGTCCAGTTTCCAGAAGGGCGGGTTTCAACCCCGCCCTTATTTCGTGCTAAACTTCCGCTGACATCGGCGGCGGGAGCCGCGCAGATTAGGACAGGAGGCCCTTCTTATGCTGGACTTAATCATCCGCGGCGGGCAGGTGGTTACCCCTATGGGCGTGGGCGAGTGGGACGTGGCGGTGCAGGGCGAGCGCATCGCGGCGGTGGCCGCCCCGGGGGCGCTGGGCGATGAGGCCGGGCGGATTATTGACGCCTCGGGCTTGGTGGTCGTCCCCGGCGGCATCGAACCCCACGCCCATATCTCTGCGCCTATCATGGGCCATGGCGACCTCAAGACCGCTCCGCCCGAGCAGGTCAGCCGCGCCGCCCTCTACGGCGGAACCACCACCCTGCTGGACTTCGCCATCCAGTACCCCGGCATAGACATACCCCAAGCCATCGCCGAGCGCACCGGCGTCTGGCGGGGCAACTCCTATGCCGACTACTCCCATCACCTGATGCTGCTGGGCCAGATTCCGCCGGAAATCATCGGCTCGCTCCATGAGGCGGTGGAGGACGGCTTCTCCACCGTCAAGATATTCACCACCAACATCCGCCCGCCCGCCACTACCGGCGAGCCGCGCATGGTCGGCACCGGCCACCTCCACGACCTTATGGAGGAAATCCAGCGCCTGAGCGCCATGCTGCTGGTCCACGCCGAGGATGACGATATGGTGCAGCATATGTACCAGAAGCTGACCCGCGAAGAGCGCACCGAGTGGCACAATATGTCCCTGGTGCATAGCGCCGAGTCGGAGGACGTTTCCTTCCGCCGCGTGCTGCGGGTGGCCGAGTGGACCGGCGCCCCGGTCTACTTCGTCCACGTCAGCGCCTTGCACGGCGTCCGTAACATCGCCGAGGCCCGCGCCAACGGCCGCCCGGTCTACGGCGAGACCCTGCACAACTATTGCTGCTTCAGCGAGGAAAACTACAAAGAAGAAAACGGGATGAAGTACCATACCTACCCCTCGCTGAAGTCCGAGGCCGACCGGCAGTCGCTATGGGACGGCATCATCAACGGCGGGCTGCAAACCATGGCTACCGACGAATACTGCACGTCTTGGGAGACCAAGATTGCCGGGCGGACGATTGCCGACGTCACCGGCGGCCACAACGGAGCCGAGGCCCGCATGGGCATCACCTACAGCGAGGGCGTGTCGAAGCAGGGGATGCCGCTGCAACGGTTCGTGGACGTCACCTCGGCCAACGCCGCCAAGATTATGGGCCTCTACCCCCGCAAGGGCGTGCTGGCGCCAGGCAGCGACGCCGACATCTGCCTCATTGATCCCGGCATCAAGCGCAAGCTGACCAAGGACGACTTCCATATTTCCGACTACAGCATCTGGGAGGGCCGCGAAATCGAAGGCTGGCCGGTGACCACCATCCTGCGCGGCAAGGTGGTGGTGGAGGACGGCAGCTTCACCGGCGCACTGGGCGACGGGCAGTTCCTCCGCCGCAAGGTGGACCCGGCCGTGGCCGACCGGCCGGTGGTCTAGGGTTAATTCGCTGCGGAGAACACGGAGAAACCCATAAGCAACCCTCTGCTTTTTTGTGTTCTCTGCGGTTAAAAACGGGGCGCCCTCAACACGCGCTGATTATGCGTAATTCCGCAGCCGCCAGTCCGTATTCCTGTCTGCGCGGGAATGACGGACTGGCGGGCATTGTCGGCGCCCGTTGAAAATGCTAAAACGGAGATAGATATGGCCCGCATAAAGCTGGTGCCAACGGAACGGCTAACCCCCGGACTTCGCAAGATAGCCCAAGACGCCGAAGCCCACAAGCTGAACCCGGCCATCTTCCGGGCCGCCGGCAACCTGCCGGAAGCCTACGAGGCTTTCTGGGCTTTCTACGGGCCGCTGAAGCTGGAAGGGCTGCTGGAGGCCCGGCTGAAGGAACTGGTGCGCCTGAAAATCGCCGAGCTCAACCAATGTGCCACTTGAAAGCTGGGCCGCGCTGTGCCGGCGGTGCAGCAGGGCATGACCGAGGAAATGGTGGCGTCGCTGGCCCACTTCGAGGACGCCGAGCTGCCCTACCGCGAGAAACTGGCCGTCCGCTTCGCCCAGCGGATGGCGACCGACCATCAGAACGTGGACGACGCTTTCTTCGCCGAACTGCGCCGCGAGTTCACCGACCCTGAGATTTTCGAGCTGGGCATGATAACCGGCCAGTTCATCGGCTACGGACGCCTCTTGGCAATGCTGGATCTGGAGAACCCGCAAGAACCGGAGGGGTAGGCCCTTTCCGCGCGAGATGGCGGCTCCGTCAAGAAGTTCAGCAGAAGGCTGATTCAGAAAAAGCCGCCAAAGCGCAACCGTATGACCTGAAATTTCCAGCAGGCGGAGATGCCGCCCGGCCGCCCTTGCCGCGCTGCTCCCGGAGCGTCAGTCCGCCGGGGCGAGTCCGAACCTGCGTCCCCGGCGGGCAGGCCTTACGGGGCCACCCTGTTTAGCGCCTTATGGGCCTCCTTGAGGACGACGCTGCCACTGCTGTCGTCGTTGTAATAGACGTAGGCGTTCAGAAATTTGCCTAGATCATCAGAAGTCAGCAGGTACTCGGAGTCCGGCTGTTCGCAATGTTTGTGGTAGGGGGTAACGTTGGTCCAACCCGTGCTGCCGTCGTCCGACCGCTCCCACTGCCAGCGCTCCGGGTTGGGATTGATGGCCCGATCCAAGCGCTCGGCATTGGCGGCGGCGGGCAAGAGCGCGCCCAAGGTGATGCCAACCCGTAACGGCCCGGCGACATCGGCATCAACCATGTCCTCGCCGGTCAATCCGTTGTCGGCCGCTACCGGCCCGATGGCTGCGGTGGTGACCGTCGTTTCGGGACTGTCGTAGGTCAGGCTGGCCCGCAGGAACTTGCCGACATCCCCGTCTTGGGGCAGATAGACGAAGCTGGCGTTGGGGTGCAGCCCGGCGGTAACCGAGGCCCAGGTGGAGTCGTCCGGGGAGTTGGGATCGCCGCTGTCGGCATCGGCCCGCTCCCAGGTCCAGAGAGGAACGGTGATGCTGGCGCGATCCCCGGAAGTGTCGTAGCCAATGCAGGGGTTGTTGGCGTACTCATCCGACGTTGCCTGAATGCGGGCCAGCAAAGCCTCCCGGTAGGTCAGCCGCACGGTCACCGGCTCGCCCGCCACCGGCGCGGCGGCGGCGGCCCGGATCGCGGCCGGCGGGCAGTTATCGCCTTGTCTGGAGGACACTCCCCGGAGCCAGGTCTGGAAGGCGCTGTCCAGCGGCGCGCAAAGCCCGGCGTTACTCTGGAACGATAAAACTTTCAACGCCGCCAGCCCGGTAAAGCTGGACGGAAACTGCCCCGTCAGGGCATTGTGTTCGAGGGAAAGATTCGTCATTTTGCTCAATTGGCCCAACTCGGTCGGTACGGTTCCCATCAAGTTATTGTTGTCGAGGGCCAGCACCCTCAAGTTGCTCAATCCGCCCAACTCGGACGGTATGGGGCCCGTCAGGGTGTTTCTTCGGACATTCAGGTGAGTCAGTGTGTTCAGGCGGCCCAACTCAGTCGGTATGCTTCCCGTCAGGGTGTTGTCGTAGAGGTTCAGAGTCGTCAGGACGCGCAGGTCACCCAGCTCGGCCGGTATGCTTCCCGTCAGGGTGTTGTTGTAGAGGGCCAGCAGACTAAGGCTGCTCAGGCGGCCCAACTCGGCCGGTATCGTTCCCGTCAGGGTGTTATTTTCGAGAAGCAGACTGGTGACCCGGCCGTTGGCGTTGGTGGTAACGCCGTGCCAATCACCCAGCGGGTCGTCACTCTTCCAGCCGGTATTATTGGTCCAGGAGTCGCCGCCGGTGGCGTCGTACAATGCGACCAGCGCCGCCCGATCCGCAGCGACATTCTGGGCCTGAACCGTTCGGACTTGTAAGTTAGCCTGGAGGTTGACCAGCCCGGCCGCGAGCATGACGGCGGTGATGGCGACAACCGCTAGGGCCATTAGGCCCAGCAGCAGCGGCGCTGCGGGGTTGGCAGGGAAGGGCCAAGTGAACATTGCCATGCTGCGCCTCCCTACTCGGGTTGGGCTGCCGTTAGGTTGGGCTGCCGTTGGCGGCGCGGGTCATACCCCGCGAAACCGCCGCTTATAGAGCATTGCCATTGGTGAATCAACCGCGGCTGGGGATTCGCTGCCAGCGGCGAAAGTTGCCGGGTAGCAGCCCGGCGGGATCCCCAAGCGCCCTCAAATGCCTGGGCTGCTCCACATAAAGATAAAGCGGCAAAATTCCGAAACGGAAAGGGCTGACCCTTTTGCCGCAGGTCAACCTTAGTCAGTGGTCTAAATCTCGGTCGGGGCTACTTCATCGCCCCATGACTCCATGCCGCTCCAGGATGCGGGCCAACTCGGCGATGCCCTCGTAGTTTTCCTCCGGCGTGGGGTAGCCGAAGCAGAGGCGGGCGGAGTTTTGGCCGCGGCCCTCGGGAGAGAACAGCGGGCCGGCGTAGTAGCCGACGCCTTCCTGGAACGCCTGCTCCTGCAACGCCTCCAGATCGGCGCCCTCGGGCAGGGTCAGCCAGACGTACAGGCCGCCCTCCGGGCGCGTCCAAGCAGCGGCGCCGCCGAAGTTCTCGCCCAATGAGGCCAGCATGGCGTCGCGCTTGGCCCGCAGCGACTCGTTCTGCTCGCGCACGTGGCCCTCCAGGTCGCCGTGGCTGATGTACTCGGCAATGGTGAGGGCGGCAAAGTGGTTGACCGCCCCGCCCATCTTGAAGGCCCAAGCGCGGGCGATGACCTCGGGCGGAGCCGCCAAGTAACCCATCCGCATCCCCGGCGCAATGGTCTTGGAGAAGGAGCCGACGTAGATCACCTGCCCGGTGTTGTCCAGCGAATGGAACGACGCTACATCCTCGCCCTCGAAGCGTAGGTCAATGTAGCAGTCATCCTCGAACACTGGGACGCCGTGCCGCCGGGTGACCTCCAGAACCTTCTTCCGCCGCTCCAGCGTCATGGTCCAGCCCAGCGGGTTTTGGAAGGTGGGGATGGTGTAGAGGTATTTGACCCGGCGGCCCTCGGCCTTGAGCCGCGCTATGGCAGCATCCAGCTCTTCGGGTACGATACCGTCTTGGTCGCAGGGGACGCCTACCACGTTGGCCCGGTAGCGGCGCATGGAGCGCAGCGTTCCCAGGTAGACGAATTCCTCGGTCAGCACCGTGTCGCCGGGGTCGGTAAGGGCCTGGATGACCATGGAGATGGCCTCGCCGGAGCCGCCGGTCAATACCAGGCCGCCGTCCGGGTCTACGGTCATATTGCGGCTGACCCGCAGGCGTTCCGCCACCAGCCGCCGCAGCTCCGGGTATCCGCCGGGGTCGGTGTAGTAGGCTAGGTCGCGCCCCTCCCGCGACAGCGCGCCGCGCACCGCGTCGGCCAGCCCGTCCAGCGGCAGGGTGTCGGGGTTGGGGTAGGCCACGGCGAAATCGTAGCGGGCATGGCGGGTCTTGCCGGGCGCAACCTCCGGCGCTCCGGCGGCGAAAAGACCTTCGTAGCTGAATTTGTCGGCCATAATCAAGGCTCCCTTTATAGGCTATGCCAGCGGCGGATACCGCACGGGAATGTCGTTGGTGTCGATGAAAAGGTCAAGAACGTAGGCTCCCACCCACGGGTGCAGCGCGCAGCCGCTCTGCGGCCCTTGCCGAACCCCCATAAAAGTTTCCTGCAACCGGATGGCAGCCTGCCATTCCGCGACGGATTTCGGCCCGTTCATTTCCGAATCGTTGAGAAAGAAAAGATTGACCAGATAGGCGTCATGGCCGTTAAGCTCCCTCAGCCAATACAAATGAGCTAAGCGGTTGGCATACTGGTAAAAGCTGGCGGCCCAGTCCGCCGGGGACTTTGATTCGAGGAAGGATTTGACCGCCCGCAGACTGTCCTGAATCTGCTGCCGCGCCGGCTCGCCTCGCGCCTGCAACGGAGCGGTGACCATTTCGGCGATGTGCACTTTCGCCTCCACTAGGATTATCTGCCCCTTATCGGTTAGGGCCAGCCCGTCCCATTGGGGGCCGAACCGGGGCCAGAAACCGGCTAGGTCGCGGGACGGCTGCGCCGGAGCGCGGAAATACGGCGAGCCGGCGAGCCGGTCAACAAAAGTCTGATCCCGGTATTCGGCATAGTGGTCGGCCAGCAACGGCGAGCGCCAGTCAATATCGCCGGGCGGTTGGGGCAGCCGCAGGGCGATGGCGCCGTCCAGCAGTTCGGGGCAGCAGTTGACTAAGACTTGCAGCCACCTCCGGCTGC
Organism: Dehalococcoidia bacterium; assembly: GCA_965213725.1. Classification (GTDB taxonomy): domain Bacteria; phylum Chloroflexota; class Dehalococcoidia; order Lucifugimonadales; family UBA3495; genus VXOI01. The sequence continues at coordinate 2,704,083 of OZ243924.1, forward strand.
CCCGGTTGGCTGCGGGCGGGTCGGTGATGGTGCGAGTCATACCCAAACTCTTTCCGCATGATGATTTTCAGCGCCGCCGGCTGGCGTCCGCCTGCGGCGGCGGCGGTATTTCCTGCTTGTTCCGCCGAGGCGCTGGCGCAGCTAGATTGTACTATGTTGGGCCGCCGGACACCGGAATAAACGCAGGCGCACTCCGGCCGGCGCATCCGCGGTGTCTTGCGCTGAGAATCAGTAGAGGTCTTCGTCGGAAAAGAAGGGCTGGCCGGCGAACTCGCTCGCCTGCCCCACCAGCCGGGCAGTATTGAGCAGGCAGGCGCGGCGGTATAGCACCAGAATCGCTTGGTTCATCAGCATCTGAGGCTTGTTGATGCTGCGCCCGTGCTTGTGGGCCAGCCAGGCCGAATGCCCGGCGGCGAAATACTGCTCCAGAAAGTCCGTCGGCTCCACCTCGACGGCGCAGGCTTCCAGGATTTCGCCCGGCGCGTCGGCGCATAGGATGTCGGGCTGCTCCGCCGCCAAGCGAAGGAAATGCCGCTCCCGGTCAGGCTCCATAAGCTGCCACCTGCCTTGAACTGTCAAGATATAGCTTGGTGATTCCGTATGCTTGTGGTATAAAAGGTTTGTTTGATATGTACATAGTGTACCTGAGAGGTTGGATATGGCAACGCTGAAACAGGAGAAATTTTCCTGCCAGGTTGACTCTGACCTGCTGGCCCAAATGCGGAAGATCGCCAGTGACGACGGGCGGCAGTTCCAAGCGGTGCTTGAGGATGCTTTTCGCGCCTACATTGAGGGCCGTTCTCAGCGGAAGGTTCGCCCCGAGGTAATGGCGCATTTCTGGGCCAGTGTCGAGAAGAATCGGCGTCTGTTGGAGCTCCTTGCTCAATGACCCACGAATTCCTCTCCCTGGAAGAGGTCTTCGCCATGCACGATTTGCTGATTGAGGAAATCGGCGGCGCGCCGGGGCTACGCGATGCAGGCGCTCTTGCGTCTGCTGTCATGCGTCCTCAGATGGGGTACTACAATACCCTGGTTGAGGAAGCGGCAGCTCTTATGGAGAGCTTGTCTCAGAATCACCCATTCGTTGACGGCAACAAACGGACTGCCTTTGCCGCTACGGACGCTTTTTTGCGGCTCAACGGTTGCTACATAGACTGCGACAACGAAGCGGCCTACGCTTTCTTCATAGGTCTGTACGAGGCCAACTCGTTCAGGTTCGCAAATTTAGTTCCCTGGTTGACGGAACACGTCAAGCCGTTGCCCTGAAGGGCTTTCAACCGTTGCCGCAAAAAGTCCGCCGGATGTATCATCCGGCGGACTCGCGTTTCCGCGCTGAACTCCATTCTGCAATCAGAGGTTGAGCTGCGGGATGAGGTAGCGGCTGAGCTTGTTGTAGATTTGCAGACGGCTGCGCTGGGTGTCCACCACGATCAGCCGGTTGTTCTCCGTGTCATACTCCACGGCGGTGGGCTGGGCGAAAGTCCATTCCGGCTCGGTGGTGCGAACCTCGCGGCGGCGCTTGGCGTAGTCGGCGTTGGCGTCCACCGTCATCTGCGCCCAAGCGGAAAGCTGCTGGGCGTCCCCCGACAGGCTGGTCAGGAACTTGCCATCGGCGTCGAAGATGTGGATGCGGCCCTTGCCCCAAGCGTTGTTGCTCCAGTCGCAGACGTAAACGTCGCCTTCGGGATCGACCGTCACATCCGAAGGGTAGTTAAGCTCGCCGCGCTTGTTGCCGGGGCGTCCGAACTGCGCTAGGAATTGGCCGTCTTGGGTCAACTTCTGCACCCGGTGATTGCCGGAGTCGGCCACGTATACGTAGCCGTCCTGGTCTATGGTGATGCCCCAAGGGGATTCAAACTCGCCCTCGCCGGAACCCTTGCTGCCAAAGGCACCGCGGAACTCTCCGCCGGTGGTGAAGCGGCGCACCTGGTGGCTGCGCCCGTCCGTAACGAAGAGTATCTGATCTGCGGAGATGGCGATGCCGCAGCTTCCGTTCTCTTCGGAGTCGCCGGGCTGTACCGTGGAGAAGTGGCGCTGGAAGCTGCCATCCTTGTCAAAGACCGAAATGCGGTTGAGCCACTCATCGGCGACGTAGAGGCTGCCCTGGCTGTCGGCCACTATGCCGGCGGGCCAGATAACCTGTCCGTCATTGTTGCCGTAACGGCTGAACTCGCCCAAGTATTCTTCTTCGCCCCAAGCGCCGCCCAGCGTAACCCTGGAGATGCGCTGTCCGACGCCGGTGCGGTTCCAGCCTACGTTGCTGATGGACTCGCTGCCGCGATTGGCGACGTACACCACCCCGTCGGCGCCGATGGTCAAGGCCACCGGAGTATTGAAGCCCATGCCGGTCTGCGCGCCGCGGCCCACGTTGTGGCTGTAGTCAAAGGTGCGGCCGGCCACTGTTTCCGTTAGCATTGATTTACCCTCCCTTGTACTGATAAGGCGTGTCGCGTAAGGGCGGGTATCAAACCCGCCCTGCGCTTGAATTCCGCCGGGATACGGGCGCGTTAGGCCAAGATGGGCAGCTTCTCGTAGGTTCCGCCCACCAGCGGCTTGGCGTCCAAGCCCATCCAGTCCTCAAGGACGGTGGTGTACAGGCCGCGGTAGTCGTAGTTGGGAACCACGTCGCCCTGCTCCAGATCCTTCTCTTCCATGGATGGCATTTCGCTGTACTGGCCCCCCTTGACGCCCGAGCCGAACATGAAGGCCGCGCCGCCGGCGCCGTGGTCGGTGCCGGAGCCGTTGTCATGGGTGCGGCGGCCGAACTCGGTGAACACCAGCACCACGACGTTGTCGTCAACGCTGTGTTCCTTCAAGTCGTCCAAGAAGGCGTCCAGAGCGTGGGAAACATCGAACCACAGCTTGTCGTGCATTCCGGTCTGGTTGGAGTGGCTATCGAAGCTGCCGTGGTCAACGTAGAAGACGCGAGTGCCGAAGTCGGCCATGTGCACCTGGGCGATGCCCTTCAGTTTCTTGGCGATGGGCGTGTCCGGGTACTCAACATCGGAAGAGTATATCCTTGGGGCTTCCTTCAGGATGTCGGCGCCCTCCAGGGTGTCCAGACCGGTCTGGCCCATATAGTCCATCACCGCGCCGGAGCCGATGGCCGGCGAGTACATCCGGGCGAAGCGATCCAGGACTTTGTTGCGCTGCTCGCCGGCGATGTTGGGCAGCAGGCCGTAGTTGTCCAAGTCATCCACCACCGCCACCGGCACGCCGGGCAGGGCCAAGGCGCGGAACAGCGAGGGGCCGAAGCTGACCGTGGTCAACACGTTTTCCTTGTTGGGGTCTATGTCGCGGGTGGCGCGGCCCAGCCAGCCCTCGGTTCCCAGCTTGTCCGGCTCGCAGGTGTGCCAGATGTCCATGGAGCGGAAGTGGGAGCGGGGAGAGTTGGCGTAGCCGATGCCGTGGACGATAGCCATATCGCCGCGGTCGTAGACGCGCTTCAGCGGGGCCATCTCCGGGTGGAAGCCGATCTTGTCGTCAACGGGAATCACGCGCTCTTCGGCGATGCCTACGGCCGGCCGGTTGTCCCGGTACAACGGATTGCCGTAGGGGATGACGGTGTTCAGGTAGTCGTTGCCCCCGGTGAGCTGGAACACTACCAGAACCGGGTCTTTCTTGGTGCTGGTCATATCAGGCTTTCCTCCTGCCGGCTGCTCCGGCTTGCTGATTGGTAGCGCAGGGGCGGGAATGCCTGAATCAGGATGAAAGGATGGTTAGGCCGGAAACATCCTGAATGCCTGACAATCCGGCGCATCCTGATTCAGACGGTTCCGGTTAAGCGTACTGGTACTCCCGCAGCGAGACGATGAGCTGGAGCAGCTCCGACACCCGGCGGGTGGATGCGGCCACGTCTTCCGGGGTGTCCCAAGCGAAGTCTCCGCCCTCGCTGATGAAGCCGATGAGTTCGTCGCGGCTCTCCTTATTGACTTCCAGCGGGCCCATCAGGTCGAGGCAGCCGTCCACGGCTTCCGCCGCGGTGCGGACGCCCTGGGCCTGGAGGCGGTCAACCATGTCGCGGATGCCGGGGCGGGAAACGTCCCCCACCAAGTCGGCGGTGAAGTTGACCCGGCGCATCAGCGAGCCGCTGTTGATCCACTCGGCGCCGGTGTGCCAGCCTTCCACGCTGGGCGGGTTGAGCAGGTCTTGACCCATGTAGCAGGGCTGGCGGGAAAGGTCGCCGATGCCGGGGGCCGGGAATTCGGCCCCGCCCACCATCCGCAGCGTGCCGACCACGACCTCGGTGGGGTTCTTGAGCCGGGCGAAGCGGGCGTTCTTGAAGAAGTCGGAATTGAACAGCACCCGCAGCGTGGCGCGCATGTCGTAGCCGTTTTCCCGCAGCGCATTAGCCAGTGTCTCGACGGCCTCCGGGTCATTGGGCGGGGTCACCGACCAAGCGGGCACCTGCGCTTCGTCGGCCACGAAGAAGTTGTAGAGGTGGCGGGCGATGAACTGGGCGCAGGCGGGATGCTCGCTGATGATGCGCACAATGTCTTCGCCGTTGAAGTCGCCGGTGTGGCCGAGGAAGCTCTTTTCCGTGTCATCGTGGTCTTCGGGGCGGTACTCGAAGAACCAGTCGTGGCGGCCGATGGGCCCGCGCGGCAGCTTGGGCTGGATGGTCCATCCAGTGAAAGCGCGGGAGCATTCGCGGACATCCACCTCGGTGTAGTTGCCGACGCCCATGCTGAACAGCTCCAGCAGTTCGCGGCCCCAGTTTTCGTTGACCGCGTCGGCGTGGTTCTCGCAGTTGTCCAGCCAGTAAATCATGGCCGGGTCTTGCGCCATTTCCACCAGCAGTTCGCGGAAGTCGCCCATGCCCTTCTCGCGGAACTTGACAATCATGTCCATCACGTCGTCGTAGTGATCGACCTTGGAGACGCCGGTGGCGAAGATGCCGTGCCAGAAGAGGGTCATCTTCTCTTCCAAGGGGCGCTTCGTGTTTATCATGTCGTGGAGCCACTCGGCGGCGCCCATGCCGGGCAGGGTGCCGGGCCGCCAGGTCCAAGGGTGGTAGCGCATCATTTCGTTGCGGTCTAAAGCGGGCTTCTCTTCGGAGTTCAGCAGTTCCTCGACGGTGGCCTCGTAGCCCTTGGCTACCCTGGCCTCCAGCTCTTCCCGGGTCGCGCCAAACCCGGCTCGGCGCATCAGGTGAGCCATCAATGCGATGTCCTGGTCGCCCATGGTTTCCCTCCCTGTATTTAAGGTTGGTTTGCGGTTCGCGGGCCTAAACGCGGCGACATAAAAAGGCCGCCAGCGTGCCAGGCTAGTTTGAGGGCTATATTAGTCGCGGCAAGCGGGGTTGTCAATGATGCCCGGCCCGGTCAGCGGAGCCGCCGGAATAGCCGCCAGACGGGGGTGGAGAAGCCGGGAAGCAGGTCGCCGCCGTCGAGGATGTCGTCCTCACCCAGCGTTACCGGCGCGGTGTTGAGGCGGTAGATGGTAACGGTGGCGGTTGGCGGGTCGGCTACCCAGGCTTGCTGCGCACCGTAGCAAAGCCACATATAGGCTTTTTCGGTGATTTCGGGCCAAGAGTTGCCGGGGGACTTGACTTCGATGGCGAGGTCGGGCGCCAGTTCTGGGAAGCCCACAACGTCTTCAGGCAAGCGTCCAGGCCCGAACCAAGCGACGTCGGGAGCGCGCACGGTGTCCGGGTCACGGTCAAGCCGGTAGCCCGCTTCGGCAGTTAGGGTAATTCCGTAATCGGTATCTTCGGAATACCCACCCAAGATAATGTTGACCCTGCTTGCTACTACACCTTGGGACTTTCCTGCTGGCATCTTTTCTATCAGCACTCCCCGGATAAGCTCGAACCGCCTGCCGTCAACTTTAGGCATCAGCAGCAGTTCGTCAGCGGTCATCAGCTTGTTGATCACGGTGGTCATAGGGCGCTCATCGCATGGTTGAGTGGGAGAGTTTCTAGCAGCGGCATTTTAGCACGGAGCCGCGGACGCCGCTGCCGGAAGGCGTCTTATTCCGCCGTTATAAGGGCGCAGGATGTGGTCAGAGCTTGGTCGGTGGAAAGGACTTTGACGTAGAACTGGCCGGTGGCGTTATCGTTGGCGATGATGTCTTGGAACTCGCCGGTCAGTCCACTAAGGCGTTCCCAATAACACGAATCCAGAACCCCCTCGCCCGCCTGTCCCTGGTAAGTGCCTACAGAGATGTCCCGCCCCACCAAGTATGTCCCGGGTTCCATGCTGTCAAGGGGCGCAGATGGCGCAGGCCATGCCGCGATGGGGGTTATTTCACAACCGACGTCCAGGTAGCCGTCGCTGTCCAGTACCTCAATATAGAACTGGCCGGTGGCGTTATCGTTGGCGATGATGTCGTCGAGGGAGCCCGACACGTCTTTCAGCCTGGCCCAGTAGCAGGAATTGAGTATATCCCCTCCTGCCATACCGGCATATAGGCCAGGCGCAAGTTCCCGTCCGACGGCGTAGGTTCCGGCGCTGAGTTCGACCTTTGGCTTGGGAGTGGGAGCTGGTGTAGGGGTGGATGTGGGGAGCGGCGTAGAAGTCGGCGTCGGCGCGTCAGTTGGTTCGGGCGTAGGCATTCCGGCGGATGCCGGGGTATCGGTGGGGGCCGGCGTTTCAGCCGGGACGGACACGGCCGTTGGCGCGCCGGTGGCCGGAACCGCCGTTGACTCGGCCTCGCTGCCGCAGGCCAGGGACACCACAACCAGAGACAGTGCGAGCATCAAGAATGCGGAACGGGCAAACATAGACGGGTATCGCACTTGGGGAACCCCATTGTAGCAAGGAATCGTGGCTACCTGCCACGGTCGCCTCAATCCCTTATGCGAACCCAACAAGGGGGCGCGGAGAAGCCACGTTCCAAGCAAGGTTCGCAATGCGGCTTAGTGCCGCAGCCCCAAAGGGGCAGGTGGCTTTGGAAAATTGAAGCAACTATGACGATAGCAATGCTACCCGAAAGTTGAATTCGTGGCAACACCGCGCCTCCCTGTCAATTGACCATCGCAGAGGCCCACGGCTACACTGCCTTTCGGTTTCCGGTATGGAGTAGAGCGCGGATAAATAAGGAAAAGCGAGGGAAGCTATGCGACTGGAAGGTAAAGTTGCGCTGATTACCGGCGGGGCGCGGGGGCAGGGGGCGGCGGAGGCCCGGCTGTTCGCCCGCGAGGGCGCTAGGGTGGTCATCGCCGACGTGTTGGACGCCGACGGCATGGCGGTTGCGGCGCAGATAAACGAGCTGGGCGGCGACGCGACGTATGTACACCTGGACGTATCCAGCGAGGACGGTTGGCGGCAGGCCATCGAGGCCACGGTGTCGGCCTACGGCAAGCTGGACGTGCTGGTTAACAACGCCGCCATCTGGCGGGGCGGCCACGTGCTGGACACCAGCGGCGAGCAGTGGGACGCCATCTTGGACATCAACGCCAAGGGCGTGTTCTTGGGAACCAAGCTGGCAATTCCCGAGATGCGAAAGGCGGGCGGCGGCTCCATCGTCAACATATCCTCCACCGCCGGGCTGGTGGGAAGCCGCACCAGCACCGCTTACAGCGCATCCAAGGGGGCGGTGCGGCTTTTCACCAAGTCCACCGCCGTACAGTACGGAGCCGAGGGCATCCGGGCCAACTCGATCCACCCCGGCCCCATAGACACGGCCATGGGCGACCAGGTGTGGCCCGACGCCGACAGCCGCGAGGAAACCATCGAGCGTACCGTCCTGAAGCGCATCGGCACGCCGGAGGACATCGCCAACGGAGCGCTGTTCCTAGCGTCGGACGATTCGTCCTTTATGACCGGCGCAGAGCTGGTCATTGACGGGGGGCTGACGGCGCAGTAGGAGGGCGGGGGCTGTCCGGCGGTAACTGTGTGAAGAATTGGCGGCCGGGACGCCCCTGATTCACGCCCGGCAGGTATACGGCGTGAATGCTATGGTATGCGGTGTATGCTACGATGCAGCGCAACACTGATTCACGGAGGCGGAGTTGTCGTATGACGCAGCACGAGGTCACCAGTGCCATCTTGGCTCAGATTCCGCCGGTTAAGCGCCCGGCGCATATCAGCGATCGGGAATTTGCCGAAACTTACCTAGAGCTGCTGCGGGGAATCGAGGCGGAAAAGTCTGGGGAGGCTTCAATAACCCTGACTTGGGATGAGCTTAATAAAGATATGGGAATCAAGAAGTAACGATGGAGGAGAGCGAGAGCTTTGTCAGATTCCGCCCGGAAGCGCGGCGTTTCTACCGGGCTCTCGACAATCCCCAAGAAGTTCTTGAACTGTGGGAGCAACTGCTGTTTTTGGCCGATGCTTCGGATGCAGATTTCGAGACAATTTTCGAGATTTCTTACGGTGATGAGATATTCAAGGTTGTGTACGGCCCGCCCTTCACGATAATTTTCCAGAACGGGCCTGAAAACATTCTCATCGTCCGCCTGATCCGCCGCCCGGCGTTTTAACCCCCCAGCAATTCAGCCACCGGCCCCACCGGCCCTAGCTCCTCCAGCCGGTCCAGCATCGCCAGCGCGGTCTCGGCGTCCTCTGCGTTCAGGGCGATGGCGGCGCAGTCGCGGAATTTGGCGCGAACGTCTTCGCGGGTTGCCCCCCGCAGCGCGCCGGTGGTGGCGCGGTCGGCGCGCTCGGTCAGCACCCGGCCATCCTTCAAGTGGACTTCCACCCGGTTGTGGGCCTCCGTCCAACTGGCCTGGCCTTCGTATCCGGGGTGGCGGCGCATCTCGATGTGCGGGATCAGCTCTTGGGCTTCGGGGCGCATCACCTGCTCGTCGCTGAAGCTGGACAGGCCGATCTGCCCGTCTATGATCTTGGCGGCCAAGCAGTATTGCATACTGAACTTGCCTTCCAGCCCTCCCTTGGGGCGGGAGTGGATCAGGGAGCGGGGCGGGTCAAAGTCCACCAGCACGTCAATATAGTCCACCTGCCCGGCGGTGAAGGATTCCCTTTGCAGCAGAGTGGAAGTGGCGTCCAGGGCCAGGTGGGCGCTGCCGCAACAGGGATACTTCTTGATTTCGATGCCGGACTCCACCATGAAGCAGCGGCTTCCCAGCGATGAAGCAGCCTTGTCCGGGTCGTAGCCGCTGCCGCCGGAGAAGGCCCGCATAAAGCCGAAACGCCCTTCCAGCGCGTCATTCGACGCAGTGAAACCGGCCTGCGCCAGCTTGGCGGCGTTGACCCCGGCGCGGCAGGCCGCTCCGGCGTGGTAGGGCTTGGTCATGGTGCCGAAGTTTTGACGCAGCCCGGACGCTTGTGACGCCGCCAAGGAGACCGCCATCGCCGTTTGCTCCGGCGACAGCCGCAGCAGCCGGGAGGCCGCGGCCGCCGCGCCCAGTGCGCCCAGCGGCCCGGTGGGGTGCCAGCCCAGGTCGTCGTAATAGGCCGGGCTGATGGCGTCGCCCACGGCGCAGGCCACCTCGAAGCCCAGCAGATAGGCCAGCAGCAACTCGCCGCCGGTGGCGCCCGCTTCTTCGGCCAGCGGCAGAGCGCCCGGAATCAGCGCCGCGCTGGGGTGCGTCTTGGTGATGAAGGTAACGTCGTCGTAATCAAGGGCGTGGGACATCGCGCCATTGACCAGCGCCGCCTCCAGTGATGTCGTCTTGAAGCCCCGGCCTATGACCGTGGCTGTTGGCGTTCCGCCCAGTCCGGTTACGTAGTGGCACAGCACGTCGGCCAGCGGTTCCCGGGAGCCGGCCAGCGCGCAGCCCAAGCAGTCGGTGATGGCGGCTTTGGCCGCGTCAATGGCGTCGGGCGGAAAGTCTTCCAGCCCGGCGCCGGCGATATATTCCGCGATTCTTCCGGTCAAGTTCATATCAGCCCCCGCCGCATCGTAGACTAACGGTATCAAATAACGGTAATGCTGAAGGCCAGTTAACCACGCCCCGCGGCGATTGGCAATTCTGCGTGCGGCGCTTGCCTGTTGCCTTCGGCGGCATTATCTTGACGTGTATGCCGGGAAAAGCAGTCCCGCCGTGGATAACTGCCCCCCGATTCGTGGATAACTTATGCGGCGGGTGGACAAAACAGCCCGCTGGGCAGGGCCGGAGAACCCCGGTGTTCTTAACGCGCGCCAGCATTGCCGCCAATGTATGATGGCATTATCATAGCTCCAAGCTCAGGCGTGCGCCCAAAACAACTCACCCGGAGGAATGATGAGCACTTCCATCAGAGGCAGGGAATTGAAGGTCGTCCATGGCGTCGCGGCCCCCGAATCCACGGCGCAGACCCCCGGCATGATTCGCAAACCCGGCATTGACGGCAACACGGCCGGCGCGGAAAAGATCTGGCTGGGCCACGTGGAGTGTGTGCCCAACACCATGGGCCCGCCCCACAACCACGGCGAGGCCGAGACTGCTGCCTATGTGTTGAAGGGTCACATCCGGGTATATTACGGCGAGGGCTTCAAGGAATACATCGAGGCCGGCCCCGGCGATTTCATCTTCGTTCCGGCCCACTTCGACCACATCGAGGGCAACCCCTACGACGAACCCGCCGAGGCGGTGCTGTCGCGCGGCCCGGACAACATCGTCATCAACTTAGACGATTAGCCCGGCCCCTTTCCGGTTCGGCCACAATCAACAAGCCGGGGGCGCACAGACATGCGCCCCTGAACTTTATCCGCATTCCAAATCGGCCCCTTCCGAACAGTCATACCCCTATCACGCCGGGGTATACTAGGCGTTTCACCGCTTGGCGAAATTCTGTACAGGATAATCAAAGCCCTTGCCCGTTTCCCGCGCGAAAGGATTGCTTCAACTGCCGCAGAGAGTGTTCTACGGCTGGTGGATTGTGGCGATTTCCGCCGGCGCCGACGCGCTGAAGCATGGCACCTTCAACCGGGGATTCACCTTCTACGTCTCCCCGCTCAGCAAGGAATTGGGCGTGGGCGTCGCCATAGTTTCCTTGGCCGAGATGCTGGGCCGACTGGAGGGCGGCCTACAGGGGCCACTGATGGGGTGGCTGAACGACAAGTTCGGGCCGCGATTCATAATGGTGCTGGGCGGCGGGACGTCTGGTTTGGGTTTTATCCTGCTCGGCCTGACCAGCAACTATATCTATTTTCTCTTGGTATTCGTCGGGCTGCTTTCCCTGGGGTTCCGCGCCGGATACAACAACGCGCTGATGCCGGCCATCAATCAGTGGTTCCGGCGGCATCGCGCTCTGGCCATGGCCGTCGCCGGGATGGGAAGTCCGTTGGGCGGCATCCTCATCGCTCCGATAATGGGCCTGCTGGTGTACGAAATCGGATGGCGCAATGCCGCCTTCATTTCGGGCGCGGCGATACTGGCCGTAGTGCTGCCTCTGGCCCTCTTCGTCTACCGCTCCCCGGAAGAGAAGGGGCTGCTGCCCGACGGAGCCAAGCCGAGGGCGGTGCCGCCTGCCCCGGCCCAAGGGTCCCAGGCCACGGCGCGGGCCGCCTCCTTCCGGCCGCCGCCCGGCGACCCTGACTTCACCGCCCGCGAGGCAATGAAGACGCCCGCCTTCTGGCTGCTGGTGTGGGCGGTGGGGCTGCGTAACACGGTGCACTCCGGGATGCAGTTTCTTCTCTCGCCGGTCATTGTCTGGTTCCTGATGGGTTCGGGCCGCCCGGAAGACGACAGCGTGCGCCTGTCGGCCCTGCTGGTGGGGCTGCTGTCCCTGAGTTCACTAATTATGAACCCCATCGTCGGCTGGCTGGGAGACAACTGGTCGAAGCAGCGGCTCAGCGCGGCGGCAATGGTTGGCGGGGCGCTGGCGCTGGCCGTGCTGCTCAACCAGAGCGGCGCGTTGTGGCAAGCCTGCCTGTTCGTGGTGCTGCTGGCGGCATCGGAGACGGCCAACCCCTTAGCTTGGGCCATTATGGGAGACTTCTTCGGACGCCGCAGCTACGCCACGCTGCGGGGCTGGCAGCACCTGCCGGATCAGATGATGTCCATGAGCACGCCGGTATGGATGGGCTTCATATATGACAGCACCGGCAGCTACTACTGGGCCTTGCTGCCGCTGGCGGTCATATACGCATTCGCGGCGGTTAGTTACTGGCTGATACCGCGCCCCAAACCGCCGGTGCGGGTTCCGGCGGCGCCGGGAGTGGAGGCGACTCCCGCCCCCTGACCTCTCTCCCGGAGAGGGCGAACTTGGACGGCGCTCGGTTAACCGGCCACTGCTTTCGCCAAGCCCTGCACGGCTCCTTCCAGCACCCAATCCTCGACGCAGTAGGATATGCGGAAGTGGCCGGGCGTGCCGAAGCCCCGGCCCGGCACGACCAGCACATTGAACCGGAGCAGCTCGCGGGTGAAGGCAACGTCGTCTTCCATGGGCGCCTTGGGGAATAGGTAGAAGGCGCCTTGGGGCTTTACTGTATCGTAGCCCAGTTCGCTAAGGGCGGTGTGCATATAGTCGCGCTTGCGCTGGTAGTAGTCCGGGTCAACGCTGACTCCCTGGAGGTTGCGGACGATGTGCTGCATCAGCGCCGGGGCGTTGACGAAGCCCAGGGTGCGGTTGCAGAAGCTGAATCCGGCGGCCAACTCCTCCTTGCCCTCGTGTTTGGGGTTGATGGCGATGTAGCCGATGCGCTCGCCCGGCAGGGCCAGATCCTTGGCATGGGAAGTGACAATGACCGAGTTGTCGTAGGCGGGCAGCAGTTGGGGAAACGCCATGCCGTCGAAGACTATGCGCTTGTAGGGTTCGTCGCTGATGAGGAAAATCTCTGTGCCATGCTCCTTCTGCTTGAGGTTCAGCAGTTGGGCCAGGCCGGAGATTTCTTCCGTGGAATAGACCGCGCCGGAGGGGTTGTTGGGCGAGTTGACGATGATGGCGCGGGTGCGCGGGGTTATGGCCTGCTCGATGGCCGGGAGGTCAATCTGGAAGCGGTCGCCGGTGTTGACTGCCACCGCCACGCCGCCGTGGTTGTCTACGTAATAAAGGTACTCGAAGAAGTACGGCGCAAGGAAGATGACCTCATCGCCGGGGTTGAGGATGGTTTTGAGGACGACGTTGGCGGCGGCGGCGGCGCCGCAGGTCATTATGATTTCGTTGCCGGTGAAAGGCAGCCCCGTCTCTTCAGACAGGGTCTCGGCCACGGCTTGGCGGGTTTCCAGGTAGCCTGGATTGGGCATATAGCGGTGCATCCCGGGCGCCGGGTCACTAGCCAGCCGCCGCAGTTCGTCCTTGAACTCCGCCGGCGGCTCAACCACCGGGTTGCCCAGCGACAGGTCAAAGACGTTGTCCGCGCCAATCTGGGCCTTGAGGGCCAGCCCTTCCTCGAAGACCCGGCGAATCCAGCCCCCTTCCGCCACGGATTGCCGAATCTTCTGCGATACCGCCATAGGATGGCCTCCGTCAGGTGCAGGTTGACGGAGAGTGTAGCAACGGGCGGGCCGGGGTGTCAAAGCGGGGCAAGGGGATTGTGTTTAACCGGGCCTAGTGTTACGGTGAAGACCAGACATAAAACGCCAGCGGGAGGTGACGATGGTTCGGAAAATTGCCTTGTTCAATCACAAGGGCGGCGTGAGCAAGACGACGACGGCGTTTCACCTAGGCTGGATGCTGGCGGTCAAAGGGAAAAAGGTGATTCTGGTTGATGCTGACCCGCAGTGTAACTTGACCGGGCTGGTGCTTGATTTCAAGGGTGAAGAGGATGAGTTTGAGCGTGTCTACGAAAGGGGAGAAGGCCACGATATAAAGTCTGGGTTGGCTCCCGCTTTTGAGTCAAGGGCAGTTCCTCTTGAATCCGTCGAATGTTTCCTGGTGGAACGACAAGAGGGGTTGCTCCTGCTTCCGGGGCACATCGGATTGTCCGAATACGAGGTAACCCTGAGCATCGCGCAGGAGCTTTCCGGTTCGATACAGACGCTCCAGAATCTTCCCGGAGCGATTTCCGCCTTGATTGACCGGACGTCGGAGAAATACGAAGCGGATTATGTGCTGATTGATATGAACCCCAGCTTGAGCTCGGTCAATCAAAACCTGCTTATGACCAGCGACTTTTTTGTTGTTCCAACGTCGCCTGATTACTTTTCTGTGATGGCAATTAACTCTCTGGCCAGGGTGATTCCACAATGGAAAAATTGGTCAGCACGAGCAAGTTCAATGCCTGTTCTCCGGGATGCAGTCTATCCATTCCCGGAAATTACGCCCAAGTTTTTGGGTACGGTAGTGCAAAACTATCGTCCGCGTAAAGGTGTTCCGGCCAGTGCTTTCCAAAAATGGATCGACAAAATAAACGATGTGGTGTCTGAAAATCTGGCGCCTGAATTGCAGAAACTGGACATGATGCTTTCAGAAAATTGCTACATCCGGCAACAAGTTGATAACTATTGCTTGGCAAGTGTTCCAGACTTCAATTCGCTTATAGCAAAATCTCAAGAAGCGCGGACGCCTGTCTTTGCCTTGACGGACAAACAGATAGGCCAAACCGGGAGCGTACCTGCTATAACTGTCAAATCCCGGGAACGGTTTAAGGAGATTTTTTCGGAGCTTGCAGACAAGGTGATTGGGCTAACCGGCCATGCAAGCGGCGATTGAGCAGTTTCGCGCCAACATACAGCGCACTCGCTCCATAAGTTCCATATATCAGGCGCTTAACAGCCAGACCACTCAGGCCCTGGATTTATCCGATTTGCTACGCTCTGAGTGGGTGATGGCTGTAAGCGCCCTAGACCACTATGTTCATGAACTTGTCAGGCTAGGGATGATGGAAGCGTATCACGGTAAGCGCCCTCAAACGGATGCTTTTTTGCGTTTCCAAATCACAATAGGCCGAACACTGCAAGCCGTAAATACTCCAACGGACGATAGTTGGCTGGAAGACCAGATAAGGGCAAGCCACGGGCATCTGAGTTTCCAGACGCCCGACAATATCGCAGACGCTGTCCGTCTTGTTTCAGATGCGCCGTTGTGGAATACCGTTGCTGCCCGGCTGAATGTAACGCCGCAGTACATGCGAGAAAGAGTAAGGCTGATAGTCAGCCGCCGAAATCAAATCGCGCACGAGGCGGATACAGACCCTTCTTATGGCGGCAGGTTGTGGCCGATTGACTTTGCTATGGTTGATGATGCTGTCTCTTTCATTGAGGGGATAGCCGAGGTCATATACGCAGTTGTGGCCTAAACCGCAACTGCCGGAATTATTTTAGTGGTTCATCCTCCACCATTTCCCACCCCATTGCCGCCTCGAACCGGGAGACCAGCGCATCCCGCACCGCCGCCATTTCCACCGTTGCGCTCAGTTCCGCCGCCATTGACGTTACCGGGCGGCCGGTTATGCCGCAGGGTATGATGTGGCGGTAGTAGGACAGGTCGGTGTTGACGTTGAGGGCGAAGCCGTGAAAGGCGATGCCGCGGCTTATCTTGACGCCGATGGCGGCTATCTTGCCGCCCGCGGTCCAGACGCCGGTCAGCCCCGGTTCGGTGTGGGCGGGGAGGTTGAAGGCGGACAGGGTTTCGGCGATGGCGCGCTCCAGGGTTCGGACGTACTGGAGCGGGCCGCCGCCCCATTGACGAAGGTTAATGATGGGGTAGCCCACCAGTTGGCCCGGCCCGTGGTAGGTGACTTGCCCGCCCCGGTCGGTGTCGTATACCGGAATCCCGGCCGCGGCCAGCTCGTCGCCGGGGGTTAGCAGATGCTCTTGGCGGCTCAGGCGGCCGCGGGTGTAGACGTGGGGATGCTCCAGCAGCAACAGAGTATTGGGCGAGCGGCCCTGGTGGACGCGCTCCACCAGCTCGTCCTGCAACTGGCGGGCGCGGCGGTATTCCACTGTTCCGAGCCAGCAGTAGCGGCAGCTAACGGCAGCGGACATCGCGGGGAATGCCCTCACCCTAACCCTCTCCCAGCGGGAGAGGGGGTTTTGACGCCGGTTCTCAGCGGGAGAAGGGAGATTCAGTAGAGCGGAGTGTCAGGGCCGATGGACTCCAGGCGCGAGCAGACCGCGTCCAAGAATCCGCTGGCTTCGGCGCCGTCGTTGATGCGGTGGTCGAAGGACAGGCAGATGTTCATCATCGAACGGATGGCGATGGCGTCGTCACGCACCACCGGGCGTTTCTGGATGGTCTCGGTGGTCATTATGCCGGCCTGGGGGTGGTTGATAATGGGGCCGGATACCAGCGATCCCAAGGCGCCGGTGTTGTTCAGAGTGAAGGTTCCGCCTTGGACGTCCTCCACCCGCAGCCGGTTGTTGCGGGCGCGTTGGGTAAGGTCGTGGACGGCGTGGGCCAGCCCGGCCAAGTTCAGCCGGTCGGCGTTGTGTATCACCGGCACGATGAGACCATTGGGCGCAGCCACGGCCAAGCCGAGGTTGATGCGCCGCTTGAGGATTATGGCGTCTTCGCCCCAACTGGCGTTCAGCGTCGGGAATTTTCGCAGGGCCTCCACCACGGCGCGAATGACGAAAGGCATATAGGTGAGGGCCACGCCCTCTTGCCGCTCAAACCCCTCCCGGACGCTCCAGCGCAGGGCCACCAAGCCGGTGACGTCCACTTCCTTGACGCTCCAGGCGTGGGGAATCTCGGTAACGCTCCGCACCATAGCCTCGGCAATCATCCGCCGCACCGGGGAGATGGTCATGCGTTCTTCGTCCGCCCCCTCAGCCGCGGCCGGGGGCTGGTATGCCGCAACCGCCGCGGGCGCGGGCGGCGGCGCAACTGCAGGCGCGGGCGGCGCTTCCAAGAAACGCAGAACATCGTTGCGGGTGATGCGGCCTCCCAAGCCGGTGCCCTGAATCAGGCTCAGGTCTACCGAGTGTTCCCGGGCCAGCCGCCGCACTGCGGGCGACAGCCGGGGCGTGCCGTCGGACGGGGCCGCGCTGGGGAGAACGGGCGGCGCCGCAGCAGACACCGGCACCGGCGGAACCGCCGGGGCGGTTGGCGTCTGGGCCGCAATGCTCTGCGTTGGCTCCATCGCTTCCACCGCCGCTCCGCCGGTGGGGCCGACGGGGGTGACGTCGCGCAGCAGATAGCCGGTGGCGCCGGGCGGAGCCGCCGGGGGCTGGGCCGCCATGGGCGCCGGGGACGGAGGCGCGGACGGGCCAGGCGTTTCTCCGGGAACGCCTACCTCGGCAATGGGCGCGCCCATGGGCAGGGTTTCGCCCTCCTCGGCCAACACCCGCAGCAGTTCGCCCGCCACCGGCGAAGGCACTTCCATCGTAACCTTGTCAGTTACGACCTCCACCAGCGGCTCATACCGCCGCACGGTGTCGCCGGGCTGCTTCAGCCATTTGCCGATGGTGCCTTCAACTACCGACTCGCCAACGTGAGGAAGTTCAACCGTTACGGCCAATTGCTCACCACTTGCCTTTGCGAATATGTTTTCGGGAAGCTAATCGCTCATCCTTCGACCGGCTCAGGACGAGCGGCAGGGGGTTAGTAAGCCGCCAAGCGGCGCAGCGCGGCGGCGATTTTCGCGGTGTCGGGGATGTAGGCGTCCTCCAGTGTCTGGGCGAAGGGCATGGTAGGCACGTCGGGGCCGCAGACGCGGGCGATCGGCCCGTCGAGATACTCAAAGGCTTCGTCGGCCACCAAGGCGGCGATTTCCGCGCCGATGCCGCCGGTGACGTTGTCTTCGTGGGCGATAAGCAGCTTGCCCGTCTTTCGCACCGAGGCCAGTATGGTTTCCCGGTCCAGCGGGGACAGGGTTCGGAGGTCCACCACCTCGGCGTCTATGCCCTCGGCGGCGACTTCTTGGGCCGCCTCCAAGCAGTAGTGCAGCGTCAGGCCGTAGCTAACCGCGGTAATGCCGCTGCCGGGCCGTTTGACGTCGGCCACGCCCAAGGGCAGGGTATATTCGCCCTCGGGAACCTCGCCCCGCACGAGGCGGTAGGTTTTCTTATGCTCCAGGAACACCACCGGGTTGTTGTCGCGGACGGCGCTCTTCAGCAGCCCCTTGGCGTCGTAGGGCGTGCAGGGGGTGACCACTTTCAGCCCCGGCGTGTGGAAGAAGTGGGTTTCCACGTTCTGGGAGTGAAACAGCCCGCCGCGTATGCCGCCTCCATAGGGTATGCGAACCGTCATCGGAACCTGCACCGCGCCGTTGGTGCCATAGCAGGAGCGGGCGGCTTCGCCGATGAGCTGGTTGACCGACGGCCAGACGAAATCGGAAAACTGTATCTCCGGCATGGGCCGCTGCCCCCGGAAGGCGGCGCCTAGGGCGATGCCGATGATGGAGGCTTCGGCCAAGGGCGTGTCTATGATTCGGTCTTCCCCGAACTCTTCCACCAGCCCTTGGGTAGCTAGGAACACGCCGCCCCGGGCCCCCACGTCTTCCCCCATAACGAACACGGCGGGGTCGCGCTGCATCTCTTCCCGGATGGCCTCCCGGACGGCTTCGATAACGCTTTTGACTGCCACAGGCCAAGACTCCTTGCTGATTATCTGCTCTTCCTCCGGGGGAGGGGGTTAGCCGGAATAGACCATATGATGCAGGGTGGAAACGTCGGGCGGGCTGGCGCTGTCGGCGGCGTCGGTGGCGGCGTCAACGGCGGCCAGGGCATCGGCGGCGGCGGCGTCCATTTGTTCTTGGGTCAGAATCCCGTGCTCCAGCAGCAGGCGGCCCAAGGAAACCAGGGGGTCGCGCTGCCGGGCCTGCGCCACTTCCTCGGCTGGACGGTAGCGGCGGTCGTCGTCGTCGGTGGTGTGCGACATAAACCGCTCCACCTTCATTTCCAGCAGCACCGGGCCTTGCGTCCGGGCGCTGTTGATGGCCTCACGAGTGGCTTCATAGCAGCCGATGAAGTCCATCCCGTCAATGGCGAAACCGTTGAAGCCGTAGCCGGCGGCGCGGCTGGCGACTTCCTCCACGTTCATCTGCTTGCGCTGCGGCACCGAAATGGCGTAGCGGTTGTTTTCGCAGATGAACACCACCGGCAGCTTGTGGACGGCGGCGAAGTTCATCGCTTCGTGGGTTTCGCCTTGGCTGGAGGCGCCGTCGCCGAAGTAGACCAGCACCACGGTTCGCTCGCCCCGCATCTGGCAGGCCATGGCGTAGCCCACCGATTGGGTCAGGCCGGCGGCGACGACATTGGAAATCTGGATGATTTTCCGGGGCAGGTCGGCACCCTGGAGGGGAAACTGGCGGCCGTTGCTGTAAGGGTCGCCGGACTTGCCCATAAAGGAGCGCATTACTTCCTCGGCGGTCAGCCCGGCGGCGAACTTGAGGGCGAGGTCGCGGTAGTAAGGGAAAAGGAAGCAGTCGCCGTCTTTCTCGGCGGCCAGCAGGCTGCCCAACTGAGCGGCCTCGTGGCCCTGGCTGGAGGCGGCGATAGGCACCTTGCCCTGCCGGTTGAGCATCCAGATTCGCTCGTCAATGGCGCGGCAGAGCGCCATACGGCGGTAGAAGTCGGCCAGGTCGTCGCCGGACAGGTTGCCCGGCAGGCCGCCGCCCGCTCCGCCGTTGCCCCGGTCGCAAGACTCTTGAGGTGGCATTGTCTCTCCGGTGTCCCGGCCCCGTATTTTCAAGGCCCTGAAATGTAATCGAGGCCGGCCCCCCGGCCCCGGACACAACGCAGCCAATTATAGCCAACGCAGCACTGCGCCGCAATTGCCCCGGAGGGCTGCCGGACTAAACATAACCGGAAAACATAATGCAGAGGGCTTGGGTATGCCTGAGGGTGATACCCTTTGAGGGCGGATTTCGTTGCTAGATACAATCTTTTGACACTTCTAAAATTCGGGTTTATCCGCCCGCAAAATGGCCGGATATTGGCCTGAATACTCCGTTGACATCCACTGCCCGGTGTTGTTAATTTCGCCCTCTAACCTCCGTTTTCGGCCCGTTTCGCGCTGGGGCAATGCGCAGTCTGCGGGCTGGATTCCCCCGTTTTCCGGCAGTTGAATCCGGGGGGTATGGCATTGCCTTTTTGTGGGGCGGCCAGCCCCTGAACCGGGCAAATCCCCGCGAATCGGGTAAATCCAATGGAGAAGACGGCGGTTAGGAGCGCGGGGATTTACAGAGCATCGGGAGCGTAGGCAGGCATGAGAAGCGCATCAGCCCGCGAGGTCTGGCGGGCCGTGCTGGGCGACTTGCAGATGCAGTTGCCGCGTCCGACTTTCGAGACGTGGCTGAAGCCCACCGAAGGGATGGCCGATGACGGGCAGACGTTCATCGTCGAGGCGCCGACGCCCTTCGCCGTGGAGTGGCTGGAGCGCCGGATGTTTCACGCCTTGCAGCGCACCTTGGAAAAAATTGCGGGGCGCCCGCTCCAGTTGCAGTTGCAGGTGAAGTCGGAAGGGGTTTCCTATGCCGTGGAGCGGGCCGAACTGCCCCCCGGAGTGAGCCAGGAAGCGAACCAGCCGCTGTTCGAGTTCCGCTCGCTAAACCCGCGCTACACCTTCGAGTCCTTTGTGGTCGGCCCCTCCAACCGGCTGGCCTTCAGCGCCGCCCAGGCCGTGGCCGAGACGCCCGGGGTGGCCTACAACCCGCTGTTCCTCTACTCCGGGGCCGGCTTGGGCAAGACTCACCTGCTCCAGGCGGTGGGGCGCACCTGCGGCCTGCGCGGTATGTCGGTGCTGTACGTTACCTCGGAGCAGTTCACCAACGAATTCATAAGCGCCATCCGCGGCCGGACCACCGAAGAGTTCCGCAAGCGCTACCGCTCGGTGCAAATGCTGCTG
Organism: Dehalococcoidia bacterium; assembly: GCA_965213725.1. Lineage (GTDB taxonomy): Bacteria > Chloroflexota > Dehalococcoidia > Lucifugimonadales > UBA3495 > VXOI01. The sequence continues at coordinate 2,724,644 of OZ243924.1, forward strand.
GTGGACGACGTGCAGTTTCTCAGCGGCAAGGAGCAAACCCACGAGGGCTTTTTCCATACTTTCAATGACCTGCACAACTCCGGCAATCAGGTGGTGGTGTCCTCGGACCGTCCCCCCCGGGAGTTGCCGCTGATGGAGGAACGCCTGCGCTCCCGCTTCGAGTGGGGACTGATAGCCGACATCCAGCCGCCCGACTTGGAAACCCGCATGGCGATCCTAGCCAACAAGGCCGATGAGATGCACGTTGGACTGGACGACGCGGTTATCGAGCTCATCGCCAAACGGGTGCAGCGCAACGTGCGGGAGCTGGAGGGCAGTCTGAACCGCATGGTGGCCTACGCTCAATTGATGAATGTCGCCATAACTCTGGATACCACTGAGCGCATCCTCAACGAAGTGACCCAGGAGCAGAGCCGCGCCTCCATAGACCCCCAGCGGATCCTGTCGGAAGTGGCCGGCTACTACGGCCTGGCGGTGGATGACCTAGTGGCCCGCAACCGCAGGCGGGCGGTGTCGGTGCCGCGGCAGGTGGCGATGTATCTGCTGATCCACGAAATAGGACTGCCGCCAACGCAGGTGGGCCGCCTGCTGGGGGGCCGGGATCACTCCACCGTGATCCACGGCGCCGGGAAAATCAACGGCGAGATGAACGAAGACGTCACCCTGCGCCACGACGTGCAGGCCATCAAGGAGTCCATCTTCGCCTGAGCCGGGTTTTCGGCACAGATCCCCCGGAGAATTTTCCCGGAATTCCCGGCGTTCTCGGCATCTTCAATATGCGTTGGTATGCCCGCGTCAACCGTCATTGCCAACGCACGTTGAAAATGCCCATGTCGAGAATGCCAAGCAAGACACTAGCCGGAATTTGTGCTAGGCTTAAAACCCGATCGTTCAGTTCGCAGCCGATTACTCAGAGGGAAGCGCGATTATGATCGGACGGAAAAATTGGGATGCCAAAACCCCGTGGGTGAATTTTGTGCTGCTGGCGGCTGTGGTGGCCGCGGCCCTTTGGCTGGCGCCGTCCCCCCCCCCCCCCCCCCCCCCCCGCGCAGGCCCAGGAAGCGACGGCCAGCTGCGGCAGCGGCCCCCTCGACGGGCGCACGCAGAAGGTGGTCGACGCCATCCTCGACATTTTCTCCAGCGATTGCAGCGCCGTCACCAGCACGCAACTGGCTACCATCAGTACCCTTGAGATAACCAATAAGAGCCTGAGTTCCCTGCAAAGCGGCGACTTCGAGGGTCTCTCCGGGTTGGAAACCCTGAACCTGTTCCAAAACGATCTGACCGAGCTGCCCAGCGGCGTGTTCGACGACCTCACCGGCCTGACCCACCTGCGTCTGTGGCAAAACTCTCTGACTACCGTTCCCGACGGCGCGTTCGATAACCTCTCCAGCCTGGAATTCATCCGCCTGAACAACAACCAACTGGAGTGGCTGCCGCCGGACGCATTTGAGGGGCTGTCCAGCTTGGAAGAACTGTATCTGGACCAAAACAATCCGCTGGCCTGCATTCACGCCGGCCAGTTCGACGGCTTGTCCAGTCTGGAACTGCTGCATTTGCAGGGCACCGGCTTGGGCAACATAAACCCCACCCACTTCACCCGGTGGAGCTTGAACCAGTTGACGGAGCTGCGATTTGGCGGTACGAGCATTAGCGGCTCGGCGCTTAACTTTGCCGACTACCAGGCGGTGCTGCCCGCCTTGGTCGAGGCCAAATTCCGGGTCGCCGCCGGCGGCCTGACCGACCCGATTTGCGAATCCCTGGAACTGCTGGCCGACTGCGACGGCGCCGGCAACCCCCTCCACGGGCGCACGCAGAAGGTGGTTGACAACATCCTTACGGCGTTCGGCGAGAGCGATTGCAGCGCCGTTACCGTCCAGCGACTGGAGCTCGCCGCCGGTCTTACGTTTACCCTGAGAGAGCAGAGACTGCGCGCCCTGCAAGAGGGCGACTTCGACAACCTTCCCGGCTTGCGAAACTTGTATATGGAAAACAACCGGCTGGAGTCCCTGCCCGAAAATGTGTTCGATGGCTCTCCAAACCTGGAACGGCTGCATCTGGACGGCAACGAGCTGAGCGACCTGCCCGAGGAGGTGTTTGACGGCCTCGACAGCCTGGAACAGTTGCGTCTGGACGGCAACGATCTGAGCGACCTGCCCGAGGATGTGTTCGACGGCCTCACCAGCCTGGAACTCCTGTTTCTGAACGACAACTCCGCACTGGGAGCGCTGCCGCCGGAGGTATTTGACGGCTTGGACAGCCTGGAAGAGCTGCATCTGACCAACAACACTTCGCTGGCCTGCATTCATCCCGGCCAGTTTGACGGCTTGTCCGCTCTGCGCGAGCTGCATCTGATCAACACCAAATTGGGCAACATCGCCCCCACCCCGCACGCCTCCCGGTGGAGGTTGAACAATCTGGAGGAGCTGAACTTCGGCACCAGGACCATCGTTGGTTCGGCGCTTAGCTTTCAGGATTACAAGGCGGTGTTCCCGGCCCTGGTTCTGAGCAGCACCGGCATCACTTCTAATGCCGTACTGTCCGACCCGATTTGCGGTTCCATCGCGGCCGACGCCGACGGCAGTTATGACGGGACCGTCCGGGTGGAGCTGGAGGAGACTCGAGTGCGTCCCAACCGGGCCCGGGCAAGCGACGCCGCTTTGCTGGGCGACGGCAACTGCGGCTCCGATGCGACCGCGACCCGCCACCGACTCTGGACCTGGCAGCGCTCCGACGACGGGGCGGATTGGACGGACATGCCCTCGGCCCGGCAGCCCAAGGACTATGGCACCCGGGCAGCCGGAGAATGCTCGTTCACCTACACCCCGCAGACCGATGACAACGGAAAGTACGTCCGGGCCTACGTGCTGGTGGACACCGCCGGCGTGGGCGAAAACAACTACCCCAGTGCCGTCTACGGCCCGTTGAACATCGAGCAGCCCTGACCCTGAGTCCGGCCTTTCAGCCGGCCCTCTCCCTTACGGGGTGGCAAAAGGAGTTTTGCCGCTCTCCGGTTCGCTGCGGCCTCTGTGTTTTATTCCCCGGTTGTGTACAATGGCGGGGTGAAAACTCACGTTATCGTCAAGACCCACGAGCTGGCCTTGAAGGGCAAGAACCGCCCTTGGTTTATGCGTCGGCTTACCGATAACCTTCGCCGCGTCACCGAAGGGGTTGGCGTGAGCCGCGTTTGGCAAGGCCAGTTGATGATTGGCCTGACCCTGGACGACGAAAATCGTTGGCCGGAGGTCAGAGAGCGGGTGCGCGACTGTTTCGGCGTCGCCAAGTTCTTTTTGGCCTATGAGTATCCGCAGGAACTGGAGCTAATCCGGGAGGCGCTGCGGCAGCGGCTTCCGGGCCTTGATTTCCGCACCTTTCGCTTGGTCACCAACCGGGCCGACAAGCGTTTCCCGCTGACCTCCCCGGAAGTCAACGTGGAGCTGGGCCGCTTCGTGGAGGAACTGACCGGGGCCAGGGTTGACCTGTCCCACCCTGGCCTTACGATATATCTGGACATCCAGACTCGCGGCATCCTGTTGTACTTCAACGAGACGCCGGCCTACGGCGGGCTGCCGGTGGGAGTCAGCGGACGGGTGGCGGTGATGCTTTCCGGCGGCATAGACTCGCCCGTGGCGGCTTGGCATATGATGAAGCGAGGCTGCCCGGCGCTGTTCGTCCACTTCCACAGCTACCCGCTGGTTGACCGCTCCTCCATGGAGAAGGCCTCGGACTTGGCGCAACTCCTGGGCCGCCATCAGGGGCCGGCGGATCTGTTTCTTGCGCCTTTGTCCGAGATACAGAAACGGGTCATCGTGGAGACGCCCCCCTCTTACCGGGTGCTGCTGTACCGGCGGTTCATGCTGCGCATCACCGAAGCTCTGGCCCGGCGGGCGGGCGCCAAGGCCATCGTAACCGGCGAGAGCTGCGGACAGGTGAGCTCGCAGACGCTGGACAACATTGCCGTGGTGGACCAGGCGGCCGGTCTGCCGGTGCTGCGCCCCTTGATAGGGATGAACAAGGAGGAGATTGTGGGGATGGCCCGGAACATCGGCACCTTTCCTATATCCATCCAGCCCGACCAAGACTGCTGTTCGCTGTTTGTGCCGAAGCACCCGGAAACGCGGGCCAGGCTGCCGGTGATCGAACGGCTGGAGGGCGGGCTGCCGGTGGACGATATGGTGGCCGAATCGCTGGCGGGCGTGAGGCGCGAGAAAGTCGCATCGCCATACCAAGGGAAGGATTAACCGCAGAGGCCGGAGAAATTTTCAGGCTGGTTCCTAGCCCAGCGTAAACCGAATGGACGACCGGCTGCTGCTTCGTGACATCCTGAAGGGCGTTTCCCGCTCCTTTTACCTGACCATCAGGGCGTTGCCGCCGGGAATGCGCCGGCCGGTGGCGGTGGCCTACCTGCTGGCGCGGGCCGCCGACACCATCGCCGACACCCGCGCACTGCCGCCGCAGGAACGGCTGGAGAAGCTGCTGGCTTTCCGCGCCCAAGTCGAGGGCCAAGCGCCGGAGGCGGAGGTCAGCCGCATCATAGGCAGCGTCCGCGCCTGGGAAGGCGGGGGCGGCGCGGCGGCGGCGGAAAGGGCCTTGCTGGGGAGCATCGGCGGCGTCTTTGATTTGCTGGAGTCGCTGCCCGCGTCGGATCGCGCCTGCATCCGCCGGGTGGTGGCGACCCTCACCCGCGGGATGGAGCTGGACCTGACTACCTTCCCGGCTGAGGATTCCGGGGCGGTGGCCGCCCTGCCATCGCCGGAGGAACTGGACTGGTATACCTACCTAGTGGCCGGGTGCGTTGGCGGGTTCTGGACGTCGGTGGCGATGTCGCATCAGCCCCGGCTTTCCGGCTGGAACGCTGAAGGGATGAGCGCTCTGGGCGTGCGTTTCGGCAAGGCCCTGCAACTGACCAACGTGCTACGCGATGTTCCCCGCGACCTCCGCAACGGACGGTGCTACCTGCCGGAGCCGGACTTGGCCCGGGCCGGTCTCGCGCCTGCCGATCTGCTCGACCCGGCCAATGCCGCCCGCGCCCGCGCTGCGTTGACGCCGTGGATTCACGTTGCGCTGGGTCATTTCGACGCGGCGGAAGCCTACCTGCTGGCGACGCCGCGCCGTTGCCTGCGTCTGCGGCTGGCCGTCCTCTGGCCCATCCTGCTGGGGTTGGCGACACTGGAAAAGCTGGCCCGGAACGACGCCTGGCTCGACCCGGCGCGCCCCTCGCGGGTGCGGCGGCGCTGGGTCTATGGCATGATGGCCCGCTCGATGCTGGCCGCCCCGTCCGATACGCTGCTGCGTTTCTGGATTCACCGCCTGCGCCGGAAGGTAGAGAAGGCTCTGAATGGAGCATAAGGCCGGGCGCGGCTCCTTCCTGGAAGTGCTGACCGTGTTCCTGCGGCTGGGGTTGACCTCTTTCGGCGGCCCGGTGGCCCACCTGGGTTATTTCCGGCAAGAGATCGTTGTCCGGCGGAAGTGGCTGGACGAGGCGGCCTACGGGGAGTTGGTGGCCCTATGCCAGTTCCTGCCCGGCCCGGCCAGCAGCCAAGTGGGGATCGCCCTAGGTCTGCGGCGCGCCGGACTGCCGGGCGGGCTGGCGGCCTGGCTGGGCTTCACCGCGCCGTCTGCGGCGGCCCTGATCCTGTTCGCCTACGGCGTTTCGTTTTTTGGCGATGTTGAGGGCGCGGGCTGGCTCAGCGGGCTGAAGACGGCGGCGGTGGCGGTGGTGGCGCTGGCCGTCTGGGGTATGGCGGGGAGCCTTTGTCCCGACAGGCCCCGGGCCGGGATGGCCATTGCCGCCGCCATCGGGGTTCTGGCTTGGCCGACTGGATGGGGACAGTTGGCGGTAATGGCCGCTGCCGGGGCAATCGGCTGGCGGTTTCTGCGAAGGGAGCAGGCGTCCCCGGAACAGGCGTCCCCGGAACAAGCGTCCAAGGGAGGCGAGAAGCAGTTTTTGGTCAGCCGGTGGCTGGCCGTCGCCTGCCTGGCCGTGTTCGGGGCGCTGCTGGCCGGGCTGCCCGCGCTGGGTCAGGCGTTGACGCCGGAGAATTTATCGGCGCCGCTGGAGGTCTTCGGCAGCTTTTACCGGGCCGGTTCACTGGTGTTCGGCGGGGGCCACGTGGTGCTGCCGCTGCTTCAGGAACTGGTGGTTGCGCCGGGATGGGTGACCAATGCTGAGTTCGTTGCGGGGTACGGGGCGGCGCAGGCGGTTCCGGGGCCGCTGTTCACCTTTTCGGCCTACCTGGGGACGACCCTCGACGTTGGGAGCGGACCTACGGGGTGGGCCGGAGGTCTGTTTGCGCTGGCGGCCATCTTTCTGCCCTCGTTTCTGCTGGTCATCGGAGTGGCCCCGTTCTGGGAGCGGCTGCGGAACCGGCCCGGTTTCAGCGACGCGCTGCGGGGGATCAACGCGGCAGTGGTGGGGCTTCTGCTGGCTGCGCTATACGATCCGGTATGGACCAGCGCCATCCGCGGGCCGGAGGATTTCGGGCTGGCGCTGGCGGCGGCTGGGCTGCTGGCCCTCTGGAAGTGGCCGCCCTGGCTGGTAGTGGCGCTGTCAGCCCTTGCCGCCCAAGCCCTAGCCTACGCCGGATAGCGCGCCCGGGGGCCGCCTAATTTGTCCACCCCTCCGAATAGCTTGCAGGAACGGCTGTTCTCCGCCATCCGCTGTATCACGCCCTGCATTATCTCAAGGTGCTTCTGAACGGCGGAAGATTCGTGGTTGAGATTTGACTTCCCTGCCATGAGGCTCTTTCCTAGGCTGTGGTCAGGAACGCCCGCGGCTGTTTGTGGATTATAACATCCGGCTGACCTGGAACCGGGTGAGGCCGCTTCCCTTTCCTTGACGCCCCGGTGAATTCCTGTACCATAACCCTTGGCCGCAACCGCAAAAATACGGGGGGATAATGGCTAAATTCGTTCACGTCTATACCGGCGCCGATGGTCAGTCGGTGGTTGAAGAACGGGACTTTGAGATGCAGAGTTTCGTTGACACGGAGGGGGCGCACGGGCTTTCCACCGAGCTGATCAAGACGCCGGGGATTACCTTTCGAGTTTATGAGCCGGGGTATTTTCTGGATTTTCATACCGCGCCGCGCCGCCAGTACAGCATCACCCTCACTGGCGAAATCGAGGTCGGCACGCCCGACGGGACTATCAAGCACTACGGCCCCGGAACAGTGCTGCTGGCTGAAGACCTGACCGGCGCCGGCCACTCCACCCGCGTCGTTGGCGCGGAGCCGCGCTTCGCCATCATCATACCGCTGGATGACTAAAAGCGCAGGCCGGACGCGAGGGAACCCCTTCACCCTAATTCCCTGCCGGAGGGAGAGGGAATTTTAGCCTGCACTGATTCTGATTTGGGGCGAGATTATGGCTGCATACGAGAAACTGAGCGGAGAGTTCAACCCCGCAGTTCCCACCCGCGTTATCTTCGGGCCGGGCAAGGCCGCCACGCTGGAGAGGGAAGTTGCGGATTTGGGCGGCAAGCGCGTTCTGACGCTGTCGGGCCGGAGCGTGGCGGAGCAGACGGATGCTGTCCGCCGGACGCAGGAGGCGCTGGGCGATTGCGCCGTTGGCGTTTACTCCGGCCTGACGCAGCGGGCGCCGCTGGCTACGGCGGTGGAGGCCGCCAACCTGGCGGCCTCCCTCGAGGCCGACACGCTGGTGGGCGTGGGAGGCAGCACCATCTCCGACGCGGCGCGCATGATTGCAGTGTTGCTGGCTGAGGGCATCAACACCGTCGAAGAGCTGCGGGAGCGGGGGCGCCGGGAGGAGATGATGCTGCGGCCCAAGCTGGACGGCAAAGCGCTGCCCTTGCAGGTGTCCATCCCGACCACTCTGTCGGCAGGCGAGTTCAATATGGGCGGCGGCAACGTACTGGACGATGCCGAGGGTCACAAGATCAGGGCGGGCCATCCGCGGCTATATGCGGATCTCATCGTCCTGGACCCCGATATGACCGCCGGAACCCCGGACTGGCTGTGGCTGTCCACCGGGGTCAAGGCCTTGGATCACTGCATCGAGCGGCTGTACTGCCGGGGCAACCAGCCAGCCATTGACGCGCCGGTGCTTTCGGCGGCGGAGCTGCTGTTCGGCGCGCTGCCCAGGTCGCGGCAGGCCAACGGCGATGGCGAGGCCCGCCTGCAATGCCTGGTGGCGGCTTGGATGTCCATGATGGGGGCGCCCAACTTCGCAGTGGGGCTTTCCCATGCCATCGGGCACATCGTGGGCGTCAAGTACGCTGTGGGCCACGGCTACACTTCCTGCGTCACCCAGCCCTACGTGATGGAGTACAACCGCCCGGCCTCCGCCGCCAAGCAGGCCCTGCTGGCCCGCGCCGCCGGTCGGGACACCGCCGGGATGAGCGACGAGGCTGCGGCGGAACTGGCGGCGCGGGCAGTGGACGACTTCATCCTCGGACTCGGGATGCCCCATCGCCTGCGGGAGCTGGAGATACCGGAAGAAGACCTGCCGGACATCGCCGAACTGGTGCTGACCGACCGGGGCTGCCGAACCAACGCCATCCCCGTCACGGAGGCGGAGCAGGTGATGGCAGTGCTGCGGCGGGCCTTTTAGCGACGCATTTCCCCCGGGTTCCCGCTCCCGCATAGGGAGAGAGCTGGGGAGGTGAAAGCGAGCGGACAAACACTCGTGCAGTTGGCAAGGAGAGGAGAAATGAAGTACGGCTTCACTTTACCGGGCCGCGGCCCGTTGGCTGCTCCCGAAACCTTGGGGCGCATCGCCCGCCGCGGCGAGGAGCTGGGTTATGACGCGCTGTTTACCGGGGATCACATCCTGGTGCCGCGCAACATTGCGTCGCCGTACCCCTACACGGAGAGCGGCGAGTTTCCGGGGAGTCCGTCTGGGGAATCTATGGAGCAGCTCACGCTGTTGGCCTTTCTGGCCGGGCAGACTTCCCGCATCCGGCTGGTTACCAGCGTGATTATCGTGCCGCACCGGAATCCTCTGGTGGCGGCCAAGGCGCTGGCGACGCTGGACGTGCTGTCGGGCGGGCGGCTGGTGGTGGGCGTGGGCGTGGGCTGGATGCGCGAGGAGTTCGAGGCGCTGAACCTGCCGCCCTTCGAGGAGCGCGGAGCGGTGACCGACGAATACATCCGGGCTTTCAAGGAACTGTGGACCAGCGATGCCCCGCACTTTGAGGGCAAGTACGTCAGCTTTGACAATATCAGCTTCCTGCCCAAGCCGGTGCAAAAGCCGCACCCGCCCATCTGGGTCGGGGGCGAGAGCCGTCCCGCGCTGCGCCGAACCGCCGAGCTGGCCGATGGCTGGTATCCGCTGGGCTCCAACCCGACGTTTCCCATGGGAACGCCCCAACAGTTGGCCGCCGGGCTGGAACGGCTGGCGGTATACGCCAGGCGCTTCGGGCGCGACCCGTCGGAAATCGAGACGATTTACCGGACGCACCAGTTCGAGCTTACCGGCAATGCGGTCAACGGCGACCGTCTGCCCTTCGCAGGGAACGCGGAGCAGATAGCCGCCGATGTCCGGGAGTATGAGGCGATGGGCGTTGGCTCGCTGGTGCTGGATTTCCTGCGGCAGACCGAGGATTTGGATACGATGCTGGGGCGGATGGAGCGGTTTGCGGGAGAAGTTTGGCCGCTGGTGTAGGCCCCGGTTCCCCTAATCCTGCTTGGCCCGACGCCGGTTGACAGGTTCAGGGGTTACGCAAAATCTCGCTGGTACAGCTCCCGCAGCCGCGCCAGATGCGACTCCGGTATCGGCGGCAGGTCGGCGCAGCGGGCGATTTCTGCGGCTTCCGCTTCGTTTTTCACGCCGGGAACGGTGGTGTCCATGTCGCGGTTCATCAGGCTGAAGACCATAGCGGCCTGCGACAGGGTTTCGATGGGGCCGTCCAGCAGGAAGTCCAGCATGGCGGCTTTCCGCAGGTCGGCCTGCATCAGCGCGTCGCCGGGGGCCGGCGGACGGTCGAGGGCCGGGGTGAGGGCGCCGGCGGCGTGGGAGCGGATGCCGATGATGCCCATTCCCTGGCTCTTAGCTAGGGGGATGATCTGGCCGTTGTCGAATACGTCTGCGCCGGACGGCTTGGTTTCCTGTGCGGTGGTGTTCAGCAGATTGTAGTAGGCCAGCACGGTGTCCCATTCGCCGCTGTTGATGAGCCGGTGCATCGTGGGGACGTGGTGGTCCATGGCGGATAGGCCAATGTAGCGAGTCTTGCCCTCGCGCTGGATCTCCTTGTAGGCTTCGAGTGCCGGCCCCAGAACGTCGTCGCCCGTAATCGAATCGCGGGCCTCGCCCCGGCGTTCGGTAAAGCGGTTGTGGACGTGAAGCACGTCTACTGAGTCGCGGCGCAGCCGGGCCAGGCTGGCATCTACGGAGCGGCGCACGGCTCCGGCCAAGTCATCCATTTCATCGGCCCGCAGCCGGACCTTGGTGGCGATTACCACCGGCTCGCTGCGCCCCTGCAACGCCTTGCCGAGGGCCTCCTCGGCCTTGCCGTCGCCATAGGCCGGGGCCACGTCGAAGAAGTTTATGCCCAGTTCCAGCGCCCGGTGCACGGAGCGGATGGCTTCCGCTTCGGTAGTCGCGCCCCAGACCTGTCCGATGCCGCCGCCGCCGAAACCGGCCCGCGAGACGCGCAGGCCGGTGCGGCCCAAAATGCTGTATTCCATAACGTTAATCCTGTCCTTCAACTGTCGTGGGCGAAAGTCTTTGGGAGGTGATAATGTAGGCGCGGCGCATTTCCTGCCCCAAAAGTTCTACATTGAGCAGCTCAACTAGGCCGTGCTCGATTTCTAAAACCTCAAGGACAGGTTCCAACGCTTGATGGGAAGGGTCCAGCAACGTGCTATCGGGTTTCCTGAACCAGCTTTCGATTTCCATCACCTGCGCCACCCCTCGATGGAACGATTCTCTGACCGCTTTATGGTCTTCCGATGACCATAAGCGAGTGTAAGACCAGGGAGCGGCCGCCGCGACATACGGGTTGATACTCGAATCATGGTAAGCGTAGTATTCCGGCCACAGAAAACCGAAAAAGACAAAGGGGCCGTGCTTTTCGGAAAACTCGCGCTCAAATTTAACCAGACCTTCGACGGTAGGTTTGTGGTTGACGAGAATCGGCTTCACAATACCTCCAGAATTTGCTCAGTCGCGGATACCATTACTTCAGGGGGCGGCAAGGCCCGGTCTGTGCCGAGGGGCAATGTATCGGACTTCCGGTTTCCATTTTGAGACTGTATCCCAATCGTCTTTCCTTTCGCGCTTGATTTCTTTCTCAGCGCCTGAAAGGTGAAGCAGCGCGTTCAAATCATGAGTCCGAAATGAGTTTAAGGAATGAAATTCGGCACTTGATTCAGGAAACCCGTCCCAGTTCAGAGTTTCGCATATCCTGGCTTTCAATGCCAACTCCACGGCATAGCCGCACAAGTAAAGGGCGCCCTCGCGTCTTCCCAAGGATAGCAGGGCGCGGGCGTCTTCCAGCCGCGCCGTAGACAGGGCGCGAAGCGTTGCTATGCTTAACAAGCCATTCTCCGGGCCGGTTGAGGCGGCGGCGCGACCGCCGCCGCTGCGCTACGCCGCCACATCGCCCTCGGCCAACTGGAAGAGGATGCCGTGGGAACTGCTGGTCTCGATGTTGAGGTTGCGGTAGCCGAAAGGGCTGACCGACGGGGCCTCCCCGCGCATTTCGTTGCCCTTGGCTTGCAGGTCGGCGAAGACTTGGTCTATGCCGTCCACGCCCCAGGCCACGTGCATGACGCCCGGGCCGGTGGCCTGGAGTTGCCGGGCCATGGGCGTGTCCTCGCGCAGCGGCTCGAAGAAGTCTACGTAAGTCTCGCCGATGCGGTAGAGGATGGACTTGAAGCCGCGGTCTTGGAATTCGTCGCGGGACATGGGAGAGAGGGAGAAATTGCGCTCCAGGTAGTTTGCCATGTCGTCTATGCTTTCGACCACGAAGGTGATGTGGTGCACTTTCTTCAGCATGAGTTCCTCCGTTTCATATATGGATTTTCCGGTATGGATTTTCCGGCGCTCGCCGCCTCGCCCGGCAAAAAATGACGATGGCGAGCGTGGCTGGTAGACTTGACGCAAGACTATTTGTTTTTGCGGCCCGGCACAAGCCCCGAAAGGCTGCCTTGCCGGGAGCGGCCCGCTCCGAGGAGAGTAGCCATGCCCACGTTTGCCGCCGCCGATGGCGTGAACATCTATTACGAAGTTGCCGGGAGAGGATATCCCCTGCTGTTCAGCCATGAGTTCGCCGGAGACATCACCAGTTGGGAGCCGCAGGTGAACTTCTTTGCCCGCCGTTACCGGGTCATTACTTACTGTCATCGCGGCTACCCGCCTTCGGACGTGCCGGATGACCCGGCGGCATATTCGCAGGAGCATCTGGTATCGGATATGCGGGAACTGTTGCTGCATCTGGATGTTCAGGAGGCTTATATCTGCGGGCTGTCCATGGGTGGCAGCGCGGCGGTGTCCTTCGCCATCGCGCATCCGGAGCTGTGCCGGGCCTTGATTGTGGCGTCGGCCGGTTCGGGAACCACTGGCCGCGCGCGGCTGCTGGCCTCATGGCAGGAACTCAGCGAGCTGATGCTGTCCGAAGGGATGGAGAAATTCGCCGAGGGTTACGCCAGCGGCCCGGAGCGGGTGCAGTTCCGGCGCAAGGATCCGGTGGGATGGGAGAAGTTCCGGGCCGGGCTGGCCGCCCACTCGGCCCGGGGCTCGGCCTACACCTTTCGGGGCGTGCAGATGAAACGCCCGACCATCTACCAATTGGAGGAAGAGCTGGGCCGGATTGACGCCCCGGCTCTGGTGCTGGTGGGCGATGAGGATGAGCCTTGCCTGGATCCCGGGCTGTTTATGAAGCGGGCCACGCCGCGCAGCGGACTGGCGATCTTTCCGCAGAGCGGCCATACCATCAACCTGGAAGAACCGGCGCTGTTCAACCGGACCGTCCTAGACTTTCTGACCGCGGTGGAAGGCGACCGCTGGCCCCGGCGGGGTGAGTGAATATGTAGCGGCCAACCGCTCGTCCCAAGCCTGCCAGGGACGAACGGTTGGGGCGTTAATCCTGTAATTCGGCGACTATTCTCCGCAATATCTGCTCGTCATCGGCGCCGGTTACGTCCATGCCGAAGATGACCTCGTCCAGCAGGCCGCCGTAGCGTTCTTTGACGGCGGCGGCCACGTCGCCGTACTCCACGGCAACGGCGAACTTGTCGAGGATGTCGTCGGTAATCAGCCCGGCCATCTCCTCCCATTGACCCTTGAGCGACATTTCGTGCAGGCGGACGCCCACGTCCTCGAAGCCGTGGGTTTCCAGTACCGTGGAGTAGGTGCGGGTGGAGGAATAGAAGGCAATCTGCCGCCGCACCGCCTGTTTGCGCTCCTCGATGACGGAGCGGTTAGGGCCGGTGATGATGAACCCTGAACCCGTGAGATTAACGTCCTTCACGTCGCGTCCGGCTCGCTGGGCCCCGTCGGCGATGGCGGGCAGAATACGCTGCTCCAGGAACTGCGGGGACATGAGCGGGTGGAGAGAGAGGCCATCGCAGACCTCGCCGGCCACCCGGCAGTTGTAGGCGTTGACCGCGCTGACGAACACCGGCGGGCTGGGCTGACGGGACGGGCCGGGGCTGAAAAAGGGGGTCATCAGGGAAAAGTTGTAATGCTCCCCGTGATAGGCCAGCCGCGTCCCGTTCTGCCAAGCGTCCCAGATGGCGTGGAGCGCTTGGACGTATTCGCGCAGGCGCGGGCCGGGGGATGACCATTGGGCGGAGAAGCGCCGCTCGATGTGGCCTTTGACCTGCGTTCCCAACCCCAGGCGGAACCGGCCGCCGGACAAGTTCTGCAAGTCCATGGCGGCGTAGGCGAAGACCATTGGCGAGCGGGGGAAAGCGATGGCTACCCGCGGCTCCAGCGTTACCCGGGAGGTTGTGGTGGCGGCCAAAGCCAGAGGGAGCAGCGGGTCATGCCCGGTTTCCTCGGTGCAGAGGCCGTCGTAACCGATGCTTTCGGCCCACCTGGCTTCTTCGGGGATGCCCTTGATGTTGCCGGTGTTCAAGTGGTAAAGCACCCGGAATCCCATCGCTTCCTCCGTACTCGCTGCCCAGCCGTTTACCCTTTACCCTTCGACAAGCTCAGGCTGAACGGTTGGGTATGTTTTGGCCGCAATTTGTTGCAGTTCTCTACCGGGCGGTGAAGCCGCCGTCTACGACCAGCTCGGCGCCGGTGATGTAGGATGCCTCGTCGGAGGCGAGGAACAGCACGGCGTTGGCTACTTCGATAGTGCGGCCCTCGCGGCCCATGGGAACGTCGTTCATCAGCCTTTCCCGGCGGGCGTCGCCGCGCTGGAAGGAAGTGAGCATTGGGGGCATCATGCCGGGGTGGACTGAGTTGATGCGGATGCCGTCCTTGGCGTGCTGAACCGCAGTGGCCTTGGTCAGCAGCCGCACGGCGCCCTTGGAGGCGTTGTAGCCGGGATGCACCGATTCTTGGCCCACTATGCCGGAGATGGAGGAGATGTTGACGATGGCGCCGCCGCCGATTTTCTGCATTTCCGCCACAGCGTGCTTGGTGCCGAGGAAGACGCCGCGGGCGTTAATGTCGAGCAGACGGTCCCAGGCGTCAGTGCTGCGAAAGTCGGTCTCGCCGCTGCCGCTGATGCCGGCGTTGTTGACCAGCACGTCCAGCTTGCCGTAACGTCCTAGAACCTGCTCCACGGCGGCGATCCAAGAATCTTCGTCCGCCACGTTGAGGTTGACGAACATGGCCTCGCCGCCGGCCTCGGCGATCTCGGCCTCGACGCGGCGCCCATCCTCTTCGCGGACGTCGGCGATGGCGACTTTCGCGCCTTCGCGGGCGAAGAGCCTGCATTCCTCGGCCCCCATGCCGTTGCCGCCGCCGGTTACCATCGCCACTTTGCCTTCCAGTCGCATAAGCCCCCCTTGCGGATACTGCGTGTTCCGCCCGGCAATTTCAGTTTGCGCCGGTTCGCTTCCAGTTCATGCTAGGATACTCCAAAAGCGAGGAGTTCGCAGTACCAAAGGCGGCTGGCAAAAAAACGGGGAGGCGCAAGCAATGAAAGGAGCATTCGTTCAGGCCGGGGATGTCCGGCTGCAATACTTCGAGGACGGGGACGGCCCGGAGACTATGGTGCTGGTGCATGGCTACGCATCGTCAGCCATCCTGTGGCGGTACACCATCGAGGAACTGGCGGCATCGGGGAAGCACCGGATCATAGCTATCAATAACCGGGGAGCGGGCGACTCCGGCCGCGGCGCCGCCGAGGATGACTACACCGTCCAGTCCTTCGCGGGCGATTTGTACAACGCAGTGTCGGCGCTGGGGTTGAGCGGATTCATCCTAGCGGGGCATTCC